>CAVQMF010000002.1:0-1521980 GCA_963713565.1 uncultured Actinomycetota bacterium | reverse complement strand
GGCCGTCGACAAGTACAACTCCGTGATGAATCTCGGAACATCCGCAGATCGGCGTGCCGGTGATCGTTGGGGTCGTCCCATGCGGGAAGCCGATGTGCACGGCAAGCTTCGGGCCGCTTACCCGTCGATGACGCGCAGCTGCGGGGCTACCTCCGCACGCCAGCCAGGTCACTGACGACGCGCCGCGGCGGTGCCGAACGCCCGGCCATCGGCTCTCAGCCACGATCCGTGCACCGCTTGGTCAACGACGGACACTACTGACTTGCGGGGTTGCGCTGTGCCCCCGGCAGGGATCGAACCTGCGACCAACCGCTTAGAAGGCGGGCGCTCTATCCGCTGAGCTACGGGGGCCTCGTCGTCGCAGGGTACCCACCGGGCGCCGCCGAGCAGGCCCGCAATAGCACCAGGCACGGACACAAGCACCGGATCTCGTCCACAGCTCGCGCGTCCGTCCACAAATCCTGCAGCTCGCCGCGCCGCGTCGGTGATCGGCTGTTTGGTGGTGCTACGCCCGCACGGGGCGACCGGATCAAGACCGGACGACAACGATCAGGAGAACGCCATGAACGACACGATGATGACCCTCGTCGGCAATGTGGTCGACCAGCCGCGCACTCGGCGCACGAAGAATGGCTACAGCGTGAGCAATTTCCGTGTTGCCTCCACGTCGCGGCGCTTCGACCGCGAGCAAGGCTGCTACATCGACAACGCCACGCTGTACGTGAACGTGACCTGCTGGCGCGGGATGGCAGACAACGTGGACGAGTCGATCCACAAGGGTCAGCCGGTTATCGTGACCGGTCGCTACTACACCCGCGAGTACACCGTGAACGAAGTAGTTCGGACCAGCTACGAGCTCGAGGCGAACGCGGTCGGGCATGACCTCTCGCGCGGCGTCAGCCGATTCGAGCGGATCTACCGCAGTGCACCGACCGTCACTGTCGCCCTCGACGAGAACGGCATCCCGGCCGATGAGAGCGACCACTGGCTCGATCTCGAGGAGCCGGCGGCCGAGACAGTCGACGCGTGCGGCGTGATCCCGCAGCCGGGGTGGCTCACCGGGCCGGCGGTGGAGTCGGAGGGGGTCGAGGACCACCCGTTCGCAGTCGCATCCTGACGGGATCAGACAGCTGGCCCGGCCCGAGCTCGGTCCGGGCCAGCGATGCGATGTGCGAAGCCGCGGCTCAGGGCAGACGAAGCACCTGACCGACGCGAATGACATTGGGGCTGTGCAGATGCGATCGATTCGCGTGGTACAGAGCCTTCCAGCCGCCCCGAACGCGCTGCTTCGCGGCGATGTGGTGCAACGTATCGCCACTGCGCACGCGGTAGGTCTTGCTTTGGTGCGCCCGGCTCTTGGGCTTGGCCTTGTGGGCGGTGCTCTTGTGGGCGGTGCTCTTGTGGGCGGTGCTCTTGTGGGCGGTGCTCTTGTGGGCGGTGCTCTTGTGGGCGGTGCTTTTGTGCGTCACGCCCGCAGACTGTCCGGCCACCTTCGGCAGCGTCGCGTGGGTCGCGAGCCCGCTGTGGCGAGTCAGCCCTGCACGGGGGCCACATACCGGCCACGCGCCGGGGCCCTGCGAGGCGAGCACTCGACGCGCGACTTCGATCTGTTCGAGACGGCTGGCGCCGCTGGCCTGGTGCGCATACTTGTGGCCGCCGTAAGCGCGCCAGGTGCTCGACGAGAATTGCACACCGCCGTAATAGCCGTTTCCGGTGCTGACGTGCCAGCGGTTGCCGCTCTCGCACTTCGCCACCCGGTCCCACACGCGGTAGCTGGGCGCGGCATCTGCCGGCGCGGCGAGCGCGGAGGTCACTACGGCCGCCACGCCGATCGTGCCGGCCAGGCTCAGCGCGGCACGACGAACCGTGCTTCGGGCGGTACCCATGTCGTCCGCCGGGAGCGCGGACGCCGCACGGTGCCGGGGCGGGTAGGGACGCGAATGCATGGCAGACCCTTCTCGACGACATCGTCGCCGGGCTTCGAAACTGTCCCCGTGATCGCCGCCGCCCTCGGGGGCGGTCAACCGTTACCGCCGGACAGGCACACTTCCTGCCGCGGAGTTCGGACGGGCCTGCGCCAGCCACCACGTCGGGCGGCGGCCAGCTGCGGTGCACCGACCCTGTCCGGTGCGTCACTCACCGCTCGTGGCGAGTGCGGCCTCCCGGAACGGTGCCACATCCTTGTTAGGCCCACAAAATTCATCACGACGCGGGGCTCGGCGCCGCTTGCGATCACGACGCTCGTATGCTTCGGCGCGGCAGGTGGCAGCCGAAGGCCAGCGCCGGTGGGCCCGAGCTGGCGGTGCGGCGACGCGCTGCCATACCTGCGCGACGGGAGCGAGCGGGCACCTGTAAGCGCTTTCGTGAGAAAACTCACGCCATCTGTGTCCCGTCGAGCAAGCGGGGTGAGGGCCGCGACGCTGGCGGGGGCACACCGGCTCGCTGTCACGTGGCTGAGACAATGGTCGTCGGTGCCGCGCGTCGCAATCCGCAGGATCCGCGATGCGCGTGCGCGAACAGTCGAGCGACCAGCTAGGACGGACCGTGGCCCAGTTCATTTACACCATGCACAAAGTGCGCAAGGCGCACGGCGACAAGCTGATTCTCGACGACGTCACCTTGTCGTTCCTGCCTGGCGCAAAGATCGGTGTGGTCGGGCCCAACGGTGCGGGCAAGTCGAGCGTGCTGAAGATCATGGCCGGGCTCGACCAGCCCTCGAACGGCGACGCCCGCCTGTCGCCCGGCTCCACCGTCGGGCTGCTCCAGCAGGAACCTTCGTTGGACGAGTCGAAGACAGTCCGCGGCAATGTAGAGGATGCCGTGGCCGACCTGCGGGCGACCCTGGCGCGCTTCGAGGAGGTCTCGAACGCCATGGGGGAGCCCGACGCCGACTTCGACTCTCTGCTCGCCGAGCAGGGCGAGCTCATGGAGACGATCGACCACGCCGAAGCGTGGGAACTCGACAGCCGGATCGAACAGGCGATGGACGCGCTGCGTTGCCCGCCGGGCGAGGAGGATGTGACGCACTTGTCCGGTGGCGAGCGGCGTCGGGTCGCGTTGTGCAAGCTCCTGCTCGAGCAGCCGGACCTATTGCTGCTCGACGAGCCGACGAACCACCTCGATGCCGAGAGTGTGCAATGGCTCGAGCAGCACCTCGCCAAGTACCCAGGCACGATCCTGGCCGTCACGCACGACCGCTACTTCCTCGACAACGTGGCCGAATGGATTCTCGAGATCGACCGCGGCCGCGCTTATCCGTACGAGGGCAACTACTCCACCTACCTCGAAAAGAAGGCCGAGCGTCTGGCCGTCACCGGCAAGAAGGACCAGAAGCTGCAGAAGCGGCTGCGCGACGAGCTCGATTGGGTGCGGCAGAATGCCAAGGGTCGCCAGGCCAAGAGCAAGGCGCGCCTGCAGCGGTACGAGGAGATGGCTGCGGAGGCGGAGAAGACCCGCAAGCTCGATTTCGAGGAGATCCAGATCCCGCCTGGTCCGCGGCTCGGCAGCGTCGTGGTCGAAGCTCGGCACCTGGACAAGGGCTTCGACGGCGAGTTGCTCATGAAGGACGTGTCCTTCTCGCTGCCGCGCGGTGGCATCGTCGGCGTCATCGGCCCGAACGGCGTGGGCAAGACGACGCTGTTCAAGATGATTGTCGGACAGGAGCAGCCCGACTCCGGCGAGCTGATCATCGGCGAGACCGTCAAGCTGAGCTATGTCGACCAGAGCCGTGGCGGCCTCGACGCGACGAAGACGGTGTGGCAGGTCGTGTCGGACGGGCTCGACTACATCAACGTCGGTCAGGTCGAGATGCCCTCGCGGGCCTACGTCTCGGCTTTCGGATTCAAGGGTCCCGACCAGCAGAAGCCGGCGGGCGTCCTGTCCGGCGGAGAGCGCAACCGGTTGAACCTGGCGTTGACGCTGAAAGAGGGCGGCAACGTGCTGCTGCTCGACGAGCCCACGAACGATCTCGACGTCGAGACGCTGGGCTCGCTGGAGAATGCGCTGCTCGAATTCCCGGGGTGTGCAGTGATCACGAGCCACGACCGCTGGTTCCTCGACCGGATCGCAACGCACATCCTTGCGTGGGAGGGCACCGACGCGGATTCGGCCCATTGGTTCTGGTTCGAGGGCAACTTCGACTCCTACGAGCGAAACAAGATCGAGCGCCTCGGCGCCGATGCCGCTCGCCCCCACGCCGTGACCCACCGCAAGCTCACGCGCGACTGAGACCGGGTCCAGCATGCCGCGCTTCACCCATGACGTGTACATGCGCTGGTCGGACATGGACGCCTACCGGCACATCAACAATTCCGCCTACCTCGCCTACCTCGAACAGGCCCGGATCGCGATGTTCTTCGATCGTGACGACGGTCGCTTCTCCAGCGGCACGGTGATCAGCCGGCACGAGATCGATTACCTGCATCCGGTCGTCTACCACCCACATCCGCTGCGCCTGGAACTGTGGGTGGAGGAGGTACGAGGAGCGCAATTCACCGTGCGCTACGAGGTTTTCGATGCACAGCGATTGGTGGCGCGCGCGTCCACCCGGTGCGTCACCTTCGACTTCGAGCGGGACCGTCCGCGTCGGCTGACCGCCGAAGAGCACGCGGTGCTGGCCGGGTTCGCCGACGATCGAACGTGCTGAGCGACCAGGACCGGTTGGGGTTGGCGGAACTGACGCCGGTATTGCGGCGCGCGGCCGGACTCGATAGGCGGGCCCTCGCCCGGGTCAGGCTGGGGCCAGGATCGGCCAGCGTTCTCGTCCGCCTCCCGTTCGGTGTGCTCGTCTCGCGCACGGTACGAACCACGCACGATGCGCCGCGTACCGGTTGGCTGGACCTCACGGTGCTGGCTGTGGACGCGCTGGCGTGGCTCGACGACCTCGGGGCCGGGGCGCCGGCCCCGCGTGACAGTGAATGGCGTGGTGGTCGACCACCTGACTCGGGCTGGCAGCGCATCGAGTCGGTGCCCGACGACGTGATCCGCACCTTGGTCCGCCAGGGCGCCCAGTCGTTGAAGGAGGCGGCCGCTCGCGCCGGCGCGCCCGGCGCGCAGCCGCGCGCGGAGGTCACCGACGCGCTGCTCGACTCGACCGTCCTCACGGTCGCCGACGAGCGCGGCGCAGAGGCAGCGATCAGTCTGCGCGCGCTCAGCGCACTGACCCGAATGGGTTTCCTGCCGCGCGGCAGCAACATCTTCGTCGACACGGCCGGGCGCTGGATCCGCGTCGTCGGCGGCTTCGGCACCGTGTACCTCGAACGCGCTGGCCAGACACTCACGGTGCGCTGACCCGGGTGTCGTGCGCGTCCGACGCGCGGTCCGCGCCAGCGCGCCGTTGCGGGGGCGGCCTGGATCCCGTTCGGATGAGCACCGGTTGGGTCAGCTGCGCACCCACACTGCGGTGTCGGGCGGCAGTTGCGCGTCGACGACCCCCGACGCGTGCACGAGCTCACCGGCCGGCATCGGCACCGGTGATGCGCCGGCGTTGACCCACACGCTCAGACCACCGCGTCGGTAGGCGAGGCAGTCGATCGGCGCATCGAGCAGTTCCACCTGCTCGGTCTGCAACTCGGGCAGCGAATGCCGCAGCCGCAGGGTCGTCCGGAACAGGTTCAACGTCGACGACGGATCCGCCGCCTGAGCGGCGACCGTTCGGTCGGCCCAGGTGTGTGGCATGGGCAGCCAGGTGTCGGCCGTGCTGCTGAAGCCGTATGGCGCGTGGCTGCCGGACCACGGCAGCGGGACGCGCTCGCCGTCGCGGCCGCGGTTGGTGTGCCCGGTCTGCTCCCACGCCGGGTCCTGCAGCGCGGCGTCCGGCAGGTCGACGTTCTCCAGGCCGAGCTCGTCCCCGTTGTAGAGGTACGCCGCGCCCGGCAGCGAGAGCTGGACGAGTGCGGCGGCCCGTGCGCGGGCCACCCCGATCGTGCCGCCGCCGTAGCGGGTGGCGGCACGATCGATGTCGTGGTTCGAGAGCACCCAGGTGCACGGGGCGCCGACTGTGACCATCGCGTCCAATGAGGTCTCGATCGCTTTGCCGAACGCCTCGGCGCTCCATTCGGCCTCGGACAGTTCGAAGTTGAATGCGAGATTCAGCTCGTCGGGCCGGACGTAGCGCGACAGCCGCTCGGTGTCGGCCACCCAGACCTCGCCCACCGCCATCCGGTCGCCGGGGTAGGCGTCGAGCAGTCGGCGCATCGCGCGGTGGAAATCGTGCACCTGATCGCGGTCCCACCGGATGTCGTCGATCGAGCGCGGCGGTGCATCGCCATCGATGGGCTCGAGGACGGCCAGATCCATGTCCGGCAGGCCGGGCTCCTTCGCCATCGAGTGGCCGACGTCGACCCGGAACCCGTCGACGCCGCGATCGAGCCAGAATCGTTCGATGCGGTCGAACTCGGCCGGGATCGCCGGATTGGCCCAGTTGAGGTCCGGCTGTGCAGGCGCGAACAGGTGCAGGTACCACTCCCCGTCCGGTAGGCGGGTCCACGCCGGGCCGCCGAACACCGAGGGCCAGTTGTTCGGCGGCTGGGCGCCGTCGCGCCCGCGACCCGGACGAATAACGAACCGGTCGCGCTCGGGTGCGTCCGGACCGCCGTGCAACACCGCCTGGAACCACGGATGCGCGGAGGAGAAATGGTTCGGCACGAGGTCCACGGTGACCTTGATGCCGTGTGCGTGGGCAGCCGCGAGCAGGTCGTCGAAGTCGGCCAAGGTGCCGAAGATCGGGTCGACGTCGCACGGATCGGCCACGTCGTACCCGCCGTCGATCATGGGTGAGCGGTAGAACGGCGAGATCCACAGCGCGTCGACGCCGAGTTCGACGAGGTGGTCGAGTCGCTCCCGGATGCCGATGAGATCGCCGGTGCCATCGCCGTTCCCGTCGGCGAAGCTGCGCGGATATATCTGGTAGAAGACGGCTGAAGCCCACCACGGTTGGGCACTGGAAGCGCTTTTGGTCATGAGGTCAATTGTGCACACGCAGGACCGTCGGACGGCAAATCAGCCCGGCTGGTTGCGCAGCGAGTCCGCGGCGCGCACCAGGTAATCCCACAGCGTCTGGTCGTAGGCGGGCGGCAGGTCGACGGTGTCGAGGGCAGCCCGCATCCGGGTCAGCCACGCGTCTCGGGTCACCGAGTCGATCGGGAACGGCGCGTGGCGCATGCGCAGCCGCGGGTGCCCACGCTGCTGTGAGTAGGTCGTGGGCCCGCCCCAGTATTGGACGAGGAACATGCGTAACCGTTCGGCCGCGGGCGCGAGATCGTCCTCCGGGTACAACCCGCGCAGGATCGGGTCCTCGGCGACTCCAGCGTAGAAGGCGTCGACGAGCTTGCGAAACATCTCCTCGCCGCCGACGGCTGCGAAGAAGCTGTCGGCGCGAGTGTCACCCTCTGGTAAGCCGGTCATTGCTCCCATTCTGGCCGATCGCTGGTTACTTTCAGGCAATGGACTTCGATGCGATCGTGTTGGGACTCGGCCCCGGAGGCGAGGAGGTGGCCGGCAAGCTCGCCGCGGCCGGACGCGCCGTACTGGGCGTGGACGAGCGGCTGCTCGGGGGTGAGTGCCCGTACTTCGGGTGCATCCCATCCAA
Source organism: uncultured Actinomycetota bacterium (assembly GCA_963713565.1). Lineage (GTDB taxonomy): Bacteria > Actinomycetota > Actinomycetes > Mycobacteriales > Jatrophihabitantaceae > Jatrophihabitans. The sequence goes on along the minus strand of CAVQMF010000002.1, from coordinate 1,514,392 downwards.
GATTATCTTGCGTGGTGCCGATGTGCTCGCCGAGGCGGGGCGCGTCGACCAGCTCGCCGGCTCGGCCAAGGTGCGCCCGGACTTCACCCCCGTCGCGCGGCGCATCCGCGACGAGGCCACCGACGACTGGGACGACACGGTGGCCGTGGAGCGCTTCGAGGGACAGGGCGGCACGTTCGCCCGGGCGCACGGCAGGCTGGCCGGGCGAACGGCCGGTGGGCGCCTGCAGGTGGACGTCGGTGCCGACTCGCACACCGCGGCTCACGTGGTCATCGCCACGGGCACCGCCCCGGCGATCCCGCCCATAGAGGGGCTCGCCGACCTCCCCGTGGACGTGGAGGGCCCGGTCTGGACGAATCGGGAGGTGCTGCGCGCGACCTCGCGGCCTCGCTCGCTTGTCGTGATCGGCGGCGGTGCGGTCGGTTGTGAGCTGGCCCAGGGCATCGCGCGATTCGGCACGACCGTGACGCTGATCGAGGCCGCCCCGCACCTGCTCATGCCTGAAGAGCCCGAGGTCGGTCACCTCGTCGCGGAGGTGTTCCAGCGCGAACACATCACCGTGCACCAGGGCGTCGGGATCGTGTCGGTGGCGCGTGGCGGTGACGGGGTGCTCGTCGCGCTCGCCGACGGCACGAGCGTCACCGGCGAGAAGGTGCTCGTCGCAGCCGGACGCACGGCGAATCTCTCGGACATCGGGCTGGAGACGATCGACCTCGATCCCGGTGCGCGGACCCTGGATGTCGACGAGCACCTGCGGGTGTTGTCGGCCGGCGCGCCCGTTCCCGGGCTGTATGCGATCGGGGACATCACCGGCCGCGGCGCATTCACGCACGTCAGCGTGTGGCAGGCGCGGGTGCTCATTGCACACCTGCTCGGGCGGGAGGAGCCGTACGGCGGGTATCACGGGCTGGCCTGGGCGACCTTCACCGATCCCGAAGTCGGCCGCGTCGGGATGTCGGAGAAGCAGGCGCGCGACGCCGGACTGGCGGTCCGCATCGGCAGGCAACAGTTGTCCTCGAACACGCGTGGATGGATCCACGGGCCGGGCAACGACGGCTTCATCAAGGTTGTCGAGGATGCCGATCGCGGTGTGTTGGTCGGCGCAACCGTGGTCGGGCCCTACGGCGGCGAGTTGCTCGGCATGCTCACGTTGGCCGTGCACGCCGAGGTGCCGGTCCGCACGCTCGCGACGATGCACTATGCGTTCCCGACGCTGCACCGCGCCGTGCTCGAAGCGGTCAGTGACCTCACCTAGCTGCGTTGGACGGGCCGCATCCCGCGGACCGCATCAAGATCGGGCCGCGCCCGTCACGGTGCCGCGTTGTCCTCTGCGGCGGGCGCGGCGGGCGGGCTCGGTGCACCGTCGGGCGGGACGTAGGCGCCGATGTTCAACCGGTCGAGGCGCTCGCGGATGCGGCGGCGTAGCTCCCGTGCGGTGCGCCACTGCTCGAGCGGGCGCACTTTTGCCACCAGCCGGATGACCGTCTCCTCGCGCGTCATCTGCTCCACGCCCTGCACCTCCGGAGTCGCGAGGAACACCGGCTTCCAGTCCTCCTCCTCGGCCATCTCCGTGCAGACGGCGAGCATCGCCGCGGACGCCGCCGCGACATCCGCCCACGCGTTGATCGGCACGTCGAGCACGACCTGCGCGAATCCCTGGCTCTTGTTGCCGACGCGGACGACCTCGCCGTTGCGGACGTACCAGACGGTGCCGTTCACATCCCGCAGCCGGGTGGTCCGCAGCCCGACTGCCTCGACCGTGCCGGACGCTTTCTCGAAGTCGATGACGTCACCGACGCCGTACTGGTCCTCCAGCAGCATGAACATGCCCGACAGGAAGTCCTTGACGATGTTCTGGGCCCCGAAGCCGAGCGCCACGCCGACGAGGGAGGTCCCCACGATGAACGGCGCCAGATTGACCTGCAGCTCGCTGAGGATCAGCAGGAAGGCGATCACGAAGATCGTGACCGACGCGGCGGACTTGAGCACCGAGCCGACCGTGGCGGCGCGCTGGGCACGTCGCTCGGACACCAGGCCGCTCGACTCCAGTCGTTGGTCGAGCCGTTCCTTGAACGGACGCAGCAGCCGCGGGACGCCACCGCCCGATGCCGGCCGCACGGCTCGGTCGATCAGCCGCCGCACGATCGCCCGGATGAGCAGCGCAACCACGATGATGACGATGATCCGGACGGGAATTTCGATGAGCCATTCGCTGTGGTCGCTGACGAATTGCGGTATCGCAGCGCCGTCGAGGCCCTGCAGTATGTCCGCGGTGCGCATCGGGCCCACGATGCCACGACCGGCCCGGCCCACCGCAAGTTCGGCACAGTCACATGTGACCGAAAGGCCCCGTTCGCGACGTGACACCTGACCGAAGAGCGTGCGCGCGGGCGTTTCCTCAGGTTCACTGTGTCGCAGAACATGTCGCAGAGAACGTCGAGGCGGAGGGCGTCATGGGCGCGGCTCTGGTGCTCAACGCGACGTACGAGCCGTTGTGCGTCGTGCCGCTGCGTCGTGCCGTGATCCTCGTCCTCGCCGAGAAGGCAGTGGTCGTCGAGGCAAGCGACGCGGTCATGCATTCGCCACGACTCAGCGTGCCGGTGCCGACGGTGGTGCGCTTGTCGCGCTTCGTCCGAGTGCCGTACCGGCGCGACGTGCCGCTCACCCGCCGGGCCGTCCTCGACCGTGACGGCCATTCCTGCGCCTACTGCAGCGGACGTGCCGACACCATCGACCACGTGCGACCGCGCTCTCGCGGCGGCCTGCATGTCTGGACGAACGTGGTCGCCGCGTGCGCCCGCTGCAACCACCGCAAGGGCGACCGCTCACTGGGCGAACTCGGCTGGCACCTGCGGACGACGCCGGCCCAGCCGCCGGCGACCGTTGCGGTGGTGATGGGTTGGGCTGCCCGCGATCCGTCCTGGGAGCCATACCTGATGAGCAAGGGTGCCGCCTCTGTCGCACCCGCCGTCTGAGGGATTCACGCCGCTCGCGCGCTAGCGTCAGCCCGGTGAGCGAGCTGCACGATCTCAGCGCACTGGACGCGGCCGCGGCGGTGCGCCGCCGCGAGGTCAGTCCGGTGGAACTGGTCGAGCACGCGATCGATCGGATCGAGCGACTCGATTCACGCCTTGGCGCGTTCGTCACCGTGACGGCCGAGCGGGCACGCGCGGCGGCGAAAGCGGCTGAGCGGGCCGTCGTGAATGCACCGGATCCACGCGCCCTACCGCCCCTGCTCGGCGTGCCGACGGCGATCAAGGACCTGAATATGGTCGCGGGAGTGCCCGCCAAACTCGGTTCGGCCGCGTTCGCCGATCTCGTCCCGGACTACGACGACAACGTGGTCACGCTGCTGCGTGCGGCCGGCACGATCAGCGTCGGCAAGACCTCCACGCCCGAGATGGGACTGCCGTGCTACACCGAGACGGACATCGGCGCGCCGGCCCGCACGCCATGGGATCTCACCCGGCTGGCCGGCGGGTCGAGCGGCGGCGCCGGCGCAGCGGTGGCAAGCGGCTTCGTTGCGCTCGCGCAAGGCAGCGACGGCGGCGGCTCCATCCGGATTCCGGCGAGCGTGTGCGGCCTGGTCGGGCTCAAGACGTCGCGCGGACGGATCTCGCGCGGTCCGATGGACCTGGACGCGACCCGGCTCTCGGTCCTCGGCCCGCTCGCGCGGACGGTTCGCGATGCGGCCGCGTTCCTCGACGCCACCGCCGGGCCGCAGCCAGGCGATGCCGACGCCCGCGACCGGCTGCCCGCCGGCGAAACCTACGTCGGCTGGTGCGATCGGGACCCTGGGCGCCTGCGCATCGGACGCTACCTGGACTCGCCGATCGAGTCCGTCGTCGATGGGCAGGTCCGGCAGGCATGGGAGGACGCCAGCAGCCTGATGATCGCTCTCGGGCACGAGGTCGAGGACGTCGCCGCACCGATCCCGCCCGAGGCGGTGCCGATGTTCGAAACCGTGTGGGCGGTGTCGGCGGCGAGCGCACCCATCCCGCCCGAACGCGAGCACCTGCTGCGGCCGCTGACCCGTCACCTGCGTGAGCGCGGGGCCGCGATCAGCGGGGCGCAATTCGCGACGGCGCTCGGCGCCCTCACCCTGTACGCGCGCACCGGTATCGCGGCCAGCGCCCACCTCGACGCGGTGCTGACGCCCACCGTGGCGATGCTCCCGCGACCCATCGGTTGGTTCCAACAGCCCGACGGCGACCCCGCGCAGGACTTCGAGCGACAGAAGCGGTTCACGCCGTTCACCGCGATCTACAACATGACCGGGCAGCCGGCCGTCTCGCTGCCGTTGTACGAGAGCGAGGACGGCTTGCCGATCGGCATCATGCTGGTCGGCCGACCGGGCGCCGAGACGACGCTGCTCATGCTCGCCGCGCAGCTCGAGGCGGCGCTGCCGTGGCACGGGCGCACGCCGCCGATCTGGACGCAGTAGCCCGAGGGACGGGCGGGGTCGTCGCTGTGGCCTCGGTGCAGCTGCGCGGTACCGGTTCGCTAGCGTATGGCGGGTGACCGTCGTGCAGACCCTGCTCGTGTTCGTCGGTATTCCGATGGGGATCATCCTGCTGATCGCCCTGGCGGTGTTCGGCAGGTCGATGGTGCGTCAGCCGAACCGCTACCGGCCCGGCAAGGGCTGGGACCATCCCGCCGCCTGGTTCGTTCCACACCCGGACGCTGTCCTCAGCCCGGCGCCGGCCGGCGCTGCGCAGATCGGCGGATCGTCGACGACGGCCGTGGGAGGTGCCAGCGGTGAGTGGTGAGCTCAACATTCACCGCCCTGAGCTGCAGTACGGCCCACAGGGCGCAGCCGCGACACATGTCGCGTTCACCGCACGGCAGCTGAGCCGCCTCGACGAGGCGCTCACCCTGTCCAGTCGCGAGACGGGTCTGGTGTTCTCCGTCTACCTCGGCGAGTTCCAGGCTCCGACCCGGGCGCACGCCGAGGCGCTGTTCGAGCGGCTGACGGACACTGCGGTACTCCTCGGCGTGTCTCCGGGGCAGCGAGTACTGCACATCGTGACCGGTCCGGAATCGGCGAAGCGGCTGCCGAACCGCGCCTGCGCGCTCGCCGCGCTGGCGATGCGCGCGTCCTTCGCGAACGGTGATCTGATCGGCGGGGTCGTCACCGGGCTGCGGATGCTCGCCGACGCTGCCGGCACCCGCTGACCCGGGCAGCGGTTAGGTCGGCTCGAGCGGCGGTGCCTGACCGGCTCGGGCGTCCGCCGCGCGGGCGGCACGTGCTCGGACGACGTCGGCGCGGCCCTCACTGACCAGTCGGCGCAACGCGGTCGGCAGCTGCGGGTCCGCGAGGAATTCGTCGGCTGCGGCTACGGTCGTCTCGTCGATGGTCGACGTCCACGTCGGGAAAAGCCCGACGACGACGTTTTGCGCAAGCTCGCTCGTGCGCCTTTCCCAGACCCCCCGGATGTCGGCGAAGTACCGCGGTAGATAGGGCGAGACGAGCGCACCCTGGGTCGAGTGCGCGAAACCGTGGATCACCGCCTCCTGCATCGCGTTCGGCACCGAGTCGTCCTCGACCGCCAGCCGCCACGCCTCGGCCTTGGCCGCCGCGTTCGGCTGTAGCGCACGGGCTGTGGCGGCGTGCCGCTGTCCGGCGGCCGACGGGTCGCGCTCGAGCTCTGCCTCGATGCCGTCGGCGTCGACCGCGCCCCGGGCGGACAGTGATTGCACGATCGCCCATCGCAGCTCCTCGTCGACCGCCAGGCCGGCCGGGATGCCCGAGCCGTCCAACAGACCCTTGGCGAAGGCGATGTGTTCGTCCGTACGAGCCGAACCGAGCAGGGCGTGAACCCAGGCCAGCTGGTGGTCCGAACCGGCGGCTGATGCCTGCAGCGAGGTCAGCGCCGCGTCGGCCAGGTCTGCGTAGCCGGTTGGCGCCCACTCCGGATCGGCGTAGATCTCCAGCGCCCGCAGGGCCTGCCTCGTCAGGGACTGCATCACCCCGATGTCGGACTCCTGGCTCGCGCCGGATACGACGAGCTGGACGTAGTCGCGGGTGGCCAGTTCGCCGTCACGCGTCATGTCCCAGGCCGCCGACCAGCACAGCGCACGGGCCAGCGGCGACTCCAGCTTGGCGATCCCCCCGCTACGCAGGGTCTGCAGGCTGCGCTCGTCGAGGCGTTGCTTGCAGTAGGTGAGATCGTCATCGTTGATCAACAACAGGGCGGGCTGCTGCGCGCCGATCAGCTCGGATACCGTCGTGCGCTCGCCGCTCACGTCGAGTTCGACACGCGCCGCACGCACCAGGGCGCCGTCGCGCTCGTCGTAGAGCCCGACCGCGAGCCGGTGCGGGCGCAGCGTGTTCGACGTCGCCACGTCGGTCGGTGCGCTCTGCGCGATGTCGAAGGACGTGAAAGCGCCGTCGGCGACCGCGATATCGGCCCGCAGGGTGCTGATGCCCGACGTCTCCAGCCACAACTTCGACCAGTCGCCGAGGTTGCGCCCGGACGAGATCTCCAACGCGCGCAGCAGATCGGCCAACGTGGTGTTGCCGAAAGCATGCTCGCCGAAGTAGTCACGCAGCCCGGCCAGGAACGCGTCGACGCCGACGTAGGCACCCAGCTGCTTGAGCACGCTCGCGCCTTTGGCGTAGGTGATGCCGTCGAAGTTGACCTCGGCAGTCTGCACGTCGGGTGCGTCGGTGGCGATCGGGTGGGTCGACGGCAGCTGATCCTGTCGGTAGGCCCACGTCTTCTCGGAGTTCGCGAACGTCACCCAGGCGTCACGCCAGCGCGTCGCCTCGGTCTGGCACAGCGTCGAGGCGTAGGTGGCGAAGGACTCGTTGAGCCACAAGTCGTCCCACCACCGCATGGTGACGAGATCGCCGAACCACATGTGGGCCATCTCGTGCAGGATCGTCTCAGCCCGCCGCTCGTACCGAGCGTCGGTGACCCGGCTGCGGAACACGTAGTCCTCGCGGAAGGTCACGCAGCCGGCGTTCTCCATCGCGCCCGCGTTGAACTCCGGGACGAACAGTTGGTCGTACTTGTCGAACGCGTAGCGCGCGCCGAAGTTCTCGTGGTACCAGTCGAAGCCCTGTTTGGTGATCTCGAAGATGTTGTCCGGATCGAGGTAGCCGGCGAGCGTGCGACGGCACCAGATGCCGAGGTCGATGCCGTCGTGATGGTCGGTGACCACGTGGTACGGGCCGGCCACGATCGCGGTGACGTACGGGCTCATCCGGGCCGTGGTGGCGAAGTGCAGCAGCTTGCCCGCCGGCAACTCCTCGCTGCGTTCGAGCCGGCCGTTGGACGACACTTCCCAATGCTCGGGCGCCGTGACGTGGAAGGTGAACGTTGCCTTCAGGTCCGGCTGGTCGAAGCAGGCGTAGACGCGTTTGGCGTCCGCGGTCTCGAACTGGGAGTACAGATAGGTCTCGCTGTCGAGGGGATCCACGAAGCGGTGCAGGCCTTCGCCGGTGTTCGTGTACAGCAGATCCGCATCGACGAGCAGGACGTTGTTCTCGGCCAGCCCGCGCAGTGGGATCCCGCGCTCCGGCCGGTAGGCCGTCACGTCGACGTCCGCACCGTTGAGGGTGACGCGGTGCAGTCGATCGGCGATGACGTCGACAAAGGTCTCGGCGCCGTCGCGCGCGCCGAAGTGGATCGTCGTCGTGGAGCGGAAGGTGCGCTCGGACGGCTTGCCGCCGCCGTCGGTGAGGTCCAGTGCGACCTCGTATGACTCGACGTGGAGCAATTCCGCCCGAGAGCGCGCGTCGTCTCGAGTCAGGTTCGGTACGGCCACGAAACAGTCACTCCCCGTCCAGCTCCGATCGGAGCGTTGATCACCAGGCCAGCGTGGGTATCGCCGTGATGTGTGCAGGATGTAGCCGGAAGTCTTCCACGGACCGGCACGCGGCGCCGGTGACGGGGTGCGCCCGACGGCTGCGGCGTGGGGGTCGCGGCAGCGTGCAGTTGATCACGCTAATGTAGTTGACATGACTACAACTTCCGACGTCGATCGTGCGCTGACCGTCGAGGGGTCGGGCGATCCAGGCTTCGGGGAGGTGGGGGACGCCCGCGCCGCGAGTCTGGGTACCGCTGGCGACGAGCGTCGGATTCATCACCTGGTGCGGCCGGTGGAGTGGCCGGCGGCCGGTGAGTACCGCCCGCCGTCGCTTGCCGCCGAAGGCTTCGTGCATTTCTCGTTCACCGACCAGGTCGAGGGGTCGGCGAACCGGCATTTCGCGGACGCGGACGCGCTCGTCGCCGTCGAGGTGGATCCGACCGAGCTGGACGTGCGGGTCGAGGATTCCGACAACAGGGGCACCGCGTACCCGCATGTGTACGGGTCGGTGCCGGTGACGGCCGCCCGCGCGATCCGTCGGCTGCGTCGAGACGCAGTGGGCCGTTGGACCTTCACGCATCCTTCTGGCGGCGGATCCGCTGTTGCATCGCCGGATCGGTGAGCCACCACGGGGCGTCACGCTCGACAACCGGCTCAGGCTCGTCGGGGGCGATGGCGCGGCGCGCAGCACGCTCGGCCTCGAGCACCGCATCCACCTCGGCCGCGTCGCGCGCGTCGGCGCGCAGCCAGCGGCGGAACACGAGCAGCAGATACGGCAGGTCGATGATCTCGGCGATGCACCACAGGACCGCACCCGCGACCCGCTGATCGTGCAGCGCAGGTGGGGTCCAGTAATGGATGTCGCGGTAGGCGAAGAAGGACGTCACGATGCCCTCGTGCAGGCGCAGGATGACGCCGGGCAGCGCGTCCAGCACGAGCTCGAAGGAGCCGATGAACAGCGCCAGGCCGACGACCAGCGAGCTGGCGTCCTCCTCGAGCCCGACGAGGGGTTGCACCATCAGCGCGCCCACGGCAAGCAGGGCAAGTTGCACCAGCCATCCGCAGGGCTCGGACATGATCGCCCAACCTGGCAACGGCCCGAAGAAGAGCACGCCGGACAGCAGCGGCACGAGCGCGGGCCCGACCAGGGGATTGCCGACGATTCGGCACCCCCGCCAGCTCAGGATGCGGTCGACAGCGTGCGATCGGCCGACCGCTCGTGCCAGCTGAACCGGATGCCCCGACAGCACGAGCACCGGCACTACGAGCCACAGCGTGAGCGTCTGCGCGGTCCATACCCAGTAGAGCGAACTTGCGTAGACCTGCGGGAACCCGCAGCTCGTCCACAGCAGCAGGGCAAGGCCGGCGAAGAACACGACACCACGCCAAACCGGCCACCCGCCTGGCAACCGGCGCACATTGCGCACGTAGTTGACAGCGAGCAGGGCGACGACGACCAGCGCCACCGGCTGCACCGTCCAGTGCGAGAACAAACCGGCGAGATCTGGGGGGGCCAGCACGACGGTCACCCGTCCATGGTCGCAAGCGGGGGTATGGCCATGGTGCTCGCGCTGCCATGATTCCTGAATGCGCGTCTATCTGGGCAGTGATCACGCCGGGTTCGAGCTCAAGGCTCGCTTGGTCCAACACCTGGCCGGGCTCGGCCACGAGGCCGTCGACTGCGGGGCGCACACCTTCGACGACCAGGACGACTATCCGCCGCCGTGCATCGCGGCAGCGGCGCGCACGGTGGCCGATCCCGGAAGCCTGTGCGTCGTGATCGGCGGGTCCGGCAACGGCGAGCAGATCGCCGCCAACAAGGTGGCCGGCGTGCGCGCCGCGTTGGTGTGGAACGACGACACCGCTCGTCTCGCCCGCCAGCACAACGACGCCAACGTGATCAGCATTGGAGCGCGCAATCACCCGGAAGCGGACGTGTTCCGCTTCGTCAGGACCTTCGTCGACACACCCTTCTCCGAGGACCCGCGCCACCAGCGGCGGATCGCGATGCTCACCGAGTACGAGCGCACCGGGGCGATCGCCGGGCACGCGACGAGCTGACGCGCCTACGTGTCGTTCGGCCGCCAGTTTCGCCGGATGACAACGAGATCACGCTCGGCTTCGGCGAGATCCTCCTCGGTGGGCCGGTTGACGTCGCGCCCGCGCAGTGCGCCGCTGACGCCGAGCTGGGACGGCCCCGACCCGATCAGATCACGCAGCCCGCGGTCGCCGCTCGGCTCGCGAGGTGGGCGGCGGCGACGTCCTGGCCTGGCGCCGCCAGGCTGTTGCGCGCTCGGTGCGGAGGTCGCGTCAGACGGGCGAGCGGGGGCGGCTGGGCGCTCGACAGGTGCTGGCCGAGCGAGCGGGTGCGGCACCGGGACCGTCGGCGTGGCGGGCGCAGGTTGCGCATCGTCGACCGTCTCACGGGACGCACGAGGGGGCGCGTCAGCCGGTGCGGCGGCCCGTCGTCGTCGTCGGCGCCGCGTGGTGGCGTCACGCCTACCGGGTCGCTCGCGCGGCGCGGCGTCGCCGGGGTCGGTCACGCCCCGATCATGCCCCATGCGCCGGATTGCTCAGCTGAGCGCCAACACCTCGATGAGCGTGCGGGCGGCCTGGCCGCCGTCCTCGAGGGCGACGGCGAGCGCGCCCGGCACGTCGAGGTCGTCGAGCAAAGCGGCCGGAACCGCTGCGGCTCCGGGCGCCATGCCAGGACGCGCCGCGGCGGCGTAGAGCTGCTCGAGTGTTGCCTCCGCGTCGTCGAGCAGGCTCGGTTCGTAGGACCATCGCGCTGCCCAGGGGCGGTTGAGGCACATCAGCCTGATCGCGCCGGGGGAGTGATTCTTCAGCAGGTCCTCGACCAGGATCAGGTTGCGCGTGGACTTGGCCATCTTCGCGCCGTTCACCGAGACGACCCCCGCGCGCATCCACGCCCGCGCGAACGGGGTGACACCCGTGGCCGACTCGGCCAGCGCAGCCTCGCACGCGTGGTGCGGGAACGCCAGATCGCCGCCGCCGCAGTGGATGTCCACCGTCGGACCGAACAGCGCCAGCACCATGGCGGTGCACTCGGCATGCCAGCCGGGCCGACCGTCGCCCCACGGGCTGGGCCAGCTCACCTCGTCGTCGGGGCCGCTCGCCTGCCAGACGACGACGTCGAGCGGGTCGTCCTTGTCCGGGTCGTCGGGGTGGTCGTGGAACTCGGCGGCCCGGGCCAGCGCGGTATCGCGATCGACCCCGGCTTGCGCCGCCGCATGCGCCGTCCGCGCATAGACCGTCCCGTTGCGCTCGTAGGCTGCCTCTCGGTCGAGCAATGCCGCCGCCAGCTGGACGACGTGACCGATGTGCTGCGCCGCGCTCGGCGAGAGATCCGGCTGGCGCACCTGCAAGGTACCCATCGTGGCCTCGAAGGCCGCGCGCTGCAGGGTCGCGAGCATGGTGTGGGACTCGCCGCGCCGCCGCGCCTCGGCGAAGAGCGCGTCGTCGACGTCGGTGACGTTGCGCGCGACGGTGACGGTGTGACCGTGCCAGCGCAGGACTCGCTCGACGGCGTCGGCCCAGATATAGGTCGTGGCGTGGCCCAGGTGGGTCACGTCGTACGGCGTGATGCCGCAGACGTACATGCGTACCTGGCCGACCATAGGCAGGTTCACGCCACCGAGGAGCAGTCGCATCGGCGGTCCGGTGAGGCGGGAGGGGTTCACGTCATGCATCCTGCCAGCGCGGCGACCCGCCAGGTCCTCGTGCGGCTCAGCGGCCCGGGACGCGCCGCACCGGGCGGTGCCGCTCGCACAGTATCCTGGGCGCGCAGCAATGCCGCGCGGGCGTAGCTCAATGGCAGAGTCTCAGTCTTCCAAACTGATTACGCGGGTTCGATCCCCGTCGCCCGCTCTCTGAGGTTCAGCCCGGTGCCTGACAGGACGGGCACCAGAACAGGTTCCGTCCGACGAACACCTCGGTGCGGATCTCGGTGCCGCACACCCGGCACGGGTCACCCGCACGGCGGTACACGTAGACGGCGTCGGGTCCGCTCGGTGTTGCGCGCCGTGGCCGGTCGTCGTCGCGGACGGTGACGATGCGCCCGGTGCGTACCCCCGCCCGCATGAGCCGGACGAGATCGGCCCACATTTCCCGCCAGATCGGCTCCGGAACTCCGCGTCCGGGTCGCCACGGGTCGAGGCGGTGGCGATACAGCAACTCCGCGCGGTAGACATTGCCGATCCCGGCAACCACCTTCTGGTCCATGAGCAGCGCACCGATCGGCGTGCGGCTGCCACCGATGCGCTGGTATGCGCGAGCGGGATCAGCGCGGCGGCGCAGGGGATCCGGTCCGAGTCGGGCAAGCAGGGCATCGACCTCAGCGACGCTCACCTGCTCGCAGGTCGGGGCCCCTCGCAGGTCCGTCCACGACGTGTCGTTGCGCAATCTGAAGCGCAACGCACCCCACGGCGCCGGCGGCTCGCCGGAGCCGGTGGTGAACTTCCCGTAGAGCCCGAGATGCACGTGCACGATCGCGCCGCCGTCGTAGTGCTGGAACAGGTGTTTGCCGTAGGCCTCAGCGCGCCGGAAACGCCGCCCGTCGATCAGCTCGGCCCCCGCGGCGAATCGACCCTGCGGACTGCTCGCGGACACGACCGTGCCACCGAACAGGCGCTGCTGTTGGCGCGCGAGTCGGTGCAACGTGTGTCCCTCGGGCAACGGCCACCCCCGATCCGCAACCTACAAGCACGCCGCCGGCACGGGATGGGCGAGACTGCGGCGCCGCGTACGTACACTGAGCCGGAGTTCGCGCCCGGGGTGTGGCGCAGTTTGGTAGCGCACTCGCTTTGGGAGCGAGGGGCCGCAGGTTCAAATCCTGTCACCCCGACCCGACAATTGTCCCGCCGTCCACGTCCGCCCGAGTCAGCACGCCGAGGAGCACCCGCACGTGAAGAGCACTGTCGAGAATCTGAGCCCGACCCGAGTCCGGCTCGCCGTCGAGGTGCCCTTCGACGATCTGCGGCCCAGTCTCGACAGCGCCTACAAGGCGATCGCCCAACAGGTCCGGGTCCCCGGCTTCCGTCCGGGCAAGGTGCCGGCCCGCATCATCGACCAGCGCGTCGGGCGCGGCGCGGTGCTGCAGGAGGCGGTGAACGAGGCGCTGCCGAAGCTGTACTCCGACGCCGCGCGCGAACACGAGCTGCAGCCGCTGGGCCAGCCCGAGATCACCGACATCACCAGCGTCGACGACATCGTCGACGGGTCCGACTGGCATTTCACCGCCGAGGTCGACGTGCGGCCGGAGATCTCCCTGCCGGAGCTGAGCGGTATCGAGGTCACCGTCGACGACGCCGAGGTGTCCGACAGCGACGTCGAGGAACAGCTCGACGAGCTGCGCGACCGGTTCAGCACGCTCAAGGGCGTGGAGCGGCCGGCAGCCGAGGGCGATTATGTCTCCCTCGACCTGGTCTCGACTGTCGAGGGGGGCGAACTCGAGGGCGGCGGCGCGGTTGGTCGCTCCTACGTCGTCGGTTCCGACGACTACGTGGACGGATTGGACGACGCGATCAGCGGTGCCTCGGCCGGCGATTCGACGACGTTCACCGCCACGCTGCGCCACGGCGAGCATGCCGGGACCGAGGCCGAGGTCACCGCCACCGTCAAGTCCGTCAAGGTCAAGGAACTGCCGGAGGCCGACGACGAGTTCGCTCAGCTGGCGAGCGAGTTCGACACCGTCGACGAGCTGCGCGAGGACCTGCGCAGCCGCCTGGGCCGGATGCGGGTCATGGAGCAAGGCGCGCAGGCCCGCGATCTGCTGCTCGAACACCTCATCGGGACCGTTGACTTCCCGCTGCCCGAATCGGCTGTGACGAGCGAGGTCGAGCGCCGCGAGCACGACATCGTCCACTCGCTGGGCCATGACGACGCGCTATTCGATCGGTATCTGCAGGCGCAGGACCAGACCCGTGAGCAATTCAGCGCCGCGCTGCGCGAAGACGCCGAGCAGTCGGTCCGCGCCCAGCTCATTCTCGACGCCGTCGCCGACCAGACCGAGGTACAGATCGGCGACTCCGAGCTGACCGAATACCTCGTCCGGCAGGCGGCGCAGTATCAGCTGCCGCCCCAAGAGTTCGCGAACCAGCTGATCCAGGCAGGCAACCTGCCACTGCTGGTTGCCGACATCCGCCGCAACAAAGCCCTCGCGACTGTGCTGGAGACCGCGAAGGTCAGTGATGCATCGGGCAACTCGATCGATCTGCAGGCGCTGCTGGGCGCGCCGGAGAGCCCGACCGCTGGTGTCGGCGAACCGGGCGAGCAGTTCGAGGGCTGAGCCGCGCGCCCGGGCTGTCACGCCCTGAGCGAACGGGGCACGTATCGGGACTCGTGTGCCTGGGGCCTTCGTTAGTGTCGATGACACCAATCGGGCCGCACCGAAGGAAGGGCTGGCGCTGTGAACCGCTTCGATCCTCAGCCGTTGCGCATCATCAGGGACGCCGAGTTGCGGCGCATCGGAGATGCCGAGATGCGCAGCCCAGGCGCCGGGATGACGCTGAACGACTCCGTCTACGACCGACTGCTGCGTGAGCGGATCATCTTCCTCGGCCAGGCCGTCGACGACACGATCGCGAATCAGATCTGCGCACAGCTCCTGTTGCTCGCCGCCGAAGACCCGGTGCGCGACATCAACCTCTACATCAACTCCCCGGGTGGTTCGGTCACTGCTGGGATGGCGATCTTCGACACCATGCAGTTCGTGGACTGCGACATCGCCACCTACGCGATGGGGTTGGCCGCCTCGATGGGCCAGTTCCTGCTCTCCGCGGGCACCCGTGGCAAGCGCTACGCGCTGCCGCACGCGCGCATCCTGATGCACCAGCCGTCGGCCGGCATCGGTGGTACGGCGTCGGACATCGCCATCCAGGCCGAGCAGTTCAAGCTCACCAAGAAGCAGATGGCCGAGCTCATCGCCGAGCACACCGGTCAGCCGGTGGACAAGATCCACGCCGATTCCGATCGCGACCGCTGGTTCACCGCCGACGAAGCGCTCGAATACGGCTTCGTCGATCACGTCGTCAGCCGGGTGGCCCAGGTGCCCAACGGCTCCGGACCGGCTCCGGCCTGAGAGGATCCGACATGAACCCACAGGCACGCTACGTCCTGCCGTCCTTCGTCGAGCGGACGAACTACGGCATCAAGGAATCGAACCCGTACAACAAGCTGTTCGAGGAGCGCATCATCTTCCTCGGCGCGCCGATCGACGACGTCGTTGCCAACGACGTCATGGCGCAGCTGATCGTGCTGGAGTCCACCGACCCCGATCGCGACATCCAGATCTACATCAACTCGCCGGGCGGCTCGTTCACCGCGCTGACGGCCATCTACGACACGCTGCAGTACGTCCGTCCTGAGATCCAGACGATCTGCATGGGGCAGGCGGCATCGGCGGCCGCCGTGCTCCTGGCCGCAGGCACGAAGGGCAAGCGCTTCGCGCTGCAGAACGCCCGGATCCTGATCCACCAGCCGTCCGGCGAGGGCCAGGGCCAGGTCAGCGACCTGGAGATCCAGGCCAACGAGATCCTGCGCATGCGCGGCCTGCTCGAGGAGGTGCTGGCCAAGCACACCGGTCAGACGATCGAGAAGGTACGCGCCGACATCGAGCGGGACACGATCCTGACCGCCGAGCAGGCCAAGGAGTACGGCATCGTCGATCAGGTCATCACTTCCCGAAAGCTCGTCCCGGACTCCTGAGACACGGCAGGTCTCGGGCGACGCGCGCGGCGTCCGGCGCGTTATCCAGCGACTTCCATAGCAATTACGGGTAGCGTGCGAGATCCTGAGTTGGGGCTCTGCAGCACTCGCGACTGCGGCACGATCACGAGATCAGCACCAGAGGGGATGGGTCGTCAGTGGCACCACGTGTCGGCGAAACCGGCGATCTGCTCAAGTGCTCGTTCTGCGGGAAGAGCCAGAAGCAGGTCAAGAAGCTGATCGCCGGCCCGGGCGTATACATCTGCGACGAGTGCATAGACCTCTGTAACGAGATCATCGAAGAGGAACTCGCCGAGACGTCCGAGTTCAGCTTCGATGAGCTGCCCAAGCCGAACGAGATCTACGAGTTCCTCAACGGTTACGTCGTCGGACAGGACCAGGCGAAGAAGACCCTCGCGGTGGCCGTCTACAACCATTACAAGCGGGTCCAGGCGGGTGGGGAGTCCAAGCCGCGTAACGCCGACTCGGTGGTCGAGCTGGCCAAGTCGAACATTCTACTGCTCGGACCGACCGGTTCCGGCAAGACGTTGCTCGCCCAGACACTGGCTCGGATGCTCAACGTCCCCTTCGCGATCGCCGATGCGACCGCGCTCACCGAGGCCGGCTACGTCGGTGAGGACGTGGAGAACATCCTGCTCAAGCTGATCCAGGCCGCCGACTACGACGTCAAGCGCGCCGAGACCGGGATCATCTATATCGACGAAGTCGACAAGATCGCACGCAAGGCGGAGAACCCGTCGATCACCCGGGACGTCTCCGGCGAGGGCGTGCAACAGGCGCTGCTCAAGATCCTCGAGGGCACCGCGGCGTCGGTGCCCCCGCAGGGCGGCCGCAAGCATCCGCACCAGGAGTTCATCCAGATCGACACGACCAATGTGTTGTTCATCGTCGGCGGCGCGTTCGCCGGCCTCGACACCCTTATCGAACAGCGGGTCGGCAAGAAGGGCCTCGGTTTCGGCGCCGAACTGCACACGAAGTTCGACAAGGACACCCGCGACGTCTTCGCCGACGTCATGCCCGAGGACCTGATGAAGTTCGGGCTGATTCCGGAGTTCATCGGCCGCCTGCCGGTCATCACCTCCGTCCGTCCGCTCGACCGCGACGCGCTGGTGCAGATTCTCACCGAGCCGAAGAACGCGCTGGTGCGGCAGTACGGCAAGCTGTTCGAGCTCGACAACGTCGAACTCGAATTCACCGGCGATGCCCTGCAGGCGATCGCCGACCAGGCGGTGCTACGGGGCACCGGCGCGCGCGGCTTGCGAGCGATCTTGGAAGAGGTCCTGCTGTCGGTGATGTACGAGGTGCCCTCGCGTGCGGACGTCGCCCGTGTCGTGATCTCCCGCGAGACCGTGCTCGATCACGTCTACCCGACGTTGGTGCCGCGTGAGTCGCCCAAGCGCGAGCGCCGCGAGAAGAGCGCCTGATCGTCGCCGCGCTGCGGTCGGACTGAGGTCTCACTACTGTCGACGGGATGAGTGCACCCGTCGGCCCGACGCCGTTGTCGATGCCCACCGCCGGGTGGCCCACGTGGCTTGCCGAGCGGGTCGACGCACAGCTCGCGGCGGCCCGGAGCGCGCTGGATTCGCTTGCCGACGGCAGGTCGCGCGCCGCTGCCGAGGTACTCGATCGGTACAACGATTCGGACATCGCACTGCACAACGCCAGCGCGGTGGCCGGCCTGCTCAGCGAGGTGCACCCCGACGCCGACATGCGGGCGCTGGCTGAGCAGCGGGTCCAGAAGGTCGAGCGAGCGCGTACCGAACGCGGTCTCGATCGGCGCCTGTTCGACGTCGTCGCCGCCGCCGATCCCACCGGCCTCGACGAGCAGGCACAGCGGATGCACGAGCACGTGCTGCGCGACTTCCGGCGCAGTGGCGTCGACCGATCCGAGCAGACCCGCGACCGGCTGCGGGAGATTTCCGAACGGCTGACCGTCCTGGAGCAGGACTTCTCCCGGCAGATCCGCGAGGACGTGCGCCGCATTCGGATCACACCGGACCGGCTCGACGGCCTACCGGCCGACTTCGTGTCCGCGCACGAGCCCGACGCCGACGGGCTCGTCACCATCACCACGGACTACCCCGACTACGTCCCGTTCCGGACGTTCGCTCGCGACGCGGCAGCACGCCGCGAACTCGCGCTCGCGTTTCTGAACCGCGGCTGGCCGGACAACGAGGCGGTGCTGCACCAGCTGCTCGACCTGCGTGCGGAGAAGGCCGGGCTGCTCGGCTACGCCGACTGGCCCGACTACGACGCGGACGTGAAGATGATCGGCTCCGGGCACGCGATCGCGCAGTTCATCGACCAGCTGGCCGGGGCAGCCGATGCGCCGGGCCGCCGGGACAAGGAAATCCTGCTCGCGCGCCGACGCGCAGACGATCCGGCCGCGAGCTCGTTCGACTCGTCCGAGTCCGGCTACTACGCCGAGCTGGTTCGCCGCGAGCAGTTCGACGTGGACGCCCAGCATGTCCGGCAGTACTTCGACTTCGCCAACGTTCGTCAGGGCCTGCTCGACGTCACCGGCAGGCTGTTCGGCGTCGAGTACGTCCCGGTCGACGTGCACGCCTGGCACGCCGACGTCGCCGGCTACGACGTCGTCGCCGACGGCACCTGCCGCGGGCGCATCTATCTCGACCTGCATCCGCGTGAGGGCAAGTACAAGCACGCCGCGCAGTTCGACCTGGTCGGTGGCGTCGCCGACCGGCAGCTGCCGGAGGGTGTTCTGGTGTGCAACTTCCCCCGTGGCCTCATGGAGCACACGGACGTCGTCACCCTGTTCCACGAGTTCGGTCATCTGTTGCACCACGTGCTCGGGGGCCACCAGCGCTACGGGCGATTCTCCGGCGTGGCGACCGAATGGGACTTCGTCGAGGCGCCGTCGCAGATGCTGGAGGAGTGGGCCTGGGACGCGGATGTCCTGCAGACCTTTGCCGTGGCTGCCGACGGCACACCGATCCCGCGCGAACTCGTCGAGCGAATGCACGCCGGCAAGGACTTCGGCAAGGGGCTGTTCGTGCGCACGCAGCTGTTCTACGCAGCGGTGTCCTACGTGTTCCACCGGGACCGGCCTGCCGACTTCAGCGCCGCGCTGCGCGAACTGCAGGAGCGCTACGACCTGCTCGACCGCCTCGACGGAACCCACTTCTACGCCTCGTTCGGCCACCTGGCTGGGTACACGTCGGCCTACTACACGTATCTCTGGAGTCTGGTGATCGCGAAAGATCTGTTCGCGGCGTTCGACGACGCTGACCTTTTCGACGCGAGGGTCGCGCATCGCTACCGCGATCGCGTTCTCGTGCCCGGCGGCTCGATCGACGCGGCTGACCTGGTCACGGCTTTCCTCGGCCGGCCGTTTCGCCATGACGCGTTCGCGGCGTGGCTCGAGCGGGCGCCGCAGCCGGTCGCCGCTTCGTAGGATCGGCAGGTGACCAATACCTCGCCGCCGCCCGGGACCCTGCCGAGCCAGTACCGTCCGGCAGAGGTAGAAGGCCCGCTCTATCAACGATGGGAGCAGCGCGGCTACTTCACCGCCGATCCGGCGAGCGGCAAGGCGTCGTTCTCCGTCGTCCTCCCGCCGCCGAATGTCACGGGCACCCTGCATCTCGGCCACGCCCTCGAGCAGTCGATGATGGACGCACTCACCAGGCGTGCCCGGATGCGTGGTTATGACGCGCTGTGGCTGCCGGGCATGGATCACGCCTCCATCGCGGTGCAGAACCTCGTCGAGCGCCACCTCGCCGAGACGGAGGGCAAGGGTCGCTTTGACTACCAGCGCGAGGAATTCATCGGCAGGGCATGGCAGTGGAAGGAACGCTACGGCGGGCAGATCCTGGATCAGATGCGCCGACTCGGCGACAGCGTGGACTGGTCGCGGGAGCGCTTCACGATGGACGAAGGGCTCTCCCGAGCCGTCCAGACGATCTTCAAACGCCTCTATGACGACGAGTTGATCTACCGCGCCGAACGCATCATCAACTGGTGCCCGCGCGATCTCACCGCGCTGAGCGACATCGAGGTCGATCACGCCGACGAGCCCGGTGAACTCGTCTCGATCCGCTACGGCGACGGCGAGTCGGCGATCGTGGTCGCCACCACCCGCGCCGAGACGATGCTCGGCGACACGGCCGTCGCGGTGCACCCCGAGGACGAGAGGTACCGGCACCTGATCGGTACGCAGGTGGCGCTGCCGCTGACCAATCGCATGATTCCCGTCGTCGCCGACGAGCACGTCGATCCGAGCTTCGGCACCGGCGCGGTGAAGGTGACCCCGGCGCACGACCCGAACGACTTCGAGATCGGGCGGCGGCACAACCTGCCGATGCCGACGATCATGGACGAGCGCGGCCTGATCACCGTGCCCGGCCCGTTCGCCGGGCTCGACCGGTTCGACGCGCGCTACGCCGTGGTCGCCGCCCTGCGCGAGGACGGCCGGATCGTCGCCCAGAAGCGACCCTACGAGCATGCGGTAGGGCACTGCTCGCGGTGCGACACGATCGTCGAGCCACGGCTGTCGTTGCAGTGGTGGGTGCGAGTGGAGACGCTGGCACGGGCGGCCGCCGACGCCGTGCGTGACGGGCGGGTGGTGATCGAGCCGCCCTCGCTCGCGCCGCGTTACTTCCAGTGGGTCGACGGGCTGCGCGACTGGTGCATCAGCCGCCAGCTGTGGTGGGGTCACCGCATTCCGGTCTGGTACTCGCCCGACGGCGACGACGCGTGCTTCGGGCCGGATGATCAGCCGCCGCCCGGCTGGACGCAGGACGAGGACGTCCTCGACACCTGGTTCTCCTCCGCCCTGTGGCCGTTCTCCACGATGGGTTGGCCGGAAGACTCCGAGGATCTGCGCGCCTATTACCCGACGACCGTTCTGATCACGGGCTACGACATCCTGTTCTTCTGGGTCGTGCGGATGATGTTGTTCGGGCTGTATGCGATGGACGGCGCGCCACCGTTTCGCACCGTGCTGCTCCACGGGCTCGTCCGCGACGCGTCGGGAAAGAAGATGTCGAAGTCGCGTGGCAATGTCATCGACCCCTTGGTGTGGATCAACCAGTACGGCGCCGACGCGCTGCGACTCTCGCTGCTGCAGGGGGCCAACCCGGGCGCGGATCAGGCGATCAACGAGGAATGGGTGGTCGGCGCCCGGAACTTCTGCACCAAGCTGTGGAACGCGACGCGCTTCGCTCTGCTGTCCGGCGCCACGGTCGCCGGTCCGGTACCGGATCGGCCGGTCGGGCCCGACGCCTGGATCCTGTCCCGGCTGCACGAGGTGGTGGCCGAGGTCGACGCCCTCTACGAGAGCTTCGAGTTCGCCAAGATCGCCGACGCCCTCTATCACTTCGCGTGGGACGAGGTCTGCGACTGGTACATCGAGCTGGCCAAGTTGACGTTGGCCCGCGGCGGCGACGCGGGGGCCGCAGCGACGCAGCGCGTGCTGGGTGAGGTGCTCGACACGCTGTTGCGCTTGTTGCACCCGATGATCCCGTTCGTCACCGAGCAGTTGTGGACGGCCCTCACCGGCGGTGAGTCGGTAGTGATCGCCGCATGGCCGTTGGCGGATTCGAGCTTCGCCGCACCCGAGGCGACGGCCGACGTCCGGCTCGTGCGCACCGTGGTGGGGGAGGTGCGGCGCTTTCGCTCGGACCAAGGGGTCAGGCCGTCCCAGCGGGTTCCCGCGCGGCTGCACGGCGTGCCGGCCCCGACCGAGCCGGCGATCCGCGCGCTGCTGCGCCTGGCCGAGCCGGCGGACGGGTTCGCGCCGACCGCCGCGTTGACGACGGCGTCCGGCGTGCGGGTGGAACTCGACCTGTCCGCCGCGATCGACGTCGCGGCCGAGCGGGCCCGGCTCACCAAGGACCGGGCGGCTGCCGAGAAGGAATGCGTGGTGAATGCGGGCAAACTGGGCAACGCCGCGTTCACCGGCAAGGCGCCCGCGGCGGTGGTCGCCAAGGTGCGCGACCGGCTCGCCGCGGCGCAGGCGGATCTTGCGCGCATCGATGCGGCGCTGGCGGCGCTGCCCGTGGGCTGAGCCGCGGGGCGTCCGTAGACTGGCCGGTCGTGGCAACCGACGCGCGGCCGACCGAGGCGCAGCGCTACGCGGCTGCGCTAGGCGACATCGAGCGCGCGATCTTCGGCCGGCGTGGTGAGGGCCATGTCAATCCCACCAATGAGCGGATGCAGGCACTCGTCGAACTGTTGGGCGACCCGCAGCGCTCCTACCGCGCGATCCACCTGACCGGCACGAACGGCAAGACCAGCACTGCCCGCATGATCGATGAACTGCTGCGTGGCGTCGGGCTGCGCACCGGCCGTTACACGAGCCCGCACCTGACCCGCGTCACGGAGCGGGTGGTCATCGACGGCGAGCCGATAAGCGACCGGACGTTCGTCGAGGGTTACCGAGAGCTCGAGCCGTATCTCGCCCTGATCGACGCCCGGTTCGAGGTGCCGCTGTCCTTCTTCGAGATCGTCACCGCGCTGGCGTACTCGATCTTCGCCGACACACCGATCGACGTCGCCGTCGTCGAAGTCGGTATGGGCGGCTCCTGGGACAACACGAACGTGATCGATGCCGAGGTCGCCGTGATAACGCCGATCGACCTCGACCACACCCGCGACCTCGGCGATTCCCTGGCGGCGATCGCCACCGAGAAGGCCGGAATCATCAAGCCCGACTCCGTCGCGATCCTGGCGGCCCAGCCGCCGGAGGCGGCTGCTCAGCTGCTGCGGCGCGCCACCGAGGTACAGGCAGCGGTTGCGCGGGAGGGGCTCGAATTCGGGGTGCTCGACCGGCAGATCGCGGTCGGCGGCCAGTTCCTGACCTTGCAGGGTCTCGGCGGCAGCTACGACGAGATCTTCCTCCCGTTGCACGGCGCGCATCAGGCGCAGAACGCCGCGACCGCGTTGGCTGCGGTCGAAGCGTTCTTCGGGGCGGGCGCCGCGACGGGGCCGCTCGACATCGGGGTCGTGCGCGCCGCGTTCGCCGGCGTGCGATCGCCGGGCCGCCTCGAACCGATCCGGTCTGCGCCGACGATCCTGCTCGACGCCGCGCACAACCCGGCGGGCCTACATGCGGCGCTGATCGCCGTCGCCGAAGCATTCCAGTTCCGCCGCCTCGTCGCGGTGCTGGCCGTCATGGCCGACAAGGACGTCGTCGGCATGCTCGAGTTGCTGGAACCGTCCGTCGACGAAGTCGTCGTCACGCGCACCAGTTCTGATCGGGCGCTGGACGTGGACGCACTCGCTGCGGTCGCGGTCGCGGTGTTCGGCGCAGACCGGGTCACCGCCGAGGCCCGGCTGGACGATGCGATCGAGGCCGCGGTGCGCATCGCCGAGGACACCGGCGACGACGTGCTGGCGGGCGCAGGCGTGCTCGTCACCGGCTCGGTCGTCGCGGTCGGGGAGGCGCGCACCCTGCTCGGCGGCGGCACGTGAGCGAGATCGAGCGCGAGCAGGCGCGCGAGGAGCCGACACCCGAGCAGTACGCCGAGCGGGCTCGGCGGGCGAACAAGGCCACCCGCGGTGCGTTGGCGGGCGTGCTCGGACTGGAAGCCCTGGTCGTGTTGTTGATCCCGCGGGCCATCGCGTTCACCACCGGCCTGGGTCCGGTCCGGACCGGCATCTGCATCGGGCTCGCCGTGGTCTTCGTCATCGCGGCCGGCCTGCTGCGGCGCCCGTTCGGCATCGGGCTCGGCTCGGCACTCCAGGTCGTGTTCCTCGCGACCGGTTTCCTGATTGCGGCGATGTTCCTGGTCGGCGCGCTGTTCATCGCCATTTGGCTGCGGTTGCTCATGCTGCGGCACGAGGTCGTCGGCACGCCCGGCGGCCTGCGCATGCTCGCCGGCTGAGCGCCGGATCGCGCCCGGAGGACGGCTAGGCTTCGCGTCCGTGACTCAATCCGTCGTGCAGTCGACTCTGGTCCTGGTCAAGCCGGATGGCGTGCGTCGCGGCCTGTCCGGTGAGGTCATCCGGCGTATCGAGGCGAAGGGCTACGCCGTCACCGCGCTCGAGCTCAGGCCGGCGACTCCCGAACTGCTGGCCCGGCACTATGCCGAACACGTCGGCAAGCCCTTCTACCAGCCGCTCGTCGACTTCATGCTGTCCGGGCCGGTCGTCGCGCTGGTCGCCGAGGGCCACCGAGTCGTCGAGGGCTTCCGCTCCTTGGCCGGCGCCACGGATCCGACGGCCGCCGCACCCGGCACGATCCGCGGCGACCTCGGCCGCGACCAGGGCACCAAGGTCGTCCAGAACATAGTCCACGGTTCGGATTCCCCGGAATCGGCCGCCCGGGAGATCGCGCTCTGGTTCCCTGAGCGGACCTGACTGCGCCGTGGCCGGCTGTCCGCCGGCCGTCCGCCCTCCCGCCGCCGGCTCATGGAACCGGGGCCGGGGCCTCGCCGGTTGCTGGAAGTCACATCAGTAACACCAGACCCGCGAGTCGCAGCGGCATTTGGCCTCACAGCGACCCTACGATCACCTCAGGCTGTCTCTGCGATCTTCGACGAAGAGGTCATTCGTGACGTTCACCCCGCTCGCCCGGCGCGCGACCTCGCGAGTGACGCAGCGAGGGGGCGACTTCCTCGGCGGTGACCTCGCGATCGACCTGGGCACCGCGAACACGCTGGTCTACGCCCGCGGACGCGGCATCATGCTCAACGAGCCGTCCGTGGTCGCAGTGGACACCAAGACGAACTCGGTCGTGGCCGTCGGAGCCGAAGCGAAACGGATGATCGGCCGCACCCCTGACCACATCAAGGCGGTGCGCCCGCTGCAGGACGGCGTGATCGCCGACTACGACATCACCGCGGAGATGTTGCGCTACTTCGTCCGCAAGGTGCTCAAGCGGCGCGGCGCCTTCACCGGCCCACGGATCATCGTGTGCGTCCCGTCCGGCATCACCGGTGTGGAACAGCGCGCGGTGAGTGAATCGGCCTACGCCGCGGGTGCGCGGAAGGTGCACATCATCAGCGAACCGATGGCGGCCGCGATCGGAGCCGGCCTGCCGGTCAACCAGCCGTGCGGTTCGATGGTCGTGGATATCGGGGGGGGCACCACCGAGGTCGCGATCCTCGCACTAGGCGGCATCGTCGCCTCGACGAGCGTGCGGGTGGCAGGCGACGCCATCGACCTGTCCATCGTCGATCATGTCCGGGCCCAGTTCGCCCTGCTGATCGGGGAGCGAACGGCCGAAGAGCTCAAGATCTCCGTCGGTTCGGCCTTCCCCGTCGCCGGCCCGAAGAGCGCCGAGATCCGTGGCCGCGACGTCAGCACCGGCCTGCCCCGAAACGTCACGATCTCTGGCGACGAGTTGCGCAAGGCCATGGACGCGCCGCTGACCCGGGTCATCGCCGCGGTCCGGGCGACCCTGGACCGCTGTCCGCCCGAGCTGGCCGGCGACCTGGTGAGCCGCGGCATCGTGCTGACCGGCGGCGGGGCGCTGCTGCGCGGCCTGGACGCCCGGCTGCAGCATGAACTCGGCGTGCCCGTCACCGTCGCCGACCGCCCACTCGACTCGGTCGTGCTCGGCACCGCCACCGTCGTCGAGCACTTCGACCAGCTGCACAAGGTCGTCGTCGACGGCCATCGTCGCTGAGGGCGGTCGTTGTGCGGCGACTCACCCCGCGGCAGCGGACCTCGGCGATCGTGCTGACGGTCGTCGCGCTGTGCTTCATCACCCTCGACCTCGGCGGCGGTTCGCTGCGCGAGGCTCACTCAGGTGTCCGGGGAACGCTGGGCTCGCTCTATCGCGGCACCGACGCGGTGCTGGGACCGGTGCGGCAGTGGTTCGAGGGGGCGCCGTCGGCGGGCACCAACCAGTCGCGCATCGAGCAGTTGCGCAAGCGCAACGCGCAACTGCGCGGTCGGCTCGCCGTGCTCGAGGGGCAGCGGCGGGCGGACGCACGGCTGCGCGCGCTGCAGGACGCCGCCGACCGCACCGGGAACACTCTGTTGGCCGCCCAGGTGACCGCACTCGGCCCTGGTGAGGGTTTCGACTGGACGATCACCCTGGACGTCGGCAGCCGAAGCGGGGCGCGCGCGGGCCAGACCGTGACCGACGGCGCCGGGTTGGTCGGGCGGGTGCTGCACGCCGACGCGGACAGCAGCGTCGTGCTGCTCGCCGCGGACCCGGGGTCCGGGGTCGGTGTCCGTGACCTGCGCTCGGGCGAGCTGGGCATCGCTACCGGCGCCGGCCCGTCCGGGTTCACGTTCAGCCCGCTCAAGCCCGGCGCGGCGGTGCGGGTTGGCGATCGGCTGCAGACCGGACCGACCGGCTCGACGAGCTTCACGCCGGGGCTCTCGGTCGGACGTGTGTCATCGGTGCGGACGTCGGCTGACGGCAGCGTGCTCGCCACGGTCACCCCGACGACCTCACCCACGTCGGTCGACATCGTCGCCGTCGTGGTCGGCAGAGCACCTGCCGTCGCCGCACCTGGCCCCGTCCTCCGGCCGGCCCGATGACCCGGTCCCGCGTGCTGGCCGCGATCGCCGGCATCATCACCGTGCTGCTGTTGCAGGCGACCGTCGTGGCACCGGCCACGTATCCATGGCCGGTGAGCCTGCCGGCGGTGCTCGTCGCCGCGGTGGCCCTGGCCGACGGCCCGGCGAGCGGCATGTCGCTCGGTTTCGCCGCCGGTCTGGTGGCCGATCTCGGCTCGCGCCACCCGGCCGGTGTGCTCGCACTGTCCTGGCTGGGGGTCGGTCTGGTGTGCGGTCTGGTCGCGCCCCGGCACGGTGTGCTGCGGGACGCGCTGCTGGCCGGACTCGCCTGCGGCGTCGCCAGCACCTTCACCGGCCTCGTCCTGGCACTGGTGCACGGGGGCGACCTCGGCGACGCCTTCGTCCACCTGCCGCCCACCGCCCTGGTCGACGCGGCGCTGGCGATGATCGTGGTACCTGTGGTCGGCGCGATGTTGGGTAGTGAGTCCCTGCACGCCGCCGAACCGGCCGCGCTTCTCGGAGCGGGACGTGACTGATCGCCGCCGTCGTCTCACGCCGCATCGGCTCGGGATCATCGTCACGCTCGTCTGCTCGCTGATGCTCACGCTGTTCGCCCGGCTGTACTACGTGCAGTTGCTCGACCCGGCCAAGCCGTCGCAGACAGCACATCAGACCCACGACGGCGTCATCGTGATCCCGGCCCCACGTGGCCTGATCGTCGACGCCCGAGGCCGCCCCCTCATGGCGAACACCAGTGCTGAAGTGATCACTGTCAACCGTGATCTGATCCAGGCGCAGCCGGACAAGGGCCGCGCGGTGCTCGTGAACCTTGCCCGGTTGCTCGGCACCACCGCCCAACGGCTGGCGAAGCAGATCACGCCGTGCTCTCCGAAGGTGCGTGCACCCTGCTGGACCGGTGAGCCCTTCGCCCCGGTGCCGGTCGCGGTAGACGCACCGACCCGAGTGGTGCTTGCGGTGAGCGAACGGCGGGAGGACTTCCCCGGCGTCGCCGTCCAAACGATCAGCCTGCCCACCTACCCGCAGGGGACGCTTGCCGCCCAGCTGCTGGGCTATACGGCCCAGATCACCGAGGCGGACAAGGCGCAGAACTCGGCGCTCAACGACGCGGACACGATCGGCGTCAGCGGCCTGTCCGCTCAGTACGATGCGCAGCTGCGCGGCGTCGACGGCAAGCAGCTCGTCGAGCTCAACCCACAGGGGATCACCGTCGGCATGGGTGATCAAATCGCGGCGCGGCAGGGCAATACGCTCGTCACGAGCATCGACATCGACGTGCAGCGGCTGGCCGAACAGTCGCTCGCGCAGCAGATCCGCGATTCGCGCAAGCAGCACAAGCCCGCCACCGGCGGCGCGGTTGTGGTGATGGACCCCAATACCGGACGCATTCTCGCGGCGGCGAGCTATCCGACCTACAACCCGACGGTGTGGGTCGGTGGCATCTCCGCCGCGGAGTACCGCGCTCTGACCGACCCGGCGGCCGGCACCCCGTTGATCAGCCGGGCGATCGCGGGTGTCTACGCGCCGGGCTCGACCTTCAAGCTGATCACGTCATCCTCGTTGGTGATGAACCACGAGATCAACCTGCACGACCACTACCCGTGCCCGGGCGCAATCTCGATCGACGGCCGGGTGAAGACCAACTTCGAGTCTGAGGCTCTCGGTCCGATCGACCTTGAGAACGCACTCGGCTACTCATGCGACACGTTCTTCTACGCGCCGGCCGCGAATGAGTATTACGCGGACCAGCGGCGCATCGACAAGGGCAAGAAGCCACTCGAACACCTGCAGCAGATGGCGAGGGAGTACGGCGTCGGACGCGTGCCGGACATCGACCTGCCCGACGGGGAACAGGCGAGCGGCAGCTACGCCGACCGCGAGACGCGGATCGCGCGCTGGAAGGCGAACCGGGCCGACTACTGCGCGGCCGGCCGACGCGGCTATCCGGAGATCAAGAACAACGCCGACCGAACCTATTTGACCAAGCTGGCGAAGGAGAACTGCACCGACGGCTGGCGCTACCGCGCCGGCGACAACGCCGACATGTCGATCGGGCAGGGCGAGACCACGATGTCGCCGTTACAACTGGCGTTGGCCTATTCCGCGCTCGTCAACGGCGGACGGATCTGGGCGCCGACTCTCGGTTGGGCCGTCGTGGACGCGAAGGGCAAGGTCGTTCAGACGATCACGCCGAAGGTGCGCGACACCGTGCCGGTGAGCCAGAAAGTGCTCACCTACATCGCCAAGTCGCTCGACTTCAGCCGCGGCTGGGCGGTGTCCGGCGCGTTTGCCTACATCGGTTCCAAACTGCAACACCAACTCGGCGGCAAGACCGGCACCGCGGAGGTGTACGGCAAGCAGGACACGTCCTGGCTGGCGACCTGGGGCCCGACGTCCACGCAGCACGGAGCGGTCCGTGCCAAGTTCGTGGTCGTCGGCATGGTCGAGCAGGCGGGCACCGGTGCGAAGGCGGCAGGTCCGATGCTCAAACGGATCTGGGACGGCCTGCTCGGCGCGTCGGGCCCGCCGATCATCCCCGGCTCGCAGCCGCAGACGGTCCTGCCGAAGATCGCGCCTCAGGTGAGGACGGCCCGATGACATCGCGCGGTCGATTCGCGGTGCCCGCCGGCGCCGTCACGTCGGGAGGCCGGACATGACGGCGCCGGCGGGGCAGACGGCCGCGCCGAGCACCTCGGCGCCGACGGCGCGTGATCCGCGCGAACCGCTGGAGTTCACCTCCACGGTCATGCCACTGGAGCGTCGGGCCCGTGGCTACGACGTCCCGCTTGCCTTGACGGCGCTGGCTCTGGCACTGATCGGTGCGGTGCTCGTCTGGGCGGCCACCCGCGAGGCGCAAGTCGCGTTGGGCGCCGACCCGCAGGCCTTCCTCTGGCGGCACCTGACCAACATCGTGATCGCCGTCGGCTTGATGTTCCTCGCGTCCAGGCTCGACGCCCGGCTGCTGCGGATGTTCGGGCCCGTCGTCTACCTCGCCAGCCTCGGTGGCCTGGTGCTCGTCCTGGTGGCCGGGACGACGATCAATGGTGCGCGAGCGTGGATTCGCCTCGGTGGCGGATTCGAGGTGCAGCCCGCCGAGTTCATGAAACTCGGTCTGATAGTCGGGATGGCGGTGCTGTTCACCCAGCGTGCCGCGGAGCGGGATGAGGACGCGCCGCCGACGACGGGCGACGTGCTCACCGCGATGGCGCTGATCGCCGCACCGATCGGCCTGATCATGCTGCAGCCGGACCTCGGCTCGGCCATGGTCCTCGGCTGTGCCGCGTTCGGCGTGCTGGTCGTCGCCGGGGTGAAGGCCCGCTGGACCATCGGACTCATCGCGCTGGGTGTTCTCGTCGCCGTCGTCGCGGTCAAGGCCGGCGTGTTGCAGGGCTATCAGCTCGACCGCGTCACCTCCTTCACCCATCCGAATCTCGACACGCAGGGCGCCGCCTACAACGTCAACCAGGCGCACATCGCGATCGCGAGCGGCGGGCTGTTCGGCACGGGATTGTTCGACGGTCCGCAGACAAACGGTGGCTACGTCCCTGAACAGCAGACGGACTTCATCTTCTCTGTCGCGGGGGAGGAGTTCGGGTTGATCGGCGGCAGCGTGATCATTGCGCTGTTCGGGCTGCTGTGCTGGCGTGGCCTGCGGATTGCCCGCAACGCCGATGAGGCGGGCCGGCTCGTGGCGGTCGGCGTGGTGTGCTGGTTCGCGTTCCAGGCATTCCAGAACATCGGCATGAATCTCGGGCTGACGCCAGTGACGGGTGTGCCGCTGCCGTTCGTGTCCTACGGCGGGTCGTCGATGTTCGCGCAAGGACTGGCGATCGGCCTACTGCAGGCGGTGCGCCGCCGGGCCGCCGGCTGAGTTCCTCACGCCTGCGGTTCCGGTATGACGGCGCGGCTCGAGGTCAGCGTGGTGCCCACACTCGCGCCCACCACCATCACGAGGGCCACGCCCAGTACGGCCGTCAGCGCTTGCCCGAGCACGAGCACACCGGCCAGCGCGGCCACCGCGGGCTC
Organism: uncultured Actinomycetota bacterium; assembly: GCA_963713565.1. GTDB lineage: Bacteria > Actinomycetota > Actinomycetes > Mycobacteriales > Jatrophihabitantaceae > Jatrophihabitans. Next base: position 1,484,353 of record CAVQMF010000002.1, on the reverse strand, counting down.
AAGGCTCATCAGCAGCCCGAACACTGCGGTCGACAGTCGTCGCAGCGCGATCAACTCGAGCGTGTACGGAATCAGCGACGACAGCATCGCGACGGCGAAGCAGGCAGCGATCACACCTGGCTGGAGCAACGTGCGGCCACCCTCGATGATGCCCGCCGGTAGCACGAGCAACGTCCCGACCGCCATGCCGATGGCGAGTCCTTCCGCGGCCGGGAACGACGCGGTCACCTGTTTGGCCAGCAGGATGTAGAGCCCCCAGCAGGTCGCCGCGACGAGCGCCAGCAGCACCCCGAACGTCTGCACGCCCGCTTGCTCGCCGCGCAACGCCAGCAGCGCCACGCCACCGCCGGCGAGCAGCGTCCACACGAGATCTATCCACCGTCGTGAGCCTGCGACGGCAACCGTAAGCGGCCCGGTGAATTCGATGGTCACCGCGACCCCGAGCGGCAATCGATCCAGCGCTTCGTAGAAGCTCCAGTTCATACCTGCCAGCGTCAGACCGTAGGCGCTGACGAGAACGAGCTCACGGCGAGTGCGCCCGCGCAGCGACGGCCGGGTGATCGCAAGCAACACCAGTGCAGTCAGCAGGACACGCAGCAGCGCGACGCCGGCCGGCCCGACCTTGATGAAGATCTTGTTCGCGAACGCCGACCCGAACTGAACCGATGCCACGGCCGTCAGGAGCGGGATCTCCGGTGGGATCGAATCGATCGACCGGCCGGGCAGGCGCACGACGCGATCCTGCCAGGCAACAGCCGAGCAGGCGCTGCGCGAGAAGCTCGGTGTCTGCCGGCGAAGCACAAGCCGTCCGTACACTCGACGGACATGCCCGTTGCATCGCTGTTCGCCGAACTCGAACCGCTGCTGCCCCGGGTCGCCAAGCCGATCCAGTACGTCGGCGGCGAGCTGAACGCGCGCGTCAAGGACTGGGATTCGGTGGCGGTCCGCTGGGCGCTGATGTACCCCGATGCATACGAGGTGGGGCTGCCCAACCAGGGTGTGCAGATCCTCTACGAGGTACTCAACGAGCGGCCGGACACCCTCGCCGAGCGCACCTACGCGGTGTGGCCGGATCTCGAGGCGTTACTGCGCGCGCACGGCATCAGCCAGTTCACCGTCGACGCGCACCGGCCGGTCGGCGCGTTCGACCTGCTGGGCGTCTCGTTCTCCACGGAGTTGGGCTACACGAATCTACTGACCGCGCTTGACCTTGCCGGCATCCCGTTGCAGGCCGCCGAGCGCGGGGTCGCCGACCCGATCGTCATCGCGGGCGGCCACGCCGCGTTCAACCCGGAGCCGATCGCCGAGTTCCTGGATGCGGCCGTGCTCGGCGACGGCGAACAGGTCGTCGGCGCCATCACCGACCTGGTCCGGGACTGGAAGGCCGAGGGACGTCCGGGCGGCCGCAACGAGTTGCTGCTGCGGTTGGCGGCGACCGGCGGGGTGTACGTCCCACGCCTCTACGACGTCAGCTACCTACCCGACGGCCGGATCGAGGCCGTCACGCCCAACCGGCCCGGTGTCCCCGCGAGAGTCACCAAGCACACGGTCATGAACCTCGACGACTGGCCCTACCCGAGAACTCCGCTCGTGCCGTTGGCCGAGTCGGTGCACGAGCGGATGTCGGTGGAGATCTTCCGCGGCTGCACCCGCGGCTGCCGTTTCTGCCAGGCCGGGATGATCACCCGCCCGGTGCGCGAGCGGTCCATCGACGGCATCGGCGAGATGGTGGAACGTGGGCTGGCAGCGACCGGGTTCGAGGAGGTGGGTCTGCTGTCGCTGTCCTCGGCCGACCACTCCGAGATCGGCCCGCTGGCCAAGCAGCTCGCCGACCGCTACGCCGACCAGAAGGTCGGCCTGTCGTTGCCGTCGACCCGGGTGGACGCGTTCAACATCGACCTGGCCAACGAGTTCTCCCGCAACGGACGCCGTTCCGGGCTGACGTTCGCGCCCGAAGGCGGGTCCGAGCGGCTGCGCCGCGTGATCAACAAGATGGTCAGCAAGGACGATCTCATTCGGACCGTCAGCACCGCCTACGCGCAGGGTTGGCGGCAGGTGAAGCTGTACTTCATGTGCGGCTTGCCGACCGAGACGGACGATGACGTGCTCGAGATCGCGGAGATGGCGCACGACGTCATCCGCGCCGGCCGCGAAGCAGCCGGTCACAAGGACATCCGCTGCACGGTGTCGATCGGCGGCTTCGTGCCCAAGCCGCACACACCGTTCCAATGGGCGGCGCAGGCTGCGCCCGAGGTCGTCGACGCCCGGTTGCGCAAACTGCGCATGGCGATCAACGCGAATCGTGCCCTGGGCCGCAATGTCGGCATGCGCTATCACGACGGCGAACCCTCGCTCGTCGAAGGGCTGCTCTCGCGGGGCGATCGCCGCGTCGGTGCGGTCATCGAGCGGGTCTGGCGCGACGGCGCACGCTTCGACGGCTGGACCGAGCACTTCTCCTTCGCGCGGTGGATGGACGCCGCGGACGCCGCGGGCATCGACGTCGCGTGGTACACGACCCGCGAGCGCGACGGCGACGAGGTGCTGCCATGGGACCACCTCGATTCCGGCCTCGACAAGCAGTGGCTCTGGGACGACTGGCAGGACGCGCTCGGCGAATTCGAACAGGACGACTGCCGCTGGACGCCGTGCTTCGACTGCGGCGTCTGCTCGAACCTCGGCACCGACATCCAGGTCGGACCCACGGGCCGGTCGCTGCTGCCGCTCATGCCCAAGTGAGTCGGCGCCGCACGCCCGAGGGTCCGCCGCCGCCACCGGTCGTGCAGCGGGTGCGGATCCGCTACGCCAAGCGTGGACGGCTCAGGTTCACCTCACATCGCGACTTCGCCCGGGCCTTCGAGAGGGCGCTGCGCCGTGGCGAGATACCGATGGCCTACTCGGCCGGCTTCACCCCCCACCCCAAGATCAGCTATGTGGGCGCATCGCCCACCGGTGTGGCGAGCGAGGCGGAGTACCTGGAGATCGGCCTGGCGCAGGCCGTCGACGTGGCCGAACTGCGCGCCCGGCTCGACGGCGCGCTGCCGGACGGCCTGGACATCCTCGACGCGGTCGAGGCGGGCGCGGGCTCCCTCGCGGATCGCGTCCAAGCGTCCGCGTGGCGGATCGAGCTGCCCGGTGTCACGCGAGAGGTTGCGCAACAGGCGCTCACCGCGTTCCTGGAGCGTGCCGAGGTCAGCGTGGAGCGGATGACCAAGAGCGGGCGGCGGTCGGTCGATGTGCGTGCTGCGGTCGTCCGCGCCCGCGTCGCCGGGCCCAATTCGGGGCCCGTCGACCCAACACGTGCGATACTGGACCTGGTCGTGCGGCAGGTGATCCCCGCCGTCCGACCCGACGATGTCGTTGCGGCACTGCGTGACGTCGCCGGTCTCACGCTGGAGCTGCCACCGATTTCGGTGCGCCTGGCCCAGGGGCCACTCGGCGACGACGAGGTGATCCGCGACCCGATGGCCGCCGATCGCCGGTGCGCGACGACACCGCCGCCGTACCAACCGCACGACAGCCACGGAGCCCTCCAGGACGCCGACCACGCGACCTGACGAAGACTTTGCCGGCCCTGGCGTCGCCCCTGCGACGCCGGACCTGCCACAACCGCCTCTGTGCGGTCGCGGTGCCACGCCCCACGTGCGCCGCGCCCGGAGGCCGAACGGAGTGAACCGAGTACATGCTCGAACCCGACAGCCCCGACACCACGTCCGCCGATCAACCCGCCGCCGCAGTCCCGGCCAAGCGCACGCCGCGCAAGCGGGCACCGCGCAAGACCGCGGCCAGCCCGCCCGCAGCTCTCGAACCCGCAGCGAACGACGTCGCACCGAACGACGTCGCACCGAACGAGACCGACCCGACCGCGTCCCCGCCGAGCGAGCCGGCCCGGAGTCAGCCGCCGCGCAAGCGGGCGTCTCGCAAGGCTGCGACGAACTCTGGCACGGACAGCGCGCCGCCTGCCGAGCTTGTCGACGGCACCGCGGCGGCCGCGCCGACCCCCGATGCGGCGGCGAGCAAGACGCCGCGCAAGCGCCCCAGCAGGAAGTCCGGGACCGGCGCGGAGAGCACGGCCGCAGCGGACCGTGCCGCACCCGTGCCGGCACAGACGGGCGCGCGAGCCGAAGCGGGCGTACCTGCCGATGCGGGGGCCACCGGCGAGACTGACGCAGCGCCGGTCAAGGCACCTCGCAAGCGCGCCTCCCGGAAAAAGGCCACGGCACCCGCGCCGGCTCCGTCGGCCGCTGAGGCGGCCGACGGTGCGCCCGGCTCGGATACCCAGACCACACCGGGCCTGGTGTTCCTCGCGCCGGCTCGTGATGCCGAGCCCGCTGAACCCGTCCCCGCTGCGGACGGCGACGTCGATCTGGAGCAGGTCGACGAGGCGGTGGACGAGGTCGTCGCCGATCCTGAGGAGATCCGCGACGCAGCGATCGAGCAGGCGAGCGGCGCGCGTCGCCGGCGCCGTCGGGGGCGCCGCGGCCGGGGCGGCCGGCTCACCGATGCCGACGAGGCCGGTTCCGGCACCGAGCCGGCGGCCGACGATGAGGCAGTCGCGGAACCGGTCGCCGAAGCGGTCGACGATGCCGCGCCGACCGCGACCGCACGTCGCCGCAGACGCCGTCGCTCCGACGTCGCCGATGACCCTGCCGTTGCCGACGACCCGCCGAACACGGTCGTCCACGTGCGCGAGCCGCGGCGCGGCGCGGACGACGACGGCGTGCGCGGCGTCAAGGGATCCACCCGCCTCGAGGCGAAGCGGCAGCGGCGCCGCGACGGACGGGAGACCACCCGCCGGCGGGTGCCGATCCTGACCGAGGCGGAGTTCCTGGCCCGGCGCGAAGCCGTCGAGCGGGCGATGGTCGTCCGGCAGAACGGCGAGCGCACCCAGATCGCCGTGCTCGAGGACGGCATCCTGGTCGAGCACTACGTCACGCGGGCGACCGCCACGTCCTACGTCGGCAGCATCTACCTCGGCCGGGTGCAGAACGTGCTGCCCTCGATGGAGGCGGCGTTCGTTGACATCGGCAAGGGCCGCAACGGCGTGTTGTACGCCGGCGAGGTCAACTGGGACGCGGCTGGCCTCGAGGGCAAGTCGCGGGCGATCGAGAATGCGCTCAAGTCCGGTGACACGGTCCTCGTCCAGGTCACGAAGGACCCGATCGGACACAAGGGCGCGCGGCTGACCAGCCAGGTCTCGCTGCCCGGCCGCTTCCTCGTGTACGTGCCGCGCGGCGGCATGACCGGCATCAGCCGCCGGCTGCCCGACACCGAGCGGCACCGGCTCAAGGCGATTCTGAAGAAGATCGTCCCCGAAGATGCGGGCGTCATCGTCCGTACCGCCGCCGAGGGCGCCAGCGAAGAAGAGCTCACCCACGACGTCGAGCGGCTCACGGCGCAATGGCAGCAGATCGAGGCCGCCGCGGCCCGGACGTCCTCGGCGCCGTCGCTGCTGCACGGCGAGGCAGACCTTGCGATCCGCGTGGTACGCGACGTGTTCAACGAGGATTTCTCGACGCTCACCGTGCAGGGTGCGCAGGCCTGGGACACCGTCTCCGGTTACATCGGCGGCGTGGCGCCCGATCTGGCCGGGCGGATCGCGAGGCATACCGGTGATACCGACCTGTTCCACGAACTGCGCATCGACGAACAACTGATGAAGGCGCTCGACCGCAAGGTGTGGCTGCCCTCGGGTGGCTCCTTGGTCATCGACCGCACCGAGGCGATGACGGTCATCGACGTCAACACCGGCAAGTTCGTCGGCGCGGGCGGCAATCTGGAGCAGACCGTCACGCGCAACAACCTCGAGGCGGCCGAGGAGATCGTGCGGCAGCTACGCCTGCGCGATGTCGGCGGCATCGTCGTCATCGACTTCATCGACATGGTGCTCGAATCGAATCGTGACCTGGTGCTCCGTCGGCTGACCGAATGCCTCGGCCGGGATCGGACCAAGCATCAGGTCGCCGAGGTCACGTCGCTGGGTCTGGTGCAGATGACCCGCAAGCGGGTCGGCGAGGGCCTGCTCGAAGCGTTCAGCGAGCCATGTGAGCACTGCCAAGGCCGTGGCGTGATCGTGCACATCGAACCGGTCGACGTGGCTGACGTCGCCGGTGACGACGACAAGTCGCCAGGCAAGAGCAGCCGCAAGCGCGGTGGACGCGGTGGCGAGTCGGCCGACCGATCTCCCTCCACGTCCGACGAGCAGCGCAAGGCCGCGAGCGCCGCCATCGCCGCGATCCATCGAGCGGCGCATCCGGACGGTGACGCCGTGGACGGTGACGCCGTGGACGGTGACGCCGTGGACGGTGACGCCGTGGACGGTGACGCCGTGGACGGTGACGCTGTGGACGGTGACGCCGTCGCGGCCGAAGGCCCCGTGGGGTTGGTCACCGGGTCGAGTGCCGATCTGTCGCCCGTCCCGCGGCTCGAGGTCGAGACCGACGACCCGGACTCGCCGCCCGCGGACGTCGCGGCTCCGGAGCACGCGTTGCCGGTTACGGATGAGACCGATGAGCCAGTCGAGCCGGCTGGGGTAGCAACGCCTGCTGCTGAGCAGGTCCCAGCCCTGCCCCCGCCGCGCCGGCGTCGCAGGATGGCCAGTCGTCCGGCCGGCCCGCCGGCCGTGGTCGGCTGAGCGTCCGCAGACTCGGCCGAATCGTGAATCTGGGTCGACGAGCCCTCGCATCAGGCCGCCGGAGGCGCGCTTTGCCTATGGCGACGCTGGTGCCGTAATCTGAACGACGGCCCATCACGCGGTGGGCCCTTTGTTCGCGCCGCCACAGCGCAGGCGCGGGTGATCAGTGTGCCAACAGCAGTTCGAGGAGTGGATCCCGCGATGTACGCCATCGTCAAGACCGGCGGCAAGCAGTACCGGGTCGCCGAGGGCGATGTGATCGAGGTCGAGAAGCTCGACGCGGAGCCGGGAGCCGAGGTGAATCTGGCCGCGATCCTGCTCGTCGACGGCGCCGACGTCACCCACGAGGCCGACAAGCTGTCCACCGCGAGGATCACGGCCGAGGTCGTCGCCCAGACCAAGGGCCCCAAGATCCGCATCCACAAGTTCAAGAGCAAGACCGGATACCACAAGAGGCAGGGTCACCGGCAGCGGCTGACCCAGCTCAAGGTCACCGGCATCAGCCCGAAGTAAGGATTGGCACGCTATGGCTCACAAGAAGGGTGCATCCAGCTCCCGCAACGGCCGTGACTCGAACGCGCAGTACCTCGGCGTGAAGCGCTACGGCGGTCAGGTCGTCAAGGCCGGCGAAATCCTCGTTCGCCAGCGCGGCACCAAATTCCATCCCGGCGCCAGAGTCGGTCGCGGTAAGGACGACACGCTCTTTGCACTGGAGGCCGGCGCCGTGCAGTTCGGCCTTTCGCGAGGTCGCAAGACGGTCAACATCGTCCCGGTCGGCGTCTGACCCGGCCCGTACACCTCGTCGACAGGGCGGCCCCGGGTGACCGGAGGCCGCCCTTGTTCATCTGCCGCGGAGAGGAGCCCCGGATGACGAGATTCGTCGACCGCGTGGTGCTGCACCTCACTGCCGGCAACGGCGGGCACGGCGTGGCCTCGATCCACCGGGAGAAGTTCAAACCCCTCGGCGGCCCGGACGGCGGCAACGGCGGCCGGGGCGGCGACGTCGTCCTGGCCGTCGACGCCAACGTGCACACCCTGCTCGACTTCCACCATCACCCGCATCAGAAAGCCGGCAACGGCAAGCAGGGCGCGGGCAGCAACCGCAACGGCGCCGACGGCGACGACCTCGAGCTACGCGTGCCCGACGGCACCGTGGTGCTCGGCGAGGACGGCGACGTGCTCAACGACCTGACCGGGTCGGGCGCCCGGTATGTCGCGGCACACGGTGGCCGTGGCGGCCTCGGCAATGCCGCCCTCGCCTCCACCCGACGCAAGGCACCCGGCTTTGCGCTGCTCGGCGAACCGGGCGAGACGCGTGATCTGGTGCTCGAGCTCAAGAGCGTCGCCGACGTCGGGTTGGTCGGCTTCCCGAGCGCCGGCAAGTCCTCGCTGATCGCCGCGATCTCCGCGGCCCGACCCAAGATCGCCGACTATCCGTTCACGACGTTGGTTCCGAACCTGGGCGTCGTCGCGGCGGGGGACACCACGTTCACGGTCGCCGACGTTCCGGGGCTCATCCCCGGCGCCGCGGCGGGCAGGGGGCTCGGCCTGGATTTCCTGCGCCACGTCGAGCGCTGTGCGGTGCTGCTGCACGTCGTGGACTGCGCGACGCTCGAGCCGGGGCGCGATCCGCTGTCCGATCTCGACGCCATCGAGGCCGAACTCGCCCAGTACGAAGGAACGTTCGGCGCATTGGTCGCCAAGCCCCGTCTCGTCGCGCTCAACAAGGTCGACGTGCCCGAGGCGCGCGAACTCGCCGAGTTCGTGCGCGCCGAGCTGCAGGCCCGGGGGCTTCGGACGTTCGAGATCTCTGCGGTCTCGCACGCCGGACTGCGCGATCTGACGTTCGCCCTCGCCGGGGCGGTGACGGCCGATCGTGCAGCCCGTCCTGCACTCGAGGTGCCGCGCATCGTGCTGCGACCCAGGGCGGTCGACGACCGCGGGTTCACCGTTTCGCCTGATCCGGAACTTCCCGGCGGGTATGTCGTGCGTGGCGACAAGCCGGAACGCTGGATCCGGCAAACGCACTTCGACAACGACGAGGCGGTCGGCTACCTCGCGGACCGGCTCAAACGCCTCGGCGTCGAGGACGAGCTGGCCAAGCTCGGCGCGCAGGCGGGGACGGCCGTCACGATCGGTGGCGTGACGTTCGACTTCGAACCCTCGGACGGGGTGGCCGAGGCGGCCTACCAGCCGACCCGCCGCGGCCATGACGAGCGATTCGAGGTGCGTTCACGCATCCGCGCCGCGCAGCGCTACGCAGCCAAGCGCGCCCGCCGAGGGGCCGGCGAACTGGACGAGTCGCCGTGAGTGCCGGCCGGGAGCAGAGTCGTCGGCGCGCAGGCAGCGCAGCTCGATGACCCGCGACGCTGTGGCGACGGCGCGCCGCACCCTGGTCAAGGTCGGCTCGTCCTCGCTGACCAGCCACGGTCGGCTCGACCCGCATCGGCTCGACGCCATCGTCGAGGCGGTGGCCGACCGCGTACAGCAGGGTCGACAGGTCGTGCTCGTCTCTTCCGGGGCGATCGCGGCCGGTATCGGCCCGCTGGGGTTGGCAGCCCGGCCACGCGACCTCGCGACGCAGCAGGCGGCCGCGAGCGTCGGGCAACTGCTGCTCGTCGAGCGCTATGCGGCATCCTTCGCCCGCTTCGGACTGCACGTCGGGCAGGTGCTGCTCACCGCCGACGACCTGCACCGCCGCGGCCACTACCGAAACGCCCACCGCACCCTGGAGCGGCTCCTTGCCCTCGGTGTGATCCCGATCGTCAACGAGAACGACACCGTCGCGACGCACGAGATCCGTTTCGGCGACAACGACCGACTGGCCGCACTCGTCGCACACGTGGTCAGCGCCGACGCGCTCGTCCTGCTCACCGACGTCGACGGCCTCTACACCGGCAAGCCCGGCCGGCCCGGTGCGCGGTTCATTCCCGAGATCACCTCGATGGCCGAACTCGCCGGGATCGACGTCAGCCGCGGCGGCAGCCATGTCGGCTCCGGCGGCATGACCACGAAGATCGACGCCGCGGCCATCGCCACCAGCGAGGGCATCCCCGTTGTGCTGTCCGCCGCCAGCCGAATCGAGGACGCGCTGCTCGGCCGGTCCGGCACGCTGTTTCACGCCGCAGGTGATCGCAGCGCGTCACGGCTGTTCTGGTTGCGGCATGCCACCACACCGCGCGGTCGACTCGTTCTCGACGCGGGCGCCGTGGCCGCCGTAGTCACGCGCCGCACCTCGCTGTTGCCGGCGGGGGTCACCGGCATCAGCGGTGAGTTCTACTCCGGCGAGCCGGTCGATCTGGTCGGGCCGGACGGTGTGCCGGTGGCCCGCGGACTGGTCGGTTATGACGCGGCCGATCTGCCGCCGTTGCTCGGGCACCGGACCAGCGACTTGCCTGCGGAGTTCCGTCGCGAACTGGTGCACCGAGACGACCTCGTGCTGCTCTGAGGCGCCGGTTGTCGCCGAGACCCTGGGCCAGCGCGTCGGGTAGCCGTTGAGCGCGTCGGAAAGGCAGGTCACGGCTCTACGCTGGTCGAGTGACCGAACACGCCGCGACCGAGAAGGACGTCCGCGCGGTCGCGCGGCGCGCACGGGACGCCGCCGTCGAGGTGGCACCGCTGTCGAGCGCGGCCAAGGATGCGGCGCTGCACGCGATGGCCGACGCGCTCGACGCGGCAACCGACGAAGTGCTGACAGCCAACGAGCGCGATCTCGCGGCCGGTCGCGCGGCCGGCACCAGCGAAGGACTGCTCGATCGGCTGGCGCTGAACCCGCAGCGGGTAACCGCGATGGCCCAGGGCCTGCGGGACGTCGCCGCGCTGTCCGATCCGGTCGGTGAGGTGGTGCGTGGCTACACGCAACGCAACGGCCTGGAGATACGTCAGCTCCGCGTCCCGTTCGGGGTCATTGCGATGATCTACGAAGCTCGGCCGAACGTCACCGTCGATGCGACCGGCCTCGCGCTCAAGAGCGGCAACGCCGCGTTGCTGCGGGGGTCGGCGTCGGCGTACGAGTCCAATACGGTGCTCGTCGACGTCCTCGCCGCAGCGGCGGACAAGGCCGGCCTGCCGCGCGATGCCGTCCAACTCGTGCCGGGCACCGACCGCGCCTCGGTCGGCCACCTGCTGCGCGCCCGCGGCCTGGTCGACCTGATCATCCCGCGGGGCGGCGCCGGTCTGATCGACTACGTTGTCGAGAACGCGACCGTGCCGGTGATCGAGACCGGTGTCGGGAATGTGCATGTCTACGTCGACGAGAGCGCCGACCTCGATGTCGCCGAGCGCCTCGTCGTCAACTCCAAGACCTCGCGGGTCAGTGTGTGCAACGCGGCCGAGACGCTGCTCGTGCACCGTGCCATCGCCGCACAGTTCCTGCCGCGGATCACGAGCGCGCTGCAGACCGCCGGGGTCGTGCTGCACGGGGACGACGCGTTCGCCGAACACGACGGCGTGCAGGTGGCGACCGACGACGATTGGGCGCGCGAATACCTGTCCCTCGACATGGCGGCCCGCGTCGTCGACGACGTCGACGACGCGATCGCGCACATCCGCCGCTGGTCCACCGGCCACACCGAGGCGATCGTGACCCGCGATCTGGACGCCGCACGGCATTTCGTCGCGCGGGTCGACTCGGCGGCGGTGATGGTGAACGCGTCCACCCGCTTCACCGACGGCGGCGAATTCGGCTTCGGCGCCGAGATCGGCATCTCCACGCAGAAGATGCATGCGCGCGGCCCGATGGGCCTGGCCGAGCTGACTTCGACCAAATGGGTTGTCACCGGCGACGGCCACACGCGGTAGCGCCGCGAGTGTCACGGCTCGTAGCGATAACCCATGCCCGGCTCGGTGATCAGGTGCCGCGGCCGACCGGGTTCGGGCTCGAGTTTGCGGCGCAGCGCCGCGATGTAGATCCGCAGGTACGAGGGGTCGGTGTGATCGGGGCTGCCGCGCAGCTCGGTCAGCAGCGCCCGGCCGGTGATGAGCTTGCCGGGACGCCGGACGAGCGCCTCGAGCAGGTGCCATTCGGTCGGCGTGAGATGGATCGGTCTCCCATCGAGGCTCTCGGCCGTCTTGGCCCCGAAGTCGACCCTCGCACGGCCAACCTGCACGACGTCGGGTTGGTTCGGTGAGCCGGCGCGGCGGGTCGCGGCGCGCAGGCGGGCAAGCAATTCCTCGATGCTGAACGGCTTGGTCACGTAGTCGTCGGCGCCGAGATCGAGCGCGGCGACCTTGTCCCCGGTGCCGGTTCGGGCGGACAGCACGATGATCGGCGTGCTCGCGTATGCCCGTACCCCTTTGATCACCTCGAGGCCGCCGAGATCGGGTAGGCCGAGATCCAGCACGATGACGTCGTGCTCGACGGTGGCGGCCGCGCTGAGCGCGCGTGTCCCGCTCGCGGCCTCGGTCACCTCGTATCCCCGCGCGGTGAGGTTCATCGCGAGTGCTCGCAGCAGCGGCTGCTCGTCCTCGACGATGAGCACCCGGGTCATCCGGCCCCCTTGAGTTGGACGACCAGGGTGGCACCGCCACCGGGGGTCTCGTCGGCGAAGACGTGCCCGCCCATCACCTCGGCGAATCCGCGCGCGATAGCGAGTCCGAGTCCGACTCCGGCGCCGCCGCTCGGTGAATCGTCGCGACGCTGGAACGCGGCGAACACCTCGTCGGCCTGCTCGCGAGGGATCCCCGGACCGCGGTCGATGACGCGCAGCTCGACGAGGCCAGCGTGCGCGCTGCCGATGATCGACACCCGCCTGCCGGGCGGGCAATGGCGCAGCGCGTTCTGGACGAGGTTGGCGATCACCCGTTCCAGCAGTCCGGCATCGGCGCTCACTTCGGGTAGCTCGGTCGCGACATCCACGTCGATCGGTGCGTCGGGTGCTGCGGCGTGCCCGAGCGCGCGCGACACCACGTCGTCGAGACCGACCGGCGCCAGCAGTACGGGTAATACGCCGGCCTGCAGCCGGGACAGGTCGAGCAGGTTGGTCACGAGGTCGGTGAGCCGGTCGAGGGAGCTGTCGGCGCTGGTGAGCAGTTCGGCCCGGTCGGCGTCGGACCAGGCGACGTCGGCCGCGAGCAGGCTCGACACCGCCGCCTTCGCCGACGCGATCGGCGTGCGCAGGTCATGGCTGACGGCGTTGAGCAGGGCCGTGCGCGCCCGTTCGGACTCCGCGAGCGGTGCGACCGCACTCGCCGCCTCGGCCAGTTCCCGCTGCCGATAGGCCACCGCGACCTGGGCCGCGAAGGCGGACAGCAGCCGCTGGTCGTCGCCGCTGAGCGGGCGCCCCTTCAGCACGAGGGTCTGCGCCTCGTCGATCTCAGCGACGCAATCGCCGTCGGCGGGGGTGGCCAGTGTGTCGGGTCCGAGAGTCGCCAAGGTGTGCCATGAGGCGCCCGGTCCGCGCTGCAGCAGGCTGACGCTGCGCATGCCGAACGCCTCGCGCACCCGGGACAGCAATGCGTCCAGGGCGTGCTCGCCGCGCAACAGGCTGCCGGCCAGCGCGGACAGCGTTTCGGCTTCGGCGCCGGCCCGCGCGGCCAGCGCAGAGCGGCGAGCAGCGAGATCGACGACTCGGGAGACGAGGATCCCGACGAGCAGGAACACGCCCAGCGCCAGGATGTTCTCGCCATCGGTGATCGTGAACGTGTGGATCGGCGGGGCGAAGTAGAAGTTGAGCAGCATGCTGCCGAGGACCGCCGCGATCAGCGCCGCCCAAAAACCTCCCACCAGGCTGGTGACGACCACGACGAGCAGGTAGAACGACAGGTCCGTGCCGAACCCGACGTGCTCGCGCAGCGCCACGAGTATCGCCGTAGTGATCGCGAGCAGGACTGCGGCGGTCACGATCCCGGTGAGCCGGCGCTGCGGCGTGAGCCCCTGACCGAGCTTCGGTAGCTGGAGCCCGCGCCCGACGTACTCGTGGCTGACGATGTGCACGTCGATGGGACCGGACAGCCGGGTGACCGTCTGTCCGGTGCCCGGACCGGCAAGCGCGGCGGCCCACGGCCGGCGGCGTGAGGCGCCGAGCACGATCTGCGTCGCGTCGACGCCGCGGGCAAAGTCGAGCAGCGTCGCCGGCACCGCTTCGCCGACGAGCGCGTGATACGTGCCGCCGAGCGACTCGACGAGCAGTCGCTGGCGCTCCAGGCCCGCCGGCCCGGTCTCGATCACGCCATCGCTGCGCGTGACATGCGCGGCGAGCAGGTCGGCCGCGGTGCGCGCGGCGATCCGCGCGGCACGTCTGATCAGCGCGTCGCCCTCGGGGCCTCCGGCGAGCGCGACGACGATGCGTTCGCGGGTCTCCCAGGTGCCGGTGATGCCGTGCTGCTCGCGGTAGCGCTGCAGCCCTTCCTCGACCTGGTCGGCCAACCACAGCAGCGCGAGCTCGCGCAGCGCGGTGAGATTGCCTGGACGGAAGTAGTTGCCCAGCGCCGCGTCGACCTTCTCGGGCGGGTAGATGTTGCCGTGCGCCATCCGCCGCCGCAACGCCTCGGGCGTCATGTCCACCAGCTGCACCTGCTCGGCCGCGCGGACGATCAGGTCGGGAACCGTCTCGCGCTGCGCCACCCCGGTGATCGTCTCGACGACGTCGTTGAGCGATTCGAGATGCTGCACGTTGAGGTTGCTCAGCACGTCGATCCCGGCGTCGAGCAACGTTTGCACGTCCTGCCACCGCTTGTTGTGCGCGCCGGAACCGGGCACGTTGGTGTGCGCCAGTTCGTCCACCAGGACGAGCTGGGGGCGGCGACGCAGGATCGCGTCGACGTCCATCTCCGCGAACGTCGCGCCGCGATACACGACGCTCTTGCGGGGCAGTACCTCGAGATCGCCGAGCTGCGCCTCGGTCTGCGGGCGTCCGTGCGTCTCGACGAAACCCACGACCACATCCGTGCCACGGCCGGCGCGACGGCGCCCCTCGTTGAGCATGTCGAACGTCTTGCCCACGCCGGGAGCCGCGCCCAGGTAGATGCGCAGGCGCCCGCGCGTGGTCATGTCCACACGCAACAGCATCCTCGCCCGAGACGCCCGGGCGCTCACATCGCGTGCACACCGGCCGTTAGGACGGACTTGAGTCGTCGATGCGGTCGCGCTATCGCACCTTCGGCCACTGTGGCGCTGCGTCGTCGACCGGCGCGCACCCAATGGGTCGCGGCAACGCGACGCACCGAAGGAGGCACCATGTACCCAGCCCACCCCGAACCCCCGGCCAGAGCGAACCGGCGCGGCCTGAAGATCGCTCTCATCGGAGCCGGCGTGGTCGGCGGAGTGATCGGCGCGACAGCCCTCGCGGCCAATGCCCAGACCGCCGGAACCGGCTCAACGGCAACCGCGTACACGCCGGCGAACAGCTCCGCGACGGGCGCACCCGGAACGCCGGGCGCCGCCGGACGGCCACCGGCCAACCGGCACGGTGCCGCGCCGGTACGAAGTGACGAGAAGGCCGTGAGCGCGGCGATCGCCGCCCAGCTCAAGGCAGCTGCGCTCAAGGCGGTTCCCGACGCAACGGTGTACCGGGTAGAGACCGACGCGGGCGACGGCGTGTACGAGGCGCACCTGACCAAGGCCGACGGGACCGAGGTGACCGTCAAGTTCGACAAGTCCCTGAAGGTCACGAAGGTCGAATCCGGCATGGGTTCCGGCGACCCGAGGCCCAGCCGCTGAGCCCACGCCCGCTCGGGTACCTGCGGATGCACGCACATCGCTAGTACCGAGTGACGACGCGTGAGGCGTCCGCCGCTACGAACACGGCCGGGACCTGGGCATTCTCGGTGAGCCGCGGGTCGACGTCGCGCAGCTGAACCTGGCCCTGGATTGGGAGTTACCCGTGCGGTAACGCACACCGATGTGCGGGGGCGGCCACGACGTGATGTGCAGACGTGGCCGCCGGGGATCGTGCGCCAGCCCGCCGCCGGGTGGAGACTGACCGCAACGGGATACAGGTATCGCCCGGTCGCCTGAACCGGCGCCAGTCATGGAGAGTCTTCGATGAGCGATGGGCGTGCCGACGCGATAGTGCTGTTCGGCGTCACCGGCGATCTGGTGTTCAAGAAGCTGTTCCCCGCGCTTTACCAGCTCGCCTGCCAGGATCGGCTCGGGGTGGCGGTGATCGGCGTCGCCCGCTCGCGCTGGGATGGAGAGCAGTTGAGCGACTTCGCCCGCAAGTCGGTCGCGCAGTCGGGCGGGGACGTCGGCGATGCGGCCTTCGGCGCGCTCGCGGCACAGCTGACGATGGTGACCGGCGACTATGCCGACCCCGGCACGTATCGGCAACTGGCCGAGGCGTTGAACGAGTCGCGACGTCCGGTGTTCTACCTCGCGATCCCGCCGTCGGTGTTCGGGGCAGTCGTGCACGGCCTCGCGGAGGTCGGGCTGGCCCGCCGGGGCCGGGTGATCGTCGAGAAACCGTTCGGCCGCGACCAGCACTCGGCCGGCGAGCTGAACAGCTTCCTGCGCAGCGCCTTCGCCCAGCAGGACATCTTCCGCATCGACCACTACCTCGGCAAGGAATCCGTCGAGGGCCTGTTGGTCTTCCGCTTCGCCAATGCCTTCCTGGAGCCGATCTGGAACCGCAACTACGTCGCGGCGGTGCAGGTCACGCTCGCCGAGGAGTTCGGTACGCAGGGCCGAGCCGGCTTCTACGACGGCGTCGGCGCGATCCGTGACGTGCTGCAGAACCACCTGCTGCAGATCGTCGCGTTGCTCGCGATGGAGCCACCGATTGCCGACGACGCCGAGGCCTACCGCGACGAGGAGGTCAAGGTCCTGCGCCAGATTGCGGCGTTGGGTCAGCAGACGACGGTGCGTGGGCAGTACGTCGGCTACCTCGACGAACCCGGAGTGGCTCCCGACTCCACGACCGAGACGTTCGTATCCACAAAGGTCGCAATCGAGTCGTGGCGGTGGGCCGGGGTGCCGTTTTACCTGCGCGCGGGCAAGTGCATGCCCGGCACCGCGACCGAGGCAGTGATCAAGTTGCGACGGCCGCCGCGGCTGCTGTTCACCGGCGTCGACGCAACGGTGCCGGAGGCGAACCTCGTGCGCTTCCGGCTGGGTCGCGACGACGGCGTCACGTTGTCCGTGCAGGCCAAATCTCCGGGTTCGCAGTCGGTGAGCCAGACGGTCGACCTGTCGGTCGATTTCGACACCGCGCTGGGCTACCGCCAGGAGGCGTACGAGAGGCTGCTCGACGACGCCATGGACGGCCGGCTGCACCGGTTCGCGCGTGAGGACACCATCGAACAGGAGTGGCGCATCGTGGAGCCGATCCTGGACCTGCCGGACCGACCGGTGCCGTACTACCGCGGCACGTGGGGGCCGTCGCAGGCAGACATACTTGCCGGCGGCTGGCACGACCTGCAGCTGCGTTCGTCCTGATGCTCAGGGGCTCGGAGCGGGGGCCGACGTCCACGTCCCGTCCCTGACGCTGCGCAGGGACGGGCCGCGAGCGCGGCGTAGTCGTAGTCGGCACCCAACGCCACGTGCGTGCCTCCCGCCGGCGGCGAGGACTCCTCCCTCGGACAGCTCGGTGGCGTGGACCACTGACCCAACCACCGGAGCATTGTCTAGTAAGTCCGTGGGTAAGGTGTGCTGCGTGGCAATGCCCGACTTCCTCGTCATCGGCGCTCCCAAGGCCGGCTCGACGGCGCTGCACGCCGCCCTCGAAAAGCATCCGGAGCTGTTCCTGTCGACGCCGAAGGAGCCGAAATACTTCCTCACCGGCGGCGAGCGGCCGCGGCGCATCCACCACCGCGGCCCGGGCGATGCGCACAGTGCCCAGGAATGGATCTGGCAGCTCGACCGGTACGAGCGGCTGTTCGAGGCCGCGCCGGCGGGCGTCCTCAGGGGGGAGAGCACCCCGTTCTACTTGTGGGACAAGTCGGCGCACCGGCGCATCGCCGAGGCCGTGCCACACGCCAAGCTGATCGCCGTCATCCGCGACCCGGTCGACCGCGCCTACTCCAACTGGACGCACCTGCGCTCGGACGGCCTGGAGCCGCAGGACGACTTCCGCCGCGCCTGCAAGCTCGAGGAGCAACGCGCCGCCCGCGGGTGGGCGCCGTTCTGGCGCTACGTCGGGTTGGGCCGTTACGGCGAGCAACTCGCTCACCTGTATGAGCACTTCCCGCGCGAGCAGGTCCACGTGCTGCGCTACCGGCAGCTCATCGACGAGCCGCAGACCACGCTCGACGACATTGCCGGCTTCCTCGGCGTGCAGCAGGGCGTGGTGACATCGATCCCGGGGTCCAACGTCTCCGCGTGGGCGGGCCCAGGGCCGGTGAACGCGAGCCTGCGCTACGCGGTGCGCGGCGGCGCCGCACTCGGCGGATTCGGGCCGCCGCAGCTCTGGCGTGCGGCACAGCGCCCGTTGCTGGCCGCGCTGCACCGGGGCAGCCGGCACCGCCCGTCGCTGCCGGTGCACGTGCGCCGCGAACTCGTCGCGTCGTTCGCCGACGACATCGCGTTGCTGCAACGGCTTCAGGGGCAGTCGTTTGCGGACTGGCTGGGCGAGCGCGGCCGCGGCACGTACGCCGTGCGCAAGTCATTGGCGCCGTCCGAGCGGGAGGCCTCCCAGTAGAGCCGGGTACCGGCCGGCGTCCGGGCGAGGCTCAGATAGCGGACGGTCTGCCCCAGCGGAGTCGGGCCGCCTGTTGGGTGAAACGAGGCAGGTGTCGCACCTTCGGCGACTCCCGTCCGTTCGAACCAGTTCTGCGCGGCGCTCTCGCGGCCGTCGTAGAACGCCAGCCAGCCCGTGCCGGAGCGCATGACGCTCGTGATGCGCGCGCCGCGCGCGTCCCAGGTGCCCGCGCTCGGCTCGAGCGCGGTGCCGATCTGGTCCCAGACGAGGCCGTCGTCGCTGGTGAGGTAGACGCTCGTCATCCGGTCGGCCTCATCATCGCCGCCGTCGAGCGGATGCCGACAGGCCCACATCTGCCATTCCGCGCCCGCCACGCGCACGACCGGATCCTTCCACGCCGTGGCGGCATCGCCGGGCAGGACGACTGACCGCTTGCCCTCCGCGAGATGGGCCAACTCGTCGGACTCGATTGCCTCGATCCACCAGTGCTTCGAGTCCAAGGTCGAGCACGACACGTACAGCCGCCAACCGCCGTTGGGCAGTGCGACGAGGGCCGGGCGTTCGAGCGAGGCGCACTCGAACTGATCGCTGGTGACGATCGCGACGGTCTCGAAGGACAGGCCGTCCCTCGAGCGGGCCACCACGTTGGCGAAGCCGCGGCCCTCGGTGACGGGTCGGCGGAGCCGGTAGGCGAGGTGGAAGGTGTCGTCCTGCCAGACCGCCGACGGGCCGCCGGCCCAGTATCCGGTGCCGATGCCGGGTGGCTCGACGACGACGTCAGCGGCTGGGTCGCCGATGATGTCGAGTAGGTCGGGCACCTGATTCACTCCGCGCAGCCTACAAGCGACGACCGTGTGCCGCCGGACGAGGCCCGCGGCGGCGCGCACCAAGGCGCCGTCAATCGGTAGTACCGTCAATCGGCTGGGCGCTGATCGCACGATCGGGTCTTGTGCACACCCGGTCTCGCAGGCACGATCCGAGCGGGGGACTACCCCATCCCCATAGGTATCCCAGAAGGATGTGCCATGGATCGAGTAAGGAACGTCCGAGTGGCAGTCGTGGCAGCGATAGCCGCAGCGACCGCTGTCGGCGTGATGAGCACCCCACAGCCCGCCACCGCGAAGCCGAGCAACGGCACGCCGGGCAGTGCTACCCGCGAGTCGGTCATCGTCGTGTTGCGCGATCAGCTGCGCACCCAGCCGGCGAACCGCACACACGTCAACGCGCGGCGCAGCGCCGCACATCTCGCCCAGTCCCGTGTGCTCCGCAAGCTCACCGGCGCCGCACCGACGCACGTCATCAACTACACCGTCGGGAACGCCTTCTCAGCCACCGTCACCGTCGCACAGGCCGCGCAGATCGCCGCCAACCCCGCGGTGGCAAGTGTGGTGCTCAACCGCACCGTTCAGGTGTCCCCGGCGGCGGCCAGCGGCACCGCGAAGAAGGCCGCGCCCCCGGCGGCGTCCGGCCCGGCCACGGTCGACCCGGCGGCGTGCTCGAGCGACCCGACGAAGCCGATCCTCGAACCCGAGGCGCTGCAGACGATCAACGCGCGCTCGTCCGACCCGTCGGCCAAGACCGCGGCCGCGTTGGGCATCGACGGCGCCGGCGTGAAGGTTGCCTACATCGCCGACGGCATCAACCCGGACAACCAGGGATTCCGCCGCATCGACGGCACCTCGTCGATCATCGACTACAAAGACTTCTACGGCGACGGACCTAACGCGCCGACCAACGGTGCGGAGGCCTTCGGCGATGCCAGCGCGATTTCCGCGCAAGGCAACGTCGTGTACGACGTCGCGAACTTCAGCAATCCGAACGTGGTGAGCTACCCAGGCGGCCACTGCTACATCAAGATCGTCGGCGTCGCGCCCGGTGCCGACGTAGTCGCCCTCAAAGCAGGCAGCGAGCTGTTGCCCAACTCGGCGATCCTGCAGTCCATCGACTACGCGGTGTCCGTCGACCACGTCAACGTCATCAACGAGTCGTTCGGCGCCAACGTCTACCCGGACAGCAGCACCCGCAACACCATTCAGCTGTTCAACGACCAGGCGGTCAAGGCTGGCGTGACCGTCACCGTTTCGACCGGCGACGCAGGTATCACCAGCACGATCGGCAATCCGTCGACGGACCCGCTGGTGATCTCGGCAGGCGCCTCCACTGACAACCGGCTCTACGAGCAGACCGGTTACGCCCTTGCCACCGCATTCGGCAACGGCACCTGGCAGGACAGCAACATCTCGTCGCTGTCCTCGGCCGGTATCACCCAGGACGGCCGCACGATCGACGTCGACGCGCCGGGTGAGGCCGACTGGGCGGTGTGTGACAGCAGTGGGAACTTCTCGGGCTGCGTGTCCTACGGCAATCCGGGCCACCCGTTCGCCGACATCCAGTCGTTCGGCGGCACCAGCCAGTCGTCGCCGATCACCGCGGGGGTCGCCGCGCTGGTGATCCAGGCGTATCGCACGACGCACAGCAACTCGACACCGACGCCGGCGGTGGTCAAGACGATCATCACCAGCACCGCACACGACTTGGGCCTGCCCGGTGACGAGCAGGGTTCGGGTCTGGTGGATGCCCGGGCCGCGGTCGAGGCCGCCTTCACCTGGCCGGGTGCCACCACCGCGCCGGTCGGCACCGGCTCGAACGTCGCGCTGTCGACGAACCAGCTGACCCTCGAAGGCCAGCCGGGCACCAGCAAGACCGGCCAGATCACCGTCACCAACGTGGGCACGAGGGCTCAGACGCTAGCCGCCAGCGCACGCCGTTACGCTCTGCTTTCCCAGTCCTCGCAGACGACGTTCGTGAACAAGAACACCCTGCCGACCATCGCGTACCCGACCAACGGTGCGCCGTGGGCGTACAAGAAGGTCACGTTCTCGATCCCCTCCGGTGCCGACGAACTCGCGGTCACCGATCGGTGGCTCAGCGGGGCAGCGTTCGGCGGACCCGGCGCGGTCGTGCGCATGACGCTGTTCTCGCCGGGCGGTTCCTTCGCGACGAACACCCGCCCGCAGGGCGGCGCCAACCCGTCGAACTACGGACACGTGACCGTCAAGCAGCCGGCCGGTGGCACGTGGACGGCGGTGCTCTACACCCCGAATTACGCCGGCTCGGTACCCGCCGGCTACAAGGGCCAGGTCGCGGTCGACGTGCAGACCTACCGCGCGCTGCCGGTCGGCACCGTCTCGCCGGCCTCGGTGAGCCTGGCGCCGGGTGCGTCCACCAACCTGACGGTCAAGGTGCCCGTCCCGTCGGTCGGAGGCGACACCGTCGATACCGTGTCGATCGGTAGCTCGGGCGGGCACCAGGTCGCCGTTCCGATCGTCGTCCGGGCACTGATCCCGACGTCATCCGGGTCGGGCACGTTCGCGGGCACGATCACCGGTGGCAACGCCCGCGGCAACACCCCGGCACAAACGTTCTCGTATTCGTTCGACGTGGCGAAGGGTCAACACGATCTCGACGTGGGGCTCAAGCTGGCCGACGAACCGAACGACCTGCTCGAGGGCGTGCTGATCGACCCGAGCGGCGAGGTCCAGTCGGCCAACACCAACCGGCTGGTCAACGGGCTGACCCGGCTCATGCAGAACACCGTGGCCAGTCCACAAGCCGGCCGCTGGCGGTACGTCGTCATCGTGCAGAGCCCGGTGACCGGCCAGGAACTGACCGAAAACTTCACCGGCACGGTCGGCTTCGACCAGGTGAAGGTGACCGGCTTCGCGATACCGGCGACGTTACCGGCCGGCAAGACCGCCAAGGTCACGATCGGGGTCACGAACCAGGGCACGGCGCCGATGATCGTGCAGACCGATGCACGCCTGAACGGGCAGCAGCTCGTCCAGCTGTCGCCGCAGTTCGCCGGTTCGACCTTGAAGCTGCCGCAGGATGTCGAGGACCTCTCGCAGCCGCCGGCCTATCTCGTCCCGCCGGACACCCGCAGGGTGTCGGTGTCGGCGTCGACGACGGTGCCCGCACAGGTGGAGCTGGGCTCGCCGCTCGGTGGGATCGACGTGTTCGGCGATCTCGCGTCCGCGCAGGGTGGGAGCACCGTGTCCACCGCGACGGTCTCGGAGACCAAGGGCCAGGTCGGTTTGGGTCTCTGGAGTACCTACGTGCAGGAGATCGGACCGTACGGCGACGGCGGGGCCCCGGCCGCGACGTCTGTCCTGTCGGCCAGCGCAATGACCAAGCCGTTCGACACGGCGGTGTCGACGTCGACGGGTGACCCGTTCCTGGTGTCGCTCGACGCGGCGGCAGATGTCGGCGCGCCGATCGTGATCGCCCCCGGTGCCACCAGGGCGATCCAGATCTCGATCACGCCGAGCGGCAAGTCGGGTTCGAAGGTGAACGGCGTGCTGCACCTGGTGACCCCACCGCGCGGTGTCGCGGGGTTGTTTTACACGACCGGTGAAGTCGTCGCGAACCTGCCGTACACCTACACGATCGGGTAGCCGCACCCCTCATCGATCGGATCCCGTGCCGAGGTCGGCTGCCGCCCGAGCAACCGACCTCGGCACGGCACGACGTGATCGACAGGTCCGGTGAGCGCGCCGCGATGACCGGTGGCTGGTGTAGTGGCGTGCAGCGGACGAGACTGGCCGCGGGCAGCGATCCGTCCCGGATCCGGCCTGAGCAGGAGGACGCATGGCCTACTTCGTCACCGGCGCAACCGGGTTCCTCGGCCGGTTCCTGCTCGCGGAGCTGCTCAACCGCGGCGCAACGATCTACTGCCTGTGCCGGACGTCGTCCCTGGACCGGCTGGACGAGCTCCGCGATCGGCTCGGCGTCTCCGACGACCGGGTGGTGCCGATCGTCGGTGATCTGTCCAAGGCCCGGCTGGGCGTTGACGCCGACGAGGTCGAGCGCCTCGACGGCACGATCGAGCACTTCTTCCACCTCGCCGCGCTCTACGACATCACCGCCGATGCCGACACCCAGCGCGCCGCGAATGTCGAAGGCACCCGGCACGCCGTACAGCTGGCCGAGGCCATCCACGCCGAGCATTTTCACCACGTCAGCTCGATCGCCGCGGCCGGCCTGTACGACGGGACCTTCACCGAGGACATGTTCGACGAGGCACAGGACATCAACCACAACCCGTACTACGCGACCAAGCACGAATCCGAGGCGGTCGTGCGCCGTGAGTGCCAGGTGCCGTGGCGGGTGTACCGCCCGGGCGTCGTCGTCGGGCATTCCCAGACGGGTGAGATCGACAAGGTCGACGGTCCGTACTACTTCTTTCGGGCAATCCAAAGGCTGCGCGCCATCACGCCGTCGTGGCTGCGCATCGTCGGCATCGAGGGCGGCGAGATCAACATCGTGCCGGTCGACTACGTGGTCAGGGCGTTGGATCACATCGCCCACGAGCCGGATCTCGATGGACACGCCTTCCATCTGACCGATCCGAAGCCGCTCACGGTCGGCGGCCTGCTCAAGGTGATCACCAAGGCGGCGAAGGCGCCGCAGCCGGGACCCAGTCTCGACCCGCGCGCGCTCGACGGCCTGCCGGCCCGACTGGCCGAGACCGTCGCGAACCTGCCAGGCGCGAGACAGCTCAGCGACCTCGCGCTGGCCGAGTTGGGCATCCCGCGGGAGATGTTTTCCTACCTCACCTACCCGACGCACTTCGACTCGTCCCGGACGCGGGCGGTGCTCATCGGCACAGGCATCGAGGTGCCGCCCCTGGAGTCCTACGCGCAGACCCTCTGGGAGTACTGGGAACGCAACTTCAGCCCTGACCGCCGCAAGGACAAGCAACTCGCCAAGGCGATCAAGGGCAAGACGGTCATGATCACCGGTGCTTCGTCCGGCATCGGCCGGGCCACGGCCCTGCGTGTGGGCGCGGCCGGCGGCCGGGTCATCCTCGTCGCCCGTGGGGCGGAGAAGCTCGAGCAGACCAAGACCGAGATCGTCGATCTCGGTGGCACCGCGTTCGTGCACCGTTGCGATCTGTCCGACATGAGTGATATCGAGCGGATGGCCAAGGAGGTGCTCGAGGAGCACGGCCGGGTGGACGTCCTCGTGAACAACGCCGGTCGCTCGATCCGCCGCTCGATCGCGCTGTCCTATGACCGCTTCCACGATTTCGAGCGGACGATGCAGCTGAACTACTTCGGCCCCGTGCGGCTGGTCCTGTCGTTGTTGCCGATCATGCGCCAGACCTCGGCGGACGGTCGCCGAGGCGGGCACATCATCAACATCAGCTCGATTGGCGTGCAGGCGAACATGCCGCGCTTTTCCGCATACGTGGCGTCGAAGGCCGCGCTCGACGCGTTCTCCCGGTGCATCGCGTCGGAGATCATCGACGACGGCGTGCACCTGACGACGATCCATATGCCGCTCGTGCGCACGCCGATGATCGCGCCGACGAAGATGTATGACCGGTTCCCGACGATGACCCCGCCGGAGGCCGCAGACATGATCTGCAAGGCGATGATCCGCAGGCCGAAGAAGGTCGGCACGCCGCTCGGCAACATCGGTGAACTGGCCTACCAGATCGCGCCGACCGGCGTCGACCGCGTGCTCAACCGCGGGTACAAGCTGTTCCCCGATTCGCTCGCGGCGCGCGGCGACAAGGAGCACGCGGAGGAGCAGCCCTCGGCGGAGAGCGTGGCATTCGCCCACATCCTGCGCGGCGTGCACTGGTAGCCCCGGCGGGGCTGAGCGGCGCGGCGGCTGAGGCTCCGCCTACGGTGGGGTGATGGTTTCGGTACCGGGACACCGTGGCGCCCTCCTGCTCGAACTCGACCTGACCGCAGCACCCATCGAGGTCGAGCCCGACGACCTGATCGGCCGGCTGCGCAGCCGGCACCGACCACGGCTGCGGCAGGTGCTGCGCACACTGCACGAGGCTGGCGGGGACGCCCGCGTGCGCGGGCTGGTCGTCAAGGTCGGCGGGGCGGGCCTGCCGTGGGCCAACATGCAGGAGCTGCGGGCCGGCTTGCAGAAGTTCGCGGCCAGCGGCAAGGCGACGGTTGCCTGGGCGGAGTCGCTGGGGGAGGGCAACGGCACGGTCGACTACGTGCTCGCGACCGGCTGCCCGGAGATCTGGCTGCAACCCTCCGGCGAGGTCGGGCTGCTCGGCGTCGCCGTAGAGACGACGTTCCTGCGCGGCGCGTTGGACAAGCTCGGCGTCGAGCCGCAGCTGGACAAGCGACACGAGTACAAGAGCGCCGCGGACCGGATCATGAACACCGAGTTCACCCCAGAGCATCGCGAGGCGATCGACCGAGTTGTCGAGTCGACGTGGGACGCCGGGGTCGCGGCCATCGCTGCCGGACGCGGGCTGTCCGGACAGACCGTCCGCGCGCTCGCCGATTCGGGCCCACATGCCGCAACCGATGCGCTGACCCACAAGCTGATCGACCGCGTCGGCTACCGCGACGAGGTCTACGCCGACCTCCGCAGTCGGGTGGGCGACGCCGAGTTGCTGTTCGCCGACCAATGGTCACCCAGGCGCAAGATCACCAGCCTGGTGAAGCGGCACCGCGCGTCGGTCGCGCTGATCGAGGGCCACGGCGAGATCATCGGTGGCCGAAGCCGCTCCGGCGCCCGTGGCGTGACGATGGGCAGCGACACCGTGGCTGCCGCGTTCCGCGCGGTGCGGGCCAACGACCACGTGAAGGCGGTGCTGTTCCGCGTCGACTCGCCCGGAGGGTCGGCAGTCGCGTCGGACACGATCTGGCGCGAAGTGGTGCTGACCCGCGAAGCCGGCAAGCCCGTCGTCGTATCGATGGGCGCGGTAGCCGGCTCGGGCGGCTACTACGTCGCCTGTCCCGCGAACGTGATCGTCGCCCAACCGTCGACGATCACCGGCTCGATCGGCGTGCTCGGCGGCAAGGTGGTGATCACGTCGTTGATGGAACGGCTCGGGCTGACGACCGGCGCGGTCGCTCGAGGCGGCAGCGCCCGGATGTATTCACTGCGGCAGCCCTTCACCGACGACGAGCGGGCCCGGCTGGCGCAGATGCTCGACCGGGTCTACGCCGACTTCGTGCAGAAGGTCGCCGGCGGCCGGAACATGACGGTGGCCGCCGCCGACGCGGTCGCCCGGGGGCGGATCTGGTCCGGCGCCGATGCGGTCGACAAGGGGCTGGTCGACTCGCTGGGCGGACTGCGCGACGCCGCCGCTATCGCCCGTCAGCAGGCCGGGTTGCCCGACGACGCCCCCGTCCGGCCGGCGGTGCACATTCCGCCGCTGGCCCGGCTTGGGCGCCCGAAGTCGAGTGAGGACCCGCGTGCGGTTGCCCGCACGATGTCCGCGTGGGGCGATCTCACCGAACTCGCCGGTGCACTCGGGCTGCACGCGGCCGGGCCGCTGCGGATGCCGTCACTTCGGCTGACCTGACATCCGGGCGGCAAGTATGGTCGCGGCATCGGCCGTCGGGGCCGTGGAAGCAGGTAGGACAATGACGCGCTCGCTGGCCGCGGAACTCGCGCAGCGCTCGGTGCGCGCGCCGGCGACGTCCAGGGCGCAGCGGCAGGCCGTCGGACTGGCGGCACGCGAGCGGGTGCCGCGCGACAGTCTCGGCGATTGGCCGCCGGCTGCGCGTGGCCACGACCCGCTGGGCACCGTCCTCGCGCAGAACGAGACACGAGTTGCCGAGCTCGTCCCGATCCGCATGTCGAGGATGTCGGTCTCGCCGTGGACCTACTACCGCGGTGCGGCCGCCGTGATGGCCGCCGATCTCGCCGCGTCACCGCACACCGGGATCGACGTCCAGCTTTGCGGTGACGCGCACGTCCTGAACTTCGGTCTGTGGGCCACGCCGGAACGGCAGCTGTCCTTCGACCTGCGCGACTTCGACGAGACCCTGCGCGGTCCGTTCGAGTGGGACGTCAAGCGCTTCCTCGCCAGCCTGGTCGTGCTCGCGCGTGACAACGACCTGCCCGAGCCCGTTGCGCGGGCGGCGGTGCGCGCCGCGTCGCGGGCGTACCGCGCGCAGATCGCGCACTACTCCACAGCCGGGGAACTGAAGATCTGGTACGACGTCATCACCTCCGAGCAGCTGATCACCCTGTTCCGGCGCGAGGACCGCGAGCGGATGTCCGCACGCTTGGCCAAGCGCGCGCACCGGCGCACGAGCGCGGGCGCGGCACGCAAGCTCACGCACGTCGTTGACGGGCACCTGCGCATCGTCGAGGACCCACCGGTACGGGTGCATCTGAGCACGGTCGTCGGCGGCATGAACGCCGAAGAGCTGGCTGCACAGACCCTGCAGGCCTATCACGACAGCCTGCCGTACGAGCGTCGGTACCTGCTCGACAGGTTCACGCTCGTCGACGTCGTCCGCCAGGTCGTCGGGGTGGGCAGCGTCGGCATGCAGGTGTACCTGGTACTGCTCGAGGGTCGAAACGGCACGGATCCGCTGTTCCTGCAGATCAAGCAGGCCGGGCCGTCGGTATACGAACAGTTCCTCGGCCCCAGCCCACAACCGAGTCACGGGCAGCGGGTGATCAGTGGCAAACGGGTCATCCAGGCGGCGAGCGACATCTTCCTCGGCTGGACGAACGTGCAGGGCTTCGACTTCTACGTCCGCCAATTCCGCGACATGAAGGTCATCCCGGACGGGCAACTCATCGCGCCCTACCTCGTTGCGTTCGCCGAGCAGTGCGCCAACGTCCTGGCCCGATCGCATGCGCGCACCGGCGATGCGATGGCGATCGACAGCTACCTCGGCAAGGGCCGGCGCTTCGACGAGGCGATGACCGCCTTCGCGCTCGCGTATGCCGACCAGACCACGCGCGATCACCAGCAGCTCGCGGGCGCCGTGGAGTCCGGCGCGGTGGCCGCACGGCCGGGCTGACTCAGCGTTCCCGCACTTCTATCGGCCCTGGCCCGCTATGCGCGATCGCTCGCTTTCGGCTTACGAAAGGTCCGGTAGCTGTAGACGATCAACGCAAGGGCGATCAGGCCGGAGATGATCAACGAAACCCCGGTGGCCCAACCGCCGGGCAGCCACCACTTCTCGCCCAGCGGCCACCACGACGGGCTGTCGGGCTGCACTCCCCAGACGACACCGAGCCCGATCAGGAACGCGACACCCAAGCAGGACATCAGGATGCGCGGCCAGGTTTCCACACTCTCCGCGGCTGCCTTCAGCGCCTGCCGCTTCACCGGTTCCAGGTGACGTCGCGCCCATTCGTACTGCTGGGACAGCAACGCCAGGCCGCCGACGATCGCCAGCAGTCCCGGCCCGGGAAGGACGAGTGCGACGATGCCGCCCACGATCAGCAGCCAACCCACGCACTCCAGCACGATCCGTCTGAGCGCACCGGAGCCCTTCACGTTCATGGCCCCATCCTTCCCTGTGCTGATGAGGGCTGACGCGGCGCAGGCAGGACCAAGCCCGTGGGCGAGGATGTCGAGAACTCGCGAACTGATCCGTCCCAGGTCTGCAAGCGCCACGATGGCCGCCACGAACATGAGGAGTCAACGATGCCCAAGTATCTGCTGCTCAAGCACTACAGCGGCGGCCCGGAGCCGGAGCCGAACTTCGTGCCCATGAGTGAGTGGACGGCCGAGGAGATCAGTGCGCACATCGCCTTTCAGCGCGAGGTAGGCCGGATGCTCACCGAGCGCGGCGAATTCGTCGACGCCCAGGCCCTCAGCCCGGACGGCGCGTGGGTCCGCTACGGCGGCGCCGACGCCGCCCCGGTGGTGACGGACGGCCCGTTCCCCGAGGCGAAGGAACTCGTCGCCGGCTGGTTCATGATCGATGTCGAGTCGGCGGAACGGGCGCACGAGGTTGCCGCCTACGTCTCGTCGGCGCCGGGCAAGGACGGCAAGCCGATCTACGAGTGGCTCGAGGTACGCCCCGTGATGAGCGAGGTACCGGCGACCGACGGGTGAACGAGGAGATCCTGCGCGATCTCGCGCCCCAGGTGCTCGGCATCCTCGTCCGCCGCGGGAACGACTTCGCAGCGGCCGAGGATGCGGTGCAGGAGGCGTTGCTGGCGGCCTGGGAACGCTGGGCCGGGCAACCGCCGCGGGAGCCGAAGGCCTGGCTCGTCACGGTCGCGACCCGCAAGCTGATCGACGCGCAGCGCTCGGAGGTGGCGCGGCGGCGGCGCGAGAACGCCGTGCACGACGAACCGGACGCCGGCCCGGCGGAGCAAGCTGATGACACCTTGCTGCTGCTGTTCCTGTGCTGCCACCCGACGCTGCCTCCGGCGTCGGCCATCGCCTTGACGCTGCGCGCGGTCGGCGGGCTTACTACCAGGCAGATCGCCGAGGCCTTCCTCGTCCCGGAGCCGACGATGGCGCAGCGCATCAGCCGGGCGAAAAGGACGTTGACCGGCGCGCCGCTGCAGGTACCCGCTGACCTCGCGGTCGTCCTGCGGGTGCTGTATCTGATCTTCAACGAGGGCTATACCGGACGGGTCGACCTGGCCGCCGAAGCGATCCGGCTGACCCGGTTGCTGGCCCTCGAATCGGACGAGCCCGAGGTCGCCGGCTTGCTCGCGCTGATGCTGCTGCACGACGCCCGCCGGGCCGCCCGCACGGACGGCACCGGAGCGCTGGTGCCACTCGATCAACAGGATCGCCGGATGTGGGACACCGACAAGATCGTCGAAGGCGTCCGGATCCTGCAGGTCGCGCTGGCAGCCGAGCGCCGCGGTGAGTACCAGCTGCAGGCGGCCATCGCCGCGCTGCATGACGACGCCCGTAGCGCCGCGGCCACCGATTGGCCGCAGATCCTGGCGTGGTACGACGAACTCGTCGCGCTGACCGACAATCCGGCAGCGGGGCTCAGCAGAGCGGTCGCAGTCGGTGCGGTCGACGGCCCGCTCGCCGGGCTCCGGGCACTGGACGCGCTCGACGTGGCGTTGGCCGGCCACCATCGCCTCGACGCCGTGCGCGCTCACCTGCACGAGCGGGCCGGCGACGTGGCGATCGCGGCACAGCTCTACACGCGCGCGGCGGCCGGCACGAGGAGCGCCGCTGAGCGCGACCATCTCACCAAGCAGGCCGCCCGACTGCGGTCGGGCTGATCTGTACCGGTCGGTGCGGATATGACGCAAAGCATCCGAGGTGCGCAAGGTGGCACGCGCGTGACACAGTCGCGCGCATGATGCGTGTACTCGTCCTCGGTGCCGGTTTCGGGGGTCTTGAACTGTCGAGCAGGCTGTCGGGGCAGTTCGGCGCTGCCGTCGACATCGTGCTGATCGACCGGAGCGACTCGTTCGTGTTCGGCTTCTCGAAGCTGGATGTGATGTTCGGTCGCACGACGCCGGACATGGTGTGCCAGCGGTACCAGGACATCGTCAAGCCGGGCGTGCGTTTCGTCCGGTCCGCGATCCGGGCGATCGACCCGCACGCCAGGCGCGTCGAGACCGACGCCGGGGCGTTCGACGCCGACATCCTGGTCGTGGCCCTGGGCGCCGACCTGCATCCGGAGGACACCCCGGGGCTGGTCGAGGGCGGGCACGAGTTCTACACCGTCGCTGGCGCCTTCGCCCTGCGCGACGTACTCGCCGAATTCCCGGGCGGCCGGGTCGTCGTCGGCGTCACGTCCACGCCGTTCAAGTGCCCGCCCGCACCGAGCGAGACGGCACTGCTGCTCGATGACCACCTGCGCGCGCGGGGGCTGCGCGATCGTTCGCACATCTCGCTCGTCATGCCGATGGGCGCCCCGATCCCACCGTCGCCGGCTGCCTCCGCCGTGCTGCTCGACGCATTCGCCGAACGCGGCATCGAGTGGCTGCCCGACCGCGCGGTCAGAGGACTCGACCCGGTCCGGAACGTAGCGCTGCTCGGTGACGGGGCCGAGTTGCCCTACGACCTGTTCCTGGGCATCCCGAGGCATCGCGCGCCGCACGTGGTGGTCCAGGCCGGCATGACCGTCGACGGCTGGATCCCGGTGAACTCTTTGAGCCTCGAGACGTCCTTCCCGGACGTGTACGCCATCGGCGACGTGACCAGCGTGGGTACCCCGAAGGCCGGCGTTTTCGCCGAAGGCCAGGCCGCGGTGGTCGCAGAACGGATCGCGGCCCGGATTCGTGACGACCGGCAGGACTCGCAGTACGACGGCCGCGGCACCTGCTACGTGGAATTCGGTGACGGCCGCGTCGGCAAGGTCGACGTGCAATTCGTCAGCGGCCAGAAACCGAATGGCGCGCTGGAAGGGCCCTCGGTGGAACTCGTCGCGGACAAGGTCGATTTCGCGGTCACTCGCGTGGCCCGCTGGTTCGGCGGCGCTGGCCGACCCGTCGGGTAGGGCCACTGATTAGGCTCGCGGGTATGACCGGAACGAACGTGCAGCGGCGCTGATGACCGACCCGGTGCATTACCGCAAACCCGGCTGGTTCACCCGCAATATCGCCAACCGCGCCGTCGCCGGACTCACCAGGCTCGGGATCAGCGTGTGGGGCAGCCGGGTGCTCGAGGTACGCGGCCGTCGCAGCGGGGAGCCGCGGCGCGTCCCGGTGAACCTGCTGAGGCTGGACGGGCGCGACTATCTCGTCTCGGCCCGCGGTACCGGCTCCTGGGTGCGTAACGTGCGCGCTGCCGGCGGTCAGCTGACGCTGGTGCTGGGCAAACGGCGCGACGAGCGGCACGCGAGCGAACTGCCCGATGCAGACAAGCCTGCCGTGCTGCGTGCCTATCTCGCGAGGTGGAAGGCCGAGGTCGGCGTCTTCTTCGACGGCGTCGACGCGAAGTCCTCAGATGCACAGATCGCCGATATCGCGCCCCGGCACCCGGTCTTCGTGCTGGACTGACCACCCGGCGCCGCGCCGTGTCGGTCTGCTGATGACCGCCGGTGGTACCGAGCCG
Source organism: uncultured Actinomycetota bacterium (assembly GCA_963713565.1). Classification (GTDB taxonomy): domain Bacteria; phylum Actinomycetota; class Actinomycetes; order Mycobacteriales; family Jatrophihabitantaceae; genus Jatrophihabitans. Next base: position 1,452,369 of record CAVQMF010000002.1, on the reverse strand, counting down.
TCACTGCACCACCGTGTACGTGACGACCAGGCGTGCGTAGTCGACGTCGAAATCGCTGTCGTCGCCGGTCTCGGTAGTGACGAACAGCCCGGCATCGACAACCCGGGCAGTGGTGTAGTGCCCCGCTGCGGCGGCGCTGCCAACCGAGTACCAGGCGTCGGCGTGGCTGCTGATGCCGATTCCGGACGTGACGTCGAAGTCGTCGGTACCCGTCTTGAGGAACGCGGCGCGCAGTCGAGACGGGCCGTAGAACGTATTGCCGTACGTGTCGAGCCGAAGGTTCTTGTACTGGTACGCGACGGGCAGTGTGAAGTGGAAGAACGCAGCCGCGATGTCACCGCTGGTCGGGCTGCACGTGTTCACCAGCCAGATCCCGTCGGGATAGAAGTCGGACGCATCGGTGCTCGCACCTGCGCACGACGCGTCGCTGCCGCTGGCGGTGTACGCCTTCGCGCCGTGCACCGAGATCGTCGCAGTCTTGGTGACCAGGCGCCGCGGCGAGACGGTCACCGGGTAGTTGCTGCTGACCCGGAGGTTCCCGGCGGCGTCGCGGACGCTGAAGGTCCATCGGTAAGTGCCGCCGGGCACGATCGCGTTCGCCGAGTTCCGGCCGTTCCACGCCAGGCTCGCCGGGCCGGCCGACTTGGTCGCGGAGATCGTCCGGACGATGGCGCCGCTGCCGCTGCGGACGGTCAGGCTGAGCACCCCGCCTTCGGACAATCGCAGCGTCGGGGCGAAGGTGTCGCGGAACCCGTCGGGGTAGGGATAGATCCAGGCGCCGCTACCGGTGATGAGTGTCATCCCCGGGGCGACGGTGTCCACCCGCACCGCCCGCGAGACCGAGCCCAGCCGCTGCACGCCGCTGACGAACTTGGCGGTCGACACGACGATCGTGTACGTGCCGTCGGCGGTTCGGTAGCCGTTGTTGGCATTGCCGGGCCACGTCCACGTGTGCTTGCCCGCACCGAGCGTGCCCAGCCCGACCGGGCCACGCACGGTGGACCCGGCCGCGTTGACGACCCGGACGGCAACCGATTCGGGGTCCGGCAGCGTGAAGGTGAGGGTGCTGGTGTCGTTGCGGCCGTCGTGGTTCGGGCTGAGCGGATTCGGCGTCAGCGAGACGATCGAGGGGTGCAACGAGCGCACGGTGAACGTGGCCTGCGGCGAGGCCGGGCCGGTGCAGGCTGTCCCGGACACCGAGCACTCGACCGCGTTGACCCGGTGCACGGCGTCGGTGAGCAGGCTGCCGGAGTACGCGAGGGTGTAGGGCGCGCTCGCGTCGAAGCCGCGTTTGACCCCGTCGATGTAGAACGCCACGCCACCGCCGGGCGCGCTCGCCGCGACGGTGAAGGCGCCGGACACGATCGATCCCGACACCGGCGAGGTGATCCGCGGCGCTGCGTTGGCCAGCGTCACCGTGACCGACGAGCCGGCCGTGCCGCACTCCGCGCCGGATGCGCTGCAGTCCACGGCGCGGATCGTGTGGGTACCGTTCGCGACGCCCCAGCTCGTCCAGGTGGTGCTCGCGGTTGATTCGGTCACCGGTACGGCGTTGCCCAGCCACCCACCGTCGACCTGGAACCGGACGGTCGCCGCCGTCGACGTGGCCGAGACGGGGACGACGCCGGACACCGTCGCGCCTGTGGTCGGGGCCGCGAGCGTCGACCCGGTCGCCGGCCGCAGGTGATCGAAGGCGCTGCGCAGATCCACCTGACCGGCCCCCAGCCCCAGGCCGGGATAACCGTGCGCGGAGTCGACCACGGCCGTGCGCAGGTCGGCGGCGCTCGCATCCGGAGCCTGCGCGGTCAGCAGCGCGGCTTCGCCCGCGACCAGCGGTGCCGCGAACGAGGTACCCGAGCCGGTGTCGTAGCCGCCGGCGAAGTAGGTCGAACCGGCCTGCGGCGTGGTCGAGCGGATGTCGACGCCCGGTGCCGCGACGTCGACCCAGGAGCCGTATTCGGAAAAGTTCGCCCGGTTCGGGCCGTCGGTGGCACCGACCGCGAGCACGTTCGGGTAGGCGGCGGGATAGATGGGCGGATCGCCGTCACCGCCCGAGTTGCCGGCGGCGGCGACGACGAGAACGCCCTTGTCGACCGCATAGTCGATCGCGCTCTGCTCGATCGAACTGGCCTCGTCGGAGCCCAGGCTGAGGTTGATCACGCGGGCGCCGTGGTCGGCGGCCCACTGGATACCGGCGGCTTCTGCGTCGTCGAAGATCGCGCCCGTGGCGTCGGCGACCTTGACCGCGAGCAGGTCGCTGTCGTAGCCGGCGCCGGCGACACCGACACCGTTGTCGGTGGCCGCGGCAGCTACCCCGGCGACGAACGTGCCGTGGCCGAGGTCGTCGCGCACGTCGCTCGACCCGTCTACCGCGTTGTACGTGCCGGCGATCTTCCCGGCGAGATCCGGGTGCGTCGTGTCCACACCCGAATCGACGACGGCGATTTTCACGATCGACGAGCCATGCTGCACGCCCCACGCCGACGGAGCGGCGATCGCGTTGAGGTACCCGGCCTGCTCGCCGAAGTCGGGATCGTCGGGCACGTCGAGCAGGTGCCGGGACTTGGCGATCTCGATGCCTTGAACGCCCGGCTGGGCGCGCAGGCCGGCGATCGCCTGTTTCAGGCGAGCCTGCGGGACGCGAACGGACAGCGCGTGCAGCCTGGTCAGCCTGCGGCGCACCGCCAGGTCGTCGCGGGCCGCCGTCGCGGCGAGCGATGTCACCCGCGCGGCGGTATCGGTGTGCACGACCAGCACCGTGCTGCTGGAACCGGCTCTGCCGAGGGCGCGCTTGACCGATTGCGCCCGCCGGGCGTACGGCGAGCGGCCGGTCGTGGGTGAGGCGGTCCCGGCCGCCAACTTGGCAACCAGGGCGGGCTTCGGGCCGGGCCGACCCGGCGCTGCATCGGCGGCGATGGGGGTGAGGACGCCCGCCACGACGGCCGCGGCGCTGATCACCACCGCGGTCCGGCGCAGCCGTGGCGAACGATGACGAGGACCTACCGGGCGCACGGATACTCCTGAGGCAGCACAGTGAGAGTGGGCAAGCACCCGCCGCACAATGTCGACTACACACCGTGCCCGTGTCAAACCGTTGTTAGGTAAAGCACGCTCGCGCGGATTATCGCACCCGGGCCAGGTGCGGCGTTTCCGGGCGGCTTTCGTAGGCTCGGTCCATGTCTCGTCCCGATCGTCGGCTAACCCTGATGGCGGTCCACGCGCACCCCGACGACGAGGCGACCGGCACTGGCGGAGTCCTGGCCCGCTGCGCGAGCGAAGGCATTCGTACGGTCCTGGTCACCTGCACCGACGGTGCCTGTGGCGACGGCCCGGGCGGTGTCAAGCCGGGCGAGCCGGGCCACGATCCCGCTCTCGTGGTCGAGATCCGCCGCGCCGAACTGGCGGCGAGCTGCGCGGCCCTCAAGGTGAGCGATCTCGAACTACTCGGCTACGGCGACTCGGGCATGCTCGGTTGGCCGGCAAATCACGCACCCGGGTCGTTCTGGTCGACGCCGGTGGACGTCGCGGCGCGGCGGCTCGCCGAGCTGATGCGCCGCTACGAACCCGATGTCGTCGTCACCTACGACGCGTACGGCTTCTACGGTCACCCGGACCATATTCAGACCCATCGCGTCACGATGGCGGCCGTGGCCGCGACCGACATCCCTGCGAAGGTCTACTGGACGACGGCCCCGCGCTCGAAGATGGTCGAGTTCGCGCAATTGATGCGCGAACTCGGGGCGGACTGGGACGACGACGAGGCCGAGCCGGACGGTCCGGAGATCGGGCTACCCGACGAGGAGATCACGACCTGGGTGGACACGACCGCATACGGGTCGCAGAAGTTCGATGCCCTGGCGGCACATGCCAGTCAGCGCGAGAACATCTTCTTCCTGCGCATGGGCCGGGAGAAGTTCGCCGAGGTCATGGGCGTGGAGACCTACGTGCGGGTCAGCGACCGGACGAACGCGCCGGTGCCCGAGGTCGATCTGTTCGCCGGCCTGCGCTGACCTGTTCGCCGGCCACGCGGCGGGGTGCTGTCGTGTGCGCCCGCGGGTCCGTCGAGTCGAATGCGCGGAGCCGCCCTCAGGCGCGGCGTCGCGCGCGCGAGCGCAACCCGAGCCGAGGGCGAGTCCGGCGAGGACCAGCCCGCCCACGGTCCACCAGGCCCACGCCGTCGACCCCGGGGAGGCGGCCCGCGCCGCGGACGACGTGGACGGCGTCGCGAGCGGCCTCGGGAGCAGGTAGGGCGGCGCCGGCCGCCGAGCAGCCAGGCGACGGCGATCCAGGCGGCCGTTGCGGTGAGTTCCAGGCGCGAGAAGATCAGGTAGAACAGCGCCGAACCCATGGTGATCGGCGTGAGCAGGATCTACAACACCATGATCTTCGTGACGTTGGGAGCGCGCAACAGCAAGCCCTTCCAGATGGCTGTCACGTAGGTGCGCATCGAGTTGCGGCTCCACCGCACGCGTTGCTTGGTGAATGCGCGGAACGTGTCCGGGAAACATCGACCAGGATGAGGATTCGCCACGTGCCGCGCGGAAGCCGACGCCGAGCGCGGAACGTTGCCCTGACGCTGGTAGACGATCGGACGCAGCCGCATCGGCGACCGAACGGAGCATGTCGACACATTCGCGGTCACCCACGTCGACAACGACGATGATCTCCGTGGGTCCGTGCGCGAGCCAGGTGCGTAGGCACCGGCGAGGATCTGTGCATGCTCGCGGTAGGACAGCATGACGATTGACGTCGTCGTCTGGAAGTCGGTGACTATTGCCTTGGCGAATCGTGAGCTGACAGCCAGATAAAGCCACAGGCTCCACACCACCGCGCTGGCAATTCCGAGCGTCATCACGGACGACCACGAATTGCCGATTGTTATCGGCGCAGCAGTGATATCGCTGCCACATCGGGCGACGGGTCGTACGATCGCGCGCATGGCGCGGCGGGTCGGCATCATGGGTGGCACGTTCGACCCCATCCATCACGGTCACCTCGTCGCGGCGAGCGAGGTCGCGTCCCTGTACGACCTCGACGAGGTGATCTTCGTCCCGACCGGTGAACCGTGGCAGAAGTCCGAGCGGCGGGTCAGCGCAGCCGAGCACCGGTACCTCATGACCGTTATCGCCACGGCGTCCAACCCGCACTTCTGGGTGAGTCGGGTGGACATCGACCGGGCGGGTCCGACGTACACCATCGACACGATCCGCGACATTGCCCGCGTCGCGCCGGATGCGGAATTGTTCTTCATCACCGGCGCCGACGCGCTCGCGCAGATCCTGTCGTGGAAGGACGGTGCCGAGGCGCTTACGCTCGCGCGGTTCGTCGGCGTGACGCGTCCCGGCTATGAGCTGTCCGACGCGCACCTGCCAACCGACTCGGCGATCCTGCTCGACGTGCCGGCGATGGCGATCTCGTCGAGCGCCTGCCGTCAGCGGGTCGCCGACGGACGACCAGTGTGGTACCTGGTGCCCGACGGGGTGGTGCAGTACATCAACAAGCACCATCTGTACCGCAAGTAGGCTCAACCGTCGTGACCGCAACTGACGAGGCCGTGGAGCTCGCGCAGACCGTGGGCCAGGCCGCAGCCGACAAACTCGCCAGTGACATCGTGCTCATCGATGTCAGCGAGCGGCTTGCGATCACCGACGTGTTCGTCGTCGCCACCGGCACCAACGAGCGGCAGGTCGAGGCGATCGTCGACGCGGTGGAGGAAGGCGCGCGCCGGACCGGGCGCAAACCGATCCGGCGTGAAGGCCGGCGCGACGGACGCTGGGTGTTGCTGGACTACGGCGACGTCGTCGTGCACATCCAGCATGCCGAGGAGCGAGTCTTCTACGCACTGGAACGTCTCTGGAAGGACTGCCCGTTCATCCCCTTCACCGACGCCGCGGCGCTCGAGCACGATACGCGTCGGGCAGCGGAGAGCAGGCCCGTCGAGTGACGCCGCGTCGCGTGCTGTTGTTGCGGCACGGACGCACTGCCTGGAACGCGCAGCGTCGTTTCCAGGGCCAGGCAGATCCGCCCCTCGACGACATCGGCCGGATGCAGGCATACGAGGTCGCTCCCATCGTCGCTGCCGTCGAACCGGAGCTGCTCGTCAGCTCCGACGCCGTGCGGGCACAGCACACCGCCGAGATCGTCGCCGAAGCCGCCGGAGTTTCGGTGGCTCTCGAACCCCGGCTGCGCGAGCGCGGGCTCGGGCATTGGGAGGGGCTCACTCGCGACGAGGTCGCGATCCGCTTCCCGGACGAGTTCGCGGACTGGGTGAGCGGTGGCGACGTCAGCCGCCGCGGCGGCGAGACCCGCGAAGCGGTCGCCGCCCGAGCGCTGTCCGCCTTCGACGATCTGCCGAACGTCGCCACCACCGTGCTGGTCACGCACAGCGCCACGGCGATGGCGCTGACGAACGCACTGCTCGGAATACCGCAACGCACCCATCCGCTCGGCCCGCTGGCGAATTGCCACTGGACCGAGCTGTACGCCGAGGCATCCGAGGCGGGGACGCTGGTGTGGCGGCTACGTGGACACAACCTGGGTGCGCCCGGGGCCGTGGTTCCCTTGCCGCGCAGGGAATCCACTGTCGAAGCCGACGCTGCCGATGCTGACGCGTGACTGGTTTGTCTGGAGTGCGTGCTGTGCGAAGCGGACGGTGATCGACGACATAGTCAGATGATTGCGTCGATTCACGTCCGCGGCCCCTACAGTGTCAAACAGGTGCCCCCGCGCCCGGTGGGTACGGACGGCGGGCGTGGGGCGCGCACCGAAGCTGTTGGGCAGGCGTGTCGTCGCGCGGTTACACCGAGTCGCGACCGATCGACGACCCGCGGCCGCAGTCTGGCCGACGCGCCGATGGTGTCGGTGCCGTATCCTCACCGTGTGAGCGAGGAACGTCTGCTCCTTAGGGAGCCGCGCTGATCGGCCAGCTATCCGACAGCGCGGCAAAGCCTCTGCCATTCCCTGTATGGGCAGAGGCTTTCGTGTGTCCGCAGCAGCATCCCGCCACGGCAGAGGAGCCAGCGATGACCGCGGAGTCCGCGACAACCGGACTGACCGAGCCCGTCGGACAGGGCGAGCACGCGTCGGTATCCGATGTCCCACCGTTTCGGTACACCGCCGCGCTAGCCGGCGCTATTGAGGTTGAGTGGCAGCAGCGGTGGGCTCGGGAAGGCACCTTCAATGCGCCCAACCCGACCGGTGAGCTGTCCGACGGCTTTGACCGTTTCGCGATTCGCCCGCGCGCCTACGTGATGGACATGTTCCCGTACCCGTCGGGCGCCGGCCTGCACGTCGGTCACCCGCTTGGCTACATCGGCACCGACGTCTACGCCCGATACCGCCGGATGCGTGGCGACAACGTGCTGCACACGATGGGCTTCGACGCCTTCGGCCTGCCGGCCGAGCAATACGCCATCGAGACAGGTCAGCACCCGCGCACCACGACCTACCGCAACATCGACATCTTCCTGGCGCAACTTCGACGCCTGGGTCTGGGGCATGACGAGCGGCGACGGGTGGCGACGACGGATCCGCAGTTCTACCGGTGGACGCAGTGGATCTTTCTGCAGATCTTCAACTCCTGGTACGACCCGCTGGCCGACAAGGCGCGCCCAATCCACGAGTTGATCGCCGAATTCGACGCCGGGACACGCAGGCCGGCCGCCGCTACCAACCCGGACGGCCGCCCGTGGGCCGAGCTGCCCGACGTCGAGAAGCGACGGGTCATCGACAACCACCGGCTGGCTTACCGCAGCGATTCGGAAGTCAACTGGGCGCCCGGCTTGGGCACCGTGCTGTCCAACGAGGAAGTCACCGCCGACGGGCGCAGCGAGCGGGGAAACTTTCCGGTGTTCCGCAAGCCCCTGGCGCAATGGATGATGCGCATCACCTGTTACGCAGACCGACTGGTGCGCGATCTGGACCAGATCGACTGGCCGGAAACCGTGCGCACGATGCAACGCAACTGGATCGGCCGCTCCGCCGGCGCACACGTCTGCTTCGCCACCGAGTTCGGCGACATCGAGGTGTTCACTACGCGGCCGGACACACTGTTCGGGGCAACGTACATGGTGCTCGCGCCGGAGCACCCACGAGTCGATGCGTTGACCACGTCCGCGTGGCCCGATGCCACGCACCCGGCCTGGACCGGGGGTGCGGCGACACCCGGTGAGGCGCTGCGTGCCTATCGTGCGGCCACCGCTCGCCGTTCCGAACTGGACCGGCAGGCCGGCGACCGCGCCAAGACCGGTGTGTTCACCGGCTCGTACGCGACGAATCCCGTGACCGGCGCGCAGATCCCGGTGTTCGTCGCCGACTACGTGCTGATGGGTTACGGCACCGGCGCGATCATGGCCGTGCCTGCGCAGGACGAGCGCGACTGGGAGTTCGCGGAAGTCTTCGAACTGCCGATCGTGCGTACGGTGGCGCCGCCGCAGGGATGGGACGAGTCCGGTGGCCGCGCGTTCATTGGTGACGGCCCGGCGATCAACTCCGCGAACGCGGACGTGTCCCTGAACGGGCTGTCGGTCTCCGAGGCCAAGACGCGCATCACCGAGTGGTTGGAGTCGGTCGGCCGGGGGCGCGGCGCCGTCACCTACCGGCTGCGGGACTGGTTGTTCAGCCGACAGCGCTACTGGGGCGAGCCGTTCCCGATCGTCTACGACGAGACGGGGCTGCCGATCGCGGTGCCCGATTCGATGCTGCCGGTCGAGCTGCCCGAGACCGACGACTTCTCGCCGAAGTCGTTTCCGCCGGAGGATGCCGGGTCGACGCCGGAGCCGCCGCTCGGTCGACTGGAGGAATGGGTCGAGGTCGAGCTGGATCTGGGCGACGGCCCGAAGAAGTACCGCCGCGAGACCAACACCATGCCCAACTGGGCTGGCTCATGCTGGTACGAGCTGCGCTACCTGGACCCGACCAATACTGAACGACTCGTCGACGCGGAGGTCGAGCGGTACTGGATGGGTCCCAACGCCGACCGCCCGCTGGGTGGCGTGGAGCTTTACGTCGGTGGTGTGGAGCACGCAGTGCTGCATCTGCTGTACGCGCGGTTCTGGCACAAGGTGCTCTACGACCTGGGCCACGTCTCATCGGCCGAGCCGTTCCACCGGTTGGTGAACCAGGGCATGCTGCAGTTGCCCGCGTATACCAACGCCGACGGCTTCTACGTCCCGGCAACCGAGGTCGTCGAGACGGACGGGCACTTCTACTACGACGGCATCGAGGTCGCGCAGGAGTTCGGCAAGATCGGCAAGTCGCTGAAGAACGTCGTCAATCCCGACGACCTCCTGCGCGACTACGGCGCCGACACGTTCCGGATGTTCGAGATGTTCAGCGGCCCGCTGGAGCAGTCCCGACCGTGGGATGCGAAGGCGATCATCGGGCCATTCCGGCTGCTTCAACGAGTCTGGCGCGTCGTCGTGGACGAGACGTCCGGCAAGCCACACGTCAGCGAAGCCGAGGTGCCTGCGGAGCTGAACCGCCTGCTGCACAGGACGATCCAGGCGGTCCGCGAGGGCTATGAGAGCTTGCGGTTCAACACCTCCATCGCTCGGGTGACGGAGCTGAACAACACCATCACGCAGACCTATCCGCACGGGGGCGCCCCGCGCGGCCTCGCGGAGCCGTTGGTGCTCATGTTGGCTCCACTTGCCCCGCACATCGCCGAGGAGCTGTGGGCTCGGCTCGGGCACCCCTCGTCGCTGGCGTGGGCACCGTTTCCGATCGCCGACGAGGCGCTGCTGGTCGACGACACCGTCGAGGTGCCGGTGCAGGTCAACGGCAAGCTGCGCGCGGTGCTGAGCGTCCCGGCGGGGGCGGCGGCCGACGTTCTGGAAGCGGCCGCCCGGGGCGACGCGCGGGTGCAGGCGGCATTGGCCGGCCGGGAGGTCCGGCGAGTGGTGACGGTGCCCGGTCGGCTGCTCAACTTCGTTGTCTGATCGATCGACATGGTTGCCGATCGAGTTGCCGTCGTGACCGACTCGACATCGTGCTTGCCGGCTGATCTCGTGGCCGGACGCCGCATCGATGTGGTTCGTCTGCGGGTGACTCTCGGCGACCGGACCGGGGTCGACGGGGTGGACGTGACGTCCGACGACCTGGTGCGGGCGATGCGCGACAAGGTCGCGGTCTCGACGTCGCGGCCCTCGCCTGCCGAGTTCGCCGTGACGTATCGGCGGCTGCTCGACGGTGGCGCGTCGCACGTGGTGTCTGTGCACCTGTCGGCGGCGCTGTCGGGGACTTGGGAGTCCGCGGTGCTGGCGGCGCAGGACTTCCCGCACGGAGTCGTCCGGGTTGTCGATTCGCGCTCCACCGCGATGGCGCTCGGGTATTCGGTGTTGGCTGCTGCCGCTCGCGCGGCCGTGGGCGGCTCGGCGGCGCAGGTGCAGGAGGCCGCCACTGACACGGTCGACCGGACGCGGACGCTGTTCTACGTCGATACCCTCGAGTACCTGCGCCGTGGTGGCCGGATCGGGCCTGCGGCGGCGTTCTTGGGCACGACCCTCGCAATGAAACCGCTCCTGCAACTCGTCGAGGGTCAGATCGTGGCGTTGGAGAAGGTGCGCACGTCGTCGAAGGCGCTCGCGCGTCTCGTGGAGCTGACGCGGCGCACAGCGGGATCAGGGCCGGTCGACCTCGCGGTTCACCACGTCGCGGCCGCGGAGCGGGCGGCCGCGATTGCGGACCAGTTGCGTACGACCCTGCCCATGCTCGGTGAGTTCCATCTCTCCGAGCTCAGTCCGGTCGTGGGCGCACACCTCGGGCCGGGTGTGCTGGGCACGGTTGTGGTTCGACGCGCGCGTGACCAGCCGCTGAGCGTGACCAGCCGCTGAGCGTGACCATCCCCGGCGGCGCACTACCTGATCCAGCGAAAGCCGGCGTCTAGCACAGCCGGCTGACCCTCCCGGCCCATTCGTGCACAGCGCGCGCCGCCGTCCACAGTTCGGTCGCGCCACCCGCGCCGCGCGGATCGCCTACCTAGCGTGGCGTGGGTGCATGGACAGGCGGAGCGGGTAGCGACGCGGGTGCGAGCGTTGCTCGCCGACGCGGCCACCGGTGCTGGTGAAGCCGGCGCTGGTGGAGCTGGCGCGTCGGCGCCGGTGCGCCGGCTGAGCGCTCCGGAGGAGGACCAGCCGGGTACTCCGGTCGCGGGTGCGGCACTGGCCTACGGACAAGGAGCTGGCGGAGAAGGAGATCGCCTCGCACTCCCGCCGACGTACGGGCTCGAGCACGATCGAGCGTCGCGGGCTTCGACCTGGCGGGCCCGGCTGGTCGCGCGAGTGCCGGTCCGCGTCGATCCTGGCCGGCGTGGAGCGGTGGCCGTGGCGTTGGCGGTGCTCGTCGCCGCGGTGGCGACCGGCGCATGGGTGGTCGCCGAGCAACCGCGCACGCTGGCGGTGTCCGACGGCGCTCCGACACTTCCCCCGAACGCGTCCGCGATCGGCCACCGAGGTGCCACGCCGTCCGGTACGGGGGGTGTACGGCCATCCGGCACCGGTAGTGCGTCGTCGGCGCTGCTCGTTGTCGACGTGGCGGGCAAGGTCCGTCGGCCTGGGCTCTACCGGCTCCCGACGGGGGCGCGGATCGACGACGCGCTGCGCGCTGCCGGGGGCGAGCTGCACGGAGTGAGCCTGACCACCCTCAACCTCGCCGCCAGGGTCGTGGATGGGCAGCAGATCGTGGTCGGCCAGGCGGGAGCTGCCGGGCCGCCGGCTGGGACCGCCGGTAGCGGCAGCGGCGTATCGGTCGGGGCGCCGATCAATCTCAATACGGCGTCGGGTGATCAGCTGCAGACTTTGCCTGGCGTAGGGCCGGTGCTGGCCCAGCACATCCTTGACTGGCGTACCGAGCACGGCAGCTTCACCAACGTCGACCAGCTCAACGACGTGCCAGGGATCGGCGAAGTCAAGTTCGCCGCGCTCGGCCCACTGGTGACGATCTGATGCGTCGTCGGCTCGATCCCGCGCCGGCTGGGCCTGCGGCCGCGGCCTCCCGCGCAGCCACCGGCCCAGCCGCAGCCGCAGCCACAGGCCCAGCCGCAACAGCAGGCGAGGTGACCGGTACGCCACTGGACGTCCGGCTCGCCGTGGGTGCTGTCGCGGCCTGGCTCGCCGTGCTGATCGGCCTGGATCACTCGGCTGCGGCGGTGCTCGCCATGTCGTGCGCGGCGGTCTTCATCGGCGTCGCGTTGCTCGTGGCTGCCTCCCGAGGGCTGAGTGTCGCCCCGGCTCTCGCGTTCGCGTTGTTCTGCGTCGCGTTTGCCGGACTGCCGCTGGCCGGGCGCATCGAACACGCACAACAAGCTCCCCTGGTGCTCCTGGCTCGGCGGCACGCGACCGTGACGATCGACGCCGTTGTCGACGCAGATCCCCGCGTTCTCGCGGCACCCGGCGCCGCCGGCTCGCCGCGGGTCGCGGTGGAGACGAGTGCACTTGCCGTGACGTGGCGCGGCGCGGCGGTGGACGCCGACAGCTCGGTCCTCGTGCTCGGCGATGCGGCTGCCTGGCCGGACGTGGTGCCGGGTCAACAGGTCCGCCTCGACGGCACGTTGTCGCCCGATCTCGGCGGTGGCGTGCTGTCGGTCACCCTGTTCGCGCGGGCGCCTCCGGTGCTGCTCGGTGTGCCGCCGTGGTGGCAGCGAGCTGCGGCGAAAGTACGCGCCTCGCTCCGCCGGGCCTCGGGCGTCTTGCCGCAGCCGGAGCGCGGCTTGTTGCCCGGTCTCATCGAAGGTGACACCGCCGGGCTCGACCCGGTTCTCGCGGACCGGTTCCGCACCGCCGGACTCACCCACCTGCTCGCGGTCAGCGGGACCAACTGTTCCATCGTCATCGGCGCGGCCCTGCTGGTGCTGCGCCGCCTGCGCGCGCGGCCCTGGGTGTGCGCGGTCGTCGGCGGCCTTGTGCTGGTCTCGTTCGTGATCGTTGCGCGTCCGTCGCCGAGCGTGCTGCGGGCCGCGCTGATGGCAACGATCGCCCTGGTGTCGCTCGCGACCGGACGTCCCGGCGCCGGCGTGCCCGCGCTGTCGGCGGTGACGCTCGGCCTGCTGGTGTGGGATCCGACGCTCGCCGCCAGCGCCTCGTTCGCCATGTCCGTGCTCGCAACCGGCGCGCTGCTGATCGTGGCGCCGGGCTTCGCGCGCTGGTTGCGGACGCGCGGTGTCCCGGTCGGTATCGCCGAGTCGGTCGCGGTCGCGGCCGCCGCCCATGTGGTCACGGCGCCGGTCGTGGCGGCCCTGTCCGGGCAGGTCAGCGTGATCGCGGTCGTGGCGAACGTGCTCGCCGAGCCGGTAGTCGGCATGACAACGGTCCTCGGGTTTGCGGCGGCGATCGTCGCCCCGTGGTGGCTCGGCGGCGCTCAGGTCCTGACCTGGCTTGCGGGGTGGGGGTGTCGCTGGTTGGTCACCGTTGCCGAGTTCCTCGGCGGCCTGCACGGCGCGGCGTTGCCCTGGCCGGGCGGTTATACCGGAGGGCTGCTCCTGCTGCTGTTGCTGGTCGTTCTGGGATCGATCGCGTTGCATGCAGGCGCGCGGCGCACACTCGCCGCGGCTACGGTGACCGCGCTGGTGATCTTCATCCCGGTGCGGTCGGTCACCTCCGGCTGGCCTCCGTCGGGGTGGGTGTTCCTCGTGTGTGATGTCGGGCAGGGCGACGCGTTGCTCCTCAACGCCGGCCCCGGCTCCGTGGTGGAGATCGACGCCGGCCCGGACCCGATCGCGGTCGACCGGTGCTTACGCGAGGTGGACGTCGAGCGGATCCCGCTGCTGGTGTTCACCCACCTGCACCTGGATCACGTCGGCGGCGCCGCGGGAGCGATCCGCGGGCGGACGATCGGATCGGTGCTTGCGGGCCCGTCGGCCGAGCCGGCCTCGGGGCTGTCGATCGTGTCGCAGCTGGCCGCGAGCCGTGGTCAGGTAGTGCGCACGCCACAGGTGGGCACCCAGCTCGATGTCGGAGCGGTGCACCTCGACGTGCTCGGTCCGCGCGCTGTCTTTCACGGAACCCGCTCAGATCCGAACAACTCGTCGTTGGTGCTGCGGGCGGCGGTGGCCGGCGTACGGATCCTGCTGCCTGGTGACGCCGAGGTCGAGGCGCAGCAGGCTGAGCTGCGCGACGGCACCGACCTGCGTGCCGATGTGCTGAAGGTGCCGCACCACGGATCGGCGTACTCCGACCCGGACTACCTGGCCGCCAGTCACGCACGCGTGGCGGTCGTCAGCGTCGGCGCGCACAACGATTACGGCCATCCGTCGCCGGTACTGCTCCGCGAGCTCTCCGTGCTCGGGATCCCACTATTGCGGACCGACCGCGACGGTGATGTCGCGCTGACGCGGGTGCACGGCGCCGTGACGGCGGTCGCGCACGGGGTGTCAGCAACGGCGCTCGGAGCATCCACGGCGCTGGCTGGGGCGGCCGGTCGGCACGAACCGTGCCCGATCGGGCGGTGCGCTGCGGGGACCAGGCCAGCCGATGGACCAGCGGCGCCTGCCTGGCGCCTGCTGCCGCGAGTCGGCCGCGCAGCCACCGCTATGGCCCGCAGACCCGCAGCGACGCAGTCTGCGTCGGGCCGCGGTGCAAGGATGGCTGCGTGCCCTCGCCTGCCGTCGATCTCCAAGACCTGCCGACTCCGCTACCCGGTGTCGTGCTGCTTGTCGGGGACGAGGACCTGCTTGTCGACCGCGGCATCGGCGCGGTCACCGCCGCTGCCCGCCGTGTCGATCCGGACGTCGAGCTGACCGAATTGTCCGGTGCAGCGATCGAGGGCCCGGAGCTGCACGAGCTACTCGGGCCGTCCTTGTTCGGCGACGCGCGGCTGCTGATCGTCCGGTCGGCGCAGGACGTTCGGGTGGCCGCGGCCGGGGTGTTGCGGCCGTATCTGGAATCGGCCACGCCCGGTGTCACTGTCGTGCTGCACCATGTCGGCGGCGCGAAGGGTAAGGCGGTGCTGGAATCCGCCCGGCGAGCACACGCGCCGGAAATCGGGTGCGCTCGGCTGACCCGAGCTGATGAACGGGCCGACTTCGTCCGCGCCGAAGTGCGCCGGTGTGGCGGGCGGATCGGCCCCGATGCGGTGGGTGTCCTGCTCGATGCCGTGGGCAGCGATCTGCGCGAGCTCGCCGCGGTGTCGGCACAGCTGGTCAGCGATTCCGGCGGAGACGTCACCATCGACCTGGTGCGCGCCTACCACCGTGGTCGGGCGGAGGTGAGCGGCTTTGCGGTTTCCGACCTTGCGGTCGTCGGCCGGAGCGGGCCTGCTCTCGAGGCCCTGCGGTTTGCACTGTCCGTGGGGGTGCCGCACGTGGTCATTGCCGACGCGCTGGCCGACGGCATCCGCTCCATCGCGCGCGTGACGTCGGCTGGGCGGGTCGACCAGTACACGCTCGCGAAGCGGCTGGGCATGCCGCCCTGGAAGGTGAAACGAGCCGCGAGCCAGGCCCGGGGCTGGAGCGAGCCAGGGCTGCGGCGGGCGATGGGTGTCGTCGCCGAGCTGAACGCCGATGTGAAGGGAGCGGCGGTCGATCCCGGCTATGCGTTGGAGCGCGCCGTCCGACGCCTCGCGGCGGCTCGCGGAGTCAACCCGCGCGCGTAGGACGGTGCGGCGCGGTGCCGTCTCCGGGGTCGTGCTTTGTGCCAGCGGTCGTGCGCGATGTGCCGGGGTGCGGTTGCCCGACGACGAAGCCGGGTACCCGACGGGTACCCGGCTCGACAGCCCGTACTGCTGATGCTGGTGTGTTGCGGCCTCAGAGCGCGTTCGCGCGGGCGGCCATGGCCGACTTCTTGTTGGCGGCCTGGTTGTGGTGGATGACGCCGCCGCTGGCCGCCTTGTCCAGCCTGCGGGACGCGACCTGCAGGGCGGCGAGCGCCTGCTCGCGATCGCCGGAGTCCGCGGCCTCGCGGAAATGCCTGATGGCTGTCCGCAGGGACGATCGGACGCCCTTGTTGCGCTGGCGGGCCAACTCGTTGGTGCGGATCCGCTTGATCTGGGACTTGATATTCGCCACGAAGGAGCCTCGACGTTCCGTGTTGATGGTCGGTGCGTGCCGTGCCGTGCCAAATAGTGGCCAGCGGGCAACCCTGCCAGGCTACCAGCGGCGGACGAGGCCGCCCAATTCGCCGCGTTGACTCAGGCAGGCGTCGGTCAGCCCGCTGCCGCCCGCACTGTGACGAGCTCGAACTTGGTGTACAGGTAAGTCCGGATCCCGTCCTCGCCGCTGACCACGTCGCTCACCGGCTGGTCCCCGGCCTCGTCATCGCTGTAGATCATCGCCGTGGCACCGTCGAAGTAGATGCCACCGTCGACCGGTGCCAGGTCGGTCAACTGCACCACCACGTAGCGGCCGCCGAGCGAACCGACCAGAGTCCGGATCTCGGTGCTCTTCGCGTCGTCGGCATGCCGGAACACGCCGACGACCTCCTGCCAGTCGTCCTCGCCCGGGGTGGTGTTCACCAGATCGCCTGGACGCAGGTCGACGGCTGGCACCCGGAACTCGACGGCGGCGCGCGGATCACTCATGGCCCACATCCTGCCCGATCGAGTCGGCCCGTCGGTCAGGGGCAGGCGCTGTGGGGCTGCGTGCGCGGCACGTTCGATCCTCAGCGTCCGCCCGGTCAACGCAGCTACGCGTCCCGCTGCGCGACGACCCCGAGCCCGCCGCCCACCAGGGCGGCCAGTCCCGGTGGCCGACGACGCGACGAGACGGCCTCAGCCGTGCGCGAACGGCAGTTGCGGCTGTGGCGGACCGTGCGTGGGGTCAACTCCGTCGAACAGGCTGCTGATCGATTCGCCACCGTGGATCCGGGAAATCGCCTCGGCGAACAGAGGTGCGACGGAGCGCACCGTGAGCTGCGGCCACGGCTCGTGCGGGGGCGGCACCGTGTCCGTCGTCACCACCTCGCGCACCATGGCGTGGTCTCGCAGCCGTGGTACCGCCTTGCCGGCGAACAGGCCGTGGGTGCACGCGAGCGCCACATCGGTGACCGCCTGGTCGGCCAGTCGATCGAGTAACTCGACGATTGACCCGCCGGTGGCGATCTCGTCGTCCAGGACGATCACTCTCTTGCCTCGCACGTCGCCGACGATCGCATCGATCACCACCCGGTCGTCGGCCAACCGTTGCTTCGACCCGGCCGCGACGGGTAGGCCGAGCAGGCGGGAGAACTGGGTCGCTGTCTTGGCATTCCCGAGATCGGGGGAGACGACGACCGTGTCGCGCAGGTCGCGCTCCCGGAAATGATCGGCCAGCTCTCCGATGGCGGTGAGGTGATCCACCGGTACCGAGAAGAAGCCGTGCACCTGCGGGGCGTGCAGTGTCATGGTCAGGACCCGATTCGCACCTGCCGTGGTGAGCATGTCCGCTACCAGACGCCCGGCGATCGAGATGCGCGAGGCGTCCTTCTTGTCCGAGCGGGCATACGCGTAGTGCGGGATCACGGCCGTCACCTGTGCCGCACTCGCACCGCGGGCGGCGTCCAGCATGAGCAGCAGCTCCATCAGGTGCTCCTGCGTCGGCGGCACCAGCGGCTGGACGACGTAGACGTCGCGCTGGCGGCAGTTCTCCTGCAATTGGACGTAGAGGCAGTCGTTGGAGAAGCGGCGGATGTCGACGCCGGACAGTGGCACACCGAGCGCGTCGCAGATGCGCTGCGCAAGCGGGCGGTGGGCGCTGCCGGACAGCACCACGATCTCGCGCATGCGTGCAGGTTAGCTGGCACGTTCGGCCGCCGGCTGCCCGCGGCGATCTTGATGCCGCGCCGGCCCTACCTGCTCGGCCGCGTCAAGATCGCCGGGTCCCAGGGCTACCGGCCGCGCACGATCACGACCGCGGTCGGCGGGTGCGCCGCGTGCGAAAATGGCGCGGTGACATCCGCCGGCCGGACGGATCCGGCGCGGATCCGCAACTTCTGCATCATCGCCCACATCGACCACGGCAAGTCGACGCTGGCCGATCGCATGCTCCAGCTCACCGGCGTGGTCGACGCGCGGCAGATGCGGGCGCAATATCTCGACCGGATGGACATCGAGCGCGAGCGCGGGATCACTATCAAGGCGCAGAACGTCCGGATGCCGTGGCGCAGTCGAGACACCGGCATCGAGCATGTACTGCACATGATCGACACGCCGGGCCACGTGGATTTCACCTACGAGGTCAGCCGCAGCCTCGCGGCCTGCGAGGGCGCGGTGCTGCTGGTCGACGCGGCGCAGGGCATCGAGGCGCAGACCCTGGCCAACCTGTACCTCGCGCTCGAGAACGACCTGCACGTCATCCCCGTGCTCAACAAGATCGATCTGCCGGCCGCCCAACCGGATCTCTACGCCAAGGAGCTGGCACACATCATCGGCTGTGAGCCCGACGACGTGTTCCGGGTCAGCGCCAAGACCGGCGAGGGCGTCGAGGCCCTGCTCGACGTGATCTGCCGCGAGATCCCCGCACCGGTCGGAGAGGCCGACATGCCCGGCCGCGCGATGATCTTCGACTCGGTCTATGACATCTACCGCGGCGTGATCACCTACATCCGGGTCGTCGACGGCCACTTCGTGCCGCGCGAGCGGATCAAGATGATGTCGACCGGGGCGACACACGAATTGCTCGAGATCGGCGTCATCTCGCCCGAGCCGAAGCCGACCAGCGGCCTGTCCGTGGGCGAGGTCGGCTATCTGATCACCGGCGTGAAGGACGTCCGGCAGAGCCGCGTGGGCGACACGGTGACCGATGCGGCGAAGCCGGCGGCGGCGAGCCTGGGCGCCTATCGGGACCCGAAGCCGATGGTCTATTCCGGCTTGTATCCGGTCGACGGCTCGGACTACCCGCTGCTGCGCGATGCGCTGGACAGGTTGCGCCTCAACGACGCTGCGCTGGTCTACGAGCCGGAGACCTCGACCGCGCTGGGCTTCGGCTTCCGCTGCGGCTTCCTCGGTCTGCTGCACCTCGAGATCGTCCGCGAGCGGCTGGAGCGGGAATTCGACCTGGTGCTGATCTCCACGGCGCCGAACGTCGTGTATCGCGTCGTCCTGGACGACGGCACCGAGCGGGTCGTCACGAACCCGTCCGACTGGCCGACGGGCAAGAAGATCGGCGAGACGCACGAGCCCGTCGTCAAGGCCATGATCATCGCACCCAGCGACTACATCGGGGCGATCATGGAGTTGTGCCAGCAGCGCCGCGGCGCGCTGAACGGGATGGACTACCTGTCCGAGACACGCGTCGAGCTGCGTTACACGTTGCCGCTTGCCGAGATCATCTTCGATTTCTTCGATCAGTTGAAGTCCGGTACGCGCGGCTATGCGTCCCTGGACTACGAGGCAGCGGGCGAGCAGGTCGCGGATCTGGTCAAGGTCGACATCCTGCTGCAGGGCGAAACGGTCGATGCGTTCTCCGCGATCGTCCACAAGGACAAGGCGTACGGCTACGGCACGGACATGACGACCAAGCTGCGCAAGCTGATCCCGCGGCAGCAGTTCGAGGTGCCGATCCAGGCCGCGATCGGCTCACGCGTCATCGCCCGGGAGAACATCCGCGCGATGCGTAAGGACGTGCTGGCCAAGTGCTACGGCGGTGACATCACGCGCAAGCGCAAGTTGCTGGAGAAGCAGAAGGAAGGCAAGCGGCGGATGAAGATGGTCGGCCGGGTCGAGGTGCCGCAAGAGGCGTTCATCGCGGCACTGTCCACCGGGCAGTCCGGTGATGCACAGCGGTAGCCACCGCCGGGGCGCCGACCGGCCACCGTGGTTCACTTGCTGACTCGATTCTCGCTCAGCCCGGCAGCGGAAGGCGGGCAACGTCGCCGCGCCCGCCGACGGTGATCACCACGAGCGCGGCCACGCGGGCGGCGACCGGCTCGAACGGCAGGCGGCGTAGCCGGCGCAGCGCCGGCGGGGCGAGTCCGCTCGCGATCGTGCAGTGCGCCTGCCAGTGCCGCGGTTCGCTACGGAGGCCGAACGCCGGTGGCCAGCCCGCGTCGGCGAGTTGGCGGAATGCGTCCGCCTGCAGTGCCGCCAGACCGTCGGACTGCGCCGGCTGCAGGAAGAGCACCCCGCTCGGGAAGGTGCTCAGTTCGGCGAGCACGAGTGGCATCGCCGCGGTGCGCCGCGCGATCTCGCGAGCTGCCTCGACGACCGCACCGACCTCGTCGACCCGTGCCGCGGCCAGCGTCAGGTGCGGTCGGTGTGCCCGGCGTGCGCGATATCCGGCGGCCTCGACCTCGATCCGCACCTGCTCGACGGCCGCGTCCGTCGCCACATCGAAGCCGGCGCAGACGACCGCGATGGTCACATCGTCAGGACGATCTTGCCGACGAGGTCGCCGGCGGCCATTGCGGCCAGCCCTTCCGATGCCTGCTCCAGGGGAATGACGCGGTCGATCCTCGGGCGCAGGCCGGTTGCCTGCAGGAAGGCCAGCAGGTCACGCAACTCGGCCTTCGTCCCCATCGTCGAGCCGATGACCTGTAGCTGCAGGAAGAAGAAGCGGTTGAGTTCGGCGGGCGGATTGAACCCGGACGTCGCGCCGGAGACGACGATCCGGCCGCCCGGCTTCAGCGACCGCGCCGAGTGCGACCAGGTCGCGTCGCCCACGGTCTCCATCACGGCGTCGACCCGGTCGGGCAGCCGCGCGCCCGCCGCGTACGCCTCGTGCGCGCCGAGTTCGAGTGCTGCGGCCTGTTTGGCCTCGGTGCGCGCGGTGGCGAATACGCGGTAGCCGGCCGCGCGGGCCATCGCGATGCACGCCGAGGCGACCCCGCCGCTCGCGCCCTGCACCAACACCGTCTGACCCGGACGCAGACCGGACTTCACGAACAGCATCCGGTAGGCGGTCAGCCAGGCCGTGGACAGACAGGCCGCCTCGGCGAAGGACAGTTCGGCCGGCTTGGCCACGACATTGCCCTCGGGCACGATGACATACTCGGCCAGCGAGCCCTGGGGTGCCTCCGACAGCAGCTTGCGAGCGGGATCGAGGGTGTCATCACCCGTCCAGCCGGGCCCGTTGACCACGGCGTGGACGACGACCTCGGCGCCGGTGGACTCGTCGATTCCGGCTGCGTCACATCCGAGGATCATCGGTAGTTGCTCTGCACCGATGCCGACGCCACGCAGGGTCCACAGGTCGTGGTGATTGAGGCTGGCCGCCCGTACCGCAATCCGGGTCCACCCCTTCGGCGGCTCAGGATCGGGCCGCTCGCCGACGACAAGACCGGCGAGCGGGTCGTCTGGATTGATCGACTCGGCATAGGCGGCGCGCATGTGCCGACCCTAGCCAGTGGCTCTACGACGCGATCCGGCTCGACACCCCGTCAGGTTTGCGTCACGCGGTGAGTTCGGCGGGAGCGCTGGCGAGAGCTGCCTCGATCGCGCGAGCGAGCTGCCGTGCCGACTGCGCACTCAATTCGAGGGCAACTCGCGCCGCCGGCCCCTGCGAGGGAGCGGCGAGGTCGATGTTCAGCGTGTGCTCGGGCAGTGCATGCACCGGATGATCGAAGTAGACGGTGGCGTCGGTGACCCGGAACCAGCTGCCGTGCGGGCCCTTCGCGCTGCCGTCGAGCGGGGCGGTGATCGTCGCGTAGGTGCACATGGCACTCAGCTCCCGAGGTGGGTGCCGTAGAAGGCGGTGATCCGCTCCCAGCCGTCGGTGGCTGCGGGGACGCGGTAGGACGGCCGGTCGACGGCGAAGAACGCGTGGGCCGCGTCGTCGTAGCGGTGGAACTCGTAGGTCTTCGCGTTGTCCGCCAACAGCTGTTCGAGCTCGTCGACCTGTCCGGGCGTCGGGAACTTGTCGTCGTTGCCGAACAGGCCGAGTACTGGGCACCTCAGGTGCGGGAGCTGGTCGACGAGGTTGCTCACCTTGATCGGCCACTCCGCCGGCGGCGTGCCGGTGACATAGGCGCCGTAGCAGTCGACGGCGGCATCGAGGTCGAGGTTGCAGGCGGCGAGCACGCTCTGCCGACCGCCCGAGCAGAAGCCGATCACGCCCACCTTGCCGTTGGACGTCGGGAGCGCGCGCAGGTAACGCGCCGCGCCACCGACGTCACCCACAAGCCGATCGTCCGCTACGCCGCCCCGCGCGCGTACCGCAGCCGCCGCGTCGTCGGGCGCCGCGCCCGGCGCCTCACGCCAGTACAGGTTGGGGCAGATGGCGTCATAACCGAGCTCGGCGAAGCGGCGGGTGATCTCCTTGGTACCGCGGTCCCAGCCGGGCATGTGATGGATCACCACCACGCCGCCACGCGGTACGTCGCCGTCCGGCCGGACCAGATACCCCTCGACGTCATCGCCGCCGTGGCCCTCGATGTGGATTGTCTCCGCGCGCATCGCGTCTCCCATGGACCGATCGAAGCACGGTCGTCGGGACGGGCGTCATAGAGTCCCGCTCGTGCGCAGATTCCGGCGAGTGCGCCGCCCGCTGGCGGCCCTCGTCGCGCTGGTCGCCGCGCTTGCGATCGGGTACGGGGTCCGCGCGCTGAACGACGATCGGGGCGGGAATACGCCGTCCGCGTCCCCGTCGCCGCGGCGCAGCTCGCTCGCGGCTGCGACGCAGACACCGAGTCCAACCGCCGGTGTGGCGCTGTCGTCGCTGCCGACACAGCTCGCCCAGACCGTCGCGCTCGTCGAGGCGGGCGGACCGTATCCGTATCCGCGCAACGACGGCGTCGTCTTCCGCAATGCCGAAAGCCGCCTCCCGGAGGAGCCGGACGGGTATTACCACGAGTACACCGTCCCGACGCCGGGATCTCCGGATCGGGGAGCGCGCAGGTTGATTACCGGCCGGGCCGACGAGTACTGGTACACCGCTGACCACTACGAGACATTCGTTCGCGTGGACGTCACGCGATGACGATCGTGCGGCACCGCATTCTCGTGATCTCGGTGGGCTCGACGAGGGATGTCGCGGCGGCTGCATCGAGATCGCCGGACGGGAAGGGGGCGCAGTGGTGAGCAGTGCGCTGCGGGAGGCGGTCGGCGAGATCTACGTTCAGGTGGGCGCGCCGGACTGGGCCGCCCCGAATCTCGACGGCCTCGCCGACATCCTGCGCGATCTGAGCTGGCTCACCCCCGGAGAGGTGCACATTGCGCTGCCCGATCTCGGCGCACTGTCGGCCCGCGACGCGGCACGGCTGCTCGATGTCGTCCGGTCCGCAGTCGACGAGAGCGCAGGCACGTCGCGCTCGATCCACTTGGCGGGCGCCCGATAGCCACTCGTCAGCGCCGTTCCAGCGGGTCGTTCCCGGCGAAGCGACAAGCCTGACGCACACTGATCCGGTGCCCTCCGCGCTGCCGAACGCCGATCCGGCGCCACCCAACGGCCGATTGCCCTACACCGCGCTGCACCGCGCGCGCACGACGGCATTCGGCGTGTACGTGCACGTGCCGTTCTGCCGGCGCCGCTGCGGATATTGCGACTTCAACACCTACACCGCCGCCGAACTCGGGCCGGCGAGCCGCGGCAGCTACGTCGACACCGTGCTGCGCGAACTGTCGCTGGCGGCCGACGTGCTCGGTGACGGCAACCCGTTCGGCAACTACGTACCGCCCGTGTCGACGATTTTCTTCGGCGGCGGGACCCCGACGCTGCTGCCGGCCGAGCATCTCGGTCTGGTGATCCGCGAGATCGGGGAGCGGTTCGGGTGGGCCGCCGACGTCGAGATCACCACCGAGGCCAACCCCGAGACGGTGACCCCGGGCTACCTCGCCCAGCTGAAGGCGGCAGGATTCACCCGACTCTCGATCGGTATGCAGTCGGCAGTGCCGCGGGTGCTCGCCGTGCTCGATCGCGAGCATCCGCCGGGTAGGCCGGAGCAGGTCGTCGCCGAAGCGCACGCGGCCGGCTTCGAGCACGTCAACCTCGACCTGATCTACGGCGCGCCTTTCGAATCGGACGCCGACTGGCAGGCCTCGCTCGATGCGGCGATCGGCGCCGGCCCGGACCACATCAGCGCCTATGCGCTGGTCGTCGAGCAAGGCACCGCCCTCGCCAGGCAGGTGGCGACCGGGGTCGTGCCCGCGCCGGACGACGACGTCCAGGCCGATCGGTACCTCATGGCCGACGACACGCTGCGCGCGGCAGGGTATGAGTGGTACGAGATCTCCAACTGGACCCGCACGCCGGCCGGCCGATGCCGGCACAACGAGCTGTACTGGAGCGACGCCAACTGGTGGGGCCTCGGGCCCGGTGCGCACAGCCATCTGTCGGGCATCCGGTGGTGGAACGTGAAGCACCCGAGCCGGTATGCCGCGCTCGTCGATGCCGGTCGCAGTCCCGCGGCCGGCCGCGAGACGCTGGGCGACTCCGAGCGGTTGGTGGAGCGCTTGATGCTCGGGGTCCGTCGGCGAGAAGGGCTGTCCATGCTGGAGCTGCCGCAGTCGGCGCAGCTCATCGTGCCCCAGCTGGCGTCCTGGGGGCTTGTGGATCATCAGCGGTTTGTCGGTGGACGGATCGTGCTGACGCAGCGCGGCCGGCTGATGGCCGACGCGGTGGTCAAGGAGCTGCTCGCCGCCGCCTGACCACTCACCCCCCGGGACGCGAGGCCACGCAGGGGCTCAGCCGGTCGGACTGAGCGCGTCCAGGTCGAGGATGCGTACGTGCAGCGTGGTGCGGCCCTGCAGCGCGGCGCGCAAAGCGCGATGCAGGCCGTCCTCCAGGTAGACCTCGCCGCGCCACAGCACCGCATGGGGGAAAAGGTCGCCGTAGAACGTGGAGTCCTCGTCCAGCAGGTGGTCGAGCTCGAGCCGGCGCTTTGTCGTCGTCAGCTCGTCGAGCCGCACGGTGCGCGGCGCGACGCGCGCCCAATCGCGCGCGGAGAGCCCGTGATCGGGATAGGGACGACCTTCCCGCACCGCCTTGAAGATCAAGTCCCGCCCGTCCTGTCCGTTTCGTCCGCAGCGCGATCCTATCGACCCTTTATCTGCACCCACCTCCTAAACTGGAAACGACCAGTAAGGGGGACCCCGGCGTGGGTGTCGAGGATCGCAAGCTCGAGGTGTTGCGGGCGATCGTCGAGGACTACATCTCGACGAACGAGCCGGTCGGCAGCAAGACCCTCGTCGATCGCCACAATCTCGGGGTGTCCTCGGCGACGATTCGCAACGACATGGCCGCGCTCGAAGAGGACGGCCTCATCGCTCAGCCGCACACCAGCGCGGGCCGGGTCCCCACCGACGCCGGGTACCGGTTGTTCGTCGACCGGCTGACCGACATCAAGCCGCTCTCCGGTGCGGAGAAGCGGGCGATCGGCGCGTTTCTCGACGGTGCCGTTGACCTCGACGACGTGTTGCACCGGGCAGTCCGCGCGCTCGCCCAGCTCACCCGCAACGTCGCCGTCGTGCAGTACCCGACGCTCTCCCGCAGCCGGGTACGCCACCTCGAGCTGGTGATGATCTCCACGACCCGGCTCATGCTCGTGTTGATCACCGACACCGGGCGGGTGGAGCAGCGCGTCGTCGAGCTGCCGGCCCCGGTCGTCGAGTCGACCGTCTTCGAGCTGCGGGCCACGCTCAACACCCGGCTTCGCGACCGGCCGTTGTCAGAGACGCCCGAGATCGTCAGCGACCTCCCGGACCAGGTGGGTCAGGGCCTGCGCGGCCTGGTGGCCACCCTGGCCACGGTGTTGCTCGAGGTGCTCGTCGAGCCGGCGAGCGACCGCATCGTGCTGGGCGGTACGGCGAATCTGAGCCAGCAGACTCTCGACTTCCCCGCGATCCGGCCCGTGCTCGAGGCGTTGGAGGAGCAGGTCGTGCTGCTGCGCCTGCTCGACCAGTCCGTGTCGTCGTCCAAGGTCCTCGTGCGCATCGGCAACGAAACCCAGCATGCCGGC
The DNA here is from genome assembly GCA_963713565.1 of uncultured Actinomycetota bacterium. GTDB lineage: Bacteria > Actinomycetota > Actinomycetes > Mycobacteriales > Jatrophihabitantaceae > Jatrophihabitans. The sequence continues at coordinate 1,426,573 of CAVQMF010000002.1, read as the reverse complement.
CTGGCTACCGCCTCCGTCGTCTCGACCGGCTACGACGTGCACGGGTCGGCCGTCGGGGCCGTCGGGGTGCTCGGCCCCCGGCGGATGGACTACGGGCACACCATGGCGCGGGTGGCCGCGGTGGCCCGCTACGTCGGCGCCCTGCTCGAAGAACGCTGACTTACACTGGAGCTGGCACTCCACTCACGTGAGTGCCAAGCCTGTTTTCTGAGGACGGATGGCCCGTGGCTGACGCTCCACGCGACTACTACCGCATGCTCGGCGTGCGCAAGGACGCGACGCCGGAGGAGCTCAAGCGTGCCTATCGCAAGCTGGCGCGCGAGCTGCACCCCGACGTCAATCCCGACCCAGCCGCCCAGGATCGCTTCAAGGCCGTCACCACCGCCTACGAGGTGCTCTCCGACCCGGAGAAGCGGCGCATCGTCGACCTGGGCGGCGATCCGCTGTCGCAGGCCGGCGCGACGGCGGGGGGCAGTCCGTTCACCGGATTCGGCGGATTCGGCGACGTCTTCGAGGCATTCTTCGGCGGCGGCGGCCCGATGGGCGGCGGACGCGGTCGCCGCAGCCGGGTACGCCCCGGCGCCGACGCCCTGCTGCAGCTGTCCCTGACGTTGGAGGAGACGGCCTTCGGAGTGCGGCGCGACGTCGTCGTCGACACCGCGATCGTCTGCGAGACCTGTCACGGCAACGGTTGTGCGCCGGGCACGAAGCCGCGCACCTGCGTGACGTGCGGCGGCGCCGGGGAGATCCAGACGGTGCAACGTTCGTTCCTCGGTCAGGTGATGACCACCCGCGCCTGCTCGGCGTGCGGCGGCACCGGCGAGCAGATCCCGTCGCCGTGTCACAGTTGTGGTACTGAGGGTCGGATCCGCGCCCGCCGCACCAAGGCGATCGACGTCCCCGCCGGCATCGAGGACGGCATGCGCATCCGGCTCGCCGGGCAGGGCGAGGTCGGACCCGGCGGCGGCCCGGCCGGGGATCTGTACATCGAGATCAGCGAACAGCAGCACGACACGTTCGTGCGGGAGGGCTCGGACCTGCACTGCACGATCGGCGTGCCGATGACCTCCGCCGCGCTCGGCAGCGACCTCGTGCTCACCACCCTGGACACCGAGGAGAAGATCGAGATCAAGGCCGGCACGCAGGGCGGCACGGTGCTGCACCTGCGCGGCAGGGGCGTGCCGAAGCTGCGCAGCTCCACCCGCGGCGACCTCTACGTGCACGTCGAGGTCCGCACACCCACACGCCTTGACGACGAGCAGGAGCAACTGTTACGCCAGCTCGCCGAGCTGCGCGCCGAGGACGTCGCGATCACCTCGAAGTCCGGTGGCCTGTTCGGCAAGGTCCGCGACGCGTTCCGGCAATGACCCCTGCCGGGCGGTGACCCCACCGCTGTTCCTGCTCGCTGACCTTCGGGGTGCGTCCGAGGGGGGCGAGCTGTACCTCGACGGCGACGAAGGCCGGCACGCTGCCCGGGTGCGCCGGGTGCGCCGCGGCGAGGCGGTGCTGGTCGCCGACGGTGCCGGCACCCTGCTGCACTGCGTCGTGCGTCAGGTGACCGGCGACCGCGTCCTGCTGCAGGTCGATACCCGAGAGCTGGTCGCCGCGCACCAGCCGCGGCTAATCGTCGTCCAAGCCCTGGCGAAGGGCGAGCGGGCCGAGCGGGCCGTCGAGATGATGACCGAGCTCGGTGTGGATGCGATCATCCCCTGGTCGGCGTCACGCTGCGTCATGCAGTGGCAGGGCGCGCGGGGAGACCGCGCGCTCGAGCGGTGGCGACGCACCGCCCGCGAGGCGGCCAAACAGGCACGACGATCGCGCATCCCGACCGTCACCGGCCTTGAATCGACACGGGCAGTCGCCGACCGCCTGAAGTTGGCGGCCGGGGCACTCGTGCTGCACGAGGACGCCGTGGCGCCGCTGGCAAGCGCGCCGTTGCCGCTCGTCGGAGATGTGTACGTCGTCGTCGGGCCCGAGGGTGGGGTCGCGCCCGACGAGCTTGCCGCCTTGACCGCGGCCGGCGCCCGCCCGGTTCGCCTCGGCGATCCGGTGCTGCGCACATCGACCGCCGGCGCCGCCGCGCTGGCGGCGCTGTCCGTGCGGCTCGATCGCTGGGACTGACCACCCTGGTTTCACGGGGTGGGGTCGATCCGGTGTTCGGTGACCGGGAATTGGCCGCGGACGGTATTGATCCGGAAGTTGCGCGCCGCGGCTGAGCGGGCCGACGAACTCCCACCGCCCTGCGTCCAGAGCTAGCCGACGACAACGGCGTTCATACCGGCACGCCGACCTCGAATCCGGACACGACCTTGCCGTGCTCGATCGCGAAGACGACGTCGTAGCGCTCGACCCGGTCCGGGCCGGGCAGCAGCGCCGCGTCCTCACCGGGCAGCAGCTCGGTGTTCATGATCACTTCGACGCCCCGGTCGAGCGCTTCGGCGGTGTCGGTGATGATGAGCACCAGCTCGGCGCCATCGGGCTGACGCAGTACGTAGGTTGCCACGTGCGCGGCTCGAAGTTGCCGGTCGGCGAGTATTGCCGGAGTGATGCGTTCGCGCCCGGCGCGCTCGCTTGCGGCGACCAGTTCGGCGCTGCGCGGACCGTCCAGGTAGACGACTTGTGCGTACATGGGATTCCTCCTCGGATTCGGCTGGCCCAAGGCTCGCGCGGACTCGGCGCTACGGCATCAGTACGACCACGCAATCGAGTACTGATCCGCGCCACGCAACCGCGATACTGAGCCGATGTCGGCGTTCGTCGGGCGGGGGGCCGAGCTCGCCGAGATCGAACGGTCGTTGGCCGACCTGGTCATCGGCCGCGGGCGCATCCTTGTGCTGAGTGGACCTGCCGGGATCGGCAAGAGCCGGCTGGCCGAGGCCGCGAGCGCGCGTGCCCACCAGCTCGACGTGCCGGTGCACACCGGTTACGCGGTCGACGACCCGGGCGCGCCCGCCCTCTGGCCGTGGCGGCGCGCGATGCGGCGGTGGGCCGATGCTCCGGCGCTGCCGACCGCGGACGTCGGTGAGTCGGACGCGGCCGCGCGATTTCGGCTGTTCATGGCCATCAGCGATCTGCTTCGTGAGCACGCCACGGCGGCCGGACTGCTCGTCGTGCTCGAGGACATGCACTGGGCCGACCGAATGTCGGTACTGCTGTTACGACACATGGCAGCTGAAGTTGCCGACGTGCCGATCATGTTCGTCGTGACCTGCCGCGAGGGTGTCGCCGGCCCGCTGCAGGAGGAGCTGCCACACCTCGTCCGGGGTGACACCGTGCGTCCGATCATTCTCGCGGGACTGTCGGCGGCAGAGGTCCTCGCGTGGCAACCGCAGCTGTCCGGAACCAGCGATCCGTCCGTGGCCGACGCGCTGCACCGGAGCACCGGTGGCAATCCGCTACTGATCCGGCTCGTCGCCGAAGATCTGCTGCGCCGAGGGACAGTGGCGGATCCGTCCACCCTGGCACAGCTGATGCACACCCGTCCTCAGCTGCGACGGCTGGTCGCAGCTCGCGCCGCCGTTCTCGAACCGATGGTGCGCGAGGCCGTGGATGCGGCCGCCGTGTTGGGGGAACGGGTGCTGCCCGGCGTTCTTGCGGCGCTGGTCGGCGAGACCGAACACGAGGTGCACGCGTTGCTGAGCGCCGCGCAGGCGGCCGGCGTGCTACGCGGCGAAGACGTTGCCCGGGGACTCCAGTTCGAACACGCGCTTGTCCGCGATGCCGTCTACGCCGAGCTCGATCCCGAACGGCGCCGATCACTGCACCGGCGGGCCGCCGCCGCGCTGGAGCAGATCAGTCCCGAGGCCGCCGGCTCGATCGCGCACCACTGGCAGCGAGCGGGTGGCCCGAATGCGAGCGACAGGTGCCGAGCCTGGGCCGAGCGTGCCGACGACGCGGCACGGGCGGTGCTCGCCTTCGACGACGCGGCACGCTTCGCGCGACTGGCTGTGACTTCAGCCCAAGAGGTCGGTGCCGAGGACGCCGAGCTGGCCAGACTGTACATCCGGCTGGCCGAAGCGTTGTGTCTAGGCAACTACCTCGCGGACAGCATCCGGGCCTGCGTGGCAGCGGCCGACCTTGCCGAGGCCGCAGATCGACCCGACCTACTTGCGCAGGCCGGGCTGGTCGTGCACGGCATGGGCGACCCGTACACCAACCGCACGATTCCCGCGCTGTGTGAACGCGCTCTCGCCGTTGTGCCGGCCGACGACCACGTGACACGCGCCCGCCTGCAGGCGCAGGTCGCGGTGGGCGTCGCCGAATCAGAAGGCGGCACGCGCGCCGCCGATCTGGCGGCCGCCGCACTCGCCGAGGCGGAGCGATCCGGCGATGCGCAGGCGATCCTGGAGGCTGTCGCAGCGCGGCATCTGGCCATCAGCATTCCGCACAGCGTCGAGGAGCGCCTTAGCTTGGGCCGGCGCGCGGTGGAGTTGGGCGCTGCGGCCCAACAGCCGATCGCGGCGCTGTGGGGCCACCTGTGGCGCGTCGACGCCGCGCTGCAACTCGGCAACGCGGTAGAAGTCGATCGCGGCCTGGCGGCGATCGACCGCATCGCGCGGGAACGAGGGTCGGCGCTGGCCCGCTGGCACCATCACCGCTTCGGTGCCGTTCGCTGCGAACTCGTCGGCGATTTCGCCGCGGCACGGGCAGCCGACGACGCCGCTCTCGACCTTGCGCTGCGCGTCGGGGACTTCTCCATGATGGGCATGCATTATGCGTTTCGCGTCCAGTTCGCTTGGTTGCGCGGCACGGCCGAGGAGGTGCCACCCGACTTCCGCGAGCTGATGACGTACGCACCCACCATGCCGCTGGTGCGGGTGTCGGTTCCGCTGGTGCACGCCATCGCCGGCGATCTCGACACCGCTCGCGCGGAGTTCGAGGAGTTCCGGCACCTCCCCCGGAGTTACCCGGTCGGCGTGCGGTGGGCCGGAACCGTGGGCCAGATCGGTATGGTCGCGATTCTGCTCGACGACGCACAGGTGTGCGCCACGATCTACGACCTGTTCGCGCCGATCGCGCATTACTTCGGCGGGGACGGTTCCGGTGGCATCTTCAGTCACGGCGCGAACGCGCGATTCTGCGGTGATCTTGCGCGGGTGGCCGGTGACCACGAGAGCGCGATTCGCCAGTACCACGACGGCATCGCCATGAACGCGCGCTTCGGCGCGCGTCCGTACACCGCCTTGAGCCGCCTCGGTCTGGCCCAATCGCTGGCTGCGCTCGGTCTCAGCCACGATCGGCAGACCCGGCAGCCGACCGCCGAACTGGTCGAGCAGGCCGGTGCGGAGTTCCGGCGGCTCGACATGCCTGGACATCTCGCGAGCGCGAATGCGCTCGCCGCGCGGCTGCGGACCTCGTCCGGGGCCACGCCGCTGAGCCCACGTGAGGCCGAGGTGGCGGGCCTGGTCGCCGATGGTCTGCCGAACAAGGCAATCGCGGCGCGGCTGTTCCTGTCCGAACGAACCGTCGAGACCCATGTGCGCAGCATCCTCGGCAAGCTCGGTTTCACCACGCGCACGGAGGTCGCCGGTTGGGTGCTGCGCGGATCAGCACGTTGAGTGTCGAGATCCGGGATACCTCCGCAGGTCCTGGTCGAGGGCTAGGTTCGAGCAATGCCTGAGGACTGCCTGTTCTGCAAGATCGTCGCGGGGGAGATCCCGTCCACCGAGATCTACTCCGACGAGCACACCTACGCGTTCGCCGACACCAATCCGAAGGCCCAGGTGCACGTGCTCGTCGTGCCGCGGGCGCACTTCACCGATCTTACTGACCTCTCGCGCAACGCCCCGGCCTCGGCGGCGCTGCTCGCCGGCATCCGCGGGCTCGCCGAGCAGCAGGGCCTCGGCAGCTATCGGACGGTGTTCAACACCGGTCCCGACGCCGGGCAGAGTGTGTTCCACGTCCACGCGCACGTGCTCAGTGGCCGGCCGATGGGCTGGCCACCCGGCTGAATCGTGCGCCGGATCCGGCCACATGGCTACCATGGACTGGACCACGGTTGCCTACCAGAAAGCGCGCCTTGACCGGACCTTCCGATCCTCCGCACAGCTCGGATCGCGTCGTCACGACGCTCGTCGTGCCCGGTGAGCAGGCCATGGTCGCGCTGCTCGGGTCCCGCGACGAGTTGTTGCGCGTCATCGAAAGCCGCCTCGACTCCGACGTCCACGTGCGCGGCAACGAGATCACCATCACCGGCGCGCCCGCCGACAACGCCACCGCGGTGCGGCTGTTCGAGGAGCTCCTCGAACTCATCAAGTCCGGGCAGAACCTGTCCGCGGAGTCGGTGACGCGCGTCTACGGCATGCTCACCGCCGACTCGACCGAGCGCCCCGCTGAGGTGCTCAGCCTGAACATCCTGTCCCGTCGCGGCAAGAACATCCGGCCCAAGACGCTGAACCAGAAGCGCTACGTCGATGCCATCGACAACCACACGATCGTGTTCGGCATCGGCCCGGCCGGCACCGGCAAGACGTACCTGGCGGTGGCCAAGGCGGTGCAGTCGCTGCTGGCCAAGCAGGTCAACCGGATCATCCTCACCCGTCCGGCGGTGGAGGCCGGTGAGCGGCTCGGTTTCCTGCCCGGCACGTTGTTCGACAAGATCGACCCGTACCTGCGACCGCTGTTCGACGCGCTGCACGACATGCTCGATCCCGATTCGTTGCCGCGTCTCATGCAGGCCGGCACGATCGAGATCGCGCCGTTGGCATACATGCGCGGACGCTCGCTGAACGACGCGTTCATCATCCTCGACGAGGCGCAGAACACGACACCTGAGCAGATGAAGATGTTCCTCACCCGGCTCGGTTTCGGTTCCAAGGTGGTCGTCACCGGCGACGTGACCCAGGTCGACCTGCCCGGCGATCAGCGCTCGGGCCTGCGCGTCGTGCGCGACATCCTGGCCGACCTCGACGACGTGCATTTCGCGTACCTGACGTCCGTCGACGTCGTGCGGCACCGCCTGGTAGGCGAGATCGTCGACGCGTACGAGCGTTACGACCGCAGCGCGCAGGCGGCGACCGGCACGCAGGACGCATCGCACCGCGCAAAACCCAGGCGCTGAGCCCCATGTCGATCGAAGTCAACAACGAGTCCGGTGCGCAGGTCGACGAGCGTGCGCTGGCCGAACTCGGCCGATTCGTGCTGGACGCACTGCGCATCGACCCGCTCGCCGAGCTGTCGGTGCTGCTGGTCGACGCCGACACCATGGCCGCGTTGCACCAGCAGTGGATGGACCTCCCGGGACCGACAGACGTGATGGCGTTCCCGATGGACGCCGCCGACGGGCCGGCCGAGCGCCGTGACCCCTCCGCACCGCCGGGCACCGACGCGAGCTCGGGTGAGGCGATGCTCGGCGACGTCGTGCTGTGCCCGTTCGTCGCGGCCGATCAGGCGGCGTCCGCGGGCCACTCGACCGAGGCCGAACTGCACCTCCTGTGCACTCACGGCATCCTGCATCTGCTCGGCTACGACCACAGCGACGCGGACACCGAGCGCGAGATGTTCGAGCTGCAGGCCCGGCTCGTCAAGGAATGGGCACGCATCACGAAGCGCGGCCCGATCCGCGCGCCGCTGCCGGGCACTGGCGGCGACCTCAGAGACGCGGCAAGTACCAAGCGATGACCTCCGGCGACGTCATCGCGATCGTCGTGGCGATCTGCCTGGTGCCGATCGGCGGAATGTTCGCTTGTGTCGACTCTGCGTTGGCTCGGGTCTCGCCGGCGCGCGCAGAGGAATTCCTGCGCGCGGAACGCAAGGGTGCCGGCGCGCTATGGGCGATCATGGCCGACCGTGCGCGGTACACCAACCTGCTGCTACTGCTGCGGTTGGCCTGCGAGCTGACCGCCACCGTGCTCGCGACCATCGTGGCCCGCTCGCAGTTCGGTACCGCGTGGCCGGTCGCCGCGGTCACCGTCCTCGTCATGATTGTCATCTGCTACGCAGTGATCGGCGTGGGGCCGCGCACCTTGGGCCGTCAGCATCCGAACCGGGTGGCCCTCGCCGGCGCGCCGTGGGTGCGACTGCTCGGCCGGGCGTTCAACCCCCTCGCTGCGCTGCTCATCCTGTTCGGCAACGCGATCACCCCTGGGCGGGGGTTGCGCGACGGTCCGTTTGCCTCGGAGATCGAGTTGCGTGAGCTCGTCGATCTCGCCGAGGAGCGCGGCGTCGTCGAGCACGGCGAACGACAGATGATCCAATCGGTGTTCGACCTCGGCGACACTATTGCGCGCGAGGTGATGGTCCCGCGTACCGAGGTTGTGTGGATCGAGCGCGACAAGTCGGTCCGCCAGGCGCTTGCGCTCGCCCTGCGCAGCGGCTTCTCGCGAATCCCGGTCGTCGGCGACAGCGCCGACGACGTGCTCGGCGCGGTCTACCTCAAGGACCTCGTCCGCCGGGCGCAGGACGCGGAGCGGTCACGCACCACGTCGGTCGAGGACGTCATGCGCACCGTCGCGTACGTGCCCGAGTCCAAGCCCGTCGACGAGCTGCTGCGCGAGATGCAGGCCGCCCGCTCACACATCGCGATCGTCATCGACGAGTACGGCGGCACCGCAGGGCTGATCACCATCGAGGACATCCTGGAGGAGATCGTCGGTGAGATCACCGACGAGTACGACGTCGAACGGGCACCGGTCGAGCGGATCGACGAGGACTCCGCGCGGGTGACCGCGCGCCTCGCGGTCGAGGACCTCGGCGAGGTGTTCGGCGTCGAGCTGCCCGACCGCGATGACGTCGAAACGGTCGGAGGTCTGCTCGCCGAGGCGCTCGGCCGGGTGCCGATTCCGGGCTCGTCGGCGGTCGTGCACGGTCTGGAATTGACGGCCGAGGACGTCGGGGGGCGACGCAACCGGATCGATACGGTGCTCGTGCGCCGCGTCGCGCCCTCGACCGCTGAACTGGGCGCCGACAGCGAGCGACTCCGAGAGGACGATCATGACCGAGCTCGCCGCTGAGGACGCCAAGCTCGTCACGCTGGCCCGGTCCGCACGGGCACGCACGCGAGCTGCGCAGGGCGCGGCCGTGCGCGACGGCGACGGGCGGACGTATGTCGCCGCCTCCGTGTCGCTGCCCTCGCTGTCGCTGTCGGCGCTGCAGGTGGCGGTGGCGATGGCCGTGTCGTCCGGCGCGCCCGGCCTGGCGGCGGCCGTCGTGCTCGGCGAGGACGCCACCGACGCGGCGGGCGAGCAGGCCGTCCGCGACGTCGCGCCCGCCGCCGCGATCCACTACGCGAACGCCGACGGCACGCTCATCTGATTGCACCGCCGCACAATCTCGGCCGCAGCTACGAACCACGGTCGGTGAGCTACTACCGTGAGGCTGTGAGAGCCCTCTACAAGCCGGCGGCGGGTCCGGGCTTCGACCTGACCGATCGTCCCGAGCCGAAGCCGGGGCCTACCGACATCAAGGTGCGCGTGCTGCGCACGGGCATCTGCGGCACCGACCTGCACATCGAGTCGTGGGACTCCTGGGCGGCCGGCGCGATCAACGCGCCCCTGATCCCCGGGCACGAGTTCTGTGGTGAGGTCGTCGAGACCGGCTACGCGGTGCGCGACGTCGAGCGGGGCGACCTCGTCTCGGGGGAGGGCCACGTCGTCTGTGGCACCTGCCGCAACTGCCGCGCGGGCCGCCGCCACCTGTGCATCCGGACCTCCTCGATCGGCGTCAACCGCGACGGCGCGTTCGCCGAGTACATCGTCGTGCCCGAGGCGAACGTCTGGGTGCACCACGCGCCCGTCGACCCCGACCTGGGCGCGATCTTCGACCCGTTCGGCAACGCGGTCCACACTGCGCTGTCCTTCCCGCTCGCCGGGGAGGACGTACTGATCACCGGCGCCGGTCCGATCGGGCTGATGGCCGCGCAGGTGTGCCGGCACGTGGGCGCGCGCTTCGTCGTGATCACTGATGTGTCGCCCTACCGGCTCGATCTCGCGCGCATGATGGGCGTCGACCTGGCGGTGGACGTGTCCCGCGAGTCGATCGCCTCCGCCCAGTCGCGCCTCGGCATGGTCGAGGGTTTCGACGTCGCGTTGGAGATGAGCGGCCACCCGTCCGCATTGCCCGAGGTCCTCGCCAACGTCAACCACGGCGGCCGAATCGCGATGCTGGGTCTGCCGAGCGCGCCGATCGAGATCGACTGGGCCCGCGTGATCACGCACATGATCACCATCAAGGGCATCTACGGCCGCGAGATGTTCGAGACGTGGTATGCCATGAGCGCCATGCTGCGCTCGGGCACCCAGTTCGAGAGCGCCATCGCTTCCGTCGTGACCCACCGGTACCCGGCCGGCGAGTGGGCCGCCGCGTTCGCGACTGCTCGCGGGGGGCAATGCGGCAAGGTAGTTCTGGACTGGAGCGGAGATATCTGACATGTACGGCGAGGTCCGCAACCAGCTGCAGCAGACGCTCGACGAGATCCGCGGCGCCGGCCTCCACAAGCGCGAACGGCAGCTCGCCTCCCCGCAGTCCGCGCAGGTATCGGCCGACGGCCGGGCCCTACTGAACTTCTGCGCCAACAACTACCTCGGCCTCGCCAACCACCCGGCGGTCGTGACCGCGGCCCGCGACGCCCTGGACGAGTGGGGCTTCGGCATGGCCAGCGTGCGTTTCATCTGCGGCACGCAGACTCAGCATGCCGCCCTCGAACGGCGGCTGTCGGACTTCCTCCGCACCGACGACACGATCTTGTTCTCGTCGTGCTTCGACGCCAATGGCGGCGTGTTCGAGGTCCTGCTCGACGAGCGTGACGCCGTCATCTCCGACGAGCTGAACCACGCATCGATCATCGACGGCATCCGGCTGTGCAAGGCGAAACGACTGCGCTACGGCAACCGTGACATGGCCGACCTCGAAGCCCAGCTGCAGTCGGCCACCGACGCACGGCGGCGCCTCGTCGTCACCGACGGGGTGTTCTCGATGGACGGCTATCTCGCGCCGTTGGACGAGATCTGCACGCTCGCCGAACGGTATGCGGCCATGGTGATGGTCGACGACTCGCACGCCGTCGGGTTCGTCGGTCCGTCCGGCGCAGGCACGCCCGATCTGTTCGGGGTCCAGGATCGGGTCGATATCAACAGCGGGACGCTCGGCAAGGCCCTGGGCGGCGCGTCCGGCGGGTACGTCAGCGCGCATGCTGAGATCGTCGAGCTGCTTCGCCAGCGCGCCCGGCCGTATCTGTTCTCCAATGCCGTCGCCCCGCCGGTCGTCGCCGGATCACTCGCGGCGATCGACCTCGTGACCGGCAGCGCCGAGCAACGCCGACAACTGCGCGACAACGCGGCGCTGTTTCGCCGGCTGATGAGTGACGCGCACTTCGACCTGTTGCCCGGCGAGCATCCGATCGTGCCCGTGATGTTCGGCGACGCCGTGCTCGCCGGCCGGATCGCCGAGGCCATGCTCGAACACGGCGTGTATGTGATCGCATTCAGCTACCCGGTCGTGCCGCGCGGTAAGGCGCGGATCCGGGTACAGCTGTCCGCGGCGCACTCTGCAGCTGACATCGAGACGTGCGTGCAGGCGTTCGTCGCCGCTCGGGAATCGGTCGTCGGCTGACTCCCTCTCGATCAGCCGAAGCGCGCCCGCGAGCGAAGCGCGCGGCGCAGATCGTCACCCGCGTCGACGACCGAGCGCCGGATCCCGGAATCGAGCGCCTCGGAGGCCAGCAGCGCTTCGGTGGCCGCCAGCGTCGCGGCGTCAACCGCCGCCCACGGGTAGGCCAGCAGCGCCAGCCGGTCCACCACCCAGCCTGAGCGCAGCGTTGCCGTCGCACCGATCTGCTCGAAGTAGCGCGGGACGTACGTCGCGGTGAGTGCACGCTGGTCGGGGTCCCAGAATCCCTCAGCGGCGGCATAGAGCTGATAGTTCGCGACGTCCGGATCGCTCATGATCGTCTGCCACGCCGCGGCTTTCGCCACCGGGTCGGGTCGGGCGGCACGGCAACGGGCGGCCTGCACCGCACCGTCGCTGCTGTGATCGGCATCCGCGGCGGCATCGATCTCACGGGGACCGACATCGCCGAGGAACGCGAGCCGGGTCAGCACGGCCCAGCGCAGGTCGGTGTCGATGAGCAGGCCGGGCGGCAGGGCCTCACCGGCCAGCCAGGAGCGCAACAGCGCGCGGTCGGCGCACGTCCGGATCGCGGTGCGGGCCGCGGCAAGTTGCCCGCTGCAACCAGGTGGCGCGGCATGGGCGCTGTGCAGCGCCGAGTCGCAGATCCGGCCCAGCGCGGCCCGGCGCGCCCGGTCCGGCAGGTAGCGCTGCGCGACTCGGGTGGCCCACCGGCCGACGATCGAGGTGACCGCGTCGACCGTCTCACCCGGCAGCGCCTGGAGGACGAGGTCGAGCGCCTGCGCCGGGTTGACGTCGGCGTCGGCCACGGCCAGTTGGAGGGCGTTCCAGACGGCGACGCGCGACTGCGGCGAGGCGATCCCGCGAAGTGCCGCGGGCATCGCGTTCCACGTCGTGGCCGGCAGCACCAGCTTTGCCCAGGTCTCGTCGTCGGCATCCGGGAGCACGACCGTACCGGCGACGAGATCGAGCGGCGTGGCGTCGGCGCGCACCTCGACGCGTTGCCGGCCCAACTCCACTCCGTCGGCTCCGAACGTGGCAACCGACAGCGCATGCACGCGGGCCGTGCCGCCGGGCGCTCGCCGCACGAGCGTTGCATTGTCGACGGACAGGTCGTCGAGGCCGGTGGTGCGCAGCCAGCGGTTCGCCCAGTCGTCGAGATCGATCGCGCCCGCCGAGGTCCAGGCTCCGAGCAGGTCGGCGAGCGCCGCGTTGCCGTTCGCGTGCCCGGCGATGTAGCTGCGCAGCCCGGCCAGGAACACGTCGTCACCCAGGCGCAGCGCGAGCTGGCGCAGCGCGGACGCGCCCTTGGCGTAGGAGATCCCGTCGAATTCGCTCAGCGCACTGTCCGCATCGATCGCACCGTTGCCGGCGACCGGATGGGTGGACGGACGACGATCGGCGGCGTAGCCCCAGGTCTTGCGTTCGATGCCGAAGTCGACCCACGACTCGGGGCCGGACACTCGGTGGCCGAGATACTCGGCGAACGACTCGTTGAGCCACAGGTCGTCCCACCAGCGCATCGTGACGAGGTCGCCGAACCACATGTGCGCCATCTCGTGCGCGATCGTGACCGCGCGATCCCGGCGATCGGAGTCGGTGACCCGCGACCGGAACAACATCGTGTCGGCCAGCGTCACGCAGCCCGGGTTCTCCATGGCGCCGGCGTTGAACTCGGGCACGAACGCCTGGTGGTACTCGCCCCACGGGTACCGGACGCCGAACAGCGCGTGCAGCTCGTCGAGGCAGCGCTTGGTGGTCTGCATGAGCTCGGCTGCGTCGCGATCGAGGTACTCGGCCATCGATCGGCGTGCGTGCAGCACGAGCGGGATGCCGTCGTGCTCGTCGCGCACCTCGGTGTAGGGACCGGCGATCAACGTCGTGAAGTAGGTGGCCAGCGGACCGGTCCTCGCCACCTGCCAGCGCCCCGGTTCGACCTCCGCGGCGGGCCCGTTGCCGGCGACCCGCCAATCGGGCGGGCAGCGCAGCTCGAGGGAGACCGGCGCCTTGAGGTCCGGTTGGTCGAAGCAGGCGAACCACCGCGGCGCCGCGTCGAGGAACGACATGGCGTACACGTAGCCGCGGCCGTCGGCCGGATCGACATGGCGGTGCAGTCCCTCCCCGTCGTGGGAGTAGGACATCACCGCGTCGACCACCAGCTCGTTCGCGCCCGCGCGCGGTCGCAGCACCATCCGCCCGGCTGCGACATCGAACACAGTCGACGTGTCGAGCGCAGCCCCGTTCAGGGTGATCGAGCGCAGATCGTGGGGGTGGACGTCGACGAAGGTGGTGTCGCCGAAGGCGCCGGAGAATTCGAAGCGGATCGTCGCGACTGACCCGAAATGCCCGTCGCCGAGCGCCAGATCCAGCACGATGCGATAGCCCTGGACCACGACCTGCGCAGCCCGCCGGCGGGCGTCCTCGCGGGTGAGGGAGGTCATGCCGAGGACGCTAGTCACCCTCAGGGGTCGCGTCGTCACAGCGCGTCGGTTACACGCGCGAAACACCTGGGAGCGGTCCGCGTAACAGGCGACTTGGAACCTTGCCGCCATGCGCGTGGGGAGTCCCCCCGCGCCCTGACGACTGGGGGAGCCCTTCGTGTCTCACCTGCTACTCGCCGTGCCATACGTGACGCCGAAGACGATTGACTCGGGCAACACCGCGTGGGTTCTGGCCGCCGCGTCGCTCGTGCTGCTGATGACACCGGCGCTGGCGTTCTTCTACGGCGGCATGGTCCGCGCGAAGCACGTGCTCGCCATGCTCATGCAGAACTTCGCCGCGATCGCGATTGTCAGCGTCACCTGGTTGTGCGTCGGCTTCACCTGGGCCTTTGGCGGTGACGGGAAGTACCTCGGCGACTTCCACTTCGCCTTCATGCGCAACATCAACGACGCGGTCCCGATCTTCGGTGCCGCCCAGACGATCCCGACGATCGTCTTCGTCGCCTTCCAGTTGACATTCGCCATCATCACCCCGGCATTGATCACCGGCGCCACTGCGGATCGGTGGAAGTTCGGGGCGTTCGTCGCCTTCGTGACGGTGTGGTCCATCGTCGTGTACGCGCCGGTCGCGCACTGGGTGTTCGACGGATTCGGCTGGCTGAACCGCTCGCTCATCCCGAGTTCAGGAGGTCACTTCTTCGCCGAGGACTTCGCCGGTGGAACAGTCGTCCACATCAACGCGGGTGCGGCCGGTCTGGCGATGGCGTTCATTCTGGGCAAGCGCAGGGGCTGGCCGAAGACCAACATGCGCGGGCACAACATCCCGTTCGTGATGCTCGGCGCCGGCCTGCTGTGGTTCGGCTGGTTCGGCTTCAACGCCGGTTCTGAACTGGCCGCCGACAACGTCGCCGGTTTCGCCTGGGTGAACACAAACACCGCCACGGCCACCGCGCTGCTGGGCTGGATCCTCGTGGAGAAGATCAAGTTCGGGAAGTGCACGGCCCTGGGCGCCGCCTCGGGTGCGGTCGCCGGACTCGTGGCGATCACCCCGTGTGCCGGCTGGGTCAGCCCGATGGGCTCGATCTTCATCGGTTTCATCGCGGGTGCGATCTGCGCCAGTGCGATCGGCCTGAAGACGAAGCTCGGCTACGACGACTCACTCGACGTCGTCGGCGTCCACTTCGTCGGCGGCTGGGTGGGCACCCTGTGCGTCGGGTTCTTCAGCACCAAGGGCGTCAACCCCCTCGGCAACGACGGCATCCTGTACGGCGGTGGCGGTCACTGGGGCGGCTGGAACCTGTTGCTGCACCAGTTCCTCGCGGCCGGCGCGGTGACGATCTACTCGTTCGTCGCGACCGCAATCATCGCGCTCGCCATCAACGTGTTCATCAAGAACCGGGTGTCCGAGGAAGCAGAGGACGAGGGCCTGGACACGGCGATCCACGGCGAGTCGGCCTACGAGTTCGGCCCGCTCGGCGGCACGATCGGTGGCCACGGCTCGGCCGCGGCCCTTCCGAAGGAGAAGGTGGACGCGTGAGCGACGCGTGCGGACCTCGTCAGCAGCTCATGAGCACCCGACCAACCCGTAGGCTCCGGGACGGAGCATCGTCCGCCCGGTCGTCGTCCAAGCGAGGAGCGGCATGAAGCAGATCACGGCCGTCGTCAAGCCGTTCAAGCTCGACGACGTGAAGGCAGCGCTCGAGGTCCTCGGTGTACAGGGCCTGACGGTGAGTGAGGTCCAGGGCTTCGGCCGTCAACGCGGGCACACCGAGGTCTATCGCGGCGCGGAGTACACCGTCGACTTCGTGCCCAAGGTGCGCATCGACGTCATCGTCTCGGACGGAGACGTCGACAAGATGGTCTCGGCGATCGTCGAGGCGGCCCGCACCGGCAAGATCGGGGACGGCAAGGTCTGGGTCACGACGGTCGAGGCACTCGTCCGGGTCCGGACGGGAGAACGCGACGCCGACGCAATCTGAGCAGTCACTGCGCGATGTCCGGGCCGGCGTACTGCGCCGGCCCGGAGTCGTCGGCGCGGCCCTGCGTGAGCAGTTGTGCAGCGCGTACGACGAGTGGCTGGCCAACTTGCTCTCGCCGGTCGACGGTGTCGCGCTCGTGGCCGTGGGTGCGCTCGGTCGCAAGGAACCGGCGCCGCACTCCGATCTCGACCTCGTGCTGTTGCACGACGGATCGGTGGCCGGCCTGGCCGACATCGCCGACTCGATCTGGTATCCGATCTGGGACAGCCGCATCGGGCTCGACCACTCTGTCCGCACCCCGGACGAGGCGGTGCAAATCGCGAAGGACGACCTGAAGGCACTGCTCGGCCTGCTCGACATCCGGCACATCGCCGGGGATGCGGGAATCACCGGCCGGGTGCGCAGCAGCGTGCTGGACGTGTGGCGCGCAAGCGCCATCAACCGCCTGGACGAGATGCGCGAGATGTCGAAGCTGCGATGGGCGCTCGCCGGCGACGCAGCGTTCCTGCTCGAGCCGAATCTCAAGGAGTCCCGCGGCGGTTTGCGCGACGCGCAGGCCGTTCGCGCGCTGGCGGCCGCGCAACTGACCGACTATCCGGTGCGGGTGCGCGAGGCGTATCCGACCCTGCTCGACGCCCGGGGAGAGTTGCACCGGCTCACCGGCCGGGCCGACGACGTGCTGCACAAGCAGGAGCAGGACGGCGTGGCCGCCGCGCTCGACTACCGCGATACCGATGCCGGCGAGGCGCGCGACACTCTGCTGCGACGGGTGAACGAGGCGGCCCGCTCGATAGCGCACGCGCAGGACATCTCCTGGCGCCGGGTGGAGGCGCAGCGATCCCAACCCACGAACCGATGGTGGCGCTTCGGCAACGGCAGACCTGTCGATCGGCGCGTCGGGGTGGCGCGCAACGTCGTCATCCAGGACGGCGAGATCGTGCTGGCCCGCGATGCCGACCCGTGGGCCGATCCCGGGCTCGTGCTGCGGGTGGCGCGCGCGGCCGCCGAGCACAACAGGCCCATCTCGCCGTTCGCCTTGGAACGGCTCGCGACCGAGTCCGCACCGCTGCCGATCCCGTGGCCGCCGCCGGTTCTCGACGATCTTCTGGCCGTGCTCGGCACCGGGACGCCGGCGATTGCGGTGCTGGAGTCGCTCGACCAGGCCGGCCTGCTCGTCGCACTCATCCCGGAGTGGGATGCCGTCCGGTGCCGGGCGCAGCACAATCCCGTGCACCGCTTCACGGTGGACCGGCACCTGCTCGAGGCGGCGGCCGCGGCGGCCGGACACGACAGCGGCGTCGAGCGGCGCGACCTGCTGCTCATCGGTGCGCTGCTGCACGACATCGGCAAGGGCTATCCAGGTGCGGACCACTCGATCGTCGGCGCCGAGCACGCCGTGACGATCGCCCGCCGGATGGGCTACACCGGTGAGGATCTCGCGATGGTGGTCGGCCTGGTCCGCCATCACCTCCTGCTGCCCAACACCGCAACCCGTCGCGACCCGGACGATCCGAAGACCATCAGCATCGTGCGCAACTCCGTCGACAACTCCGCGCAACTGCTCGACCTGCTGCACGCGTTGGCGTGGGCGGATGCGGCCGCCACCGGGCCGGCTGCCTGGAGCGACTGGAAGGAGTCGCTCGTCACCGACCTGGTCCGGCGTGCCAAGGCGGCGATGCACGGCAGCCGCGCCCCGTCCGTGCCGCCGCTGGACGACGAGCGCCGTGCACTCGCCGAGAGCGGCGAACTGGCGGTCCTCGTGCGCCCGGACGAGGTGATCGTGGCGGCGCCGGACGTCCCCGGCACGCTGTACCGCACGACCGGGGTGCTGGCGCTGCACCTGCTCGACATCCGCGAGGCGTCGATCCGTACCTATTCCGGGATGGCGGTGAACCGGTTCGTGGTCGCGCCGAGGTTCGGCCGGATGCCCGACGCCGCGTTGGTGCGCAGCGATCTGGCCCGGGCGCTCAAGGGCGAGTTGGGGCTGGCCACGAAGCTCGCCGAGAAGGAGCGGGTGTATTCGCGCCGCCCGACCGACGCGCCGCACACCCGGCCGTCGGTGCATTGGTTCGACGACGCGACCGCCGCGACCGTCGTGGAGTTCCGCGGCGAGGACGAGATCGGCCTGCTGTACCGCATCACGACCGCGTTGGAACGCGCCGGGCTCGATGTCCGCTCGGCGCGGGTGTCCTCGCTCGCCGGCATCGTCGTCGACGCGTTCTACGTCACCGATCTCGCCGGCAGGCCGATCGGCGTGGACGCCCGGCCGGGGCTGGAGTCTCTGGTGGCCGCCGCCTGGCCCGCCTGAGACTCGCCGATCGGGCACGTTCGGCAAGCAGGTCGCCACGTCGATCACCCCGTCGAATGCGGCACCCGGATCGCGCTACCGGCCGGGTTCGGCCGGACGGTAATCTGAACCCTGCTGTGCGGGCCGACGCCGTCCCGGCCGCAGACCCACCGTGCTCACCGCTGTGCCGGGGTCCTGCTGAACGAATTGCACTGTTCGAATCGCATCGTCCACGACAGGAGACCGCGTGCCAGCCTTTTCGGCCGTGCCCCCCGCTCAGGGCCTGTACGACCCGCAGTTCGAGTCCGATTCCTGCGGCGTCGCCTTCGTCGCGGACCTCTACGGCCGGGCCAGCCACGAGATCGTGGCGCAGGCGCTGACTGCCCTGCACAACCTCGACCATCGCGGCGCGGCCGGTGCGGAACCGTCCTCGGGAGACGGCGCCGGCATGACCGTGCAGCTGCCGGACCGGTTCCTGCGCGCGGTCGCCGGTGTCGCGTTGCCTGCCCGCGGTGCCTACGCCGCAGGCAACGTCTTCCTGCCGGCGGACGCCGCCGCCGCCGGGCGCCTCGTCGAGCTCGTCGAGGCGGTTGCGGCGGAGGAGGGCCTGCAAGTGCTCGCGTGGCGCGAGCTGCCCACCGTGCCCGACACCCTCGGGCCCACCGCACTCGGCGTCATGCCGCGCTTCCGGCAGCTCTACGTCCAGGGCGCGCGGGGCGAGTCCGGACTCGCCCTCGACCGCCGCGCATATGCCCTGCGCAAGGTCGCCGAGCGGCGCGCCCGCGAGTCCCGGCTCGACCTGTATTTCCCGTCGCTGTCGTGCCGCACGATCGTCTACAAGGGGATGCTCACGACCGACCAGCTCGGTGCGTTCTTCCCCGATCTCACCGACCCGCGGTTCGAGAGCGCGATCGGTCTGGTGCACAGCCGGTTCTCGACCAACACGTTCCCCTCCTGGCCCTTGGCCCACCCGTTCCGCTACATCGCGCACAACGGTGAGATCAATACGATCCGCGGCAATCGCAACTGGATGCGCACCCGTGAGGCGCTGCTCGAGTCCGATCTGCTCGCGCCCGCCCGCGGGCAGGATGGGCAGTGGAGTCCGGGCGATCTGCGGCGGTTGTTCCCGATCTGCACGCCCGAGGCGAGCGATTCCGCATCCTTCGACGAGGTCCTCGAGCTGCTGCACCTGGGCGGGCGGAGCCTGCCCCATGCCGTGCTGATGATGATCCCGGAGGCATGGGAGAACAACGCCGCCATGGAGCCGGCCCGCCGCGCGTTCTACGAGTTCCATTCCTGCCTGATGGAGGCGTGGGACGGCCCGGCCTGCGTCAACTTCACCGACGGCACGATCATCGGCGCAGTCCTCGACCGCAATGGGCTGCGTCCCGGTCGGTGGTGGCAGACGGCCGATGGCATCGTGGTGCTCGGCAGCGAGTCCGGCGTGCTCGACCTCGACCCAGCCACGATCGTCGCGAAGGGAAGGTTGCAGCCCGGCCGGATGTTCCTGGTCGACACCGTGCGCGGCGAGATCCGCTCCGACGACGACGTCAAGGCCGAGATCGCGGCTGAGCAGCCCTACGCCGAGTGGTTGCACGCCGGGCTGATGCATCTCGACCAGCTACCGGCGCGTGAGCACGTCGTGTTCACGCACGAGTCGGTCACCCGTCGCCAGCAGATCTTCGGCTACACCGAGGAGGAGCTGCGGCTGCTCATCACGCCGATGGCCAAGGCAGCCATCGAGCCGATCGGGTCGATGGGCAGCGACACCCCGCTGGCCGCGCTCTCGCAGCGGCCGCGCATGCTGTTCGACTACTTCACCGAGCTGTTCGCCCAGGTCACCAACCCGCCGCTCGACGCGATCCGCGAGGAGCTGGTCACCTCGCTGTCCGGTGGCCTCGGCCCGGAGCACAACCTGCTCGCGCCCGGCCCGGCATCCTGCCGGCAGGTCGTGATCCCGCGCCCCGTGCTCGACAACGAGGAGCTCGCCAAGATCTGGCACATCAACGCCGACGGCGACATGCCGGGCTTCCGGTGTCAGCTCATCGACGGTCGTTACCGCGTGCACGGCGGCGGGGAGGCGCTCGCCGCGGCCATCGAACGGGTTCGCCGGGAGTGCTCGACGGCCGTGGAGGCGGGTGCCCGCATCCTGATCCTGTCCGATCGGGACTGCGACCCCGACCACGCACCGATCCCGTCGTTGCTGCTGACCTCCGCCGTCCATCAGCATCTGGTGCGAACCGGACAGCGCTCGCAGGTCGGGCTCATCGTGGAAACCGGGGAGGCGCGCGAGGTGCACCACGTCGCGCTGCTGATCGGTTACGGAGCGGCCGCGGTCAACCCCTACCTAGCGTTCGAGACGATCGAGGATCTCGTGCGGCACGGCGCGATCTCCGGTGTCGACGCGAAGCAGGCATTGACCAACTACGTCAAGGCGCTGAGCAAGGGCGTACTCAAGGTGATGTCCAAGATGGGCATCTCGACCATCCAGTCCTACACCGGCGCGCAGGTGTTCGAGGCGTTCGGTCTGTCGCAGGCGCTCGTGGACGAGTACTTCGGCGCCACGCCGTCGCGGCTTGGTGGTGTCGGGCTCGACGTGCTCGCCGAGGAGGCCGGGGCACGGCACCAGTCGGCGTATCCGCTCGTGGCGACGTCCAAGGCCCATCGCCGCCTCGACGTGGGTGGGGAGTACCAGTGGCGGCGTGAGGGCGAGTTGCACCTGTTCAACCCGGAGACGGTCTTCCTGCTCCAGCACGCGACCCGTTCGCGCCGCTACGAGGTCTTTCGGGAGTACACCGAGAAGGTCGAGCAGCTCAACCGCGAAGGCGGCACGCTGCGCGGCTTGTTCGAGTTCAAGTTCGGCGAACGGCCGGCGGTCCCGCTCGACGAGGTCGAGCCGGTGAGCTCGATCGTCAGGCGGTTCGCCACCGGTGCGATGTCATACGGTTCCATCTCGGCCGAGGCGCATGAGACCCTCGCGATCGCGATGAACCGGATGGGCGCCAAGTCCAACAGCGGCGAGGGCGGCGAGGACGCGCGCCGCTTCGAACCCGACGAGAACGGCGACCTGCGTCGGTCGGCGGTCAAGCAGGTGGCCTCGGGACGCTTCGGCGTGACAAGCCACTACCTCGTCAACGCCGACGACCTGCAGATCAAGGTGGCGCAAGGCGCGAAGCCCGGTGAGGGTGGGCAACTACCCGGTTTCAAGGTCTACCCGTGGATCGCCCGCACGCGGAACTCGACGCCCGGCGTGGGTCTGATCTCGCCGCCGCCGCACCACGACATCTACTCGATCGAGGACCTCGCCCAGCTCATCCACGACCTCAAGAACGCCAACTCTCAGGCCCGCGTCCACGTCAAGCTCGTGTCGGAGGCAGGCGTCGGAACGGTCGCTGCCGGAGTGTCCAAGGCGCACGCGGACGTCGTCTTGATCTCCGGGCACGACGGCGGCACCGGCGCCGCCCCGCTGACCTCGCTCAAGCACGCCGGCTTGCCCTGGGAGCTCGGCCTGGCCGACACCCAGCAGACGCTTCTGCTCAACGGACTGCGTGATCGCATCACGGTCCAGGTCGACGGTGCGATGAAGACCGGCCGCGACGTGGTCGTGGCGGCGCTGCTCGGTGCCGAGGAGTACGGGTTCGCCACCGCGCCGTTGATCGTCGCGGGCTGCATCATGATGCGCGTGTGCCACCTCGACACCTGTCCGGTGGGGGTGGCCACCCAGAACCCGCTGCTGCGCGAGCGGTTCACCGGCAAGCCGGAGTTCGTCGAGGCGTTCTTCACCTTCATCGCCGAGCAGGTGCGAGAGATCCTGGCATCGCTCGGATTCCGCACGCTCGAGGAGGCGATCGGCCAGGCGCAGCTACTCGAGACCGCGAAGGCGATCGCGCACTGGAAGGCCGAGGGGCTCGACCTCACGCCGATGCTGCGGGTGCCGGACAATCCCTACCAGCAGTCGCTCACCAAGTCGCGCGAGCAGGACCATGCGCTCGACGCCGCGCTCGACAACACGCTGATCCAGCTGTGCGAGGGAGCGTTGCTCGACGCCGCCCCGGTGAGGTTGGAGCTGCCGGTGCGCAACGTCAACCGCACCGTCGGCACCATGCTCGGCTCGCTGGTAACTCGCCGCTACGGCGCAGCCGGCCTGGCGCCGGGCACGATCGACATCACGTTCACCGGCTCGGCCGGCCAGTCCTTCGGTGCGTTCCTACCGGGCGGCATCACCCTGCGGCTGCTGGGAGACACGAACGACTACGCCGGCAAGGGACTGTCCGGAGGGGTACTGGCCGTGCGTCCGCATCCGGGCGCCCCGTTCCAGGCCGAGCGCAACGTGATCGGCGGCAATGTCATCGCCTACGGCGCGACGGCCGGGCAGATCTACCTGCGTGGCGTGGTCGGAGAGCGGTTCTGCGTGCGCAACTCGGGTGCCATCGTGCTCGCAGAAGGTGTCGGCGACCATGCGTTGGAGTACATGACCGGCGGCGTCGCGGTGATCCTCGGGCGTACCGGCCGCAACATCGCAGCCGGCATGTCGGGCGGGTACGCCTACGTCCTCGACCTCGACACCGACCTGGTTAACCGCGAACTCGTCGACGTCGGGCCACTGACCGACGAGGACTCACGGCGGCTGCACACGATCGTGGCCGAGCACGTGAGACTGACCGACTCCCCCGTCGGTGCCCGGCTGTTGGCGGACTGGCCGAGGGCGCGCGCACAGTTCACCGCGATCGTGCCGCGGGACTTCCGGCGGGTGCTGGAGGCGACCCGCCGCGCGCAGGCCGCGGGGGAGGACGTGGACACCGCGGTGATGGCTGCCGCGAAAGGCTGACCTCACCGCCGATCTTGATGCGCCGGACGGGCTCTGGCCGGTCGGCCGCATCGCGATCGGTGGAAGCGATTTCCGGGCGGTAACCCCTAGGCTGAACGAGTGATCCGGCACGCCAAGATTGTTTGTACGCTCGGCCCCGCGACCGACACGCTCGAACGGGCCCGCGCCCTCGTCGAGGCGGGGATGGACGTTGCCCGGCTGAACTTCAGCCACGGCGCGCACGCCGACCACGGACGCCGGTTCCACGAGGTGCGGCAGGCGGCCGCCGCGGCCGGGCGCAACGTGGCGATGCTGGCCGACCTGCAGGGACCCAAGATCCGCCTCGGCACCTTTGCCGCAGGCCCGGTCACCTGGGCCACCGGCGAGCGCATCGTGATCACCGTGGAGGACTGCGACGGTGATCACGACCGGGTCTCGACCACCTACAAGAACCTCGCCGCCGAC
The DNA here is from genome assembly GCA_963713565.1 of uncultured Actinomycetota bacterium. GTDB lineage: Bacteria > Actinomycetota > Actinomycetes > Mycobacteriales > Jatrophihabitantaceae > Jatrophihabitans. The sequence goes on along the minus strand of CAVQMF010000002.1, from coordinate 1,403,032 downwards.
GTCCGCCCCGGCGACAAGTTGCTCGTCGACGACGGCAACGTCGCGCTGATCGCGGTCGAGGTCACGAACGGCACCGAGGTCGTGTGCGACGTCACCGAGGGCGGGCCGGTCAGCAACAACAAGGGCCTGTCGCTACCCGGGGTGGACGTCAGCGTGCCCGCGCTGTCCGAGAAGGACGCCGACGATCTCGAGTTCGCATTGCGGCTCGGCGTCGACTTCGTGGCGCTCTCCTTCGTCCGCAGTCCCGCGGACGTCAAGCTCGTGCACCGCGTCATGGACGATGTCGGTATCCGCATCCCGGTCATCGCGAAGGTGGAGAAACCGGAGGCGGTCGAGCAGCTCGAGGAGATCGTCCTGGCGTTCGACGGGGTGATGGTGGCGCGCGGTGATCTCGGCGTGGAGATGCCGCTCGAACAGGTGCCGGTGGTGCAGAAGCGAGCGATACAGATCTGCCGCGACAACGCCAAGCCGGTCATCGTCGCCACCCAGATGCTTGAATCGATGATCACGCATTCGCGCCCGACCCGTGCCGAGGCCTCGGACGTCGCCAACGCCGTGATCGACGGCGCCGACGCGGTGATGCTGTCCGGCGAGACCAGCGTCGGGAAGTTCCCGATCCAGGCAGTCGCGACGATGAGCAGGATCATCCGCTCCGTCGAGGAGTCCGGTACGCGGGCTGCGGGTCTGCAGCACAACCCGCGCACGTCGGGCGGCGCGATCGTGAAGGCCGCGATGGACATCGGCAACGCACTGGGCGCTGTCGCGCTCGTCGCGTTCACCCAGACCGGCGACACGGCGCGCCGGCTGTCGCGGTTGCAGCCGAGCCAGCGGCTGCTCGTCTTCACGCCGCGCGAGACCGTGCAGCGGCAGATGGCGCTGATCTGGGGTGCGGAGGCGCATCTCGTCTGGACGGTCAACACTACCGACGACATGGTGCGGCAGGTCGACTCGGCGCTCGTCACCCGGGGCGTGTGCCGTCCGCACGATCTGGTGATCGTCGTGGCGGGCACGCCGCCGTCGACACCCGGCTCGACCAACACCATCCGCGTCCACCGGATCGGCGACGTCCTGCGCCATGGGTGATCCGGGCAGCGTCGACGCCGTCGGGTCCAGCGGCGCGACCGGCCAGGAGGCGGTCGACGACCTGGTGCGCCTGCTGGATCTCGAGCGCATCGAGCTGGACATCTTCCGTGGGCGGAGCCCGCAGGTCGGCTGGCAGCGGGTGTTCGGGGGGCAGGTGGCCGGGCAGGCACTCGTCGCGGCGGGCCGCACCGTCGAGGACGCGCGGCGCGTGCATTCGCTGCACTCCTACTTCGTGCGGCCCGGGAACCCGGCGATCCCGATCGTGTACTACGTCGACCGGATCCGTGACGGCCACTCGTTCTCGGTGCGGCGGGTGATCGCGGTGCAGAACGGCGACACCATTTTCGCGCTGTCGGCGTCGTTTCAACTCGACCAGGACGGCGTCGACCATCAGACGGCGATGCCGGACGTGCCTGCACCGCAGAGCCTGCCGGCGCTCGCCGAGCGATGGGGTGAATCGCCGCGCGAGGCCGGGTTTTTCAAAGCGATGCCGAAGCCGATCGACCTGCGATACGTCGACGACCCGCCGTGGCAGCAGCACCGGGCCGGCCCGCGCGACGGTCCGTGCCGCGTGTGGATGAAGGCCGACGGCACGCTGCCCGACGACCCGTTGCTGCATGTGTGCGTGTTGACGTTTTGCTCCGACATGACCCTGTTGGACTCGGTGATGGTGCGGCACGGGCTGTCGGCGTCCACGGACGAGCTCTCGGTCGCGTCGCTCGATCATGCCATGTGGTTCCAGCGGCCGTTCCGCGCAGACGACTGGCTGCTGTACGCCACGCGCTCGCCGTCGGCGACGGGCGGCCGGGGGCTGGCAAGTGGGCGGTTCTACCGGCGCGACGGCGCGCAGGTCGCGAGCGTCGTCCAGGAGGGCATGGTGCGGGTGCGTGCCCGCGCCGCGCGGTAGACCGCCGCCGCTCGGTCGAGGTCAGCGGTGGCGACGAAGTCGTTGAGCCGGTGCCCGCCAGGACGCCCCCGACCGTGGCAGCTGCCACCGTCACCGTGACAGCGCATGCCAGGCAGCTTCGACATGGCGGCGCTCGGTCAGCGTCGCGCCGATCGCCATGCGCAACGCGACTGCGCCGTTGACGACCGTGTGCGTGAGGTACACGTCGCCGCTGTCGTTGACCCGGCGCATCAGCTCGAGAGTCGCGTCGTCACCGGCGCGCAGCCGAAACGTGACCAGCGACAACGGGTGCGGCATGACGATCTCGAATCGCTCGTCCGCACGCACCCAGGACGCGAACTCCTGGGCGAGCGCGACGTGCTCTCGGATGTGCGCGCGCAACCCTTCGGCGCCGTACCACCTGAGTACGGCCCACAGTTTCAACGCCCGGAACCGTCGCCCGAGCGGGACGTGCCAGTCCCGATAGTCGATGACCTGCCCGGTCTCACTCGCTGCGTTACGCAGGTATTCGGGCAGGATCGACAGCGCACCGACAAGGGCCGTTCGGTCGGCGACCCAGAATGCGTCGCAGTCGAAGTTCGTCAGCAGCCACTTGTGCGGGTTGGTCGCGTAGGAGTCGGCCAGTTCGAGACCGTCGTTGAGCCAGCGGAACTCCGGCGCTACCGCAGCAACCCCGGCCCAGGCCGCGTCGACGTGCACCCAGGCGCCGGCCTCGCGCGCGATGAGCGCGAGTTGGCCGACGGGGTCGACGGCGCCAGTGCCGGTGGCGCCGACGGAGGCCACCACGAGCGCCGGGATCACGCCGCCGGCGCGGTCGGTGTCGATCAGCACCTGGAGATGGCTCGCCCGGGCGGCCAGCGTCCGCGGATCGACGTCGATCTTGCGCAGCGCGGCGGAACCGAGCCCGGCGATCCGGCAGGCCTTCTCCACTGCCGAGTGTGTCTGGGTCGAGGTGTACACGGCAAACCGGGCGTGACCGACGCCGTCGCGTTCGGTCCGTCCGCCGCTGGCCCGGTGCAACGCGGCGGCCAACGCGACGAGCGCGGCGTCGGAAGCAGTGTGTTGGATGACGCCGCCGCCGTCGCCGTCCGAGCGAAACCGCGTCGGCAGGTCGAGCAACTCGCACAGCCAGTCCAGGACGTGCGTCTCGAGTTCGGTCGCAGCCGGGGAGGTCGCCCATAGCATGCCCTGTACGCCGAGCCCCGAGGCGAGCAGATCCCCGAGGATCGCGGGCCCACTGGTGTTGGCGGGGAAGTAGGCGAAGAAGGACGGGTGCTGCCAGTGGGTGATTCCCGGCAGGAGAATGTCGTCGAGGTCGCGCAGCACGGAGCCGAAGGGCTCGCCGTGCTCGGGCGCATGCGGTGCCAGCGCGGCGCGGATTTCCCCAGGGGAGACCTGAGACAGGACAGGGAAGGATTCGATGCGCTCGTAGTAGTCGGCGATCCAGTCAATGACGTCGTGCCCGTGTGTGCGGAACTCGTCCGGCGTCATGTGCGCGTTCACCTGACGCAGTCTGCCTCGTCAGCGCTTCGGGCGGGGGTATCGACAGATCGCTGGACCCATCGTGTGCTCGGGTTGTGCCCCCGGTGGGATTCGAACCCACAAGCCTTTCGGCAATGGTGTTTGAGACCATCGCGGTTGCCAGATTTCGCCACAGGGGCATGACGTTCGAGAAATCTTAACCCGTCGAGACTCCGGGCTCTCGTTACACCCCACCGGGTGCCGATGGCGGGACGTCCCAGCGCGCCCGCGTCACTACCCCCAGGTAGTCGGCCGGGTAAGTTGGCCCCGGCATGGCGCGAGAAGGCTCGTCGTCACGGTGTCGAGCACGGCATTTCCATGGAGGATTGATGGCCTACAACGCCGACGCAGGGCGGCTCCCCGCGCGCTTCGTGCTGTCCGATCTGCTGCCCGGTGCGCGGGTACGCGACGTGCTGCTCGTCATCGGGGGCGCCGCGTTCACCGGCCTACTCGCGCAGATCTCCATCCCGATGCAGGGGTCGCCGGTGCCCATCACCGGCCAGACGTTGGGTGTGCTTCTGGTCGGCGCGTCATTGGGGGCGATGCGCGGCTTCTTGTCGATGGCGCTCTATCTACTCGCCGGCATGGCCGGCATGCCGTGGTATGCCGATCACGCGCACGGCGTCCACATCCCGAGCCTGGGCTACATCGTCGGGTTTGTCTTCGCTGCCGCCGCGGTCGGCGCGCTCGCCGCCCGCGGCGGCGACCGCACCCCACTGCGGACCATCGGCACGATGATCGTGGGCAACGTGATCATCTACGCATTCGGCGTGCCCTACCTGATGCACGATCTCAACATCGATTTCCAGGTAGCGTGGGACATCGGCGTCAAGAACTACCTGCTCGGCGATGCCCTGAAGATCCTGCTGGCGGCGGGTCTGCTGCCAGCGGCCTGGAAGCTGGTCGGCAAGCGCCGACCGCCGACGTAGGCAGGGCGGGCGCGACGGCCGACGCTTACCACGACGTGGGGTGCACGGGTAGCCGTTTCGCCACCAGGGCGTGACGTTGCGGAAACGTGAGTCGGTCTAGTCTGAGGACTCGTTCTGCCGACCGCCGAGAGGACACCGTGGCCGCCGCTTCTGCGACTTCGTCGGCGTCTGCTCGATCCGAACCTGCCTCTGGTGCGATGCGTGTTCTCATCGCCGAGGACGAAGCACTGATCCGCCTCGACCTGCGTGAGATGTTGGAGGAGGAGGGCTTCGACGTCGTCGGGGAGGCCGCCGACGGCGAGCAAGCGGTCGCCCTCGCCGAGCAGCTCATGCCGGACCTCGTCATCTGCGACGTGAAGATGCCGAAGATGGACGGCATCGCGGCGGCGGCCCAGATCACCGAGGCGCGAATCGCGCCGGTCGTCATGCTCACCGCATTCAGTCAGCGCGATCTCGTCGAACGCGCGCGCGATGCCGGCGCGATGGCCTACCTCGTCAAACCGTTCCAGAAGCGCGATCTGCTCCCCGCGATTGAGATGGCGGCGTCCCGCTTCGCCGAGATCCGCGCGTTGGAGGCCGAGGTCACCGGACTCCGGGAGCGCTTGGAGGCCCGCAAGCTGATCGAGCGGGCGAAGGGCACGCTGATGATCCAGCACGCACTGAGCGAGCCCGAAGCGTTTCGTTGGATCCAGCGCGCGGCGATGGACAACCGCACCTCGATGCGCGCGGTTGCCGAGGTGGTGCTCAGTGGTGAGTCGGTTACCCACGAGTAACCACGGAGCGTGAGTGGAGATTTGGTTACGACCGACGCGCCACATGGCGGCGTGGCCCCGGGAATTGCTTGTATGAGCTAACGTCCCGCCAACCGGCGAGTCAACCCGACGTGGATGCGTCTTATGCCCTCACAGGAGGCTATGCAGTGCGATCCAGAGTAACGACCAGCGTGCTGCTGCTGGCAACGGCGAGCGCGCTGGCGCTCACCGCTTGCTCCAGCAGCGGAGGCAAGAATAACGGCGGCGGTTTGGGCGGCGGAAGCAGTGCCGCGGGAAGCGGCACCTCGAGCGGCAGTGGCGCCACCAAGACGTACAAGATCGGTTTCGAAGGCCCGCTTTCCGGCGCCAACGCGCAGCTCGGCATCAACGAGGAGTATGCCGCCGAGGTTGCTGTCGACGAGGCGAACGCCAACCCCGCCCTTGGCTTCAAGGTGACACTCGTGAAGTCCGACGACGAGGGTGATGCGACAAAGTCGCCCGCGGCAGCGCGGGTGCTTACCCAGGACCCCACGATCCTCGGCGTCATCGGCCCCAGCTTCTCGGGCAGCACGCTCGCGGTCGGCAAGATCTACTCCGCCGCCGGGATGCCGTTCATCACGCCGTCCGCGTCGAACGGCACGCTGCAGGACCAGGGCTACAAGACCTTCCACCGGGTCATGCCCAACGACTTCGTGGAAGGCCCCCAGGCTGCCGACTGGCTCGCCCGGCACGGCACGAAGAATCTGTTCGTGCTGCAGGACCTCAGTCCGTACGGCAAGGGTGTCGGCGACGCCGTCGCCAAGGAGGCGCGCGCGAAGGGCGTCAAGGTCACCGAGCAGGGCCTGGACGGCACCTCCACGAAGAACTACAACCCGATCGCCCAGACGATCACTGCATCGGGCAGTGACACGCTGTTCTACGCCGGGTACGACGCGCAGGCCGCCCTGCTCGCCAAAGCACTCGACGCGGCAGGCTTCAAGGGCGTGAAGATGGGCGGCAACGGCATCAAGTCCTCGATCTTCACCAAGGGCGCCGGCGCGTCGGGCAACGGCTGGTACATGAGTTGCGGCTGCAAGGATGCCACCGTGTTGCCCGATGCGAAGACGTTCGCGGCGGCATACGAAAAGAAGTGGAACACGCCGCCCTCGACGTATTCACCCGAGGCTTATGACGCCACGAACCTGCTCATCCAGGCGATCAAGGACGCCGGCGCCAACCCCACCCGGGCCAGCGTGGAGGCGAAGGTCAGCGCCGCGGACTTCAAGGGCATCACAGCCCTGATCAAATTCCAGCCGAACGGCGACCTGGAGTCCAGCGCCCAGCAGGTATTCCTCTACCGCCAGGAAGGCGGCCAGATCAAGGTGTTGGGTGACATCAAGACGCAGAAGTGAGCTAGCGCAGTGAGGTGGGGACGGGCCGGTATTCCGGGCCGTCCCCATCTGCCTTGTCCGGATGTGTGGCGGCAGCCAGCCGGCACGTCACTCTCGGGGATGGAGCACCTTCCGTGGCTGGTGAGGGCTGGTTCGAGCAGCTTCCGCAGAACCTGGTTATCGGACTTCAGCAAGGCTCCCTGTACGCACTTGTCGCACTCGGTTACACCCTGGTCTACGGCGTCCTGCAGCTGATCAACTTCGCGCACAGCGAAGTGTTCATGTTCGGCGCGTTCGGCAGTTTCCTCGTCGTCAACGGCATTATCGGAAACCGACATCTCAGCGGCGCGGCGGTCCCGCTCACCCTGGCAACCGGCCTGCTTGCCGGCGCCGTGACAGGCGCCGTCATCGCCTGGGCGCTGGAGAAGGTCGCCTACAAGACGCTGCGGAAGCGGGGCGCTCCCAAGCTCGCATTCTTGATCAGCGCGATCGGCGCATCGTTCTTCTTGTCCAGTCTCGCCGGCAAGCTGTTCAACCACCTGCCCAACAACGCCTTCCCCGGAACGACGGCCGGCGACGCGACCTACTTCAACCTGAGCCACAACTTGATCGACACGCCACACTTCAAGGTGAGCACGATCGTGGTCCTGGTGGTCGGGACGGCCGTCGTGATGATGGTCTTCCTCGACCGGTTGGTGAACAAGACCAAGCTGGGTCGCGGCATCCGTGCAGTGGCCGAGGATGCGCCCACCGCCGCCCTGATGGGCATCGACATCGACAAGACCATCTCGCGGACCTTCGTCATCGGCGGAGCACTGGCCGGCGTCGCGGGTTTCCTGTTCGGTGTCTCGTTCGGCGCCAGCTACACAATGGGCTTCACACCCGGGGTCAAAGCGTTCGCGGCGGCTGTGCTCGGAGGTATCGGCAACATCCGCGGGGCCATGATCGGTGGCCTGCTCCTGGGCGAGATCGAGGTGCTCATCAGCAGCCTGTCGTTCGTCGGCGCACAATGGGTCGACGTCATCAGCTTCGTCGTGCTGGTCCTCGTGCTCACCGTGCGACCAACCGGCATCCTCGGCGAGCGGTTGGGCCGCACGGCATGAGAGCGCACCTCACGCCCGAGCTCTGGAAGCGGCTGCTGGCCTGCCTGACCGGCGGTTTCGTCCTCGCCTTGATGGTCGGTGACCAAGAGGGCACCCAGGATGACCTCGGCATCGCCTTCCGTGAGGCGACGTCGCTGCCTCGCTTACTCCTGTTCCTACTGGTCGGCGTCGCGCTGTTCTTCGCCATCACATTCTGGCCGCTGGTCGTGCCTTACCTGAAGCGTCCCGGGGCGGCAGGTGTGGCGTCCGGTTTCGTGCTGGTGCTTGTCGCGATGCTGTTGATGAACTGGTACGACCCGCTCCAGGCCAAGTTTCCGAAGCTCGCCGACCTGGTGTCCAACACGGACGGCCTGGATCTGCTTGCGTCGTTGTACTTCGGCTGGCTCGGATGGGCGCTGTGGCTCGGCTGTCTCGTCCTCGGTGGCGTCGCAGTGGTCCTGCGCTCGGCGCTTGTGGGGTACGTGCTGCTCGGGGTCGGTGTCCTGTCCGCGATCGTGTGCTACGTCGCGCAGATGCAACTCGTCGATTTCGCCCTTCAACCCGGGCAGGTCGACCATTCACTCGGCGTGTACGTGGCCTCGACCGGGTACCTCGTGTACGCAGCTGCCGGCCTTGTGATCGCCCGCACGAAGGCAGACGTGGCTGCACCCCGCCGCGTTCATCGAGCGAGTCATGGGCTGGCGACCCGGATTCCCGTTCGCGGTGCTCGGCAGTGTTGTCGCGATACTCGCGTTCACCAGCGCGAGCTGGTTCGCGCCGCTGCAACTGAACAAGGATTTCAGCGAGCTGCAATCGACCTTCGACGGCACCGATGCGTCATCATTCGCGCTGGCGTACATCGGCTGGCTCGGCATCGGGCTCGCGGTCGCCAGCGCGGTACTCGCCCTAGCCGCGACCTACCTGCGCATCAACGTGCTGGCTCTGTGCGCACTGCTGTTGGGTGTGACCGGCTTGGTCAGCACCTTCGTCAGCATGTACGACCTGTCGAAGACCGCGGTGGACGTCGCCGCCCAGTACGGCTCGCTATGGCAGAATCTCGGCTCCGGCGGCTGGCTGGCGTGTATCGCGTTCGCGCTGCTGGCAACGGCCGGAGGCCTCGCTGTGCGACGGCGTCGCGCGTCGGTCACGGCGCCCGCGGAGGCAGTGGCGAAGGCGGATCCGGTCAACGGTCTGCCGGTGCACGCGGGTGTGCTGAAGACGTCGCGGTCGGCGGTCGCGGCGGCCGCAATCCCCTTCGCGTTGATCGTCGCGATTTTCTATCCACCTACTCTGACGACCGAGTGGCAATCGACGATCGTCACCCAGATCGGGCCGTATCTGCTGCTCGCGGTCGGTTTGAACGTGGTGGTCGGCTGGGCCGGCCTGCTCGACCTCGGCTACATCGCGTTCTACGGAATCGGTTCGTACACCACGGCCTATATCACCGGTTCGCTGCCGGTGAAACCGCCGCCCTGGCTACAACTTTCGCCGCTGTGGGCCATCCCGTTCGCGATCGGGGCCTGCCTCCTCGCGGGCGTGGTGCTCGGCGCTCCGACCCTGCGACTGCGCGGTGACTACCTGGCAATCGTCACCCTCGGATTCGGTGAGATCATCCAGGTCATCGCGATCAACAACCCGGGCGACCTGACCGGCGGCCCGACTGGTCCGACAGTGCCCAACCCGGTCATCATCGCGGGGCCGGTCCACATCACTTTCGGGCTGGACTCGCTCCCGTACTGGTACCTGTTGCTCGTCTTCCTGGTCATCATCGTCATCCTGTTCTACCGACTGGAGGGTTCGCGCCTCGGGCGTGCCTGGGCCGCGATCCGTGAGGACGAGGTCGCCGCGCAGGCCACTGGCATCAACACGACGAAGGCAAAGCTGCTGGCGTTCTCGATCGGTGCCTCGACCTCCGGCGTGGCGGGAGTGTTCTTCGCGACGCAGGTCGGCTACTTCGATCCGTCGCTGTTCTCGCTGCAGAACTCGATCCTGATCGTCGCGTACGTGGTGTTCGGTGGCATGGGTTCGCTGCCGGGTGTGATCGCCGGCGCGGCAGTGCTGACCTGGCTACCGCAGTTCCTGAAGGCGCAGGTGCCGCTGCCGGACCGGCAGATGTGGGTCGGCGTGATTCTGCTCGGCATGATGATCTTCCGGCCGGCCGGTCTCATCCCCGCTCGACGTCGCAAGGCCGAGCTGGAGGGCCTCGACGAGCCGAGCTCGGCCGAGGTTCGCGCCGTCGCCGCTTCGGAGGGGTTGTGATGTCACACGCGGTGCGGACCACTGACGTGGTGTTCGATGTCGATCACGTCACGTTGCGCTTCGGCGGCGTCGTGAGCCTCAACGACGTCTCGATGACGATGTTCCGCGGCGAGATACTCGCGGTCATCGGCCCCAACGGCGCCGGTAAGACGTCGCTGTTCAACTCGCTGACCGGTGTCTACACGCCGCAGCAAGGTCGGATCGAGGTCGCCGGCCGGCCAGGGGACAAGGTTGTCAGCGTGATCGGCAAGAAGACGCACGTCATCAACCACCTCGGCGTCGCGCGGACCTATCAGAACATCAGGTTGTTCCCGGCGCTGACCGCGCTCGAGAACGTCAAGATCGGCATCGAGACCCGCCAGAGGTCGGGTCCCGTGTCCGCGATGTTCGGCATGCCCTGGCAGCGCAAGGAGGAGCGCGACAGCTCGCGCGGCGCCGCTTCGCTGCTACGCGAGGTGGGGTTGCTGGAGCGGGCGAACGACCTCGCCGGGTCACTTGCCTACGGCGAGCAGCGTCGCCTCGAAATCGCCCGCGCCCTGGGTACCAACCCGGGGGTGCTCCTGCTGGACGAGCCCGCTGCCGGCACGAACCCCGCCGAGAAGCGCGACCTGGCCGAACTCATCCGGCGGATCAACACCGACCGCGGCACCAGCGTCCTGCTCATCGAACACGACATGAAGCTCGTGATGTCGATAGCGGACCGGATCGTCGTCCTGAACTTCGGCGAGAAGATCGCCGAGGGCACGCCGGCCGAGATCCAGCGAAATCCGGTGGTCGTCGCCGCCTATCTCGGCACATCGGCAGAGGCCGCGCAGGGCGACGTCGATGCCCAGCCCGAACTGCACCTGATCGACACCGACGGTGGCGCCTCCGAACGGCCCGAGGAGACCGCGGATGAGTGAACAAGGCCCTAACGTGGCCGGGGCGACGGACGCGTCGGCACAACCCGGACGCACGCTCATGCTCGAGGTCAACTCGATCGAGGTGCGCTACGGCGCGATCGCCGCGCTGAAGGGCATCAGTTTCACCGTCCGCGAGGGAGAGATCGTCGCGCTGCTCGGCGCGAACGGCGCCGGCAAGACCACGACCCAGAAGACGGTGTCCGGCATGCTGCGCCCGGTCGCCGGATCCATCACGCTCGAGGGCAAGCGAATCGACGGCATTCCCGCGCACCAGTTGATCGGCCTCGGTATCTGCCATGTGCCGGAGGGGCGGCGGGTGTTCCCGCGGATGACCGTCGCGGAGAACCTCGAGATGGGTGCGTTTCGGTTCAAGACGATCGACAAGGACGATCTCGAGCACGTGCTCGAGTTGTTCCCCATTCTGCGCGACCGGTACAAGCAACAGGCGGGCACGCTGTCCGGCGGCGAGCAACAGATGCTCGCGATCGGACGCGCGCTCATGGGCAAGCCGCGGCTACTGCTGCTCGACGAGCCGTCGATGGGTCTCGCCCCGCTCATCGTCGCGCAGATCTTCGAGATCATCGCTGAGATCAATAGCAGCGGCGTCACCGTTTTGCTGGTCGAGCAGAACGCTGCGCAGGCGCTCGCGCTCGCCGATCGGGGGTACGTGCTGGAGACCGGCGAGATCGTATTGAGCGGCACGGGAGCGGAATTGCTCGCCGACGATCGGGTGCGGGCCGCCTACCTGGGGGAGGAAATCGTCGCATCGTAAGGTGAATCGCAGCTCGGAGGAAGGCCGAGAACAGCAAGCTGCCACGATGCACAGGCCGTCGTCGGTTCGCGACCTTCGGGCTTATCGTTGCGATGGCAAATTAACCATGCGGAGGCAACACCACGGGGAGAAGCCGGATGGCGCGAGTGAACGTCAAGGTCCGTCCCGCCGAAGTCGGCGACGTCCTCGATCTTGCGGCGCTCGTCCAGGCAATCGACACCAGGAGCGGCACCTTCAGCGGTAAGCCACTCGCCGACACCAGCACCGAGCACCTCGCCACCCGCTTTCAGCAGATCCTCGAGCACGAGGAGCGCATGCTGCTGGTCGCTTGCGACGAGTCGGGCGCCGTCGTCGGCATGCTGGCCGCGCGCGGCGACGAACTCGGCGCCGTCGATCTCACCGAGGTCCTGCATGTGACCCACCTGATGGTGCTGCCCGGAAACCGCCGCCGCGGGATCGGCCGGGCGCTGTTGACCGCGATGCTGCATCTGGCCGAGGAAACCGGCATCGAAAACGTGCTCGCCGGGGTGTCGGCCGGTTCGCGCGAAGGCAACCGCTACCTCGCCCGGATCGGGTTCGCGCCGCTGGTCGTCATCCGCATCGCGTCGACGAGCACGCTGCGCCGTTCGCTGTGCGCGGGGGACGCGGGGGGGCGGGTAGCCGTGCTGCGCCGCGCGCGTCTGGTACGTGCGCAGCGCGCCGGCTTCGCCGCCCGCACGGCGACTCCCAGCGGCTGATCGGCCCGCGGTTCAGCGTCGTAGCTGCCGCCTAGACTCGGGCAGCGTGAGCACGAGCAGCGCGTCCGAGACCCGGGTTTCACCACCGGCCCGGCTGCTGCTGCTCGACGGGCACTCCCTGGCGTATCGGGCGTTCTACGCGCTGCGCGAGGTCGACATGTCGACGACGACCGGTCAGCCGACGAACGCGGTTTTCGGGTTCACCTCGATGCTCATCAACCTGATGCGCGATGAGGAACCGACGCACGTCGCGGTGGCCTTCGACGTCTCCCGCACCACCTTCCGCAGCGAGGTGTACGCCGACTACAAGGCCGGTCGCAGCCAGACCCCAGAGGATTTCCGGGGCCAGGTGACGCTGATCCGCAAGGTGCTCGACGCGCTGCGCATCCCCGCGCTGACGCTCGACGGCTTCGAGGCCGACGACGTGATCGCGACCGTCACCACGGATGCCACCGCAGCGGGGATCGACGTGCTGATCTGCACCGGTGATCGCGACGCGCTGCAACTCGTCTCCGATCAGGTGACCGTCCTCTACCCGCGCCGGGGCGTCAGCGACATGACCCGCTTCACCCCGGCAGAGGTGCAGGAGAAGTACGGCCTGACGCCGGCCCAATACCCGGATTTCGCGGCGCTGCGCGGCGATCCGAGCGACAACCTGCCCGGTATTCCAGGCGTGGGGGAGAAGACCGCGGCGAAGTGGGTGCGCGAATACGGGTCGCTGCGTGAGCTGATCGATCACGTCGACACCGTCAAGGGCAAGGTCGGAGATGCGCTGCGTGCGCACATCGCGAGCGTGCAGCTCAACCGCCGGCTCACCGAACTCGTGCGCGACGTCGACGTCGACGTCGACCTCGACTCGCTGGCCCGCCAGCAGTGGGACCGCGACGAGGTGCACCGACTCTTCGACGACCTGCAGTTCCGGGTGCTGCGCGAGCGGCTGTTCGCCACGGTCGACGCCGCCGCTCCGGAGGCCGAGGACGGCTTCGACGTCGCGATCACCAGGGTCGGCACCGACGACGTCGCGCAGTGGCTCGACGAGCATGCCCGCGGCGGAACCCGCGTCGGGCTCGCGTTGCGCGGCTCGTGGGGGCGTGGCACCGGCGTGTTGAGCGGTCTTGCCCTGTCCGCGGCGGACGGCAGCGCGGCCTACATCGATCCGAGCGTCCTGAGCCCGGACGACGACAAGTCGCTCGCCGCGTGGCTGGCCGATCTCGACGCGCCGAAGGCGGTCCACGACGTCAAGGGGCCGCTGCTCGCGCTGCACGAACACGGCTGGGTGCTCGCCGGGGTCTCGAGCGACACGCAGCTGGCGGCGTATCTGCTGCGTCCGGATCAACGGACCTTCGACCTCGCCGACCTCGCGCTGCGCACGCTGCACCGCGAGCTGCGCAGCAACGTGGAGGAATCCGGGCAACTCACCTTGGACGGCGGCCTCGACGAGGCCGACGACGCCGTCGCCGAGGTCGAGACCGTCCGGGCCAGTGCCATCAAGGATCTCGCTGCGGCGTTCGACGCCGAGCTCGCGAAGGCCGGCGCCGCCGACTTGCTCACGGGCATGGAGCTCCCGCTGACCTACGTGCTGGCCGACATGGAGGCAGTCGGTATCGCCGTCGACGCCGACGCGTTGGTGTGCCTGCAGGGTGAACTCGGAGCCGGCGTGCGCGCGGTCGAGCAGGAGGCGCATCAGCTGGTCGGCCGTGAGTTCAATCTCGGCTCGCCCAAGCAACTGCAGGAGATCCTGTTCGATCAGTTCGGGCTGCCGAAGACGAAGCGGATCAAGACCGGCTACACGACCGACGCCGACTCGTTGGCCGACCTGTATGCCAAGACCGAGCACCCGTTGCTCGACCTGCTGCTGCGCCATCGTGAGGTCGCGCGGCTGAAGTCGGTGGTCGACGGCCTGCTGCCGTTGATCGACGATCGCGGGCGCATCCACACGACGTTCAACCAGACCATTGCCGCGACCGGGCGACTCTCGTCCACCGACCCGAACCTGCAGAACATCCCGGTGCGCACCGCTGAAGGCCGCCGTATCCGGGAGACGTTCACGGTCGGTGCGGGGTTCGAGTTGCTGATGACCGCCGACTACAGCCAGATCGAGATGCGGATCATGGCCCACCTGTCTCACGATTCAGGGCTGATCGAGGCGTTCACGACGGGCGAAGATCTGCATACCTTCGTCGCGTCCCGCGCCTTCGACATCCCCGCCGAGGAGGTCGATCCGGAGATGCGTCGCCGGATCAAGGCGATGAGCTACGGCCTGGCCTACGGACTGTCCGCGTTCGGTCTGTCCAGGCAGCTGAAGATCTCCGCCGACGAGGCACGCGGGCAGATGGAGGCGTACTTCACCCGATTCGGCGGGGTGCGCGACTACCTGCGTTCGGTCGTCGAGGACGCGCGCCTGACCGGGTACACCGAGACGATCATGGGCCGGCGACGCTATCTGTCGAACCTGACGAGCGACAACCGGAACCTGCGCGAGATGGCCGAACGCGCCGCGCTCAACGCCCCGATCCAGGGCAGCGCCGCCGACATCATCAAGGTGGCGATGCTGGGTGTACACCGGGGACTGCGCGAGGCCGGGCTGCGGTCGCGGCTGCTGCTGCAGGTGCATGACGAGCTGGTGCTGGAGATCGCGGCCGGCGAGCGGGCGGCGGTCGAGGACCTGGTCCGCCGCGAGATGGGCGGCGCGATCTCGCTCGACGTACCGATGGACGTGTCGGTAGGCGTCGGGCGCACGTGGCACGAGGCCGCGCACTAGATGCCTGGGCGTGGCAGACGGTGGACCTCGTTCGTCACGGCCGCCGCTGAGTTCACCCGTGTGACGGCCCGATGAGCCTGACCGTCGTGCCCGGACGCGTCAGCAGCTACCTCGCGGCCCGCCCGGTGGTGGTCGCCGTGTTGTGCGGACTGCTCGCGGTGCTGGCCGGGGCGAGCGCCGCCTACTACGCCCGGCTTCCGGGGGACGACGGGCTGACGTCGCTCGTGCACCTGTCGACGTCCGATCAGCTCGGACCGTACGCGTTGCGCGCCGATCCATCGTTTCGGCTCGTTCCGCCGGGCGCGCACTACGACGGGACGTACTACTACGCCATCGCGACGGACCCGCTCGCGACCGGGACCGCGCATCGCTACATCGATCTGGCTGCCTATCGTTACGGTCACGCCTTCTACGGGCAGCTCGCGTGGGCGGTGTCGATGGGCCACGCGGACAACGTGCCGAAGGCGCTGTTCACGATCTCGATGGTGGCGATGTTCGTCGCGGCCTACGCGGCCAGCCGCCTGGCCGTCGGGCACGGCTGGTCGCCGTGGTGCGGTTTGGTGATCGCGCTGTCGCCGGGGCTGGTGTACGCGGCCTCGGCCGACTGCTCGGAGAACGTGTCCGCCGCCCTGCTGGCGCTGTCGCTGCTGGCCTGGCACCGCCGCAGGTTTCTCGGCGCCGGCGTGGCGCTGGTCTGCCTCGCGCTGAGCAAGGAGCCGCTCTCGCTCGTCCCGGTCGGGATCCTCGCGTACGAAGCGGTACGGATGTGGCGACGGCACGGGCGGCTGCTGCCGCCGAACTGGCGACGACACCGGCGCACGTTCGCGGGCGCCGCCGCCGCGCTGGCGGCCGGTCCGCTGTGCCTGATCCTGTGGCTGCTCTACCTGCGTCATCAGTTCGGCGTGTGGCCGCTCGGCCAGAACAGCGACGTCCGAGCGATTCCGCTGGCCGGGGTGCGCGACACCCTCGACCTGTCCCGGCAACGCACGGCGGGTGCATTCGAGATCGGCCAGGTGGCCGCGGCCATCATCCCCGAGGTGGTCGTCCTGTTCCTGGCGCTCGCCGTCGGACTCGTCCGAGCAGTCAGACTGCGCACCGTCTTCGACGGCGTCTACCTGCTCACCGCGCCGCTGCTGTTCCTGCTCAGCATCCCGAACCTGTCCTTCCCCAAGGAAATTCTGCGCATGAGCGTGATCCCGCTATTGCTCCTGCCGGCCGTGCTGTTCGGCCGAACGATCCCTGGCCGGACCGCGCGCGGTGATCTCCGGGGCGGCGACCGGTCGACACTAGACTCTGCCGCGTGCTCAGCGGTCAGCGCGTCGCCGTCGTCGTCATCGGGCTGAACTGCGGGCCGACACTGGAGAAGACGATCGCCGAGATCGATCGCGACGTCGTCGACGAGGTCATCGCGGTCGACGACGGCAGCACGGACGACTCGGTGGCCGTCCTGCGCGCCCTCGGCCTGGAACCGGTTGTGCACGATCGTCCGCGCGGCTGCGGCGGCGCACAGAAGTCCGGATATCATCAGGCGCTGGCGCGCGGCGCGGACATCGTGGTGATCGTGCACGGCGACTACCAGTACTCGCCGCGCCTGGCCGTGCCGATGGCCGCAATGATCTCGTGTGGGCTCTTCGACGTGGTCCTCGGCTCCCGGCTGCTGACCCAGGACCCGCGCGACGGCGGGATGCCCCGCTACAAGTACCTGGCGAATCGCGCGTTGACGATCTGCGAGAATGCGGTGACCGGCGCCCACTTCGCGGAGTACCACACCGGTCTGCGGGCATTTCGGGCCTCGTTCCTGCGCCGCGTCCCGTTCGCGGCGAACTCCGACGACTTCGTCTTCGACAACGAGATCGTGCTGCAGGCGCTGGCCGTCGGGGCGCCGATCGGCGAGCTGACCTGCCCGACCCACTACGCGGCCGATTCGTCCTCGATCGACTTCCCGGGTGGGGTACGTTACGGCCTCGGCCTGACTCGGGCGGTGTGGCGGTACCGGCGTTGGCAGCGCGGGCGCCGCGACTACCCGTTCCTGGAGCTGGAATCGGCGCCCGGCGTACGTCGGCGCAACGGGTAGCTTCACCTGTCAGGAGGCAACAATGCGCCCGCACCGCCGAGTCGCCAACAGAGCCCGAACCCTGGCCGCACTGCTCACGATCGCCCTCGGTGCCGCGGCGTGCGCCGACACCAGCACGCCGCTGTCGAGCCGTGAACAGGATGTCCAATCGACGTCGGACGATGTCGACTTCACGGAGTGCGGATCCGTGTGCACCGGCACCATCGACGGCGCCAAGTACTCGATCAAGCTGCCGGGGAAGTGGAACGGCACGCTGTTGCTGTACTCGCACGGCTATCGGTTCGCCCAACCGGGGCCACCGGATTACGAACCCGTCCGGACGTCGGCCCAGGTGACAACCACCGACCCGGACGGCTCGGGCTCGGACCCGCTGAGCACGAAGCTGCTCGCCGACGGGTACGCGCTGGCGGGGTCGTCGTACAAGTCCAATGGCTGGGCCGTGGCCGACGGTGTCTCCGCAGGTGAGGCGCTCTACGACAGGTTCACCAAGGTCGTCGGCAAGCCGAAGCGCACCTACGTGTGGGGCGACTCGCTCGGTGGATTGATCACCGAGATCCTTGCGGAGAAGGACACCAGCTTCGTCGACGGTGCAGCACCGATGTGCGGCGCCGTCGCCGGCCCGAACCTCAACTTCGACTCCGCCCTGGACGTCGCGTTCGCCACGAAGGCGCTCATCGATCCGGGCTTCAAGATCATCGGGTACGCGAGTGCCGACGAGGCCAACGCGATGTGGAAGCAGGCCTCTGACAAGATCATCGCGGCGGCAGGGGACACGGCCGGCGGCGGCACGGCGAAGGTGCTGTTCCTCAGCGCCCTGGTGAACGCACCGAGCAAGACTCGCACCTACGACGGGCATGATCTCGTGTCCCAGGTCAAAGCCACCGTCGACGCCATGTTGACGGCGTTGGCCTTCGGCACGCTGGGTCGTTACGAGGTCGAGCAGCGTGTCGGCGGAAACCCCTCCGGCAACACGGGCACCGACTACGCGACCCGCATCTCCGACGCCGAAGCCCAGTTGATCAAGACGGCCGGGGGCGACTCGGCCGCGCTCGCGGCGCAGGTGAACGCGGCGCCCCGGGTGCAGGCCGATGCCCGTGCTCGGGCGGCGTTCGAGAAGCTCGGCGACACGACCGGCGACATCCACGTGCCGACCGTCACGATGCACACGGAGCAGGACCCGCTGGTACTCGTGTCGAACGAGTCGGTGCTCGCGTCCCGCGCAGCGGCGCGGAAGGCCGCTGGTGATCTCGTCCAGCTCTACATCGCGCCGCCGGCGACCTACTCCGAATCCACTCGCGCACCGTACGGAGCCGGTCACTGCATCTTCTCCGACCAGCAGCGCGAGGGGCTGATCACGACACTGGATTCGTGGACGCGTCGTAGCGTCTATCCCGTACCAGCCGGCATCGGCGCCACCATCGGCGCCGGGCTGGATCCCACGTTCACCCCACTGCCGTGGCCGACGAAGGGCTGATCGGTCACGCCGTCCCCGGGCGCCGCGCCGCGGCGTGGTGTGCTACCCCGGTAGGGCGCACGCTGACGGCGACCGACACGGCCGCACACACCGTCGTCCCGACGAGCATCGTGGCGAGGATTTGCAACGCGCTGTCGTGGAAGATCACGGCGACCGCAACTGTCTCCAGCACGATCGTGATCCACAAGAGCTGCGACGGGCGCGGGTCCTGGGTGGCCACTGCCGCGAGCAGGACGAGGTAGCACACGGCCCAGCCCGTGCCGAGCAGTGCGAACCAGGGCGCGAGCTGCGCCGCGGCAACCGGGTCCGCTCCGCCGTCCGACACGACGTCGAGCACCGGGCGGGCGAACCCGATCGCGCACAGCAGCACGAGCAGGCCGACGGCCAGGTCCGCGGTGACGGCTCGCCTGAGCAACACCGTCGGCCGACGATCCTGCGCCAGCCGAGCGAAGATCAACTGCGGCACGAACTGGGCGGCCCACATCGCTGCTTTCGCGAACAGCGCGCCGAGGGCATACACACCCGACTCGGCGGCGCTGAGATAGTGGCGAGCCAGCAGAATGTCCAGGTTGAGCACGACGCTCATGCCGGCCAGCGCGACGGCGGCGCGCAGCAGTTCCCGGACGAATCGCGCATCGGCCGGCAGCGCGGACGTCCACGTGTGCCGCCCGGTCAACGGCACGCAACACAGCACCGCGAGCGCGGTCGCGACGAGCAGCGCGAGCATCACGCCGGCGGCGTCCGCGCCTGCGAGAATCGCCGCCGCGACGCCGGCGAAGCGCAGCCCGGCAAGCGTCGCTTGCCCAACCGCGAAGCGGCCTAGGCGGGGTTGGGCCAGCAGGGTGCCCAGCTGTGCGGCGTTGATCATGTAAGGCGCGACACTCAGTCCGACGAAGACGACCGCGGTCGTCGACACCGTGAGGAAACCGGCCAACAGCGGGGACAGGAGACACACCAATCCTGCGAGCCCGGCACCCAGCACGGCCGCGAGGCGAAGCGACGTGCGGTCGTGCTGCCCTGGCCGCAGGCCGGCTCTCGCGGTCCGCCGCGCGACGACGTACTGCAGACCCGTCGCTGGGACGGCGACCACCAACCCGACCGAGAGCAACGCAGCGAGGGCACCGAACTGCGCGCCACTGTAGGTGTGTGCCAGCGCGATCGTGATGAGCGCACCGAACAGATTGCTGAGCGTCGCTGACGCGGCCACCGCCGTGCCGATGCCCATGGCGCCGCCTGCGATCGCCGTGTTGCCGGCGGGCGCGACGCCGGCAGGTGGCACCTGCGACGGGGCCGGTCGTTCGGTCGGTTCGATCATCTGGCGGCGTTGGACTCCCGGCCGCGACTGCCGACGTGGCGCTGTCGATCGGCACGGTGCCCGAACGGGATGACGAGCGCCGGCTGGTCGGCCGGATCGGCGTCGACCTCGGCGCAGCGCCCGAGGACCCGAGCGTTGGCCGCGACGGAGCGGGTGAGCACCGGTTCGAGCGCCGCCGCGGTGCCGGACCAGGTGAACCGCCGGGCGTGTTCGCGGGCGGCCCGGCCCAGACGCTGTGTCGCGGTCGGGTCGTCGAGGAGGGCGCCGACGACGGTGACGAACTCGGCCGGGTTGTCCACCAGGATGCCGGTGCAGCCGTCGATGACCGACTCCGTCGTGCCTCCGGCGGAGCGGAACGCGACCGTCGGTGTGGAGTGGATGCCGGCCTCGACGACAACGAGTCCCCATCCCTCCTTCACCGAGGGCAACAGGTTCACCCACGCGCTGGCGAGCAACGAGCGCTTCGTGGCTTCGTCGACGACTCCGGTGAACCGGACGCGATCGGCCACGCCGCGAGCCTGCGCGTGAGCCTCGAGTTTCGGCCGCCAATAGCCGCCGCCGACCACCGACAGCACGAGGTCGGGGAACTGATCACCGAGCTCGGCCACGGTGTCGATGGCGATCTCGATGCGCTTGTGCGGGACGAGCCTGCCGAGGACCACGACGCTGGGGTTCGGGCTGCGTGCGAGATCATCGACGAACGGCACGCCGTCGTCGTGCAATCCGGAGTAGCCGACGGTGATCCGCTGTGGATCGACGCCGATGGCAGCCAGGTCCGCGCGGGTCGCGCCCGACACGGTGAAATACTCGCGGTGGCGGTACATGCGCACTGCGACGCGGGACTCGAGCAGCCAGCCGATGCGCGAACGGACGGGGCCGAACACTTCTGGCCATTGTTCGCGGTGCACGTGATGGGTCACGTTGACGACCGGCAGCCGCAGCAACGGCGTCCAGAACGGCAGCCCGTTCTGGACGTCGATGACGACGTCGAATTCGCGGCGATGCCGCGCCAGCCAGCCGAGTACCGCCGGGTAGACGCCGTGTCGGCCGCCGCGCCGGATGATGCGCACCGCACCGCGTCGTTCGTCCGCCGCCGAGCCGGGGTAGCGGGCCACGCACGCGGTGACCTCGTGCCCGGCCGCCGCGAGTTCGGCGCTCACCTGCTCGAGGAAGACCTCCGCGCCACCCGCCTCGGGATGCCCGGTGTCGCGCCAGTTCGCGAACGCGATACGCATCGACACCCCTTGTCCGGCTGGAGGCACCGCCGCCGGCGATCCGAACGCTGCGGTCGGCGTCAAGTGTGACGCGCGCCGGAGGTCCCGAGAGTAGCGGGACGGGGTAGCGTGCCGTCGATGTCGACGACACGGTGCCCGATCGGGGGCACGCCTCGTGGACCGGCGATCCGGATCCGCCGACCGTGCTCGTGACGGCCGGCCCTACCGGAATCCGCCGATCGATCGAGCTGCTGCGCGCCTTCCGGGTGGAACAGACCGATCCGGAGCGCTTCTACGGTCTGCTCGCCCGTGACGCGGTGCGGATGATCGAGGCGCATCGCTGTCTGCGTGGGGCCACGCTGCTCGACGTCGGCGCCGGGCCACCCCAATTCGCGGCGGTGTGTGCCGAGGCCGGCGCGCGATACGTCGCACTCGACCTCGACCGCGCGCAACTGCGCGTGCGGCGCGGCGGCTCGGCGGTCGTCGGTGACGGCCGGGCGCTGCCGTTCGCCGACGACTCCGTGGACGTCGCGTTCTCCAGCAACGTGCTCGAGCACGTGTCACGTCCGTGGTCGGTCGCCGACGAGATGGTGCGGGTGACCCGGCCGGGCGGACTGATCGTCATCTCGTACACGAACTGGTTGTCTCCCTGGGGCGGGCACGAGACCTCCCCGTGGCACTACCTCGGTGGGCATGCGGCCGCAGATCGGTACCGCCGGCGCTACGGGCACCAGCCCAAGAACAGGTACGGCGTGGACCTGTTCCCGGTCTCGGTCGCGGCAGGCTTGCGGTGGGCACGCCGACACTCCGGCGCGACGCTGGTGGACGCGCGCCCGCGGTACCTGCCCCGTTGGTGCGCTCCGGTGGTGCGCCTGGCCGGGCTGCGCGAGGTGGTGACGTGGAACCTGTGGCTGGTGCTGCGGCGCCGCTGATCGTGCGGTGGCGCCGGCACGTCGCGGCCGCCGCGCTGGTGGCGCTGGCGTTCGTCCAGGATCCGGGCCGCATCGTCGGCGACACGAAAGCCGACCTCGTCCTGGACCCGGCGACGTTGCTGCACCGTGCTCTGCAGGCGTGGACCGGGCAACAGGGTTTCGGCCAGCTCGGCAACCAGACCTACGGCTACCTGTTCCCGATGGGCCCGTTCTTCCTGATCGGCCACGGGGTCGGGTTGCCGGCGTGGTGGACCCAGCGACTGTGGTGGGTGCTGCTCCTGCTGCTGGCGTACTACGGCACCTACCGCCTCGCCGCCGCCCTGGACATCGGGACGCCGGGCGGCCGGATCGCCGGTGCACTCGCCTATGCCGCAGCGCCCCGCGTGCTTACCGTGCTCGGTGCGATCTCGGTGGAGGCGTGGCCCGGAGCACTCGTGCCGTGGACGCTGCTGCCCCTGGTGCTAGCCCGCTCGGGACCCGCGCCCGATCGCGGTGCGCGCGTCCTGGACGTCCGACGCGCCGCGGCGCTGTCCGCCTGCGCAGTCCTGGCGATGGGTGCAGTCAACGCTGCCGCCACGCTCGCCGCGCTCGCCGTCCCGGCCGGCTACCTGCTCGGTGGGGTCGCCCGGCCGGCCGGGCGTCGTCTGCTGGCCTGGTGGCTCGCCGCGACCGCGTTGGCGACGGCCTGGTGGCTGGGCCCACTACTGATCCTCGGCCGGTACGGTTACCCGTTCCTCGACTACATCGAAACCGCCCGGGTCACCACGTCGACGACCGGCGTCCTCGAGACGCTGCGCGGCGCCGAACACTGGGGCGGCTATCTGCTCGAGGCGGGCCTGCCGCGCTGGCCGGCCGGGTTCGAGTTGTCCTACGGGCTGTTCGCGACGCTGTGCACCTGCCTGCTCGCGGCTGCCGGCCTGGCGGGCCTGTGCCGCCAGGACCTGCCCGATGCGGGCCGGTGGCGTGGCTGCGCGGTTGTCGGGCTCGTGCTGATCACCGCCGGGCATGCCGCAACGTTCGGCGGTGGGGCGGCACATGCCGTGCAAGCGCTGCTCGACGGGTCGCTTGCCGCGTTCCGCAACGTGCACAAATTCGACCCGTTGGTGCGGTTGCCGCTGGCCCTCGGCGTCGCCCACGCCGTCGGGCGTCTGCTCGCGGCAGATCGGCACCTGATCGCCGTGGCGCCGGCCGGGGCGCGCGGGACTGCCGTCCGAGGTTACGGACGCGTCCCGGCCCGGCTGCCGGCACCGAGCGCCGTCGCGCTCGCAGCCGCACTGCTGGGATTGGCCGGCTCGCTGCTACCAGGCGTCCAGGACGGGGTAGCACCACCCGGCAGTTACACCGGCGTGCCCGCGTACTGGTCCCGGCTCGCCGGCTGGCTCGGTGATCGCTCCTCGGCCGGCAGCGCGTTGTTGCTGCCGTCCAGCAACTTCGCGATCTATCGCTGGGGGTCGCCGCGCGACGAGCCGCTGCAGGCCCTCGCCCGCGGGCCGTGGGCGGTGCGCGACGCCGTGCCGCTCGGCGCTCCGGGGACCTATCGCATCCTCGACGGCCTCGACGCGCTGCTCGCCGAGGGCCGGCCGAGTGCACAGTTCGCCCCGGTACTGGCCCGGCTCGGCGTGCACTACGTCGTCCTGCGCAACGATCTCGATCCGCTCTCGGCCGGGGCGGAGCAGCCTAAGGTCGTACGGGCCGCGCTTGCCGGCTCGGCGGGGATCACCCGAGTCACGTCCTTCGGGCCGTCGCACGCGGTGGAGGTGTTCGCGGTGGCCGGCACCGTGCCCTCGGTGACCGCACTACCGGCTCGCTCCGCGCTCGCCGTGTCCGGCGGGCCGGAGAGTGTGGTCGGTACGGCCGGCAGCATCGGCCCGGGCCGCGCGTTCCTGCTGCTCGACGATGCCCGCGATCACGCAGTCGGCGGGGTCGTCGTGACCGACACCGGCCGGCGACGAGCGCTGGCCTTCGGCTACTCGGTGGCGGTGCCCCGCGTCGGTGTGGACGGCGAGCCGCTCGACGTCGCGCCCGATCTTGCCCGCTACTCGCCGACGCTGCCCGCGTCTGCCGATCCGGCAGGCGGTCGGCCGGCGGCGCAGTTCGGTCCGCAGTTACCGCTCGACGAGCAGACGGTGAGCGGGCTCGACGGAGTGCGATCCGTGACCGCCTCGTCGTCGGCCGCCGACCCGTTCGCGCTGTACTACCGGGGCGTCGCGAACCGGCCGGAGTCGGCGCTCGACGGAGATCGCCGCACCTCCTGGATCAGTGCGGGGCCACGATCGGTGGGCGCGTGGCTGTCCGTCGCGCTGACCGCCGCCGTTCAGGTGCCGGCGGTGCGGGTGCGCTTCGTGGACGACCGGGACGTCGGGCCGAGCGTCGCCGAGGTCGAGATCCGCACCGACGCGGGAGCCGTCCGGCACGCCGTGGCCAAGGGCACTGGGCTGCAGCGACTGACCCTGCCCTCGGGTGCGACGCGGACCCTGCGCATCACGGTCACCGGCGTCCGCGGCCGACCCGCAGGCCAGGTCGGCATCACCGACATCGTGATACCCGGCCTGTTCCCGCTGGCCCGACTGACCACTGCCCGCGCCTTTCCCTCCGCGCTCATCGGCAAGCCCACCGCGATCCGGCTCGACCGGTCAGGCGGCGATCGCGCGCCGTGCGTGCTCAGCACCCCGACCGCCACCTGCTCCACGGCGCTCGCGCACCAGGGTGAGGAGGTCGTGCCGTACGCGCGCACGGTTCGCGTCGTGGGGCCGGTAGGACCGTCCACCCACGTCTCGGTCCGGGCCGTCGCCTCGACTCCGGAACTGCGCGCGCTCGTCGCCGGTGCGGTACCGATCAAGGTCCGGGCGTCGAGCAGCGCGGTGTCGGCCGTGGCGGCGAGCGGAATCGCCGCAGTCGACGGTGACCGGGCAACCGCGTGGACACCCGAGCAGAAGGACCGGGCACCGATGCTGGGCCTGCGCTTTCCGGCGGACCTGGCCGGGCATCGGGTGACGATCCGCGGCGCGATCCCACCAGGCACCAAGCTCATCGTCGCGTCCGCCGGCCGCCGGGTGGTCCTGACGCCGAAGTCCGGCCACCTGCCGGGTGTGCAGCTCTCCGGCCGGGACTGGACAGTGACCGTGCAGCGCAAGCATCCCGACGACCTCGTCCGCATCGCGGAGATCGAGGTCGACGACGTGCCGACGAATCCGAACCGGATCACCGTCGGGTGCGGGTTCGGCCCGTCGGTCACCATCGACGGCCGCTCGACCCCGCTCACCGTGAGTGCGACTGTGCGGCAGGTGATGTCCGGCGCGGTGCTCGCCGCGACGCCCTGCACAGCCGGACGGATCCTCGCTGCCGGAGTGCACGACGTCCGCCTCGTCGACACCTCCTCGTTCGTGGTGACGGGTCTCGGGCTCGGCTTCGCGCAGCTGCCGACCGCGACGCCGCGGTTGGTCGGGGTGACCTCGGCCAGCGACACACGGATCACCGCCCGCGTCGGGGCGGGTGCGGCCGGCTATCTGCAGCTGAGCACGAGCGCCAATGCCGGCTGGCGCGCGACACTCGGCGGCCGGGCGCTGACCGGGATCCGGCTCGACGGCTGGCGGCAAGGCTTTGTGCTGCCCGCCGGCACGTCGACCGGTCAGCTCGTCGTGACGTTCGGTCCGCAGGCGGCGCAGCGGCTGACGTTGGCGGTCGGCGCGGCCGGCGCGGCGGTGCTGCTCGTGTTCGCGGTGTTGCCCACCCGCGGCGGCCGCGGAGCGGCATCGAGCAGTGCGGCCCGGCCCCGGGTGCGCGGTGTCCGCCGCCGGCGTTTGGCCGCACCGTGCGCAGCCGCGGCGGCGATCGTAGTGTGCTGGCTGATCGCGGGGGTAGCCGGCGGCCTGATCGGCATCGCCGTCCTGATGCTGCCCCGCCGGACGTGGGCGTGGCTCGGCGCCGCCGCGATGGTTATCGCCGGCGGGTGCGCGGTGGTCGCGCCTGACTCCGCCGCGGCCAGCTTCTGCGCCGTCGTCGCGGCTGCGGCACTCGTCGTGTCGACCCTGTGTGCCTCGTGGATCAACGGGCGGCGGGCGCGGGTTCGTGAGGAGCAACCGTCCGCGTCGCACGGTGCACGCGACGCAGGATCGGTGCCTCGACCAGGTGCCAGCTCAGTGCGGCGATCACGATCGAGCCGAGCAGCGTCCACACCAGCACGGTGAGCTCCCCGCCGGCGAACCGTGGCCGGTCGAGCACGACGAACACCGCGTGCAGGACGAGCAGGTGCCACAGGAAGATGCCGTAGGACAGGTGCCCCAGCCACCGCCCCACGGGTGAAGCGAGCGTGGCCCGCAGGCCGTACGCCGGTCCCGCCGGCGTTGTCACGAACGGGGCGAGCACCAAGACCGCGACGACCGTGTACAGCAGTTCCTTCATGACCGCCGTACCGGACGTCGGCGCGATCAAGGTCAGCGGTCCGGCCAGCGGCGTGGAGGCGAAGGCGAGCACGACGACCGCGACGGCCCAGACGGTCCCGGGCGCCGCGGCGCACTGCCGCAGCCAACGCACGGGCGTGTCCAGCCCGGCGGTCGCGGCGCCGGGGCGGATCAGCACCGCAAGGGCGATCCCGCCCGCGAACCACGACAGGTGCACCGGCATCCAGAAGCCGGCTCTGTCCGGGATGCCGACGTCCGCGCGCACCAGCCAGGTGAGCGCCAGGCCCGCGACGGCAAGGCCGCCGAGGATCGCCAGCTGCCGACGCGGCGTGTACCGGGCGAGTAGCGGCGCGCCGACGGGCAGGACCAGGTAGAACGCGACCTCGGCCGACAGCGACCATGTCTGGGTGAAGTCGTCGAGCAGCCGTCCAGCGTACACCTGACCGAGCCACACGTGCGTCACCGCGGTCCACGCATCGGGCCGGTCGACCAGGACCGCGGCCGTCATCGCCAACCAGTACGCCGGGAACACCCGTGCAGCCCGGCGGGCGAAATAGGCGCCGCGAGGTAGGGGGTCGCCGTCCAACCATGGCCGGACGAGCAGGAATCCGGACAGCGCGAAGAAGATCGCCACGCCGCAGTCCAGGCGGGCCTGCAACGCGCCGAGCGGCCCGTCCTGCACGGACCCGGTCTGGAACGCCACGTGCGTGACGACGATCGCGATCGCCGCAACAGCCCGGACTCCGTCGAGCGCCGGCAGCCGTCCACCACCGGCCGTGATGCGTTCGGAGGGCGCCGCGGTCACGGGCCACATGCTAGGCCGACGCGGTGTCGAGCAGGCCGCGCTACAGTCCGAGGTCGCCCGATCGAGCGTGCGTTCGGGTCCGACCTCGACGCTGCACGGGAGGCCCGACGAGTAGCACAGAAGTCCTGCCCGGCGCCGACCGTATCCCGCTGCGCGAGCTGGTGCCGGCGATCGCATGGTCGACGCTGCTCACGCTCGTGCTGCTGTGGCCGCTGCGGCACGGCGGCTTCCCGCTCGCGCGTGACATGGTGTTCACGCCCGACCCGCCGCTGACCTGGACGTCTGTGGGACTCGGCAGCGCCCCACCTCGGGCCGTGCCGGTCGACGCCCTGGTCTCGCTGTTGTCCTCGCTGGTCGGCGGCGTCGTCATCAGTCGCATCGCATTGTTCGTGCCACTGGTGCTCGCCGGCGTCGGCGTGGCCGCGCTCCTCGGTCGGGGCCGGGCGATGCCCGCTGCGGTTGCCTCGGGTTTCGCGATCTGGAACCCGTACGTCATCGAGCGACTGGCGATGGGCAACTGGTCGCTGCTCTGGGCCTATGCCGCGCTGCCGTGGATCGTGCGGGCGTGCGTGCGGCTGCGTGCCGGTGCCGGCTGGGGACCGGTGGTCCTGTGGGCCGCCGCGGCCTCGATCACGCCGACCGGCGGCCTGCTCGCCCTCACCACCGTCGCGGTCTGCGCATGGCCGGGCCGGGGACGGGGGGCCCGCCGCCGGTGGCTGACCCCGCTCGGCTTGACCGTCGCGCTGCAGCTGCCCTGGATCGTGCCGGGGCTCGTCGGGCCCGCCCGCGCGACGAGCGATCCGGCCGGTGTCGACGCCTTCGCCGCCCGCGCCGAACACGGCGGCGGCGTGCTCCTCTCGCTGCTCGGCGGCGGTGGCGCGTGGAATGCGGATGCGGCGCCGGCCAGCCGCACCGGCTGGTTCGGTTGGCTCACGCTTGCGCTGGTGACCGCGATCCTCGTAAGCGGAATAGGCCCGGCTCGCGTCGTCCTCGGCGCATCGACCGTGTATCGGATGACGTGGTGCGCAGTTGCCGGGGTGTTGCTTGCGGCGGCGGCCTCGCTGCCCGGCGGTGACGCCCTGCTCGAGTGGCTGGTACGCGAGGTACCGGGCGCGGGAATCGTGCGCGACGCACAGAAATGGCTGGCGCCCTACCTCGTGCTGCTGGCGGTTATGGCCGGCTGCGCGGCGACCCGGTTCGCGGTACTCGGGGCAGCCAGGTACGGCGCTTACGTCGCGGGCGCGGTGCTGCCTGTGCTGCTGCTCCCCGACGCGGTCAGCACGCTTCGTCCGGTCTTGACACCGATTCACTATCCGCGTGACTGGCGCTGGGCGGCGGCGACGGTCGGCGATTCGGGCACCGTGCTCGCGTTGCCTTTCCAGCCCTACCGCTCCTTTCCCTGGGCACCGGGACGTCCGGTCCTCGACCCGGCGCCGCGGCTACTGCCGGGCGATGTCGTCGTGTCGGATCGGCTGACCGTGTCGGGCCGCACGCTGCGCGGCGAGGACGAGCGGGCGGCCCGGATCCAGGACGCACTCGACGATCCGCGGCGGCTCGCGCGTGCGCTCGCCGGTAACGGCATCAGCTGGGTGCTCGTCGAGACGGACACGCCGGGAGTGGTGCCGGACCTCAACGGCCTGCAGCAGGTGCGCTCGGGTTCCGGCCTGGCGTTGTACCGCGTGCCTGGTCCCGTCTCCCCGAGCGGCCCGACCCGGACCCAGCAAGCGGGCGTGCTGGCGGCCGACCTGATCGCGTTGCTCGGCCTCGCCGCCGGCGTCGTCATGATCGTGCGCAGACGCCACGGCTGATAGGGTCATCGGCCGAGACAGGAGGACGACGTGGGTAAGACGCTCGCCGTGGTGGGCTCCGCGATTGTCGGAGCAGCGCTCGCCGTCGTTACCGGCTGGGCGATCTTCTCGTCGCAGACCGCCGCGCCGTCCACCAATCCTGCCGATAACAACGTCGTCCAGTACGGGCCGCGGTAGCCGCGAGTCCGGCACATCCGAACGGATCTTGCCGACGCTGCTAACGTCCCCGCCACTGACACCGTCGATGTGAAGCGGAGGAACCGGTGGCGCGCTGGCTCACGGGAGTGGTGCTGATCGGCCTCGGCGTCTTCGGCATCGTCTTGGCGATCATCATGCCGACCGTGGTCGTGCCGGCCTCGAAGAAGACCCCCCTCGATCTGGACATCACCCAGATCTCGAGCGGACCGGCGAAGCTGCTCGATGCGGCAACGGGCAAGCAGCAGGACGTCCGGTTGCGTGCGACTCGCATCGTGCGCACCGACTCGCACGCCTCGGATCGTGACAACACGACGGTGGACGCCTCCCTGTGCATCGTGGTCATCAAAGGCAGCACGCCCAACTGCGTCAAATCCAGCGATCCGCGCCTGCTGAGCGTCACGACCGACCGGGTGACCTCCGACCGCACGTCGGCGGAGGCGGTGGACGTGCCGAAGTGGGGCGCGAACGTCAACGGCGACACGTCGGTCAAGCACACCGGGTTGTCGTACAAGTGGCCGATCGACGCGGAGAAGAAGACCTACCAGTTCTTCCTGCCGGATCTCAAGCGCGCGTTCCCGGCCACGTACCTCGGCACCGCGAAGGTCCGCGGTCTGGACGTCTACAGGTATCAGGCCAAGACCGGCGACCAGCCGTACAAGATCCAGGGCGTCGCCGCCGGCACGTACAACGACACGCGCACGGTCTGGGTCGAGCCACAGACTGGGGTCATCGTCAAGGGCGTCGAGCGTGAGGTGCAGACGCTCGCCGACGGCACCCTCGCCCTGGACACGACGCTGACCTTCGAGGATTCCGCGATCGACTATCAGAGCAACTACGCGAAGGGCAAGATCGATGACCTGCGCAAGGCGGGGGTCTACCTGCCGATCATCGCGGGCGTCGTCGGGTTGATCGCGCTGATCGGCGGCATCCTGCTGGTGCGTCCCCGGTCGTCGGCTCCAGTAGCCGACGGCGGTGCGCACCCTGACGACGCCCCGCCGCCGGACGCCGGCCCCAACTTCGGTCAGCCGCCACCCGACGCGCAGGCAAGCTCGCAGACATAGATCGCGGTGCCGGGCAGAATCGCCCCCCGTAGCGGCGACCACTGCCCCCATTCCTGAGTGTGCCCGGCCGGCCACTGCGGCTCGACAAGGTCGACGAGCCGGAAGCCTGCCGCGGCGAGTTCACGCACCCGCTGCCCCAGCGTGCGGTGGTGCTCGACGTAGGTCGGGGTGCCGTTCGCGGCGTACTCGACGTAGGGCGTGGTGTCCCAGTACGGCATGGTTGCCGTGAGCCCTGCCGGGCCGGGGTCGTCCGGGAAGCTCCACCGAGTCGGGTGGGTCGTCGCGAACACCCACCGTGCGCCGCGACGCAGCACCCGCGCCACCTCGCGCATCACCCTTGCGCTGTCGGCCACGAACGCCACTGCCCCGAATGCGGTGAACGCGGTGTCGAACGCCTCGTCGCGAAACGGCAGGTGCTGCGCGTCGGCCTGAACCAGGGGCACGTCGATCCCGGTGGCCCGAGCGCCGGCGCGGGCATGCCGGAGCATGCCGGCGGACAGGTCGAGCGCCACCGGCCGAGCACCCCGTCCACGCAGCCAACGCGAGCACATCGCCGCGCCGCAGCCGACTTCGAGGACGCGCAGCCCGTCGACGTCGCCGAGCAGCTGCGCGTCCGCCTCGACGAGTTGTTCCGGGCACCAGACGAAGTCGGCGCGGCCGAGGAACGCGCCGTGTTCGGTGTGGTAGTCGTCGGCGTCGGCGTCCCACCAGCCACGATTCGCGCGCACTGTCTCGGCCGCGCCTGCCTCGCGCCGGCCGACGCCGCTCAGCTGCGGGCGGTCAGGACGATCCGCCACAGCCCCCGCCGCCGCAGCTCGACCCGCCGCTGCAACTGGACCCGCCCCCTCCGCAACCGGTCCCGCCTGCGCAGCCGGAGTGTCCGTGGTGCGGGCCTCCCGAATCGCCGGACAACGCGCCGCCGGCGGCCCAGTCGCCGCCGCGGCCGCTCCGCAGGTGGCGCGGCCGCCGGCGCGCCGGATCTGCTGCCTTCATGATCGCGGCGCCGATCACGAGGACCGCGACCACGGCAATCACGATCAGCACGATCACCATGGCCAAACGATAACCGCAGGTACCGTCGACGAGTGCGGTTGCGCGGTTCGGGTCGGATCGATCTGCCCCAGGTGAACCGCGCAGTCGCGGCGCTCGACTTGCCGGAGGCGATCTGGAAAACGTGCCCTTGGAGGCCGCGCGAACTCGTCGACACCGGGCTGCGTCAATGGTTGCGCTGCGCCGGAGCGGCGCTGCGTGACGACCAGATCATCGGGATGCCGTCGCACGCTGTGGACGAGGCGTGGCACGGGCTGATCCTGTGCACGGCGGCCTACGCGCGCTTCTGTGACGCGGCGTACGGGAGATTCCTGCACCATCACCCCGATGGTGGCGGCACGGCAGCATCGATGCGTGAGCAACTCGGCCGCACGGTGGTCGCCTGGGCGCTCGTGGCGCAGCCGGGCGAGGAGTGCGTGCTGTGGGACGTGGATGCGCGGATCGGGGTCGAGCACCCGTGGGGTGTCCCGGCGGAGCGGGTGGCGGCCGTGCTCGCCGAGATCACGAACCGCGCCGGGCGCTGCGAGTAGCCGGCCAAGGCATGCTCAACGCCGCGGCTCGCGGCGGCGGCGATGCGCGCCACGGCGACCACTGCGCCCTGCTGATTACCGAGCGCAGCAGGCACCGCGGTACGCTTGACATGCGGATTGGTCTGTGGCCTCGACATGGAGTAGGCCGCTCGTCTCTGTGAAATCTAGGGCGACCCGGGCATGTCCGCGTCCGTACGACCAACTGTCAGGATCCATCCACTCAATGACGTCCACCACCGCAGCCCCTCCGGCACCGCCGCAAGTAGCAGTCAACGACATCGGCTCCTCCGATGACTTCCTCGCCGCGATCGACAAGACGATCAAGTACTTCAATGACGGCGACATCGTCGAGGGCACCATCGTCAAGGTCGACCGGGACGAGGTCCTGCTCGATATCGGGTACAAGACCGAGGGCGTCATCCCCTCCCGTGAACTGTCCATCAAGCACGACGTCGACCCCAACGAGGTCGTTTCCGTGGGCGATGAGATCGAAGCTCTGGTCCTCCAGAAGGAGGACAAAGAAGGCCGGCTGATCCTGTCCAAGAAGCGTGCGCAGTACGAGCGCGCCTGGGGCACCATCGAGGAGAAGAAGGACAACGACGAGGTCGTCGAAGGCACGGTCATCGAGGTGGTCAAGGGCGGCCTGATCCTCGACATCGGCCTGCGCGGGTTCCTGCCCGCCTCATTGGTCGAGATGCGCCGGGTGCGCGATCTGCAGCCCTACGTGGGCAAGACGCTCGAGGCCAAGATCATCGAGCTGGACAAGAACCGTAACAACGTCGTGCTGTCGCGCCGCGCATGGCTCGAGCAGACCCAGTCCGAGGTGCGTTCGGAGTTCCTCAACAAGCTGGCCAAGGGCCAGGTCCGTACCGGCGTCGTGTCCTCGATCGTGAACTTCGGCGCGTTCGTCGACCTCGGCGGCGTCGACGGGCTGGTGCACGTGTCGGAGCTGTCCTGGAAGCACATCGACCACCCGTCCGAGGTTGTCGAGGTGGGGCAGGAGGTCACCGTCGAGGTGCTCGACATCGACCTCGACCGCGAGCGGGTCTCGCTGTCGTTGAAGGCGACACAGGAAGACCCGTGGCGGCACTTTGCCCGCACTCATCAGATCGGGCAGGTCGTTCCCGGCGCGGTCACCAAGCTGGTGCCGTTCGGTGCGTTCGTCCGCGTGCAGGACGGCATCGAGGGCCTCGTGCACATCTCTGAGTTGGCTGAACGGCACGTGGAGATCCCGGAGCAGGTTGTCAACGTCGGCGACGAGTTGCTGGTCAAGGTCATCGACATCGATCTCGACCGTCGGCGCATCTCGCTCTCACTCAAGCAGGCCAACGAGGGCGCGCTGACCGACGACAGCTTCGACCCCGCGCAGTACGGCATGGAAGCCCAGTACGACGACAAGGGCAACTACATCTATCCCGACGGCTTCGACCCGGAGACCCAGGAGTGGCTCGACGGCTACGACACGCAGCGCGAGGAGTGGGAGAAGCGCTACGCGGCTGCCCGCGAGCGGTTCGAGGCGCACCGCAAGCAGCTCGAGGATGCCCAGAAGGCCGATGCAGTGGCCGCGACGGAGGTCGGCGAGGCGACGTCGTACAGCTCGGACGTCCCGGCCGCGACGAGTTCCGGCTCGCTGGCGTCCGACGAGGCGCTCGCGGCCTTGCGGGAGAAGCTCGCCGGTCGGTGAGGTAGTAGCACGCCACGGGCGGACCCGCAGACCTCAGGTCTGGGCCCACCCGGTTTCCGCGATGAGCGGTCTGGGCGGCGGCATGTCACGTCGGTGCCCGCGGCGCGCACCGATCGGCTACCGTCCACAGCGTGCGCGTGGGGCTGACGGGGGGAGTGGGTTCGGGCAAAAGCACCGTCGCCCGACTGCTAGGCGAGCACGGCGCCGTGATCATCGACGCGGACGCCGTCGCGCGTGAAGTCGTCGAGCCCGGTACCGCAGGCTTTGACGCGGTGGTCGGGCGGTTCGGGCCCGAGATCGTGGGACCGGACGGCCGCCTCGATCGCCCCGCGCTCGCCGCCGTCGTCTTTGCCGACGCCGACGCCCGCGCCGCTCTCAACGCGATCGTGCACCCGCTGGTGGGCCGGCGCATGGGCGAGCTCGCCACCGCGGCCCCTCCCGGAGCCGTCGTGGTCAACGACGTACCGCTGCTGATCGAGAACGGCACAATGGGCGGGTTCGACGTCGTCGTCGTGGTCGAGGCACCCCTCGGGCTGCGGCTCACCCGCTTGGCCGCGCGGGGCATGAGCGAGCAGGACGCTCGCGAACGGATGGCCGCACAGGCCAGCGACGAGCAACGCCGAGCCCTGGCCGACGAGTTGATCATCAACGATTGCCCGCTCGACGAGCTCGCCGGGCGCGTCGACGCGTTGTGGAATCGCCTGCAGAACGCGTCGCCGGGCGCCAGGTCAGTTTGAAGCGCCTCATGCTGATCGGCTAGAGTCGAGCCCCGGCACGCGGTACGAAATTGGTCGCACCGGTGCGATCGCGGACGTAGCGCAGCTGGTAGCGCATCACCTTGCCAAGGTGAGGGTCGCGGGTTCGAATCCCGTCGTCCGCTCGGGGTGCGCTCTCGGTGGCCGTGTACGCCGAATGCCGATCTCGGATTGTGTGCGGCAGGCGGATACCAGGCGGCGTGGCCGAGTGGCTTAGGCAAGGGCCTGCAAAGCCCTGTACGCGGGTTCGATTCCCGCCGCCGCCTCGGACGGACAATCACCGGATCTCGGTGTACATACGGGCGATTAGCTCAGTGGGAGAGCACTACCTTGACACGGTAGGGGTCACTGGTTCAATCCCAGTATCGCCCACATAGAAGGCAGCAAATATGGGCCCCGCAGCGATGCGGGGCCGTATTTTGTGCCCGTCGTGAGCACTGAACTCAAGTTGTAGTGCTCAATGACAATTTGACCTCAGACGGCGACCCTCGCAGGCCAGTCATTCGGGGCATTTCGATGGCCCGGAAGTCCAGATTCCGGCCCATCGGGAACGACCGGATCCATCGCGTGCAACAGACGTGCAACACCAACTCGGGCGCGGACGGCAGGACGGTGGTCGATTGCGCCGCCGGCCACGGCGCTAGCGCAGGGCCGACCGGACCGATCCGTTGACGATCTCGGCGACGACGACGTGGCCGCTCGCGTTGCACCACCGTTGCACGGACGCTTGCTGGCGAGGGTGTGCGGACGCAGATGGCCCGGAAATGCTGGGACAGAACCAACCGAGCCCGACGGTGGGCACTACTGAGGGTGAGTAGGGCTCGTCGGCAAGACTGAATCGGGCAACGGCCACGGCGAAACCAGTCAGCCCTCGACAGTTGGTAACCGATCGATTGCCGCCGGAGGCTCATGAACTTGTCGGCGGGCGACCGTACGATCCGGCGTGGAGGATGGCCTTGGATTACGACGAGATCGACACGCTGCGCCGCACGGACCCGGCGTGGCGACTGCTGCGTGCCGAACATGCCCCGCTGCTGGTGAGTTTCCTCGGCCGGGTGTTCGTGGATGAGAACGTCCGCGGGATCGCGGCGTCGGAATTGGTCGATCGTCTGGACGACGAGTTGTATGCGCTCAACGAACGATTCGGTGAGGGCTCCTTCCCGCGCAGAGCCAAGGACTATCTGGACGAGTGGGCCAACACCGATGCGGGTTGGCTGCGCAAGTACTACGCGGACAGGGACGAGGTCCAGTTCGATGCGCTGCCGGCGGTTGAGAAGGCCGTCACGTTTGTTCGGAGCTTGGAGCGTCGGGAGTTCATCGGTACGGAGTCGCGTTTGAACACCGCCTTCGAGTTGCTGCGCCAGATCGCCTACGGAGCTGAGGACGACCCAACGAAGCGGCTGGACGAACTGCATCGTCAGCGGTCCGCGATCGATCTGGAGATCGCGAAGGTCGAGCGCGGCGAGCTCGTCTACCTCGACACGGCCGCCGTCCGCGATCGGTTTCAGCAGTTCTCTGCCACCGCCCGTGAGTTGCTCGCGGACTTCCGCCAGGTTGAGGCTAACTTTCGCGAACTCGACCGGCAGCTGCGCGCGCAGATCGCGGCCTGGACGGGGACGAAGGGCGAACTGCTCGACGATGTGCTCGCCAACCGCGGCGACATCAGCCGTTCCGAGCAGGGTCGGACTTTCAGCGCGTTCTACGACTTCCTGCTCTCCTCGCGGCGGCAGGCGGAGTTTCAGGAGTTGCTGGATGCCGTGACGGCGATGGAATCACTTGCCGCCGACGTAGACACGCGTACTCGACGCGTCCACTACGACTGGCTCGCCGCGGCTGAGCGCACCCAGGACACGGTCCGGTTGCTGTCGGACTAGTTGCGCCGCTTCCTCGATGACGCCGTGTGGCTGGAGAATCGGCGCATAGTGGAGATTCTCAACAGCATTCAGACCCGTGCGCTCGACCTTCGGGAGCAGGAGGCTGAGCTCCCCGGCGCCGATCTCGACGCGTTCGCGCCCCAGCTCATGCTGCCCATGGAGCGGCGGCTGTATGAGCCGAAGCGACGCGCTCCGATCGACAGCGACGCGGTCGCCGCCGAGACCGGCGACGCCGACCCCACCGCCCTGTTCGAGCAGGTGCACGTCGACGCCGAGGTGTTGACCCGGCAGGTCCACGATTCTCTGGGCGGCAAGCTGCAGGTGGGGCTGGCCGAGGTGATCGAGAATCATCCGCTCGCCGACGGGTTGGCCGAGCTGCTCACCTACTTCACCCTGCCCACCGACCGGGTAGCCGTCGTGTTCGACGAGGACGCAACGGAAGAGCTGGCTTGGACCGGCGTCGATGCGGTTGAGCGGGTCGCCACCGTGCCGAAGGTCAGTTTCGTTCGGCGCCGCTCCGTCGCCGAGGAGCGTGCATGAGTACCGACTCCGAACTCGGGCACGTCCTGATCGCGCTGCTGCGTGCGCCTGTGTATCGGGACGAGCGTGAGGTGCTGTGGCGGCAGCTGCTCGAGCTCCGCCGTCGGATCGACGATTATGTCCAGGTTCTGGGCATGACGGTCGAGGTCGACGAGATCAAGGGCTACGCCTACCTGCGTTCGAACATCGCCGAGGACGACCCGGACGCGCCGCCTCGCCTGATTCCGAGGCGCGCGTTGTCGTATCCGGTGAGCCTGATGCTCGCGCTGCTGCGCCGCCGCCTTGCTGAGCACGATGCCACGAGCGCCGATGCCCGGCTCGTGCTCGCACGCGACGAACTGGTCCGTCTGCTGCAGGACTTCCTGACCGCCGGCACAACCGAGGCGCGCTTGATCGATCGCATAGACGCCCATATCAAACGAGTCGGTGAGTTGGGGTTCCTGCGGGAGATGCCCGGCCAGCCCGGTCAATTCGAGGTACGGCGGATCCTTGAGGCGTTCGTCGATGCCCAGTGGCTAGCCGAGTTCGACGCCCGACTGTGCGAATATGCGGAGGTTGGTACGGCCGGATGACGCTTTTCTCGAAGGCCGAGATCGAGCAGATCTCCGATGTGGCGGCGGGCTTTCGGCTGCAGCGACTTGAGGTGCTGAATTGGGGCACCTTTCATGGCCGGGTGTGGGTGCTGCGCCCGGATGGCGCCAATGCGCTGCTCACCGGCGATATCGGCTCTGGCAAGTCCACGATGGTCGACGCGATCACGACTCTGCTCGTTCCGCCGCGCAAGACGGCGTACAACCGAGCGGCCGGAGCAGAGACAAAGGAACGCACGCTGCGCTCGTACGTGCAGGGCCACTACAAGTCCGAACGCAACGAGTCCACCGGCGCGTCCCGCCCGATCGGGTTGCGCACCGACGGGACCAGCTACTCAGTGATCCTCGGGGTCTTCGCTGACGAGCAGACGGCGGCGACGATCAGCATCGCGCAGGTGTTCTGGCTTGGCGAGGGTGATCCTGGGCCGCCGGACCGCTTCCATCTGGTCGGTGACGAGGCGCTGAGCATCGCCGAGCACTTCACGCACTTCGGCGACAGCATCTCGGCGCTGCGGGACCGGCTGCGCAAGGGCGGTGCCCGAGTCCATCAAAGTTTCGCCGACTACGGCAAGGATTTCCGACGGGCGATGGGAATCCCCTCCGAGCAGGCGATGGAGCTATTCCACCAGACCGTGTCCATGAAGTCGGTCGGCGACCTGAACGAGTTCGTCCGCGCACACATGCTCGAACCGTTCGACATGCAGCCCAAGATCGACGGTCTCGTCCGGCACTTCGATGACCTCACCAAGGCCCACGAATCCGTCCGCCGCGCGCGCGATCAGCTCGCCGAGCTCAACCCCCTGCTCGCCGTCTTCGACCAACACGACACTGCCACCACTCGGCTCACCGAGCTCGACGAGCAGCGGGCGGCAGTGCCCGTGTTCGTCGCATCCGGACGTGCCGAGCAGCTGCGCACGGCAATCGCCGCGCACGAGGTCCGACAGTCGGAATTGCAGGGAGATCTCGGCCAAGCTGAACGCGATGTCGTCGCCCTGCGCGACCAACTGGAGCAGGCGCGCCGCGCCCGCGATGGCGTAGGCGGGCCCCGGTTGGCCGAGCTGCAACAGCTGCTGCCGCTGCTGGAGACCGAACGGAACCGACGCCAGAGCGCCGACCAGCACCTGGCGACGATGCTCGCCGCGCTCGACCTGGAGCCAGTCGCCACACAGGCACAGTTCCTGGCCCGGCGGCACGATCTGCCACGACTGCGCACCGATCTCGACGCCCGCCTTGCGGAGGCACAGAACGAACTGCAGGAGCAGTCGGTTGGAGACGCCAAGCTCCGCGAGGAAGCCACAGCGGTCAACGCCGAGCTACGCAGCCTCGCGGCCCGTCCGGACAGCAACATCCCGTCCGAGTACCTCGCGCTACGTCGCCGGCTGGCCGAGCACCTGAGCGTCGAGGACACCGAGTTGCCGTTCGCCGGCGAGCTGATCGCCATCGCCGACGACAGCCGCGACTGGGAGGGCGCCGCCGAGCGTCTGCTGCGCGGGTTCGGCCTGTCGCTGCTCGTCCCGGACTCCCTGTACGCCGAGACCTCTGCCTGGGTCAACGCCCATCACCTCGGGCAGCGGCTCGTCTACTTCCACGTCACCGCCCGCGTGGAGCGCCCAGACCCGGGCAGCTTCAGCGGCGACCTGCTCGTTGATCGCCTGGAACTCAAGCCCTCACCCTTGGGCGACTGGCTTCGCGGCGAACTGGCCAGAAGGGCCGACTACCGCTGCGCGAACACGGTCGAGGAGTTCCGATCGGCCCAGCGTGCAGTCACCCGCGAGGGGCAGCTCAAACACGGCCGTGGCCGGCACGAGAAGGACGATCGCCGCGCAATCGACGACCGGCGCAACTACGTGCTGGGTTGGAACACCCGTCAGAAGGTCGACGCGCTGCTGGATCGCGCCACGACTTTGCAGAACGAGCTGAACGGCCGCGACCAGCAGGCAGCAAGGCGAGCTGACGCGTTGACCGGACTACGCAGGCGCGGCGAAACACTCGCCAAGGTCGAGGACGTCTTGTGCTGGGATGATCTCGATTGGCGCAGTACCGCCGCCGAGATCGCCCGGCTGGCTGACGAGCAGCGCGACATTGAACGGTCTCCGCAGCTGGCCGAACTTGCCGCCACAGTCGCGCGGCTGGAACCGAAACTCGGCGAAGCTGAGCGCCATCAGCGACGCCTCGACGGTGACTTGGCGGTGATCGACAAGCAGTTGGAGGAGTTCCTCCTCGGGCTGGACGACGCGTTGGCCACGCTCGCCGACCTCGACCTGACGGCGTTGGCGGGCGTGTTCGCTCAGCTCGCGGCATACCGGCAGGCTGCGCCCGGACCCGTAGCGCAGTCCTGGGATCGAGTTCGCGCAGAAATAGCAGAGCAGTTGCAGCGGGACGAACAGGCCGTCCGCAAGACCCTAGACAGTCTTGTCCAACGCATCGTCAAGGCGATGGGACGGTTCCGGCAGAACTACCCAGCCGAGACCCGTGAGCTCGACGACGCGATCGAATCGATGGCCGGGTATCGCGAACTGCACGCCCGGCTCGTCACTGACGACCTGCCGCGATTCGAGAAGGATTTCAAGGACAACCTGAACGTCAACACCATGCGCGAGATTGCGCAGTTCCGCACCAAACTGCAGGAGCAGCGCGACGAGATCAAGCGCCGCGTGGCCGTGATCAACTCCTCGCTTCTGGGCATCGACTACAACCGCGACACCTATATCGAACTTGAGCCCCGCGAGACGCCCAACACCGAGATCCGGCAGTTCCAGTCCGATCTGAAGAACTGCACGGAGGGCTCCCTCGGCGGTGGCGAGCAATCCGACCAATACGCCGAGGCGAAGTTCCTCGACGTGCAACGGATCATCGAACGGTTCGGAGGACGTGACGGGCAGACCGAGGCCGACAAGGCCTGGACGCGGCGGGTCACAGATGTCCGGGAATGGTTCACCTTCTCCGCCTCGGAACGCAACCG
This sequence comes from uncultured Actinomycetota bacterium, assembly GCA_963713565.1. Taxonomy (GTDB): domain Bacteria; phylum Actinomycetota; class Actinomycetes; order Mycobacteriales; family Jatrophihabitantaceae; genus Jatrophihabitans. The sequence goes on along the minus strand of CAVQMF010000002.1, from coordinate 1,362,691 downwards.
GGCCGACGGCAGCGAGCGCGAGCACTACACCAGCAGCGGCGGGAAGTCCGGTGGGCAAAAGGAGAAGCTCGCCTACACGGTCCTGGCCGCATCGCTCGCGTACCAATTCAAGCTCGAGGCGGACACCGCGCGAACGTTCCGCTTCGTCGTCATCGACGAGGCGTTCGGCCGCGGGTCGAACGAGTCCACTCAGTTCGGGCTGCGTTTGTTCGGCCGGCTCGGGTTGCAGCTCCTCATCGTCACTCCGCTTCAGAAGATCAGTGTGATCGAGCCGTACGTGTCCGCCGTGGGATTCGTCGACAATGAGACGGGCAGCAATTCGCGACTGCAGAGCATGACTATCGAGGAGTACCGCCAGGCGCGCGCTACCCACCTCGCCGGCAGGTAGGCGGGCTGGTGGCGGGGGAGTGGACCACATTCGCCGACGTGCGCGCGCGCCTGCGCCGGCGCTGGGACCGCGGCGACTACCTGAGCGCGTGGGCTGCTGCTGTGCCGTTCGCACCGCTCTCGGTGCCACTGAAAGGGCCGTCCACGGCGGAGCTCTCAGCGCGATTCGACGACGTGCGTGACTGGTCGGCGCAGTGGACCGCAGTCGCGCGTCAGCAACCGATCGCGCTGCGTACCAGATCGAGCGGGCACCGCACGATCGGCGCGAACGAGCTGCCCAGCCACCTCGAGGTCGACAGCTACGACGCGCTGTGGCGGGTGCTGGGCGTCGGCGGACTCGTCCGCCAGTTCGACCGATTGCGCGGCGAAACGGTCGCTATCGAGCCGGCATTGGACGGATGGATGGCGCGGCGTCCGCTACGAGTGCTGGAGAACGCCGATCGGTGGACCCGGCTCACGCTGGCAACCACGTGGATGGCCCGGAACCGGGCCGACGGCAGCATCTATCTGCGCGAGATCCCGATCCCGGGCGTCGACACGAAATTCGTCGAGCAGAACCGGGCCATCCTGGCCGAGTTGATCGACGAAATAGTTCCCGAGCGTGCGGACCCAGCGTTCACGCCGTACAGGTTCGCTCAGCGCTACGGCTTCGCCATTAAGCCCACTCTCGTACGACTGCGCAGCTTGGACCCGAGACGACCGCTGTACCCAGGTGTTACCGACCTGACCGTGCGTGCTGAGGAGTTTCCTGCTGTGGCGCCCGGGGTGGGCACGGTATTCATCATCGAGAACGAGGTCACCTTCCTCGCTTTCCCGCACGTGGCCGATGCCGTCGCTGTCTTCGGTGGAGGCTTCGCCGTTTCGTCGGTGGCCGCCCTACCGTGGCTGCAGGGCAGGCGGGTCGTCTACTGGGGCGACATCGACACCCACGGCTTCGTCGCCCTCGACCGGCTTCGGGCGTTGGTCGAACGCACCGAGTCGCTACTCATGGACGAGGCGACGCTGCTCGCTCACCGGGGACAATGGGTATGCGAGGACGTCCAAGCCACCACCCTACTTACGCGCCTCACGCCCCCAGAATTAGCGCTCTACCGGGCGTTGCAGACCGGCGCCTACGGCGACCACGTACGTCTGGAACAGGAACGTGTCCAGTACCCCGCGGTCGAGAAGACGCTTGGCGGCTAACGGTCGTCGTCTGATTCGTCTAGTGCGTTGCCTATTGGCAACGCATCGTCGTAGAGTGGTGGGGTGATGATCGGGGAGCGCATCGGCACGTTGCGGCAGGTGAATGACTTGTCGGCGCGTCAGCTTGCGGGGTTGGTGGGTGTTGCGCCGTCGACGATCACTCGGATTGAGGCGGGGGAGCGGCAGCCGACGTTCGACCTTGCGACGGCGATATTCAGGGTCCTTGGTGAGACTCTCACTTTTGACGGTTCTGCCGACCCGACCGCGATCGCTGCTGCCCGGCTGGCAGTGGATCCGGGCCTGCCGATCCCGGTGAGCGACGAGATCACCGGGTGGTGGCGTCGCTGGGCGAGGATCGGGCTGGTGACCGATGACGGCGTTGTTCAGCCGGCTCGGACGGCCGATCTGTTGTTCCGTGCTGCGTCGGTCGCGCGGTTGGCTCGCCGCCCCGGCGCGATCGACTACGACTATGTCGGCGAGTGGCCGGTGCTGGCGGACCTGCTGGCCGGGTCCGGCGTTCAGTGGGCGCTGACGGGGGACGGCGCCGCCAACGTGTATTACCCGTCAGCGAGCGAGTCATGGCCGGTGTTCTACGTCAGCGACGTTCTCGTAGCGGAGCGCGCCACCGGGCTCGTGCGCCGGGTCGGCACATCGGGTAGGCGAATCACGCTGATCCCGTTCGACGGGGTGAGTGAGGCCGGCCGAACCGAGATCGACGGGGTGTGGCTTGCTGCTCGCTGGCAGGTAGCGCTGGATTGTTACGGCGGCATCGGCCGGATGCGTGAGCAGGCTGACCAGTTGATGGGTGTGGAGTCCCGGTGACTGTGGTGCCGCGCAGCGCGTCGGAGCATTCGCGCCGTGCTCTGATCTGCGTCGTCAATGAGGTTCTGGCTGCGCATTGGGACGCGCTAACCCTCGTGGGCGCGCACGCTGTCATGCAGCGCACCGAAGGTCTGGCGTTGTCGCAGGGCGCGACCGGCGATGGCGATCTCGGCATCACCCCGGAACTGACCGCCGATGTTCCGGCGATCGGTGAGCTGATGGCGGCGGCCGGGTTCGAGGCCCGATCCCCGGTTCGGCCCGGGTTGTGGGGGCGCGGTAAGCGGATCCTGCCGGACGGGCGGATCGTGTTCGACGAACAGATCGATCTGATCACCGGCTCGGGATTGGCTGGCAAGTTGCGATCGCAGCAGCGTTCCGTTCCGGACCTGATCGACAGCCACGGCAAAATGAGCGTCGGCAACAGCCCCGGTCTGGAATTGGCTGCCTACGACCGCAGCGTCATGGTGCTTACGGATCTGGTTGATCCGAACCGCACCGCCGAGGTGAACGTCGCCGGGCTGGCCGCGCTGATGTGCGCGAAGGCGTTCAAGCTCGGCGAGCGTCTCGCCGATGGCGGCCGAAGGTTGCGCGACAAGGACGCCGGCGACCTACTGCGCCTGATGAAGTCCAGTGTCCCGCCCGAGATCGCCGCCATCTTTGACACCTACGCCGAACACGACCTGATCGGTCCCAGCGTCACGGCCGGGCGCACTTACCTAGGCACGGTGTTGGCCTCTCCGGTCATCCGGCAGATGGCCAAGAACTCCTACGAAGGCGAGATCGACCCGATCGAGGTCGAGACCGACTTCGAGCAATGGGCCGCGGTATTCACCACGCGGTGACTAGCGGCGAATCGCACCCATCGCAGCACACCGGGACGGCGCCAATCCGCTGTGTCAGAACCGGCGTCTTCAATGGCCACATGGCACACGCTTCGAACGTCACGCCGCCGCCGCGGTCGCGCTGCCCGACGATACCGATGAGCGGCAGGCGCAAGCTGATCTTAGACGGCGCGCTGTCGTGCAACAGGCGTGCAACACCGCAGCCGTATGGAGCTGTTCGTAACCAACGTGGCCGACGTTAGGAGGCGCCGGAATCAACGGAGTTTTAGTCGTACCAACGCAGCCAACGCGGGCCGGAAAACGTTGACACGGTAGGGGTCACTGGTTCAATCCCAGTATCGCCCACCAACGGAGGCCCCAGATTCTGGGGCCTCCAGTCATTTTCGGATCTTTCTCGGGCCGCGCTGGGGCCGCACGAGCGTTGGTTGCGTTGGTTACCGTGAGTTCGGGTCTGGCCCCGCCGTGGCCCGGACGCCCACGCCGACGCTGATGTCGGGGCGATTGCGCCGGCTCTGCATGCGTCCGTCCCGCAATCCGCCTTCCGTGGACGTAGCTACGGGCTTCGGGCCGGCGGGCGTCGCGTCGCGGCACCGAGTGAGCACTGCATCGAATGTTTCGTGCTCACGTAAGTGGCGTTGCAGAGCCAGGTGGACAGCCGGACAGGTCCTCAGTGTGGACGGAGGCCGCTGCAGCTTGGCTTTCTCCGCGTCAGGGGCGGGCGACAACGGCGCAAAGAGCGCTCCAAGTCCACGGCCATTCGCCGGCTACGGCCTGCCGAAGCGCATGACAGGTAGGACCTGCTGCCGTCAGCAGTCGGCATGGGCTTACCGGTATCCCTCGCTCGTGGATTTGCCGACGGATTTTCGGTCTGACGCGCGACGGTACGCCTGTCCAGGCCGCTCGGTAGTGCCAGACTTCGCGCATGCAGGTAACGCTGTTGGGCCCTGTGGCGGCGGAGGTTGACGGGCGGCAGCTTCCTCTCGGCGGTCGAAAGCAGCGTGCCGTCTTTGCGCTGCTTGCGTTGAATCCAAATCGCACGGTCTCCCTCGACCGGCTTGTGTACGAGATTTGGCACGACGAGCCCCCTGCGCGGGCCACGCTTTCCCTCCAGGCGTACATCTCCCGGCTGCGCGGCGTATTGGCCGATGGAGCACCTGACAGCCGCGCGCAGATCGTGACGCGTGCGCCCGGTTGGATGCTGCGGATCTCCGCTCAACAGATCGATGCGTCACGCTTCGCAACCTTCGTTGCGGATGCGCGTGCGCTGCTGGCTGCCGGCAACGTCGGCGAGGCCGCCGTCCTGCTAGAGGAAGCTCTTGCGCTGTGGTGCGGTGAACCGCTCGGGGGCCCGGCCGAGGCCGGCTTCGCCGTTACGGACGTCGAGCGACTCCAGGAGCAGCGGCTCGAGGCGACTGAGCTGTGCTACGAGGCTGGGTTGCAGGCCGGCGAAGCACCGGCAATCGTCGCCGCGGCGCGGGCGTTCGTGGCTGAGCACCCTTATCGCGAGCGAGCGTGGTGCTCGCTGATCCTGGCTCTGTACCGCTCCGGGAGACAGGCCGATGCGCTGGCTGCGGTACGCGAACTTCGACAGACGCTTGCCGAGGGGCTGGGTCTCGATCCGTCGCCGGAAGCGCAAGATCTTGAGGATCGGATCCTGCGCCACGACCCGGGTCTCGCACACCCCTTGGCAGCTGCGAGTGACGGGCGCGGTATGGGAACGCCGGCTGCGCACGGAAGTGCATCCGACCGAAGACCCGAGGACGCCGTGGTCGGCCGCGTGGCCGAACTGGACGCCGTGGTGGCGGCGGTCACGTCGGCCAAGGGCGGCAGCGGGCGACTGCTCGTGGTGGATGGACCGGCTGGCATGGGCAAGTCGACGATCCTGCGCCGCCTGGAGAACAGCGTGCATGCCGTTGGTGGGTTGGTGCTGCGCGCGGGCGGCGTCGGTGCTGGCGCGATGCCGGCACTGTGGCCGTGGGTCACGATCGTCCGCCAACTGATCGACCTCATCCCCGACCTCAATCGTTCGGGCCGCGACGGGGCCGCCGTGCGGGTGCTCGCTCTGCTGGATCCGTCGTTCGGTGACGGTGTCGCGACGGGCTCGCCCGCCGACGCCGCCGACGCCGCCGACGCCGCCCTCATCCGGACTCGGCTCTATCGCGCGGTGCTCGATCTGCTCGCCGCTGCTCGGGCGGATCGAATGTTCGCGATCGTGCTCGACGACGTCCACTGGCTGGATCGCGAGACGTTGGACCTGCTCGCCCTGGCGGTCGACGACCTCCTGGTACGCGGTGTGTTGTTCGCGGTCGCGCTGCGTCCGGACGAATCATCCGAGGTGAGGCGGACGGTCGAGGCGCTCGGCTCGGGCGCCCCGGACAACGTGATGAAGCTTGCGCTCACGGGGCTCGACGTGGACAGTGTCCGGCTGATCGTGCGTCGCGTCGCCGATGTGGAACCGGCTGCTGAGGTCGTGGATGCGATCTGTTCGCGGACTGCCGGCAACCCGTTCTTCGTGCTCGAGTTCGTCCGGCTGCTGGTCAGCGAACGGCGGTTCGACCGAGAGGGGGTCTATGCGCTGTTGCCGGCGGGGATCCGAGAGGTGCTCCGTCGCCGCCTCGACCGTCTCCCCGAGCAGACGCTTGCGGTCCTGGGCGTCATCGCATTGATGGGGCGGCCCGTCGACGTCGATCTTCTCGCCCGAGTCACGGCAATGAGCGAGGATCGCGTCCTGGACGCTTGCGAGGCCGCGGTGCTGGCCGGGCTCCTCGTCGACGAACCACTGACTGGTGGTTTCGCCCTCTGCCATGACCTGGTCCGTCAGACGTTGGACCAGGCGCTGTCCGCTGCACGGCGCGTGCGGTTGCACGCCCGGATCGGCAGCGCCCTGCGCGGTGGGGGCGAAGCTCTTGCGCCGGAGCGGGTCGTCGAGATCGCTCACCACCTCACGCTTGCGGCACCGGTTAGCGGGGCCGCCGCGGCCGTGCCTTACCTGCTCATGGCGGCCGATGACGTGCTGCTGGCCTCGAACAAGTTCACGGAGTTCCTCTCCACCGCTCAACAGCTCGTCGACCAGATCCCCGAGCCTGCGGTCCGGCAGCGGTGTGCGGAAGAGATACGCGCGCGGGTGATTGCTGGCAGGATCCTCGGGCGCGGTCGAGCCGTTGATTCGGGTGCCGATGTGGTCGCGGGCACGTTCGAGCCCGGTCCGGTCGTGCCGCTCGATCCCGACGCGCCGGCCGCTTGGTGGAGCGGTGTCGCGGTGCTCATCGCCAGCGGGGACAACGCGGGCGCGGCGCGCGCTGCGCAGTCCGTCCTGAGCGACGACCTACCGTCGGGCGCGGCAGCGGCCGTCTACTTCATCCGCGGGTTGGCGCGTCTCGAGCTCGGCGAGCTGGACGGCGCGCTCGAGGATCTCGTGCGCACCGAGCGACTAGCGCGGGGCACACAGGAAGGCCCAGCGCGCGGCCTGCTCAACTTCGCCGGTATTTCGATCGCTCTGCAGGCTGTGGTGGCGACGCTGTGCGGGGACCGCGCGACCGCGGCGGCGTTGCGCCGGGCCGCGGAGGAGATGCCGATCGAATCAGAGATGCAAGCGGTGAGCGTTCCCTTTTGGGGAAGCTGGTGCATGGTGCTGGAGGGCGATGTGGACGGTGCAGCTCGCCTCGCCGTCCTGTGCGCCGAGCGGGCGGTCCAGCTGGGTCCGATGTTCTACACGCCGTCGTGTGCGTTGATCCTCGGCTGGTGCGCAGCAATGCGTGGAGACGCCTCAGGGCTGGAGCGGGCCGCGACCGCTCAACAGGACTGCCTCGCGCTCGGTGTTCGGCACCAGGTCACGACCCAACTCATGATGCGGGCCGAGGCGCACGCGCATCACGGTGAGCTCGACACGGCGCGCGAGCTGATACTCGAAGCGCGCGCACTTGGCGGCTGTTACGGGCGAGCGCACGCTCGGGCCGCGCCTGACCGTCACTGGCAGAGCCAGCTCGTCCCGACATCCGAGGATGCCGGGACGAGCTGAGTCGCGCAAGCGTCTATCGCACCTCGCGCCGCACCGTCACGCGGCTTGCGATCAGCCGACAGCGCGGCGCCCCACGCCAGCAAGCACCAGTCGCGGCCACCACCGGGTTGAGCAATCCGGGATCGCCCTGGCCGAGGTTGGTCAGCGCCTTACTGGTTGCCGCGGGCAGCCATTCGCCCGACCGTCGGGAAGCGTCGGCTGCAGGATCGCCAGTTCGATGATGCCCACCCAAACCAAGCGCGCCGATGATCGAGGCGACCGTGTTGCGGGTCAGCGCGCCGAGGGCGACCCCGAGCACACCGAAGCAGGCCGTGGCGAGCACGGTTCCGGCACCCAGTCTCGGCCACGTTGATCGGCAGGTGATGGACGCCCTTGGCGGCGTAGAGCGGCACGGCGACACGCGAGATCGAACAGGAAGGCCCCGGCGCCGAGCATGGCTCCGACGAGGCGATCCTGTGACCAGCTTGGCGACCAGGATCACGGCCGCGGCGCGGTTCTGCGAGGTAGGTGCCCAGTGCGGTGCGGTGCCGGTCCTCGCCGGCGGCGATCATGATGCCCAGGACGAGCATGCCGACGCTGGTCGCGGCCCCGACGGCCAGGGCGTGGCTGACTTGCGCGCCGAGCCGAGCGGCGCCGCGCCGCTCTTGCCGGCCAGCAGGATCGTCACGACGCCGGAGACGACGGTCAACGCGGCGATGACGGCGCCGGTCAGCCACGATGCGGGGGTAGTGCGCATCTTGAGCAGTTCGATGCGGACGAGGGTGATCATGACCTTGCCTCCTGTGACGCGCTGTGATGGATGAGATTCTGGAAGACCGATTCGAGGTCGTCGCCGACTGGTGCGCAGTTCGGTGACGACGATGCCCGCCTCGATCGCGGCCCGTCCGACGTCTTCGCGACTGACGCCGGCGACCGTGATGCTGTCGGGGCCGGTGCGCTCGACGTCCGCGCCGCGACTGCCGAGGGTGATGGCGAGCAGGTCGGCGTCGGCGGTGGTGACGCTGATGCGCGAAGTCCGGCCGGCGAGGTCGGTGATCGGACCCGCCGTGACCAGCCGCCCGTGGTCGATGATGATGACGTCGTCCGCGCTGTGCGCGACCTCGGCCAGCAGATGGCTGGACAGGAAGACGGTGCCGCCCGTGTCGACGAATTGCCGGAAGAACGTCGCGCATTGTCATGATGCCGTCCGGGTCCAGTCCGTTGAACGGCTCGTCGAGCACCAGGATCGACGGGTCGCCGATCATCGCCGACGCCAGCGCCAGTCGTTGGCGCATGCCGAGGGAGTAGCCGCCGACCCGGCGTCCGGCCGCATCGGCGAGACCGACCAGTGTCAGCACCTCGTCGACCCGCGACTGGTTGACCGCGGCCTGTGCGGCCACGATGCGCAGGTGGTTGCGCGCCGTCCGGTTCGGGTGGAAGCCCTGGTCGAGGACCGCGCCGATACGTGCAGCGGGTTGCGTAGATCGGCGTAACGGCTGTTCGCCGATCAGCGCCTGCCCCGACGTCGGCTCGGCCAGCCCGAGCAGGACTCGCATCGTGGTCGTCTTGCCCGAACCGTTGGCACCGAGGAACGCCGTGATCCGGCCGGGCGCACCTCGGCGGTGAGGCCGTCGAGCGCGGTGACGCTCCCGTAGCGCTTGGTCAGATCGTGCAGGTTGATAGCTGGCATCTGCGGTCTCCTAACAAGGGTTGGTGTCGGTGCAGACGATCCGTCAACCGGTTTGCACGACGCTTGCGCGATTCGTGCAAGCCGGGACGGGCGCCTATTGCGACTAGAGCCGCGACGGGTGTCCACGCGGGCGATCGATCAAGGTTTGCCGGAGCGCGCTGCGGCGTCGCAAGCCCGGTGTAAGCCCTCGCTCCTACGGTCAGCGGGTCAACCCCGAGGCCGAAGACCCCGCCATCAGCCTCGCGTTCACAACGCTAACCAGCGCCGATGCGGCTGCGCCGCAGTTTGCCTAGCGCTTGGGGCGCCGCTGCCCGATCGCGGGGTCACGCTCGCCGAGCAGCGGAGGACACGCCTACGAGTCGGCAGCGAGCGACCTTTTGCCATTTTGGGCGATCGTGAACGAGCACTCTGCGCCGATGACGCACGGCATGAACCCTCTCCACAATGCACCCGACCCACGGATATTTCGCGGTGGGATCGGCGTCGGATGTACGGATTGAGACCGGACGCGAGCCATTCGGGCGCTGTCTCGGACTCGGCGAGGTTGGGCAGCGTCGGAATTCGGTCTCCCGCTGGTACGCCTCATCGCGCCGCCGACAGACGAGCTGAACGCGAGTGCCACGTCCGACCAGAACGTTCCAGCACGATGGAAGGGCGAGGAGTCCTCATGACGGAGGTGCGGGCTTCGATGTAGTCGCGCTCGGTCCCTTCCGGATCCAGATTGGCTCGGGCCACATGGGGGCCACACCGCAACCGAAAGAGACCATCGCCAGTCGCAACAATCAACGTCGGAGGTCAGGAAATCTCGGTGATCCAACGTCAGCGAGAGCAACCAACGTTCCGCGGAAAGCATTGACACGGTAGGGGTCACTGGTTCAATCCCAGTATCGCCCACATAGAGGGCCCGGAATTGCTGGTCTCCAGCGGTTCCGGGCCTTATTTTGTGCCCTGCGTGAGCACTGAACTCAAGGTGTTGTGCTCAATGGTTGATCATGATCTTGAGCCGCACTGCTGTAGCGCCCGGAAATCGAGGCATCTGGGCTCCAAGTGGGCTGCCGATCGGTCACCGAGCTCGGCCAATCTCGCCCGCGTGCAACAAACGTGCAACACCAGCTGGAGCGCCTGCCGCTTGCCGAGCGCCGATCACGCCGACCGAGGGCGACGCTTTCGGCGGCGCGACGGTGGTGCGCCAGGTTGTCCTGATAGGTGTCGGAGGCGGTAGCGGTGTTGCCCGCTGGTTGCAGCGACGGACGGAGCCGACGGTCCCGGGCAGCGAATGCCCCGCGGATGTTGGGGGAGGAGTCGCCCGAGGCTCGGTGAACACTACCTGGGGTGTCTAGGGCTCATCGATGCCCGTTTCGTGCAATCGAGGGATGAAGCGATGCAACGCAACGGGGGTATGAGTTCTCGCTCGGCAGCCGATTCGGCGTGGACGGAAGCTGCAGGGCCACGCGAGATCGCCGATTGTGCCGACCTCAGGATTGTGCCGACCTCCTGGTCTGATCGCCTGCTCTGCAAGGGGGTTCGCCGCCCGAGGGTCGGCACAATCTCGACTCATTCAGAGAGAGTCGAGGAACGCCAGGAGTGGGTCTGGGGGTCGGTAGCGGCCGGGTCTTGTGCCGGGTGGGATGACCAGCGCGATGGCCTGCTGCTTCTGGTTCATGTCGGCATGGAGATAGATCTCTGCGGTGGCGAGGTGTTCATGGCCGAGCCAGAGTGCGATCACGGTGATGTCGATGCCGGCATGCAGGAGCCGCATCGCCGCCGTGTGCCGCAGGGTGTGCATGGTGACGTGCTTGGTCGCAAGGGGTCGGACAAGCGGTGGTGGCGACGCGGACGTGTTGCTCAAGTCGGTGTTCGATGGCGTCACGGCTGAGCCGGTCACCGGTCCTTGTCGGGAACAACGGTTGGCGCGGACCGCCCGCTCGCTCGGCAAGCCAACTTCGCAGTACCTGGACGGTGAGTGAGGTCAGGGGTGTGGCTCGCTCCTTGCGTCCTTTCCCGGTGCAATGGACATGCGCTCCGGCATCCAGATGGACATCGCTGCGGTTCAGGCTGATCAGCTCGGAGATCCGCAGCCCGCTCTGCAGGGCAAGGACGAGCAGTGCGTGGTCGCGTCGCCCGGCCCACGTATCGCGGTCAGGCGCGGCCAGCAGCGCATCGGCTTCGACCTCAGTCAGCCAGCTGACAACGGTGCGCTGGTAGCGCTTGGGCGGGATCGCCAGGACCCGTTGGATGACGGCGGCGTGTTCAGGGTGACGCAGCGCGGCGTAGCCGAACAGGGAGTGGATCGCGGCCAGCCGCCAGTTGCGGGTGCGTGCCTGGTTGCCACGCTCACGTTCGAGGTGGTTGAGGAACGCTCCGATCAGCGGCGCGTCCAGATCGCTGATGTCCAGCGCCGACGGTTGTTTCCGCGTGCTCTCGGCAGCAAAGGTCAGCAACAGGCGGTAGGTGTCGCGGTAGCCGGCGATCGTGTGCGGGCTGGCGTTGCGTTGAGCGATGAGCCGGTCGGTGAAGAACGCCTGCAGCACCGGTGCGAGCGCGGTCACGACCGTGTCCCGTCGCGTTCGAGACGCGCTGCCGCGGATTGCATGAGTTCCGGCACGGCGCTCAGATACCAGTACGTGTTCTTCGGCACCAGCGGAACGCAAAGCTGTTCTTGACGGTGATGTTGGGTCCGTTCGAGCGGGTGGATGGGCTGTATTGCTTTGCCTCGCCGTATCGTCGATGCGTCCAAGTCCCAGCGATGTGACTAGCGCTGTGTGCCGCAGTGTCAACATGTTCAAGTCGCATTGGGCCACATCGACGCGATAGATTCTTTGTAATTCAGTCACTTCTCTTGCCGTTCTCGATCGTCGGACACATTTCGTTAGCGTGGCGCGGCGCGAAATGCTTGACGTTAGGTTCGGCCGTGGTCACCGTGGCGGCGGAGGTGATCGCGGTGAGCGAACGGTCACGGCGGGCGACGCTGGAGCAGGCCGGGCTGGTGCATCCGCGCGCCGAGGAGGTCAGCGCCGAACTGTTCTGCTGCGGGGTGCCGTTCTTCCTGGCCGCGGACAAGGTGCAGGTGAAGTACGAGATGCTGCGCGCGGTCGCGGTCGACGGCGGCGAGCGTGGTCGGCCGCCGCGGCGGCGCACGGCTACTCGCGCGCCGAGTTCTACCTGGTGGCGGCCGCGTTCGCCGAACGGGGCATGGCCGGGCTGGTCGACGGGCGGCGCGGCCGCAAGGGACCGACCAAACTGACCGCCGAGGTCGCCGCGTTCGTGCGCGCCGCGCCGGCCGGCCGGTCCGGGGCCGAACTGGTCCGCGAGGTCGAAGACCGTTTCGGGGTGTCGCTGCACCGGCGCACCGTCGAGCGGGCCAGGCACCGGTGAGGTCGTTCTGGCCGCCGGCCGAGCCGGCGCAGGCCGACTACGAGGCGCTGCGCGCCGCGGCGCTGGCCGGCACCCCACCGGTGGGCCCGGCCGCGGCCCGCTTTTCCCGCGGCGGGCTGGCCGCGCTTATCGCCGCACCGCATCCGTGGGCCGAGCCGGTCTTCATCGCCGTCGTGACCGGCGCGCCGCGGCTGCCGTGGACCGCCGCACGCCGATCCCCGCGGACAGCGGCGTTGGCGGCCGGCTTCGGGCTGCTGCTGCAGGCCGCGGACGGTCCACCGCAGCCAGACCAACACAGACGCAAGCGACAGGAGGTGGCGCGATGAGAGTGGCGCTCTATGCCCGGGTGTCCAGCGAGGCGCAGCAGGCCCGCGGCACGATCGGCTCGCAGCTGGCAGGTGCTGCGAGCCCGGATCGCCGACCGAGGCGATGAGCTCGTCGCCGAGTTCTGCGACGACGGCTACTCCGGCGCCCGGCTGGACCGGCCCGGTCTCGACGCGTTGCGCGATCAAGCCGAAGCCGGTGCCTTCGAGGCCGTCTGGTGCCTGTCCCCGGACCGGCTGGCCCGCGCCTACGCCTACCAGGTTCTCGTCCTCGACGAGCTGGCCCAGTTCGGGGTGCGGGTGCTGTTCAGCGACGCACCCTCGCTGGACGACGACCCGCAGGCCCGGCTGCTCACCCAGGTGCAGGGCGTCATCGCCGAGTACGAGCGGGCCAAGATCGCCGAACGCAACCGGCGCGGCCGACTGTTCCGGGCCCGGGCCGGCGAGGTGGTGGCCTGGAAGGCGCCCTATGGCTACCGCCGGGTGCCCCGCGAGCGCAACCGCCCCGGCCCGCCTGGAGATCTACGAGCCCGAAGCTGCCGTGGTCCGACGCATCTACGACGACTACGTGGCCGGCGGACAGTCGATCCGCCACATCATGCGACGCGCTCAACGCCGAGCAGATCCCCACGCCCAACGGGCAAGACCGAGTGGTGGCACTCCACGCTGTGCCGGATCCTGTCGCAACGAGGCCTATGTCGGTCGGGTCTACTTCAACCAGACCGAGACCCTCCCCACGCAGCACCGCCGACCCACGCGGCCGCCGCCGCGGCACCACCCAACGGCGCCGGCCACGCGAGGAGTGGATCGCGATCCCCTGCCCGCCCATCCTCGACGACGCCATCTTCGAGGCCGCGCAGCGGGTCAGCCGGGACAACTCGCAAGTGGAGCCCACGCAACCTGCACGACGCAGGCTTGGCTGCTGCGCGGCCTGGTTCGCTGCGGCAGCTGCGACATCAACCTCAACTCCCACAAGCTCGGCCGCCACCACCGGCAAGATCCACCGCTACTACACCTGCCGCAACAAGGCGCGCAGCGGCGTCCCCGGCCAGCAGCTGTGCCCGGAACGCTCCATCCGCGCCGACGCGCTGGACGCCTTCGTCTTCGAACAAGTCAAGACCGCCCTGCTCCGCCCCACCGTGCTCTGCGCCGGCGCAGGCGCGCCGTGCGCGCCACGGCGCCGTCCACCGACGACGAGCTGCTCGCCACCGAACTGGACCGCCTGGCCCGCAAGCTCGACGCCAACCGCGCCGAGCGACGCCGCCTCGCCGACCTCTACCAGTCCGGGCTGCTCGAGCTCACCGAGGTGCAACGACGAGCCCGACGACATCGACACCGCGCCACGACACCCTGCTCAAGCAGCGCGACGAGCTCATCGCCCAACGCCAACAACTCGCCGTCGACAACCGCCTCCAGCAGCGAGTCGGCGACTTCGCCCGCCGAGCAGCCGCTCGGCATCGACAAACTCAACTTCGCACCAACGCCAACAACTGCTGCGCCTCATCGTCGACCACGTCAACGTCACCGGCTGGCAAGTCGAGATCCACCTGCGGATCCCCCTCGACGACGACCCCGTGGGCCCACCCGCTCGAGATGCAACTGGCGCCCGCACTACGGACACCGACGCCACACCACCCGGCCACCGGCACCCAGCACGACGACGACCCCGCGGCACGCATGTCTAGCAAAGACGGTTTGCGATCCCTTCGTAGGCTCGACATGTCCGAGGTAGGTCGACAACACCGGCAAGTGGGTCGAGATGTCGACGCCGTCGCGTTGCCACTCGGCCAGTGTGCGGACGGCGAAAGTGTGCCGCAGATCGTGCACGCGCGGCCCGCCGCCGCCGTCGCGGAGCCCGACCGCCGCGGTGAGTCGGCGGAAGGCCTGGTCCAGCACTGACCCGCTCGGCTCCCGGCCAGTGCTGGACAGGAAGAACCGGTCCGTGAGCGGCTCGGGACACAGCAGATCACGCGTGAGGGCATAGCGGCGCAGCTCGCAGGTCGTGGTCGGGTGCAGTGGCACCAGCCGCATCCGGTCGAACTTCGCGTGTCGGATCACGATCACCCCGTCCGCGAGCGCGACGTCCAGACGCGTCAGTGACCTCGCCTCACCCAGGCGCATGCCGGTGACGGCGAGCAGGCCGAGCATCGTGGTCAGGGTCGCGGCGCGCAGCGGCGGCTTCAGCCCGGCGGCGGCGTCGAGCAAGCGCCCGATCTCGGCCGGTGAATACACGTGCGGCGCAGGGCGACGCCGCGGGACGGACAGCAGCCCGGCAGGCGGAATCTCGGTGTCCGGATCGATCGCGTGCAGATACTGCGCGAACCCGCGGACCGCGCTGATCCGGAAGTCCACCGTGATCGGCTTCCACTGTTCGTTCGAACGTGCCCAGGCCACCGTCAGGTCGACGGTGACCCGGTCGGCGCCGGCGGCATCGAGGAAGGCGACGAAGTCCTGCAGGTCGTGACCGTGTCGGCCGAGGGCGAAACCGAGCGCCCGGCGCAGGGTCAGGTAGTCCGACAGGTGGTCGGCCAGGGCGGTCATGACCTCGCTCCGATCGGCCACGGCCGTGCCACGACACGGAGCTGGTCGATATCGACTCGCGCGTAGATGGCCGTCGAGGCCGCAGAACGGTGGCGCAGCACTTCACCGATCTGAACCGATGGCACGCCGGCGCGGATCATCTGACAGGCCGCCGTGTGGCGCAGCCGATGCGCCCGGACATCGCCGATCCCAGCGCGACGCGACGCGGCCAGCACCAGGCCCGACACCCCCGCGCGGGTCAGCGCGGTCCGTGGCGGGGCCAAGCGCACGAACACTTCCCGCGCCGGCGTGGACGGACGACCGCGCCGCAAGTAGACCGTGATCGCCTCGCCGACGTCGACGGGCAGCGGGAGCCGATCGGTGCGGCTGCCCTTGCCTCTGACCGTAATCACGCCAGCACGCCAGTCGATGTCATCCAACGTGAGTGTCGCGACCTCGCTGGCGCGCATGCCCAGCCGCATCATCAGCAGCATCGCCGCGTAGTCCCGGCGACCGGCGTCTCGACGCCGGTCGCCGGAACGCAGCAGCCGTGTCACCTCGCTGGGCGTCAACCCATTCGGCAGCAGCGAGCGGCGCCGACCTGACACCGGCAAAGCCGATGCCGACAGGTCGATCTCGATGATGCCGACGAGGTAGCAGTAGCGAAGGAACGAGCGCAGCGCGACACCGAACCGCCGCACCGAGGCAGGTGAATGCTCGAACGTCTCGCGCAGGACCGCGCGACTGACCTCGGCGGTGGTCAACCCGCGCACGTCGTCGCGTTTGCAGCGCTGCAGGAAACGGTGAACGTCGCACCGATACGCCTCGATGCTCAACGCCGACAAGCCACGCTCCTCCCGCAGGAACGCGACATAGCCGACCACCATCAGGCCCCGCTTGGTCGCCGGCTGAACCGGACGACCGTCATCCACCACGCCAGCCGAACGCAACGTCGTCATCAGCAGGCGTAACGCGGGACGCGGGCACGCGACGCGATGCGCGACACAGTCGGCACCGAACTGCTCAACGACCTCATCAGTCAGCCTCGCCGGCGACAGGCCGATGTCCTGAAGCCACCGACTCAGCGCCGCCGCGACAGCCAGCACCGCCCGACGTGTCGACTGCGCGTAGCCCAGCGCCGCCAGCTGCTCATCGACCTCGACCGCACACGCCGCCAGCGGACCAGTCACGACCACGGCTTTCGAGTTGCTCATGGGGATCTCCTTCCACCGAAACCGATGGAAGAAGCCTCAGCCCGTCAGCCGAGATTGTGCCGACCCTCGGGCAGCGAACCCCCTTGCAGAGCAGGCGATCAGACCAGGAGGTCGGCACAATCCTGAGGTCGGCACAATCGGCGATAGGGGCGTGTTGTCTACACGCAGCCGCAGCAGCAACGCTCGCCCTAGTGTCGCGTGACTGAAGTTAATTGACGGTTCTTGGGCACGGCTTTCTCAAGGATCTGTTCTGGCGTCTTCGTCCAGATGAACGGTTCGCAGCGTTCGTTCCATGCGTTGATGAATCGTTCGATGGCAGCGACGAGTTCTTTGACGGAATCGAAGCTGCCGCGGCGGATCGCCTGTCGGGTGATGATGCCGAAGAAGATCTCGACCAGGTTGAGCCAGGAGCCGGAGGTCGGGGTGAAGTGCAGCGTGATCCGCTTGTTCTTGGCCAGCCAGGCCTTCACGGCCGGGTGTTTGTGGGTGGCGTAGTTGTCGCAGACGATGTGCAGCTGCTTGCGCGGGTAGGTCTTGGCGACCTGTTTGAGGAAGGCGAGGAAGTCGGCGTGGGTGTGCCGGTCGCGGCAGTCCTGCACGACTTTGCCGGTGGCGATCTCGAGGGCGGCGAACAGGGTGGTGGTGCCGTTGCGGACGTAGTCGTGGGTCTGCTTCTCCGGGATGCCGGGGCGGATCGGCAGGATCGGCGCGGTCCGGTTCAGC
Organism: uncultured Actinomycetota bacterium; assembly: GCA_963713565.1. Classification (GTDB taxonomy): domain Bacteria; phylum Actinomycetota; class Actinomycetes; order Mycobacteriales; family Jatrophihabitantaceae; genus Jatrophihabitans. The sequence continues at coordinate 1,345,613 of CAVQMF010000002.1, read as the reverse complement.
GCCTGGATCTGGGACTTCTCGTCGATGCACACGACGATCGCGTTCTGTGGCGGGTTCAGGTACAGCCCGACGACGTCGCGGATCTTGGCCTCGAGTTCGGGGTCGGTGGAGAACTTGAACGTCTCGGACCGCCAGGGCTGCAGCTTCCACTTGCGCCAGATCCGGGCCACCTGCCCGAACGAGATCCCCAGATGGTCGCCCAGCAGCCGCGCGGACCAGTGCGTGACGCCGAGCGAGTCCGGCGGCGGGTTCAGCGTCACTGTGACGACCGCCAGCTCGTCGACCGTCGCAGGCCGGCCGGAGCGCTGCAGGTCGCCCAGGAACGCGATCCCGCCGGCCTCGTACCGCTTGCGCCACAGGATCACCGACGGCCGAGACATCCCGACCATCCGCCCGATCTCGGCGTTCGGGACGCCCTCGGCGGCCAGCAGCACGATCCGCGCCCGCTGCGCCAAACCGGCCTCCACCGTCGAGGACCGCGTGATCGCCGTCAGCTTCGGTTCATCACCCGTACGCAGAACCAACGCGGCTGCAACAGACATGCCTCATTGTCCCGAAATCCAACCGTAAAGTCACTTTAGACACGCAACACTAGGATCGTGTGACGGTGGAGCGTGCATCAACCGAGCGCGACGCCCAGACTACGAGCTCGGCCAGAGTGCGACCCGGGACCGACGTGCGGCCAAGAATGCCAATTCGAACCTCTCCCCCCATCAGCGTTTTCAGGGAGCGCGAAGCCATTGCGCCAAACCCCGTGTTTTCTGGGATTTCAGCGACAGCAGTCGCTCGATGCGAAGGGTCATTTCTCGTCACCGAGTGACGTCCGGTGCCGGCCAGTGCCGTTCTGATTCTCTTACACAGCAGGGATTCAGCCGTGTGATGTCAACTCGAGCTGCGCCGTGCTGACCAGGGTCGGGGTATCGGTTCAGGGTCAAATAAGGGTCAACAGCGGCTTCGATGGACGTGCCAGACGGGTCCTGAAGATCTGACGGGAATAGGGTCCGTCACGCCAACGAGTCGGTCGGACGTCGCCGGTGGCTTCCATCGAGCGGTCCATTTGGCTTTCGCGGAGTTTGATCAGTCGGCGACGCGCACTGGGTCACCGATCTGAACCAGGCCAGGATGCACGACGGTGCCGTACACGCCCGCCCGCGACTGGCGCAGTCGTCCGATCACCTTCAACAGGGATGCGTCCACGCGCCCGGAATCGGGATCGACGTTCACGACGACGCATCGGCCGTCGCGGGCATCCACCCGCACGACAGCCTCCCCGATGTGCAGCACGGATCCGACCCATTCGTCCTCGGCGAACGGTCGGTCCTCGGTCGAAGCGATGACGACGTTGGGCCGGAAGCGGCGTTGGTTGCCCGGAACGTGCGTCAGTGCGCACAGGGCAGACACTGTTCGCGTGGTAATCAGCGATAGCGGCATGGCGTCGAAGATGCCTCGATCCATTCTCATCACCCGGACCCCCGGTCCGAGTTCTGCCGCCAGGGCGGGATCGTGTACGGAGACCGTGTCCCCGTCGGGCGTCTGCACGCCGATATCGGACTTGTCCGGGCGGTCGGGGTCGATGAGCCGTGCGGTGTATCGACACATGGGCGGATGGTCGCGGATCGTGAGCCACGGAAAACCGTTCTGCTCGGCTCCTGCGCGAACGAACGCCCACCTTCGATCCCCGGTGACACCGGCCCAGGAAAGCTCCGCACGGGCCAGCGACTCGGCCGCCATCGACTTCACCGGATACCGCCACAGTCCGCTGACCGTGCCCACCCCCGAGCCCCGCTCGGGTACCAGCTTCGATACCAATGTGTCGTGTCCTGTGTCGGGGGCGCATAGGCTAACTCGAGCTCGAGTGCGACCACCGCGTCCGGCGCCGCTTGCATGCGGACTCATCGTGTCTCGGTTCTGTTGTGTTGGCGCGCTTAACGGCTGAGCCGGTTCAGCTGAACGGATCGCGCAGCCGGGCGATCTCACGTCTGTGCGCGCCGCGGCCGACAAGGCGGTATGCCAGCCGGATCGGCGGTGGGACGTGCCCGAGGAAGGCTCGGCGCTCGTCCGGGGTGGCATCCTCCAGGATGTAGCCCAGGCCGACGAGCCGCCTGAAGGGACGCATCGCCGCCATTCCGCGCCTGGCCAGTTCGGCCCATTCTCGTCGGGTGAGCGTCTGCGCGACGACCGGCAGGACTTGTTGCTCCTCCTCATCGAGGTGCTCAGTCAGGGCGGTATGCAACTGCTGCAACGCTTCCACGAGTGCTTCGCGCTCGGATGGGTTGCCGTCGGTAGACCAGCCGCGGAGCGGACCCTCGACGGATGCGAGGATTCCGGCGACCTGCTCATGCTGGGCCTGCATTCGATCGGTCAGCTCGGTGTCGAGCGCTCGACGCTCGCGCAGCTTGGGCCAGATCAGCTCGTCCTCGTTGCTGTGGTGGTGATGTAGGACGTCGATCTGTTCGCGGGCATGGGCGGCGATCACGGCTGCGCGGTCGCAATCGTTCGCGGTCACGGCCCGGATGGCTGTGGGCAACAGGCCGAACTCCCGTCGAAAGACCCGGTGGATCAACACCATGTCGTGGGTGTCGCAGCCCGGGGTCAGCTCGGATGTCTTGGGCGACGTGATCACTTGATGCCCACCGCGCACCACGCGCGGGCCTCCAACACGAACGAGCTGTCGGAGTTGCCGATGAGCACCTCGCACGCGCGGCGTACGGCGCTGCGGCGCTCCTCGCCGAGGGAGAGGTAGTACACCCCGGCCGGCCCGATGCCTTGCGTAATCGGGGCCCACCAGTCGGCGAAGTCTTGATACTCCGACCGGGCGGCTAACGCGGTCTCCCGGACGTCTCGCAGGCCGCTGTTCCTCAGCAGGGCCGACAGATCGCCCTCCCTGCTCCCCAGCCGGGCAACCTCACCGCTCCGGGTCGAATCGACCTGCGCCGCTGCCTTCCAGAACAGCTGGATCGCCGGCATCTGCGCGACGTCCCAGAAACACGCCGCGACGGTGCCCCCCGGCCGGGTGACCCGACTCATCTCCAGTACGCCGATCCGCGCATCGGACATGAAGCCGACTACCAGGCTGGCCAGCGCGGCGTCGAAGTCCTCGCTGGCGAACGGTAGCTGCTCGGCGACGCCGATCCGCACATCCACGCCGGGGTGCCGCGCCCGGCAGGCCTGGACAAACGGCGCCGACGGGTCGATGGCCGCGACAGCGTCGGCGCCCACTCGGCGTAGCAGCTCGCTGGTCAACCCACCCGGTCCGCAGCCGACGTCCAAGACGCGCTGCCCGGCCGCGATTCGGGCCGCGTCAGCGAACGCCGGGCCCAGCGAGGGCAGGTAGCGGCCCATCAGCCGGTCATATCCTTCGGCGGGAACTACGAATGGGGGGCACGCCCCCGGCACTGTGTCGACCATCGTGAAACTCCTCCTTGGGCGGGCTGTAGTGCCCACAAGGAGATAGCGTGGCCGCCCGCCGCCGCCGCGACGCGGTGGCAATACCCAATTCGCCACCCATTTCGAGTCCTCTGGGGGCTGAACGCGCTCTCGCCTGCGACGATCGCGCATGCCCGCGAACATCGGGGGGCGCCCGGCGGCTGCTTCAGCTGGACCCGCTGCTCGGGCCGGGGGTCGCCGCCGGGTGATCGCGTTGAGGCGGTTCCACGCGCTGACCGAATTTCAAGGTCCGCTGTTCTGCGGCTCGGTCCGTTGGTGTTTGTGCGCGGTCTCGAGCGATGCGGCGTAGGCGGCTGCCTCGGCTCGGCTGCGCAAGCCCGAGCTTGGCCAGGATCGCGCTGACGTGATGCTCGATGGTGCGGACGGAATTGTGCTGGCGGGCGGCGATGTCGGCGTTGCTGAGCCCGTCGCGGAGCAGGTCCAACACCTCGGACTCGCGGCGGCTCAGCGCAGCAGTGGCATCGGCACGGCGCGGGCGCACCGTGGCCGGGACGCCCAGCGAGTTGAGCAGCTGTGCGCTTTGGCTGGCCAGCGGCGAGCCGAGCCGTTCGTAGATGAGGTGGGCGGCGCGTGTCTCGGCGATCGCCGCGGGCGCTTCGGAATGGGCGAGCAACCGGCCGAGGGATAGGTGCAGTTCGCGCGCGGAGCAGCGGCCAGTGTCGTCGGCGAGCACTCGCAGGCCCGCCTGGTAGGCGGCGACGGCGTCGGGCGTCTCGCTGCTTGCCTCGGCCACCCGGCCGCGGGCGAGTTCGGTACGCGCCTGCAGCACGGGTAGGGCGTGGTCGGCGGTGAGCGCGGCCAGCTCGTCGGCGTCTGCGCGTGCCTGCTCGGTGTGCCCGGAGGCCAGTTCGGCTTCGACGCAGATCGCGCGTAGCCGGGCGGCGCGCATCCGGTCATCGCCCATGAGCCTGATTCCGCGGCGAGCGACGGCGGCCGCATCGAGCCACGCGCCCCGGGCGAGATGCAGCGCCGGCCAGCGGCAGGATGCAGTCCTGGTGATCGTGTCGCCCGGCGAGCAACCGTTCGGCGTCGTCGAGGCGTCCCTGCAGCACCCATAGTTCGGCCAGCGCTGCGCGGACCTGCCCATCGACCCGCGGACCGGCATGCGCGGTCCGGCTAGAGGCCAGGCGCAGTGTCACCTCGGCTTCGTCCCAGCGGCCGACGTCGCAGAGGATCAGCCCGAGGTTGGTTCGACAGTGGGCGTAGAGAAACGCCGGGCCCTGGTCAATGCCCAGGCCGAGGTGCCGGTCCGCGGCGCGGGTCCACTGGTCGGCGCGCCCCAGGTCCCCGACGCGCGCGCAGGAGCTGAGCAGGTTGCACACGACCTCGTTCGCGGCGAACGGGCTGCTCGCCTCACCCGCGAGGACCATCGCCATCGCCTCGTCCAGAAGCGTCATGCCCTCCGCCGACGAACCCACGGGATACCTGCGCGGTTCCTAGGTCGGCGAGACACTTCGCCTCGAGGTTCGCGTCGCCGATCCGGCGAGCCAAGCGTGAGCGCGCGGGTCGCGTCGGCGTGCAGCTGCAGTGACGTCGACGATGTCGCAGCCCGGCAGCGGCAGCGCCGCGAGCGCGTGCTCGATGCAGTCGGGCTGATCCTCGACGAGGCGGCGGGCACGGGCAAACCAGCCGTTCGCGACGTTCGGGCTGTCGTGGCCGAAGTAGTGCAGACGACCCAGGAAGACCGCGGCGACCGCAGCTCGCGCTGGGCGCTGCGCGCCGAAAGTCTGGATGCTCTCGACCAACGCCGCGACGGCCTGCTCGGACTGGTGGAACATCGCCCGGCAAATGCCGATGACAAGTTGCCGTTCGGCGACGTCGACGCTGGTGTCGTGTTCGGCGAGCGCGAGGACGGCCGGGAAATCTCGGCGCGCGAACGCCTCGTCAAGTTCGGGCCATACCGGCCCCCCGATGTAGGCGGGCATGCCGCGATCGTCGCAGGCGACGAGCGAGTTCAGCCACCAGAGGACTCGAAATGGGTGGCGAATTGGGTATTGCCACCGCGTCGCGGGCGGCGGCGGGCGGCCACGCTATCTCCCACATTGGGAACGGCCGCCACTGCACGCCGCCGTTCTCCGACCTAGGAGCCGCACCTCATGCGAACGTTCATCGCGCTCACGATCATTGCCCTGACGACCGCCGGCTGTGCGACCAGCACCGAGCCCCGACCCATCACATCGACGCACACAAGTACCGCGTCACGACCCAGCCGCAACTCCGGCGCCGCCACCACGTCCACCGGCGAGGAGACAGGGAAGACAGGTCCACCGACGGGATCGACCGCCGCCGCATTCTGCCACCAGGTGCAGCAGGTCGGTCTGCGTAACCTCGATGCCACCGATGCCTCTCGCGGTCAGAACCTAGCCGCCCAGCTCGCGGGCATCGACCGACTGGCCGGCATCGCTCCGGAAGCCGTCAGGGCCGACTTCGTCATGTTCGACAAGTTCGAGCATGCTGTCGTCGATGAGGCCGCCGGGCGACGCGCCGACATGGCGAACCTCAACACGCCACGGTTGTCCACCGCTTTGCGCCGCGTCGGTAGCTACCTCGTCGACACCTGCCACATTTCGCAGTGACAGTGGCGACCAACCGAAAGGACGGTCGTCATGCGAATTCTGTTCACATCGTTCCCCGGCCTGGGACATCTGCATCCGCTGATGCCCCTGGCCCTGGCCTCGGGGGCCGCGGGACACGACGTCCGGATGGCGAGCGGCCCGGATCTTGTCGACTGGGCGAACCGGGCCGGCGTGAACGGCCACCCGGTGGGCTGCCCGCATACAGCCGCGGCGGCAGCAGCGGATCTCGACTTCGCCGGACCACGACGGACCGCACACATGTTCACCGACGTATGGGTCTCCCGGGCTCTGCCAGATCTTCTTGACCTAACGGCGAACTGGCGTCCGGACCTGATCGTGCACGAGGAGGAGGAATACGCCGGCGTCCTGCTCGCCGCCATCCTCTCGGTCCCGTGCGTCACCCAGTCGTGGGCCGCACCGGCTCGTCCGGCCACCCAGCGCGACCTCGCCACGAGGCTGCTGTCACCGATCTGGAACCGGCATCATCTCCCCACCCCGGCGCGACGCGTCGGACAGCTCTACCTCGATGCCTGCCCGCCGCCCTTCCAGACATCCGACCTCGACACTCTCCGCGCGGAGACAGAGATCGTGACCGTGCAGCCTGGCGGGTACGACGGACCGCCCGGGAACCTGCCGCCACAGTTGCGTCGGCTCACCCGGCCCGCCGCGTATGTCACGCTCGGCAGTGTGGCCGTGTTCAGCGACGCGGCCCAGTTGCGCGACATCGCCGTCGCTCTCGCCCCACACTTCGCCTCGGTGGTCCTCACCACCGGCCCGAACGCCGTCGACACGCTCGGCGTCCTGCCACCCAACGTCCACGCGATGCCCTACGTAGCGCAATCCGCGATCCTGTCCGTCGTCGACGTCATGGTGTCCCACGGCGGCGCAGGAGGCTCGGTCGGCGCCCTGTTGCACGGACGTCCACACCTCGTCCTGCCCGGCTTCGGCCAAAGTCAGATCGCCATCGCCGCCGCCACCGAACGACTCCGCACCGGTCTGCTGCTCCCCTCGGATCGCCGATCAGCCCATGACCTCGCCCAGACATCGCACCGCCTACTCAACGATGCAACGTTCGCCGCTGCCACAAGGAGCGTCGGTGACCAGCTCCGTCAGCTGCCGAAACCCACCCATGTACTGGCGATGCTGGAACGGCGGTTCAACGCGTCGCCGAGCGGCTAGGGCTGGTGCGCCGACGCGATGATTGCGGCGAGCAAGCAGTTCCGCCGCGTCAACGGCCACCCACCTGCCCGCTCCGCATCGCGCTCGATGAGTACATCGCCACGCAACTGCAACCCTCGGCGAAACCGACGACACCGCCCTCACCGCACTCGCAACCATCCGACAGCGGCATCGGCCCAACTGGTGTCACGGCTTGGCAGGTCGACACTGAATCCGCCGAAGGGTTCAGCGGGCCACAGGCCACTCTCGTGCCGGACCGGCTGGTCGGTGACTGCCGCTGAGCGGCGGGGCTGTCCGACGAACGGGCCAACCGTTCTCACCGAGCGCGCTCAGCTGGTCGGGCCAGGGCCAGAAGCACAGTTCGTCGGACAGCCCCGGCGAGCTGCAGGATGACGTCGGTGCTGCGGTCGACTGACATACTCACCGCCGGTATCGACCCAGGTCAGCAGCGCCTGAGGTTGTCCCGTCCGGCCTAAAGTCACGACCGTCGCGAGGTTCTTGCCCTTCGTCAAGCGGATCACGTCGTCATTCGGATGCCGTGGCCCCAGCCTTTAGCCAACTTCTCCGTCACCGTCCACCAGACAGCCTGGCTCGACTGGGGTGAGCGCCCCGATCAGGAGGTCACCGAACTGATACGACGCGCCTGGCGGATTTACGGAAAGCAGTGTGCGGGCGGTCTGATGACTGTACGGACAGCAATCCCGGACCACCCTGTTGCTGCACCGGTGAATGGTGCACGATGCCGTCATGAGCGACGGTGGCAGATACGTGCTGCGCGGCGGGCGGGCCGGTGCGAACCGGTTGCAGGTTCTTGCCCGCTCGTTGCAGGCAGGCACGGACGCGCTGCTCGACCAGGTGTGCGTTCCGTCTGGTGCCAACTGCCTGGACGTCGGCTGCGGCGCGGGCGACGTGACCCTGGACCTAGCTCGGCGTGTTGGGGCCATGGGCACGGTCACCGCCGTCGACCTGGATCACGTCCAAATCGAAGTCGTCCGGGAACGGGCCGCGGCCGAGCGCCTCGACAACATCGACTACGTCGTCGCCGACATCGGCCACCTTCCTGATCTTGCGCCGATGGACCTCGTTTACAGCCGCAACGTCCTTCAACACCTGCCGCATCCGGTTGACGCGCTGCGCCGCATGTGGGCGCAGGTCGGCGCCGATGGTGTGCTCGTGGCCGAGGACGCCGACTTCGACGGGACGTTCTGTTACCCGCCGCAGGCCGCCTTCGATTTCTGGATCGAACGGTATTCGCAGGTCCTGCGCAGCCATGGTGGAGACCCTCAGAGCGGACGCAAGCTGGTGGCCCGCTTCTTGGCGGCGGACACCCCGCAACCGGAGATCAGAGTATACGAGCGCGCCTACCTGACCGGCGAGTCGAAGCAGCTTCCGTACCTGACCGTCGAGGCCACCGCCGACGCGATGATCGATGCCGGCGTCGCCACGAGGCAACAAACCACCGAGGCGATCACGCGGCTGCGCGAGCTGAGCGACGATCCCACGGTGCTGTTCGGCATGCCCCGAAACGTTCAAGTCTGGGCCCGCCGGGCCTGAACGCCGTCACGGGCCAAGACTCACACGCACCAACTCCCGAAACGGGATCGCTGGTGGCATTCCCGATGAAGGATCCTCAACTGACACTGCCGAGCCGCACACATCGAGCGGGCTCCACGCCCGATTGAGATCTTCGTCGCGTACCAGAATCGGCGTAGTGCCGACGTCGGCATTACGCCGATTCTCTTGAGCGCTCTTGGCGTGTCCACCATGTCGCTTGTCTGGGCGTGTCGGCTGGTCGTGGACGCGTTCTCTCGAGCTGTGTTTCCGACGGCAGGACCGACGATTCCCTTTCGTCGCTGCGTCTTTGCATGTGCGCGCTGGCACGGACGCCAGCACGGCGACATGTCCACGATCCTGAGTCGCCCCGCCCGTCGAGGATCGCACGGCCGGGCTCAAGAGAATCGGCGTCATGCCGACCTCGTTGTTATGCCGACTTGGGCCGAGGTCCCCTTGGGCCGAGGTCCCCTTGGGGGCGTAAGGGGCTCGGGCGGACAGAGTCGGAATGGCCACGGCGGGTCGCGCAGGGCTTGACTGCGTTCGCCGCGAACTGCACGTCCACAAGCGCGGCCCCCAAAGCGCGGCGCCACGCTGGATACCTGCTCCTCCTTTCTCTGGAGCCGGCGAAGGAGGGTAAGCCCGAGGCGCTTGGACTATGCCGACCAGATCGCGCGGATTCCCTTACCCCGCCGGCGATCCAGCATCAGGGTCGGCATAACGCTGAGGTCGGCATGATCGGCAGGGAGGGGCGTCCTGTCTAGGAAGCCGCCGCTGCAAGCAGCAGCAGTACGATCTTGGTGACGGTGGAGCGGTGCGTGGCGCCGGGCGTCCGAGCCCGGTCAAGGGGCCTCGCAGGGGGCCAAGGTCCAGCCAGGAGTGTGAATTCGAACCAATCCCCCCATCAGCGTTCACGGGACAGGAGGCATCTGCGCGGAACCCTTTGTTTTCCGGGGATTTCAGCCCTAGCCGGGCGCATGGTCTCGGGGTCAAATGAGGGTCAAATGATCTTTGGCAGGCGCAGGGAGCTCTAGAGGCCCCGGAAACACTGGGGTAGAAGTGGAGCTGAGGGGATTCGAACCCCTGACCCCCTCGATGCGAAGGGTCATTTCACGTCAGTACCTGTCGTCTCGTTCTGATCAGTGTTGACCTGTTTCCCTTACACGGCAGGGGTTCAGTCGTCCCGTTCCACCTGATGTCATCTCGTGTTGGCTAGGGTCGAGGGTCCATTCGGGGTCAAATCAGGGTCAACTCCTGCCGGAGTAGCCACCGAGTGTCCTGCCATCCCGGCTGGTCAGCGGACGCTGCATCGTGCTGGGCGTCGACCTGCGCGAGAGTATCCGTTGTTCCGTGCGGGCCTACGTCCGAGGATCAGACAGATCGATCTGCAGGTCCGCCCCACCGCGCTACCCTCGCGTGTGCCGTAGGACGTGCCTGTGTCGCACGCGAACAGCAGGCGGGGCAGACGGGATCCGAGAACCGCCGATTGCACGCACTCGTCTGGATGGACCGGGCTCGACGAATTTGTCGCTCTTTGGAGCAAATTGACGTACGTCATCGCCGGCTTGGGCGGTGTTTGGGGAGTTAGGCGAGGACGACGACGTGCTTACCCGGGTGGCCGTCAGAAGTGAGGGCGCGTTGCGCGTCCGCGACGCCGTCCAGTCCCCGGTGGGTACTGGCAATAGTGATCTCGAGGCTTCTGGCTTCGATCGCCCTGAGGTACTGGTCGAGTGCGGCGGCCGGGAGGTCTTGGGCGGTGCCGGCGTAGCTGGTGAGCCGAACGCCGGAGGGGATGCTGAACGGTGAGAAGTCAGGGATGGTCCACTGCCCGCTCAGTGCGCCGACGAAGCAGACGGTGCCGCCCTGGCGGACGAGGGACAGTGTGGTGGGGATTGCGGTGGCGCTGACAAATTCCAGCGCCGCATCGAGTCCTGTCGGGGCAATTGCCTGGACGGTGTCTGAGAAGGCCGCGTTGTCGAGGATGGCGTGGTCGGCGCCGGCGTGTTTGAGAAGGTCGAGGCTGGCGGGGTTGCGGGTGGTGGCGAGGACGGTGGCGCCGCGCTGGTGCGCGATCGCGATCGCTGTCAGGCCGACGGTGGAGGTCCCGCCGTGGACGAGGATGCTCTGCCCGGGTTGCAGTTGCAGTGCGGTGATGAGGGCGCCGTGCGCGGTTTGCGTCATCTCGGGTAGGGCTCCGACGATGTCCCACGGCAGGGTGGTCTCGAAAGGGATCACGTTCACAGCGTCGACGACGGTGTATTCGGCATAGCTGCCGTCGATGGAGCGGCCGAGGCCGCCCATCATCGTTGCGACCTTCTGGCCCGGTTCGAGCTCGACACCGTCTGCGACAGCGTCGATCACACCCACCGCTTCTATGCCGAGGATGCGGGGGAAGGTGAAGTCGGCGTCGGATTTGCCTTCGCGGCTGGTGACCTCGGATTCGTTGATCCCGAACGCCATCACCCGGATACGGACCGACCCGGGTCGCACCTCGGGGATCGGCACGTCGCTGACGGTGAGACCGTCGATGCCGACGGGGCCGGTGAGGCGGATTGCGCGCATCGTGTCAGGCACCGTTCTGTTCCTTCTTGTGGAATGGGTGACCCTCGGACGGCAGCGCGACGAGAGCTCCGTAGGCCTGGCGCACGGTCTGCTCGTCGAGTGCGCTGTCGGGGTGGAGCACGCGGTGACTCCACCAGCCCCACAGCAGGGCGTTGACGGCAAGGGCTGCGCGATCCGGGAGTACGCGGTGCAGCATCACCAGTGCCTCCGCCTCAAGTGTGCGCAGGAAGTCGTCCACCTCCGGGTTACGGGCCCCGTAATGGCGTATTTCCTCGTAGAGGCGAATGTCGATAAGGCTCGGGCTCGTCGCACCGATCGTGGCATCGACGAGTACATCGACGACGTCTGCGCTGGTGCGGGCGTCACGCAGCGGTGCAGCGTAGCGGGGTTCAAGGTGGTCTCGGGTCGAATCGATGGCGCTCACGATCAGGCCTTCAAGAGTGGGGAAGTAATAGGTCACCGACCCCAGCGGCACCCCGGCGTGTGAGGCGATGCGCCGATACGACGCCGCGTTCACCCCGTCGGCCCTGATCACCTCAAGAGTCGCCTGCAGAATGCGGGACCGTCTTCCCGGGTCGTTCGGTATCCCTCGGCGCATCTTTTCTCCAATGTCAGGCCGAGTGCGTACACTCGTACGCAGAAGTGCGTACACTCGTACGTACCAGGTTTCAATCTAGCTCAGGATGAAGGAGATCGCATGCTTGGCGAGGAACTGCAGCGGATCGCGCGGGCACGAGTTGACGAGCTTCCCGGTGCGAGTCTGGAGCATCCGTTCGGGCCTGGCTGGGATGTCTTCAAAGTGCGGGACAAGGTTTTCATGCTGATGACGGATGCCACCGGTGAGCCGATCGTGATTCTGAAGGCCGATCCGGAGGACGGCGAGGCGCTTCAGGAACAGCATGACGACATCACTCCTGGCTACCACATGAACAAGAAGCACTGGATCACGCTGCACCCCTCAGGCGACCTGCCAACACAGCTGATCGATGACCTGGTGACGGATTCCTACCTGCTCGTCGTGGAGAACCTCCCGCGCGCGAAGCGCCCGGTCGACCCCGCCACGTTCGGCCGGAGGAACCAGTGACGCTCTCCGGAGCGCGACAGTCGCAGATCGCCCGCGACACCGCTGCGTCCCTTGACGATGTGAGCCACGGGCATCAGCTACGCAACGACCAGTCCGCGAACGCGACAACACCGCCCGAAGACAACTGACCACGGCTCGAAAGGCTCACCATGTCCGAATCACGCGCCGTCTGTTCCTGGCTCGGCATCCCCTTCGCCACCGCCGAACGCTTCCACCGCCCCGTCTTGCTGCCCTTCAACCCTGACCTGACCTACGACCAGAAGGGTCCCGCACCGCTCCAAGCCGGGGACACCAGCTGGCTCGAAGCCGACAACGGATTCAGCGAGGACTGTCTGAACCTCAATGTCTGGGCACCTAAGGACGCGGGCAACGAGCTGCTGCCTGTGGTCGTCTACATCTTCGGCGGCGGGTGGGTGCTCGGCGCGAACACGCAGACCACCTCGAACGCGTCCGGCCTCGCCGCGACCGGACGAGCCCTCGGGGTTTCCCTGAACTACCGGCTCGGCCCGTTCGGATGGCTCTCGCTCTCCCAATACGGCGGCGAACTCAAGGACGCCACGAACCTCGGCCTGCAAGACATCATCACCGCGCTGCAGTGGGTGCGGGAAAACATCGCGCAGTTCGGCGGTGACCCGAACAACGTCACCGTCACCGGCCATAGCGCCGGTGCCTTCTCAGCTCTTAGCCTGCTCGCCGCCCCATCGGCCGACGGCCTCTACCACCACCTCGCCGCATTCTCCGGCATGCCATCACGCCAAGTGCCGGCCTGGGGCGCCGAAGAGCGCGCGCTGGCCGTCCTCACCGCGCTCGGAATGCAAGACGAACCCGAGCAGCTGCTGACAGTCGACGCGAACGTGCTAGCCCAGACGATGAGCAAAACCCAATCGTCAGACCCCGGCGCGGCGCACGGCGTCGACAACGACGTCATCGCCATCGTTGACGACCGAACCCAGCCGAACGGCATCCTCGCCGATCACCCCCTCCGAGTCCTCGAGTCCGGACGACACCGAGACGTCGACATCCTCTTCAGCAGCACCACTCACGAGACCGATTGGTGGGTCCTGCACAGGACCGAGGATTTCGATCCCGGAAGCATTGACCGCCTGATTGAAGAATTCGCCACCCGAAACCGCATCCCACGCAGCAGAGCCCGGAAGATCATCGCCGAATACGACGTCGACGGGCGCACCCCCGTCCAAGTCCGCGGGGCACTGCTCACCGACTTCTCCTTCACCCTGCCCCAGGTACGTGGCGCGCTCGCACACGCCGCAGCCGGCGGCACCGCTTACCGCCTCAGCATTGGTTCGGTCGAAGGCGCCCATGCAGTGCACGGCACCGAGATGTACGGCATCGTCGGACGGCCAGGCCCAGACCAAACCGAAGAGCAGGCTAAACGCGACACGTTCGTCCGCGACACCCTCCTGACCCTTGCCGAAGGCAACACCGACTCACTTTGGGCGCCCGTCACTACACAACCCAACACGCAGGGCATTGGCGACCAGCCCACCGACCCCACCGCCCACGCCGTTGACGTGCTGCGCATCTTCGACGGCATCGATCGGCCGTGAGCCCCACCCACTGACGACTCAGTCTTGACAGCGTGGTCCCGCTTGATGCCCAACCACACGTCGTTCGAACCACGCCACCCATCAGCGATTTGCCGAATCGGCCCTCGTGAGCGGAATTCGCCTGTTTTCCGGGGATTTCGAGGTCCAACTTCAAGATCATTTCAGGGTCAAATGAGGGTCAAGCGCATTCTCGACGCGTTGCGGCAGCGCCAAAAGGCCCAGAAATGCTGGGGTGGATTGTGGAGCTGAGGGGATTCGAACCCCTGACCCCCTCGATGCGAACGAGGTGCGCTACCGGACTGCGCCACAGCCCCAGACTCTGGGAATCGACCCGAAGGCCGTCGACGACGATATCAGGACGGATGCGCGTCCCCGGCGCCGTGCGGACCCTCCCGACCGCTCCGGACCGGCCGGGGGATCCCAATTCCCGAGCGAGGTGGCGGCCGCCGCTCAGCTGGCTCGGCGTTGCGACGCTGCCGGAGCGAGATCCTCGCCGTAGAGCCCGGTCAGGTCGATCGTGTCCATGCTGTGCAGATTGATGTCGTCGTCGTCGATGCGCACGACGCTTTCCGGCTGCTCGTCGAACCGGTCGATGTCGCTCGTGGCGTCGTAGCCGGCGGGGCGTCGGGTCGCCGCGCGCACCTGCCGGTTCTCCCGGCGACTGCGGTCGCGCAGCGCCTGATTGCGCAGGAACAGCAGATACCCGGACAGCCCGAGCAGGAAGGCGCCGGCGATCACCCACATCGCGCCGCCCATGAACATGGCGGCGATACCGAAGATCAAACTGCCGCCGATCAAAATGCCAAGAGAACGACGGCGGCGCGCGAGCATCTGCACCCGAGCCTCGGACAGTTCGGAACGATCGGGTGGGTACATCAGCGCCTCCTGGGCGGCGGGCACGGGGCGGCGAGCAGGCGCCGCGAGTGGGGCGTGGTGCTGGCGAGGGACGAACACTTCGGCACGATCGTGCTCGATGGTTCCGGTTCGACGGCCCAACGCTCGCATGGCACGCCCAAAACTGTCCACGGATCGTTCACGCCGACGCGCGTCGCTGCGTCGCAGAATCATCGGCACGACCACGATGAGCCAGAGGACGGCAAGCACCAGCACCGTCATGAACGGCGAGAGCATCGGTACCTCCAGCCACACCAGTAACACGCTGCACTCAAGTTAGTGACTGGAGGCGCCGTCCTCACGAACCCGCAGCGGCGTGTCGACAAACCGGCTCGACTCGAGGTTGGGATCTGGGCCCTTGTGTCCTGCGCATCAATGCCCGGCCCGCCAGGTCGGCTCGGGTGGCATGGCGGTCAGCCGCGAGATCATCGACGCACCGTGCAAGTCCTCGATTGTGACCGCGAACGCGACGTGATCGCGCCATCCACCGTCGATGTCGAGGTATCGCTCGTAGAACCCCTCGCGCCGCAACCCGAGCTTCTCAACGACGCGCAGGCTCGGGACGTTCTCCGGTCTGATGTCCACCTCGACGCGATGCATGCCGACCGGGCCTAGGCAGTGGTCGATCGTGAGCGCAAGAGCCGTAGGTGCGATGTTGCGGCCGGCCATGGCGCCGTCTATCCAGTAGCCGACCGTGCAGGAGCGCAGCACGCCGTGCACGATGTTCGACACGTTCATCTGTCCGACGAGCCGTCCCCCATAAAAGATCATGAACGGCACCATGGTGCCGCGGCGGGCCGAGCCCTTCAGCGCCGAGTGCAGCGGCGGCCACGCGCTGATTGCGTTGCGCTGTTCCCAGCTGTGCGGCGAGGTCGGCTCCCAATGCTGTAGCCAGATCTCGTTGCGCAGACGGATCTCGCTCCACGCCCGGCCATCGCGCAGCCGCGGCGGCCGCAGCGTGACCGGGCCTGCCGACAACGTGGCCGGCCATCCGGGTTTCTGTGCCATCGAGCCGACCGGCTGCCTCAGCGGTTGGACAGCAGCAGCGGAATGACGGTTACCTCGGTACCGGCCACGACCTCGACCTCCTCCTCGGTGATCACGACCAGGCAGTTGGACAGCGCCAGCGAGCCGATCAGATGCGAACCGGCGCCGCCCATGAAAGAGACGCTGTACCCGCCGCCGGACTCCCGACGCAGGACGCCGCGCCGATACTGACGAATTCCATGCGGGCTTCGGGCGCCCTCGAGGGCAACCGCCTGTACGGTAGCCCGCTGCAGGCTGCGTTTGCCGAGCAGTTTGCGGATGGCGGGCCGGATGAACGCCTCAAACGACACCAGACTGCTGACCGGGTTGCCCGGCAG
This sequence comes from uncultured Actinomycetota bacterium, assembly GCA_963713565.1. GTDB lineage: Bacteria > Actinomycetota > Actinomycetes > Mycobacteriales > Jatrophihabitantaceae > Jatrophihabitans. The sequence continues at coordinate 1,329,388 of CAVQMF010000002.1, read as the reverse complement.
GCAGAAGATCGGCACCTTGTCGCCGAGATGCCCGAAGCCCTGTGGCTTGCCCGGCTGCATCGCCACCCGGACGAACTCGACGGTGCCGAGTTCGGACAGCGCCTCCTTGACGACGTCGTAGGCCCCCATACTCACCCCGCCGCTGGTGACGAGCACGTCCGCGCGCAGCAGTTGGCTCTCCAACGCGTCGAGCAGCTTCGCGTGATCATCGGGGACGATGCCGATCCGGCGGGCGTCGGCGCCGGCGTCCTTGGCCGCACACGCGATCATGTACGAGTTGGAGTCGAGGACCTCGCCGAAACCGGGACGCTGACCGACATCGATCAGCTCGCTACCGGTGGAGAGGACGATCACGCGCGGTCGTGGACGGACGAGAACCCGGTCACGGCCGATCGCCGCGAGCAGGCCGAGCTGTTGCGGCCCGAGCGCCGCACCCGCGCCGAGTGCCGGTGCACCGGTCATGAGATCCTCACCCGCACGGCGGATGCACTCACCGCTGCGCACCGGACGCGCGATCTCGACGCGGGCCAACCCTCGGTCGGTTTCCTCCAGCGCGATCACCGCATCCGCACCCGCGGGCACGGGTGCACCGGTCATGATCCGCATCGCAAGGCCCGGCCCCATCCCGGACCTGGACTTCATGCCCGCTGCGATGTCGCCGACGACCTGGAGCGTGACCGGATGGTCCTCCGTCGCGTCGCGGGTATCCCTCGCACGAACTGCATACCCATCCATGGCGGAGTTGTCGAAGCCGGGCAGCGGGAAGTCCGTGCGAATGTCCTCGGCGAGCAGCAAACCCTGCGCGTCGAGCAGCGTCAGTTCGATGGGTTCGAGCGAGCCGATGCCATCGAGCACCGCGGCCAACTGCTCGTCGACCGTCCGCAGGCGAGCGTCGTCAGCCACGGTACGGATCTCCTCGGTGTCGGTGCGCTCGGCTCAGTCGTCCAGTCGATCGTCCCGCAGCAGTGCCCACGGATCGGCGCCGGTCACCGAGTGTCGGGCAACTCCTGCGGCGCGGCACCCGTCGAGCCTAACCGCGCCAGAATCGACATGTGGCCGATACCGCTAAGGAACTGTTACGCGCGGCGCTGGGTGACGCACGCCGATCGCGCTCGGCGCAGGAACTCGCAACACAACGGGCGGCGATCTGCGCACACGTGCTCCGCCTGTGCGACAGCCGCGGATGGGACTGCGTGGCAGCGTATGAACCGCTGCGCACCGAGCCGGGGTCTGTCGAATTGCTCATCGCCCTGGCCGACCGCGGCATCCGGGTGCTGGTGCCGGTCACCCTCGAGGATCGCGATCTCGATTGGCGACGCTGGTCGCCTTCGCCGACCAGCGCACCGGCGCCGCGACTGGGCCTGACCGCGATCGCCGATGCGGAGTTGTTGCTCGTGCCGGCCCTTGCTGTCGCGCCGGACGGAACCCGCCTGGGACGCGGCGGCGGCTCGTACGACCGCGCTCTGGCCCGCCGTTCGCCGGACAGCCTGGCCGCGGCGGTCGTCTTCGCCGACGAGATACGGCCCGAGCTACCGCACGACGCATGGGACCTGCCGGTCGATGCGTGCGTCACACCGGACGGCTGGCGATCGGTCGGGGGGAATACTCGACTTGGGCTTCGGAGTTAGCAGTCGTAACCTTGGAGTGCCAGCTCGCCTGCTGGTCGCGCAGAGACTAGTACGACCGCGTCGGAGGACGTCTGCTCATGCCTACCTATCAGTACGCGTGCACGAACGCCGACTGCGGCAACGAGTTCGAGCTGGTCCAATCGTTCAGCGATCCGACGGCCACCGACTGCCCGGTGTGCAAGTCGCGCGTTCGCAAGGTGTTCTCGGCGGTCGGCGTCGTCTTCAAGGGCTCCGGCTTCTACCGCAACGACAGCCGGTCGAACGGCAAGGCGAGTGAGTCGGCGAAGTCGACCGAAGGTTCGACGAACGGTTCATCGGCATCCTCGGGCGCCTCGGGTTCGGGCAGCTCGGGTTCGGGCAGCTCGGGTTCGGGCAGCTCGGGTTCGGGCAGCTCGGGTTCGGGCAGCTCGGGTTCGGGCAGCTCGGGTTCGGGCAGCTCGGATTCGGGCAGCTCGGGTTCGGGCAGCTCGGGTTCGGGCTCGTCCGGCTCGACGTCGAAGGGCGGGTCGTCGAGTTCCTCGAGCGACACGCGCGGCAGCAAGGCCACCGCCTCAGCCTGACCGAGCAGGCCGGGCGCGTACCACAGCGCTCCGACAGATGCACCGCCCGCCGTCCACAGGGCAGCAGGCGGTCCACAGACCGGGGCGGCGAAGCACGCCTGGTCGAGATCCGCTACTAGCTTCGCGGCATGTTCTCCTCACTTCGCGGCCGGCTGCCGCGCCTGGGCCGCTGGCCACGGCTCCTGCTCGCCGGCGCATGCGCGTTGCTTGCCCTGGATAGCGCGATGTCCGCGCGTAAAACCAGGACTGCGGCGAGCGCGCAGGTCACCCTCCCCGTTGTGGTGCGCGATCTGGCCATGGGTCACCGCCTCACCGCAAGCGACCTGCGGATGGCGCGCTGGCCGCCCGATCTCGCGCCGGCGGCAGCGCTACGCCACATCGAGGATGTGACCGGACGGCGGCTGGCCGGACCCCTCGGCAAGGGGGAGACCGTGACGAGCGCACGTCTGCTCGGCCGTGGTCTGACCGCCGGCTTGCCGCCCGGGCAGGTGGCCGTCCCCGTCCTGCTCTCGGACCCGCATGCCACCGACCTGCTGCATCCCGGTGATCGGGCCGATCTGCTCGCTGTCCCCGCAACCCCCGATCTCCCGGTTGCCGACCGTGCGCCCGGGTTGCCCGCGTCGGTCACGGTGGCCGGTGGCCACCTCCTGGTGCTGGCCGTGCTGCCCGGCGGCGATGACTCGGGCGCCGAGCTGGTGGTCGCCGCCGACCGCCCGACCGCACTGCGGATCGCCCGCTTGAGCGGATCGCAGGCCCTCACGGCGGTGGGCGTGCCCCCGTAGCGGCATGGAACGGCGGCCCAGAAAGACCGCGAAGGGCGAGCCAGATCCGGCGCCGAAGCCAGACGACATCGTCCTGCTCGAACAGATCCGCGATCTGCTCGCCGCCCAGGCTGGCGGTGGTGCGGCGGGGTCGCCGGGCAGCACAGCGCGCCCGATCCGCCGAACACGGTGACGACAACCGTCGACGCTGAGCCGCCAGCACGAGCATCTCGCCGACCCGCCGACCCCCGTGGCACCCGAAGCAACCGACTTCTTGCGGCCCGGTCAGCCGTGATGTGGCGGGCGCTCACGTCGGTACCACTCGTCGTCGCGCTGGCCAGGGTCGTCGCCCCAGCCGAGGTCGAGCTCATCACGTGATGGGCGGGGCAGTACCGGATCGTCGTCATGGTGCCCCCGACCCGATCCGGACGGCCTCGCAGCCAGCCTGTCGTCCGCGTCACCGGTCACGTCATCAGTGTGCTCGCAGGTACTCGGTGGTGCTTGGATGAATCAGCAGCAGGCACTTCGACGGAGGCGACACCGATGACCGAATCAAAGAAGCTCACCGAGCGAGCCAGCGAGCTCGCGAAGGACGCCGCCGACGCGGCCGGACCAGCGATCGAGAAAGCGAAGGGGGTCGCTGCCGACCTGGCCGTGAAGGCCGGCCCCTACGTCGACAAGGCAGCCGGGCTGGCTGCGCAGGGGGTCGCGGTCGCAGCGGAACACATCGACAAGGCGACCAAGGGCAAGTACTCCGACAAGATCACCTCGGTATCGTCGAAGATCGGGAAGGGCCTGGACCGCGATAAGCACTGAAAGGTTCGCGACCGGGCGCATTAGGGGCAGTTGACCCACTCATCGGTGCCGTCGGCGAAGACCTGGCGCTTCCACACCGGCAGCTGGGCCTTAACCTCATCGACCAGCCGAGCGCAGGCATCGAAGGCAGCTCGGCGGTGTGCCGACGCCACTGCGGCGACGAGCGCGATGTCGCCAACGGCGAGTTGGCCCAATCGGTGGCTGACCGCGACGGCCAGGATGTCCGGTTCCGCGGCGACTGCGCTTGCGACATCGGCGAGCACGGACTGTGCGCTCGGGTGACCGATGTACTCGAGCGCGGTCACGTCCCGCCCGTGGTCATGATCGCGGACGACACCACAGAACACGACTCGTCCACCGGCCTGCGGATGCCCGACCGCAGCCTCGACAAGGGCTGGGTCGAGCGGAGCCTCGGACACAACCGCCAGGCGAAGAATCGGATCGACGTCGCTACCCGGCGACACGACAGATTGGCTCATACCCCACCTCCAGGGCGGTGATCGCTGCCGGCGAGCTGGTCGACAGCATGCCGCAGCACCGGCGCGAGCACGGCGAGACCGTCGCGCGCGCCGCCAGGTGAGCCGGGCAGCGTGACGATCAGCGCCCGCCCCGCGGTGCCCGCCACGCCACGCGACAGCACCGCGGTCGGCACGGTGTCCCGTGCCGCGAGACGCAACGCTTCGGCGATTCCGGGCACCTCCCGGTCGAGCAGCGGACGCACCGCCTCCGGCGTGACATCGGTCGGCGCCAAGCCGGTCCCGCCGGTGGTGAGCACGAGCTCCGCGCCGGCCGCCAGACCGGCCTGCACAGCGACCTGGATGGCGCCGACGTCGTCGCGCACCACGTCGCGCAGTACCACCTCGCAGCCCAGCTCGGTGAGTCCGGCTGCCAAGAGCTCGCCGCTGTCGTCAGGGCGCTCGCCGCTTGCCGATCGGTTCGAGCAGGTGATCACCGCCGCCTTCACGAGTCAGCGCCGGCACGCCACTCGCCCGACCTGCCGCCCGCCTTGGCCAGTAGCCGGACGTCGGTCAGCTGGGCCGACCGGTCCACTGCCTTGACCATGTCGTAGAGCGCGAGCCCGGCGACGACAACTGACGTCAGCGCCTCCATCTCGACGCCGGTGCGGTCCGCGGTGCGCGTCGTCGCCCTGATCTCGACCGCGTCCGCGACCAGGTCGAGTTCGACACTGACTGCGTGCAGCGCGACCGGGTGGCACAGCGGTACGAGATCCGACGTGCGTTTGGCCGCCGCGATGCCGGCGATTCGTGCGACGGCGAGCGCGTCGCCTTTCGGCAGGCCGTCGCGGCGCAGCAACTCGATCACTTCACGCGTCGTCGTGAACCGGCCGGCGGCGGTCGCGACCCGGACGGTGACGTCCTTGGCCGAGACATCCACCATGCGGGCGCAGCCGGCGGCGTCGAGATGGGTCAGCTTCCCGGGCGGCACGATTCCGAGCGTAGTCAACGGGCTTCTTCCTGCCAGGCCGGAAGCTGACAGCTATTCGATTGCACACGGCTTACTCCGCGCACTTACCATTCTTTCAGGCACTCGTTCATGTGGTCGTCGGGGCGACCGTGATGATCGCGCGGACGGTGCTACGGCTCTCGTCCCAGCGGATCCCCCCGTCCGCACCGACGACACCGGGTGGCGCTGATCGCATCGATCGGTGTCGCTGGCCCCCCACCATCGGGCGGGCCGCTGGACCCCCCGCCAGCGGCCCGCCCGTTGCGTGTCAGGCGCCAGCTATGCTGACATATCGGGCAATCGTCATTTCTTGTGCGATCAATCGTCGCGCCTCATGCACTACCCGGGACAGTCCGAGGCTCGCGATTGAAGTGGGCCGTCCCTCCGCCGTCGGGAACGGGCTGGTACCGGGATGGGGACCGTGGCCCTGATGCCGTTCCGCCCACGGCAGCTGAACTACCTCCGGGCCGTCAGTACCGTATGCCGCCGGACCTCCAGCAGGCCGAGGCGATGACGACCCCGGCGCGTTCGGACGGCGCATTACGCCTTGCCGGGTGTCGACACGTCGGTGAACAGTGCGCCCTGCGCCGCCGCCGAGCCGGCACGGCCGCCTCCCTGCCCGCGCAGGACGAACGCGAAGCCGACCGCGATGGCGCCGCCGAGCAGCGGGCCGACGACGTAGACCCAGTACGAGGTGAAGTCCGCGCTCACCAGGTCCGGACCGAAGGTGCGCGCCGGGTTCATCGAGGTGCCCGAGATCGGGCTGCCCCACAGCCCGGCCAGCGCGATGTAGCCACCCACACCCAAGGCGCCGAACACCCCCAGGTTCTGCGCCCCGGACGCGGTGCCGAGGATCACGCTGACCAGGCCGAGCGTCAGCACCATCTCCATGAGCATGGCGTCGGTCGACGAGTACGACGCGGCCGGATAGTTCGAACCGAATGAGGCAGACACGTGCACCACCGATTGCAGGAACCACGCTGCCAGCGCAGCACCGGCCAACTGGACCACGATGTAGCCGGGAACTCGCCGCCACGGGAAATCGCCGCGCAGCGCGAACGCGACGCTGACCGCCGGGTTGAGGTGTGCACCGGACACCTTGCCCATGAACAGAATGATCGCCAGCACCATCAGCCCGGGAGCGACCACGGCAGCCGAACGCGCGATCGTATGCGGAAAGGCATCGCCCATCATCCCGCCGCCGGCAGCGACCAGCACCAAGAAGAACGTGCCGAACAGCTCCGAGAACAACCGCCGCCATTCCTGGGACGGATCGTCAAAGTCCTCGAAGATCGCGAGGATTCGATCCTCCGCATGACGAGCCAGGCCGGTGACGTCTCCGGGTGTGGGCTCCTCAGCTGAGTGCCGTGCCGCGTCTGCCATGATGCCTCCAAGTCGGTCTGCAACAGCGATCTTGCCCGCGCTCTCGAATCGGCCGACCCGCCCCGACGCACGTGCCAACACCAGCCAGATCGTCGAGCCAATCGGTCCCGCAACCCGCCGGCAGGCGCATCGCCGAGCCGTTGAACACCATTGGGTCACTGGCCGGGGCCGCTTCGCGGAGGATCGCGGCAGGTGGGACCACCAGACTACTGTCCGCGCCCGGCCACGAACGGACGTCATCCCGAACGGATGAACGCATGTCGCGTCCATTCGGCGGCGTGAATGACTACCGACGGTGCTGCGCCAGGATCAAGCACCGGGCAAATCCGCTCGTTGGTGGTCAGCCGAGTTGACGGATAAGGTATGCGCTCGGGTAACCGTTCCAACGGGTGTCGGCGGCCTCGGAACCGTTCACCAGATGGGCTGGCGTCACGGTCGTACGCGCGATTGCCGCCGTGTACTGCTCAGTGCGGGTCGGCCGAGATGGGAGCAACTGGGGCGAACTCGGGGCCGAACGCTCACGGCGACAACAGCGGATGTTGCGGTGCGTTTAGGGCCGGCAGAAACGGAGGCGAAGCAAGTCAGTGCAAGATCCAGCGACTCTGTTCACGATCGGTGCCCGGCCGCAGTTGGTACGGCCGGTGTTGGTTCAGGCGCTCGACGGTTTCGTCGACGCCGGCAACGGTCGCCGGCTAGCGCTGGAGCACCTGCTCAATGCCCTCGACTCCGAGCCGCTTGTCACCTTCGACGTCGATCAGTTGCTCGACTACCGCTCGCGCCGGCCGGAGATGACGTTCACCAGAGATCATTGGGACGGCTACGCCGCACCCGAGTTGGCCGTGCATCTGGTCCGGGACCTCAATGACCAGCCTTTCCTGGTGCTGCACGGACCCGAGCCGGATGTCCAGTGGGAGCGATTCATCGCGGCAGTGGGCATCCTCGTCGCCGAATTCGATGTGCGGATGGTGATCGGCCTCAATGCGATCCCGATGGCAGTTCCGCACACCCGCCAACCGACGGTGATCGCGCATGCAAGCCCACCGGACCTGGTCGATGACTACCCGAAGTGGCTTCCGACGATCCGGGTTCCGGCCAGTCTCGGGAACCTGCTCGAGTACCGCCTCGGTGCGGCCGGGACACCGGCGTGCGGCTTTGCGGTCGCGGTTCCGTACTACGTGGCGCAGCTGGAGTATCCCGATGCAGCGCACGCGCTGCTGAACTGTGCGGCGCGCGCCGGTGAATTGTCGCTGCCCACGCAAGCGCTGGCGCACGCCGCGGAGGTGATGCGGCGTGACGTCGACAAGCAGGTGGCCGGATCGGAGGAGGTCGCGAGCCTCGTGCGCGGACTCGAGCGGCAATACGACGACATGACGGCGGGACGCGGCGGCGGACTGCTGGCCGATGGTGCTCGGCTGCCCACGGCCGATGAACTCGGGGCGGAATTCGAGCAGTACCTGTCCGGCCGCAACGCCACGGACGAGGATGGTTCGGAGTAGCCAGCTTCCATCGGCTAGCCAGTTCAGGTAGCGACGCCGACGAGTTCGGCGATGCTCGCATATGGACCACCCAGCGCAGGTGGGTACGTTGGGTGCATGGTGGTCCTGATCGTCGTTCTGCTCGTGCTCGTGATCGTCCTACCGATCGCCGGATGGGCCTTGTGGCTGCTCGTCAGCGCGGCGCTCGTCGGGGCGATCATCGGCGGCTTGGCCCGCCTGGTGCTGCCCGGCCGTCAGGAGATCGGAATCCTCAGCACCATCCTCATCGGATGGATCGGATCACTCATCGGCAGTCTCATCGGCCGACATCTGTTCCACGTCGGCACGTTCCTCACAATTCTGTGCGAGATTGGCGTCGCCGCGATCCTCGTCGCGATCACGAGCAGCCGCGCGGGCGACGCGGTTGCGCATCGCAGCTCCAGCCTGCGCTGGTGAACGTCGTCAGCGGCCGCGCAGCTCGTGAACTGCGAGGGGCCGGTGTCTCGGTCTGCGCAGGTTGAGAGCGCCCGACGTCCGGCGGCCGTTACGCGGCGGTGAGCACAGCGAGCCGGCGGCTTGTCGTCAGCCTGCCGGTGGCCGCACCGACATATGAGCCGGATGTTGGGCGTACGTCGGCGTAGTCACGGCCGGTGGCAACGGTCAGATAGCGCGCGGATCCCGGTACGCCGTTACACGGGTCGAAGGGCATCGCGGCCGCGTGCCGGCCGACCGGAATCAGCACCTCGACCCACGCGTGCGTGCCGCCCCGGCCGAGCAGGTGCCCCGACACATAGCGGGCCGGGACAGCCAACACGTGGCACATCGCGAGCATCACGTGGGCGGCGTCCTGACACACGCCTCGCCCGCCGGCCAGTGCCGCGGCCGCGGTGGTCTTGACCGTGGTGCTGCCGTACTCGTAGCGCAGTTCCGCGTGCACCCGGCGGCACAGCGCTGCGGCCAAGTCCACCGGCCCGGCGTCGCGGCCGAGCTCGGCGGCGACATCACGAGCAAGATCACGCACTAGGTCATCGGGGGCGGTGAGCCGGGTCGCGGCCAGCAGGTTCGCATCGGTGAGGGCGGCGATCGGGACCCGCGTCAGACCGTCGGCCTGCACGCGTTCGAGCAGGGCTCCGATCTCGAATGACACGCTGCGGTCGACCCGCTCCGCGTGCAGCCGCATCACCGTGTTCCCGTGCGCGTCGCGTCGCAACTGGCGCCTGGCGCGTACTCCGGACACCTCCAGGCGGTGTGCGCGCAGATATTGGTTGCCATGGCGTTGGGGCGGCAGCACGACGAGGCGGTGCCGCAATTGCTCGATCGGACGTTCGTAGTCGTAACAGAAGCTCTGCTCGAGCAGGTAGGTGACCCGCTCGGCGCCGTCCAGATCGACCTGGTCGTGTTCCATCACCGGGGCGTGCAGCAACTGCTGGTCGAGGATCAAGCTGGCACCTCCTGCGCACGCACGGTCATGTCATCCAGATGCGGGCCACCGAAGGTCGTGGCCATCGCGACGTCGGAGGCGTCCCGGCCGCGACCGATCACTACCCGGCCCTTGCGCCGCGTGTTGTTGCGCGGGTCGAACGTCCACCAGCGCCTCTCAAGCCAGACCTCCATCCAGGCAGCGAAGTCCATCGGCGCCGGGTCTGGCGGCACATCCATGTCGGGCAGGTAGCCGAAGACATAGCGAGCCGGGATGTTGAGCGCGCGGCAGAAGGAGATCGCAAGATGGGTGAAGTCGCGACACACACCGAAGCGGGTGCTGTTCACGTCTGCCGCCGTCGACCAGGCCGACGAGCTGCCGTATCGGAAGGTCAGGTGGGAGTTGACGTGCTCACAGATGCGCCGGACTCGCGCATATCCGGGCGCGGCGGAGCCGAACAGCGCCCAAGCTTCATCGCCGAGCACGTCGGGCAGGCAGTACCGGCTGGGCAACGTGTAGATCAGCACGTCATCAGGTAGGTCATCGGGCGCAACCTCGCACGCGGAGTCGTCGAACTCCTCGGTCGCATCGGGCACCTCGATCTCCGCGTCGTAGCGGAACATCGATCCGCCCACCGGCAAGACGACCCGCATACACCGGTTGCCATACAGGTCCGGGTAGCTGCGCAGCCGCATCTGCGGGGTGGACGACCACTCCTCCCAGCGAACGCTGACCACCGAGGACACGCCGGGCTGAACCTGGAAGATCGTCGGCGTCGGCGCCGCCGCGGTATAGGCGAACTCGCAACCGACCGACACACGGCGTGTCCCCACCGGCTGATAATGCCACGTGAATGCTGCGTGCAGCCGGGCCGCGCGCGACACCCGTCGACTGTGTCGCGGAGCTTGTTCAGTGATGGTCTCGTCGGTCAGCGGCTACGCACTCGGGCCTGCAGGTCGGCGATGACGCGCGGCACGTCCGGGTCGAGCGCGTCGGCGAAGGCGGTGATCAGGGCCTCGGGATCGCCCTCGACGAAACCGCGCGCGGCGCGCCAGGTCATCGCGGGTGCGTTCGCTCGCGCCCAGAACTCGGCGAGCGCATACCAGACGAAGCAGGCTGCGAGCAGCGATTTCGCGGTCAACGCGCTGCCGGTCCAGGGCGACCGGAACCGGTCGCTGCGCTGAACCAGCGCAGGGTCACGGATGAAGGGGGAGCTCGCCTCGACCATCCCTTGCCAGTGGTGTACGGCCTCGTGCAACAGACACTCCGCGAGCCATTCCGGGTCGGGGCGCTGCTTGGCGTTGATCAGCACGGTGCAGCCGATCAGCTCATCCGTCGACCACGACCCGGTGGTACGGACATCGGCAGCCGCTCGCTCGACGATGACGCGCGTCGCGGCGCGCGTGACGGACGCGACGTCGGGCGCGCACCGCTCCAGCCGCTGCCACCCGGGCTGCACCGGTGAGGTCGGCCCGGCCGTCCACGCCTTGCCACCGTTGACTTGTTCAGCCAACCAAGGCGCGAACTCCGCGACTTGAGCCTCGGCGTCGAGTGCCAGCGCTGCGCCGGCGCGAAGCTCGGCGGTGAATTGCTCCACGCTTGGCTGGACAGCCCGGCGACCGAGCAAGTGAGCAGCCACCGGCGGCCAGATGATTGCCGAGAGCGCACCGCCGGGCAGCGCGTCGGCGGTGTCGAGCGCATGGGCTACGACGTCTCGCTCGGGAGCCTGCAGCGCGCCGAGGAAGCTACCGAGCCGACCGGCCAGCAGGTCCGCGTAGCGCGTGAGGATCGAGCCGGCCGCAGCCGTGTCGCCGGTGATCGCGCCGACGAAGGCGTCCAGGTCGCGGCGAGTCATCGTGGGCGTCGTGCCTCGAGCAGGGTGAGCGACGGCGGTGCCGACAACGCACTCGTCGACGTCGGCACGAGTCCGGCCTCGCGCAGCCAGGCGGCGTACTCGTCGCTGGTGTAGAGATACCCGCCGGGCATGCCGTGCGGCAAGCCGACTGCGTACAGCGCCGCCCAGGTCGGCCAATCAGGATCCAGGTCGAGGATCTGGTCGATGACCGCCAGCACACCGCCCGTGGCCAGCGCGGCGGCGGCGCGCGCGAGCAGCAACCGATTTCGCCCGTCAGGGAACAGGTGGCAGACATTGGCGATGATCACCAGGTCGTAGCCGGTGCCGAGGGCGTCACGAAATGCATCTGCCGCGGCCACCTGGAACTGCCCGGCACGCGTGGTCGCCAGCACGGCCTCGGCGAGGGCATCGCGCTGCGCGGGCAGGTCGAGCGCGACAACACTGATCGTCTCGGAAAGGGCGGCCAGGGCCGAGCTCCACGGCGCCAGCCCCGCGCCGAGGTCGAGCACCGTGCGCGGTAGCCCTGCGCGGGTCAAGCGCCGCGCCGCACGTTCCGGTGCGACTCGGGCGTCGTCCTGCACCAAGCCGGCCAGGCGGCGGATCTCGGCGACGTCGCCGTGCCGGCGGGCAGTGTCGCGTCCGGCCAGGTCGAGAAGTGCGAGGCCACCGCCGGTCTGCAACTCGCGCATCATCGATCGCCACAACCGCGTCCGGACGCCCTCGACGTCGACGGTGGTAGTCATTCCGACTCGGACGGACTGGGCTCTTGCTGGTCGTGTTCGGCCTCACGGACGAGGCGCTCGAGCACGCCGCGGACCGCGCGCAACATGTCCTCGTCGGGCACGTCAGCCTTCTCGTACTTGCCGTACAGACCGCTGTCGCTCTTCGTGTACACGGAGCGGGGGACTGGGCCGACATCCGAGCGCAGGTCGGCGATGAGCCGGTCGAGGATCGCGCTCTTCACCGCGTCGGTGAGCGCCTGCGCCGCGGCGGCGTACTCGGGGTCGGCGCCGGTCACGAGTACGTCGCCGCTCGAGTGTGCACACGCCCCAACGCGGCACACAGATGCGCAGTGTCGAGGGTGCCGACAAGTGCAGTTCCGACGAACGGCAACGCGGCCACCCAGCGCACGGACGCGGCAGCCAGGTGCGGCGACCGGCCGCCCCCTCCAGCTGCGCTGGCGACGAAGACCAAACCAAGTCGCGCACAGAGCGCGACGAGCGAGACACGCTCTGCTTGGACCGAGTACCGCGGCGTCAACGCATCCCGGCGCAGCATCGACAGCGGTGCCTGCACGGCGGTGAACCGGGATTTCCCACCCGCGACCTGGGTCGCCAGACCGGCGAACCGGGCCGGGTCGACGCCTGCGCCGATGTTCCACGTGGACATGCCGTACCCGGCGATCCACCCGTCCGCGGCGGCGGTCTCGAGCACCTCGATAGCCGCGCGGACCTGCCGATCGACCTCGTCGCCGGTTCCGGGTAGTTCCTCGAGATTGTGCAGGTAGACCACGTCGATCCGGTCGAGATCGAGGGTGGCGCGCGAGGTGGCCAACGAATGACTAACGCAGTCCGGCTGGATGCAGTGCGCGCGTGCCGGGTGCGGCTCAGGTGGCGGGCCCACCGGAGCGGCGCCGCCGGCCGGACGCGGATAACCGAGCTTGGTCATGACGACCACGCCGTCCCGCGAGATCACGCCGGAGCCGATCGCGCCGCGCACCGCCTGACCGACCACCTGCTCGCTGCGTCCGCTGCGATAGTTGACCGCCGTGTCCACCACGCAGACGCCATGGCGCAGACCTGTCGACAGCAGCTCGAACATCGCCGCGTCCGTGTCGTCGTCCTCCGCGCCGCGCGCGGTACCGATACCGACGCGGGTCATCCGCTCGGCCAATCCCGCACGGTTGTCGTGAATCATCCGATGGTGACGGGTCCTGGCAGGGGAAGGCCCGCCCGCTCGCGGACATGCGCCAAGATGACTTTGATGTCCGCGCACCACACTGACGGGTTGTCGAACTGGTTCCCCGCCGCATAGCGGTGCGGCACGTATCCGCCACCGCACACCTCGACTTCCGGGCAGGCGAGACAGGTGGCGCACAACGGGATACCAGACGTCATCAGCTGATAGGCCATTGGTGCGTCGTCGGCGAGATCCTCGAAGCCTCGATCGAGCACATTCGCCGCGGTCAACGTGATGCCGTCCGCGCACACCCGCAGCGCATCATTCGGCTGGATGGAGCCGTCCGTATCGATGATCAGGTAACTCAGTGGTGGATTACCGAACGCGTCGCTGGCCAGCGGACCGCCGAGCATGCGGCGTAGCAGTCCGTAGAACACCCGCAACTGGACGTCCGGATCGTCTTCGTCGAACCACGCGTCGAACGCCGCCACGAGATAGTCGGCCACCGGGGTCAGGCGGCGATCACCGTACCAAGCTTCCCGACTGTCGTGGCTGACGTCCGGCAGCAGCATGTCTATGCTCTCGACGCCGAGCTCTCGCAGATGCCGGTACACGCGGCCGCCGTTCGCGCCCGGCTTGACCACGGCCAGCACACCGGGCCGCAGACCCGCGTCCTGCAACAGTCGCAATCCGCGCACCGCGCCCGCGTACGACCCCCGCCCAGCATGGTCGACACGGCCGCTGTCGTGCACGTCGGCTGGGCCGTCCAAGCTCACGCTGGCGTGCACGCGACTGCTCCACAATGTCTCGATCCACCGGTCGTCCAGCAGCGTTGCATTCGTCTGCATCTGCAGGCCGCCGAGCCGATCGCCGAGCACCTCCCGCGCGCGCTGGGCGAATCTTGCGAGCCGCTCCGGGCCGACAAGAGTTGGCTCGCCGCCATGGAACGTCAAGGCGGTGCGCTGGCCGGGACGGGTGTTGCAGTACTCGCGCACCCGCTCCAGCAGTGCGTCGAACACCGCGTCGGACATGAACCGTGGCCGGCTTCGAAACGTCGTATCGCCGTGCTCATAGAGATAGCAATAGGCGCACTTGAGGTTGCAGCGCTCGGCGATCTTGACAACGAGGTTGTCGATGCGCAGTTCGGACTGGCTCATCAGAAACCGAGCGCCGCCAACAGTGGACGGCACAGGGCGTTGCCGGTCACGGTCAGCGCTGGATTGTCCTTGACCGGCGGCACCAAGTCGTTCATCCAACTGCTCAGTAGCGCTTCCTGGCGATCGCATTCCTGCCGGTTCGCCAGACCCGCCTCACGGCACCAGCGGTAGAAAAGCAATACGTTGCCGAATGCGTGGAACGCGGCGACGATCTTCGACACCGGTCGTTCGGTTTGCACCGCTGGTGACCAATAGACGTCGGGGTCGGTGCCGTCGTCGAGCGGTTCGATCTTGGCCGCGACGTTCATGTACTGGTGCGAAGCCTCATGCGAGAGCAGTTCGGCGACCGGCAACGGTTCGGGATGCTCGCTCAGGTGCACCAGGCCGAGGTAGTGCTCGACCGAGCCGCTCTCCACCCGTCCCGGCTTCGGAGCGATGAGGAACAGCTGGTGCACCGTGCGGGCGATCCAGGGCAGATACTGCGGCGTGTAGCCCGCCACGATGTCCAGCGCCTGATCGAACACGTGGAGCATCCGCGGATCGACGCTGACTCGTGCTCGTTGCAGCAGGTCTTCGTAGTCGCGCATGCCAAGTGCGTCCCGGGTGAGCACTGTGAATGCGACGCCGTAACGGTCGACCCGGGGCAGTTCGGTGGCGTCCGGTCCGGAGTCGGCCCGCCAGCGCCCGTCCAACCCGGCCAGGCAGGTGGAACCTGTCGTGTGCCTGCCGGAGTAGTCGATCCGACACAATGCGCCGTCGCTGTCGACGGTGATCTGCTCCGCCTCCGGCAGCAGCACCTCGTCCCATCGCAGACGGCGTGGTGCCGGCAGGGTGACCGCCCACGCTCCTGGGCACCCCAGCGTCCCGAGATGCATGCCGATCGCCGCACCGACGGTGACCGGATCGCCGCCGAGGTTGTGCATCGTGCGGTAGGCGTCACCGAACGCGTAGTCCCATCCGAGGCGCGCGGCGGGTTCCCCGGTCGGGTCGGCAACCCATGACGCGAGATAGTCGATCAGCCCTTCGGACGCCGAGTCGAGGGCATCGACGGCCCGACCGAGGAACGCCCCGGTGATGCCGGCGGCGTATTCACGCACGATCAGCGGCACGAGTTGGTCGAGGTCAGCGGCGTGCTCGGCCTGCGGGTAGGAGAACCCGTCCAGCATTGCGGACAGCGTCGTCGCAGTGGCGCGTCCCGCACGCGGCCGTGCCGCGATCGCCGGATCCACGGTCACTTCGGCCACCGGGACCCGACGGGCTCGACCACCCGCTCAGCCACCACCCCGTTGCACCTGGATCGGCGCCTGGACGTTCGCGACGGCGGAGCGCTGGTTGATCACGGCATCCCAGATGTCGACGAGGTTCGCGTCGCCCTTCTGGTACATGCCGTAGTTCGTGCCATCGCTCTTCGTGTACTGCGTGGACGCGACGAGCCCACCCTTGTCGACCAGCGAGGATTGGATCTGTTCGAGGATCCGGCTCCGAACGGCCAGGTGAAGATCGTTGAGTTCATTCAGGTCGGCCATAGCGACGCCTCCGTTGGCGGGGCTCCGGCTCACCCAGCGACCCCGCCGCAGTCTATCGAGGAGCCAACCCCGCCTCAATAGCGGCGCAGACCAGGCAACCATCGCGGCACGAATCATCCAGGTGCTGTTCCACGTCTGTCTCACTGGACGTATTGATCTTGGAAACATGGCCGCAAATGATCGAAGCACCGAAGCCCCGCTAACCTGGGGCCTGCAGAGTCCCCGCCCTCGTAGCTCAGGGGATAGAGCGCCGGACTCCTAAGCCGGGCGTCGCCGGTTCGAATCCGGCCGGGGGCACACAGTTTCCTCGATGTCTCCGGGCCAGATGACGTTTTCGAAGATTCGACCAAGATCGCGTTTCAAGATCATGACGCGCAGTTGACGCAACTGCTGCACGTCACGGGCGCGCTCGCCCACAGCGGGCCAACAACGTCGACCTCGAGGTCCGGGCCGGCGCGCAGGAACGGTTCAACGAGGACCTCCAGGCCGCCCGGCAGGGCAGCGTCTACAACGCCGGCGGCGGTCACAGCCACTTCTTCGACGCCAACGGCCGCAACAGCCTCTCCTGGCCGCGGACCGCCGCCCGGCTCCGTCGGAAGCTCGGTCGTTTCGACCCATGCGACTACCTCAGTGTTCCGTCCTCGACCATGTCTGCCTCAGCGTCGAGGTAGGTCAGCATCGCCGTCCAATCGCGGTAGGGGGATCGGACAGTGGAGCCTTGCCGTGGAGGCCTGGATCGGATGCTTGGAGGAGGCCGACCTTGTCGCTCCACACGCTCAGATGACCTCAGGTTCGGGATCGATCACCAGCGTGACATCGACGTTGCCGCGCACGGCATTGGAGTACGGGCAAGTCTGATGTGCCGATGCCACGATTTCTTCAGCGTCGTCCGGCTCGATATCTGGAAGCCGGACGTGCAACTCCACCGTGAGCCCGAAACCGCCGGACTCGTTCATGCCTATGCCGACGCGCGCGGTGACTGAGACCTGTCCCGGTCGCACCTTCTTGGTCCGGGCAACATGGCGGACCGCGTTCTCAAAGCACGCGGCGTATCCCGCCGCGAACAATTGCTCGGGATTGGTTGCCACGCCACCCGGGCCGCCCAGTTGGTTCGGTAGCGCCAGATCGAGATTGAGCGCGCCGTCGTCTGACCGGACGCGACCTTCCCGACCGCCGATCGCGGTCGCTTGAGCGGTATACAGAACCTTCATCTTCGCTGCTCCCTTCGGGTCCTTGTAGCCGAATCATGCACGCCGTGCCCGAAGGTCTATCGATTCGCGCCGGACACCGCATCTGCGGCAGACCACCCGGACGAGCCGAGGTGGGGCGCTGGCGTCCGGGAGCACCATCTTGTAGGCAACCACCGCGAGAGTGGTCCGGCCAAACTCGGGAACACGGCAGGACTTGCAACTCACGCGCCAGCGTGCGGACGAAGCGGCCGGGCGTGGCCAGCCGCCCGGTGGTGACCGAGAAGGCCTGCGGCATGAACAGGTGGTCCTGGAGGTTGTCGCCCACCGGAACGTCGCTGATCACGTCGATGCCCAGCGAACCGAGATGATCAGCCGGCCCGATGCCCGAGAGCATCAGCAGCTGGGGCGACGCGAACGTCCCGGCGCTGAGGACCACCTCGCACTCGGCGAAGATCTTCTCCAGGCCCTTCCGGGTGCGCACCTCGACGCCGATCGCGCCGCCCCGCCGCACCAGGATCCGCTCGACAGTGCACCCGGTCGCCGTCTGCAGGGTCTTCGGGGCGTCGTCCAGATAGCAGGACGCGGTGGACTGGCGTCGGCCGCGAGCGGCGCTCTGCTGGACGATCGCCGGCCCCTCCTGCTCGGCGCCGTTGTAGTCGCCGTTGCGCTTGACGCCGGTCACGCTGCCGAGCGCGTCCAGGAAGCTCTCGGTGGGGTGCGCTGGAGTCGGGCCACGGCATGCATCGGCCCGACCAGGCCCGACGTCCGGACGACGAATGACCGGTTTGCGCCGACCGGATTCCAGCAGGATCACTGACGCCCCGGCGTCAGCCAACCGCCGCGCCACGATCGCCCCGGCGCTGCCCGCGCCCACCACGACATAGTCGGCCGAGTGAGCCAAGGCGGCATCAGAGGCCGAGCTGAGAGCGGATGGACGGGTCGACGTACTCGTCGATCCGGGTGACCCGACCGTCCACGATGGTGAAGAAGTCGGCCAGGCGGGCGCAGAACGCGTTGCCGTTGGACTTCACCGTGCCGCGCAGTTCGATCCGGGCGATGACCCCCGTCGGCACGACATCCTCAGACGTGACGTGGGCGGTCAGGTCAGCGACCAGCGACCGCAGCACCTGGATCCCCGGCGCCGACGCCGCCACCGGCTGGTCCACGCCGTCGTTGTTGTGCCACACGACCGCGCCCTCGGCGAGCAAGTCGTCCAGTTCGGCGCTGTCCCGTCCCTCGACGAACGCGACGAAACCCTTTACTGCTGCTTCCACAGTTGCTAACCCTTCAGAAGGAACCCGCCGAAGCAGGACGAGAGGATGGCGACGAGTCGGCTGACTCCGGGTCGGGCGGACGTAACGTACAACGACCGATGACAACCGACCCAGTCGCCGCCACCGAAGCAGATCGGGCATGTCCTATCGGCCGCAATTTGATCAAGGGCCGGACTGGGACGCACTCGCGATCGCACCCCGACCCCTGCGCATTCCCACCGGACGGGCCGCGCACCGCGGCGTCGAGCCGCTCCCAGACGATCTCCTTCGGGATGGGCCGGTCGGAGAGCTGGCGCCACGCCGGAGTCGAGTGCAGCGCCTCGAGCAGCGGCGGCGAGGGTGGATCGGTCACCCGTTCATCTCTATGCGCGACCGAGACGACAACCTGATTGCGCCCGAGTCAGGGCCCGCCGTGCCGTCGGGACCTCATGTCGATGATCTTTGCTGACGTCCAACCGGTCGGCCTCGGCCAGATCGGACGCGGCGACGGCGCGGGACTGGCGCTGCGATTGTCGACACGGACCGCTTGGATCGTCAGTCGGTCGGGATCGATCAACCAACCGACGCCGCGGCCCAGGACGGGTCTCGCCCGATGAACCCGATCAGCTGGTCCTGCGGACCGGCGTCCGGCGGACACCGGCACGCGGGCGCCGTACTGCCCCGACGACCGGAGCATCTCCTCGATCGGCTCCATCCCGGCCAGCAGGTCGGCGCAGAGCTGCGGGTCCAGGCGGTCGTCCTGGCCAGTGGCCCGGGCCAGGTCCCAGGTGTGCAGGAAGACGTCGGTGGTGTAGAACCGGTCGATCGCCTGGTCCACCGGCAGCTGGCCGAGATGCGGGTTCTGCAGCAGCCGGTCGGCGGTGCCCGGGTCGTCCAGCACTGCCTGCACGGAGGCCGCGTGCGCCAGCCAGGCGGCGGCCGGGTCCTCATCCACGCTCACCCCGGTGGACAGCTCGATCCCCGCTCCCCCGGCCAGTAGGGACGGCAACCACTCGGTCAGATGCCGCACCACGTCCCGGGCCCGCCAGCCCTGAACCGGCGCCGGCGCGTCCCAGTTGCGGGTGCCGAGCACTCGGTCGGTGAACCCCGCGGCCAGCTGTCGGTGCCGCTCGGCCGGCTGATCAGAGGACGCCATCGGTCACCAGCTCCGCCAGCTTGTCGTAGCCCTCGTTGATCCCGGACTCCATGCCGCTGCGCAGCCAGGCGTCGCGACCCTCGAAGCTGTCCACGAGCGACTGCGCATGCAGCCGGGTGCGGCCGTCGCCGAGATCCTCGAACCGCAGTGTCTCCAGCGCGACCGCGTCCGGATCGCCGTCGAAGGTGAAGGTCTGCACGATTCGGTCCGACCGGACCTCGTGGAACGTGCCGTGGAAGCCGAACTCGACCCCATCGCGGCTGGCCACGTAGCGCCAGCAGCCGCCGGTCCGGGCGTCCCACTCCTCGATCCGGGTCTGCAGGCTGCGCGGTCCGACCCAGCGGGCAAACAGCTCCGGATCGGTGTGCGCCCGGTGCAGCTGCGCGGGGGTGGCCACGAAGTCCCGGGTGATCCGGATGATCGGTAGCGTCGGATCGGCCTCGATCCGCGCGGCGGTGTAGGTGGTGGTGGGCATCACGTTGACTCCTGTCTCGGGCGGTTGGTGCTCTCGGTGTCATCCATCGCGGCCAGCACGGCGTCGAGGCGGCGGTACCGTTCCTCGGCCTGCCGTCGGTAACGCTCGATCCAGCGCGTCATCAGGTCGAACACCGCGGCCTCGAGGTGCACCGGCCGACGGTGCGAGTGCCCGTCCCGGCTGACCAACCCGGCGTCCTGCAGCACCTTCACGTGCTTGGACACGGCCTGGACGGTGACGTCGTACGGCGCGGCCAGCTGCCCCACCGTGGCGTCGGCCACGGACAGCCGGGCCAACAGGTCCCGCCGGGTGGGGTCGGCCAGGGCCGCGAACACTCGGGAGAGCTGGTCCGCCAAAGCTCGTCACCTCAACTCATCGGTTGACGATGACCCTAACCTCGAGCGCATGGCATCGTCAACCAATCGGTTGGGAAGACGGATAACCCCGAGGATGGGAGTTCCGAGCACCGGAGCCGCAACGGGGTTCGCGCCACCGTTCGGGGCACGGCGACTGCCCAGTCGGTGCCCCAGGCCTTTCGGCGCAGACCACGATCAGCGTCGCGACGCTGGGGCCCGCTGTCGCTGCTCGACGGACCTCCAGTAGTCCTGTCGGTGCCATCGGTGCTTGGACCTGGTGTGCACCCTGCGCACGTGAGCACACCGCGGACACCGGGGCCGGACGAGCAGCCACAGCAGCCACAGGCCCGAGGAGTACAGCACGAGAAGCCGGTCCAGGTCCCCGCCGCCACCGAACACCTCCCTGCACCGCAGGCAATCCCGACATCGACGGGCCATCGCGTTCCCTCCCCGACCGCGCGCCGGCAGCCTCTGCCGCCACGCCCGCCGCCCGAACCGACCCCAGCACCAGGGGCACGACTACGAACCTTCCTCGCCTGCCTGCACCACGGCAATCGCCACGCCGAGCGCCCTCGGCGATGCCGCCGACCCCACCGCGACACCAACCTGGCGAGCCTCCCGAACCTCGGACCGCTCGACAGAGCGGCCGGACACCGCCGCCCGCTACCCGTTGTTCTGCGTAGTCGCTGATGGCGAACCGGGTCGCGCAGATGGCTCGGGCAGGCGTGCACGATCTTGCCCGCGTGGCGTTTCGGAGTGGCATGGTCGAGGATGTCGCCATGCTTCTTGACGGCTTCAACCATCTCGCCCTGTTGACTGGGAATACCGAGCGGTTCGTCCGTTTCTACGGCGAGGTGTTCGGCGCGGAGGTCATCGGCACCCAGGATGCGCCCATGGGGCAGTTGACTTTCGTCCGGATCGGGTCGCACACGGAGTTCAACCTGTTCGAGGTCGACGGCAATACGCAAGCGCAGAGGCAGACGCCGATGTTCGGCCGCGGCCGCCTCGACCACTTCGGCCTGCAGGCGACCTCAATCGAGGATTTCGAGGAGATTCGGCAGCGGCTGCGAGACCGGGGTGCCGCCGACGACTTCGTCACCGACTTCGGGCCGGTGCTGTCGATGTTCTTCCGTGATCCCGACGGGCTGGAGTGCGAGGTATGCGTGGCCAACCCGGATGCGGTGCCCGGCGTGAACAACCCACCGGGCACTCGCGCGGCGCGCTACCCGGCCGAGGCGTGATCCACACCCGCGACCGCTACCTCGTCCGCTGACAAATCGGGAGCACGGAGACCGACTCCATCCCGAACGCCCCGCCCGGTGAGACCTGTACCCGTCGATCGGCTCGGTGGCCCCTTCGTCCGGCTACTGCGATGCATATGGGTAGTTCTGGCGCGTGATCACGACGCACCATGCGCTACCCGTCGCCAGCGATCGAGTTCCGTCGCTGGCGCGCAGGACCTTTCGATCGGCGATTCCGTGTCAGACCGCTGGGTATCAGCGCAGGGCGGCGCCGCCTCTACTGGTCGGGACGGATTTCCGTTGTGCGGTTCTGGAGGTTGTCATGGCTGGTCGTCTTTCGTTTCGTCGTCGTGGAGTTGCTGCGTTCGCGGGTGGGGCCTTGTCCGCGGCGATTGTGATCGGTGGCGGCGCGGCCATTGCCTCCATCCCATCGAGCACGACCGGAATGATCACCGCCTGCGTGAAGACATCCAGTGGCGCGGTCCGGATCATCGACTCTCAAGCCGGCCACCATTGCGCCGCAGGCGAAACGACCCTGAACTGGTCGAAGGGCTACACCTACCGAGGTGCCTGGTCGGCCACGGTCACCTACAGCGTTCTGGACGTCGTCACCAGCGGCGGCTCGTCCTACCTCGCCAAGGCCCACTCGCTCGGCAAGTCTCCGACAACCAACCCGACCTACTGGAGCTTGCTCGCCGCCCGCGGTGCAACCGGACCGCAGGGCCCGACCGGTCCCCAAGGGCCTGCCGGGGCCAGCGGGTACCACGTGGTCACCGAATACGTCACCGTCAACACTGGAACCCAACAGCTCGTGGATGTCCACTGCCCATCCGGTCAGGTTCCCGTCGGAGGCGGCGCACACTACGGAAACGCGTTCCCTGGTCTGGGCAACGCGCAGTGGGCCTACGTCTCCGAATCAAGCATCGATGAAAGCCGCACAGGATGGGCCTCGACCTTGGTCGTCACCTCCAGCCAGGGCAACACCTACTTCGAGGCGAACGCGATCTGCATCAACGGGTGACCTGGCAACGGACGCGTCCACGTCAGGCTGCGTTGTTGGTCTTGCCGCGAGCGCCGAGCAGACCCATCACCGACAGCGGACACCGATTCCGCACTGGTCCCGGCTGTCGAATGCCTCGGGGAACCTCTCGACGGTCTCGCGTGCCTCGTCTACGGCGCCGCCGCCGAGGGTGGCCGGCGCTTGCCACCGCGGCCTGCATGCCGAGCATGACCCGGGCCTGCCTTTGTGATCTGGCCGTGGCTGGCCGGCTGACCACCGGACTGGCGTACTCCTGGTTTTGAGCCCGAAGTAGCGGACAGCTTCTCCGGCGTGCGGAAGCGGGGCGAAGTCACCGACCGCGGCCACGATCGCATCAGCGAACCGGCGACGCCGAGATCTTCATCCCGGTTATTTGACTCCGGCCCGGCTGTGGTCGCCGGCGTCTCTTGCGGACACCGTCTGGTAGTCCGCCGCGTTGAAGCTTGCCTGCTTGCGGTATTGGATGGCGAGCAGCGGCCAGTTGGTGGTGATCCGCCCGTCCGGGCCGCGATACCAAGACGAGCAGTGGGTCCATACGCTGTCCGCGAGCCTGGCCTGGATGCGTTCGTCGTAGCGTGCCTCCACCTCACGACGAACGCTGATCGGCACGCCGCCGGCGGCGATGTGATCCACGTAGCGGCGCAGGTAGCCTGCCTGGGCCTCGAGGAAGTAGATGATCGACCCGCTGCCCGTGTTGGTGTTCGGACCGTACATGATCAGAAAGTTCGGGAAATGCGGAACCGTCATGCCGTAGTAGGCGCGAGCGCCCCGCGACCACTGATCGTGCAGATCGATGCCCCTGAGGCCGGTGATGGTCATCGGAGCGAGAAAATCGCCGGCGGTGAAGCCGGTTCCCCAGATGATCACGTCGGCGGGGTGTTCGACACGGTCGGCGGTGACTATCCCGGTCGCAGTGATCTGCGCGATCGGTTCGGTGACCAGGTCGACATTGGGCCGGGTCAACGCGGGCAGATAGTCGCTGGAGAAAAGGATGCGCTTGCATCCGACGGGGTAGTCCGGCCACACCTTCTCGAACAGCCCAGGACGGATGTCGGTCTGACGCCGCATGTGGCGGCGCGAGATCCGGCCCACCACCTTCGCGAGCAGGTTCGAGTAGACCCAAGCCACACTGAGCCCTTCGACGACGCCGTACCACGTGCCGCGCTCAGCCAGAAGCGTGGCGGGCAGCCGGTCGAACAGCAGCTGATGCAGCGCGCCGAACTCGCGGTCCGGCCGCGGTAGCAGGTAGGGCGCCGAACGCTGGAACACATCCAGATGTCCGACCTGCCGTTGGATCGCCGGAACGAACTGGATGGCGCTGGCGCCGGTCCCGATCACCGCGACCCGCCGGCCCGCCAGATCGAGTGCGTGGTCCCACTCAGCGGAGTGAAAGCTGCTGCCCTCGAACGACTCCACGCCCGCGATCCACGGTACGGACGGCCGCGCCAGCTGCCCGACCGCGCTCACCAGGACGTCCACAGTGACCGACCCACCGCTGCGCAGACCGACCGTCCACCTCCCGGTCGTGTCCACGAAGGCCGCCTCGACGACTTCGGAACCGAAGCGGATGTGCCGACGCACGTCGTATTCGTCCGTGACCGCCTTGATGTAGTCCAGGATCGCGGGCTGGCGCGCGAACCGGTGCGGCCAGCGCGGGTTGGGCGCGAACGAGTACGAGTAGAACGGCGACGGCACGTCGCACGCGGCCCCCGGGTACGTGTTCGCTCGCCAGACGCCCCCGACCTCCTCGCTCCTCTCGAACACGACGATGTCGTGATAACCGGCTGCCTTCAACGCAATGACCGCGGCGATGCCACCCAACCCTGCGCCGATGACCGCGATGGACGGGCTGCCCATGACCATCTCCTCTTGGCACGCTTGCTCCGCACGACCCAGGATCCGCCACGGCTGCGTGCGAGCAAGACGCTCATGAGACGAAACAAGCGGCCAGCCCAAGGCCAAGCCAACATGCGACCAGCCGGTTCACACCGCCAACCGCGCTGAGCCACAACAGCATCACCAGCACCGCGTTGTGGCACGACCTTGAGATAGGCGTGCACCACCTACCCTGCCACAGCTGCAAGCCGATCGCCTGGGTTACCGACCGTGGCCCGATAACCCGTCGCCTCGCTGTTCGCCCGGATGTCACCCGGCGAGCTGAAGCACTGCCCATCCTCGCGACATGCGCGGCGACCGGGTGAGCCGCAGACCCCGCGCGACCCCAACCCGACACGAGCGGAGGGTCCTGTTGGACGTGGCGCCGCACCTCGTCGAGAACTCGGGTGTCCGGGCGCACGACGTGAAACGCGTCGAGCACCGCGACGGCGCCGGGCAGTTCGTCGCGGATCGCGTGGGCTAGCCGCGGAATGGGTCCAGGGCGGTTTGCTCGGCAGCGTTGGCGAACTTGGCCGTCTGCTCACCGAGCCACGGCGTGGTGGTGCCCGAAGCGTTGGCCAGGTTGACGGGCTACCCCAAGTCTTGGGAGTGTGACGCACCGAGTCGCGTGGCTCGTCGAGCAGGAGCAGGCGGCGGCTCGATCGAAAGACGCGGCCTTGGCGGCGCTGGTGACTCCGGTGTTCGCCGGACACCACAGAGCCCGCCCACGCGTAAGAGGAAATATGTTGCGGAAGATCAACCGGCGTGCGTTGTCCCTGATTGCGGCTGTGGCGCTGTTGAGCGGCCTTGCGGCATGCACAAGTGACGGTGCCAAGAAGGGATCCGCGGCAAGCGGCACAGCCAGCCCGACGACCTCCGCGCCGGCTCTGCCCACGGACCTTCGGGTACATCAGCACGTGTACAAGAAGGGGGAGACCTTCACCTTCGTGTACGGAAGTACTGAGGCCACCTATGCGACGGTTCCTGCCCACGATGGCAAGGTCCCGAGGGTGACAGACCTGCAGAAGATCGAGGAGGTCCGGGCAACGGTTCGCTTCTCGGTGGTGGCCGACGGCGCCGAGCTGAAGAAGAAGATCGAGCTCATCAATCCGCGGTTCAGAGAACTCAAGCCCGCCGACCTTGGTGGTGCCGCCGCGCCGGTGGCGTTCCGGCCGCTCAGCGACAAGGTCGCCGGATTCCCCACGAACATCAGCTACACGTATGCGATCGGCCAGGACGCCCAGGTGGCCTTGCGCCTGAACGACGTGTTCAAGGGACACTTCGATCCCTTTGTGTACAAGTTCATCGACGTCTTCACCTTCCCCGCGTCGGTCGCATCGGTCCCGAAGGACCTGGAACCTGGCGAGGGGGTGATCACGGCCGGTGTCGATGTCCCGCTGGGTGGCGTGACGTACCACAGTGCCAAGCGGGTCATCCTGTATGACCGGGTCGACGAGCTCAACGGCATTCCGCAGGCGTACTTCAAGGTGCAGACCCCGGGGAACTATGTCGAGTCCATCGGCTCCGACTCCAATGTTCTGCAGACCTTCTATGTCCCGTTGAGCGGTTCGACCGCAGGTCTGGTGGCCAGCGGCGAGTTGCAGGAGATGATTTTCGGTGGTTCGGGACCCTCGATCACCGCCACCATGCGACAGGTCTCCATGACTATGCAGACGGCTACCACCCGCACCGGGGTCGAGGGGGGCTGACCCGGTAGGGCAACGCTGTCGTGCCATCGCCGTGTCCGCAGGACGCGGTTCGCCGGCGAGATCCCAAGCACGCTGAGAGCGCGGCCCTTGGGTTAGTCGCTGTCGTGGTGCGCCGTGGCCGCCGCCACTGCCCCGGCAAAACGCCCGCCGGGTGATTCCCGCGGTCTCTCATCGGTGCCACCCTTACTCCACCATGCCCGCACGCAGCCGACTGACCGAAGGCGGTAGACGTCTGATCGGCGCCCCGCGCGGCCTGCGCCCGGCGCTCGCTGCGGAGTACTCCCGAGTCGCTCGCCGGCCGTGGACCGACGTGATGACACTGGCATTCAACGCGGCTCTCGTCACCGGCTTCTGGATCTTCCTGCCTTCGCACCTGACGAATTGGGCGTTCTCGCTCAACGGGCCGGTCGCTTTCGCGGTCGTCCTGCAGGTCTGGATGCTCGCCGACACCCTCGCGACCAATCCGTTCGGACAGTCGCGAGAAGAGGTGCTCGCCCGCATCGATGACCCGCACGAGCTGTATGTCTGGCTGTGGGCGAGGAGCATCGTCGTGTGGTCGCTCGTCGGCCCGGTGTGTGCGATCGTCGCGCTCGGACTCGGCATCGATGACAACAATCTCGGCACCGCCGCATGCGCCTGCGTCGTGCTCCTCGTGCTGCCGTTCGGGTTGATCGCCATCACGGCGTGGGTGGGCATCTTGTTCCCTTACCACCCGCGCCCGCTCCTCTGGCGCTGGCAGCACCGCAGGGATTGGCGAGTGCTCGCCCGCTGGGCGATCCTGCTCTACGTCCCCTACAACCTCGTTCTCGCCATCGGGATGGTCCTGCTCACCCCCGCGATCGCGATCACTCAAGCCACCGCGACGCGTAACCCGGACGGACGCATCCCGCTCGGCGACATGGTCGTCGAAGCGATCATCGCGTGCGTCGTGATACTCGCGGCGGCCGCGGCCGGCCACCACGTCGCCGTAAGGCTCGCCCGTCGGCGACACGCGCGCCTCGTTGCCTATCTCGCTGATCCCGACAACGGCTGACCCGGCCGCGCGTGACCTGGATCGGGGTCGTTCGACGACACTTCGGCGGTGACAGGTGCGCGCATCGTGCGCGCGCAGCCGGCCCGGCTGTTCGTCTCGCCGGGTTCGCAGGCCACTCCCGCTGCTGATCAGGGCCCCAATTCCGTCGAACAGGACGCGTGGCGCTCTCCTTCAGGCGTCGAAGTCGACGGTCACCTCATCCGACGTCGGCAACGCCTGGCAGGTGAGCACGTAGCCGGCATCGAGTTCGGCCTGCTCCAGTGCGAAGTTGCGGCGCATGCTCACCGTGCCGTGGGTCACACGGGCGCGACACGTACCGCATACGCCGCCCTTGCACGCGAACGGGAGATCCGGTCGGGCGTGCTGCGCACCGTCGAGGATCGGCGTATCCGGGGCTACGACGCTCGTCGTGCTGCGGCCGTCGAGGATGACGGTGACGGCCGCGCCCGCGCCGATCGGCGGGTCCGGGTGGTGCAACTCGACCGGCGGTTCGTCACCTACCCAGAACAGCTCTCGGTGGATGCGGAGGCGATCGACGCCCAGCTCGGTGAGGACGTCGACGGCGTCGGTGACCATGCCGAGCGGGCCGCACAGCCACCAGTGATCGACGGCATCGACGTCGACAGCGACCGGCAGCAGGCCGCGCAGCTTGCCGGCGTCGAGACGGCCGTTGAACAGCTCCACCTCCCGCGGCTCGCGCGACAGCACATGCACGGTGTTCATCCGCGCAGGGTGGGCGTCCTTCAGATCTGCGACATCATCGGCGAACATCACCGAGTCGGTTCGCCGATTGCCGTACAAGAGCGTGACTTCGGTGTCGGCGCGGGCCGCGAGCAGCGAGGCCGCGATGGACAGCAGCGGCGTGATCCCGGAGCCTGCGGCGAGTAGGACGTGCTGTCCCGGGACCGCGAGATCTGGCGTGAACGTGCCGGTCGGCGCCTGTGCCTCGACGACGTCGCCGGGGCGCACGCCGTGCACGAGCCAGCCGGACACCGCTCCGCCTGGCACCTCTCGGACGCCGATCCGCGGCGCTCGTCCGGCGGGTGCGCAGATCGAGTAGGACCGCCGATCATCGCCTCGCCGGATCGTCAGCGATTGCCCGGGGGCAAAGGTGAACCGATCCGCGACGTCTGCGGGTACGGCGAAAGTCACCGCAGCGGAGTCGTCGGTGAGTCGGTCCACGCGGGTCACCGTGAGCGGGTGGAAGGCCGTCCGTACCGAGATCACTGCCCGCTCCCGCACGTGCGGCGATTCGCTGCTCACTCAAATCGCCTTGACGTACTCGAACGGCTCCGCGCAGTCACCGCAGCGGTACAGCGACCTGCACGCGGTGCTGCCGAACGCGGCAGTCTGCGTCGTCGCCACGGAGCCGCAACGCGGACAGGTCACCGGCGCCGCCTTCGTCGTCAGGGTGAGCGGCACCCGACCGTCGTGGCGGCGCGCGGCGTGCGGTGGCGCAATGCCAGCCGCGGCGAGCTTGCGCCGGCCGGCCGCGGTGATCGAGTCGCTGGTCCACGGTGGCGCGAGTTGCGTGCGGATCTCAACGTCGGAGAAGCCGGCGACCTGCAGTCGCCGCTGCAGGTCCGCGCTGATCTCACGCATGGCCGGGCAGCCCGAATAGGTCGGTGTGATGGTCGCGATCACCCGTCCGTTCTCGAACTCGACGTCGCGCAGGATGCCGAGATCGGCCACGGTGAGCATCGGCAGCTCGGGGTCTGGGGTGGCTGCGGCGACGTCCCACGCCGTGCTCACCATGTCGCCTCCGGATGCGCGCGTGCGACGCTCTGCAACTCGGACAGGACATGACCGAGCGCCTCGGTGTGGACTCCGTCGCGGCCGGTGCGTCCACCTACCGCGGCGAGGGGTGCACCCTGCGGACGTTCGAGGCCGGCGCGGGCGAGCACGGTGTCGAGAACCACGTCGAATTCCGTACGGTCGTCGGCAGCCCCGAACAGCTCCGGAACGAGCGGCCACACGCGCTCGAGCGCAGCGCGCATCCGCCGCATCGACCGCTCGGTCCCGTCGCCGAGCCGGACGACCCACTGCGCCGCGTAGTCGCGGTGATAGGTGAGTTCGTGCACGCCCTTCACGGCGATTGCCGACAGGACTGGGTCTTCGCTCGTCCGCAGCTGCTCGAACAGGATGAGCCGCCAGGTGGCGAAGATCAGCAGCCGGCCGACCAGGTCGGCGAAATCCCGATCGAGCGCCTCGACGAGGCGGACGTTGCGAAACTGCGGTTCCTGCCGGAAGAACGCGAGCTCATCCTCGTTGTGGCCCGTGATCGCCCCCGCGCGAGCGAGCAGCAGCCGGGCCTGGCCGAGCAGATCGAGCGCGATGTTGGCGATCGCCGTCTCCTCCTCCAGCTCAGGCATCCGCGTCACCCACTGCTGCAGGCGGTGACTGTAGATCAGGGCGTCGTCGCCGAGCATGAGGCAGTAGCCCGCGAGCTCGTCGGCGTCCATACCGTCGGGTACGGAGGTGTCGACTCCGTCGAGCGGGTCGACGAAGCCGGTGCCGAACGCCCAGCGATGGTCGTCCGACTCCTCGGCAAGATGGTCATAGGGGTTGTCGTTCACGGGCGTTCACATGTGCGGAACGTCGGCGGGAATGGCGTAGAACGTGGGGTGCCGATAGATCTTGTCCCCGGACGGCGCGAAGAACGGGTCCTTCTCGTCCGGGCTCGACGCGGTGATGTCGGCGGCGGCGACGACCCAGATGCTCACGCCCTCGTTGCGACGGGTGTACAGATCGCGGGCGTGGTGCAGGGCCATCCACGCGTCGGCGGCGTGCAGGGACCCGACGTGGACGTGGTTCAGACCGCGCTTGCCGCGCAGGAACACCTCGTAGAGCGGCCACTCGCTGCGGACCTGCTCGGGATCGGGGTACCGGGGTGTGCCAGAGGTCGGCACCGCGGCGTGGCCGCCTTCGGCGGTGTACTCAGTGCTCATCGGGAGGCCCTCCGCGGTGCTTGGCCGCGTGCGCGGCGGCGGCCTCGCGCACCCACGCGCCGTCCTCATGGGCCGCCTTGCGATGAGCGACCCGCTGCGTGTTGCACGGCCCGTTGCCCTTGATGACGGCGTCGAGCTCGGCCCAATCCACGGCGCCGAAGTCGTAGCGCCCGCGTTCGCCGTTCCACCGCAGTTCCGGGTCGGGCAGCGTGACACCGAGCCGTTCGGCCTGCGGCACCGTCATGTCGACGAAGCGCTGCCGCAGCTCGTCGTTCGAGTGCCGCTTGATGCCCCAGGCCATTGACTGCGCCGTATTCGGCGACGCGTCATCAGGTGGGCCGAACATCATCAGCGACGGCCACCAGAAGCGGTCGGTCGCATCCTGCACCATGGCCCGCTGCGCGTCGGTGCCCCGCATCATCGTCATCAGCAACTCGTAGCCCTGCCGCTGGTGGAACGACTCCTCCTTGCAGATCCGGATCATGGCCCGCGCGTACGGTCCGAACGACGAGCGGCACAGCGGCACCTGGTTGCAGATCGCCGCGCCGTCGACGAGCCAACCGATCACGCCTACGTCAGCGAAGGACAGCGCCGGGTAGTTGAAGATCGACGAGTACTTCTGCCGACCGTGCACGAGCATGTCGGTGAGGTCCGCGCGGTCCGCGCCGAGCGTCTCGGCCGCCGAGTACAGGTACATCCCGTGCCCCGCCTCGTCCTGCACCTTGGCGAGCAGGATCGCCTTGCGCCGTAGCGACGGAGCGCGGGTGATCCAGTTCCCTTCAGGTTGCATGCCGATGATCTCCGAGTGAGCATGCTGGGCGATCTGCCGGATCATCGTCCTGCGGTATGCATCAGGCATCCAGTCGCGCGGCTCGATGCGCCGGTCGCGTTCGATCGTGTCGTCGAAATGACTGGCCAAGTCCGGCACCTCAGCATGATCAGGTGGTGGCCTCATGGTCGGTCCCAGGTCTTCGCGACCATCGTCAGGACGTCGTACTGCGCGGCGAGGGCACCGTCCTGCTTGGTGACCTGGGTGTCCCAGCGGACCTCACCGTAGTCGCCGTCACGCGGGCTGATCTGCTTACAGGTCAGGGTCACGGTCAGCGCATCCCCGAAGTACACCGGGGTCAGGAAGCGGAGGTGGTCGATGCCGTAATTGGCGAGCACCGGGCCCGGATCCGGGTCCACGAAAAGGCCCGCCGCGAACGACACGATGAGGTAGCCGTGTGCCACCCGGTCGTCGAAGAACGGATTCGCGGCCGCTGCCGCGGCGTCCATGTGCGCGTAGAACGTGTCGCCGGTGAACTCGGCGAAATGCTCGACGTCCTCGCGGCTGACGACCCGCGGTCCGGCCACGACGGTGTCACCCACCCGCAACTCGGCCAGGGACTTGCGGAACGGGTGGCCGCCGGTCTCCTTCCGCGCCGCGCCGGGCACCCATCGCCCGGTTACCGAGCCGAGCATCCGTGGGCTGGCCTGCACTGCGGTGCGCTGCATATGGTGCAGCACCCCGCGCACGCCCCCCATCTCCTCACCGCCGCCGGCGCGGCCCGGACCACCGTGTACGAGCGCGGGCAGGGGCGACCCGTGCCCGGTGGACTCGGCAGCGGCGTCGGCGTCCAGCACGAGTACGCGTCCGTGCCACGGCGCGAGGCCCAGCACCACCGATCGCGCGAACAGTTCGTCCGACGTGACCACCGACGCGACCAGGCTGCCCCGCCCGCGCGCTGCCAGCTCGATGACGTCCGCGGCGGCGTGGTAGCCCAGCACCGTGCTCACCGGCCCGAACGCCTCGACGTGGTGCGGCTCAGCGCGCTCGCTGTCCGCACAATGCAGCAACATCGGCGAGACGAACGCGCCGCGTTCGGCGTCCGCTTCGACGACCTCGACCCGGTCCGGATCGCCGAAGGCAAGACGGGCCGCCGACCGCAACGCCTTCACCGAGCGACGCACCTCCTCGCGCTGTTCGAGGCTGGCCAGCGCACCCATCCGCACTGAGCTGTCGGCGGGATTGCCGACCACGACGGACACCAGCCGCGCCGTCACCGCGTCGAGCACGGCGTCGACCTGGCCGACCGGCACGAATGCGCGCCGGATCGCAGTGCACTTCTGGCCCGCCTTCACCGTCATCTCGGTGACGAGCTGCGTGACGTAGAGGTCGAACTCCGGCGTCCCCGCCACTGCGTCCGGGCCGAGGATCGAGCAGTTCAACGAATCTGCCTCGGCGTTGAAACGCACCGACCGCGCGACCAGATTGGGGTGGGCCCGCAGTCGCGCCGCGGTCGACGCCGATCCGGTGAACGACAGCAAGTCCTGCTCGCCCAGCTGATCCAGCAGGTCACCGGCCGCGCCGCATATCAACTGCACCGCGCCCTCGGGCAGCAGACCGGACTCGACGATCAGCTCGACGAGCCGCGCCGTCAGGTACGCGGTCTGCGACGCCGGCTTGATCAGTGACGGCACCCCGGCGATCAGCGCGGGCGCGAGCTTCTCGAGCGGCCCCCACACCGGAAAGTTGAATGCGTTGATCTGCACCGCCACACCGCGCAGCGGCGTCATGATGTGTTGGCCGACGAACCGGCCGCCGCGCCCCAGCGGCTCGAGTGCGCCTTCGACGTAAACCGGCTCGTTCGGCAGCTCACGTTTGGCCTTGCTCGCGTAGCCCAACAGCACGCCGATTCCGCCGTCCACGTCGAACTTCGCGTCGCCGCGGGTCGCGCCGCTGCGATGGGACAAGGCGTAGAGCTCGTCCCGGTGCTCGCGCAGCATGCCGCCGACTGCCTTGGCCATCGCGGCGCGTTCGTGGAACGTCAGCGAGCGCAGCGCCGGGCCGCCTACCCGTCGACCATGGTGGAGCGCGGCTGCCATGTCGACGCCGGCCGAGGAGACCCGCGCGATCTCCTCACCGGTCACCGCATCGTGCACCGGCGAACCGTCGTCCGGCGCGCGCCACTGCCCCTCGACGTAGCTGCGCAACACGACCATGGCTGCTCCCAGGATTACCGACCGATCGTTCAGTAAGTTACTCTGATGCGGTGGCGAACTCAACCGTGGACGCGCCGATGGCTGCCGCCTTCGGACGATCCGGCGGGTACGAGGTCACCGCGCGCCGCCGGGAGCAGCTGATCCCGGAGTTCAGCGGGCGCAGCCACGAGGTCTCGAGATGACTGTCGCTTCCGTGCGCCGCGGGCGTCCCGGCCACGACCTCGACTCGGTGCTCGCGATCTGCGTTGCGGTGTTCAACGAGCGCGGATACGACGGGACGAGCATGGAGGACCTGTCCCGCCGACTCGGGATCGCCAAGTCGGCGATCTATCACCACGTGTCGAGCAAGGAGGAGTTGCTCCGGCTCGCGCTCGACCGCGCGCTGGACGGGCTGCTGGCGCTCACCGAGGACACGCGGCGCCTCGAGGCTCCGGCGATCGATCGGCTGGAATTCCTGGTGCGCAACAGCGTCGACCTTCTGCAGGCGCAGCTGCCGTACGTCACGCTGCTCCTGCGCGTGCGCGGCAACACCGATGTGGAGCGCAACGCACTGGTCAGGCGGCGCGGGTTCGACCGCTTCGTGGCCGGCGTCGTCCGGCAGGCGAAGGAGCAGGGCGCGATCCGCGCGGACCTCGATCCGGCGATCACCGCGCACCTGCTGTTCGGGCTGGTGAACTCGATCGTGGAGTGGTACCGACCCGGTCGGCGGCCGGCCGCGTCCTTGGCAGACACCGTCTGCGCCATCGCGTTCGACGGACTGCGGCTGGCTCCCGAGCAGCCCGCACCGAGAGGAGGATCCCGATGATCCGCAATGTCGTGCTGGGTCGCATGCGAGAACTCGACGACCCGGTACAGGCCGCCGCCGCCAGCGCTCAGCTCGACGAGGGACTGGCCGGGATCGCGGCGCTGACGTGTCCTGGCCTGGTCGCGATGCACGTCGGGCGCGATGCCGGACTCCGCGACGGCACGTGGACCTTCGCGATCACCAACGACTGGGTGGACGCCGACGCTTATCGCGGCTACGACACCGACCCGGAGCACAACCGATTCCGCCGCTTGCTCGTGGAGGTCTGCTCAGACCTGGCTCGGGTCCAGGTCATCGTCGACCATTGACGCCGCCCGCGGGCGCCGTCGGCGCGGGTGCCCGGGTGTATCCCTCAGGCGCGCAACCGGCTCGCCGCGTTGACGAGCTGTGCCTGCAGCGCCAACTCGCGTTCGTACAGCAGCCCGAACGTGAAGCCGTTGCGCCGTGCTTTCGCGCCGAGTGTCGAGCCGAGCCGGCGCAGGTGATCGGCGGACAGGACGCTGTCCTGCAGTTCCCCGAGGGCGTCTTGGAGATCCTTGAGGTGCGCGATGCGTTTGACAGCTGATTTGCCGGCCGCGACCTGGGTGAGTTCCGCGGCGTAGCGGGCGCGCTTGCCGGCCTTGCGGGCCCGATGCAGAAGTTCGAGGTTGCGCTTGTTCGCGCCGCGCTTGAGGCGCTTGCGGGCCTTGCGACGCGCATCGTCCGCATCGCGCAGCAGGTTGTACACGTCGACGTGTGTGCGCATCGGCGGGTCGGCGGCACACGCTCGCAGGCGCAGCATCAGCGAGCGGTAGCGCTCGCTGTCCAGCCCCTCCGCCAACCGCGCTCGCGCGTGCAGCTGCTCGGCGAGCAAGGCATTCTCGACGTCGGCCGCGACCGGCCCGAGAACGAGCTCCGGCGGCAGATCGGCGATCTTCCGGGCGAGCCGAGCGCGTTGCACGTCGTGGTCGCGCACGTCGCCGAGCAGGTCCTGGTACCAGGACAGGTCGGGCTCCAACAACTGCGCGTCGGCGTTCAGGCTGGGTTCGAACACGCGAAATGTACTGCGGATGCGGCGGATCGCGACCCGGGTGTCGTGGATCGGATCCTGCCCGCGGCGCAGCCCGATGTCTCCAGCTGACAGCGCACCGAACTGCTCTTGCAAGTAGGCCGCCATCAGTTGCGTCGCCTCGTCGCGCGCCCGTTCCACCGGGTACTCCGTGCCGAGCGCGCGGGCCAGCTTCGACCGTGACTTGGATGCTCGCGCCCCTGCCGCCACGAGCGCCTTGCTGAGCTTGCGCAGCAGCGCCTCGTCACCGGAGCCGAGCTCGATCTCGATCTCACGCCATTCGCTGTGGTGCGCAGCCTCGCCCAGCGAGTCACCGCGCACACTGTCATCGGCAATCTCCGCGACTGTGGCCCCACCGTCGATCAGCCGGGTGATCCGGCGGGTCGTGGCGATCGTCGCGACAGGTTGCAGGGCGGTGCCGAGGCTCAGTCCGGCGACGAGCCGGGCCAGCTCCTCTGGCACGTCGTCGCCGGCTTCGATCGGGAGCCGGATCTCCGTGCGAGCGGCAGCTGCCGGCACCTTGAGGTGCCAACCGGTGTCCGCGTCGCCCTCGCGCCTGCGCAGGGTCACCCGCTGGGCGACGAGTGCGTGCTCGGCCGTGTCGTAGTACGTCGAGACCAGCTGCACCGTCTCGGTCTCCGCGGCCACTGAGGCACCGGCGACCGCGGCGAGTCGTTCGGCTGCGGGGAGCCGAAAGTCGGCCTGGACGTCGAACTTGTTCTCGCGTTCGTACTGGGTGTCGACCACGCGCTTATCCTGCCCGCCCGCCGGTGCGTCATCACTGCCGGGCCGCGCGCCAGCGACCGAGGTTCGGCGGCCCGGTCCAAAATCGGCAGCGACCTGGACGGGACAATCGACCGCCGCAGCGACCCATATACATGTGGGGGGTATAGTTTGCCGCTACCCCCACCACGTATCGAGGTCACGATGGATCAGGTGCCCGGCTACGCCGCGAACAAGCAGTCGCACATCACCCGGTTGCGCCGCATCGAAGGGCAGGTGCGCGGCCTGCAACGGCTCGTCGACGAGGACACGTACTGCATCGACGTACTGACCCAGGTCTCGGCGGCCAAGCGGGCGCTCGACGCCTTCGCCCTGGCACTGCTCGAACAACATCTGAGCCACTGCGTTGCCGATGCGATCCAGCGGGGGGGCGCCGACGCTTCCGAGAAGATCACCGAGGCGTCTGCGGCCATCGCCCGCCTGGTTCGGTCGTAGGCGCGACGACGATGACGACCACCAGCTACGAGGTCTCGGGGCTGACGTGTGCGCACTGCGTCGCCGCGGTCTGCGACGAGGTCGGCTCGCTGCCCGGGGTGTCGGCCACCGAGGTCGATCTGGTGCCAGGAGCGACGTCCACACTGATCGTGACAAGCGATGCCCCGCTCCTCGACGACGCGATCACCCGCGCGCTCGACGAAGCCGGCGACTACCAGCTGGTGTGAGAGCCGTTGTCATGAGCGCTACCCAACTCGCCGTCGGCGGGATGACCTGCGCCTCATGTGCCGCGCGGATCGAGAAGAAGCTCAACAGGCTGGAGGGTGTCCGCGCGTCGGTGAACTACGCCACGGAGACCGCGGTGATCGATCACCCGTCCACAATCGCCGTGGCGCACCTCATCGAGACGGTCGAGGCAAGCGGGTACACGGCGTCGCGGACGCCTCCGGACCAGGATGCCGGCGACGTGTCGTTCCTCGGCCGTCGGGTGATCATCAGCGCGCTCCTCACCTTGCCCGTTCTCGTGCTGTCCATGACGCCGCCACTGCAGTTCCGGGGATGGCAGTGGGTCGCGTTGGCGTTCGCCACGCCGGTCGTGACGTGGGGCGCGCTGCCCTTGCACCGCGCGACCTGGACGAATCTGCGGCACCGGGCGACGACGATGGACACGTTGATCTCGCTGGGTGTGCTGGCTGCCTACGCGTGGTCGGTGTGGGCGATGTTGCTCGGCGCAGCCGGCGACCTCGGCATGCGGATGTCGTTCTCCCTCGGCGCGTCCGCGGATGACGACATCTACCTCGAGGTCGCCTGCGCGGTCACCGTGTTCGTGCTGGCCGGGCGGTACGCCGAAGCCCGGGCCAAGCACAGTTCCGGCGCAGCGTTACGGGCGTTGCTGACACTCGGCGCGAAGGACGTCGCGGTGCTGCGCGACGGGCGCGAGGTACGCCTACCCGTCGCACAGCTCGAGGTCGGGGACCGGTTCGCGGTCCGCCCCGGCGAGAAGATCGCGACCGACGGCGTGGTCGTCGCCGGAACGTCCGCGGTCGACGAGTCCCTCGTCACGGGCGAGTCGGTGCCGGTCGAGGTCGTGCCGGGCTCGGCCGTCGTCGGCGCGGGCCTGAACGCCGGCGGCCGTCTCATCGTGCGCGCGACGCGGGTCGGCGCCGACACCCGTCTGGCGCAGCTCGCCCGCCTCGTGCAGCAGGCGCAGACGGGCAAAGCACCGGTGCAACGCCTCGCCGATCGGGTGTCCGCGGTCTTCGTGCCGGTGGTGATCGGGCTGTCGCTCGTCACCTTCCTGGGCTGGCTGGCGTTCGACGGCAGCGTGCATGCCGCGTTCTCGGCGGCCATCGCAGTGCTGATCATCGCGTGCCCTTGCGCACTGGGTCTCGCCACGCCCACAGCACTGTTGGTCGGTACCGGACGCGGCGCGCAACTCGGCATCGTCATCCGCGGCCCGCAGGTCCTGGAGAGCACGCGACTGGCCGACACCGT
This sequence comes from uncultured Actinomycetota bacterium, assembly GCA_963713565.1. Classification (GTDB taxonomy): domain Bacteria; phylum Actinomycetota; class Actinomycetes; order Mycobacteriales; family Jatrophihabitantaceae; genus Jatrophihabitans. The sequence goes on along the minus strand of CAVQMF010000002.1, from coordinate 1,291,619 downwards.
CGTGCTGGACAAGACCGGGACTGTCACGACCGGAGTGATGACGCTGCACGGGGTCAGCGCGGAAAGCCCCTCCGACGTGCTGCGCCTGGCCGGCGCGGTGGAGGACGCGAGCGAACACCCGATCGGCGCGGCGATCGCGGCGGCGGCGCGAGAGACGTTCGGCGACCTGCCTGCGGTATCCCGGTTCGCGAACACGACCGGCCTCGGCGTACGCGGCGTCGTCGAGGGCAGGACGGTCGTGGTCGGCCGGCACAACCTGGTCGGTGGCGCCGGCGACTCGGCGATCGCCGCCGCAGTCGAACGGGTCGAAACCGCCGGCCGAACCGCTGTCGTCGTCGGGTGGGACGGTCGTTCGCGCGGTGTGCTCGACGTCGGCGACTCGGTGAAGGCGACGAGTGCCGAAGCAGTCCGTGAGCTGCGCGCACTCGGCCTGCGGCCGGTGCTGGTCACCGGCGACAACCATCGCGCCGCGCGAAGCGTCGCTGTGCAGGTGGGCATCGACGAGGTGATCGCGGGCGCGCTGCCGGCGGACAAGGTGACCTACGTGGCTCGGCTGCACGCCGAAGGTCATGTTGTCGCGATGATCGGTGACGGCGTGAACGACGCTGCGGCGCTGGCCGCGGCCGACCTCGGCGTGGCGCTCGGCGGCGGCGCCGACGTGGCGATCGAGGCAGCCGATCTCACCCTGGTGCGCGGTGACCTGCGAGTGGCTGCCGACGCGATCCGCCTCTCCCGAGCCACCTTGCAAACGATCAAGGTCAACCTGTTCTGGGCGTTCGCCTACAACGTCGCGGCACTGCCGGTGGCGGCATTGGGCCTGCTCAACCCGGTCATCGCCGGCGCGGCAATGGCGGCGAGCTCGGTGTTCGTGGTGACCAACAGCCTGCGGCTACGCCACTTCCGTCCCCTGTCACGCTGATCGCCACGGTGGCGGACCTGGCCGAAGGATCTGACGAGGGTGCGGTCACCGGCGGGTGCTGAAACCGGGGCCGCTTCGGCCTGACTTGTGGATCTGCCCAGGTCGTGCCCCAGACGCCGCCGGACGGCTGCGTTGTGGGCGGGGCAGCTCCCGAAGGTCGTAGGCTCCCGAGATGCGAATCATCGCCGATCGCTTCGCGCCCGCGTCTCCGCCAGCCAGGCAAATTTCACCGGTCGCGTGTGGCGCACCGACTACATCGAACCGGTCGACCTGGACCACATCGCAGGCTCCCGCTTCGTATATGAGCCGGGTGCACGCTCGTTCTGGCACGTTCACGAGCGTGAGCAGGCGATCATCGTGGCCTACGGCAGCGGGCTCGTCGCGTGGGAAGGGCTCGACATGCCACAACCGCTCGAGGCCGGCGATTGGTGGCACGTCGAGCCCGGCGTGGCGCACTGGCACGGCGCACGCGCCAACTCGCCGTTCGCGCACCTGGCCGTGACATCTGGCGGTAGGACCATCTGGCGCGACGAGGTCTCCCAGGCCGCGTACGAGGCCGGCCAGGCCGCGGGATAGCGCGCGACACACTCGTTGCGCACGCAACGATGGAGCGCGTGCAGGTGGACGCGCCGAGGTTTCACCTGCAGCTGAACCAGTGATGCCGACCCGTGGGTCGCGCGATCAGGTCGGGCGCAGGCTCAGCTCGGCATAGAGCGGGCCCACCCGCACGCCGACACGGTCGCGGTCCAGGATCAGTATCGGCTTGTACCAGTTGAACGGCTCCAGGCGCAGCACCCCCTGCACAGCGGGCCCGCGCCGAGGCGGCGCCTCCGGTTCGACGGCGCGAACCGGCGCCGCGTGCCGGGACAGCGCGGCGGTCGGCCTGGCGGTCCTGACCCGCCGGCTCGCGTTCGCTGACGCCGGGATGTCGACCTCGAGATCGGCGATCAGGTCGGCGGCCAGGCCGCTGGCGATGTCGGAGCGGGACGCAGAGCTCATGCGGCAAGTACCTCTTCATAGGCGGACAGGACTTCGTCGGCGAGCGCGGTGTACGCCTGCGCGATGGGGCTACTCGGCGCGCGTAACACGACCGGCCGCTTGGCCAGGGCGGCGCTCGCGACCCGCCGCGAGTACGGGATCTTGGTGTCGAAGATCGGCAGATTGGTCTGACCGAGAGCGTCGGCAACCTCCCTGGCGGCGAACCCGCCTCCGTCCCAGTTGGAACACACGACGCCGAGCAGGCTCGCGCTCGTGTTCTCGAACCTGCGGTGCGTGTTGAGGAATGACGTGATCCGAGCGGCGCCGACGGCACTGCCCGGATCGGAGGTGAACACCGTCAGCATCGAGTCCGCGGCGGCGAGAGCGGCAAGGGTCAGGTTCCCGGTGTCGCCGTGGGTGTCGATGACGATGTAGTCGTAGCTCGACTGCACCGGCCGCAGCATCCGTTTGAGGCTCGAGACCAGCCCGCCCTGCTGAGCGAGCGCCACTCCGACGGCTTCGAGGCAAGGATGCGCAGGCAGGACGTCGACCCCTGGGGCGACCTCACGGCGGATGACGTTGCGCACGTCGACAGCCTCGTCGCAGCCGGGGTCGAGGACCCCGGCCAGCGAATCGTGCGGGCCGGCGATGACGCCGAATGCCCGGCCGAGGCTGTCCTGCGGATCGGCATCGACGGCCAGCGTCCGGCCGCGCGCGCCGAGCACCGCTGCCAGATTCGCCGCCGTCGCAGTCTTGCCGACCCCGCCCTTGCTGCTACAGACCGCTAACCGCATACTCCATGCCTTTCGCGCCGCATTCGGATTCAGCGCGAGGGTATGCCCGCAGCGCGAGTGATCGGCGTTCCCGCGCCGTGCCGACCGGCAAAGGTGCGCGGAACCGGTGCGCCGACCCGCCCCTCCATGACGGCTGCACCGGACCGACGGGTGTCACGACACGACGGACACGATGTTGCCGGCGGGATCGGTGAACCACGCCTGCCAAGGGCCGGGATGGGCAATGCCCTTTTCGTTCGTGCGCAGCGGCCCTTGATCGTACTGCTCGAAGACGACACCGGCCGCGATCAACGCATCAACGGCCACCTCGATGTCCTCGACCGGGAAGTTCAGCACGGTGTGGGCCGGCGGAACGTGGCCGGGCCGCTGGTAGATCAACACCAGCTGGTCGCCCGGGCCGTGCAACTCCAGCAGCATCGGGTTGTCCATCAGACGGACGTCGAGGCCGAGCGTGGTGCCGTAGAACTCACGCGCCGCCTCGATGTCGTCGACGGCGATCCCGGCAAAGAACTTCGAATCGCGCAGCATGAGGCTCACGGTAGCGACCGGCGCCGGCGCCAGACCGCCTCACCCGCCCGCGGTCGCGAGGGCGCTGCAGGCGCCGCAGGACGCGCAACCGGCGCCCTGATCGATCCCGCGCATGCCGGCCGAGACAAGCAACTCCGCCACCCGGTCGGTGACGTCGGCGATGAGCCACGTCGGTGGCCCGTCTGCCGGATCTGCCCCGACACCCGACGCGGCGCCGATCGGACGGAACGGGACGACGAACGGGTACACGCCCATGTCGATCAGCTCGGCAGCGCCGGCGACCAACTCGTCCGGGTCCTCGCCCATGCCGACGACGAGGTATGTCATGACCTGATTGCGGCCGAACACGCGCACGGCGCAATGCCACGCGGCCCGGTAGTCCGACATCGGCACGCCGCACTTGCTCGGCAGGTACCGCCGGCGCGCCTCCTCGTCGAACGACTCCACGTGGATGCCGACGCTGACCACCCCTGCGGCCTTCAGCTCGTCGAGCACGGCCGGCTCCGCGGGCGGGTCCAGCTGGACGTGGATCGGCAGACCGGGCACGGCCGCCAGGATCGCCTCGACGCACCGAGTGAGGTGGCGGGCGCCCCGATCGCGACCTGCGGAGGTGCCCGACGCGAGCAGCATCTGGTGCACCCCGTCCAACCGCACCGCGACCTCGGCCACCTCGGCGAGCTGGGCCAAGGTCGGGCTGCCCGCGACGACGCTCGCCGCCAGGACGTCTGCGCTGTGCAACCGCGCGATCTCGGCGTACGGCACGCCGTCGACGCTCGCGAGGTCGTAGAAGTGCGGTCGGGCCACCGGAGTCACATCCAAGCCGACGTCCACGCCGTCGAGCAGCAGCCGGTGATTGCGCACCGTGTACTTGCTGGTGGCCACCAGCGGCAGCGCCGTACCCACTCCACCGAGCAGCACGTGGCCGTCGTCGCAGGGTTCGGCACCGACTCGATGGGCCGGATCGCGGTGGGCGGCGCGCGAACTGCGCGTGTGCTCGTCGACGGCGAGACCGCATACCGCAAGGTCCGAGCGCAGCGTGGTACTGGTCACCGCCTCACCCGCCGCAGTGCCATGCGGAACAGTCAATCGAACGCCGGTGCGTGCCTGGTTACCTCCGCGACAACGCCGTGTTTCCAAAACGATCTTGACCCCGGTGGCGGCCGACCGGGTTCGACTACACGGTGATCGTCATGGTGGGCGGCACCCAGCTGTAGTCCACGCCGTGAGCCGCGCCGATGCGGGTGATGTGCGCCTGAACGAAATCGCGGCCGGTCGCGGTGAGCAGCGAGTCATGGACACCGATCGCGCGCGGCGCACGGACGCTGACCACGAAGTCGATCACCTCTGCAGTCTTCGACCACGGCGCGTGGATCGGCGCCAGCAGCACGTCCATCTGGTCGGTCGGGACGATCAGCGAGTCACCCGGGTGATAGATGCGGTTGTCGATGACGTAGCCGACGTTCGGAATGATCGGGATCGTGGGATGGATCAGCGCATGCTGGCCGCCGAGCGTGCGTACCGCGAAGCCGGCGGCCTCGAACGACTGGCCGGGCGTCGACGTGCTGACCTGATCACCCAGGTCGGCCAGCCAATCGGCGACCGGCGCCGGCGCCCAGATCCGCAATCCGGAGTCGCGCTGCGCTGCCGCGCGCAGGCCTTCGATGTCGACGTGGTCGACGTGCTCGTGCGTGACCAACACGGCCTGCGTGCCGTCGAGCGCGGCCGGCACTTCGCTGAACACACCCGGGTCGACGACCAGCGAGCGGTCGCCGTCGTCGAACCGGACGCAGGAATGCGTGAACTTCGTCAGCTGCGTCATTCGTCGAGGACGTGTATGGCCGCCTCTTCGGCGGAGAACGCCTGCCCGTCCCGGCCGACGTCCGTGGCGATCTCGTCGCGCTCCTCGTGCGGGTGCGTGCCCTCGTCCGGTGCGACGAGCCGCCCGGCCCGCGGTTGCGCGTCGGCACGGTCGAGGTCGGCGTCGCTGATGTCCGGCTCCTCCTCGGCCAGCCTGTCGTCGAGGGACTCCCCCTCCCTGGCCTCGAACTCGGTATCGCCGCGCCAACTGTGCGACGGCCGCTCGGGCGGCGAGTAGCCGGCGTCGAGCGGGTCCTCGGTGTTGTCACCGGTCAGGGACTCGGACGGGTCGACCTGGTCGTTGCCCGCGAAGCCACCCACATACAGATCGTCTGAATCACTCACGGTGCCATGCTGCCCGATTCAGCGCCCCGCGTACCGGGCAGGCTGCGCGCATGGCATCCGTTCTCTGGTTGCGGCGAGACCTACGGCTGGCTGACCATCCGGCCCTGCACCGGGCCGCCGAGGATGGCCCGGTGGTTGTGTTGTTCGTGCTGGATCAGGTGCTGCTCACACCGGCCGGAGCGCCGCGGATCGCGTTCCTGTACCGGACTCTGCGCCAACTCGATTCGGACCTGCGCGGGCATGGCGCCGCCCTGCTCGTGCGACGCGGGGACCCGGTCGACGCCGTGCCGCGCGTCGCACGCGAAGCGCAGGCGCGATCGGTCCACGTCAGCGCGGACTTCGGCCCGTACGGACGTCGCCGTGACGATGCCGTCGCCGTCGCGCTCGGCGGTGTGCCTCTCGTGCGCACCGGCTCGCCGTACGCGGTCAGCCCCGGACGGGTGGGCAAGACCGACGGCGAGCCGTTCCGGGTCTACACGCCGTTCTACCGGGCGTGGCAGCGACACGGCTGGCGTGCGCCCGCGGCCACGATCACCGGCCGGGTCGACTGGCGCACCGGATTGGACGGCGTCGACATTCCCGCGGATCCGCTGCTGCCGCACGACCTGCAACTGCCCGAGGCCGGCGAGGACGCGGCGCTGCGGGCTTGGCGTGCCTACCGCGCGGGGGCATTGGGCTCCTACGGCGACGACCGGGATCGACCCGATCTCGATCGGACGTCGCACATATCGGCGTATCTGAAGTGGGGCAGCATCCACCCGCGCACCCTGCTCGCCGAGCTGGGGCCCGGCGACGAGACCTATCGCCAGGAGCTCGCGTGGCGCGAGTTCTACGCGGCGGTGCTGTACGCGTGGCCGGATTCGGCGCGCGAGTACTTCTCGCCGCGGTTGGCGAGGATGACCTATGCACAGGCGACCTCGACCGCCTTCACCGCCTGGCGCGAGGGCCGCACGGGGTACCCGATCGTCGATGCGGGGATGCGGCAACTGCTCGCGCAGGGCTGGATGCACAACCGGCTACGGATGATTGTCGCGTCCTTCCTCGTCAAGGACCTGCACATCGAGTGGCAGCACGGCGCGCGGCACTTCATGCGACACCTGGTCGACGCCGATCTCGCCTCCAACCAGCACGGCTGGCAGTGGACGGCCGGTACCGGCACCGACGCGGCGCCGTACCACCGCGTGTTCAACCCGGTGACGCAGGGCCAGAAGTTCGACCCGCACGGCGACTACGTGCGCCGTTGGGTGCCTGAGCTGCGCGCAATCGCGGGCAAGGCAGTGCACGAACCGTGGGTGCTGGGCCCCGACATGCCGCGCGGGTATCCCGAGCGCATCGTCGACCATGCGACGGAGCGCAAGGTCGCGCTCGAGCGGTACCGGGCGTCGCGCTGAGCCGGCGCACCGCACCCGAGGAGCGGGCTTCGATAACCTGGCGCGGTGCCCACCGACGCCTCGACCGTCACCGTCGTGGAGGCCGACTGGTACGGCGAGGATCTGTCAGACCACGAGGCCGAGCACACGATCTACGTGCGTCCGGACCTGACCGAAGCTGTCTCGAAGTCCGGCACCGTGTTCGCCGGCTGCGTGTTCCGCGACGCGGTGTTCAACGCCGCGCAGTTCACCTCCGCCGCGTTCGTCAACTGCACGTTCACCGGTTGTGACTTCTTCGGTGCGGTGTTCACGGACTGCAAGTTCGTCGGGAGCAGTTTCGAGCGCTGCGAGTTCGCGCAGCTCACGGCCAGCGGCGGGGACTGGTCATTCGTCAGCCTGGCCAAGGCCGATCTGCGCAAGGCGAGCTGGCGCGCGGTGGCAATGCGCGAGGCAGATCTGACCGCGTGCCGCTGTGACGGGGTGACGCTGCGCGAGGTCGATCTGTCCGGCGCATCGGTGCGCAGCGCCGGGTTCGCGGGCGCGGACCTGCGGGGTTCGGACATCTCCGCGCTGGATCCGCTGTCCAACGACCTGTCCCGCGCGATCGTGGATTGGCGGCAGGCAGTGACGATCGCCACGAACCTGGGCCTGGACGTCCGCGCCGACGGGTCCTGAATGCGCCCGGACTCCCCGATTTCGTGGCTACCCGTTTCCGACGTTCATCCGTGTGAAGATCGCGCGATGGGCGCCCCGACGGTCTCGTAAGACCACCAACGGCGCAATTGCGGCGATCACCGCACCGACCGGACCCACGACGGTGCCGCGTGTCCGATGCCCGAGCGCCACCGTGTCCGTGCGCACCGCGCAACAGCTCACCGCGGCGCTCTCGCACGCCGTGCCGGGCCAGGTCATCGGCCTGGCCGGCGGCACCTACTCGGGTCGATTCACCGCAGCGGTGTCCGCGAGCGCCACCCGGCCGATCTTCCTGTGCGGCGGCAAGGGCGCCGTGCTCGACGCGGGCAGCGTCACCGGCGGCTACGCCCTGCATCTCGACCACGTCGCGTACTGGCGGATCGTCGGTTTCACGGTGCGCAACGGCCAGAAGGGCGTCGTGGCCGACGCGACGCAACACAGCGTCATCGACTCGCTCACCGTGACGAACATCGGGGACGAGGCGATCCACCTGCGTGCGGCCAGCAGCGACAACGTCGTGTCACACAACACGATCAGCCACACCGGGCAGCGCCGGGACAAGTTCGGTGAGGGCGTCTACGTAGGTACGGCGGAGTCGAACTGGTGCACGTACTCCGGCTGCAAACCCGATCCGTCGAACCGCGACCTCGTCATCGGCAACGTCATCACGGACACGACGGCCGAAAGCGTGGACGTCAAGGAGGGCACGTCATCCGGCGTCATCGCCGGGAACACCTTCGACGGCTCGAGCCTGTCCGGTGCCGACTCCTGGGTGGATGTCAAGGGCAACGGCTGGCTCATCGCCTCGAACACCGGTGCGCACTCTCCCCAGGACGGTTTCCAGACGCATCAGATAGTCGACGGCGCCGGGGTGGACAACGTGTTCACCCGTAACGTCGCGAAGGTCGACGGCCCGGGTTACGGCTTTCACCTGACTCCGGCCGGGACGAACATCGTGCGCTGTGACAACTCCGCGAGCGGCGCGCAGGAGGGGCTGAGTAACACCGCATGCACCCGGTAGTCAGATCGGGACAATCCCCCAGCTGCCGCTCCAGGCCTGCCCCGGCTCCAGCACGATCAGACCGGCGCCGGAGTTGAAGGCGTCCGGCGCGCACGTCATCGGCTCGATCGCGACGCCGTGCTGACCGGGGGTGAGGTCCTCGTGGGTGAAGACCTGCAGATAGCGGAACGCCTCGTCGAACGACAATCGCGCGCCGCCGCTGGGGGTGCGGACCTCGGCGTGGCCGCGGCCGTCGTTGACGGTGAGTCCGGTGAACCCGTCGTCCAGGCGCAGCTGACGCAATCGCCTGCCGCGTCGCAGGTCGTACGGCGTCTTCACGACACTGCCGACGCCAGTGGGTATCTGCGCGGCGTCGAGAATCAGCCGTTCACGCGCCGGTACCCGCACCGTGACCTCGTCGAGACGGTGTCCGCGCGTTGACAGGTACGGGTGCGCCCCGGCGCCGAACGGGGCCGCGGCGGTGCCGCGGTTGTGCGCGGTGACCGTAACGGACAGGCCGCGGACCGGATGCAGCTCATAGGTGGTCTCCACCCGGACGAGGAACGGGTAGCCGTTCTGCGGCACGACGTCCAGACGCAGCGTCACCCGGTGTTTGTCGTGGCGCACACGCACCCATCGCGTCCACCGGCCGAGGCCGTGAATGGCATTGCCGGCTGCCGGCTCCGTGAGACCGAGCTGCCGCTCGACACCGTCGAACGTGTAGTGACCGGCGCGAATGCGGTTCGGCCACGGGACCAGGGTCGTGCCACAACACTTGGGCGCGAGCTCGCCCTTGCCGAAGTGGCACGTGACGTCTGCGCCGTCGACGCGGTAGCGGCGCAGACCCGCTCCGACCTCCACGATGGTCGCCGCGTGGGCGCCGGCCTTGATCCGGTACTGCCTCCCGCTCAGGTTCATGGCGGTCCACCGTATGCCCTCACTCCGGCTCAGCGGGAGACCTCGCCCGCTGCGCGTCGTAGCGCCAGAACGGGCGGACCAGTACGCCGGCGACGGCCACCACGACCATGCAGGCGATGCCGCCGCCCACCCAGGAGATCGTCGGCGAGGTCGCGGACGCCGTCGCGCCCGCGCGCAGGTCGCCCAGGCGCGGGCCGCCGGCCACCACGGCGATGAACACCCCCTGCATCCGCCCCCGCATCTCGTCCGGGGCATACGTCTGCAGGATCGTCTGCCGGTACACCGCGCTGACCAGGTCGGCCGCGCCGGCCAGGGCGAGCAGCACCACGACGAGCCACAGCTGGCGTGCGAGTCCGCTCAGCGCCACCGCCGCGCCCCAACAGACGATCGCGAGCACCAGCGCGACGCCTTGCCGCCTGATCCGCCCGATCCATCCGCTGGACACGCCCGCCAGCACGGACCCGACGGCGAGCGCGGCGTAGAGCGGCCCGACCTGACCGCCGAAGCGCTCGTCGGCGACTTGCGGGAACAACGCGCGCGGCATCGCCAGCACCATCGCGACGATGTCGACGAAGAACGACATGAACAGCACGGGCCGGCTCGCGATGAACGCCAGTCCGTCGTAGACCGAACGCAGCCCGAGCTTGTGCCCGGTGCCGTCCGGCCGGATCGGCGGCAGTCGGAACACCGAATACAGCGCGAGCGTGAAGAGCACCGCATCGATGCCATAGGCGTAGGCGAATCCGTCGCTCAACGAGATGAGCACGCCGGCGATGAGTGGTCCGAGCACCTGCCCGACGTTGCCCACGGTGAAGTTCAGCGTGTTCGCCGCGGCGACGAGGTCCGCATCGACCAATCGGGGGATGATCGCACCACGGGCCGACGACGCGACCGCGAACGCACCAGCCTGCACCGCGACCAGGGCCAGGATCAGCCACACGTTGCCGAGGTCGAGCAGCGTCTGCAGCAACAGCGCGATCGTCATCAGCCAGGTCACAACCGAGGACCAGAAGTACAGCGTGCGGCGGTCGATCGCGTCGGCGATGGCGCCGCCGTAGAGCCCGAACACGACGATCGGCACGAGCCCGGCCAGGCCGACCAGGCCCACGTAGAGCGACGAGCCGGTCAGTGCGTACACCTGCACCGGGACAGCCACCTGAGTCAGCATCGAACCGACGAACGAGGTGCCCTGCCCGATGAGCAGCCGTCGATAGTCCCGGACGGCGAGCGGGCGGGTGTCGAGTGCGTGCCGGCGCAGCAGGGCTCCCATCGTGCGCGCCTGCTCGGGCGCTTCCTGCGCCGTCGGGGTGTCGAGCACGTAGTCCGCCTGGAGATCTTGCGCTGACTCGCCGGGCTCGGTCGGCGGGCCCGAGCGGGAACGACTCACGGAGCCAGCCGCTCACGCACCCATGCCGCGCCGTCTGTGCGATAGCGGATTCGGTCGTGCAGCCGGCCGACCCGGCCCTGCCAGAACTCGACGGCCTCCGGCGTTAGCAGGTAGCCGCCCCAATGCGGGGGCGGCGGGACCTCGGCGCCGGCGAATCGCCGCTCGACGTCGGCGACGAGCGCGTCCAACTGCGCGCGCGACGCCACGACCTGCGACTGCGGCGACGCCCACGCGCCCAGCTGTGATTCGCGCGGGCGGCCCGCGAAGTAACGCTCCGTCTCCTCCCGCGCGACCTTGCCGGCGGTCCCGACCAGCCGGACCTGGCGCTGGTGGGCCAGCCAGACGAACACGGCCGCTGCCTGCGGGTTGCCGGCCAGATCGTCGGCCTTTGCGGACGCGTAGTTGGTGTAGAAGACGACGCCGCGCGCATCGATCGTCTTCGCGAGCACGGTACGCACGGACGGGCGTCCCGCTTCATCGACAGTGGCCAGCTGGATCGCGTTCGGCTCCAGGACGGTCGGGTCGGCTGCCGCGGCCTGGAACCAGGCCTGGAGCAGGGTGGACCAGTGCTCTGGCAGGTCGGCGTCGTCGAGACGGCCGCGCTGATAGCTCTGCCGCAGCATGCTCGGATCGGTCATCGCCGCAATCCTCGCACCTGGCCTGTGCCGGCTACCCGGTGTGTGAGCAGAATGGTGAGCGACGGTCTCACTTCTCCGCCGCGGTTCCACCCCCAACTCCACTCAGCAGTTGCGCTCGCGCAGCCCGAACCCACCCGATCGGAGCAGGTCCATGGCAGCTGACTACAGCCCCGGCCTCGAAGGTGTCATCGCATTCGAGACCGAGATCGCCGAGCCGGACAAGGACGGCGGCGCGCTGCGTTATCGCGGCGTCGACATCGAGGACCTCGCCGGGCATGTGACGTTCGGCAACGTCTGGGCCCTGCTCGTCGACGGCAAGTTCGGGCCCGGTCTCCCGCCGGCCGAGCCGTTCCCGATCCCCGTGCACACCGGTGACGTCCGGGTCGACGTGCAGGCGGCGCTCGCGATGCTGGCGCCCGTCTGGGGCTATCGCCCACTGCTCGACATCAGCGACGAGGAAGCCCGCGAGCAGCTGGCCCGGGCCGCGGTGATGGCGCTGTCCTACGCCGCCCAGTCGGCGCGCGGGCTGTCGAATCCGGCCGTCCCGCAGGCCCGCATCGACCAGTGCGAGACGATCATCGAGCGGTTCATGACCCGCTGGCGCGGAGAGCCGGATCCGGCCCACATCCGGGCCGTGGATGCCTACTTCGTATCCGCCGCCGAGCACGGCATGAACGCCTCGACGTTCACCGCCCGGGTCATCGCGTCCACGGGCGCCGACGTCGCCGCCGCGATGTCGGGCGCCATCGGCGCGATGAGCGGACCGTTGCACGGCGGTGCGCCGGCCCGCGTGCTGCCGATGATCGAGGAGGTCGAGCGGATCGGGGACGCGCGCAAGGTCGTTTCCGGCATCCTCGACCGGCACGAGCGGCTCATGGGTTTCGGGCACCGCGTGTACCGCGCTGAGGACCCGCGGGCGCGGGTGCTGCGCCGCACCTGCAAGGAGCTCGGCTCGGACAAGTTCGAGGCCGCTCAGGCACTCGAGCAGGCGGCCCTGTCGGAACTGCGCGAACGGCGCCCGGACCGCCCCATCGAGACAAACGTCGAGTTCTGGGCCGCGGTGATCCTCGACTTCGCCGAGGTGCCGCCACACATGATGCCGGCGATGTTCACCTGTGCGCGCACCGCAGGATGGTCGGCGCACATCATGGAGCAGAAGAAGACCGGTCGCCTCGTGCGCCCGTCGGCGCGCTACATCGGCCCCGAGCCGCGCAAGCCCGAGGCCGTCGACGGCTGGACCGACATCGCTCACGACTGACGGTCAACCCGCCGGTCGCCCGATTTGACGGCGCCATGACGAGCACGGAGCGGACCGTCACGACCCGGACACGCTGGACGAACTGGGCCGGAACGGTTGCTGCCGACGTACTCGTCGCGGCTCCGGCGACGGTCGGCGAGCTCGCGAGGATGATCACCTCCGCCGCCGAGCGCGGCCTGCAGGTCAAGGCGATCGGCGCGGGTCACTCGTTCACCGGCATCGCGGCCACGGACGGCATTGCGCTGCGGCTCGATCGGCTGTCCGGCGTGGTCAAGGCCGATCGCGGCACCGGTCTGGTCACCGTCCTGGCCGGCACCGGGCTGCGCGCGCTGAACGAGTCGCTGTGGCAGCTCGGGTTGGCGCTGCCAAACCTCGGTGACAGCGATGCGCAGACGGTCTCCGGCGCCATTTCGACCGGGACGCACGGCACCGGACTGCGCCACGGCGGACTCGCGACGCAGGTTCGCGCGCTCGAGCTCGTCCTCGCCGACGGCACCCTACGCTCGATCGAGGGCGATGGTGACCTGCTCGCCGCGGCCGCGGTCGGGCTCGGCGCCCTCGGGGTCATCGCCACCGTCACCCTGCAGTGCGATCCGGCCTTCGCGCTGGCCGCCGCGGAAGCGCCGGCGTCGCTCGATGAGGTGCTCGGCGAACTCGACGACCACGTCGTCGGGAACGACCATTTCGAGTTCGACTGGTTTCCGCACACGCGTCGGACGCTGACCAAGCGCTACAACCGGGTGCTGCCGGGCACAGCGCTGCGCCCGCTGCCGGGGACCCGGCGTTGGGTCGACGACGAACTCCTCAGCCACACCGCGTTCGAGCAGATCAACCGGCTCTGCACTGCGCGTCCGGCACTCATCCCGCGCGTCAACGCCGTCGCATCCCGGCTGCTGACCGCGCGCGACTACATCGATCGCTCCTACCGGGTGTTCGCCTCGCCGCACCACGTCCGCTTCCGCGAGATGGAGTACGCCGTGCCGCGCGCAGCCGTCCCCGAGGTGCTCGCCGGAATCGAGCGCCAGCTCGAGCGCACCGCGGAGCCCGTCGGCTTCCCGGTACAGGTCCGCTTCGCGGCGGCCGACGAGTTGTGGTTGTCGACTGCGCACGGCCGCGACAGCGGCTACATCGCCGTTCGCCAATACCACCGCCGCGACCACGAGCCGTACTTCCGCGCGGTCGAGGCGATCGCTGCAGCTGTCGGCGGCCGGCCGCACTGGGGCAAGCTGCATTATCGCGACGCCGACTCGCTGCGCGCCGAGTATCCCCGGCTGGACGAATTCGCGGGCCTGCGTGATCGGCTCGACCCGCACCGGATGTTCGGCAACGACTACCTGCGTCGGGTGCTCGGCAGCTGACACGCCCCGATAACGGTGCCGGTACGGCTGCGGCAGCCGGCCGCTCGCGCCGGAAGACCCGGCCGGCATCTGCCGGCATCGGCCGACTCCGGCGTGTGCTCCCGGCCCCGACACCGCGGCGCGCCTATCGTCTGCCCATGCGTCAGCTGCGCCTCGTACACCGCTCCGACGACGGCTCCACGCTCCTGCTGGAATCGACCGACGGCCGCGAGCGGTTCGGCCTGCCGGTGGACGCCGTGCTGCGCAGCACCGTGCGCGCCGAGCCGCCGCGGCCGCATCCGGCCAAGGCGGCGACGCCGCAGCCCGAACCCGGCGAAGCGGTCACGATCGGCCCGCGAGAGATCCAGGTCCGGGTGCGCAGCGGTGAGTCCCCGCAGTCGCTGGCCGACGCCTACAACATGTCGCTGGAGCGAGTGCTCCGATTTGGCGCCGCGGTCGTCGACGAGCGTCGGCGGATCACCGACGAAGCACGTCGCGCACGAGCCCGCCGCACCGCGACAGACGGTCACGTCGTCGTCTTCGGTGAGGCCGTCGACGAGCGGTTCGCCGCGCACGGCATCGCCGCGCCGAGCGTTGGCTGGGATTCGCGCCGTCGGGAGGACGGGGAGTGGCTGGTGATCGCCCGCTGGCCGGGCGAGGAGGACGAGCATTGCGCGGAGTGGATCTTCCACCGAAGCTCGCGCACCGTGACGCCGGTCGACGAGGCCGCAGCCGATCTGCTCAGCGACCGGCCGATCCGCCCGGTCAGCGCACCCGAACGGGAATCGCCGCGACCGGCCCTCGGCCCGGGAGTGTTCGTGTTCCCGCCGATGCCGGACGCAGCGACCGGCCCGTTGCCCGTGATCGAGGATGTCTTCGATCAGGAGGCGCCGCCGGAGGGACCGCGAATCGTGCCGCCACTCGTCCCGGCCCGTGCCGGACTGGCCGCGGCCGAGCCGGCGCCGCCGGAGCGGATCCTCAACTTCGAGGAGCCACCGTTGCCGCTGGGCGTCATCGACACGTCGGCGCAACCCGCTACCGACAGCGCGCCGGACAACGCGGCGACCCGGAGAGCCGCGCGCGCACGGCGGGGCGGATCGGCAGACTCCCGCCCGCAGGTCCCGGCCTGGGACGACATCATGCTCGGCGTCCGGCGCCAGTCCGACTGACCCACGCCGGACGACTACCCCGCCGGCTACGGCCGGCGAAACTGAGTCGCTGGGCGTCGGGACCGAGTCGTACCGTCGGGAGTTGTGACCACGTCCGGGCAGGCCGCGACGGTCGCGGACGGCCCCAGCACGTTCGCGACCGTCGCACGGCTGCGCACCTGGGCTCGCCCTCATCGCGCATCGATCCTGTTCACGTTCGCCACCGCCACCGGCGCCATGCTGTTGCAATCGGTGCTGCCGCTGGTCATCGGCCGGGTCGTCGACGGGCCGATCACCCATCACGACACCCAGGGGCTGTGGCCGCTCAGCGCCCTCGCGCTGGCTTTCGGCGTCGCTGAGGCCGCGCTGTTCTTCGCCCGCCGCCGTGCGATGTCCGCGTCCGCGCTCGGCGTGGAAACAGATCTGCGGCGCGACCTGTTCGCGCACCTACAGCGCCTGCCGGTGTCCTTCCACGACCGCTGGCCGTCCGGTCAGCTGCTGTCCAGGCTCACCACCGACCTGTCGACCATGCGGCGCTTCGTCGGTTTCGCCGCAGTGTTCCTGGTCGCCAACAGCATCGCGACCCTGGTCGTGCTCGGCCTGCTGCTGCGCATCCACTTCTGGCTGGGCCTGTTCGTGCTGGTCGCGATGACGCCGCTGGTGGTCCTCACCCGCCGCTTCGAACTGCGCTACAGCCGCGACGCCCGTCGCGCTCAGGATCTCACCGGCGATCTTGCGACGGCGGTCGAAGAATCCGTCCTCGGCATCCGGGTGATCAAGTCCTACGGCCGGCGACGGCACGTGCTGGCCGGCTTCCGCGACGACGCCCAGCGCCTGCGGGCCGCCGAGCTGACCAAGATCCGCACCCTCGGGCTGTTCTGGGCCTTCCTGGAGGGTCACCCGCAGCTCGTGCTCGCCGGGGCCACCGTCGGCGGGGTGTATGCCGTCGCCCACGACACCATGAGCACCGGCGACCTGGTCGCGTTCCTCACGCTCTACCTGCGGCTCATCTGGCCGATCATCTCCCTCGGCTGGCTGCTCGCGATGACCGAGGAGGCGGCCAGCGCGGCCCGACGCATCTTCGAGGTCCTCGACACCGAGCCGACGATTCTCGATCCCGGGTCGCCGGTCGTCGCCGAGACCGGGACCACGCTGCGGTTCGAGGACGTCCGGTTCCACTACACCGACTCCGACGTCGACGTGCTGCGCGGCGTGGATCTCGACATCGCCGCAGGCGAGACGATGGCGCTCGTCGGCGGCGTCGGTTCGGGCAAGACGACGCTGACCGCACTCGTGCCGCGTCTGTACGACGTCACCGGTGGCCGGGTGCTCATCGGCGACGTCGACGTGCGCGACCTGCGCCTAGATCAGCTACGGCACGCGGTCACCACCGCGTTCGAGGACGCCACCTTGTTCTCCGCGAGTGTGCGCGAGAACCTCACGCTCGGCCGCGCCGGGATGTCGGAGGACGACCTGCGAGAAGCGATCGACGTCGCCCGGGCCGAATTCGTCTACGAGCTCCCGTACGGCCTCGACACCCGGATCGGCGAGCAGGGCCTGTCGCTGTCCGGCGGGCAGCGACAGCGGCTCGCCCTCGCGCGGGCAGTGCTCGGCCGGCCGCGCGTTCTCGTCCTCGACGACCCGCTGTCCGCCCTGGACGTGCACACCGAGTCACAGGTCGAGCAGGCGTTGCGCCGCGTGCTGGCCAGCACCACGGCGCTTGTCGTGGCCCACCGGCCGTCCACCGTGATGCTCGCCGACCGGGTCGCGATGCTGTCCGACGGACGGATCGCGGCGGTCGGCACGCACAGCGAGTTGCTGGCCACCGTGCCCGCATACCGGGCTCTGCTCGCGCAGTCGTCGGAGTTGGAGGGGGTGTCATGATCAGCCGAAACGCAGCGGCGATGAATGCAGCGACCGAGCCGCAGGTGCCCACCGACGCCTGGCGTGGCAGGCAGGTCCCCGACCCCCGGCCGCCGGAGGAGACGACCGAACCGGTGGAGGGCCTGCGGCTGCACACCGCCGGCCGCGCCCTGCTCCGCGAACTCGTCCGTCCCCACCGGCGCGCCATTGCCGCGGTGCTGCTGATCGCGCTGTGCCAGGTTGCCGCGACGATGGCCGCACCCTGGCTCATCGGCGTGGCGATCGACACGTCCCTGCCGGACGCGGCGAACGGCGACTACGCCTCGCTGGCCTGGGTCGGTGGCGCGTTGATCGCCGCGGCGCTGGTTTCCGGTTGGTTGCGCGCGGTCTTCGTCATGCGCAGCGGCGTGATCGGCCAGCAGATCCTGTTCGACCTGCGCGGGCGCGGATTCGACCACATCCAGTCGCTGTCGGTCTCCTTCCACGAGCGGTTCACCTCCGGACGGGTGATCTCGCGATTGACGTCCGACGTCGACACGCTGACCGAATTGCTCGACACCGGCCTCGACGGCCTGATCACCGCACTGCTGAACAGCGCGGCGATCGCCGTGCTGCTCGCCGTGCTCGACCTGCCGCTGGCGTTGATCGCGTTCGGGTCGCTGATCCCGCTGTGGCTGCTGTACCGGTGGTTCTCCCCGCGCGCGGCCACAGCGTTTCGGCACACCCGCGAGACCGTCGCCACGATGATTGTCAACATCGTCGAGACCTTCAACGGGATCCGCGCGGTGCAGGCGTTCCGTCGCGAGAAGCGCAACGACGCGATCTTCGGCGGGCTCAACGACGGGTATCGCCGGGCCAATGAGAAGACGTTCACCCTGCAGGCCTACTTCATCCCGGGCACCACGCTCATCGGCAACGTCGCCACCGTGGCAGTCCTGCTGGTCGGCGGCTACCGAGTGGCCGAGGGCGGCCTCGAGCTCGGCGTACTGACCGCGTTCCTGCTCTACCTGCGGCAGTTCTACGACCCGATGGAGGACGTCGGGATGTTTTACAACTCGCTGCAGTCGGCCACTGCGGCGCTCGACAAGATCGCGCTGGTGCTCGCCGAGCCACCGAGCGTGCCTGAGCCCTTCATGCCCGAGCGGCTGCGCGGACCGGTCCGCGGTGAGGTGACGCTGTCCGGCGTCGCGTTCGGTTACCGCGCCGATCAGCCGGTGCTGTCCGCGTTGGATCTGTCGATTCCGGGCGGCCAGACAGTCGCGCTCGTCGGGGCGACCGGCGCGGGCAAGACGACCATCGCCAAGCTGATCTCCCGGTTCTACGACCCGTCGTCGGGGACGGTCCGGCTCGACGGCGTCGACCTGCGTGACGTCGCCGACGACGAGCTGCGACAAGCCGTAGTGATGATCACCCAGGACGGCTTCCTGTTCTCCGGCTCGGTGGCCGACAACATCGGCTTCGGCCGCATCGGCGCGACTCGCGACGAGATCGTGGCCGCCGCGAGTGCCGTCGGGGCACACGGGTTCATCTCGGCGTTGCCGCAGGGCTACGACACCGATGTACGCAAACGTGGTGGCCGGTTGTCGGCCGGACAGCGTCAGCTCGTGGCGTTCGCGCGCGCGTTCCTGGCCGATCCCGCCGTGTTGATCCTGGACGAGGCGACGTCATCGCTGGACGTGCCGACCGAGCGCGCCGTGCAGCGCGCACTGCGCACGGTGCTCGCGCAGCGGACCGCGTTGATCATCGCGCATCGCCTGTCCACAGTGGAGATCGCCGACCGGGTGCTCGTGCTCGATGCCGGCAAGGTGGTCGAGGACGGCGCGCCGGACGAGCTCGTCGCCGGCGGCGACGGGCAGTTCGCCTCGCTGCACGCGTCGTGGCGCGATTCGCTGGTCTGATCCTTCGCCGCGCAACCGCACGCGGGAGCCGGCGCGGACTGCTCCGCGGCCGTCTCATACGCCCGTGTCACGTCAACGCGGCGAAGGTGACGGCGGCCGCGGTCGCCACGTTGAGGGAGTCGACCCCGGCGGCCATCGGGATCCGCACCCGCACATCGACTGCCGCGAGTGCGCCCGCGGACAGACCCGGCCCCTCGGCACCGAGCAAGGCAGCCCAGCGACGCGGTCGAGGCAGCTCGGCGAGGGTGATCGCGATCGGCTGCGGCGTCAGGCCCAGCACGGTGAACCCGTGCTCGTGCACCAGGCGCAGCGAGTCCGGCCACTGCCCCGGCAGACCGGCGAACGGCACCCGCAGCACATGGCCCATCGACACCCGCACGCTTCGCCGGTACAGCGGGTCCGCGCACTGCGGATCGAGCAGGACGGCGTCGACCCCGAAGGCTGCCGCGTTGCGGAACAGCGCGCCGAGGTTCTCGAAGTCGTTCAGCCCCTCAAGCACGGCGACGCGGGTCGCGGAACCGAGCAGTTCCGCCACATCGACGGGCGCCCGGCGATCGGCGGACGCCAGCACGCCACGGGTGACGCGGAAGCCCACGACCTCGGACAGCGTCCACTTGTCGACGACGAAGCAGGTGACGTCGAGCTCTTCGAGCGCCGGCCGCAGGGCGTCGATCCGGGTGGCGAGGCCGAGTACGGCGCGCATGGGATATGGCGAGGCGGCCAACCGTTCGACGACGTTGACGCCCTCCGCGATCACGACGCCGCGCCGATCGGGACGCACGTCAGCGTCGCTCAGGTCGCGAAAGTCGTCGAGGCAGTCGTCGGACGGATCGGTGATCTCGACGACCTGCACGGCTGGCGACTCTAGTGACCGAGGAGTGGTGAACCGGTGCGAGGACGTCCAGGTCAGGCGGCGCGCGCGCGGGCGACGGCCAGACCCATGGCCTGGCCCGGCCGCAGGCCACGCCGGCGCGCGAGCCCGAGCGCCAGCACGCAAGCGCACGCCAGGCAGATCAGGCCGCCGCCGATCAGTCCCCAGCGGGGTCCGGCGACCTCGGCGAGCCAGCCGACGATCGGCGCGCCGAA
Organism: uncultured Actinomycetota bacterium; assembly: GCA_963713565.1. Taxonomy (GTDB): domain Bacteria; phylum Actinomycetota; class Actinomycetes; order Mycobacteriales; family Jatrophihabitantaceae; genus Jatrophihabitans. The sequence continues at coordinate 1,271,602 of CAVQMF010000002.1, read as the reverse complement.
CGGCGTGCCGCCCATGAAGCACATGAAGTACAGCGCCATCACCCGCCCACGCATGTGCGGCGCGACGCCGAGTTGCACGGTCGCATTCGCCGCCGTGCTGATCGTCAGCATCGCCATCCCGGTCAGGACGAGCGCGATCGCCGTCCAGGCGAACGTCGGCATGACCCCGGTAACGACCTCGAGGGCACCGAAGACGGCTGCCGCCACGAGCAGGAACAGGGCGGACGGGCGGGTCGTGCGCCGCGTCGCGAAAACAGCACCGACGGTGGCGCCGACCGCGAGCGCAGTGGACAGCAGCCCGTAGCCGGTCGCGCCGCGATCGAAGACCTGCTTGGCCATCAGCGCAAGGGTGATCTGGAAGTTGAGTCCGAACGTCCCGACGACGAAGGCCAGCACCATGGTCAGCATCAGGTCCGGACGCTGCCGGACGTAGCGCAGCCCCTCCCGCAGCTGCCCGTCCGCGCGTACCACCGGGGTCGCCGGGAACAATTCGCCGGGACGCATCGCGACGAGCCCGGCCAGCACCGCCACGCTCGAGGCGGCGTTGACGATGAACGCCCAGCCGGTGCCGACCGCGGTGATCGTGATGCCGGCCGCCGCCGGACCGAGGATGCGGGCGGTGTTGAAGATCGTCGAGTTGATCGCGACGGCGTTGGTCAGCTCCTCCCGGCCGACCATCTCGATGACGAAGGACTGCCGGATCGGCGTGTCGATCGCGGCGATGAAGCCGAGCGCCGCTGCGAGCACCAGCACCTGCCAGTACTGAACCAGGCCGGTCACGTCCAGCAGGCCGAGCACCAGTGCGACCAGAGCTAGACCGCTCTGGGTAGCGAGCAGCAACTTGCGCTTGTCGCCGCGATCGGCGAGCACGCCACCCCACATGCCGAACAACAGTGCTGGCCCGAATTGCAGCGCGGTGACGATGCCCAGTGCCGTGCCGGAATTCGTCAGCTCCAGTACCAGCCAGTCCTGCGCGACTCGCTGCATCCAGGTGCCGGTGAGCGACACAAGCTGGCCGCTCGCGTACAGCCGATAGTTGCGGACCTGCAGCGAGCGGAACATGCCCGGGTGGCGGGGGGTGGGCGTCGGCGCGGTCTCCGGTCGCTGCGCCAGCGCCGTCACTGCTCGGCCAGCTTTTCGAGGATCGGGACGGCGCGCTGCAGCAGCGCCCGCTCCTCCGGCGACAGCGTGGCGAGCCGGCGAGTGAGCCACGCGTCGCGCGAGCGGCGTTCGGACTCGAGCAGATCGAGACCGCTCGAGGTGATGGCGATGACCGCCTGTCGACGGTCGGTCGGGTGCACCGCGCGGGTGACGAAGCCCTGATCCTCGAGGTCGGCGATCACCTTGGTCATCGACGGCGGCTGCACGCCCTCGCAGGCCGCAAGTTCGCCCGCGCTCATGGGTCCGCGCTTGCTCAGTGTCGCTATCGCCGCCAGTTGGGTCAGCGTCACGGACTTGTCGACGCGCTGGTTGCGCACGAGTCGGGTGAGCCGGAGCAAGGCGGGGCGAAGATGGGACGCGAGCTCGCCGATACTGAGCCGCGTCTCCGTTGCCACGATAGTTAGTCTAGCTAACGAACGGTTGAGTTGCCACCCATCAGAGCGTTCGTGACGCGTGCCACGAGTGCATCGGCACGCGGCAGCGCCACGGTGCCCACCCGGTGGATCGGGACCGCGCCGCGCAGGCTGCTCGTCCAGAATGCGGCGCTACGCTGCAGCGACACGAGGTCGAACCCGCGCAGCGCCGTGCGTCGTCCTGTATCGCGCGCCCAGTCCAGCACCGCGCGGCGGGTGATGCCGGGCAGCAGGTCGTCCCGCAGCGGCGCCGTCACGAGCGTCCCGTCCGGCTCGACCAGGAACACGTTGCCGCGACTCGTTTCCAGCACCACGCCGTCGGACGCGACGAACAGCGCTACGTGCGGCCCGGCAGCCGCCTCGGCGGTGACCGCCCAGTCGCGACGGGCCCATTTGTGCCGCCAGAGCCCGGGCTCGCGCGGCACGACGACCGCCTCCCGAGGCGCCGGCTCCGGATCGGCGGGCGACCTGCTCACCGCCGTCGACCCGTCCGGATCGAACACGACGCGCAGCACTGCCCGCCCGGCGGTGTCGCGAGCGGCGACGCGCACCCGTCGGCCGAGGTCGTCAGCAATGCCCCGGCCGTACAGCTCGCGCGCCGAACGATCGAGTCGCGCCAGATGATCACCCGCCCGGACCGCGACGCCGTCGGTGACCAGGACCGTTTCCAACAGGCCGCCGGCCAGCTCCTCGGGCCGCGGGGCGAACTCGGGCGCCAGCACGGACGGCGCCACGTGGGCGCCCGCGGCACGGATGAGAGGTGCCGCCTTGTGCAGGCACTCGCGGTACTCCTGCATGGGGACGCTGTCGGCGGTGATGCCGCCGCCGACGCCGAGTTCGACTCGTCCGCCGGCGATCTCGAAGGTCCGGATCGCGACGTTGAACTGCGTGCCCCCCCGAGGACTGGCGAAGCCGATGGCGCCGGTATACACGCCACGACGCACCGTCTCGAGTTCGGCGATCGCCTCGATCGCGCGCAGCTTCGGCGCACCGGTGACCGACCCGGGCGGAAACGTCGCCCGCAGCAACTCGCCGTCGTCGACGTCCGGACGCAGCAGTCCGACGACCGTCGACACGAGATGCCAGACCCCCGGGTGTGATTGCACCTCGAGCAGCGCGGTCGGCCGCACGGACCCGATCTGACACACCCTGCCCAGATCGTTGCGGACGAGGTCGACGATCATCACGTTCTCGGCGGTGTCCTTCGCCGAGCGGCGCAACTCGTCCTCGCCCCCGGACCGACCGCGCGGCCGAGTGCCCTTGATCGGTGCGCTCTCGACCTGGCGCCCGCGCCGGGTTAGGAAAAGTTCGGGGCTCATGCTGATGATCGGCCGGGCGCCCGACAGGTACGCGCCATACGCCGGGCGGAGCGCCTCGATCAGATCGGCGAACAGCGCAGCCGGGTCGCCAGCGAATGACGCGACGAGCCGGGTGCAGACATTTACCTGGTACAGCTCGCCGGCGCGGATGAGCTCGATCGCCCGCTCGACCGCGCCCAGGTGCTCCGCCATCGGGGGCGCAGCGAACGGGCCGAGCGTCCACGATGCGGCGGCGGGGCGCGGTGCACGGAGCAATGCCTGCCACCAGGCTCGCCGGACGGTCTGCTCGGCGGCCCGTTCGGGAGTCCACAGCTGCTCGAAGACCCATTCCCCGTCGACGAGCCGCAGCAGGTGGTCGTAGAAGGCGAGCCGATCACCCCCGTCGAAGCCGAGGCAGCCGAACCAGCCCCCGCCGATGACGTCCCCGCCGGAGTTGTCCCTGCCGATCTCGGACAACTGGTCCATCGCCGCGGTCGGCTCCCGGCCGGATAGGTCGACCTGCGGATGCGACGCGATGACGGGCGTCCCGCCCGCCCACGCGCCGCTCAGCGCAACGAGGCCCGGCGCGCCGGCCGCCCGCCGGACGAGCTCGCCCAGCGTGGGGCCGGCCCCGAGCGAAGTGCGCATCGCCCGCCCGATCGTAGAATGCGACTCGTGCCGCAACTCGTCACGCCGCCCGCGGTGCAGATCAACGCGCGACGAATCGTCGCGGCGGGTACGGCGATCTGGTTCGGCGCTTTCGTCGCGCTGCTGCCGTTCTACGGTTGGCTCGGCCGTCATGATCACCGCATCTGGCTGTGGACCTGTTTGGCGGGCTGGATTCTCGGCCTGCTCGGCTTGGCGATCATGCTTCGACATCGCGGTCAGGGTCGCACTAGGTGACCGTGAATTCCTCGCCGTCGTCATAGACGATCTCCGCAATCTCGGCCGGCGGCGTCGGCTCGACGGCGGTCTCCGAATGCGCACCGCAGCCGTACTCGACGCTGACCACCTGGCCGTCGCTGTCGGTGACCTCGTTGCCGCACACCCCGAAGCCGGCTTGCAGCGAGCCGGCGAGCGGCAGGAAGAACCCGCACGTGCCGCACCGGCCCGGCGCCTGCCGCGCCATCGCGGTCTCCGGTCCCCGCTCACCGGACTGCCACCGGTCGGCCGCCAACAGCCGGCCATCGCGCGACATCACGTGTACCCGGCCCTGGCCCAGCTCGAAAGCCACCAGCTCGAGGACCGGGTCGTCGGACTGAACGTAGGCCGGCACCAGCCGGGGATCGTCGCGCCGCGCCGGGAGCAGATCGCCCGGGCTCAGGTCGCCGGGTCGAACGCGTTCGTCCCACGGCACCCAGTCCGGTGCAAGCAGCGCGCCGTCGCCCGGCAGCAGCGCGACCTCGTCGACCGTCGCCACCTGGCTCTCGACGGTGCGCGCCAGCGTCACGGCCCAGTACCAGCCGCCGTAACCGGCGAGGGTCGCGGCGAAGCAGTGCGTGACGACGAGCTCGGACTCCGGGTGGACGCCCAGATGCTCGCCGATCGGCGCGGCTGCAATGGCGATCGCCGCATCGCGGGCGAGGTCCACGGCCGCGGCGAGAACGGTGTCAGGCACCAGCGCGGCCGGTGATTCGTTCTCGGGGGGGGTCGGCTCCACGAATCTCACGGCGTCGATTCTCTCACCGCGCTGCGGCACCGGCAGCGCCCCTGTGAGGCAGGATGGATGACGTGGGCAAGGACAAGGCAGACCGCCGCGGTGGGCTGTTCTCCAAGTCCGGCCACACGTCGCACCAGGCACGACAACCGACACCACCGTCCGCTGACCCGCCGCCGGCCCGTCCGGCCCCCGAACCGCGCTCGCGAACCGGCGGCTATTGGCCGTCGGAGTATCCGCCGGCCGGCTATCCACCGCAGGGCAGTTACCCGCCATGGGACGAACCCGAATACCGCGGCCGATATTCGCCTCGCGACGCATATTCCGATCGCGGCTCGGTCGCCCCCCCCGCCCACCGCTACGAGCAGCACGACCCGTACCAGCAGCGCACCGGATACGAGCCGATCGGCCGCGACGACGAGCGCGACCCCCATGGCGCCGCGCCGGCTGCGGCTGGGTCGGCCAGCGCTGCAGCCGGGGTGAGCCCCCCCGCGCCGAAGGCGGCCACCACCCCCGGTGGCGCCGCGAAGCTGATCGGCATGAGTGCGGTCACCGGTACGAACAAGGTCGCCCGCAACGTGACCCGCAAGGTCATCACCGCCAGCAAGGCCGACGGCGCGGACGCGTCCGGATTGACCGCGCTGATCTGGAACCAGGTTCTGAGCTACGGCACCGACGCGATGATCACTGTGGCGCTCGCCGGGACGGTGTTCTTCGGGGCGTCTGCGCACGCGCAGCGCGGCAACGTCCTGCTGTATCTGCTGATCACCATGGCCCCGTTCGCGCTGATCGCGCCGGTGATCGGGCCGGCTCTGGACCGGTTGCAGCACGGCCGGCGTTGGACGATGGCCGCGACGGCGATCGGGCGCGCGGTGCTCGCGCTGATCATGGCCGCGAACTCGAGCGAGCTGCTGGTGCTCTATCCGTGCGCGCTGGGTTCGTTGGTGCTGTCGAAGGCCTACGGCGTCGTCCGCGCGGCAGCGGCGCCACGACTCGTCCCGCAGGGGATGACCCTCACCCACGCCAATGCCCGGCTCACCATGTTCGGCCTCGGCTCGACGATCATTCTGGGTGGCTTCGTCGGGATCGTGATCAAGGTCAGTGGCTCCTACACCGCGGGGCTCGTGGTCAGCGCCATCGGCTTCGCTACGTGCGCGTTCTTCGCGTTCCGGTTGCCCAAGCAGGTCGACTCCGGTCAGCCGGCGCCGCGGCATCCGCAGGAGCCGGCCCGCCCGCGCAAACAGGAGCACGTACCGCCGATGTACCGGCTGCGGTCGTGGGCGAGCCGCGGGCTCGACCCGCACCTGGTGATCGCGTTGCAGGGCGAGTCAGTGCTGCGACTGCTGTCCGGCCTGCTGACGATCTATCTCGCGTTCTATGTGGAGTCGACCCAGCACGGCTGGACCGCGGCCTTCCAACTCGCTCTGGTGATCGGCGCGGCCGGTCTCGGCAACTTCGCCGGTACCGCGATCGGCACCCGGCTGCAGGTGACCAAACCAGAATTGATCATCGTCGTGTCGACGTGTATCGCCGGTGCGGCATGCGTGCTCATCGCGCTGGCGTTCAACATCGTGCTGGCGGCACTCGGCGTGCTCATATCGGCTATCGCGAACGCCTTGTCCAAGATCGCCCTGGACGCGTTGATCCAGCGCGACGTCGTGGAGACGCTGCGCTCGAGCGCGTTCGCGCGGTCCGAGACATTCCTCCAGTTGGCGTGGGTGCTGGGGGCGGCGATCGGGGTTGCGCTGCCGAGCATGACCGAGGACGAAGGGGCGATCGCGTTCGTCGTCGCGGGCGTCATCGTGAGCGCTGTCGGCGCGCTGGTCCTCCTGCGCTACCGCGCCGTCACTCGGGCCGCCGCGGCACAGGACGGGCACGATCCCCAGGGCCCGCGCGGCCGGCCGCGCAGCGCCTACTGAGGTCGGCCGCGCATGCAGATCCTCGTCGTCACCGCGGTCGTGGTCGAACGCGATGCCGTTGTCGCGGCGTTGCCACGGGGTTGCACCGTGCGCGTCGTGGTCGGCGGTGTCGGACCGGCCGCTGCGGCGGCGACCACCGCGGCTTGCCTGACCGGCGTGGACCTGGTGCTGTGCGCCGGCGTTGCCGGCGGCTTCGCCCCGCTGCGGGTGGCCGACGTCGCGGTGGCGTCCTCGATCGTGTTCGCCGATCTGGGCGCCGAGACCGCCGAGGGGTTCGTTGCGGCGTCTGCACTCGGCTTCGGCACGGACCGCTACGACGTCGCACCCAGGCTCGCCGTCGAACTCGCCGATCGCACCGGCGGGCACCTCGGCGCGGTGCTGACCGTGGCCACCGTCACGGGCAGCGCGGCGAGGGCGGATGCGCTGCGCACCCGCTTCCCGGATGCAGTCGCCGAGGCGATGGAGGGCGCAGGTGTCGCCGCAGCTGCGCAGGCGGCCGCAGTGCCGTTCGCCGAGATCCGGGCGATCAGCAACCTGGTGGGCCCGCGCGAGCGAGCGACGTGGCGCGTTGATCAGGCATTGCACGCATTGGGCAACGCAGTCGCCGCGGCGACTACCGACGGTCCGCGATGAAAATCGCCTACTCGCCGTGTCCCAACGACACTTTCGTCTTCCACGCCTGGGCACATGGGTTGCTTGACGACGCGCCGCCGCTCGACGTCACTTTCGCCGACATCGACGTCACCAACACCGCGGCCGAACGTGGTGATTTCGACGTCGTCAAGGTGTCCTATGCCGCGTTGCCCTGGCTGCTCGGGCGCTACGCCCTGCTGCCCAGCGGCGGCGCGCTCGGGCGTGGCTGCGGACCGCTCGTGCTTACGCGTGGCGGTGTGAACTCCCTGGACGGGCGGACGGTTGCCGTGCCGAGCGAGCGATCCACCGCCTACCTGCTGCTGCGCCTGTGGGCCACCGGGCAACACCCGGCGGCCATCGATGTGCTGCCCTTCGCGTCGATCATGCCCGCGGTCCGCGACGGCGCCTACGATGCGGGCCTGGTCATCCACGAGGCCCGGTTCACCTACCAGTCGTACGGGCTGCGGGCGCTCGTCGACCTCGGTGAGTGGTGGGAGCGCGACACCGGCCTGCCGATACCGCTTGGCGCGATCCTGGCGCGACGCGGTCTCGACGCGTCACGACTGGCGGGCGCCGCTCGCTCGTCCGTGGAGTACGCCTGGGCGCACCCCGAGGCGTCTGCCGCCTACGTCGCCACCAATGCCGATGAGATGTCACCGGAGGTTCAGCAACAGCACATCGCGCTGTACGTCAACGAGTTCACCAGAGATCTGGGCGACGAGGGCTACGCAGCCGCGGCCGCGCTCCTCGACCGCGCGCACGCCGCCGGCCTCACCCCCTCCTCTCCCCCGCTGCGCTGACGGTCGACCGCCGACCAGGGTGAGCGCGCAGGCGGTCGAGCAGACGACGGGCGCCCGCGCGTCGAGACCCGGCTGAGGGGAGCCAGAAATCGATTCCGGGTGGATCAGGTCATGCGTCGAGGTTGTCGGCGAACGCGCGCAGCAGCCCGGCGATCTTGCGCGCCTCGTTGCGTTCGGGGTAGCGCCCACGGCGCAGCGAGTTCGACGTGTGGTCGAGCAGCTTGATCAGGTCCTCGACGAGCGGCGCCATCTCGTCGGCAGGCTTGCGCACGTTGCGCACCACGGACGGCACCGGATCGAGGACTCGCACCTGCATCGCCTGGTTGCCCTTGCGTCCGGACACCACGCCGTACTCGACCCGGGTACCGGCCTTCAGCTCGGTCAGGCCGTCGGGCAATGCATCGCGGTGCACGAAGACGTCGTCCCCCTCGTCATTCGAGAGGAAGCCGAACCCCTTGTCGGCATTGAAGAACTTCACCTTGCCGGTCGGCACCGGGCACTCCTTGCTGGATCGACACGCTCGATAACGCACCGAACGGCGGCGGTGCCTCGTACTCGTATCAGGCTACTGCCAGGAGCACACACTTTCACGACCGGCTCACGCCGGCACCGGGCGGGCCCGATGGACCGGCCGGATAGACTGGGCAGTCCGATCGCCGAGAGGGGCAGCTGATGGCCGGCACCGCGCCGCGACTTCCCGAGCAGTTCCGAAGCCCGTCGCACGTCGTCGACTTCCAGGTCTCCGAACTCGTCTCCGACTCGGTTGGCGCGCATTCGCCCTACGGAGACACCGAATTCCCAGTTCCGGTGGACAAACTGCTCTACCGGCACCCGCGTCCCGAGGATCGTCCGCACCTCGCCGACGGGCGCTGATCGCCACACCCGGTGTCAGTACCGCCCGCCGACGATGACGCGACGGCACCCGCATCGTCGCTGACCGAATGGCTGCGGCAGCGTTCAGACCTGCAGCTTCGCCGATTGCTCCGGTTGCGGCCCGACCTCGCGCTGCCCGCGCCCGCCGATTTCGCCGCACTGGCCGCGCGGGTCAGCGTCCGCACGTCGACCCAGCGCGCCGTCGACGCGCTCGATGCACACGTGCTGCGATCACTCGAGCTGCTGGTGCTCGGCGCGGCCGACGACGTGATCCGCGCATTCCCCGACGACGATCTGGACGCGTTGCTCGAGCGCGCCCTGGTGTGGGGCGATGCCCGCCGCGCCCATCTCGTGCCGTCCGTTCGCGACGCAGTCGGCCCGTATCCAGCCGGCCTCGGCCGGCCGGCGGCGGTGCTGTTCCGCGCCGTCCCGGACCAGCTGCTCGCGTCCGTGCTGCGCAGCCTCGGCCTGCCGCCCGTCGGCCAGCCGCGCGCGGGCGCGAGCGTGGCTGCCGCGTTCGCCGATCCGCAACGGGTAGCAGCACTGATCGCCGCCGCTGATCGACAGGAGCGCGAGGTGCTGGATCGGCTGGCTGCCGGCCCGCCGACCGGCACCCTGCGCAGTGCGCCACTGGTCTGTGTCGATGATGACCTGATCCCGGCGCGGCGGCTGATCGAGCGCGGACTGCTCGTCCCGATCGACGGCCAGCGCGTCGAGTTGCCGCGCGAGTTCGGCCTGGCACTGCGCGCCGAGGGACCCGCGCCGGCCCCGGCCGGTCCGCCGATGACGCAGACCGTCACTCGCGCGCCTGACGAACTCGACGCCCTCGGCACGATCACCGTGGGCGAGACGTTGCGCCTTGTCGATGCGCTCGCCGAGCTGTGGACTGCGCAGCCGCCGCCGTTGCTGCGCTCCGGCGGCATCGGTGTCCGCGAGCTACGCCGGACCTCTCGCGAACTCGGCGTGCCCGAATCAACCGTGGCACTGATCGCCGAGGTCGCCCACTCCGCGGCACTGATCAACTCGACCAACGGTCTCGAGCCGGTGTTCCTGCCCAGTACCGAGTACGACCTGTGGCGCGCCCGGGACACCGCGCCGCGGTGGCTGACGCTCGCCTCGGCGTGGCTGGCGATGACGAGGCAGCCGAGCCTTGCCGGACAGCGCGGCGACCGCGACCGCGTCATCGCCGTGCTCGGTCCGGACGCCGAGCGCGGCACGATCCCCGCGCTGCGCCGCCATGTCCTCGATCTACTGGCGCAACTGCCGCCAGGATCCGTGCCCGCCGACCGCGGTGAGGTACTCGCCCTGCTGGCCTGGCAGCAGCCGCGCCGCGCGGCGCAGCAGCAGCCGCTGGTCGAGGCGATCCTCGCCGAGGCCGACCTGCTTGGCGTGACCGCGGCGGGCGGGCTCACCGGCTACACGCGCACCCTGCTCGCCGGCTCTGCCGCCGCCGCCGAGCACGCCCTGGCTCGCGCACTACCCGAACCGGTCGACCATTTCGTGGTTCAGCCAGACCTCACTGTGGTGGTGCCCGGGCCGCCGTCGTCGTCGATGGGCGGCGAGCTCGCCCTGCTGGCCGACGTCGAATCGACCGGTGGCGCCAGTGTCTATCGGATCACCGACCGCTCGGTACGCCGGGCACTCGACGCCGGGCGCACCGGTGAGCAACTGGCGGCTTTCGTCATGGCGCATTCGCGCACTCCGATCCCGCAGGCGCTGCGCTATCTGATCGACGACGCCGCGCGCCGGCACGGGGTGCTGCGCGCCGGCACGGCCACGGCATACCTGCGCTGCGACGACGAGGCGCTGCTCGCGCGGGTACTCGCCGAGCGCAGCGTGGCCGCGTTGGATCTGCGGATGATCGCGCCCACCGTCCTGGTGTCGCCGGCTCCGGTGGCTCGGGTACTCGAGGTGCTCCGCGACGCCGGCTACGCCCCGGCGGCGGAGGCGCCCGGCGGCGCGCTCGTCACGCTCGGCGCGCAAGCGCCGCGCGCGCCGAGCCGACCGCCGAGCCGGCCGATCGTCACGCGGGGGGCCGCAGACTCCGACGCCCAACTGGCCGAGCTCGTGCGCCGCATGCGCGCGGGGGACGCGATGTACGAGCAGGCCCGGCAGGTTCACTCCGTCGCCGCGCAGGTTCCTGGGGTCACGTCGGCAGCGACGATGGAGCTGCTGCGCAGCGCGGTGCGTGCGGAGCGATTGGTGTGGCTGGGCGTCGCCGACCCGGACGGCACCGCGACGGCGCACGAGATGCACCCGATCTCGCTCGCCGCGGGCTACGTGCGCGGCTATGAGCGCGGCGTCGTCGGGCTCACGTCCTATCCCGTGCACCGGATCACCGCGGTCCGCATCGTCGACGAGGACCACGAGTGAGCGGTGGTGTGCTGCCGGCGCGGCCCCGCACCTGAGCTGGGTCAGGCCGGATGTCAGACCGACGGCAGCACATGGCCGTCGTTGTCCTTCGCGACGTCGTTGCCCCAGTGCGTGAGGTAGTACGCCGACACCCATTCCCCGGTGCCCTCGTCCGGAACCGTCTTCAGCCACCAGTGGTTGAAGCCCTGACCCGTTTCGATCTTGCGACCCCACCGCTTGCCGAAGACGAAGTTGCGGCCCTTGTAGAGGACGCCGGTCGAGAACTGCGAATCCGGCGACGGGTAGACCGGGGCACGCTCGAAGATGTCCACGAAGTACTCGGCCGGCGGCGGCGGCGGACCCGCGTCGGGACCGTGCCAGATGGAGTTCACGATGGCGGCGGCGCGGTCGTCGTGCGAGCGATAGTTCCCGCCGTACACATCGCTGAAGTGGTTCGCCGGACGAGGCGATCCGTCATAGGCCGAATGCTGGGTGTCCTGGGCGGCGGCCCAGTTGTCCTTGCCGCGATACCCGTTGCCCAGCGCGTTGAGGAACTTCTCGCAGGAGATCTCGGGATTCATGAGGTCCTTGGTGGTGCCCCAGTTGGCGGTCGAGTTGACCGCGCCGCCGACCTGCTGCTGGAAGAGCCCGACCGATCCGTGATCCCACCCGACGGCGTCGTGCGGCAGGTCGAGAGAGGCCGGGTTGTGACCGTTCGCGTACATCTTCAGCCCTGACTCCGCGAGCGCGGTCTCGACGGCGATGACCGCCACCCGCTTGGGCAGTCCGCGTTCGCGCACAGCGTGCACGATGCCGCTTGCGTAGCCGAACTGGCGGGGGTCGAGGTGGACCGATGTTGCGTTTGTCATGATGCCCTCCGGGGGTCGTGAACTGATCGTGTGTCGATCGTGGGCCCGTGGCGCAGCCACTTGACGGAAGCTGACAATGCTGGACAGTTGCCGATGAGCAGGCTGGTGGGCAGGTGATCGACGATGGGCGCGCTACCGCGACCTGACGTGCCCGCCGGAGCGGTCCGGGAGCTGTCCGACGCCCTGCATGAACTGCACCACCGTGCCGGCTGGCCGAGCCTGCGCGAGATGAGCCGTGACGTCGGCTACAGCCACACCACGATCTCGGCCGCCTTCTCGGACACCCGGGTGCCTCGATGGGGTTTGCTCGAACTGATCGTCGAAACGCTCGGCGGGGATCCGGAGCGGTTCCATCAGCTATGGCTGGCCGCCACCGGTGCCGCCCCGAGCCAGGACGGCCCGCCACGTCCGGTTGGTCCCGACGCTGCCGGACCGCCGGATGCGGGCGGGCCGGCGCCGAACCCCGTGCCACGCCAGTTGCCGGCCGACGTCGCCGACTTCACCGGCCGCACTGCCCAGCTGCGGGCGCTCGACGACGTCCTGACCCGATCGGGCACGGCGGTGGTCTCCGGCACCGCCGGGGTCGGCAAGACCGCGCTCGCGGTGCACTGGGCGCACCGCGTGGCCGACCGCTTTCCGGACGGTCAGCTCTACCTCGATCTGCGCAGCTACGACCCGGACATCCCGGTCGCGCCGGATGAAGCGCTCGACACGCTGTTGCGCGGCCTCGGCGTCGACCGTGCCTCGATCCCGGCACCGCGAGCGGAGAAGGCCGCGCGGTACCGCTCGACGGTCGCCGGGCGTCGAGTCCTGATCCTGCTCGACAACGCCGGCTCACTCGAGCAGGTGCGTGACCTGCTGCCCGGCGATCGTTGCGCGCTCGTCCTGGTCACCAGTCGCGACACGCTGCCCGCCCTCGTCGCCCGTTACGGCGCGCTGCGCCTCAGCCTCGACCTGTTTGCCGCAGCGGATGCGGTCGACTTGTTGCGCACGCTCGTCGGGCCGCGGGTCGACGCCGAGCCGGCTGCTGCACTCGCGCTCGCCGAACGCACCGCGCGCCTACCGCTTGCGTTGCGCCTGGTCGCCGAGTTGGCGCTGTCGCGACCGGACAGCTCGCTCGCCGACCTGGTCGACGAGTTCGACGACGAGGCCGAACGTCTGGATCTGCTGTCGGCCGGCGGCGACGAACACACTGCCGTGCGCGCCGTGTTCTCGTGGTCGACACAACAGCTCGCGCCCGAGGCGCGGTACGCGTTCGCGCTGGTCGGACTGCATCCCGGACCCGACATCGACGAACAGGCCGCCGCCGCGCTGCTCGGCAGCGAACCTCGGGCGGCACGGCGGATCTTCGAAGCGCTCGCGCGCGCACACCTGGTCGACATGCGCAGCCGAGGCAGGCTCAGCATGCATGACCTGCTCCGCGCCTACGCCCGCGAGCTGGCCGACGAGTTGGATGAGCGGGAGCGTCAGCTGGCAGTCACCCGCCTGTTCGACCACTACCTCGATTCGGCGACCGGCGCCGGCACCAGCTGGTTCGACGCAGAACGGCTCAACCTGCTCGCGGTGGCCACTGCGGCGGCGGGACAATGGCCGCACCACGTGGTCGGACTGGCACGGGCGATGGCCGGTTACCTCGACGCCGGCGCGTACTACACCGACGCGCTGGCCCTTGACCAACTGGCCGTGCACGCCGCACGCGAGACCGGCGACACCGCGGGCCAGGCAGCAGCGCTCAACCTGCTCGGCAACGTCCATCGGCGATTCGGGGACTACCACACCGCCGGCGAGTGCCACGAGCAGGCATTGGACATGCACCGCGATCTGGGCGACCGGACCGGCGAGGCAACGGCGTTGCACGGGCTGGGAATCCTGTCGTGGCGTGCCGGTCGCTACGCCGAAGCGCGCACCCGTCTGCAGACCGCCCTCGGCACGTTTCGCGAGGCGGGCGACCGCGCGGGCGAAGGGCAGGTGCTCTACGTACTCGGAGTGGCCGAGATGAAGCTGGGGCACTATCCCGCGGCGGTGGCACACCTCGAACTCGGAGTCCAGGTCAATGCAGAGATCGGCAAACGCACCAACGAGGGCCGCGCGACGAACAACCTGGGCGAGGTCTATCTGCGCCTCGGTCGCATCGAGGACGCCGCGCAGGCTTACACCTGCGCACTTCGGATCGCCCGCCAAGTCGGCAACCGGGCCGGCGAGGGTGTGGCGCTGTGCAACCTGGCGACGATCGAGCACCGACGCGGGCGGACGGACGCCGCGCTCGCCGGATACGCCGCGGCGCTCGCCATCTGCCGCGATGTCAGCTATCGGGTCGGGGAGGCCGACGTGCTCTGCGGGCTGGGCGCGGTGCATCGCTCACTCGGCCGGTACGAGGAATCGCTCGCGAGTCTGACGAGTGCACTGCGCATCGGCGAATCCGTGGGCGGGGCCGAGGCGCTGACCGGCGCACTGCTCGAGTTGGCGCAGACCTACGCCGCGGCCGGGCGTACCGCGGACGCGACGGCGCATTTCCGCCAGGCGCTCGACATCTCGGTGACGAGCGGTGATCGCTATGAGCAGGCGCGGGCACATGGCGGGCTCGCCGGGGTCCTGCCCGATGCCGAGCAGGCCGGCGCACACCAGCGAGCCGCGCAGGACTGCCTGTTCGAACTGGGGCTGCCGAACTGGTGACCGCCCGCTCCGCCGCCGCTCCCCTCTCTTGATCATGAGAAAGGGAATGCCGTCGACCGGAAGACACGACCCGTCGCCAGCATTTGCGACAATGGACAGTCGCCCGAATGCTGAGGAGCCCAGTGAGCACGCCACCGAATCCCGGCGCCCGAAACGCCGCCAGCTTTCACCCGGACCTCGCGTGAACGACGGCCCCCTGATCGTCCAGTCCGACAAGACGCTGCTGCTCGAGGTCGACCACCCGGCTTCGGGTGAGGCCCGTGCCGCGATTGCGCCGTTCGCCGAGCTCGAGCGCAGCCCCGAGCACGTGCACACCTATCGATTGACGCCGCTCGGGCTCTGGAATGCGCGCGCCGCCGGCCACGACGCCGAGCAGGTCGTCGATGCCCTCGTGCGCTACTCGCGCTACCCCGTCCCGCATGCGCTGCTCGTCGACGTCGCAGACACGATGGACCGCTACGGCCGGCTCCGGCTGGTCAAGCACCCGACTCACGGGCTGGTCCTCGTCAGCCTCGACCGCGCCGTTCTCGAAGAAGTGCTGCGTCAGAAGAAGATCACCCCGATGCTCGGCCAGCGGGTGGACGACGACATCGTCCTCATCCATCCCTCCGAGCGCGGCCGACTCAAGCAAGCGCTGCTCAAGATCGGCTGGCCGGCGGAGGATCTCGCCGGGTACGTCGACGGCGAGGCGCATCCGATCGAACTGGACCAGACAACGTGGCACCTGCGCGACTACCAGCAACAGGCTGCCGACATGTTCTGGGAGGGCGGTTCCGGTGTCGTGGTGCTGCCCTGCGGCGCCGGCAAGACGCTCGTCGGCGCGGCTGCGATGGCACACGCGCAGGCAACGACGCTCATCCTCGTCACGAACACCGTCGCCGGCCGGCAATGGCGGCGCGAACTGCTCGCCCGCACGAGCCTCACCGAGGAGGAGATCGGCGAGTACAGCGGCGAACGCAAGGAGATCCGACCGGTCACCATCGCCACCTACCAGGTGATGGCGACCCGTCGGAAGGGTGAGTACCGGCACCTCGAGCTGTTCGACTCCCGCGACTGGGGCCTGATCATCTACGACGAGGTACACCTGCTGCCGGCACCGATCTTCCGGCTCACCGCCGACCTGCAATCTCGGCGCCGCCTCGGCCTGACTGCCACGCTGATCCGCGAGGACGGCCGGGAGGCCGACGTGTTCTCCCTCATCGGCCCGAAGCGCTACGACGCGCCGTGGAAGGACATCGAGAACCAGGGCTGGATCGCGCCGGCCGACTGCACCGAGGTGCGCGTCACGCTGACCGACGCCGAGCGGATGTCCTATGCGACAGCCGAGCCGGAGGACCGCTACCGCCTGGCGGCGACCGCACGCACGAAGCTGCCCGTCGTCAAGGCGATCGTCGACCAGCACCCCGACGACCAGGTGCTCGTGATCGGCGCCTACCTCGATCAGCTCGCCGACGTCTCGGCCGAGCTGGACGGCGCGCCGATCATCCAAGGCTCGTCGACCACGCGCGAGCGCGAACGGCTCTACGACGAGTTCCGGCGCGGCGAGCAACGCGTGCTCGTCGTCAGCAAGGTCGCGAACTTCTCCATCGACCTACCCGAAGCCGCGGTGGCCGTGCAGATCTCGGGTACCTTCGGCTCGCGTCAGGAGGAGGCGCAACGCCTCGGCCGGGTGTTGCGACCCAAATCCGACGGGCGGCAGGCACATTTCTACACCGTCGTCGCACGCGACACGCTCGACGCGGACTACGCCGCGCACCGGCAGCGATTCCTCGCCGAGCAGGGCTATGCGTACACGATCGTCGACGCCGACGATCTGCTCCGCCCGCTGTAAAGGCCCGCGACTGACGGAGACGGTCCCCATGCGGGCGTCTCGACGTACGACGCTGCCGGCGGCACGCTCCGAGCAGCCAGCACGCGCGCGCGGTGCCGCAGCGAGGGCACCGCTCCCGTGACGCCCGGGGGTCGTCAAGAATGACCGAGTGCACGCAGCGCTCACCATCCTCGCGCTCGCCGCGATCGCGGCGACCGTGGCCGGCGTCGCGCGCCGGCTGGCGTGGTCCGAACCGCTGCTGCTCACGGTGGTCGGCATCGGGCTGTCCTATCTGCCGCACTTCTTCCAGGTCGAACTGACGCCCGACATCGTCCTGGTCGGGCTGTTGCCGCCGCTGCTGTACGCCGCGGCGATTCGCACCTCGCTGATCGACTTCAAGGCCAACCGGCGAGCGATCATCCTGCTCTCGGTCGGGCTGGTCGCGTTCACCACGGTCGTCGTCGGCTATGTCGCATGGTGGACGATCCCGGGGATCTCCCTCGGCGCGGGCATCGCGCTCGGCGCGGTGGTGGCACCGCCCGACGCGGTGGCAGCCACCACCGTCGCGCGACGAGTCGGCATGCCGCGACGTATCGTGTCGATTCTCGAGGGCGAGAGCCTCGTCAACGATGCCACCGCCCTCGTAGCACTCAACACCGCGATCGCCTCGCTGACCCAGACCGTCTCGCCCTGGGAGGTCGGCTGGGACTTCGTCCGGGCGGCGGGCGGCGGCGTGCTGGTCGGGCTGATCGTCGCGCTGGTGCTCGTGTTCATCCGCCGCTACATCGAGGACCCGGTGCTCGACACGACGCTGTCGTTCGCGGCGCCGTACTTCGCCTTCCTGCCCGCCGAGGAGCTCCACAGCTCCGGCGTACTCGCCGTAGTGGTCACCGGGCTGATCTTGGGCCACAAGGCCCCGGTGGTGCAGTCGGCAGGCTCGCGGATCGCCGAGAACATCAACTGGCGCACGGTGCAGTTTCTGCTCGAGAACGTCGTGTTCCTGCTGATCGGTCTGCAGGTGCGCCGCATCATCGGCAACGTAGCCGCCACCGATCTCGGCTGGGCCCAGGTCGTCTGGCCGTGCCTGGCAGTACTCGCAGCCACCATCCTCGCGCGCGGCTTGTGGATGGCGGCCGTGGTCCTGACCCTCAAACTGGCGCGCCGCCCGGTCTGGGACTGGCGGGTGAGCGTCGTCGTGTCGTGGGCCGGCATGCGCGGAGTGGTCACGCTCGCTGCGGTTTTCATCCTCGTGCCGAATGTGCCCCAGGGCGCCGTGCTCGCGCTGGCGGCGTTCACCGTCGTCGCCGGCACGTTGCTGATCCAGGGGCTGACGCTACCCGCGCTCGTCCGCTGGCTCGACCTGCCCGGCCCGGATGTCGCCGAGGATGCCCTGCAGACCGCGGGTCTCGTCACCGCCGCCGCGCACGCCGGCTTGGCCGTTCTCGACGAGATCATCGCCGACGACGACCCGCCCGAAGTGATCGAACAACTGCGCGAACGCGCCCTCCAACGCAGCAATCGGGCCTGGGAGCAACTGGGCCGATCGCAGAGCGAGGTGGAACCGCCGGGGGCGACCTACCGGCGACTACGGCTGAAAATGCTCTCGGCCGAGCGCGGCTCGATCCTCGAGGCCCGCGACCGGGGCGTGTACGACGACGAGGTGCTGCGCAGCGCGCTGTCCCAGATCGACGCCGAGGAATCACTGCTGGATCGCATCGAGGACGCCGCCGCACGCATCGACGACGAGTTGACCACGCCGAAGGGCCAGGCCGGTGACTGCCCGCACCTGCGCAAGGCACCGCGGATGGTCACCGCCCGCACCCCGCAAGGCTGTGAAGAGTGCCTGCGCGACGGCACCCGCTGGGTGCACTTGCGCCTATGCCTGACCTGCGGGCACGTCGGCTGCTGCGACTCGTCCACCGAGCGGCACGCGACCAAGCACTTCGGCGAGACCGAGCATCCGGTCATGCGCTCGATCGAACCCGGCGAAGCGTGGCGTTGGTGCTATGTCGACGGGCTGCTCGGCTGAACTCGGCCGGCACCGCCCGGGTCCACGACTCCCGTTCGGCCGCCCGTACAGGCAGAACGACCTCGGACCCACGGCGGTGGCGGCGGCACACCCCATCGGGATCCGGCCGGCGAGCGGATCTACTTCGGTTCCGATCCGTTCTATAGCCGTCGGACGACCGAGTGCACATGAAGGAGTGCACAGGGAGCTGGTCGTGACCCACGAGCCCGGGATGGCGGCCGGCGAGTTGGCCGCCACGCTCGCGGTCACGGAACCGGATCACTCCGTGCACATGTCGCAGAACTTCTTCGCCGACAAGGACTTGCAGCCGGTCGTCTACGTGCCGCTCGAATCGATTCCCGTGCAGGCCGCCGGCCCGGGCGAGTACGCGGTCACCATCGAACTCGACGGCGGCGCGGCGCACACGCGCACCTTCAGGTTCAGCCCAACCCGCCACCAGAGTGAGCCGGGGGATCCATCGGCGGCCGTTGATAGGGCCGCTCACCGGCGCACCGCGGTGAGCAGGGCGGTGTAGGACGCGACGAGTGCCGCGCGTTCGGTGGCCAGCAGTGGGTCGTCGAGATCGCGTCCCGCCTCGACCCACGCGTCGGAGTACCGCATGGCGAGGACGCGGTGGCTGGCCGCTTCGCGCACCGCTTCCTCGTCGACGGAGTAGACGTAGCCGTACAGCCGCATGAGCGCGCTGGTGAGATCGTCCTCGGTCAGCTGTTCCTCGCGCTGGTGCAGTCGGTGGATGCGCCACCACTCGACTTCCAGACGCGCCGCCTGCACCGGATCCAGCGTCATCTGACGATCACGTGCCACGAGGGCGTAGAAGCGCCGCATGTATTCGCGCGCCTTCGCCGGATCATTGTGCGGATAAGGCGCCCAGACCTGGTTGGCACGCAGCACGTACCAGGCGCCGCGAACGGTCTGCGGCCACGACATCCCGAACCCGAAACGCACCATGCGCACCGCAGCCCGCAGGAACGGACGCCACTCGCGTCGGTAGTAGGCCACCCAGCCGTCGTACTCGGCGGTGCCGAGCGCCACCGGGTCGAAGTCACGCGCGCCCATCACATCCCTCCCGTCGCGACCCCACCAGCAGCCGGCGTCGTCACCCGCCGGCCGGGCGAACGGCGAAGGACGGCCCCTTTCGGGACCGCCCTTCGCGTGCAGCAGAACTGCCGGTCGTGCCTTGGCAACTGATCTCGAACGATCAGAAGTCCATGTCACCGCCGGGCATGCCGCCACCGGCCGGGGCCGCAGCCTTCTCCGGCTTGTCGGCCACGACGGCTTCGGTGGTGAGGAACAGCGCGGCGATCGATGCGGCGTTCTGCAGCGCCGAGCGGGTCACCTTGGCCGGTTCGACGATGCCCGCTTCGAACATGTCGACGTATTCCCCGGTCGCGGCGTTCAGGCCGTGACCGGCGGGCAGCGAGGACACCTTCTCGGCCACGACGCCGCCCTCGAGGCCGGCGTTGATCGCGATCTGCTTGAGCGGCGCGGTGAGGGCGACCTTCACGATGTTCGCGCCGGTGGCCTCGTCACCGGTGAGGTCGAGCTTGTCGAACGCGGTGCCCACGGCGTTGGCCAGCGCCACGCCGCCACCGGGCAGCAGCCCCTCCTCGACGGCCGCCTTCGCGTTGCGCACGGCGTCCTCGATGCGGTGCTTGCGCTCCTTGAGCTCGACCTCGGTGGCCGCACCGACCTTGATCACCGCAACGCCGCCGGCCAGCTTGGCCAGCCGCTCCTGCAGCTTCTCCCGGTCGTAGTCCGAATCGGACTTGTCGATCTCGGCGCGGATCTGGTTGACCCGGCCCTGGATCTGCTCGGCGTCACCGGCGCCCTCGACGATCGTCGTCTCGTCCTTCGTGGTGGTGAACTTGCGGGCCGCGACCGAGATCGTCCAGCGAGGCATTTTCCAGCTTCAGGCCGACGGTCTCGCTGATGACCGTGCCACCGGTCAGGATCGCGATGTCCTGCAGCATGGCCTTGCGGCGGTCGCCGAACCCGGGAGCCTTGACCGCGACGGACTTGAACGTGCCGCGGATCTTGTTGACGACCAGCGTGGCGAGCGCCTCGCCCTCGACGTCCTCGGCGATGATCGCCAGCGGCTTGCCGGTCTGCATGACCTTCTCGAGCAGCGGCAGCATGTCCTTCACGTTGCTGATCTTGCCCTCGTGGATCAGGACGTAGGGGTCCTCGAGGTCGGTCTCCATGCGCTCGGCATCGGTGACGAAGTACGCCGACAGGTGACCCTTGTCGAAGCGCATGCCCTCGGTGAGCTCGAGCTCCAGGCCGAAGGTGTTGCTCTCCTCGACGGTGATGACGCCTTCCTTGCCGACCTTGTCCATCGCCTCGGCGATGATCTCGCCGACCGTGGTGTCAGCGGCGGAGATCGACGCGGTGGCCGCGATCTGCTCCTTGGTCTCGACGTCCTTGGCCTGGTTGCCGAGCACCTCGGACACCGACGCGACGGCCGCCTCGATGCCGCGCTTGAGCGCCATCGGGTTCGCCCCGGCCGCGACGTTGCGCAGGCCCTCGCGCACGAGCGCCTGGGCGAGCACGGTGGCGGTGGTCGTGCCGTCGCCCGCGACGTCGTCGGTCTTCTTCGCGACTTCCTTGACGAGCTCGGCGCCGATCTTCTCGTACGGGTCTTCGAGCTCGATCTCCTTGGCGATGGACGACGCCGTCATTGGTGATCGTGGGCGCGCCCCACTTCTTCTCCAGCACGACGTTGCGGCCCTTGGGGCCGAGCGTCACCTTCACGGCGTCGGCGAGCTGGTTCATGCCGCGCTCGAGGCCGCGGCGGGCCTCCTCGTCGAACGCGATCAACTTGGCCATTCGGTGTCGTCCTCACTGTGTGGGATTGACTCGCTTGTCGGCCGCTGCGATGCCCGCGACGGACGGCCCGCGGACGGGCCTCATCGCACGACGGCTGGCACTCAGGCTAGCCGAGTGCCAATTCAGGTTTAGCACTCGGCTGCCGAGAGTGCAAGGACGCAGCCGTCCCGGACTGCCGCACCACGATCAAGAGCCGGATTCGGTCTTGATCATGAACCCAGAGGGACCGGATCCGAGTTTCGCGATCTGATGGCAGTGGCCCCGGACCGGGGTCCGGGGCCACTGATGAGTGCGCGCGGTCAGGTGACGATGCGCACGCCGTCCGCCTGCGGACCCTTCGGGCCCTGAACCACCTCGAACTCCACCCGCTGGTTCTCATCGAGGGAACGGTAGCCGTCGGCCTGGATGGCCGAGTAGTGGACGAAGACGTCCTGGCCGCCGTCGACGGCGATGAAGCCGTAGCCCTTCTCGTTGTTGAACCATTTCACGGTGCCCTGTGCCACGTGCACTCCTTGCTAGGGGCCGGTCCGATCCCCACACCTCATGGGGCCCGGGGTCTTCGTTCCTTGGTCCCGCTTCCCTCAGTGCACGTGCCCCTGTCGGGCCGTGGTACTTCGCGTGCGAAAACGTTCGTCACTATGACCGGGGCGGACGCTACACGGCAGCGTGAGGATTCGCCAAGAACAGATTCACGCGTGTCTCACGAGCGCGTGAACGTGAGCGTCACCCGCGCGCGGGTCACCGTCAGTTGCCGGTCTTTGACGGACCAAGTGGCGGTCCCGGCGACAACGCCGTGCACGAGGTCGAGCTGGCGGTCGACTGCCGCCTGATCGATCGCCGATGGACAGGAGTGAACCTGTGTGACGTGCCGTCCGGAGAAGGTGATCGACGTGGCGTCGATGCGAACACTGCCGCCCTCAGCCCCGCATCGCTCGGCGAGCGTGAAGCGGCCGTCGGCGAACGTGAGTTCGAGCGGATCGGCCGAGGACTCATTGGTCGCGGTGCCCGCACCGTCGACCTCCATCGAGGCGAGCGTCCAGCGGTGTTGCACGAGAGCCGGAGGAGCCGCGGTGTAGGAGCCGGGCGCGGTGTAGACGAGTGCGAACGCCTGGGCGGCGCCGCCGTAGATCAGCAGCTTTCCGTCACGGATCGCCCACTGGCCGCCGGCGAGGAAGCTGTCGATCGTCTGTGCCTGATCGCCGACCGTGCCCCGGCAGGCGGGTCGTGCCGTCGGTATCCCAGCCAACAGCATCCGGCCGGCACCGAAGCTCGCTGCGCCGGAGAAGCTGCGGCAGCCGTCGGTGGCGCTGAATGTCGCGGCGTTGCCGCCGAACCGCAACGACGCACCTGCGACGACCCGTGCGCGAGCCACGCCGACCAGCTGCCAGGTCACGCCGGCGAGTGAGTCCGGGTCGGCCGCACCCGACTCGGGCGCCCACCGGTAGACGAGCTCGCCGACTCCCGGTTTGGTGATCGTCAACACGCCGCCGGCGACGACCTCGTTCACCGTGCCCGACAGCATTGAGTCGACGAGGCCGGTCAGCTTGGCGATGCTCCCCGGGCAGCCGATCTCGGTCGCCGCCACGCCACCGCCGATCCGGACTCGTCCCGCGCTGCTGGTGAGCCGGCCGCTCAGGGTGTTGCAACCGTCGCCGGCGGTGAACCTGCCGTTGTCGGCCACATGCAGCGAGGCTGCGGGCGTGACCCTCATCGACCGGCCGCTGCTGTCCTTCGCGGACAGCAGCTGCCAGTCCGCGCCGACGAAGGTCGGCACATCCAACGTCGGCGCGGGCAGCCACGCCGGCGCCGCGACGAGATGCATCGCGGGTTGACCCGCATGCTTGATCGTCAACATGCCGCCGTCGATGGTGTAGCTGCTGCGGCCGGCCAGGATCGTGCGCCCACGTTCGCCGAATGAGGTGCCGTGCTGATCGATGCAGCTGCGGTACCGCACGATCTGGTTGCTGACCGTGAGCGAGCCGGAACCCAGGTCCACCGACCCGCCGATGACCGCGCAGTCGTCGTCCGCGACGAGATGCCCGCGAGCGTCGATGTGCAGGGTCGCCAGCGACGAGTCGGCTGCGGCGGCGCCGCCGTAGCCGACGAGCTGCCACACCGTGCCGCGCACGCCGGCCGCATCCGTTGCGCCGTCGGTGGTGCCGGACAGGCTGTTGACCAGGAAGCCGGTGCCGATCCCCAGCGCGGCGACGACCGCGGCGGCAGAGGCGACCAAGGTCCAGCGCCGCCGCCGGTGCGGACCGTCGAAGGGCGCCTCGATGGTCTCGGTCGGCGCGGCCGCCGCTTGCCCGATCCGGGCCGGCTGCGCGGCGGCGGAGTTCGCCGCCCGCCAGCGTTCGCCCGCGGCGTGCAGCCGGGCGTTCATCAGCTCATCGCTCATCGGAGTCTCCCAAGATTGTCCGCAACCGAGCGCGCGCGTCGTACAGCGTCGACTTGACCGTGCCGGGCGAGCAGGACATCACCGACGCGGTCTCGTCAACGCTCAGTCCGACGAAATAGTGCAGCTGTACGGCGAGCTGCTGTCGCTCGGCCAGCGCTTCGATGGCGCGATCGAGATCGATGTCGGGGGTGTGATCGCCCGCCGACCGGTCTGGCACGTCGGCGCTGTCGTCCACGATTCGCAGCCGACGCATCCTGGTCCGCCGGGTCGCGCGGGCCTGATCGGCGACGATCGCGAGCAGCCAGGTGGTCGCGCTGCCGCGGGCTTCGTCGTACTGCTCGTGCTTCTGCCAGGCGCGGGTGAGGGCGTCCTGGACGATGTCGTCGGCGTCGGCGAGTGGCGCGAGCCGCATGGCCAGCCTGGTCATCGGCAGCAGCGCCGGGCGTATCCACTCGGCGAACGTGGCCGGGTCGCCGCGCGGCACGCCGGTCGGATGACCGGCCGCGGTGTCCACCCTCACACCCTGTCTACGGCCGCTCGGCCTGACAAGGTTGGGTGTCGGCACCGCGATCGCGGCCGTCGGCGCCGGACCGCGGACCGTCAAAGTCAGTGAGATCGAGGACGACCTGCGGCGGTGCTGGGACCGGCCGCGGATCCGACCTGCGCAACGAGCCCTGCGGTTGGGCGACGGTCGCGCCCGAGTCCCCGCTGGAGTCGATCAGCCGGTTACAGCAGGCCGGCGGCGCGCATCCCCTTGAGCGTCGGCGGGATCACGGCGGTCGGGCGGGCGCCGTCGCTCACCGCGTCGATCGTCTTCAGGCCGTCGCCGGTGTTGTAGACGACGGTCTCCACGGACGTGTCGATCTGCACCGCTCTCGACGAGCTTCTTCAGCACCGCGATGGTCACGCCACCGGCGGTCTCGGCGAAGACGCCGGTCGTGCGCGCGAGCAGCCGGATGCCCTCGCGGATCTCGTCGTCGTCGTAGCGGCGGCCATCGCGCCACCGGAGCGCGCGCACGGCGTCGAGCGCGTACGGTGCCGTCAGCCGGGTTGCCGATGTTCAGCGACTTCGCGATGCCGGTCGGCTTCACCGGCGTCACCACGTCGGACGAGCCGGTCGTCGAACGCGGTCGCGATCGGTGAGCAGCCAGCCGACTGAGCGCCGATAGACCTTCCACGTGACGATGGCACCAGGCCGTGCGGCGCACGAGTTCCTTGAACGCCTTGTTCACCTTGGTCAGCATCGAGCCGGACGCCATCGGCGCGACGACTGGCCCGGGAGCCGCCAGCCGAGTTGCTCGGCGACCTCGTAGCCGAGGGTCTTCGACCCCTCGGCGTAGTACGGGCGGATGTTGACGTTGACGAAGCCGGTGTTCTCGAACTCGTCGGTCCTCGGACAGCTCGCGAGCACAGCCGGTTGACGTCGTCGTAGGAGCCGTCGATGCCGACGAGCGTGCCGCCGTAGATGGCGGTCTGGATGATCTTGGCCGGCTCGAGGTCAGCCGGGACGAAGACGATCGACGGCATGCCGATGCGCGCCGCGTGCGCCGCAACGGAGTTCGCGAGGTTACCGGTCGAGGCGCAGGCGATCCGCTCGAAGCCCAGTTCGCGGGCTGCGGTGATCGCGACCGACACCACCCGGTCCTTGAACGAGTGGGTCGGGTTCGCAGAGTCGTCCTTGATCCACACCGGCAGCGGTGAAGCCGAGCGCGTCGGCGAGCCGGTCGGCGCGGATGAGCGGCGTCATCCCGGTGCCCGAATCAACCCGGGTCGTCGGATCGTGACCGACGGGCAGCAGCCCGGCGTAGCGCCACAGCGAGTGCGGGCCAGCGGCGATCTCCTCATGGGTCACGCGGGCCAGCGCAGCTGCGTCGTAGCCGATCTCGAGCGGGCCGAAACACTCGAAGCAGGCGTGCTGGGCGCCGAGCGGGTACTGCGCGCCGCAGTTGCGACACACCAGGTCAGCCGCCGGCGATGTGCTCCGATCAACGGTGACATCGGTCGCAGTCATGAGTTACGAGGCCTTTCTCCTCATCTTTCCCGGCCGCGGGTGCGCGGCGGGTCGGAGTTGGCACCTTCGTGCGGCGGCCTCGCATCGGTGCCGCGCAGTGCACGGCGATGAAGTCATCGCACACGGTTGCCGGGGCTTCGTCGGGCCGGTCCCTCTGCCCCTCTGGATGAGCGGTGCTATTCAGTTGTGCCGTCCATCATGGCACAGTCACGCGGCCGAATAGTCCGGCGTGAGCACGACGACGACCGGGCCTCTCGGCAGCTGCGCGAACTTCGCCTTCACGCGTTTGATCGTCGGGTACTGGGCCCGCAGCGCCTGCGCGGCAGCCTTCGCGTCGGGGACAGCGGGGTCGTAGTAGGCGCAGGTCGAGATGATCGTGTCGCGCAGGTTGGCGGTGTCCGTGACCGTCCAGCCGCCGGCCGCGAATCGCTGCGCGGCGGCCTTTGCCAACCCGGGGATGGTGGTGTTGTTGAGGACGATCAACGGCACTGCCTTGACGCGGACGGCGGTTGACGACGATGCGCTGGACCCCCGCGAGGATTTCCGCGAGGACTTCGGTGACGGCGACGAGGGGGTGGTCGACGCGACCGGCTTCGTGGACCTGGGTGCGGGCTGGGTGGCGGTGACCGTCTGTACTACGGTGCTCGTCCGCCGGGTGCTGTCGGCTGGGGTCACGTTGCCCTTGGGATCCTGCAGCGCGACGATGGCTACCGCGAGAACGAGCGCACCCAGCGCGACAACCGCTGCGCCCGCAATCCGCTCACGCTGCAGGTGGCGTGCCTGCTGTCTGGCAACCCGCCCACGCTGCGCGTTCAGTGCTCAAACCTCGATACCCAGTCGACGCGCCGATCGCTGACGCTGCCGACTTGCCCGCAGACGTCGCAGACGCTTCACGAGCATCGGATCGGCGGCGAGCGCAGCCGGGGTGTCGATGAGCGCGTTCAAAACCTGGTAGTAGCGCGTTGCCGACATGTCGAACAACTCGCGGATCGCCTGCTCCTTGGCGCCGGCGTACTTCCACCACTGGCGCTCGAAGGCGAGGATCTCGCGATCACGACGGCTCAGTACGTCGCCGCCCGCGGCATCGTCGCCGGCTCCTACCGCAGCGTGCACGGAATGCATCCTTCAGTGCCTCCGAGGTCGTCGGTGCAGGTCATGCTGTGCCGGGTCCGTGGCTGCCGGGCCCGCCGCGAATCGCAACCGTGTAATTCGTGGCGCATCTCATTCAATCACGGGTCGCGACGTCAAGGCGCTCCGGCGCGCTGTGCACAACCGGGCGATTGTCCACAGGCCGCGCCTACGCGCGGCTGTGCGTCCCAGCCACGGGTCATCCTCGTCATCATGTCGCCCTTTCCCGATCCGAGCCAGCTGCTCGCGATCGCCGATCGCATCGGTGAGCATGCGCGTGCCGCGCGCACCCAGGCCGCGCGGGTCGGCTCCGACGTCGCCGCAGTGGACTGGTCCGGAACTGCTGCCGACGCATTCACGACGCAAGCCCTCATCGTGATCAACGGTCTGCGCGGCGCGGCGGCCCGCCTGGATGACGCGGCCGATGCACTACGCAGGCACGCCCGCTCCGTGGGCCGCACTTTGGACGAACTCAAGCGGCTCGGTCTCGACGTCGCACACCTCGGCGCGGATGCCGTTCGAACCCTGCAGGACGTCATCGCAAACCCCGAAGCCCTGCTCGGTGACCTGGACAACCTGTTCGGCGACGTCGTCGGCGCCAGCCTCGACCTTCTCGACATCGTCTTCTGACAGGCAGCGCGACATGAGCCCGAAGCCCTCGGATCCGGTGTCCGTCCGCGGTGGCAGTGCCGGCATCGCCGCCGATCTCGACGAGATCCTGCGAATGGCGCACCGGTTCGGGGCGGCATCGAGCAACACGCTCGCGTCCGCCTGGCACCTGCACGGCTATCTCGCCGACCCGTCCTTGGCGCTGTCCGCCGTGCTCGATCCGGTGGGCTGGGCCGAGTTCGAGGGCGAACTGCTCTTCGCGTTGGACGGTGTCCACGGCCTGACCTGGGCCGGCCTGGAGGCCGGCGTCATCGACGGGGAATTGCGCGTCGCCGCGGCCGGGTACCGCGCCGCCGACGAGCTGTCCGGCGGCCGGGACGCCCTGTTCGGCGTACTCAAGCTCCCATTCGCGCTCGCCGCTGCGGCGCAGGAACTCGGGCGAACGGGGGACCCGCTCGCCGCGGCCGAGGCGGGCATCGCACGCGACCCGGAACTGGCAGACGACGTGGTAGACATTCTCGGCATTCCGACGCTGCTCGCCGCGACTGCCCGAATCCTGCCCGACGGTCGGGGCGTGCTACGCAACGTCGGGGTCGATGCCTCGGCCGCCGGCGAGCAGCCGCCGCGGCAACTCACGGACCTGCTCGTCAACCTCGCCCGGCGTAACGGCGACACCCATCATGGCGAGATCGATGTGCGGATCCTGACGATGCCCAACGGCTCACGCCGCGTGATCGTCGACATCACCGGGACGAAGTCCTGGGACCCGCTCCCGACCCATGACATCACGAGCCTCAGCACCAACGGGCGCGCGCTGGTCGGCGAACGCACGGCGTACGAGGCCGGCGTGCTCGCGGCCATGCGCGCCGCCGGCGTGCAGTCGGGCGACGACGTGATGCTCGTCGGGCACAGCGAGGGCGGCATGGTCGCCGTCACCACGGCTCGGGACGCGGTGGCCAGCGGCGAATTCACGGTGACTCACGTGGTGACGGCCGGCGCCCCGATAGGTCGCACGGTCGGCAGTATTGCGCCGAGTGTGCGGATCCTGGCCCTCGAGAACAGCCTCGACGTCGTACCGCACCTCGACGGCGTCGCCAACCCGGACACGTCGAACGTCATCACCGCATCGTCGCGGCACGGCAACAATACGATCGCCGGTGATCACGACATCACCCGCAGCTACGTCCCGGTCGCCGCCGATGTCCAAGTCAGCCACCACCGAGCGATCCGCGACTTCCTGACAAGCGCACGTGGGTACTTCGGGGCGGCCACCGTACAGACGCACACCTACCAGGTGCAGCGCGCATGATTACCATCCGGCAAACTGCGCCGTGTCGTACCACTGACAACGCTTGTCACAACAGTAACGTTAGTGGTTTTATCAGTGCGGTCTTCGTCACTTTCGGAGATGGGTTCGCTACCGACGGTGTGCGACGCCCCGCACAAGCGGTGGTCGAGCGGCCGTCGCGACCAGGGGAAGCCGCAGATGAGCACCAGCAGCCCTCGTCGACGCCGCCGGGTCACCCGGCCAATGCGTCTGCTCGTCATGACGACGGTGTTGCTCGGCGCGGTGGTCGGGACATGCGCGCCGGGCCTGCGCGACGCGGACGCCACGCCGACCGATCACGCACCAGTCGGTGGCCTGAGCTACGCCTTCGTGGTGCCTGGCGGCGTGCGATTGATCGGCTGGGACTTCGACTACGACGCGCCCAAGACTGCGCTCGGCACCTACGTGACGGTCGACTACAAGTTGGTCCGAACCGTCACGTCAGACCGCTATCGGCCGGCGGTCGCGACACGCTTTCCCGTCGCCGGCGGCTACCACGGCTTCGACTTCACCATCGCCGTGCCGGAGGGCACGCACCGGATCTGCGTCTCGGCGAAGAACGTCGCGGCCGGCGCAAACCTGATACTCAAGTGCCCGCACATCCTCTTCGACTACGGCCCGTTCGGCTCCGTCGACAGCGTCACGAGTTCCCAGGGGTCGGTGCGCGTCGTCGGGTGGGGGGTCGATGCCGATGCACCCACCGCCCCGGTCAGCATGAATATCAGTGTCGACGGCATCAGGCACACGGTGCCTGCGGCGCAACCGCGTGCAGACGTCGCGTCGGCGCACGCGGGTGCCGGTGCAGCGCACGGCTTCGACGTCACCTATCCCGCAGCGCAAGGCCGGCATCAGGTGTGCGTGAGCGCGTCGAGCATCGGCTATGGCACAGCCAACAGTTTCGGCTGCACGACGGTCACCCTCGACGACAGACCTGTCCTCGGCGTCGACCGGATCGGCAAGTTGGGCGCGCGCCTGCAAGTGCGCGGTTGGACGTACGACCTCGATGCGCCGACCCGCGCGCTCGGCGTCACCCTTGTCGTCGACGGCGTCCGGTCGAGGGTGGTGGCCAATGCGTATCGCAACGACGTTGCGAAATCGCACCCGGCGGCCGGTGGTTATCACGGTTTCGACGTTGCTCTCGCGCTGCCGGAGGGTTCGCACACGGTGTGCTTGCAGGTGGCAAACGTCGGCTTTGGCAGTACCCGCACCCAACCGTGCACGACGGCAGCGCTGTACGTCACGCCCACGGCAGCACTGACCGGCGCGACCGCGACGCGCACCGGAATGTCGTTGAGCGGATGGGCCGCCGACCCGGATACGAGCGCAGCGATCCGCGTGCGCATCCGAGTCGATGGCCGCGACGCCGATCTGGTCACCGCCAATCGACGCGGCGTGACCCGCAGCGGGCACAACTTCGCGTCCACGATCGTGTCGACGTCGGGCCGGCACACCGTATGCGCGATTGGCTGGAATGTTGGCTTCGGTACCGCGAACTCGGCTCCGTCGTGCCGCATGGTGACGTTGGCTCTCGATCCCGTCGGTCATCTCGATTCGCTCAACCGGGTCGGGGCCTCGTCGTACGTGGCGGTACGCGGCTGGGCGCTCGACGCCGACACGCGGGGTCCGCTTCGGATCGGCGTGACGGTCGACGGCCGCGCCCAGTCGGACCTCGTCACCGGCCAACCGCGCGACGACGTCGCCGCGGTCTATCCGGCTTTCGGCCGGTGGCTCGGGTTCGCGGCAAATGTCCAGGTCGGCGCGTGGAAGCACACCGTCTGTCTGACTGCGCGCAACGTCGGCGGCGGCGCGAGTGTCAGCCTGGGCTGCCGGCTGGTGATCGCGGCCAACCCGGCTCCGACGAGCGCACCGCGCAGCGTCCGCGTCGTCGCCGGCTACGGCACCGCGAGCGTGACCTGGCTGCCTCCGCTGTCCGACGGCGGCGCACCGCCGACCCAGTACGTCGTGTCGGCCTCTCCGGGCGGGCCGACGACCGCCGTTTCCGCCGCCAACACCTCCGCGACGGTGCGCGACCTGACGTCGCACACCACGTACCGGTTCTCCGTCCGCGCCGTCAACCCGGCCGGCATCTCGGCCTCCAGCGTCGGCGTGAGCGCGACGACCCTGACCAGCCCGCCCCCGCAGCGCACCCCCGCACCGATCTCGACGAGCCGTTACCTGCGCAACCTGCACGGCGCAACGAGCGCGGATCTGGCGTTCATGCGCGCAGCCGGTTACGCCGATGCCAGAGCGAACCCGTCCGGGCACGCGTATCTCGTGCTGCTCGCCGTCGGCGGCCAGGACCACTACGACGGCGGTGTCGTGCTGACCGCGTCGACCCGCTACGTCAGCTACGGCGACCTGGTCAAGGACCTCAGCGCCTACCTGGACGGGTACCGCCAAGGCCAGCGGCCCAGCGCACCCGTGACCATCTCTATTGGCACCAACAACGACATGGACGTCTCCGTCACGACCGGCATCGAGTATGCCCGCCGAGTCGTGAACCCGGTGGTCAGTCATGCCGCGGGCTGGCCGGGCTTCATCGTCGCCGGCGGCAACGACATGGAGCCAGGATTCCGCGCAACCTACGCCCAGACGCGCGCGTGGCTCACGGGATACCTGAGCGCGACGAACGCACCGTTCGTGTTCGACGGTTCGGCCGACGGATGTGCGTGGACCACGACGAATCGTGCCTGCAACAACGGCTGGTCGATGATGGGGCTGTACACCCTCGCGGCGGGCGCCGCGCCGAGCCGGATGATCAACCTGCCGCAGATTTACAACACCACGATGGCCGCGCAGTGGAAGTACATCTCCCTGACCGGTATCGGGTACCACCAGCCGCGGATCTACTTCGGCGGCGTGCTCACCGAGCTCACCGCATGTAGACAGGCAGGTAGCTGTGGCAGCATGAGCGGCAACTCCGCCTGGAGCGCGCTGTGGAACAACCTGCAGTCCGACTCGCGGCTGCGACCCAACGGCCTGCCGTACTCGACGGACCTGCGGATCGACTGGTGACGCCCCGGCCGCCGAGCCGCTACGCGTCGACGGCCAGCATGCTGCTGGCTGCCGCATTGGCCGTCGGCGGATGCACGTCCAACGCCGCCCTGTCGCCGACCACATCCGGCACAGATTCGATTGCGCCGAGCGCGTCGCCCGTGTTTTCCCTGCCTTCCGGGAACGGCGCTGCGCCCCCTCCGGTGAGCACCAGCAGCGCATCTCGACCGGTCAGCTCCCGGCCGAGCTCTGCCACCGCGCCCAGCCCGAGCAGCTCGCCCACTGCTGCGCACGCCACGCAGTCGAGGTCCACGACGCACTCCGTGCGGGGCACGACGTGCAGGAAGGTCACGGTCCGGGTGTTGCGCGGCGCGGCAGCACCCGGCCGGGAGTTCGCCGCCCTTCAGTTCACGAACGCAGCCACCACAACCTGCACGCTCGCCGGCTATCCGGTCGTGACGCTGTTGCTACACGGCAAGCCGATCGGCACGTCGTCGCGGCCGGCGTCGAGGGCCCCGTCGAGTTCCCTGCTGGCACCCGGCGGAATCGCCGAGAGCCGGCTCGACGACTACACCGCCTGCCAGGCGCCGCTGTCCGACCAGATCCGGGTGGTGATTCCAGGAACGAGTCGGACGCAGGTCCGCCCCGCCGAGCTGCGTGCGTGCACCCTGCAGGTCAGCGCACTCGCCGCACCCGAGTGACCTCAAGGCAGCGGTAGGTCAGCGGCGACGTCGAGGCGCACGTCCGGCGCCCCCAGCCGCGCAGCGTCGGCGGTGAGATCGTCCGGCTGGTGTTGCGACTCCCGTTCGGCGGCGACCCGCTGATCGTAGTGCTCGAGTTCACGGGCGACCGTGGCGTCGTCCCAGCCGAGGACCGGCGCGATCAGTGCGGCCACCTCGCGCGCGGCGGCGACACCGCGATCGGGCACCTCGATCGAGATCCGGGTCCGTCGGGTGAGGACGTCCTCCAGATGCCGGGCCCCCTCGTGGGTGGCGGCGTAGTACGCCTCGACCTTGAGGTACTCGGGCGCGCCGGCCAGGGCCGCGCCCAGCTCGGGACGATCAGCGATGAGCGCGAGCAACTCGTGCACGAGCGAGCCGTAACGACCGAGCAGGTGTTCGATCCTCGACACCCGCAGACCCGCAGCGGCTGCGATCTGGCGCCGGGAGTTCCAGGCCGCCGGGTACCCGTCGGCGCCCGCGAGTGGCACCCGCTCGGTGCACGACACCGGCACGATGCGCTCCAGCCCGTGCACCGCGGAATCGACCGCATCCTTGGCCATCACCCGGTAAGTCGTGTACTTGCCGCCCGCGATCACGGTGAGCCCACGGACCGGGCTGGCCACGGCGTGCTCGCGCGACAGCACGCTGGTGGAGTCCGACTCGCCGGCGAGCAGTGGCCGAAGCCCGGCGTACACGCCGACGACGTCCTCGCGGGTCAGCGGATCGGCGAGCAGACTGTTCGCGCGCTCGAGCAGGTAGTCGATGTCGGTCCGGCTCGCTGCCGGGTGCGCCAGATCGAGCGCCCAGTCGGTATCTGTGGTGCCGATGATCCAGTGGCTGCCCCACGGGATGATGAACAGCACGCTCTTCTCGGTGCGGGTGATGATGCCGGTGGCCGAATTGATCCGGTTGCGCGGCACGACGAGGTGCACGCCCTTGGACGCGCGTACCCGGAACTGCCCACGGCCGCCGACGAGGCCCTGGATCTCGTCCGTCCACACACCGGCCGCATTGATCACCTGTGCCGCCCGGATCTCGAAGACGGTGCCCTGCTCCAGGTCGCGCGCGCGCACCCCGGCCACTCGATCTCCTTCGCGCAGGAACGCGTCAGCCCGGACGCTGTTCGCGCACAGCGCGCCGAATTGCGCCGCGCTGCGAGCAAGCATCATCGTGTGCCGGGCGTCGTCGACCTGGCCCTCATAAAAGCGGATCGCGCCACGGATCGCTGAGCGCTTGCCCGACGGGAACGATTCCAGCGTCCGCTTGCGGCTCAGATGACGATGGTGGTGCGGCACCCCACGGCCGGCACCCATGAGGTCGTACACGCCGATGCCGAGCCCGACATAGGTGCGGTCGATCACCCGCCGCATCGGGTAGATGAGCGGAACCGGCCGGGCCAGGTGCGGGGCAAGCGTGTTGAGCACGAGCGTGCGTTCCCGCAGCGCCTCGAAAACGAGCCCGAAGTCGAACTGTTCGAGGTAGCGCAAGCCGCCGTGGAACAACTTGGTCGAGCGGCTCGATGTGCCCGACGCGAAGTCGCGCGCCTCGACCAGGCCGACCTTGAGCCCGCGGGTGACGGCGTCCAGCGCGGCGCCGCAGCCGACGACTCCCCCGCCGATGATGAGCACGTCGAGTTCTTCATCGGCCAGGCGGCGCAGCGTCTCGGTACGGCCGGCCGGGCCGAGGACGGGCGGGAAGGGCGCGGTCATGCGGATCTCGCCAACGTCACTCCACCTCGACCCAGTCGAGCGTCCGCTCGACCGCCTTCTTCCACCCGGCATACCCGTCGGCACGCTGCTCGTCCGACCACTGTGGTGTCCAACGCCGCGACTCGTGCCAGTTCTCCCGCAACTCGCCGAGATCATCCCAGAAGCCCACCGCCAGGCCGGCCGCATAGGCCGCCCCGAGCGCCGTGGTCTCGGCGATCACCGGGCGGCTGACCGGTACCCCGAGAATGTCGGCCTGCAGCTGCATGCACAGGTCGTTGGCCGTCACTCCCCCATCGACCTTCAGGACGTCGACGTGCACGCCTGAATCGGCTTCCATCGCCTCGGAGACGTCGCGGCTCTGGTAGCAGATGGATTCGAGCGTCGCGCGAGCCAGATGGGCGTTGGTGTTGAAGCGCGACAGACCCACGATGGCGCCGCGCGCATCACTGCGCCAGTACGGCGCGAACAGCCCGGAGAACGCCGGCACGAAGTACACCCCGCCGGTGTCCTCGACCCGCCCCGCGAGGGACTCGATCTCCGCCGCACCGGAGATGATGCCGAGCTGGTCGCGCAGCCACTGAACGGCGGACCCGGTCACCGCGATCGAGCCCTCGAGGGCATAGACCGGATCGTCGGTGCCTAGCCGATAGCAGACGGTGCTGAGCAGGCCGTGGCTGCTGCGCACCAGCTCCGTGCCAGTGTTGAGCAGCATGAAATTACCTGTGCCGTAGGTGTTTTTCGCCTCACCGGGCGCGAAGCAGACCTGGCCGAACATCGCCGCCTGCTGGTCGCCCAGGTCGCCGGTCAGCGCGATTCCCGGGAAGGGCTCGCTCGTCTGGCCGTAGCCGTCCGGATCGGATGACGGTCTGATGTCGGGCAGCATCTGCGGCGGGATTTCGAACAGCGCCAGCAATTCATCGTCCCAGTCGAGGGTGTCGAGGTCCATCAGCATGGTCCGGCTGGCGTTGGTGGCGTCGGTGACGTGCACTCCCCCGTGCACTCCGCCGGTCAGGTTCCACAGTAACCAGGAGTCGATGTTGCCGAAGATCGCGTCGCCGCGCTCGGCGGCGTCGCGCACCCCGTCGATGTGGCGCAGGATCCACTGGACCTTGCCGCCGGAGAAGTAGGTCGCAGGGGGCAACCCGGCCTTGCGACGGATCACCTCACCCTTGCCGCCGCGCTCGAGAGCGCTGGCGATCCGATCGGTGCGCGTGTCCTGCCACACGATCGCGTTGTAGTACGGACGCCCCGTCCTGCGATCCCACACCACCGTCGTCTCGCGCTGGTTGGTGACGCCCAGCGCGGCGAGGTCGCTCGGCTGCAACGCTGCCTTGGTGAGCGCGCTGAGCACGACCGACACCGAGCGCTCCCAGATCTCGATCGGGTTGTGCTCCACCCACCCGGCCCGCGGCAGGATCTGCTCGTGCTCGAGTTGGTGCCGGGCGACCTCGTTGCCCGCATGATCGAAGATCATGAACCGGGTGCTGGTCGTACCTTGGTCGATCGCGCCGACAAAGTCAGCCATACTTGCCTCGCAGTCGCCGGATGGCAGAAGCTCTCATCATGCCGTCGACCATTCTCAACGTCGCGTTCGGCTGCAACCACCCGCAGCACCGTGCCCACGTCTGGCCGGCGGTGTCGGACCGCCCCGTTGACCGCACCGGTCGAGCCCCCCTGCTGCCAGGTGTCGACCCCCGCGGCTCGCACGATCGACGTCGTGCCCAGCGGGCGCTCGCGGGCCGGCGACATCTTCGATCACGACACGCCGGGCTCGGCGGTGGACTACGAGCCGTGGATTCGGGCGGCAGCGAATCAGGCTGACGCTCGCGTGTTCGTCAGCCGTCCGGGCTACGGCGACGCGACCCGGCGGCCGGGACGATCGGTGGCCGACCACTGAACGGCTGCATCCTCGGAGCCGCCTGTCGGAATCGAACCGACGACCTATCGCTTACAAGGCGATTGCTCTGACCAGCTGAGCTAAGGCGGCAGCGTCGCACCGAGGTTACCGGTGCCCGCAGGGGCAATGCCGCGCCAGAGGTGGTGACAACGGACGGACGACGTCGGCACGATGTGATTGTGACCGGCCCCGATCAGCCGCGGCCGCCCGACTTGAGCTTCGCCCGCGAACAGGTGCTGGCCATCGTGGCCGGCTCCGCGATGGGACGACGCGCGCCGGCCGTCGATGCGGTGGCTGCGTTGCGCCCGCCGGCGACGGCGGGGAGCGTGAGCCTGCAGAAGCAGCCCACGGCCCCACCGCACATCTGGGGTCGGATCGTCGTTCCCTGCGCGATCTTCGCCGTACTCGACCTCGTCGGTGTCGTCGTCGCCGTGCGCAGCGGCAACCTCGTGCTCGCGGTGCTGGCCGGCGTGCTATTCGTCCCGTTCGCGGCCGCAGCGATTGTTGGCGCGAAGGTCGCCAAGGGTCTGACCGCACAGCCAGGCAGCGCCAGCGGCCCTCGTGCGGTAAACGCTGGACGCTGGCGCTCGCGTCAATCCTGGACCGGACCGCTCGCGTCAGGTCCGGAACGCGGGCTGGTGATCGCCGCCGCCGACGCCGTTGGGCGCATCGCGAACAGTCATGGGTATCGGCCCGGTGCGCTCGACCTGGGCGCCGAACTCGATCACATCGACATCCAGGCGTACCGGATCGCGCTCGCCAGGCAGACTGCCGGGCCGCACGAGCCGCCCGGCGTCGCCGCGGCCTGGACGGCGGCCGTGGATCGCGCCGCCGCGCTGACCGCCTACGCCAACCAGCTCGACGGCCTGCAGGCGCGTACGGAGGAGATGTTCGCCCGCAATCGGGAGACGCTTCGAGAGGGCGGCCTGGATTCCACCCTCTCGCTCGGGGACGTGGGCGAGGATGAGTTGCTCGCGTTGAGCATCTTCCTGCAGGCGAACTGGCCCTATCCAGACCTCTGAGGACGGCAGCCTCACAGGCCCTGCTTCCGGACGAAGTCGAGTGCCTTCTGGGCAACCTCTGCCCACCCGCTGTCGATGACGAGTGAATGGCCGCGGCCGACGATCTCGGCGATCTCCGTCACGCCCGGGTTGCGGCGCTGCTTCTTGTAGGACGCATTCGCGATTGCCCACGGCACGGTGTTGTCCCGCTCGCCGGAGATGATCAGCAGTGGCCCGCGATCCGGGTTCGTGGAATCGACGCTGGCCTGCGACTTGGGATTCACATTCGCGAACGCCGCCTGGAACAGGGGGACGCCGGACCCCGGAACCGGGTAGGTGTCGTAGAGCTGCCGTGCCTCGTCCTCGCCGACTGAGTTGGTGAAGGCGAAGCGGAACTGCTCGGGGGTCAGCATGACGGCCCGCTTACGGTTCTTCGGGTTCCCGAGCACCGGGAACGCTGCCTTCAGCGCGGAGACAGGCAGGGGCAGCACACCGCGAAACGGCGCCGGGTCGATCGCCACCGACGCGGCGGCAAGTCCCTGGCCGGCAAGCTTCTGGGTGATCAGTCCGCCGAACGAGTGGCCGATCACGACCGGCTTCGTCTTCAGCCGGCGAATCGCCTGCACATAGTGGTCGGTGATCGCGCCGACCGACTTGCCGGCGAACGCGTTCGGGTTGGCTCGCCCTTCGGCGACGGTGGCCGGATCGTCCGGCCACCCGGGCGCCGCAGTTGCATAACCGGCCGATTCGAACAACCCACGCCACTGGTCCCAACTGCTGGCGAGCAGCCACAGGCCGTGCACGAAGATGACCGGCTGCTTACCGGTGGCGGTCGCAGCGTCGAGCTGATCGAGTTCGGCTTGGGTGAGCGACACAGGAACCCCTCATGGAGCGGTGGATGGGAGGTCCGACGCTAGGACGCCGCGCCGATGGCTGTCCAGGGCGCGACGTGACGATCGCGCCAGCGGGTCAGCGGCACCGCCGGCGGCGGGCGATCTCAGCCAGTGTCACCGCAGCTGCGACCGACGCGTTCAACGATTCAGCGGTGGACGCCATCTCGATGCCCACGGTCAGGTCACACGTCTCGCCCACCAGTCGCGACAGTCCGCGGCCCTCCGACCCGACGACGACGACGATCGGCTCGGTGGCCAGCTCGAGGTCGTCCAGCCTGGTCGAGCCGTCGGCGTCCAGGCCGACGACGAACAACCCCGCGGCCCGGCAGTCCTTGAGCGCCCGCACCAGATTCGTCACCTGCGCCACCGGCAGCCGCGCGGCCGCACCTGCCGACGTGCGCCAGGCCGTGGCGGTCACACCGGCCGAGCGCCGCTCCGGCACGATCACCCCCTGGGCGCCGAAAGCGAGCGCCGAGCGGATCACCGCGCCGAGGTTGCGCGGGTCGGTCACGCCGTCCAGTGCGACGAGCAACGGTGCAGCGCCGGCCTGCCGCGCCTGCGCCAGCAGGTCGGCGAGCTCGTGGTAGGCGAACGGTGGCACCTGCAGCGCGATCCCCTGGTGCAGGACGCCGCCGGTGCGCCGGTCAAGTTCGGCGCGGCTGACCTCGAGCAGCGCGATGCCACGATTGCCGGCGATGCGTACCGCGTCCGTGACCCGCTCGTCGGTGTCCAGGCCGCGGGCAAGGTACAACGCGGTCGCCGGTATTCGGGCGCGCAACGCCTCGGCGACCGGGTTGCGCCCGACCAGCAGTTCCGGTTGCTGTGACTCGCGGGCCTGCTTGGGCCGGCTGGGTGTCCGACGGTCGGCGGCTGTGGCCCGCCGCGCGGCCGGGTGGCCCGTGCGCGCTTCGGCCGATGGCGTCGGTCCCTTGCCACGCAGTGCCCGCTTGCTCTGCCCGCCGGATCCGACCTGGGGTCCCTTCTTCGACTTGCGGATTGCGCCCTGCCGCTGCGAGTTGCCGGCCACTAGGCAAGGCTCCAACGAGGGCCGTCGGGCGTGTCATCGATGCGCACCCCGGCTGCGGCCAGCTGGTCGCGGACCGCGTCCGCCGCCGGGTAGTCCGCACGTTCCCGGGCGGCCGCGCGCTGCTCGAGCGCCACGCGGATCAGCGCATCGATCGTCTCTGTCTGGTCGCTCGTTGCTGCCGGCCATTGACCCGGGTTGATGCCGAGCACGCAAGTCATGGCCGTGACCTGGCCGAGTGCCTCGCGCACCGTCTCCTTCGCGCCGTCGGCGAGCGCGGTGTTGCCCGCCCGGACGGTTTCGTGGACCACGGCCAGGGCGGCGGGCACGCCGAGGTCGTCGTCCATCGCCCGGCCGAAGGCATCAGGTACCCGGCCGAGGCATGCCTCGACGACCGCACTGGCCTTGTCGACGAAGTTCTCGATCCGTCGGTATGCGGACGCGGCCTCATCGACGGCGGCGGACGAGTACTCCATCGTCGAACGGTAGTGCGCGGCACCGAGGTAGTACCGCACCTCGATCGGCCGCCACTGCTTGACGATCTCGCGCACCTGCAAGGTGTTGCCCAGCGACTTCGACATCTTCTCGCCGGCCATCGTGACGAGGCCGTTGTGCAGCCAGTACCGCGCGAAGGCGTCGCCGGCGCCGACCGACTGGGCGATCTCGTTCTCGTGGTGCGGAAACACCAGATCGAGCCCGCCGCCGTGGATGTCGAAAGTCGGGCCGAGGTACTTCGTCGCCATGGCCGAGCACTCGAGATGCCAACCCGGGCGGCCGTTGCCCCACGGCGTCGGCCACGACGGCTCGCCCGGCTTGGCCGCCTTCCACAGCGCGAAGTCGCGCGGATCGCGCTTGCGGCGATCAGTGACGGAATCGGCGGCGGCCTGCATCTCGTCGATCCGCTGCCCGGACAGCGCGCCGTAGGCAGGGAACGAGCGGACGTCGAAGTACACGTCCCCGTCTGCTGCGTAGGCGTGGCCGCGCCCGATGAGCCGCTGGATCAACTCGATCATCTCGGTGACGTGGCCGGTGGCCCGCGGCTCGTAGGTGGGCGGCAGGCAGCCGAGTGCCGCCTCGGCGGCGATGATCTCCCGCTCGTTGCGGAACGAGAGCGCCCACCACGGCTCGTTCGCGAGCGTCGACTTAACGATGATCTTGTCGTCGATGTCGGTCACGTTGCGCACGAATCTGACTTCCGTACCGTCGATCTGGAGCCAGCGCCGCAGGATGTCGACGTTGATCCAATTTCGGACGTGCCCGATGTGCGGCGGGCCTTGAGTCGTCAGCCCACACAGGTAGATCGACGCGATGCCCGGCTGCAGCGGCTGGAAGGCACGCAGCGACCGGGTGGCCGTGTCGTACAGGTGCAGGCTCATCCGGAGCCCGTGCGCAATCTCACCGGCCTATCGTACGGACCACCGTGTTCGCCGTGGCTGGGTTCGCGCGCGGCGTCCGACGGTTAGCGTTGCCCGGTGGACGAGTCCAAGTTGCACGTCGAGTCGGTGGTCGTCGCGGCAGGTC
Source organism: uncultured Actinomycetota bacterium (assembly GCA_963713565.1). Lineage (GTDB taxonomy): Bacteria > Actinomycetota > Actinomycetes > Mycobacteriales > Jatrophihabitantaceae > Jatrophihabitans. The sequence continues at coordinate 1,231,055 of CAVQMF010000002.1, read as the reverse complement.
GCCCGCAGGAGGCGGGCGCACCGCTCAACACGCCGATCGTGCCGGCCACCGCCTATCGACACGAGCCCGACGTGAACAAGTACGCCCGGCACGATGTCACGCCCACGGTGGCCGCGTTCGAGGCGATCGTCGCTGAGTTGGACGGCGGCACCGCGCTCGCGTTCGCCTCCGGCATGGGGGCTGCGGCGGCGGTGCTCGACGGGTTGTCGAGCGGGTCGGTCGTCGTCGCGCCACGGGACGCGTACTCGGGCAGCGTGTCGATCTTCCAGACGCTCGCTGAACGAGGTCGGCTCACCGTTCGGTCGGTGGACGTGGCCGACACCGCAGCCGTGGTCGCCGCGTGCGACGGCGCCGACCTCGTATGGCTGGAGTCGGTGTCGAATCCGCTGATGACGGTCGCGGACATCCCGGCGATCGTCGACGCCGCACACGCGGCCGGTGCGTTGGTCGTCGTCGATGCGACGTTCTCGACGCCGCTGGTCGTGCGGCCACTCGAACTCGGCGCGGACGTCGTCATGCACGCGGCCACCAAGTACTTGAGCGGCCACTCGGACGCGTTGCTCGGCGTGCTGGTGGCCGACGCCACCGATCTGGCCGAGCGGCTGCACGATCAACGCACGCTCACCGGCGCGGTGCCAGGTGTCCTGGAGTGCTACCTCGCGACGCGCGGATTGCGCACGCTCGCCCTGCGGATGCAACGCGCGCAGGACAATGCCGGCGAACTCGCGCGCCGGCTCGCCGCGCATCCGCGGGTCGGGCGGGTGCGCTACCCCGGACTGCCGGACGACCCGGGCCACGCCATCGCCACCCGCGATCACGCAGGCTTCGGCGCGATCGTCGGCATCGAGGTCGACGGGACGGCCGAGCACGCCGAGCAGGTATGCGCCGGCTTGCGGCTCGTGCACCACGCAACGAGCCTCGGGGGGGTCGAATCGTTGATCGAGCGGCGCGCGCGGCATGCGATCGACGCCTCGTTCGGCACGCCGGCCGCGCTGCTGCGCCTGTCGGTGGGCATCGAGCACGTCGAAGATCTGTGGGCCGACCTGGAACAGGCGTTGCACTCCCTCTCCTGACCAGCTGACGTGCAGTGGTCGGCTACCCAGCGCCGGTCGGACCGACGGGTCATCGGCGGAGCAGAGCGGTGGCAATCGCGGCACGGCCCTCGCCACGACCGGTGAGGCCGAGACCGTCGGTCGTGGTGGCGGCGAGCGACACCGGCGCCCCAACCACGGCGCTCAGCGTGGCCTGCGCCTCCGCGCGCCGCGGCGCGAGCCGCGGCGCATTGCCGACTACCTGCACCGCGACATTGCCGATCGTCCAGCCACCTGCACCGATCAGGCGCACCACCTCGCGCAGCAAGGTCACCCCGGAGGCGCCCGCCCACTGCGGTTCGGACGTGCCGAACACCGCGCCCACGTCCCCCATGCCGGCGGCGGAGAGGAGGGCATCGCAGGCCGCGTGTGCGGCGACGTCGCCGTCCGAATGGCCGGCGCAGCCATCCACGCCGGGCCAGAGCAGCCCGGCGAGCCAGCAGTCGCGACCTCGATCGATCGGGTGGACGTCGACCCCCACGCCGGTGCGAAGCTCGGTCAAGGCCGCGCGCCCGGCATCGTCGTCCGGATGACCTCGTACACCCCGGCCGCGTGCTGGGCGCGCATCACCTTCTTGTCGAACTTGCCGACGCTGGTCTTGGGGACCTCGTCGAGGAACGTCCAGTTCTCCGGCACCTGCCAGGTCGCGACCTTGTCCTCCAGGAAGGCCGCCAACGTGGCCGGATCGACCGAACCACGCGGCACGACACACGCCAGCGGTCGCTCCGTCCATTTCTCGTCAGGGATGCCGATGACGGCCGCCTCTCGGACGTCCGGTGAGGCGGCGAGCAGATTCTCCAGCTCGACCGAGGAGATCCACTCGCCGCCGGACTTGATCACGTCCTTCGCGCGGTCGGTGACGAGGAAGAACCCCCGCCCGTCGAGCGTGCCGATGTCCCCGGTCCGCAGCCAGCCGTCGTCGAACTTCTCCGGCGCGGCGTCGTGGTGGTACGAGCCGGTGACCCAGGGGCCGCGGACCTCGATCTCACCCACCGCCTGGCCGTCGCGCGGCAGCACCGTCCCGTCGTCGGCGACGAGTCGCATCTCGACGCCGGCGATCAGCCGACCCGAGCGCACCCGCCAGTCGAGCTCCGCCGCGGACCCACGGATCGCATCCATCGGCGGATGCGCGATCCCGGCCACCGGCGAGGTCTCCGTCATCCCCCACCCCTGCACGATGCGCAGGCCATAGCGCTCCTGGAACGCCGCCATCAGCGCCCGCGGGATCGCCGCACCGCCCGAGGTGCCCATCCGTACCGAGGACAGGTCGAGCTCACGCTCCTCGCCGACCTGCCAGATGCCCGCCCACAGCGTCGGGACTGCGGAGATCAGCGTCGCCCGCTCCGTCTCGGCGATCTCGCACAGCGCCTCGGGCGTCATGTGCGGGCCGGGCATCAGCAGGCTCGCGCCGGACAACATCGCCGCATACGGGATGCCCCAGGCGTTGGCGTGGAACATCGGCACGATCACCAGTACCCGATCGGCTTCGGTCGTGCCGTTGACCGTGTTCGACAGCGTCATCATCGAGTGCAGGTATGTCGAGCGGTGCGAGTAGACGACGCCCTTCGGGTCGCCTGTCGTTCCGCTCGTGTAGCACATCGAGGCGGCCGTCTTCTCATCCAGCTGCGGCCAGGCGGCGTCGTCCGGCGCGGCGGCGAGCAGCGACGCGTACGAGTGCACCGGGATCTCGCCGCCCAGCACGGACGTGTCACCGGCTGCGATGACGACGACGTGTTCGACGGTCTTCAGCTGCGAACTGATCGCGGCGAGCAACGGCAGCAAGGTGGCGTCGACGATGACCACGCGGTCCTCGGCATGGTTGACGATGTGCGCGAGTTGGCCCGGCGGCAGGCGCAGGTTCAGCGTGTGGAGCACCGCGCCCATACACGGCACCGCGATATAGGCCTCGAAATGCTCCTGCGAATTCCAGCACAACGTGGCGACGCGGTCACCGCGTGCGACGCCGAGACCGGCCAGCGCCGCGGCCAGTCGCCGCGCGTTCGCCGCGACATCGCGAAACGTCGCGCGCCTGCTGGTGCCGCCCTGCCAGGTCACGCACTCGCTCTCGCCATGCACCCGCAGGCCGTGCTCCAGCATTGCGGTGACGGTGAGCTGGTAGTCGTCCTGCATCGTGCTGGTAATCACGGCACGCTCCGTTCGTCACTGCCGACGTGCGGTCTGGTCAGCGTATTCCGGATATTCGCGCCGCCGCCTCAGCGCGGATCAGGTCCGCCGCAGTAGTGATCTTGAAGCTCTCCGCCGCACCGGGCACCGCGACGACCCGTACGCCGAGAGCCTCGATGAGGCAGGCATCATCGGTCGCCGTCGTGTCGACGGCCTGGGCATGCGCTTGGACGAGCAGGTCACGCCGGAAACCCTGCGGTGTCTGGATCGCCGCGAGGGTCGAGCGATCGACGGGCTCGCCAAGCGTTGCCGAGGCGTCGATGCGCCGGATCGTGTCATGCACCTCGACGATCGGCACGACGGCCGCGGCGCCCGAGGCGAGGGCGGCGAGCACTGCGTCGATCACCGCGACCGGTACGAACGGGCGCGCCACGTCGTGCACCAGCACGACGTCGATGTCGGGATCGAGCCCGGCCAGACCGGCCGCGACAGACTCCTGACGGGTCGCGCCGCCGACGACCACGGGCAGGCCAGTCAGGCGAGCCGCCTCGTCGACGTAGCCGGCCGGGGCGACCACGATGGCGGCGCGCAGGTGCACGCGGCCGTGCGTCGCTGCCGACTCGGGCAACCAGTTGACCGGATTCGGGTCAGTTCGTGGCGCGAGCCGGGACGCGGGGCCCGATGCAGCACGGAATGGCATCACCGCGTGCTCGAGCAGCGTCGCACCTGCCACCGAGACGAACGCCTTCGGGACTGTCGCACCGAGCCGCACACCTGACCCGCCGGCAACAAGAATGACGGCGCCGGTCAACTGACCGGACGCCGCCATCGGGTGGTACGGGTAGTTAAGCGACTGCCTCGCCGAGCACCTCGTCGAGGACGACCTCGGCCTTGTCCTCGTTGGTGCCCTCGGCAAGCGCGAGCTCGCTGATCAGGATCTGGCGGGCCTTCGCGAGCATGCGCTTCTCACCGGCGGACAGCCCGCGATCGCGATCGCGTCGCCACAGGTCACGCACGACCTCGGCGACCTTGTTCACGTCACCGGAAGCAAGCTTCTCGACCGTTTGCCTTGTACCGGCGCGACCAGTTGGTCGGCTCTTCGGTGTGCGCGGCGCGCAACACCTCGAAAACCTTGTCGAGACCCTCTTGACCGACCACGTCGCGGACGCCGACGACATCGGCGTTCTCGGCCGGAACGAGGACGGTCAGATCGCCCTGGGCGACCTTCAGCCGCAGGTAGGTCTTCTTCACTCCCTTGAGCAGTCGCTCTTCGATCGCTTCGATGAGAGCGGCACCGTGGTGCGGGTAGACAACCGTCTCGCCGACCTTGAATGTCATGTGATGAAGCCCCTTTCGCTATTTCACAGGATAACACGCAGCACTGTCGCCGCCCGGTGTGCAGATCGAGTCCCCGAGCGGCCCGCACCGCCCGTGCGGCACTCGATCGCGCGCCGCAGTCATGCCCGAGCACGCGGCGCGCGGCAGCCTCGCTAGGCTGTCTGCCGGATCGTTGCGTGCGATGCGCGCCCGAGCCCGACCCGTACGACGCCGCAATCCGCGAGGAGCCGACGTGAATGCAGAGCCGGTCATCGTGCGCCGATCCGGTCGTCGTCTCGCCGCTGTCGCCGCCGCTGCTGCCGCCGCCGCCAGCCTGATCTTGTCGGGCTGCGCCGCCGGCCAGCGCGCACAGACCGCGAGCGAGAAGTCCACGATCGACGGTACGCAGGCCGACGTGGGTCCGCTGAAGTTGCGCGGCCTGTCGATCGAGACTCCCAGCGGGAACTTCTACGACGTGGGGTCACGCCTGCCGGTCCGCCTCGTCGTCGTCAACACCGGTCCCCAGAGCGACACCCTGACTTCGATCACCTCGCCGACGATCGGGGGGTGGGCCGCCTTCAAGAGCACCAACGACGCCGCGGCCAACCGGTCCGCGTCGCGACTCATCACCGTCGGATCGGGCCTGCGGATCTCCTACGGCGTCCCGGACGCGAGGGCGGTGCTCGTGCTCACCGGCCTGAACAAGCGGGTGTTCCCCGGTAACACGATCCGGCTGACGTTCACGTTCCGGCGGGCCGGCAGCGTCACGGCCACCGTGCCGATCCAGCTGTCCGAATCCCCGGGTACCTCGGTCGTTCCCGCGCCATCGGTCAGTGCAGAGGGCTGAGCTGTCGGTAGTCGCCGTTACCGTGCGGGCGTGATCACCACCTCGGTCGATGCCGTGGCCGGCTGAGCATGGCCAAGCCTGCGACGAGCTTCACCTGCCAGTCGTGCGGGTCCGTCTGCGCGAAGTGGTACGGCCGCTGCCCGAAGTGCGGGGAGTTCTCGACCCTCGTCGAGCAGTTGCGCAGGCCACCGTCCACGCTTCGTTCCGCGACCCGCGCCAACCCACCGGGCCGACCCGCGCGGTCGGTGTCCGACGTCGTCACCGAAGGCCCGGGGCACCGCAGCGTGACCGGTATCGGGGAGTTCGACCGCGTCCTGGGCGGCGGCCTCGTCGCCGGGCAGGTCTGCCTGTGCAGTGGGCCGCCGGGCTCGGGCAAGAGCACCCTGCTGCTGGCCGTCGCCGACTCGGTCGCCCGGCGCTCCGACCGGCCGGTGCTCTATGTCTCCGGCGAGGAGTCCATCGAGCAGATCGCGGTGCGCGCCGCCCGGATCGGTGCAACGTGCCGCCACCTCCTGCTTGCCGACGACATCGACCTCGCTGACGTGCTCGGCCACATCGCGGCGACACCCGAGGTCGCGCTGGTGATCATCGACTCGGTGCAGACAATCGCGTCCGCCGAGGTCGACGGCCGCGCGGGCGGCGTCACCCAGACGATGGAGGTGGCGCAGGTGCTGACCCGGGTCGCCAAGTCGAGCGGCGTGCCGATGATTCTGGTCGGCCAGGTGACGAAGGACTCCACCGTGGCCGGACCGCGCGCACTCGAGCACATCGTCGACACCACGCTCAGCCTGGATGGTGATCGGCACACCTCGCTGCGACTGCTGCGCACGGTGAAGAACCGGTTCGGGTCGCTGGAGGTAGCGGCCTTCGAGCAGACCGACACCGGCATGCGTGAGGTGCTCGACCCGAGCAACCTGTTTCGCGAGCACCGCGAACTCCCGGTCGCCGGCACCTGCGTCACCGTCACCGTGGAAGGTCATCGAGCGCTCACTGCGGAGATCCAGTCGCTGATCGCCCCGTCGTCGAACCCGAATCCACGGCGCGCGGTGTCCGGCCTCGATTCGTCCCGGGCGGCCATGCTCATCGCGGTCAGCGAGCGCGCCGCGAAGCTGCGCCTGCACGAACGCGACGTCTTCCTCGCGACCGTGGCCGGGATGCGGGTCTCTGACCCCGGTACCGATCTCGCCGTCTGCCTGGCGGTGATCAGCGCCGCACAGGATCATCCGATCCCGCTCAATCTCGCGGTGATCGGCGAGGTGGCACTGTCCGGGGATGTCCGGCCCGTCCCGCAGCTGTCCGAGCGAGTAGCCGAGGCTGCTCGACTCGGGTTCCGGCGATTGCTGGTACCGCTGGGTGCGACGAGCCGGCTCGGCGGTCGTCGAGTGAGCGCCGACATCGTCGAGGTCGCGAATCTGGGCGATGCGGTGACCGCGATGAGGCGTGCCGGGCTCACTCCGATCCGCTGATCGTGCACCGATACATAGACTGACGCTCACGAGACCTGCGCAGCGCGCGTCCTTTCCCGGGGATCAGGAGCACACGTGGCAACCACGGAACGTGACGAAGTGCTGCGCGGTGTGCTCAAGACCCTCGCGCCGGGCACCCCGCTGCGCGACGGCCTGGAGCGCATCCTGCGCGGCAACACCGGCGGCTTGATCGTCATCGGCTGGGACCAGGTGGTGGACCAGCTGTGCACCGGCGGATTCCCGCTCGACGTCGAGTTCTCCGCGACCCGGCTTCGTGAGCTGTGCAAGATGGACGGCGCGGTGATGCTGAGCACCGACGGCGGCCGGATCGTACGGGCGGCCACCCACCTCATGCCCGACCCGACCATCCCGACCGACGAGTCCGGCACCCGGCACCGCACCGCGCAACGAGTCGCGCTGCAAACCGGTTACCCGGTGATCTCGGTATCCCAGTCGATGCGCATCGTCAGCCTCTACATCAGCGACGGACGGTACGTGCTCGAGGGAAGTTCCGAACTGCTCGCGCGCGCGAACCAGGCCGTCGCCACGCTCGAGCGATACAAGGCACGCCTCGACGAAGTCTCGCAGGCGCTGAGCGCGCTCGAGATCGAGGACCTCGTCACCGTCCGCGACGCCGCGATCGTGGCGCAGCGGCTGGAGATGGTCCGTCGCATCGCCGACGAGGTGACCGGGCACGTCGTCGAGCTCGGCACCGACGGCCGGCTGCTGGCATTGCAGCTGGACGAGCTGCTCGCCGGCGTCGACGCCGACCGGGAGATGCTCGCGCGTGACTACGCGCCCGCCGGCCGGCGCGCTCGCAGCTCCGCGACCGTCCTGAGCGAGCTTGCCGAGCTGTCCGCTCTCGATCTGCTCGATCTGACCCAGGTTGCCCGCGCCATGGGTATGCCGAGCACCCCGGAGGCGCAGGACAGTGCAGTCAGCCCGCGCGGTTACCGGCTCCTGTCGCGGGTACCGCGCATTCCGGCAGCCCTGCTCGACCGCGTGGTGGAGCATTTCAACGGCCTGCAGAAGCTGCTGGCCGCGTCCGTCGAGGACCTGCAGGTCGTCGACGGTGTCGGCGAGATTCGCGCCCGGGTCGTGCGGGAAGGCATCTCGCGCCTGGCCGAGGTGTCGATCATCGACCGGTTCAACTGAGCTCACTCGATCGTGAACTGGGCCGCCCTGCCGGTACGCCCGGCCAGCGACGAATACAACGTGTAGGTGCCTGCCCCGACCCGCTGCCGAGTTCCCTTGCAGCCCGGCTGCGACGTGAGGCCGGACCAGGTGATCGCGATGAGCACCGGCATCCGCGGCGCGAGCGTGCGCACCGCGGTAGTCGACTGGACCGGACAGTCGTGGCTGCCCCACACTCGCGACTCGCCGTTGTAGACGCGTAGTTCCACCTGCTTGTCGGCGAGGTCCTGCACGCACGGCGTCGATGCGACGTTCGTGACCTCGAGCTGCAGCAGGGGCTGATCACCGACGGCGTAGCTCGACTTGCCGACGACGGACTGCAGCTTGAGGCTGTTGACCACGCACGCCGGAGGTGGCTTCGCCACCGTCGAGCTCGAGCCACGCGAGGTCGCGGACGTGGACACCTTGCTCGCCGACGCGATGGCCGTGCCGACGGTCGAGGACGCGGTCGGTCGTGTCGAGAGGCGGGCGGTGTTCGTCGGCGCCGGGCTCGGCCCGGCGGCGCCGGCGCTGTCGGGTCCGTTCGAACGCACGGCGTTGACCGTCACGATCAGCAGCACGACCAGTGCCACGATCGATACCACCAACAACAGTCGACGGCGCCAGTACACCGACGGCGGCTGCGGGCCAACAGGATGAAACATGACCAAGCCACGCTAGCTGCTGGCAGCGACCAGCTCACGCCGACGCGCGGCAGCCCTCAGGTGCCGCCGGCCGCGCGCGCGGATGGCCGTGCGACGATGCGCAGCGATGCCCCGTCGTACTGCCCGCACCGACACACGCGTAGGCGCCGAACTCGTCGGTCCGCTGCTCGACTGGTACCGGGATCGGGCCCGGGACCTGCCGTGGCGGCGCCCCACTGCCGGCCCGTGGGCGGTGTTGGTCAGCGAGTTCATGCTTGCGCAGACGCCGGTCGCGCGCGTCCTCCCGGTGTACGAAACGTGGCTGGCACGCTGGCCCACACCGCAGTCGCTGGCTGCCGAGTCGCCCGCCGAAGCGGTGCGGGCCTGGGGCAAGCTCGGCTATCCGCGCCGGGCGCTACGGCTGCACGGGAGCGCAGCGGCGATCTGTGAGCGTTTCGATGGCGTCGTGCCGCCCGACGTGGACGACCTGCGCACGCTGCCCGGAGTGGGCGACTACACCGCCCGCGCGGTGGTTGCATTCGCATTCGGGCAGCGGGCGGCAGTCGTCGACACGAACGTGCGGCGGGTGCTGGCCCGCGCGGTCATCGGGCAGGGCGACGCCGGACCACCGTCCACGGTGCGTGATCTGCGCCGGTGCGAGCAGGTGCTGCCTGCACAGCCGCCGGTCGCGGCCAGGTTCAGCATCGCGCTCATGGAACTCGGCGCTCTGGTGTGCACCGCGCGCACCCCGCGCTGCTCCGGGTGCCCGATCCGCAGCCACTGCGCCTGGCAACGAGCGGGGGCACCGCCGTACACCGGCCCGCACGCGCGGCGGCAACGATTCGCGGGGACCGACCGGCAGGTACGCGGACTGCTCCTGGACGTCCTGCGCGCCACAGCGGAACCGGTGCCCAAGGCTGCGCTCGATCGCACCTGGTCCGACAGCGCACAGCGCGAACGGGCGCTGGACGGTCTCATCGCGGACGGGCTGATCGAGCCGTTGGCCGCCGATCGGTTCGCCCTACCGAGCGGACAGCGGCCGCGAGGACCTCTGTGAGATGACGAGCGGGACCGGCATCATCGCCGGCTCCGACCGATCCTGCGGAGGTCCCTATGCGCATTCGCGCGACGATCACGATCGCCATCCTCGGCGCACTGAGCGCGGCGGCGATCGGCTACGGGGCGGCAAGTGCCTCGATACCGTCGAGTACTGCCGCCCAACAACGGCACCAAAGCGCCGCCCCACAAGCCGCGGTAGCTCGGCCGACCGGTCCCGGCTCGCTGTACACCCCGGTGCCGAACTGCCGGGTCGGGAACACCGCGGCGGCAGGCGGGAAGATCCCGAACGGCGGCTCGCGCGACTTTCAGGTCGCCGGCACGTCCGGCTTTGCCGCGCAGGGCGGCGCAGCGGGCGGCTGCCGCGTGCCTGCGTACGCGACCGCGGTGAGCGCCCGACTGACCGCCTTCAGCGCCACCGCGAACGGCGCCTTCACTGCCTATCCGACCGGCGGTCCGGGCGGCCCGGGCACGCTGTACTACGCGAAAGGCGTCAACGTCACCACCGGCGCCACGCTGCAGCTCGGCAGCGCCGGCAAGATCACCGTGAAGAACACGAGCGGACCGGCCTACACCGCGATCGACGTCAACGGTTACTACACCCCACAGATTCACGCCGTGCTGGGAGGTCTCGGGGGCATCGTGTCCGGCTCGTCGCTCGTGCTGTCGAACACGAAGGTCGCGACCGGCTACTACCGCGTCGAGATCGGCCGCGACCTTGTCGGGTGCACTGCGATCGCCTCCGTCGACAGCAACAACGCCTGGTACGCCACGGCACAGATCGAGGACGGCTATGTCTATGCCGGCACGTTCAACCCCGCCGGTGAATACCAGGACCTCTATTGGACGCTGAGTGTCGTGTGCTGAGTGGCCGCTGGTCCGACGAGGGCCGGGCTAGATGCCGGCCCTCGTTGGCGGTCCAGCCGCCTCAGTCGGCGGAGATGCCCGCTGCCGGGAGATCCGGCACCAGCGCGGACGGCTTGGCCTCCCCGCGGAAGGTGAACCTCTCCGGGCCGTCCTTCTTCAGCACATCCTCGGGCTCGGTGCCGACCACGACGATCTGGCCCGGCGCGAGCTCGCCGAACAAGATCTTCTCCGACAGCGGGTCCTCGATCTCGCGCTGAATCGTGCGCCGCAGGGGCCGCGCGCCCAACGTCTTGTCGTAACCCTTCTTCGCCAGCAGCGCCTTTGCCGAGGAAGTGACCTCCAGGCCCATGTCCTTGTTGCGCAGCTGCACGTCCAGCCGAGCGGTCATCAGGTCGACGATCTTCTCGATCTCCTCCGGCAGGAGCTGGTGGAACACGATGATGTCGTCGATGCGGTTGAGGAACTCGGGCCGGAAGTGCTGCTTGAGTTCGTCGTTGACCTTGTTCTTCATCTGTTCGTAGTCGCCGCCGCTGTCGTTCGTGCCGAACCCGAGACGCCCGATGGCCTTGGAGGCGTCGCGGGTGCCGAGGTTGGTGGTGAGGATCAACACGGTGTTCTTGAAGTCGACGACGCGGCCCTGCCCGTCGGTGAGCCGACCGTCCTCCAACACCTGCAGCAGCGTGTTGAACACGTCCGGATGTGCCTTCTCGACCTCGTCGAAGAGCACCACGCTGAACGGCTTGCGGCGTACCTTCTCGGTCAGCTGGCCGCCCTCGTCGTAGCCCACGTAGCCGGGGGGCGCACCGACGAGCCGCGACACCGTGTATCGGTCGTGGAACTCGGACATGTCGATCTGGATCAGGGCGTCGTCGTCACCGAACAGGAACTCCGCCAGGGCCTTGGACAGCTCGGTCTTCCCGACGCCGGACGGGCCGGCGAAGATGAACGAGCCGCCGGGCCGCTTCGGGTCCTTCAACCCGGCGCGGGTGCGCCGGATGGCCTGGGAAACGGCCTTGATGGCCTGCTGCTGTCCGACGACCCGCTTGTGCAGTTCGTCCTCCATGCGCAGCAACCGCGCAGTTTCTTCCTCGGTGAGCTTGAAGACCGGAATGCCCGTCCAGGTGGCCAGCACCTCTGCGATCTGCTCGTCGTCGACCTCGGCGACGACGTCGAGGTCGCCGGCCTTCCACTCTTGCTCGCGCTTGCCCTTGTCGGCGATCAGGGTCTTCTCGCGGTCACGCAACGAGGCGGCCTTCTCGAAGTCCTGCGCGTCGATCGCGGATTCCTTCTCGCGGCGCACCTCGGCGATCCGCTCGTCGAACTCACGCAGATCCGGCGGCGCGGTCATGCGGCGGATGCGCATGCGTGAGCCGGCTTCGTCGATCAGGTCGATCGCCTTGTCCGGCAGGAACCGGTCGCTGATGTAGCGGTCGGCCAGGCCGGCCGCGGCGACCAGCGCCGCGTCGGTGATCGACACCCGGTGGTGTGCCTCGTACCGGTCGCGCAGGCCCTTGAGGATCTCGATGGTGTGCGCCACGGTGGGCTCGCCGACCTGGACCGGTTGGAAGCGGCGCTCGAGAGCGGCGTCCTTCTCCAGGTACTTGCGGTACTCGTCGAGCGTGGTGGCACCGATGGTCTGCAGCTCGCCACGGGCCAGCATGGGCTTGAGGATCGACGCAGCGTCGATGGCGCCTTCGGCCGCGCCGGCCCCGACGAGGGTGTGGATCTCGTCGATGAACATGATGATGTCGCCGCGGGTACGGATCTCCTTGAGCACCTTCTTCAGGCGCTCCTCGAAGTCCCCGCGGTAGCGGGAGCCGGCCACCAGCGAACCGAGGTCGAGGGTGTAGAGCTGCTTGTCCTTCAGCGTCTCGGGCACCTCGCCCTTCACGATCGCCTGGGCCAGCCCTTCGACGACCGCGGTCTTGCCGACGCCGGGCTCGCCGATCAGCACCGGGTTGTTCTTGGTGCGCCGGCTGAGCACCTGCATCAGCCGCTCGATCTCCTTCTCGCGGCCGATCACCGGATCGAGCTTGCCCTCGCGGGCGGCCTGCGTGAGGTTGCGACCGAACTGGTCGAGAACAAGCGAAGTGGACGGTGTGGCCTCGGCGGCCGTGCCGGCCGGCTCCTTGCTCTGATAGCCGTTGAGCAGCTGGATGACCTGCTGACGCACCTTGTTCAGGTCGGCGCCGAGCTTGACGAGCACCTGCGCGGCGACACCTTCGCCCTCGCGGATCAGGCCGAGCAGGATGTGCTCGGTGCCGATGTAGTTGTGGCCGAGCTGCAACGCCTCCCGCAGGCTGAGTTCGAGCACCTTCTTGGCCCGCGGCGTGAACGGGATGTGCCCACTCGGCGCCTGCTGGCCCTGGCCGATGATCTCCTCGACCTGCTGGCGCACCGCGTCCAGCGAGATGCCGAGGGATTCGAGGGCCTTGGCGGCCACGCCCTCGCCCTCGTGGATCAGCCCGAGCAGGATGTGCTCGGTGCCGATGTAGTTGTGATTGAGCATCCTGGCCTCTTCCTGGGCCAGGACGACAACGCGCCGCGCGCGGTCGGTGAACCGTTCGAACATCTGGCAGCTCCTTCCGCGCCATCAGCTTCGGCCTTGAACTCTAGTCCGGTCGGGTGACGGTGAGATCTCGTGTCACGCCGATGCAGGCCCGGCCCGCGCCGCTTCGCACCGAAACGTCGCGTACCCGGGTCAACGACGCACGCCAGCCGTTGATGCCCGCAACTGGGCACTTCGCTGTCAGCGAACGGTCGAAGCCGAGGCCGGCGCACCTGCCCGAATCCCGCTGGCCGGGCTGGGTTGGCCGGACCGGCCGCCCGGCTGTGGCTAGGCCTGCGAGTTGTACGCCTCGAGAATCTGCGCCGGGATACGCCCCTTGTCACCGATCTTGTGGCCGTTCCTGCGGGCCCACTCGCGAATCGCCTGCGTCTGCTCGCGGTCACCGCGGGCCGGCCGCGTGCGCCGATTCGCGGCCATGGCCCGCGTGCCCCCGCCGCGCGAGGTTCGACGGGCGTTCGCGACGTAGCTGGCCAGCGAATCGCGCAATCTGGCAGCGTTCTTGCTGGACAGGTCGATTTCGTAGTTGGCGCCGTCGATACCGAACAGCACGGTCTCATCGGCCTCGCTCTGGTCCAGATCGTCGATCAGCTGGACGATGTGCTTCTGCGCCATTGGCGGCAATTCCCTTCACCGTGACCGCAACAATTAGCCGCCCCCGATAATGCCACATCCGCGCAAGGGCGCGACCAGGGCCGAATTGCCTCAGAGCGGCTTCACCAACGGGAACAAAATGGTGTCCCGAATGCCACGGCCGGTGAGCACCATCAGCAGCCGGTCCACGCCGAGGCCCATTCCGCCGGTCGGCGGCATGCCGTACTCCAGCGCGCGCAGGAAATCCTCGTCCAACTCCATCGCCTCGGGATCGCCCTGCGCGGCGGCTATCGACTGGTCGACCAGCCGGCGCCGTTGCTCGACCGGATCGACGAGTTCGGAATATGCCGGCGCGATTTCCACCCCGCCGATGATGAGGTCCCATGCCTCGGCCAGCCGGGAGTCATTTCGGTGCGGCCGCGCCAAAGGACGGACGTCGACCGGATAGTCCTTGATGAACGTCGGTTCACGCAACGTGTGCTCAACAAGCTTCTCGTACAGTTCGAGGACGATCTCGCCGGCCGTCCAGTCCGGCCGCAGGCCGATGCCGCGTTGCTCCGCGTATCCGCGCAGGTCCGCGACCTCGGTGTCCACGCTGACCTGTTCGCCCAGCGCCGCGGATACGGCGTCGTGGATCGTGATCCACCGCCACGGCCCGGACAGATCGATAGGCGAGCCGTCCGTGGAGGTGCCGGTCTCGACGCCTAGCGCTGCCGCGGCCTCCAGGACCAGCGCGCGAGTCAATTCGGCCATTGTGTCGTAGTCGCCGTAGGCCTCATACGCTTCCAGCAACGTGTATTCGGGTGAGTGGCTCGAATCGATACCCTCGTTGCGGAAGACCGGGCCGATCTCGAAGACCTTTTCGAAGCCACCGACGATACACCGCTTCAGATACAGTTCGGTGGCGATGCGTAGCGACATATCTAGGTCGAATGCATTGAGATGGGTGTGGAACGGACGCGCTGCCGCACCCCCATGGACCGCCTGCAATATGGGGGTCTCCACTTCCAGGTAGCCCCGGGCGACCAATGTCGCGCGCAGCGAGTGCAACACCTGACTGCGAGCGGTGACCATTCGTCTGGCTTCCGGCCGCACGATCAGATCGACGTAGCGTTGCCGGGTGCGCGTTTCGTCCGACAGCGGCTTGTGCGCGACCGGGAGCGGTCGCAGCGCCTTGGCGGTGATTCGCCACTCGTCGGCGAGAACCGAAAGCTCACCGCGCTTGGACGAAATCACCTCGCCGTGCACGAACACCAGATCGCCGATGTCGATGTCCGCTTTCCACGCGGCGAGCGAATCGGCGCCGAGGTGGTCCAACGAGAGCATCACCTGCAGTTCCGCGTCGCCCTCGCGCAGCCGTGCGAAGCACAGCTTGCCGGTGTTGCGCATGAAGATGACCCGGCCGGTGACGCCGACCTGCTCGCCGGTCTGGGTGTCTGCCGCGAGATTCGGGTGGGCGGCCCGGACCGAGCTCAGCGCCGCGGTGCGGTCGACCTTGACCGGGAACGGCGCGCGGGCCGGATCGGCGCTGAGCCGGTCGTACTTCGCCCGCCGCACCCGCAACTGTTCCGGCAGGTCGACGTCGTCGTGCTCGCTCACCCCGCAAACCTAGTCGGGGCGAGATGCCGACCGGTGACGGATGTCATGGGCGGGCACGGCACGGGACACGGTACCCATATCCGCACCTTCCGGCAGGGTGGTGACTATGCCGAACACCGATGTTCAAGCCCGCGAAGGCATCCGCCTGTCCGGGCTGACCAAGACCTTCAAGAGCGCAGGCGGTCCCGTGGCCGCCGTTCGCGGGATCGACGTGAGTGTGCCGGCCGGTGAGACGGTGGCGCTGCTCGGGCCCAATGGCGCCGGCAAGTCCACCACGATCGACATGCTGCTCGGCCTGCTCGCCCCGGATGCCGGGGACATCCAGATCTTCGGCGACGCGCCGCAGCGCGCGATCGCCGCGGGCCGGGTCGGCGCGATGCTGCAGGTCGGCGGTGTCGCACTGTACCTGTCGGTGCGCGAACTGCTGACGATGGTGGCGAGCCTGTACCCGAAGCCGTTGCCCGTCGACGAGGTCATCGAGTTGACGCACATCGGCGACCTCGCCGACCGACGGACCAACAAGCTGTCCGGGGGCCAGACCCAGCGGCTGCGGTTTGCGGTCTGCATCATCAGCAACCCGGACCTGCTGGTGCTCGACGAACCGACCGTGGCCATGGATGTCGAGGCGCGGCGCGACTTCTGGTCGACGATGCGCAACTTCGCCGCCGGCGGGAAGACCGTGTTGTTCGCCACGCACTATCTCGAAGAGGCAGACGCCTACGCGGATCGGATCATCTTGATGGCGCACGGGCGGATCGTGGCCGACGGTCCCGCCACAGAGATCAAGGCGACGGTGGGCCTACGGACGATCCGGGCGACGTTGCCCGGCGCGGACCAGGCGGCACTGCGGCAGTTGCCCGGCGTCACGAGCGTCGAGACGCGCGGGGACGGCGTCATCCTCAATTGCTCGAACTCTGATGCGGCACTCCGCGCGTTCCTACCCGGGTTTCCCGACGCACGGGACATCGAGGTGACCGGTGCCGGGTTGGAGGAGGCATTCCTGCAGCTGACGGGTGATCGCGACGGACCGGAGGAGGCCCGATGAGCGGCAGCTTCACATACACCCGTTTCGAGCTGCTGCGGCTGGCTCGCAACCGTCAGTCGATGATCTTCTCCCTCGCGTTCCCGCTGGTCATGTACTTCCTGCTGGCCGGCCCGAACAAGGACAATCACAACTTCGGCGGCGACGCCGAGCATCCCACCGGCTTGTTCGCGCCCCAGTACTACATGGTCGGGTTGCTGGCCTTCGGCGCGATGGTCGCGGTCATGTCCGGCGGCGCCCGGATCGCAGCAGAACGCACGATCGGCTGGAACCGGCTGCTGCGCATCACGCCGCTGCGCCCCGGTGCGTATCTACGGTCGAAGGTCATCGCCGGTTACGTACTCGCCTTCGTCGGCATCGTGGCGCTGTATGTGTCGGGCAGCATCCTCGGCGTCCGCCTGTCTGCCGCGCAGTGGCTCGCGATGACCGCGCTAGTGCTGATCGCGTTGGTCCCCTTCGCCGCGCTCGGCATCGCATTCGGCCACCTGCTCAACGACGACGCCGCGGGTGCGGCGCTCGGCCTCGGCGCGTCCCTGTTCGCGTTCCTCGGCGGCACCTGGTTCCCGATCACCGGCGGCGGAGCATTCCAGCAGTTCTGCCAGTTGCTCCCGTCGTACTGGTTGGTGCAGGCCGGACACGTCGGGCTCGGCGCCGGCAATCCCTGGGGTGCGCAGGCGTGGCTGGTCATCGCGGTGTGGTCGATCGCGAGCGGCGCACTGGCCATTTGGGCCTACCGACGCGACACGAGACGCGCCTGAGCCGCGCTCGCGGCAACCGCCCTGGTCCATGATCAAGGGTGGGGTGGCGTCACCAGCGGTCAGTGGTGCCTGTGTGCTCAGGCGTTGCGGTCGTAGATCAACCGCAGGCCGATAAGGGTGAGTTCCGGCTCGTATCGCGTCACCGTCTCGCTGTGGTCGATGACCAGCGTGGCCAATCCGCCGGTCGCAATCACCGCGACCGACGCGGGGTCCTTCGGCGCCAGGGCAATGCTGAGCCGCCGCACCATGCCGTCCACCTGGCCGGCGAAGCCGTACAGGATCCCGGACTGCAGCGACTCGACGGTGTTCTTCCCGATCGGGCTGCGGGGCGCGACGAGTTCCACCTTGCGCAGCTGCGCAGCCCGCGCCGCCAGCGCGTCGAGCGAGATCTCGATACCGGGAGCCAGCGCGCCACCGAGGAACTCGCCCTTTGCACTCACGCAGTCGAAGTTGGTGGACGTGCCGAAATCAACGACGATCACTGGCCCGTCAGTGAGGTAGTGAGCGGCGGCGGAGTTGCAGATGCGGTCGGTACCCACCTCCTTCGGATTGTCGGTGAGGACGCTGACCCCCGTGCGCACCCCCGGTTCGACGAGAACGGTCGGCAGGTGCGCATAGTACCGATCGAGCATGGTGCGCAGTTCGCGCAACACCGCCGGCACCGTCGAGCAGGCGGCGATCCCGGACACCGTGATCTCGGCGAGCAATCCGCGGAAGGTGAGCGCAAGCTCGTCCGCGGTAGTGCGTGCGTCGGACTTGATCCGCCAGGAGTTGCGCAACGTCTCGCCCTGGAAGACGCCCATGACGGTGTTGGTATTACCGACGTCGATGGTGAGCAGCACGGCTAGAGATCCAATCCGATGTCCAGGACGGGCGCGGAGTGGGTCAACGCGCCCACGGCGAGGTAGTCGACGCCTGCCTGCGCGACTTCCCGGGCGCGGTCGAGGGTCAACCTGCCCGACGCTTCCAGCAATGCCCGCCCCTGCGCGTAGGATGCAGCGGCGCGCATGTCGTCGATGGCCATGTTGTCGAGCAGGACGAGGTCGGCGCCCGCGTCGATGACGTCACGCGCCTGCGCCAGCGTGTCCACCTCGATCTCCAGCGGCAACCCCGGATAGGCGGCGCGCACGAGTCGGAATGCCTCGACGACTCCACCGGCGGCGATGACGTGGTTGTCCTTGACCAGCGCGGCATCCGACAGCGACATGCGGTGGTTTACGCCACCGCCGCAGCGCACCGCGTACTTCTCGAGCACCCGCAAGCCCGGCATGGTCTTGCGGGTGTCGCGGATGCGCGCGCCAGTCCCGTCGACGGCGTCGACCCAGCGACGCGTGAGCGTCGCGACCCCGGACAAGTGGCCGAGGAAGTTCAGCGCGGTGCGCTCCGCGCAGAGCAGGTCACGCAGCGGACCGCGTGCGGTGGCCACGACCTCCCCCGGCGTCACGCGGGCACCGTCCGCGCTGCCGTACTCGAGCCGGACACGGCCCTGCCCGACCGCGGCAAGCACGTGCGCGACCACCGGCAGCCCCGCGAGAACGCCGCCCTGACGCACGACGAAGTCGGCGCTCGCGAGCGTGCCGGGCAACACTGTCGCCGTCGTGGTCACGTCGCCGTCGGCACCGAGATCCTCGTCCAGCGCTCGCGAGACGGCGTCGATCACGATGCCTTCGGGCAGGTCCGGCCCGATCATCGGTTCAGCCCGGTGAACGAGGTACGCAGTGTCGCGTCGGCGGCAAGGACAGTGTCGAGGTGACCGCGCCAATGCAGGTCGTCATGCTCGGGGAAGTCCTCTCGCCAGTGCGTGCCGCGAGTCTCCTCACGCAACAGCGCGGCGTGGGTCAGTGCGGCGCACACGGTGAGCAGGTTCGTCGTCTCCCACGCTTCGGTACCCGGCACGCCACCGTCCTGTCCGGCGAGCTCGGCGAGCGCGTCGACGGCGAGGGTCAGACCCTTGTGATCGCGCAGCACCCCGACGTCGCGGGACATCAACTGCTGCACCTCGGATCGTAAAACCTCGGACAGCAGCCGGCCGGGCTCGGCACGCCGTGCGGGGGCCGCCGCGACCGGGGACGTACCGGCGAGCCGGGCGATGATCGTCTCGGCGATCCGGTGCCCGAACACGAGACCCTCGAGCAGCGAGTTCGACGCCAGCCGGTTTGCGCCGTGCACGCCGGTGCAGGCCACCTCTCCGCACGCGAACAAGCCGGGCAGCGACGACTCGCCGTTCAGGTTCACCCGGATTCCGCCGCTGGCGTAGTGACAGGCCGGCACGACGGGGATCAATTCGTGCACGGGGTCGATGCCCAGGGAGATCAGCGTGGCGTAGATCGTCGGAAACCGGACTCGCCACTTCTCCGCGCCGAAGTGCCGTGCGTCGAGCCAGACGTGCTCGGCGCCGGTCTCGCGCATTCGGCGCAGGATCGCCTTCGCGACGACGTCGCGTGGCGCGAGTTCTATGAGTTCGTGCGTCCCAAGCATGAACCGCTCGCCGGCGTCGTCGACGAGGTAGGCCCCTTCGCCCCGGACGGCCTCGCTGACGAGGGGTTGCTGCCCGCGCGAGTGGGCGCCGAGCCAGGTGACAGTCGGGTGGAACTGCACGAATTCGAGATCGCGGATGACCGCTCCGGCGCGCAACGCAGCAGCGACGCCGTCGCCCGTGGACACGCTCGGATTCGTGGTTGAGGCATAGACCTGGCCGATGCCCCCGGTGGCCAGGACGACGCCCCGAGCACGCACTGCCCCGACGCCGTCGCGTTCCCCCTCCCCCATGACGTGCAGGGTCAGCCCGGCGACGGCGCCGTCGACCGTCGTCAGCAGATCCAGCAGCAGGGCGTGCTCGATCGCCTCGACACCGGTCGCGTCGAGCACACGCGTCACGAGCGCGCGTTCGATCTCCGCACCGGTGGCGTCGCCGCCGGCGTGCGCGATGCGATCCCGACGGTGGCCGCCCTCGCGGGTGAGGGAGAGCTCCCCGTCGTGAGCGCGGTCGAAGCGGGCACCCATCTGCGCGAGTTCACGGACCGCGGCCGGCCCTTCGCGAACCAACGCGCGAACAGCCGCCTCCTCGCACACGCCGGCGCCCGCCACGATCGTGTCGGCGAAGTGCTGATCGGGTGAGTCGCCGACCCCGAGCGCGGCGGCAATGCCACCCTGCGCCCACCGGGTGGAACCTGCGGCCAGGACATCCTTGGTCACGAGCATGACGCGCAGCGACGACTGGCGGCTGAGGTGCAACGCGGTGGTCAGCCCGGCGATGCCCGACCCGACCACGACGATGTCCGTGTCGACCGTCCAACCCGGGTCGGCCGCCGCGAGCCGCCTCGGGAGCACGGCGCTCATCGAGTCGGCCGGCCGAGGTGGCAGTGACGCCGACGGCGGGCGGGTCACAGCTGCACGGCCACGTTGTCGATCAATCGCGTCGTGCCGACCCGCGCTGCGACGAGCAGTCGCGCCGCGCCGTGTTCGGGCCGGTGACCCAGGTCGGGGCCGCGCAGCTCCAGGTAGTCGACCGCGACACCGGGCTGCGCGGCGAGGACACCGGTGGCCATGGTGAGCGCCGCATCGGCGGCACCGCCTCGATCGACGCGCGGTGCCGCGTCGGCCGCCTCGGCGCCCGCGAACAGGGCGCGGGACAGGGCGAGCGCCTGCTTGCGCTCGCTGGGCGACAGGTACCGATTGCGGCTGGACAAGGCCAGGCCGTCGGACTCACGCACGGTGGGCACGCCGATGATCTCCACGCCGAGATCGAGATCGGTGCACATCTGCCGGATCAGCGTCAACTGCTGGTAGTCCTTCTCGCCGTAGTAGCTGCAGTCGGGGCGCACGGTGTTGAGGAACTTCGCGACGACGGTGAGCACGCCGGCGAAGTGACCCGGCCGCACCGCGCCCTCCAGTATCTCGCCGAGTGGGCCGGGCGAAACGTGCACCCGCGACGTGCCGTACGGGTAGACGTCGGCGACGGCCGGCGCCCACACCAGATCGACGCCCACCTGCTCGCACAGCGCCAGGTCGGCATCGAGCGTGCGTGGGTAGCGGGCGAGGTCCTCGGCCGGCCCGAACTGCAAGGGGTTGACGAAGTTCGTCGTGATCACGGCGTCGCACTGCGCCCTAGCGGTGTCCAGCAGGCGGGCGTGTCCGGCGTGCAGCGCGCCCATCGTCGGCACCAGGCCGATCCGGCCCGACAGCACGGCGCGCGCGCCGACGAGGTCGGCACGCGACATCACGACCCTCATGAGGCGCCAGCCAGCACCGCCAGCACCGCGTCGGCCTGCGCGCTCGTCAGCCGGCCGGCCTCGAGCGCCCGCTCGGCGGTGCGCCGCGACATCGCGACGTAGGACGACAGCACCGAAGGTGCACTGCGGCCGAGCACGTCGATGTGGCTGGCTACCGTCGCGACGTCGCCACGCGACACCGGCCCGGTCAATGCGGCGTCGCCGAGACGCAGGACGTTGTCGAGGCTCGCGCTGAGCAGCGGCGCGAGCAGTCGCGCCGGTTGCGCGATACCTGCTTGCGCGAGGATCGACGTCGAGTCGATGACGAGCGTGACGAGGTGGTTGGACGCAATCGACAGCGCCGCGTGATAGAGCGTGCGTGCCGATTCCGGCACCCACACCGGCTCGCCGCCCATCTCGACGACGAGCGACTCGGCCACCGGCCGCAGCTCGTCAACGGCGGTGACACCGAACGTTGCACCCTCGAGCCGGTCGAGATCCTCGGGCCGACCGGTGAACGTCATGACGGGGTGCAGCGCCAAAGCCAGCACGCCGCGTGCCGCAGCCGGGTCGAGGACGCCGATGCCCTGCGCACCGGACGTGTGCGCGACGAGCTGGCCCCCCCGCCACGAGCCGGTGCCGGCGAGACCAGCCACCAACTGGCGCAATACGTCGTCCGGCACCGCAAGGAGCACCAGGTCGGCCGCGGCGACAGTCTCGTCGACCGGCAGGATCGGGACGCCGGGGAGCATCCGCGCGGCGCGCTCGCGCGACTGCGCCGATACGCCACTTGCCGCCACGATCTCGTGCCCGGCCTGCGCGAGCGCGGCGCCCAACGTCGCGCCGACCCGCCCGACGCCGACGACGCCGACGCGCAGGCGGGCAGGTCTCGCAGTGGTCACCGACGTCCTAGCGGTCCGGGCAGGCACGACGCTCGCGAGCCTACTTGTCAGCTGACGAGGCGATCCGCCGATGCCGGTATGTTGCCGTGCGTGACCGAACTGCAAGAGGCGGTAGCGCGTAGTGCCGACATTGCCGACATGCACGCCACTGTGCCGACCCTGCTGCTCGAGTTACAGACGCTGCTGGGCGCGCTGACGGCAACGGTCACCGCGGCGACCGACCGGGGCCGGCGCCCGTTCCGGCCCGGTCCGGACTGGACCAACCGGCTCGGGGAACTCGCGTACGGCGTCTACCTGCTCGCCGACCAGACCGGGGCCGACCTGCACTCGAGCGTGCAACTCACCGCCCAGCACCTGGAGTTCAAGGGCACCCAGGTCAAGGCGCACTCCGAGCAAGGCTGGCCGTTCGGCCAGCAACGCTGAGCGTCGCCGTCAGCGGCGGTCCGTTTCGGTCGTCCGCACGGAGACGCCGACGAGGACGAGCGCGAGTCGCACGAGCGCGCCCATGGCGATCCGCTGCAGATAGGACGGGCGGGCAATTGGTGTATCCATGGTCGATCGCTCCATCTTCCGGCGCACATTCGGTACTAGGAGTCCCCGGGGTCCCGGTTTGATACCTGCCGCTCGCACGCAGCCGCGGGGCGGGCTTGATTCCGGCCCGTTGCGGTGCGACGCTGCGGCTCGTGGCCGGGCTTGATCGCGACGCGCGATCGTGACGCTGGTGCGCGCGCGAGATCCGTCGGTGCTGCGGATCGCCAACGCGTCGGGCTTCTACGGCGACCGTGCGTCGGCGATGCTGGAGCAGCTGTCCGGCGGCGAGATCGACGTCCTGACCGGCGACTACCTGGCCGAGTTGACCATGTTGATCCTCGCCCGCGACCGGCAGCGCGATCCGCGCCTCGGGTACGCGAAGACCTTCCTCGCCCAGCTGCAGACGGTGCTGTCGATCGCCTGCGACCGCGGCGTCGCGATCGTCACGAATGCCGGCGGGCTGAACCCCGCAGGTCTGGCGGCGGCGATCCGGGAACTGGCTGCCGATCTCGGTCGGACGGTCGCCGTGGCGCACGTCGAAGGCGACGAGCTCACCTCGCGCGCCGCGCAGTTGAAGCTCGGCGAGCCACTCGCGGCCAACGCCTACCTCGGGGCGTGGGGGATCGCCGAGTGCCTGCTCGGCGACGCGGATGTGGTCGTCACCGGTCGGGTGACCGACGCCTCGCTGGCGGTCGGGCCCGCGGCCGCGCACTTCGGCTGGGCGCATACCGACTACGACGCGCTTGCCGGGGCGGTCGTCGCCGGCCACGTGATCGAGTGCGGCCCGCAGGCCACCGGGGGCAATTACGCGTTCTTCCGCGAGCTGGGCACGGCGGGCTGGCCGTTGGGCTTCCCGATCGCCGAGATCGCGCCGGACGGGTCGTGCGTCATCACCAAGCATCCGGGGACGGGCGGCGCGGTCAGCGTCGGCACGGTCACCGCTCAGTTGCTGTACGAGATCGGCGGTGCCCGCTACGCCGGACCCGACGTCACCGCCCGCCTCGACTCGATCATCCTGCGCCAGGCCGGCGCCGATCGGGTTCAGCTCAGCGGCGTCCGGGGTGAGCCTGCGCCGCCGACGCTGAAGGTGGGCGTGACCGAGCTGGGCGGGTTCCGCAACGAGGTGACCTTCGTGCTCACCGGCCTCGACATCGAGGCGAAGGCGTCGCTCGTGCAGCGCCAGCTCGTGTCCTTCGACGCGAGCTGGACCCTGGCCCGTACCGATCATCTCGACGCGGACGTGCAGGAGGAGGCCGCGGCCCTGCTGCACTGCGTGGTGCGCGGCCCGGATCCGAACATCGTCGGGCGGGCGTTCTCCGGCGCGGCGATCGAACTCGCGCTCGCGTCCTACCCCGGCTTGTTCGTGACAGCGCCGCCGAGTCACGCGACCCCCTACGGTGTCTTCCGGGCCGCCTACGTCGACGCCGATGCGGTACCGCACGTCGCCGTGCATGCCGACGGCACCAGAGTCGCGATCTCGCCGACGCGGCGAACCCTGGACCTCGCGCCGGTCCAGGAGCCGGCTGTGCCGCCGCCACCGGACGGGCCGACGCGCCGGCTCTGGCTCGGCGGTGTCGCCGGGGCGCGCAGCGGTGACAAGGGCGGCTCGGCCAACGTCGGCGTCTGGGCTCGGTCGGACATCGGGTTCACCTGGTTGGCCGCATTCCTCACGGTCGAGACGTTCAAGCAGCTGCTGCCGGAGACGGCGGCGCTGCCGGTCGAGCGCCACGTGCTGCCCAACCTGCGCGCGGTGAACTTCGTCGTCGACGGCCTCCTCGGCGCCGGCGTCGCCTTCAACGCGCGCCACGACCCGCAGGCCAAGGCCCTCGGCGAGTGGCTGCGCTCGCGCGTCGTCGACGTCCCGGAGGCCGTGCTCGCCGACGTGCTCGACGTGCCGGCGGACCCAGCCGGGTCGGTCGTTGGGGTAGTCGACGGGCGCCGGCCGTGAGCATCCTGACCAGCAGACTGGATCCGCGTTCGGCGGAGTTCGCCGCGAACCGCGCGGCGTTGCTCGGCCAGCTCGCCGACCTCGGGGCCGAGCACGCGAAGGCGGTCGCCGGGGCAGGCGAGACGTACGCGCAACGACACCGAGCGCGGGGCAAGTTGCTCGCCCGCGAGCGCGTCGAACTGCTGCTGGACCCGGGCGCGCACCTGCTGGAACTGTCGCCGCTGGCCGCCTGGGGATCGGATTTCACCGTCGGCGCATCAGTGGTCACGGGCATCGGTGTCGTGTGCGGCATCGAGTGCATGATCACCGCCAACGACCCGACGGTCCGCGGTGGCGCGTCGAACCCCTGGACGTTGAAGAAGATGCTGCGGGCGAACGAGATCGCGCTGGAGAACCGGTTGCCGATGATCGCCCTGGTGGAGTCCGGCGGGGCGGATCTGCCGACGCAGAAGGAGATATTCATTCCCGGCGGAGCGATGTTCCGCGACCTCACCCGGCTGTCCGCGGCCGGCATCCCGACGCTCGCGCTGGTGTTCGGCAACTCGACCGCCGGCGGCGCCTACCTTCCCGGCCTGAGCGATCACGTCGTCATGATCAAGGAACGGTCGAAGGTGTTCCTCGCCGGGCCACCGCTGGTGAAGATGGCGACCGGCGAGCAATCCGACGACGAGTCGCTCGGCGGCGCCGAGATGCACGCCCGACGCTCCGGGCTCGCCGACCACCTCGCCGTCGACGAGCCGGACGCGATCCGACTCGGGCGCCAGATCGTCGGCCGCCTCAACTGGCGCAAGGCCGGCCCGCCGCCGGCGACCCTCGACCCCGTGCCGCCGCGCTGCGACGAGGAGGAACTGCTCGGACTCGTCCCGGCCGAACTGTCGCGTGCCCTTCGATCCGCGCGAGGTGCATCGCCCGCATCGTCGACGGCTCGGACTTCGACGAGTTCAAGCCGCTCTACGGTTCGTCGCTGGTGACCGGCTGGGCGGCCCTGCACGGCTATCCGGTCGGCATCCTGGCCAACGCGCGGGGGGTGCTGTTCAGCGAGGAGTCGCAGAAGGCGGCGCACTTCATCCAGCTGGCCAACCAGCGCGACACCCCGCTGCTGTTCCTGCAGAACACCACCGGCTACATGGTCGGACGCGAGTACGAGCAGGCGCGGCATCATCAAGCACGGCGCCCAGATGATCAACGCGGTGGCGAACTCGCAGGTGCCGCACCTGACGGTCACGATGGGTGCGTCCTACGGCGCCGGCAACTACGGCATGTGCGGGCGCGCCTTCGGGCCGCGGTTCCTGTTCACCTGGCCGTCGCGCGAAGTCGGCGGTGATGGGACCGGCGCAGCTCGCCGGGCGTGCTGTCGATCGTGGCCCGGCAGGCCGCGTCGGCGCGCGGGGACAGCGTACGACGAGGCCGCCGACGGCGGTTGCGCGCGGCGTGTCGAGGCGCAGATCGAGCTGCAGTCGCTGGCGCCGTTCCTGTCCGGGATGCTCTACGACGACGGTGTCATCGACCCGCGCGACACCCGCACCGTGCTCGGCATCGCGCTCTCGGCGGTGCACAGCGCGCCGGTGGCAGGGACGACGCAGGTTCGGGGTGTTCCGGCTGTGATCACGAGCGTCCTCGTGGCCAACCGCGGCGAGATCGCCCGCAGGATCTTGCACACCTGCCGGCGACTCGGGCTCCGTACGGTTGCCGTCTTCGCCGATCCGGACGCCGACGCACCGCACGTGGCCGAGGCCGACATTGCGGTCCGGCTGGCCGGCGCCGCGCCGGCGGACACCTACCTGCGCGCTGAGCTCATCCTCGACGCGGCGCGGCGGACGGGTGCCGACGCCGTCCATCCCGGATACGGCTTCCTGTCGGAGAACGCGGCCTTCGCGCAGGCCGTGATCGACGCCGGCCTGACCTGGATCGGCCCACCGCCGCGGGCGATCGAGGCCATGGGCAGCAAGATCGCCGCGAAACGGCTGATGATCGAGGCCGCCGTGCCCGTGCTGGGGGAGCTGGATTCAGCGACCTTGACGGCGGCCGACCTGCCCGTCCTGGTCAAGGCATCGGCGGGCGGCGGCGGGCGTGGCATGCGGATCGTGCGCCAACTCGCCGAGCTGGCCGGCGCGCTGGACGCGGCGCAGGCCGAGGCCGCAACCGCGTTCGGCGACCCAACCGTCTTCTGCGAGCCCTATCTCGCGGACGCGCACCACGTCGAGGTCCAGGTGGTCGCCGACGCCCACGGCACTACCTGGGCCCTGGGCGAGCGCGAGTGCTCCGTCCAGCGCCGACACCAGAAGATCATCGAAGAGGCGCCGGCCCCGGTCGTCGAGCGCGTTCCCGGCCTGCGTAGCCAGCTGCGCGAGGCGGCCCGCTCGGCGGCCGAGGCCGTCGGCTACCGCGGCGCCGGCACGGTCGAGTTCCTCGTGGACGAGGCGAGCGAGCGGTGCTGGTTCCTCGAGATGAACACCCGCCTGCAGGTCGAGCACCCGGTGACCGAATGCACGACCGGACTCGACCTGGTCGCCCTGCAGATCGAGATCGCCGAGAACGCGCGGCTCGACGCGCAACCGCCCCCCACTCGTGGGCACGCCATCGAGGCACGGCTGTACGCCGAGGAGCCGGCGGCGGACTGGCGGCCCCGGTCGGGGCGCCTGGCGCGTTTCACCGTCGCCGGAGCCGACGCCGCGTTCGCGCCCGGTGCCGCGCCCAGCGGCATTCGACTCGACGCGGGCGTGCTGGACGGCAGCGTCGTCGGCGTGCACTACGACGCGCTGCTGGCGAAGGTGATCGCGTGGGCACCGACCCGCACCCAGGCGGCCGCCTCGCTCGCCGCTGCCCTGGCCCGTGGGCAGATCCACGGCCTCGCCACCAATCGCGACCTGCTCGTGCGCGTGCTGCGGCACCCGGCGTTCCTGCGCGGCGAGACGGACACCGGCTTGCTCGACCGCTACGACCTCACGGCCCCGCTCGCCGACGACGAGGTACAGCGGCTGTGCGCGCTCGTCGCCGCCCTCGCCCTCGACCGTGCGGACCGCGCAGCCGCACCGGTGCTGCGCAGCGTGCCGTCCGGCTGGCGCAACGTTGTCAGCCAGCCGCAACGGCGCCGCTTCGACGGCCACGAGGTCGCGTATCGGCTGACTCGCGACGGGTTGATTGCGCACGGGTTCGACGGCGTCGGGCTGGTTGCCGCGTCGTCGTCGCGGGTCGTCCTCGACGTGGCCGGAGTCCGGCGGCGCTTCGACGTGCACCTGGACCGGGACGACGTCTACGTCGACTGTGCCGACGGCTCGGTCACACTGCGGCGGGTACCGCCGTTCGTCGACCCCGCGCAACGGCCCGCGCCCGGTTCGTTGCACGCGCCGATGCCCGGCACCGTCGCCCGGCTGGCCGTCGCCCTCGGCGATCGCGTCGCGGCGGGCAGCCCGATCCTGTGGCTCGAGGCGATGAAGATGCGACATCGCATCGACGCGCCGGTCGACGGGGTCGTCGTGGGGCTGCCGGTCGGCGCGGGACAGCAGGTCGACGTCGGCGCTGTGCTCGCCGTCGTGACGGTGCAGGAGGATTGAGGGGTGGACTTCACCGAGACCGTGGACCAGGTCGCGCTGCGCACTGCGGTCGCGGAGCTGGGCAGCCGCTACGGCTACGCCTACACCCGACGCGCGCTCGACGCCGGCGAATACACCACGCAGCTGTGGGCGGAGGCGGGCAGGCTGGGTTTTCTCGGCGTGAACCTGCCGGAGGAGTTCGGCGGCGGTGGCCAGGGCCTGTACGAGCTCGCGCTCGTCGAGGAGGAACTCGCGGCAGCCGGGTGCAGCCAGTTGATGATGGTTGTGTCGCCGGCAATCTGCGGCACCGTCATCGCCCGGTTCGGCCGACCCGAACAGCAACGACGCTGGCTGCCCCCGATCGCCGACGGTACGTCGATCATGGCGTTCGGGATCACCGAGCCGGACGCCGGTTCGAACAGCCACAACATCACGACGACCGCCCGGCGCGACGACGCCGGCTGGCTGCTGACCGGCCGCAAGATCTACGTCAGCGGCGTCGATCGAGCCGATGCGGTGCTCATCGTCGGGCGCACGGCAGATGCTCGCAGCGGCCGGCTCAAGCCGGCGCTGTTCGTGGTCCCGACGGACTCCCCTGGATTCGAATACCGCGCGATCGACATGGACGCCGGCCTGACCGACAAGCAGTTCCTGCTCTTCCTCGACGACGTCCGGGTGCCGGACGCGGCGCTGATCGGTGAGCAGGACGCGGCGCTCGTGCAACTGTTCGCCGGGCTCAACCCCGAACGGATCATGGCGGCCGCACTGTCGGTCGGAACGGCCCGCTACGCCATCGACCAGGCCGTGCGCTACGCGAAGGAGCGCGCGATCTGGGGCCAGCCGATCGGGGCGCACCAGGGCATCGCCCATCCGCTGGCGCAGATCAAGATCGAACTCGAGCAGGCGAAGCTGATGATGCAGAAGGCGGCGACCCTGTATGACGCCGGTGACGACGCCCGTGCCGGCGAGGCCGCGAACATGGCCAAGTACGCGGCCGCCGAAGTCGCCGTGCGCGCGGTCGACCAGGGCGTCCAGACGCTCGGCGGCGCCGGCTTTGCCAGTGAGTACGGACTCGCGCGACTGTTGCCCGCGACCCGCGTGAGCCGGGTGGCGCCGGTGAGCCGAGAGATGATCCTGAACTTCGTCGCGCAATCCGGCCTCGGACTGCCGAAGTCGTACTGACCGCTGTACCTGCCGCGACCTGCTGCTCT
This sequence comes from uncultured Actinomycetota bacterium, assembly GCA_963713565.1. Taxonomy (GTDB): domain Bacteria; phylum Actinomycetota; class Actinomycetes; order Mycobacteriales; family Jatrophihabitantaceae; genus Jatrophihabitans. Next base: position 1,201,575 of record CAVQMF010000002.1, on the reverse strand, counting down.
CCCTGGGGGAACGAATGACCGATCTCGTCCACTATTCCGTCGATCGCGCGATCGCGACGATCACCCTCGACTCACCGCACAATCGCAACGCGATGTCGGCTCAGCTGATCGGCGAGATCTCGGTCTACCTCGGCGCCGCGCTGGTGGACGACGACGTGCGCGCGGTGGTGCTCACCCATGCCGGCTCGGTCTTCTGCGCCGGCGCCGATGTCAAGGAACAGGCCGCAGAGGGTGGTTCGGAACAGGGTACGGCGCGGATGCTCGGTCTGTTGCGGATCATCATCGAGGTGCCCAAACCAGTCATTGCCCGCATCGACGGCGCAGTTCGCGCGGGCGGGCTCGGCATGGTCGGTGCCTGTGACATCGCCGTCGCCAGCACGCGAGCGTCCTTCGCGTTCACCGAAGCCCGGCTGGGGCTCGCACCGGCGATCATCTCCCTGACGACACTCGGGCGGATGACCGATCGCTCGGCGGCGCGCTACTACCTCACCGGCGAGACGTTCACCGCGACCCAGGCAGCCGAGGCCGGTCTGATCACTGCTGCCGTAGCCGACGTCGACGCGGAACTCGGCGCGATCAGTGATGCGCTGCGCGCGTGCTCGCCGCAGAGCCTGGCGGAGATCAAGCCGCTGGTCACTCGCGGGCTGAAGGAGGCCTTCGTGTCCTACGCCGACGAGGTTCGCGCGCAGTCGGCGCGGCTGTTCACGTCGAGCGACGGCCGCGAGGGCATGCAGGCCTTCCTCGAAAAGCGGCCGCCTCGCTGGGCGCCGCAGACCTGAGTTCCGCGACAGCGTCAGCAGGTGATATCAGCGGCCTTGCCGCTGCCCTTGCGCAGTCGAGCCCGGATCGACCCCAGCACGTTCGAGCAGCAGGCCGGACACCACCAGCAAGATCGCTGCGAGGAGCAGCAGCGCACCGACCCGGGCGTCGTTCGTCGCCGAGCGAACCGTTCCCACGTCGGGCAGCACCCACGCAAGCAACGCGACGGCGGCCCCAACGACTCCGGCGCCGACAAGCGAGGACGCCTTGCCGAGTGCCACGCAGCGGGCCACGGCGATCGCCGTCATCGGCTTGGCCCCGCGATCGTGGCGCACCGCGGCCCGCACCCGGTGCGCCACCACGAACTCGACCGCGGCGAGGGCCGCAAGCGGCACCGGGACGATGTACTGCAGCGGCGGCAGGTCTGCGTAGGACAGGCTCAGCACGACGTAGACCGCGACCGCGACCACGACCAACGGCACCGCAAGATCGGTCCACCGGGTGCGGCGCATCCCCGGCCCGCGTCCGGTCACAGCAATTCCCGGTGATCGACCAGCTGGTCGCCCACCAGCCGGACACCGGCCGTTTCGGCCGCGGGCACCGCCGCGAGCCACTCGGCCAGGCTCCGGCCGGACAGCCGGGCCGCCGGTGCAACGGCGAGCCACGGCACCAGCACGAACGCGCGCTCGTGCGCACGCGGATGCGGCAGCGTCAGCAGCGGATCGTCGCTGACCGTGTCGTCGACCGCGATGACGTCGACATCGAGGGTCCGCGGCCCCCAGTGCACGTCGCGGGTTCGCTGCGCGGCGCGCTCGGCCGCGTGCGCGCGGGCCAGCCAGTCACGCGGCGCCGCGGCCTCGTCGGCGACCAGCAGCACCGCGTTCAGGAACGGAGCCTGCATTACCGGGCCCCACGGCGGCGTCTCGTACACCGGCGAGACGGCCTGCAGCCACGGACCGAACACGTCGACCGCGTGCTGCAGGTTGGCCAGCCGATCACCGAGATTGGCGCCGATCGACAGGACAGCCGCGCTCACCGGCCGGCCTCCGTGCCGCCCGACCGGCCGCGGCAAGTGCCGCACGGGCGCCGACACCCGACAGTCACGGACGGGTCCGCCGGATCGTGACCGCGACGTCGGCGAAGGTGAGGGGGATCGGCGCCTGTGGTTTGTGGACGGTCACCGTGGCGGCCGCTACGCGGGGATCGGAGAGACACTCCTCGGCCAGCCGCGTGGCAAGTGTCTCGATCAGATTCACCGCCTCGCCGGCGACCACCGCAGCCAGCCGCTGGGCGAGATCGCCGTAGTCGACAGTGTGCGCGAGGTCGTCCGATTGCGCGGCCCGCGCCGTCGGCACCTCGAGCACGGCGTCCACCACAAAGTCCTGGCCGTCGCGCCGCTCGTGGTCGAACACGCCGTGCCGACCGCGCACCCGCAGGCCGCGAAGCGCGATCTCGTCGTGGCTCACGTCGCCCCCTGGACGGCCGCCACGGCCAACGCCGCGTCGACGGACGGTCGTACGCGATGCACCCGCACGCCCCACACCCCCTGCGCCGCGCACAGCGCGGTGATCGCGGTCGTCGCGTCCTCGCGGCCGTCGGTAGCCCGTGGTGCGCCGGAGGCGTCGGCGAGCAACCGGCCGAGAAACGACTTTCTCGAGGCCGCCACGAGAACCGGCAGGCCGATCTCGACGTATGCGGGCAGCGCGGCGAGGATCGCCCAGTTGTGCTGCGCGGTCTTCGCGAACCCGAGCCCCGGATCGATCACCAGTCGAGTCTCGTCCACGCCGGCCGCGACGGCCGCCGCCACTCTCGCCAGGAGCTCTGTGCGGACCTCCTGCACGACGTCGGCGTAGACCGCGAGCTCGCTCATCCGCTCGCTGTAGCCGCGCCAGTGCATGAGGATCCACGGGCAGCCGGCGTCGCGCACGACCCGCGCCATGTCCGGATCGGCCAACCCGCCGGAGACGTCGTTGACGACTGACGCGCCCAGCGACAGTGCCGAGTCGGCCACCGTCGCGCGATAGGTGTCGACCGAAATCGGTACGCCGTGTGCGGCCAGTCCTTCGATCACCGGGGCGATGCGCCGCAGTTCCTCGTCGGCCGCGACCCGGACCGCGCCCGGGCGGGTGGATTCGCCGCCGACATCGACCAGATCGGCCCCCTCGGCATACAGCGCCAGGCCGTGGGCGATCGCATCGTCCACGCCCGCGTAGCGGCCGCCGTCGGAGAACGAATCCGGGGTGGCGTTTACCACGCCCATGACGCAGATCCGGTCGTCGCGGCGCGGGAGCGCACCTGCGGCCGGTAGTGGGTGCCGACCGGCCATCAACGACCCGCCATCGACGACCCCGCCGTCAACGACCCAGGATGAGGCTCAACGCCTCCGCACGAGTCCGCGGGTCGTTCTGCAGGCTGCCGCGCACCGCCGAGGTCATCGTGCGCGAGCCGGGCTTACGGACCCCGCGCATCGCCATGCACAGGTGCTCGGCCTCGACGACGACGATCACGCCGCGCGGCTGCAGCCGGCGCACGACAGCGTCCGCGACCTGGCTCGTGAGCCGCTCCTGCACCTGCGGCCGGCGAGCATACAGGTCGACCAGCCGCGCCAGCTTGGACAGGCCGGTGATCCGTCCGTCCCGGCCCGGGATGTAGCCGACGGCGGCCGAACCGTGCCAGGGCACCAGGTGATGCTCGCAGGTCGAGTAGAGCGGGATGTCCTTCACGAGCACCAGCTCGTCGTGGTTCTCGTCGAACGTCGTCTCCAGCACGTCGTCGGGATTGACGTGAAGCCCGGCGAACACCTCGGCGTAGGCGCGCGCCACCCGCCCCGGGGTGGCCTTGAGCCCGTCCCGGTCGGGGTCCTCGCCGATCGCGATCAGCAGCTCGCGCACCGCCGCTTCCGCGCGCGGGAAGTCGACGGGGGCGCTCACGTCGCTCCCGAATGCGGGCGCGGCGCCGCGGGCGGGGGCGCTCACGCCGGAGTCCACGCGAGGCTGTTGTGGGGTGGTGTCACGCCTGGCCGCCGCCGGGCGGGGTGTCGTACGGCCCCTGAGCGGGCGGCGGGTACCCGCCGTACGGCTCCGGGTGAGCGCCGTGTTGCGGCCCGAACACCGGCGGCGCCGACGACGGCGTGGGTGGCTGCGGTGCGGTCGGCCCGGGCACGACCCCCGGCAGCACGCCGCCGTGGTGACCGCCGTTCGGTGACGCGCCATTGGGAGGTCCACCGCGCGCTGCTCCGTTGGGCGTGCCGCCGTTCGGCGCCGGTTTGCGCAGCGACGGCGGGATCTCGACCGGCGGGCGGTCGCTCGGCGTGCGCTTGCCGAAAGCGGTGAACGTGTTGTGCGGCGGGCGCTTGCGCACCGGCGCGAGGATTCGCTCGAGATCGTCCTTGCCGAGCGTCTCCTTCTCGACGAGTTCGAGCACCATCTGGTCGAGTGCGTCGCGGTACTGCTGCAAGATCTCCCACGCCTCGTCGTGTGCACCCTCGATGAGGTCGCGGACCTCCGTGTCGATGTCTGCGGCGATGTCCTCGGAGTAGTCGCGCTGATGGCCGTAGTCGCGACCCATGAACGGCTCGGCGTCGCCGGTGCCGTACTTCACCGCGCCGAGCTTGGCGCTCATGCCGTATTCGGTGACCATCGAGCGGGCCAGCTTGGTGGCCTTTTCGATGTCGTCGGAGGCACCAGTGGTCGGCTCGTGGAAGACGAGTTCCTCCGCGGCGCGCCCGCCGAGGGCGTACACGAGCTGATCGAGGATCTCGGCGCGGGTCTGCGTGTAGCGATCTTCCAGCGGCAGCACGAGGGTGTGCCCGAGCGAGCGTCCGCGCGGCAGGATGGTCACCTTGTGCACCGGGTCGAGGTTCGGCATGGCCCAGGCGGTGAGGGCGTGGCCCGACTCGTGGTACGCGGTGACCCGCTTCTCCTTGTCGCTCATCGCCCGCGTCTTGCGCTCGGGGCCGGCGATGACGCGATCGATCGACTCCTCAAGCGCCTGCCCGGTGATCAGCCGGCCGTTGTTGCGCGCGGTGAGCAGCGCAGCCTCGTTGATGACGTTCGCCAGATCCGCGCCGGTGAAGCCGGGCGTGCGTCGCGCGATCACACTGAGGTCGACATCGGCCGAGAACGGCTTGCCCTTCGCGTGCACCCGCAGCACTGCCTCTCGACCGATCACGTCGGGCGGTCCGACCGCGATCTGGCGGTCGAAGCGGCCGGGGCGCAGCAGTGCCGGATCGAGGATGTCGGGCCGGTTCGTGGCGGCGATCAGGATCACCCCGCCCTTGACGTCGAATCCGTCCATCTCGACGAGGAGCTGGTTCAGGGTCTGCTCGCGCTCGTCGTGGCCACCGCCGAGCCCGGCGCCGCGGTGCCGCCCGACCGCATCGATCTCGTCGACGAAGATGATCGCCGGCGCGTTGGCCTTCGCCTGCTCGAACAGGTCGCGCACCCGGCTGGCGCCGACGCCGACGAACATCTCGACGAAGTCCGAGCCGGAGATCGAGTAGAACGGCACGCCGGCCTCGCCGGCGACCGCGCGGGCGAGCAGCGTCTTGCCGGTGCCCGGCGGACCGTACAGCAGCACGCCCTTCGGAATCTTGGCGCCGATGGCCTGGAACTTGGCGGGCGCCGCAAGGAAGTCCTTGATCTCCTCCAGTTCCTCGATCGCCTCGTCGGCACCGGCGACGTCGGTGAAGGTGGTCTTGGGCGTGTCCTTGTTGACGAGCTTGGCCTTGCTGCGGCCGAAGCTCATGACCCGGTTACCGCCGCCCTGGACCTGACTCATGACGAAGAACAGCACGCCGACGATGAGCAGGATCGGCAGCAGGCTGACCAGCAGCGAGAGCCAGGTGTTCTCGTGGGTGACCCGGGTACGCCAGGTCGTGTCCTTGGCCTTCTCCAGCCTGTCGAAGATCTGCTGTGAGGTGCCGGACGGGTACTGCGTGCTGATCTTGCTGTACTTGCTCTCGAACTTGTCCTTGAGCGTGAGCTCGAGCGTCTGCTCCTTGTCCGACACGATCGCGCTGGTGACGTTGTTGGCCGAGATCTGATCCAGCGCCTGGGACGTGCTGACACCGTGGTAGTCGCCACCGCTCGACAGCATGTTCGGCACGATGAACACGAGGACAAGAGCGAGGAGGCCCCACAGCCACCACGACTTCAGAATGCGCTTGCGATTCATATCGATATCACGAACGACCAGCCGTTCGCGTTCCTTCCGCGCCGGGGGCGGCGCTCACCCAGACATGCGCCCTGTCGAGGTACCGACGGTACACGTCAGCCCCCGTAGACCGCGGGCTTCAGCCGCCCGATGTAGGGCAGATCGCGGTAGCGCTCGGCGTAGTCGAGGCCGTATCCGACGACGAACTCGTTTGCGATGTCGAATCCCACGTAGTTCACCGCAATGTCGACCTTCACCGCCTCCGGCTTACGCAGCAGGGTGACGATCGACATGGATGCCGGGCTGCGGCTGCTGAGGTTTTTCAACAGCCACGACAAGGTGAGCCCTGAATCGATGATGTCCTCGACGATGAGGACGTGCTGGCCGGAGATGTCGCGGTCGAGGTCCTTGAGGATGCGCACGACGCCACTCGACTGGGTGCCGCTGCCGTAGGAGCTGACGGCCATGAACTCCATCGTCGAGGGCCGTTCCAGCGCGCGGGCGAGGTCGGACATGAACATCGCCGCACCCTTGAGGATGCCGACCAGGACCGGCTCGCGCCCGGCATAGTCGGCGTCGATCTCCTTCGCCAACACGGCGATCTTGTCCCGGATGTCTGTTTCGGAGATCAGGATCTCGTCGATGTCGGAATCGAGCTCGGACACGTCACTCCTGCGGGGCGGTCGGGAACAGCAAGCGGCGCATCGGTCGGTGGGTCGGTGCCCCGCGCATACGCGACGAGTGTCCCAGACGCGCGCATGACCGCTACCCCGCCTGGCAGGTCGACCGCGCCCTGCCCGTGCCAGTCGGTGATCAACGCGTCCAGTGCGGCGGTGCGCTCGGCAGACAGCGATGCCGTCCCCTCCGCCGCTGCCCAGGCCCGCAGGACCCGGGTCCGCACGGCCCGCGGCAGGTCGGCAAGGGCCGCGACGGACAGCCCGGCGCGAACCGTCTCGTCGCGGCGATCTCGGTCGGGGCCGGGGGATACCGGGCCCGCGACCGAGACCACGGCGGCAGAGCGAGGCTGCGGAGTTCCGTTCGGGTGACCACCTCGGATCGCAACGACGGGACCTGCCGGGACCGGTGTCACCGCGGCGTGCAGCGCCGCCGCGGCCCACCCGTCCAGGGCGGCGAGATCGTCGCGCAGCAGCTCGGCGGTGCGGGCGAGCGCCGGAGCCACCCCACCCTGCAGCACCTGCTCGAGCAGCGGCAGCACCTGGTGCCGCAAGCGCGGGCGCTGGAAGGCCGGGTCGGCGTTGTGCGGGTCCTGCCACGGATACATCCCGAGGGCCGCACACGCCGCGACAGTGGTCGCCCGCCGCACCGCCAGCAACGGCCGCAGGTATCGTCCGTCGGCCGCCGCCATACCCGCAATCGAACGCGGGCCGGAACCGCGCCCGAGCCCGAGCAACACGGTCTCGGCCTGGTCGTCGAGGGTGTGGCCGAGCAGGACCATGGCGTCCAGGCGTTCGGCAAGCTCGTCCAACGCGGCGTATCGCGCCGTCCGGGCGGCCGCCTCCGGTCCGCCGCCCGAGCCCACGGCGACACGCACGATGGTCACCGGCGACAGGCCGAGTTCGGCTCCGGTCGCGGCCGTCCACACCGCCTGTGGTGCCGATCCCGGAACGAGTCCGTGATCGACCGTCACCAGGCCGGCCGGCAGCCCGGCCCGCCTGGCCTCGAATGCGGTGGCCGCGGCGAGTGCGAGGGAGTCCGCGCCGCCCGAACAGGCCACCAGCACCGGACCGGCCACCTGCCTTAGCGCGGCCCGCACCGCCGCGCGCACGGCGGCAACGGGCGGGGCGGGACCCATTGCGCCGTCAGGCCGACCGCACCGCCGCGTGATCATGCACGCAATGTTGCCGGAGCGACGGTGTGCGCAAGATCACGAAGGCGGACCGGGATAGTTATGCGTGGACACGGGCGATCCACCGGGCCGGATCGGCGATCTCGGACTTGGTGGGCAGCGTCTCACGCGAGGTCCAGATCGCGTTGAAGTCGTCGATGCCGATCCGGTCGACCACCGTGCGCACGAACGCCGAGCCGTCGACGTACTGCCGGGTCTTGGCCTCCATGCCGAGCGCTCGGCGCAGCAACCGATCCAGCGGGTTGCCGCCGCGGCGCCGACGCGTCGCAAAGCGGCTCTCGATCACCTGCTGGCTGGGGATCACCGACGGGGCGACCGCGTTCATCACGTATTCGGCATGGCCTTCGACGAGCGACATGAATGCCGTGATCCGCTCGATGACGACGCGTTGCTCGTCGGTCGCCAGCGCCGCGAGCAGTCCGGTGCCCTCGCCGCGGCCCCGCACGACCTGCACCAGCTCACCGACCGCGGTCGACAGTCGTCTGCGCAGTTCGGCCGGGTCGCTGTCGACCGTGGCCGTGAGCGCCGCGACCTCGTCCAGCATGTGCTGGCGCAACCACGGCACGGCGGTGAACTGGACCCGGTGCGTGACCTCGTGCAGGCATACCCAGAGCCGGAAGTCGCGCGGATCGACCTTCAGCTGGCGTTCCACCGCGACCAGATTCGGGGCGACGAGCAGCAGTTGGCCCCCAGGGCGGTCGAAGAACTCGAACTGCCCGAGCACCTTTCCGGACAGGAAGCCCAGCACCACCCCGACCTGAATCCCGGTGAGCCGGCTGCCGATGCTCTCCGCGACCTTGCCGACCGGGTTGTCCGCGGTGAGCCGCTCGACGACCGGATCCATGATCGCGCGCATCCCGCCGGCGTTCGCGTCGACCCACGCCGGCCGGTCGATCACCCGCGTGATTGCGGTGACCGGGGGCTCCTGCAGCCGGGTCAACTGCGCGACATGGTCGGCAGCCTCCGCGGTGGCGCGGTACAACTCGCCGACGACGTCGTCCGCCTCCCGCCTGGACACCTGCGGGACCGACGGACTGAAGCGTTTCGCGGCGCGTGCCGCGACGTCCCAGTCGATGAGCGACGACATGCAGACACGCTAGCCCAGATTCCCGGGCCGACCTGCGGGCCCTCAGCAGCGTGCCGTCACGCGCAGCCGCACCGCGCGAGGCGCGCGGCGATACCGTCCAGTGCCTGCTCGGCGTCCGGCGTCGACCCGGTGCGGTCGGCGATGAGAGCGAAGGCGAGCACGGCTCCGCTGCGATCGCGCACCAGCCCGGCGAGCGCCGACACCCCGGTCAGCGTCCCGGTCTTGGCCCGGACGACGCCGGCTGCCACCCGCAACGGGGGTTGCCGGTAGCGGTCGGCGAGCGAGCCGGACCACGCGGCGACCGGGAGTCCGTCGACGATGTCGCGCAGTCGCGCGGTCGTCGTCACCAGCCGGAGCACCGCGGCCAGGGTGGCCGATGTCAGCCGGTCTCCGGCTGCGAGGCCGCTCGCGTCGGCCATGCCGTTACCCACGGCCAGCCCGGACCGTCGCAGGACGGTCGCGATCGCCGCAGCTGCGCCGCGGAAGGTCGCCGGCCGGCCGCTCGCGAGCGCCACCTGACGTGCCAGGCACTCGGCGATGACGTTGTCGGACCGCTCGAGCATCTCGTCGACGAGGGTGCGCAGCGGCGCTGAGCGCACCGTCGCGAGCACCCGGCTGCCGGTCGGCGCAGTGCCACGAGTCACCGGCAGATCGGCGGCACCGAGCGCGCGCGCGAGGGCGCGGCCGGCCGCGAGGTCGGGTTGCGTGCTTCGTATCTCGTCGGTCGGCTCATCGCGCCCGCCGTCGACGAGGACCGCAGTGATCGGCGCGGCGTAATCGCTCGGGATGTCCTCGGGCGCCCACGCGGGCGAGACGGCCGGCCCCGAGAACAGCGAATCATCGACGATGATCGAGCTCGGGTGCACGTTCGCCCGGCGCAGCTGCGCGGCGAGATCGCGGACGCGCGCCGCGCCGGCGTACGCGGACGGCTCGCCCGCGGCGGCACCGGTCAGTGTCGGATCGCCGCCGCCGACCAGCACCACCGCCCCACCGGTACCGGTCCGCACGACCGTGCGCAACCGGTCGGTCGGCGCGCGCACCGAGTACAGCGCCGCGGCCGTGAGCAGTTTCGCCGTGGACGCCGGCGCGGCGGGCGCGGCGCCGGTACGGTCGAGCAGCACCGCTCCGGAGGTGATGTCGACTATTCGTGCGCGCAGTCGTTCACCGAGTCCGGGCGCCGTGAGCGCGCTGCTGAGTGCTCGTGCGAGTGCCGCCGGCCGCGGGGCGGTCGACGCGGCCGGCACCGGCGAACTGCGGGGCGCGACACCGGCCGCCAACGCAATGGACGGTGTGGGCGCGACGACGGCCCGGCGCAGGTGCTCCGCGCGCACGGACCTGGCCGTGGCATAGCCCGCCACCGCGGCGCCACCGGCACCAAGCACGACCAGCACGACGACCAGCACGCGCCGGGCGCGACGCGTCGCTCCCGATCCCGGCACGATGCGTCAGACTAGTGATCCGCAGCGGTGGCCGGCACCGCCACGCCGGGTCACGATGTGGCCGACGAAGGGATCTGCAACCGTGGAGTTCGACGTCCTGATCGAGATCCCGCGCGGAAGCCGCAACAAGTACGAGGTCGATCACGAATCCGGCCGCATGCGGCTGGACCGAACGCTGTTCACGTCGACGCAGTATCCGTCCGACTACGGCTACATCGAGGACACCCTCGGCGATGACGAGGATCCGCTCGACGCCCTGGTGCTGCTGCACGGAGACCCGCTGTTCCCCGGTGTGCTCGTCCGGTGCCGAGCGATCGGGATGTTCAAGATGAAGGACGAGAAGGGCGGCGACGACAAGGTGCTCGCCGTCCCCACCAGTGACCCGCGACTGGAGCATCTGCGCGACATCCATCACGTGCCCGAGTTCGACCGCCTCGAGATCCAGCACTTCTTCGAGGTCTACAAGGAACTCGAACCCGGCAAGTCGGTCGAGGGCGCGTCCTGGGTCGGCCGCGCCGAAGCCGAGCGGGAGATCACCCGATCCCGGCAACGCTGGCTCGACGCCGGTGGCTACCGCGCCGGCCAGGGCGAGCACTGACCGACCCACCTCGTCGAGTGGTCACCTAACTTGAGCGGGACGGCCTACTCGACCGGCTCAATCCGAACCGGCCGGTAGGCGACGTAGCGGTTGTCCGCGGGATTGCGGCAGGTCAGGCCGGGGGCGCGCACCAGCTCCACCTGCACCGTGACATCCAGCTCGCCGCGCGGCCAGCGGATCCGCACGGTCGCGACGCCACCGGCCACTTGTCCGGTCGAGATCACCTGCAGGTCGCTGCGCCGATGCAATGCCAGGTGCTCGTGCGTGAACGCCAGCGCCGCCTGTGCGGGTGGCGGCAGCCCGATGCGCCCGCGCAGCAGCGCGCCGACGACATCGCCGGCCTCTGCCGCGGCGACGAACTCCGGGGCCGCGAACGGCAGCACCCGTCCGTAGAGCAGACCGGCCGGCAACACGAGCACGTTGGCCGCGAACCGGTCGCCGCCGAGGTGACTGCACTCCCAGACCCGGCCCGGACGCACCTCGTCGAAGGCGGCCGCAACCGGGCGCCCGCGCAGCGCGCAGCAGGTGTCATGCTTTCCGTGCGCACAGACGAGATAGATGGGCTCGGTGTCGAGTTCCCCTGCCGCGGCGTCGAGCGGCACGTCCAGTAGCTCGGCGGGATCGCGGTAGCTGCCCCACCGGATCGACTCTTGCCCGTCGCGGGTGTCGACGAGCGCCCACCGGTGCTCGCCCGCGCGCCTCGACCGGCCGGGACGGCGGATCGCCTCCAGCCGCAGGCCGGCCCTTCTCGCCCGCGCCTCGAGCCGAGCCGCAGCCTCGGCACCGAAGCGGGAATCGCGCAGTCCGTCCGGGCCCCACGGCCCGGGCTGCTCCACGAGCAACAGTTGCGCCGCCGGGAACGCCGTGCCCAGCAGCGGATCGCCTCGCAGTTGCGCACGCAATGCGCATCGCTCGAGCGAGTCGCGGGGATGCGGGACGTGATGGATCGCTTCGCTCACGCCGGAACAAGCACTCCCTCGCGCAGCAGCCGCCGCACGATGACCAGCTGCGCGTGGGCGTCCAGCCCGGGAAGCTCCGCCGGCGTGAACGGCGCTGCGTCCAGCACGGCCTTGAGCGCGTCTGCGGCGTCGCTCGGCAGCGCAATCGTGCGATCCAGCCCGACGAGCTGCACCTGCGCGTCGCCCACTTCGAGCCGAGTGCGCAGACCGGCGCGCAGCCGGACGCGGGTGTTCGAGGTGAGCGCATCGGCCGCCGCGAGTTGGGTCAGTGGGCCGACCGGCTCCGGACGGGTGCGGTGCATGAGGTCGGCGCCGACGCGGCGTGCGACGTCGGCGGCAGAGGTGGCGTCCACGCGGGCATGCAGCGCGGCGATGGTCGGCGCGAGATGCTCGGCGAGCACCGCGGGATCGGACAGGTCGACGCCCATGGGCAGGGGCGCACGCAGCAGCGGGTCGTCCTGCGCGAGGTCGAGCAGGTGGCGCACCAGCTGGTAACGCGATATCGGGTGCACGCCGACGGTGAGGTGGATAGACACCTCGCCCTGCGCGGCCGCTGAGTGGATCGTGCCCCGCGGCAGGTACAGCGCGTCACCGGGCTCGAGGAGTGCGTCGATCACCGGCGGCTGCGCGGCGCGGGACGCGACCGCCGCGCGGTGCTGGTGCCACGGCTGGTTGTCCGACGGCGCCTCGACCACCGGCTCGTGAATCGCCCAGCGCTTACGCCCGGCGATCTGCAGGACGAAGACGTCGTGCACGTCGTAGTGCGCAGCGAATCCCTGGCTCTGCGGTGGGGTGACGTAGGCGTTGATCTGCACCGGATGGCCGAGCTCGATAGCGAGCCGACTGCCGAAGGCGACCAGCGGCGGCCAGCTTCGGTGCAGTGCCTGCAGCACGAGCGTTGCGCCGTCGGCCATGCTCGTCAGGATCTTGTCGTCGGCCGCCTGATCCTTGATCCCTGCCCCGGCGCCGCCGCCGCGGGTGAACCTGCTCGCGAGGAGCACGTCCCCGTCCTTGGCCATCCGCAGGAATGGCGTGCGCAGCGCCCGCGACGAGACGAGCTCGTCGACGGCAGCGGCGTTGAGCAGGTCGGCGAAGCCGCCGCCGAGCTCGGCGGCCCGTGACAGCAGCGGCGCTCGGCCCCAGTGCTGCGCGGCAAACGTGTCTACCCCGCACGAGATGCAGCGCGCGAGCGCTGCATCTCGTGCCCGGCCGGCCCTGCTCAGATCACCGGGTGCCGCGCTCACGCGCCGCCGTCGGCACCGCCGTCGGCACCGCCGTCACCGGCCGCGCCGTCCGCACCGCCGTCGCCACCTGCACCGCCGTCGCCACCCGCGTCCGCTGCGCCGTCCGCACCGCCGTCGCCACCGCCGTCACCGGCCGCGCCGTCCGCACCGCCGTCGCCGTACTGCGCACCGCCGTCGCCACCTGCGTCCGCTGCGCCGTCTGCGCCGCCGTCGCCGGTGGTGATGTCACTGTCGTCCACTGCAACCTCCGATTCGGTGTGCCGCGGCCGTCGGGTGACGGCCGACCACGCTGATCGCGTCGGTCATCTGCCTCGTACCCGACGCGTCCAGTGCCTAACCTGCCGCACGGGCGGGTCGGTCCGCCATATGCAATGCGACTATCCCGCCGGTCAAATTGCGGTAACGCACCGACGTCCACCCCGACGACGCAACCGTCGCGGCGAGTTCGTCCTGCGGCGGCCATGCGCGGATCGATTCGGCCAAGTAGACATAGGCATCCGCATTCGAGGAGACGCGCTTGGCGATCCAGGGCAACGACCGCATCAGGTAGTTCAGGTACAACGCCCGGAACGGGCGCCACGTCGGGCGGCTGAACTCGCAGATCACCAACCGGCCGCCGGGCCGCACGACCCGCGCCATCTCACGCAGCGCCCGAGGCACATCGGAGACGTTGCGTAGCCCGAAACTGATCACGACCGCGTCGAACGCGTGATCGCGAAACGGCAGGCACGTCGCGTCCCCGGCGACGAACGGCACGACGTTGCGCCGGTGCTTGTTCGCGCGGCCGGTCCGGAGCATTCCGAGCGAGAAGTCGCAGGCCACCGCGTGCGTACCGTTACGCGCGATCTCGACCGTGGACACGCCGGTGCCGGCCGCGAGGTCGAGCACGCGTTGTCCCGGCCTCAGCTCGAGGCATTGTCGGGTGCGCCTGCGCCAACGCCGGTCCTGCGCGAAGGACAGGACCGTGTTCGTGAGGTCGTAGCGGCGCGCGACGCCGTCGAACATCTCGGCAACCTCGCGCGGCTGCTTGTCGAGCGTCGCCCTGCTCACCCTGCTGTCTCCATACCGTCGACCATGTCCGGCTCCAGCGGACCCGCCTCGGGATCGGCGAGACGGATCGCGCCGGCGAGGACCGTTGCCAGACACAGTACGTAAGCGACGATGTGCCAGAACGACAGCGGAATGTGCTCGTGCAGCAGGATCACGCCGAGCAGTACCGCGGTGAGCGGGTCTGTGGCGAGATTCGCCGGCAGCGTTGCCTTGAGCTCCCCCACCTGGAAGGACATCTGGGTCAGCGCGATGCCGATGGCACCCAGGATCAGGATCCCGGAGAACGGCACGAGACCGCGCGCCGTGGTGAACAGCCCGTGCACGCCGGCGTGCGATACCCGTTCCGAGACGGCGTCGACCATCACGGCGAGCGTGCCGAAGTACATCCCGGCTGCCGCGCCGTACACGGCGCCGCGGACGACGCGGTTGCAGCCGGTCACCACAAGACACAGCAGCACCCCGAAACAGCCGACGACGACCAGGGCGAGGGCGAGGTAGCCCGGCGGTGGCAGGTGGCCGGGGCTCGGCACGCCGATCAACGCAAGGAACACCCCCAAGCCGCCGAGTACCGCCAGCACACCCAGGTAGTCGCCGAGGCGGGGCCGGTGCCCACCCAGCAGGTAGCTCACCAACAGCGACACCGGAAGCATGAGCACGACGAGTGGCTGGATGAGCACCACCGATCCCAGCGACAGCGCGATGATCTGTAGCAGGAAGCCGCCGACATCGCCGAGGATCGCCAGCCACCACACCGGGCTGCGGATCAGCATCAGCAGGCCGGCCGCACTCGCCTCCCCGGTGTGGCCCGCGTGCTGCTGGGCGGTCCGATGCTGGACCACGATCGACGTGCCGTAGACGACCGCCGACGAGACGCCGAACATCACGGCGACGATCTGCGACACGTCGGGAGAGTATCGGGCCAAGCGGCCGTGGAACCGGACTCAGGGCCGCCCGGAGCGCGGGGCGAGCAGCGCGGCGGCACAGTGCGTGGGGTCAGCCTGACCCTCGACGCTAGCTCGCGGCGGCGACCTGTTGAAGCGGGAGGGCGGTCGAGCTGAAGTGTGAGTGCACCCGCGCGTCGACCGGGTCGTCCTTCGGGTCGGCGTGCACGACGAGGTGGTTGTACAGCGTGTCGCGCTGCGCGGGGATGCGGCCGGCGCCGCGGATGAGTTCGATCAGTTCCGTCCGGTTCGAGCGGTGCCGTGCCCCGGCGCTGGAGACGACGTTCTCCTCGAGCATCACCGAGCCCAGGTCGTCGGCACCGAAGTGCAAGGTGAGCTGGCCGATGTCCTTGCCGGTGGTCAGCCACGAACCCTGCAGGTGGTTGATGTTGTCGAAGAACAGCCGAGCCAGCGCGATCATGCGTAGATACTCGAGACTCGTCGCCTGCGTGCGTCCCCTCAGGTGGTTGTTCTCCGGCTGGTAGGTCCACGGGATGAACGAGCGGAAGCCGCCGGTGCGGTCCTGCACGTCGCGGATCATCCGCAGGTGTTCGATGCGTTCGGCATTCGTCTCGCCGGTGCCCATCATGAAGGTGGCGGTGGATTCCACGCCCTGCCGATGGGCCGCTTCCATCACCGCGAGCCAGACCTCGCCCTTTTCCTTCAGCGGCGCGATCGCGGTCCGCGGCCGCTCGACGAGGATCTCCGCGCCCGCTCCGGCGAATGAGTCGAGTCCTGCGGCGTGGAGCCGCTCGATCGCCGTCGCATGATCGAGGCCGGACGTAGCGCTGATGTGCACGACCTCGGACGCGCCGAGCGAGTGCAGCACGAGCTGCGGGTACGACGCCTTGATCGCGCGGAAGGTCTGCTCGTACCACTCGATGCCAAGCTCGGGCGAGTGCCCGCCCTGCAACATGATCTGCGTGGCGCCGAGGTCGACCGCCTCGCCGCACCGCCGCAGGATCTCCGCCAGCGAGTGGGTCCACCCTTCCGCATGCTTCGGGGCGCGGTAGAAGGCGCAGAACTTGCACGCGGTGACGCACACGTTCGTGTAATTAATGTTGCGGTCGATGATGTACGTCGCGATGTTGTCCGGGTAACGGCGCCGGCGCACCGCATCGGCGGCCTCGCCGAGGGCGTGCAACGGGGCCTCGGTATAGAGCAGCAACGCGTCGTCGGCCATGATGCGCCCGCCGCCCGCGGCATGCTCCAGCAAGCTCGCAATCGTCACCCGACCAGGGTACGGGTCGCGCACTGCCAACGAGTCACCCGTGGGTGGCGGACCGGCCGGTCACACGTCGGCAAAGTCCGGTTCGACGGGGCTGCCGGCCCGTCGCGCGAACTCGCGCAGGCCGGCCACCTGCCGCTCGCCGAGGGAGAAGTCGAGGGTGCGGAAGTACGTCGCGAGCGTGCCGGGGTCGAAGATCTCCCACCGGGCGGCCGCGGCGGCGACATCCTCGACGTGGGCGAGCGCGTCGTCGCGGCTGCGCACGAACGCCTCGTGCACGTCCTTCACCAGACCCGGGTGCGCCTCGGCGTAGTCGCGCCGCGCGGCCCATACCGCGAAGACCATCGGCAGCCCGGACCAGTCGCGCCACGCGGCGCCGAGGTCGTGCACCTGCAGCCCGCTGTGGCCCGACCGTGCCCCACCGTGCTGGTACGTCGCGCGCAGCGCGGCATCGCCGATCAGCACCGCAGCGTCGGCCTCGAGCAGCATCGTCGGCAGATCTGGTGGACAGGTGAAATATTCGGGGCGCACCGCGTGCACCTGCTCCAGCCACATCCGGGCGAGCAGGACGGAGGTTCGTGAGGTGGAGCCGAGCGCAACGCGACGCCCGTCCAGCTCGGCAAGCGGCACCTGGGACACCAGGTTCACCGACAGCACGGGGCCGTCCGAGCCGATCGCGATGTCCGGCAAGACCAGCAGCTTGTCCGCGTGCCGAAGGTATTCGACGACCGAGATCGGGCCGATGTCCAATTCACCGCCGACGAGCATGTCGTTGAGCCGGTCCGGAGTGTCCTTCGTCAGCTCGACGTCGAGCAGCGCGCCGGCGCGCACGAGACCCCAGTAGATCGGCAGGCAGTTCAGGAACTGGATGTGCCCCACGCGGGGCCGAACCTCCTGCACGTCCTCGACGCTACCGCCGTGCTTGGGCGGCGCCCGAGCCGGTCGCTAACGTCGGCGTCGTGCCCGACGACCTCGAACTCGCGACCGATCTCGTCCGTGCCGCGGGCGAGTTGGCCGCGCAGATGCTGCACGAGGGGCTGCGCGTCGAGCATAAGACCTCGGTCTCGGACGTCGTGTCCGCCGCGGACCGGGCGGCGGAGGAACTCGTCGGTTCCCGGCTGCGCCGCGAGCGCCCGGACGACGCCGTCGTCGGCGAGGAAGGCACGGACGTGTCCGGCAGGTCCGGCGTCCGCACCTGGTACATCGACCCCGTCGACGGCACGTACAACTTCCTGACCGGCTTGCCGAGCTGGTGTTCGGCGGTAGGGCTGGTGCAGCCCGACCGGGACCCGCTCGGCGCTGTCTACCAGCAGACGGCCGGTGAGCTGTGGGTCGGTGGCCCCGGTCGCCCGACGACGCGCAACGGCCGACCGGTCCCGCGACTGGTCGATCGCGGCATCGGCGAGCTGGCACTGGCGACCTACCTGCATCCGACGTCGATGCCCGACGACACGCTGCGCATTCCCCTGCTGCGGGTACTGGAACGCTCGGCAACGGTGCGGATGCTGGGTTCGGGCTCGATCGATCTCGCCGCAGTGGCGGCCGGTCGCCTCGGCGCCTCCTTGCAATCGAACTCGGCGCCCTGGGATTGGTATCCAGGCGCCGCGCTCGTGCTCGCCGCAGGCGGGTCAGCCGAAATTGTCGAGGCGGCCGGGCGCCGCTGGCACGTCGCTGGGAACCACCGCGCCGTCGGCGAGATCGCGGACCTGCTGCGCTCCGCCATGACCTAGCAAGCAACGAGGCGCCGGTGCGGCGAACGAGTCGTTACGGTTGACTCGCGCGGAGGAGGACCGACAATGATCGATCGGCGGGTCATGGTGACCGGAGGGTCAGGCTTCATCGGCTCGCACCTATGCGCGCGCCTGCTCGATGCGGGTCATGAGGTCCTGTGCGTCGACAACTTCTACTCCGGCCCTAGGCGCAACATCGCGCCGCTGCTGGACTATCCCAACTTCGAGATCGTGCGGCACGACGTCACCTTCCCCCTCTACGCGGAAGTGGACGAGATCTATCACCTCGCGTGTCCCGCGTCGCCGATCTTCTACCAACGCGATCCGGTGCAGACGACCAAGACATCGGTCGTCGGGTCGATCAACATGCTGGGGCTGGCGAAGCGGACGAAGGCCCGCATCCTGCTCGCCTCGACCTCTGAGGTGTACGGCGACCCGAAGGTGCACCCGCAGCGCGAGGACTACTGGGGCAACGTCAACCCAATCGGCCCACGCTCGTGCTACGACGAGGGCAAGCGCTGCGCCGAGACGTTGTTCTTCGACTACCGCCGCCAGCACCGCATGCCGGTGAAGGTCGCGCGCATCTTCAACACCTACGGCCCGCACATGCGCCCCGACGACGGTCGCGTCGTCTCCAGCCTCATCGTCCAGGCGCTGTCCGGGCGACCATTGACGATCTACGGAGACGGCACCCAGACCCGCTCGTTCTGCTACGTCGACGATCTTGTGGACGGCCTGATCCGGTTGATGGGCACGAAGGCGGATGTCACCGGCCCGATCAACCTCGGCAATCCCGCCGAGACCACGATCCTGGAGCTGGCAGCCAGGATCGGCCACCTGGTCCCCACCTCCTCCGAGGTCGAGCACCGCGCGCTGCCGATCGACGACCCGATGCAGCGCCGGCCGGACATCGACCAGGCGCAACGACTCCTGGACTGGCATCCCAAGATCGACCTGGATACCGGACTGCGCGCCACGATCGAGTACTTCGCCGCGATGTTGTAGCGGATCAGTCCTGCGGGGCGTCCGGATCGAGTTGCGCGTCGAGCGCCGCGCGCTGAGCGCGGCGGGCGTCGACGCGTGATTCGAGCTGCCGAGTGAACGCCGCCCGCGGCTTGGCCAGCAGCACGAGCGACAGGGGCACGGACAACACCAGGGCGATCAGCGCGGCGTAGAACCCGGTCATGCCGGCGAGGAGGAGCAGGCCCCACAGCGCGAAGAACAATCCGAAGCGCAGGAACGTGTACAGCCACATCGAGCCCATCCAGCGCCCGAACGTGGGCTCCGCGGATCCGGTCGGCGTCGCGTCGTCACTCACGCCGGCCGAATCTACCCGCCGCTCAGGCCCAGACGGCCTGCGGTTCAGCGCGCCGCTGGGCCAGCGGCACCGGTGCGTCGTACTCGCGGATGACCTCGTAGCGGGTGTTGCGCTCGACCGGGGCGGAAGCCGGCGTCCCGGATGAGCGTCGAGCAGGTCGTCGCGGGGCATTTTGTCCGGCGTGCCGAACCAGTCGGCGTCGTGGGTGATCTTGTATTCGACGACCGAGCCGTCCAGGTCGTCGGCGCCGAAGTTCAGCGACAGCTGCGCGGTCGACAGCCCGTGCATCACCCAGAAGCACTTCACGTGCGGGAAGTTGTCGAGCATCAGCCGGGACACCGCGAACGTCTTCAGCACGTCCACCGGCTGGCCATCGGGCAGGTGCGGAGCAGTCGGTTGTTGTCGAAGTCGTGCTGGTAACGCAGCGGGATGAACACCTGAAATCCGCCCGTCTCGTCCTGCAGCTCACGCAGGCGCAGCACGTGGTCGACGCGGTGCCGCGGCTCCTCGATGTGCCCGTACAGCATGGTCGCGGGCGTCCGCAGCCCCTTCTGGTGCGCGAGGCGGTGGATGCGCGACCAGTCCTCCCAGTGGGTCGTGTGGTCGACGATCTGCTTGCGGACCTCCCAGTCGAAGATCTCCGCACCGCCGCCGGTCAGCGATTCGAGGCCGGCGTCGATCAGCTCGTCGAGGATCTCGTCGGCGGGCAGCCCGGAGATCTTCTCGAACCAGTGGATCTCGGTGGCGGTGAAGCACTTGAGCGCGACGTCGGGCAGTGCCGCCTTGAGCTCGCGCAGCACCCGCGGGTAGTACTTCCACGGCAGGGTCGGATGCAGGCCGTTGACGATGTGCAGCTCGGTCAGCCGCTCATCCTTCATCGCCTGCGCCTTCTCGACCGCCTCCTCGACGCGCATCGTGTACGCGTCCTTCTCGCCCGGCTTGCGCTGGAAGGAGCAATACGCGCAGGACGCAGTGCAGACGTTGGTCAGGTTCAGGTGCCGGTTGACGTTGAAGAACACCCGAGTCAGCCGTTGCGCTCGGTGCGCACTCCGTGGGCCAGCCGGCCGAGCCAGGCGAGGTCGTCGGAGGCGTAGAGCTCTTCGCCGTCCCGCCGGGACAGACGCTCGCGCGCCTCGACCTTCTCGGTGAGTTCTGCGGTGCGAGCCGCGGTCAACGCCATGGGCTCGAGAATACGTGCCGACGCCCTATGCCAGGCTCGCCGGCGGGCCCCCGCTGCGCCTGCCTCGCGGATCCGGACGGGCTCGGATGATCGCTGCAGGAGATCCAACGCGGGTGATACCCGACTGGCGATTGCTTATTGACGTCGCTAACTTATCGCTGCTAACTTAGCGACGTTCGCTTTCCATCACGTGTTGGAGCAACCATGCTGACTCGTCTCGCCGACCTCGGCATCCGCGCCCCGAAGTGGGTTCTCGGCATCGCCGGGTTGATCATCATGCTGGCCGCCGTGTTCGGCGCTCCGGTCGCCTCGAAGCTCGCGTCCGGCGGTTTCAACGACCCGACATCGCAATCGAGCAAGGCGAACGACCTGATCGCGAATCGCTTCGACGCCGGCGACACCAACTTCGTGCTCGAGGTCTCCACCACGGCCGGGGTGGATTCGCCCGCTGCACGGCGGGTCGGGCTCGACCTGACCCGCTCGGTACAGGACGCCGACTACACCAGTCAGGTCGTGTCTTACTGGAGTGCGCCCGGCGCACAGTCCGACGCGCTGCGCAGCGAGAACGGACACCACGCCCTCGTGGTGGCCCGCGTCGCGGGCAGCGATGCCACCGCGCCGAAACGCGCGGGCGATCTCGCGGCCGAGCTGGTCGGGGAACGCGACGGGGTCAGCGTGCGAGGCGGGGGTCTTGCCGTCGCGTACCAGCAGATCAACGACCAGACCAAGACCGATCTCGCGATCTCGGAGACAATCGCGATCCCGCTCACCATGATCGTGCTCATCTGGGTGTTCGGCAGCCTGTTCGCCTCGCTGCTGCCGCTCGTCATCGGTCTGTCGTCGATCATCGGCACGATGGCGATCCTGCGCGGACTCGCCTCGTTCACCGACGTATCCATCTATGCGCTCAACATGACCACGGCGCTCGGCCTGGCGTTGGCGATCGACTACAGCCTGTTCGTCGTCAGCCGATACCGCGAGGAGCTACACGCCGGCCGGGCCCCGGACGTCGCGGTGCGCCGCACGATGCAGACAGCCGGGCGCACGGTTTTGTTCTCCGCGCTGACCGTCGGGCTCTCGCTGGCCGCGATGCTCGTCTTCCCCGTGTACTTCCTGCGCTCGTTCGCCTACGCGGGCATCGCCGTCGTGGCGCTCGCGACCGCGGCCGCGCTCGTTCTGCTGCCGGCGATGCTGACGCTGCTCGGCAACCGCGTCGACAAGTGGGACATGCGCGCGCTCCTACGACGATGGCTACGCCGGCCGGCACCGGCGGTCAAGCCGGTGGAACAGAGCTTCTGGTATCGCTTCGCGATGGTCGTCATGCGTCGCGCGCTGCCGATCGGGTTGCTGGTTACCGCGGTGCTGGTCGTGTTGGGCCTGCCGTTCACCCGTATCGCGTTCGGCTACCCGGACGAACGGGTGCTGCCGCCGAGCGCGTCGGCTTACCAGGTCGGGCACGACGTGCGCAACGACTTCGCCGCCAATGCCGCCTCGACCATCACCGTCGTCGCACCGGACACTGCCGGCAAGGCCGCCGCCGCGAGCGGATATGCCGAGCACCTGTCCGCCCTCGAGCACGTCAGCACGGTGTCGGCTGCCACCGGCACCTACGTCGACGGCCGGCGGGTCGCCGCCGGTGACCCGGCCATGCTGCGCGACGGCGCCACGTATCTGGTCGTACACACCGATGTCGACCCGCGCAGCGGGGAGGGCAAGCAATTGCTGGTCGACGTGCGCAAGGTCGACTCTCCGTGGCACGTGCTGTTCACCGGGCAGACGGCGGAGAACCGCGACGCGCTGAACGCGCTCGGCCAGGCCCTGCCGTGGGCGATCTTGCTGATCGTGGTCTCGACGCTGATCGTGCTGTTCCTGTTCACCGGCAGCGTGCTGCTCCCGGTCAAGGCACTCATCCTGAACACGCTGTCGTTGTCGGCGACGTTCGGGGCGATGGTGTGGGTGTTCCAGGAGGGTCACCTCGGCTGGCTGTTCCCCGACCTGACGGTCACCGGCTACATCACCCCGACCATGCCGCTGCTGATGTTCTGCCTGGCGTTCGGCCTGTCGATGGACTACGAGGTGTTCCTGCTGTCCCGGATCCGCGAAGCGTGGTTGGAGTCGGATCGCACGAGTGCCGACAACACCCGGGCAGTCGCGATCGGCCTGGGCCGCACCGGGCGCATCGTCACCGCGGCCGCGCTGCTGATGTCCATCGTGTTCGCCTCGATAGGCGCGTCCAGCGTGGGCTTCATGATGCTCTTCGGGGTAGGGCTTACGCTCGCGGTGCTGTTGGATGCGACAGTGGTGCGAGGGATCCTGGTGCCCGCGTTCATGCGCATCGCCGGCCGGTGGAACTGGTGGGCACCGCGCCCGCTGGCCCGGCTGCACGCCAAGATCGGCCTGGCCGAAGGCCCGTCCGGCCCGTCCCCGGCCGCCCACCAGGAAGGTGAGTTGATCAAGGCGTGAGTGAGCGCGATGTCCGCCGTCCGCGCTGGCCGGGTCATGTTCGAGCTCTGCACGAGACGCGACCGGCGGGCAGGAGGGGGCACTCGTGACCGGCGCTACCGTCAAGACCGTCCGCCGCCGCGCCCGCCGTGGCACCGGCGAACTGCTGCGTGGCGAGATCGTGGCCGCCGCGAAGGATCTGCTTGCCGCCTCGGCGGACTCGACTGCGGTGTCGATCCGCGCGGTTGCCGACGCCGTCGGGGTCACCCCGCCCTCGATCTACCTGCACTTCGCCGACAAGGACCAGTTGATCGAGGCGGTGGTCGTCGACGTCTTCGCCGAGCTCGACGCGGCGATGGTCGCGGCCGGCGAAGCAGAGGCGGAGCCGCTGGCCAAGCTGCGCGCGTTCGGCATGGCCTATGTGAAGTTCGCGGTCGCGCATCCCGAGCACTACCGCGTCGCGACGATGGAACACTGCACCGGCGGTGACGCGGCGGGCGGGCAGTCGAATCTCGACGACACGCTGCGCGACGCCGCGTTCGTCCACTTCATGGACACCGTCGCCGCCTGCATGGCGGCCGGGATCTTCGCTCCCGGCGACCCGCTGCCGGTGACCCTGCAACTCTGGGCGGCCGCGCACGGCATCGCGAGCCTGCTCGTGACCAAGCCGTACCTGCCGTGGGGAGACGTCGAGGTCATGGCCGACGCGGTGCTGTGCGCGGCGGCTGCCGGCCGCGCGCTCAGCGACCGGCTCGGTGGTGCCGTCGGTCCGGCGCAACTGGGTCGGTGGCTCGCCGAGCACCCGCTGTCACCCGAGCGACCCGCCGACGGACACACTGGGCAGTGACCGCAATCCAGCCAGAGTTGATCAGCTCGCCGACGCCGCCGGTGGGACGTGATTCTCGAACTTCGTCGACAGCACGACCGTGGTCCGGGTGCGCGCCACACCCGTGATCGCGTTCAGCGCGCGGATCGTGGCCTCGAGACCGGCGACGTCGGACACGCACACCTTGATCACGAACGTCTCCTCGCCGGCGACGAACCAACAGTCCTCGACGTCGGCCATCGTGTTGAGGGAGTAGAGGATCTCGTCGGTGTCGGCACTGTCGGTGATGAAGACGCCGATGATCGCCTTCATCGCATAGCCGAGCGATTCGGGCGCCACCGCCGCGTGGTAACCGGTGATGACGCCCGATGCCTCGAGCTTCTGCACCCGCTCGTGCGCGGCCGGCGCACTGAGACCGACGAGGCGACCCAGCTCGGCGAACGTTGCGCGGGCGTTGGCGCGCAGTGCATCGAGGAGCAATCGGTCGACGGCGTCCACGACTGGCGACGCTACCCGCGACCCGCAGGCCGGTGCGACTACTCGCGCGCAGCGCGGAGCTGACCGGTCCACCGGGTGATCAGGTCGTGCTGCACGCCGAGCACGTCCAGCACCTTTGCGGCGACGAAGTCCACGAGCTGGGCGATGGTCGTCGGCGCGCCGTAGAACCCGGGACTCGCCGGCAACACGACCGCGCCGGCATCGTGCAGGGCGAGCAGGTGCTGCAGGGTCGCCCGCGTGTACGGCGTCTCCCGCGGCACGACGACGAGCGGGCGCCGCTCCTTGATCGTGACGTCGGCCGCGCGCTGCAGAAGATCCTTCGACAATCCGAGCGCGATGCCCGCGACCGCCGCGGTCGAGGCCGGGACGACCACCATGCCGCGCGTGGCGTACGAGCCGCTTGCCGGGCCTGCGGCCAGATCGGCCGCCGACCAGTAGCGGACGTTGCGCGGCTCGCGGCGCAGCCAGGTGGCGAGGTCGTCGTGCCAGTGGCTGTCCCGGAAGGGCACACCCGTCTCGTCGAGGATCGTCAGCCGCGCCGCACGCGAGACGACGAGATCGACCGGCTCGCCGGCGTCGATGAGACCGTTGAGCACGGAGCGGGCATACGGCGTGCCGGACGCGCCGGACACCCCGACGACCCAGGGCACGCGCCCGACGGTCGCGACCTCGCCGCTGTCGCTACCCTGCCCGGCCGTGCCTGGACGGGCTGAGGGGGTAGTCACGCGCCACCTCTGCTCACACGCTCAGGCCGTGCACGATGAGGTCTGCGAGCGCGAACCCGAACAAGCCGATGCCGATGACGCCGTTGGCGGTGAAGAAGGCGCGATTGACCCGCGAGAGGTCGTCGGCCCGTACGATCGCGTGCTCGTACACCAGGATCGCGGTCGTAAGCAGCACGCCCGTCCACCACAACCAGCCCATGCCCGCTGCCGCGCCGAACCAGACAAAGCCAGCAACGGTCACCACATGCACGAATGACGAGGTCACGAGGGCGCAGCGGAGCCCGAAGCGCGCGGGGAACGAGCGCACACCGATCTCGCGGTCGACCTGCGCGTCCTGGCAGGAGTAGATCAGGTCGAAGCCGCCGATCCAGGTGCCGACGGCCACGCCAAGGGCAACCGCCGCAGGCGGCACATCGCCGGTCACCGCCAACCACGCACCCACCGGGGCGATGAACTGCGCGAGGGCCAGCAGCACCTGCGGAAAGTCGGTGAACCGCTTGCCGTAGGAGTACAGGACGAGCAGGAACACGGCGATCGGCGCGAGCAGCAGACAGATCCACGACAGCAGGGCGGCGCTGCCCAGGAAAACGACGAGCGCGATCGAGGTGCCCACCCACGCCGAGCCCACGGACAGCTCCCCGGTCACCAGCTCGCGGCGGGCGGTGCGCGGGTTCAGCGCGTCGAAGTCACGGTCGAGGATGCGGTTGGCGCTCATCGCGACGGTGCGCGCGGAGACCATCGCGACGGTGATCAGGAACAGCTGCCACCAGTGCACGGTGCTCGTCTGCGTCCACATCGCTGTCAGCGCGGCGATGTAGGCGAAGGGCAGCGCGAACACCGAGTGCTCGATCATGACCAGCCGCAGGAACTTGCGAATCCGGTCCTGCGCGGGCCGCGCCCCGACGCCGGGCACGGCCTGCTCGACGATCCGCTTGCTCATGCCGCGCCCCAGCACACTGTCCCTGCAAAGATCCACTTCTGCGGGCCGGCGGTCATCGGGCCCGTCCCGACTTGATGCCGTAATCGCGCCAGCGGCGCTCGACAAGTCGCGTCGTGGCGTCGTCGAGCACACACTGTGCAGGCCAGCCGCCGTCGCGCCGGTAGCCCTCGCTCGGCAACTTGCGGGTGGCGTCGAGACCGAGCTTGCCGCCGAAGAACTGCTCGTACGACGCGTGATCGAGATGATCGACGGGCCCGATCGTGTGCAGCGCGTCGTGCGTGTAGTCGACGTTGCCGAAGGCGCGCCAGGCGACCTCGGCGTAGTCGTGCACGTCGCAGTCGGCGTCGACCACGACGATCAGTTTCGACAACGACATCAGCCCGGCGCCCCAGATCGCGTTCATCACCTTCTGGGCGTGTTTCGGGAACCGCTTGTCGATCGAGACGATGACGCAGTTGTGGAACACGCCTGCCTCGGGCAGGTCGTAGTCGACGATCTCCGGGATCGTCATCCGGATCAGCGGCAGGAAGATCCGCTCGGTCGCCTTGCCGATCGGGCCGTCCTCCTGGGGCGGACGGCCGACGATTATCGTCTGAAAAATCGGTTCAGTACGCATGGTCAGCGTCTCGACCCGGAGGTAGGGGAACAGCTCGACGGGCGTGTAGAACCCGGTGTGATCGCCGAACGGACCCTCCGGGAGGCGTCGCCCGGGTTCCACCCATCCCTCGAGCACGACCTGCGCCGCGGCGGGGACCTGCAGCGGCACCGACACGCAGTCGACGACGTCCACCCGTTCGCGTTGCAGGAAGCCGGCGAACAGGTACTCGTCTATATCGGCGGGCAACGGTGCCGAGGCTGCGTACGTGACCGCCGGGGGGCAGCCGAACGCGATCGCCACCGGCAGCCGCTCGCCACGCCGCTCCGCGATCGAGGCGTGCGACGTCGAATCCTTGTGGATCTGCCAGTGCAGCGAGACGGTCCGCGAGTCCTGCAACTGCAGGCGATACATCCCGAGGTTGCGCGCACCGGTCTCCGGATGCTTCGTGTGGGTGAGACCGAGATTCAGGAAAACGCCGCCGTCGTCGGGCCACGCGAACACGCCCGGGAGCAGGGCCTCGAGGTCGATGTCGTCGCCGCGCACGACGACCTCCTGGCACGGTGCGGCTGCGCGGATCCGGCGCGGCGGCGCGGCGCGCAACTGAGCCAGCTTGCCGAGCGCGTCCCGCAGACCGCCGACGCCGTGCGGCAGCTCCGGCTTGAGCAGCTCACCGATCCGCTCGCCGATCTCGTCCAGCCTCGTGACGCCGAGGGCCCGGGCCATCCGGCGCTGGGTGCCGAAGACGTTGATGGCCAAAGGCATCCGGCCGCGGGTCGGCCGCTCGAACAGCAGCGCCGGCCCGTGCTCGCGCAACACCCGCGCCACGATGCCACCCACCTCGAGGTGCGGGTCGACCGGCGTCGTCACCCGCGCGAGGTCACCGTCGCGATCGAGCGCGGTGAGAAACTCCTGCAGGTCGGCGAACGCCACCAGGCAAGTATCCCGTCCGGCCCATTCCGCCCCGCGCACGGCTCCCGTCACGCGCAGTTCCACATGTGCTCTTGATCTTCAGCGGAGACCGCGTCCGGTACGGGCTACTCTCGCGGCCATGGTGCAGGTGCTGTTGGTCGAGGACGACGCGGCGATCCGCACAGCCCTCACCCGCGCGCTGCGCGACCATGGGCACATCGTCTCCTCCGTCGGCTCGGGCATGCCGGCGCTGAGCGCGGCCGTCGAGCAGAAGCCGGACGTGGTGCTGCTCGACCTCGGGTTACCCGACATCGACGGTGCCGACGTGTTGTCCATGCTGCGGGCCGTCAGCGAAGTCCCGGTGATCATCGCGACGGCCCGCGACGACGAGACCGAGATCGTGCGGCTGCTCGACCTCGGCGCCGACGACTACGTGATCAAGCCGTTCACCGCCGCGCAGCTCACCGCGCGCATCCGGGCTGTGATGCGGCGCACGGGCCGCACTGACGAGGATCCGGTCATCACCGTCGGCGGGCTGACGATCGACACGCGAAGCTACGAGGTCACCGTCGACGGCCGACCGGTCGATCTGGCGCGCAAGGAGTACGAACTGCTGCTCGCCCTCGCCCGGCGCGCCGGCGAGGTCGTCACCAAGCGCGACCTGCTGGCCGAGGTGTGGCAGCTCGCGTGGGGTGGCTCGGATCGAACCGTCGACGTGCATCTGTCGTGGTTGCGGCGCAAGCTCGGCGAGTCGGCCGCCGCTCCGCGCTACCTGCACAGTGTGCGTGGCATCGGCGTCAAGCTCACGGCGCCCGCCGAGGGCTGAGCGGTGCGGCGGCGGATCCTGCTGCTCGTCGTCGGCATGACGACGCTCGTCGTGCTGGCCTTCGCCGTCCCGATGGCATTTCTCATCCGCAACTCGACGGTGCAGCAAGCGCAGGACAAGACCGTGGAGCAGGCGCGAAACGCGGCCGTCGCAGTTCGCTCGTACACGACCGACGCCCAGATCAAGGCCTATGTGACCTCAGTGTCGAACAGCAGCGGCCGGCCTACGTCGGTCGAACTGGCCGACGGGACAATCATCGGCTCGACGCCGGCCGACGACTTCGCGCCGCGCGGGCAGTTCGGCCGCGGTCCGGGCAATATCCGCCCCGGTGAGGTGACCCCCTCGGACCCCCGCGGCATCGGCGATCCGGGCGCAACGGCGCCGGTCGGTGCAAGCCAGGGTCCACAGTCCCTGCTCCAGGACGTCCCCGGCGGTGGCCAGGTCGCGTTCGCGGTCGCGCAACGAGTCGGCGAGCAGCCCTCTCTCGTGCGGGTCTACCTGTCCGAGCAGGCGCGCTACGCCGGTGAGGGCACGAAGTTCCTCCTGCTCGGCGGTGCCGCACTAGCACTGATCATCCTCGGCGCCTTGGCCGGGGAGATCCTCACTCGCCGCATCACCCGTCCCCTTGTCGAGACCGCGCACACCGCAACCCTGCTCGGCAGCGGCGACACGACCGCGCGGGCACCCGTCGACGGCCCGAGCGAGGTCGCCGACGTCGGGCGGGCACTGAACCGGCTCGCCGACCGGATCGACCAACTGATCGCCGAGGAGCGCGAGACGGTCGCCGACCTCTCGCACCGCCTGCGCACGCCGCTCACCGCGTTGCGCCTCGACGCCGAGGCCCTGCACGACCCGGCCGAGGCCGAGCGGGTCGGCAATCATGTGACTGCGCTCGAACGAATGCTCACTGCAGTGATCCACGCCGCGCGGCGACCGCAGCGCGAAGGGCGCATGCCGCACTGCGACGCCACTGAGGTCGTGGGCGAAAGGGTGGCGTTCTGGTCCGCGCTCGCCGACGATCAGGGACGCCGCAACACGGTGCGCCTGCCGCCCGAACCGCTGCCGGTGCGGGCGGCCGCCGAGGAGCTGAGCGCCGCCGTGGACGCTCTGCTCGAGAATGTCATCGCGCACACCCCGGAAGGCACCGATTTCGCGGTCACCTTGACGCCGACACCGACCGGCGCACGGTTGACGGTGACCGACAACGGCCCCGGACTGCGGGACGAGGCAGTCGTTCGCGGGCGCAGCGACCGCGGCTCGAGCGGCCTGGGCCTCGACATCGCCCGCAGATGCGCCGAGGCGTTCGGCGGGTCGATGACGCTGGGGACGAGCACCTCCGGCGGGGCGAGCATCACGCTCGACCTCGTCGGCCCGTGACACTTCCCAGCGCGGCTTGATGATTCCTTGACACTTCGGTGATGACGGCCTGATCGGCCTGCGGCAACAGTGGTCGCCATGACCGCACGTGCCCGGATGTCCTCCGGTCATCGACGGTGAACTCCGCGAAGGGAACACCTATGACCGCGCTTGCCGAGCCGACGAGCGTCGAATCGAGCGCCGCTGCGGGTGCGACGTTCGATGTCGAGATCGTCGTCCCCGTCCACAACGAGGAAGCCGACCTGGAGGCGAGTATCCGGCGCCTGCACACCTTCCTGGCGCTCGACTTCCCCTTCGACGCGATCATCACCATCGCCGACAACGCCAGCACCGACGCGACCTGGGTGTGGGCGCGGCAACTTGCGGTCGAGCTGGACGGCGTGCGGGCCGTGCATCTCGATGCCAAGGGTCGCGGTCGCGCGCTGCAGCAGGTGTGGGCGTCGTCGCGGGCCCGGGTCGTGGCCTACATGGACGTCGACCTGTCGACCGATCTGGCCGCGTTGCTGCCACTCGTCGCGCCGCTGATGTCCGGGCACAGCGATGTCGCGATCGGCTCGCGGCTGTCGAAGACCTCGCGGGTCGTGCGTGGTCCGAAGCGCGAGATCATCTCCCGCACGTACAACCTGATCCTGCGTACCACGCTGCACGCCGGCTTCTCCGACGCCCAGTGCGGTTTCAAGGCCATGCGCACCGAGGCCGCTCGGGTGCTGCTGCCGCACGTCAAGGACACCGCCTGGTTCTTCGACACCGAGCTGCTCGTGCTCGCCGAGCGCAGCGGCATGCGAATCGCCGAGGTGCCGGTCGACTGGGTGGACGACCCGGACAGCCGCGTGCACATCGTGTCCACCGCGATGGCCGACCTGCGGGGCATCGCCCGGATCGGTCGCGCGCTGGCACGCGGTGACGTCCCGCTGCGCGAGTTGCGTTCGGCGGTCGGCCGCGACGAGCTGACTGTGGACGGCGTGCCGCAGCGCCTGGCCGCCCAGGCTGTCCGGTTCGCGACGATCGGCGTGTTGTCCACGCTGGTCTACCTGCTGCTGTTCCTGCTGGCTCGCCCGTCGATGGGGGCGCAGGCAGCCAACCTCTGCGCCCTGCTCGTCACCGCCATGGGCAACACCGCGGCGAATCGCCGCTTCACGTTCGGCGTCCGCGGTCCCGGCGCGGCGCGCCACCAACTGCAGGGACTCGCCGTCTTCGCGCTGGGTCTCGCGTTGACCAGCGGTTCGCTGTGGGTGCTCATGCAGGCCACGGCGCATCCGGCCCGGATCGTCGAGTTGACGGTGCTGATCGCGGCCAACCTGCTCGCCACCGTGCTGCGCTTCGTGCTGCTGCGCGAGTGGGTGTTCGGCCGCCGCGGTGCCGATCGCGCAGCGGCCGCCGCGCTCGAGGTGGCGAAGTGACGTCGCTGACCGCCGATCCCTCGATGATCTCGGGCGAGGCGCCGCACGTCCGTGGCTCCGGCCGAGATCAGCACCGCGTGTGGGTGCAGCGTGCGTCGCTCGCCGCTCTGCTCGGGCTCACCGGCCTGCTCTACGTCTGGGGCCTCGGCGCCTCGGGCTATGCCAACGAGTTCTACGCCGCGGCCGTGCAGGCCGGCACGCAGAGCTGGAAGGCGTTGTTCTTCGGATCGTTCGACTCGTCGAACTTCATCACCGTCGACAAACCACCGGCTGCTCTTTGGCCGATGGAGATCTCCGGACGGATCTTCGGCTTCAACTCGTGGTCAATGCTCGTGCCGCAGGCGGTGCAAGGCATCGGCGCCGTGGCCTTGTTGTTCGCGACGGTCAAGCGCTGGTTCGGGCACTGGGCCGGGATCGGCGCGGGTGCGCTGCTCGCGCTGACGCCGGTTGCGGTCCTGATGTTCCGGTTCAACAACCCGGACTCGCTGATGGTGCTGCTGATGGTCCTCGCGGCGTATTGCACGACGCGCGCGATCGACGCGGCATCGACGCGCTGGCTACTGCTTGCCGGGTTCGCCATGGGCTTGTCGTTCCTGGCAAAAGGCTTGCAGCCGTTCACGATCGTGCCTGCGCTGGCTGCGGCATACCTCGTCGCCGCCCCGACCGCGCTGCGCCGTCGGGCGCTGCAGGTCCTGGCTGCCGGGGCCGCGATCGTCGTCGGCGCCGGTTGGTGGATCCTCGCGGTACAGCTGACGCCGGCCGATTCCCGTCCCTACATCGGCGGTTCCGGCGACAACTCACCGCTCGGGCTGGCGTTCGGCTACAACGGACTGTCGCGACTGTCGGGTGATTCGGCCGGGCCGGGCGGCGGCGGCCCCGGCGCGAGCTTCAGCGGCTCGACGGGCATCGACCGGCTGTTCAACAGCCTCAACGCCGGCCAGATCGCGTGGCTGTTGCCGGCCGCACTGATCGCGATCGTGGCGCTGGCCGTGGCAACCCGTCGCGCTGCGCTGACCGACCGCACCCGCGCGGCGCTCATCCTGTGGGGCGGGTGGCTACTCGTCACCGGGCTGGTGCTGAGCTACGCCGGCGGCATCATCCACACCTACTACACCGTCGAGCTGGCGCCGGCCATCGCGGCGCTCGTCGCCATCGCGACCGTCGTGATGTGGCGCGCCCGACACACCGTGTCGGCGCGGCTTGCGCTCGCCGCGGGGGTGGTGGTGACCGGGCTGTATGCCTATTCACTGCTGCACCGGACTCCGGCGTTCTACCCCTGGCTGGCTTACCTGATCGTGTTGGCGTCGCTGGCCACCGCCGGCCTGCTGCTGATGCGCCCGCAGTCGCTCTCGCGCGGGCTGCTCGTGGTGACCGTGGGCGCCGGTGCGGTCGCCGTGGCGGGCGCGCCGACCGCGTACGCGCTGAACACGGCCTCGACGCCGCACACGGGGTCCATCCCGTCGGCCGGGCCGAGCGTGGCCGGCGGCTTCGGCGCTCCGGGCGGCCTGCGTGGAGGGGCCGGCGGCGCGGGTGGTCCCGGCGGTGCTCGCGGCTATCCGACCGGCGGGCCCGGGGCGCTGCCAGGTGGTGGTCCGGGCGGCCCAGTGAGCCGGGGCGGCACTCCCGGCGCGGTCCAGGGCGGCACGCCCGGCAGCGGCCGGCCGAGTGGCGGCGGCGGTGCCACCGCCTCGGCAGCACTCACCACGCTGCTGAACAACACCGACACAACCTGGGCTGCAGCCGCGATCGGCTCGCAGAGCGCCGGTTCGCTCGAACTGGCCAGCGGTAAGGCGGTGATGTCGATCGGTGGGTTCAACGGCGGCGACGACGCGCCGACGCTCGCCCAGTTTCAGCGCTACGTCCGCGACGGGAAGATTGGCTACTTCATCGGTGGCGCCGGCATAGGGGGCGGACGCGGCGGCGGCTCGGCCAGCGCGATCAGCCAGTGGGTGAGCGCGAACTACCAGGCCGTCACCGTCGGCAACACCACTGTCTACGACCTCACCAAGAAGGCTTCATCATGACCGGCACCCTGACCCCGCCCCCATTGGCAAGCGATCGGCGCGACACGACGAGCCCGTCGACGCACACCACACCGGTCACCGACCACGCGCCGTCGACCACGTGGCGCGAACGGGTCCCACTCGCCGCGCTGCTGCTTGGCACCGCACTGCTGTACCTGCTCGGATTGTCCGCGTCCGGCTGGGCGAATCAGTTCTACTCGGCGGCCGCGCAGGCGGGCAGCAAGAGCTGGACCGCGTTCCTGTTCGGTTCCCTTGATGCGTCGAACTTCATCACCGTCGACAAGCCGCCGGCCGCGCTGTGGGTCATGGCCCTGTCGGTCAGGATGTTCGGCGTCAACTCGTGGGCGATCCTTGTCCCGCAGGCAGTCGAAGGCGTGGCGGCCGTCGCGCTGCTGTACGCAGCCGTGCGACGGGTCAGCACGCCGAGCGCCGGCCTGCTCGCCGGCGCCGCGCTGGCGACGACGCCGGTCGCGACGTTGATGTTCCGCTTCAACAACCCCGACGCACTGCTCGTCCTGCTGATGACCGCCGCCGCGTACGCGACGGTGCGTGCCCTCGAGATCGCCCGGCCGAGGTGGCTGATCCTGGCCGGCGCGCTGATCGGGTTCGCGTTCCTGACCAAGATGCTGCAGGGCCTGCTGGTAGTGCCCGCCTTCGCGATCGCGTACCTCATCGCGGCACCGACGACGTTGCGCAGGCGCGTTGCGCACACGCTCGCCGCAGCGGCGGCGATGATCGTCGCCGCCGGCTGGTGGGTCGCGCTCGTCGAGCTGTGGCCGGCCGGGTCCCGTCCTTACATCGGCGGGTCGACGAACAACAGCGTGCTCGAGCTGGTCTTCGGCTACAACGGCGTCGGACGGCTGACCGGCTCGGACAACAACGGCAGTGTCGGCGCCGGTGGAGGTACCGGCGGCGGGTTCTCCTCCGGGTCGACCGGGCTGTTCCGGCTCCTCGACACCGAGATGGGTTCGCAGATCAGCTGGCTGCTGCCGGCCGCGCTCGTCGGACTGGGCGCGCTCGTCTGGTTGTCGTTCGGTCGGCCACGGACGGACGCGCTGCGGGCCTCGGCGATCATCTGGGGCGGCTGGCTGCTCGTGACCGGCGCCGTGCTGAGCCTCGCCAGCGGCATCATCCACTCCTATTACACGATCGCGCTCGCGCCGGCGATCGCCGCGCTCGTCGGGCTCGGCGTCGGTGAGCTGTGGCGAGCCCGGGCGAACCAGGCGGCGCGGTGGACGCTCGCCGGGCTGGTGGTCGCCGCGGCCTGGTGGGCCTACGTGCTGCTCGGTCGCGTGTCCTGGCAGCCCGAGTTGCGCTGGATCGTGCTGCTGGCCGGGGCGGGCGCAGCGGCGACCGTCGTCGTGGCCGGGCGCCTGCGCGCGCGGCTCGCGGCCGGCCTGACCGCGGCGACGATCGCGACGACGTTGCTCGTCGCGCCCACTGCCTACTCGTTGCAGACGGCGTCCACGGCGCACACCGGCGCGCTGCCGTCGGCCGGTCCGTCGACCGGGTTCGGCGGGTTCGGCGGCCGTGGTGCTGGTCCCACGGCGCTGGGCCGTGCCGCCGGCAACCTCCCAGGCATGGGCACCCAGGCCGGGCCGGCTGGGTTCGGCGGCCCCAGATCGCTGGGCACCGGCCCGAACGCCGGTAACCAAGCCGGTCGCCGCCCGGGCGGCGGCACGGGTGGTGGCATGGGCGGCCTCGGCGGGGCGAGCACCGTGAACCGGGCGCTGACCAACGCGCTGCGCACGGACGCCACGGACTACACCTGGGTCGCCGCGACCACGAGCGACAACAACGCGGCGTCGCTGGAACTGGCCACCGGCGAGTCGGTCATGTCGCTGGGCGGTTACAACGGCACGGACAACGCGATCTCCCTCGCGCAGTTCAGGCAGCTCGTCGCGGCCGGCAAGGTGCACTACTACGTCGCTGATCAGCAGGGCTTCATCGGCTCGACGGCGGCGAACACGTCCACCGCGTACGCGATCCAGCAGTGGGTGACGTCGACATTCGCGGCGCGCACGATCGGGAACGCGACGGTCTACGACCTCACGACGACGTCCTGACCGGCCGCTGCACTCGTCGGCGCCTCAGTTCAGGCCGGCGTAGGAGTGCAGCCCCGACACCACGATGTTCACGATCAGGAAGTTGAACGTGATCGCCCCGAAGCCGGCCAGGTTGATCCAGGCGGCGGCACGTCCCTTCCAGCCTGCGGTCGCGCGCGCGTGCAGGTAGCACGCGTAGATCACCCACACGATGAATGCCCAGGTCTCCTTCGGGTCCCAGCCCCAGTAGCGTCCCCAGGCCGCCTCGGCCCAGATGGCGCCGCAGATGATCGCCACCGTGTACAGCGGGAAGGAGAACGCGACCACCCGGTAAGCAGCCTTGTCCAGCGCGGCGGCGGCGGGCAGTTTGGCCGCGAGCGCGCCCATCCGTCCGGGCCGGTAGCCGGAGGCCGCACTGAGGCGGTCGTGCCGCGACTTGATCA
This sequence comes from uncultured Actinomycetota bacterium, assembly GCA_963713565.1. GTDB lineage: Bacteria > Actinomycetota > Actinomycetes > Mycobacteriales > Jatrophihabitantaceae > Jatrophihabitans. The sequence goes on along the minus strand of CAVQMF010000002.1, from coordinate 1,165,968 downwards.
GGAACAGCACGGTCAGCACCGCGCTGGTCATCAGCGCTCCCTCGCCGATCGACACCAGCGTGACGTGAATGGCCAGCCAATACGACTGCAGCGCCGGCACCAGGGGCTGCGCGTCGGAATACAGCACGGTCCCGGCGAGAAACATCGTCAGGATCACCGGCAGCAGCACGAAGCCACCGAGGTCGCGCAGCTGCGGGAGCTTCCACAGCACGCCCAGGAACGCGATCACACCGACGAGCCCGGCCACCGACGCGAACTCGTACATGTTCGACCACGGCACCGCGTCGACCGCGATGGCCCGCACCGCGATCGAAGCGGCGTGCACGAACACGCCGAGGATGCACAGCGCGACGGACCAGCGCCCGATGCGATCGGCGTTGATGCGCCGCCGGCCGGCAGCGGGCGGCGCATCGACGGGCGGCGCATCGACGGGCGGGCCACCCGCCCCGACCAGCGACGGCGCGGGGACGTCGCTCAGCTTGCGACCGACCCGGCTGAACGCGAACTCGGCCGTGAAGCCGACCATGGCGAGCGCGTAGGTGGCGATGGCCGTGGTGAACAGGGCATCGGACAGATGGGCCATGGAGCCGTTTATCCCTGACACGTCAGTCCTTCCCTGCCCCGATCGGGTCGTCGCGCACGACCGGCGCCGCGACGTCCTCGGCGGATCGTCGCGCCGCCGCCAGGCGGGCGAGCAGCGCCGCGAACTCCGTGGTGAAGTTGCCCGAGTCGCTGCGCGCCAGTCCACCGACATCGACAACGGTAGGCGATCCGTCCTCGGGTCGGGCCGCCGGGGCGATCCGCAGCCACACCCGCCTCCGCCGCACCCCCAGCGAGCCGATCAGGCCGATCACCATCGCCAGCGCAGTGATCAACAGATAACCCTGGGCCGGATCGTGGGACACCTGCAGGCTCGCCCACGGCACCCAGCCGTCGAAGGTGACCTCGACACCGTTCTTCAGCTTGACGCTCTGCCCGATCGCCAGTGTCACTGAGCCGAGCTGCGTCATCTTCGACGTGTCGAGCGCGTAGACCGACTGGTTCTCGCCGCTGCCGGTCAGATCGCCCTGGTAGACGAACAATCCGAGCGCGGGATCATTCACCTCCGGCGACGCCGACGAGATCGACCCGTCCGCACTGATCACCGGGGTCGGCGCGAAGAAACCGCTGAGCCCGATGTCCTGCTTCGCATCGGGTCGGCCGGGGAACTTGAAGGCCCCTTCGGAGAACAGCGTCGCGGCCTGCGTCGGCACGAAGTTCTCGGTCTGCGATTCGACCGTGCCGTCCGGCATCCGCACCGTGACGCGCGGTGCGAACCCGTGACCGATCAGATACACCCGGTCGCCTTCCAGGCGCAACGGATGGTTGACCGTGATCGACGTGCGCCGCGGCGCGGAATCCAGGCTCGGCCGGTAGGTGATGTCCGCACGGAACGAGCTCGGTTCGCCGCTTGCAGTGTAGGTCGCGCTGAACTTCCTCAGCTCGTCGATGCAGAACGGCGCCGGCGTCACCTTGCCCTGGGCGGCCAGGCGTCCCGGCTTCCACGCGTCGTACTGGTACACGACGTTGCAGAAACCCGTTCCCTGCGTGACGATCCGGGTTCCCTGGTAGGTGTACAAGCGGCCGATCGCGATCAGCAACAGGGACGCGAGCAGGGCGACGTGAAAGATCAGGTTGGCGGTCTCGCGGCTGTAGCCCTTCTCCGCCGACAGCGTGATCGCCCCCGACGGCTCGTCTCGCCGCACCACCCGCCAGCGACGACCCAGCACCGCCCGCGCGGCGGCCGCGTAGGTGGCGGCAGGTGAGGATGTCGCGAAGTGGCCGGACTCTGGCAGCCGGTCGAGGTTGCGCGGCGCGGGCAGCGGCTTGCGGGCGAGCGCGCGAGCGTGCACCCGGATCCGTGGCACCAGGCAACCGACCAGCGAGACGAACAGCAGCAGATAGATCGCGGCGAACCAGATCGAGCCGAACACGTCGAACATGCCGATGGCGTCGAGGAATCGGCCCCAGTCGCCGTGGTTGGCGATGTAGTTCTCGGTCTGGCTCGCGTTGAGCGGTCGCTGCGGCAGCAACGAGCCGGGCACCGCCGCGATCGCCAGCAGGAAAAGCAGGATCAACGCCGTACGCATACTCGTCAGCCGGCGCCAGACGGTGCGCAGTGCGCGCAGCACGGTGCTCATCGGATGCGCCTCATACGTCGAACCCGGAGTCCTGGCCGACCTTCGCCCGGAGCACGTTCATCAGGTGGTCCCACTCACCGGTCACCAGCAGGACGCCGATGACGATCAGCAGCGCCCCGCCGAGCGCGCTGATCACCCGCATGTGCCGCCGGACGAAGCCGAGCGTGCTGCTCACCCAGCCGAAGCCGAGCGCCACCAGCAGGAACGGGATCCCGAGGCCGAGGCAGTAGCAGACCGTCAGTACCGCACCGCGTCCGGCGGTCCCCTCGGTGTAGGACATCGCGAATACCGCCCCGAAGGTCGGGGTAAGGCACGGTGCCCAGGCAAGCCCGAAGGCGGCACCGAGAAGGGGCGCGCCGACCAGGCCCGCTCGCGGCAGACGGTGCGACCTCCACTCGCGCTGCAGGAAGCCGAAGCCGCCGAGGAATACGATCCCCATTCCGATGGTGATCACCCCGAGCATCCGCTCGATGACGACCCGGTGCTCACGCAGCGTTTCGCCGAGTTGCCCGAACAGCACCCCCTGCAGCACGAAGATCGCGGTGAAGCCCAGCACGAACAGCAACGCGCCGACCACCATGCGGCGTTGGCTCGGCCGCCCCGATTCGCCGGACAGCCCGGCGACGTAGGACAGATAGCCCGGCACGAGCGGCAACACGCACGGGGACAGGAAGCCGATCAACCCGACCAGCGCGGCGATGCCCGCTGCCGCCAGGAGCGGCCCGTCGGTCACGGTGTGCGCGAATCCCCCGTCCGCGAGCGGCACGTCATCGCTCCGCTTGCAGCGCGTCGATGGCCGTGCGCAGATCCTTGGCCGACAGGGCGATCTGGTACACGGCGGCCACCTTGCCCTTGGCGTCGATGAGCACGGTGAAAGGCAGCGCCACGTCGGGGATGTGGCCGAGCCGGATCGCCGTCTCGCCCTGCTCGTCGTAGATCATCGGGAAGGTGATGTCGTTGAGCCGGACGAAGGACTTCGCGCTGTCGCGATCATCCTTCGTGTTGATGCCGAAGAAGTCCACCCCCTCGTTCTTGAGCGAGCGGTAGACGAGGTCGAACTGCGGCGTCTCGGTCTTGCACGGCCCGCACCAGGAGGCCCAGAAGTTGAGCACCACGATCTTGCCCCTGGACGCGGAGAGGCTGACCTTGCCGCCGTCGAGAAGGGGCGCGGTGAAGTTCCCGGCCGGTTTGCGGTCGGCCTGCGGGTAGAGCGTGCCGAGCTTGGTGCCGCCTTCGTACTTGAACGTGCCCAGGCCGCTCTGATCGACCGCGTCGCTGCCGGTGCACGCCGACAGCAGCAGCGCGGCGGCGAGGCCGAGCAGGGCGAGGACGCGTTTCATCGCCGTCCAGTGTGCGTTACCCGGCGGCGTCGCCCTTCACCGGACTCAGGGCGCGTTACGCGCCCGCGCCCCGGCCGGCGGGCAGCGCGGTGGCCGGCTCGGCGTAGTCGACCCGGACGATCACATCGCCATCGAAGGTGAACGACGTGACGGAGGCGAGATTGCACTGCCGCTTGCGCGGGTCGTGTGCCAGACGCAGGCCTTGGGCACGACGCCGTGCCGCCACGATCGGCAGCTGATGGCTCACGCACACCGCCTCGTGCGCGCCGGCGGCGTCGCGGGCGGCGCGGGCGGCGGTGAGTACCCGCGCGGCGACCTGGGCGTAGGGCTCACCCCAGGACGGGCGCAGCGGATTGACGAAGTACTTCCAGTTGGCAGGGTCGCGGAACAGCCCCTTGCCCCCTGCCACGCGGCGTCCGGCCAGCTTGTTCTCGGCCTCGACGAGCCGCTCGTCGATCGCCACGGGCAGCCCGCTGGCCGCGGCAAGTGGCGCGGCGGTCTGTTGCGCGCGTTCGAGAGGGGACGAGACCAAGTAACCGATATCGCGTCCGGCGAACCACTCGGCCGCCGCCTGCGCCTGGCGCTCGCCGAGCTCGCTGAGCCGGAAGCCGGGCAGCCGGCCATAGAGAATGCGGTCGGGGTTGTCGACCTCGCCGTGCCGCAGCAGGTGCACCGTGACCACGGCATCATGCTGTCAGACGAGGCGCCTCGCGCTGTCGTCAGCCGTCGAGTGGTCAGGTCGGTGGCCGCGCGTCGGCGGCCGCGCGCGCCGCGGTCGGCAACGCCGCCTCGACGCGCTCGAACACGGTCTCGTCCATCGTCGCGTTGACGAACCACGCCTCGAAGGCTGACGGCGGCAGGTACACGCCGGCGTCCAGCATCGCGTGGAAGAACGGCGCGTACCGAAACGTCTCCGCGGACCGAGCCGCCGCGAAGTCGCGCACCGGCGACGAGGCGAAGAACACCGACACCAGGTTGCCGGCGTACTGCACCTGATGCTCGACCCCGGCCGCGCTCAGTGCCGCGCCGGCGAGCGAACCGATCCGCCGCGCGTTCGCATCCAGTGCCGAATACACGTCGGTGCCGGCCGATCGCAGCGTCGTGAGACCGGCCGCCACCGCCACCGGATTCCCGGACAGCGTCCCGGCCTGGTACACCGGACCGTCCGGCGCGAGCCTCGACATCACGTCCGCGCGACCGCCGAACGCGGCCGCCGGCAGGCCGCCGCTCATCACCTTGCCGAACGTGAACAGGTCGGCATCGACCGGATCCAGGCCGTACCAGCCGGCCGCCGACACCCGGAATCCGGTCATCACCTCGTCCATGATCAACAAGGCGCCGTGCGCCGAAGTGATCGCGCGCAACCCGGCGTTGAAGCCGGGATCCGGCGCCACCGCACCCATGTTCCCGGCCGCCGCCTCGGTGATCACACAGGCGATCTCGCTGCCGAACTCGGCGAAGCAGGCCTGCACCGCAGCCAGGTCGTTGTACGGCACCACGATCGTCTCGGCCGTCTGGGCGCCGGTCACGCCGGGCGTGTCAGGTAGCCCCAGCGTCACCACGCCGGAACCGGCCGCGGCGAGCAGCGCGTCGACGTGCCCGTGGTAGCAGCCGGCGAACTTCACCACCCGGTGCCGCCCGGTCACCCCGCGGGCAAGCCGGATCGCCGACATCGTCGCCTCGGTGCCGGAGTTGACGAGCCGCACCTGCTCGACCGGCCCCACCCTGGCGACGATCTCCTCGGCCAACTCGACCTCACCCTCGGTCGGAGTCCCGAACGACAGGCCCAACGCTGCGGCGGCCCGGACGGCGGCCACCACCGAAGGGTGCGCGTGGCCCAGGATCATCGGACCCCACGACGAGACGAGATCGACATAGCGCCGCCCATCGGCGTCGACGAGCCACGGCCCCGAGCCGCTGACCATGAATCGCGGGGTCCCACCCACGGCGCGGAATGCGCGCACCGGGGAGTTGACACCGCCGGGCGTCACCCGCCGCGCTCGGTCGAACAGGGCGGCGGAGACGGGTACGTCGGACACGCCGTCCAGTCTCGCAAAGCCGCTCACCAGGCGGGGATCTTCGACGGCGCGCAGACCCGCGTCACTCCGCTCGCCCGGCACGCGCGGCGAATTCGGCGGCCCAGTACGTCAGGACGATCGACGCGCCCGCCCGCTTGATCGAGGTCAGAGTCTCGGCGATCACCCGGTCGCGATCGAGCCAGCCGTGTCCGGCCGCCGCCTCGACCATCGCGTACTCACCGCTGATCTGATAGGCCGCCACGGGGACGGGCGACGCGTCTGCCACCGCGCGCACCACGTCCAGATACGGCAGCGCCGGCTTGACCATCACGATGTCGGCGCCCTCGGCGATATCCGCGGCGACCTCCGCGAGTGCCTCGGACACCGGCCGCGACGCGTCCTGCTGGTAGCTTGACCGATCGCCCTGCAGCGAGGAGTTCACCGCTTCACGGAACGGTCCGTAGAAGCCGGAGGCGTACTTCGGTGCGTACGCGAGGATCCCCGTGTCACGGTGGCCGGCGCCGTCCAGCGCCTGACGTACCGCGCCGACCTGGCCGTCCATCATGCCGCTGGTCCCGAGCAGCTGTGCCCCGGCGGCTGCCTGCGCCAGGCCCATTGCCGCGTACCGCTCGAGGGTTGCATCGTTGTCGACGTTGCCGCGCTCGTCGAGCACGCCGCAGTGCCCGTGGTCGGTGAACTCGTCCAGGCACAGGTCAGCCATCAACACGGTCGCGTCGCCGACCTCGGCAGCGAGGTTGCGCAGCGCGACGTTCAGGACGCCGTCCGGGTCGTCGGCACCGGAGCCTCGCGCGTCCTTCCCGGCCGGCACGCCGAAGATCATCAGACCGCCGACACCGTGCTCGACCGCCGCGACCGCGGCCTTGACCAGCGACTGATGCGAGTGCTGCACCACGCCCGGCATCGACGAGATCGCCACCGGCTCGTCGATGTCATCGCGCACGAACATCGGCAGCACCAGATCACCGCCGCGCACCGCGACCTCACTGACGAGCCGGCGCAGTGCGGGGGTGCGGCGCAACCGCCGCGCGCGCCAGGTCGGGTACGGCGGCAGGTCGGGCAGGCTCACGCCCCAGAGGCTACGCGGGGCCCGGGGGCCGATCGTGGTGCTCGTGACGCATTGGACGAGGTCTGGCCCGACGGCAGGTACGCGGACCTCAGCGCGAGGCGCGACGGCTGGCCGGCCGCGCGCCCTTCTTGGCCGTCACGGCGGCCGCCTTCTCCTTGTCCTCGGCGGCGCGGGTGACCGCGAACTCCGCGAGCGCGTCGATCAGCGCGGCGACGGTCGAGTGTTCCGGCTGCACGTCCACGCGCAGGCCGAACTCACGTGCGGTGGCGGCCGTCTGCGGGCCGATGCACGCCACGACCGTACGCGCGTGCGGCTTGCCGGCGATGCCGACGAGGTTGCGTACGGTCGAGGACGACGTGAAGCACACTGCCTGGAACCCACCGGACTTGATCGCGTCTCGGATCTCGGCGGCCGGTGGCGCGGCACGCACGGTGCGGTAGGCCGTGATGTCGTCGATCTCCCAGCCGAGTTCGCGCAGCCCGGCCGCGAGGGTCTCCGTCGCGATGTCGGCGCGCGGCAGGAGGACCCGGTCGATCGGATCGAGGATGTCGTCGAACGGTGGGAACTCCGCGAGCAACCCTTCCGAGGACTGCTCGCCACCCGGCACCAGCTCGGGACTGATTCCGAACGCGCGTACCGCGTCGGCGGTCGCCTCGCCCACACAGCCGATCTTGACGCCGGCGAAGGCCCGGGCGTCGAGGCCGAACTCCTCGAACTTCTCGCGCACCGCGCGCACCGCATTCGTCGAGGTGAACACGACCCACTCGTATCGGCCGGTGACCAGGCCCTTGATCGCGCGCTCCATCTGCGTCGGTGTGCGTGGCGGCTCGACGGCGATGGTCGGCACCTCGACCGGCACCGCGCCGAAGCTGCGCAGCCGGGTGCTCATCGCGCCGGCCTGCTCCTTGGTCCGCGGCACGAGCACCCGCCAGCCGTACAGCGGTCGCGACTCCCACCAGCCGAGCTTGTCGCGCTGCGCCGCCGCCTTGCCGACGACGATGACGAGCCGCCCGGTCATGCCGACGGCGATCAGCTCGAGATCCCCGAGCTGTCCAGCCACGGTCTGTTGGACGGTCGTGGTGCCGCCGCAGCTGACCGTCACCGGCGTGTCCGGCTTGCAGCCGTTCGCGACGAGCTGCCCCGCGACCGTGGCGACGTCGTCGGCCGCGACGCTCAGTACGAGCGTGCCGGGCGCGTGCGCGAGCGCGTCGTAGTCGGCGGTGTGGGCGTCGCGCAGGTCGACCTCGAGTCGCACTCCACCGGCCGGCACGCCGGCATAGGCGGCGGTCCCGAGTCCGAGCCCGACCCCCGGCACGACGGCAAAAGGTACGACGGTCCGTGCCACGGCCAGCACCTCGCGCACCACGTCGTCGTCGGAGAACGGATCGCCGACAACGAGCCGCACGACGCTCTCGCCGCCACGCGCGTCGGCCAGCGCGCGCTTGACGGTTTCGGCCGCCGTCGACTCCGCCGGCCGAACGACGCCGGCGGCGAGCGCGGTGATCGACGCCGGAACGCCGGCGTCGGCGACGACGACGGGTGCGGTGCGGATGGCTTCGGCGGCGGTCGCGGTCAGCAGTCCGGGATCGCCGGGGCCGGCACCGACGAAGGTGATCTGTCCGGCGGTCTTACGGGCGCGGGTCATGCGGAGCTCCCCATTAGGTGATCAGCGCCGTCGGCGAGCAGGTCGGCGGCCAACCGCCGGCCGACACCGTCGGCGTCATTGGTGGGACCGGTGGCCGAGAGCCGAACGGCGTCACTGCCGTCGAGGGCGGTCACCGATCCACGAAGGAAGACCTCGAGCCCCGTCTCACCCTGCGCGATTTCGGCGAGGGCCCCGACGGGAGCCGAACAACCGGCCTCGAGGGCGGTGAGCAAGGCCCGCTCGGCCGCGACCGCCGCTCTGGTGTCGGCGTCGTCGAGCGGCGCAAGCGCCTCGATGGCGGCTGCATCGCCGGCACGGCACTCGAGGGCCAGCGCGCCCTGGGCCGCAGCGGGCAGCACCTGGATCGGATCGAGGATCTCGGTCACCTCGGCCTCGCGGCCGAGGCGGCGCAAGCCTGCGTAGGCGAGGACGACGGCGTCGAGCTCGCCGTCGTGGACGCGGCGCAGGCGGGTGTCGACATTGCCGCGCACCGCGACGATCTCGATGCCCAGCCCCAACGCGTTGAGCTGTGCAGCACGACGCGGCGAGCCGGTACCCACCCGCGAGCGTGGGGGCAGCTCACCGAGCGTCAGACCGTCCCGGGCGACAAGTGCGTCGCGGGCGTCCGCACGCACGGGCACGGCGGCGATCACGACGCCCTCGGCAGGTGCGGTGGGCAAGTCCTTGTACGAGTGGACCGCGACATCGATCTCGTTGGCCAGCAAGGCGGTGCGCAGTGCCGAGACGAATACGCCGGTGCCGCCGATCTGGGTGAGTGCGGCGCTCGAGCGATCGCCGTCGGTAACGATCGCGACGATCGTCACGGGCACGCCGAGGGCGTCGGCGACCAGATCGGTCTGCCTGCGGGCGAGGGCGCTGGCGCGGGTGCCGATGCGCAGCGTGCGGACCGCGGTCATGACCGTGTCTCCGGCGGCGTCTGCCGGACAGCTGCGACCGACTCGGCCGCTGCCGGATCCAGGTCGAACAGCTCGCGCAGGGCGGCGGCGTACTGGTCGCCACCCGGCGTCGACGCCAACTCCTTCACCCGGACGGTCGGCGCGTGCAGGACCTTCTCCACGGCCCGCCGGACGGCGTCGGCGACCTCGCGCCGCTGGCCGGGCGCGAGATCGGGCAACCGGGAATCCAGGCGCACCAACTCGCCGTCGATCACCTGGTTGGCGCGGGCCCGCAGCGCAGTCACCGTCGGCGCGACCGCGAGTCGTTGCTGCTCGGCGAGGTAGTCGCGCAGCTCGTCGGCGACGATCGCGGTCGCCTCGCGTACCTCGTCGTCGCTGACCGCCGCGCCGTCGCTGCGCAACGCCTCGAGGTCGACGTAGGTGACCCCGGCACGTCCGGCCACGGACGGGTCGACGTCGCGCGGCAAGGCGAGGTCGAGCACGACGAGCGGTCGCGCACCACGCCCGCCGACGAGAGCGGCCTCGACGACCAGGCCGGTCGAGCCGGTCGAGGAGATCAGCACATCGCAGTCGGCGATCTCGCCGGCCAGCGCGTCGAGCGACACCGCCCGACCGCCGAGTGAGTCGGCAAGTCGTCGCGCGCGTTGCACCGACCGGTTCGCCACGACGATGTCGGTGACGCCGCGGCGGCGTAGCGTCGCGGCGGCGAGCGCGCTCATCGACCCGGCGCCGACCAGGACTGCGCGGCGTCCGGCAAGGGAACCCAGCACCTCGTCGGCGCGATCGAGCGCCACGGACACGATCGAGGCACCGGCACGGTCGATGCCGGTATCGGTGTGCACCCGCTTGCCGACCCGTAGCGCGGTCTGGGCCAGGTCGTGCAGTGTCGTGCCCACCGTGCCGAGGTCGGTGCCGAGGGCGTACGCCGCGCGCAGTTGGCCGAGGATCTGCGATTCGCCGACGACCATCGAGTCCAGCCCGGAGGCGACGGTGAAGATGTGCTCGGCGGCGGCCTCGTCGAAGTGGACGTACAGGTGATCTGCCAGGTCGCCGACGGACACCCCGGCGTGCCGGGCCAGCACGGCGGCGATCTCCTCGACGCCACGGTGAAAGCGCGCGACGTCGGCATACACCTCGATGCGGTTGCAGGTCGACAACAGCAATACTTCGCTCACCGCTTCGGCGCGGTGCAGCTCGTCGATCGTCTTGCGGATGTCGTCGGCCGGGACAGCGGTGCGTTCCAGCACCGAGACCGGCGCAGTGCGGTGGGACAGGCCGACAACGAGGACGGTCATCGCGTCACCACGCGTGCGAGCGCCTTCCTGGTCTCGTGGAAGGACAGGATCTGCAGTTCCGCGGCGAGATCGACCTTGCGCAGATCGACGTGCTCGGGCACCGACAGCACGACCGGTGCGAAGTTCAGCACGCTCGTCACCCCAGCGCCGACCAGCCGGTCGCACACGTCCTGCGCAACGGTCGCCGGGACGGCGAGCACGGCGATGGTGATGTCGTTGTCCGTGACGATCGTTTCGAGGTCGGCGATGTCTTGGACCACCAGGGTGCCGATCGTCTGGCCGACGCGACCCGGATCGGCATCGATCAACGCCGCGATCTGGAACCCGCGCGACGCGAACCCGGCATAGCCGGCCAGGGCCTGACCGAGGTTACCGATGCCGACCAGCGCCACCTTGCGGTGCACCGTGAGGCCGAGTGTGCGAGAGATCTCCTCGGTGAGCGTGGCGACGTCGTAGCCGACACCCCGGATGCCGTAGGAGCCCAGGAAGGACAGGTCTTTGCGCAGCTTGGCCGAGTTGACCCCCGCCGCCGACGCGAGCTCCTCCGACGACACGGTGGTCACCGATCGCTCGGCGAGGGTGCCGAGCACGCGCAGGTACGTTGCCAGCCTGGCCACCGTGGCCTCCGGCACCCGCGAGTCGGCGGCTGATCGACCGGCTGGAGCAAGGGGTCTGCCGACCTCGATCGCGCCTTCCGGGTGAGCCCCGGAAGGCTTGCGTCGCGCATCGCGCGGAGCGGACATCGGCACCTCGGACGGCGGCATGCAGCATCCACAGCCCCGTGGAAGGTGCCGAACCGGTGTGGTAGAAGGCGATCTTCTTGCGGCCTGTCACGGTACGCCGCTCGTGAAAGTTTTCCCAAATCCTGCGCGCCGTGCTATGCGAATCGCGAGTCAGCGCGACAGCGCTTTGCGCAGCCGCTTCTCCTCGACCCGCCAGTAGCCATGCTCCTTGCCGTCGAGCAAGATCACCGGAACGCGATCGGTGTACTCGGCTTGCAGCACCGGGGCCGAGTCCACGTCGACCTCGCGGTAGCCGAAGCCGAGCTCCCGGGCGAGCCGCCGCAGCAGAACCTGCGCGTCACGGCACAGATGACACTCCACGCGGGTAACGAGCGTGACCTGGTGATCAGCCGCCGGCACGGTCGAGCTGCCATTTCATGATCTTTCCGGTGACGGTGCGCGGCAGTGCCGACACGACCTCGATCCGCTGCGGCACCTTGAACCGCGCCAGCGAGACCGACACCGCGGCGCGAAGCTGCGCCGGATCGAGATCCGCTCCCGGCAACGGGACGACGAAGGCGCGCACTGCCTCGCCGGTCTGTAGGTCGGCGGCGCCCACGACTGCGACCTCGGCAACGCCGGGCTGGGCGCCGAGCACCGCCTCGACTTCGGCCGGATACACGTTGAAACCGTTCACGATGACCAGGTCGGAACTGCGTCCGACGATGCGCAACTGGCCTGCCGCGTCGGCCACGGCGATATCGCCCGTCCCGAACCATCCGTCGGCGTCCGGTCCACCGCTGCCGTCGGGCCAGTAACCGGAGAACAGGTTCGCGCCGCGGATGCAGATCCGTCCGGGGTCGCCGTCGTCCACCTCGTCGCCGTCGACATCGCGAAGCTGGACCTCGACGCCGGGCAGCGGGATGCCGATCGAACCGATCGTGGACCGGCCGTGCGCCGCGGCCAGCGCATTCACCGTCACCACCGGGGCTGCCTCGGTCAACCCGTAGCCGTCGTGCAGAGCTACACCGACGGCGGCGTACCCCTCGACCACGCTGCGGGTGAGCGTGGCCGAACCGGACATCGCGAACCGCACCTGAGCGAACCCGGTCCGCAGGGCCGGGTCGGCGAGCCATGCGGCGTACTGGCCGGGCACGCCCACCACGGCGCTGACGTGCTCGCGCGCCATCACCGCCAGCGTCGCGGCAGGATCGAACCGATCGGCCAGTACCAGCGTGGCGCCGACGCGCAAGGTCATCCCGAGGCCGGCCTGCAGGCCGAACACATGGGTGAGCGGCAGCGGCACGAACAACACGTCCGACTCGGTGAGCATCGGCGGCTCGACCGCCGCTAGTTGGTTGAGATTCGCCAGCAGCGCGCGGGCGCACAGCATCGCGCCCTTCGCCCGCCCGCTCGTACCGCTCGTGTAGAGCAGCACGGCCAGATCCTCACCTGTGCGTTCCAGTTCGGCATCGATCGGCGGGCGCCCGGGCGCAGCGTCGGCCAGTTCGCCGACGCCCGCCTGGTCCAGATGCAGCACGGCTCCTGAATCGCTGCGGATGTACTCGACCTCTGCCGCCGTGTACGCGGGGTTGACCGGCACGGCGATGAGTCCGGCGCGTAGCGAGCCTAGATAGAGCCGCACGAAGTCAGCACCGGTCGGCAGCTGCAGCATCACCCGATCGCCCGGACGCAGCCCGCGTTCGGCCAGCGCACCGGCTGCCCGGTCGACCTGCTGGTCCCACTCGCGATAGGTCCAGCGGACCTCGGCGTCGCCCGAATCGACGAGCCCCGGCTTGTCCGGCGTGCGCGCGGCCGCCGCGCGGAGTAGATCGGTGAGCCCCCTGGAGCGCCGACTGGGCATTTCCTCCCCCTTGTTCCTCGGTTCGCCGGCCGGCGAAACCGGATCCGCCCCGATCGACGAACAACTGCCTAGGGACCGCGTGTCACTGTCGCATACCCGACACATCGTTCTCCGGCAGTCAACTACTCAACGGCAGTAACCCACGCTACACTTAGCACGGTTTTCACATCGCGTGACGTCGCACGGCGGCGCACCCTCGGCCCGGGAGTCGACACAGCAATGACCACTGCCGCACCGACCCGATCGGGCGCCGGGCCGACGCCGACCGGGCTGCGCATCCTCGTCGAGCTTCTGCACGAGGCCGTGTGGCACGGGCACCCGCTCCTGCCCCAGCCGGCCGGTCCGGAACCGGACTCGACGTGGCACTGCTCCGTCGCCGCCAATCCCGTCGCGCATCGCCCGACGACGGTGAGCGGCGTTGGGCCGGGCGCGCGGGTGTCCGCGAGGCCCGGCGGCGGTGATCGCCGCGATCTGCGCCACGGCGAGACGATCGCCGATGAGCACGCCGAGAGCTGGCAGCTGGTCCGGCTCGCCCAGGACGGCGACGCCGAGGCGTTCGGCCGGCTCTACGACCGCTACCTCGACGTCGTGTTCCGGTTCGTCTACTTCCGGGTCAACGACCGGACGCTCGCCGAGGACATCACCAGCGAGACCTTTCTGCGGGCCCTGCGCCGGATCACGTCGATCAGCTACCAGGGCCGTGACATCGGGGCATGGTTCGTGACGATCGCCCGCAACCTCGTGCTCGACCATCTGAAGTCGGCGCGACACCGATTCGAGATCACCACCGCCGACACGATCGAGAGCCGCGAGCCCTCCCCCAGCACCGAGTCCGTCGTACTGGCCTCGCTGCAGGCCGAGCGCCTCATGCAGGCAGTTGCCACGCTCGGCCAGGAGCAGCGCGAGTGCATCGTGCTGCGGTTCGTGCAGGGCATGTCGGTCAGCGAGACCGCCTCGATCATGGGGAAGAACGACGGCGCGATCAAGGCGCTGCAACACCGCGCCATCCGCAAGCTCGCCACCCTGGTAAGCCCCGAACTCGCATGACCCGCGCCGCACCTCGCGGGCCGTAACTCATCGCGCGGCGGGTCGTTGTGTCAAGTAGGGCAGCTTCGTCCTGCCGGTCAGGGCAAGACTGCGCCCGGCGGGAGATGACGACATGGCACAGCGTCGCTTCCGCGCTCGGCGGCCGCTGCCCGGACCCGACCCCGGCGAATCCACCGACCCGCAGATTCGCGGACTTGTCGATCGCCTTGCCGGGCTGCAGCTTGCTCCAGAGCCGGACACCCGATTCCGGACCGAACTGCGTACGCAGCTGGTGGCCGTCGCACCGCGGCTGATCGAGGAGTCCCGCGAGCCGGCACGAAGCCGGCAGCGGCAGGCCTGAGCGCCGAGACGGCGCACGCTGCGCCTGCATGCGTTCGACCACGCTGCGGGTGTGCACCACGGCGTCGACCGGGACCGTGGGGCCGATCGTGGTGTGCCCGACTCAGTGACACGTCCGCTCGTTACCCTGGCCCCGTGACGGCCGACGGCGCGAACGACCCCGAGTCGTGGGAGCACGACGTGCCCGCGGCGTTGCTGGCACCGACCACTGCGTCGGCGAGCGCGTCGATCGATCCGGGCGCGGCTGCCTTCTTCGACGTCGACAACACGATGATGATCGGCGCGTCGATCTTCCACTTCGCCAAGGGATTGGCCGCGCGCGACTTCTTCTCCTGGCGGGACCTGCTCCGCTTCGCCGCGCGGCAGGTCCGGCTACGGCTCAGCGGCGAACACACGTCGGACCTGCACTCGACCCGCGAGTCGGCGCTGGCGTTCGTCGCCGGCAAGAAGGTGGACGAGATCGTCGCGCTCGGCGAGGAGATCTACGACGAGGAGATGTCGGACCGGATCTGGGCCGGCACCCGCGCGCTAGCGCGGTTGCACATGGAATCGGGTCAGCGGGTGTGGCTGGTGACGGCCACCCCGGTCGAGCTTGCGACCATCATCGCCGAGCGCTTGGAACTGACCGGTGCGCTCGGGACGGTCGCGGAATCCGTCGACGGTGTCTACACCGGACGCCTCGTGGGCGACGTCCTGCACGGCGAGGCCAAGGCGGCCGCGATCGGTGCGCTGGCGCGCCGCGAAGGACTCGACCTGGCGCGGTGCTCGGCCTATTCCGACTCCATCAACGACCTGCCGATGCTCTCGCTGGTGGGGCGGGCGGTCGCGGTCAACCCGGACTCCGCCCTGCGCGCGGAGGCGAAGCGGCACGGGTGGGAGATCCGCGACTTCCGAACCGGCCGCAAGGCGGCGCGCATCGGCATCCCGACCGCGCTCGGCGTCGGCGCCGTAGCCGGCGGCGTGGCGGCGGGCCTGGCGGCGCGCAGTGCCCGTCGCCGTGCGCACGGCGAGCAGCCGCCGCCGCGGCCGGGCGGAGTGGCTGAGTCGCAGTGGCTGGGTCCGGCGAAGTGGGTCAGTGCCAGATTGAGCGACGCTGGACGAGCAGCCGGTACAGCGTCGACTGGATGGTCTCGCGGACGCGGTCGGTGATATCGAAGACAGTCACCGCATCGTCTGCGGCGTCCGCGCCGAATCCGTCGGTCGGAATCGGCTCGCCGAACTCGATGTACCACTTGCTCGGCAGCGGCACCAGGCCGAACGGTCCGAGCCAGGGGAACGTGGGCGTCAGCGGGAAGTAGGGCAGCCCGAGCAGCCGGGCCAGCGGCTTGAGGTTGCCGATGACCGGGTGGATTTCCTCGGACCCGATTATCGAAACGGGGACGATCGGCGCGCCGGTGCGCAGCGCGGACTGCACGAAGCCGCCGCGGCCGAAGCGCTGCAATTTGTAGCGATCGCGGTAGGGCTTGCCGATGCCCTTGAAGCCTTCCGGCCACACGCCGACCAGTTCACCGGCGTCCAGCAGCCGCTCGGCGTCGTCCGCGCAGGCGAGCGTGGCACCGGTCTTGCGGGCGACCGTCGCGACCACCGGGGTGCCGAACAGCAGGTCCGCGCCGAGCATGCGCAGGTAGCGGCCACCCGGGTGTTCGGTGTGCACGGCGATGGCCGTCATGGCCGCGTCGACCGGCCACAGGCCGCCGGCGTGGTTGGCGACGAGCAGCCCGGCGCCCTTGGCCGGGATGTTGTCGACACCGTTGACCTCGACCCGGAACCAGGTGTCGTACAGCGGCCTGAGCAACGGCAGCGCGACATGCTCGGTGACATCGGCGTCGAAGCCGTACTCGTCGACGGTGTAGTCGCCGTCGAGGCGGCGACGCAGGAACGCGAGCGTATCGGCAAGTCGCTCGTCCCACTGCGGCGCGCCCACTGCGATCGCGAGTTCCTCACCGAGTTCCGGCTCCGCAGCCTGCCTCAGTGCATGGACGGAGGCCCCGCCGACGCTCTGGTCAGGGGAGGGGCGCGGGTGAGCTGCGCGTTCGGCCTGGGCACCGCGACGCCCCGCCGCTCGGCGCACGCGCCCGCCCCTGAGCTCGGTTTCGCCGTGCAGTGGGATGACCCGCGCGTCGTCCACGTCTCCCCCACTCACGTCCGAATCATCGCCGCTTCGTGTCGCAGCTGCCCGCGCCGGTGCGCCTGCAACAGCTGGGACCCTACGCCGAGCGCAGAGCGAGTGAGCCGGCCGACGAGAGGCCCGCCGACGAGAAACGCGTCGACCGCCTGCGCGGTGGTCCACCGCGGCCGGAAACCGAATTCGCGATGCAGCCGGGTGGTGTCGACGACGCGGCCGAATCGCAGGTAGCGGCCTTCCTCGGTGGCGAACTCACTCGCCCCACCGTTGCGGACGAGCGCCCCCACCGCGCCGAGCAACGGTGACGGCACTGGGACGCGGACCCGGTGGGCGCGGCGCACGAGCTGGGTCAGCGAGATCACGCCCTCACCTGCGACGTTCACCACGCCGGGTCGCGCGCTGACCGTTGCGATGCGTAGCGCCTCGACCGCATCTGCCTCGTGCAACAGCTGCAGACGCGGGTCGTAGCCGGCGGGGGTGGGGATGACGGGTCGGCGCAGGTAGCGGGTCAGCGCGGTGTCGACGGTCGGACCGATGACCGGGGCCAGTCGCAGGACGCTGATCTCGATATCCGGCCGGCGGCGACCGAAGGCACGCAGGTAGCCCTCGACCTCGACGGCGTCCTTCGCGTAGCCGACCGGCGCCGATCGGCTCCGGGCCTGCATGTCCTCGGTGAAAACCGAAGGGTCGGCGCGGCCGCTGCCGTAGACGGCCGTCGTGGAGCGCAGCACCACTCGCTGCACGGTGTCAGATTTCTGGCACGCGGCGAGCAACTGCATCGTGCCGATGACGTTCATCTCCTGCATCGACACCCGGCCGCCGCTTTCGTTCGGCGCGGACAGCAACGCGGCGTGCACCACGGTGGACACCCGCGCCTGACTGATCACCTTCGCGATCAGCGGATTACGGATGTCCGCGCGGACGAACTCGGTGCGCCCCAGGTGCGGCAGGTCCGCCGTCCTCGGCGGCATGGTGTCGATGCCGATGACCCGCTCGATCGACGGGTCGGCGGCCAGCTGGGCGGCCAGCCGCCCGCCCACGTACCGGCTTACGCCGGTGATCAGGATGATGCTGGACATGCGGTCGGTGCGGCGCGGCTATTTCTTGTTGCGCCGCTGGACGCGGGTCTTCTTCAGCAGCTTGCGGTGCTTCTTCTTCGCCATCCGCTTGCGCCGCTTCTTGATGACTGAACCCATACTCAACCTCGTCGATCACCCGGGACGGGCGGATTGGTGTCGGACGCCCGGACGTGGCGCCGGACCAGCGCTCAGCTTACCCGGCGGCGAACCCGGCTCGCGGCCGATGCGGTGACCGGGCCGAGCGAGCCGACGAGTTCTCGCGGGAACAGCCCGCGGATGAATTCAGCCGGCTTCGATGAACGCGTTGCGCAGGTAGTCGTGGACCGCCTTCTCCGGCACCCGGAACGAGCGGCCGACCCGCACGGCGGGCAGGTCGCCGGCATGGACCATGCGATACACGGTCATCTTTGACACGCGCATGACGGAGGCCACCTCGGCCACGGTCAGGAACTTGACCTCGGCGAGGGGCGGATCGACCGGACGGATGGCCGGTTGCCGCTGTTCGCCGTCTCCCGCTGCGGGCATGCTTCACCGACACCTTCGGCACGTGTCAGTGCGTCGGCTTCCCCACCGACGACCGGGACACGCACGTGCTGACCTGAGACTAGCGGTACTAGTGGGGCCTGTGCGAGAGCTGGTCCCCACCTATGTGGCCCCCTCGGTAACGATTGGGGCGTCACGTCGCCCTAAGTGCCCTGATCGGCGGCGCCGAGCTCCTTGCTGCGCCGGGCGGCAGCCTCGATCGCGGCCAGGAACGCCGCGCGCACACCGTGCACCTCAAGTTCACGGATCGCGGCGATCGTCGTGCCGCCGGGGCTGGTGACCGCCTCGCGCAGTTGCACCGGGTGCTCACCGGAATCGCGCAGCATCGTCGCCGACCCGACGGCCGTCTGCACGATCAGCTCGGCCGCGAGGGTCCGCGGGAGACCGAGCAGGATCCCTGCGTCGATCATCGCCTCGACGAGGTAGAAGAAGTACGCGGGACCCGAGCCCGACAGCGCGGTGACGGCGTCGAGCTGCGACTCGGGCACCCGCACGACGCGGCCGACCACGCCGAGCACCGACTGCGCGATCCCGAGGTGCTCGTCGTCGGCGTGCGCACCGCCGGCGATCGCGGTCATCGCCTGGTCGACCAGCGCTGGGGTGTTCGGCATGCAGCGCACGACCGCGACACCGGGCGGCAGCGCTCGCTCGATCCGCGCGGTCGTGATGCCGGCGGCCACGGACACCACGAGGTGCCCGGTGCCGACGGTGGGCGCGACGTCGGCGAGCAGCGCATCGATGTCCTGCGGCTTGACCGCGACGATCAACGTGCGGGCGACCGCCGCGGCCTGCGCGATGTCGACGACCTGCACGCCGTACTTCTCGCGGAGGTAGGCGGCGCGCTCAGGGTATTTCTCTGTCACCACGATGTCGGCAGGCTCACGATCGCCGCGCAGCAGTCCGGACAGCAGCGCCTCACCGATCTTGCCGCCGCCGAGGATCGCGATTCCGCCGATCGGATCGTCGCTCACGATCATCCTTTCGAGACGAGCGCTCGCGCGAACAGCGCCAGGTTGGCCGGCTTCTCGGCGAGCCGGCGCATCAGGTAGCCGTACCACTGCGCACCGTAGGGCACGTAGACGCGCACGGTGTGCCCGTCCTCGGCGAGGCGGTGTTGTTCGTCCGGGCGGATGCCGTAGAGCATCTGGAACTCGAAGGCATTCTTCGCGGTCGAGTGCGCCCGGGCGCGGGCCGCGGCGATCTCGATCAGCGTGGGATCGTGGGTGGCGAACATCGGGTAGCCGCTGCCGGCGAGCAGGGCGTTGGTGCAGCGAACGTAGGAGCGATCGATGTCCAGGCGTTTGGTGTACGCAACCGAGGCCGGCTCGTCGTAGGCACCCTTGCACAACCGCACCCGGCTACCGGCGTAAGCGAGGTCCCGGCAGTCGGCCTCGGTGCGGTGCAGGTAGGCCTGCAGAACCGCGCCGGTGCCGGGGAAGTCCGCGCGCAGAGCACGCAGGATGCCGAGCGTGGAGTCGGTGGTGGTGTGGTCTTCCATGTCGAGGGTGACGGTCGCACCGACCTGCTCGGCAGCTGTGCAAATGGCGTGGGCGTGCTCAGCGGCGATCCGCTCGCCGTCGGTGCCGAGCGCCTGACCGACGGCGCTGAGCTTGACGCTCACATCCACCTGCGCGGTGAGGGGGCCGAGGCGGGCGATCAGCCCGGCGGCCTGGAGCGCGAGCAGCAGTTCGACGTACGCGGCCGCGACCGCGTCGGCATGTGCGCGGTCGGTGGTGTCCTCTCCGAGGTGATCGAGGGTGACCATGAGGCCCGTACCCGTCAACTTCTTCGTGACGGCGACCGCGGACGACGTGTCTGCGCCACCGACGAAGCGCTGCACCACGCTGCGCGAGATCGGCGCGTGGGTCACCGCGTGTTCGATGTGCTCGTTGCGCGCGGCGGCCAGGATCGGGGTGCGCAGCATGCCGTCCAGGTTAGTGGCGGGCGTGCGTGGACGGCCTCAGGGCTGCGCTACGGCGCCGATGGCAGGCGTGGCGCCATCAGGTGCAATCGGCAGAACGCGAGCGCCTGCGCGATGTCGGCCTCTCGCTCGGCACGGTCCAACGCGCGGCGGGTGTTGATCTCCACGATCACATTTCCGTCGTAGCCGCGGGCAGCGAGGCGCTCCAGGACCTCGGCGCACGGCATGGCACCGCGCCCGGGCACGAGGTGCTCATCCTTGGGCGCACCCGAGCCGTCGGCCAGGTGCAGGTGGGAGAGTCGAGCGCCCATCGCGTCGAGCATCACCAGCGGATCGGAGTGGGAGACCGCGGCATGGGAGAGGTCGAGGGTGTAGTCGGGATAGGGATCGTCGGCGGTCACGTCCCAGCTGGGTTGGTAGGCCGACACCTCGCGCCCGCGCAGCCGGGCCGGGAACATGTTCTCGACCGCGAATCGGACGTCGGTCTCTCCCGAGAGCCGTTTGATGCCGGTGCGGAAGTTGCGGGCGTACTCGCGCTGCCAGCGAAACGGCGGGTGCACGACGACGGTCTGCGCGCCGACCAGTTCGGCGGCGAAGCGTGCCTTCTCCAGCTTCGTCCACGGATCGGTCGTCCATACCCGCTGCGTGATGATCAGGCAGGGTGAGTGGATCGCCAGGATCTGCACCTGGTAGTGCTCGGACAGCCGCTGCAGCGCGTAGGCGTCCTGGCTGGTGGGGTCGGTCCACACCATGACCTCGACGCCGTCGTAGCCGAGCTTCGCGGCCAGCTCGAAGGCCACAGCTGTCGACTCGGGATAGACCGACGCCGTCGACAACCCGATCCTTGCTTGGGGCGCGTGCCACACCCGCGGCTCGTCGACGGTCATGGCGGGCAGAGTAATCGGCCCGGCGCCTCAGCTACCGTCCAGCCAGTCGAGTCGGCGCAGGATCACACCCTCGCGCAGTGCCCACGGGCACAACTCCAGCTCGTCGACGCCGAGCGCGTCCATTGCGGACGCGGCGACGACCGCGCCGGCAAGTACCTGGTGTGCGCGGCCGACACTCACGCCGTCCAGTTCGGCGAGATCCGCAGACGCCATCCGTGAGATGAACCCATGCACTTGCCGCAAGCCGGTGCGGCTCAACAGTCGGCGAGTGCGCGGTCCCTCCCAGGACGGAGCCGCGCCCGGCCAATCTGGCGAGGGTGCGAAAGGTCTTGCTCGTCGCGACGACCCGGTCTGCCGCTCCCGCGGACAGCAACCGCGCCGCCGGTTCGGCGATCACCGCGTCCACATGCGCGCGAAGCGCGGCGATCTCGGTCTTCACCGGCGGGTCGTCGGCGAACCAGGTGCGCGTCAACCGCCCCGCGCCGAGCGGCACCGAGTAGGCCAGCGCCGGGTCCTCGTCCGCCCCTGCGGCCAGTTCGAGCGACCCCCCGCCGATGTCGAGGCAGATGAGGTTTCCTGCGCTCCACCCGAACCAGCGGCGGACGGCGAGGAACGTGAGCCGTGCCTCGTCCTCGCCGGCGAGGGCGTCGAGCTCGACGCCGGACTCCCTGACCACCCGTTTGAGCACCCGCGCGCTGTTGCCGGCGTCCCGGACGGCCGAGGTCGCGAAGGCGAGCAGCTCGGCGCAGCCGAGGTCCTCGGCCTGTTGCCGTGACTCGATCGCGACGCGGACCAGGGCATCTGCGCCGGTCTTGCTCAAGCGCCCCGCGCCGTCGATGTGCTCGGCGAGGCGCAACTGGGACTTCGCCGAATGCTGCGGGTAGGGCTGGGCGCCGCGGTGCGCGTCGACGACAAGCAGGTGGACGGTGTTAGATCCCACGTCCAGCACGCCGAGTCGCATCTGCGTCAGCCTATTTCGTCTCGTAGGCTCGCCAGGTGGGCCCCCGCAACGTCGTGCGAGAAGTCGGGCTCGACTTCCCCCGCGAATGGATCGAGTTCGTCGACCCGGCCGACGACGGGCACTGGATCCGCGCCGACCTGACCTGGCTGTGCTCGCGCTGGACCTGCATCTTCGGCCGCGGCTGCCACGGCACCGTGACCGGGCAGGCCAGCACCGGTTGCTGCAACCATGGCGCGTACTTCACCGACCGCGCCGATCAACGGCGCGTGACCCGCTTCGCCGGGCGGCTGACCCCCGAGGACTGGCAGCTCTACGACCGTGGGCACGGCAAGAATCGGCTTAAGATCACCGAGGCGGCCGAGGAGCCGGGCCGGCGCAAGACCTTGATCGTCGACGACGCGTGCGTGTTCGCCAATCGGGAGGATCACCCCGGCGGCATCGGCTGCGCCCTGCACGCCTACGCCCTGCGCACCGGCCTGAATCCGTTGGAGACGAAGCCCGAGGTCTGCTGGCAGCTGCCCGTGCGCCGTGAGCAGGAATGGGTCGACCGTCCGGACGGCACCCGCATCCTGCGCTCCACGCTCGCCGAGTTCGACCGGCGCGGCTGGGGCGAGGGCGGCCACGACCTCGACTGGTACTGCACGTCCTCGCCCGAGGCGCACGTCGGCGGCGAGCCGATGTACGTGTCCTACGGCCCGGAACTCGTCGCGCTCGTCGGGGACAAGGCTTACGACGAACTCGCCCGGATCTGCTCCAGGCGCCTCCAACTCGGCCTTGTCGCCGTGCACCCGGCTACCGAAGCAGCGCAGGCGCAGCGCAGCAAGGCTCGCTGACCGGCCGAAGGCCCGCGCGCGGATCCCCGTCCGCCCGCTCAAGAATCGTATTTGTAGCCGAGCCCGCGCACCGTCACGAGGTGCCGCGGATTGGCCGGGTCGGGTTCGATCTTGGCGCGCAGCCGCTTGACGTGCACATCGAGCGTCTTGGTGTCGCCTACGTAGTCCGCGCCCCACACCCGGTCGATCAGCTGGCCGCGGGTGAGCACCCGTCCGGCATTGCGCAGCAGCAGTTCGAGCAGGTCGAACTCCTTGAGCGGCAGCGCTACCTGCTGCCCGTGGACGGTGACGACGTGCCGCTCCACGTCCATCCGCACCGGTCCGCCTTCGACGACGTTGAGCATCAGCTCCTCCGGCTCGGCCCCGCGCCGCAGTACGGCCCGGATCCGCGCGACGAGCTCGCGTGAGGAGAACGGCTTGGTGACGTAGTCGTCGGCACCCAGCTCGAGGCCAACCACCTTGTCGACCTCGGAATCACGGGCGGTGACCATGATGATCGGCACGTGCGAACGCGCCCGCAGCTCACGACAGACCTCCGTGCCGGACAGGCCCGGCAGCATCAGGTCGAGCAGCACGAGGTCCGCGCCGCTGCGCTCGAAGGCCTGCAGTGCCTCGACGCCGTTGCCGGCGACCTCGACCTCGTAACCTTCGCGGCGCAGCATGAAGGACAGCGCGTCGGAGAACGACTCCTCGTCCTCGACGACCAGCAAGCGGGTCACGTGGCTCCCTTCCCGGACTCGGCCCCCGCCTGGTCCGGCGACAGGGGATGGTCGGGGACGGACGACGATGGCCCATCGGAATTAACACGAGGTAGCCGGATCGTGAACGTCGACCCGGAGCCGTAGACACTCCAGACCGACACGGTGCCGAGATGGTTAGTGACGATGTTCTTCACGATGGCGAGGCCGAGTCCGGTGCCGCCCGTGGCCCGCGAGCGAGCCGGGTCGACGCGGTAGAAGCGTTCGAAGATCCGATCTCGTTCGGCGTCGGCGATGCCGATGCCCTGGTCAGTGACGGTGATGTCGACGGTCGGTGCGGCGTGATCGTCGGTGGACGCCCGGGCAGTCACCGCCACGCGGGTGTTGCTCGCGCTGTAGGCGACGGCGTTGTCCACGAGATTGGCGACGGCGGTGGCGAGCTGCGCCTCGTTGCCGCGCACCCGCAGACCCGCGGACGCCGAGGCCGTCACGGTGATCGT
Source organism: uncultured Actinomycetota bacterium (assembly GCA_963713565.1). GTDB lineage: Bacteria > Actinomycetota > Actinomycetes > Mycobacteriales > Jatrophihabitantaceae > Jatrophihabitans. The sequence continues at coordinate 1,141,967 of CAVQMF010000002.1, read as the reverse complement.
CGCCTGATCGGCCGCGAGCCGGTTGCGTTCGATCGCCTCCGCGACGATGCACCGGACGTCGACGACGGTGGCACCCGGCATCGGATCGGCGCCCTGCACGCGGGAGAGCTCCATCAGTTCACCAACCAGCCGGGCCAGCCGCGAACCTTCGTACTGGATTCGGCCGGCGAACCGGGCGACGGCCGCGGGTTCGTCCGCCGCGTCCTGGATCGCCTCGGCGAGCAGCGTGAGCGCGCCGACCGGGGTCTTGAGCTCGTGCGAGACGTTGGCGACGAAGTCGCGCCGCACGGCCTCGAGTCGCCGCAGCTCGCTGACGTCGGCGAGCAACAGGCACACGCCGGCCACCCGCCCGTCCGCGGCGGTCAGCGGCACAGCGGTGGCCGACAGGGCGATCGGCTCTCGGCCGAGGCGGCCCATCGGTAGGTCGACGGACGCCGTCAGGTGCTCGCCGGTCTCGATGGACTTGCGGGCGATGCTCACCAGCCCCGGAAAGGCCAGGGTGTCCATGTCGATGATGCCCATCGCTCGGGCAGCCGGATTCACCAGCACCGGGAACTCGTCGCGGTCGACGACGACCACGCCGTGGTCCAGGGCCTCGACGACGAGTGATGCAAGCGGCTGGCCGGCGGGACTGCGCGCCGCCGCCGCCGCATCGGGGGACGGTGTCACGCTCGCGCGCCTACGATGGCGATGGATACTGATCAGCGCGCCCACCGCCAGCCCGACGACGAACGTCAGAAGCGCCACGAGGGTAACGACGATCGGCACGCGCCCGATCGTACGTTTGCACCACTACGGCGGCTGACCGCTTGGGAGGCAGCGGCATGGTGACATGTGCTGTTCACCTTCGCGCCAGTCGTCGTTCACGCCCGCAGCACGATGCCGTCGCCCGCTCCGCGAAAGGTGCGCTTCATGCGTGACGTGTTCCACGACGAGCTGGACGAGATCGGTGCCGGCGTCGCCGAGATGATCCAACTCGTCGGGGTCGCGATCCAACAGGCCACCGGTGCCTTGCTCGATGCCGACCTGACCCGCGCCGAGCTGGTGATCGCCTCCGACGCCCGCGTCGACGCGCTGCGCGTCGACCTCGAGGACCACGCGTTCCAGATGATCGCCCGTCAGCAGCCCGTGGCGACTGACCTGCGGGTGCTGGTGACCACGCTGCATCTCGTCGCGGATCTGGAACGCATGGGTGACCTGGCGTTGCATGTGGCCAAGATCGCCCGGCTGCGCTTCCCGGAAGCTGCGGTGCCCGAAGAGGCGCGTGACGTCATCGCCCAGATGGGTGACGTCGCACTGTCGCTGGTCGCGAAGGTCGGCGACGTGGTCGACGGCCGCGACGTGTCTCTCGCCCAGGCCATCGAGGCCGAGGACGACTCGATGGACGCCCTGCGGCGCAAGCTGTTCACCCTGGTGCTCTCACCCCGGTGGTCGCAGGGCACCGAGGCGGCCATCGACATGACGCTGCTCGGGCGCTACTACGAGCGCTACGCCGACCACGCTGTCGCCGTCGCCCGCCGGACGATCTTCATCGTCACCGGTGAGCGTCCCACCCCCGTCGCCAACGGGTCACCGCCGCACTGAGCAACTTTGTTCGGCTACTTCTTGCCCTGGTTGGCGACCGCTTCGATGGCGGCTGCGGCTGCGGCAGGATCCAGGTAGGTCGCGGGGCGCGTCGGCATCATCGACGTGTCGTCGAGGTCGTAGTGCAGCGGGATACCCGTCGGTATGTTCAGCGACACCACCGCTTCGTCGGACAACAGGTCGAGATGCTTGACCAGCGCGCGCAGGGAGTTGCCGTGCGCGGCGATGAGCACGACACGGTGGTGACGTAGATCGGGCACGATCGCGTCGTACCAGTACGGCAGCATCCTCCCGACGACGTCCTTGAGGCATTCGGTGCGTGGCACCGTCTCGAGCAGATCGAGGTAACGCGGGTCGCCGATCTGGCTGTACTCGTCATCGGCGGCGAGCGCTGGTGGCGGCTCGTCGTACGAACGTCGCCACAGTAGGAACTGCGCATCGCCGAACTCGCGGCGCACGGCCGCCTTGTCCTTGCCCTGCAGGGCGCCGTAGTGCCGCTCGTTGAGCCGCCATGATCGGCGCACCGGGATCCACTGCCGATCGGCGGTATCGAGCGCGATCTGCGCGGTGCGAATCGCGCGACGCAGCAGCGAGGTGTGTACGACCTCCGGCAGCAGGCCGTGCTCGACGAGCAACTGGCCGCCGCGACGGCCTTCGTCCTCGCCGGCGGCGGACAGGTCGACGTCCACCCAGCCGGTGAACAGGTTCTTTCGGTTCCAGTCGCTCTCACCGTGACGGAGCAGCACGAGTGTTGCCATGTGCTCATCCTGCCAGGGGCATGAAGCTTGGTTCCTCGGGCCGCGGCGCCTCGTCGTCCACCGCTCAGTCGACCCGGCGCTGCGCGAATTCGGCGAAGGCGGCCAGGTTTGCGCGCGGCAGGTTGTTCTTCACCCGCCACGCCCATTCCCGCCGGATCGACGAACCGAAACCCATCTCCAGCAACAGGTTGAACGAGTTGTCGGCGTACTCGAGGACGCAGCCCAGGATCCGGTCGATCTCCTCGGCCGACACCGAAGACAGCGGGACACGCCCGACGAGGTAGACGTCGCCCGCTGCGTCGATCGCCCAGGAGACCGCGTAGCTGCGGGCGTTGCGCTGCAGCAGCCAGGTGTATACCTGCTCGCGGTTCTCGTCGGGCGCGCGCATGACGAACGCCTCGATCTCCAATGCGTGCGCACCGACACTCAGCACGCACGCGGTCTTGAGCCGCTTCTCCCCGGGCAACGCCACCGCGAACGTCGTGTCATCGAGTCGCTGCCATTCGAGGTCTTGCCCGGTGAGCGCCGCTTCGATGATCTCGGCCGCCGCCGCACTCATGCGGGCACCAGATCCCGGGCGGCACTGCGGTACGTGTCGAGCAGCGCGTCGGCGGTTCGGTCCCACGAGAAGCGCATCGCGTGCGGGCGCGCCGCAGCGGCGAGCGCGACGCGTGCCGTCGGCGTGCGCAGCAGATCGGACAGTACCTTGGCCCATTGCTGCGGATCGTGACCGTCGACGAGGACGCCTGACACGCCGTTCGCGACAGCCGTCGGCAGGCCGCCCACAGCAGCTGCCACCACCGGCGTGCTACACGCCTGGGATTCCAAGGCCACGAGGCCGAAGGACTCGTTGTGACTCGGCACGACGGTCAGATCGGCCGCGCGGTAGTAGTCGGCGACGACGGCCCGGCTGACCGGCGCGCGGAACTGCACCACATCGTGCAGCCCGAGTTGGTCGCGCAGCGAAGCCAGATGCTGCGGATGCGCCAGGCCCGAGCCGCTGGGCGCGCCGAGGACAATGACCTGCAACCTGCCGGCCAGGGCCGGGTCCGTGCTGAGCTCGGCCGCGGCGCGCAGCAGGACGTCGGGCCCCTTGAGCGGCTGGATCCGTCCGACGAACAGCAGCGTGAGCGCATCTGAGCGCAGCCCGAGTCGCGCCCGCGCGGCGGCTGCCGAAGCCGGGGTGAACAGTTCGAGGTCGACGCCGGGCGCGATGGTGTCGACCCGACGCGGATCGGCGCCGTACAGCATGACCAGCTCGTCGGCTTCGTCGTCCGTTGACGCGATCAGCCGGTCGGCCTCGGCGACGACTTCCTCCTCGCCGACGATGCGGGCGCTCGGCTCGGGCGCGTCGCCGTCGGCGAGCAGCAGGTTCTTGACCTTGGCCAGCGTGTGCGCGGAGTGGACGAGCGGCACCCCCCACCGGGCACGCGCCGACCAGCCGACCTGCCCGGACAGCCAGTAGTGGGAATGCACGAGGTCGTACCACCCGGGCTCGTGGCCGACCTCAGCGCGCATCACGCCCGCGGTGAACGCGCACAGGTGCGCCGGCAGATCCTGCTTGGGCAGCGCCTCGAGCGGTCCGGCCTGCACGTGGCGGATCTGCACCCCGGGACACAGTGGCACGACGGGGGCCTGCTCGCCGGCGGTCGCGCGGGTGAAGACCTCGACCTCGACACCGCGCGCAGCCAACCGGGTCGCGGTCTCGACGATGTAGACGTTCATGCCGCCCGCATCGCCGCCGCCGGGCGGGTCGAGCGGTGAGGTGTGCACGCTCAGCATCGCGACGCGATGCAGGTCGCGACTCGTCCCCACCCGTGCCCCCTCCGCCGACAGCACTCTCGTCCAGCATGCCCAACACCTGACCTGCGACTTTCATGCCCCCCCGCGGCCGTCGCCAACCGGAGGCTCACAGCATTCCCCAAGCTCGGGCGACCCGGTCCACTCGCCGGGGTTTGGCCTGCACCGGGGGTGGCACCGCGGCCCTCGTAGCCTGACCTCATGACGGCCGGCGGCGCGGAGCGACGCGGCCTGGTCTACGGCGCGACCGCCTACATCCTGTGGGGCGTCTTCCCGCTGTACTTCCCGCTGCTCGAACCGGCCGGTACCGCGGAGATCCTCGCGCAGCGGATGGTGTGGTCGCTGGTCGTGATGATGCTCGTCCTCGCCGTGACCCGCACTTTCGGACGGGTTCGCGCGGTCGTCCGGGACCGACGCAGGTTCGGTCTGTTGGCCGCGGCGGCGGTGCTGGTAAGTGTCAATTGGGGCACCTACATCTACGGCGTCAACAGCGGGCACGTCGTCGAGACGAGCCTCGGCTACTTCGTCAACCCGTTGTTCACGATCGTGCTCGGGGTCGTCGTGCTCGGCGAGCGGTTGCGCCTCATGCAGTGGATTGCCGTCGCGATCGGCACGCTGGCCGTGCTTGTGATCGCTATCGACTACGGGCGTCCGCCGTGGATCGCGCTGACCCTCGCCGTCTCGTTCGGGCTGTACGGGTTTTGCAAGAAGCTCGCCGATGTCGGCGCCGTCGAGTCGCTGTCCGTCGAGACGGGCGTGCAGTTCGTGCCGGCCCTGCTCACGATCGCGATCATCGGCGGGCAGGGCGATCTGGTGTTCGGCACCCGGCTCCCGACGTCCGTGCTGCTCGCCGGCGCCGGCGTGATCACAGTCATTCCGCTGCTGTTCTTCGCCGCGAGCACCCGGCTGCTGCCGCTGAGCATTCTCGGCCTGCTGCAGTACCTCGCGCCGGTGTTGCAGTTCGCTGTCGGTGTGGGCATCCGGCACGAGACGCTGCCGGTCGCCGAGCTCGTCGGGTTCTGCCTGGTCTGGCTCGCGTTGATCATCCTCACCGTCGACGGCTTGCGCAGCCAGTACAACGCGCGCCAGCTGGCCGACGCCGCTGAAGCGGTCTCGATCTAGCCGTCAGCCCGAGCCGCCGTCGGCGTCGTCGACAGCCTCTCGAGCGTGCGCGCGATGTCGATCACCCGCGCCCGCCGCGCTGCGGGCTTGGCCAGCTCGTCCCGGATCGCCTTGACCACGGTGCGCTTGAGCTCACCGTTGACACCACCGAAAATCTGCACCACCGAGGCGCGCAAACCATCGGCCTTCACCTGAACGTGGATGTTGCGCCTGCTCGGCGGTTCGACGTCGATCACGACGCGCAGCGGATCGGCAGCCCGGGCGTTGACCACGAGGCGAGCCTCGACGAGGGCGTCGAAGCGATTCTTGTCGAAGCCGATCTCGATCAGCATCGCCAACGTGATCGGGACGCACAGGTCGAAGCTGACGTGTTCACCCGCGCGATCCCGGACGGTCGGTGTCCCGACGTGGCCGTTGGCGCGCACCTTGATCAGCCCGAGGGGGCCGACAGCGAACGGTCCGACGTCGACCGGTCGGCCGCCGACGCTGCTCACGGCCTGCTCGATCCTGTCCCGGGTCACCGCGAGCTCGAAGAAGCGATGCCCGAATTCGGCGTAGCTGATGTACTTCGGATCGCCCGGGTCTTCCTCGACCGGTTCGAGCGCCCTGTCGGTCATGCGTGGCCTCCTGAACCGTTGCAGAGTACCTTCGACCTCAACCGGTGCGAGCGATGACGAGGTCCGTCAACGCCTCCAGCGCGGCCCGTGGAGCGACGTCCGGCAGCTCCGTGAGGATCTGCCGTGCGGTGTCCGCGTAGTGCCGCAGAGTCTCCCGAGCCTCGTCCATCGCGGTGGATCTGCGCAGCAGCTCAAGTGCTTCGGCGTGTTCGCGCTCGTCGATCAGCGGGTGCGCGAGCAGGGAGCGCAGCCGTTCGTGCGTCGCTGACGCCGGCCGCAACGCATACAGCACCGGCAGCGTGGCGATGCCCTCACGCAGGTCGGTGCCCGGTGTCTTGCCCGATTCGGCCGATTCCGAGGCGATGTCGAGGATGTCGTCGCTGAGCTGGAAGGCGACGCCGATGCGCTCGCCGAACGAGCGCAGGGCAGAGATCACCGCCGCGTCCGCACCCGCGTAGTGCGCGCCGAACTCCGCCGATGTGGCGATGAGCGAACCGGTCTTGTCCGCCAGCACGCGCAGGTAGTGCTCGATCGGGTCGTCGCCCGCGACGGGCCCGACAGTCTCGTGGATCTGCCCCACTACGAGCCGTTCGAACGTCTGCGCCTGCAACCGGACCGCGTAGGGCCCCAGGTCGGCGAGAATGTTCGAGGCCCGGGAGAACAGGAAGTCGCCGGTCAGGATCGCGACCGTGTTGTCCCACCGCGCGTTGGCCGACTCCTGCCCGCGGCGAACCGGCGCCTCGTCCATCACGTCGTCGTGGTACAGAGTCGCGAGGTGGGTGAGTTCGCAGACCGTGGCGGCGGAGCGGATCTCCGGCCGGCTCGCGTCGCCGAAGTGCGCCGCCAGCACGGTGACCAACGGGCGGAAGCGCTTCCCGCCGGCGGCCATCAGATGGCCGGCCACATCGGCGACGAACCGGTCCTCGGAGCGCACCGCCTCGTGCAGTTGCGCTTCGATAGCGTCCAGGTCGGCGCGCACGGACCGGTCCAGGACGGGGTCGTCGAATGCGACCCCGAGCGGGCTCGGGCTCACCGGCGCGCTGCGCTCGGCGGGGGCGTGCTCACCCCGTCAGTTTGGCAGCGTTGGCTGCCAGCTCGAGAATCGGCTGCGGGAACAGGCCCAGCGCGATGGTGACGACCACGCCGAACGTCAACGCGACAGTCGTCGACCAGCCCGGGATCGCGATCGTCGGCCCGTTCTCCGGCGGCTCGGCGAAGAACATCAACACGATGATCCGCAGATAGAAGAACGCGGCGATCACCGAGAACACCAGGGCGATGACGACAAGTGGTGCCGCGACGGGATAGGCCGCGCGGAAGACGACGAACTTGCCGGTGAACCCGGAGGTCAACGGGATACCGGCCATCGACATCAGCAGGATCGTCATCACGACCGCGACGACCGGGCTCTTACGGGCGAGCCCGGACCACTGTGACAGATGGGTCGCCTCCCCGTCGGAATCGCGCACGGTCATCAGCAGGCCGAACGCGGCGAGGGTCGTGAAGCCGTAGGTGAGCAGATAGAACAGGACGCTGGAAATACCGTCCCTGGTCACCGCGACGATGCCCACGAGGATGAACCCGGCGTGCGCGATCGACGAGTACGCGAGGATGCGCTTGACGTCGGTCTGGGTGAGCCCGAAGACCGCCCCGACCACCATCGACGCGATCGCCACTGCCCAGATGATCGGTCGCCAGTCGTTGGCCAGCGTACTGAAGCCGACGTACAACACCCGCAGGATCGCCCCGAACGCCGCGACCTTGGTGCACGCAGCCATGAACGCGGTAACCGGCGTCGGCGAGCCCTGGTACACGTCCGGTGTCCAGCTGTGGAACGGCGCGATGCCGGCCTTGAACAGCAGTCCGACGAGCAGCAGCGCCAACCCGGAGTAGAGCAACGTGTCGGACTTCGGCGAGGTCCGGGTGGCTTCCAGGATGTTCGGCAGGTCGACCGAACCGGCGTAGCCGTAGAGCAGCGCCAACCCGTAGAGAAAGAACGCCGAGGCGAACGCGCCGAGCAGGAAATACTTGACCGCCGCCTCCTGTGAGAGCAGCCGCCGTCGCCGGGCCATACCGGCCATCAGATACAGCGGCAGCGACAGCAACTCGAGCGCGACGAACATCAACAGCAGGTTGTTGGACACCGGAAAGATCAACATTCCGCTGACGGCAAACATCAGCAGCGGGAAGACCTCGGTCTGCACCTGATCGGTCTGCGAGAGCCGGCGGTCCTCGGGCGAGCCGACCACAAGAGCCGAGGAGGCGACGATCGGGCTGCCCACATCGACACTGCGCTCGGCCATCAACAACGTGGCCATGAGCGCGAGCACGAGGATCGTGCCCTGGATGAACAGGCCGGTCTTGTCGATCGCGAGCGACCCGGCGAAGGGGGTGTTGTTGCCACTGGGCGACGGCGTCGTCGTCGTGTGGTTACGCGCGAGGACCACGGCCACGATCGACCCGGCCAGGCCCAGCAGGCAGACGCCGACCTGGGTGTTGAACCGTTCCCGGCGCGGGACGACGGCCTCGACCACGACACCGACCAGTGCGGCGCCGAGCACGATGAAGATCGGCAGGAGCGCGCGGTACGCGACGGACGGCGTGCTGATCGTGTCCTGCGCGGCGGCCAGCGCGCTCACGGTCGTCCTCCTGCCACGGGGCCGTACTGCGGCCGCGGATCCTGCTTGTGCACATCGGACAACGTGAAGCGCACCGCTGGGTTGATGATGTCGAGAACCGGCTTCGGGTACACGCCGAGGAAGACGATCAGCGCGAGCAGTGGGGCGACGGCCGTGATCTCGCGCGCGTTCACGTCCCGGAACCTGGTGACCTTCTCGCTGACGGTGCCCTGGAACGTGCGTTGGTACAGATACAGCACGTAGATCGCGGCCAGCACGATGCCCGTGGTCGCGATGATCGCGTAGCCCTTGTACCTCGTGAAAGTGCCCACCAGCACGAGGAATTCGCTGACGAACGTGCTCATCCCCGGTAGCGCCAGCGCCGACAACCCGGTGATCAGGAACAACCCAGCCAGGATCGGCGTCACCTTCGCGGCACCGCCGTAGTCGTCGACGTTTCGGCTCTTGCCGCGCGAGATGAGCAGCCCCACCACGATGAACAACGCGCCGGTGGAGAACCCGTGATTGACCATGTACAGGACCGCACCGCTGCCGCCCTGCGAGGTGAACGCGAAGATGCCGAGACCGATGAACCCGAAGTGTGCCACGGAGGTGTACGCGACCAGCCGCTTCATGTCCCGCTGGCCGATGGCCAGGAAGGCCGCGTACAGGATGCCGATCACCGACAGCACCAGGACGAACGGCGCGAAGAATTTCGAGGCGTCCGGGAACAATGGCAGGCAATAGCGCAGGAAGCCGAACGTACCCACCTTGTCGAGCACCCCGACGAGCAGCGCCGCGCCGCCAGCCGGCGCCTCCGCGCCCGCATCGGGCAGCCAGGTGTGGAACGGGACCAGCGGTGCCTTGATGGCGAAGGCGATGAAGAAGCCGAGGAACAGCCACTTCTGTGTCGCGTTGTCGGGCAGCGGGTTGGCGATGAGCTCACTGATCGCGAACGTCTTCGTCGGGCTCGTGACGTAGAGGCCGATCACCGACGCAAGCATGAGCAGGCCGCCGAACAGCGAATACAGGAAGAACTTCATCGCCGCGTACTGCCGGCGCGGGCCACCGAAGCTGCCGATGATGAAGTACATCGGGACGAGCATCGCCTCGAAGAAGACGTAGAACAGGAAGACGTCCATCGCGGTGAAGACGCCGATCATGAAGAACTCGAGCAACAGCAGCAGCGCGAAGTAGTTCTTCACGCTGCGCCGCTTCCCCGCCGCTGGATTGGCTTCCTCGGCGCCCGACTTGCTGTCCAGCGAGTTCCAGCTCGCCAGGATGACCGCCGGCACCAGCAGTACCGACATCGCCACGAGCACGAGCGCGATGCCGTCGACACCGAACGAGAGGCGCACGCCCAACTCCCTGATCCAGGTCCAACTTCCCCGGAACTGGAACCGCGCACCGTGCGGGTCGAAGCGGAACAGGACGACAATCGTGTACACCACGACGATCAGCGAGACGGCCAGACTTATCTGCTTCGCGAGCTGCGCCTGGGCTTGCTTGAGGCTGAACACGACCGCCGATCCGACGAGCGGGATCAGCACCAGGATCACCAGCACGACGCTGTGTGGGGTCACTGGAACCTCACCGCAAGCAGGACGGCGACTAATGCGACGGTGCCGCCGAGCATGGCCAGCGCATAACTTCGCACGAAGCCGGTCTGTGTCCGCCGCGCTCGCGCCGAGCCGCCGCCGAAGCCGGCGGCCAGGCCGTTGACGGCGCCGTCGACACCGCGGTTGTCGAAGTACACCAGTGCCCGGGTGAACCACTGTCCGGGCTTCATGAGCACGTTCTCGTTGAACGCGTCGGCGTACAGGTTGCGGCGGGAGAACGTCGTGACCGGCGACACGACGACCGGCTGCACCCTCGGCACCGGCCGGGTGCCGAATGCCGCATAGGCGCCGGCGGCGCCGAGGACCACCACGATGAGAGTGATCACCGACAGCACCACAGGCGAGATGGTGTGCACCCCGGCCTCGATCGGTTCTCCGACCGACGGGATGAGCCAGCGTTGAAACGCCCCGTTCAGTACCAGTAGATAGCCGGCGATCAGGGACATGAACCCGAGAATGATCATCGGGATCGTCATCACGGTCGATGCTTCGTGCGGATGGACGTCGTCCTCCCACCGGCGATCGCCGTAGAAGGTCATCACCAACGCCCGGGTCATGTAGAACGCGGTGATGCCGGCGCCCACCAGGGCGCACATGCCGAGAGTCCAGCCGGACGTGCCGCCCTTGTCGAACGCCGACTCGATGATCTTGTCCTTGGTGAAGAAGCCGGTGAACGGTGGAATGCCGATGATCGCGAGATAGCCGCACAGGAACACGCCGAACGTGATCGGCATGACCACCCGAAGGCCGCCGAAGCGACGCATGTTGATCCGATCCCGCATCGCGTGCATGACCGACCCGGCCGAGAGGAACAGCGCGGCCTTGAAGAAGCCGTGGCCGACCAGATGCATGATGCCGATCGCGTAGACGCCCGGCCCCAGGCCGACGGCCAGGAACATGTAGCCGATCTGGCTGATCGTCGAGTTCGCGAGGACGCGTTTGAGGTCGTCCTGACCACAGCCGGCGATGCACCCGTACAGGATGGTGATCGCACCGACGATCGTCACGACCGTGCGCGCAGTCTGGGTGGCGTTGAAAATGGGCGCCGACCGTGCGATGAGGTATACGCCCGCGGTGACCATGGTGGCAGCGTGGATCAGTGCGGAAACCGGCGTCGGGCCTTCCATCGCATCGGGCAACCACGTCTGCAACGGGAACTGGCCGGACTTGCCACAGGCGCCGAGCAGCAGCATCAGGCCGATCGCCGTAGCCACGCCCGTCGACACGGTGCTGCCGGCGCCGAAATGGCTGAAGACTCCCTGGAATGACACCGAGCCGAAATACGCGAACATCAACATGATCGCGATGGACAGGCCGACGTCTCCGACCCGGTTGGCAAAGAACGCCTTGTTGCCGGCCGTCGCCGCGGAGTTGCGGTTGTAGTAGAAGGAGATCAGCAGGTAGGACGCGAGACCGACGCCTTCCCAGCCGACGTAGAGGAACAGGTAGCTGTCGGCGAGGACGAGCAGCAGCATCGCTGCGATGAACAGGTTGAAGTAGCCGAAGAACCGACGAGCGCCCGGGTCGTGGGACATGTAACCCACGGCATAGATATGGATCAGCGCGCCGACGCCGGTGATCAGCAGGATGAACACGATCGACAGCGGATCGAGCAGCATGCCGGCCTCGACCTGGAAGCCGCCGACCGGGACCCACTTGTACAGGTGCATGTCGACAAGTCGTTCGTTCTCAGGCTGGCTCTTGACCGAGAAGAACAGCACTAGCCCGTAGATGAACAGCGCCACCGGCACGAGCGCGCCGAACCACGGGCCCCACTTGTCCGCCCGTTTGCCCAGGAGCAGCAGGAGGGCAGACGAGAAGACCGGCACGACGACGAGCAGCCAGACGCCGGTCTGTACACCGGTTGCGGCGATCAACTCGTGTCCCCTCTAGTACTTCAGCAGGTTCGCGTCGTCGACAGACGCGGACCTGCGGGTTCGGAAGATGGACATGATGATCGCAAGCCCGACCACGACCTCGGCGGCCGCGACGACCATGACGAAGAACGCCATGACCTGGCCCTCGAGGTCGCCGTTGATGCGCGAGAACGTGACCAGCGACAGGTTGACCGCGTTGAGCATGAGCTCGACCGACATGAACACGACGATCGCGTTCTTTCGGACGAGTACGCCCACCGCGCCGATGGTGAACAGCGCTGCGCTCAGGATGAGGTAGTAGTCAGGAGTCACGGCGTGACCCCGCTCGTCGCGCACTCGCTCACTGCCGGACCTCGCTGTCGTCGTAATCGCTCGGGTCGAGCGCGCGGGGATCGCCTTCGTAGGGCGGGAACTCGAACGTCCCGGCCATCACCGATTCGTGCGAGATCGTGCCGTCGGGCAGCAGCGCCGGGGTACCGATCGAGTTGCCGGTCGACAGGACGCCCGGGCCGGGCAGCGGCTGCGGACGACCAGAGCGGATGCGGTCACGCGCGATAGCCTTCTGGCTGCGCTTCGGCCCTTCGCGCTCGATGTGTGCGAGCACCATCGCGCCGATGGCCGCCACGATCAGCAGTGCGGACGTGAGCTCGAACGCGAACAGGTACTTGGTGAACAACAGCTCGGCGATCGAGCGGACGTTCCCACCACCGGCGTTCGGCCGGTCGAGGTTGACCGGCGTGACGTTGGTGAACGCTCGGCCGACCGTCAGCGCGATCAGGACGGCGAACCCGATGCCGAACAGCGCCGCCGCCCAGCGCTGGCCGCGCAGTGTCTCGACGACCGAATCGGACGCATCCCTGCCGATGAGCATCAGCACGAACAGGAACAAGATCATGATTGCGCCGGTGTAGACGATGATCTGAACCAGGCCGAGGAACGGTCCCTGCTGGATGAGGTAGAACGCGCCGAGCGACATCATCGTGGCGACCAGCGAGAGGGCCGAGTGGATCGCGTTGCGGGCGAGCACCATGCCGATGCCGCCGGCCAGCGAGACCGGACCGAGGATCCAGAACGCGATCGCCTCGCCGAGCGGAACCTTGCCGTTGACCAGCTCGCCGGCCGCCAGCACCGCCGCGCTCATCCACGGTCTCCCGCCGCCGCGAACGGAGCTCCCGGCGCTCGCGTGCACTCAGCCATGATGGCGTCCCACCTCGATCGCGCGCCCGGTGATCGGCTTACCTGCGACGTTGGCGGTGCTCTGCGGCGCGCCCTGCTGCAGCGGTGCCTGCGACTGCACCGTGTAGTAGTCCTTCTCGTCGTCGCCGAGACGCATCGGGTGTGGGGGCGCCTCCATGCCCGGCAGCAGCGGAGCCATGAGCTGCTCCTTGGTGTAGATCAGCTCCTGCCGATTGTCGAGGGCCAGCTCGTACTCGTTGGACATGGTCAGCGAACGGGTCGGGCAGGCCTCGATGCACAAGCCGCAGAAGATACAGCGCAGGTAGTTGATCTGGTAGATCGCGCCGTAGCGTTCGCCGGGCGAATACCGCTCCTCGTCGGTGTTGTCGCCGCCTTCGACGTAGATCGCATCAGCCGGACACGCCCAGGCGCACAGCTCGCAGCCGACGCACTTCTCCAGACCGTCCGGGTGGCGGTTGAGCACGTGTCGTCCGTGATAACGCGGCTTGGTCGGATAGAAGTCGAACGGGTACTGCTGCGTGTAGACCTTCTTGAACATCGTCGCGAAGGTCAGTCCGAAGCCCTTCGCGAACCCGATCGGGTTCGCCTCCGGCGGCGGCAACCCAGGCGATGGCCGCGGCGCGTCGGACCCAGCAGGTAGATCACTCATCACGGTGTCCCTCGGAAAGACTGGGGCCCTCGGACAATCCGACGGCGTGCCGGCCGGCGCTCGCCGTCGCGAGCGGCCGCGACTTCGGCGGCACGACGAGGTCCAGCGGCGGTATCGGGAACGTCGCCGGCACCTGCGCGGCCTCGTCCTCCTCGTCGGCGCGTTCGGCGGCACGTCGGGCCGCCGCGCCCTCGAAGATCATCAAAGCCGGCACGACCACCACCAGCAGTACGACGGCGAGCGGGATCGCAGTGGCCTGCCACGCCGGCCAATCACGATCACGCAGGACGTGGATGGAGGTGACCGCCAGGATCCACACCAGGTTGATCGGGATGAGCACCTTCCATCCGAACGACATGAACTGGTCGTAGCGCAATCGGGGCAGCGTCCCACGCAGCCAGACGAAGACGAAGATGCCGAGCACGACCTTCGCGGTGAACCACAAGATCGGCCACCAGCCGGAATTCGCTCCGTCCCACAGCGACAGCGGCCAGGGCGCGCGCCAGCCGCCGAAGAACAGCGTCGTCGCGAGCGCGCAGACGGTGACCATGTTGATGTACTCGGCGAGGAAGAACATCGCGAACTTGAACGACGAGTACTCGGTGTGGAAACCGCCGACCAGTTCCGATTCGGCCTCGGGCAGATCGAACGGCGCGCGGTTGGTCTCGCCGACCACCGCGATCGCGTAGATGGCGAACGACACGAACAGCGGGATGACGTTCCACAGGTGGCGCTGCTGGAAGACGATGCCGGAGGTCGACATGGTTTCCGAGAACAGGAACACCGCGACCATCGACAGACCCATGGCGACCTCATACGAGATCATCTGCGCCGCGGAACGCAGGCTACCGAGCAGCGGGTACGTCGAGCCGGACGCCCATCCGGACAGCACAATCCCGTAGACCCCGAGCGAGGAGCAGGCGAAGACGACGAGCACGCCGACCGGCAGGTCGGTCAGTTGCAGGGGTGTCTCGTAGCCGAACATCGACACGACCGGGCCGAACGGGATCACCGAGAAGGCGAGGAAGGCCGGCACCGCCGAAATGATCGGTGCCAGGAAGTAGACCGGCTTGTCCGCGAGGATCGGAATGATCTCTTCCTTGAACGCGAGCTTCATGCCGTCGGCCAGCGACTGCAGCACGCCCCACGGTCCGACCCGGTTGGGTCCGATGCGGTTCTGCATCCGGCCGACGACTTTGCGTTCGAACACGATCGCGAACAGGGTCATGACGACGAGGAACACGAAGACGGCAAGCACTTTGATCAGCACCAGCCAGAAGGGCAGGTTGCCGAAACCGGGCAGGTTCTGCGAAGCAAGCACTGCGGCCTGCGCCATCACGCGTCGCCTCCCTCGGGCCCGATACCGACGACCGGCGGGGCTTCGGCGCGCACCAGTGTGACGGTCGACCCCGCGGCCGCCGCGAGCGAGGCTCTCACCGGGTAGCCGCGCGGGTTCGTGGGCAGCCACACCACGCGGTCCGGGAGGTCGCCGAGGGCGACCGGCAGCACCAGCGCACCGGCGTCGGTGGAGATCGCAACAGCCTCGCCCGACGCCACCCCGACCTCGGCCGCCGTCGCTGCGTTGAGCCGCGCACAGACCGGTTTCGCGGTGCCCGCGAGGTAGTCGTCGCCGTCCTGCAGCCGGCCGGCGTCGATCAACTCGTGCCACGTGGCAAGCAGCGCGGTGCCCGGCTCGGGGGTCGTGACGGACGCCGCGGGAACCGTCGGCGCGGGTGGGCGAACGGCCGCAGAACCCAGGAGCAGCAGCTCCGCACGCGCGGCGTCGACGGACGCCAGTCCGAGATCGACGTCGAGCTCCTCGGCGAGCGCGTTCAACACCCGCGCGTCGGACAGCGCGCCGGTCCCATTGAAGATCAGCTCGAACGGCCGGCGGCGACCCTCCCAGGTCACGTAGCGCCCTGATTTCTCGGTCGGCGGCGCAACCGGCAAGATGACGTCGGCGTGCTCGGTGACCGCGCTACGTCGGATCTCGAGGCTGACGATGAAGCCGGCCCGCTCCAATGCCCGCGTCGCGATCGCCGGTTCGCCGGCATCGGCAGGGTCGACGCCGCCGACGACCAGCGCCGTGAGCGAGCCCTCGGCGGCGGCCCGAAGGATCTGCTCAGTGCTGCGCCCACGCTGGGTGGGCACGGTGCCCGCGCCCCACACGGCCTCCACCTCAGCGCGCCCGGCGGCATCGCCGACCGGGCGCGCACCCGGCAGCAAGGTGGGCAGCGCGCCGACGTCGATCGCACCGCGCTCGCCGGCGCGGCGTGGCACCCAGGCCAGCCGGGCGCCGGTGCGGGTCGCCAGCGCCGACGCCGCGCTCAGCGCGCCGGGTGCGGTGGCGAGCCGTTCCCCCACCAGGATCAGCGCACCGGGGGCGCCGAGCGCCTCGACGACGTCGGGTGCCAGCGAACCGAGTGCGGCACCCTCGGCGCCCGGCAGCGTCGGCAGGAGGACGCCACCGAGCTTGCTGAGGCCGCGGGACTCGAGCGCAGCGATCGACCACACGGCCGACCGACCAGCGCGGGTGGACTTGCGCAGCCGCAGGAAGACGATCGGCGACTCCTCCTCCGGCTCGAACCCGGCGAGCAGCACGGCCGGTGCAGCTTCGAGATCGGCGTAGGAGACGTGCTCGGGGGTGCGGCCCGCCACATGTGCGGCGAGGAAGTCCAGTTCCTCGTCGCTGCCCGGGCGCAAGCGCGCATCGATGTCGTTGGTGCCGAGGACAACCCGCGCGAACTTCGCGTACGCGTACGCGTCCTCTTCGGTGAGCCGACCGCCGGGAAGCACGCCGACGCCGCCGCGATCGACCGCCTCGGCCAGCCCGGACGCGGCACGCTCGAGCGCCTCGGGCCAGCTGGCCGCAACGAGGTGCCCATCGGCGTTGCGGACGAGCGGGGTGAGCAGTCGGTCGGCCTGCTCCGCGCCGTGGAACGCCCAGCGGCCCTTGTCGCAGTTCCACTCCTCATTGACGACCGGGTCGTCGCCGGCGAGTCGGCGGGTGACCTTGGAGCGGCGCCAGTCGGTGCGCTGCGCGCAGCCGGACGCGCAATGCTCGCATACCGAGTCGGTGGACTGCAGGTCGAACGGGCGGGCGCGGAAGCGGTAGGAGGCGCCGGTCAGCGCGCCGACCGGACAGATCTGCACGGTGTTGCCGGAGAAGTAGGACTGGAACGGCACCTCGTCGCTGGTCCCGATCTGCTGTTGCGCGCCGCGTTCGAGCAGCTCGATGAATGGGTCGCCGGCGATCTGCAGCGAGAACCGGGTACAGCGCTGGCACAGCACGCACCGTTCGCGGTCGAGCAGCACGTTCGAGGAGATCGCGACCGGCTTGGGGAAGGTGCGCTTGGCCTCGCGGAAACGGCTGTCGGCGCGACCGTTGCTCATCGCCTGGTTCTGCAGCGGGCACTCGCCGCCCTTGTCGCAGATCGGACAGTCGAGCGGGTGGTTGATGAGCAGGAGTTCCATGACGCCCTGTTGCGCCTTGTCGGCGACGACGGACGTGAACTGGGTGCGGATGACCATCCCCGGCATGACCGTTGTGGTGCAGGCGGCCGCGGGCTTGGGCATGCCTCGGCCGTTGCCGGTGTCCGGGACCTCGACCAGGCATTGCCGGCAGGCGCCGGCAGGCTCGAGCAGCGGGTGGTCGCAAAAACGCGGGATCGAGATGCCGATCTGCTCGGCGGCGCGCATCAGCAACGTGCCCTTGGGCACCGAAATCTCGACGTCGTCGATGGTGACGGTGACGAGATCCTCCTTCGGCGGAGCTTCGGTCATGCGGCGACTCCCTCCGCGCCCCAGTTCATGATCAAGACAGCAGTTCCGTCGGATATCGACGGGCGTGCTCTCTTGGTCATGGAATGGTCGGCCATCAATGTGCTCCAACGAGACCGCGCGCCCCGGCGAAGGGGCAGCCGTGGCCAGTCACGTGCGCGAGGTACTCATCGCGGAAGTACTGGATCGACGACGAGACCGGGCTCGTCGCGCCGTCGCCGAGCGCGCAGAACGACCGCCCGAGGATGTTGTCGGACAGGTCCAGCAGCGTCTCGAAATCCTCCTCGGTGCCCTCGCCGCGCTCGAGGCGCTCGTAGATTCCGACGTACCAGTAGGTGCCCTCACGGCACGGGGTGCACTTGCCGCACGATTCGTGCCGGTAGAACTCCGACCACTTCTTCGTCGCCCGGACGACGCAATCGTCCTCGTCGAAGATCATGATCGCGGACGTGCCGTTCATCGAGCCCGCTTCGACCGCGGAATCGAAGTCCAGCGCGACGTCGAGATGCTCGCGAGTGAACAACGGCGTGGACGACCCGCCCGGGGTCCAGAACTTGATCTCCTTGCCGCGACTCATGCCGCCGGCCATGTCGATCAACTCGCGCAGCGTCGTGCCCATCGGTGCCTCGTACTGACCGGGGTTGGCGATCCGCCCGGACAACGAATACATGCACGGGCCGGGTGACCCGGCCGGTCCGAGCTGCTTGAACCACTCGGCGCCGCCCAGCACGATGTAGGGCACGCTGGCCAGCGTGCCCACATTGTTGACGACCGTCGGGGCGTCGTAGAGGCCGTTGGTCGCCGGAAACGGCGGCTTGAGGCGCGGCTGCCCGCGGCGGCCTTCGAGGGAGTCCAGCAGGGCCGTCTCCTCACCACAGATGTAGGCGCCGGCGCCGCCGTGGACGGTGATGTCGCAGGCAAAGCCGGAACCGAGGATGTCGCTGCCGAGGTAGCCGCTGGCGCGGGCTTCCTGCACGGCTGCGACCACGCGGCGGATGGCATGAACCGCCTCGCCGCGGATGTACACGAACGCCTGTGCGGCGCGCACCGCATAACAGGCGATGATGATGCCCTCGATCATCGAGTGGGGGTCGTTCATCATCAGCGGCAGATCACGGCACGTACCGGGCTCACCCTCGTCGGCGTTCACCACGACGTAGTGCGGCTTCGCCGCCTCCCCCGGCTTGGCCTGCGGGATGAACTGCCACTTCATGCCGGTCGGGAATCCCGCGCCGCCGCGACCGCGCAGGTTGGAATCCTTGACCATCGCGATGAGCGCGTCCGGTTCGAGCGTAAGCGCCTTGCGCAGGCCCGCATATCCGTCCAGCCGCTCGTAGTTGTCGATCTTCCACGGCTGCGCGGTGGTGAACCGCTTGGTGAGAACGGGCGTCAGACTCACGCGCCCTCCCCCTTGTCGGAACCCGGCTTGGCGACATGTGCGGGATCGGACTGCCCGGTCTCCAGCGGCGCATCGTGCTCGCTGGTGCCCTCCGCAGACGCACCGGTCACGGGCTGCCCGGGCCCACGGGTCGACCGCGCGCCCGGCCGATATTCCGGCTCGTCGTACAACGCGTAGGACGGGGCACCCTCGCCCCGCTCGATGGCCAGCTTCACGCCCACCTCGGTCGGCGCACCGCTGCCGTTCGCATCGGGGGCGAGCGTGCCCTCGTCGAAGAACCCGGCGATCTGCCGTTCGATCTGCTTGAACGTGCACAGGGGTGCCCCCCGCGTCGGCGTGGGCCGCACCCCGGATTGCAGCTGGCTGACCACGTTGCGGGCACTGCCGACCGTCTGGTTGTCGAAGAACTCGTAGTTGACGGTGACCACCGGCGCGTAGTCGCAGGCCGCGAGACACTCGGCGTGTTCGAGGGTGACCCGACCATCTGCGGTGGTCTCGTTGTTGCCGACGTTCAGCTGCTCCTTCAGCGCCGCGAAGATCTCATCGCCGCCGAGCAGGCCGCACAACGTGTTCGTGCAGACGCTGACGAGGAACTCGCCGGTCGGGTGCCGCTTGTACATCGTGTAGAACGTCGCGACGGCAGCCACCTGCGCCTTGGTGATGCCGAGGACGTCGGCACAGAAGGCGATGCCGTCCGGCGTGACGTAACCCTGCTCGGACTGCACCAGATGCAGCAGCGGCAACAGGGCTGACCGCGCGTGCCCGAGTGGGTATCGCGAGATGAGCTGCGCTGCGTCGGCGCGGACCTGATCGGAGAACACGTTCGGGTCGCCCGGGCGATCCAGGTTGATCACGGACGTGCGGAAGCTCGCCCGACCGGCATCCGCGTTGGTCGGCGTGGCGGTCAACGCTGTGCCCGCGAAAGCGTGGGGCGTTCGGTGCGGAGCGGTTTCGTGGGCTGGTTCACCGGTCGCAGCCTCCCATCACCGGGTCGACCGAGGCGACCGAGGCGATCACGTCGGAGATCATGCCGCCGATGGACAACGCTGCGACGCTTTGCAGGTTGATGAACGACGGTTCCCGAAAGTGCACCCGGTATGGCCGGGTGCCGCCGTCGCTGATCACGTGCGCGCCGAGCTCGCCGCGCGGCGACTCGACGGCCGAGTACACCTGACCGGACGGCACTCGGAAGCCTTCGGTCACGAGCTTGAAGTGGTGGATCAAGGACTCCATCGACGTCGCCATGATCTTCTGCACGTGCTCGAGCGAGTTGCCCAAGCCGTCCGGACCGAGGGAAAGCTTGGCCGGCCACGCGATCTTCGGGTCATCGTGGACCGTCGGGCCCGGCTCCAGCCGGTCGAGCACCTGCAGGACGATCTTGAGCGATTCGTGCATCTCCGCGACCCGGACGACGAAGCGTGACCAGCAGTCGCCCCGATCGTCGGTGGGCACCTCGAAGTCGAAGGTCTCGTAGCCCAGGTACGGCTCGGTCTTGCGCAGATCCCACGGCAGGCCGGCCGCGCGCAGGAGGGGGCCGGTGATACCAAGGGCGATGCACCCCTCGACGCCGATCCAGCCGACGTCCTTGAGCCGGTTGATCCAGACGGTCTGCCCGGTGAGCAGCTTGTCGACGCCGGCAAGCTCCTCGAGCTGGCCCTTCACGAACGCCCTGATGGTCTCGTCATAGCCGTCCGGCAGGTCCTGCGCGATGCCGCCGGGCCGGATGTAGGCGTGGTTCATCCGCAGACCAGTGATGTACTCGAATACGTCGAGACATCTCTCCCGGGCCCGGAAGCCGTTGGTCATCGCGGTCAGGGCACCGAGTTCCATGCCACCGGTCGCCAGCCACACCCAGTGCGACGAGAGCCGGTTGATCTCCATCATCAGGATGCGGATCAACTGGGCGCGCGGCGGCGCCTCGATACCGAGCAGCCGTTCGACACCGACGCAGTAGGCGGTCTCGTTGAAGAAGGGCGAGAGGTAGTCCGCGCGGGTGAGGAAGGTGACCGCCTGAGTCCAGGTGCGGTACTCAGCATTCTTCTCGATACCGGTGTGCAGGTAGCCGACGACGACGCGCGCGTCGGTGACGGTCTCGCCTTCGAGTTCGAGCACCAGGCGCAACACCCCGTGCGTCGACGGGTGTTGCGGGCCCATGTTGAGCACGAGCCGCTCTTCGGTGACCGGGTCGAGACCGCCGACGATCTGATCCCAGTCACCGCCGGCCAGGTTGTAGACCCGGCCCTCGGTCGTGGCCCTCGACGGTGCGTAGTGATCGGCGGTGTCAGTCATCGCCTACACCGCCCGCGCTGGCTTCGTGAAACCGGCTCACGTGTACGCCCTCCGCTCGTCCGGCGGTGGAATGCTCGCGCCCTTGTACTGGACCGGGATGCCACCGAGGGGGTAGTCCTTGCGCTGCGGGTGGCCCTCCCAGTCATCGGGCATCAGAATCCTGGCGAGCGACGGGTGCCCGTCATAGACGATCCCGAACATGTCGTAGGCCTCCCGTTCCTGCCAGTCGGCGGTCGGGTAGAGCCCGGTCAGCGACGGCACATGCGGGTCATCGACCGGGACCGCGGTCTCCAGCCGGAGCCGCCGCCGGTAGGTCATCGAGGTCAGATGCGCGACCGAGTGCAGCCGATTCGGCGAGCCGAGGTAGTCGACGCCCGACACGCTGGAACACAGTTCGAACCGCAGCGCCTGGTCGTTGCGCAGCGCCGTCGCGACACCGATCAGGTGCTCGCGCGCGACGTGCAGCGTGAGCTCGTCGCGGTCGACGACGACCTTGTGGATGGCTGCCTCGGCGTCCGGGTAGGCGGCGAACAGCGCGTCGACGACCTCGTCGAAGTAGCTGCCGTACGGGCGATCGGCGCCCGGCGGTACCCACGGCTCGCGGACCAGCCCACCGAAGCCGGAGGTGTCCCCGCTGCCGGCGACCCCGAACATGCCATGCCGCTCGACACCGTAGGAGGAATCCGCCGAACCGGTGCCGATGGTGGCCGCGGCGATGTCCCCGGCCGCCTGTTCCGGCGCAGAGTCCGCGGGCACAGGCCGTTCGACCGGACCGCCCATCACGTCACCTGACCGCTCGCGCGAGTGCTGATGGCCATCGGTCAACGCCCGTACTTGTAGCTCGACGGGACCAGTTCGACGTTCTGATCGGCCAGTCGCTTGGCACGCTTGGGTCCGAGCGGCTCGTTCATGATCTTGTGGTGCAGCTTGAGGATCGCGTCGATGAGCATCTCCGGGCGCGGAGGGCAGCCGGGCAGATACATGTCCACCGGGACGACGTGGTCGACGCCCTGCACGATGGCGTAGTTGTTGAACATGCCGCCCGACGAGGCGCACACACCCATCGCGAGCACCCATTTCGGCTCGGGCATCTGGTCGTAGATCTGGCGCAGGACCGGTGCCATCTTCTGGCTCACCCGACCCGCGACGATCATCAGGTCGGCCTGGCGCGGCGAGGGACGGAACACCTCCATACCGAAGCGCGCGGAGTCGAAACGCGGCGCTCCGAAGGTCATCATCTCGATGGCACAGCAGGCGAGGCCGAAGGTGACCGGCCACAGGGAGGACTTGCGCGTCCAGTTGACCAGCTTCTCGACCGACGCCAGCAGGACGCCGTCCGGCAATTTCTCTTCCAGACCCACGTCAGTCCTCGCTCCGCTCCGGGCTGATACGGGCACCCGTGCTCACGATCGGCTCACTCGGTTGGCTCACGGTCAATCCCAATCCAGGCCGCCGCGCCGCCATACGTAGGCGTACGCGACGAACACCGTGACGATGAACAGGATGATCTCGACCAGCCCGAACAGCCCCAGCGCCTTGTTCGCCACGGCATACGGATACAGGAAGATGATCTCGATGTCGAAGACGATGAACAGCATCGCCGTCAGGAAGTACTTGATCGGGAAGCGGTGCGGACCGAGCGGCTGCGGAGTCGGCTCGATGCCGCATTCGTAGAAGTCCAGCTTGGCCTTGTTGTACCGCTTCGGCCCGGTGAACGGCGCGATCGCGACGGAGAAGAACGCGAACGCGAACGCCAAGGCGAACAACAAGACGATCGGCAGATATGGCGCGAGCACTAGTGCTGCTCTCCCTTCTGCTGTGGAGCCTGATCCGCCCGGGGCGGAAGCGTTTTACAGGCTAGCGCTGGCCCTCGGCGAGGCCTTGGATTAGGCATGCCTAACCCACCGGCGGAGTGAGTCGGGTCAAGATGTTGATCAAGCGGTCGGACACGTCGCCGCCACGCGGGTCGGTGAGGTTGGCGAGCAGCTTGAGCACAAGGCGCATCAACGCGGGGTGGGGCAGTCCGTGGCGCGTGCACGCCTGCATCACCTTGGGGTTGCCGATCAGCTTCACGAACACGCCGCCGAGGCGGTAATAGGCACCCCATTCGTCGCGCATCCGAGCCGGGTAGGCGTGCAGAGCCTGCTCGCGCTGCGGGCCGTCGGGCTTGGCGAGAGCGTCGATCGTCGCCTGTGCCGCGAACTTTCCGGATTCCATCGCGTAGGGGATGCCCTCGCCGTTGAACGGGTTGACCGAGCCGCCGGAATCGCCGACGAGCATGAGCCCGCGCAGGTAATGCGGTGTGCGGTTGAAGCCCATCGGCAGGGCGGCGCCGCGCGTCGGGCCGGTGGCGTTCTCCTCGCGCAGCCCCCACTCCTCGGGGGTGTTGTCGAGCCACCGGGTGAGCATCGATCGGTAGTCGGTCTTCTGGAAGCCGCTGCTGGAGTTCAGCACGCCGAGACCTGCGTTGACCGTCCCGTCGCCCATGCCGAAGATCCAGCCGTAGCCGGGCAGCAGGTCGGACTGGTTCGGCTTGCCGTCCCACAGCTCGAGCCACGACTCGAGGTAGTCGTCGTGCGTCTTCGGGCTCGTGTAGTAACGGCGGACCGCGACGCCCAGCGGACGCTTGTCGTTGCGATGGATGTCCAGGCGTTGGGCGAGCTTGCCGGACACTCCCTCGCAGGTCAGCACGAGCGGTGCCCGGAACGTCACCGGCTCCCGGTCCGCGCCTCGGCCGGCGACGCCGACCACGCGGCCGCTGCCGTCGAGCAACGGCGCGGTGACCGTGGTGTTCTCGTAGAGGCGGGCGCCGGCCTCGACCGCCTGCCGGGCAAGCATCGCGTCGAGGTCGGCGCGGGGGCGCACGAGCCCGAACGGTGGGAAAGAGGTCAGCTCGGGCCACTCCAGATGTAGCCGCTGGCCGCCGCCGATCACCCGCAGGCCCCGGTTGTGCAGCCAGCCGTTGGCCTCGCTCACGTCGATGCCCATGTCGACGAGGGCGCGGGTGCCGCGAGGTGTCAGGCCGTCACCGCACACCTTCTCCCGTGGGAACGACGTCTTCTCCAGCAGCGCGACGTCGAGTCCGGCATCGGCCAGCCAGTACGCGGCGCTGCTGCCCGCCGGGCCTGCACCCACCACGACGACGTCGGCCTCGTTGGTTGCGTCAGGGTGGTGGGTGGCCGGTCGTGGCGACGGAATCGGCGCGGTGACGGATGTCGACATCGCTGCCTCCGGTCACGCGGGACGGACTTTGTGAACGGCTTCACGAGCCATTGCACGGAGTGTATTCCCGCCCGGTCAGCCGCTGTGTCGGCCGGCCTCACCGATCGGTGGGCGACGCTCAGCTGAGCGCGCCCACCCAGGCGTGGAACGTGACGGTCGCTTCGTTGACGGCGGCGAGGTTCTGCTGGTCCGGTCCCTCGCTGTACACAGCGAGGGCTTGTCCGAGCGCGGCGCCCGAGTCGTGTGCGCCGACCGCGGTGCGCAGCCGATCGAGATCTTGCCCGGCGAGTGACTGCAATGCCCCGACATCGGTCATGATCGCGCCGTAGAGTTGGGTGATGTCTGCGATGGCCTCGCTGTCGCCCTCGGTGCCGGTGAGCCGGTCGACTGCGGTCGCCAGCGTCTGCACTTGTTTCTCGATGTTGACGGCGGTGGCCAGGAACTGGTCGTCGCTCGGTGCGGCGTGCTCGGGCAGGCCGAGCAGCGCGCGGTTGCCCCACTCGTAGGACCAGGTCTGGATCTCCGCATCGCGGACGGCCAGGTAATACCGGTCCGTCTCGGGCAGCGTCGGCCATTGCGCGTACCGGTCGGAATTGCCGAGCGCCTTGAACGCCGCAATCCGTTGTCGGGCCCGGCCCAGCGAGCCGGCGATGGTCGGGTCAGCGTCGAAGGCTCGGCGGTGCTGTGCCTGCTCGGGACTGTGATAGTAGGACAGCACCGCCAGGTCACCGTCGGTGTCGATCAAGCCTTTCGCCTGTCTGACTGCGACCCAGCCCGCCACCGTCGGGTGGGTCAGCATCATGACCTTCGTGCCCTCCGGCAGTTCGGGGTCGTCCCACATTGCCGCTTTGCCCCGGTCGTCGGCCGCAGCGAAACGATTACCGAAATCGACCACCGCGTCGACGGTGCCGGTGTCGGTGGAATCGGCGCCGATCTCCCGGGTCGCGGCGTTCGTCCGGCCGCGGACCCCGCGGCAGGCCAGCATCACGATCTCGCCCTGCAACTCCGAGTTGGACCAGGCCTGGGTGCCGAGCAGGCCGCTGCAGTAGTGCACGCGGGCGTCCTCGTCGCAGGCCTTGGGCCGACCCCCGTCGTCCTTGCCGTCGCCGGTGCACATCGCGGTGCGGCCGGGGATGAAATAGAGCTTGGTGCCGGACGGCTCGAAGAATGTGGAAATCGCCGCGTCGTCGCTGCTGTTCGGGGACAACGCGTAGTTGGGGATCTTCGCACCTGCCGCGTACCGGTCGTTGGGGTCACCCATGCCGAGGTCCGCGCGGGAGAGCAGACCCATCTCGTTGGCCTGGTAGAGGTTCTCGTCGGCCTTGCTGTAGTAGCGGATCTCCGTGATGTAGTACGGCACGAACGTCTCGGGGCGGTCGGCGGACAGTCCGCCGTGACAGGACACGAACGCGGGCATGCGGCACCTCGTGGCTCGGATTCGTCGGGTGGTGCCAACCCTTTGAGCGCAGCATCCGGCGGTCAACCGATCGAGCAGATTTGTGCCCCGACGGGCAACACTGGGGGCAATCGGGGCGCTGCACCGCCGCCTGGGCGCTAGACGGACGCAGGTTGCCCCGTGTTGCGTCCCGGCGACCGCGTGTCAGCACGCGACGGCCGGACCATCACGAACACCACGAGCGCGCCCACCACTCCGACGAGGCCGGCCCCGAACAACGCGCCGTCCAGGCCGCTGATGGCCGCCGCGTTCAACGTCGCATCAAGGCGCGAACGCTGCTGCAGCGGTACTGCGGCGAGGATCCGTTGCGCCTGCCCCCCGGACAGCCCACGCGCCACGTCCGGCGCCCCGGGCACGCCCTGGTCCGAAAGGTAGGACGCGATGCGCGAGGTGAAGACGCTGCCGAGCACCGCGATGCCGATCGCAAAACTGAGCTGGCGGGCGGTGTTCACCGCGCCGGCGGCCATGCCGCCGCGGGAGACCGACACCGCAGCCATGGCCGAGGAACTCATCGTCGGGATGGCGAGCCCCACCCCGACACCGGCGATCACGTAACCGGGAATGAGCGCCGGCCAGCTCGACCCGGTGCGGAGGAGCACCGCGTCCAGGACCGAGCCGATGCCGACCAGCAACAGGCCGCCGCCGATGATCGGACCGGGTCGTGCCGAGTGCAGCACGCGTCCGATCATGGCCGAGGTCACGAAGGCGGCACCCGAGAGCGGAAGGCTCGTCAGGCCGGCCTGCAACGGCGACAGCAACAGCACCGACTGCAGCCAGATCGAGACGTAGGTCAGGGCGGCGAACGCGGCGAAGTTGATGCTGAGCCCGGCGACCAGCACCCCCGTGAACGAGCGGTTGCGCAGCAGCGACAGGTCGAGCATCGCGTGGGCGCTCGAGCGCTCGACGAGGACGAACGCCACGAGGGCCGCGGCGCTGAGCGCGAACAACACAATCACCGGCCGAGCGCCCCACCCGTCGTCGCTGGTACGGATGAGCGCGTAGGTGAGCGTGCCGGCGGCGGCGGTGAACGTGACGGTGCCCGCGATGTCGACGCGTCGCGTGCGATCGGGCTTGTCGGCGACGAACGCGCGCAACGTCATGACGACCGCGACCACGGTGATCGGCAGATTGACGAAGAAGATCCATCGCCAGCTGAGGCCCTGCGTCAAGATGCCACCGATGATCGGGCCGACGGCCGCGGCCGCGCCGCTGACCGCGCCCCAGATGCCGTAGGCGACGCCGCGTTCGCGGCCCTGGTACCCCGCGTTGAGCAACGCGAACGTGGTGGCGAACATCGCTGCCGCGCCGACGCCCTGCACAGCGCGCGCCGCGATCAGCAGACCGACGTTCGGCGCAAGGCCGCAAGCCAGCGAGGAGATCGCGAACACGACGAGCCCGACGAGGTAGGTGCGCCGATGGCCGACGAGGTCGGCGAGCCCGCCTATACCCATCAGCAATGCCGCCAGGCTGAGCGCGTACGCGTCGATGACCCACTGCAGCGACGAGAATCCGGTGTGGAGGTCGCCGGCCATGTCCGGCAGCGCGACGTTCACGATCGTGACGTCGATGAGCAGCATGAACGAGCCCAGGCACACCGCGACCAGCGGCACCCACTTGCGCATGTGATCCCACCTCTTCGCTTACCCGACTAATGACCGCAGGGTGGATCGATGCGTCGTCGATCCTGGCCCGGGCGGAACTATCGCGCGGGGTAGTGACAGTTCCGCCGCGGCCAGGTCAGCGAACGCCGATCAGGTCGATGACGACGATGCGCAGGTCGTCCGGCGCGACGGGTCGGGACGGTCGATCTCTGGCTTGGTCACAGGCATGCGTTCCATCAAACACGATCAGACATGGCAGGGTCGACGGACGTGGAGGTACGCGAGGCGAGACTCGCCGAACTCGAGCCGAGGACGCTGTACGCGATCCTGGCTCTCCGCAGCGAGATCTTCGTCGTCGAGCAGGAGTGCGTGTACCTCGACCTCGACGGACGCGACCTGGAACCGGCGGCGCGTCAGGTGTGGGCCGAGCAGGACGGGCACATCCTGGCCACGCTGCGTGTGCTCGAGGATCCGGACGGCACGGTCCGCATCGGGCGGGTTGCCACCCGCCGCGACATGCGGGGCGGCGGGCTCGCCGCGCTGTTGATGAACCGCGCACTGGCGCTGGCCGGTGCCCGCGCGGTCGTGCTCAACGCGCAGACCTATCTGCTCGATTGGTATGCGGGCTTCGGCTTCGTCCGCGACGGCGCGGACTACCTCGACGACGGCATCCCGCACGTGCCTATGCGCCGCCCCCCTCACCTGTTCCAACGCGGGCGCCGTCGATGAGACGACCGGCCGCGGCGTTCAGCTACGCGCGTGCACGCCCCGAGCTTCCCTGCCCCGGTCGGGGCAGCAGCAGGACGGCACCAGCCAGGAAGCAGAGTGCGCCGACCAGGGTTCCCAGGTTGGACAACTGCGCATTGCGAAGATCGCCAGTCGAGGGGACGACGTAGGCGGCGACGGCGGACACGCCGAACGCCACCGATCCCGCCAGGTTCAGCAGTGCGATCCACCGGCCGGTGCGGTCGGGCCGGCCGCGCGACGCGGCGCGATTCACCGCAACGAGTGCCAGGCTGCTCGCCACCAGGAACGCGGCGGACCCGAGCGCGTCGGGACGCCACACCATCTCGTCCGCGGCCGCCGCGTCGAGATTGTGGCGCAGGGCGTTGCCGGTACTCCAGTTGAACCAGACAGTCCCGGCGAGTTGCACGGCGCAGGCGAGCCAGTCCAGGTCGCGCGGCACCCAGACCCAGAACCGGCGGCCATCCCGTCGCCGACCGGTTGGCCCGTCGACCGCTTCGCGGTACTGCAGGAATCCGGCACCGGTGAAGAACACCGATCCGGTGAAGAAGGTCAGCCCGGTGACCTCGAGACCCGTTGCCTGCGAGTACGCCGGGACGGCGCCGAGCGCAAACAGAGCTGAACCGACGATGAACAACACCGCGGTCCACCTACGGCGACGCAGCACAGCCTGCCCGAGGACCGCAGTGGTCACCGAGGCTCATTCATTCCGGACGACGCACACCGACCTCCTCGGCCGGTAGCCTCACGTCCGACCGGCCACCGCGCCGGTGAGGAATGGAGTTGTGACTGATGCCGCTGCATGACCGTGAGTCCGTCCGTTCGTCGCTCGACGATTCGGTGTACGCCGGCCGAGATCTGGCCAAGGCGGCACCAAAGTATCGCTTCCCGACCGCGGAGTGGCGCTCCGAGGATGCCTTCGCGCTGGTCACGGACGAGTTGCTGCTCGACGGCAACTCGCGGCAGAACCTGGCCACGTTCTGCCAGACCTGGGAGGAGCCGGCGGTCCACCAGCTGATGGACCTCGCGATCGACAAGAACATGATCGACAAGGACGAGTACCCGCAGACGGCGGAGCTCGAGCGGCGCTGCGTCCACATGCTCGCCGACCTGTGGAACGCGCCGGAGTCGGGCAACCCGGTCGGGGCGTCGGCGATCGGTTCGTCCGAGGCGTGCATGCTCGGCGGGATGGCGGCCAAGTGGCGCTGGCGGGCGAAGCGGAACGCGGCCGGACAAGTCCACCGACCGGCCGAACATGGTCTGCGGCCCGGTGCAGGTGGTGTGGCACAAGTTCGCCAAGTACTGGGACATCGAGATGCGCGAGGTGCCGATGTCCAAGGGGCACTACGCGATGGACGTCGACGACATGCTCGCGCGGGTCGACGAGAACACGATCATGGTGGTGCCGACGTTCGGCGTCACCTACACCGGCGCCTACGAGTTGGTGCGTCCGCTCGCCGACGCGCTGGACACGCTTGCAGGCCGAGACCGGCCTCGACATCGACATCCACGTCGACGGCGCGAGCGGGGCGTTCCTGGCGCCGTTCTGCGCCCCGGCGATCGAATGGGACTTCCGGATCCCGCGGGTGAAGTCGATCAGCACGTCGGGTCACAAGTTCGGCCTGGCGCCGCTCGGCGTCGGCTGGGTGGTCTGGCGCGATGCCGCCGAGTTGCCTGACGACCTCATCTTCCACGTGTCCTATCTCGGCGGCGACATGCCGGTCTTCCAGATCAACTTCTCGCGGCCGGCCGGTCAGATCGCCGCGCAGTACTACGACTTCATCCGGCTGGGCCGCGAGGGCTACCGGCGAGTGCACATGGCCTCCTACGACACCGGGCAGTACCTCGCCGACGAGATCGTCAAGCTCGGCCCGTTCGAGCTGATCTGCGACAGCGACCCGCTCACCGGCATCCCGTCGGTGGCCTGGAAGCTCATCGACGGCGCGGACCCGGGCTACACCCTCTACGACCTCGCCGACCGGCTGCGAATCGGCGGCTGGCAGGTGCCGGCCTATCCGCTCACCGGCGCGGTCTCCGACGTCGCCGTCCAGCGCATCCTCGTCCGCCAGGGTGTCAGCCGCGATCTCGCGTCGATCCTGCTGGACGATCTGCGCAAGGCGGTCGACCACTTCACCCAGCATCCGGTGACCGTCTCGATGACGGCGAAGGAATCCTCCGGCTTCAGCCACCTGTAATCCGTCACCGGTGACGACGGGAATCACATTGATGTGTCAGCGCGGGTTGCGGTGACCGACCCGGACCGCGGCCCGGGTCGTGACCCGGGGTCACCGCCCGACCCGTTCGAGCTCGTGCGTTCGCGCGCGTACTTGCGGCTCCTGGTCATGGCCGCGTTGGTCGGCGTGCCGATCTCTGCCTTCGCCTATTTCTACCTGCAGCTCGTGTCCCACATTCAGTCGTGGGCCTACACCGATCTGCCCCACGGCTTGGGCTTCTCGACGCCACCGATGTGGTGGCCGATCCCGCTGCTGGTGATCGCCGGTGTGCTGGTGGCGATGACCATTCGCTACCTGCCCGGACGTGGTGGTGAATCACCGGCGGACGGGTTCAAGGCCGCAGGTCCGCCGATGCCGATCGCGCTCGTCGGCATCGCGGTGGCGTCGATAGCCAGCATCGGCCTCGGGGCGGTCGTCGGCCCGGAGGCGCCGCTGATCGCGCTCGGCGCGGGTCTCGGAGCGGGCGCGGTGCGCGCGATCAACCGGAACGCTCCTGCGCAGGCGGTGGCCCTGATGGGAGCGGTCGGCAGCTTTGCCGCGATCAGCACGCTGCTCGGTTCCCCGCTGCTCGGTGCGTTCCTGCTGATGGAGGCCGCCGGCCTGGGCGGCTCGATGGTGAGCCTCGTCCTGCTGCCTGGCCTGCTGTCCGCCGGGATCGGCACACTGGTCTTCATCGGCCTGGACTCGATGACGGGCCTGGGCACCGCCTCCCTGTCGATACCCGATATTCCACACTTCTCCACTCCCGACGTCGCCGAGTTCGGCTGGGCGCTGGTCATCGGGGTCGCAGGGGCGCTGGTCGGCACTGGTATCCGTCGTGCTGCGCTGGCACTCAAGGTGCACGTCGAGGCCCGAGTGCTCGTGCTCGTTCCGCTGAGCGGTCTCGTCGTGGCCGGCCTCGCCATTGCCTATGCGGAAGCGACCGACAAACCATCCAGCGACGTGCTGTTCTCCGGGCAATCAGCCCTCGGCCCGCTCATCGCCAACGCAGACACCTACTCGGTCGGCGCGCTCCTCATGCTGCTGCTGTGCAAGTCGTTGGCATACAGCGTCTCGCTCAGCGGCTTTCGCGGCGGACCCATCTTTCCGGCGATGTTCATCGGCGCGGCAGGCGGCATCGCCCTGTCGCACCTGCCTGGCCTGCCCATGGTGGCCGGTGTGTCGATGGGCATCGGCGCCATGTGCGTAGCCATGCTGCGTCTGCCCCTGGTATCCGTCCTGCTGGCGACCGTCCTGTTGGCGGCGGACGGGCTGGCACTCATGCCGTTGGCCATCGTCGCCGTGGCCACCAGCTTTGTGCTCTCGGCCCACCTCGCCCCTCGCAACGCTGCGCCGCCTGCGCAATCGCGCACCGTCCGGCCCGACTAGGACTCGCGGTCGTGCCGGAGCACGGCGCAGCCACGGGTGCCGACGGGTCAGCATGCGAAATCCGGGTCAGCGGACTGTCCAGGCGGCCCCACCCAGCGGGTCGTCGCTATGCTCTCGCCCGAATGTCCTGTCTCCGCGGGCGGGCTCGAAGTCGGTCGCACCTTGTTGTCGTTGAATGCCCTGGGGCGGAAAGGGACGTGCGTTGCCCGTGACATTTGCCGAGTGGATGGACCGGGCATCGCAGGTCTTCGAAGCGATCGGGGCGGCGGTGCTCTTCCTGGGATTGCTGGTGTCCGTGGGCCTCGCGGGCCGGTCACTGCGGCGATCGCGCGACGGCCGCCTGGCCTACTTGGTGCTCCGGCAGTCCTTCGGCGGCGTCATCCTGCTCGGCCTGGAACTCCTCGTGGCAGCCGACCTGGTCCGAACGGTCGCGGTCGCACCGACGCTGGAGAACGTCATCATCCTCGGCATCATCGTGGCGATCCGCACGGTGCTCAGCTTCTCGCTCGAGACGGAGATCGAAGGCGTCGCACCGTGGCGACGAGCCGCGATGGGCGGCGCCGGTCACTTCGCCCGCGCGGTCGATCGCAGCGGGGCTTCGGAATAACACATGGTGAGCGGGCACCGCCGACGGCGTCCTCCCCAACTCCGTGTTGCTCCGCTCGGGATGAGGCAGGTCCGGTCCGGCGGCGGAATAATCCAGTCGGTCAGACCGGCAGGCCGACCGACGCTGCCGAGACCCGGAATGGGGTGGTGATCATGGCGCGTGCCTACCAGGATCTGCCGCGGTCGGAACGGCGCCGGCTCGTGCGACGTGCGTTGCTACGGCCGACGCTGAGCGCGGCGGTGTTGTTCGTGCTGTACTTCGGCCTTCCGCTGGACCGCGGGTTTTCCGCCTCAACTGTTGTCATTCTGCTTGCCGGCCTGTGCGTGTTGGCAGCTCTGGTGGCGCTGCAGGCCCGGGAGATCATGCATTCGCAGTATCCGCGGCTGACCGCGATCACGGCGTTCGCCTTCTCGATACCGCTATTCGTGCTCTTGTTCGCCACCGTGTATTTCCTCCTGGAGCAAAGCGCATCCAGTGCATTCACCGAGCCCATGACCCGCCTGGACTCCTTGTATTTCACGGTGACGGTGCTTACGACGGTCGGCTTCGGCGATATCGCCGCCCGCTCCGAGGTAGCCCGCGCGCTGACCACGGTTCAGATGGTCGGCGACCTGCTGCTGATCGGGTTGGTGGTCCGGGTGCTGCTCAGCGCCGTGCAAACAGGACTCGCCAGCCGAGCCGGCTCAGGCGCGGACGAACCACCCGAGCAGCGTGGGACCGACGCGTGACGACCCGACCGCAAGGGCTGAGACGTCGCTGACGGGTCGACCACGCAGGGCGCCACGAATCGCATTCCACACGTCGGCAGGAAGCTGCGCCGACCTGCGGCGCGCTGGGTTACGTTGCGTAGGTGCGTGCAGTGTGCGACTCGAACTCGAAGCCCACGAACGGCTCGTCGCCGACGACCCAGGCATCGTGTCCGGGATCGATCACGTAAGCGTCGCCGGGCCCGACGTCGGCCTGGGCCCCGTCATCCTGAACGACGTGCAACCGGCCGGCCGCGACCGCGCCGACGTGGCGCGCCTGGCAGCTGTCGGTGCCGGCCACGGCTTTCACGCACTCCGACCACCGCCATCCCGGCTGCATCGTGAACCGGGCGGCCTGCACGTCGCCGAGCCGCACGACGTCGATCCTGGTCTTTTCGGGGGTACGGCGCTCGTCGGGCGTATCGAAACTCTTGGTGTCCATAGCTGACCCGCCTACGAACGGTCGGCGAGAACGTCGAGATCCTGGAACGTCATCGGCGCCTCGAGCAGCGCCTGCTGCTGGCGGCCGAACTCACCGGTCTCCGGCAGTTCAGAGTTGATCATGGCCGACTCGTAGTCGTCGAAGAAGGCAAACACGACGAGGCGCTTCGGGTCCTTACGGTCGCGCGCCACAATCGTGCGACGCAACGTCCGCTTGCCCTCAGTTGCCGCACGCCACTGCTCCTCGAGCGCCATCAGGTCGTCGTAGCGATCCGTGCGGCACTCGATGATCTGGATGAATTCCATGTCGATCCCCCTCGTACTCGCCTGCTGATGGGCCGAACGTAGCCGATTCGCTCGCTGCCGGAAACAGTCGTCGACGGCAGTTCCGCGGTGCGTAATCGGGCGCGTAGCCCGGTCCGGCCCCACCGCCAGAGCAGCGGAGGACGGGCCACGGACTCACGCCTGTGTGGGAACGACTGCTTGAGCATCCCGTAGTTGGTCAGCTCGACCGCGAGTTCGTCGTGATCAGGCCTCAGCGGAGCGCGGGCGAACCAGCGCCAGCGACATCCGCATGGCCAGTCTGGGTGTGATCGACCCGCCGGCGAGTCCGAGAGCTGCAACGTCGTCGAAGGCGCTTTGGTGCGCGCGCGCGGCGCGCAGACCCGCTTCGAGTATCGGTTCCCAGCGGATCAGCCGGTCCATCGCGCTGACGTGCGCGTGGTGGCGCCGGAAACGGCTACGCAGGGCCGCCCGGTAATGCTGGGCTGCACGGCCCGGGTCAGTGGCGGCGTGGCCAGCCGCGAGACCGGACATGATCGCGTAGTAGATGCCCTCCCCCGAGAGCGGATTCACCAGGCCCGCGGCGTCACCGACGAGGAGCACGTTTCCACGGGCCACGGGTGAGCGGCTGGTGGACAGCGGCAGCCGGTGCGCCCGCACCGTCTGCGGGTCAAGATCGAGCGCGGGGAGCAGCTGCCGGACCTTGTCCAGCAGGAGGGCGCGGCTCGCGTGCTCGGTCCGGCCGAGCAGATGCCCGTAACCGGCATTGGCCGGTCCCGCGGTGCTGGGGAAGCGCCACGCGTACGCAAGTCCGGGCCGTCGATCCAGCACCATCCGGGGAACGTCGTCGCTCGACTGCCGATCGTAGCCACGAATCGCGATCGCGATGTCGCGACATCGGGTCTCGGTGACGGACCTGCGTACCACTGACTCGACACCGTCGGCGCCGATCACTGTCCGTGCTCGGATCTGGTGGTCGATCTCGACGTAGCTGCCGTGGTCGTGGATCGTGCGGACGTTGTGGATCCGCCAGGCGGCACCGGCGCGGCGGGCCGCGTCGAGCAAACGGGCATCGAAGACAGCCCTTGGCAAGATCGTCACAGACTCTGGCAGCATCCTCGACACCGTGACACCCCGGGCCGAGGTCAGCTTCAGCATCCGAACCGGTCGGTAGCCGCGCGTCAGGTCATCAGCCTGCACACCGCATTCAGCCAGGGCGGCAACACCCGCGGACAGGACCGCGTCACCACATACCTTGTCCCGCGGAAAGGAACTGCGGTCCAGCATCAGCACGGAGGCACCAGGTCGACTCGCGACGGCACTGAGCGCCGCGGCCGCGCCCGCCGGGCCACTCCCCACGATCGCAACGTCCCATATGTGCCGAATGGTCACGTCCTGCCTCCCTTCTGCGCTCGAGACGTCCGCGCCGGAGCTGTGGTCATGGGTTTATCAGAAGACGGTGGACCAGTCGTTCTTCATGCTGACGATTGTCCAGCCTCTCTTGTCGGCTTGCGCCAGGGACTGCTCGGCGCCGCTGGTGTAGGCGAACTCGCGTGCACTGTCGTCGTGGTTCAGGAGCAGGCGAAGCGAGCGCTTGTCGTCGTGTTGGCTGAACTCGAGCATCGCGAGGTCGCCGTTGGAGTTTCCGGCGGCGAGTAGCGGTCGACGCCCCGTCCGGCTCCAGATACGGATCGGCTTTTGCGGCCCGTCGTCGAGGTAGTCGGCTTCGGCGTTGTGCGTGATCGTGCCGCCGTCGTCATTACTCGTGTAGCTGAGTGTGGTGGCGCTTCCGATCACTCGGTCACGGGAGATGCCGTACACCTCGTCGCTGATCGGACGCATGAAGTCCCGCCCGCCGCCGGAGGCGATGTAGTTGGTGAACCCGTTTGCGGCCAGGTAGCCCAGTAGCTCGATCATCGGCGCGTAGGCGCAGTCGACGTAGGCGCGCGCGAGGGTCGGGTGCTGCACGGTGCGGAGAAAGGTGGCTGATTTCGCCTCGAAATCCTCGACGCTGATCCCGTCGTAGGCGGCCAGCACACCGCCGAGCAGGGTCCGCACACTTGTGTCGTTCCCGGCGTAGTGCTCGGCGAGCACCCTCCCGAGCCACGCGTAGTCGCGCTCATAGGCCGCTTTCCACGGCTGACGGTCCCGCAACTGTTCATCGGCCTGCGCCATCTCGCGCAGTCGGCGCAGGATGAAGTCGGCCTGGATCGGCATCGGCTTCTCACACCAGAGGGTGCCGTCGTTGTCGAAGACCGCGACCCGCTCCTCGACCGGCACCGCGTCACCCGCCGTCCGCTGCACGAACTCCATGATCGCCTGCTTCGCGACGCCGTCATTCCAACTGGCCAATACAGCCACCACATCTCCGATCGTCCAAAGCCAACGCTATTCCGTTGTGCGCAAGCAGGCAGGCAGGCCGATGCCAGCTACACCGCGGCGACACCGGCGGGTTCCGGCGGTGCCGACCTCAACACCTGTCGGGACACAGCCTCGCTCACCGACCGCCGGTGTGCATCACTCACCTCGGATCGTTACCCCTCGGGGCGAGTCGACTGTCCCGACCCGACGGGATTGACTCAGGACCATCCAGTCCGGATGATGCGGCGAGTGCATGGATCGCGCTTGAGTGAGGTTCCCCGGCTCCGACGAGGCGGCGGGTAAACCACGCAACGACGGGACGGTAGCCATGGGACAGGGCGACGGCTGGCGCTTCTTCGCCGGCACGGTGCTCGGCATCGCCGGCATCATGCGCTTGTTCGACGCAATATGGGCATGGACGTACCACGGCGTCCTGCCGGGCAATCTCGAGGGCGCGGTCTTCGGGCACAGTCTCAAGACCTACGGCTGGGTGGACTTCTTCGTCGCGCTGATCCTGGTGGCGGCGTCACTCGGGGTGCTGGTCGGATCGCAGCTGAGCCGTTGGATCGGCATCGTCGCTGGCGTGATCATGGCGATCAGCGCCATCTGGTGGATGCCGTACTACCCGATCTGGTCCTTCACCTACATCGCCATCGGGATCTTGACCGTCTACGCCCTCGCAGCCCACGACAGCCGTGACGAGGTTGACCGAGGCGGGTTCTAGCGGCGTGCACCGGACTCGAAGCACGGAGCCGCCTGTGGGAATCGAACCCACGACCTACGCATTACGAGTGCGTCGCTCTGGCCGACTGAGCTAAGGCGGCGTGCATGACGCCGTGCCGTTTCGCACGTGTGCACGCGACGCGTGAGTCTAGCCGGTCCGGCATGGGTCCGTTCCCGACGAGGGCTACGCAGCCGGGCCCGGGGCAGGCTTGATGAGCGAGAACGACGCACCCTGCGGGTCGGCGACGTCGGCATGCCGCCCGTAGGGCATGTCCGCCGGTGGCCGCCGCACCGAACCACCGAGGACGACGACCTTCTCGACGGCGGCGTCGACGTCGGCCGAGGCGAAGTAGACCCGCCAGTGCGGCGGCACCTGGGCGGGGACGTCGGCCGGCAGCGCGCCGATACCGCCGACAGTGTTCCCGCCGAGCTCGATCGTCGCGTACTGGAAGCCCTCGTCCCCGATCTCGGTGTAGGTATAGCCGAACACCGCCGCATAGAAGTCCTTGGCGCCGGCGTAGTCACGCGTCATGAACTCGTTCCAGACGAGCGCGTTCGTGTCGTTCGCCAGCGCGGCACCGAGGTGCGTGCCCGCCTGCCAGAGCCCGAACACACCACCACCGACCGCCCCGACGAAGGCCATCCGGCCGAACTCCATCACGTCCATGACCGGCGCGACGATCGACCCGCCGGCGGACTCGGCACTGCTCGCCGTAGCCTGCGCATCGGACGTCGCGAGGTAAGTGTTCCAGACCGGGGGGTGGTCCAGACCCATCATCCCGCCGATGCCGGCGACCGCGCGGCCGCCGATCGTGGCCATCCCGTAGCCACCGGTTTCCGGCGGCCCGACCTCGATGTCCCATCCGAACAACTCGCCGTAGAACTTCACGGCGGCGCTCTGGTCCGTGCTCATCAGGTCGACCCAGCAGGGTGTTCCCGGACTCCAGGGCGTGTCCCGCTCGACCATCTGCGTCTCCTCTCAACGGCTGACACCCACGACGCTAGATCGGGGGTCCGACAACGGCTACGACCCGTCGCCCACCGTCTCGGCGCGGGACTCGTAGCTGCGTCGCGACGCGCACACCGACGCAAGCGCGCACGCGTGGCGGCGGCCGTCGGCGGCCAGCCGGACCACCACCTGCTCGCGCGGCACGTCGTGCCCGACGACCCGGCCCTCGCCGTCAGGAGTCTCGACCTCGGACCCGAGCGCCGGTGCCGCGGCAGCGAACTCGACGTAGAGCGGATGCTCGTACTTGAGGCAGCACATCAGCCGCCCGCAGGCGCCCGAGATGCGCAGTGGGTTGAGGGGCAGCTCCTGATCGCGCGCCATCCGCACGCTGACCGGTTCGAAGTCGACGAGGAACGTGGCGCAGCACAGCTCGCGCCCGCACGAGCCGATCCCGCCGGTGAGGCGGGCCTCGTCGCGGGCAGAAAGCTGCCGTAGCTCCACCCGGCCCTTGAGCGTGGCGGCCAGATCGCGCACGAGAGCCCGAAAGTCGACCCGGTGTGGCGCAGTGAAATAGATCGTCGTGTGGCTCGTGGCCACCACGTAGTCGACACCGGAGATCTTCATCGGCAGGTCGTGCTCGCGGACGAGGCGCTTGGCTGCGACGCGAGCTGCCGCCCGTCTCTTGCGGCTCGTCTCCGCGTCGCGTTCGTCGTCGTCGCTGGCCAGGCCGACGAGGACGGGCAGTCCTGCGACGTCCTCGCTC
Organism: uncultured Actinomycetota bacterium; assembly: GCA_963713565.1. Lineage (GTDB taxonomy): Bacteria > Actinomycetota > Actinomycetes > Mycobacteriales > Jatrophihabitantaceae > Jatrophihabitans. Next base: position 1,103,161 of record CAVQMF010000002.1, on the reverse strand, counting down.
ACCCACTGCGGTGCCCACACGACCTGAGCGATCTCGGCACCGGCCTCGGTAGGAAATCGGACGTGATCACCGACCTTCGGGTGCAGGGAACCGGGATCGGCGTAGTACAGCCGTCCCTGCGGCTGGAAAACCACCGCGCAGACCATCGCCACGCTGCCACTGTAGGCGGGTGCTCACGGCAGCCGCAGCGCGGCGGTCACTGCCTCGACCGCGATACGCGGTTTGACGTTGAGTTCCAGCGCCTCGCGGCAGGCCAGGATCGCGTCCAACCGGCGCAGCGCAGCCGCGCTGTCGATGCGGGCGGCGACGTCGGCTACGTCGGCGGCGAGATCCGGATGCGACGGCGCCACCGCCGCCCCGGCGTGGCGCACCAACACGTCCCGGTAGAACGCGGCAAGGTCCACGAGGGCCCGGTCCAGCGCATCGCGCTGGGTCCGCGTCGCACGCGACTTCTGTCGCCGCTCGAGTTCGCGAACCGCGCCCATCGCTCCGCGAACCGAACCCGCCACGCCCTTGCCAGTGGCCCCGGCGCCGAGCGCGACCTGTAACGACTCGGTCTCCCCGGCGTCCAGGTCGGCGGACAGCGCCGCGGCCTCGCGCTCAGCGGCACTTACGAGGTGGTCGGCGGCATCCAGGCACGCCTGCAACGACGTGAGTGACGCGGGGATGGCGAGTACCTCGGCGCGGCGGCTGCGCGCGTCCGCGTCGCGCGCGAGGCGGCGCGATCGCCCGACGTGACCATGTCCGGCCGCGGCGGCCCAGGTAGCAGTGTCCGGATCGACCCCGGCGGACTCGAGGACAGCCGCGATCGCCTCCGCGGACGGCGTGCGCAACGGCACCAGCCGGCAGCGGGATCGGATCGTCAGCGAGACGTCATCGGGGTGCAGGGACGGCGCGCACAGCAGGAACACGGTCCGCTCCGGTGGTTCCTCGACGGCCTTGAGCAAGGCGTTCGAGGCCTGCTCGGTCAGCCGGTCGGCATCCTCGATGACGACCACCTGCCAGCGGCCGAGCGCGGGCCGGCGCGCCGCTCGACCGACGACCGAGCGCATCTCGTCCACGCCGATCGACAGTCCGGTCGGCACGACGGAATGCACATCGGGGTGGGTACCTGCGGCCACCGTCCGGCAGGCCGCGCACTCGCCACAGCCGAGTTCGGCCCTCCGCTGGCACTGCAGGGCGGCGGCGAAGGCTCGGGCGGCGACCGAGCGGCCCGAGCCGGCCGGGCCGGTGAACAGCCACGCGTGGGTCATCATGCCCGGTCCGACGGGTCGCCCGGCCGCAATCTCGTCAGCGGCCGCCGCGGCGGTCTGCAACGTGGCTACCGCGTCGGGCTGGCCGATCAGCGCCGTCCATCCGCTCACGGGCCGGCCGCCCTGGCGAGTAGGGCGCGTAGCGTGCCCGCGAGCGGGCCGAGCGATTCCGCCGCCAGCGGCGTCAACAGGTCGCGTTCGGCGGCGAGCAGTGCCTCGAAGGCGGCGTCGAGGCGGGACCGGCCGAGCGGTGTGAGCCGGACCCGGACGAGCCGGCCGTCGTCGCGGTCGGCAGCCCGGGTGACGAGCCCCCGTTCGGTCAGGCCGTCCAGCCGACTGGTCATCGTGCCCGAGGTGACGTAGGTGCGCACCGAGAGCTCGCCGGCGGTCAGCTCGAACGGCTCCCCGGCCCGCCGTAGCGCGGCCAGCACGTCGAACTCGTGTCGGCGCAGCTCATGCCGGGCGAAGATCGCCGCCCGCCGCTCGGCGAGCACGTCGGCCAGCCGATCCAGCCGGGACAGGACCTGCAGCGGCTCGACGTCGAGGTCCGGCCGCTCGCGCTGCCACGCCGCGACGATGCCGTCGACCTCGTCGGTCGGCAGCTGACTCTCGGCAGGGGCCATGTCGCCATGCTGTCATATCTCTTGACGCCGAGAGGTCGTCAGCCGAGCAGCTGCCGCAACGCCTGCCGAACTGCATCGGCGATCGCCGACGGGCTGGCGGACGCGTCCAGGACGAGATAGCGCTCGGGCTCGGCGGCAGCCAGCGCGGCGAACCCGTCCCGCACGCGTTCGTGAAAGTCCAGCGATGCCGCCTCCAGCCGGTCCGGCGCCGAGCGCGCCCCGGCGCGGGCCAGGCCGCAGCGTGGCTCCAGATCGAGCAGCACGGTGAGGTCAGGCAGCAGGCCGGCGGTCGCCCAGCGGGTGATCACCCTCGCCTCGTGCACGGTGAGCCCGCGGCCGGCGCCCTGGTAGGCCAGCGTGGAATCGACGAAGCGATCGGTGAGCACGTCCTGCCCGGCGCCCAGCGCCGGCCGGATGACGGTGTCCACATGCTGCGCGCGATCGGCCGCGTAGAGCAGGGCTTCGGCACGCGGCGCGACCTCCCCGGCCGGGTCGAGCACCAGGCTGCGCAGTTCGCGGCCGAGCGGTGTACCCCCCGGCTCTCGCGTCAGCACGACGTCGCGACCGATCGAGCGAAGCCATTGCGCGGCCAACTGAACCTGCGTCGACTTCCCGACACCCTCGCCGCCCTCGAATGCGATGAACACCGGCGTCATCGTTGCGGGCGCGCCACGCCGACCAGCGAATCCAGGCGCGCGAAGTTGGCCGAGCGCAGTGGGCTGCGCACGATGCGCGTGACCTGCATGCCGGCCTGCCCGGCGACGAGCCGGTGCGTCTCCGGCGTGAAATGCCAGATGTGCTCGGTCGGCTTCAACGTCCACCACCGGGTGCGCAGCAGCCGCGCCGGCAGCGAGGAGAAGTACGGCGTCGAGAACAGCACCACGCCGTCGTCGGCGACCAGCTTGCGCACTGCCGTCCAGAATTCGACCGGGTTCGGCACGTGTTCGAGGGTGTCCCATGCGCACACGACATCGAACGGGCCGTCGAGCGGTGCCTCGGCCAGCTGGCTGGAGTACACGGACAGGCCCAGCCGCGTGCGCGCATGCTCGGCGGCGCTGGCCGACAGCTCGACGCCGGCCACGTCGTACCCGCGGGAGCGGGCCACATCGAGGAACAGGCCGTACGCGCAGCCGACCTCGAGCAGCCGCGCGCCCGTCACCGGCCGACGCAGCTCGGTGTCGGCGAGATCGAGCCGGCCCTGCATCCATCGCTGCTGCAGGAAGCGGGCACCCGCGCCGCCGTACACGCTCCCTTCCCCTTCGAAGTAGCCGACGTCGTCGTAGAGGCGTTGCAGCGACGCGGACGTGAGTCGCGGGCTGACGAACACGAGATCGCAGCTCGGGCAGCGCACTACGCCGAACGGATCCAGGTCATAGAGCAGGCGCCCGGCGCTGTGGCACACGCAGCAGGTCACTACCTCGGTGTCTGCGCGAGTCCAGCTGGTCACGCCGGCGCGCGATCGCGTGGGATCACTTTTGCACGCTATCGCGTGGACTCAGCTTCGCGTCCGAGCGCTCCGGTGCAGGGTGATCGGTCTCGGTCAGCAGAGGTGCGCGAGCGTCGAACAGCCTGCTCAGCCGATCCAGCACCGCGGCCGGCAGCGCATCCGGCGGCGGCTCGGTGCACAGCAGGTACCGGTCGGGGTCCCCGCCCGCCTCGTCGCGCAGTGTCCGGGCGATCGTCGACGCGTCGTCGTCCACCGCAAGATCGACAGCGGACAGGTCGACGACGAGGCACAGATCCGGCAGCAGCCCGCCGGCGCTCCACGCGTTGATGCTGCGTACCCGTGTCACGTCCGGCCCGTCGCTCGCGGCGGCGTACACCGCGAGAGAGGTCAGCGTGTACCGGTCGCACACCACGACCGCGCCGCGTTCGAGGCACGGGCGGATCGTTGCCGCGACGTGCTCGGCGCGATCCGCTGCCGCCAGCAGCGCGGCCGTTTCCGGCTCGATCCCCCCGTCCGCGGCAGCGGCGCGCAGCACCTGGGCGACGTGCCGACCGATCGCCGAGTCGGTGGGCTCGGCGGTCGGGACGACGGTCAGCCCGCGGGCGCGGGCCGCGTCGACGAGTAGCGCGGAGTAACCCGCCGTCGCGTCGGGGTCGACACCGTCGACGGTGAGCAACAGCCCCCGGTGGTCGGTTCGCCGGGCATAGCCGGAACGGATCACCCGGCCCCGGAGCACATCACGCAGCCGCAGGCTCGACCGCGTCGCCCGTGAGGTCGCGTAGTAGCTGACGCCCAGCGCGAGGATCCCGCCGATGAGCAGCGTCAGTCCCGGCCCGGATAGGCTCAGGTGCGCGTTGTTGCCGACCGGGATCGCATGCGAACCGAGCAGGCCCGCGACCACCGGACCGACGGCGATCGTCAGCAACAGCATGATGCGCACAGAGGACAGGACGAACGCGAAGATCCGACCGCGCAACCGGTCGTCGACCTCGTAGCCGATCATCGTGTAGCCGATGATCCACGCCATCCCCGAGAAGGTGCCGACGAGCGCGGCCAGGCCGGTGGCGAGGATGAAGTCTCGGACCACTGACATGATGATCAACGTCACGCCGACCCCGCCGATGGCCAGCCCGAACACCCGGCTGCGGGCGTATGAGGGCAGGACCCGCGGCCCGACCAGCATGCCGATCGCGAGCCCGGTGAACACCGTCCCGAACATGATCGAGTAACCGGCCGCCCCGGCAGACAGCGTCGCCACCCACAGCTGTGCGACGCCGACGGTCAGGCCGCCCGCCGCGAACGCGCCGATGATGCCGACGTACAGACCGCGGATCAACGAATTGCGCCGCACGAACGCCACGCCTTCGCGCAGCAGGCTGACGATGCCCTGCCCCTGCTCGCGCGCCCTGGGCACGACGGGTATCTGGCGCCTGCTCAGGAACACCGTCATTGCGCTGACGAAGAAGGTCAGCGTATTGAGCAGCAGGGCAACGACGATGGCGGTGTTCATCCGGCCGGGCAGCATCGCCTGCGGTCCGCCGATCACCCGGGTGATCGACGAGAGCAGGGCGAACACGCCGCTGGCCACCGGAACGGTCCCGTAGACCGACATCAGCGAGACCTGATTCGCGGTGGCCAGCAACTCCTTCGGGACGATCGCCACCCAGATGACCTGCTTGGCCGGCTGGGTGAACAGCCCAGCGGCCTCGATCGCGAACTGGGCGACGTAGAGCCAGATGAGGTTGTAGCCGATTGCGATCGAAGCGTAGAGCACTCCGGCCGTCAGCTCGCCGACGATGACCGTCTTGCGTCGGTCCAGCTTGTCGGCAATCGCGGCGGCGATGGGCCCGAAGAGCAGATCCGGCGCGAGCCGGACGAGAATCACGCCGGAGATCGCGACGCCCTGGGTGGCGACCGACTGTTCCTTCGTCAGCTGCTGCGCGAGTGCGGTGTTCGCGAGCAGACCGAGCCAATCGCCGAGGCTCGAGAAGGCGATCGCCGCCCACATCCGGCGGAACACCGGAATACGGATCAATGCGAGGAGTGAGTTCTCCCGCCGCTCTCTGGCCGGTGCGGCCTGCTCGACCATCGCTCAGCCCTCGCTGAGCAGATCCGCGGCGCTGCGCCGCACGACCGACAACGTCGCGCTCCCGAGGCCCCCGAGCGTCACCTCGTCGATCCCCCACAGCCGCTTCGTCACGCGGTCCAGATACACGACCGACAGCGAGATCGGGGTCGGCGGGTCAGCCTGCACGCCACGCAGCCCGGAGCCGCCGCTGGTGCCCTGGACGAGCATGGTGGTGGCGCCGAATCGGCGCACCGAACGCTGATGGGTGTGCCCGGCGAGCACGAGCGGCACGAGGCCCTCGAGCGCTCGCCCGGCGGCCGGGTCGTGGACGAGTGCGATGTCGACCGCGTCGTGTTCGCGCAGCGCGGCGGCGAACTGCATCGCGCGCGCCGACACCCGGTGTTCGGCCTGGTCGTCGCCGGTGGTCTTGTCCGGGGTGAACCGCGGGTCGGCCATGCCGGCGAAGCGCAGCCCGGCGACCTCCACCGGCGCGTCGTCGAGTTCGAGAACGGTGGCGTTCGGTTGCCTGCCGACCGCGCGTGCGATGCCGTCGGAATCGTGGTTGCCCTTGACGAAGACGTACGGGACGCCGAGTACACCGACCTGCCCGGCAAATCCGTCCTCGGCCGGCGTACCCCAATCGACCAGGTCGCCGGTATCGATCACAGCGTCGATTCGGTACTCGTCGACGAGCGCCTTCGCGAGCGGGAATGCGGCCGGGTTCAGGTGGATGTCGGAGATGTGCAACAGCCGCACGGCGTCCTCGGGCGGCGGCTCGGGCAACGTCGCGATCCTGCGGTAGACGCCGGTGCCGGTGCGCAGCAGGTCGGCGAGCTGGTAGCGATACGTGTCGACGCGCTGCGGAGCGCTGTGCAGGTCACCGAGAAGCAGCGGCGCTCTCGTCAGCAACCCGTCGAGTTCGGGGTCGCGCCAGGCGTCATGGTTCGCCGTGGCCGCGGCCAGCGCAGCCGCTCCGGCAAGCGCGGCGGCGCCCGCGACCGCGCTGCCGGCTATGTCGCGTGGCCGATGCAGCGCCGCAGCGCCGGCCAGGGCAGCGCCGCCGATGCCCGACGCCGCGCAGCGCACCGCGAGATCGCGGGCGAGCCGTTTCGCGTCCGCCCCGGCGCCGGCGAGGAGGCGCCGCAGCTGCGTCCTGAGGTCCTCGTCATCGGCGTCACCGGTCGGCATGCGCAGCAGCCCCTCGGCGCGGGCGGGGTCGACGCCCCTCGCCGTGATCCGCACCTGCAGCGGTCCACGATGGGTGCGCAGCGTCGCGGAGCCAAGCGGCGGCAGGTCGACGTGGGTGCCGCCGCTCCAGGCGAACGTGGCGTGCGCGCTCACCTGGAGGGGTCCGAGCCAGCGGCGCGCCCGTCCGGCGAGGGTCATGCCGAGCTGCGCACCCGCTACTCCGGCGAGCGCGCGGGCGGCGCTGCGCGCGGGGCGGAACACGCGCCGAAGTCTAGGCCGTCGGCGCGGCCGGACTTGGGAGGTAGGATATCTTGACGTCAAGATATCCTACGGTAGAGGGGTGCGGGTTGCGCTGGGATCCGGGGCAGTACGCCCGTTTTTCCGACGAACGCAGCCGGCCCTTCCTCGATCTGGTCGGCCGCATCGGGGCCGCGACGGCGCGCCGGGTGGTCGACGTCGGGTGCGGGCCCGGTTCGCTCACCGCGCTGCTGGCCCACCGCTGGCCGGACGCGAGCGTCGAGGGCATCGACTCGTCGGCGGAGATGATCGCGGTGGCCGCGCCGCTGGCCGGCGAGCGGCTGTCCTTCCGCGTCGGTGATGCGAGCACCTGGCAACCCCCGGACGACGTCGATGTCATCGTCAGCAACGCGACCTTGCAGTGGGTGCCCGATCATTTCGCGCTGCTGGCGAGGTGGGCGGCCAGCCTGCGCCGCGGCGGGTGGCTGGCGTTCCAGGTACCGGGCAACTTCGACTCGCCGTCGCATGTGTTGATGCGCTCGCTCGCCGAGACGCCGCGCTGGGCGCAGCCACTGGCCGGGGTGCTGCGGCACCATGACGCGGTTGCCGAGCCGGATCGCTACGCGCGGCTGATGCTCGATGCCGGGCTGTCGGTGGACGTGTGGGAGACGACGTACCTGCACGTGCTACCCGGCGACGATCCGGTGCTCGAGTGGGTCCGCGGCACCGGCCTTCGTCCGGTGCTCGGCGCGCTGCCACCGCTCGAGGCGGCCGAATTCGAGCAGGCGTACGTCGCGATGCTGCGTCACGCCTATCCGCAGACCGCGCACGGGACGATCTTTCCGTTCCGGCGTGTCTTCGCGGTCGGGCACCGCGCCTGACGCGGCGACTCGTCTGGTGCGCCGGCGCCGACACACCTCGACGCCTAGCGGTTGGCCGCCGTCTTCTTGGCCGCCGTCTTCTTGGCCGCCGTCTTCTTGGCGGCCTTGCGTGGCGCCTTCTTCGCCGGCCCGCGGGCGCGGCGGTCGGCCAGCAGCTCGCTGGCCCGCTCGTCGCTGATCTCCTCGATCGCGTCGCCCTTGCGCAGCGACGCATTCGTCTCGCCGTCGGTGACGTAGGGACCGAAACGACCGTCCTTGATCACCATCGGCTTCCCGGACGCCGAGTCGGTGCCGAGCTCGCGCAACGGCGGCGCCGCGGCGGCCCGGCTACCGCGCTGCTTGGGCTGCGCGAAGATCGCGGCCGCTTCATCGATCGTGACGGTGAACAGCTGATCCTCAGTGCCGAGCGAGCGTGAGTCGGTGCCGCGCTTGATATAGGGGCCGTAGCGACCGTTCTGCGCCGTCACGTCCTCCCCCTCGAGCCGCCCGAGCGTACGAGGCAACGTGAGCAATCGCTCGGCCTCGTCCAGCGTGATCGTGTCCAGGGACATCGACCGGAACAGCGACGACGACTTCTCGCCGTCGCTGACATACGGGCCGTAGCGCCCGGCGCGCGCGGTGATCTCCCGCCCGTCCGGCGTGCTGCCGAGCGCGCGGTCGCCCGAGGGTGCGTTGAACAGCTCCTCGACCTTGTCCGGGGTCAACTCGTCCGGTGCGAGGTTTTCGGGGATGGATGCGCGTTGGGCGGCGTCGCCCTCGCCGCGCTGCAGGTAAGGCCCGTACCGACCTACGCGTACCACGACGCCTTCGCCGATGGGGATCGAGTTGACACCGCGCGCGTCGATCTCCTCGAGCCGGTTCTCGATCAGCCGCTTCAGGCCGCCCTGCGCCGAGATGCGCTCCGGGGCGGCATCGTTGCCCTCGGCGCCGAAGTAGAAGCGCTGCAGCCATCCGATGCGCGAGCGCGCACCACTGGCGATGTCGTCGAGATCATTCTCCACCGACGCGGTGAAGCCATAGTCCACCAGGCGCGCGAAGTAGGACTGCAGCAGGCCGATCACCGCGAACGCCGTCCAGGTCGGGACGAGTGCCGGGCCCTTCTTCCACACATAGCCGCGGTCCTGGATCGTCTGCATGATCGACGCGTAGGTGGACGGCCGGCCGACGCCGAGTTCCTCCATCGCCTTCACCAGGGACGGCTCGGTGTAGCGGGCGGGCGGGGACGTCGCGTGCCCGGCGGGCGCGAACTCGCGCGGATCCAAGGCGTCGCCGCGAACGAGTCGCGGCAGCCGCTTCTCGGCATCGTCCTTCTCCGCCGTGGTCTCGTCGGTGTCCTCGACGTATGCGCGCAGGAAGCCGGGAAAGGTGATCGTCCGGCCGCTGGTGGTGAACACGACGGACTCGTCCGACAGCGACGTCGCACCCAGCCGCACCGACACAGTGGTGCCTACCGCGTCGGCCATCTGCGAGGCGAGCGTGCGCTGCCAGATGAGCTCGTAGAGCCGGAACTCCTCGCTGGACAGCTGGCTGGCGACCTCGCCGGGGGTGCGGAACGACTCGCCGGCCGGGCGAATCGCCTCGTGCGCCTCCTGTGCATTCTTGACCTTGCGCGGGTACACCCGTGGTTCGGCCGGTACGTACGCATCGCCGTACAGCTCGCGGGCCTGTCCCCGGGCGGCGGCGAGTGCCGTCTCGGACAGCGTCGTCGAGTCCGTGCGCATGTAGGTGATGAAGCCGTTCTCGTACAACCGTTGTGCTGTGCGCATGACCTGCTGCGCCGACCAGCGGAACTTGCGGCCCGCCTCCTGCTGCAGGGTGGAGGTCATGAACGGCGGGTACGGGCGGCGCCGGTACGGCTTGTCCTCAACCCCCTGCACGGTGAACGGCCGGTCTTCGAGCCGGGCGGCGAGGCCGCGCGCCCCCGGCTCGTCCAGGTGCAGGACGTTCGACGGTGCCCGACCGGTGGCGGGGTCGAAGTCGCGGCCGGTGGCCAGCCGGGTGTCGTCGACGCTGACGAGCATGGCGGTGAACGTCTCCGGGTCGCCCTTCTTCGGCTCGACGGGGGCGAAGGTGCCGACGACGTCCCAGTAGGACGCGCTGCGGAACGCCATTCGGGCACGCTCGCGTTCCACGACCATCCGCGTCGCGACCGACTGCACCCGCCCCGCGGACAGGCCCGGGAGGATCTTCTTCCAGAGCACCGGGCTGACCTCGTAGCCGTAGAGGCGGTCGAGGATGCGCCGCGTCTCCTGCGCGTCGACGAGGTTGTCGTTCAACGCGCGCGGGTTGGCGACCGCGGCCGCGATGGCCGACGGCGTGATCTCGTGAAACACCATCCGGCGCACCGGGACCTTGGGGTTCAGCGTCTCGACGAGATGCCATGCGATGGCTTCGCCCTCGCGGTCCTCGTCCGTTGCGAGATACAACTCGTCGGCGTCCTTCACGAGGGCCCTGAGCTTGCTGACTTGCTGCTTTCGGTCAGCGCTGACGACGTACAGCGGCTCGAAATCATGCTCCGTGTCGACGCCGAGACGGGCCCACGGCTCGCCCTTGTACTTGAGCGGGACGTCAGCCGCGTTGCGCGGGAGGTCGCGGATGTGGCCGATCGACGCCTCGACGACGTACCCCGAGCCGAGGTAGCCGCCTATCGTTTTCGCCTTCGCGGGGGACTCGACGATCACCAATTTGGTGCCCGCCCGCCCGCCTTGTGCCGCCACGTTCACTCCCTCTTCCTGCGGTGCCCGGTCTTCTGCTCCGACCGGCCAGCCGACGCCGCGGACGGTACAGGACCGCTGCGTCCGACAGGTGACGGCCGCTGTTAGCCCACTGTGTGCGGGCCGGTCCGGCGGCCTGCGTCCCCCACGGGGCGACCCGAGGCTGCGGGCCAGGCGGACATCGGCGCCCCGTCAGGGGCGGGCCCGACGAGCTCCACGAGCCGGCGCAACCGCCTGACTGAGGTCACCCGCCACCCGGGAACCCGGCGGCGGCCGGCGGCGGACGCGGTGCCGCGCGAGCTGAGCGACACAGCGACCACCCCGAGCCGTGCGAGCGTTGCACCCGCCGCCGCGTGCAGGGCGTCGTCGTGGGTTGTCGTAAGCAGGTAGCCGGCGTCGTCGCCGACGCCCGATGCGATCGTCCACAGCCGCAGACCGCCCGCGTCGAGCTGGAAACGTAGCGGCAGTCCGAGCCGGGCGCCGTGTGTCCACTTGGCAGCCTGGGGGCTCAACTGCGCGCAGAAGTCGGTACGCACTGCGGTGCCGCCCACCGCCCGGGCGGTGGCATCGAGGCCGGCCACCCCGCGAGTGTGGAATTCGTCTACCAGGGCCGCTGCCCGCCACGCATCGTGGACCAGGACCGACAGCCGGGCGCCGACGCCGCCGCGGACCCACTGCCCGCCGGCGAGCAGCAGCCCGTCCAGATCGTCCAGGCACGGGGTTAGCGCCGCGGCGCCGAACAGCGAGTACTGCGTCACGCCGGCCCCTGCGAATGTGGTCGTCGAATGTGCCGATCCTCACCCTGCCGAGCGCCCGAACGGGTACGCCGCGCCGGGGATGGGCCGGTCGGCAGACACCGGCCGGCCCATCCGGGTCAACCGGCGTGGGCGTGCTCGACCGCCGGAGTCGACGGTGTGTCGTCACCCATCGAGACCTGCCGGCGCTTCGACACGATGACCGCACTCGCGATGATTGCGAACGCGAGGATCGCGACCACGGCACGGACGGCCAGGCTGCTGTCCTCGCCCAGGGTGTACTTGATCACGGCCGGAGCGATGAGCACCGCGACCAGGTTCATGACCTTGATCAGCGGGTTGATGGCCGGGCCTGCGGTGTCCTTGAACGGGTCACCGACCGTGTCGCCGATGACGGTGGCGGCGTGCGGCTCGCTGCCCTTGCCGCCGTAATGGCCGTCCTCGACCATTTTCTTCGCGTTGTCCCACGCGCCGCCGGAGTTCGCCAGGAACACCGCCATCAGCACGCCGGCCGCGATGGCGCCGGCGAGGTAGCCGGCGAGCGGCCCGGCGCCGAAGGCGAAGCCGATCATGATCGGGGCGAAGATCGCGAGCAGACCCGGGGTCGCGAGTTCGCGCAGCGAGTCCTTCGTACAGATGTCCACGACCCTGCTGTAGTCCGGCCGTTCGGTGTAGTCCATGATCCCCGGCTTGGTGCGGAACTGCTCGCGGACCTCGAACACCACCCGGCCCGCGGCCCGCCCGACCGCGCTGATCGCGAGGCCGCTGAATAGGAACACCGCAGCCGCGCCGATGATCGCACCGACGAGCACGTTCGGCGAGATGATCAAGAAGTCCGGCGCGCCGGTCGCGTTGTATTTTCTCAGCGCATCGCTGATGGCGGCGGTATAGGAGCCGAACAGTGCGGTCGCCGCCAGCACCGCGGTCGCGATCGCGATCCCCTTGGTGATCGCCTTCGTGGTGTTACCCACCGCGTCGAGGTCGGTCAGGACGCGCGCGCCGCGCTCGTCGATATCGCCGCTCATCTCCGCGATGCCCTGCGCGTTGTCACTCACCGGGCCGAAGGTGTCCATCGAGACGATGACACCGGCGGTGGTGAGCAGCCCGCAGCCGGCGAGCGCGACGGCGAACAGCGCCACGCCGATAGAGCCGCTGCCGAGCAGGAACGCCCCGAACACCGCGAGGCTGATCAGCACCGCCGTGTACACCGCCGACTCCAGGCCGAGCGAGATGCCGGCCAGGATCACGGTTGCCGGGCCGGTGAGCGACGTCCGTGCAACGTCTTTCACCGGACGGCGGATCGTGTCGGTGAAGTACCCGGTCAGCTGCTGGATCAGCACCGCGAGCACGATGCCGATGAGCACGGCGATGAACGCAATCACGGCCGGGTTGGCGTCCGGCAGGTCGCCGCCGCGGAATGCCTTGAACTGGTGCACGCCGTCGAAGTTCGAGAACGTCGACGGCAGGAAGGTGAAGACGGTAATGGCAACCAGGACCAGCGAGACCACAGCCGAGATCACGAACCCACGGTTGATCGGCACGAGTCCGTTGCGGTCGCTGGGTCGCAATCGAGTGGCCAGGATGCCGACCACCGAGCTGATGATGCCGATCGCACCGATGATCAACGGAAGCAACAAGCCCTTCGCACCGAAGACCGCCTGACCGAGGATGAGCGCGGCGACGAGAGTCACGGCGTAGGACTCGAACAGGTCGGCGGCCATGCCCGCACAGTCGCCGACGTTGTCGCCGACGTTGTCGGCAATGGTGGCCGCGTTGCGGGGGTCGTCCTCGGGGATGCCGGCCTCGACCTTGCCCACCAGGTCGGCGCCGACATCGGCGGCTTTGGTGAAGATGCCGCCGCCGACACGCATGAACATAGCCAGCAGAGCGCCACCGAAGCCGAAGCCCTCGAGGACGGTAGGTGCGTGGTCGTTGTAGCTCAGGAGCACGATCGACGCGCCGAGCAAGCCGAGGCCGACCGTCAGCATGCCGACGATGCCACCGGTGCGGAAGGCGATGTGGAAACCGCGCTCCGCGCCGCCGCCGCGCGCGGCCGCCGCCACCCGCACGTTGGCTCGGGTGGCCATCGTCATGCCGATGTAGCCCACGGTGGCGGAGAACGCGGCGCCCACCAGGAAGAAGATCGCTCGCCCTACCCGGACGCTGGTGCCACCCTCGTTCACCGGGAGCGCGAGGAGGAGCACGAACACGATCACCGAGAACACGGCGAGCGTGCGGAACTGACGGTTGAGATAGGCCGATGCACCTTCCTGCACCGCCTTGGAAATAGCCTGCATGTTCGACGTACCCTGGTCGGCCTTGATGACCTCACGCACGAGGATGTACGAGTAGGCGATCGCGGCAACGGCGAGCACCAGGATCACGAACACCCAGGCTCGTTGACCACTGGTGATCGCCAGTGGATTGTCCGCGATCAGGCGTCGGGCGACTCCGCCGGCGGCTAGGTGGTGCGAGGCCATGCAACTCCCCTTGATTCGGCTCGGGTAGCGACGCCGAGCACTAGGGAACTAGGCCGCGGCGGCGATCTGAAGCGCCGTTCACCGCCACGAGACGTGGCGCCCGGCGCTGACCGGCGGAGTCTAACCTGAGCTGAGCGCTTTCACCGTCCCTGGGTGTGCCGTAAGCGCTTGCAGCCACCTCAGTGGGACAGGCTGTCGACTGCGTCGTCCACGGATCTGTGAATCGCAAACACGCTGTCCAGTCCGGTGATCGTGAACAGCTTCAAAATACGTTCCTGGCTGCAGACCAGGGGAAGCGAACCCCCCGCCTCACTCGTGGCTGCGCGCGCCTCGACCAGCGCGCCCAGACCGGTCGAGTCCAGAAACGCGACTTCTGTGAGATCGACAACTACCGAGTGTGCGCCGGACTGCAGCAGGCTCGTCAGGCTGTCCTTGAGGGCGGGTGCGGAGTAGACGTCCACCTCGCCGCTCACCGCGACGACGGGTACGTCGCCATCGGGCCGGCGCGATACCGAGACGTCCACGCGAATCCCACATCCTTGGCCAAGCAGCTGAGTGGTCGGGCGAGGTCAGCATGCCACAGGCTGGGGCCGAGGTCAGGTCGTCCGAGAGGCCCTTGACGTGGCTGGCGCGCCCGTCGGGCCGTCGGGCGGTCGGGCCGTCAGCCTGGCGGCCCGCGCCGTGGCAGTAACGCTCTGCGATCCCACGATCGGCAACCGCAGGCGTACTGCCACCGCGACCGTGACGGTCCCGGTGCGCCCCGTGGCATCGAGCTGCAGGGTGCACGATCGCAACCGCCCACCGTTCTGGGCGGCGATGCGAGTGGCGACGGCGCAGGCACGATCGTCGAGCCCGATCCGGCCCGCGGCGGCAACCGCAGCGAGATCGGCGCCGGATTCGGCCCGGTGCCGCGCGAGAACAGCCAACGATCGCACGACGACGACTGCGCTGACAGCCACCAGCAACGCGCAGCAGGCCAGCACCCAGATCGTTGCCGAGCCACGTTCGCTCTCGAGACGCCGACCCGCCGCGGCGGCGCCCGTGGTCACGGGGATGCCGCCCTCGGTTCCGCTGCCGCCACAGATCGCTCGATGATGGTGATGGACGGCAGCCAGCCACCGAGCGGGTGGATCGTCGTGCGGACCGTTGCCACGGTGTCCTCGGCGTTGGTCGTGATACTGACCGTGGCTTCCGGCGCCGCTGCGTGGGCCAGGCGGCGAGCGGCTGCAACGTCACCGCGGGCACCGGCTCGGGCCGCTTCCCGTGCGGCGTCCTGCACCCGTACCCGCGCCGACACGACAGACTCGGCGGTGAGCGCCACCGCGAGCACCAGGACGAGCACAGGAAGGCACGCGGCGAGTTCGGCGGTCACCATCCCGCGATCGTCACGCCACCGGCTAGAGCGCATGAAGAGCGGACTGCACGATCGAGGCCAGCGCCGACGACACGGCGGAACTGCGCACGACCTTGTAGAGGACGACAGCGAAGGCGACCGCGGCGACCGTGCCGACGGCGTACTCCGCGGTACTCATGCCGGCGTCGACCGCGCGTCTTATTCCCTGTGCCCGCTGGGCGATTCGCTTGGAAAGTCTCATGCCGACAGCCTTGCGTTCCGGCCCGGCCGCACGCCCATAGTCGGTCACGTCTGTGGACGTCGAGCCGGTTTGTGGACAAGCTGCACGGCTGCGTCTGCGGGCTGTGCTATCGCGCGGCCCGATCTTGAACCCTGACCCACCGCATGGAAGCCGAACCGCGCGTCTCGTCGCAGAATGCGCACACCGGGCAGCAACGCGCCGAGCTCATGGCCTTGATCGCGGCCGAACAGTTCGACGGGACAGCCGCGCAGGACTCGCCGCGCCATCGAGATCTCGATGGGCTCGGGTGCATCGGATGCCCGAGATCAAGATCGCAATCGACTGGACCCCGGCGGCCGCGCCGTCAGGGACTACCGGGCATGACGCCGAGCGCCGAGCCGGCGATACCCACGACGACGGGCAGCACGCCGAGGCACACGAATGACGGCAAGAAGCACGCGGCCAGCGGCGCGAGAGCCAGCACTCCGGCCCGATGAGCCCGAATCTCGCGGACCACTCCGAGCTCGGCCCGCAGATCGGCCGCCAACCGTTCGAACGAGGCAGCTACCTTGATCCCGCTGGCCGCGCTGCGAACGGCGACCTGCGCAACCTCGGCCAGCGATCCGGCGCGCGGCACGACAGCCCAAGCCTGTGGCGCGTCGGCCCCGAGCCGCAACAAGCCGGCCACGCGTGCGAGCATGCCGGCAACATCGGGGCCTGCCGCTTCCGCAGCGAGGGACAACGCGTCGGACATGGGCCGCCCGGCGCGCAGCGCCGAAGCCGCAAGATCAAGCACGAGCGGCAGAGCCGGGTCCCGGACTGTCGCGGTCTGTCTCACCTGCGTGCTGACCAGCCCGACCCACACAAGCGGTACCGATATCGCGCTCACCAGGACCCCGCGCGGACCACCCAGGAGCGACACGCAAGCCAGCCCGACCGCTGCGGCCGCGATCATCGGTCCGGTGCGGCGTGGACCTCCTGCAACCACCGGGACCGGAACTCGCTCGGCCGCGGCGCGGGCCGGCACGGGGGTCGGCACCAGGGCCGGGTGCGCGCCGCCGGGGAGCAGCAGCACGGCACAACTGAGCAGGCTCCACCCGAGAGACCCGGTCATCCGTGCCAGCCGTCGATCACGATCGTTGCGCTCGCTGCAGGATCCGGCGCATCCAGAGCACGCCGGCAACGTCGAGCAGTGCGCCCACGCATGCGACGAGCCGCCCCGCCGCGGACGTGGTCAGGAAGGCGAGAGGGCGGGCGCCCATTGCTGTTCCCAGCGCCAGCCCGATGAGGGGGAGTGCCGCCAGCACGACTGCGGAGCATCGTGGCCCGCTCAACGCTACGGACACCGCCCGCCGCTGATCGGCCGACGCCTCGATGTCTCGGGCGACTCGTGCGAGGACGGCGGCGAGCGGCGCGCCGGTGTCCGTGCTCAGCGCCCAAGCCAGGCCGAGCGAACGAGTGATCGGCTGCGCGGCGAGAGCCGCACCGGCGTCACGGCCCGCCGCGGCTGCTTGCGCTGCAGCACTCAGCGCGGGGAGCCGGTCTGTGCCGATCTCGGCAGCGGCGCGCAGCGCGGCCGCCGGTTGCGACCCGGCTTCGAGTTCGGCCACGAGCAACCTGATCGCGGCGTGCAGGGCCACCTGAATCGAGGCCGCCCGCCGAACGCGGACGATGTCGGTGACCAGCACGCCACCGGTCGCGAGGACGGCGGCGGCCGCCAGCCCCAGCGCCGGTCCGCGCCACCGCACGACCAGTGCTGTACCGAATACGACGGGCGGCACGATGAGCCAGGGCAGGGACGGCACCCGCCGCCGCACGGGCGCCCGGGGATGCCCCGCGAGGCGATCGCCCGAGGTGAGGACACGCGTCCGGTCGGCGATCATGGACGACGGGCCGCAGAGCAGGGCGGCGGCGCCCAGCGAGAGCCAAGTGATCGGCGGGGTGGTCATACCGATCACCGGTGATCGGCCAAGCGCTCGCGCAGCAGCACGTGCAGAGCGGCTGCGCCCTCGCCGTCGCCGCCTCGCGCCGACCACGCCGGGCGAACAGTCAGTTCGCCCTCACGGCACTCGAGGACGCCGAGTTCGCTCACGATCCGGCGTCCATCACGGCGTCGGCGCAGATGCACGACGACATCGATCGCACTCGCCACCAGGCTGGTGATCGCGGTGGCGGGCAACCCGGCCAGCGCACCCAACGCCGCACACCGCGCCGGCACATCCGCAGCCGAATTTGCGTGCAGTGTCGCCGCGCCACCCTCGTGACCGGTGTTGAGCGCCACCAGCAGATCGACCATCTCGGCGCCGCGGAACTCACCGACCACGAGTCGATCGGGGCGCATCCGCAGCGACTGCCGCACGAGCTCGCGCAACCCGACGGCACCCGCGCCTTCCACGTTCGCGCCGCGACACGCCAGGCGCACGGAATGCGGGTGCACGATCGTCAACTCGGCAGCGTCCTCGATGACGACGAGTCGTTCCCCTGGGTCAACTGCCCCGAGAAGTGCGCCGAGCAGGGTGGTCTTCCCGGACCCGGTACCACCTGTGACCACGAACGCGATGCGCGCCGCGACGATCGCGCGAAGTGTTTCCGCTACCGCACCGGGCATGGCACCCAACGCGAGCAGGTCTTCGAGAGTGCGGGCGCGGCGGCCCAGCACACGCAGCGAAATCGTCGTCTGCGCGGCAATGGGCGGCAGCACCGCATGCAGTCGGGTGCCATCGGCCAGAACCGCGTCGACGAACGGCAACGCGTCGTCGAGCCGGCGTCCGGCAGCAGCGGCCATCCGCTGGGCGAGTCGACGCACGGCCGCCTCGTCGTCGAAGTGCACTGCCGCCCGTTCTATCCCGTGCCCGCGGTCGAGCCAGACCGAATCCGGGGCGTTCACGAGCACATCGGTCACGCCCGGCACCCCGAGCAGCGGTTCCAGCGGACCCGCCCCCCGCAGCTCTGCATCCACCTCGCGGTGCACCCGCGCGAACACCGCGTCGTCGATGATGCCGCCCGACTCGGCGCGCACGGCGTCGGCGACGGAGCCAGCCGCCGCGCCGGACACCATCCGCCGACGCACACGTTGCACGAGATCGGTGCTCGACTCGCTCACCTCGACATCACCGCGTCGTCCAACGCGGCCGGCCGCAGCCCGACCAGCACGCCACGGGCGACCCGGCTCACAGCTCGCGGCAGATGTAGTGCGTCAAGAGTCGGCGAACGGCCGCGCAGCGACGGCAGCACGCCGACCAACGGCGCCCCGACGAGCGCGGCGGCCTGCCGCGGCCGCAACCCACCACGCCGCACGACCAGGCCTACCGGAAGTGCCGCCACGTCGTCGTGAACGGCCGAGGTCAGTGCATGTGCCGCCACCAATCCCGCCACGTCGCTACGCGTCAGCACGACGAGCAGATCACACCGCGGCAGTGCGGCAACCCGCGTGGCCGCTGCGCTGCGTGGCAGGTCGAGCACGATCGCCGCGAGGTCGGCGTCGGTCGCCGAGTCGAGAATCTGGAGCAGGCCGGCCGGGTCGATCGCGGCGACATCGGCTGCGAGCACGGCACAGCGCCCCCATCGAGGCAGACCGCCGAGCAGGGTGGCGGGATCGAGGTAGCCCCCGGCCAGGTGCAGACCGGACCACCGGGCACCCGCCACGGCCTCAACCCCGAGCGTCGCATCGATGCCACCGCCGGCCACATCGAGGTCGATCAGCAACGACGGACCGGCCACCGCGGCGAGCACCGCGGCGAACGACGATGCACCCACACCGCCGGATGCCCCGAGCACCCCCACGATCACTGTCACACGTCGAGGGAATCAGTCCCGCAGCTCCACCGCCGCCCCGACGACGACACTGGGGACGACGGCCCGGCCTGTGGACGGCGGAATCGACAGCCGCGCTGAGCAGGTGTAGTTGGCAGCGGCTACCGCCCGCGCGACACCGCCGGTACTGCCGACGCGCCGGAGGGCGAGGAGGAGGTCGTCGCCGGCGATCCGGTCGATGCCTGGGGGGTTGTCGGTCGGGCGGCGGGCGCGACAGTTCCTGTGCTCTGGCGCAGAGTGCCGGTGTAGGTGAACACGTCGGTCGGCGCGATCGCCGACGTCCCGTACGCGGTGCCGACCCGGATGTCGACCGCCCCGGGCGCCTGCTGCGGCGGAGCGGTGACCCGCAGCGTGGCTGGTGAGGTGAGGGTGAAGGATCCCACCGCAACCGAACCGAAGCGCACCGCCGTCACCTTCGTGAAGTTGGCGCCGCTCAGCGTCACCGGCGTGCCGCCAGCCGTCGGCCCGGTGGCCGGCGAGACCGCGGTGACCGTCGGCCGGGACACGAAGGTGAACCGGTCACCGGTCGCCACCGCCGAGGTTCCGTAGGCGGTGTACACCCGAATGTCCACGGTGGACGAATCGTGCGCCGGTGCGACGACGTCCATCACGCCCCAGGACAGCGTCTTGATCGACGTCGCCGGCTGCGCGCCGAACAAGACCTTCGACACGTGCGTGAAATTCCAGCCGTGCAGGGTCACGGCGGTCCCGCCGGTGGTCGGCCCGGACGTGGGTTGCACGGCGCTGACGCTCGGCGCGCCGACGTAGGCGTACAGAGCGTGGGCCGTGACTGATCCGTGCGTGGTCACGACTGTCAAGGAGACGCGGCCTGCGGCGTGCTTGGGAGTTGTGACGGTGACCGACGTGGGCGCGCTCGATCGAACGATGCTCGCACGGTATCCCCCGAAGTACACCCCGGTAATGCCGGTCAGGTTGCCGCCGGTGATGGTTACCCCAGAGCCGCCGAACGCGGGGCCGTACGAGGGGGAGAACGCATGCAGCCACGGCGTGCCCTCGGGGAAGCTGCCACCGGGCAACAACGTGCGCGCAACGCCGGTGAGAACCGCGCCGATCTTGCTCCCGTAGTAGCTGATCGGGGCGCGGCCGAGAATCGCGACCGCATAGCGGTCGTTGTTCACGTACCCCGTGGTGTTGAAGTCGGCGCTGGCGCCCCAATCGTCGTAGTCGTTGCCCCAGCCCTGCTTCACCCCGAAGCCGGTAGTGGCAGACGGGATCCCGAAGAACTGGTACACGCCGTCGCTGCCGTACTTCGTTGCGTGATGCATCGCGTTGAGCAGCCACGACGCGACCTTGGGGTCCGCGTGCAGCTTCGCGTACAGGCGGACCAGGCCGTCGGAGGTGATGTGGGTGTTGCCCCACCATCCGGCTCGTCGGGGTGGCGAACCGAGTGTCGGCACGTGCCAGTGCGCCTTCACCCAATTGATCAACGAGTCACCACCGACGCTGCCGTACAGCGAGCTGGCGATGGCATCGTCGGAATGGGTGATCATGTAGTACGCGCGCGTTGCGGTCGTGCCGTGCATGCGACCGGTGGCGAGTAGTCGCGCGGCGATGAGCACCTTGACGACCGACTCCGACGCGAACGTGCCGGTGTGGTCGCCGGCGCCGTAGACCTGACCGGTCCGCAGGTCGTAGACGGAGATGCCGACGTGGACACCGTGCGAGGTGCCGTAGGCGGCAGCCGCCGACATCACCTGCGCTCGAGTCGAGGCCTGCGCGCGCTGCGGTGCGACGGCGACCAGCGCGGCGGCCAGCAGCAGCACGCCCGCCGCGGCACGAATCGTCGAGATCACCGATGCCGCCATGCCTGCGCCTCCCGAAGCCGCAAGCGTGCCGCCGACCCGGTTCCCCTGGATTGGCCCGGGCGCTCGATCACGGATGCGATGGCGAAGATCGTAGGGGATCGCGTATTGCAACAGTGTTTGCCGGATCGGCGGTTCCGATGGCCGCGCACCGGCGGGCATGTCACGATCGGTGGCACGAGGGAGGTGACGCGTGGTCGGAGCACTCTGTGCAGCAGCAGCGGCCCTGCTTGTCGTGTCCGGCATCGGCAAGCTGCGTTCGCCTGACCCCGCGGCGCGAATGATCGCCGCCCTCATATCCGTCCCGCGCCGAAGACGCGGGTGGCTGACCGCCGGTGTGTGCGTGATCGGCTGCGTGGAGATCGCAACCGGCGCGTCGATGCTCGCCGTCGGTGGTCGGGGGCCTGCTGCCGCGGTTGCCGCGCTCTACCTGGTCTTCACGGTCGTGGCGATCCGCCTGGCCGCCACCGGCGAGCGCACCTCGTGCGGATGCTTCGGACGTACCGATGCGCCCGTCGGCACCGCACACGTCCTGCTCGACATCATCTGCCTCGCCGCGGCCGTCGGCGCGGTGCTCAACCCGGTCGGGCCCGCTGGCGGCGTGTTGGACGGCAATACGATCGCCGTGATCACCGGACTCGTGCAGGTGATCCTCCTGGCCTGGCTCGGTTACCTCAGCATCACCGCATTGCCCGCCCTCACCGTCGCCCGTCGCGAGCTGGAGGTTCGATGAGTGTTCTCGTTCTTGTCGAGACCGTGTTGCTCGGCGTGCTGACGGTGCTCGTCGCCGGGTTGTTGCGTGCCTATGCGACGGTGTTGCGCCGCCTGCACGACCTCGACCAGGGTGCGTCGACATCGAGGCGGCCGCAGGAGTTCAGCCTGCCGATCGTGGCGACCAGTCCGACGGCACCCGCCCCGACCGCGGCCGGGCCCCAGGACGAGTTCGCCGCTGCCCATGACGTTTCCGGCGAGTCCCTTGCCGGGGAAGTGGTGAGCGCCCGCATCGTCGACGTGGAGCACGACACGCTGCTGCTGTTCCTGTCCAGCAACTGCGCTTCATGTGAGGTGTTCTGGCGCGAGCTCGCCGATCCGATTGCGCTGCCGGCCGGGACACGTCTCCTGGTCGTGGCGCAGAGCCCGGCGCAGGAGAGCCCCGCCGACCTCGCCGACCTCGCCCCAGCCAGCGCCGATGTCATCCTGTCCTCGCAGGCGTGGCGTGACTACGAGGTGCCGGGCTCACCGCACGTCGTGTTCGTGAACGGGCGGACCGGGCGGGTGCGCGGCGAAGGCACCGGCCAGTCTCTCGCGCAGGTCTCGCAGCTGTTGGCGCGCTCCACCGGCGATGCCAGGTTCGTCACCGGTCGGCGTGCCGACAAGCCCGCTCGCGACGCCGAGCTCGAAGCCGCCGTCGACCGGGAGCTGTTGGCAGCCGGGATCGTGCCCGGTGACCCGAGGCTGTACTCGATCCCGGACACCGGTGATGCGGAGTGAGGCGCGCAATGGTCGGCACCGTGCCGGTCGCCGCGCACGGGCTGCGGGTCGATCTGCCCCGCGCGTGGGAGGCGCGGCTGTACCTGCGGGACGCACCGACCGCGACCGAGGCGGACATCGCAGCGCATGCGCTCGATTCGGGTGGGTTCCGCAGTCGCCTCCGAGCGCACCCCGCCGCGTACGGGCATCCGGGCGAATCGACCAACCCGGTATTGCATCTGGCGAACTTCGCGCTACCACCGGGCCGCGGCGACTTCGGCACCGGCGCGGTCGAGCTGATGGGTGAGCGGCACGCGTTCGTCGCGCTGCTCGAGTACGACCGGGCCGAAGCCGGAACCGCCTTGTTCGCCGCGCGCGGCCTGCCACGTCTGCGAACGCGCGACTTTGCGCCGAACGCCCTCCAACGCCGCATCGCGGGCCAGCTCGGCTGTCAGCGCTTCTTCACGATCAACGCGCGCGCGTTTTGCCTCTACGTCGTCATCGGTTCGCAGCCGCACGCGTCGGCGCTGACGGCCGAGGTGCGCGACGTCCTCGACGCGATTCAGGTAGGTGAACGATGACCGCATCGGTAACCGAACGACTGGTCACGAAGCTAGCGTCGTTGGGAACGCGGCGGCAGGCGACGCGGCGGGGATTCCTCACCGCGGCGACACTGTCCGGGGCTGCGTTGGCGGCAAATCCGATCGGTTACCTCACTCGTCCGCAGAGTGCGTACGCGGCGGTGTGTGGCACCGACGCCTCGTGCAGCGCCGGGTACTCCGCCTTCTGCTGCACGATCAACGCCGGGCACAACTACTGCCCGCCGAACACGTACGCCGGCGGATGGTGGAAGGCCGACCGCTCGTCGTTCTGCGGTGGTGCTGCGCGTTACTACATCGACTGCAACGCCAAGCCCGGGTACCACTTCACGTGCCACTGCAACCAGACCGGCTGCGACCACCGACTGGTCGCGTGCAATGTCTTCCGGTACGGACAGTGCAACACGCAGGTACACGGCGTCACTGCCGTGGTGTGCCGCCAGATCAGCTGCCGGCCGCCATGGGAGATCTACCCGAAGTGCGGCAGGTCGAGCAGGACGGACAACAACACCGCCGGTCACACCGCGCCGTGCCTGACCCGGACCAACACCTTCCCACCGCTGGTGACCTGGCCGACGGCACCCTCCTCGCTCTGGAGCGGCCACGTGCTCCCGGCGGGCCACCGGCTCACCTCCCCGAACCGGCACACCACCTGCGTGATGCACGTCGAGGGCAACCTCGCGGTGCACAACCAGTACGGCATGGTCTGGTCATCGGGCACACAGGGCAAGGCTCGCAACGGATCGGCCGTCATGCATCCCGATGGTGAGCTCGTGATCCTCAACGCCAGCGGGACGCGGGTATGGGGCAGCGCGAGCGTGTCGCCCGGTGGGTGGCCGGCGATTCTCCAGATGCGCGACAACGGCGATCTCGGGATCCTGCACGGTGGCGTCACCGTATGGCACACGAATACCCACACGGCCTGATCGGAGCCACAGCGTGCTGACATCGTCATTTCTCCTGATCACGCTGGTGGTCTGCGTCGCGGCCGCCGTGCGGGGCATGTGGTCGCCGTGCGGACTGTCCATGCTGACGTCCCTCAACCCGGTGTCCGAGCGTGCGCGGGGACACCGGTTCTGGGTCACGGCGGGCTGGTATGTCGCCGGCGCGACACTCGGTGGTGCACTGCTGGGCGCGGCGTGCGCGCTCGGCGCCGCTGCCGTCGCCGTGCTCGGCGCGTCGCAGGGGTGGACGTGGGGCGTCGCCCTTGTCGGCGCGGCGATCGCGGTCGCATCCGACTCCCCGATCGTGCGCTGGCAGCTGCCCGACCATCCGCGTCAGGTCGACGAGCGGTGGCTCGACGTCTACCGCCGCTGGGTCTATGCCAGCGGCTACGGCGTGCAGATCGGCGCCGGTTTCGCCACGTACATCATGAGTGCGGCGGTCTATCTGACGGCACTGCTCGCGGTGCTCACGGCGGCACCCGCGAACGCCTTTCTCGTCGGCGTGACCTTCGGGGTCGTGCGTGGGCTCTGCGTGCTCTGCGCGGCGGCGGCCCGTACGCCCGATGCACTGCGGACGACGGTGAGACGGGTCGAGCGGCTCGGCCCGGTGTCGCTGCGGGCGGTGGCCGTCGTCGAGGCGCTCGTCGCCGCGACGGCAGGATGGTTCGTGGGCGGCGGGCTGCTCGCCGCGGCAGCCGCAGCGCTGCTGGCGCCTTGTGCGCTGGCGCCCGATCGGGTGCCGACGTCCGCACCGGCGGCTGCCGTCGGCGGCCGCAGCGGATGAGCACCGAACTGCGGTCCGTATCGTCGGACGGCGTGGCACCGGCGAGGACAACCGCAGCGTTCTTCGATCTGGACAAGACGATCATCGCCAAGTCGAGCGTGCTTGCCTTCGGCAGGCCCTTCTACCAAGGCGGCCTGATCAACCGGCGCGCCGTGCTGCGCAGCGCGTACGCGCAGTTCGTCTTCGCACTCGCCGGGGCCGATCACGACCAGATCGAGCGGATGCGGGCCTATCTGACCTCGATGTGTACCGGTTGGGACGTCGCGCAGGTCCGGGAGATCGTCAGCGAGACGCTGCACGAGATCATCGACCCGATCGTCTACGACGAGGCCGTCGACCTGATCACGATGCACAAGGCGGCCGGCCGCGACGTCGTGATCGTCAGCACGTCCGGCGAGGAGGTGGTCGCGCCGATCGGGGCGATGCTCGGCGCCGATCACATCGTGGCCACCCAGATGGTCGTCGACGAAGGTCGATACACCGGCGAGATCAGCCGGTATGCGTACGGGCCGGAGAAGGCGGCTGCCGTACTGACGCTGGCGCTCGAGCGCGGCTACGACCTGACTGCCAGCTACGCCTACTCGGACTCCGCGACCGATGTCCCGATGCTCGAGGCGGTGGGGCATCCGTACGCGGTCAACGCCGATCGTGCCCTGCGCAAACTGGCCGCCGAGCGCGAGTGGCCGCAACTCACGTTCTCCAACGCGGTGCCGCTGCGCGCACGCATCGCCGGCATGCGGCCCGAGCATCCGGCGACTGCGGTCAGCGTGGTGGGCGCAGGCGTCGCCGCCGCCGGTTTGGTCTGGTACACCGCGCGACGTCGTGCCGGGCGTGGCTAGCATTTGGTCAGGACACGCCGTCAGGGCCTTGCGTGATCCACGTCACGAGCGTCAAATGACAACACGGACGGCGGACGTCGATGGCGGTCCAGCCCCCAGCGGCCCCGTCCCCGCACGGACGATATTGGGCACCCACGCGGCGAACCCACCACGCAACAGGTGAGTCGACGAGGGACCGAGGCACCGTCGCCGAGGACCGCGTCTGACAGTTCCGCAGGGCACGCCTGGTAACCCAGTCGCCCGCGCACGGACGACGGCGTCGCCCCTCGGATGAGGCCCGCGGCGCCGTCGCTCGGCGTGCGGGCCTCCCACGCCGGCGTCTCCTACGCTGGGCGCATGGCCGCCGAACCGGTGGACGTGCGCACGGCCCGGGCGATGATGCGCGCCGGTGACGTCGTCATCGACGTCCGCCAACCCGCGGAGTTCGCGTCCGGGCACATCGCAGGGGCGATCAACATCCCCATCGGCGAGCTGTCGCTCGATCGGCTGCCCACCGGGCAGGTGCTCACCGCGTGCTCGACGGGCCGCCGGGCCGCCCGCGCAGCCGACATGCTCGACCGCGCCGGCCGCGCCGCGTTCGTCATCGAGGGCGGCACGAAAGCCTGGCAGGCCGCCGGCCTGCCGGTCATCGCAGACCGCCGCTGACCGATCGCGCAATGACGTACGCGACCGACGAACCAGCCGGCGCGCACACCGGCGTGGGCAACCCTCGCCGGTGACGGAGGTGGTCCATTCGCCGACCCGTGCGTCGCGGCAGTCCGGCCCGACTACGCACCGCGGGCGATCGCCTCGCAGATCGCAGTCGCCTCCCGGGCCCCGGCGACGATCGCGTCGGCGCAATGAACCAGCCATCGAGCGATGCCGTCCGGCGTCCCCGTGCCGAACGCGGCGAGTGCGGCTGGGTACGCGGGGCCGAGCTCGCGGTGGCCGGCCTCGACCACGACGAGCGATTTCGGATCCAGCCCGCGCTCGACCAGTGTCAGCCGTACCGCGGCGCGGGCGACGACACCGGACGTAGGCTCGAACGCGTTCAGACCGAGCAGCTCGGCGTGCACTATCGCGGCGACGACGACCGCCGGCGCGCAGGTCGAGGCGAGCACGGCCGCGAGCGTGTCCAGTCGCGGCGCGGTACCGGCTCGCGGGCGACCGAGATCGTCGGCGGGCAGGATGTCGGCCGCGGCCAAGGCGTGCAGCCGAGCCAACGCCTGGCGCGGCGCCCGCGTCCAGGTGTCGGTGAGCGATCCGATGGCCGACTGCGCGCGCAACGCTCCCTGCACGACGGGATCCCGGGCGGCTGCTCCGGATCGCACGTCGGCGAGGGGTACCTGCCGCCCCGACAGCCATGCCGATGCCCACGCGCCGCGCAGCGCCGACTCGGCCGACACATCCGCCGAGCGCCGCCGCAGGGTCCGATTCGAGAGCAGTGCGTCGACGGCGGCACGGGCCCGCGAGACCGCGTCCGCGACGCCTGGAAGATCGAGCAACGGGGCGAGCGGATCGGCGGGCACGCTGTCGCACGCTAGCGCCCCGCCGCGCGCCGAGCGTGCAGACTGGTGCGCACCCCGCGACGTACTGGAATGATTCGCCCGAACCGCTCGACACCTCGACGAAAGGGCCGACACGTGACGGCGACCCCCGCACCACGCCCCGCGCCGCGACCTGTGGAGCATCGGGCGACGCCCATGCCGACGCAGGCCCCGGACTCGCCGGCGGAGCCGAGCATCGGCCAGCTCGCCTCCGACGTCTCCACGCACGTCTCGACTCTCGTCCGCAGCGAGATCGAGCTGGCCAAGCTGGAGTTGCGCGCGACCGTCAAGAACGCCGGAGTCGGCGCGGGGATGTTCATCGGCGCAGCGGTGGTGTTCGTGTTCTCGCTGACGTTCGGGTTCCTGACCCTGGCCGAGGTCCTCGTCGCGCTGGGCCTGGAACGCTGGCTCGCGTACCTCATCGTCTTCGTGTTCCAGCTGATCGTCGTGGCGGTGTTGATCTTCCTAGGCTACCGGAAGGTACAGAAGGTCAAGGGACCGGAGAAGACGATCAAGTCGACGAAGGAGACCGTCGACTACCTGACGACGGCGCGGCCCACGAGGAAGTAAGGCGACCGTGTGGTTCAGTGGATTCGGTCCGCTGCCGGATGCGCCGAGCAGCTCCGTCGTCCTGATCGACGGGCCGTGGACGCATCGGACGGTGCGGGCCAACGGCATCGCGCTGCATGTCGCGGAGCTGGGGACCGGCCCCCTCGTCCTGCTCGTGCACGGCTTCCCGCAGTTCTGGTGGGCGTGGCGGCAGCAACTCGTCGACCTCGCCGAGGCGGGGTATCGAGCCGTTGCGGTCGATCTGCGCGGCTACGGCGCCAGTGACAAGCCGCCACGCGGATACGACGCGCCGACCCTCGCCGCGGACGTGGCGGCGCTCGTCACCTCACTCGGCGAGTCCGATGCGTTCGTCGTCGGCAATGACATCGGCGGCACACTCGCCTGGACGATGGCGGCAGCGCACAAGCGGGTCGTGCGGGGCATAGCGGTGTTGGGTGCGGCACATCCGCTGCGGATGCGCGCCGAACTCAAGCCCGGTGCCGGCAGCGCGCAGCGGCGCGCGTCGGCCTACGCGTTGCGCACGTTCCAGGTGCCTCGGCGCGCGGAGAACCTGCTCTCGAGTCCCGACTCATCGTGGGTGCGCGAGCTGTATGACCGCTGGACGGGACCCCGCTGGCGCGGCACGCCGGCTTTCGTCGCGGACGTGCAGCGATACGCGCTGGCGATGCGCATCCATCCGGTTTCCTACTGCGCGGCCGAGCACTTTCGCTGGATGCTGCGTTCCGTCCTGCGCTCGGACGGGCGCCGCTTCGCCGACTCGCTGAGCACCCCGATCGCGGCACCGGTGTTGCACCTGCAGGGAAGCTTCGACACGTGCGTATTGCCGGGAACGGCGCAGGGCTCGGGGCAGTACGTCAGCGGCGAGTACGAGTGGCGGGTGCTCGACGGAATCGGGCACTTCCCACACGCCGAGGTGCCGCATGTCGTCAGCGGCGAGCTGATCCGTTGGGCGAAGGAGCACTGACGCGGCTGCGGGTCAGTCGCGGGTGCACGACTGCGTGTCGGCCGGCGCGGCGGCGCTCCGACCCTGGACCGCGTCGGGGCGGATCTCGTCGTCGGATAACACGAAACCGGTGTCCGGCGAGTCCAGCGACGTGGCGAACACCATGCCGAGGACCCGTCCGTCGTAGTCGAGCAGCGGACCGCCGGAATTGCCGCTGCGCACGATCGCCCGGATCGCATAGATCGACCGAGTGACGTCGTGGTCGTCGTAGATGTCTCGCCCGTGCAGCGTCGACTTCGATCGCACGCGAGCCGAGCGAATCGTGTACGGGCCGTCCTCCGGGTAGCCGAGCACGACGGCCGGTTCGCCCGACTTGGCGTCGGAGGTGCGTAACTGCAGTGTCGGCGCGGACAGCGCTGGGACGTCGAGCACGGCGACGTCGCGGCGCGCGTCGTAGAGCACCACCCTGGCGGACAGATTCGCGCCTTCGGTGGCCTGCACGACGACCCGCTCGGTGCCGGCGACGACGTGCGCGTTGGTGAGCACCCGGTGCCGCGCGAACACGAAGCCCGACCCCTCGATCTCGCGGCCACAGCTCGGCGCGTGCCCATAGACCTTGACGACCGACCGGTGCGCCTGCCGGACCAGCTGCGCGACCGACGGCGGCAGGTCGGCCGGCGGCTCAGGCACCGATATCACCGACGTC
The DNA here is from genome assembly GCA_963713565.1 of uncultured Actinomycetota bacterium. Lineage (GTDB taxonomy): Bacteria > Actinomycetota > Actinomycetes > Mycobacteriales > Jatrophihabitantaceae > Jatrophihabitans. Next base: position 1,073,924 of record CAVQMF010000002.1, on the reverse strand, counting down.
GACGGCAGATCTCCCAACACAGGTGGGAATCCGCTCTGGTCAAAGAACGCGCGAAGGGACGTGTACACATTGCGGAACCCGTCCGGGACCGCCCCGTTGACTGCCCGCACGATCTGCGACTGGCTCGCCTCGGCGGCCAACTTCGGGTAGGGCGAGGACGCGAGCGGGACGGCGATCATCCACGACACGAGCAGCACCGACAACACACCCAGCACTGCCCCGACCGCGGCGTCCCACGGCCGCGCCCAGCCCGGCACCAGCCGTCGCTTCAGCAGGCCACCGAAGTACATCGCGAGCAGCTGGCCGAGCGTCGCCAGCACCAGAACACACACGATCGCGACCGGCACCTGGGCGCGGCCGTCGGCAATACGCGACCCGAGCGGGCGGGCCAGTTGCGCACCGAGGACCGCCCCGCCGAAGAAGCCGACGAGGGAGAAGGTGCCGACGATCGCCCCGCTGCGGAACCCGCCGATACCGTAGGCGATCGCGGCCAGCACGATGAGGCAGTCAAGAAGGTTCACGTGGCCGCGCCGCCCGGTAGGACGATGAGCACCCCGGTCTGCCCCTGCAGGGCGTGGATCTTGCAGACGAAGGTGTACCGGCCAGGTGCGCCGGCCGTGAAGGTGACCTGCTGCGTCTGGTTCGCGCGGGCGAGGGGCACGTACGCACCGGGCAGCCCCTGCACCAGCAAGTCGTGCGGCGGCCCACCGGCAGGCCCCGTCTGGTTCTCCAAGACGATGCGCACCTTGCCCTGATGCACCACGATCGTGGACGGGTGAAAGCGCAGGTCCGGGCCGGTGATGACGTCGACCTGCTGGACGCCGTCGACGGTTGACGCCGTGGCGCGGCCCGAGTGCGGACGCTTGTTGACCGTCGCCTCGCTGTTCGAGCAAGCAGCCACGAGCACCGCCACAGCCACGGCCGCGAGCGCCGACACGGCCGCGCGGCGCAGACGGCGGGCGGGCATGGCGACGACGGTACGGCGGGCTGATTCTGGGCGCCACGTCAGCAGGGCGAGCGCGCGGTCGGCTCAGCGACCCATCAGCGGCGGCGGCACCGGCCGGCGACGTGACTCGTCCCAGGGTTGCGCCCAGCCACCGAAGTCGAGCATGCGATCGAGCAGGCCGGCGGTGAATCCCCAGATGAACAAACCGCCCGCCTCGAAGCCCGGCCCGGAATGGCCCGACGGGTGGCCAACCCGGAACCGATTCGCCGGATGCGTCAGTTCGGCGATCGGGACGAGGGCGACGGCGGCTACCTCGGCCGGGTCGACCGCGCTGATCTCGTGGGGCGTCTCCCACCATCCGAGCACGGGGGTGACGACGAAGCCGGACACCGGGATGAAGATCGCCGGCAGCTCGACGACGACGTGCACGCTGCCCGGGTCGAGTCCGACCTCCTCGTGCGCCTCCCGGATCGCGGCCGCCGCCGGCTCCTCGCCCGGATCGAGGGAGCCGCCCGGGAAGGCAACCTGTCCTGCGTGCTTGCGCATGTCGGCGGCGCGTTGGAGCAGCAGCACGGCCGGGCCGCGCGGGCTGTCGCCGAAGGCGACCAGCACCGCCGACTGCCGCCCACTGCCGTCGTCGGGAGGCAGAAAAACCGACAGATCGCTGCCGTCGATCTCGCGGGCCCGGTCAGCGAGCGGCTGGAGCCAGGCGGGAATCTCGCTCACGACTCCATCATCTGCTGCACGCTCTTCACCAATGCGGCGGCGGAAGCCGGGTCGGTCGGTCCGGCCCCGAAGGACGGACACAGGCGGGCGATCGCGCATACCCCGCAGGCGGGCTTGCGGGCGTGACACACGCGGCGCCCGTGCCAGATCGCACGGTGGGAGAAGATCGTCCACTCCTGCTTCGGGATCAGCGTGGCTACCACGCGCTCGACCTTCACCGGATCGGTCTCAGCGGTCCAGTTCCAGCGCCGCACGAGCCGTCCGAAATGGGTGTCGACGGTCAGCCCTGGGATGTCGAAGGCATTGCCGAGCACGACGTTGGCCGTCTTGCGGCCGAAACCCGGCAGACTCACCAGGTCAGCGAGCCGGTTGGGCACCTCGCCGTCGAAGCGCTCGACGAGCTGCTGACCCAGGTTGATGATCGAGGTCGTCTTGTTGCGGAAGAAGCCGGTCGGCTTGATGAGCGTCTCGATATCGACGCGATCGGCACCGGCGTAGTCGGCAGCGCTGCGATACCTCGCGAACAGCGCCGGCGTGACCTCGTTCACCCGCTTGTCCGTGCACTGGGCCGACAGGATCGTCGCGACCGACAACTCGAGCGGCGAGGTGAAGTCGAGCTCGCAGTGCGCGTCGGGGTACAGCTCGCCGAGTTCACGGTTGATCCGGCGCGCCCGACGGGTCAGCGCGAGCGGTGTCTCCTCGGTCTTGGGCACGCCGTCGAGCGTAGGACGCTGACCCGACACGGTGGATGCGGCACAATAACGCTCATCATGATTGGTTTCGCGCTGCTGCTGTTCCCCTTCATCCTGCTCGGCTTCGTCATGTTCATGGGACGTGTGGAGCGACCGCTCAGCCAGATCGACTCCGAGCGCGAGATCGCCCGCTTCCTCGACGGCGCGAATCGCGACGAGCTGAACACATTCGTGCGCGAGGGCACCGATTCGGCGCTGCGCCGATTCCGTAACCGTCTGCGACCTCGGCTGCGGCGTAGGGCGGCCCGCAAGGCTGGCTGAACTACTCGATGCCACTAGACTCCCGGCCAGACTGTGACCAGGTTCGCATCGAGTCGGGCGATCGAGGAGCACACGTGGACGAATCTCTGCGCCGGGCCGGGCTGTTCCAAGGCGTCGACCCGGACGACGTCGAGGCACTGGCCGGCGAATTCGAGATCATCTCAGCACCTCGCGGAGCAGTGTTGTTCAGCGAGGGCGAGCCCGGCGACAGCCTCTACATCGTGCTGGCCGGCAAGGTGAAGCTCGGCCGCCGTTCACCTGACGGGCGAGAGAATCTCGTCGCGGTGTACGGGTCGTCGGATCAGTTCGGCGAGCTGTCGCTGTTCGATCCAGGCCCGCGTACGGCCACCGCAACCGTGGTCACCGACGCCCGGCTCGCTCGGCTGCCGAAGGCCGCGCTGCACAAGTGGGTCTCCGAACGGCCGCAGATCGCATTGCAGCTGCTGCGCGTGGTGGCCCGACGGCTGCGCCGAACGAATACGACGCTCGCCGACCTGATCTTCGTCGACGTTCCGGGGCGGGTCGCCAAGCAGCTGCTCCAACTCGCGCAACGCTTCGGTTCGATCGACGGCGGCCAGTTGCGCGTGACGCACGACCTCACGCAGGAGGAACTCGCGCAGCTCGTCGGCGCGTCACGTGAGACGGTGAACAAGGCGCTTGCCGACTTCGCCTCGCGCGGCTGGTTGCGGCTGGAAGGCAAGAGCGTCGTGATCCTGGACCGTGAACGGCTGGCCCGGCGCGCCCGCTGAGCGGGGGCGCTCAGCGGTGCTCGCGCAGGTAGTCCAACTGGGCCCGGACGGACAGCTCCGCGGCCCACCACACGGCTTCATCGACGTCGGCGTACACCAGTTCGACGACCTGTCGTGGGCTCGCGTCCGAGCCCAACCGTGCGAGCGCGGCGCGGATCTGGTCCAACCGCTGGACACGGTGCGCCAGGTACTGCTCTGCGATCCCAGCCGCAGACGGCAATTCCGGCCCGTGTCCGGGCAGGACGTGCACGCCGCCGAGATCGCGCAATCGCTGCAGTGAGTCCAGGTACGGCGCGAGCGCGCCGTCGGGATGCGCGACGACCGTCGTGCCGCGGCCGATGATCGTGTCACCGGTGAGCACGGCCTGCTCGTCGATCACGAAGCACACCGAATCGGCGGTGTGACCCGGCGTCGGCAGTACGCGCAGTCGCACGCCCCCGGCGGTGAGCTGCTCGCCCGCGGTGAGCGGCACGCGCGTGCCGTGGCAGTGCGCGCAATCCATCGCGCGCACGGGCGCCCCGGTCGCGTCGTGCAGCGCGCCCGCCCCCGCGCTGTGGTCGCGGTGGCCGTGGGTGAGCAGGACGAGCTCGACATCCGGCGCGGCAGCACACAAGACTCCCAGGTGGGTGTCGTCGGCATCGCCAGGATCGATGATCACACTCGAGTGCCCGCCCGGGGCGCGCAACAACCACGTGTTTGTGCCGTCGAGGGTCATCGGCCCGGCGTTGTCCTGCAACACCACCGACGCCTGTGGCAGGACCTGCCGCAGCGTCTCGTAGGCGGGATGACTCATGACGGCTGTGCCCGCTCGGTGTCGTCAGGCAGCAACACCACCGTCGACGCGTCCCGGATCGGCCTGGCCTCGCGGAGCGGGGACACGTTAGGTGCCGTCATGGCTGCAGCTCCACGATCAGCTCGATCTCAACCGGCGCGTCGAGCGGCAGGGACGCGACACCCACAGCTGACCGGGCGTGCGCACCGGCCGCTCCGAACACCTCGCCCAGCAGCTCGCTGGCGCCGTTCACGACCCATGGATGCCCGGTGAATCCGGGGGCACAGGCAACGTAGCCGACGACCTTGACCACGCCGGCAACCGAATCCAGCCCCACGAGCGCGTCCACCGCCGCGAGCCCGTTCAGCGCGGCGATCCTGGCGAGCTCGACGGCCTCCTCGACCGCGACGTTCGACCCGACCTTGCCCGCGCGCGACAGAACGCCGTCCACCACCGGCACCTGGCCGGAGGTGAACACGAGCGTGCCGAACCGGCGGGCCGGCACGTACGCAGCGAGCGGCGCCGCCACCGGCGGCAGTGTCAGGCCCAGTGCGGCCAGTCGCGACAGCGGGGTTCCCATGCTCGCGACGGTATCCGCTGGCCGGACGACGCGCGATGACGCCCGACCGCCCGACGTCCGCCCAACTGCCGTCTCCTACGCTGACCGCATGGTCGCCACCGATGCAGCCGGCGCCGGGCAGCTTGTGCACGGCCTGCCCGGCAAAGCGCGGCTGCACATCGTCACCGGCAAGGGCGGCACCGGCAAGACCACCGTCGCCGCAGCGCTGGCCATCGCGCTCGCCGAGACCGGCCGCAAGGTGCTCCTCGTCGAGGTCGAGGGACGACAGGGCATCGCGCAGCTGTTCGGCATCGCGCCGATGCCGTACGAGGAGATCCGGCTGACGAAGGTCGAGCGCGGTGGCGAGCTGTTCGGTCTGGCCGTCGACGCCGAACAGGCCATGATCGAGTACCTCGACATGTTCTACGGCCTCAAACGCTCGGCCCGCGCGCTGAAGAAGATGGGCGCGGTGGACTTCGTCACCACCCTCGCCCCGGGCCTGCGCGACGTCCTGATCACTGGAAAGGTCAAGGAATCAGTCGTCCGAAGCGTCAACGGAGCGCCCGTGTACGACTCGGTCGTCCTCGACGCCCCGCCCACCGGCCGCATCAGCCGCTTCCTCGACGCCACGCAGGAGGTCGCCAAGCTGACCAAGTTCGGCCCGATCAACTCGCAAAGCGAGGGTGTGATCAAGTTGCTGCACGGCGAGCGCACGGCGGTGCACATCGTCACGCTCCTCGAGGAGATGCCGGTGCAGGAAACGATCGACGCCGCGACCGAGCTGACCGCACTCGGCTTCACCCTGGGGATGGTGATCGTCAATCGGGCTCGGCCGGCGCTCATCTCGGCCGGTCAGGTCGCCGCCGACGGCTCGGTCGATTCGGCAGCGATCGCCGCCGGACTCGCCAAGGCGGGCATCGCCAGTGCGCACTCGGCGGCATTGACGCTCGAGATGGGTGGTTATGCGCAACGCCAACAGGTGCAGGACGAGAACACAGCCCGACTCGACGCGCTGATGCTGCCGCGAGTCGAGCTGCCTGACCTCAACCCGCCGGTCGAGATCGGCGAGCTGCGCGATCTCGCCGACTGCTTCGGCCGCCGATGACCGCGCCCCGCCTCGACATCGCGGCACTCGTCCGCGATCCCCAGACCCGTGTGGTCGTCACCTGCGGCAGCGGCGGTGTGGGCAAGACCACCACTGCCGCGGCGATGGCGATGATCGGCGCGGAATCCGGGCGCCGGACGGTCGTGCTCACCATCGACCCCGCCCGTCGCCTCGCTCAGTCCATGGGCCTGACCGAACTCGACAACACCCCGCGGGTCGTCAAGGGCGCGGGCGAGGATCACCTGTTCGCGATGATGCTGGACATGAAGCGGACGTTCGACGACGTCGTGCTGCAGCACTCGTCCCAGGAACGCGCCGAGCAGATCTTCGCCAACCCGTTCTACCAGTCGCTGTCGTCGTCGTTCGCGGGCACTCAGGAGTACATGGCGATGGAGAAGTTGGGTCAGCTCGTCGCCGCGAACGAGTGGGATCTGATCGTGGTCGACACGCCGCCGTCGCGCTCGGCGCTGGACTTCCTCGACGCGCCGAACCGCCTCGGCCGTTTCCTGGACGGGCGGATGGTGCGGCTGCTGACCGCACCGGCCAAAGCCGGCGGCAAGGCGTATCTGAAGGTCGTCACCGTCTCCGTCGGGGTGGTCGCCCGCGCGTTCACCAAGGTCATCGGCGGCGAACTGCTCAATGACCTGTCGACGTTCGTCAGCGCGCTCGAATCGATGTTCGGCGGGTTCCGCGAGCGCGCCCAGCACACCTACGAGCTGCTCAAGGCGCCGGGAACCGCCTTCGTCGTGGTGTCCGCGCCGGAGCCGGACGCGCTGCGCGAAGCGTCCTACTTCGTCGAACGGCTCTCCGACGAGCAGATGCCCCTGGCCGGGGTCATCGTCAACCGCACCCGGATCACGGCCAAGGTGTCCGGCGTGAAGCCACTGTCCGCCGCCCGTGCCGAGGCTGCCGCGGACGTGCTGGCCGAATCCGACCCGAGCGCAACGCTGGCGCAGGCGGCGCTGCGAGTTCACGCCGAAATCGCCGGAGCGGCCGAACACGACGCTCGGATGACCAGGAGATTCGCGGCGGCACATCCCCGCGTGTCACTGGTTGCGGTGCCCGCGCTGCCGACCGACGTCCACGATTTGGACGGCCTGCGGTCCATCGGCGACCTGCTCGGAGCCTGAGCCGCGCCCCAGCCGTGGCAGGGCAACTCATATTCCCCACGTACCCTCATGTCCCGTGGCGGCAGTTGCAGGACGACCCAAACGCGTGCTGACGCTTGTCAAGCTGTTGATCGCCCTGGTCGTCACCGGAATCCTGGTGGCCGGCGTGTGCATGCCCGCGGTGTTCGGCGCCGGGTTGGTTGCCCGTCACTACGCGACCAAGTGGCTCGATACCGCGTGCACCCTGCAGGAGACCAAGCCGCCACAGCCGACCGTCCTCTACGCCAGGGACGGCAAGACCGTGCTCGCCCGGCTGTTCACCCAGGACCGCAAGACGGTGCCCCTGAACGAGGTGCCCACCTACCTGCAGGACGCGTTGATCGCGACCGAGGACCGGCGTTTCTACAGCCATCACGGCGTCGACCTTCGTGGCCTGATCCGCTCGGCGGTGAGCACGACCAACGGCGACACGCAGGGCGGCTCGACGCTGACCATGCAATACGTCAAGCAGATCCGCTACTACCAGGCCGGCGACGACAAAGCCAAGCAGCAGGCCGCGATCGCGCAGACCATCCAGCGCAAGATGGAGGACGCGAAATGCGCGCTCGACATCGAGGGTCCGCGGCACCGCACCAAGAAGCAGATCCTCGACGGCTACCTCAACATCGCCTTCTTCGGTGAACACGCGTACGGCATAGAGGTCGCAGCGGAGACCTATTTCGACAAGCCGGTGTCCAAACTCACTCTCGCCGAGTCGGCGCTATTGGTCGGTCTGCTGCGCGCCCCGACCGCATATGACCCCTTCCTGCACTACGCCGCCGCCAAGCAGCGCCGCGACGAGGTGCTGCAGAACCTCGTCAGCGCCGGCAAACTCAGCCAGCTCGAGGCCGACCGGCAGAAGGCGACGTCCATCGCGTTGGCCTCGAGGGTGCCGCCGATGGTGAAGCAAGGCTGCGCGAATGCGGACACGACAATCAGCAATGCCGCGTTCTTCTGCGAGTACGCCGTCAACTGGCTGCGCAACACGAGCAAGATCAGCGAGTCCACGCTGCAGACCGGCGGCCTTAAGATCATCACGACGATCGACCCGCGGCTGCAGAACAGCGCGCAGGCCAGCCTTGCCGCGACGGTACCCGCGACGGCGCCCACGACGGCGGTGCTGCCGGTGCTCGATCCGAAGACCGGCGACGTCCTCGCGATGGCGGCCAGCAAGACCTACGGGGCCGGTAAGGGCCAGACCGAGCAGCCGATCTTCACCAGTTACACCGCGGCCGGCGCGTCCACCTACAAGCTGTTCCCGCTCGTTGCGGCGCTCGAGACCGGTGTGCCGGGCACCCTGCAGCTCAGGACCGTCGGCAACACCGGCAGGTACAGGTCATCCGGGTGCCTCACGAAGAGCGCTGCCAGCAACGGGGACGCGAACATCAAGTACAACGCGGTGGAGTCGCTCGCTTCGGCGACGGCGAAGTCGTCGAACACGTACTTCGTAGCGCTCGCCGACCAGGTGTTCGGCTGTGACCTCTCGCCGATCGTGGACGTCATGCAGCGTCTTGGGATGAAGGGAATGCAGCGGCCCAGCGAGGAGAATCCCAAGCTGACCTACGCGCAGGTGATCGTCGGCGCGCAACGCGCCCAGCAGCTCGTCCTGGGTTCGGTACCGACGAGCGCACTCGAGTTGACAGCCGCCTACGCGGCTGTCGCCAACCGCGGCAGGTACAACGCGCCGTCCCCGATCCTGTCGATCACCGCGCCCAACGAGAACATGATCCCGGCCCGCCGTACCCCCTACGTGCAGGCGATCTCACCCGAAACGGCGGCCAAGGCGGTCAAGATCCTCGCTGGTGACACCAAGGCTCCCGGCACGTCGGCCGATCGATTCGTCGGCTGGTACGACAAGCAAGGCAACAGCCTGATCGCCGGCAAGACCGGCACGAACGAGTCGACGAAGAAGAACGAGAACGGCTCGATCTGGTTCGTCGGCATGACACCGGACTACACCGCGGCGGCCGGGCTGATCAACTTCGACCAGTCCAGTGCACCATCGTCCGGACTGCCGTTGGTGAAGACCGGCCAGGCCTACGGCGACTATGCCGCGGGCGTCTGGCTCAACGCCCTCGAGCCCACCCTGACCAAGGACAGCTGGAGCTGGCAGCAGCCGGGCGAGGTCGACGGCGTGAACGTGCCAGCCCTGACCGGAAGGACGCTCGGCGAAGCGCGCAAGCTGCTCACCGAGCGTGGGTTCAAGATGCAGATCGACGGCGCCCCGGATCAATTGCTGTGCGCAAGTAACGCCCCGTATCAGTCGGTTGCCTACTATGCCCCGAGGAAGGCGCCACTCGGCTCGACGATCACGGTCTGTCAGAGCAGCGGCGTGGCCGCGTATACACCACCTCCGCCACCGCCGCCACCGCCTGTGTTCACCCCGGTGACCCGGACCAGGAACCGGGCGCCTGCGGCTGGCCGCAGCACACCCTCGGCCCAACCCACCCGCACCCGCACGCGCACCCGCACCCGCACAGGGACCCGGACGCGGACCAACACGCGCGGCGGCGGGTAGAACTGGGGTGGTGCCCATGCCCAGCCGGCCGGCACGCTCAGCCCGCCGAGAGGCGGCGGCGCACCTCGGCGCTGACCCGTCGACCGTCAGCGCGACCGGTTACTCGCGGCGCAACCAGCTTCATCACCGCGCCCATGTCGCGCGGGCTGCTCGCGCCGGCCTCGGCAACGGCCGCGCGTACGAGGTCGGCAAGCTGCTCGTCGGACAGCTGGGACGGTAGATAGCGGTCGATGACGCTGCCCTCGGCCCGCTCCCGCTCCGCCGACTCGAATCGTCCGGCAGCGGCGAATGCCTCGGCGGCCTCGCGGCGCTTGTTCGCCTCCTTTCCAAGGACGCGCAGCACCTCGCCGTCGGACAGCACGCGCGCCGCCTTGCCCGCGACCTCCTCCGTCGTCACGGCGGTGAGCACCATGCGCAGCGTCGCCGTGGTCAGCTCGTCGCGTGCCTTCATCGCCGTATTGAGATCGGTGCGCAGGCGGGCCTTCAGCTCTGGCATGCCGCCACGCTACCGGCGGACGGCACCTGGGTTGTCCGTACGCTGAAGCTCATGTCGCCACTGCCCCGGGCTGTCACGGCGGTGTGCGCGGCAGGTGTCGCTGCGTTCGCCTACGGCTCGCTGATCGAGCGCAATGCCTTCACGATGCGCTACTTCGACGTCCCCGTACTCTGCCCAGGTGCGACGCCGTTGCGCGTCCTGCACATCACCGACCTGCACATCACCCCCACCCAGCGGCGCAAACACGCCTGGATCCGCGGACTCGCCGCCCTCGAACCGGATCTCGTCATCAACACCGGCGACACGCTGTCGGCGAAGAACGGCATTCCTGCCGTGATGCACGCGCTGGAGCCGCTGTTCGAGTTCCCCGGCGCGTTCGTGCCGGGCAACAACGACTACTACGTGCCGCGGCCGAAGAACCCGATCCGCTACTTCGTCCCGGACGAGACACGTCCGAACGGACCGCCGCTGCCGTGGCCGCAGCTCGCGTCCGCGATGTCGTCGGCAGGCTGGACGGACCTCACGCACGTCCGCACTACGGTGTCCGTCGGCGGCCAGGATGTCGCCCTCGCGGGCACCGACGACCCCCATCTACGCCGCGCCCGATATGCCCGCATCGCCGGTCCCGCCGACCCGTCGGCCGTGGTGCGGCTCGGCGTCACACACTCCCCCGAGCCGTTCATCCTCAGCGGTTTCGCGCATGACGGCTACGACCTCGTGCTGGCCGGACACACCCACGGCGGGCAGATACGGGTGCCGTTCGGCCCGGCGATCGTCACCAATTGCGGGATCGAGCGCAACCGCGCGCGATGGCTGCACAGGTGGGACGAGCACATGTACTTCCACGTCTGCGCAGGGCTCGGCACGAACCCATACTCCCCGGTACGGATCGCCTGCCGGCCGGAGGCGACGCTGCTGAGGTTGGTGCCCCGGGGCTGAACCGCTCGGCGATTCGCCAGTGGCGCACCGGGTATGCTGGAGCGGTTGTGACCGGGGTGTGGCGCAGCTTGGTAGCGTGCTTCGTTCGGGACGAAGAGGCCGCAGGTTCAAATCCTGTCACCCCGACCAGGGAATCCGGGGCCTTCCAGCTTCTGGGAAGCGGCTCCGTCGGCCGGGTACAGCAGCAAAGTACAGCAGTAGGCCTCATGTGAGCGCCTCGCCGAGTCTGCGCAGCGCTTCGCGCGTGGACGCGGAGCTGGCATTGGCGTAGATCTCCATCGTGACGCCGAGGTCGGCGTGCCGAAGGACGCGCATGATCACCCGCGGGTGCACGTCGAGGTCGACCAGCAGCGTCGCGCAGGTCTTGCGCGCGTCGTGTACGCCGATGTGCCGCACGCCGCTCGCCTCGCACCGGGCGCTGAAGCGCCGGTTGAGCGTGCGCGGGTCCATCGGGGTGCCGTATCGGCCGGTGAACACCAGGCCTGCGCCGGGCTCGTGGCCGCGCCACGCGTCGCCTACCTGTTCGCGATCGTTGGCCTGCTCTCTCGCGCGGAGACGTAACGCCGCTACGCAGAGGTCCGGCATCGGCAGCACGCTGTCTGACGCCGCGGTCTTGGTCTCACGCAGCAGGAGTTCGCGGCGTACCCGTTGCAGCTGCAATCCGATGCTCAGCTCCTGCTTGTCGAGGTCGACGGCCGGCCAGGTCAGGCCCATCACCTCGCCCTTGCGCAGCCCGAGCAGCAGGATCAGCACGTATGCGGCGTAGAGCGCGTCGCCGTCGGCTCGGGCCGATTCCAGCACGCGGCGCGCTTCGTCGCTGGACCACGCGACCACCTTGCGCGGGCGGATCTTGGGCGCCTTGGCCAGCGCGGCGACGTTCTTGCTGATCAGCTCATCGGACATCGCTGTCGACAGCGCGGAACGCAGCACGGTGCGGAGGTCTTTGATCGTGCGCGGCGATGCGTAGGACCTGCAGCACTGGCCCTTGGCGCAGCATCGCGCACGGGCCGGGTCTTTCGCCGCGCGGCGCGCGTCCTTGCCCTGCGCGCAGCACTGGCAGGTGCGCGCGAGTGCGTTGAGCCACGTCTGCACGTCACGCACCCGCAGCCGGTCGAGCCGGATGTGTCCGATGCCCGGTGCGATGTAGAGCCGGATGAGGATTTCGTAGGTCGAGTGCGTCAGCGGCGCGAGGTTGGGCGCGACGACGTCGACGAGCCACCGCTGCAGGTACTGGGCGACGGTGGGTGTCGACGTGACGACCGGGCCGCGGCGAGCGGCATCGGCGAGCTGGACCCATTTCGACCGCACCACGTCGCGGGTCTTGCCGTAGACGTACTTGCGTTGCCGCCGCCCGGACGGTGTGGTCACCCAGACATAGGCGGCGTAGCCGTTGCGGTACGGGAAGATCGATCCGTCGCCGTTCGAGCGCACCCGCTTCGCGGTCACGGCTGCGACTCGAGCGCTTGCCTGGCTCGCATCGCGACGTACTCGTCGACCCAGCCCGGCAGGATGCGGCGCGAACGGCCGTCCTTGAGGGAGCGCAGATCCCCGTGGATGACGAGCATCCGGACCTTCGACTCGCCGAAGCCGAGCATCTCGGCGACCTCGGCGCAGGTGTACCACTTCTTCGCCAGTGGTTGCGGCGGCACCTCCATCTGAACCTCCTGAGTTGGGTGCGCTGTGTGTCTAGAGCCTGACGGGTTCGAGTTGCGGCGATCGTGACGAAGCTGGTTCGAAGGTCACCGATCTCGCCGACCGGTAGGCGGTGACGAGTTCGTCGGTGAAGGTGGCGGGGTCGAGGTGCAGGGTGTGGGCGATCCAGCCGATCTGAGCGGCGCCGTGGTGCACGGGGTAGGTGGCGAGGTTGGCGGCGACGGCGCGGGCGGCGGCCAGGCGTCCTTCGATCCACTGCATCCGTTCGCCCTGTGCGGCGATGAGGTGTTCGACCTGGACGGTCAGCAGCGGCACCGCATGTTTCGCGGTGAACGTGTCGAGTGTGCCGGCGGGGTGGGTGAGGTAGTCGGCGGGGTCGCTGCCGTTGGGCAACACAGCGACGCGGACCTCGACACCGAGGGCACGCAGCCGTTCACCGGCGGGCAGCGCGGCGGCGCGCCCGGGTGCGTCGCCGTCGAGCGCGATCACCACGGGCGTCTGGGTGGGGCGGGCGAGTTGCGCGACGCGCCGGGCGTGCGCGGGGGTGAATGCGGTGCCGCCGGCGGCGACCGGCAGCAGGTCGCGCCGGCCGTCCTGGTGGGCGCGGGCGGCGACGGCGAGGACGTCGAGCGGGCCTTCGACCACGACGATCTGGCGCGGCTGCGGGGTGCTGGTGGAGCCTTCGGGCAGGCCGTAAAGCAGCCGGCTCTTGTCGAACAGGGCGCTGGCCCGGCTGTTGAGGTACTTCGGGGCGTGCGGGTCGCCGGACAGGTCCCGCCCGAGGAACCCGGCGACCTGCCCGTCCGAGTCGTTGATCGCGAAGATGACGCGGTCGCGGAAGCAGTCGATCAGGTTGCCGCGGCTGCTGCGCCGCGCCAAACCGGCCTCGAGCAGCACCTGGTCCGGGAACTCGTCCTGCAGGTCGTACACGAGCCGGGTCCAGCCGGGCGGCGCGTAGCCGAGCAGCCGCCCGGGCGGCAGCCCGGCCGCGTCGATGCCGCGTTGCCGCAGGTAGCTGAGCGCGGCGGCGCGCCGCGGTGGGCTGGTGAGGATCTGCGCCGCCGCGGCGGTGACGGCACGCAGCAGAGCGAGGTCGGTGCGCTGATCACGGTGTTCGGGTTGCACACCGGCTGCGTGCGACGCCCGGGTGCCACCTTGGCTATCGGTGGCTGTCGGTTCAGCGGGTGAGCGCCGGGGTGGTGTTGAGGGCGTCGCAGCGGGCGGCGAGCCCGCTGGCCCACTGGGCGTCGCGGCCGAGCCGGTCCTGCGGCATCGCCTGCGCGTAACCGCGGACCAGGTTCGGCTGCGGCTGCTGCCCGACCCGGCCGGCGGAGCGGTCCAGCTCGAGCGCCAACGCCGCCGACAGCCGGGCCGCCACCCGGGTGGCCAGCACCACCGGTTCGACGTCCGGGCGGACCGCGACCACCACCCGGTCGGCGAGCACCGCCCCGACCCGGTCCTCGCAGCGCGCCAGGCTCCGCGCCCGGGCGAACAACCCACCGGAGCGGCCCCAGCCGTCCACCGCCTCGCGGACCCGGGCGGCGAGTTCGGGCAGCTGGTTCGCGACGAACCGCGCCTGCGTGGCTGCTGCCGGGTCCCGGCTCGGGGTCGGGAGGATGTGCGACAGCGCGAGCGCCGCCTCGATCGTCCGCGACGGCGGTGCGCTGCTCAACCGGCTGCCGTCGTCGAAACGGATCAACGCCGCCTGCACCACCCGCCACCCGGCCGGGCACCGCTGCCACGCGGTCACCGACGCGGTCGCTGACGTCGATGCTGCTGGCAGCAGGGCTCGCGCCGCCGACGCGGCATGCTCCGCGCCCGCTTCCGCCGCGGCGCTGGCGGCCAGCACCGCGTACACGGTCAACGTCCGGTCCCTGGCCTCGGCGTCGAGCGCGTGCAGCAGACCGGCCATCGCCGTCGTCGCGTTCGTCACCGCGGCTGCGTCATACGGGAGCGGGAGCGGCCGTTCGAGCCACGCCCGCGCCGCCGCGATCGGCGGATCATGGCGGACGAGTTGCTCGGCCACCTCGGTGATCCGCACCGCCCGGCGCAGCGCCGGAACCGACCCGTAGGACCCGAACCCGGCCGCCAGCGCGGCGACGGTCCGAGTACTCGCGGTCAGCGCGACTGCGACTGCCCACCGCTCGTCGGCATCCATCACGCGGCTGCGCCGAGCGATCACGTCAGCCGCCGCGCCGGCGAGATCGACAAACCGACCCTCAGCCGCCGGCCACTGCCCCGCCACATCCCGGCAGGCCGACCCCAGTTCCTGCACGACCAGGTCCCGGCGGGCCTGCACCGGATCAGCCGTTTCCGCCCCGATCCGGGCGAGTTCCGCGAACGCACGACCGAGGTGCCCGAGCGCGCAGACCGATGCCCGGGCGTTCGCCTCGTCCGGACTCGAGGTTGCGGCGACGTCCGACAGCTGCCGCAACAGCTCAGACGTCGACGAGGTGGTCACCGCTCAGCCCGACTCGTCGACGAGACCGCGCACCGTCCCGACGACCTCGGCGACCACGCCCGTGTCGGCGAGGTCGTGCGGCACGTCGGACAGCGCGGTCGGCACCTCCGCCAACGCATCCCGCAGCTGCGACGTGGTGAGAGGTGTCCACGAACGTTGCGGCCGTGCCCCGACGCTGCGCAACCGATCCGCCGCGCGTAGGCAGCGCAGCCGGACCGCCGCTGGCACCTCGGCCGGATCTGCGCAGCCGATCACGAGCAGCACCGTGGCCGCATCGTCGAGCCGCCACACCCAAGCCGCCCGGTCAGTCATCGTCGCCTCCGCCATCGATGACGAACTGCTCGAACTCGGCGCCATCGCGTTGTGCGGTGCGGATCTCGCGTGCGCGGCGAGCGGCCACGTCCGTTGCCACATGCGTCTTCCAGGCCTGCTCGCCGTCCGGGTACGCGGTGACCACGTCCGGGCGGTGCGCGCCGAGGGTGCACCCGGTCCGCGACGCCCACTCCCGCAACCGCGGCTCCAGCACCAGCAGCCGCTGATGCCAATCCGCCGGACCCGCCGGCGAGTTCAACGGGTCATACGCACCGAGCCACGCGTCCCGCACCGCGGACAGCACGCTGACCAGGGCGAGATGCCGGTACCAGCACGGCGGCACCACCCGATGATCGAACCCGAACTCCCGCCGAAACCAGACCACCCATTCCCGAAGCTCCGACCACCGCTGCCCCGCCACACCCGAGCCGACACGGCACCAGTCCACCGGCGACGCCGGCGCACCCAGCACCGCCGCCAGCCGGCCCCCGTCAATCGGGCCGACCTCGTCGCCGTCCGCCGGGACTGCACATTCGAATTCGCCCACATCCACGCCGTGCGACAACCGGGTGCCAACGAAGATCAACACGTAAGACGGAGGTAGTCGGCGTCGATGTCGTTTGGCGTACTCGAGCGCCTCAGCCTCGGCCAACCTGATGGCTTCGGCAGCGTCGACCGCGCGCCATACCGTCACTCGCTCCTCATAGACGAGCCGCTCCTCGTCCACGACCATCTTGAAGTCGCAGCGCACCCCGAACCAGCCCCGATGCATTTCCCTGCGCGTTCGGGTCGCCATCACCGAAGTGGCCGCTCATCGGGGCACGAGCGCGCCAACGGCGGCACGACCGCGCAGATCGCGGCGTGACCGCGCCAACGGCGCAGCTCCTGACCGCGGAACCGCTCCGTCACTGCGGGCCGCTGGATCGACAATGACGTGTCCCGCGAGGTGATGCTGGCCGACCGCGGCCAGCAGGACTGCCCCCGGCCAGGGTGAGGACGGTTCTGGATCGAGCTGTGAGACCGCCCGGCCCGCTGCGTTGCGGTCTGGCTCAGGCGCTCTGCCAGACCGGCGCGATCCGGCGCTTGTAGTGGCGGCCAGCGAATGTGGTCACCACCGCGATTACCGGCGGCGGCACCTCGTGGCGCAGGCCGGCCCGGGCGTCTGGGTCGGCCCCGTCATCGAGCCAGCTGAAGAATGTCCCGGCGTTGCCCTTGTGCGCCGCGCGTACCGCCTTCAGCGCCGCCTTGAACTGCGGCGTATCGAGGCGGTCGACGACGAAGGGCTCGAGGTCGCGCTCCTCGTGCGCGAGGTGGCTGTCGAGCGCGGTGCGCAGATCGGCCACCGCCATCCGGGCAACTGCCGCGGTGTCGGGCGACGGCGCGCTCGAGTAGCTCGTGATCGCGGTGCCCGCCGCATCGAGTGCGGCCAGCATGACCTCGTGCTCACCGGCGAGCTCGCCCATCACCGAGGTGTCGGCACCGAGCTCGCGGAAGGCGGGCCAGAAGATGTTCTCCTCATCGTTGTGGTGGTGCTGCAGCTGGAACTCGTAGTTGTCCCACGCGGCCTTGAGTTGCTCGGCGCGAGCTGGGGTAGCGGCCGCCGGTGCCGCGAGTGCCGTGTCGAATCTGTCCAGATCGCGACGCAACGCCGCATGGATGATGGTGTTCATCGTCTTGTGCTCAGTCATTCGATCCCCGTTCAGGTTGGCCGCACGGCCGGATGCGGCATACCCCGCAGCGCGTTTCAGCAAGTGTGGAGGGTGTGAACGACGATGACCAGCCAGTCCCCGGCACGTCGAACCAGATGTCGTCGTCCGTGCTGTTGTCGCACGTCATGCTTTCGGATGCGAGATGACCCAGTCTCGAGCAGCCTGACCAACCTTCGGCAACCTAATGGCAAGATCATGTAGTGCGACCGAGCCGGCCACCTGCCGCAGGAAGCACAGCTCCCCGCCCGGCAAGATGGGCCTCGACGGCGAACTGCACCTTGGAAGGCCACATCGCCGCCAGCGCAGACACCGGGTCAGTTTTCAGGCGACGCCGACATGGGACACAGCCATGCCTTCGCACCTCGGACCAACACGCACAGAGCTGCCGATGATCGCGCCCGCTGCTAAGGGTTACCGAGTCCCCGCACTCACGCTCGATCTCATCGAGTGTCGCGATCCAACGAGGCAGCATGGTTGGTCGAGGTTGCCAATCTCGAACACGAGATGTCTGCCACGAGGCAGGCGCGCCGTTCACGGTGTCTCGTTGAGCGGCGGCTACGCGGGCCGCGTGATAATGCCGGGGTGCCGCAGGTGACGTATCCGCCAATCGCGTTTCCGGTCTTCGGCCCAGCCGGGCCGTGGCCGGGGACCCGCTGGTTGGAGTACTTCAGGGGCAACTAGGACGGGATCTGGGAGGTCACGCTCGCCGTCGGCTCTCAACCCGACCCCAGCCCGACTGCGACCTGGATGCGGATATACCTCGGCTAGGCCCGCCCACGGTCGAGATGACGACTCGGCAGTCGCAATGGGATGCCCTGTTCGACCTGCTCGAGGTGACCACGCCCGCCCTTATCCTCGCGGGAACGCCGCGGCTACGGCCGCGCTGCGGCTCACTTCACAGACGATCACGTCGATGACCGATCGCGGTGGGCGAGCGCCTCATGGCTCGTCGACGACCGTGAAGTCAATGCCTCGACATTCGCTCATGCCGGCGCCTGGGTCGGCTACGTCGTACTTGGTGAGGGCAGCGTGCGGGTTCTCGGTCCCGGCGACCCGAACCAGCAGGTACGGGTCGCACGCATGAGCGACACGGCCGATTATCATTTGGGTGCGGCTCTGTCTGGAGTGACTACGCGGCGGGCGGGATGACGTCGTTGGCGTAGCGGGATTCGGTGGACGCGTTGTCGTTCTCGGTCGAGGTGGAATTGCCAGTAGGTGTCGAAGTCGCCGTTGGCTGTGGACGGCGCGGAGCTTGAGGACGGCTTCGGCGCCGGTGACGCTCCAGCGGGCTCCGGTGATGTCCATGCGGTCCTTGACCAGGTGGCGGCAGGCGCCCTCGATGACGCCGGTGGCGATCGGCCAGCCGGCGGCGAGGGCGGTGGGGTAGTCGAGGTAGTTGGCCTTGTTGACCAGGTAGTCGGCGCAGCGTCGTCGGCCTTGGCGCGTTTGGCCTGGATAGGCCGGTTTTGGTGGCTCGGCGGCGGATGCCGGCGGCGACTTGGGTGGCGTTGCCGTCCAGGATGGCCAGTGCCCGTTGGCGTACCCAGGTCTCGGCGGCGGGGTCGCCTTCGGGGAAGAAGCACCAGGCCGCGCCCCACAGGTATTCCAGGACGTGGATCAAGTCGACGACGATGGGGACGTCGATGCCTCGGGTGGCTGCTTCGGCTTGGATGCGGTCGATCTGGTGGTTGTTGCCGTCGACCAGTGCGACCCAGGTGCGCTGGTGGTCGGGGTCGCGTCGTTCGGCTTCGTCGAAGACGGCGGCGACGACCTCGGCGGCGTCGTCGACCACGCTGGCGGTCAGCCACTTGTTCTTCGCCCGGGGCGCCGAGCGGCGGGGGCGTGGCTGGGCTGCTCGCCGCTGCCGGCGAGCACGTCGGTCGGCGGTGCGGGCAACGGGTGCGCAGGTCGTAGACGGCGCCGACCTCGGCCAGGCGTTTGCGGTTGCGTTTCTCGCCCTTGGACAGGCGGGTCGCGAGCTTGGTGGTCGCGGCGGCGGCGGCCTTGGCCGCGGTCGCGGGCGCAGCGCGTCCGGCCGCATGACGATGCCCTTGCCGTCCGCGGACACACCAGCACGTCGTCCGTCGGTCGCCTCGGTGGGCGTCGGTGGGTGGCGTAGAAGTCCTCGACGTCGACCGCTGCCGCGGCGGCGAGTTCCTCGACCTGGCGTTTGCCGACCTGCTGGCCGGTGCGGCGCCCGATCGCCTCGCCGGCCTGCTCGAACGAGCCGCGGGCCGATTCGATCGCGGCCAGCCGGCGCAGCCCGTGGGAGTGCGGCTCGGCCGGCAGGTTCAGCGCCGCGTCGGCGGGATGCAGGTTCGCGTGCCCGCGGCGGCGGTAGGCCAGGCGTTCCACCTGGACCTCGCCGAAGACGCTGGCCAGCGTCCGGCGGTGCCCGGCCTCGACCGCGCCGTGCACGATCGCCGTCGGCGTCGAGCACCGCGGCAGGCGCTGTTCGCGGGCGCGCAGGTCAGGTGGCCCTGCAGCATGCGGCGCAGCAGTTCCCGGCCCCGGGCATCGAGCTGCTCTTCCAGCTCCCCGTGGGCCAGCCCGGCGCCTCGTCGCCCTCCAGCCAGCCCAGCAGCTGCTCGAAGCACTCCCGCGGCGCAGCCAAGGCTCGCGGGCCGTGCGACGCTCGTGTCGGGGACGCTCACGGCCGTCCGCCGCGGCCGGGTGCCCGCGCGGCTGCTGCGCAGCCGGGCCAGCCCCGCCGCGGCCAGCTGTCCAGCTCGGCCTGCGCGGCTCGTAGCGCGCGATCGCGGCCGCGGCGACCTCGACCTCCTCGGCGGAGCGTCATCGTCTTGGTCCGGCCGTACTCGGTGAAGGGCAGTGCCGGGCTCTCGTGCGGCTCGCCGGCCGCGCAGCGGCAGGTCGGCTTGCCGCAGCGGCGCCGGAACGTGGTCAGGGTGCCCCGCAGCACCAGTGGTCGGGACCTGGTGGCGATGCATGGCATCCTAACCCCTGTCTGTAGCTATCATCATCTACAGATAGAACAGCACGGATTGCCGACGGGATCAGGGATTTCGGTCGCCTGGCGTGCCGTCAGGCGATCAATCGGCCACGCGCACCACGGGAGGAACACTCACTCCAGACGAGCCGCACCCAAATGAATCACTAATCAGCACCAACGCCTTCCAGCAGTTCGCCTTCCTCTACCTCGCGGAGCGGCCCAACGACGGTCAGTCGTATGTGCGCGTACTGGGCCTTGAGGGGAAGAAGCGGGCCTCCCGCTGGATCCGCAGCGAGTACGTCACGGGTCCGGAGAACCTCGAACGATTCAAGGTTGTCGCCCCTGCATCTCGCGGTCACCTGGGGAAGTTTGGCGATCAGCCCGCTCTGATTCTTGGCGAGCCTTTGCTTGGAGAACCGCAGGTTGCGGTTACCCAGACCTTCATCACCCTCGGGTCCTTCGGCACCAGGGCTGAGGCGGAGGCGTGCCTGAAGTATGTGAAGTCCAAGTTCGCGCGGGCCATGCTCGGCGTTCTGAAGGTCACCCAGCACAACCCGGCGAGCACCTGGAAATACGTTCCCATGCAGGACTTCACGTCAGGGTCGGACGTCGACTGGACTAAACCGATCCCGGAGATCGACCAGCAGTTGTACACCAAGTACGACCTCAATCCGGAGGAGATCGCCTTCATCGAGGCCAGGGTCAAACCGATGGAGTGACCCTGGCGAGTCCCGGCGAGGACATCAGTGTCCGTTTGCTTTGGCGCTCCACTGAGCGTCCTGTTGACCTGAGAGCGCCCCACTTTAGAAGCATGATCATCTGGTAGCCATCTTGGTAGCCATTTGCTTTGTTCGCGGTTGTTCGTGCTGTTCGATATTCGTCCGGATCCCCTTATCGCGTAGGCATTTCGGACTTCGACGAACAACAGCGAATAATAGAACAGGCGGCTGGCAGTGTGGTATAAGAGCAGCATCTCCGCCGCGTCACCCCGTCGGCCTCGTAGTTCGGGCTCCGAGCAACGGCGTGACCACGCGTAGGGACGTTTTAGCGTCGCTGTGTCCTGCCTGCGCGCCGTGCGATCGGCTGATCACCGTGACGGGAATCTATTGCCCGTGCAGAAGGCCTCCATCCGGGACCCAGCTCCGGCTGCACACAGACGCAGTCGAGGAAGCCGCTGTGCTCGACGCGCTTGACGATGCCGCCGAGGCCTTCCACGCTCTACCGCAGACCGGCACCTCCGATATCGACGATTTCGAGTGCGGGCTCCGAAACCTACGGGGTATTGTCCGCCGCCGCTCCCCCGCCGCGACACATCGTCTCGTCATTTAAGCCGCGCCGCCAGCGCGGCAAGGCGCGCAAACCGAGAAGGTTCTGCCAACTCCCTGACGGGGCACAATCGAAGTAGCTCCTCGATGCCTCCGCCGGGCGCCGCTGCGCCGCGTCCGGCAGGTAGCATCGGGTCGTCGACGAATCCCGATTTCGGGCAGGCGATGCGGCTAACCTGCTTGACGAGACTCCTCTCGTCCGCTTCGCGAGTGCGCGGTTGCGAACCGACGCCGCGTGGCTACCTGGCTTCGTGTGGACCAGAAGATCACACTGCGGCGCGATGGGCATACTGGACCGTCCGGATCAGCGGTCGAGGCAAAGGCCGGGCCACATTCGAGTCAACGCCGTGCTACATGCACCCCGCAGCCAGATCTCGGACCAACTGCTCGAGTACCTGCTCTGGCACGAACTGTGCCACCACCTCACCCTGTCACGGCCATCACGATGGCCGAGCCCCGGTGAGCATTGGGACAACCGATCGCGGGCTCAACCGCGGAGGTCGCCATGTCGTCCCCATGCCGAACGAGATGATCTTGTCGGCTGGTAGTGCCATGCTTGGGTTTCGGCGGGCTCGACCGGGAGGACTGATCGATGGCCAAGTACGGCGTCACGCAGTCGGCGGTGACCCAGCTTCTGGCCGATGTCCGCAGTGAGCGCATCGCGATCCCGGAGCTGCAGCGCCCGTTCGTCTGGGACAGCGTGAAGGTGCGCGATCTGATGGACTCGTTGTACAAGGGTTATCCGGTCGGCTACCTGATCACCTGGCAGTCGGTCGGTGCTGCCCTCAAGGGTGGGCAGGTCGCGGCACACCAGCAGATCCTCATCGACGGCCAGCAGCGGATCACCGCGTTGCGGGCGGCCGTCGCAGGCCTGCCCGTGGTGAACAAGCGGTACGCCCGGGTCCGGATCGTCATAGCGTTCAATCCGATGACCGAGGAGTTCGCCACCGCTACCCCGGTCATCCGCAAGAACCCCGAGTGGATCGCCGACATCAGCGCGTTCTTCAACGCCGAATCCACCTTCACCTTTATCCGCACGTACTTCGAGGGCAATCCGACAGCGGACCAACGGCTCGTCGAGGCGAACATCTCGCGGCTCGAAGGCATCAAGAACGCGCAGATCGGCATCATCGCGCTCGCCGACGATCTCGACGTCGAGACGGTGTCGGAGATCTTCATCCGGATCAACTCCAAAGGTGTGCCGCTCAGCAGCGCCGACTTCGCGATGAGCAAGATCGCCACGTACGGCGACCGCGGGCGCAACATCCGCAAGCTGATCGACTACTTCTGCCACCTGGCCGTCGCCCCGCACGTGTTCTCCGATATCAAGGAGAACGACCTCGAATTCACCAACTCGCGCTACCTGCCAGCCATCTCCTGGCTGCAGTACGACGGTGAGGATCTCTACGACCCCGAGTACAGCGACGTCATCCGGGTGGCCGGACTCGTCGGGTTCAGCCGGGGCAAGGCATCGGCAATCGTGAGCGAGCTGTCCGGCCGCGACCCCGACACCCGCAAGGTCGACGAGTCGCGTATACCGCTCGCCTACGACAGACTCGAAGCGTCGCTGCTGCAGATCGTGAAGAAGTACCACTTCGAGAACTTCATCATGATCATCAAATCTGCCGGGTTCATCCGCCCCGGCATGGTCGGCTCGAGGAACGTGCTCAACTTCGCCTACGCGCTCTACCTGCGGCTACGTGACGACGACACGATCAGCGAAGGCGAACGTAAGCGGGTTGTTCGGCGCTGGTTCGTGCTCTCGATGCTCACCGGCCGCCACTCCGGAAGCTTCGAATCCACCTGGGAGCAGGACATCCGCCGCATCGCATCCCAAGGCGCGGCCAACTACCTCAAGCAGCTCGAAGAAGCTGTGCTGTCCGACGTGTTCTGGTCGGTGACTCTGCCCGCCGCGATGGAAACGACGAGCACCGTCAGCCCGTTCTTCCAGACCTTCCTCGCCGCGCAAGTGGCCACCGGTGCTCGCGGCTTCCTGTCACGCAGCATCACGGTATCGGCGATGCTCGAGCAATCAGGCGACATCCACCACATCGTCCCCAAGGACTATCTGCAGAAGAACGGCTACCCCGACCGCGGAGACTACAACCAGGTCGCCAACTACGCCCTGACCGAGACGTCGATCAACATCAGCGTCAGCAACAAGCCCCCGACCGCGTACATGGCCGCCATCGAGGACCAGATCGGATCCGGCACGCTGATCCTCGGAGAGATCACGACCCTCGACGTACTCACCCAAAACCTCGCCGAAAACGCGGTACCAGCCACGCTGGCCGAGGTCACCGCCGGCTCGTACCCCGAGTTCCTCACCGAACGACGCAAGCTGATGGCCGCCGTCATCCGCGACTACTACGCCAGTCTCTGAAGCTGGCAGTGACCGAGCCGGCTGGCTATCCGTTGCAAGAACACCGTGCTTGGACGAGTCCGCCTCCGATGTCCGCGGCGTCCGCCGAGCCGCTCCAGCAGCCGGCACACCGCTACCGTGGGTCGATGACCAGCGACGAAGGACATGACCGTCCCGGCCGTACGCCCGAGCAACGCGTCCACGTCGTCGTCGGCGGCGAGGCCGCGAATCTGCGATGTACGACGGCACCTGAGTCGTCGCGGGGCCTTCCACAACCAGCCAACACGACCCCAACCCAACGGCGACCGAGTTAGCCTCTTCTCATGGCGTTCGAGCGGATCACGATCAACCCGGATGTGATGGGCGGCCTGCCCTGCATCCGGGGCCTACGTGTGCCGGTCGCCACCGTCGTGGGCATGGTGGCCGACGGGATGGCGGTGGACGAGATCCTGGCGGACTTCCCCTACCTCGAGGCCGAGGACATCGCCGAGGCGTTGCGCTACGCAGCCGAGGCCGTGCGTGAACGTGAGTTGCCGCTGCGCCACCCGGCATGAGGTTCCTCCTCGACGAGAACCTGTCCCCGCACCTGGCCGATCTGCTTCGCAGGGCCGATCACGACCTCGTGCACGTGCGCGACATCGGCCTGACCAGTGCGACGGACGACGTCGTGATGAGCGCGGCGCGAACAGACCAACGCGTCCTCATCAGTGCCGACACGGACTTCGGGACCCTGCTCGCACGCACCGGTGCAACCGCGCCATCGCTGATGCTCATCCGCCGCGCCTCCGGTCGACGCCCGACCAGCAGGCCGCGCTCATCCTCGACAACCTCGACGCGATCGCCGCGGACCTCGACGCCGGCGCGATCGTCGTACTCGGCGAACAAACACTGCGGATCCGCCGCCTGCCGATTACTACGACCTGACGCCGGTTTCCATGCAAGACCAGGCCGTGAACCGTCTCGGGTGTGATGCCGCTTCCTTTCATGCGAAGGTTTGCAGATCATGCCCAACCGATTGACAGGCGAAGTACAGCACAGAAGTACAGCAGCATGCCCGCTGCTGGCCGCCGCGGCCGGATACGAAGCCCTTACAAACACGGGCAAGGAGCGCTCGCCGACCCCACTGCGCCAAATTCGGGACGATGCCGTACGAGGTCATCCCAGGCATAGACCGGTTGTGCCGCATCCGCGGCACCGTGCCGTGACGACACGCGGGCCGCTGGGCAATCATGGGCAGCGTGCCCGCCACGCCACCCGAGTCGACCAAGCGGTCCCTACGCACGCGGCTAATCAACCGCGCACACGACCGCTGGCCCGACCTGGCCGAGCTCACCATTCGCCACCGCGGACCGTTCGCCTACATCGACGGCCAGCTGCGCGACGGCACCACACTGCCGCTGTTTCGGCTGCGCTACGGCGGATCGGCGAACACCTGGGGTTTCGCGATCCACCTCGCCAGCCGCGACGGCTACGAAGATTCCGTCCTGCCCAGCGGCTACCCCGTCGGCACCCCCGAAGAAGCCCTCGACTGCGCCTGCGGCCTCTACCTCAACGACCCCACGGCCTGGGCATGACCCCCGACGAACTAACGGTCGCGACCACTAGGGTTTCCGCATCAATGTGCTACATTGTAAACATGAGCGAGGTTGGTATCCGGTCCCTCAAGCAGAACGCGTCGGCCGTGGTCGCCCAGGCATCGGCCGGAGAGCCGATCACGATCACCGATCGAGGGCGGCCAGTCGCGCAGTTGACGGCCATCCCGTCGTCCCGGCTCGAGCAATTGGTCGCGTCGGGGCGTGCCCGCCCGGCACGCCGGGATGTCGCCACGCTGGATGCGCCCAAGCCAGGGCCGCGACTCACCGATGCGCTCGTCGAGCTGCGAGACCACGAGCGGTATTGACCGTGGCGCACTACCTCGACACGTCGGCACTGGCCAAACTCGTCGTGGCCGAACCGGAATCGACGGCGCTGTTGGCATGGCTGCGCGACGAAGATCGCGAACCGGTGGCTTGTGACCTTGCCCGGACCGAGTTGCTGCGCGCGGTTCGCCGACTCGCTCCCGATCTCGTGGTGCGAGCGCGGGAGGTGCTGGCCTCGATCACGCTGACCGACGTCACGACGGCGATATTCGAGCAGGCCGCACGGCTCGATCCGGCGGCCATGCGCAGCCTGGATGCGGTCCACCTCGCGGCCGCGCTCGATCTCGGCGACGACCTCGACAGCATGATCACCTACGACGGTCGGCTAGCCGAAGCCGCACGGCTCAACGGCATCCCCGTCATCGCCCCGGCATAGCCTGTTCGGCTTGTGACGACGGGCGGTTCGTCCCCGAAGTCGCGCTCCGGGCTGCCCTCGCTGCTACCAACCACGCCGTCTAGCGGTCCCTGAGGGGAAGAAGCAATGCCGCTCGTCCAAATAGCCTGGCATCCCAAGGCGTGTTCCGCGGTCGGCCGTGACGCGACGTGACGACGAAGTGCCCTCAATTTCGAAGTCCGTCGCTGGTTCGAGCAGGAGCACGAGTTCTTCCCTACGGACGCACCGCTTTCGGTTCGTGGACGTGCCCAAGGTCTCCGTCGTCTACGAGGGCTACTTCGCTTCGTCGCCCCGCGATCAGGCGTCGCCCGTGTGCTCCTGAATGAGTCGCAGGAGTGGCGTGATAACCAGTTGGTCCCAAAGCCCGTTGATCAGCGTCTCAAGGCGCTCCTTCAACTTCGACTCCTCGTTGAACCACCTTTCGAGGTGGTCAGCCACGCGAGACTTGAAGCCCGGCCCGCGACCCCACTCCGATGCGCAGGCCACCCACACCTGAGACTGGGAGAGCGGCCCCCGGTATACCTCGACACCGGCTAGTTGCGCGGCTTCGAGAAAGGCACGTTTAGAGTCGTCCGCGCTCGCGGCAATCTGCCCGATCGTACGGTTCGCTAGAGCTAGTCCCTCGTCGGCCTGCAGAGACCTCAGAAATGCGTCCAAGCCGCTAAACCAGCTTTCGCTCCGCACCCGGGCGTCGCGGGCGGCGCCAACGCCGATGAGATGCATGATGTTGAGGCCCCAGTAGTCCCCGTTCCTGCGCGTGCTCGCCCAAAGCGTCGATGCGTATCGAACGCCCATGATCGTGCGGATCACGTCGACGTGGGCTAGGTGCTCGCGCGCGCCTAACTGCCGATTCCCTCTAAGAAATGAGTCGAGCCTGTTTGATACCTCCTCGAGGGCAGCATTGAGCGCCTGAGCCTCGTGGTTCTCGATGATTTCCTCAGCCGCAGCGCAGAGATCGAACAGACGTGCCTCCACGCCCTTGCGCATCCGAGCCAGTTGCTCGAAGAGTGCGGATCGAACCGACCCGGGACTTCCGACCTGCACGTCGAAAAAGAGCATCGGCAGCGCTGGGTTATGCGCAGCGTTCGGCCGTTGCCGCGGATGGGGCGGCCGTGACGAAGAAGCGCTGCGCATAACGTCGGACGGACTCTGATCACGCGGCTCGGCACGGTGCCGGGCCTTCGTGATTGGAGGTCGAGCGTCATGACTGCCGTCTGCGAACTGGTGTCCGCGTTGGACGCCGAGCTGGTGGGTCTGGGCTACAAGCCCTCGACGATGGTCTGGTACCGGGGTTGCTGGCGCCGTCTGGAGACGTTCTTCGCCTCTCGCGGCGCGCAGGAGTTCTCGCTGGATGTCGCGATGTCGTGGGTCGATCAGGCCTGCGGCGGGTTCTTCGACAAGGAACAGGCCGGCACGTTGAAGGCGACGGACGTGTACTTGTTCCGGGTAGCGGCGATGCTGGACGACTTCGCCGTTCACGGCGCGGTGCTGCGCCGCTACTCCCGAACCGTGGACAAGCTCAGCGCCGGGCACGCTGACGTCCTGGCGCGGTTCAAGGCGTCGCTGCAGGCGGCCGGGTGTGCCGTGTCGACGGTGCGCGCCTACGGCACGGTGGCCGGGGAGTTCCTCTCCTTCACCGACACCAGGGGCGGGCTGGCCGGGCTCGACACCGGGGTCATCGACGCGTTCGTGGCCACCCTGGCCGGCTACCAGGCCAAGACGGTGGAACACAAACTGTGCGCCGTGCGGTCGCTGCTGCGCTTCGCCGCCAGTGCCGGGCTGGTCGAGGCCACGGTGCTGGCGGCGGTGCCGGCGGCCAGATCGAGCAGGCATGCCAGGGTCCCGTCGGTCTGGGACGCGGCCGACGTGGCCAAGGTCCTGGCGGCGGTCGACCGCGGAAACCCGTGCGGGAAACGCGACTACGCGATCATCGTGCTGATCACGCGGCTCGGGCTGCGTGGCGTCGATGTCAAACGGCTGCGCTTCGCCGACCTCGACTGGCCGGGCAACCGGCTGTCGGTGGTGCAGGCCAAGACCGGCCGGCGGGTGGCGCTGCCGCTGCCGCTGCCGCTGCTCAAGGATGTCGGCTGGGCGCTCATCGACTACGTCCGCCACGGTCGCCCGGTATGTGACTGCCCGCAGGTGTTCGTCCGGCACCGCCCCGATCGGGCCGTTCTCCGAGCAGGATCACCTGCATCAGATCCTGGCCAAGCACGCCCGGGCCGCGCACGTGCCGCTGGGCGAGCAGCGCCGCCACGGCATGCACTCGCTGCGGCACACGCTGGCGACCCGGCTGCTGGAGGACGGCACACCGGTCGAGCAGATCGCCGACATCCTCGGTCACCGGTCGGTCGCCTCGACGGGCGTGTACTTGAAAGCGTCGCTGCGTCTGTTGGCGCAGTGCGCCCTGGACCCGGACACGCCGGCGTCAGGAGCGCGACGATGACCGCGACGACGAGCTGCCTCACGCTGTCCGAGGCGATCACGGCGTTGGTGGCCGGCAAGCGTGCCGTCGGCTACAAGTACGACGCCGAGGCTCGGGTCCTGGCCCGGTTCGAGGCGTTCAGCCGCGACGAGTTCGTCGAGGCGGGCACGCTCACCGAGGCGTCGGTGCAGGCGTGGATCGTCGCGGCGCGGCGTCGTGGGGTCCAACCGGCGACCCTGCAGGGGCTGGCCGCGCCGATCCGGGAACTGGCCCGCTGGCTCGGGCGGCGAGGCGTGCCGGCCTACCTGCTGCCCAGGGCGGCGCTGCCCCGGCCGGCCCGCTACGTCCCGCACATCTACACCGACGTCGAGCTGGCGGCGCTGTTCACACAGACCGACCGCTGCCACTACTGCGCCGAGGTTCCGCTGCGCCACAGGGTGATGCCGGTGCTGTTCCGCACCATCTACGCCTGCGGGCTGCGCTGCTCGGAGGCCCGGCTGCTGCGCGTCGAGGACGTCGACGTCGACGCCGGCGTGCTGCAGATCCGCGACGCGAAAGGCGGCAAGGACCGGCAGGTGCCGGTCTCCGAGGCGCTGCTCAGCCGGCTGGCCGACTACGACACCCACATCGCCGGGCGGCCGGGCCGATCGGAGTGGTTCTTCCCCGGAAGCAGACCGGGCGAGCCGCTGACGCTCGGCAACGTCTACCACAACTTCCGCCGGTTCCTCTGGCAGGCGGGCATCTCCCACGGCGGACCCGGGCACGGCCCCAGGGTCCACGATCTCCGAACCACCTTCGCGGTCAACAACCTGCGGTCCTGGTTCGCCTACGGACGCGACGTCGGCGCGCTGTTGCCGGTGCTGCAGACCTACCTGGGTCACTCATCCATCGCCGACACCGCCTACTACCTGCACCTGACCGCCGAGTCCCACCCGGACATCACCGCCCGCGTGCACCAGGCCATCGGCGACGTCGTCCCGCCGATCACGACGACGGGAACGTTGTGATGGCCACTGACTTCGCGGTGGCTCTGCGCCGTTTCCTGACCAGCTACCTGCCCGGGCTGCGCGGCTACTCACCGAACACGATCGCCTCCTACCGCGACGCGTTCAAACTGTTGATCAGCTACGTCCGCGACCAGCGGCACATCCCGCCCGACAAGCTCACCCTCGACCACGTCGACGCCGAGGTCATCACCGGCTTCCTCGACTGGCTGCGCACCGGCCGGCACAACAGCGCCTCGACCTGCAACCAGCGACTGGCCGCGATCGACTCGTTCTTCACGTGGATGCAGACCCAGGACCCGGCCCGCATGGCGTGCTGCCAGGACATCCTGGCGATCCCCGCCAGCAGGCACGACCAGCCAGCCGTGCAACACCTCACCGTCGCCCAGACCCGACACCTGCTCGCCCTGCCCGACCGCTCCACCCGCAACGGCAGACGCGACGCGACCCTGCTCGCCAGCCTCTACGACACCGCGGCCAGAGTTCAGGAACTCGCCGACCTGACCGTCCGCGACCTCCGCCTGGATCACCCCGCGATGGCCGCCCTGACCGGCAAAGGCCGCAAGACCCGTCACGTCCCGCTCGACGCCAACACGACGGCGCTGCTGAGCGCCTACCTCGCCGAACAGCATCTCGACCGGCCGGGCCACGAGGCCACCCGCTGTTCTTCAACCAACACCGGGACAAACTCAGCCGCGGCGGTATCGCCTGGATCCTGCGCAAACACCAGGACCGAGCCGGCGATCCGGCACTCGCCGCCGCCCACCTGAACCCTCACGTCCTTCGGCACAGCCGGGCCATGCACCTCTACGATTCAGGCGTTCCGCTGCCCTACATCCGCGACATCCTCGGCCACGTCGACCTATCGACCACCGAGGTCTACGCCCGGGCCTCCACCGAGGCCAAACGCAAAGCCCTCGAAGCCGTCTACAACAGACGTCGTCACCGCCGACCTGGCCGAATGGAACCAAAACTCCGAGCTGCTCGACTGGCTCGTCAGCCTCTGACCTCGTCGCCGTTATGCGCAGCGATTCTTCATCACGGCCGCCCCCATCCGCGGCAACGGCCGAACGCTGCGCATAACCCAGCGCTGCTCATTAGGCTCATTATGTTTAGCTGAACATAACCCGCCTTGCGGAACACCCTGCTCGGTCGGAGCGAAGCGACCGCGATCAAGCACCCCAGCCCGCAGCCAGTCCGCGATGCGTTCCCGCGCGGGGAACGTTCCGAGCCGGCCGAGAAGCTGGGAATGATCGATCCGGTCGAACGCCGCCGCCAAGTCAGCGTCGAGCACCCACACCCGCTTGGCGCGTGCGCCCTTGTCGGTGCAGTAGATCGCCTCGATCGCGTCATGGCAGCCGCGGCCGGGACGAAATCCGTAGGACCTCGACTCGAACCGCGCCTCCCACTCCGGTTCCAGCGCACACGCCGCCGGGCGTACCCCTGACCCGCCACCCCGCTTATGAGTCCTCGTCGTCCCACATCCGCCGCTTCGTGACTGAAGTGGCCGCGCTCGGCGTCCTTAACGCAGCCGTTGAGGATGTGAAAGGTACCGGCTCGATCGCCCATTTTGACGCTCTTCCGCAATCTTTGAGACGGCTATACGCAGTGGGCGGAACGAGGCCCGACCTTCGCTTCGCACTTCGTGGGGGCGTGCTTGCGGGCGAGTCACGCGGACGTAATCAACCGCCGCCGTCGATGATCTTGGCGTCAACACCCCAGCTACGTCGCCTCGACCAACTTGTCGCTTGGAGTCGCAAGCCAACCAGTGATCCGATCTGCATGGCATGGACGTGGCTTCAACCCGGCGCGGTGGTCGTCGATTACTTTCACCTGCCCAAGAACGTTGGGCGTCCGGCTGTACCAGCAGACTCGCTCATGGACTTTCGAGATCTCGACGACGAGCACGGACCTGATGCCGACTTGCCATTCGGTCTGCAACCCCCGACGACCCAGGTGCGGCATCGCGATCGATCTGTCGAAGACATTGAGTCGATCTTTGTGCGTCAGACCTTCGAGCTTCGAGAACGCCAGCTGGCTGCTACCGCTCCAGCGACGCGAGTTCCCGGTCTCGAGAGTGAATGGTTCGGCGACTGGGTGGACGTACAGTCGATTGACGATGAGCCCGGCCCGAGGCTGCTATTCGCGGCGACGCGGAACCGCCGCGACGAGCGCGCAGCCAATGGATGGGATCGAGGACGACGTGCGCAGGCTGCGCAGGAGACAGGCATGGAGGTCTCCATCTCTTCGCAAACCATGGTCGCGATCGACTGGCGGCGGAGGAACCCGCAGCTGGCCGGAGATGCGATTGAATACGTGCTCAACCGCGGATAGGGCAGTCGAGCCGGACGGCAGTGCTAGCCGTACTTCCAGGTACGTCACGAGGGTGAGCATGATCATCGGGTAGCCATCTTGGTAGCCAATGGCGAAATCCGCCGTTGTCTCTGAGCGTTCGGTGAGATCGAGGAACAGCTACATCGCCTACGTAGCAGGGGTTTTCGAACAAGGGCGGACCTGTGCAAATATTCGAACATACGTCTGGCAGTGTGGGGGGCAGGGGCTTGAGTCACCCTCAGCGCGACTTCGTCATCAACTGGCGTCCGCGACGTTGCGCCGGGCACGGGGCGGAAAGTCACGACACCGCGTTGGATCGTCCCCGGGCACACTCTTGCGTCATCGCGCTTCAATCAGCCCGCGTTGAGCGCTGCGGAGTCTCACGCTATGCCTGATCTTCTCCGACCTGCGCGCCGGCGCGGAGGCTCGGTCACGTGGTTATCGCCGTCAGCACAACTGGCGCCCGGTTCCGGAGTACAGCACAGAAGTACAGCAGCGAAGGCGCAAAGCCCCACCGCTCGGCACCGCATCCTCCCGATAAACGCGGGCGGACGAGGCTCAGCAGAGCCTCTGCGTCAAATTCGGGACGAAGAGGCCGCAGGTTCAAATCCTGTCACCCCGACCCATTGATTCCGGAATACCAAACGTTTCCGGTCTGGCCTCTTCGTTGGCTGCTCTGACTATCTGCTTGTCGATCTTTGGCCCCTTCGTTCGGCGAAGAGGCCGTCCGACCGGGGTGGGGCGGGGTCGGCTGGGTATCTCCTGCCCTCGACGTCGTCGGCGGGTGACATTGCGGGGGTCGTGCGTTTCGCCCGGTGCGCCCGTGCAGGACGTCGGATATGGCCGAGGCCTGGGCGAGGTGCGCTGCTATTCGCACGACGCGGTGCGCAGACGGCATCTCGAGTTGACCCGCGTGGCATTTCCCGCGCCGAGCTACGCCATCTTTACCGACTGCTCACCGGCTGGGTGCTCGCCCCCGGCTGGCGCTCCATCTCCGCGATGATCACGAACGCTGACCCGGTCGGGCGGCGGGCGCACGATGCCCATCACCGGTTCGTGCGCGACGGCGCCTGGTCGATGAGCACGCTGTGGCGGTTGCTCGCGGCCGCCGCGGTGCACCGCTTCACCCCTGCCGCGGCGATCGAGCTGGTCTGTGATGACACGCTGCACCCACAAGTCGGGCAGGCATGTCGAGGGAGCCGGGATCTTCCGTGACGCGGGTCCGCTCCACCGCCAAGAACGTGGTCTATGCGCTGGGGCTGAACCTGGTGGTGATCTGTCTGCGGGTACAGCCCGCCTGGGGTGGAACGTTGATCGCGATCGCGATCAACATGCGGCTGCACCGCAAGAAGGACAGCATCACCACCGTCGCGCATGCCGCCGCGATGGCCACCGAGATCGCCGTCTGGTTCTCCGGCCGCGCGCTCAAACCTGACCGCCGACGGTGCCTACGCCACCCTGGCCCGGGACCTGCCGGCAGGCGTGCACATCAGCAGTCGGATGCGCGCGACGCCGCCCTGTTCGCCCCCGCCCCGCCCAGCACCGGCAGGCGCGGTCGGCCACGCACCAAGGGCGACCGGGCTGCCCACCCCACCCGAACTGGCCGCCCAAGCCCGTAACCGCGACTGGGAGTAGGTCAGCATCGACCAGCGCGGCACGCAGACCACCCGACTCGTGCTGATCCGCTACGTGCTCTGGTACAAGGCCAACAAACACCGGCTCGTCCGCCTGGTCATCGTCCGCGATCCCGTCGGCGTCGAGAACGACGACTACTTCTATACCACCGACCTGACCCCCACCGGCGTGCAGACCACCACCAGATACGCCGGCCGTTGGCCCACCGAGATCTGCTACCGCGAGGTCAACCAGGATCTTCGCGGGCAGGACCCGCAGTCATGGAAAGGCCCCGGTTGCGCGGCCGCCCTGTCCTTGTGGCTGCGCGCCGCGATCTGGTGCTGGTACCTCGACACCCGCCCCGAAGGCCGGACCTGGACCCCGCGGCCCTGGTACCGGCACAAGGCCACACCGAGCTTCCTCGACGACCTCGCCGCGCTACGCCGCGTCTTGTGGTCACAGCGAAATTACCGCACTGTCATCCACCAGCCGCGACAACGCGAAACTCACCGACGCCCTACTCGACTCCCTCGCCTACGCCGCATGACGCCACGTCAGACTGCGAAAGTCCACTTGGATCATCCTGATCGTTCGAGCCGAACCACGTTTGCGCATCCGCCTGTCGTCGTTGCGCCCAGCGGGCACCGCAGCAGCGTTCACCCCAACGTTCGATCTCCGGAGTCGGGGCCGGCTCGCCTGCGAATCCCAGCGACACGCCAGAAGGGCTTGCAGCAGCCCGGCGATGCGAGACACTCGAACGGTTGCTGGAGGTAGCGATGGACGCACACGTCGGAGACCGGCTGCAGGTCCACGGACGGTCGGTCGGTCGGGCAGAACACATCGCGCTAATCATCGAGATTCGTGAGCGACCGCACGAGCAGCCGATTCTTACCGTCGAATACGACGACGGGCGACGCACCATGATCTGTCCCGGGCCGGACTCAGTCGTTCATCACCGAACGGAGTGTCCGTAGGGGGAGCCCGGAGATCGACAGCCCGTGCAAGTTCTTCAGCAGGCAAGCTGCGGAGCGCGTCTGCGCGAGGGGGCACGGACCAGGCTTCGTGGCGTCACTTACCGAAGCGTTCCTTTCCGGGTCTGCTGCGGACGAGCGTCGCTACGGCGCGCACGGCACCCGTTGGCGCCCATTCCAAACCGCGAGCCGGGTTCCCAGATTCATCCGTTCACACGGGGCCCAGAAATGCTGGAATTGGTGCGTTTCTGAAAGCCGCGACGAGACCCACACGTAGACCTTGCTCCGTAGGTCCGGGACTCGCGCCGCGCGGCGACTACGACGAGGCGGTGCCCGCGATGTCTTGTTCTACAAGTAATGCCGTTAGTTTCTGCTGCTCGAGTTAATCAGGCGGTATCGGGTCGTGACCCTGACGACAGGAGTTCCGCCGCTCGACGATCGGTGCGCTACCGCGCCTCGCTCTGGCATCGACGCGGACGTGGAGGCGGCCGCGTTCGGGCACTCGGGCAGGCGGGACGGTGTGAGCTCGACTCACCCGTCACTGGGTCCGGTGTGCGATGCGCAGCGGCCCGGGTCGCCTGGCAT
The DNA here is from genome assembly GCA_963713565.1 of uncultured Actinomycetota bacterium. Classification (GTDB taxonomy): domain Bacteria; phylum Actinomycetota; class Actinomycetes; order Mycobacteriales; family Jatrophihabitantaceae; genus Jatrophihabitans. The sequence continues at coordinate 1,038,935 of CAVQMF010000002.1, read as the reverse complement.
GCTGGAGGCCGGTCGTGACGTGTGGGTGGCGAGGAGCCCGGTGTTCGTTGTTCATGCCTGCCTGCTGCGCGGCGCGAGCGCGCTGGAGCCGGTCCGGCTGGGGGTGTGGGGCGAGGACTCGTCAGCGCCGTCGCCGCCGCGCCGGCCGGGGCGCCGGCCGCGGGTGCAGGTGCACCCGTTCGCCGCGGCGCACGAGGACCTGATTGCCGCCTTCGCCGAGACCGGCCGTAAAGCGACCACCTCGACCGTGACGCTGACTCTGCCGACCCGCGGCGGCGCGCCGATCGCCTCGCCGGAACTGGTCCGCGACGACCCTTCCGCGGCCGGCGGCGCGCTGACCGCCGGTGAGTGGCAGGCTGCGGCGCTCGAATTCGACGCCGACCTGGCGTTCGCCGAACTGGGCGAACTAGGCGGACTGGGTGAGCAGGCCACTGAGGCGGCGGTGTGGGGCTCGTCGATCGGGCATCTGTCGGAGATGCGCGCGTTCGCCTCGGATCTGGTCGCGCGTGGCCGCCTGCTTCCCAGCGTGGTGGCCGAGGGTCCGCGCGCGGTGTGGCGCCCGGTGCTCACCGCCGCGGACGCGGCGTGGGCGCGCACGTTGGCGCTGTCGTCGCCGGCGGCGCTGTTCGCGACGGATCCGGCGACGGAATTCGACGTGTGGGCCGAGGCGCTCGACTGGCTGGTCGACGCGGCAGCGCGCGCCGCGCTCGGCTCGACGCGGTTGACCCTCGGCCGCGCGGCTGATCCGACCACCCGGTCCTGGCTCGGCGCGCTGACCGGCAGCGTGCGCACCTTCAAGGCCGACTCGACCGCGGTGACGGGACTGGCGGCGGCGCTGGCCGAGTGGCAGCGCGATGCTGCCGCCGGGCCGGTGCGGGCCTGCTTCCGGCTGGTCGAGCCTGCTGCCGAGAACGAGGACTGGCAGGTGCGGTTCGGGCTGCAGGCCGCCGAAGAGCCGAGCCTGATCGTGGACGCGCAAACTGTCTGGCGCTCCCGGGGCACCCTGCCGGCGCTGGCCCGCTACGTCGACGCGCCGCAGGAGACCCTGCTGGCCGAGCTGGGCAAGGCGGCCCGCCTGTATCCCGACCTGGATGACGCGCTACGCGCCGCACGTCCTGCGCACCTGCCCCTGGACACCGAGGGCGCGCACCGGTTCCTCGGCGCGGTCGCCCCGCTGCTTTCGACGGCGGGCTTCGGCGTTCAGCTGCCCGGCTGGTGGACCAAGCCGTCGAGCCGGCTCGGGCTGCGGCTGACCGCGTCCACTCCCGGACAGCCGGGGCGCGTCGACACCGGGGGTTCGGGACTCGGCTTCGACGCTCTCGCCGAGTTCCGCTACGACCTCGCCGTCGGTGGCCAGCCGCTGACCGCCGACGAGCTTGCCGCGCTGAGTGACCTGAAAGCGCCGCTGGTACGGCTGCGCGGGCAGTGGATCGAGCTGGATGCACGGCGCCTCGCGGCTGGACTCAAGATGGTCGCTCGCACGGACCAGGCGACCCTGGGCGAGCTGCTGCGCCTCGGACTCGGGGTCGATCGAGTCCGGGAGAGTCTGCCGGTGGAAGGCATCGTGGCCGACGGCTGGTTGGGCGAGCTGCTGTCCGGCCGCGCTGATCAGCGCCTCGCGCCGATCGAGGCGCCGCCGTCGTTCACCGGAACGCTGCGCCCGTACCAGTCACGTGGCCTGGCGTGGCTGGACTTCCTGCAGCGGGCCGGTCTCGGCGGTGTTCTGGCCGACGACATGGGGTTGGGCAAGACGGTGCAACTGCTGGCCCTGCTGGCATACGACGCGGGTGGCTGGGCCGAGCCTGCTGGTGTGCCCGATGTCGCTGGTCGGCAATTGGCAACGCGAGGCCGCGCGGTTCACTCCGCAGCTTCGGGTGCACGTCCATCACGGTAAGGAGCGCGCGCGCGGCAAGCACTTCGTGCGCGCCGTGGCCGGCTCGGATCTGGTCGTCACCACCTACGCGTTGGCCGCCCGCGACGCCGCCGACCTGCGCAAGATCACCTGGCGGAGGATCGTGGTCGACGAGGCACAAGCGATCAAGAACGCGGCCACCAAACAGGCCACCGCGATCCGCTCGCTGCCGGCGACAACCCGCATCGCGGTGACCGGTACGCCGGTGGAGAACCGGCTCGCCGACCTGTGGTCGATCCTGGAGTTCGCCAACCCGGGGCAGCTCGGCACCGCGGCGACGTTCAAGAAGCGGTACGCCGAGCCGATCGAGCGGCACGGCGCCGAAGACGCGGCCGAGCGGTTGCGTCGGTTCACCGGCCCGTTCATCCTGCGTCGGCTCAAGACCGACAAGTCGATCATCGCGGACTTGCCCGACAAGCTCGAGATGGACGTGGTGTGCAACCTCACCGCCGAGCAGGCCGCGTTGTATCAGGCGGTGGTCAAGGACATGCTGCAGCGGATCGAGGAGACCGAGGGCATTGAGCGGCGCGGGTTGGTGTTGGCGACGATGACCAAGCTCAAGCAGGTTTGCAACCATCCGGCGCAGTTCCTGCGCGACGGCAGCCGGCTCGCCGGACGCTCGGGCAAGCTCGAGCGCCTCGACGAGATCCTCGATGAGCTGCTCTCGGTCGGCGAGAAGGCACTGCTGTTCACCCAGTACGCCGAGTTCGGGACGATGCTGCGTGCCCACCTGACCGCGCGGCTCGGCCGCGAGGTGTTGTTCCTGCATGGCGGCGTCCCGAAGGCTGACCGCGACGCGATGGTGGCCCGGTTCCAGGCCGCGGAGCCCGGTGGCCCGTCGCTGTTCGTGCTCTCGCTCAAGGCCGGCGGCACCGGGTTGACGTTGACCGCGGCCAACCATGTGGTGCATGTCGACCGGTGGTGGAACCCGGCCGTGGAGGATCAGGCCACCGACCGGGCGTTCCGGATCGGGCAGCGCCGCTCGGTGCAGGTGCGCAAGTTCGTCTGCGCCGGCACGATCGAGGAGAAGATCGCCGTCATGATCCGCGACAAGCGTGGGCTCGCGGCCCGCATCGTCGGCACCGGGGAACAGTGGCTCGCCGAGCTGTCCACCACCGAGCTGGCCGAACTGTTCCGGCTCGAAGCCGGTGCGGTGGTCGAATGACCCGCTGGTACCCGCCGTCCCGGCCGAGAGCCGTGGAGCACGGGCTCCGGGCGCGCAGCAGCCGCGGGACGATCGGCTCGTCGTGGTGGTCGCGCAGGTTCCTCGATGTGCTGGAGTCCTTCGCGATGGGTAACCGGCTCACCCGCGGTCGGACCTACGCCCGCAAGGGTCAAGTCGTCTCGCTCGACGTCGCGCCGGGAGAGGTCCGGGCGGTCGTGCAAGGCTCCCGCGTGCGCCCCTATCAGGTGACGATCGGCCTCGCGCCATTCACCGAGCTGGTCTGGGCCAAAGCCGAGATCGCGCTGTCCGAGCAGGCGCTGCCCAGCGCCAAACTGCTCGCCGGTGAGGTACCACCAGAGCTCGAAGAGATCTTCACCGATGCGGGCGCGCCACTGTTCCCGGGCACGGTCAACGAACTGGACCAGCGCTGCAGCTGCCCCGACCGGGAGGTGCCGTGCAAACACCTCGCGGCCACGTTCTACCTCCTCGCCGAAGCGTTCGATGCCGACCCGTTCCTCATCCTGCGCTGGCGGGGCCGCGACCGGGAACCGTTGCTGCACCGGCTGCGCGAACTGCGCGTAGACGGGCCTGCCGATGCTGGCGTCGAGTCCGCGGCGGCTGTGCCTGGCGCGACCGGTGCGGCACTCGCCTTGGCCGATCTGGCTGCGCCCGCTCGGCAGCCGGATCACTTCTGGCTGCCACCGGCACCGCTGCCCGCGCGGCCCGCAACCCTCGTCGTCGAATCCGACCTGCTCCTGCGCCAACTCCCACCGCCCGGTCCCGAGCTCGGCGGCCCGCCGCTGGCGGACAAGCTCCGCTCGGCCTACCAACGCTTCGGGATCACCGAATAACGGCGACCGGGCGGCCATCGAGACGCGCGCGCCGCGTCGGGAGCCTCCCTCGTCGAAAGGCCCTACGTCCACGTTGTCGGCCGACTAGTCGCGCTGGGCGCGATCGCCGCCCAGCCCAGGCGGCTCCTTCGAACGAGCGCGCGACGACACCAAACGGTGGCGCGCGGCACGGCGAGGCCCCGCGGGGGCGCAGTCATCGCACATGATCTCTGGGGTGGTCCGTACCTTTCGTCCTCGGCGCGAACCCAGCGGCCCCACGGCAGTTCCACTATTACAGTTTCGCGGTTTCCGCATAGTTGTACGTTCCAGCGCTTCACGGGTAGGCTGAATCACGTGACCGAGATGAGCCTGACCGACGCCCGCGCCCGGCTCGCCGACGTCGTCGACAGCGCGCGCGTCGATCACGACCCGGTATTCATCACCCGCCGCGGACGCCGGATCGCCGCCGTCATCGCAGCCGAGGACCTGGACCGGCTCATCGAGGCCGCCGAAGACCTGGCCGATATTCGCGCCGCCAGGGATGCCCGCGCCGAAATGGCCGCCGGCGAGCGGCCGATCCCCTGGGACCAAGTCAAGGCCGACCTCGGCCTGGCGTGAGCCACCGCATCGAGGTCGAGGTCGCGCCGGCGGCCCAGCGCCAGCTGCGCAAACTCGACCCGCCAGCGCGCCGCCGAGTGCAGGCCGCGATCGAGCTACTCGCCGACCAACCCCGGCCCCCGGGGGCCACCAAGCTCGCCGGCGGCGACGGCGAGTGGCGAGTCCGCACCGGCGACTACCGCATCATCTACGAGATCCACGACCAGGCCCTGCTCGTGCTCGTCGTCGCCGTCGGGCACCGCAGCGACATCTACCGGTAAGTCCTGCATTGCCAACGCAGGACCAGACCAAGACCACAAACACGAAGAAAGGAGCGCAGGCGGCGCGCCCAAAGCGAGTGCATCTCACGGCAACGCGCCCGAGGACCACCGCAGCGACGGAGGACCGAAGTCGAATCGAAACCCCGGACGACAAGCTCGGCAACTGACCGATCCGCAGACCATGGCCAGTAGCGTGACGGCGATCGTCGCCCATGGGATGATCAACAGGCAGCCCGCGGCGCCGCAGCAGATCGCGGTGCTTGACTAACTGCTTGACAATCAGTCTGGACGTCGACGAACGGCAGCACACACCATGGCCCGAAAGTTCTAGGCCGCAGACGCTGGCGGCCCGCGAACGGGGGTACCAGGAATGCTTCGGGACGAAGAGGCCACAGGTTCAAATCCTGTCACCCCGACCAGGAAATCGGGGCCTTCCAGAGCTTGTCGGGGGTCCGAAGATGATCAGTACAGCAAGGGTTCAGCAGCAAGCACTTGCAAGCACCCTGTGCAGGCACCTCGAAACATCGCGCGGTCCCGCGCAGGCGATTGGCCCGCTCTCGCAGACTTCGCGTCACGATCCCGTGCTTGGGTCACGAGCGGTCGATTTCAGCCTTGCCTTCGATGGGCGGCCGTTCGTGACGATCTGCGACATCGGCACCGTCAGTTGCCGCGCCAGAGCGAAAGCCTTCCGCCGCTCGGGCTGGTGCCGCTCTTGGCGCGGTAACGCGGCGGACAGCCTCGACCTCATGGTGCCGCGCCACTGACGACTCGTCCGACCCCATCACCAATCTCTGCGCCGCAGCATCTTCGGGGCCGAAATGGCGCAGGTACGACCGGCCCAGATCTGCGGCAGCTTCGCGTTCCAGATCGGTATCAAGTCCCACGAGCGCCGTCTGCGGAGTCCATTCAGGTAGGCCAGCTGCGGCCGCTGATCGGTCCAGTCGATCGTGCGGTCGTGTTGATCGTGCCGGCACCCGCAGTCGTCTCGGCTTCGGCGACCGCCATCGCCCTTCAAACTCAGGCCACCGATCCGGGCGCGCCCAACGAGAATGGCAACGCGTACAACGGCGTCGAAAGGCGCGCGGATTTTGGCGAACAGCTCCCTGCAAACACTTGCCGTCTTGGCGGCCACTCAGATCGGGAACATCCATTACAGCCCATTCATCGGCCCAGTGTTTTGATCAAATGTGGCTCCGATAGATGATGACTCGACGTCTATCCTCCACCACTTTGCACCCGCCGGCTCGCGACCACCCGTTGAGCGAGACGCCACGGCACGTCCCGCGGATGCCGGCTCGGCTGTTAGGGACATCGAGGACGAGATCCACTCGCTGGTCGCCGAGCGAGCCGGACAGCGTGTTCTCGACCCGTTCGGGTTGAAGTTCCGCGTCGGTAGGTCATCCTGGATAGAAGCGTGCGGCCCATATGTCGCCGGGAATCATGCCCCCCGTGGTGTGACGCGAGAACACGGCCCAACCCTGACCGGTCGGTGACATCGCCAGGTAACCGTTGATCTCGTTCGAGTTCTGCCCCGCTTTCAGCGTGGGGTCCCCTCCGGCGTCGAGGTCGACCGTCGTGAAGGTGGGTCGGGCCGTATTCGCGTTCTGCGACTCCGTCAGGGTCGCATGGGCGGTGTAAGGGCCGGGCAACCAGACACCGGGATAGCCCGCCGGGCTCGGCGGCCGCTTGGCGGCCGTTGTCTGCAGCGCAGCGATGAGTACGTGGCCCGCAGCGCCCGCGACGATGTTGTCCACCATCAGCGCGAGCTTGAAGCCGGGTGCCGTCACATTCGCGCCCGGACTCCAGGTGTGAGCGTGGTCCGTAGAGCTCGAGAGATACAACTGCGAATCGCGGTCGTCGATCCAGACGACATACACAGTGCCGTTCTTGTCGACAGCGACTCGCTGGTCCCCGTTGATGAGGCCGCAGGCCTGGCTGCCCGGCACGGGCTCCTGCCGCCACGTCTCGCCGTAGTCCTCGCTGACCGCGACCATCTGCCGGCATTTGTTGGCGGCGACGTAGGGATAGATCTTATCGGTCAGGCTGGTCGGGTCGAGCCCGGTGAACTCGGGGTAGTCGAAGTAGATCGTGCCGTCTGACGCGGTCACGCCCGCGCCCCCCTCGGTGGTTGCCGACGCGATGTTCTTCATCCGCTGCCAGGTCACGCCGCCGTCGAGTGACCGGTAGACGTAGCGTTGCCCGCTGATGACGTGGCCGCCGACCCCCAGGAAATAGATGGCGCTGGGATACTTGTTCCCCTTCGGCGCCGGACCCGTCACGAGCTTTCCCCAGTCATACGTGTCGCAGCCGACCGTCTTGCCCGCCCACGTCTTGCCGAGGTCATCGCTCCACGAGATCACGCCGCCCGAGTGTCCACCGCAGGATGCCGCGGCCGCGCTCGTCAGGTAGAAGACGCGATCAGTGCGCGGGTCGAGGTAGACGTAGCCGTGCACGCCGACGTCGTGGCTGTCACCATTTGCCAGTTTCGGGACGGGCACGGACGACCACGTCCGGCCGCCCGTTGTTGATCGCAGCAGCCCGCCCTTGCCTCTGGCGATGAACAGCACGCCCGCGTTCGAGATCTGGATCGACGGCGAGATGTCCTTGAAGCCTGTCGGGAACCAGCAGCCCTGTGCCGTCGACGCCTTGTCGTCCGACCGGTTGGGGCCGTACTCGACAGCCTGCTTGCAACTCAGGCCCGCTGGTGGCTTCTCGGCCGCGGGCGTCGAGGTGGCGGACAAAGTGGTGCGCGGCGATCTCGTTTGCGACGAGCTTCTCGTCGTCGTCACCGCGCTGTGCGACGACGACGTGCACCCGGCGAGCACGAGGCTCAGCAGCGCTCCGAGGGCGGCCGCCGTTCGGCCGCGACTCATGTTGAGCCCTGCCGTCATCGTGGCTCCCGTCGACGAGGAGTCGCAATGACTCGGGGGGCATGCTGCCAACAATTGAAATCGACGTCAATCGCTACCGGCTCGGTACGGCGCAACCGGATAGAAGATCAACATCGACGGCCACATCTCACGCCGCGGTTCGCCGGCGTCCGAGAGCTCACAGTCGAACGGCTCTCGATCCGGCGTCCAGCATTTCCAGCGGTACCAGGACTTCCAGCGTCTGACCTGGGTGCGGGTGGCGACGTACACGAGGTCGAGGCGCAGGCCTGTGGGTCGGCATCGCACCGGCCCGAGCAGATCGACTCGCCGTAGCGCTCGCCGGTGCCGAAGGAGCGGGAGCCCGAGGCCGCGGTACGCGTCCCAGAGAGCCGCGTGGTCCGCGCCGCGAACCTGCACACTCCTGACCCGCGGCAGAACAAGTGCTGGGCGAAACGTCTCGGGCAACTCGGGGACGGCACCACAGCATGACGCGGCCCGTGCTGTGCGCGCACATCTACTTGTATGTAGCGGCCATTCCTCGGTTTGGTCAGTGCGTCTGCTGGCCGTTTCGGTAACGGTGCGACGGAGGTCGCGGCAGCGTCAATCTGTGGAGTCTGTCAAGCCACGTCGATATGACGCCACCCGTCGACGGGCGATGCGGCGCGTGCCAGTGAGCGAGGCCCAGCACGGGCACGTTTCACAAGCGCGGGGTCCGCTGCTCGGCGGAGGAGGGGGCGCCTGCGCGCTTGATGGATGCCGGCTGTTGGGTTACTCAGCTGTTCGTGCGGCCCAGCCCGGCTTGGCGAGCGCGGACGATCGCCGCGCCGCGATCGGTGACCTGCAGTTTGGTGAAGATCGATGACAGGGTGTTACGCACGGTCTTGTCGGCGATGCCCAGGCGGTTGGCGATGTCGATATTGCGGGCTCCGGATGCCAGCAGGTCCAGGACCTCGCGCTCTCGGCTCGTGAGGCCCGGGAAAGCGCCGGTTGTGTAGCGTTCTTGTGACTCCAGGAAGAACCCGACAATGCGGCGGGCAACCGAGGGCCCAAATACGGTCTCGCCGCGGCTCAACGCAAGGATCGTGCCGATCAGTTCGGAGCCGTCCGCGCCCTTGAGCAGGTAGCCGCGCGCGCCAGCGCGCATGGCCGCGAAGACGCTCTCGTCGTCGTCGTGCATGGTCAGGACGAGCACCGCCGGCGGCCGTTCCGTCGTTGTGAGCTGAGCTGTCGCGGTGACGCCGTTCATGTCGGGCATGTGCAGGTCGGTCACCACAACGTCCGGGTGCAGCCTCGAGACCACGTCCAGGAGCTGGCGTCCGCTGCTCGCCTCGCCCACAAGCGCAACCGCTGGAGACTGGGCGAGTACCGCTCGTAGGCCGTAGCGATACATCGGGTGGTCGTCCGCGATGACCACCCGTACTGGCGCGGCGCTTTCGGTCATGCGCACGACTGACTGGCGGGTGGGGCCAGCGGCAGCACAGCCTCCACGCTGGTGCCGCCGGCAGGTGCGCTCCGGATGATGCAGGACCCTCCTGCGGCCTGGGCGCGGGATCGCATTGACGCGATCCCGACACCTGAACCTCGCGATGGGCCGCCGCCGAGGTTGGCGTTGTGAGCGCCGGCAGTGCCTCTCCCGTCGTCGGTTACCCGCAGCGTCAGGACCTCGTCGCAGTCGATCCGCACCGTGCACCAGGCGGCGCCGGAGTGCCGTCGAGCGTTCGTCACGGCCTCGAGCACGATTCGGTAGGCCGAGGTCTCGACGTCAGCTGCGAGTGGCGGCAGCACGTCCGGCGCCTCCAGACTGACTCGAAAGCCAGACCGGTCATGGCCGTCGCCACGTAGCAGCTCGTGTCGACGCAGCGCGGTGACCAGGTCGCTCCCCTCCAACACAACGGGACGCAGATCGTCGATGATCCGGCGAACTTCGGTCACGGTGGTGGCTACCTCGTGTCGCAAATGCTCGACCAACTCGGCCAGGTCAGCGGCGGCCGGCAGCGTTCGCCGCACCTGCATTGCTGCTGCGTCGAGGCCCAACCCCACCCCCGACAGTGCAGGCCCGAGCCCGTCGTGCAGGTCCTGACGAAGACGTGTGCGCTCGGCCTCGGTGGCGCAGACAATCTGCTCGCGGGACTCGCGCAGCTGCACAGCTAGCCCGGACGCGTGGACGGCGACGGCGATCGGCCCGGCGAGGACGGCGAGCACCTCACGGTCTTCGGCGGTAAGCGGATCTTTGGGTGTGCGTCCTGAGACCGTCATCGTCGCCAAGCTCTCACCGGCGTAGCTGAGCGGGATCTCGCTGAGCGGCAGACCCGCCGATGTCCCGACTGCTGCCTCGCCATCCGGAGTTCGGATCGAGGCATATGGAACGCGAAGCGCACTTGCGACCCCGGCCGCGAGAGTCACGAGCTCAGTGCCGGCCGCCTGGGCCGCCGTCAGATCCCGTGCGAGCCTGGTCAGCGCAGCCATGGGGTTGCCGCGGTCTCCGTACACCAGCCGGGTCGCGGCGCGGTGGAGCAACGAATAGGCGGGGCGAATGGCTACGGCGACGACGGCTGCGGCGAGGAAGGCCGGCGTGGCGCCGTCTGTCACGACTCCGGCGAGTCCCACCACGCCCGCGTACAGGGCGGCCACGAAGGCCGTCAGAACCAGGTAGGTGACCGCGCTTCGCAGCACCAGCTTGATGTCGAGCAGCCGATACCTCAGAACTCCGACCACGACGCCCACAGGCGCCGCTGCGCAGGCCACGAGGGTCAGCCACGCCGGACCTGTGATCGCCAGCACCGCCGCAGGCGTGATCGTCGCCACCAGCCACGCGAGCTGCTCGCGAAGTGGTGAGGCCGAGCCCCGCAAACGAAGCAGTGTGTGGCACACGACCAGCAGTACGGTAATCGCCGAGGCGAGCGCTCCGACGGCCACCAGGACCTTGCTGACCGGCTCGAGCGAGCCCCCTGTCAGCGGGTCGTGCCCCACTCCGACATTGGTTCGGAACATCTCGTCGGACACGGCGAGACCGCCCGCCAGGACCACAGTCGACGCGAGGACCAGCCGCGCCAGCAGCCGACCCGAAGGCGAGCCGGGACGACCCGTCGGGATACCACTCGGGCAATAGCCCAAGCATCGGTATCAGGGCGAGCGCCCAGACCCAGCCCGCTAGCCATCCGATCCAAGCCACGAGGTGCGCCGCAGCTCCCGTGGCGGTCGGGCCGTGCTCGGCTACCGACCCAGCCAGGACCGTCACCGCGTTGGCGCCCGATAACCCATGCAACAACCACCCCAGCGGGTTGCGCGGCCGCGCCGAGGTCAGCACGGCCGCCAGCAGCCCGAAGCTGATCGCCAACACGAGGTTGTTGCCGACGTTGTTGTCCAGCAACTGCGAGGGGGTGTGCCCATCCAAGCGCCACAGCGCGAGGCCACCAATCGCCACCGTCTCGCTGAGCGCACTGCACCCGAACCCGAGCCGCCGCAGAGACCGCTCTCGCATGGCCGCAGCCCCTCCTCCGTATGGCCGAAAGTGTGACACGGCCACGACGCGTCGGCATGGCCATCGACCCAGGAGGACATCCCGGGCCAGACGGGACACCAGTCCCGTGCCCGAGCAGCGCCGCCCGACCACTCTGTGTCAGCGAACGCCACCAAGGCGCCCCCACACAACCGAGGAGCTCAGATGACGACCACCAACGCGAGGATGGCCACCGCCCACACCCCCTCACGCGCCGCCCGGGTGACCCTCGTGGGAATTGGCCTCGCTTGGCTGGCCACCCTCATCCTGTTCGGATCGAACGGGGTGGCTTACGGGATTACTCTGCTGGGCCTACCCGTCGCCGCCGGCATCGCCTGGGGCCACCGCACCATCCCTGCCTGGTGGGTCGGGGCTGCCTTAGCCATCTTCGGAGTCGTCGACTGGACCATCGGCGACAAAGCCCGGGTGGGCGACATGCCCTTCTTCATAGCGGTCGCCCTCGCACAGTTCGGAGTCGCCGCAATCGCCCGCAAGCTGACCGCAACCCTGCGCCGTCGCGCTCAGCGCTGAGAAACACTCTCGAGGAACTAACCTTTCTGAGCCGGACCGAAAGTTAATATCTCAATTCGACGTTCCGACTCGGATCAACGCGCGACACGGACGCTTCGAGCAGTTCTCACTCATCGTCGTGTTTCTCCGGCTGGAGCGGTCGGCGTCGTTCCGCGGAACACCGCGTCGGTGCGGTGCTCTCCGCCGCAGGGCCGGGCCTTTCCTGCGAACCTACAACGACCGCTGGTAATCGCTCATGCCAAGGCTTGACTATGTACGGCGTCACGCGGCCCAAGACGACCCGCTTTGTGCGCTATATGTGCGGAAGAAGCCTCGCCGGCGGATGGTTAACGTCGACCAAAACGACTTTGCGCCGTGGCGTGAGCGGCAGCTATCGACGCCGCCTACGCAATATGTCTCGCCGGCACCTCCCGGCCGCTCCAACACGGCGTTCTCGATACCGGCGGGCCGTGCGCGAACACGGTGCGTCTCGTTGATCGGCCTCGCGTCGGCGGTCCGGTTGACGAATATCGCGCACAAAGGTCATTTGAATCGTCTTGATTCCAATAGTGTCATGTGTGGCCGACCGCAACATCTTGATCATCTCGTCGCGAGAGGTCGTCGTTGTCGAGCCTCACGTCCGTCTACGACGGAATCACAGACTGATAGGTTGACCGCGTGGGGCGCCTCCGATACGTACTGGTGAATCCAGAGAACCCGAGGTCGCTGGCGACTAGAACGCGTGCCCGACGTTGGTTGGTGGGATTGGGGTCGGCGTGGCGGCTTGATCTTCGGTCGCTGATCTCGATGCTGGTGCGGTGTCTGAGGCGTCGCGGGAGGAATTGCTCGCGGTGATTGCCGCGCAGTCGCGGGCGATCGAGGATCTGACAGCGTTGAATGCTGAGCAGGGTGGCCGGATCGCGAGGCAGGCCGAGCTGATAGCCGAGCTCGAGCGGCGCCTGGGCCGTAACTCCCGCAACTCCTCCCAGCCGCCGTCGGCCGACGGGCCTGCGGCGCCGGTGCGGCGGTCACGGCGCGGCACGACGGCCCGCAAGCAGGGCAAACAACCTGGCAGCGAAGGCAAGACCTTGCGGCTGATCGAGGACCCGGACGAGGTGATCGATCAGGTGCCCGCCGTGTGTGCGGGTTGCGGCAGTGACCTGGCCGGTGCGGTGCCGGCCGGGTGGGGCCGTCGCCAGGTCCACGACATCGCGCCGGTGAGTGTGACGGTCACCGAGCACCGTCTGCACCGGCGCCGATGCCCCTGCGGGACGACGACCACCGCGCCCGCACCCGAGGGCGTCGACGGCACCGCGGTGTACGGCCCTGGGTTGCGGGCGTTCGCGGTGTACCTGCTGGTCTATCAGCACGTCCCGGTCGCGCGCACCGCCGAGCTGATCGCCGATCTCACCGGCGCGAAGGTGTCGACCGGGTGGGTGTGCTCCACCCTGACCCGCGCCGCCGCGGTCTTAGCCGATGTCGAGGCGATGACCAAGACGCTGATCACCCTCGCGAGCATCGGGCACTTCGACGAGACCAGCCTGAACGTCAACGGCGTCAAGTGGTGGCTGCACGTCGCGGCCACCGACACCCTGACCGCCTACCACCTGCACCCCTCCCGCGGCCGGGTCGCGGTCGACGAGTTCGGTGTGCTGCCGAAGCTCACCGGCACCGCCGTGCACGACGCCCTGTCCGTCTACGACGGCGAGAACTACCTGGCCGCGCGCCACGCGCTGTGCGGCGCGCACATCGCCCGCGAGTTGACCGCCGCTGCCGAGTCCCAGCCCGACCAGGCCTGGCCGCACGCGGCCCTCGATGCCCTGCACGCCCTCAACCAAGCCGCCCACGACGCCCGCACCGCCGGGAAGACACAGATCCCACGCCGACAACGGCAACGGCTGATCGACAACTGGCGCCACGCGATCCTGTGCGGGCTGGCCGATCATCCCGAACAGCCAGGACGAAAGCAGAGCAAGACCCGCAACCTGCTCCTACGCCTGCACCAGCGCGACAAGCAGGTCTTGCTCTTCGCCCGGGACCTGACCGTCCCGTACTCGAACAACCAGGCCGAACGAGATCTGCGACCCGTCAAAACCCAGATGAAGATCTCCGGCTGCGCCCGATCCGAAACCCACGCCCGCGCCTGGCTCCGCATCCGCGGCTACATCTCCACCGCACGCAAGAACCGCGTCAACGCCATCACCGCACTACGCGACGCGATCACCGGAAACCCCTACACACCTACGGCTCTCGCCAACGGCTGAATGGTTACGGTTAAAGTTCGCCGATGTATTTCCTGACCTTGGCGCGGCGAATGTGCTCGACCTCGGTGGTGCACCGCGCTATTGGCGGCAAGCGCCACTACGACCCGCGCATGTCACAACCGTCAACCTCAAGCCCGCTCAGTGCCCCGAATCTTGGATCACGCACGTCGTCGCCGATGCTTGCCAGGTTGATGATCTCGGTTCATACGACATCGTCTTCTCAAATTCGCTAATCGAACACGTCGGCGGCCACGAGCGCGGGATAAGACTTGCAGAGCTGATCACGAATTCTGGCCCTCGATTCTGGGTGCAGACTCCTTACCGCTACTTTCCCATCGAGCCGCATTTCCTCGTGCCAGCGATGCAATTCATGCCAGTTACCGTACCAGGGGGTCGGCAAAGTCGTGATCTTGGGCGTGTTGTCGGGTGACACGCCGGTGATGGTGTAGCAGCGGGGCGGGCACGGCGCCGCTGGTGATCATGAAGGTTCTCTACGCCATCAACGAGGACCGGAGCGTGTGCCGTGCCCGCATCTGCATTGTCCCTGATCAGCGCCGCCGTTGTGCGTGAGGCAGACACGCCGGTCACGGCTGGTGAGGTTCCCGAGGAGCTGCTCGTGGCGTTGCGGGCGATCACCGATCCGCGGTGTCGCCGCGGGGTGCGGCATCAACTCGTGGCGGTGCTCGGCGTGGCGGGGTGCGGTGTGCGCGGTGCTGGCCGGCGCCCGTTCCTATGTCGCGATCGCCGAGTCGGCCCAGGACCTGCCCGGGGCTGTGCGCCAGCGCTTGGGGATCGAACGTGTCCCGCCGAGTGAGACCGCGATCCGCCGGGTGTTGCAGGCGATCGATCCGCACCTGCTGGACCGCACCGTTTCTGGCTGGCTCACTGCCCGGGTCGGAGCGGCGCGCCGCTGGCCGGCGATCGCGGTGGACGGCAAGACCGCCCGCGGTGCCCGCGCAGCCGACGGTCGCGCGGTGCACCTGCTGGCCGCGCTGGATCATGAGGACGGGGTCGTGCTCGGGCAGCGGGTCGTGGACGGAAAGTCCAATGAAATAACAGCTTTCGCGCCGCTGCTCGACGGAATCGACATCGCTGGCGCGGTCGTGACAGCCGACGCGATGCATACCCAGCGCGAGCATGCCGAGTACCTCACCAGCCGCGGGGCGCACTACTTGTTGACGGTCAAGGCGAATCAGCCGACGCTGCATCGCCAACTCAGGACGCTGCCCTGGCGCGACATCCCTGCGGCCGACCTCACCCGGGACAAGGGCCACGGGCGGGTCGAGTCGCGCACCGTGAAGATCACCGCCGTGTCCACCGGGATCGTGTTCCCGCACGCCCGCGGCGCCGTCCAGGTGACGCGACGGCGTCGCTCGCTCCGCAGCGGCAGGTGGCACACCGAGACCGTTTACGCGATCACCGACCTGGACCAGCTCCAGATCCACCCCGTCGAGATCGCCGACATCCTGCGCGGCCACTGGCACATCGAGAACAAGCTGCACTGGGTTCGAGACGTGACCTTCGGCGAAGACCTGTCCCAGATCCGCACCCGTCACGGCCCGGCCGTCATGGCCACCCTGCGCAACCTCGCCATCAGCGTGCACCGCCGCCACGGCGCAACCAACATCGCCGCCGCGACCCGCCGGGTATCTCGACATCCGGGCCGAGTCCTCCCGCTCCTGCTACAAGCCAAGATCAACACGAGTTAGATAACGAGCAGATCAACTTTGCCGAGGCCCTGGTTACCGTACGTGCAGCAATCGCGACCCGATGGCAGGTCGGCCCTCGACACCGTTCGTACGAGGACGCGCTTCATGTCGTGCAAAGAGGTTTTCTCACCAGGCTGGCCGTTGTAGGTGAAGAAGGACGAGTGCGGCGGCGATGATTGCGGTGATTCTGCCGGGGTCCAGGGTGATGCGTTCGAGTGTTTTCCAGGTTCGTTTGAGCAGCGCGTTTGCGCGCTCGGCTGGTGCGCGCAGGGCGCTGATCATGGTGTTGCGGGCGCGGTTGTCCGGGGCGAGGTTGCCACCCTTGATCGGCACGAGGATGCCGATCCCGGCGCCGAGATATCCCTTGTCGGCAAGGGTTTTCAGGCCGGCTGCGGCGGCCGGGTAGAGCGCGCCCAGGACGTGTTCGCGGGCGGCGGTGATGTCGTGCGTCGAACCCGGTTCGGCCGGGCTGACCCATTCGGGGTAGCCGGTCGGGCCGGTCAGGACCTGGACGTTGCCGCCGTGGCGGTGGTGTTTACCGGAGTACCACAGGTCGTGCCCGGCCCCGGACTTGCGGCTCGATCGCACGGTCGGGATCAGCGTGCCGTCCAGACACACGAACTCCCACCCATGTTCGAGACCGCGCGCGAGGACGTCGTGCAGGTCGGGGACACGCGCCGCAATCACGTCTATCGCCTCGTGCAGATATCGGTACGCCGTGGCGATGCTGATCCTCGAGTCCCGCGCCAGCACGTCAACGTCGGTTCTCTCCCTGAACCAGCGCAACACCAGAACCGCTTGCACGTAAGGCGTTGCGGCCCGCTGCCACGGCCGCGCGTCATGGATCATGCGGTGCGCAGCAAGCCACCGCGACACGCAGGCTGCCGTCTCGGACGGGACATCGAGGGTGGCACGATACGTAATCACGCGGGGTCCTACTCGGGCTGGCTTCTTGGTCGAAACCAACCTTCGAGACCAGGACCCCGCGCCTCATCCCGCCACGCCGACGCGAACCCGGTCAGTCACACGAGTCACACCAGCCGCTCTGGTGAGAACACCTCAAAGGATCGAACTGATCGGAATGCGGCAGCTCCGAAGCTACTTCCCGGAAGGGCGAATCGAGATCGAATGGTTCGCCGGCCTGCCGAAGTCAATCACGGCGGTCCGTGGATAGCTCCACCGGTTGAACGAACGCCAACGGTGACCGCAACGCCGTCCTCGCGTGATCAGCGCGTGCCGCAGGCGAACTCGCAGCAACCGGTGTGCTGGCCGCTACCGAACCTGGGATGCGACCGCGTTCTTTGCGGTGTGGGGCAGGACCGAGGGGGCTCGTTCCTCTGGCCTGTTGACTTGCTATTCGTACTTTGAGATCGACATTTGCAGCCACGGCCGTCACCGCCAACGTGCTGCATCCCGATGTGGTGCCTACCTCCTTTGGAGCCGGGGACCCCGGCCGCCCGGCGACTGCTCGTCCCGCTGCCGCGTCCGTTTCATGAAACCCGTGGCCGCTGCGAAGCACGGGCCACGTGAACCACCGTTCGGGCTCGAGCCGCTCAATCGTCGCCAGCCGCCTTTGAGAAGATCACCACCGACCACCGGCAGCGGCATAACGAAGTCCTTCACGATTTTGGGGAATCGCAACTGATTCAACGCCACGGGAATCAGGTCGTCGTCCGCGGCCGTGCAAGGGCCAACGGCGCCACCCGTCCGCATTGTGGTTGTTGGTCGCAGCGGGTGCTGAGCCGCTATGAACAGGCCTGGACGATGCCGCGATCGATGGTCTGCCGGCGTTGATCCGGCTTGCGTATGCGCAGGCTTCTTCTGTGACTGCGCGGGCTGTGCTCGGCGCACGTTCGCCGATCAGGTGCACGGGCTGACCGCGCCGCATGCGCGCCGTAGCCCGGTGCAACGTGCGCCTTCTCGAGGCGATTGGACTGGCGTTGGCCGGGCGATGTTGCACGGCGACCAGCCGTTGTGCGTGTGCGTGCACCTATCGCGCAGAACGCCGAGCCTCGTGCTACAACGAAGTCGGGAAGGAGACGCACATGCGTCGCATCCATCAGGGGCGAGCGTTCATGCTCGGGCTCATTCCGGTCATGATGGTTACCGCAGCATGCAGTTCGCCCGCACCAAAGGCGACCTCGCAGCCCGCACCAAGGCGGGACGTGACCACGACGGGATCGCCGGGGGCGCACGATTTCGTCTCGAACCGGTACGGCTTCTGGTTGACCCCTCCCAAGGACTGGTCCAAGCGCGAGGCGCAGGTCGGGTGGGACGGCAAGGAGCCGTTCACGGGAGGTCTGCAATCGACGCCGTTCGTCGCCATCGTCAGCGATCCAGGGAACGGCGACCGCAAGTTCGCGGTCGCCGCGGCACCAGTAGCGAAGGGGACCCAACTGGCGGCGTGGCAGGCGGCCATCGTGCGCGTGATCGTGGCCAGCCAGTGCGCCAGTTCCCGGCCGGTGACGAAGACGACGCTGGGCGGCGAGCCGGCCCTCACCTGGACGGCGACGTGCGGCGACTTGCACCCCATTCAGATCGCCGCACTGCACGGACGGCGTGGCTACCTAGCCATCGCCGAGTTGAGACCCGCGGATCCGCGCATCGTCGAATCGATACTCCAGTCCTTCCACTTCACGAGCTAGGCCGTTCGAGCCCAGCGACGAGCGACAGGCCTGCCGCGGCTGGCTGGGCCGGTCGCCTCCCTTGTTTGTCCCGTGATTGGCTTCGCCGACGGTCAACCAGATCGGCAGCAGGGTGGTCCACGAAGTCTCCTTGTACGCCTCGACGACGCCCCAGTTGACGAGCACGTGGGCCAAGAGCCCGGGCTGAACCGACGCGAACACTGCAGCTGCTATTCGCGCGATATCGGCGGCATTTCCGGTCGTATTCGCGTGCGGTGTGGCGCATCATCCCCACCATGACAGCCGACTTCCAGACGTGGCTAAACCAGGTCGCGCCGGCCGACGAACTTGATCCCGGAGTCCGCCCTGCCGGTGCGGTGCAGCTGCTCCGCCAGATCTTCGACCGACGCGGCCCGATCTCGGTCCAGGAGCTTCACTCGGAACGGCAGACGATTCAGATGGATCTCGCCCAGGGCGCGGTAGCCCTCGTCCTGCGTGACCTGCGGGCCACGACCAAGGCCCGGCCCAACGTTGAGCTTCGCCACGACGATGAGTACGGCCTAGTCGTGACGCACAACGGCGGCTGGACGACTCCTGCGATGATGTCGATGCAGAACCCGCAGGCGACATGCGAGATCGCCGATTACCTCCAGGGCGAGACCGTCGAGGACAGCGAGGTACGGGCCGCCTGGCCGACCTGCCCCACACACCGGAACGGGCTTTACGCCCGAGTGCACGATGACTCCGCTGTCTGGTTCTGCCGCACCGGCAACCACCCCGCCGCTCCGATCGGGGCGCTCGCGCCCTGAGCGCGGCAAATCCGGTTGTCCGCTCGACAGCGTTCTCTGGTCGGGCCACGATGGCTGGGTGAAGGCACAGCGAGCGGCCGATGGCCAAGCTCGGCGTGATGCCCAATCAGTTGAAGTCAGCCTTGCCCTGTTGTCCGCGGTCGCGGTGTTCGTAGGTCTCTTGTGGTGGGTTTCGCGATCGGCAAGGTCCTCAACCTTGTTGGCCCGATAGGACTGCTGCAGCGCAGACGCTCGGCACATCAACCCGATCATCTACCGCGCCATGCAGGGAGCCAGCGAGCTCGGCATCAGCCCACCAGCAACCCTGGCCCGCTGGGACCGCAGTCAGGAGCTCGCCAGGATTGGCGTGCCCACCCTGGTCATCGGCGCCAACACGACACCTTGGACCCGACCACATGCGGCGATGGCCGAGCGGCTACCTCGCGGACGTCATCTGCGCTGGGAACGGCAGCCACCTCGCCACGTGTGACGATCAAGCAACCAACTTCGCCGGACTCATCGACTTCCTGCACCACCTACCGCACTAGCCTCACCCGCCGACTTCGAGCAGCCCGACCGTTCATCCCGATCACCAAACATCGACCGGCGCACGACGTTGACCGGCGCTGTCGGCGCCGGCACGGCCCCTCGTTCGACCCTGACCACCAATCCGGAGACGCGTGCCAACGACCGCTCATCGGCCATGTCCGGTAACAGATCCGAGAACCTCGGCAGTACTCCATATTTCCCCATCTGCGTTCGCCTTCATCTCTGCGGTCGTGTACCAAACGGCTACGGGCGACGATCGCACCTGTGTCCGCGGCGGTGCGGACGGATACAACGCGGCGGCCGTCTGGGCCGAGTCGGTGGGACCGGCGTAGCGACGAGGCTGACTTGTCGAGGACTTCGTGTGGTTGTGTCTTCGCCAGGCTCTCGCCTCTGGCGCGCTAGCGTGCCTTGTGTGAGTGCACCGCTGCCGATGAGCACGCCGTCCGAGCAGGGTGTCGACCCGGCCGGCGTGGCCGGGTTCATCGACGCTCTAGAGGCCCACCCGGGTATCGAGGCGCACAGCGTCATCGTGATCCGGCACCGCAACGTCGTTGCCGCCGGCGCGTGGTGGCCCTTCCGCCTCGACCGTGCGGGGCTGCTGTACTCGTTGAGCAAGTCGTTCACGTCGACCGCGTTAGGCATTGCTGTCGGCGACGGGCTGGTCGATCTCGACGCGCCCGTGCTCGATTACTTTCCGGAGGTCCCGTTCGCCGACGTGCCCGCGCGCGTGCGCGCACGCACTGTGCGCCACATCGCCTCGATGCGCACCGGGCATCGGCACGAGACATGGGAGAGCGCGCTCGCGACCGACCCCGCCGACCCGGTAGGGGCGTTCCTGCGCATGTCCGTCCAGGATGATCCGGGCACGGTGTTCACCTACAACCAGCCGCCGGTGATGACCATCGCCGCGCTCGTGCGGCGGGTGACGGGCGCGTCGGTGTCCGACCTGCTGCGCACCCGGGTGCTCGACCCTGTCGGCGCCGGACCGATCGGTTGGCTGCAGTACCCGGCTGGGGATGACCTTGCGTTCAGCGGCTTGTTCGCCACGCCGGACGCGGTGGCCCGCATCGGACTGCTCTACCTCGACGACGGCATGTGGGCGGGCCGCCAGCTGCTGCCGAGCGGCTGGGCCGCGGCCGCGAGCAGCGCGCACTCCGACACGTCTGGTGAACCGTTCCCCGACTGGCAGCAGGGCTATGGGCTCGGGTTCTGGCGGGGCCGCCACGGCTTTCGTGGCGATGGCGCCTGGGGTCAGTTCTGCCTGGTGCTGCCCGAGCAGGACGCGGTCGTGGCGATCACCTCGGCCGTGGTGCACATGCAGGACGTGCTCGACGCCGTGTACGCGCACCTGCTGCCGGCGATGCGAACGAACCCGGCACCGCCGTCGAGCGCCGACGACGCGCTGGTCGCACGACTGGCCGCGCTTGCCCTCGAGCCCGAACGCGGCACCTCCTGGACGCCAGACACCTCTGCCTGGGACGACTTGGACTTCGTGCCGCTGGGCGGTGCATGTCCTGCCCTGGCGCGGCTCACGTCGGCCGGCGTCCGTACCGGCGGACGGGTCATCCTCGCCGACGACACCGGCGACGTAGTTGAGATGCGTGTCGGTGACGGCGGCGCATCGGTCGTCGTCGCCGCCGGCTGGGCCGACGCCGAGACGCTGCTGCTCGACGCGGTCTTCGCCGACACCCCGCACCGCTTGTCGTTGGTCTGCGACACCCGCTCGATGACGTTCACCGCGCACTGGCGCACTACCCCACTGCACGCCAGCCGGCTGCGCGACCTGCGCACGCCCGGCGAGGAGCCGGTCGTGCTCGACGTCGCACCGCAGTAGGTCAGTCCGCGTGAGTGGCGCTACTGACGCCATACGTACTGATCTCAGTCCGCGGGAGTTCAGGGCTGGCTTGCCTGAGAGCTCTTCGGGTGCTCGCCGCGATGGGTGCTCCCGGGGCTGTCGCCCTCGGGTTGGGCTGGTGCTCCGGCGATGATGCGGGACATCGCGGCATTGTTGTCGCCTCGCCACCAACCGAGCGCTTCGATCCACCAGGTCGCGCCGGCATCGGCGTAGCGAGCGACACGTTGGGCTTGGTCGGGACTATTGGTGGCGCCCTCCAGTGCAATGTCGAAGGCACCTGGCGCTAGTCGCCGCACGAACGACGCAGCTGCCGCGAACTGCGCGATTGTTGCGCCGTCGCTGCGTTGGTCGGCGAAGGTGGGCATTGCGCCGTCGAAGCGCGCCGCTCTGCGAAGTCCGATCTGGTGCGGCCAGCGCCCGCCGCACCAGATCGGTATCGGTGGCACCGCCCACTGCGACCACAGTTCGACAAGGCGGTGCAGGCGCTCGTCCAGAGCGCGGCCGCGGGTGCGAAGGTCCGGATCGAGCCCGAAGTCGGTGTATTCGCGATCCATCGACCCGATGGTCGCAAGCACGGTGAGGCGTCGCCTCGACAGCGCATCGATGCCCGCCGCATCTTGAGCGATGTCCTGGACCTGGCGCCGCGGCAGTGCGACGGTGAGGATGATCCGGACGCGGCTGGTGCTCGCCGCAATCGCCGCAGCGGCGACGACCGGACTCGCTACCGGCCAGCCGGACTCGTGATAGAGCACGTGATCCCACAGGTGCACGCCGTCCCAGCCGTGCTGTTCGGCGGCGACCGCCAGGTCCACCAACGTGCGAACGTCTCCGAATCCGCCGACCGTGGGCAGGCCGACCGCGTAATTCATGACCATGGCTTGGACCGTAATCAAATACCAGCCGCTGCGTGTCGCTGCTTCTCTTCCCTCGCGGCGACCGCAGGCCAGATCAATCGGATGCAAGTGATGGCGAGGCGTGCCGCGGGGTGCGCCTGGTCGAGCAAGCACGCGGCGCCAACAAGATCAACCTTGCCGCTTCTCGTCAGCACCGCCGACCTCAACGACATCTGACGTTAGTGACGATCTGCGCGCCACCTTCAGCGCCCCCACCGCGCCTCGATCGACGGCTCTTTGCCCAGTTGGATCCTTCAGCTCTTTGGCGAGCTGGTCCGCGACCAACCAGGCCTGATACGTAGCCCACGGCAGCGGCTCGGTTTGGCAGTATCGCGGACGTGATGTCTGCGCCGCACGCTCGCCATTCGCACCAGCTCACTGAGGGTGACTCGAAGTCCCGACAACGCTGGCTCGCCTCTGAGTGGTTGTTCATCTCGACCGCGCTACCGACCGCGCCGGCGCGTCTTCTCGAGATTGGCTGCGGCGCCGCGGGCGGGATCGTGCCTGCGGCGCTGGCCGCTGGCTATGCGGCGGTCGGTGTCGACCCGGATGCCCCGGAGGGCGCCGCGTATCGGCAGGTGCCGTTCGAGAGATACGAACCGCCATCGGGCATCGATGTTGTCGTCTCCGTTCAGGCGCTGCATCATCTGACCGACCTCGACGCGGCCGTCGAGCGGATCGATCGGATGCTCACGCCCGACGCGGTTGTGGTGATCGTGGAATGGGCGTGGGAACGCATCGATGAGGCAACGGCACGATGGCTGTTCGACCGGGTGCCCGCCGACGCGAATTCGGGCTGGGCCGGCGAACGCCGCGACAACTGGCGGGCGAGCCGCCTGCCCTGGCCCGAGTACCGCGATCGGTGGGCGCACGAGCACGGCCTGCATGCTTGGCACACGGTCCAATCCGCGCTCGTCAACCGTTTCGACACGGTCCTACGGGAGGACGTCCCATCGCTGTTCGGTGGTGTCGCCGAGGTCAGCGAAGAGACCGAGCGCGCCGCGATCGCCGCGGGCGTGATCTCGACAACTGGCATCCACTGGGTTGGCCGCCGTCGCGCCGACGCGACTGGACAGTGACGTCGGTTTGCGGCACTCCGTCAGGTCGCGCCTCGGCCGCCAACCGCGGCGACAGTGCCGCCGCGTGGTCGAATGCCGATGCGGGCAGCGGTTCGAGGGCCGCCCGCAGTCAACCGTGCTTGGCCTGGACGAGGCGTTCGACCGCTCGGGGTGGCGGACGAGTGGGCAGCACGGTGGCGGAAAGACGTCGATCGTGAGGGCGATCCGGGGGTCGCGGTGTAGCGCTGCGACCTTGTCCGAGTTGGGGACGGTGAAGAAGAGGAACTTGCCCTCGCGTAGAAGATCGCCGGCTGGGACCGCTCGCGGGCTTCCGTCGGCCGCGGCATCGGCGAGCTTGGTGAGGGCACCAACGGGGGCGCTTCGTCGATCGATGCAGTCGCACGCCGCGCCGAATGCCGAGCACTGGCGGATGATGCCGGCATGACCCTTCGCGGCGGCTGCTCGTAACGAACTTCTACCCCGGCGAAGTGCCGCGCGAAATCGGCGCACCAATCGACTACGACCTTCCGGACTGGGCCGGCCCGACGTCGGTGATGCGCAAACCGTGCCGTGGCGTTATGCGCGAGGCAGTTGTGGCGACCACGATAAGGATGACGTTCGTGCGACTGGCACCGTTAGGAGCCGTCCACGCCTTGAGCGTCCGCTCGGCGGTCGTATCGGGTGAAAGATGCCACTGGAATTCAGCCACGTCACGGTCGGGCTGACGTCACTGACACGCCAGCCAAGCAGGGTGTAGCCAGTCTGGGCGGCCTCCGCTACGGCGGTGACGCGCAGCGGCCTACGTGAATTGCCGTCGGGGTCAGCGAACCAAGTGATCGTCAGCGCAGAGGACACCGACTCGCGACGTTCCGACGGAACATGGGTATCGGGACGTCCACTGTCGGTTGATTCCGACGGCGCCATCACGGCGGGATCTATCGGGCGCGGCGGCGAAGCCGAGTGGGCTGCACCCTGGCCGACCAAAGGCCTACCTGGCCAAGTGACGGAGCCGCCGCGTCGTAACCCGGAGCTACGGTCAGACCGTGAGTGCATCGTGAGCACGGCAGACAGCGACGCGCACGCAGGCGGCGACAGGTGAACGCACGCGCCCGGGAAGAGGCTCAACGTCGAGCGGCGGCGCCCGACCGTGCCACTGAAGATCTTGTCGCGGGCCTCGGGCTGTTCGCTGAGGTGCTTCGCGGGACCACGGGGCCCGATGACGCGCTGGCAAAGGTGCGGGCCAGTGTCGTTGGAGGGCTGCGTGACATCGTCGACAAGGCACAGGGGGCACGGCCTGACTGACGTCGTCCAGGGCATCCGTTCAACGAAGCACGTGCGATCGCAGGTCACCGGTGAGGAGATCCAGTGCGCGGCAATCGAACTCGTCGTGTTCGCTGCAGAAACCGCCGTGATCGACGTCGGCGAGATCGCGTCGAGGGCAGGTTCATCGGCCGAGATCACCGACGCTGTGATCGACCGGTTCACACTCGAGTCCGCTGCGGATTTCAACGAGATCGCCGATCGGTTCTTTCTCGGTGACAACCCGCTCGTACTCCGGCCGCGCCGCGCACCGCGCGTTCGCCACCCAGGGTCAGGAAGCCTTCGTGGAACGGCATGTGCACGTCTTCGAGACCTTCGGTGGGGTGCCGACGGTGCACATCAGCTAAGACAATCTCAAGGCCGCCGTCAGCCGAGTGCTGTTCGGCCGGGACCGGACCGAGTCGCAACGGTGGACCGCGTTCCACTCGCACTTCAACTTCGACCAGGTCGCCGTCAGCGCAGCGTCAGGCCGCCGTCAGCGTGCCCCTCGATAGTTTGGGCATGACCGAAGACACGGACCTCCTGCTTTTGCGAATGATCGGCGGCGACCGGGCCGCGGGGAGCGAAGTCGTCGACCGGGCGGCAACGAGCGTTTCGCCGCGGGTGCTGGTGGCCGCGGCCGTGCTCACCGGAGAACATGCCGAGTTGGCGCGGGCCACCGGATGCGCGGTGACCACCCGCGACCGGCAGCTGGTGGCAGTGGCTGCGGCGCATCTGGACGGAGACGAGGACCTGCTCGACGCGCTGGTCCGTGATCACCTGTCTGACTATCCGGACAATCTGCTCGCGGCCTGGATCGCCGCGAAACACACCCGTCCTGACCACGCCAACCTCTAGGAGTCGACATGCACACCACATCCCCAATCCCGTCGCAGGCGAGCACGCGCAGCTCGCCGCCGCGCTCGGCGGGGCGCTGGATGCTCACCTTCGCGGGCTTCCCGCTCGGTGGATATGCGGCGCATCTGATCGTCGGACCTGTCGACGGGCTGACCGCGGCATTGTTCGGTGGCCTGATCACCGGCGGCATTCTCGGCGCGGTTCAGGCATGGGGTTTGGGCCGGAACCGGCCACCGGTGCGGCGATGGATCACGGCCACCGCGATCGGATTCGCGGTGGGTCTGGTCGCCGGCGCGGCGATCGTCGACTACCGGACCAGCCTCGGCGCGCTCGTCGTGCAGGGCGCGGTCTGCGGGCTCGCCGTTGGGCTGGCACAGGCCATCGTGCTTCGGGTGCGGCTCGACGCTCTGGCCTGGGTCTGGGCACCGGCACTTGCCATGATCTGGCCGCTCGGCTGGGCGGTCACCACGGCCGGCGGCATTCAGGTCGACGAGCAGTTCACCGTGTTCGGCTCGTTCGGCGCACTCTCCGTCGCCGCGATCACCACAGTGCTGCCGATCGTTCTGGACCGTCAGGAAGCGAGCCGGTCGTGAGTCGCCACGTCGTCTTCGGCGCCGGACAGGTGGGACGCCTCGTCGCCGAGCAGCTCGTTGATCTCGGGCACGACGTGACGGCCGTCAGCCGCAGTGGCCGGGCCCGGGTTACTGGGGCGCGGGTCATGGCCGGCGACGCCACGTCCGCAGACTTCACCACTGTGGTCAGCGCGGGCGCCGATGTCGTGTACTTCTGTCTGAACGCGACTAACTACGCCGGGTGGGCCGAGGAGTTCCCGCCGCTACAGCGAGGCGTGCTGGCCGGGGCTGAAGGCGCCGGCGCCCGCCTGGTGGTACTGGAAAACCTGTATGCGTACGGGCCGACCGGCGGACGCGACCTGGTCGAAACGTTGCCAGTGTGCCCGAGCTCGGTCAAGGGGGTCACCCGTGCGGTGATGACCGCCCAGCTGCTGGAGGCACATACCGCCGGTCGGGTCGAGGTCGCCATCGGCCGCGCGTCTGACTACTTCGGCCCGGGCGTTCGCCAGTCGGCACTCGGTGAGACTGTCTTCGGTACCGCCCTCCGTGGCCGCAGAGCCCAGGTGATGGGCAATGCCGACACGCTGCACAGTTACTCCTACGTTCCTGACGTCGCTGCCAGCCTGATCGCGCTCGGCAGCGCGCCGCGAGCTTCGGGCTCGGTCTGGCATCTGCCCGTCGCCGAGGCGCGCACGACCCGTCAGATCATCGACAGCGTGTACCGGCTGGCTGGTCACCGGCCCCGGTCGCTCGCCGCCGGCAGCGCCACCTTGCGCCTGTTCGGACTGATGAAGCCGGCCATGCGTGAGTACCTGCACACGCTGTACCAATTCACGGACCGCTGGGTCGTCGACGACGCCAAGTTCCGCGCCGCGTTCGGCGACTGCAGCACGCCACTCGACGATGCGCTCGCGGCCACCCTGGCCTGGTACCGCATCACCGCCGACGTCCAGACACCCACCCAATCAGCGCGCTAACTCGCGGGAGAAGCCATGAACACCCAGACCACCCGCCGCCTCGCCGCCGCTGGAATGGCCAGCGCTGCCGCCCTCGCTATCGCTGGCTTCACCGCGCTCGGATCGATATTCGATTACCCGCAGATCCTCAAGTCCGACACGGCAGAGATCCTGACCAAATTCCGCCTGCACGAACCCGCGATCGTCAGCTGGTTCATCGTGCTCGCCGTCAGCGCCGCGCTGCTGGCGCCGGTCGGCCTCCTCCTCGGCCGCGTCGCCGGCGGACGTCCTGGGCGATGGATCGCCGGCCTCGGCATCGCCGCGGCCGCCGTCCAAGTGATTGGACTGTCTCGGTGGGCACTCTTTGTCCCTGGTATCAGCGACAATGCCACGCTGGCGGGTAAGACCGCCGACGCGTACGACCGGTTCGACACGTTGCACACCTGGCTCGGCACGGCAATCGGCGAGACGATCGGATACGCACTCACCGCGACGTTCACTGTGTTGGTTGTGCGTGCCGTCACCCGGCGGGTCGCGGCACGCTGGCTCACCTACGTCGGGTACGGCGCGGGCACACTGATCGCAACCGGTGTCCTGATCCCGGTCGGGATCGACGCCGCGCGGCGCACCAACTTCGCTGGCTACGTGGTGTGGTGCCTATGGCTCCTCGCTATGGCGGTAGCCCTTTGGCGGTTACCCGGGCGGCGACAGGTCACAGCGAGGACAGCGCGCGAGACGATGTCCGGGACTTCTTGACCGCCGCGACCTGCGTCGCGCTGGAACCCCCGCAGCAGCGGCAGTGCGGCGCATCCTCATCGTCATGGGCAAGTCGGCACTTGCGAAAACGGCGTCGTCGTCGACGGCAAATGGAGCCCCGAGCGTCGGGGCCGGGGGCGCTTGTAGTGATGCTGTCCCGTGCAGTTCGCAGGCCTCTGCGGAGACCCGCGGATCGGCCTCGCACCCAATCGAGATTGACGAGCGAGTCTGTGGCGGGAGTCATCGACCGCCATAGGTCGGCGCTCGGGTACGTTCGTCCGCTGCGCGCGAGTCCGCGTAGCAGGTCTTCAACTCGAACGATGACGGAGCAGCCCCGTGCAGCGTGTCCGGGTCTAGGCTGCTGCTCGGTGGTCGACGATGAGGGTTCGGTGACAACGAGGCGCTGGAAGACAGGCAATGGCGACGCATCCGCGGCAGCGCCTACGCCGGGGTCACACATGGCACGACCGTGGTTGACCACCACGTCCGCGATCCCGCGGAACCTTGATGCGTGCGGCACTACCGTCGCGCCGGGGCGCTAACGGGACAGGGGTCGATGAAGCTATGTGGGGAGCCGACGAGGGCGACGGCGGCCGAACCGCGTGTCCCTTCTCGCGGCCGCCATCATGACGACTGCCTTATCGCCGATAAGGATCCGCGCACTCCGTGCGCGGACGCGCGGGGCGCTCGCGGTCGTCGGCGTTGTGGTCGCGTTCTCGCTCAGTTCGACTCTCGTCAAGCGCGCGGAGTCGCCCGGTGTCCTTGTCGCGTTCTGGCGGTTGGCCATCGTTAGCGTCCTCTGGAACGGGTACCTGTGGAGCACTGGCCGACGGGTCACCATGCGCCATGTGCGCCAGGCGTTCGTCCCAGGAATCTTCTTCGGCTTGAACCTCGCGGTCTTCTTCGCGGGTGCGACGCATAACAGTGTGGCCAATGCTGCGCTGATCGGTTCGCTTTCGCCGTTTCTGATCGTGCCGCTGGGCGCCAAGCTGTTCAGCGAGTACATCAATCCGCGTGCCTTGGGATTCGCGTTCGTCGCGTTCGGTGGTGTCGGCATCGTGTTGTTCAGCGCGCCCCCGAACGGCGACGCGTCCGTTCTCGGCAACGTCTTCGGTCTGCTGGCGATGGTTCTCTGGACCGGCTACGTCGTGTCAACGCGGCATTTCCGCCGGGAGATGGATGTGGCCACCTTCATGTCGACGGTCAGCCCGATCGCGGCGCTCGCCGTACTGCCGTTGGCGATCGCCAACGGCGACGTATTCGGGTTGAGTGGTACCGGGTGGACGTACATGTTGATCCTGACATTTCTGACCGGCGTCGCCGCCCACGGGCTGATGGTGTTCGCGCAGCGGACGATCCAGATCGGCACGATCGGGATCTCCCAGGTGGTCCAACCAGCCCTCGCTGTGGTGTGGTCGTTTCTGTTGCTCGGCGAGGTGCTGCGTCATTGGCAAATCGCCGGCATCGCGACGGCGCTGAGTGGATTGCTGGCATTCCTGGTGGTAAACCAGCGGCGCGGTCGAGTCCGCCGGACGGAGCCGACACACGCCGCGTGATGGGCTCAGGCTCAGGCGATCTGCCGCACCACGCGGGCGTCCGTTCGGTCGAGCTCGGTGA
The DNA here is from genome assembly GCA_963713565.1 of uncultured Actinomycetota bacterium. GTDB lineage: Bacteria > Actinomycetota > Actinomycetes > Mycobacteriales > Jatrophihabitantaceae > Jatrophihabitans. Next base: position 1,009,473 of record CAVQMF010000002.1, on the reverse strand, counting down.
TGAAATGGGAGGCGGCGCGCATTCGTTGATCAGCCGCCACACAGAGGTCACGGGCTGTGGGGAGAGCGCCGGCTTGAGCCGCGATGCGGGCCAGCGCGTCGAGGGCGAAAACCTCTACGGGGGCGTTGCGATCGTGCCGAGCCTGGTCGAGGATCGCCACGAGACGTTGCTCGGCGCCGGAGATCTGATCCGCGGCGTCCATCGCGGCCAGCAAGCACTCCCCCAGGGCGGCCTGTTCTCCACCCCCAGCCTTGCGGTGCCACGCACTTGCAGCTTCGAGCGCTGCCCGGGCTCGCGCGACCTGGCCGATCGCCCGCAGCACACGCCCCAGATGTACCCGGGCGAGCGCCACCAGCCGAACGTCACCGGTGGCCTCGGCCTTGTCGATCGCGACCTCCAGGGTCATCACGCCACCGTCGTAGTCGCCCGCCTGGCATTGAGCACGACCGAGACTCGAGAGCTGGTAGGCCTCCGTTTGCAGAAACCCGAGGCGCCGCGACGTGTCGGCAGCACGAGCGATATGCAGGACCGCGTCGTCGAACCGGCATTGGATGCGAGCCAGTTCGCCGAGCATGGCGTCGCCGCGCACCTGCAGCCACGGGTCGTCCACCGTTCGCAGCCATTGCTGCACACGAGTCGCAGCGTCCACGCTGCGCTCTTGGTCACCGGCCGAGATCGCCGCTCTGGCAGCGAAAAGCCAGTTCGCGGCCTGATCCCACGGCCGGTCCAACCCGTCGTAGAGAGCCGCGCTCCGCTCGGTCAACGCCATCGCCTGTCGGAAGTCGCCATGATGGGACACGACGTAGGCAAGGTAGTACGAGCAGCGCGCCTGCAGGTCGGCGTCACCGACGAGGTCGGCCAGGTCGGTTGCTGCGGCGATGTGGTGGCGGGCAAGTTCGAGGTCCCCGGTGGACGCTTCGATCCACGCCGCGAGCAACAGGGCGCTGGCCCGGTCTCGGACCTCGCCCGAGTCGCCTGCCGCGTCGACCGCGGCCAAGATCCGTTGCGCGCCTCTGCTGTCGCCGAGAACGATCCACGCCCAGCCGAAACCATTGACGATGTTCAGCGCGCGCAACGGGTCGTGCGAGACGCTCCACGCCAATGCGGCGTCGATGTTCGCGCGCTCCACCCGGGCGAAGGACAGGTGCTCGGCTTGACGCTTGCTGCGCACGCCTGAAGTGGAGGCGAGGGCGGCGTCAGCGAACCAAGCGGCGTGTGCCTCGAACGCGCGCTCGGCGAGCCGGGTGTCGGCCATCGCCTCCAGCGCGAACGCCCGGATGCTGTCGAGCAGCCGGTACCGAACGAAGTGGTGCAGCCCCCGATGAGGTCCGGATACCACGGCGGTCGAGGTGCCCACCTCGTCGACGATCACCAGTGAGCGGCTCACCAGCCGGCCGACGACGTCGATCGACGCGGCTGCCGGTACGTCCAGCGCGGCGAGCACGCACTCGACCGCGCCGAGGGGTGCGCCGCCCGCGAACGTAGCCAGGGCCCATAGCCCTCGCTGGTCATCCGGGAACAGCAGCTCGTAGCTCCATCGAATCGTCGACTTCAATGATCGACGACGTTCCGGTCTGCGGCTGGTCGGGTCACTCAACACGGTGAAACGTTCGTCGAGGCGCCGGGTGATTTCGGCGATCGACAACGTTTTAGTTCGTGCCGCAGCGAGTTCGATCGCCAGAGGTAGACCGTCGAGCGAGCGACACAGATCCAGCACGGCGTCGTCGAGCTCCGCCGACGTCCGATCAACGCGCTGTGCGGTGGCTCGACGGGTGAACAACTCGGCGGCCGCGGACAACGCAAGCGGCTCGAGTTCGAACACGAACTCACCGTCTACGTCGAGTCGCACCTGGCTGGTGCACAGGATCCGCAGCCCCGGGGCCGCATCGAGAAGCCGAACGGCGAGCGAGGTGGCCGCGTCAACGACATGCTCGCAGTTGTCCAGAATCAGTACAACTGCGCTGCCCTTTAGCCGCTCCAACAGTGCCGCTTCGCCGCCGGGAACATTCAACGCGGCGATCACCGTGTCGATGACGGCGTGTGCTGTCAACGCAGCCTCGAGCCTGGCCAGCCAGACCCCGCCGGACGCGACATCGGTCGACTCGGCCAGCCGGCGGCCGACCGCAATCGCCACTGCCGTCTTCCCCACTCCACCCGGCCCGACGATCTCGACGAGCCGCTCGCCGATGAGCAGCTCGGACAGGACGGCCACTTCGCTCTCGCGCCCGACAAGCTTGGCGGCCATCGACGGCAGATTGCCAGCCGACACGTCCAGGCCGGACGGGGCGCGGGTGGAGTGCGGAACACCCAGTGACAGATCGTGCACCAGGACCTGTTGCTCGAGTTGCTGCAGGTGCACTCCCGGGTCCAGGCCGTCGTCCGCCAGCTGCGTCCGCACCCGCCGGTACGCCGCCAGCGCATCGGCTTGGCGTCCGGCCCGGTACAACGCGGTGATCAGCAGCTCCCACAGACGTTCCCGCAACGGGTGAAGCAGGACCAGCCCCTCGAGCTCACCGATCAGCTCATCGCCGCCGCCCGCCTCCAATCTCGCCGACAGCCGATCCTCGACCAGGCCGCGACGGGCCTCATCGAGACGAACCCGATAGGGGGCCACCCACTGAGCGTCGCCAGCGTCGCACAAGATCAGATCGCCGCGGAACATCGCCAACGCGCGATCACACGCCTGCAGCGCCAATCCGAAGTCACCGCCGCGCACCCGATCCTTCGCCGCGCTCGCCAGGTCCAGTACCTCGACAGCATCGACCGAGCTCGGGTCCACTTCGAGGGTGTAGCCAGCGCGCGCACCCGAAAGGACTGCGGCGTCACCCAACGCACGCCGCAGCTTCGAAATCTTGGTTTGCATCGTGTTCCGCCCAGTGCCAGCCGCCTCGACTCCCCACAAGTCAGTCATCAGGCGACCAGCCGTGACAGGTACCCCGGCGTCCAGCGCCAACCGGATCAATAGTTCGGTCGTCTTGCCGGCCGGCACCTGGAGAGGCCGACCGTCGTAGCGGAGCTCGACCGGACCGAGCACCGCGATCGCAAGCACCCTTCAAATGCTAGAACGATCGCGGCGCCGGCGAAGACAGTCGCCGCGTCGCATCCCGTCCGACAGCTAAGGGTTACAACCACGCGATGGCGCGCCGAGGCCGATCCGGACACGACGCGGCGGTCGGATCCGCCGGCGGCGAAGGGTCGCGGCGCGTGTCACGACAGCTGTCCCTTTCGATGAGCGCTGGCTTCGGCACCGTTCGGCTCCCACCACGCGCCATCGCCGCGCGACGCCGCTGCGGCAGGTTACATCCATCTCACACCCGACAAGCTGCGCCCTTTCAAGACGGGCGACAACCTTCAGAGATCGTCTTCCTCACTGAACCGGCATGTGGGTGAGCAGGCTGACTGGCCAGTAACGATTCTTCTGCATGACTCGATCTTCGTGCCGACGTGCTACCGATCGACGGCGATGCGCGGCCCACTCCGCGCCCTGGCGGCTCAAGTTCGCCGATTACGGGGTACCCGCGCGGACCCTGTTCGGCCTCGAACGTTGCCGCATTCTGCGCACTCGTCCGCGCGAGCACAGACTATCTGCGCTGGAGTGGCACATGGCCATGGCGCAGACTTCCGGGAGCGCGCGTCGGTTCAGGACCGGAGCGGCTTGAGCAGTGGCAGGGCGAAGTGCTGCCGGATCATCGCCTGCACCTCGCGCACCCGGGTAGGTGGCGTAGATCGGGGCGATGAACTCGTTGTGTTGGGACAGATCGATGAGCGGCTTGGTTTGCGCGTGGTACTCGGCCAACCGAATAGAGTGCTTCCGGCTTTCGTCGCGAACCGCAAGTCGGCCGCCCCAGACGTCACATTCGTCGTCAATATCGGGCCGGTTGGCGATCAGGCTGTATTCCAGCCCGCATTGCGAGCACAGCCGTCGCGCGAGCACCCTACGGTGTACCTCGGCGTCGCGAAGATCCAGATTGATGACGCCGTCGATGTCGTAGCTCTCGAGATGGAACTCAACCTGCGCGGCGCTGCGCCGAAATCCGTTCGGGTTCGCGGGTTTCGACAGCCGGCAGCAGAAGACCTGGTTCCTGCAGCCGATCCCGTGGTTCATGCCCTCGATCCCCGACCGCGGCCAGCCAGCGTCGGGTATCACTGGGTCCGGAGCAGCAGTCGCGTCCATGCGTCGATGAGCCAGTCGCGGAACTGGTCGGGGGTCCAGCCGCGTTCGCGCACGAGCAGGTCCCAGTACTCGGCGGCGTTCATGCTCCAGATGATGTCGGCGACTTGGGCGTCGGTGACGTCCTCGCGCAGTTCGCCGGTCCTGCGTAGGTCGGCGGCGAAGCCGAGCATGTTCGTGGCCCGCCGGTTCGCGATCTCGCTCCACAGCCGTGCGCACTCGCCGTCGGTGGCGGCGGCGGCGCGCAGCGCCAGGAACACCGGTGCCATGCGCTGCTGGATCGCGGTGATCGCCTGGGCGTAGATGGTGATCTTGGCGGTCGCGGTGTCGGCCGTACCGATGCGGACCACGTAGTCGCGCTGCTCGGCGGGGATCGGCTGATCGGTCCCAGAGATCGCGGTCTCGACGAGTTCACGCAGCAGCGCCGGTTTGCGGCCGACGGTGGCATAGATCGTGTCCGGCGACACCCGCGCGCGGTCGGCGATCTGGGCGATGGTGGTCGCGGTGTAGCCGTTGCTGACGAACAGGTCCCGGGCCGCGGACAGCACCGCGCGCCGGGTTTCGGCGGCCTGCTCGACGCGCCGCGGCGAGTGGTAGACACGCTTGGCGGCAGCTCCTACCTTGACGTCGGGACACATCAACCGTACGGTCTCCTTATTCATCCGAACTGTATTTGGATCAATATATCAGGAGGCCTCCGAAATGGTCTACGCGTTCATCCAAGACGTCCCCATCGGGGAGGATCTCTACCGCCGGATTATCGACAAGATTGGGCCCGAACCGATCGCCGGGTCGCTGCTGCACCTGTGTGTGCGCCAGCCCAACGGGCAACTGCGCTACATCGACGTCTGGGAATCCGAACAGGCCTGCACCCAGGCCTTCGAGGATCGAATCCACCCCGCCGTGGACGCGGGGTTCGGCGGGATTCGACCCGCAGGCGAACCCGAGGTGCACCGCCTCGACGTGCTGCACGCCAGCGGGTCCTTGCTCGAACCGAGCTGGTCATGAGACCAGTTGACACCCGGGCGCCGACCCAAGCCACAGGGGCGTTGGCCGAGGCGGCGCGCGAGCGCGCAACTATCCGTCCGCTCGATCGCGCTGCGCCCACAGCTTGGTGAGGCATCAACCGGGGCGCTTCGTCGATCGATGCTAGGCGATACGCCGCGCCGAATGCTGAGCACTGGCGGATGATGCCGGCATGACCCTTCGCGGCGGCGACTACGACTTTCCAGACTGGGCCGGCCCGACGTCGGTGATGGCGCAGGCGCGCGCGCTGGTGCAAGCCGATCTCGACACGGCAGGGCTGGGACACTTCCGTTGAGTTACGCGGTCGCCGCGAGATCGGCGGCGAGATCGGCGGCGAGATGGCGAGCCGATCATCAAGTTTCCAGTGGCGCGGAACCTGGACTACCCACAGCATCGACGTAGACACTGACGACGTGGCGGAAGTGACTGTCGACCTCGCGGCCAGACAGCTCAAGACATGGTCGAGCTGGAAGGGGTGTACCGGCCGACCTGCGCCGTTCACGGCAAGCGCCCGCATCGACCACCGGCACGAGGCGTGATCCAGAAATGATCACCAGTGGTGCCCGCCGCCCAGCTCGCTGTATCGGTGAAACGCGCGATCGTCGGAACGAACGTCGGCAACGCCCGCGAGGGCCGCACGTGTTTTTCGGCCTGACACGCTGGGCGGTGAGGCTGGCGGAAAGGTGCGGAGATGACCGCGACACTGCCCGATATGGCAGCGAAGAAGAAGGAGCGGGCCGAGCAGCAGGTGACGGCCGAGCTGGTGCGTCAGGCTCGGGAGAAGGGCCCGTCGTTGACCGGTCCGGGGGGCCGCTCAAGCAGGTACTAAGACCGTCATCGAGGCGGCGCTGCAGGAGGAGATGACAGACCACCTCGGGTATGAGAAGCACGATCCCGTGGGGGCGGGGACGGGCAGTAAGCGCAACGGCACCGGGGCAAGACGGTGTTGGCCGATGTCAGCGGCGAGGTCGAGATCGAGGTCCCTCGAGACCGGCACGGGACGTTTGAACCTCAGCTGGTCAAGAAGCGGCAACGCCGCCTCGAGGGCGTCGACCAGGTGGTGCTGTCCCCGTATGCCAAGGGGCTAACGACTGGGGAGATCAGCGCGCACTCGCCGAGATCTACGGGGGCGTCGGTGAGCAAGGAGACGATCAGTCGGATCACCGGGTGCTGGAGGAGATGCAGGATTGGGCCACCCGCCCGCTCGACGTCGTCTACGCCGCGGTGCTCCTGGACGCCATCGTCGTGAAGGTCACGGACGGTCAGGTAACCAATCGGCCGTTGAGCGTGATATTGACTTAGGACGTGGTCGGGGACAGGTTGGTGCCAGCCAGGGCGTCGAGCTCGCCACCGGGCCTGCTCGTGGTCGTGACCGCGGCAGTTGCTGCCGCAGTCGGCTATCTCGCACCGCTGGGTTGGCACGAACTGCAGGATTACGTCACCCGGAAGGTCTGGATCTTCGCGCTGATTGTCGCCGTCGTATCGGCGGCCGCCGGTTGGCGTGGCCGCGGGCCTACTGCAGTGATGACGCTGACGATCACCGTGACCGTCTTATGGTCGGTCGACGCAGCGACCGATCGCGGAGTTGACGGCGCGAATCTCTGGCCAGTCGGCGCAATGTTCGTACTGGTGGCGACCCTCGCGGGTGCCGCGATCGCGGCCACTGCAGCCAGCGCACTCCACGCAAGCCGGGATCGAGTGCGGATGACCCGACCCGCTCCATAGGCGTTTGCCACCGGCGGGTTGCACCGGGCTGCAGAATTGCGGCCAGCCAGCGCCATGCCCAATACGCTGCATACGGGCAGGAAGTATCGCCATCAATCATCGCCTCGAGGGCTTGCTCGAGCATCCCGGCGATCTTCTTGACGTCGATGACGTCATACTCCAGTGCCCGTGCGCAGGCGGTGTCGACCGCGGCCGCTCCATTGCCGGCCAGGCCGAGCGCCGGTAGACGGCCCGCATGCTCATCCACGGCAGCGGGACGTCGAGGATCCGTTGCGCGCAGATGCCGACCGACGCCTCGGCCGCGGCGGCCTTGACCTTGGGCGACCCTACGTCGCGCAGCGCATAGTCCGACGTCCGGTCCGGCAGGTCGCCGGCGTGGGTGCAGGGGCCGCCCGGAGGCTTGCCCGGACGGGTCTTGATCAGCTGCCGGCGGTGGTAGTACCGCACCAACTGCGAGTCGGCACGGGCGTGCAGGTGCTGCCCGATCCGCTCGCCCGGGATCGAGTAGAGCGCCTTGTCGACCTCCCAATACCGGTCCGGGGCGACCTTCGGCTTGGCGAAGATCGGCACGTCATAGACCCTGACCGGAACCTCCCGGAATACGATCGGCGACCTCCAGATCCAACGACCTGAAGCGATCGCAACAGCCGGCCCCGACCACCCCGGCAGGCGCGCCGAGGATGTTCCCCTGACTGTGGCAAGAGTCCAGTCAGGCTGGTCCCATGACCGTGGCGAGGAGCGCGCGAGCGCGCCCATGCCGATGTGCGGTCACCCTCGATCACGCGTCTTCAGGCCGTAGACGTCGACAGCAACCTTGCCGAGCATCGCCTCGAGTTCTGGGTCGAACCCGATCGCCCGTACTTCCTGCGTACAGCGGCACGCAGCAGCGATCTTGGCAGCCCACTTCAGCGCGTCCTCGCGTGAAGGCACGTCCACGATCGTGATTCCGCTGATGGAGTCCGGTCTCGGGCCGTCGGTGACCGTCCCGTCCGTGCCCACGAGATTCGCGGGTTCCTCTTCCAGGCCGCCGGTCAAGAGGTACACACCGGCGTCGATGAGCTCTTGACAGACCGCGTGCGCAGCTCTGCCCACCTCGCGCATCTCCTCGTCGGGGATGTGGTTCATCGCGTCGCTGGGGAACGTGATCAGGTACTGCGTCATCGCATGTCCTTCCTCTCGCATCGCATAGATCGGCGGCACCCCACCTATCCACGCACGCTATGCATGGGATCCGATCGCTGCCAGAGGGGAGAACGCGCTGGCCCGAAGCGACGAATGACCCTGGCCGCCGACGCAGCAGACTCGCTCGCCCAGCGAGCGCTCGGCCAGCTCGACGACGACTGAACGACGCATGCCATCTCGACGCGATCGAGCCGCGTTCACCTGAATGCGATCGGCGAGGGACGCGCCGCTGCGAAGAGGACCACAAGATCGTGAAGATCGCCGCCCACCTCGAGTCGGCTCGACTGTTCGACCCGCCGATCCTCATCGGCTCAAAGCCCGCCGTTCGGATCAAGTGCCCGACTTCGTCGCTCCCATGCTCGTCCTCGAACACGTAGAACAGAACTGCGGGCTCGGGCGACCGGCGGCTCGAAGACTCGAAGAGAGCGGCAGATACGGTGCCGAACGCAATCGCAACCGTGTCCCGATCGGCAACCACCCAGAAACAACAAAGCCCGATGAGTGCCGTTCCGGTACGAGTCGCACGACCTCGCCTGGTGCGGCGAGTCCGGCCGGATTGCTCGGAACGACGAGAAGCGTGTCTCCCAGGGCGTCGGCGATCTCGTCGATGATGTCCTTCAACACGGAAAAACCGTAGCGCAGGGACGACGGCATCAGCTCCCTGCAATGCACTCCGGTTGACGAGCGCGGCGACCGCCGCTCTGCCGATTTCCGCGGTCAGATTTCGCGGCGACTCGTTGTCGGCGCTCGAGAGCTGGAGGATCTCGCCCCGGCAGCAAGCTGACGCGCGATTGCCGATCCGATGCCTCCGATGCCGATGACCGCCGTGGTCATGACGCAGACCTCCGCCCCGTCGGGAAGCTCACTCCGCCTTGCTCGATGGCCATTGATCGGGGAACCAATCTCCCCCCGGGTCCGTCGTTTGTCCTACCTCGATCAGATGACCATCGGGATCGCGGATATAACAACGGATCTCGTACTGGTGCGGCTTCGGGGGGGTTAGGAACTGAGCACCCCGCGCGCTCCATTCGGTGTACACCGCGTGCATGTCCGTTACTCGTATGTTCAGGAAACTGCTGACCCGGTTGGGTTCGATGGGCGTCTCAAGGGTGACTTCCGGCTTGTCGTCGGTCGGGCCTCCGCCGGCGTTGATGATAATCCAACTGTTCGATAGTTGGACATAGGTGAGCCCTCCGGGTCCGGAGAACGCATCGCTGCCCCCGAGCACATCGGTGTAGAAGCGGCGAGAGCGCTCGACATCGTCCGACACGATGAAGTGGGCCAGCACGATTCCCTCTGGGGCCGCTGGGATCTCGTCGGCGCGCGTACTCGATGGCCAGTGATCGGGCACCCAGTCCCCCTGCCGGTCGGTAGTCTGCCCCACTTCGATCAGGTGACCATCGGGATCACGGATGTAGCAACGGATTTCGTACTGGTGCTGCTTCGGGGGCGTCAGGAACTGAGCACCCCGCGCGCTCCATTCGGAGTACACCGCCTCGATGTCCTTGACCCGGATGTTGACGAAGCTGCTCACCCGATTTGGGTCGCCAGGCGTCGCCAGGGTGACGTCCGGCTTATCGTCGGTCGGGCCTCCGCCGGCATTGATGACGATCCAACTATTGGACAGTGCGACGTTGGTCGGCCCTCCGGGCCGCGAGAAGGCGACCCGGCCCCCAAGGACTTCGGTGTAAAAGCGCCGAGAGCGCTCGACATCGTCCGACACGAGGAAGTGTGTGAGCAGAATCTCCTCTTGGGACGGTGGGATTTCGGCCATCTGCAACCTCCGATTGTCTTCCACGTTCATAGCCGACCAGTGAGCAGAATCTGATCGGTCGATGGTCTCACTATCTGGGGTCAGACCCGCCTGACAGCCTCGCTGGAGGGCTGTGTGCGGCGACTGTGCGACTACCCCGCGGGAGGGGTTGGGTGGACGTTCATGCGGAATGGCGCATCCTTATCCGTAAACCTAGCGGTCGTTGCACGGAAATGATCACGCGATTAATAACCAGCTATTGCCAAATACTTGCTAGGGCCGGGTCCTAGTTCTGTGGTCTTGATAAGTACAGATAATTTCATTTCGCGGGTGGCCGGCTTTGCACCTCACTCTCATGATCGGCGGACGAAGCATGAGATAGGGGAACACACTGGCGCGACGTTTGCTCAGTTGCTACCGCGTGCGCCGCCCGCGGCCAGCCGGGGGAAGTAGTGGAAGGCGACGTCCCTGATGACTTCGACAATGAGTTGGGGCGTGAGTGCGGCGGTGGGTCGTCCAGTTGCGGTGGGAGTTTGACCCCTATCTGCCTGGCGTGCTCGATGATGCCGGGTGCGACGTCCTTGCCCAGGTAGCCGAGGGCCTTGCCCAGACTCTGGTAGTCAATCGCCCACGCAGGGACGGGCTGGGCTTGGAAGGTGGCCCATGTCTGCGGGTCGCGAGGTGTGTTGCGGGTGAACACGTGGTCGAAGGTACGCGCCGAGGCATCGCGCTGGGTGAACGCCTGGCCGAGATCCCACGTCTTGCGCAGCGTCGCAATCAACGACGTGTGCCGATACTCCTCGTTATACACCGAACCCGGCTCGACCCATGGTGAAACGACAATGGCGGGAACACGGTAGCCCGAACGGTCGAACCTGAAGCCGAACTCACCTGACGGTGCGGCCGGATCCGGCGGCGCGACCGGTCCCGGGGGCACGTGGTCATAGGTGCCGCCTGGCTCGTCCCACCCGATCAGCAAGGTGGTGTTCCAGACGTTAGTGCCCTGCTCTGCGGTGGCGGACCGGTAGGCATTGAACACCCGCTCCAGGAACGCCTCACCGCTCAGCATCGCCGACGGCGCGTCCAGCCCGATATCGACATTGCCGCCGAAAAACGACCGGCCGAACGCTGGGTGATAGTCGCCGTGCCCGGCGATCATGTCCGGCTCGATCAGCGCGAAATCGGGCAGGGTCCCAGCCGCAGCGTCCCTCTCGAACTCGGAAAACCGCACGAAGTGCGTCGCCAGCCGGTCCTTCAGCCGGGGATAGTGGATGACACCGGTGAACGACAGGCACATCGGCTCCATCACGTAGACCTTCCAGGTCCTGCCGTGCTGCTCGAGCCGCTCGAAGATCGTCTCCGCGTCGTTGTCGGTGAACCACTTTCTCACCGGGCTGTTCACAACCAGCCCCGATGACGTCGCCGCCGTCCAGAACGACCGGTTCATGAACGTCTGCGACGGAACCTCGGAAAACCAGTGGTCGAACACCCCGAACTCACGCGCGATGCCACTCAGCACCGGCAGCTGCCGCGGGGTGTACCCGGTCATGATCTGGGCGTACTCCTCATAGACCGGCTGCCGCCCAACCTCGGCCGTGAACGTGCTGATGTAGTCGGCGACGAACCCATCCATGGCCGGAACCGCGCCCGGCGGCGGAGCGTTCCACGGTGCTGTCACGCCCTCGCCGATCTTGAACCGGTTGTGGTCGTCGACCGCGCCGAACAGCTGCGTGTTGGTGTGGTACCACTCCTCACCCGAGTCCGGGTTCGGGGAGTCCATGTCGGCAGTGACGCCGTAGGGCACCACCTTGCGGCCGGCGCCGTGCTCGGCCCAATCCGGGATCGGGTTGCTCAGCTCCTTCCCAATGACACCCTCGAAGGCCTTGTCGTCCCCAGGCCCGTACAGGCGGCCCAGCACGTTGTCCAGCGACCGGTTCTCAAACAGCACCACGACCACATGATCGAGCGCATTGGCGGGAGTAGTTGAGCGGGGCATGCGAGGCTCCAGTCGTCTGAGGACGTTTCGGGCGGGTCTGCCCCGCCCGAGCACCGACAACCGACAGCATCATCGCACCGCACCATCAGCTGCTGCCACGCCACCCCGAACGGGTGACGCGCCTGACCCTGCGCTCCGCGCAAGCTCGAGATCTCCGGCCGTCCATGAGCCGGCCGTGCGCAGCCTGACCAGCCGACGTGACCGCCGAGCGCGGGCCGGCGCAGACTGCTCTGCCGGCCGACGTCGCCCGCCAGCGCGCCCTGACACGCAAAGCAGGCCGAGAATCATCCATCGGTGCGCCCGGCTATTCAGGAAGCCTCATCGGCTCTCTCACCCAGAACGAGATGGCTGGTTGTCGTCCGGGTAGCCGCCGCTACTCCGCAGGCCGGCGAACTTCGCGTCGAACGTCGCCACGGAGTTGATCTCGAAGCCGTCCCCGAGCTGCCCTGCGGCGAGGTTGCCGTCGCGGCGGGTGTAACTCAACCCACCATCGCCGTCGTGGTCGGCGTCCCGGGCCAGCTTCTGCTCGATCGTCATGACCGGCGCACCGGTCGACTCCCGCGCCGCGATCCCGGTCGCGAGCGCGCCGATGCCGCCGAGCTCGTGCGAGCCGTGCGGGCGACGGCGATCGGGTATTGGTCTGGATCGATCGTCCGCCGGTGCGGCAAGAGTGGTTCGTGACCGTTTACCAGGTCGCCGCGTCGACGCAGTTCACCCGGTCTGACTCACGCCGCTGGTCGAGGTGCTGGCGATGATCGCCGCCACGAGAGCAGAGGATCGGGGCGGCGACCAGCGCCGCCAGGTGGATCTCGGCGCCGTCGTCTGCATCGCTGAATCGCATGAACTCGCGGGGTTTCGCCGTGATCGCCGGGTTCCCTGACGCCGCTCGCTGTCGAGACTCGCGGGTCCAGCTGTAGGTGCACTGATCCTGCATTCCGGAAAAACTCGGCCTGCAGGGCCGGACATCCGGAGTGGCACAGACAGATGCACAGCGAGATTTAGGCGCTGCGCAGTCCGCCAGCGCTGCCGACGTGAGCGCACGACCGGTGACCGAGGCGGCGGCACCCATCGTTGAGCTCACGGTCGAGCGTGACCGCTCCGCCGCGCTTCGCCCTCACCCACACGTGCAAACACGCCCAACCACGGTCCGCCCGGCGAGCCGCATGACCAAGGTGCGGACACAGCGCCACCCGCCACCCCGGCGAACACTGAACGAACGCACGCACCTGCCGCGGAGCGCCTCTACCGGCTGCGCTACTTGCTGCGGGTGGGCGACGGTCCGGTCAGTCGGTGTTGATCCATGGATTGTCGTCGCCGGCCCAGCGCCGCGCCCGGCGCCCGCGGGTTCCTGGGGGATCTGGGATCTCGTCCCAGTCGGAGTTCGTCTTCTCACCGCCACCGGATCGGCCGAAGCCGATGTAGCGGCGTCCTTCGAGTAGCTGCGGAGGGAACTGTTGTCCTGATCGGACGTCACCAGGTTGGTTGCCGCAGGCGCGCCATATCCGGGCTTGGTAGGGCGTCAGACCTGAGGCGGCCCAGGCGGCGGCTAGGGCCGCGGTGAACCCGTAGTAGATCCATTCGCGGCGTCGCTCGCGGGCGGGTCCGGCGTGATCGAAGGCGTGTGCTTCCTCGAGGGTGAGGACAGGGTCGGACCGAAGCAGTTCGTAGGTGTCGGCTTGGTCGAATCCTGCCGCGCGCCACCGGATCGCCGTGTCGAGGCCGGCGAGTTCGAGTCTGTCGGCGGCGTAGAGGTCGAATCCTGCCTCGAGCCAGGCGTTGAGCTCGTCGAGGTCCCGGTCTCGGTATCGGTCGGCTCCTGGCGGCGGGTTGCCGGGCAGTTGATGTTCGCGCCAGGCCCGGATGAAGGCGATCACGTCGTCGTCGAGATCGGTCCCGAGTGACGACATCCAGGCGAGCAGGGTCGGCTCGTCCAGCCGGGTCCGTGTCAGTGCGTCGTCGAGAGCTGCCGGCTGCAGGCGCACCTGGATGAGCTTCGATGCGTCTTCACCGACCCGGCCGGCGGCGGTCCAGGCATCAAGGAGTTCGCGGGTGTCTATGGGGCAGGCGTCCAAGGCTCGGTGCTCGTCCCAAGTCAGGACGTCGGTGGCGACGCGGTAGACGTCAGCGATCTCGTCGCGGGTGGGGTTGCGTTCCACGACCGACCAGATGATCTGACAGATCACCGACACCGGGATGCGCGGCCAGGGTGAGCGCAGCAGCCAGATCCGGTCCGACGGTGGCTGGGCGAGCCCGACGACGCGCGCCTGCTCGGCTGGGAAGTCGTCGTGCCAGTCCTCGTCATCGGGCAGCGCGACGATCTCGCTCCAGTAACTGTCGGTGGTGCCGCCCATCCCGACTTTTGGCAGTCGGTCGGGGACCCAGGTGCGGTGCTCGGCCGGCCAGGCGGCCGGAAGCAGGCAGTAGAGCGGTGCACCGTGCAGCGGACGCCACCCGTCGCGCATCAGCGTTTGAACTTCGGGAAGTTCGTCAGCGGTCGGGAAGTCCTGCGCGTAGGGATCCTCGTTGGTGACGGCAGTGCCGGATGCCTGAACCTGCGCAAGCCGCGCCAGCCGTTCCGGCAACACGCCGGCCGTGCCGGCTCTGGCCGGAGGTTGGCCAAGGCCCCAGGGATCGTCCATGTCAATCATTGTCATCCCGGTAGATGGTTTCAACAGGCACAGCCGGTCCGCCTCCCACCACCCACGATCGCGCGGCGTGCGCTGACTGGGATTGATCACCGGGGAGATCTGGCGGGAAACCGAGCCGAGTGCCGTCTCACTCCACACCGAGTCGATGGCGCTGTGGTTCCTCCTTCGGGATGTCGGTGCGGCGACGCTAGTGGCTTTACGATCGCTGCAACCCCCGCTCACGACGATGAGTTTTCGTCGCGCGGCCGATGACCACTCGTGACGGAGCAGCCTCCAGAGGGAGAGCACGATGTTCAGCTCGATGGTGGACTTCATCGCGAGCATTGTCCGTCGCTCCGGTGCGATGAGGTCGAAGCGATGCTGATCTACTCGATGAGCGTCTCGGTGGACGGCTTCATCGCTGACCGTGCGGGCGGGTTTGGCTGGTCGGCGCCCAGCGAGGAGCTGTTTCGCTTCCACCTCGCGCGGGTGCGCGAGCTTGGCTGCCACCTGTTGGGTCGCAAGCTCCACGAGACGATGTCGGTGTGGGAAACGGATCCGTCGCTGCGCGACACCGACCTTCACGCCGCGTTCGCGGACGTCTGGTGGGCGCTCCCGAAGGTCGTTTTCAGCCACACGCTCGACAGGGTCCAGGGCAACGCTCGACTTGCCGAGGGATCGGTGGCCGAGGAGGTCGCCGCCGCCCTCGCCGCGACTGACGAGAACGTCGAGATCGGCGGCGCCGGGCTGGCCGGAGCGGCGATGGAGCTCGGCTTGGTCGATGAGCTGCGCATGTTCCGCTATCCGGTCGTCGTGGGTGGCGGCACGCCGTTCCTGCCGCCAGTCACCGAGGACGTCCCGCTGGAGCTGATCGAGACCAGGACGTTCGGCTCGCGCGTGATCTACGAGCGCTACCGACGCGTCCGCGACGACCCGCACTGATCCGGTTGACAGTGCGCTCACCCGATCTCTAGGCGAGGGCCGTAAGGCGGATCCTCGCCGGATACGACGCTCACGGCGGGGGCGGGACGTTCGATCAACTCCTCGGCTCGTGGGCTGGTGGCTGGTCCATCCTGTGACCTACGCGCGGATGCGTCTTGGCCTGGACTGCGGCCCGTGCCCGCACGACGATCAGGGCCGGTCGGCCTGGGTAGCGATGTCGATCGACCATCCGCTAGCGGGACGGGACTGGATCGTCATACACACCACATATCGCCGGAATGCCCGTGCGCGTCGGTCGGACGTCGAGCTGCGCGTGGGCGGCGTGCTGCGCGTGCGTGCGTGTTCGTGCCGCGCGTCCGGCGAGGCGAATGACGGTACAACCACCTGCTTGCCGGTCTTTGGCGTGGTCGCCGAGCGAAGGTCGGTGCGACTTTCACGGGGTCGATGTCGCCAGCACGACCTCGCCAGGTCGAGCTCATGCCCCAGCGCACGCGGCGGAGCATGCGTGGCTGGGAGGCGTGTGTCGCGAACGGCTGCGACAATGCCAGCGTTCGAAACCGTCCGGGGGGACACATGACGCGACTGCTTCGCCACGTGATCGGGGTTCTGGTGATGTTTGGGCTGGCGGTGGGTGTCGGTCCGGCAGCCGGTGCAGCAACGGCGTCCGCCGCGTTCTGCAGCGAAACCATTGAGCTTCAGGGATGGATCTCGCAGGGCTTTCGGCCGGGCGTCGACCAGTACGAGGAGAACCCGAACCGCTCGACTGTCGAGAGCAGCGCGCAGTACCTGCGGCGGCTCAGCGAACAGGCGCCCGCGGCGATCAAAGCCGATCTAGTCACGTGGGCAACCTTCACTGAACAGGTCGCTGACGGCGCCAGCCAGGCCGAATTGGCCGAAGGGGCCGGACCCGCCCGCGCGGCGGCCGAACGGGTTGACACCTGGCTTGCCACATCCGGGTGCGTGGACAAGCACGCGAACTCGGCGCCGCAGATCCATCACAACGGCCATCCGGTGCTCGTGTGGATCGCCATCGGCGCTGGCGTCGTCCTCGTCCTCACCGTGCTCGGCGCAGTGGGCGGCGGCGGACGATTGGCGAGTCCGGCAGCGAAGGCCCGGCCGGGGCGCAGCCCGATGGGGAACAGCGGCCTAGGCAGTAGCGGTGCGGAGAAGTGCGGTAGCTGCAGCGGCGGCAAGATCACGTGTGGCCCGTGCCAGGGCCGCGGCTACCACGATCACAACACTCCGCAGGCCAATGGGGTCTACGCCAACACCACTTCACGGTGCTCACCGTGCGGAGGCTCCGGCAAGATCGCCTGCCAGATGTGTCACGGGACCGGGGTACGCCGCTAACACACAGGGATCACGTCGGCGGACGCACGATCCGTTCGGCGCGGAGGCAAGCATAGCGATTCGGCTCTGGCCCGCAGCCGGGTCCGCTTGCGAGAACGGTTCAGAGATCAACCTCTCACGGCGCCTACGCTCGGAGTGGGGGCGAGGCGCAGCCGAGACTCACCGTGGCGGGCTAGCTGCCGCCACCTGAGCCGATGAGCAGGGGCACGAGGTGCGGGCGGCCGAGGTGCTCGGCCCAGCCGAGCGCCGTGCTGTCGAAGCGCGCGTCGCGGATCGTCAAGTCGGCGCCGCGTTCGAGCAGCAACTGCACCAGTGATGCGTCGTCGCGCTCGACCGCCGTGTGCAGCGCGGTCTGCCACGGTTGCTCGACCGGCACATCGCCACGGCCCAACGCGTCGACGTCGAATCCTGCGTCCAGCAGCAACTCCACCGCTTCGATCCGTCCCTGCCCCGCAGCCCAGACGGCCAGGGCAGGGCGGGCGCGCCGCGCAGCAGCGCGCTGCTCGGGCGATGCCTGCGTGACCGCGGTCCGATCCCCGGCCAGCGCTGCCCGCACGAAGGTCTCGACGGGATCGACATCTGCAGCCACCGCGCCGAGCGCACGCAGCTGCCCGGCCAACTCGCGGTGCCCGTTCGCCAGCGCGAGCTCGATCGGCGTCCGGCCCGATCGCCACGCGCCGGACGGCAACGGTGACAACACGTCCACCCCGTTGGCCGCCAGCAGCGACACACGCGAACGTTGGTCGTGGGTGACCGCCCAGTCGAGCAAGATCCGGACAAGGTCGCGCGGCGCGGGTGTCAGGTCCGGCAGCCGGCGTCGCCACGGACCGCCGTCGCCGCGGCCGAGACCGAACTCGAACAACACGCGCAGGAAGTCGTCGTCGGCGCCGAACTGGCGGTTGTACAGCGTCTGCCCGTCGTTGGGGTCAGCGCCGGCGGTGAGCAGCAGCCGCGCGAGCGGCAGCGACCAGCGGTGACGCGGCTGGTCGCCCTCACCATCACCGAAGACCCCGGTGAGCACGGTGAACGGTGTTGGGTAGCCCTGGAAGTACCGGCCGTCGTTCGGGTCGGCGCCGGCTGCGAGCAGTGCCCGCGCAGCGGCAAGGGTCCGCTCCTCGTCGACGTCGAACCGGGAATACGCCACGTACATCAGCGGCGACCAGCGCAGCGGCCCGCACGGCGCGCAGACGTCCATCCCACGCCGCAGGTGCGCCTCGATGGCCGCCAGATCGGCGACGACCGCCGCGACCGCGAGCGAAGTCGTGGGCAGCTCCGGCTCGTTCGCCAACACTTGCTCGGCCGCCGCGGGATCGAGGTCCGCGTCGTCGGCCCAGGTGAGGCACGCCAGTCGCACGATCAGATCTGCGGCGGACTCCGCACCAGATTCCTCGCCCACCGGCGCCCGGCCAGCGGGCGGCCAGGTGAACGCCTGGATCTGCTCCACGTGGTGCTTGAGCCGAGACCAGCTCGCGAACCCGAACGTGCGAGCCAGCGCGCGTTGCGCGGCACCCAGCGGGAGGGCGGGCGCTGCGGCGTCCAGGCCGAGAACCCCCAGCGCAGCCGGGTCGCCCGCGCGCACGGCGCGCTGGAGCTCGCGCGCCCGACGGCGCAGCTGGCCCAGATCGGGACGTTCGGGCAGCGGGACGGTCGCCATCGCGACCTCCTTCATGACCCCGCGGTCCGCGTGCCGGGATGCCGGAAGAAGGTGGCGTGGGCAGTCACTTTCCTCGAACTACGGGTGGGCTCAGCCCTGTCCGCGGACCCGGAGGCGTCCCGAAACGCCTTCCGCCATGTTACGGCCTCGGGTGCCTGGGGCCGAGACCAGCCGGAACAGGGCGTTGAACCTGCCGGTCGACCCGACGCGCGGCAAGCAGGTCGTGCCATTGCGGTCACCTCTGCTCGAGGAAACCCACGTACTGTCACCGTGGCGACGACCGCTGGCTTCGGGTGCATGACCACCCGGTACACGCTCTCCTACGCGGAGCCCAGTCATCCATCGGCTCACCCGGCGGCATCCCGCAAGCGGATCTCTCGATTGAGACGCACGAAGAACAGTTGCTGCTCAGCCGGCACCGCGTCTGCGGTAACGGATATGGGTGGTTAGCGGTGAGTGGAGCACCTCGACAGGCTCGAAATCAAAGGTCTCGACGCCGTCGAGCATGCGCTCGCCGCTGCCCAGTAGGACGGGTGCGATGTCGAGGGTGAGTTCATCGATCACGCCGGCGTTGAGTGCCTGCCGAACTGTCGAAGCGCCGCCGGCGATGTCAACGCCGTTGTCGTCGGCCGTGTCGAGCGCCTGGGTGTAGGCAGCGTCGAAGCCCTCGGTGACGAAGTGGAAGATGGTCCCGCCCTCCATCTTGATCGGATCGCGGGCATGGTGAGTGAGCACGAAGACCGGGGCGTGATAGGGCGGCTCGGATCCCCACCATCCATCCCACACCTCGTTCCACTCACCACGGATCGGCCCGAACATGTTTCGGCCCATGACGTAGGCGCCGCGAGGGCGCATAAGCCATCCGGTGGCTATCTTGTCGGCCTCGGTCGCGCGCAGGTCGCCGATATGCCAGCCGTGCAGCTCGCGGCCGCGCTTGCCCAGCGGATCGTCCCGGCTCTGATCGGGTCCGGCGACAAAGCCGTCGAGCGAGATCGACATGTGGCAGGTGGTGTCGGACATCAGGATCTCCCAGAGCAGTTGCGGCTTGCGTCGCGACCGTTCATAGCAACCACATCTGACATCGGGGGTCGATGTCCCCGATCAGTTGACAGATTGCCGTGCCGGAAGCGGACCCGTTCACGGCACGCGCTGGGCAGCGAGACCGTTCGGGGCAGCCGGGCTTCAATGCGTCAGCGTGCGTCAGCTGAGGTGGAATTGGAACTTCTCGCCGCGGGAGACCGCGTCCGCGTACGCGACCAGCTCGGCATCCGACAGGCTGACGCCGATTCGCCGGAGCGCGAGAATGGCGAGTGGCTTGATGTCCTCCGCAGGTTTGCCGGTGTGCTTGTCGCGCAACTCTGCATCGAGTTCGTTCACCCGGGAGGAGGCCTGAGCGAAGATCGAATGGCCGCCGCCGACGTTCATGTTGAACACCATCTGTCCAGCATGGCACCGTGTAGCGCTGTCGGTGTCCTGCTCAGATACGGCGGGCCAGGGCCCGTCCGGCGCGGACCTCGAAGCAGCGGTTCGGAATGATCAACTCGGCCTTGCGGCCGGCCGCCCTGGGTGCGCGACCGTCCGATAACCGACCCTGATCCGGAACGCCTGCGCAGCGGCGTAACCGGCCGTTCATGCGGCGACGGTTGTGCGAGGATCGCCGCATGCGGGTACCTCCCTGGTATCGAGCGATACCGCAGCCACTTCGATGGGCAGTCTGCGGCGCGATCGCCTTTGCTGGTGGGGGTGCCGGCTACGGGCTGGCCGAATCCATCAGGGACTACCCGTTGAGCTCGTGGTTCGGCGTGACCCTCTACGTCCTCCTGCTGGGCGGGATCGTGGGATTCGTGCTTGGCGTCATCGCGGGAACGTTCTCGATCGCTGCGCGAGCAGTCTTCCGACGCTCTTGAAGGATTCGCTGCAACGGTCCCCTGCACTCGACGTCCGGACGCGGACTCATCGGACATTTTGCTGGTGCTCGACACCGAAGCTGGGCGAACGAGACGACCGACTGCCAGGTGAAGACGGTCGAACTCATCGGGATACCGAGCGCGGTGACGCCCGCACATCGCATGACCGTGCGGCCCCACAAGCAGAGCCAAAGCTGAACCTGTTCCGCTAGCGGGCCGGCTCGCGGGCACTACACGAACGCGTCAGCGGCGAGCCCTCGGCACCGGCCATCCCGCGATCATCGAGATCGGCGTCCCTGTCCGGTGCACCCCGCCGACTTCACCCAACGACGGACTGATCTGGATCCTCCACGGTTCAGGCTAAGCTCGGCCGGCACCGAGCGAGGTCCTCTCGTGGTCGACCTCCTCGGCACCTCGGCGAACCACAGCTCTGCGCTTACCCATGGAGACAAGTTGCTGACTCCATTCGACGAATACCCCATTCACAACTCCGCGCTACCGGTGGCGCAACCGGCCACGGCCGACCCGAACCACTACGACAGGTGTTGGTTCAACGGGGTGACGCGAGACGGCGACCTGTTCTTCTCCGGGGCCATGGGCCATTACCCCGTGCGCAACGTCGTCGACGCAGCGTTCAGCGTAATCAAGGACGGCGTGCAGTACTCGCTGTTCTCCTCCGGACGGATGCCGGCTGACCGCAGCACCGTGTGCGGCCCGCTGCGCGTCGAGGTCGTGGAGCCGCTGAAGACCATTCGGTTCGCCGCTGACGAGACCGACGGCCTCGGCTACGACCTCACCTTCCGCCACCGCAGTGCACCCATCGAAGAGCCGCGGGCGTACCGCGTCAGCCCGGCCGGCATCCTGCTCGCCGACACCACCCGGCTCGCCCAGTGGGGCACCTGGGAGGGGGTGATCCACCTCAACGGTGAGGACATCACGATCGATCGGCGGCACACCTGGGCGATGCGGGATCGGTCCTGGGGGGTCCGACCCATCGCTGAGCAGATCACGCAGAACCGGGACGCGACGACGCCGAAGGTCTTCTGGTTGTGGGCACCGATGCACTTCGACGATCGCGCCCTACATTTCGCCCTGAACGAGGAGCCCGACGGCCGTCGCTGGCTGCAGACCGCGCATTTCGTTCCTGTCGAGGGGAGCATCGTCGACCTTCCAGAAGGCCAACTCGAGCCGTCCTACGAGCTCCAGTGGGAGCCCGGTACGCGGCGCGCCAAGTCGGCGACCCTGCGCGTCTCGAACACCAAGGGGAACGAGTGGCGGCTCGAACTCGAGACGTTGTACACCTTCTACATGCGGGGCATCGGCTACTGGCACCCGACGTGGGGCCACGGCACAAACCACGGCATACTCGAGACAGGGCGGGAGCAGTTCGTGCTGGCCGACTTCGACCCCGCCGACCTCAGCGGCATGCACATCCAGAACATCGTCCGTGCTCGCCTCAGCGGTCCCGGTGCCGACGCGATCGACGGTATCGGCGTGCTGGAGCAGGTCGCCCTCGGCGACCACGCGCCGACCGGGCTGACCGGCTTGTACGACATGGTGCCGGGGACGTGAGGGCGACCGTCGCCGACATCGCCGAACTGACGCCCGAGTTGCCCACGGACCTGCTCGGCACGACCGTCCCTGCCGGCGCAACCAGGCCGGATCGGCAACATGAGCAGCAGCTACCGCTTGCGTGTCAGCTATACCGACCAAGCTGCGAACTTGCCGGAATCACCGGCCGCGAAGACCCGTCTGCGGTGGCGGAGTTCGCGCGGCGTACGACGGTCAGGACAACACGTCGCCGGCGACAACAACGGCGAAAGGCGGGCCTACCTCGCCGTCGACCGGCCGTGACCCCCAACCTGGTCCGCTCGAGGTGCGGGAGCGGTCGATTTGGCGCGCCCTGGCGGCTTCGCCGTCGGAGCGGCCCCGTATCGGGACTGATCAGTCCGCGGGTAGAGCCGGACTCCGCCGACGTGAGACCCTCCCTCCGACAAGGAGGCCGACGGATGGGTATCGAGTTCAACCACACGATCATCAAGGTGCGCGACAAGGCCGAAGCGGCCGAATTCTTCGGCGGCATACTCGGCCTCGGCCCGCCGAGCACCTATGGGCCGTTCCTGTGCCTTGAGACGGCAAACGGTGTCTCCCTGGACTTCGCAGATACGGAGGGCGAGCCGAGCCCAATCCACTACGCGTTCTTGGTGAGCGAGAACGAGTTCGACCAGATCTTCGAACGGCTGCGCGAGCGTGGCGTCGACTACTGGGCCGATCCGTTCCTGCGCCAGCCCGGCCAGATCAACCACAACGATGGCGGCCGCGGGGTGTATTGGCTGGACGTGAACGGTCACGTGCTCGAGGCGATTACCCGTCCGTACGGCTCGGGGTAGTCACAAGCCTGTGAGCCAGCGACCTACGCAGCGCGGACTGGAGGTGCACCCATCACCGGCGCCTCTCCGAGACGATCGTCGCCTCAGATCAGGTGGCCGCGACAGCGAGGGAACCCCAAACGTCCGGTGGGCGGTGGTGCGCAACCGTGTACCAGCAGTACACGGCACGGCCGGCCGAACCGACCTACTGTCGAAGACATGACGACCAACTACATCCTCAACAACGGTGTCGAGCTCCCACCGATCGGCCTCGGCGTCTTCCAGACTCCGCCGGATGAGACCCGCGACGCTGTCACTGCCGCGCTCGCCTGCGGATACAGGCACATCGACACCGCCGCCGCGTACGGCAACGAGAAGCAGGTCGGCGAAGCTCTCGCCACGTCCGACGTCGAGCGATCGGACGTATTCGTCGAGACCAAGGTCTGGATCAGCGACTACGGCTACGACGAGACCCTGCACGCGTTCGACACGAGCGCCGCCAAGCTCGGCGTCGACCAGATCGACCTGCTGATCCTGCACCAGGCCCTGCCAAGCGAGTTCGGCAAGACCCTCGACGCCTACCGCGCGCTGGAGAAACTCCTGGCCGACGGCAAGGCCCGCGCCATCGGCGTCAGCAACTTCATGATCGAGCACCTCACGGAGCTGCTCGACAACGCCGGGGTCGTTCCGGCGGTGAACCAGATCGAGGTGCACCCGTACTTTCAGCAGCGCGAGGTGCAAGCGTTCGGCGCCGAGCACGGCATCCTCACCCAGGCGTGGTCGCCGATCGGCGGCATCACGTTCTACCGCGACGGGGAACACACCAGCACCCTCGATGACCCGACGATCGTCAAGGCCGCCGAAGCGCACGGCAAGAGCGCGGCACAGGTCATGCTGCGGTGGCACCTGCAGCAGGGCCGTTCGGTGATCCCGAAGTCGACCCAGGCACACCGCATCGCCGAGAACTTCGACGTGTTCGACTTCGACCTCACCGCCGACGAGCTGACGGCGATCGACGCACTGGACACTGGCAAGCGCGGCGGCCCCGAGCCCGAGGCCATCACCCTCGAGGCGTTCGGCCGTCCCATCCCCGAGGCGGACTGACCTTGACTGACCCAAGCACAGTCGCGGTCGTCACCGGCGCGTCGTCCGGCATCGGTGAGGCCACCGCCCGAGCCCTCGCCGCGGACGGGTACCGCGTCGCGTTGCTCGCCCGCCGCCCCATGGCGCCGCGCGCACACCGTCCACCCGATCACCGCGCTGTGGTCGGAGTACTCGTTGTGGACCGTCCGACCCGGAGGATGACCTGCTCGCCACCCTGCGCGAGCTCGACATCGGATTCGTCGCCTCCAAGCGCGTTCGCGCAGAACCTGCGCATCGCCGATGTCACCAAGGACGTCGCCACCGACAACATCGTCCTGACAGCCGAACAGGTCCAGCGCCTCGACGACGTTTCCACCCCGGCAGGCGGCCAGCACACCGACGAGCAAATGGTGATGATCGAGCGGTGAGCTCGCTGGGATCTGCGCGAGATCGCGATAATACGCAGTCTGCATCGAGTCGTTCCGCGGCGTCCGTAAGCGGACTTCGAGCTGGATGGGTCCCGCTGAACGTCTCGCAGGGGATCCGGTCATCGGAACATTCGCCCGCCGCGGTTGCGTGCTGAGCCGTGCCGGTTGTCAGCTGTAGTTCGCAAAGAGGGCGGCGACTGGCGCCGTCGACCGTCATGAAGCCGCCGTACGAGACGATCCACTCGGGTATGCCCGAACGGCGGGCCCACGACGACCACTGCTTCGGGGTTGTATTCCATCGCTAAAGCCAGAGTTTGTCGGCCCTGATCCGGACGAACTCCGATCAGTGCCCGAGGTCGACGATGCAGAAGCGGTTGCCGTCGGGGTCGGCGAGTACTACGAAGTCGGGATCGTCGGGGTAGCTGTCCCACTGGACGCGCGTGGCGCCGAGCGCCTCCAGTCGCGATACCTCGGCCGCCTGCTCAGTCGCGTCGGCGACATGCAGGTCCAGGTGCAGGCGTGGGTGGTTCGCCGGTGGCGTCTGGCTGGTCTGCAGGGCGAGCGGTGTGCCACGGCCGCCGGGCGGTATCAGCACGTTGGCCCAGCCTCCGAAGCCCTCATGGCGTCGTTCATAGCCGAGCGCGTCCGACCAGAACCGCGCCGCTCGCTCGACGTCCGTGACGCCGATGACGATGACGCCTAGTGTCAGCACGGCACAGTGTCCCAAATTTCGTCGCATCTGCCGATCGGCCACGGGACATCCGCGCGGTGCGACGCGCGAGCCTGCATCTTCTTGACCTCGCCACGCACCCATGCGCGAGCCGCCTCGAGAGCCTCACGCGGCTGTGCGTCTTCGGGTTGAGCCGATTCGAAGAGGTGGCGGACGTGCTCGGCGCAAGATGCCGCCCATAGAGCGAGGAGACGGTGATCCGAATCGGAAGGACTCCCGCTTCGCCGGATGCTGATGAAGCGAGGGTCCCGAGCGTTCGGGATGATCATGGCCGTCACGCTGGCACCCCTCCTGCATCGGGACAATCGCTACCCGCCGACGGATCGGCGGGCGGGCGCTGTCCAACCGTGCGGACGGCTCGCGCCGTCCTAAGGACGTGGTCGCATTACTGAGCCGGCGAGGATCTGTTCGCGCAGGATGTCGGCGTGGCCGCAGTGGTGCGCCAGTTCGCGCAGGACCTGCAAGTACACCCAGTGCAGTGTGCGGGGCCCGGCGCGATGACCCGTCACGACGGCGTCCAGCGGGCGGTCGGCCACGACCGCCCGGGCCGTCGCGCAGGCCTGCCTGTGGGCCGCCGTGACGCTGGTGACGGTGTCGTCGTCGGCGAGGTGGAAGGACTCCTCTGGATTGGGCACCAGGCCGAGTGACAGACGGGATCTACCTGCGATGCACTCTTCGAACCACACTCGCTGCATCCATGTGACGTGCTTGAGTAGCCCGAGCAGCGTCGTCGCTGACGGCACGAGCCGGCTGCGGGCTTGCTCGTCGGTGAGGCCGTCGAGGGTGCTCTCGAGTGCGCTGCGGTACTCCTCGACGAACGCCTCGAGCTGGGTGCGCTCGTCGTTCAGCAGCACGTCGAACGAGCCCATCTGCACCTCCTATCGCAGCGCCAGCCGGCTGGCCTCGAGGCACCTGCGTGCGGCGAGCGACGTCAGCGATCGTAGGGCCTGGCGATGGCGCAAGCGGATACCTCTGCGCGGGTCCCGCGCGACCGTCGGCCCCGAACAGATCACCGCGACTCGGTAGCGTGCAACGCATGCCCATCAAACTCGAGAACGTCGGCATCGCCGTCCGCGACCTCGAAGCGACGATCGCCTTCTTCACCGACCTCGGGCTGACCGTCCTCGGCCGTGACACGGTCAGTGGAGAGTGGACCGACACCGCCGTCGGCCTCGACGGCAACCACGCCAACATCGCCATGCTCCAGACGCCAGACGGCAACGGTCGCCTCGAGCTCTTCGAGTACATCCACCCCGACGCGATCGAGACGGAGCCCACCCGGCCCAACGAGATCGGCATGCACCGCGTCGCCTTCTCGGTCGACGACATCGACGAGGCCCTCGAGATCGCCGCGAGGCACGGCTGCCACCCGCTGCGCGGCGTGGCGACCTACGAGGACGTCTACAAGCTCACCTATGTCCGCGGCCCCAGCGGCATCATCGTGATGCTCGCCGAGGAGCTGAAGAAGAGCTGACGGCGGGTCGATCCCTTGCCGGACGCCGGCCCAATTCGGAGGCGGTCGGTCAGTGGGCGGGCCGCCTTGGCGGCGCCGGAAGCCATCGGTCCGACTTGAGCGCGGGTGCGTCGAACCTCGGTCCTGACGCGAAGGCCGGGGTTCGCCTAGGCCGCACGCCTTGGCGGCCAGCGATGTGGCGGACGCGAGCGCGGAAACGTCTCGAGCCCGCCGTCGACCAGTGACGCGATCGATAGCGGCAGCAACCCGTGGGACTTGGCCGCGTTGATGCCGCCATCAGAGCCGGACACGATGCGCCCGCCGGCCGCGTGCAAGGCGGCAACGCGGCGCTTGCTCATCGCAGTGACCTACTCGAAGGTCATGCCGAGCTTCGCCGCCATGGCATCGCGAGCGTGCCGAACGTCCCATCGGCAGGTGACCAACGCTATGGGACTACTGGGGAGCGGGCCCTTATCGTTCGAGCGTGGCGAATCACATGGTGGCGATCTGCGGCGGGGGTATAGCGGGCATTGAGGGTCTGCTCCGGCTCCGCCGTCTGGCCGGCAACGAGATCGATATTGCGTTGATCACTCCCGACCCGGATTTCGTCTATCGGCCGCTGACTGTTCTGGAACCGTTCGGCATGGCACCTGCTCGCCGTTATCCGATCGCCCGGATTGCCGATGACACCGGTGCCCGGTGGGAGCGGGCTGCCATGTCGTGGCTGGATGGCGGGCGCCGCATTGTGCACACCAGCGACGGGCGCGAGATTGCGTACGACGCGCTGCTGCTGGCGATCGGGGCCCGTGAGCTCGCTCCGTCACCGCATGTGCACGTGTTCACCGGCCGCAGCGGTGAAGAGTCGTTTCGACGAGTCGTCACCGACATTGAAGCGGGCAGAGTGGAGCGGCTGGCCTTCGTGTTGAACCCGGGCGCTTCGTGGCCGCTGCCGTTGTTCGAACTCGCGTTGCTCACTGCCCACCACGCGCACCGTCACGGCCGTCATCCAAGACTGTCGATGATCATTCCTGACGTGCGGCCGTTGCCGGCATTGGGTGCCGAGGCCGGTGACATCATGACCCGGTTGTTGGACGAGGCCGGAATCGAGCTGCACGCACACGCACGGGCACGGATCCTCTCGCCACGGCGACTGGAACTCGAGCCGAGCGGTGCCGCGTTGCATCCTGATGCGATCGTCAGCCTGCCCAACATCACCGGACCGAATATCCGCGGCATCCCTGGGTATGCCGTCGACCGGTTCGTCCATGTCGACGAGTACTGCCGCGTGCGCCACACCGACGGGCGAATCTTCGCGGCCGGCGACGCGACCGACCTGCCGGTCAAGCACGGCGGCATCGGCGCGCAACAAGCCGATGTCGCGGCCGCGGGCATCGCGCACCTGGCCGGACTTGGTCCCCGACCGGAGCCCTTGCGGCCGACCGTCGAAGCCACCTTGCTCACCGACGCCGGGCCGCTGTACCTCTCGGCACACCTCATTGCGGGGCAGGGCTGGCACACGCAGCTGCACGAGCACCCGCCCTGGTCAGCCGGGGAGAGCGGGGATGCCGGAGACAAGGTCGTCGCCGACGAACTCGGCACCTATCTGCGCACCCTCGACGCCTCGCCGTCCTGACGCCCCTCGCAGTGGTACTGCGGCGGAACGCCATTGTGCGGGACGTGCGGCGCATCCATGTCGTCGGTCATGGTGCCGTCGGTCATGGTGCCGTCGGTCATGGTGCCGCGCCGAGGTCCTCGCGGTGGGCGAGTGCGCGACCTCGCGGGGCGTCTGCGATCTTCGCGCGCCGGGATACGGCGCAACTGACCTCAGCGTGAGCCTCGGTGAGGTCGGCGTCGTTGAACAACCCCGTGCCGCCCGGTGAGCAGACAGCTGTACGTCCCCATCCAGGTAGGCGTTCGCGACAAGTCCAGCGCCGCCGACCCCCGGATCCCGTCACGAAGATCACGTCGAGATCACGGGCCCGGACGAGCCGATTGAGGCGGGCGTAGAGGAGGTTCAGGCCAGGCACGATTCCCCAATGCCCGAGCAGCCTCAGCTTGATGTGCTCCGCAGTGAGCGGCTCGGTGGGCAACGGATTGTCACTCAGGTAGATCTGTCCGGTGGACAGGTACTTCGTGGCGCGCCAGTAGCGTCATGGCCGCCGGCTCTCCGGGCCTCAGTGTCGGATGCACCTTTATGTCGGCATCCTGGCGCAGCAGGGCAGCGGGCACTCCGGCCCTATGCGCGGACCGCATCGAGGAGTTACCTGGACGCTGCGGACCAGGAGCAACCCCGCGTCGGGAGAGGTGAGTCGCGATGAAGGCCGCTATCGGAGATTGGTTGAGGGTGAACAGCCACAGCGCGGATCGGCATGCACGACAGGCGCAAATTCTGGCCGTCGGAGCAGATGGTGGGCCGCCATACACCGTTCAGTGGGTGGACGACGATCGCACGGTGATCGTCTACCCCGGCCCCGATGCCGAGGTCGTCACGGCGCAGCGACTCGCGGAGCTCGACCGACTGCAAACGGAACGGATCAGCAGCGTGCAGTCGACGATCCGGGCGGAGCGTGAGACCCCCACACGCTCGAGATGACCCGGTCGACGCCACGCGACGCTGACACCGGCGGTCGCCGCGCCCGCGGGGCGACCACAGGCGAGCGGCTCTCCCTCATCGCGACTTTCGTCATCCGTCGCGCCGCCCTTGTCGCCACCGTGCCTAGCTGCCCGCCCCGGTTGGGTCGGCCGACTCTTCATCGGTTGCCGGGCACGCCGGAGAATTCAGTCAGGTTCGACGCGAGGAGAATTCGGTGAACAGTCAGGGCGCGGTACTGGTAGGTCTCGGCGATGCCGCGAGCGGCATTCCGGAGCTGGAGTGGGCAGCTCGGGAAGCTAGCTCCGGGCACCGCACCCTCCAGGTCGTCCGTGCCTGGAACCCGGAGACGGCCTTGCTTCCGTGGGACAACTTTGCCGACCGGGCGATCAAGGCCGACCTACACAAGCAAGCGGGAGACCGGCTCGCGGGTGCGCGCGCGCACCTGCGCGGTACCTGGCCGGACGTCGACGTTGACGCGCAGGTCGTTGAGGGGCCGCCCGCCCAGGCCCTCGTGCGCCTGTCCGCGCGGGCGCACGTGACCGTATTGGGGTCGCGCCATCTCGGGCCGGTCGCAGGCACCGTGGTCGGCTCGGTCAGCGCCGTCGTCGCCGCGCGGGCAAACGGCCCCGTCGTCGTGGTGGAAGGGCCGGCCGGTCTTCGCGCCGAGAATCCGGACGTTGTCGTGGGCGTGGACGGCTCGGCGGCGACCCAGGATGTGCTGGAATTCGCGTTCGACTACGCGAGCCGGCGTGGGAACGCCCTGCGTGCTGTGCTCTGTTATCGACCCGAACTGGTCGCCGTAGGACACCGGAGGGGTTTGGCGGACCGCGCCGAGCGTTGGCTCGCCGAGCTGGCGAGCGGCTGGCAGGAGAAGTACCCCGATGTCCACATCCGGCGCATTGTGAGCCCCGAGCACCCGGTGGAGGCGTTGGTTGCAATGTCGACCGGGCAGGAGCTCCTGGTCGTCGGAAGCCATTCCCGCCACGCGCGTGCGTCGCTGCTCGGGTCGGTGAGTCAAGGCGCACTCCACCACGCGGTCTGCCCGGTGGCGGTCATCCATCCTCGGCGCGACACGTCCCCGCTCGCGTAGGGCCGGCGTGGCGAGTCAGGGCCGCTCGCGAGACCAGTTCTCGTAGGCCTCGAGTGCTCTCGGCAACGTGGGAAAAGAGCCTGTCGCCGTTCATGGCCAGCGGACCGAACGCGCCCGCACAATCACCCCCACACCTCGATCACCCGGGGCCGTCCGCGACGCCGCCGTCAACGGCATCTGGCGGCTGCAACCATTGCGATGGTCCGACCGCGCGATGCAATCCATATGCGCGCTGGCTAACCGTCGTCCGTACGCCCGGATCGGCTACCGCGCGCACTGCTTCGTGCCTAATCATCATGACCTTGGCGGTCGGCGCACCGCGCCGAGATCGCGGAATACTTGCGGCTGAGCAGATGTGGGTGAGCTCGACCGCGACACCGAGCGTGCCGGGCCGATGGGGACGGCAGCGCTCGCCGACCAGGTTGGGGTCTGACGTGTTGGCACGGCACAGATTGCGATGAGGAGACGCTGCGGTGGACCGACCCCGTGAGCTGATCTGTGTTTCCAGCGATCATTCTCCTCCGCTGACAGGGCACCATCTCGTAGACCCGCGAATCACGCTGGTCACGGTGCGGTGTTCGGTCCTTGGCCGATCAGATGCCTGAACAGATCCGCGTACTGGATCAGATGCCGGTCGCCGAGGTAGTGATCCCGGACCCGGTCGTGCCCTCTTTGCCCCATCCGCTCGCTCATCGAGTGGTCGTCGAGCAGCACCTGCAGCCGCTGTGCGAACCCATCCAAGTCGTGCGGGTCGGGCAGCAGCAAACCTTCGTCGCCGTTAGTGATCTGGTCTTGGATGCCTCCCACGGCGCTGGCCACCACCGGGCGGCTCTTCCACATGGCCTCGGTCACGGTGAGCCCGAAGCCCTCGGCAAGACTCTTCTGGACTACCACGGTGGCGTGGCGCTGCAAGGCGTTGACGATGAGGGCGTTCTCGGCCAGGTCGTCCATCGGGATGCTGGCCAAATGGCACCGCTTGCGTACCAGGTCCGGCAGCCGCCCCCAGACGTCGCGGCAGGCCGCGAGCACTTCCGCTCCCTCCGGATCATCGGTCACGCCGGACACGTCAGGCCCGGCCAGCATTAGATGCACGTCGTGGCTGGAAATCGCAATGTTTTCGGCGAACGCCGTGAGCACGCCCAGCATGTCCTTGAGCCGATCCCACCGGCTGACTTGCACGATCAGCGGCGCCTCGGCCGGCGGCGGCGCCGAGCCCCAGACCAGGCCGTCGTGCGGGCGTACAAAGCCCGCGCTTCCATCGCGCCGGGTGAACTCGAGTGGTCCGGTATCGTTCCTGCCCGCGAGCACGCCGGCCTTGCGCAGCACTCGGCCAACCTCGACATCGTCGAGGTCGCGGTTCTTTGCCGAGAACGGGTCGATCGACGGCGGGATCACCCACACCCGATCGGGCG
The DNA here is from genome assembly GCA_963713565.1 of uncultured Actinomycetota bacterium. Classification (GTDB taxonomy): domain Bacteria; phylum Actinomycetota; class Actinomycetes; order Mycobacteriales; family Jatrophihabitantaceae; genus Jatrophihabitans. The sequence continues at coordinate 977,982 of CAVQMF010000002.1, read as the reverse complement.
CCACCCAGTCCGGGACGTAACGACGCCGCGAGAACACCACAGCGTCCGCGCTCTCGATATGGTGGCGCAGGAATTGCCAACCGATGTCGGTAGCGGCGTTTGGGTTGTCCCGTCCGATGTGACAGCGCCAGATGATGTGCGCTCCAGTCCGCCGCATGCCGTTGATGAGACCTGCTGTCTGCGGGTCGTGCAACAGCACGATGTCACCGGGCTGGACGCGATCGGCGAGCATGACCAGATTTTCTGCGAGCACCCGCTCGTAGTGTTCCTGCTCGGAAGCGCTGAAAGTGATCCCCCGTTCCAATGAGCCGTGCAGGCTGTTGTGCAGCCGCTTGGTAATCGCGAAGAACGCCGGATCACCGTCGAGCACCAGCCAGCGGGTGTCCACTCCGGCACCACGACCGTAGGCGAGCAGGACCTGCAGCATCTCAGCAACACCGCCGCCTTGCGCAGTGGCGCTGACGTTCCACACCACCCGATCGGCCAGCAGCGCGCGCGCTCCGGCTCCGGCGGACATCAATCGATTCGATCGCGCCGGCGGCAACAAGGCGCCGAGCATCTCCAGCGGCACCGCTTGAACCTCGACCTGTTGCACGCCCACCACCAGTGCCGACCCGGACGCCTTCCCGATTCAGAGCGGCTCCCCGCCCAACCGCGACCGCCGCCAGGAGACGCCACACAGGATAGTGGGTTGGTCGGGGGCCCGGTGAGTGTACTTCCGGTCTGCCGAACCCGGCCGACCGGTTCCGGGGAAGATAGCTGACCAGGGGGCATTCACGTGGCAACCAGCAAACCGCGAACATCTATCTGACGAATACGACGGACGGCATCGCGGTGGAAGGAATGCCAACTCCAGCACAAGGACGCCGGCAAGAACATCATCCCGACCGTCGGCTACACCGAGTTCGACATCGCGCTCGATTCCGGCGGGTGCCGACTCAATGACCAAGCAGCCCGTCCGCACTCTCAGCGGGAACGACCAACTCGTACGACGGCGTCAGCTACCCGGTGAACAGTCCGGCACCGGTGACCATGCCCTCCTCGCCGGGGCACGAGTTCGACGAGGTTGTCGAGCAACTGGGCGGCCGGGGCGCGTCCTATCCGAGGGGCGGGCCGTACCCGCCGATCGTCAGTACCGGCTGCGCACGATCCAGTACAGCGTGTTTGCTGACCCCCGCACACTTCGACGAATCTGAGCTTGCGTGCCAGCCCGCCCCCCGGAGTCGGAGTCGACTCCATGCAGCGGTGCTAGCGTCCGCGGCAGGCGGCCACAGTTGGTCTGCCGGAAGAGGGTGCATGATGATCGGAGTCTTCGTCACTTTCGCTGAAGACGGACCGGATCGCGAACGGGCAGCGAAGGTTGCTGCCGAGGTCAGGGGCATGTTCGAAGGGATGCCGGGCCTTCGAGCGAAGGCCTTCACCTATGACGAACTCCAATGCCGCTCAGTTAGGCCAGTGATCGCTGCTGCGTGATGGTCACGGCTGGGTGGTAGGGCTGTTGGGTGTGGCAGGGTTTCTTGGTGGGGAAGGTGTGGCGGTTTCCTCGTTTGCAGACGCGTGGGTAGGTGCGCTCTCGGCGCTTGTTGAGGCGTTCCAGAGCTTCGCTGATGTCATGGTTGTGGTTCTTCTTTCGCGCGCCGGGGGGAAAATGCCGCCGGGTTGGTGATCCGGCGGCGGACGATGTTCAGGCTTCGGGTGAATGATATCCGGTCGGGGTCCATTTCGACGGTGTCGGCGGCCTCGGTCATGAATGCTCGGATGGCGTAGTGCGTGAGGAATAGTCCCCACACTTCTTGGCGGACGAGTTCGGGTGTTTTTGATCGTATTCCTTTCCCTGCGCGCAGATATGTTTCGATCTCTCTGAATGTGCCCTCGATTTCCCACCGTTCGTGGTAGGCGGCGGCGAGTTCTTCGGCGGAGGCCTGCTCGGGGTCGAGGATCGTGGTGATGAGGCGGAACGTTTCCGGGGTGGCTGGCTGCTCGGTCTGCCCGCCAACCTGTGCGGGGTTGCTGGTGACGGTGTACTCGATGACGCGGACGGTGATGTGGGTGGCCAGCCACAGGTCACCGATGTTGTCGTAGTGGATGCGGGTACGGCCGCCGCGCACTGCTTTGGAGCAGATCTCGGCCAGGTAGGAGCCGTCGGGCAGGACCTTGATGGGTTCGAGTCTTCGTCACTTTCGCTGAAGACGGACCGGATCGCGAACGGCAGCGAAGGTTGCTCCGTCGAGGTCACGGGCATGTTCGAAGGGATGCCGGGCCTTCGAGCGAAGGCCTTCACCTATGACGACTCAGCCGCGCGCGCAGCCAATTTTTATCTGTGGCGATCCGAGGATGCGGCCCGCGAGTTCTTCACCGACGCTCTGCGCGAACGTGTGACCGAGCTGTACGGGGCGGAACCGACGATCGACTTTGTGGAAATTCTCGAACTCGTCGACAACGCTGGCGACTGATCGCGCGGTTGATCGCCTCGATTGCGCCGACAACTGCCGGACAGCGCGCTCCAGCCCGGACGTGCCAGCCGTCTTCCCGACTCGAAGTTCTCGCGAACGACACACTCGAGTATCGCTGCAGCTGCTCTTATGTGATCGTCTCCACTACCGTGACCAGATACTGGCTCAGTAGACCGACAGCTGCGGACGCACCCGCGATCCGTCGTTCTCGCCACCTTGCAGGCAGGGCCGGCCCGCGCAGATCAGTCGGTATGTGGTCGGCCGAAACCGCGTCAACTCGATCATCAGAACGATGCGCACCATGCCGATGGTTCGATCATCTAGCATCCGTGATCCCGACGCACTGTTATCGATCGAATCGTGATCTTTCGTGGCCGGCGAAACACACCACCGTGCAAACCCTCGAGACTTGCGACCGGCCGGGCCATTCGACTACTTGGGGATCCAGCGTTTGGGGAACATCCACGTCGGTTGTCTCGGTGAGTACGGCTTCATCGCCGAGATCAGGGACTGCGTGAGTTGTCCCGTGCGCGTCCCGTTCGACGCGCCAAGATCGCCGCAGTAGGTGAACCGCACGATGACTTCGACGGGCGGCCCGTCAGGGTAGGTGGCCTTGATCGTCCAGATGCCGACCGAGTCCATGCAGTCGATCGGCCGGCCGGCTGACAGGTCCCAGACCGACAGCCCTTCGGGCAGGGCGTTCACGGCACGAATCAAAGTGGCCCGGGCGGACTCATCGAGGGTCCAGTCGCCTTGCAGCTCACTGCGCGAGTTCTGATAGCGACAAACCGTTATGGACGTTGGATCGCCCGGTATCAACATCTCGTCCGCTCCTGCGCGGACCGGGTTGCGCCCGACGGGGAGTGTCCCGCCCGGATCTGCCAGATTCGCGAGATCAGGACGCAGCTGCGCACACCCGCTCGCGTCGTACGCCTGGAGACGCATCGTCGACACGATCTTGTCGATCAGCAGACGATCGTCGGACTCGATGAAGGCACCCGCCCTCAACGACGGCACGGTCAACTTGGTCGCGTACTTGGTGAGCACCCCGTTCTCGGTCGGATTGCCGATGACGTCTGTGCGCTGGACGGTGCGGCCATCGACCGTCAACACACTCACGGGTCCGTTGCCCTTGTTCGAAGGGAGGTAGCGAAACGTCACGGACGTGATGCCAGGGGGGCGCTCAGGTGGCACACCTGTCGCAGCACACGGGAACTGTGCGTCGTCGTAGGCATAGACGACGTTGCCCTGCGGCACCCCGCATCGAACCGGACCGCGCCAGTCGGCAGGGGTGAACAGCGTCATGCCGCGATACCTGTGCGGTGCCCAATCGGCCGCACCCGCTCGGGCCGGCGACGTACGCACCTTTTCATCATCAGAACTCACCAGACGAGCGCCGATGACGACGGCCAATACCGCCACCACCGCAGCAACGGGCGCCGCGACCTGCCAAATCCGCACCCGACGCCGACGGAGCCGATCGGCCGGGACGGCAGGCAGCGGACTCGCCCCGGACCGTCGCCGACCACCCCATTCCCGAAGTCGATCACCGATATTCATCGCTCCACCACCTTTCGGACTACCTCCCGGGACTCGCGCGGCCGAGGTCTCGGCTGATTCGGGTCATTCTGATGATGAGCACGGTACGAGGATCCCCGCCGTGTCCAGCGGGACGTAGGTCACGACGGCGCCGTCCGCGGCGGGGGCCCGGTGAGGATGCCCGCGGTGCAGACATTCACCAGGAACGCGACGGGTCGGCTGCCGCAAACGGAAGGTGATACCGCCACCCGTGGGCAGCTCCACGCGAGCTGGGCCTCGCGCTCAGAGCGGTGATGATCGAGGCGGCGTCGACGGCGCGTGGCTGCCCAATGAGCGCCCGGACCAAGGCGAGGAGAACCACGAAACCGCCCGCAGCACCCGGCCGGGTCGTCGGTTGGCCGTACTTCCGCATCGTCGCGTGGTAGGGCTGCACGTCGGCGTCGGTCGGGTCGTCGGTGATCGAGGAGGACAGCGGGCCGTCGCGGATCGCCGACGCGGCGAGGACCGCGGCGACGCGGTGCTGCATCAGGCAGGTACCGCACGGCGAAGCGCGCGTCGCGGCGGCGGGGCCGGATGACGTGCTGCAGCGATCCAATTCGATCCGGTGACCGTCCAGGCCGCCGAGGTAGTCATTCGCGTACCTGGCCGCGGCCTGTGCTCTCGCGAACGATCCGAGACTGTCAGTTGGGCTGGCCCTGCCGTCACCGGCATCACCTAGCCGGACCGGCGAGCCAAGGGACCGCCCCGGTGTTCCGAGCGGATCCTGGGCTGCGGGCCGATCCGCCGGCAAACGGCTCGATCGCTCCCGGCTCGACGACGCATCGTGGCTCGGAAGCCAGGTGCCACCGGCAACCACCAACAACGCTGAGACCAGAACAGCCCGTGCCGCGCTTCCCGGAGTCCGCGCCGAACACGACCATCCATTCGGATCAAGTCTGCCGTTCGATCCCGACCAGGCCACAACGAGCCAAATCCGCCGTGAATGCAAACCACGCCGACCTCCTGTCACGCGACCAGCACTCAGCTCACGAACCCGACGACAGATTGACAAGATTCACTTCGAAGCAGCTCATTCGTCCCAAACACGGCCTACGGCGACACCGATTCGAACACCGAAAACGTTCGCACATGCCGCGACTAGCACATTTCAAACGATCACGCTGTCCGGTGGAGTACCGACATCTCACGGGCATCGAGCGGTTTGGATCGAGCGCGCAGAGCGCGTTGGCAGGTGGTGTCCAGCGCCACCAGTGAGGTGCCGGCCGCGCTGGCGATCGGTACATCCGCGGCGACGATGAGCCACAAACTGGCGCTGTCGACCACGGTATCGGTCGCTGCATCGAGGGACCACACGCGCGACTCCTGTCTCGAGAACCTTCGTCGGATCTCTTTGAGGATCACGCGTTGTCGTCTCACATCTCGACCCCAAGCACATCACCGCGCGGCGGTGAGATCACCGTGAGGTCCGGGCCGGCGCGTCCATCGCGCACTACTGACCGGCGATCAGACTGGCACGCAATGTGCGGAACCGATCGAGGGCGGTCGACGACAGGTAGCGACATAGCCCATCTCCGGTTGCCGTCCGTGCCGGGCGCAAACCCGCCGCCGGGTCGCCGGCAGGAGGTGGCGTCGGTCGAGGTTGGCCCACCGACATGGAAACGTCGTACTCACGTACCGTCGCGACCGTGCACGGACAGTTGCAGTGCGAAAGTGCTGCGCCCTAGCGTCTATCCGCCGGGTTACACCCACCTGACAAAGGGATGGCGCATGTCAGCATCAGTTACAGCGTGATGTCACGCGTTTCCAAGGCGGCCGTCTGCGCCGCAACATCCCTCCTGATCATCGGTCTGTTCGTCGCTATGCCGACACCGGCGCAGGCATCGACCGTGCGGTATTACCATGCCCTGATCTCGGCCAGCCGATCCGGCACGCACTACTCGTACTCGTACTGTATTCCGCCGCCGCAACGGTCCGTGTCGACTACTCGTGCGGCAAAGGCGGCTACGTAGAAGTGGTCGACACGCACGGCACCCGGATGTGGGGACGGCACGCGCTATTGCCGTCACATCGGGCTCGGTACTCACGTGTTCAAGCCAACCGGTCGGCCCGGAGCAGTTCATCACCCATTCAGCCGGTGGTTGTCGCATTGAGGTGACGGCATCGAAATCCAGTCGGCCTGCTCGGGTGCCAAGTTGCCACAGTCGAATCAATGACGCAGACGGCCCGGATGTGTGGACCAGTTGCTGGCCAGGACGGAACTCCACCGGTGTTCCACCGGGAACGGCTCTGAAAGCGGTGACCGGACCGCTGTACATCACCAGGCCAGGGACGTGATCGATAGGAGGAGTGTCAACGGCGGCATCGTGGTGCAGGCGAACGGGGTGACGATCCGCAACACGAAGGTAACCAATGGCGGGATCGACTTTCCGGGCTACTGGTATCCCGGTGCTCGGTTGACGATCTCGCATGTGACGATCAACTGTGGCGGTCGACCGGCACGTCCGGAATCGGGAAGACAGCGTGACCGTCGACCGCACGAACATCTCCCGCTGTGAGAACGGGTTCGACGCGGACCAGAACTTCACCATCACCAACACCTACGTCCACGATCTGGTCGAGCCGATGGACTGCACTCCGTGCGACCCACATACCGACGGCCTCCAATCGGCGATTTCCAGCAAGCTGGTTCTGAATCACAACGTGATCTATGCTGACCATGCGCCCAGCGGAACGCGGGCGGCGGAACGTCGGCCTGGATCATGGGTATCCAAGGCGGTCACAACTCGATCATCACGCACAACCTTTTGCCGGCAGCGCATACACTGTGTACTGTCCGCGGAGGGAACGATTTCGAACTTCGTCGTTGCCTCGAACGTGTTCTCCCACAAGTTCGAGCCCTCCTTGGATTACCCGCGCGGCAACGTAGGAGCCTTTGCCCACGGCGTACTGCAACCGAAGTGGCATCACCTTCAGCAGAAATGTCTACATCAGCGGCGGTGCAGTGCCATCCAACTCCTGACCTGATCGTCGGACTCCGCGGACGAACCGCTAGTCGCCTGAATTTTTTCGTTGCTTGGCGCTTGGCTTTGCGAGGATCTGTTGGCAGTCTGTCCAAACGACGGGTTTGCAGCTGTCGATGAACGTCCGGATCTTGACGTTCAGGTCTTTGACCGAACCGAAGGTAGGGTCACCCTGGTCGACCGGCACGATCGCCAGGTAGGTCGACGAAGCCCGTCCTACGGACAGCACTCGCGCTCGGTGACCAGTCGCCGCCGACGAGTGCGGCGCAAACCCGAAACCGTCTGCATGACGTCGGCTCCGTTGCCGCCCCATGCGGGGATCGGTTGCGATGGGACTATCGGGACTGGCCCGTTCCTGGCGGTCATCACCGACGAACCCGGCTGACATTGAACACATCGCTCGATCGGATTGCTGAGGTCCCTTTCGGCATGACGGGTTCCGTTCCCGGATAAGGATGCCTCTATCGGGACAGTGGCGTATCCCGCGGAACGGTTCACCGCACGATCATCGTCAGTTGCATTGTGCTCGGACGGCGTCGCCGCATGTTCAGGTGCGCGCGTCAGTGTCATTCTGGTCGTTGTGGACTTCGAATCCGGCGCGGGGTTGCTGCATCGGTTGACTTCGGTCGACGCAGAGCGGGGTTGGGATGTACTGGCCGATGACCCGAGGTTGCGGCATGACCTGGAGTACAACACGGTCGAGACGCTGTCTCCGCAGGTGAAGGAGTACGGCGGCGGGCTACGGGTGTTGGCGTTGCCGCGAGAGTTGCCCCGGCCGGATGTGAGCGTGTGTGCGGCGCTTGCCGGTTTGCCCGTCGCGGGGCAGCCGCTGGATGCCGATCAGCTGGCTCGGATCCTGTTTCTCGGCGCAGGTGTCGTCCGCACAGCCGAGCGGGCTGGCCGCACCTGGTTGTTCCGCGCGGCCGGATCGGCCGGCGCGCGTTTCCCCCTTGAGGTGTACGTAAGTACGAAGGGCGTGGCCGGAGTGGCGGATGGCGTGCACTGGTATGACCCCAGGGGTCGGCAAAGTCGTGATCTTGGGCGTGTTGTCGGGTGACACGCCGGTGATGGTGTAGCAGCGGGGCGGGCACGGCGCCGCTGGTGATCATGAAGGTTCTCTACGCCATCAACGAGGACCGGAGCGTGTGCCGTGCCCGCATCTGCATTGTCCCTGATCAGCGCCGCCGTTGTGCGTGAGGCAGACGCGCCGGTCACGGCTGGTGAGGTTCCCGAGGAGCTGCTCGTGGCGTTGCGGGCGATCACCGATCCGCGGTGTCGCCGCGGGGTGCGGCATCAACTCGTGGCGGTGCTCGGCGTGGCGGTGTGCGCGGTGCTGGCCGGCGCCCGTTCCTATGTCGCGATCGCCGAGTGGGCCCAGGACCTGCCCGGGGCTGTGCGCCAGCGCTTGGGGATCGAACGTGTCCCGCCGAGTGAGACCGCGATCCGCCGGGTGTTGCAGGCGATCGATCCGCACCTGCTGGACCGCACCGTTTCTGGCTGGCTCACTGCCCGGGTCGGAGCGGCGCGCCGCTGGCCGGCGATCGCGGTGGACGGCAAGACCGCCCGCGGTGCCCGCGCAGCCGACGGTCGCGCGGTGCACCTGCTGGCCGCGCTGGATCATGAGGACGGGGTCGTGCTCGGGCAGCGGGTCGTGGACGGAAAGTCCAATGAAATAACAGCTTTCGCGCCGCTGCTCGACGGAATCGACATCGCTGGCGCGGTCGTGACAGCCGACGCGATGCATACCCAGCGCGAGCATGCCGAGTACCTCACCAGCCGCGGGGCGCACTACTTGTTGACGGTCAAGGCGAATCAGCCGACGCTGCATCGCCAACTCAGGACGCTGCCCTGGCGCGACATCCCTGCGGCCGACCTCACCCGGGACAAGGGCCACGGGCGGGTCGAGTCGCGCACCGTGAAGATCACCGCCGTGTCCACCGGGATCGTGTTCCCGCACGCCCGCGGCGCCGTCCAGGTGACGCGACGGCGTCGCTCGCTCCGCAGCGGCAGGTGGCACACCGAGACCGTTTACGCGATCACCGACCTGGACCAGCTCCAGATCCACCCCGTCGAGATCGCCGACATCCTGCGCGGCCACTGGCACATCGAGAACAAGCTGCACTGGGTTCGAGACGTGACCTTCGGCGAAGACCTGTCCCAGATCCGCACCCGTCACGGCCCGGCCGTCATGGCCACCCTGCGCAACCTCGCCATCAGCGTGCACCGCCGCCACGGCGCAACCAACATCGCCGCCGCGACCCGCCGGGTATCTCGACATCCGGGCCGAGTCCTCCCGCTCCTGCTACAAGCCAAGATCAACACGAGTTAGATAACGAGCAGATCAACTTTGCCGAGGCCCTGGGTATGACCCGGTCGCGCACGCGTTACGTCAGATCGGCCCGGCGGCCGGGGGGGTCGTGACGACAGTCGTCGTCACCGGGGTGCCGTGGCGCACCGGGCAGAAATACGCCGAGCGCGGCTGGCGGCATCTGTACTGGGATGCCGGGACACTGAGCTCGCACCTGCTCGCCGCGGCCAACAGCGCCGGGTTGGCACCCCGGTTGCGCACCCGCTTCCCGGATGAGCAGGTGGGTGCGCTGGTCGGCGCCGACGGTGTGTACGAGTTCCCGCTGGTACTGCTGAGCCTCGGCGATGGCGACCCCGCGGTGCAACCGTCGGCAGCCGCGGCCTCGGGAAGCCTGCCGTTGATCGAGTTCCCCGCGGTGACCGCCGCCCAGCACGCCGGCGACAGCATTGCGCTTGGTGATCCGTGGGCTCCCGGTACGCCGCTGGCCAAGCTTCCGCAGGCGCCGTCGCTCGACGAGGTTGTCCTACGTCGTGGTTCACAGCGACGCATGGACCGCCGCTCGACTGTATCTCGCGAGCTGCTCGACTGGCCGATGCGTGCGGCGCTGCGGGGCATCGACGTGCCCCATTGGCTCGTCGTCCTTGGTGTCGACGGGATCACACCAGGCCTCTACCAGTGGCCAGACCTCCACACGAGCCTGCGCGCCGGTGACCTGCGCGACCTGGTCGCACACCTCGCGATGGATCAACCGCTGGCGGGCGAAGCCGCATACGTCACGATCTCAGCGATCGACAGCGACCAAGTCGACGACCGCAGCTACCGCGAGGCGCAGCTCGCCGCCGGCATCGTCGAAGGACGCTTGCACCTCGCCGCCTACGGGCTCGGCGCCACCGCGACCGGGATGACGTTCTACGACTCCGAGGTGCCGGCGTTCCTACGGAAGCCAACCGATCTGCTCACCCTGCTGTTCACCTGCGTCGGAGTCGGCGAATACCGATCAACTCCCGGCGGCACCCCAGGCGCGCCAGCACGGGTCCGGGTGGTCGAACCACGGCAGTGACAGCCCGGCTCGCCCGACCCTCACACATGATCCGGCGAGGTCCGATGCCTGACGCAACGACCGACCGCAGCAGCATCGTGCCGGACGACGCTGCGGGACTGCCCGTCGCCGTGCGCTCGTCGGCCCCCAGAAGGGGCACATGACCAGGCATCTTCATGGCCCAAGCCCCTCACTGAAAGCTGAGGACAGCTGCGGCGGCTCGGGAGCGGCTGGCACGTGCCCATTGGCATCGACGGTGGCGGATGACGCGCCGCCCAGGGTCACCTGGTGGCGCGGGCAACCTGGGACGCTTGGCTGTGCCGAAGAAGGGTGCGAAGGCATGGCTCTGTCCGACAGCGTCGACCTCGTCAAGTCTTCGCTCGAAGCTGCGGCAATAGCTGTCGCCTGGTGTGTATCTCGTCCAGTTTCAGGCGCCGTACGCCTCCCTGCCGTTCGAGGCGAAGTGGTCGACGCCGAAGACGAATCACTGTGGATCAATGCCGTCGAACAACGACTGGTCACCGTCCACCCTCCGGACCCTGGATAAGCGTCGCGCGGCAAGGAACATCCGCGGCAGCGGCTCGCGAATACCGCACACCCAAGTCAGGGCGTCTTGCACACGCATGCGTTTCGGGCGCACAGACGGGCAGAATGATCGCGGCGCGCTCGCTGAGCACGGCGGATCCGCCGTGCTCGAGCACGCGGCGGAAGGTGGTTGAGGCCAACGAGTGTGTTCGGCCGAGCCCGGCCCGCGACGAACTCCTCACCCGGGCAATCTCACCGCCGGCGGGTCGCGATCACCGAACCTGTGCTTCGCCCGGACTGACGGCCAGTTTCGTAACGTCTGCGCAACAGTCGAAGCGGCGCCGAGTCGCGTGTGCACAATCGACCAGTGACGGTCACCGGACGGCGGGGCTGGCCGGTGCTCTTTCTGCGGGGACTGCGCTGGCGGCGTGGGTTCGCCGCCTCCGTCCTGGTAGTCGGCGTCATCTGCGCGGCCGCGGCGGCGATCGGACCGCTGTACGCCCGCGCGGCGGCGGAGTCGACGCTCACCGACGAACTGCGCGCCGCCGCCCCGGCCACCGGGATGGCGTTCGCTGCGACGGCCACTACCCGCGACCCCGCTGCCGTGGCCAGGACCGATCGGGAAATCGGCGCGGCCAAGGACGTGCCGGGCTACGGTCCCGCGATCCGGGGCCTGTCGATCGCGATCAGCGCGAAGACGCCCTCTGCAGCCGGCTCGACGCTCAGCATCATGGTGTGGCGCGAAGGTCAGTGCGCGCACCTGGTGATCACGCAGGGCCGGTGCCCAACCGGCGTGGGCGAGGCACTCGTACCGGCGGAAGCGCTTCGCAGTGGCCCCCGGTGGGCGGTCGGCGCCGCGTTCGCGCTGCATCAGAGCGTGACCGACTCGGAAGGTTTCCGGGACGCTGCCTACCTGGGTTCGGCGCGCATCGTGGGCGCGTATCGGCCGCGCGACACCGCGGACCCCTTCTGGTTCGACCACCCGTACTTCAACTCCCAGCTGGGTCCCGCGGTCACGAGCGCGATCCGGGGTGGCGTGGACGCGATCTTCGTCGGCCCGGCACAGTTCGCCGCGGCGCCGATGTACGCGCCGGAGGAGGTCGACGTCGACGTCCCGTTGATCGCGACGCGGATACGGCTGGGCGACGTCGACGCCCTGCGGCGCGATGTCTCGGCGATCCAGGTCCGCTTCCCGACGGAGCGCACGGACGCCCGTCGACCTGGCGTGCGCACCGGCCTCGATCGAGCACTGGACGACGCGGCCCGCGACAAGCGCCAGGTGGAGACCGCCACGCTCGTGGTCGTGCTCGAACTCGTCGCGCTGAGCCTGTTCGTGCTCTTCCGAGTTGTCGGCAGCGCGGTCGAGTCCCGCGGGGATGAGATCGCGCTGGCGAAGGTGCGGGGCCTGCCGCCACGACGCACCGTCGCCTTCGCGTTGGCTGAGCCGCTTGCCCTGTTGGTGGTGGCGGCACCGCTCGGCTTACTCGCCGCGCTGGGCATCACCCATGCGCTCGCGGCGACGGTGCTGGTCGACCGCACGCCCGTCGCGCTCACCGGGGCGACCTGGTGGGCACTCGCCGCAGCGTTCGCCGGGAGCGCCCTGGCTGCCGTGCTCGGTGCGACGCGAACGGTGACCCGACCGGTGCTCGAGCAGTGGCGCAACACCGCGCCGCCGCGGCACGGGACACGCTGGCTGCTCATGCTCGACGTGGGCCTGGCCGCGGCCGCGATCACGACGGTCGTCGTGCTGCGAGTGGCCAGCGGCAGTCGGCCAGGGGCGATCTTCCTTCTCGCGCCGGCACTCATCGTTTTCAGCGCGGCACTCGTGGGCGCGCGATTGCTGCCATGGGCCGGGCGCCGGCGGGTGGAGCGCACGCGCGCGTCACATCGACTGGCTATTTTCCTCGCGCTCCGGCAGACGGTGCGCCGCCCAGGGGGCCTACGGCTGGTGTCCCTGCTCGCGGTCGCGGCCGGCGTCGCGACGTTCGCGGTGTGCGGCGAGGCTGTCGCGCGGGCGAACCGAGCGGCGCGGGCGCAGACCGAGACCGGCGCGCCGAGGCAGCTATCGGTGCAGTTCGCGACCGGTCACGATCCGCAGACCGCGGTGGCGGCCGCGGATCCGGACCGGAAATGGGCGATGGCCGCCGCCGTCTGGTCCCCAGCCGGCGGCCCGTCCTCGGGGCACACTGTCGTCGGGCTGCTGAGCGGCGTCGAACCCACCAGGCTCGCGTCGACCATGTACCACGTCCGTAGCCAGCTGTCGCCGGCCGATCTCGCGCGCGACGTCAGCTCCCAGAAGAATATCCCGGTCACCTTCCGGGGCCGGTACCTGCGCGTCGTCCTCGACACCAAGGCGATCGCGGGTGACCGCCCGACCGTGGAGATCGGCGTCCGGAGGGCACACTCGTTGCCTGCACTGGTCCCGGCGGGCGAGCTGAGGCCCGGTACCCGCGCCTACACCGCTCGCGTCGATTGCGCCGACGGATGCTCCTTCTCCGGGATCACGATCGACCGGAGCCTCGACGCTGCGGCCGTGATAACCGGCGCCTTCGTGCTGCGCTCGGTCGACGTCGGCGACGGCGACGGCGCGCGGTACGTCCCGATCCCGCTCCGCCTCGGTGACTCGGCGGCGTGGCGGGCCGACGAGATCGGGGTCGGCACGAGGACGAGCCTGCAGGAGACCGGTGGCGCCCTCGCCGTGACGTTCCGCAGCACCGGCGGCAGCTCGCCGGTGCTCGGTTACGCGGACTCGCCGACACTGCTGCCGATCGTCGCGGCACCGAGGGCGATGACCGAGCCGGCGCACACCGGCGGCGTCGCGGACTACACCGGCACGATGGTCGGCTACGTCGTGTCCCGCTTCGCCTCGCCACTGCCGGTCGTGCTCGACACAGGGGCCGTCGCCGATCTCGACTACCTCCGCATCCGGCTGCCGAACTTCGACTACGAGGCCAGTTGGTCGGTGTGGCTCGGCCCCCACGCTCCTTCGGATGCCGTCGCCAGGCTGACCCGCGCCGGGCTGCTCGTCCAGCACGAGACCACCGAAGCGTCCCGCTTCGCGGCACTGAGCCGTCAAGGTCCGGCGCTCGGGCTGCTGCTGTTGCTCGTGTGTGCGGTCGCCGCTGCGGTGCTGGCCGTCGGCGGCACTGCGATGGCGCTGCTCGCGGACTCGCGGCGCCGCGCATTCGAACTCGCGGCGCTGCACGTCGTGGGCGTGCCGCATCGCACGCTCCGCCGCAGCGCCGTCGCAGAGCAGGCGCTGCTGCTGGGCGCGGCAGTGGTGGTGGGCGTGCCGAGCGGCTACCTGGCGGCGGCGCTCGTGCTGCCCGTAGTGCCGGAGTTCGCCGATTCGACGCCCGTGGTGCTGCGCTACCAGCCGCCCGTGCTCGCGGCGCTCGCCTGCGCGGCCGCGTTAGTGGTGCTGCTGTGGTTGACCGCCCTGGTCGCGGGCCGCGCCTTGAGCCGCGCCGCCGTACCGGCCCGGCTGCGCGAGGCCGCACGGTGAGCGAGTACGGCGTCCGGGTGCGCTGCGTCGGCGTCACCCACGTGTACCGCACCCCGGACGCGAACGTCGTTGCGCTGCGCTCGGTCGACCTTGAGGTCCCCGCTGGCGGCCGCTTGGCTGTGCTCGGGCCGTCCGGATCTGGGAAGTCCACGCTACTCACGTTGCTGGCGGGACTGCACCGGCCTACTGCCGGCGAACTGTGGATCGGCGGTGAGGACGTGGCCATCCTCTCCGAGCGGCGGCTGATCCGGCTCCGCGGCACCCGTGTCTCGACCGTCGTGCAGAACCCGGGGCGCAACCTGCTGCCCTACGGCACCGCCGAGGACAACATCCGCTTCGCGCAGCGCCCGGTCCCACGCGGAGACCGCGGCCGACTGCCCGTCCCGGCCGAGCTCCTGGCTCAGCTCGGGTTGGCCGAGCTTGCCGGGCGGCAGGTCGCGCGGCTGTCGGGCGGCGAGCAGCAGCGGGTGTCGATCGCCGTCGGGTTGGCTCGCTCTCCGGGCGTGCTGCTCCTCGATGAGCCCACCAGCCAGCTCGACACTGCGAGCCGGGATCGGGTCATCAGTCTGCTCAACCGGATCACGGGCACCTCCGGGTCCACTGTCATCGCGGTGACACACGATCCCGCGGTGGCCGCCGAACTGGGTCGGTCAGTGACGCTGGCCGACGGAGCGCTCGTGCCCGGGCCCGCATGACGGCAGGCCCTCCGGTACTCGCCGCGGACCGGGTCTCCTACCGGCGTGAGCACTCGACGATCCTCGACGAGGTGTCGATGCAACTGTGCGCGGGCGAAATGCTGGCCGTCGTGGGGCCCAGCGGCTCCGGCAAGAGCAGTCTGCTCGCCCTGCTCGCCGGCCTGGAGCAACCGGACACCGGGTCGGTGCGGACAGTCGAACGCGACCGGTTGGGCATCGTGCTGCAGGGCTACGGCCTGGTCAACCTACTGACTGCGGCCGAGAACGTCGAGGTTCCGCTGCAGGCACGCGGGCTCCCCCAGTCCTTCGTCCGCGCCCGGGCGGCCGCCGCGCTTGCCGGTGTCGGCCTCACCGACGTCGCGGACCATCTGGTGGAGGAGCTGTCCGGCGGGCAGCAGCAGCGGGTCGCGATCGCACGTGCGCTTGTCATCGACCCGGACGTCCTGATCGCTGACGAGGTGACCGCGGAACTGGACGCCGCAATGACGGACGTCATCATCGGGCTCGTCCTCGACCGCGCTGCCCACGGCACCGCGGTCGTGCTCGCCACGCACGACCCGGCCCTGGCAGCGCGCTGTCATCGCGTGCTGCATCTCGTCGACGGCCGGGTGTCGTGCGGCCGGTGCTAACCCCCCGCGAGTAAGGAACCCCTTCTGCACCGGCAGGGGAGCTCGATGGGCGAGGCGCTCCGGCGGCGGCCTCGGGCTGCATTCGGCGTGCTTCATGGCTCCGCTGGGACCTGAGTGGCATAATCGTGGCATGGCTCGCACACGACTGAGTACCACGGTGGACGCGACGCTCCTTCAGAATGCGCGCAGCGCACGGTCGGGAGTCTCGGACGCCGTCCTCATCGACGAGGCCCTCGCAGCCCTGCTCGCGCGCCACCGCGCCGCGGAGGTAGATGCAAGTTATGCCGCCTACGACGAGCACCCGCTCGACGAGCCAGACGAGTGGGGGGACCTGGCATCGTTCCGGACCGCCGCGGCCGCGTCGTGACCGCACTTCCCGCTCGCGGTGAGATCTGGTGGTGCGAGATGGCCGAGATCGGTCGGCGTCCCGTCGTGGTGTTGTCCCGCAACGCGGTGATCCCGCGCCATCGTCGAGCGCTGATCGCACCCTGTACGACGACGATCCGGGGGCTGGTCAGCGAAGTCGTCCTCGAGCCCCGCGAGGACCCGATACCACGCCGGTCGGCGATCAACCTGGACTCCGTCGAAAGCGTCTCACTGGGGATACTCGTCGACCGGCTCGGACGATTGAGCGATGCTCGGATGCGCCAGGTCTGCGATGCCCTCGCCGTCGCGGTCGACTGCACTGGCTGAGCACCGGAGCGCCCCCGCACGAGGAACGAACGAACCGGATCCGCATACCTACTGGTCGATATCGAGCACTTCGCCCGCGGCGGCAGGGATCCGGTGCGCGGCTTGTCGACTGATCGAAGGGCTGAGGACTACGTCACCGTCTCGGCCACGACGGTCAGGTCGACGAACGCCGGAGCACCGTCGATCATGTCGGCCATTGCCTGCCGCGCGGGCTGAAGCTGTTCCTGACGTTGTGGATCGTTCTCTCGCGCGCGAGCGTGGTCTTCGCTCTCGAAAACCACCAGCGTGTAGATCCGGCTCGGGTCATTCTGGTCTCGCATCGTCAGCGAGCGCACTAGGCCCGAGCCTGGCTGTTCGGCCGCACGCAACAGGTCGACAAGCCCTTGCACGGCCTCGTCCTTGCCCGGCTTCAGACTCATGGTGATCAGCTGTGCCCACATACCGGATCCTCTCGTTCACTTGTGAATGCGGAACTGTGGCGCCGGTGTGGGTGTGCTCAACGGCGAGGTACATGCTTGGCTGGCCTAACCCGGTTGTCAATGTCGCAGGCACGTTGGACGCGATCCCTGGACGAACGACGCGAGATCGAACTTCGATGCGTGGGCGAACACCTCCAGAGTCGACTGATCTCGCCACGGACAAGGTCGCCTGACTCGCCCGCGTAGCCGTCTGGAGGATGGTCGCTGCCGCGAGCCGTTGCCGCAGCACGCCTGCTGTTGGCGGATCTCGTCGAACGTTTACCGACAAGTGATGTGCTGCCTACACTTCCCAGCCGAAGTGACTGGCCAGCATGCTGCGCTGGCTGACGGACAGTCGGCGCAGGTTCGGGTGAGCGGCCTGAAACAAGGACGGTCCGGCGCAGCGTCAGATGGTCGCTGGTCCGAGTCTTGGCCGTTCGGCGGTGCTGCTGAAGCAGTTGCCGGGTTTGCTGTTGATCACTGTGATGAGTTGGCCGAGCCAGAGTGCGATTTGCGCGATCACGTAGGCGAGGTACCAGCCGCCGGTGAGCCAGATGGACGCGATCTGCGCCACGGCGCCGGCGATGGTCCAGGCCCAGCTCCACCAGCTGACTCCGGCCAGTCCGTTGGTGACGATGGGTACCAGACCGGTGATGCCGGTCATCGTTCGGACGATCATGATGACGGTCCAGGCGCTGACGGTGGCGTCGCGGATGTCGGAGAACGCGGTGAGCCTGGCGAGGGCGTTGCCGGTGAACAGCGTCCGGAAGTATCCAGCGAGCTTGCTGATGGCGTAGCCCAGGCCGAGCACGATGAAAATGAGGCTGACTGCGGTAGCGATGACGCTGGCGAGCCAGGCGATGCACGGGTCGACGTCGGCGGCGCGGTAGACCTCGAGCGGACCGGTGTGGGTGTGCAGCACGAAGACGGTGTCGTTGCCATCCTTCGTGTAGGTGACCGTGCCGGGCAGAATCTGGTCGTGCGCGACGGCGCTGAGGCCGGCGTGCAGATTGCTGCGGAACAGGTCGGTGTAGTGCTGGCGCAACGATGCCGGGATGGTCCGCTCGACAAGTTGCGTGTAGTCGTCGATCATCGCTTGCACGTCGTCCGCGCTGACCGGCCCGTCGGTGGGCGGCGCCCCCGGTGCGTTCGCGCGAAGCCGATCGAGCCACGCATCCAGCTCGCTGCGCTCCGGCGCGGTGACCGCTGCGGTGCTCTGGGCGGTGGTGGTCGGCGAGGCGGCTGGTTCGCTCGACGGTGTTGCGCGCAGCGGCACCTCGCTGATCTGCAGCCCGGTGTCGGCAATGTCGACGAGGGCGGACTGCTTGCTGCTGACGCGGTTGCTGGTGTCGCTGACGGTGCAGGCGAAGTAGCCGACGCAGGCCGGGTCGTCCGGGTCCGGTTCACCGCTCATGCCGGTGACGACATCGCTGGCCGACAGCGCGCGGGACCAGATCGATACCGCCTGCAGGTAGCCGGTGAACTGGTGACTGTAGCCGCCGGGCCAGGTGCTGTCCGGCGCGGCGCCGATGGCCACCGTAGGGCTGATCACCTGCGTGGGTGAGGCCGGCTGTCCGGATCCGACGGCCGCCCCGTCGAGGTAGACGGTGAGCGTGGCGCCGTCGTATGTCACCGCGTAGTTGTGCCACTCGTTGGGGTCGACCGCGCTGTTGGTCACGATCGGCGTCGCCGCGCTTCCGCCGAGCCGGGCAGCAAGCACCCATTGTGTCTGGGTCGAGTCGACTTGCAGGTAGATCGAGAGCCCGGCTGCCCCGCTGATGTCGCCGTTGGCGACCAGCGCTTGACCCGCTGCCGCATTCAGCGGGGTGACCTGCCCGGTGGGGTTGGCCCACAATTGCACGCTGAACGGCTGGCTCGCGGTACCCGGATTGAGTCCGTCGTCCGGGCTTGGGGCCAGGCACCCGGTTCCGGTCAGGGCCAGACCGGGCGCGGTGCAGGCGGCGCTCGTGGTATCACCGACGCCGACGGTGCGGCCGTTGCCGGACACGTCAACCGGCGGCACCTGGGAGAAATCCACGCTGGTGTCCACACCGGCTGTTCCGGCTGCCGGCGGCCCCCAGGTCGGCAGCAGCTGCGCGCCGGTCAGGCAGGTCGTCCAGAAAGTGAACGAGTTCGTGCGGGCGTAGCCGTTGGCGAACACGAAGGTCGACCCGGCCGACCTGGCTGGCGCGCTGACCGACTCCTGCAGCGCCAGCGCCCCGTCGAGATAGATCGACAAGGTGCTGCCGGTCGGGTTGTAGGTGACCGCGAGGAAATGCCAGGTGCCGATCAGGATCGCCATCTGGGTGCCGAGCCACCCATTCTGCGGCCACTGCACCTCGACCACGACGCCATCAACCGCGTCGTTGAACATCAACTGCAACGCCGGGTTACCGTCGCTGTCCAATGCCGTCAGGAACCCGACGTCGACTCCCTCGCTCAGCGGCTGCACCCAACCGGCCAGACTGAACGCCGCGGTGCCGTCCAACCGCAGGCCAACACCGCCCACCCGCACGTAGTCATCGGCAGCGATCACGGTGTCAGTCCAGCTGTACAACGGCGCGAGCGAAGTCATCGAACCTCCCAAGATGGCTATGACCGCCGTATCACTCCACGCTTCCGGCCGGTAACAAGGAGTCACTCCGCGGCGGAACGTATGCCCACGCCACATCACCGTCAACGCCCCGGCGCACGGCACTTCTCACGTTGCTCTCAACGATCGGGACCCTCCGGAGGGCAGCTAAAGCTGAGCCCAATCCTCACCGGTGGCAATCTGCTCGGCTGGCCCGATCGCTGGCTACCTGTGTGACGTGTCGATTTGACGTTGATCGCGACGGTAGTTGTGCTGAGGGCGTGGTCGCGGTTTCCATCTGGACACGGGTCGGCGGGTCGACGGCTGGCAGCAGAAGCTGCAGGGTGAACCCCCGCTCCTTGGGGGTGATGTCGGCCATGAGGCCGGCGCGGGCCGCGGCGATCTGCTCGTCGGTGCAGCCGGCCCAGATCTGCGGCATCACTTCCGTTTCTTCGTAGTGCAGGTGGGCCAGATAGCCGGCGGCGTATCGAGCAAGGTCGCGGTAGACCATGAGTCCGGCTGCCGGGTCGTGCGCCCGGCAGGCGGACTCGACACGATCGGCGAGTTCTTCGAGCAGCCCGTCGAGATCGTCGTGCTGCTCGGCCATTGCCGCGGTGACCGCCGGCCCGCGTCCGTTGAGCAGCGGCATGATGTGGGTGTCCTCGTGCCGGCTGTGGCTGCGTAGCAGCTCGAGCAGCGGCATCCATTGGGCGTGGAAGTCCGTGACGTCAGGATCGTCGCTCCAGTCGGTAGCGCCTGCGCGGACGATGACGTCGAACAGGCCTTTCCGAAGTGCTTTGTGAATGGTGGTGAACAGGTCATCTCGGGTCATGCGGCCAGGTTGTCGCAGGCCTGTGGTTGATGACATCCCACGTTTCAGGGGGTGCAGGGCGGCACCGGTCGGCGATGATGATTCGGTGCACCTGCGCGACGAGGTAAACCGGCTGGCCGCTCGGCGTGGCGATCTCGGCGAAGTCCGAGCTGCGCTCGATCGCCTGTTGCGGCGCCGCATCGGCTATGACATCGCTGCGATCTCAACGACCGATCCGGCCACCGGGCTGTGGACCAGTTGTTATGTCAGCGGCGTGCCGCAGGGTTCAGGTGCAGACCGGGAGCGCGTCCTGTTCGAGATCGAGTTCCGGCATGGTGACGTGAATTCCTACACCGAGCTCGCGCAGGCGGCGGTGCCCGTGGCCCGGTTGTACGACGCCACCGGAGGTGAGCTCGACCGGGCGATCCGCTACTCCGCGTTGTTGCGTGACCTTGGCGTGGTGGACGAGCTACGGGCGATCCTGCGCACCCGCGAGGCGTGCTGGGGGACGCTCACGCTCTACCGGACCGGAACGGCGCAGCCGTTCTCCCCGAGGGCGGCCGAGCTCATCGCCGAGACGATCGCGGAGATGGCCGAGCTGATCCGCTTCGCCTTGCTGCGCGCCGCAATCGATGCCGGGCACGGCGTCGACGAGCCGCCCGGTCTGCTCCTGGTCGCTGATGACGGAACGCTCGTCGAGACGAGCGAGGCCGCCGAGGAGTGGTTACGCGCGGTGGACGACCGGGGCCGGGTGCCGAGCGCGGTCCGAGCGGTCGTCGCGGCTGCGCGCGCACACGGTGTCGGTCGCGCCACGCTGCCCACTCGTACCGGACGGTGGATCGTCCTGCATGGCGCGCCGCTCAACGCCGGTCTCGTCAGCGTGATCATCGAGGGCGCCCGACCCGCCGTCCTCAGCACCGTGATTGCCGACGCCTACGGCTTCACACCCCGCGAGCGGGACGTCACCGCCCTAGCCGCACAAGGTCGCAGTACGCAGCAGATCGCGACGTCACTTGCCATTTCGGCCTTCACCGTTCAGGACCACCTCAAATCGGTCTTCGCAAAGGCACACGTGCAGAGCCGTGGCGAACTGGTCGCCACGATGTTTGCGACCCAGTACCGGCCGCGCTGGGACGCAGGCGCCACGCCAAGCCCGTATGGCTGGTACCTCGACGACGAGATCCACAGCGTGGCCGGCTAGCTGCCGATGCGCGGCGACGACCACGACCTCGTCCACCTGGCCCGATGACGACAAGCGCATCGCCGACACCGGGTGGTGGCAGCAAGTCACGCGCTGGTGCGCCACACTTGCGTGCCCGCCTGTCGCCGACGCTGAGGGGTGCCACATGCTGACAACGAGTGATGTGATCGCTTTCGCTTCCACGACGGACTTGGCCAGAGCGCGGAGGTTCTACGAAGACGTTCTCGGGCTTCGCCTCATCGAGCTGAATGCGTTCGCCTGTGTGCTCGATGCCCACGGGACGATGCTGCGCATCACCGCGGTGACCGAGGTCGCTCACCCCGGCTACACCGTTCTCGGCTGGCGTGTCTCTGACATCAGCGAGAGCGTCGCCCAACTTGAATCCGCGGGGGTCGTCTTCACCCGCTACGAAGGCATGGATCAGGACGACGACGGCGTGTGGACGACGCCGAACGGCGACCGCATCGCATGGTTTCGCGACCCCGACGAGAACGTGCTGTCCCTCACCGAGTTCACCTGACGGCGCGCCTGCCCGCTTCTCATGCCGTGCGACTGACCGCCGGTCAACGCAGTCGCGGACCAGGCTCTCCAAAGAGGGGACAATCGCGCTGTTGTGCGGCATCCACCGCAGCGCCTTGAGCTCGCGAAATACAGCAGTCAGGCCCGTCACCTCCCCCCGTGCGCAACCCGAGCACGAGGATGAGCACGTCGGCGGCGCGCGACCACCACCTTGGCGCACTACCGAGTTACTGAAGTAGCTCTTGTGACTCATCGTGAATTCCGTCGCGGTTGCTGCCGGCATCAGCGACGGTGTCGGCACGCAGCTGCGCCTCGGACAAGCCGACCATCGTGGTCCTCGCCGGCGGCGAGCCGAACACTACTCGCCTCGTTCACCGAGCTCGCTGGTGGCAACGCGCCCGTTGGTGGGCGCGACCAAGATAGAAGAAAGGCGACAATACACCGCACACAGGCTCCGCCATCCTGAGCACCAAGACGTTCGGTGGCCGTCGCCAGCAGCCCGCTCGTCGGGATCGACGCGAGTCTTCGCACACCCACGCATGGTCGCGGCGGCGTGCGCGCTCGCGGCCGCGGCGGCCCGACCGGACTGTTTCCGTTGACCAATTAGTTGCTATGGAGTTTAGTAAGTACCACGGGGCGAGGTCGCGCAGCAGCGCGCTCGTGGTCATGGGGCCGACTGGAGTTGCCGTGCAGATCAAGCGCCGTGTCAGTTTTGTTGTCGCCGCCGTCGTCTTCGGTGCGTTCGCTGCGGTCGCGGCCGCGGCACCCGGTTCCGCGACGCCAGCGCGGTCGGCGCACGGGCCGTCGGTGTCGCCGGCTGGTCGGGCGGCTGCGCTCCTCGCGCAGATGACGCTGGACGAGAAGATCGCGATGGTGCACGGCGCCGGATACCCGGTGCCGTTCAATGGGGCCGGTTATGCCGGGGTCGTTCCGGGCAACGCGCGGCTCGGCATCCCCCCGTTGTACCTAGCGGACTCTCCGGTCGGCGTCGGCAACGGCTCTACCGGGGTGACGCAGTGGCCGGACACGGCTGCCCTCGCGTCGACGTTCAGCACCTCGCTGGCCCGCCGGTACGGGTTGGCCTACGGCGCCGAGCAGGCCGGCAAGGGCAATAACGTCGCACTCGCCCCGACGGTCAACATTCTGCGCTTGCCGGTGTGGGGCCGCGCGCCGGAGACGTTCAGCGAAGACCCGTATCTCACCGCGCAGGCCAGCACCGCCGAGATCCGCGGTATCCAAAGCAATCACGTGATCGCCACCGTCAAGCACTTCGTCGCCAACAACCAGGAGATCTTGCGTAGCTCCATCAACGTGATTGCGACCCAACGCGCCCTTGCCGAGATCTACGAGCCGGCGTTCCGCTCGGCGGTGACGCGGGCCGGCGTGGGGGCGGTGATGTGCTCCTATAACCGCATCGGCGGCACGTATGCGTGCGAGAACGGTGACGAGCTGACCGGGGTGCTGCGCGACGCCTGGAACTTCGACGGATTCGTCATGTCGGACTGGGGCGCCCTGCACAGCACGGCCGCCGCCGCCAACGCCGGCTTGGATATGGAGATGCCCGGGGCCAGCAGTGAGACCAACCCGACGCCGACAGACCAGCTGTTCGGTTCCTACTTCAACAGCAAGCTGCTGGCGGCGGTGCAAAGCGGCGCGGTCAGCGAAGCGACGCTCGACACCATGGTGCTCCACATCCTCACCGCGATGTTCCGCGTCGGGTTGTTCGACCACCCGCTGCCCACCCCGGCGAGTGTCAAGGACACCAACGTGAGCACCCCCGAGCACCTTCGGCTAGCCACCACGATCAGTGCGGCCGGTACCGTGCTGCTGAAGAACGCGGGCGGCACGCTGCCGCTGGACGCCAGGTCCCTGCACTCCGTCGCGGTCATCGGCGACGCCGCACAGGAGCACCCGCAGACGGCCGCCGGCGGTTCGGCCGCCGTCATCGCGTCGCAGCCGATCGTCACCGCGCTGGACGGCATCCGCGCGCGGACGGCGGCCACCGGAGTCACGGTCACCCACGCGCAAGGCACGTTGGGCACCGGCGCCCTCGACGCCGTCCCCGCCTCGGCTTTCGGCACCGGCCTGACCGCGACCTACTACCCCAGCGCGGATCTGACCGGCGCGCCCATCGCCACGGAGACCGTGCCGAATCTTGACATCACCGGTAATCCGGCAGCCGTCTCGGGGCACAGCGTGTGGTCCGCGGCCTATGCCGGGACGCTGAGGGCGTCGGCGACCGGTGACTACCGGTTCTCCCTGAACGCGGGCGGATTCACCACCGTATGGATCGACGGCAAGCGCGTCGTCCAGTTCCTGCCGGCACGGGAGAAGCTGCAGAACGGGCTGATCCACCTGGCCGCCGGAGCACACTCAATCCGCGTCGAGGTCACCCCCTACCAGGAGCACCTGGTCACCGTCGATCTGTTCGCGGTCACCCCTGGTCTGCATCTGGGCTGGCAGCCGCAGGAGGATCTGCTCATCGCGCAGGCAGTCAACGCGGCACGCGCGGCAGACGTTGCGGTCGTCGTCGTGTCCGATGTGGCCAGCGAGGGGATGGACCGCAGCACCCTCGCGTTGCCCGCCGACCAGGACAAGCTGATCACCGCGGTCGCCAAGGCGAACCCGCGCACCATCGTCGTGCTGAACACGTCGAGCGCAGTACTCATGCCGTGGCTGAACCGGGTCGCAGCCGTGCTCGAAGCGTGGTACGGCGGGCAGAATACCGGCACGTCGCTGGCTCGCGTGCTGTTCGGTGACGCCAACCCCTCCGGCAAGCTGCCGGTGACGTTCCCGCGCAGCAACGCGCAGGGTCCGGCTGACCCGACCCGCGAAACGTTGCAGTACCCCGGCAACGGCAGCGACGTCGTGTACGACGAGGGCCTGCTCGTCGGCTACCGCTGGTACGACACCACCGGGCAACATCCGCTGTTCCCATTCGGTTTCGGGCTGTCCTACACGACGTTCCACTTCAGTGACCTGTCCGTGCGGGCAACCGGCAAGCAGGCGTGGACGGTCACGGCGAAGGTCACCAATACCGGCGCACGGGCCGGCGCCGAGGTGCCGCAGCTTTACCTCGGATTCCCGTCCTCGACCGGTGAACCGCCCAAACAGCTCAAGGGCTTCACTCGGATTACCCTGCAGCCGCGCCAGACCCGCACCGTGACGTTCACGGTCAACGCCAACTCGCTCGCGATCTGGGACACCGCGGCGAACGGCTGGACCGTCCATCCGGGCGAATACCGCGTCCTGGTGGGCGACTCGTCGCGTGACCTGCTACTCCACGGTTCACTGACCGTCCGCTAGCCGCCCACGCGCTCCACGTCCGGGCGGCGCCGGGAGGGGTGGCCGGCCACTGGGCCCTGGATGGCCGCCCAACTCAGGTGGGCACCGGCTTGCCGGTAGGTACATCTCCTCTTCCGCGTCCGCGCGAGCCGCTGCCAGCGGCGCAGGACCTGCAGAACGAGGCCGAGTAGCGGGCGTTACAGAAGGCGCTCGCTGAGGTGTGAGCAGCGGTCCTCCGGACGTGGTCGTGCTCGAAACCAGGGGATGTCGGCGCCCGTCACGCCCGCCCGACTCCCGGCCCCAGACGAGCTCCGCACCCGTAGGCCGCTGGGCCGAATCACGGCCTCAGGGCTAACGCCGATGGGCGTCGCCAAACCGAAACGAAGAAACTTCGGGCGGAGCACATGCCGTTCTGCGCCACTGCGCGGCCGTTGCCCTCACGCGAAGACAAACATGAAAGGCTTCATCATCTCGACCTGCTTTTCGCAGCCACCGCGCTATCCCCGTCGCCGCCACGGCACGTGAAGAAAGCCGACATGACGTCGAATGCGCTTGGACCGACATCCAAGAAGCAACTTCTGTCGGGATTACCCCTTGTAGTGGCCGAGCAGGGTTAGCCATTCCGTCCGCGTTGGTTGAGGTACGCCTGCTTGTCCTAAAGCCGGGCCTAAACGGTCCATGAACTGCGCCTGCGCCTCTTTGGACTCCCAGACTTCGACGACAACAAGTCCAGAATCACCGAACCCACCGACATGACTCTCCAGCGGCCCTGGCCAATCGCCTGCGCCGGTCTCGTGATCGACACCGAGAATCCTGTTGACCGCTGCATACTGCTCCGCCGTACCATCCGCGAACTCAAGTATGAGAACTTCAGACATAGTTTTCCCCCGACTGGAGTGCGGATGCGGTTGACGCTAGCCCCGACAGGTTGCGCCCACAAGGGTCGGCACCAGGCAGATCTGCGAGGTCCGCACGCCTACTGATCGCTTGTGGTCGGACGACGACATCTGCCGCAGAAATGCACGTAAACAGGGCAAACAGCCTGGCAGCGAAGGGAAAACCCTGCGGCTGGTCGATGACCCCGACGCGGTGATCGACCATGTCCCGGGCGCGTGTGCCGGTTGCGGCAGTGACCTGACCGCGGCGGCGCCGGCCGGGTGGGGCCGTCGGCAGGTGCACGACATCCCGCCGGTGTCCGTGACGGTGACCGAGCATCGGCTGCATCGGCGTCAATGCCCGTGCGGGAGGGCGACCACCGCGCCCGCGCCGGACGGCGTGGACGGCACGGCGGTGTACGGCCCTGGGCTGCGGGCGTTCGCGGTGTACCTGCTCGTCTATCAGCACATTCCCGTCGCACGTACCGCCGAACTGATCGCCGACCTCACCGGCGCGAAGGTGTCGACCGGGTGGGTGTGCTCCACCTTGACCCGCGCCGCCAACGTCCTCGTCGGCGTCGAGGCGATGACCACGACGCTGATCACCCTCGCCACGATCGGGCACTTCGACGAGACCAGCCTGAACGTCAACGGCGGCAAGTGGTGGCTGCACGTCGCCTGCACCGAGACCCTGACCGCCTACCACCTGCACCGCTCCCGCGGCCGGGTCGCGGTCGACGAGTTCAGCGTCCTCCCGGCGTTCACCGGTACGGCCGTGCACGACGCCCTGTCGGTCTATGACGGCGAGAACTACCGGGCCGCACGGCACGCGCTGTGCGCAGCGCACGTCTGTCGGGAGTTGACCGCCGCCGCCGAGACCCACCCCGACCATCCCTTGCGGCGTCGACCTGCTACCGGAGCGGCGGAGTCCATTCGTGCCGGACGACGTCGCGGGCGACCCGGCAGCGACTCGCCCGGCGGCGAGCCCGGGAGGACACAGGGGACGACTCAGCGACCCAGCGCGGCTGGCTCAACCCCGACCCATCCGCGCTTCGGATCAGTCACTTCCCAGGCCCACCCGGGATGCCGCTACGACCCCCGGCTGCACGGTTGACAGGCACAGAGGCACGCCGGCGGGACGGCGAGCGTGGCGTGAGCGCCGAGCGAGCTGTTCCGTCGGCGGTGGTTGCAGTCCTTCTTCCAGTCGGTGTCACGACGCAGGCCTGGGTCGGGGCCAGTAGCGTTGGCTCCTCCACCGGCGTGCCCTCGGAAGGAGGCAGTGCATGGCCTCGCTCGTCCTCAAGCTGTCCGTCTCGCTCGACGGCTACGTCGCACCACCGGACGGAAGCGCCGACTGGGAAGCTGCGGGCCGCTCTCCCGACGGCGCGGGCTGGGTCCTCGAGACCGTGAGCAATGCCAGTGTGCATCTGATGGGTGCCGTCACCTACGCCAGGTGGGCCGGCTTCTGGCCCAGCGCCCCCGGGCCGTTCGCCAAGCCAATGAACGACATCCCCAAGGTCGTGTTCTCGAACTCCCTGAAGTCGGCCGATTGGGCCGCGACGACCATCGTCTCCGGCGACCTGACCGAAGCGGTCACGCACCTCAAGCAGGAACACTCGGGCGGGTACCTGCTCGCTCAGGGCGGTGCACGGTTCGCCCGGTCGCTGGTCAAGACCGGCTTGATCGATGAGTACCGTCTCGTCATCCTCCCCGTCGTCCTGGGTTCGGGCGAGCAGCTCTTCACCGCACCGCTTACCATCGAGCCGATCAGCACCACGGCCTTCAGCGGCGGAGCCGTCGCCCACGTCTTCGGGGCGCATCCCTAATCGAACCTCGATGACACCCGCAGAACAGACGCCGAGCACCACCGCCAGCTCCGGTGCGAATGGCAGGTACGACAAAATCGGACGTCGATTCGCCCTTGGCGATCGTCACGGACTTCACGATCCAGAACTACGCCGTTATCTCAGGCACTTTGCTCAACGCGGTTGTGCCTGCTCCCGTGCGCACCGCGCTGACAGCTCCCGAGGTCTTGTCAGCAGCCTCGCCTCACGAGTCAGCGGTCGCACCAGCAGTCTTGGCTCACCCTCACGAATCCTTCGGTCGCGCTAGCAGGTGATGTCCTTGGTGGTGATGCGCGACCACGCAAGGCTCAGGAACACGACGGCATATCCGACGTGGATCGCCGTCCACCGCAGCAGGTCTGACCAGCTGATCGAGGATCGGAGCAGTTCGCCGAAACCCAGCCAGTGGTCGGTCAACAGCGCGGGATGTATCGCCGAGAGCTGCGGAACGGCGTCGAGCAGCGTGGAGAAGATGGCAATGCTGACCGTGCTTGCCATCGCCGCGATCGAGTTTTCGGTCAGGGTTGAGATAAACATGCCACCGGCAGCGAGGGCGAACATCGCGATCGTCACGTACGCGACGATGCCGAGGCTTCGCAGCAGTCCGTTCCCCAACCCGACCGTGTCACCGGAGAGCAGCACGAGGGAGTGCAGCCCGAACAGGGTTGCGCCGGTTACCAGCCCAACAAGGGCGACAAGCAAGACGGTCATTGCAGTGAACGTCGCAATCGCCAGCGTCTTCACTGTCAGCAGCCGCCCGCGGCTGACCGGCACGGTGAGCACGTAGCGCAGCGTGCCCAGGCCCGCTTCACCGGCGATCGAGTCGCCCGACACGACGGCGACGATCAGCGGCAGGAAGAACGGGATCGACACCGTGATAGCGGTGAACACCAGGAACAGCCCGTTACCAGTGATGCGGTCGATGAACTGTGGCCCATCGCCGCCGGCAGGATTGCTGACCTTCACCGCCACGCCGACGAAGATCGGCACGGCGGCGAGCACGGCAAGCAGGATCTGGTTGCGTCGACGTCGCAGCACCAACCACACCTCGGACCCGTACTGTCGCGCCATCGCGCCGCGGTATCGGGTCGGCGTCGCCACGGCGGTGACCGCCTGCTCAGTTGAGGACATCGAAACCCTCGCCGGTGATCGACACGAACAGCTCCTCGAGATCCGGCCGGTCGACTCGAAGGCCGCGCAGCCGCACTCCGGACTCGAACAGCGTCCGCGCGACGTCCTCGGTACGGTGGTTGCCCAGTGGGACGGACAGCATCTCGTGTTCAGCGTCGAGCGTCGGCCGGGCGAGTCCGAACCGCTGCAGTGCGGCGGCTCCCGCCTCAAGATCTGGCGTCGTGACCCGCAGTTGTGCCGCGCCGCCGGCAAGCACCTCGGCCAGGGTGCCCTGCCGTACCAGCCGCCCCGCCGACATCATGCCGACATGGGTTGCGATCTGCTCGATCTCGCTGAGCAGATGGCTCGAGACCAGCACGGTCGTTCCGTCGGACGCCAGGTCGCGCACGAGCTTGCGCACCTCGCGAGTGCCTTGCGGATCGAGGCCGTTGGTCGGTTCGTCCAGGATCAACAGCTCGCGTGGCTGTAACAGCGCGGCGGCGAGGCCGAGGCGTTGCTTCATGCCCAGCGAGTAGTTCCGGTACTTCTTCGCGGACGCCGCGGTCAGTCCGACCCGGGCCAGCGCGGCGCCGATGCGTTCGCGCGACGTCGACGGGTTCGCGGTCGCGTCGCAGCGGTCGAGGCGCCGCAAGTTCTGCGCCCCGGTCAGGTACGGGTGAAACGCCGGGCCCTCGATCAATGCACCGACGCGGGGCAGCACCAGCCCGTTGCGCCGCGGCATCCGCTTGCCGAGTACGTCGATGTCTCCGGCGTCGGCCGAGAGCAGGCCGAGCAGCATTCGGATGGTGGTGGTCTTCCCGGATCCGTTCGGGCCCAGGAATCCGTACACCGATCCGCGCGGCACGACGAGGTCGACGTTATCGACCGCGACTTGCGACCCGAAGCGGCGCGTCAACCCCGCCGTTCGCACGGCGACCGGGAGAACGGTCGCGTCGTCCTCGGCCGTGGACCGCGGCGGCGTGGACACGACTGCCGTGTCCACTGACCGCGACACGACGGAGCCGCGGTCAGTTCGCGGTGGTGGCAGCGACGTGCTCGAGCAGCGCCGGCTGGATTGCGCCGACAAAAATCCGACCGTCGCCGGTGATCACCGCATTTACCAGTGCAGTGTGCAACAGGTGGGCGCCCGAGTGGCCGACGGTCGAGGTCGCCCGGCCGACCATGTCTGGAAGTCTGCCACTCACCGCGCCGACGCCGTGCCGCAGTTCGAGTACAGCGGTCCATCCGCTGCCGATGATCCTGGTGGTCGGGCCGGTCGGATCCGTCGACGCCGACGACCTCGCGCGGGGGATCGGGCGCTCGTGGTCGCCGTGCGCCTGTCGGCGATCAACGAGCGGGTTGGTGGACACGGTCGCACCCTTCGGCACGGTGAATCGGAACGTCGAGGCAGGCGGACGGGCGAAGGAGATCTTCGTGAAGCCGATCTGGAACGCCGGGGTCGACGACGCGGCGAACACCTGGACCTGCAGCGGCACGTAGTGCTTACTGTCCACCGCGACGGTGATGCGCCGGATCGTCGAGCGCGAGTCGCGCGGCGCGATGACCAACGTGTATGCCGTACGCCCGGCAACCGTCCGAGTCGTGCCGACCCGCACCGATGTCGTTGGCGCTATTGCCTTGAGCAATCGGGCGCTCGCGGCCGCCGGGGTGAGCGGCACCTCATGGCTCGTTGCGTCCCGCGAATCTGCGGACCCTCGCAGTACGGTGTGCGTCGCGGTGTTCGTGTTTGACGTGTAGGTCCACAAGTCACGGCCGTTGTGCACGACGTCGGCCTCGGACAACTCCCCGATCAGCGCGAACCGCTGCCGCGCCGTCCCGTCGACCCACACCCGGGCCGTATGCGTACCTGTCACGAAGCTCTGCCAGGTCAGCGACGCACTCGATTGGTCGCCCGGCAAGCTCGGCAAGCCGAGCTTCGCCGTCTCGCTGATCTGTCCGGACAGCGCCGTGGCGTCGGCCGAGTGCATCGCGGTCAGCAGTTGCGCGGGGGTGCGGGTCGGTAACGCCGGCAAGGACGACGAGGGGGTCGCCGACGCGAGGGCTGCCGTCGTAATCACGGCGCCCGCCACCGCGACCGGAGCCAGCCACGCAAGCCAATTCCGCCGTCGTTGCGCGTGTCGTCGAGCATTCACCGCCGCCGCCACCCATCCAGCATCCGCCTACCGACCTGAGTCGAGTCTGAACGGTGTGCCAACCGTCCCGCCCTCCACGGCGTGCTTCCGCGGTCAGCCGGCGGGCGCGCGAACCACTGTGGGTCGAACATCGGGGCCAGCGGGCGACTGAGGTGGACTCAGTCACCCGCCGATCCGTCCGTTATCCAGCTTGAGATTAGGCCGAAGTCGATCAGCTGACTGCGACGATCTTGCCGAGCAGACCGTGAGATTCCTCGTCGGGTCCTGCGCTGAACAGGAGTTCGCCGTTCTTAGCTGCGTTCCCATTGCCAAACATCAGAGCCCACAGTCCGTCAATATCGATCGGCTTGCCCTTGGTGCCCCGGAGCTGGCCCAGGTGGGTTCCAGTCCTTGGGTTGTAGGCGTTGATGCGGCCGTCGCCGAAGTTGCCGACGAGCAGAGCTCCGCCGAACCGGCCGAAGCCGGCAGGTGCTAGCGCGAGCCCCCACGGCGAGTTGAGCTGGCCGCGGGTAACCAGTCGCTTCACGAATGCCCCGTCGTTGGTGAACACGTCCACGAAGCCGTGACCGTGACCGGCCACGTCGTCCTTCAGGCCGCTGTCCTGTTTGGCGTAGCTCACGTAGAGCTGCCCCGCCAGCTCCTGCACGTTGAACGGTGCGTAGCCCGCGGGGATCCGGGTATCGACGAACAATCCGCCGGGCAGCTCGACCGGAGTGAACGTGTCGTCGTAGGCCTCGACCCGCCCCGACCGGAAATTGGCCGCGTACAGGTAGGTGTGGCCGTCCGAGGCCACCGCGATGGCCAGGCCCTTATAGACCGCGTTGGCGCCGTTCTTCACCGCGACCTCGGTCACTGAAGTACACCCGGGAGCCGTGCCACCGACAGCGGGATTCCAACCGTCGATCCCGCCGTTCTCCGAGGCGAAGACGAATAGCGCCCGGCCGGAGCGGCCAGCCGCGTCGTGCACGACGAACCCCGTCAGGTCGGTGTTGAACACCTGACCCGTGGGAGCGCCGGAAGTGACACAGACGATTGGCGGATTGACTTTGGTCACCGTCGTGGAAGTGGCGCCCCGGTACAGGGTTGTCTTGTCCGTGCCGTTGTCGGATGCCCACAGCGGTGAACCCGGCACTGCATCAGTTCCAGGGGAGGCCGACAGGCCCCACGCGTTGACCAGGTCCGGGTCGGTCAACGGAGCAACACCTGGCAGATCGGACACCATATTGAGCTGCTGGTACCCACCGTGAGGCGAGGCGCCAGCGGACGCCGCCGCCAGCCCGAGACCGGCCAGCGCCCCTGCCGTCAGGATCGCAGCGGCCTGCCGCGCCCTGCGTCCCTTCGCCCATCCCGTCCGCGCCGGGCTGCGTGGTTGAGTCATCGGATTCCTCCGGTCCCGGGCGCGTTACGCCAGCCTGCCTGGCGCAGCCACCCGTCCAACACGGGCACGCATCGCTAGGCGCATCGGTTCAGCAACTTTGCGGCGTGTCGCGTAACGGGTGCGGGGCGCAAGCCGACTGCCCGAGGTCTCACTTCGCATGTTTCACCGCCGGTGAAGGGTTCGATGTTGACTCCGGCGGCCGCGAGCAGCCCGCGGAATCGGGCTGCGTCGAGATTGACGTCGACCAGCTTGCCGACAACCTCAGCCAGGTTGGCGGCGCCGAGTACGGCGCCGGCGAGGCGACGTTCGGCAAGCAGTTCTTGGATCAAGGATCGTGACCTCGGCACATCCTTGGCCGGCGCGCGCAGTTCCCGAACTGCGTCCTGCGGACGCCGCAGGGTGGGTGGGGCTGGCCGCACCCGGACGTGCGCCTGTCCCCGGCACACGCTGCGGTTGGCACGGTTCAGCGCAGTCGCGGAGGAGGGCACGCTGACAGCTAACCGAACAACGTCGAAGGACGTGATCCAGATGCCGAGTGCCACCGCAGCCGAAGCCGTGTTCGCCAGCAGCCTGCAGCCTTCCGAACAGCCCACGCCGGCTCAGGTCCGCTCCGCCATCCGAGCGAGTTTGCGCCTGCACCACGGTGCCCGCGGATGCGCTGCGGTCTGCGCCGCCGAGTACGGTGCGCACCCAGAAACCGCGCCGGCGCGGATGCGCTGGGCCCTGTCGGTCGTGCGTACCGACCGCCCCGCCGCGCACGCTGCATGAGTCCGCGAGACGATGGGGTCATGCCCGAGGTGCGGGTCTTCGTGGTCGACGATCACGCGCTCTTCCGTCGTACCGCGGCAGCGGTCGTCGAGGCGACCGATGGTTTCGCGGTGGTCGGCACGGCCGAGTCCTTCGAGGCGGCCGGCGACGACCTCGCCGGCGTCGACCTGGTCCTCATGGACGTCAACTTGCCTGGGTACTCGGGCATCGACGCCGCCCGGATCTTGAGCGACCGAGGCAACAGCCCGGCGGTCGTCCTGCTGTCCACGTACGACGAGTCGATGTTCGACTGGGCCGATTGCGGCGCCGTCGGCTACATCGCCAAGTCGTCGTTCAGCCCGGAGCGACTGATGCGATGCTGGCAGTCAGTGAAGCGGTGACGAGCAGCGGGACGTAGATCTCGATCTGTGGACCAGCGCCGAAGCGAGCCAGACCGCCGAGCGGGGCCAGCCGGTCGGCCAGCAGCGACAGGTCGGTCGAACGCCCTTCGCTGCCGGCCACCTCGATCGTCAAGGCGCCGTCGTCGGCTGCGACCGTCACCTGGACCGGCGGCTCGAGAAGCTCGACCGCCTCGACGCAGCAGAAGTACGCAGCCAACTCCACCGGGCGCTCGAAGCGAGCGCCCGTCCCGACGACCGAAGCGGTGTCCGCCAGCTGCGAACGCAGCGCCGCAGTCAGCCCGGACCGGGCGAGATGGACCGGGAAGATCCCGTGTGTGATGCGGCGCAACGCCTCGAGTGCGGCGTTGACGCTGCCGATCATCCGGTCGATGTCGACATCTCGGTCGGACCTGAGCTGCGTCTCTACCTCCTCGAGGTAGGGCGTCACCTGGCGTCGGACGGTTCGCGCGATACGTGCCCGCTCGGCGTCGCGTCCGGCGATGAGCCGGGCCCGCGACCGCGCGAGCTCGGCCGATCGGAGGTCGAGCAGATCCACCTTCGCGGCGAGCTGCGCGGCCAGCCGGGCGTTGCGGAACACGGGCGCTGCCTGGGTGGCGAGGTCGGCCAGCAGTGCCCGATCTCGATCGCGCAGCGGCCGTCCCGGCCGGCTCTCCACGGCGATCGAGCCGACCTCCTCCCCGCCGTCGAGCACCGGGAACTCGGTCGGTTCGGAGCCGGCGGTCGACGAGACAGGCCAGTCAGCGCGCACGAGTTCCCCGGGACCCACATCGAGGCGCACCTGCACAGCAGCCGCGTCCACTGCTTGCGCCGCCGCGGCGGCCAGCGCCGGCAGCAGCGACGCCGGATCGACGGACTCGCCGATCTGTCTGTTGAAGTCGGCGAGCTCTTCGAGGGGCGCGGCGCGTGGGCCGTAGGCCAGCTGGTCTGCCAGCCGCACGAGCCGGCGTCGCGCGGGCTGGAAGCCGAGGGCCACCACGGTCGTCGCGATGATCGACGGCCAGAAGCCTGGGATGCTGCCGCCGATCGCGACGACGATTCCGATGTACCCGACAGCCGCGAACACGGCGGCACCGGCGAGGACGACGGCGCGGTTGACGATGACGTCGATGTCGTACAACCGGTGACGCAGCACGGCGATACCCGTGCAGATCGACAGTGCGACGTAGTCGAGATAGACCGGCAGGCCTTGGTACCAGAGATTGTTGTCCTGAGTGATGATCTGCACAGTGAGCAGGAAGAGCAGCGTCAACGGGAACAGTGCGATGGGCACGGCGATCCAGCGCAGTTGTTGGCGCACGTCTCCGCGTGCCCGCCGCAGCCGGCCGAGGAACGACACGGCACCGGCGATGACCGCCGCAATGATGACGAGGACCGCAGCGGTGAGTGACACGTTGGCCACCCCGGAAATACCGGTCAAGTCGCTGTCGTCCCGGAAGCTGCTCGGGGCGACGTTGAGCATGCCGAACACCCACATCGTCAACCCAGCCACTACGGCCCACAGGACGAGGCGGCTGCGGCGGGAGACGAGCGAGCCGTCGGGCGCGATGAGGAAAAGCACCGCCAGCGACGCGAACGCCGGGCTCGCACCGGTGAGCTGGGAGAACCACCGGGCGAATTCGCCCCACCGAATCCCGCCCGGCCCGTCCGAGCTCATCACCCACAGGCCAAAGCTCTCGGCGAACGACGACACCGACTCGACCGTCCCGACGATCAGCAGCAGCCAGCCGATGCGGTGTCGCGGGTGACGGGTGACGATCAGCGCACCGATCGCCGCGCTGAGCAGCGTGCCGAGCGGGATGAACGGCCAGCCGTGGAAGGAGACCGCCTGCGTGGAGAACAGGCCGCGATAGTCGGCGGTGGCGACGGTGTCGCCGACCACCGCGATGAGACTGAGCGCAGCGAGCAGCCACGGCAACCGCACTCTCATGCCGGCACCGGCACGGTGATCTCGACCCGGGTGCCGCGACACGGTGCCGACTGCAGCACGAGCTGGCCGCCGACCGAGTCGACCCGGTCCCGCATGTTGACCAGCCCGGTGCCGGCGGCCGAGTCGGTCGCGAAGCCGATGCCGTCATCGACGACGCTGAGCCGGACGGTGCCCGCCATGCGCATCAGCTCGACGGCGACGTGGCCCGCCTCGGAGTGCTTCGTCGCGTTCTGGACCGCTTCCAGGCAGCAGAAGTACAACGCCGTCTCGACCTCGGGCGGCAGCGGGCCGAGGTCGGCGCCGGCCAGCTCCACCGCGATCGCGGCGCCGGAGAAATGCGTGCTGAGCGCCGCGCGAAGCCCCTCCTCGCGCAACCGTCGTGGATAGATGCCCTGGGACAGATCGGACACCACTGTGGCCGCGTCCCGGGCGGCGCGGGACTGCGCCGCAAGCGCCGTCGCGGCGGCGTCCGGCGACCGGGCGATGATCGTCTGGGCGAGCCGCAGGTTCACAGCCAGGGCGACGAGATGTTGCTGCGCACCGTCATGGATGTCGCGTTCCAGCCGGCGCCGTTCTTCGTTCTGCGCTGCGATCACCCGCTCCCGGGATTGCTGCAGCTCCCCGGCTCGCGCAGTCAGATCGGCCAGCCGCTGGCCGAGCTCGGCCTGCAACCGGATCGTCCGCAGCACCAGACTCGCCTGCGCGGCGACGCTGTTCAGCAGCCGCTCCTCGGCCGGTGTCAAGGCGGCCTGCTCGTCCTCGGCCAAGCGAAGGACACCGGCCAACCGGCCACCCTCGCGGACGGTGACGCAGCGCAACCCGGCACCGGACGCGTCCCGCAACCCGTCCGCCGGCTCGGGCGGTGCCGATGTGCCGGCGCCTTCCGGCCACGCTGCGGCCAGGCGTAGTTCGTCCCCGACCAGCAACCACACCTGCGCCCACTTGGCCGCCGTCGCTTGCGCCACCAGCCGGGAGATGCGCCCGAGAACGTCCTCGCCGTCCGTCGCCACCGCCGTCGAACACTGCCGCAGCACCTCGTAGGGCGACGGCGCGGTGCGGCCCAGCAGTTGCCGAACAGCGCGTTCGAGCCACGTCTGTACCGGGCCGAAGGCTACGGCGACGACCGCCGTGGCCAGCACGGACAGCCCCAGGCGCGGCGAGTCGCTGCGCCCGAAGATCGCATCGCCGACGACCACGGCGACGATCAGGTAGGTGCTCGCGACGAACAGCGCCAGTCCCGCAGCGACCAGCAGGTCGACTTGCGTCCACCGTCGTGTCGGCAGCGTCGTCACGCGCACAGTGTCGCCCTCGACGGGTGGATTCGGCAGGCGCCTGCCCGAACCCGTCGGGTGGGGTCAACCCCACCCTCCCCCCGGTCAGCCGCCGTCCGACCGTGTGGACGAGCCACCCGGACCGTGCGCCTTGCCCGATCGGATTCGCGTCCAAATCGGCGTGTGCTGTTCCCAGACGTCCACCCGGGCGGCAACGAACAGGAGCCCACAATGACCACCGCACCGCACCCAGCACACACCGCAGTCGCTACCCCGAACGTGCATCTCGCCGCTCGAGCCGTCGCCGTCTCCCGCCGGTACGGGACCGGCGACGCCCAGGTCCACGCGCTCCGCGATGTCACGGTCGGCATCCAGGCCGCCCGGTTCACCGCGATCATGGGACCGTCGGGCTCGGGCAAGTCGACCCTGCTGCACATCCTGGCCGGGCTCGACCGCCCGTCGTCCGGCTCGGTGTACATCGGCGAAACGGAGATCACCCGGCTCAAGGACAAGGCGTTGACGTTGCTGCGCCGCGACCGGATCGGCTTCATCTTCCAGTCCTTCAACCTGCTGCCGACGCTCACCGCGGCGGAGAACATCGCATTGCCGCAGCGGATCGCCGGTCGAAA
Source organism: uncultured Actinomycetota bacterium (assembly GCA_963713565.1). Lineage (GTDB taxonomy): Bacteria > Actinomycetota > Actinomycetes > Mycobacteriales > Jatrophihabitantaceae > Jatrophihabitans. The sequence continues at coordinate 940,374 of CAVQMF010000002.1, read as the reverse complement.
ACCCGACAAGGCATGGGTCGACTCCATCGTCCGGACGGTCGGACTGTCCGATCGCTTGGGCCACCGGCCCACCGAACTGTCCGGTGGCCAGCAGCAACGGGTCGCGGCAGCGCGCGCGCTTGCCGGCCGGCCGCAGGTGGTCTTCGCCGATGAGCCGACCGGCGCCCTGGACTCGCGCTCGGGTGCCGAGTTGCTGGACTTCCTGAAGCGCGCGGTGGCCGGGCTCGGCCAGACCGTCGTCATGGTGACGCACGATCCCGTCGCAGCGAGCTACGCCGACCGCGTCCTGTTTCTCGCCGACGGCCGCATTGCGGACGAGATGTACGCACCGACCGCGGCCGCCGTCCTGGACTACATGAAGCACCTCGGAGCGTGACGCCATGTTGACCACAACCATCAAAGGGATGTTCGCGCACCGCCTGCGGTTGGCGCTGACAACCGCATCCATCGCCCTCGGCGTGGCGTTCCTCGCCGGCACGCTCATCCTCACCGACACGATGTACACCGCGTTCGACCAGCTGCACAGCAAGGTCTCGGCAGGTACCGACGCCGTTGTGCGGGAGAAGGCCGCATACTCGGCAGGCGGCGACTCGCAAGGCCCGGGCAACAAGCCGATCTCCTCGACCGTCGTCGCGACGGTCCGGCAAGTCCCCGGCGTCCGCGCAGTGCAGGGCACCGTCGACGGCTACGCCTTGCTCACCGGCACCGACGGCAAGGCGATCATGCCGGGCGCCGGCGCCGACACCACCGGCTCGAACTGGATCACCGACGACGACCTCCGCGGTGACATCACGCTGGGCTCCGGGCACGCGCCGACAGCTGCCGACCAGGTCGTCATCGACGCGAAGTCGGCCGACTCGCACCACCTCACGCTGGGCACCGGCATCAACATCCTGTTCCACGGCTCGACCCAGCGGTTCACCGTCGTCGGGACGGCGCTGTTCGGCGGTGCCAGGGACATCGGTGGCAGCACCACCGCCTACTTCGACACGGCGACCGCGCAGCGGCTGATCGGGCGACCGGGCACGTTCGAGCAGATCGTGGTGAGCGCCGACGCCAACGTCAGCCAGACCCAGCTCGCCGCACGAATCCGTACGGTGCTGCCCGCCGGTGCGGAGGCGATCACCGGTTCCGCGCTCGCCGCGGAGTTCTCCGCCAGGATCCACGACTCGCTGAACTTCCTGACGATCCTGCTCGAGATCTTTGCCGGCATCGCGCTGTTCGTGGGTGCCTTCATCATCTGGAACACGTTCACCATGACCGTCACGCAACGCTCGCGGGAGACCGCACTGCTTCGTGCTGTCGGGGCAACCCGCGGCCAGGTGCTGCGCGGCGTCATCTCGGAGGCGTTCCTCCTCGGCCTCGGCGCCTCGGCCCTCGGGATCGCTCCTCGGCATCGGAGTCGCGAAGGGGTTGGCGACGTTGATGTCGGCCGTCGGCTTCAGTCTGCCGACCACATCGACGCAGGTAGAACCGCGCACCATCGTGGTGTCGCTCATCGTCGGCACCGTGGTGACGCTGGTCGCCGCGTTGGCGCCGGCCCGCCGCGCGACCAAGGTGCTACCGGTCGAGGCGCTGCGGGAGGCCACTCCGGGTACCGGGGGAACCTCGCGGATCCGTGCGGTGTCTGGTCTGCTGCTCACGGTGGGCGGGGTGGCTGCACTGGCCAGCGGCCTGTTCGGCGACGGCGGCATCAGCCGCGTCGGGCTCGGCACCGTCGGGCTCATCCTCGGCGTCACGACACTCGGACCGTTCGCCGCCCGCCCGCTCGCCGCGGTGATCGGTGCGCCGCTGCGGGCTCGGGGGTTGCCCGGTGAACTGGCCCGCCAGAACGCGATGCGCAATCCGCGCCGTACGTCGTCGACGGCGGCAGCGCTGATGATCGGCCTGGCCCTCGTCGTGAGTGTCAGCGTGTTCGCGTCGTCGCTCAAGGCGGTATTCGGCGACGTGCTGGACGAATCAACGAAGGCCGATCTGTACATCGCACCGACGAGCATCTCCGGGCCCGGCTTCAGCACCGACGTGCTGCCGACGGTCGCCGCGGTACCCGGCGTGAAAATCGCCTCGCCGACCAGCTTCGGCACCGCGCGGCTCGCGGGGTCGGAGGAGGAGTATGCGTCAGTCGACCCGGCCACCGCCGAAGCCGTGCTGAACCTGGACGTCTCGTCCGGCACCGCGCGCAACCTCGGCACCGACGGCATCCTCGTGTCGAAGAAGACCGCTGCCAGCCACGGCTGGACGATCGGCAGCCCGGTCGCCGCGGAGTTCGCCTCGACGGGTAGGCAGCGGCTGACGGTGGTCGGCATCTACGGCCGAACCACCGGCTACATCGCCGACGACTACATCATCAGTGCCGCTGCGCAGCTCGCCTACGACGGTATCCACCTCAACAGCGGCGGCCTGATCGTCCTCGACAAGGGCGCAGATCGGGCCACCGTCCAGCAGGCCATAGCGGCGGTCCTGGCAAACCACCCGGACGCTCAGGTCCTGACCCGGGACGGATTCAGCGCGGTGACCGACAGCCTCGTCGACAACCTGCTGATCTTCGTCACGGTCATGCTGCTGCTGGCGGTGATCATCGCTTTCCTCGGCATCGTCAACACCCTCGCTCTGTCGGTGTTCGAACGCACCCGCGAGCTCGGCCTGCTGCGAGCTGTCGGCATGACCCGCGGCCAGGTGCGGGCGATGGTTCGTTGGGAGTCGGTCGTGATCTCCCTGATCGGCGCTGTCGCCGGCGCCGCCCTCGGAGCCGGGCTCGGCGCAGCGCTGGTCCGGGCGTCACGGGACATCGGCTTCAAGGGCGCCGTCATTCCGTACGGGCAGGTGGCCCTCTACCTCGCGCTCGCCGCCGGCGCCGGGATCCTCGCGGCGGTCGGGCCGGCCCGGTCCGCGGCCAAGGTCGACGTGCTGAAGGCGGTGGTGACCGACTGACTGAACCGCACCGAAGGCCGCGGCCCCCAGCACAGCGGGGGTCGCGGCCTTTCAGTTCTTGCTGGTCTCCCGCACGAACGCCAGCACCGCCATCACGCGACGGTTCACCTCGGTCTCCTCTGCGAGGCCGAGCTTCTGGAACACCGAGCCGATGTGCTTTTCCACTGCGCGGTCGCTCAGGAACAACGATTTGGCGATGGCGGCATTGTTCAAACCGGTCGCCATCTGCCCCAGCACTTGCCGCTCCCGCTCGGTCAAGTTCAACAGCGGCGACTTCGCCTCACTGGACTTCTGAGTGAGCAGCCGTTCGACCACCTGCGGGTCGAGCGCCGAGCCGCCGCGACAGACCGCTTGGATCGCGCGCACCAGTTCGTCCAGGTCCGACACACGCTCCTTGAGCAGATAACCCAGACCTGCCACCCCGTTCGACAGCAGCGCCAGCGCGTAGTCCTCCTCGACGAACTGCGACAACACCACCACGCCGGTGCCGGGATACTCGGCCCTGATGCGTTGTGCGGCGACGATGCCCTCGTCGGTGAACGACGGGGGCATGCGGATGTCTGTCAGTACGGCATCCGGCCGGTGGGAGGCCACCGATCTCAGCAGCGCCTCCGGGTCACCGACGGTGTCGACCAAGTCGATCTCCTCGACGACGCCCAGCAGCGCCGCAACGCCCTGGCGGACGAGGAAATTGTCATCGGCGAATACCAGCCGAGCGCTGGCCATGCGCGAACTGTAGCCGCTCCGGCCTGGCGAGCGAACGACGCCCGGAGCCCTGCACAGGACGGATTCGTTCACGGCTGCGGCTTCACACCATGTCCCCGGCGCGGCAGGATGGCAGCAGCCACCGGACTCGAGCTGACGTAAACGTGGATCGGCGACGTGGTGGTGCGGGAGGGTGTGACGTGGCCCGGACTCGGGTGGACGTCTGGCAGGCGACGAAGGCCGAGGGTGATTGGCCGGTCGTGCTGCAGGGGTATGAACGCGCGGTTGGCCTGCTGCGCCAGCTTGATCGGCCGCGCGGCACGCCGACCAATCGGCTGAGTTGGCAGTTTCTGGCCGCGATCCACGGCCGGGCGCGGACCAGCGGAGCGCCCGACACGAGCAATCGGTTGTGGAACACCTGCCAGCACGGAAGTTGGTATTTCCTGCCGTGGCACCGGATGTACCTGCTCGCGTTCGAGGCCATCATCGCGCACACGCTCGGCGACGAGTCGTGGTCCTTGCCGTATTGGTATTCCCTCGACCCGGACGACGCCAGCACGTCGGTGCTGCCGCCGGCATTTCGGGACACGGCCGCGGACAACAACCTGTTCACCACCGAACGGTCACGCATCGCCAACGACGGTCAGCGACTGCCGCCGCTGTCCGGCTCGGTGATCGACGCGCTGCACGCCGGGGTGTACGCAACCACGGACGGCGTCAGCACGTTCGGCGGCGGGGAACGCTCGCGACCGAGCTTCAGCGGCGACGAAACCGGCCTGCTGGAGGACACACCGCACGGGGCCGTGCACGTGCTGGTCGGTAACGACTACGACGCGGACGGCAATCCCGTTCGGCAGGGCTGGATGGGCTCGTTCTACACGGCCGCGCTCGACCCGATCTTCTGGCTGCATCACGCCAACCTGGATCGGCTGTGGCAGGTGTGGCTCGACTCGGACGCCGAGCACATGAACCCACCTCCCGGCGACCGGGCCTGGTCCAACACGAAGTTCACCTTCCCGAGCCCGACCGGCGGGACGGTCAGCTGGCGTGTCGGCGAGGTGCTGAGCCTGCCGGCGTTGGGGTACGAGTACGAGAGTCTCGCCCAGCCGAAGAGGAAACGCCGGACGCGACCGAGCCCCGAAGGTCGAACCGCGAGCGTCGAGATCGGCGGCGGCGCGGCCGCGCACGCGCGCCCCGAAGTCATCGGAGCCGCCAGCGGTGTCTCGCTCGCCGGCCCGGCCGGGGTGGACGTGGCGTTGACCGACCCGGTGCGCCGCACTGCTTCGGTGCCGGCGACGCCCGGCCCGGGCCGGCGCGTGTTCCTGCGGCTGGAAGGGCTGCGCGGCAGCGCCGCCGCACCCGTGTACGAGGTGCACCTCAACCTGCCCGATGACGAAGGCGCAGACGCACACCCGGAACTGAGCGCGGGTCACATCTCGACCTTCGGGCTCACCGAGGCAACCCAGCGAAACGACCTGCACTCCGGTGCCGGGCTGACCAAGGTCCTCGACGTCACCCCCGTATACGAGACCCTCACCGAACAGGGTCGCTGGGACCCGACGAAGCTGACGGTCTCGTTCCGACCGGTCGTGCCGGCCGGTCGAAGCCGAACGGGGACCCCCGCCATGCACCCGGACCTGACCGCCAGCCGGGTCGTTGTCATCACGACCTGACCGGTCACGACCGTCCATGAACGCCGCCGTCGCCATCCTCGGCTCCCGGGCTCCGCGACGTACGGTGGCCGAGCAGCTCACGGCTCACCCCGAAGCCTGGTGGTACGCGCTCGCCGCCGTCGCGTGGGTCGTCCTCGTTACCCGGCACACACTGTCGGGCCACCCGCCAATGCCCATGCCGATGCACCCGACCGACGGCTACGCCGGCCATTCCGCCGACGCGATTGCGCTGGCGTGGGCGTGGTGGCTCGTCATGGCGGTCGCGATGATGCTGCCGATCGCCGCGCCGACCGCGCGTCGCGTCGCCGCAGGCAGCCTGTGGAACAGGCGCCAACGGGCGCTGATCGAGTTCCAGGTCGGCTACCTGACGGTCTGGGCCGTCCTCGGTGTCGCGGTGGTGTCGCTCGCCACGACCACCTGGCCATCCGGCGCACCGCCCAGCGCCGTCATGATCGCCCTGCTGGCCGCTGCCGGCTGGCAGGTGTCCCCACCCCGGCGGCGGATCCTGCGCCGGTGCGGCGACCTCGGCGCGTACGCGGTGCGCGGGTGGCAGGCCGACCGGGACTGCTTCACGCTCGGGTGCCGGGCCGGAGCCCAATGCACAGTGACCTGCGGCGCCACCATGATCGTGATGACGCTGAGCCACAGCCTCCTGCTCACCGCCTCGTTGGCCCTGCTGCTGATCACCGAACGCGCCCGCGGACCGAACCCCGCGACCCGGGCCGCGCGACCGTTCGAAGCCATCTGCCTCACCCTGCTCGCCGCCGCCGCCGGCTACCTCACCGTCTAGGTCCGCACGGTCAGCGGCTCGCGCGGGTGCGGGCGGGTCACCGGGCCGTGGATTGTCCGGCCTCGTGCTGCGACGATGCGGGCATGTGCGGGTCACCGGAACACGGCGGCGAGGCGAGCGAGGCGGCGGCGGCGATGCCCAGGCAAATCGCCGGGGAGGCGATCGACCCGATCGACCTCGACCCGGTCGACGAGGTCGTGATCACCATGCTCGTGGATAACAGCTACGACGGCCTCATGGTCGACCAGGGCCCGGCGCGCCGCGCCGCGATGGGCCGGACCCCACGCGTCGTGGCCCCGATGTTCGAGCAGGGCGAGACCGTCCCCGGGCTGCTCGCCGAGCACGGCTTCTCGGCCCTGGTGACCACGCGCAAGCAAGGCCGCGACCACACCGTGCTGTTCGACACCGGCGTATCCCCGAACGGGATGGCGCAGAACATGCGCGCGATCGGGATAGACGCCGGTGACATCGAAGCTGTGGTGCTCAGCCACGGCCATTTCGACCACGCCGGTGGCCTCGCCGGCCTGGCTGGCCTGCGCCGGCGGCAACGCCTGCCGATCACCTTGCACCCCGACGTGTGGAGCCCGCGCCGAGTGGCGTTCCCCGGTCAAACCCTGTGGGAGCTGCCGATCCTGAGCCGTCGGGCGGTCGAGGCCGAGGGGTTCGCCCTGATCGAGCGCCGCCAGCCATCGGTGCTGCTCGACCGCTCCGTCCTGATCACCGGCGAAGTGGACCGCACGACCGATTTCGAGACCGGCATGAGGTTCCACGAGCGGCTCGGCACCAGCGGCTGGGAGCCCGACCCGCTGATCCTCGACGACCAGGCCCTGATCGTTCATCTGCGTGGCCGCGGGTTGGTCGTGCTGACCGGTTGCGGCCACGCGGGTGCGATCAACATCTGCCGCCACGTAATGCGACTGACCCGCGTGCAGACGATCACCGCGCTGCTCGGCGGGCTCCACCTCACCGGCCCGGCGTTCGAACCGATCATCGAGCCGTCCGTACTCGCGCTGCGGGAAATGGCGCCCGATGTCATCGTGCCCGCGCACTGCACGGGATGGCGCGCCCAGCACCGGCTGGCCGCGGAACTGCCGGCCGCCTTCGTGCCTAACGCGGTCGGAACGCGATTCACGCTCACCGGCCAGGAGCCGAGCGGGCCAGTCGACGCCGGACTGTGGTCCACGGCGTGACGCGACTGCCGCAGGATCCGGGCGTCCTCCCCACACGACGACCGACGGCGTCCCGACCGAAGCCGCCCGTTCACCGGTTTCGGCGCCGTCGGTCACCCCGATTGCCTCCGGTCCGCTGCGCTGCCCGCGGTCTTCTCGCTTCGGCGTGCTAACCGGTCAGTGTCGCTGTTGCCGAGCCGCCGAGGTTGCTGCGCACCGTAATGACCTGCGGGTTGAAGACGAAGCCGCGCTGGTCGAAGTATCGGCCTCCGCCCTGGTTGGTCAACGTGAACATGAAGCTGCCGGATTGCGAGTAGACGGACAGGATTGCGTTCGGCCTTGTGCTGGTCGCCTCGATCGTGAGCAGGCCCGCCTTCCACCTGGCCTTCGTGATCGCCACTCGATCAGCGGGTGCCGGCGCGCCTTGGGTGACCGTCAACGTCGCCGTTCGGGTGACGCCGAACCAGGTTGCCGTGATGGTGGCTGTCGTGGTTGCGCTGACCGCGGAGGTGGTGACGGCAAAGGCGCCGCTTGCCGCCCCGCCGTTGACGAGTGCCTCCGACGGGACCTGGACGGCAGCGGTGTTGCTGCTGGACAGCTCGACGATCGCCCCGTCCGTGGCTCCGGTGAACGTGATCGTCCCGGTCGCGGGGCTGCCACCGGTGAGACCGGACGGCTTCACCGACACGGTCGACAGCGACGGCCCCGGCGGCTGTGCGGGGTTGACCGAGAGATTTGCGGTGCGCGGGACGTTCTGAACGGCCGCGGTGATCTGGACGATGGTGGGCGGAGCTGCTGCGTTGGTCGCGATGGGGAATGTGACCGTGCCCTGCCCGGCCATGGCGACCACCGAGGGCGGCACGGTGGCCACTGCCGGGTTACTGCTGAACAACAGGACCGTCGTCGGGCTCGTGTCGGGGAGCAGGGTCACGCTCCCTAGAGAGGACGCGCCGCCCTGGACCGAGGTCGGGGAAACCGACAACGCCGAGATGATGCCCGCGGCCGAGGCTGCGGTCGAAAGCCCCAACACCCCGGCGATAGTGCACAACATGGCAAGAACGACACAGCGTCGCATGGCCCCTCCCGGGTCGATCGCGCAAATAGCGAACAGCTACGTCGATCAGTACGTGGGCGGTGTGGGAAGTGTTCATTTGCCGTTGCCCGCGCAATCTCCGGCCGCTGGCGAGTCGACGGTGCGAGCCGTAACGCGGTGCCGCGGACATCGGTCCGAGTCGGGGAGGCACGCAGAGCTACGCCGGGTCGACGCGGCCTTGCGACTCGTCCTCGACCGCTGACACGCACAACGCCGGGACCCGCGTCAACCCGACCAACCAGAAACACGTTCATTGCCAGGGATTCTCGGACTCCGCCAATCTGTCGACTCTCGAGCCGCGCCGGCACAGACCTCACGACGTCCGACCCCTTCTCCTCTGACCGACCCATCGATACGGTGGTTCGGTCGGTCGGGATCGGGCTGCCGCACCCGTGCGCGGCGGTCTGGTCGGGCTTGTAAGGGAGTAACGATGACTGGAGTCGGGACACCGCCGCCGCCTGCCGCACTCAGTGATGCCGCCGCTCGTCAGCTCGCGAATGCGACCAAGACTCGGGCGCAGATGTCGACGATCACCCCACGGTGGTTGGTGCATCTGCTCGGCTGGGTGCCGGTCGAGGCCGGCATCTACCGGCTGAACAGGGTCAAGCACCCGGAGGACGTCGATGTAGCCTGCCAGCCGCGCGACGAGTCCGAGGTGCCGCAGACCTTCGTCGACTACGAAGACAACCCGCGCGAACTGTTCCTGAGCGCGGTGTCGACGGTGCTCGATGTGCACACGCGGGTATCGGACCTGTATTCGAGTCCGTACGACCAGATCCAGGAGCAGCTGCGACTGACGATCGAGACGGTCAAGGAGCGCCAGGAAGGCGAGCTGATCAACAACCGCGAGTACGGGATGCTTGCGACCGCGGTCGCGTCGCAGCGCATCTCGACGATCGCCGGACCGCCCACACCTGATGACCTCGACAACCTGATCGCGAAGGTGTGGAAGGAGCCGGGCTTCTTCCTGACCCACCCGGACGCCGTCGCCGCGTTCGGCCGCGAGTGCACGCGTCGCGGTGTGCCGCCGCCAACGATCAGCATGTTCGGTTCGCAGTTCGTGACCTGGCGCGGAATCCCGCTGGTGCCGTCGGACAAGGTGCCGCTCGTTGACGGCAAGACGAAGGTTCTGCTGATCCGCACCGGCGAGAAGCGCCAAGGTGTGATCGGCCTGTTCCAGCCCGGGCTGACCGGCGAGCAGAGCCCTGGCCTGTCGGTGCGGTTCATGGGCATCAACCGCAGCGCGATCGCGTCGTACCTGATCTCGTTGTACTGCTCGCTCGCGGTACTCACCGACGACGCGCTGGGTGTGCTCGATGACGTCGATGTGACGAGGGTCCATGACTACGCACCCACGTACCTCAAGTAGCCCGTCGGGCAGCCCTGATTTTCGCCCAGATGCCGGGACCGGCACCTCCGGTCTGCCGGACGTCGCGACGCTGGCGCGGCTGGCGAACGAGTATTTCGCAGCACGTCCGGTGCCGTCCGCGTCCGCGGGCGTCCCCGACGGGGGCAGCGCGCCGTCAGCTGACCAGACGGCTCCCTCCGCGGTGCCGACGCCCGGTCTGCCGCCGGTGCCCGATCTACCGTTCGTCCCGGAGCCCGTGGCGGTACTGCCGGCCAATCCCGACCCGCCGTCGGGCCCGTTCGGTGCGGCTGCGCCGTCGACGCCGTACTACTTCCTCACCGAAGCAAGCACTGCGCCGCTGACCGGCTCACCCGCGATCGGGCCCGGAGTGTTGGCCGAGTACGGCCTGCCCGGCGAGGCCGAGCTGCTGGCGCTGCTCGCGGTCGTCGAGGCGCCGTCGCCCGGCGCGCAGCTGTCGCCGGCGCGTGAGGTGAACGCACCGGGGCAACTCCCAGCGTGGTCGGACACCGCCGATCGCGATGTCGCGAGTGCGCAGCTCGACCGGCATCCGGCGTTCGACGTGATGTCCGTTCGCCGGGACTTCCCGATTCTGGGCGAGCGCGTCAACGGGCGCCAGCTCGTCTGGTTCGACAACGCGGCGACGACCCAGAAGCCGCGCAGCGTCATCAACCGGCTGTCGTACTACTACGAGCACGAGAACTCGAACATCCATCGTGCCGCCCACGAGCTCGCTGCACGCTCCACAGACGCATACGAGTCTGCCCGGGACAAGGTCGCGCGCTTCATCGGCGCAAGCTCGGCGGAGGAGATCGTCTTCCTCCGGGGCACCACGGAGGCGATCAACCTCGTCGCGCAGACCTGGGGACGCAAACACCTCGGCGCAGGTGACGAGATGGTGATCACCCACCTCGAGCATCACGCCAACATCGTGCCGTGGCAGATGCTGGCCGCGGACACCGGCGTGGTCATCCGCGTCGCCCCGGTGGACCACGACGGGCAGATCCTGCTCGAGGAGTACAGCAAACTCCTGAACGACCGGACCAAGCTCGTCTCGTTCGCGCACGTCTCCAACGCGCTCGGGACGGTCACGCCGGCACGGCAGATGATCGAGCTGGCACAACGGGCAGGAGCTCTCACACTGCTCGACGCGGCACAGTCGGTGTCGCACCTGCCGACCAACGTCCAGGACCTCGATGCCGATTTCCTGGTGCTGTCCGGACACAAGATCTACGGCCCGACCGGGATCGGCGTGCTCTACGGCAAGGCGGCGGTGCTCGCCGACATACCGCCGTGGCAAGGCGGCGGCAACATGATCCGCGACGTCACGCTGGAACGGTCGACCTTCCAGGAGCCGCCGGGACGCTTCGAAGCAGGGACCGGGAACATTGCCGACGCCATCGGGCTCGGTGCAGCCCTCGACTACCTGCAGCGTCTCGGTATGGACAACGTCGCGCAGTACGAGCACGACCTGTTGCGCTACGCGACGGCCCGGATGTGCGAGGTGCCGGGCCTTCGGCTCATCGGAACCGCGCCGGACAAGGCCAGTGTCTTGTCGTTCGTACTAGCGGGCTACCGTCCCGACGAGGTGGGTCAGGCGCTTAACCGCGAGGGGATCGCGGTGCGCTCAGGGCACCACTGCGCCCAACCGATCCTGCGCAGGTTCGGCCTCGAAGCGACCGTCCGCCCGTCATTGGCTCTGTACAACACCGGCGACGAGGTGGACCACATGGTTGCGGTCCTGCACCGGCTTGCGGGGGAGATCGGTCGAGGGGCGCGGACGCGATAGCCGCGCCGGAATCGGGTTCGCGGATGTCGACCTCGGTGCGGCCTCGGGAACGCGCCGACATCAGGCGGGTGGATTGGCCGCCTTCGAGAAGTAGTCCAGGACGAGTTTCGTCTTTAGCTCGGGCGTAGCACTGATGGACACGCCAAGCGAGCTGAAAAGGTTGAGAAGCTGCGGTTGGAGCACTCCTGCGCTATCCGCATCGTCTGCTCGTCCCGATAGCTCGAAGAATCGCAGACCAGCACCAACGTTCCACTCCTCACAGTTGACCTTGTGACCGCCGAGTTTGATCTTCCACTTACGGGCATTGATCGGCCCCAGGGGTCGAAGGAGTTCGGGTCTCAATTCACGAGATGTGTAGCCGTGAAACAGCTCGAGCTGATCGGGGGTGAAGGCGGATGGGTCCTGGCCAGGCGCCGCCGGGCGCTTCTGGTCGTCGCTCCGGTCGGCCACCAAAGATGCTGACAGGACATGATGAGCGCCGGTCCAGTCCTCCTCGATCCGGAACTCCGAGCCGTCCCGCGTCGACGACTCCTGGTATGCCGGTGGGAGTCTCGAGACGTCGCAGGGTCGAAACTTCACCGTGCAGTCGTCGTCGCCACCAGCACCGGACCTAAGCCGAAGGATGACACCTCGGGCGTACAAGGCGAGCGGGTCGCCGTCGCTGGTCTCCTCCAGGAAATAGATCGACCGGTCCTCAGCGTCGTCAGCCGCCAACCCGAGTGAGGACATCGCCGCATCAATCGCGCTCGACTCGACGTTCGCCTTGATCTCGACCGGGAAGCTCATGCGCGTGCCTTTCGATCTCGGGTCGATCACGGAACTTCAGTGTGCAACCCGCCGCGAGGGGCCGTCCAATCGGTACGCCACCAGGCATCTGGAGGGTGCTATCTCCGGCCACAGACGGAGCCGGCGCGGTGTGGCCGTATCCCGATCGTCGCCCGACAGGCCGATGCCGGCAGCGGAGCCCGGTCTGCACAATGGCTTCCCGCCGCAGCGGCGGAGATGGCTGAAATGCCGACCCAGGCAGGACCAGCCGCTCACGACAAGCCGATTCGCCGGTCGACCCGGACGGGGCCGCACGTCGCTGCACGTGAATCGGGAACCAACCGCATCGACCGCCGGCGCGACGGCTTGACTTCGATTCCGGGACGGCAGTTCGGCCGTTGAGTTCGTAGCGGGGTGCGCCTATTCTGCAGACAGATTCAGCGTGCAGTCACTTGATCGGGGGCTGCGGTGGTCATCGCCAATGGCGACTTCGAAAACGGCCTCGTTGGATGGCGTCCTATCAGCGGGGGTGCCTTTACGGATCAGCCGGTGCTGGCCGACAGCATCGGCGCGGCTGATGTCTTGATCGCCGGCAGGCCGCCGGTGACGCTGGGCGGCGATTTCTGGCACACGACCGCTTACCCGCTCGGTCACCAGGGCACGTCTTTGGTCCGGATCGTGACGGCGGTGGCCGATGGCGTCCTCGATTCGGACCCGTTCACGATCTCGGAGCGCTACATCGCCTACCGGCTCGGCGGGACTGCCGGGGGCGATTCGGCGCTGGAGTTGCGAATCCCGGCGAAGACGGCCAAGACGCATGGCCGGAAGGCGCTCGACCAGCCCGACGCCGACGGCTTCGTCGCTGTCGTGGTCGTGACTCCTCGCGGGTCCGACATCCTGCACGAGGACGTGATCGACGTGGCCGGCAAGGGCGTTCGCCAGAGTCTGCTGGGCGCTACGGCGAAGATGCGCTTGCGCGTATCCGCCGCCAATGGCCCACAGCGCCTGCTCGTCGACCACATCCGCCTCGTCGGCGCACGCCCCCCGCCGGTGCGCCGGCCGTTGTGGGGTTGGGCCGATATCCACTGCCACCCGATGGCGCAGGCCGGCTTCGGCGACCTGCTCGCCGGCCACGTGCACGGACCGGTCGAGGACGTGGGCTCGTGCCTCGAGGTCCACGGCAACGAGCACGGCAATCCGCTGCACCCGCTCGGCCTGGCGCTCGACGGCGGCCGCCACAACGACGGTTCCCTGACGAGCACCGGTTGGTCGACGACGACCACACCCGGGCCTGAGGAGCAAGGCTTCCGTGGCTGGCCCGCGTTCGATGAGATCACCCACCTCAAGACCCATCAGGACTGGATCCGGCGGGCCTACGACGGCGGGCTCCGCCTAATGGTCGCCCTCATCGTGCACAACCAGATGCTCGCCGCGATCTCCACCGCGCTCAAGCTCGAGCAGGCCCAGAGCGACCGCGACACCGTGGAGCCCCAGGTCCAGATGTTGCGCGAGTTCGTGGTGCACAACCGCGACTGGTGCGGCCTCGCAACGACGCCGGACGAAGCGCGTGACCTGATCGAGCAGGACAGGATGGCGTTCGTACTCGGTCTCGAGACCGACTCGATCAACGGCTGGTCCAAGTTGACCGACCTGCCGAACGTGGAGGACGACGCGACGCGGGCCGCCGTCCGGCAGAGCATCCACGAGCAGATCCACGGCTATTTCGAGTACCTGCGCAACCTCGGCGTCGTCCAGGTCAACCTTCTCCACCTCAGCGACAACGCCTTCGGCGGGATGGCTCTCTACGACGTGATGTTCGTCGTCAACAGCTGGCAGCGAACAGGACGCCTGCCCGAAGTCGAGGACGGATACCTCGACGCGAAGAGCGGGTTGCCACGCGGCCCGGGCGAGGCGATCTCGCTCCCGGTCACGGTCGCATCTGCATTGTGGGAGAAACTCGCACCGAGCGCCACGGCGCTGGGATTCACCGCGCCACCACTACCCGGTAACGGCGTCTACGGGCACGGCGATCGGAACCTGATGGGCCTCACGCCCGCCGGGGAGGAGGCGCTCCTCGAGGCCATGCGCTTCGGGATGGTGATCGACATGGATCACATGTCCGAGAAGGCCACCGAGCAGGCGAATCGGATCGCGACCACCCGGGTGCCGGTCCCGCCGTACCCGCTCGTCGCGGCGCACAACGGCGCCCGCATGCTCGCGATGACGCCCCCACCCCAGTTCCCCTTGCCGAATACCGTTCCGGGCCCGGATGAGCGGCGCAGCCCACACACCTGGCCCAATGAATCGACGAAGTCCGAGACGCAGCTCGGCTACATCAAGGACACGGGCGGCATGTTCGGCCACGGCATAGCAGGCGCCGACTCGAAGGCGTTCGGCGGCGCCGTGGCCAACGACGCGCCCGGCACCAGCAAGACCGTCGCGCAGGGTCTGCAATACCTCATCGCCAAGTTGGAGATGCCGGTCGGGTTCGGCACCGACTGGAACGTGCTGCTCGGAGGCCCGGGACCGAGGTTCGGCCCGATGGCCGTGCCCGGACTGCTGGGTGAGCTCGAGGGCAGCGACGTGTGGGCGCAGACGGTTCGCGCCGAACGGTGGACCGATGCGACGGCACAACGCGATGCCGTTGCCTACGACGTTGCGCTGCGCGACTGGCGATCGCATCGCTTCCAGGACAGCGGTCTGTACGAGGACCAGGCCTACGGCGGGGACGGACGCTTTATCTGGCAGGCGTTGGCGCTCAAGGCGACCGGCGTCGACCTCACGAGCCAACCCACGATCGATGCGCTCCAGGTGCCGGGCATCGGGCAGCCGGCGCTCGATCTCGCGTTGGGGCTGACGGGTGGTGCGGACACGACGGGTTCGGTGTTCTTCCAGGCCGGCGCGAAGGCCCGTGACGGCACCTTCGCGATCACGGGCACTCCGGACGACCTGACCCGGGCCACGAATCTCGTCGACGGGATCACCGCGATCACAGTCCTGTGGGATCGGGTGACCGCGCCCGGCACTGCGCCGCCGCTGAGCAGATCGACAGCAGGTCCGCTGCGCGACTTCGACTACAACCTCGACGGCCTCGGCCACTACGGGATGCTGCCCGACATGCTGCAGGACCTGCGCAACGTGGGTTTGCCGACGAGCACCCTCACCTCATTGTTCAGCTCGGCCGAGCGGTACATCCAGGTCTGGGAGCGCAGCGTCGCCGTGGCCGCAACGATTCCGCACCCGCCGGTCCCAGCACCGTGACGGCAGGAGAGCGCTGATGCCCAGTTGGTACGTGCACACCGAAGCCGCGGCCCAGACGATAAAGCGCCTCAAGGACGGCGTGCCCGTAGGATCGCCGCTCACCCAGGCCCAGGCGAACGACCTGTTCACCGCGGCCCACGACAACCGCAACTACCTCGCCGTCGGGGCGCTCGGGCCCGATCTGTTCTTCCTGCTCCCCGACTTCAAGGGCGACACAGGCAAGGGTCTGCTGGCCCTCGTCGACTTCCTGCTGACGACGTGGAAGGCGGTGGACGACAACGTCGTCACCCAGTGGGAGCGGTGGATGACCCCGGTCCTGGACGAGCAGAGCAGCATCGTGAACAGCCTCACCGGCGGCATGCTGGGGGAGGTCAGCGAGGCACTCAACCTGTTGACCGGCAGCCTGCAGAACTACCTCCTGGGCATCGCGGGTCAGCTGGTCGACGTGTTCGGGTTGATGACGAGCGGAACGCAGTGCGGTTACGCAGACAGCGCCTTCTTCTGGTCCGACATGTTCCACTACCGCAAGACCTATCAGTTCGCGCGCCGCTTGTACGCCAACGCACTCAAGGCCGATGTCGACCAGGCCCACGGCGGCACCAGCACGGTCGCGAAACCCGCCGATGAGCCGAGCCGGGTACCGAAGCAACAGGCGTTCGCGCTCGGCTGGATGAGTCATTGCGCAACAGACGTCGCGGCGCACCCGTTCACCAACGCCAAGTGCGGCGGGCCGTACCGGACGCATTGGCAACGCCATCACGTCATCGAGAATCACATGGACGCGTTCATCTACAACCTCCGCCACGGCACTCGGGGGACGAACTACGATGCGCTCGACGTGGCCGCGATGCATTTCCGGATGGCGTTCCTGCCCAGCCCGTCCTCACCGGACCCGACCATGCCCGACGACAACCCCGGCCCGGATTACTTTCCGGGCCCGCAGGCCGGTCCGCCTTTCCCGCCCGGTCCGGGCTTCAAGTTCCCGCCCTACCCGGAGACCGAGCACACCGGTGACGCCCAAGCGCGAAAGGCGGTGTTCGACGTCGACACGGGGCCGCTCCCGGAACACGTCTGCGAGCTGCTGCTGAAAACGATGCAGGACGTCTACACGGGCGCTGACGACATGGACGGGCCGCAGGTGCTGCGCTGGGACACTGGCATGCACGAAGGCGACGGCGGCCGCCCGACCGTCGCGGTCCTGCAGAACATGTTCCAGTTCGCCTACGACTACGCGAAGTACACGTCCAGTTCGGGTCTGGCCCCGCGTAAGCCGATGCCACCCGACGTCATCACGGACCTGAACTTCCCGATGCCGCCCGGGCTCCCCGCCGACGGAAATGCGGACCCGAGCGCGGCCGACGAGATCACCGTGCTCGACGTGCTGCTCGCGATTGTCGCCTTCGCGATCTGGCTCGCCGAAGTCGCCGAGTGGCTCGCCACGAGCGGGCCGGCACTGCTGGCCGAGATCGGGACCTGGCCGGCGCGCGAGGCACTGTATGCGTTGCTCGTCGCGCCCGCGTGGGACCTGTACATGCTGTCCCGCAAACCGCTCGTGCTCGAGGGCTACCTGTCGCCGAAGCCTGAGGAGATCTCGCCCGGCCTCACCGTCCTGGGCATGGACGAGAAGGGCGCGCTCACCCAGTTGCGGGCCGACCTCGATGCGCCGAGCGGCTTCGGCCCGGTGCCGGGGATGGTCGAACCCTCCGGCCTCGATCCCCGACCCGGGGTCTCGCCGCTCGGATACAGCCTCGACCCGGCATACCCGCGGGCGATGGTCACCGACCTTGCTCCGCCGTGGCTGGCCCAGGCGCCGATCGACGCGGGCTCGGTACCTGCGGAGTTCGTCGCACCATGGCGCTACCCCGACCACAACATGGCCGGGATGCGCAACGGCTGGGAGGCGCCCCGGGCCCACGTCGGCCCGTTCGTCCAGGGACAGAACGTCGGCGTCCTGATGGCTGGGATGCCCGGCACGGACGCCGCACGCCACCGCTTCGAGGCCGCGACGACGCCGGAGGAGACCGAAGCCGTCGCGGCCGAGCTGCTGACGATGCCCGGCCAACACCTGGGCGACCCGATCGACTATGGCGCGTATCTCATCGGGCAGCTGACCGGCAATTGGCAAAGCGCCACCGGCTACGTCGGGCACGACGACGCAGCCCCGCTGCCGGACTTCAACCTGGACGCCGACCGCGGCTACGCCTACCAGTGCTGGGACTACCGCCGGCACGCCGAAAGCAAGCCGCCGTCGCCCCGGTCCGACCTCGACACGACGTGGCCGGACCAGTGGCTGGCTGCGCCCCAAGTAATCGGGTTCCTGTCCGAGGTGACCGGAACCGACCAAGCAACCCTGACCGCCCGGATCCGCGACTGGTACGGCTACGCCGAGCCGTGCACCGTGCCGCAGCGCTACGACGCCAAGGACAACCCGCACCACCGGTCGCGATACGACCCGCTCAAGCGTCTCGCCCACGACTACATACCACGTCCGGGTTCCCCGCCGGTCCCCCGCGGCACCGGTGATCTCGACCTGCAGGTCTCGTCCGCCGAGATGCGCGCAGCCGGGATGTCCACGACCGGGCGGCGGCCGGTCTGATGGGCGGGCCGCGTCCTCCCGTGCCTCCTGGCGTGCCCGGCGGACCCAGGCCAAGGCCCGGGTTGCCGCCCGGGTTGCGGCCCGGTTTGCGGCCTCCCTCGCCGGCAATCCCCTTCACCGCCGGCGATGCGTCGGTTCTCGACCCCGCGCGGGTCCACCGGGAGGCGTCGAAGACCCTGGACGGGCTTCGCCGTGCGCAGCTCGAGCTGTCCCGGCTGCGCTACGGGGCGGGCCCGGACGGCACCGACCCGCAGGTGCGTGAGACGACGCGCATCGACGGGCAATGGCCGTTCCTGCTGATCCGCACGTACGCCGGCGACGTCGGCCGCCGCCCGGTGCAGTCCGGCGACGGCGACGCCGCCTACTTCGGTGCGATGTCGAGCCCGGACATCATCGTCACCGAGGCGGGGCTGGCCAACGAGGCGAGGCTCGTCGACCGAGCCGGTATCGAGGCACTCAAGGCGCGTGAGGTGCGAACCCTCCAGCAAGGCACCGCATACGACGTCTGGGTTCACGTGTGGAACCTGGGCCGGTCGCAGGTGAGTGGTGTTCGCGTGCGAGTGCGCACCCGGCCGAGCGAGCTACTCGGACCGGAGAACCAGAGCCCACCGGAGACATTTCTCGGCGGGACGACGGTCGATCTCGGCGAGCGGCTCAGCGAGCGGGCGCACTGCGTGGTCAAGGCGGCGACCTACACGCCCCCGGTCCTCGTCGACGACTCCGAGACGCTGCTGGTCGCGACGACGGACACGCTCACCGACCCGGCCTCGGACGACCTGTCACCCGGCGCCGACCGCCACACCGGCCACTACTGGTTCAGGCTCCGGCTGCCATGACGAGCGCGCCATGTCCGCGTGAAAGGTGAGCGGCTGCGTCCGGACCGTTGGGGACTCCCCACCATCGAGGCCCACCAAAGTAGCGCCGATTGAGCGTCGATCGCATCCGTGCTCGATCACGCCGGCCGCCCCTGGAGGTTGGGTAGTGTGCACTGATGGCGGTGGCGGTTCGCCTGATGGGCGCGTTCAGCGTCACCGTCGACGGGCGGATTGCCGGTCAGGACGATTTTCGAGGTCGCACTTCAGCAGCGGTAGTGAAGGTTCTTGCGCTGGCGCCGCACCGCCGGATGCACCGCGAGCAGATCATGGAGCTGCTCTGGCCACACCTGCGGTTGCCCGAAGCCGCTAATCAGCTCCACAAAGCAGCTCACTATGCCCGCCGGGCCACCCACGCGCCGGACTGCGTGAGCCTGCGCAACGAGATGGTCACCCTGTTCGGTGCGCGCACCGTTACGGTGGACGTGCACGATTTCGAGACCCGCGCGGCAGCCGCGCTGGCAAGTGGCGACCCTGCTGGCGTCGACGCCGCCATCGACGCGTGGACAGGGGACTTGCTGCCCGACGATCCGTATGCGCAGTGGGCGTTCCAGCCTCGTCAGCGCGCGCAATACCTGCATCGCGAGTTGCTGCGTCGCGCCGGACGGTGGGCTGAGCTCGTCAGCGTCGACCGGACCGACGAACAGGCGCACCTCGGCCTGGCGCAGGTGCTGTTGGCCGGTGGGGACCGAACCGGCGCGCTGCGGCAACTCGACGTCCTCGAGCAGATACTCCGCGAGGAGCTCGGGATCGGCCTGAGCCCGGAAGCCTATGACCTGCGTATCCAAGCGCTGGACACGCCCGCCAGCGTGGCCTTGCCCACGCCGTTCCGGTTGCCGCGGCACGCCGGACTCACCCGCCAGACGGTGCGCTTTTGCCAAACGTCGGATGGCGTCCGCCTCGCGTACGCCCTCAGTGGGGACGGACTCCCACTGGTCAAGGCCTCGAACTGGATGACGCATCTTGATTACGACTGGGTCAGCCCGGTGTGGTCACACTGGTGGCACGCCCTGTCCGAAGAGCGCCTGCTCGTCCGCTACGACGAACGCGGGTGCGGCCTGTCTGACTGGTCCGTCGACGCCGACTCGTTCACCCTGGACGCCTGGGTTCACGACCTCGAGACGGTCGTCGACACCCTGGGGCTGCAACGCTTCGCGCTGCTCGGCATGTCGCAAGGCGGCCCCATCGCCCTGAAGTACGCCGCGCGCCATCCGGAGCGGGTGAGCCATCTGGTCATCTACGGAACCTGCGCACGAGCCACCTGGGCCAGAGCGGGCCAGGTCGAGCGGCAATCGCTGGCGACCATGGGCGAGCTGATCCGGCTGTCGTGGGGATCGGACCGACCCGGGTTCCGGCAGGTGTACGACGCGCTGTTCATCCCGGACGGCCCGCTGGAATTGTGGCGGGCATTCGACGAGCTGCAACGCCGGTCCACCTCCCCCGAGAACGCCTATCGACTCTGGCGCGCGTTCGGCAGTCTGGATGCCAGCGAGGCGGCCGGCCAGCTCGACCTGCCCACCCTGATCCTGCACTGCCTCGAGGACCAGGTGTGGTCCTTCGCCGAGGCCGAGGAACTGCATGCGCTGATGGCCGGAAGCAGGCTTGTCGCGTTGGACAGCGCCAACCACATCCTGCAGGCCGACGAGCCTGCCTTCGACACCTTCCTCACCGAGGTGCGGACGTTTCTGCACACTTAGCGAGACAGCGGTGCCGCCTCAGCCCCGGGCACCGACCGGATCGATCGCCGGGCCGGTCCGCGACGTCGCCTGCACGCTCGATCCCGTGTGGCGCCGGCGAAGCAGCCGCCCCGCCGAGCGCAGACGTCGCATGCGTCGCGGGCGGGCTTGCTCGGCCCGGGCGTGCAGCTGCGCTTGCCCGATGAATGCTTCGTGCCGCTCGGCGGCCAGTGCGCGCTGAATGTGGTCGTTGATCAACATTGTCGACTTCTTCCGGTTCGTGTCGGTGGCTGTTGCGTCAGGCCGCGGCGGGAACGTCGTCGCGATCGACGTTCGTCCGTGCCGCTGCGTCGGCGAACGATTCGCTTGCCCACCAGCGCCGGTAGCGCTCCGCGCCGAGTTGGTTGACGAGGTGGCTCGTCTGCGAGGCGTGCGCCCGCAGTGCGACCAACTTGCGGTCGAGGACGTTCTCGTCGCAGTGGACGGCGAACGCCAACTCGGCCGCCGGACAGGCCGGTGGTGTGGCTCCCGGCATCCAGAACCCGGTGGCGGCCGTGACACTGCCCCAGCGCCGATGGAATTCGGGAGTGAGGGTGGCATGCCAGAGCCGGGTGCGACGGCCGGCCTCGTCCCACGCCCTGCTGACCCAGTGGGACACCGCCTGATGGTCTGTGTGGCCGGTCAGGCCATCAGGTCCGAAGGTCACGACGGTGTCGGGACGCACTTGCTCGATGAGCTCCGCGACCTGGCCAGCGCCGTACCCGACCGGAACCTGGTGAAGTGCCCCGTCGCAGTGGCCCAGCCAGCGATGTTCCTCGACCCCGAGGGCGGCCAGGCTGGCTGCCATCTCGCGTTCGCGGACGGCGCCCAGCCGCTTCGGGGTCCAGTTCGTCGGGTCCTGGGTGCCACGTTCACCTCGGGTCGCAGTTGCGACGACCACCCGCTGGCCGGCGGCACGCAGCACAGCCATCAGTCCCGCGCTCAGGTAGGCCTCGTCGTCCGGGTGTGCCCAGACGCCGAGGAGCACGCCGATCTCGTCGGTCGTGACGCCGTCGCCGGCGAGTTGGTTGCGAAGTTTCGTGTTCATGCGGCACAGCGTCGTCACCGGACCTTCTGCGGACCTTCCAACAGCGCCGGTCACCTATCAGTTCGCGGGAAGGTCCGGGGAAGGCCGGCTGCCTAGCGTCGGCGGCGTCGTCATGGATCCGCTACCAAACGAAGGAGAACCAACCATGACCAGTACCCAGTCACCCGCCCGCCAGCCGATCAACGGTGTCAACGTGCCCGCGTTGTTCGCGACGCTCGATGCGGTGAAGGGGCAACCGGCGATCGCCCAGTTCCAGTTCCGGGCCCGGAACGAATGGATCAGCGGCACGCACAGCCGCTCCACGATCCACGGCTTCTACGGCGCCGGACAGGAGGACACGACGCGCCCGATTCCGTTCGTGCACGACGCCGACCATCCCGGCCGTCCTGGTCGGGACGAACAACGGCGCCACCCCGGTGGAGTTCCTGCTGCACGCGATCGCCGCGTGCCTGACCGCCGGGGTCGGCAACATCGCTGCCGCGCGTGGCATCACGCTTGCATCGGCGTCTCCTCGACCGTCGAGGGCGACATCGACCTGCTGGGCATCCTCGGGCTGTCCGACACGGTCCGCAACGGATATCGGCAGATCCGGGTCAGCTTCGAGATCGAGGGCGACGCGCCTACCGAGCAGCTCGCCGCGCTGGTCGAGCAGTCCCGTCGACGTTCGGCCGTCTACGACGTGCTCGCCAACGGCACCGACGTCGTCGTCGACGTCCACACTTCCGCCGCCGCCTGAACGGCCGCACCGGCATGCCCGGCCCGGCCGGGTTCCGCGCTCTGCGAGCCGGCCGGGCCGTCGATCGACAAGTGGAACAGGAGTTGCGACATGCAACGCACCGCCGTAGTGGTGATCGGCGCCGGGTCAGGCCGGGCTGGCAGTCAGCAACTTGCTGACCGCAGCGTCGGTCGACCACGTCGTGCTCGAGCGCGGCCGCACCGCAGAGCGCTGGCGACTCACAACGGTGGGACTCGCTGCGGCTGCTCACGCCGAACTGGATGAGCCGGCTGCCCGGCTGGTCATACCGAGGGAACGATCCGGCCGGATTCATGACTGCGCCGCCGAGGTGGCCGGCTATCTCGCCGACTACGCGCGCTCGCTTCGGGGCGCCCGTCGTGTCACGGCGCGGACGTGCAGCTGCGTACCGCCGGACCGGCGACGGGTATGCTGGTCGACGAGCGACGGCCGGGTCCTGGTCCGCCGCCGCGGTCGTCATCGCGACCGGCTACTGCGACTGACCCGCAGTGCCCCCGATGGCCGGCTCGCTCGACCCGTCGATCGCCAGCTGACGCCGGACCGCTATCGCAACCCCGGCGACGTCGCCGGACGGTGGCGTGCTCGTCGTCGGGGCTTCGGCGACCGGCGCGCAGCTCGCCGACGAGCTGGCCGGCGGCAGGCCGGCGACGTGCTGCTCGCCGTCGGGCGGCACACCCGGCTGCCCCGCCGCTACCGGGGCATGGACATCATGTGGTGGCTGGACGCCATTGGTGCCCTCGATCGACCGGCCGAGCACGCCGACGTGGCCGCCCGCACCGAACCGTCGCTGCAGCTCGTCGGCAGCACGGCCGGCACGCGAGATCGACCTGCCCAGTCTGACCCACCGCGGCGTCCGGCTCACCGGCCGGCTCGTCGACCTGGACGGGGTCGCCGCCGAGCTGGCCGATGATCTTCGAGACGACGACCACCCGAGCGCGACCTGCAGCTACACCGGCTGCTCGACCGGATCGACACGTACGCCACGGCGACCGGCCTGGACACCGAACTCGACGCGCCGACCCGGCCGCAGCCGTCGGTGCCGCCGGGGTTCGCACCCGCGCAGCTGAACCTGCGCCGCCAGCGGTATTCGCTCGGTGCTCTGGGCTACCGGTACCGCCGCCGATACCCGTGGTTGGCGCTGCCCGTGCTCGACGACGCGGGCGAGATCCGGCACCGGACGGGGCGGACCCGGTCGCCCGGGCTCGTCGTCGTCGGCATGGCGTTGGCAGACCCGACGCAACTCAACGTTTCTCGACGGCGTGCGGCACGACGCCGCGCTCGTCGTCGACCACCTGATCCACACCGTGCTGTCGCGCTCGGCCACCTATAGGGGTGCCGCATGAGACGCGACTGGGATGTCATCGTCGTGGGCGCCCGAGTCGCCGGCGCCGCGACCGCGATGCTGCTCGCCCGCGCCGGGCTGCGGGTGCTGTGCGTCGACCGCGTCACGCTACGGCGGCGACACGGTGTCCACCCACGCGCTGATGCGCGGCGGGGTGCTGCAGTTGCAGCGCTGGGGTGTGCTCGACGACGTCGTTGCGGCGGGCACGCCGCCGGTGCGGCGCACCGTCTTCTGACTACGGCGACGAACCGGTCGCGGTGTCGATCAAACCCTCGAGCGGCGTCGACGCCCTGTACGCGCCCCGGCGCACGGTCATCGACGCGCTGCTCGTCGATGCCGCCGAGCGAGCCGGCGCCGTGCTCGAGTTCGGAGCGTCGGCGACCGGTCTGCATCGTGGCGCGACGGGGCGGTGGCCGGCGTGGTCGTCCGCGATCGGCAGCGAGACGACGCACCGCATCGTGCACGCCCCACTCGTGATCGGCGCAGACGGGCGCGAACTCGCTCGTCGCCAGGCAGTGTACAGGCCCCGGTCGTGGCCAGTTCGCGCCCGGCCGGCTCCTTCCTCTACGGGTACTGGGCGGACCTGCCGACCGACGGCTACGAGTGGTTCTACCGACCCGGACTCACCGCCGGTGCGATCCCGACCAACGCCGGGCGCACCTGCGTCTTCGTCGGCGGCCCAGCCAACGCGGCTCGACACCGCGGTACGCGAGCAGCCGGCGCCCTCCGTCTTCGACCGGCTCGCGCACGAAGCCGGGTTCGGGGCTCGGCTGGCCGCGGCCCGGCCGGCGGAGGCGATCAGGTGGGCGCGTGGGCTGCCCGGCGGTTACCTGCGCTCGGCACACGGCCCGGGGTGGGCGCTGGTCGGCGATGCCGGACACTGGATGGACCCGTTGAGTACGCACGGCATGACCGCTGCGCTGCGCGACGCCGGGCTGCTCGCCCGTGCCGTGGAGTCATCACCTGCGGGCAGCACGCAGCGCACGAGCGCACTGGCCGAGTACGAGCGAACCCGCGACCGCCTCTCCCGGCCGATGATGCGGGTGACCGAGGAGATCGCGGCCTATACGTGGGATCTGGCCCGCGTTCGCGTCCTGCTGCGCGAATCTGTCATCGGCGATGACTGACGAGGTCGAAGCCCTGACCGCCGCCGGCCTGGCCGCCTAGTATCAACAGCCGGAGGTCAGCAGACGATGGACGTCGCGGTCACCGTCATGGGCGGGTTCGCGGTCACTGTCGACGGCGCGGCGGTCGATTCGTCCGAATGGCGAGGTCGGCAGGCAGCAGCACTGGTGAAGATCCTCGCGCTCGAGCCGCGGCACGCTCTGCACCGCGAGCAGTTGATCGACGCGCTGTGGCCTGGGCTCAGCGTCGAGGAGGCGGCGCCGAGGCTGCACAAGGCGGCCCACTACGCACGCCGCGCGCTGGGTCAGCCTGGGTCGGTGGTGCTGTCCCAGGAATCGGTCGCGTTGTTCCCCGCCCAGCAGATCCAGGTTGACGCACGGACGTTTCACGATCTGGCCGAGTCCGCGCTGGCCGGGAGGGACCGGGACGCAGCCGGGCGGGCAGCAGACGCCTACGGAGGGGAGCTGCTCCCCCAGGACCCCTACGAGCCGTGGGCACAGCAGGCCCGCGACCGGCTGCACATGATCTATCTCGACGTGCTCCGGCTGGCGGGCAGGTGGGCGGTACTGACCACCGTCGATCCGACCGACGAGGAAGCCCACCTGCGGGTGATCACCGAGCTGGCCCGGCGCGGTGAACGGCGCGCAGCCCTGCGCCAGTTCGAGCGGCTCGAGCGGGCGCTGTCTCGCGAACTGGGCGTCACGCCGAGCGCGGCCGCGGCACAGCTGCGAGCACGCCTGGAAACAGCAGCGACAACGCCCCACGATCAGCAACTGCCGGTCGGGACGGCAGCAACGCTGACCCCCCTCGTCGGGGGCGTCGCGGATCGCAGTCGGCTTATGACGGTGCTCGACACCGTCGCCACTCGTCGCGGGCGCACGGTGTTCGTCACGGGGCCGGCCGGTGTCGGCAAGACCGCGCTGTTGGCCTGGCTGGAGCACGCGGCGCACGAACGAGGAATGCGGGTAGGCAGTGGTCTCACTGCGCGGGTCGAGGGCGCCTGGCCGTACGCGCCGGTACTCGAGGCGCTCGCCGATCTGTGCCGGCGGCACCCGACACTGTTGGACGGCCTGGCCGACACGTTGAGGTTCGAGATCGAAACCGGTCTGGCCGGCCGCGAGATCGACTGGACGGCGCAGAGCGGGCATCAACGTCTGTTCGTCGCGGCCGCCGAGCTGCTCCGACTCGCAGCGGCCGGTACCGGCGCGATGCTCGTCATCGACGACGCCCAGTACCTCGACCACGCAAGCCTGCGGCTGCTGCACTACCTGGCCCGAAGCACCGCCGGTGACGCGGCGCTGCTCGTACTCGCGCATCGGCCGGACGTCAACGCCGACTTCGCGGAGGTCCACCAGGGCCTGCTCGGCCGCGGCACTGCGATCACGGTCGATGTGCATCCCCTCACCCACCACGAGGCCGCGGTC
Source organism: uncultured Actinomycetota bacterium (assembly GCA_963713565.1). GTDB lineage: Bacteria > Actinomycetota > Actinomycetes > Mycobacteriales > Jatrophihabitantaceae > Jatrophihabitans. The sequence continues at coordinate 913,956 of CAVQMF010000002.1, read as the reverse complement.
CTGGTGCGCCGCACCGCGCCGAACGTCACGGGCGAATTCGTCGAGGCCGTGTGCGCGGCGGCCGAAGGACTGCCGTTCGCGGTCATCGAGCTGGCTCGCGCCGGCACCGCCGGGCCGGCGGTTGCCGCGACCGCGTGGTTGCCGCAGTCGCTGTCCGAGACGGACCGGCAGTCACTCGCTGCCGCGGCGGTTCTCGGCGGCAGCTTCGACACAGACGAATTCCTGAGTCTGAGCGGTGGGGGCGAGGATGACGCCTACGCGCTGCTCGACACCGCGGTCGCGCACCGGATCCTGCTCCGCAGTGCGACCGGCTACGAGTTCCGTCACCGCATGGTGCGTGACGCTCTCGTGGACGGACTGCGACCGTCGCAGCTGCGTTCCCAGCATCGCCGAGCAGCGACAGCGCTCGAAGCTCTGCACCGCTCACCTGCGCGGATCAGTCACCACCTCGTCCAAGCGGGCGACGCACCGGCGGCTGTCGGTTGGACGCTGCGCGCGGCCGAGACCGCGGCTGCCTTGGGCGCGTACCACGAGGCGTTGACGACCTTGCAGGCGATCGAGCCGCACGCGCGCGGCACCGACCTGACCAGACTGTTGTCGCTGCGTGCCGACCTACTGGTTGCCAGTGCCGATGCCGGAGCCGTCGACGCGTACCGCGCGGCGCTCGGCACGACGACCGACCCGGCCGAGCGCTCGATGCTGCGGGCGAAGATGGCCAGGGCGGCAGCGTTCGCCGGCGACCTCGAGACGGCGGCCATCGCACTCGACGGACTGGAGCCCGACGGGTCGCCCCAAGACAGCGAGATCCTGCTCGCCAGAGGAATGCTGGCGTTCTTCCGCAACGACATGGACACGGCCGACGCCGCGGCATCCGAGGCACGTCGGCGTGCGACGCTCGGCCGACCTGACGAGTGGCAGACCTTCGAACTGATCACGCTTCAGGGGCTCGTCGCGCACAACCGCGGCCAATGGTTTGCGCGTATTTCCCAGGAACTGCGCTCCGGAGTGGGGCGCCCGGCGTTGACGGCAAGGATCTTCGACTCTCATCTGTGTGTCGCGGAGTTCCTGCTGTACGGACCGACTCCGTACCCGGAGGTGCTCGAGCTCGGCGCAGCGCTTCGCGACACCGCAGAACGCGCCGGAGTGCTGCGGGCGGTCGCCTTCGCGACTGCGTTGCGCGGCGAATCCGCACTCTTGATGGGCGATCTCGACCTCGCCAACACCGAACTGGCCGAGGCCGTCGACCTCCATCACGACATTGCCTCAGCGGCCGGCGAAGCCCACAGCCTGCAGCGGTTGGCCGAGGTCAAGCTCGCCGAAGGCAATCGCACGCAAGCCAAGCGGTATCTGCACCGCGCGCTGCCCCTCGCCCGCTTCTCGAGCATCGCCGCGCACCTGCTCCAACGGGTATACGGCACGATGATCGCGGCCGAGGAAGACCCCGAAACCGCTCGAGCCATCGTCGATCGCGCCGAGGCCGCGCTCGGCGTCAGGGACCAGTGCATGTTCTGCACGATCATGCTGGCAATCCCGGCGGCACAAGCGTGCGCCTGCGTCGGCGATTACGACGACGCGTACCGATATCTCGACGCCGCCGAGAGCGCGGCGCGACTGTGGGAGGGAACGGCCTGGCAAGCTTCGATCTTCGAGGTGCGGGCATATCTCGCCGCGGCGACAGGGGACGCACCAACGGCGTCTCGCCTGTACCGATCAGCAGCCGAGTTGTTCGACGCCTCCGGCCAGCCGCTCGACGCGCAACGCTGCCGACTGCGTCTCGTTCGTCACGCGAGCGCGAGTCACGCCGGGTAGGCGACCTCGATCAGGGCCAGTGCCTCCAGCGCCGCCGGCGGTGTGTCGCGGACCTGGGCCAGGATGATCTCCTGCAGGGCGTCGATCCGCTCGTCCAGCACGGCGCACAGCGGGAACACGATGGCGCCGGCCTGCCGCACGGCGGCCGCGTCGACCAGGGGCGCGCGAACCGACGTCACCGCGACGGCGCTGACCGCGCCGGACGCGTCCTGGGCGACGCCGACCGTGTACGTCTCACGCGGGTTGGACGTGCCGTCGGCGTGATAGTCGCGTAGGTGCAGCAGCATCCGGTGCCACTTGCGAGCCTCGCCGTTCGCGCCCGGGTCGTCGAGGTCGTCCTCGGTGAGTGCGTCCGCACCGAACGCGCGGGCATAGGCGAGCAGCGCGTGCGTCCACAGCGCTTCGATGGCGGAGTCGTCGTCGCCGCGCCGGTCGTCGGCGAGCATGGTGAGTAGGCGATCGCAGCAGTACAGCACCACCTGGAGCTCGTCGTACGCCTCGACGAGGCGGACGAGCCGGTCCGCTTCGTCGGATTCCAACCGTCGGATCGAGGTCGGTACGGCGGTGTCGGAATCGGCCATCGAGCACTCCTCTCAGCGCGCGACCGTCGCGTACAGCAGGTAGATGTTGAGCGCGATGATCGTCGCGGCGACGAGGCACATCAGCCCGGTGATCAGCCGTGAGTTCACGAGCGCACCCATGATGTCGACGCGGCGGCCGAGCATCGTCAGCGGCACGAGCGCGAACGGAATGCCGAAGGACAGCAGGACTTGCGACACGACCAGCGTCACGGTCACCGGCAGCCCCAGCGCAAGGACCGCGAGAGCAGGCAACATCGTCAGCGCACGACGCAGGAACAGCGGGATCCGCCGGCGGATGAAGCCCTGCATGACGACTTGGCCGGCATACGTGCCGACGCTCGATGACGACACCCCGGACGCGAGAAGGGCCACCGCGAAGGCGATCGCCGCACCGCCCCCGGCCAGCTCGGCGAGCCCTGCGTGTGCACCTTCTATCGAGTCGGCTCCGCCGCCCCCGACGTGGTGGAACACGGACGCGGCCACGATCATCATGGTGATGTTGATGGCGCCCGCGACGCCCAGCGCCACCACGACGTCGAGTCGCTGGAAACGGAGCAGCTCGCGCCGCTCATTGTCGTCGCGGCACGCCACCCGGCTCTTCGTCAGCGAAGAGTGCAGGTACACGACGTGTGGCATCACCGTCGCGCCCACGATGCCGGCCGCGAGTGCGACGCTCCCGGGCCCCGCGAAGCCGGGGATGAGACCACGGACCGCGGCCGCGCCGTCCGCCCCCACCGCAACCAGGTCGTAGGCGAACCCGAGCAGGACGAGCCCGAGCAGGGCGGCAATCGCGAGCTCGAAGCGACGGTGCCCGCGCTGCTCCAACGCGAGGATCAGGAACGCCACCACGGCGGTGATGAGTCCGGCCGGCAGCAACGGCACGCCGAACAACAGGTTCAGCCCGATCGCGGCGCCGACGAACTCGGCGATGTCGGTCGCCATCGCAACGAGCTCGGCCTGCACCCACAGCCCGAGGGACACCGGGCGCGGGAAGCTGTCGCGGCACAGCTCGGGCAGGTCGCGGCCGGTGACCACACCCAATTTGGCCGATTGATACTGCACCAGCATCGCCATCAGGTTCGCCATCACGACGACCCACACCAGCGCGTACCCGTACTTGGCGCCGGCGGAGAAGTTGGTCGCGAAGTTGCCGGGGTCTATGTAGGCGACCGCCGCGACGAACGCCGGACCGACGAGGCAGATGACTCCGCGCAGCCGGCCCGTGGCGCGCAGCGTCTCGAACGCGCTGCGTTCGCCCTCGACCGCTGCACCGAGCACACCGGACCCGATGTCCGGGCCGGCGTCCTCAGCACGTGCACCAGCAGGCGCGGCAGCGACCACCGACCATCACCCGACCGACGGCCCGAGCCCCAGTGACTGCGGCGTGCTCGAATCCGGCGACGGCTGGTGCAGACCCTCGTCCAACTGGCCGTACTCGGTCATCAGGGCGCGGCTGCCGCCCCACGGCGTCTGCTCCTCGGCGATCAGCGTGTTCGTGGTGAGCAGCAGACCGGCCACCGAGGCACCGTTCTCCAACGCGGACCGGCAGACCCGCAGCGGATCGACGATGCCCATCTCGATCATGTTGCCGAACTCGCCTCGCAGCGCGTCGAAACCGCCGTCCACCTCCATGCCCGCGACCCGGTCGACGACCTCCTGTCCGCTGTAGCCGGCGTTGGTGGCGATCAGGTACGTGGGCTCGGTGAGTGCGCGACGCACGATCTGCACGCCGACCGCTCGGTCCTTGTCGACGTCCAGATCGTCCAGGACCGCGGCGGCGTGCACGAGGGCCGCCCCGCCACCGGCGACGATGCCCTCGGCCATGGCCGCGCGAGTTGCCGACAGCGCGTCCTCGACGCGGTGCTGCAGCTCGGTCAGCTCGGCATTGGTCGGCGCGCCCACCCGAATCACTGCGACCCTGCCGGACAGGGAGCCGATCCGCTCGGTCAGGACGTCCTCATCGATGCCGAACGTGGCCCGCTTGAGTTCGGCCCGTAGCTGCCCGAGTCGGAATGCGACCTGCTCGGCGGAGCCGGCGCCGTCGATGATCGCGGTACGGTCGGCGGTGACCCGCACCTGCCGCGCGCGGCCGAGCTGCTCGAGCTGGATCGTCTCGATACCCGATCCGGAGTGCCTGCTAATGACCGTGCCGCCGGTGATGGTGGCGATGTCCTCGAGCTTGCGCAGGCGTCGGTCACCGAAACCTGGCGCCTTGGTCGCGACGCACTGGAACGTGCCGTTGACGTGGTTGTGCACGAGCATCGACAGCGCAGCGCCCTCGATGTTCTCCGCGATCAGTACGAGTGGCCGTGGGTTGCGCATGATCTTGTCGAGCAGCGGCATGAGCTCCTGCACCTTGGTGATCTTCTCGGAGCACAGCACGATGTACGGGTCATCGATGATCGCTTCCAGGCTGGCCGGGTGCGTCACGAGATACGGCGAGACATAGCCGTTGTCGTACTCGAACCCTTCGACGTACTCGACGGACAGGCCGTTGGTGTCCGACTCCTCTACCGTGACGATGCCACCGTCACCGACGGTGAACAGCGCGTTCGCCAGCACAGTGCCGACCGCGTCGTCGTCGTTGGCCGAGATGGCGGCCACCCGCGCGTAGTCGGCCTCGGTGTCGACCGGGTGCGCGACGCCCTGCAGGTGTGCCACGAGCTTGCCGACCGCGAGGTCGACGCCACGCTTGACCAGCACCGGGTTGCCGCCCGACCCGATCGCCAGCATGCCCTCGCGGATGATGGCCTGAGCGATGACCGTCGCGGTAGTGGTGCCGTCGCCGACGATGTCGTTGGTCTTGATCGCGGCTTCCTTGACCAACTGCGCGCCCATGTTCTCGAACTGATCCGACAGGTGTATTTCGCGGGCGATGGTGACACCGTCGTTGGTCACGACCGGCGAGCCGGTGATCTTCTCGATGATGACGTTGCGGCCTTTCGGGCCGAGGGTGGACTTGACGGCGTCGGCGAGTTGGTCGACGCCGGACAGCAGCAGGGTCCGGGCATCCGCACCGAATCGCAGTTCCTTGGCCATGGGTCCTCCCGGATCGATGTGTCGAGCTGACTACGGGACGAGAATCGCCCGGCCGCGGACCTGGCCCGCGTCGAGGTCGTGCAACGCCTCTTGCGCCGCATCCAGCGGGTATGTGCGCGTGTGCAGCGTGACCTTGCCCGCTTGGGCCAGGACCATCAGCTCGGCGAGTTCGTTGTAGGTACCGACGATGTTGCCGATGACGTTCTTCTCGTTCGCCACGAAGTCCAAGGTCGGGACCTCCAGCCGGCCGCCGTAGCCGATGACGCTGTACGAGCCGCCGGCGCGGGTCATCGCAAAGCCTTCGTTCTCCGCGCCCTGCTCGGCGACGAAGTCGAGAACGACGTGGGCGCCTTCCCCATCGGTCAGGTTCTTGACCGCGTCGACGTGCTTGCCGTCTGCGACCACCGTCTGGTTGGCGCCCAACGCCTCGGCAAGTTTCAGCGCATCCGCGTTGCGATCGACGACGACGATGTTCGTTGCGGTGAGTGCCGCGAGGCATTGGATGCCGATGTGCCCGAGGCCACCCGCGCCGATCACTGCGCATGTCGTGCCCGGGTACAGCAACGGAATGACCTTCCGTACCGCGTGGTATGCCGTGATGCCCGCGTCGGCCAGTGCGGCGACGTCCTTCGGCTCGGTCGAGGGATCGAGCTTGACGCAGGCCCGCGCTGAGGTGAGCAGATACTCGGCCATGCCCCCGTCGCTGCCGTCGAGTCCGGGGAAAGAGCTGTTGCTGCAGTGCATGTCCTGCCCGGCTCGGCACGCCCGGCACAGCCCGCAGGTCGGTGTGGGATGCAGGATCACCGTGTCGCCGACGGCCACGTTGGTCACGCCCGCGCCGACCTCGTGTACCCAACCGGCGTTCTCGTGCCCGATCGTGTAGGGCAGGCTCGGGTGCATCGCCGCGTCCCACTGGCCCTCGATGATGTGCAGGTCGGTGCGGCACACGCCCGCGCCGCCGATCTTCACCACGACGTCGAGGGGGCCCTTCACAGTGGGTTCGGGCACCTCGTCGACGACCGGCTGCTCGTGGTAGCCGTGCAACCTGACAGCTTTCACTGCTCCTCCTCGACCTGTCCCATGCCGCGGGTTCCGTAGCGCTCGCGCAGCATGCCGCGACACACACCGCCGTTGGCCTCGATGTTCACGCGGGTGAGTCGGGCTCGTGCCAGGTGCATCGGCAGACCCGCTGCGCCGACGCCCTCGCCGGTCCGGGCATTGATCAACAATGGGGCGTCGTCGCCGGCCGGCAGGCCCAGTTCCGCACGGCGTGCCCGGAGCCGCTCGAGATCCGCGGACGCCGGCACGTCGCCCAGGGTCAACCCGGCGAGGTCCGCGCCGGCCCGGCCCGCGGTGAGCAATGGCCGGCACACGCGATCGGTCCCGGCCAACACGGCCTTTCGTACGAAGTCAGCTCGCAGCTCGTCGAGTTCGGCTTCAGCCAGGCCGTCGAAGGAGGCGACGAACCCGGCTCGCGCGGCGACCCCGGCGTTGATCTCGTTCGCCGCGAAATGATCCTCCAGCACCACCTCGACATCCCGGACACCGGCGACACCGCTGACCGCGTCGTGGGCGTCGGCCACCATCAGGAAGGCGAAGTTCGGCGCGCAGAAGTACGTCGGCAGGCGCAGCCGGACCTGCGCGTCGCCCTCGGGTGACACCGTGCACGACGAGACGAACCCGAGCTCGGTGACCGGCTCGTCCAGTTCCGGGTCGCGCACCGTCGTGAGTGCGGCAAGCACCGCACCCACGTCGGCCACGACCGTCGCGAAGGCAGAACTCACACTCGAGCTCCGTCGTCCACGAGCTGCGCGTCGTCCTTGGCCGCCGGGGTGCCGTCGGCAGCCGGCAGTTGGAGCTCCTTCGGAACGTCGATGCCGTAGAGCTTGGCCGCGTTCAGGCCGAGAATCTTCTTCTTGGTCGCCGTGTTGACACGGGGATAGTCGGAGTAGTCGTCGTTCGGGTAGTCCCAGTCGACGAACCCCTCGACCTGCCACTTCGGCTCCCAGATGCCGTAGTCGCTGCCGAAGGTCATCTTGTCCTCGCCGACCCAGAACAGCAGCTCGCCCATGACCTTGGCGAAGAACTTCGGCCGGGCATGCATCAGCCCGCCGATCACTACCGACAGGCCCGCGTACACATTCGGCTCCTGCGTCGCCATGAAGCAGAAGTCCTCGATGCGCGGCAGGCCCACGTGCTCGACGATGAAGTTCAGCTCAGGGAAGTCCGTCGCGGCGTGGTCGACGTCGGCCACGTCGAACGCGTCCTTGTCCAGGGGCCAGATCGTGGGCCCTTTGTGGACGTGGACGTTCTTGATGCCGAGTTCCTGCGACCTCTCGAGGAACTTGTAGGCCTCCTTGTCCTTGAGCGTCCAGCCGCGCGAGCCGTTGTTCCACTCCGCCGTGTACAGCTTCAGGCCCGTGGACCCCCACCGGGCGACATTCTCCTCCAGCTCCTTCAGCCCGGCGTCGCCGTCGCGAGGGTCGAAGCGCGTGTTGACGATGAACTTGCCCGGGTGCTTTTCCGCCAACGCACCGTTCTTCTCGGTCGTGTTGAATCCGTCGCGGTACCACTCCTTCAGATACGTCGGCTGGAAGATCGCGACGTCGACGTAGCCGTCCTCGAAGACGTCCTTCATGGTGTCTTGTTCGGAGTACTTCTGGAAATGCTCGATCGTCCAGTGGGTTTCCGGCGGGCCGAGGCCCTGGTAGGCGTGGAAGCACTCGATCCAACCCTTGGCGTACTGCTCCTGACCGGCCACCCAGTTCTCGGGACTCGCATCCCAGTAGTGCATGTGACTGTCGACGATGAAGTACTTCTCGCCGTCCTTCTCGTACATTTGTCCTCCTTCGAAAGACTGGGTCGGCCGGGGCAGGGGCGCTGCCGCCTACCCCCGGGCGGTGAGGTCGAAGCCGATGTAGGCCGCCGCGTCCTCCGGGTTCGCGAACATGATCGTCCGATCGTCCTCGTGGATCATCCGGCCGTAGTGGGTGGACATGTTCTCCTCGAACTCCGCCGAGTCGAAGAAGCCCTCTTCCTCTCCGAGTGCCTCGGAGATCTCGTCGTAGACGAAGTCCATCCGGTTGATCGCGTCGACCCGGATCATCGACGGCAGTGCCATGACCGTGACATTTTTCTTGCCACTCATCACCTTGGCGACGACCGCGCCCACCTGGTTGTTCATCAGCGTGACCCCGCACTTGTTGGACGAGGTGTTGTCCGACTTGAATGGGCTCTGCGTGGTCTTGAACGTAGTCACTGGGTCAACTCCTTCGGGCTCTGCAGGCTCAGATCGGACAGGATCGTGCTGAACCGGTTCTTCGCCCGGTCCAGACCGTCCTCGAACCGCGGCGGTTTGGCGTCCGGCTGCGACCACAGCGGCTGCAGCTCACGTACGGCCACGAGGCACCGCTGCGTCCACTGCGACAACCAGCGGTCCAGGATCGCGATGTTGTACTGCGCGAATTCCTTGTCGTTGGTCAACAGCTCGAACATCGCCTTCGTGTAGCGCAGATCCCGCTCGGCGTAGTCGTACTCGCCGGCGCCGACCACCGTCGGGGTGACGAAGTCTCCGTTGCCGGGTGAGGCCTGCTGAACCAGCTGGCTGCGGAACATCTCGCCGATCAGCGGCTCGAACACGATGTTGGTCGCGAAGATCGCTTCTGCCCAGTCGTCGACGCAGGTCAGTTGCTCGGCGACGCGCCGCACGCCCTGCCATGCGGGGTCGCTGTTCCAGGTCTCGATGTGTGCGGCGCCGTCGAAGTCGGCGATCTCCTCACTGAGCGTCAGGTTGTACAGCGCGAGGTCCTGCGCGAACCGGATCCGGTGCATGCCGTTCACCGAGATCGCGTTGTTGTGCATGTTCGTGGGTGCGCGTCGGTTCGCATTGGAGAAGACGTACAGCCCGAGACCGTGCTCGACGTGCATCCACGCGCCGATGTTCCGCTCGACAAAGGTCACCCAATTGCGATTCCACTGTTCGAAGGCCTTGGTCTGTCGAGCCGTTTCGACGTTCTGGTTGATCTGCCGAACCACGTTGGCGTTGTAGCGGTACAGGGTGAGTTCCCACTCCTCGTTGGGGTCGCGGAACTCGTGCCAGCCATGGGCCGGCCAGTCGTAGCCCTTGCCGCCGGAGCCGGGGAAGCGCTCGGGTTCGGGTAGATCACTGCCCCATGCCTTGAGCACCGTCCAGTCCAGCGGGTAGCCGCCGCGGCCGTCGGAGAAGCCGTACAGCCACCCCTGGCTCAGATAGTGCCGCGGGTCGGGTTGCACCTCGACGGTGACGTCCTCGTAGTGCGACTGGCGGCGCTTCTGCGGGATGTAGTAGTTGTAGCGGCGCGCTGTCGAGTCCGGGAATTCCTTGGCGCCGGCCTCGGCGTCGGTGAACTCGGGCTTCGGTGCGCTGCGTTCAGCGGTGGTCATCTCGAATCTCCCTCGTCGGTCAGGACGAACCGGTCGTGGTGAACTTGTCGTAGTAGATGTGCTTGTCGTCCGCGCCCAGCGAGGTCAACACGTCCATCGCGGCTTCGACCATCGGCGGCGGACCACACACGTAGGAGTCGGTGTCTGCCAGGTCGCTTTCGTGCTTGCTGACCACGTCGGTGATCAGCCCGACCTCGCCGGCCCAGTCCCCGTCGTCCGGCTCGGACAGCGCCGGCACGTAGGTGAAGTTGGGTAGCGCCTCCTCGAGCGCGTACAGCTCCTTTTCGAAGCACAGGTCATGCCTGGTCCGTGCTCCGTAGTAGTAGGTGGCCTTGCGGGTGCTGCCCTTCTCCGCGAGCGAGCGCAGCACGCACAGGATCGGTGCCATCCCGGCGCCACCGCCGACGAAGACGAGGTCCGATTCCCGTCCGTCGCGCAAGGTGAACACGCCGTACGGGCCGACGACATCCAACCGGTCTCCGACCGAGATCTCCTCGTCGAGGAATCTGGAGAAGCGACCGTCCGGGTAGACGCGGATGACGAACTCGAGCCGGCCGGTGTCCGAGGTCGGCGTATTCGCCACCGAGAACGATCGGCACTCGTCCGTGCCCGGGATCGTGATGTCGAAGTACTGGCCGGCGAAGTACGCCACCTTCTCCGGTTCGACGAGCTTGAGCACCAGGTGCCGCATGTCGCGGGTGACCGCTTCGTTCGATACCACCCGCGCGACTGCTTGCCTGATCGGATGGCCGGAGCGGATCATCTCCTCGTCGTAGTTGAGAAGTTCGATCGTCACGTCCTCGAAGACATGCGCCCGGCACAGCAGCGTGAACCCTTCGTCCTTCTCGAAGTCGGGCAGCGCGAAGGTCGAATACCTGTCGAGTTCGATGTCCTCGCCTTCGAGAACGAAGGACTTGCACGCCGCGCACTGACCCTCTTTGCAGCCGTGCATGAGCATGATGCCCTGCTCGAAAGCACTGCGCAGAACTGTCTGCTTCTCATCGACCTCGATCTCGATGCCGACGGGCTCGAAACGCACGACGTGCTTGCTGTCCATGATCCCCTTTCCGGCTGGCACGTCGCGGTCCGGGGCGACGGTGGGCGCGCGCGCCCCGGACCGGTCGGCGGTAGGTCAGGAGGCCCGCGCCGGACGTCCGGCTGGCCCCTGCCTGATGTAGTCGGCGTGGTACGCCTCCTGCTCGTCCGCAGTCATTTCGTTGAGCAGCACGTTCGGGCTCTGCAGCGGCGGGCACCGGCGCAGGTGATCGAGCGTCCACATCTTCTTCGGATCCAGGTTGAGGTGCGGCTGCGCGACCAGCGTCTTGCCGTCGTCACGCACGTAACCCATGTCGGAGACGACGTCGGCCCAGTTCCAGCCGTGGTACAGCGTCTCCCACTCGCGCTTGCCGATCAGCTGCCCCATGTTCGGTGTCTCACGGCCCTGGTAGGTGGGGCGGAAGGCGACCGTGTCGGTCCAGCGGCAGACCTCGTGGCAGTAGGTGCGCAGCTGCCCGTCGACCTCGGCCATGACCATGTCCTCACGGACCAGGCAGGGCACCATGCACGTCCAGCACCGGGCCGGATAGACGTAGTCGACATCCTCGAGCGCGATCGGGTTGTGGCCGTTGGCGACCGACAGCCGTGAGTAGTTCTCCCACCAGGCGCCGTACTTGTCGTACCAGCCCGGGTACTTGTACTCGAACCACTCGAAATCCTTGTCGGTCATCGGGTCGATGCGCCAGTAGTTGGCCAGCCAGCCGGTGGCGAAGAACTGGGCAACCTCGTGCACGTAGCCCTTGTTCCAGATCTGGTTCCAGGCCTCTTCGACGAGGTCGTGCGGGATGACCAGGCCGTACTTCTCCAGCGGTACGAGATAGCTGCGGTAGTAGTCGTCGTAGATCCAGCGACGCCACATCTCCGCGTAGCTCTCTCGGTCCTTGCGACGGTCCTTCGTGCCGTACTCGATGAACGTGCCGATGGCAGCGTCGACGACCCGGTGGTTGTTCCACCACGCGTACCGCAGGTCCCGTGCGAGCAACTGGTGATTGCCTTCGTCCGACAGGGCCATCAGTAACGTCGCATAGCCGTTGCTGATGTGCCGCGACTCGTCGGATTGCACCGAGTGGAACACCGTCGGTAGCAGGTAGTCGCCGTTGGCCGCGGCCTCCGCGGGCATCGCCACGAACAGGGTGTTCGTGAACGCGGTCTCCGCGACGATCGTCAGGTAGATGCTGGCCGCAGTGATGGCGTCTCCGGTGATGAAGCCCTCGGCGAACTGCCGTCCGATCGTGCCGCAATAGTCGTTCTGGAAGTTGCGCAGACTGCTGTTGAAGCCGGCCGGGTCGATGTAGTTGTTCATGTACAGGCGCTTGAGATTCTGCTGGATCGTCGAGTGCCGCACCTCGTCGATCATCTGGATGGCCTGCCCGTTGTGCAGCTCAGGGTTGGGCACGGTGTGGAACAGCAGCGGCATCGCCCGGGCCGCGGAGATCTCCGGCAACGGGATGATCGACAAGAAGAGCTTCTGCCACTCGAGCCACCGTTCCTGCACCTGACGGAACATGTTGCCGCGGATTGCGCCGTCCGAGGCTCCGTAGACCCGGTGGTCCTTCTCCTCCTGCATCGGGAAGTAAGAGCGCAGAACCTGCTTGAGGGGGTCCTTCTTCTTCGCCTTCTGGAAGGTGTAGTCGGTGCCGTACTGCGACACCGGGGTGTGATACAGGGGTTCCCAGGCCAGCTCCTGGATCTTCTCGTGGGCCTTTGCCACGCTCTGACGACTCATTGCCACACTCCTCGAATCGGCCGGTGCGTCCAGCCCAATCAGACCCGCCGCACGGCCGGTGTCAGGTCTCAGAACGAGACAGCCGGCCGGGCCTGGTCAATCGGCCTCGAACACGACTGTGCGGATCTCGGCCAGGTGCTCGTGCACCCGCCGCATCACCTCCCGATTTCCCTCGGCGAGCGGGTGGATACCGAGCGCGCACAGCAGTGCCCGCGCCGGCTCGGCGGGGTCGCCGCCTTCCCCGAGGATCGGGTGCAGACCCTGCTCGGCGAGGTGCGTGAACACGACGTTGACGATCGTCCACGGGTTGTAGGTCTCAGCCTGGGGATCGTCCAGCGCCTGCATACCCGCCTCCAGCTGATACGTCTTGTGCCGGTTTAGCTGCGTCCCGGCCGGCGGGCGATCTCAATTTGAGACAGCTGCACTGCCCGGCGGGCATAGTGTGGCTGCAGTTGCCGCTCACCGACGCGCGCTCGACGTACGGCGGACGAGCGCGCCGTCTGTCCGTTCGGCAAGAGGGGGAAGTTCATGATCGGGCCCTCGGCGGCCAGCACGTTGCCTCCCGACGCGAAGGATGTGGCCGTCAACCGGCTGCGATTCCTCACCGCGGAGCGGGCCGAGCCGAGCAGGGTGCGGCCGTCGATCTTGGCCTCGTGGCAGCGATCCAGGGCGATGAAGGTCGCGGCGGACAAGATCGAGCTGCCGTACCTGCGGGATCCGGACGTGGAGACGCCGCTCGCCCGCAGTGCCGAGCCGGTGCTCAGACGGCTGCACGACCAACTGGCCGGGCAGGCAGTGAGCATCGTGCTCACAGACCCGACCGGACTGGTGCTCAGCCGACGTACCCCCGACAAGGACCTCGAGCGGCACCTCGACCGGGTCCTGCTTGCTCCCGGTTTCAGCTACGCCGAGCAGTTCGTCGGGACGAACGGGATCGGCACCGCCCTGGAGGCCGGCACCGCGACGCAGGTGTTCGGCCACGAGCACTACGCCGAGAACCTGGAGGATCTGGCCTGCGCCGGGGTGCCTATCCACGATCCGATCAGCGGCCGTCTGGTCGGCGTGGTCGACCTGACCTGCTGGCGCAAGGATGCCGAGTCGCTGCTTCTGACGTTGGCGGAGAGCACCGCGGAGCAGATCCAGCAGGCATTGCTGACGAACTCAAGCCTGCGCGAGTTCCGGGTCCTACAGGCATATCAGCAGACGTGTCGACGCACCGCAGGCATCGTCTTCGCGGTAACGGGCGACGCGGTGATGCTGAACGAGCATGCCCGTGCTGAGCTCGATCCGAGCGATCAGGCCGCGCTGCTGGCGCATGCCGCCGAGGCCGGCGCGGCCATCGCCGCGGGTCGGCGCCGCTCCCTCGAGGTGATGCTGCCGACCGGAAAGCCTGCGCGAATGAGCTGCCAGCAGGTGGGCTACGGGTTCGAACCGGCCGGATTGGTCGTACACGTCAGACTCGAGGCTCCTGACGCAGTCCCCCGCGATCGCGCCGCTGCTACCGGCCGGATGTTGCTGCCCGGCCTGGTCGGCGAGTCGCCGCTGTGGCAACGCGCGTGCCATCAGGTCGAGGCGGCGGCGAACTCGCGAGCCTGGGTGGCGCTCGAAGGCGAGGCCGGCGTGGGCAAACTCGCCCTGCTCCGCGCCGTGCAGTTGCGTCAGCACCCGCCGCGCCGGTTGGTCGTCCTGGACGCGGCCGACGCCGGAGCCGACCGGCACTGGGCACGCGCCGTGCGCCAGGCGCTCGCCGACACCGACTCGGTGATCGTCGGGCACATCGACGCCCTCGACGTGCACGGCCTGAGGGCGCTGTCGGCCGAGCTGGAAGCCGTGAAGCGGGATCCGGCGCGAACGGATTCCTGGGTCGCGGTGACGCTACGGCCCGGGATGCGGTCCGCACTCTGCGATCAGCTGCTGTCGGCGTTCCCGACGACGGTCTCGGTCCCCCCGCTTCGGCTGCGACTCGAGGACCTCGCGCTGCTCGTGCCGTTCCTGCTCGCGAAGCTCGGCCACGGCGGGCACGTCTCGTGCTCGTCGGAGGCGATGCGGCTGCTGATGCGCTCGACCTGGCCGGGCAATGTTGCGCAGCTGCAGCAGTTACTCCACAAGGTGGTCCAACACCGGCGCGCGGGCGCGATCGCGGCCGACGATCTGCCGCCGGAGATGCACGCGGTGAGTCGGCGGGTGCTGTCACCGCTCGAGTCGCTCGAGCGCGACGCGATCGTGCAGAGCCTGGCGGACACCAACGGGAACAAGGCCAAGGCGGCGCACTCACTGGGCATGTCCCGCGCGACGATCTACCGAAAGATCCACGAGTTCGGCATCGTCACTCACGGCTGACACCGCGCGTGCGCGTCAGCCGAGCACGAAGCCGACCTGCACGCAGACAGCGCAAGCCGCGAGGGCGGTCTGCTTCACCCTCGACCTCACGGGTCTGCGGCAGGTCTCATTCTGAGACGGGGCGGTCCACCCCGCTGTTTCCCGTTGTCCGAGGGAGTAGCGGTGGCGGGCTCAGCATCACCGGGGACTCGCGTGCGATGTCGGCGAGGGCGTGCACCGACCACGCGATCACGGCGGCGACATCGAGCCCGTGCGGGTCACCCCGGTACATCGCGATGCCGCTGACGCCCCGCTCGATGAGGCGTGCCGCCCCGACCGGGTTGCCGCGGGCGGCGTGGGTGATCCCGACAGCGAGCTGTGTCAACCCCTGCCACAGCTCGCGTTCCGCGGCAGGGCCCGACTTCCATGCATCCTCGAAGACCTCGTGCGCGTGGAACGGGCGACCGACGCTCAGCAGTGAATATGCCTGCGTCAGCGACTCGCGCGGGGTGCGCGGAACACCACCGGGCAGCTCGCGGACACCGGCACTCCCGTATGCCATCGGGCGACCCAGGGCATCACGTGGACGGGTATTGCGGCGGCCGCGCGCCGAGCGCGACGCAGATCCGCCGCTGGTCACCTGGTCGTCATCCATCGGCGCCTGCCATCCGGCGGCCCACGTCACGCCGCCCCGAGCCGCGGGACGTGCTCCGACCGCCCCACCACCAAAGCACGCCGCGCCGGCGACGACCATCGAAGCCGCACGCAACTGGACCCGCAGCGCACACTCCGCGCGTGCGGTGACGCCACGTTCGGCGGCGTTACTAGCCCGCCGCGAGCCGCAGCGGCGCGCCGAGTTCGTTCAGATACCGCAGCGCAGCGACGTAGGACCCGACGAGGCTTGTCTCGACGTAGGGGATCTCCATTTCGGCGCAGTGGGCACGAACGAGCGGTTGTGCCCTACGCAGGTTCATCCGCGGCATGTTGGGAAACAGGTGGTGTTCGACCTGGTAGTTGAGTCCTCCGAGCAGGAAGTCAGTCAACCGGCCGCCGCGCACGTTACGGGTCGTGAGCACCTGGCGGCGCAGGAAATCCAGCTCGACTCCGGGCGCAATCGTCGGCATGCCCTTGTGATTGGGGGCGAACGAGCAACCCATGTACACCCCCCAGGTCGCCTGGTGGACCGCGACGAAGACCAGCGCCAGCACCGGGGGCAGCACGGTCAGCACGATTGCGAAGTAGGCGACGGTGTGCACGCTCAGCAACGTGTACTCGGTCCACCGATACCGCCGCAGCTTGTTACCCCGCAACCAGATGAGGGCCTGCACATGCAGATTGATGCCTTCGAGGGTCAGCAGCGGAAAGAACAACCAGGCCTGGTGCCTGGCGATGAATCGTGACACGCGGCCGGTGCGGGTCCCGGCCTGCTCGGCGGTGAACGCAAGCACACCCTCGCCGATGTCGGGGTCGTATCCCACCTGATTGGGCCGGGCGTGATGCTGATTGTGCTCGTCCACCCACCAGCCGTAGCTCAGTCCGACGAGCAGGTTGCCCACGAAGAGACCGACGATGTCATTGACGCGTTTGCGGCGGGCGATCTGCTGGTGACCGCCGTCGTGTCCGATGAACGCGACCTGGGTGAACAAGAACCCGAGTGCCACCGCCGTCAGGATCTGCAGCCACGAGTCGCCGATCAGCACAAAGGCAACCCAGCACAACCCGAACGCGACGAGGGTCGCTGCGATACGCAGCGAGTAGGCAATCCGCCGTCGTTCCAGCAGCCCGCGCGCGCGAACGGCGCGGCTCAACGCCGTGAAATCGCTCCCGGTCCTGGTCGGGGCCAGGGCGGTCATGGTGCGGACCGGCTCAGCCGCCGAAGCACTTCATCGGAAGCTGACACAACAATATTGGGCATAGTGACCGTCTTGATGAGATCACCGGATGTGCCCGGTAGCGAGCCTCAGCTCTCAGAACCGACAGCGGACGACTGGCTCTGTTCCGGACTGGTTGCGTGCCCAACCAGAGCCAGCATAACCGCTGCGACGGCCACGCGATCGTGTCGACGATGAATTGCCAGCCGACTCACGGTGAATCGCCGTCCAGCCGAGCCGGGGGTCGCCCGCGCCGGCACCAATCTGCTCGTCATTCGGTGCGTCGGGCCCGGGCCCGACGCACCGCCTCGTCGACGATGCGGCGGGCCACGATGGCCAGCTTGACGTTTTCCTTCTGACTGATCGCCCGGAGCCTGGCGAACGCCTCCTCCGAGCTGGCGCCGGAGCGCCCGCGCAACAGCCCCACCGCTTGGTCGATGACCGGCCGGGTAAGCAGCGCCTCCTGCAACTGGGTGGTCAGCGTGAGCGCTTGATCGAGCACCCTGGCGTTGTGCACCGCGACCGCAGCGGGACTGGCAAACAGCTCACCGAGCTCGGTGGCGCGCTCGTCGAACACGTCCTTCTCGCGGGCATAGACGTTGATCGCGCCGACAACCCGATCAGGCAGCAGAAGGGGGAGCGACAACACGCTGTGCACGCCCAGCCGTCCCACGCGGGGGCCGAAGCGAGGCCACATCTTCTCTCCGCCCAACGAACCGGAGCGAACCGAGCGCCGCTCGCGAACAGCAGTGATGCACGGGCCCTCGTTCAGGACCCGGTACTGAATCTCGTCGATCTCTTCGACGAAGGCCGCACTCGCCGCGAGCGCTTCCACGGCGCTGTCCGCACGATCGGAGCGCAGCAGGGTGACACCGGCGCCGTCAGCTCGGGGGATCGCGCGCGCGGCGAAGTGCGCGACCCGGGTCAGCAACTCCTGCAACCCGAGCGTCCCGGTGACGAGGCCGGCCAGGTCGGACAGGCTCGCTTGCAGATCCGCGGCGTCGGCTTGGGCCTGATCCGCGGTGAGTGGGGGCCGAAAGGGTCCGCCCTCGCCTTCGTATTCGGTCATCGCTGTGTGGTCATGGCCATTTCGAGATCGAACGACTGATGTGAGCACTGAGGACCAGTATCCCATCCCGACTCGGTGCCCGCGGGCGGACGGCGCCGATACGGGCCGGCCGCCGAGCCGAGGTTTGCAGTTCGGCGCGGCGAGTGCTAAACCAGAGTTAGCACTCTCGCCTTGAGAGTGCTAACTGATCCCGATGAAGCGCCGCAGGCGGCGCTGTCCGTCGCGGGCATCGCCGGTCGGTCCACCGCATGCTGATTCAGCACAAGAAGGTAGGACGACACCCATGGCCAAGACGATCCTGTTCGACGAGGACGCCCGCCGCGCGCTGGAGCGTGGCATGAACACGCTCGCGAACGCGGTAAGGGTGACGCTCGGCCCGAAGGGCCGCAACGTCGTACTCGACAACAAGTGGGGCGTGCCGACGATCACCAACGACGGCGTGTCCATCGCCAAGGTCATCGAGTTGGACGACCCGGTCGAGAACATCGGCGCCGCCCTGGTGAAGGAAGTGGCGAAGAAGACCGACGACGTTGCCGGTGACGGCACCACGACGGCCACCGTGCTGGCCCAGGCCCTGGTCCATGAGGGTTTGCGCAATGTGGTCGCCGGCGCGAATCCGATGGATCTGCGGCGAGGCATCGAGGCGGCTGTCGCCTCGGTGTGCGAAGTACTGTTGCATGCTGCCCGGGACGTCGAGACCAAGGAGCAGATCGCGGCCACCGCGTCCATCTCCGCCGCGGACACGACCATCGGCGAGATCATCGCCGAGGCGATGGACAAGGTCGGCAAGGAAGGCGTCATCACGGTCGAGGAGAGCAACACCTTCGGCCTGGAGCTCGAGCTCACCGAGGGCATGCGCTTCGACAAGGGTCATATCAGTCCTTACTTCGTCACCGATGCCGAGCGCATGGAGGCCGTTCTCGAGGATCCCGACATCCTCATCGTCGAAGGCAAGATCTCGACGGTGCGCGAGCTGCTGCCGGTGCTGGAGAAAGCCTCCCAGTCCGGCCGGCCGCTGGCGATCATCGCCGAGGACGTCACCGGCGAAGCACTCGCCACGCTCGTGGTGAATCAGATCCGCGGCACGTTCAAGTCCGTGGCGGTCAAGGCTCCCGGGTTCGGCGACCGCCGCAAGGCGATCCTCGCGGACATCGCCACGCTCACCGGCGCGCAGGTGATCAGCCCGACCGTCGGGCTGACGTTGGAGACGGTAGGCCCCCAACATCTCGGCCGCGCGCGAACAGTCACCGTCACGAAGGACGAGACGACGATCGTCGAGGGCGCGGGTGACGCCGAGCAGATCCAGGGCCGGGTCAACCAGATCCGCGCCGAGATCGACAAGTCCGATTCGGACTACGACCGGGAGAAGCTGCAGGAGCGGCTGGCCAAGCTGGCCGGCGGCGTTGCGGTGATCAAGGTCGGGGCGGCCACCGAGGTCGAGCTCAAGGAGCGCAAGCACCGCATCGAGGACGCCGTGCGCAACGCGAAGGCGGCCGTCGAGGAGGGGCTCCTGCCCGGTGGCGGCGTGGCGTTGGCCAACGCCGTGGGCACCGCGTTCGACAAGCTGGACCTCACCGGTGACGAGGCCACCGGCGCGAACATCGTGAAGGTGGCCCTCACCGCGCCGCTCAAGCAGATCGCGATCAACGCCGGCCTCGAGGGCGGCGTGGTGGCCGAGAAGGTGTCCTTGCTGCCCGCCGGTCACGGCCTGAACGCCGCGACCGGGGAATACGTCGACATGTTCGAAGCGGGCATCGTCGAACCGGCCAAGGTGACCCGCTCGGCGCTGCAGAACGCCGCATCGATCGCCGCGCTGTTCCTCACCACCGAAGCCGTCGTGGCCGACAAGCGGGGGCCTGCCGACGCGGCCGCGGGAATGCCTGACATGGGTGGGATGGGATTCTAGGCAGACACTCCAGGAGCGAGTCCGGTGACCAGACCCACGAAGATCCACGAGAAGATCGCTGCGAGCAATCTAGAAGTGATCTCGCACGAACTCCTGGCTGAGGCCGGCACTTCGCGCGGCGCAGCGCGCGCCGCGCGTACGGTCATCGCCCGGCACGGCCTGCGCGCGACTGTCATCGCATTGCAGAACGGGCATCAGCTGGCGCAGCACGACAGCCCGGGCGCAGCGACTCTGCTCGTGCTCGAGGGCCGGGTGCTGCTGCGCGCGGCCAATCGCGAATGGCGCCTGTCGGCCAACGATATCGTCGCAGTTCCGCCACAACGTCATTCGTTGCTGGCAGAAACCGATGCCGTCGTGCTCCTGACCGTCCGGCTCGACTAGATTCCTTCGCCGGCTACACAAGCGGGCGCACCATCCCGACCGGAAGGAAGCCATGACCGTCATCGTGAACTATTCGGGCACGCGCTACGAGCTGGCTGACAGCGTCGAGGCGCACGATGCCTTCAGCCAGATCGTCGATCGGCTCAACCACTCGTGGAGACGACAGCAGACCAGGACCGCCCGGCCCGACGACTCCGTGGCCGGGTATATCGCGGACGACTACGACCCGTGGGTGCACTTTCGCCTCGCGGCCGGCGGGATGGTCAGCTTTCACGTCCACGACTCGATGCACCTCGTGTTCGAGAACACGGAGGAGGTGCCATAGCCGAGCTGTCGCGACACACCGTGCGGTCGCGGAGCAGGTGTAGAATCGGCAGAGTTCAGGTCATGTCGCGCATCGGGTTTCGTCCACAGATGCCGGGCCGGGAGCAATTCCTTTCGCACCGGCGTGCCGGGCCAGTCAGGTCGATCATGAATACGCATCTGTCGGTACCTGTTCATGCAACGCCACTCGATCTGGCGGTCCAGTTCGGGCCGGCACCGGATGCCGCAGCTGCGGGCTGCGACATGTGCCCACATCCCCTCGAGCGCCATGACGCCATCGCCCGGCGGTTCTGCGCCGCGACCTCCGTCGGTGCCCTGAGCCGCAGCTGCATCTGCACCCCGTCCTGAGGTAGTCCGGCGACTCGGAGTACGCAGTCGATGCGACTCGCGATGCTCGCGCCGATCGCCTGGCGCACTCCGCCGCGGCACTACGGCCCGTGGGAACTCGTGGCAAGCCTGCTCACCGAGGGATTGGTCGCGCGCGGCATCGACGTCACCCTGTTCGCCACCCTCGACTCAGTCACCGCAGCCGAACTCGACGGAGTCTGTCCCCGCGGCTACGCCGAGGACCCCGAACTGGACGGCCGGGTGTGGGAAGCCCTGCACGTCTCCTACACGCTGGCCGCATCGGCCGACTTCGATCTCGTGCACAGTCACCTGGATTGGCTGCCACTGGCGTTCGCCGCGCACTGCGCGGCGCCGATGGTGACGACGGTGCACGGCTTCTCCGATCCGGCCATCCTGCCGGCGTACCGGCGGTCGAACTCCTCGCTGGTGGCGATCTCCGAGGCCGACCGATCCGCCGAACTCGACTACGTGGCGACGATCCATCACGGCATCGACCTGACACAGCTGCCCTATTCACCGACCGCCGGAGACGACCTGGTCGTCTTCGGCCGCGTACATCCGCACAAGGGCACCGCCGATGCCATCGACATCGCACGGCGCACCGGGCGGCGCCTCGTCATCGCCGGGATCGTGCAGGACGAGAGCTACTTCACCGAGCAGGTTCTGCCGTATGTCGACGGCGAGCACGTCGTCTATCTCGGCCCGGTCGGCCCGACGCGGCGTGCCGAGGTGCTCGGCTCGGCGGCGGTGTTGCTCCACCCGATCCACTTCGACGAGCCGTTCGGCCTGTCAGTGGTCGAGGCGATGGCCTGCGGTACTCCGGTCGTCGCCTACCAGCGCGGGTCGATGTGCGAGGTCGTCGACGAGGGCGTCACCGGATACCTCGTACCCGGTGTGGAGTCCGCGGTGACGGCGGTCGAGCGGGCCGCGCGCCTGGACCGCGCGGGCGTTCACGCCCGCGCGGTTGCGCGATTCGGCGTGGATCGCATGGTCGAGCAGTACCTGCAGGTCTACGACCGCATTGTGCGCTGACCGGTCAGGCCACGCGGGTCAACCCGGCGAGCAGCGAGTCGAGGTCCACCCACGCCACCGCAATGCGGTTGTCGTCGACGCCGTAGGGCAGCCATAACCGGGTGCCGTGCAGGTACGCTCCGCAGGAATACACGACGTTCGGCACGTACCCGTTTCGATCTGCATCCGTGGGCACGACCAGCGGGCGTTCCAGCCGCGCGATGAGCCGGCTCGGATCATGCAGGTCGAGCAGGATCGCGCCGATCGAGTAGGTGCGCATCGGCCCGACCCCGTGAGTCAGTACCAGCCAGCCGCGCTCGGTCTCGATCGGTGGACCGCAGTTGCCGACCTGCACGATCTCCCACGACGCCGACGGTCGCTGGATCACGCGCGGCTGCCCCCAGACGTAGCCATCCGCGGAGGTGGTGAGGCCGGTGCTCTCCCCGTCCGAGCGGCACAGTGCGAGGTGGTGACCGCCCACCTTGCGCGGGAACAATGCCATGCCCTTGTTGCGCGCGGCCGGGCCGGCCAGACGGTGGGCCCGAAACGTTCGCAGGTCGGCGCTCGTCAGCATCTTCGGCGCCAGCTGCCGACCGTCATACGCGGTGTAGGTGGCCCGATAGTCAATGCTGCCGTCGTCGTCCACGAAGCGGGTGAACCGTGCGTCCTCCACCCCGTTGCTCTCCTCCGCAGCGGACGGGAGGAGCACTTGCTGGTCCAGAGTGACATGGCTCGGGAAGTCGACGACGTATGTGGAGGACACCAGCCGCCGCAACAGCTCGACGGCGGCCGGGGTGTGCGGGCGGCCGAGCAGGGCATGCTGCAGGCCGGCCAGTGCGGTCTCGAGGTCGGTACCGGTGAACTGCTCGGGCAGCATGTGCAACACGGTTGCGCCGAGCTCGTCGATGGGGCCGTGGTCGGCCAGCACCGCTTCCAGTTGGGCGCGCTGCCAGAGGCCGCTCGTGACCACCCCGAGCGATGCCGGTCTGCGGCGCGGCTCGAAGCACCACTGATCACCTGGTCCGACGATGGCGCAGCAGAACCCGATCGAGGAGATGTGTCCCTCGCCGATGCCCCGCAGGCTGATGGCCAAGCGCTGTGCCCCCGGTTCGACACCACCCTGGTCCGGGTGCAGCACGGCACTCGGATTGCACAGAGCGGCACCTTCGACCGCGTACTCGGCGGTGAAGCTGGCGCCCAGCACTGCGGAGCGGGCGGCACTGCACTGCGGTGGAGAGGCAACTTGCGCCAATGCGATCGCGGCATGCTGAAGGAGCAGCTCGTGATAGTGGTCATGACGCGTCGAGAACGTGTCGCTCAGCCGTCGGGCGAGCAGCTCTACCTCGGCCTCGGGCAGCGCCATCACCCGATCGATGATCTCGGCGGCGCGCGACCGGGCCAGGTCCTCGCCCGGAAGGAACAGTCGGGCCACCACACGCCCGGCATCGAGATGCAGCCTCGCATCCGAGCGCCCCATCAGGGGAGGGCTCATGTCAAGCAGCCGACCCAGCGGGCGTGCTGCGCGGTCGACAGCATCGCCAGCGTCGATTCGGCGCCTTGATTGAGATTGCGCCCGTCGGCTTGGAGCCCGTCGTACGCAGCTCCGGAGTGCGGATCGAACATCGGCGTCGCGCTGTCGTTGTCGCCGAGGAACCAGCGCCAGGCGAGGCGGATCCCGGTCAGCCACCGCGCGTTGCCCGTCACGCGGTAGGCGCTGGCGCACGCGTCGGCGATCGCCGCTGCCTCGATCGGTTGCTGGTCGAAGCCGGCACCCATCTGCCCCGGCCCGCGCCCCCCTACAGGCGTGACCGACAGGTGCCCGTCTCGCTGCTCGATGTGCAGCAGAAAGTCGAGCATCTCCAGGCCGCGTCCGAGCGCTGCGGTGTTGTGCAGGATCTCGCCACCCAGGATCATCGCCTCGGCCAGCACGGCGTTGCCGTACAACAGGCGCGGTTCTGGCCATACCCAGTCGGCACCGCAGTCGTCCCACCAGATCGCACTGACCGCGTCCGCGAGCAACGAGACCGCGGCCTTCTCATCGGGGCGGCGGGCCAGCACCCGCGCGGCCCCCACCGCGGCGAATGCCATCGTTCGCCGGTGCGGGGAGCGCTGCTGCGCCGCGACCCGGAATCCGACGAGCGCGCGACCCTGCATGCCGGGCGTCTGGGCCGAATTCGAGGCCACGCCGAGACCCCACACTGCGCGGCCCCACCAGTCCCCGAGGCCTGGTTCGTCGCTCCACGCACCGTCCACGGCCATCCGGTTGTGACTCGTCCCGGCCGGGTGCACTGCCGACAGGACGAAGTCGAGATAGCGGCGGGTGAGTCCTGACACGTTCGGTGCGGGACGCGGCTCGCGGCACACCACCACCAGTGCTCGGGCCACGTCGTCGACACAGTATCCGTGCTCGGAGCGCGGCGTCGCGAGCAGCGCGTGCTCGAACAGCGCGCGCTCATCGCTGAGGCGGTGCAGATGCTGGAAGTTCGGCGCGGCCGACGCCTCGAGTATCACGCCGCGACGGCCGCGTCGATCAGTCGAGCCGCGAGCGCGCGGTAGCTCTGCGCGACGGCGGGCCACATCAGCCCGGGCGCCACGGCAGCCGCGGCTTGCGCCATCGTGGCGGCGAGGTCGCGACGCGTGACGAGCGCCCGAAGCGCGTCGGCGATCGCAGCCGCATCGCGGTGATCGACAAGGAGACCTGCGCCGTCGGACAGCAGCTCGCGCGCGTGCGGGAACCGCGTGGCGATGACCGGCTTGCCGGCCGCCACCGCCTCGATCAGCACGCCCGAGGTCACTTGCTCGGTCGAGTCGTAGGGCAGCAACACCACGTCGGCACGCCTGACGAGTTGCGCGAGTGAGGCGGCGTCGCGGTAGTGGCTGTCGAACTCGACCGACGTCTGCAGTCCGAGGCGCCGGACCTGCGCCCGCAGCCCGTCGAGGTAGGCATCACCGTCTCGGTCGGCAACCTTCGGATGGGTCCGTCCGGCGATCACGTAGCGCATTGCACGCGGCAGATCGCCCAGCTGCGCGACTGCCTCGATCGCCCACTCGATTCCCTTTCCAGGACCGAGCAATCCCCACGTCAACGCGGTGAACTGACCACTGCGGAACGTCGCCATCGTCGTGGGGGCAGCCATGTCCGACGCGCCGTGCGCGATCAGGTGGACCTTGCTCATGTCCACCGCGTAAGCACGGTCGAGACGCGTGCGTGCGGTCGGCGTCATCGTGACAACGGCGTCGGCGGTCTCGACAACCGCTTCCAGCACCTCGCGCTGGTGACGGGTCGGCGCACTCAGCACGGTGTGCAGCACGACTATCGAGGGCACCGTCACGGCATCGAGGACGGTCAGGACCTCATCGCCGTCCCGACCGCCGTAAACGCCGTACTCGTGCTGAACGATCGCGACGTCACAAGTGTTCAGGCGGGCCACCCCGCCGAACGCGGACGCCCGGTTGCCCGCAACGATCTGCGCCACCACTTCGGATGCCGGTCGCGGAGCCGGCGAGTCCACGAGACGCACGACCGGGCCTTCGTCGACACCGGAGGCCATGAGAGCCTGCCGCAAGGCGGAAGTGAAAGTCGCCAATCCGCACGGCGTGGGAGGGTAGGTGCTGACGAAACCGAAACGTGTTGGCACGGAGGCCTTTCGATAGACGGCTGCGCGAGCGAGCTTTCGCGAAACCTCACGCACGAGGCGATCGAGTTGCCAGCCGCGTGGGCGCCGTCAACTTCCAAGAGGTGCCGCAAGCAGCGGCGGCGTCGACGATGTCGAACGCTTATGTCTCGTCGACGCAGATGATTCTGCTCTCAGAGTACGCGATGCGGGGGCTCGCCGGCGCCGCTGCTGCACCTTCGAGTCTCCCGCGCGTCGTATGCCCATTGCCTGACGTCGTCTATGGCGCAGTGCCGATCCGCACACCCGGACGTTGACGGCCGTGGCCGCGCCAGCGAACGAGTGGCCTTACGGGAAATACGCTAATCAGCAGTACTCGACTCTATGCGTGCGCGACATTGCGCTATACCGTCCATACGCCGACGATTTCGAGTCCTGCGCTGGGAGTTGAATATGGCTACTGCGTCTGTACAGGCACCCCGGGAGACCTCTGCCAGGCTGAATCGTTCGATTGGTTTCTGGGGGTTGACCTTCGTCTCACTCGGATCGATCATCGGCTCCGGCTGGCTGCTCGGCGCGCTCGGCGCGGCGACCGTAGCCGGTCCCGCCTCGCTGATCTCCTGGGTATTGGCAGCCGTCATCATCTTGACCCTTGCGCTCATCCACGCAGAGCTCGCCGCCGCCTATCCGGTCGCGGGCGGCACCGCGCGGTTTCCCTACTTCGCGTTCGGTGCGCTGGCCGGCTTCACGGCCGGGTGGTCCGCCTGGCTGCAGGCCGTTGCGGTAGCGCCGATCGAGGTCGAGGCAAGCCTGTCGTACCTGAACAGTGTGGGGTTCATCCACGACCACGTGAACATGCTCAAGTCCGACGGGTCCGGATCTCTCAACGGCACCGGGCTGATCGTCGCCACGATCTTCATGGCGCTGTTCACCGTGCTCAACCTGATGGGCGCGAAGATGCTGTCCGACAGCAATTCGGTCATGGTCATCTGGAAGGTCGCCGTGCCCGTGCTCACGGTGGTCGTGCTGATCAGCGTGGACTTTCATCCAGGCAACTTCACCGCCGGTGGCGGGTTCGCGCCCTACGGCGCGCACGGCATCTTCGCTGCCCTGCCGCTCGGTGTGGTCTTCGCGATCCAGGGCTTCGAGCAAGCCGTGCAGATGGGTGGTGAGGCCAAGAACCCGCAGCGCGACCTGCCGCGCGCGATCATGACAGCGATGGCCGTCGGCGCGATCGTCTACATCGCGCTGGAGATCGCCTTCATCGGCGCGCTGCATCCCGCCAACCTGGTCCGCGGTTGGGAGAACCCGATCGGCTTCGACGACTACGGGCCTTATTACACGCTGGCACTCGGCGCCGGGGTCGGCTGGCTGGGCACCATCCTGATCATTGACGCCTTCGTCTCGCCGGCGGGAACCGGCCTGGTCTACGTGGGTACGAGCGCCCGGCTGTCCTACGCGCTCGGCCAGGAGGAGGTGTTGCCGGACAAGCTGACCCAGACCAACAAGAACAAGGTGCCGGTCTACTCGATCCTGCTGGCCTTCGCCGTTGGCATGATCTTCTTCCTGCCGTTCCCCAGCTGGGGCAAGCTGGTCGCGATCATCACGTCCGCCACCGCGATCATGTACGCCTTTGCGCCCGTGTCGCTGGCCGCACTGCACAAGAGCGATCCCGACCGGCCTCGCGGCTACCGCGTGCCGGTGCCGAAACTGATCTGCCCGGTGGGCTTCTGCTCAGCCAACCTGATCATCTACTGGAGCGGGTTCGACGTCATGTGGAAGCTGCTCGCGATGATCTTCGCCGGCCGGGTGCTGTTCGAGTTCGCGCTACGCCGCGCCAGCACGAACCGCACCGACATCGACTGGCGCGCATCGTCGTGGATCTGGCCGTGGCTGATCGGCATGACGGTGATCAGCGTCCTCGGCCGCTACGGCCACGGTCACAATGTGCTACCAGACTGGATCGACATGGGCACCGTGATCCTGTTCAGCCTCGCGATCTTCTACTACGCCGTCGAGTTCAGGATGAGCAACGCGCAGGTGCAGCAGGCGCTGGCGTCCGAGGACTGGCAGCTGCCTACCGTAACCGACGTGAATGTCGCCCCATGATCACCGGGCGAACCATCTCGCGGCAGGGAACAGAGCAGCCATGACTGGCACCTGGTTCGCCCGGTTGGTGGCCACGACCAGCGCCACACTGCTGATTGCCGCAGGTCTGGCGGCGTGTTCGAGTACCTCGAGCGCGGACACGCTGTCTTTCTGCACCGACCCCACGTATCCACCCGCGGAGTTCTATCAGGTGTCCAAGGTGGGCACCGCGGACTTCAAGCGCGTCCTGGCCGGGGCGGACATCGACATCGCTCGCGCGGTGGGCCACAAGCTCGACAAGCACGTCAAGTTCGTCAGCACGCCGTTCAGCAAGATCATCCCAGAGCTGCTGGACAAGAAGTGCGATGCGATCATCTCGCTGATGAACGACACCGCGCAGCGACGCACCCAGGTGAGCTTCGTCGACTACCTGGCCGCCGGGCAGGACATCATGTCGAAGCGCACGTCGCCGGCGGTCAACAGCCTGGCCGACCTGTACGGCCGCTCGGTGTCGGTGGCGACCGGAACGACCGAGGAAGACTTCCTCAAGGCGGCCAACAAGTCGGCGCCGAGCGGCAAGCAGATCGCGATCAAGCCCTACGAGGCGGAGAACGACGCGATCCTCGCTCTCAACGACGACAAGGTGCAGGCCTACTTCGGCGACGCGCCCATCGTGCAGAGTGCGGTAGCCGCCGACAGTTCATTGGTGCGCGGTGCCGAGCTGGTCAAGCCGATCCCGGTCGGTATCGCGATGCGCCCCGGCGACTCGCGCATCGCCAAGGTCCAGCAGGCCGTCAACGACCTGTACACCAACGGCACGATGGGCCAGATCCTGGCGAAGTGGAAGTTCGGGAGGTACGCGATCACTCCGTAGGGACCGCTGGGGTGACCTCCTGGTCGTCGACGCTCACCGCGTCCGCGGGGGCGGCATGAGCGTGAAATCAATTCTCTTGATCGCGCCCAGGGGAATGATGCTGATCCGGTCCGCCTCGATGCAGTAGCCGACATACGCGTCGATGTGCAGGCGGCGCGTGATCTCCTGCGCGAATGAGGGCAGGTCAGCGCCGAAGCGAGAATAGTCGCCGTGCAGCGGCCAAAGCTGATCCGCAGTGAAGTCCACGGTCGCTTGGGCGGTCAGATGAATCGTCACGTGCCGCCGGTCGGCGCCGAGAGTTCCCATGGCCCAACCCTGCCCTACGGTGACCGGTCCTACGGTGATCGCTCGGCCACAGGCATGGCGCGCAGGCCGCGCAGCGTCGGCACCCCGTTCACCATCACGGTCGACGGCATCGCAAGGCCGGCGTCGACGAGTCGGCGGGCGACCGGCACGACCGCCACGGCGCTGATCCCGAAATGTCGCGCGAGGTCGTTCATCGTCATCGGCTGGTCAACTCCTGCTCGAGCGTCGAGCAGACCGAGGATGTGATCATCGATGTTCACGTCGTCCGCCTTTCTGCCCCCGGGCGGGTGCAGGTCTTGATGCGCTTCGCACGGAACTCGGTGGCGCGGGGCGCCCGACTCGGACCTCGTGGTTGTGCATCGTCACACCCAAGCAACCCGTGAGCAGGTCTGGTCCATGTACGCCGAGGGCGAGGCTGACCCGGTGTCAGCGATGAGGAGCCAGCGGTACCCACGACTCTACGCCGCACGCAGGTGCCGAGCAGCGCGCTGACCGATGCGGGATGTGCGGGCGCGGGTCGCGCCGCCCGGGAATCTTCGGCATCCCCCGGGCAGTTATGCTGTGACGCACGGCGAGTTCGCCGTTCTCTCGCGGGCGAGCCGTCCCGTGGGGCCGCACAGGATCGACTTCCTCCGGAAGCCTCGTCCGCCTCATGGCGCGGCCTGCCTAGCTTTTGGATTCTGTTGACCTCGTTACACCCTGCCCGGCGGACCTCGCGGCCCAGCCGTCATCGCAGTCCTACCCGCCCCACCCACCGAACGCCGAGCGGCTCGCCACCGGCGACCGCTGCGCTCGACGCCGCCTTGTCGGCGGCCGAGCAGCGCCGCGAACCAGCCACGACGTCGTTCACCGAGTTCGGCCTGCCGAGCGCGATCGTGGACGTCCTTTCCCGCGCCGGGATCGAGTGCCCGACTGCGATTCAGGCCAAGGCCGTGCCCGACGCTCTGGCCGGACGCGACGTCCTCGGCCGAGCGCAGACCGGCTCCGGCAAGACGCTCGGCTTCGGCCTGCCGATGCTCAGCCGCCTTGCCGCGGCCGGCCGGCCAGCAGCACCCACCGCACCGCGCGGGCTCGTGCTCGTACCGACGCGCGAGCTCGCCCAACAGGTCGCGGACGCGCTCGCCCCTGCGGCGGCCGTGGTGAACCTGCGTGTCGGGGTCGTGGTCGGCGGTGCGTCCATCGGTCGGCAGATGGCCGAGCTGCGCGGCGGCATCGACGTTCTCGTCGCCACGCCGGGGCGCCTCATCGACCTGATGGAGCGCCGCGCCGCTCGGCTCGACGCGGTCGAGATCGCGGTGCTCGACGAGGCCGACCACATGGCCGACCTCGGCTTCCTGCCGGCGGTGACCCGCATTCTCGATGCAACGCCGCCGGGCCGGCAGTGCCTGCTCTTCTCCGCCACGCTCGATCGCGCTGTCGGCCGGGTGGTCACCCGGTACCTGCACAACCCGGCCGTGCATGCCGCCGGTCCGACCGCGGCTCCCGCCTCGGCGATGCACCACCAGGTCCTCGTCGTCGATCGCGACGACAAGATCGCTGTCGCCGCTGAGATCGGCGCCCGCCCGGGGCGCACGCTGTTCTTCGTCCGGACCAAGCACGGCGCAGATCGGCTGGCCAAGCAGTTGACCCGGCTCGGCGTGAGCAGCGCGGCGATCCACGGCAACTTGAATCAGAACCAGCGCACGCGCGCCCTCGCGGCGTTCACGTCGGGTAGCAGCCGAGTGCTCGCCGCCACCGATGTGGCTGCTCGCGGCCTGCACGTCGACGACCTCGACCTGGTCGTCCACTTCGACCCACCGGCCGACCACAAGGCGTACCTGCACCGCTCCGGACGAACCGCTCGAGCCGGGGCAACCGGCACCGTCGTGTCGTTGGTGCAACCCGATCAGCAGCGCGACGTGGCCGCGATCCACCGCGCAGCCGCCGCCGAGCCGTCGGTGACCACCGTTCGGCCGGGCCATCCGGCGGTGCGCAAGCTGGCCGAATCCGGGGCGCCGATCGTTGTCTCGACCGCGGAAGGCGCGCTCGCCGGGCCCGCCGGCGAGCGACCAGGGCGCAATCGGCGCCGGGCGACCCCCCACGGTCACCGGCGGACCCAGACCCGCCGTCCATGAGCTTGGCGAAGCGGCGCGTCAGCGCCGACGTCGTCGTGTCCGTCGAGCAACCGGCGCGGATGACGCTGCAGCTGGCGGTGTCCGCCGACGCACCGAGCCGCGTCGAGGAATCATTTCGGGTCTCCTGTGACGGCGTGCCGCTCGAACTGACCGAGGTTTGCGTCCCCGGCATCGGCCGCGCGCACGTGTGCCACCCACCGGCAGGACGGCTGGAGATCGCCTACGACGCCGTCGTGACAGGTGCGTCAGGGCCCTGTGCGGTCACCGACGCGGACCGCATCGTGTACCGCCGTCCGAGCCGCTACGCCGAATCGGACCGGTTGGCGCCGATCGCGCAGGCGGAGTTCGCCGGCATCACCGACCCGGCCGAGTTGCTCGCCGCGGTTTCGTCGTGGACGGGCTCGCAACTGAGCTACGTGCCCGGCAGCAGCGGCCCGACGGACGGCGCTGTCGACACGATGCTGAAGCGACGCGGCGTCTGCCGCGACTACGCGCACCTGGTGATCGCATTGCTGCGGGCCCTCGACGTCCCGGCACGGCTCGCCGCCGCGTACGCGCCGGGACTGGACCCGATGGACTTCCACGCGGTGGCCGAGGCCGCCGTCGGCGGCGCCTGGCGGGTGGTCGACGCGACGCTGCTGGCACCGCGTTCGAGCCTGGTCCGCATCGCTACCGGGCGCGACGCCGCGGACACGTCGTTCCTGTCGACATACGGCGGCGGCGCCGACCTGCTGGAGTCACGGGTCACGGCGACCATCGACGGACGACTGCCGGCAGACGATGTGACCGAGCTCGTCAGCATCCGCTGACGCAGCGCCGCCGGGGTCGGAGGCCGAACTCGTGATCCGCTCGCGCCGCTCGCCGGCTGCTAGGCTGGCAGACAGATCGGCACTGTCCTCCGAGTCGTGACGCGCGGGGTATCTGCCGTCGGTGCGTGCCCCATCCCAGCCGCTCGGGGTGGTCCACAGCTTACGACGTTCGGACTATCTCGCCTGCGAAGGGCGGTCTCGGCAGCGCTGATCGCGATCCGGCAGGCGCCCGAGATCGGCTCGGGTGCAGAGCGGTTGCCGGAGACGGGAAGTCGCTGTGCTGGACACTCGCCTCGTCCTCTGCATAACGGTCGCGCTGTCCGCCGCGCTCGCCTTCGCGGTGGCCACCGTCGCCCAGCAGCGAGCTGCCGCGCGGTCGTCGGACCAGGACGCGCGAGGAGCGGGTTTCGTGGCAGAACTGCTGCGCAGACCGCAATGGTGGGCAGGCACCCTGGGCAACAGTGCCGGTTACCTGCTCCAGGCTGTCGCGCTCGGCCTGGGAGCGCTGGTGATCGTGCAGCCTCTGATGGTGACCTCGTTGCTGTTTGCGCTCCCGCTCGGCGCGCGGCTGTCTCGTCGCCGGCTCACCGGCTCGGCCTGGGGGTGGGGCGTCGTCCTGAGCGCGGCTTTGGCGCTGTTCGTCCTGCTCGGACGTCCGGACCGCGGCGTAAATCGCGCGTCACTGGTCGGGTGGCTCATCATCGCCGCCGTAGGGGTTCCCCTCGTCGCCGGCTGCGTCGTTCTCGCGCACTCACGATCCGGCGCCATGCGCGCCAGCTTGCTCGCCGTCGCGGTCGGGATGCTCGCCGGCGCGCTGGCGGTGTTGACGAAGTCTGTGGTCGCGAGCGTGCCGTTGGGCCTCGCACACCTGTTCGTCGTGCCCGAGACCTACGCGCTGATCCTGGTCGGACTCGGCGGGGTCTACCTGCAGCAACTCGCATTTCAGGCCGGCGCCTTACAGGCGTCGCTGCCGGTCATGACGGTGCTCGAGCCGATGGTGGCCGCGGGGCTCGGGATTGCGGTGTTGCACGAGCATCTCGAGGCGAGCGGTATCGCGATCGCCGCGCTGAGCATCGCCGCCCTCGCGATGGCGCTCGCGACTGTCAGCCTGGCCAGGGGCGCAGCCCGTCAGAGCATGCAACTTGCCTGACCGCGACCGGTGTCGAGACGCACGAAAGCCCGTCCGGTCAACTGACTCGGGCGGGCTTTCGCGATCTGTGGAACGGATCAGGCGTCGTCGACCTTCTTCTGGGCCTTGTCGATCGACTTGGCCTTCGCGTTGTGCACATCGGCCTTCGCTTCGGCCTGGAGGGCCTCGAGCTTGGCCGAGCCCTTCTCCTGCTGGAGCTGACCGGATCGCTTGAGCTGCTCACGGTTGAGCAGCTGACCGATGACCTCCTTGTTCACGCCGACGACCTTGTCGGCGAGACCGCTCAGATGACTCGGGCTGACATTCAGAACTGCCACGGGGGAACTCCTTCAGATGGGCTGGAGCGTTAGTGCTTGCCAGCCGCTTGCCCACGCTAGCAGTTGGAGCGGCGCATTTCGGTCGGATCGGACGTTTATGCCAAGAGACACACCTGCCACCGTCATCTGCATTGCCCCGCGACGGACAGGTATCTCGGTTACGATTCGCGAAGTTACCGACGAGTAGATGGAGGACCTGGATGAGCTCAGCCGCGCGGACGGTGACGCTGCACGGGTGCGAGCTGTCCTACCTCGACACCGGCCATGGCCCCGCCGTGTTGTTCATCCACGGACTGCTGGGATCGCACCGCAGTTGGCGCCATCTGGTGGACAAGCTCGATCTCGACTACCGGGTGCTCGCGCCGGACCTGTTCGGGCACGGCGCATCGGCAAAGCCGACCGGTGACTACTCCCTCGGCGCACACGCGGCGACACTGCGCGATCTGCTCGACCACGTGGGGGTCGACCGGGCCACGCTGGTAGGGCATTCCCTCGGCGGCGGCATCGCCTTGCAGTTCTGCTACCTGTTTCCCGAGCGCGTCGAACGGCTGGCGCTGGTCTCCAGTGGCGGCCTCGGCCGCGACGTCAGCCCGCTGCTTCGATCAGCCACGCTGCCCGGCGCGGAATGGGTGCTGCCACTGATCGCCTCGAACTGGGTGCACGCGTCGGTCGAGGCGGTCGGCCGGGTGCTCCGGACGGCTGGCTGGCGGCCGAGCCCCATGCTCGCGGAGGGCTGGCACGGATTCAGCTCACTGCGCGAGGCGGACACCCGACGGGCCTTCTTGTCGACGGCCCGCGGCGTGCTCGGTCCGGGGGGACAGACGGTCATCGCGCACGACTATCTACCGATGCCCTACGACATCCCCAGCTTGATCGTGTGGGGAAGCGACGACCGGATCATTCCCAGCACCCACGCAGATGCCGCACACCGAGCCATGCCCGGCAGCAGGCTCGAGGTGTTCGAGCAGGCCGGGCACTTCCCGCATCTGGATCGGCCCGAGCGCTTCGCCGAGGTACTGCGTGAGTTCATGGCGACCACGTCGCGATGAACTCGAACCCGTGCGATCAGGAGTTCACGTACCGCCGCAACGCGGGCGGGTCGCGCAGGTCGACGCGCTTGCCGTCGACCTCGATCCAACCGCGACGCGCGAGACCGGAAAGCGCCTTGTTCAGCGACTGACGGCTCACCCCCAGCTCGGCGGCGACGACCGTCTGACTCGCACCGAGGTCGGACTCCACTGCACCGTCCGCGCGCGACTTCGCTCGGGTGAGCAGCAGCTTGGCCACCCGTCGGGGCAGGTCGAGGAACACGAGATCACCCATCGCGCCGGTCAGCCGGCGGACCTGCGCGGCGAGTTCGAGGGCGGCGGCCAGGAGCGCACGCGGATCGCTTTCGAGCAGGTCTCGGGCGGTCGCGGCCGGCACCACGATCAGCTCGGACAGCTCGGCGGCGACAACGTCGGCCGAACGGGCTCGGCGGTCGAGCACCGACAGCTCCCCGATGACCTCGCCGGGGCCGGCGCTCGAGAGAACGAGCTGTTCCCCGTGCGTGGATCTCGTGAGCACGCGAAGCCGGCCGGAGCGCACGACGTAGAGATGCTCGCTCGGTTCGCCGGTCACGAACAGGATCTGGTTCGGCGCTATCCGACGGATGAATGCGGCATCGGCGAGCCTGATTAGCGCGTCGTCGTCGAGGGCGGCGAACATGGGCACGCGCGTGAGGTCGGCGGCGACTACCTGTTGACTCATCACCGCTCCGACCAGACCGACGTGACCGCGTGCATCCGTGCTGCGGCCGTCCAACATCATGATAGGTCTCCGCGATTCCGCGCGACGGTGCCGAGACACGGGGGGAGACAATCGTGTTCGAAGACCGGTCCCGACCGTACGAGGAGCGACACGATGCCGAACCCGCCCAGCGAGCCCCGCTCGCTGGCGCCGTTCGTCCCGCAGCTCGTGCGATCTTGGCTGGCCGACGATCCCGACGCGACGCATCGGGTCGTCGACGGGACCTTGGCCTTCATCGACATCTCGGGCTTCACGCAGCTCACCGAGCAACTGACTGCGCGGGGAAAGGTGGGGGCCGAGGAACTCACCGACGTGCTCGACACCCTGTTCACCGAGCTGCTCGAAGCGGCGCGGCGAGACGGTGCCTATCTGGTGAAGTGGGGTGGCGACGCAGTCCTGTTGCTGTTCGACGGAGCCGATCACGCCGTGCGCGCCGCGCGCGCCGCCCATCGGATGCGTGCCCGGCTCAATCGGTTCGACAAGGTGCGGACACCTTCCGGCGCGGTGCGGCTGCGGATGGCGGTGGGCATTCACACCGGCCGGCTGACGTTCTTCCTCGTCGGCGATCCGGCCGTCCACCGCGAGCTGATCGTCGGCGGACCGGCCGCCACCCGGACGGCACAGATCCAGGCCGCAGCTCGAGCCGACGAGATCGGCCTGTCGCCACAGATCGCGGCCGTGCTCGACCCCAACTGCGTCGACCATTCCGGGCCGCTGGCATTGCTGATCGCGCAGCCGGCGCTGGACGAGCAACCCGACACGGACCCGGCGCCGGCCGACGGGCTGGACCTCGCGATGGTGCTTCCGCCGACGATCCGTGAGCATCTGCTCGCCGAGTACCCGCCTGCGGAACACCGCAGCGTCGCCGTCGCGTTCGTGCGGTTCTCCGGCACCGACGAGCTGCTCGCGCGCGGCGGACCGGGCGAACTCGCTGCGGCGCTCGATCGATGCGTGCGAATCGTCCAGCGTGCGACCGAGCGCCACGGTGTGACGTTCCTGGAATCCGACATCGACCGCGACGGCGTCAAGATCATGATCGTGTCAGGGGCTCCGCGCAGCGCCGGCCATGACGAGGACCGGTTGCTGAGAACCGCACAGCAGATCATTGCGGCGTCGGCACCGCTGCCACTGCAGGTGGGCGTGCACCGCGGCGCGGTGTTCACCGGCGTGCTCGGTCCGCCGTTCTGCCGGACCTACTCGGTGAAGGGCGACGCGGTCAACCTCGCCGCACGCCTCGCCGCACGAGCGCGCCCCGGCGAGGTGCTCACCACGCTGACGACGCTCGCCCACGCCTCCGCGGATTTCGAACACCAACTGCAGCCCCCGATCCGGGTCAAGGGCAAGTCCGCCCCGGTGGAGACGGCGCGCCTCGGCCTTGCCGTATCCGAGCGACCGGAGCCCAGCGCGGCGGGCGGCGCGCTCGTCGCTCGGGAGGTCGAGCTGTCCGCCCTGCGGGCGGCGCTGCGCGAGTCGACGTCCGGCGCCGGCGCACTCGTGGAAGTGGTGGGCGAAGCCGGTATCGGCAAGTCGCGCTTGGTGCAGGCCCTGCTGTCGGAAGTCGACTCGCCGTCGTTCGTCATTGTCTGCGACGAATACGAGACCGCGACCCCCTATTGGCCGTTCCGCGCTCTCCTCGCGTCGGTGCTGGGCCTGCCGCCCGGGCCCCGCGAGGCGCGGACCGTACCCGACCCCTCGGCGTTACGCGACGCGGTGCGCGTGCACGATCCGACGCTGCTGCCGTGGTTGCCACTACTGGCGCGCATCGTCGATATCGAGGTGCCCAGTACCACGGAGGTCGACGCGCTCGATGATCAGTTCCGGCGAGCGAAACTGCAGGAGGTCGCCGCCCAGTTGCTCATTGCCGCGTTGCCGAGCCCGATCGTGCTGGTCTTCGAGGACGTGCACCTCATGGACGATGCATCGGTGCAGCTGCTGGACCGATTGCGCCGCGACGTGCACAGCCGCAACTGGCTGATCGTGGTGACGAGGCGCGACGTCACCGACGGGTTTCACCCAGAGGGTGCCGCAGTCGTCTCGGTGCGCCCGGCGCCGCTGGACAGCCGCGCGGCCGCGCAGGTCGCGCAGCTCATGGGGGCCACGCAGACGTTGCCGGGATCGGTCATCGAGGCGCTTGCCGCGCGTGCCGGCGGCAACCCGCTGTTCCTCCACGGCCTCCTGCGCGCTGCCCTGGACGGTGCCGAGGTCGACGCGTTGCCGGACACGGTCGAGGCGCTCATCGTCAGCCAGCTCGATCGGCTGTCCGCGCCGGACCGGACCGTGCTCAGATACGCGTCGGTACTCGGCATGCGGTTCGGCAGATCGGAACTGCGCGCCCTGCTCGGCGACCGAGACCTGCCGAGCAGGGTCGAGATGACGCGTCGGCTGGGGTATTTCGTTCGAGCCGACGGCGACTCGCTGCTGTTCGCGCACCAGCTCGTGCGCGACACCGCGTACGAGACGTTGCCGTTTCGCACCAGGCGCAGCCTGCACGGCAGCGCGGGTGAGTTGTTGGAGTCACAAGCTGCCGAACCCGGCGAGATCGCCGAGGTCCTCTCGCTGCACTTTTGGCAGGCCGAGCGGGCCGACAAGGTCTGGCACTATGCGCGGATCGGTGGGGCACGTGCCGCCGCGAAGTACGCCTACGTGCAGGCCGAGGAGCTGTTCGCCCGCGCAGTGCAGATGGCGCGTCGCCTACCGGCCGTCGCGACGCACGATCTGGTTGCGGCGAACGTCTCGCTGGGCGACGCCAGGTTTCGCATCGGTCGCCAACGGGAGGCGCTGGAGCCGTACCGCGCGGCGCGCCGAGCGCTGCGAAACGATCCTGTGCGCGCGGCGCTGCTGCTGCGCCGCGAGGCGGAGATCGAATACCGCCTCGGACGCCTCAGCGTCGGCCTCGGCAAGCTCACCCGTGGCCTGCGGCTACTGGGCGATACCGCCGACGACGCGCACCTGGCCGCACGCAGCCGCATCGAGGGCCTCTATGCCGTCATGCGCCAGGAGCAAGGCCGCTACCGTGAGGCGCTGCGCTGGGCGCGCAGGGCAGAACAGCACGCGCAGCAGTCCGGCGACCCCGCTGCGCGGGCAGAGGCGCTGCAGGCGGTGCTGGGATCGCTCACCATGCTCGGAGATCTGTCCGACACCTCGTTCGCGCAGGAAGCGGTCGCGTTGTACGAGCAGATGGGTGATCGTGCCGGGCAGTCCCGGGCGCTGAACAATCTGGCGCTGTTCGCCTGGCTCGACGGACGCGGGCTCGAGGCTCTGGACATGTTCCGGCGCGCTGCCCGGCTCGCCACCGAGGCCGGCGACACGGTCAAGGCCGCAGCCGCCGGCTACAACGTCGGCGACGTCCTGCTTCGGCTCGGCCGTCTCGACGAGGCGCAGCAGCTACTCAGCGAGCTGCTGCCCGTGCTGCGCTCGGTTGCGCTCGAGGACTTTGCGGCCGCGGCCACTCGGGCACTGGGCGCGACGATCGCGCTGGCCGGGCGCATGGACGAAGGAGGCGAGATGATGCGGCGCGCCCGGGCACGACTCGAGGAGCTCGGCGAGCCAGCCGAGGTCGTCGAGACCGACGCGGCCATCGCCTGGACGCAGCTGGAGCACGGCGACGCCGCCGACGCCGCTCGGGTGGCCGCGTCGGCGGCGAGCCGCGCCGAGGAGCTCGATGCCGGATGGCTGTTGGCGTGGCTGTTGCGGTTGCAGGGTGCCGCCCTGTCCGACATGGGGAACACGGACGAGGCGCGCGCGCTGCTGGGGCGTGCCCTCGATCTGGCCGATCGGCACTGCCGGATCGAACGCGGCTTCGTCCTGGCAGAACTCGCCCGGCTCAGCGGCCGGTCCGGCTCGGGCGCGGAGACCGTGTTCCTCGCGCAGCGCGCCGAGGCGGCGTTCGACGAACTCGGCTTCGTCGGCAGCCCTCGCTACCCCCGCTCACGTACCCATGAACTTGGGATCTTCGACGAACAACACCGGCAGCGTCACGTTCCCTGACCACGCCGTGCACACTCCATCGCAGCTCTGGGCGGAGCGACTGATGGCGCCGACGTCCACACAGAAGCCGACCTTCAGTGCGTCCGGTGCGGTGATCTTGCCGGTGGGAAGGGGCGACGTCTGCGTGGGGACCGGCAACGTCTTCGTGAGAACCGTCGACCGGTCAGTGGCAACCGGCGACGCCTCGGTGGGCGCCGACGCCTCACTGGGACTTGGCGACACCTCGGTGGGACTCGACACCTCGGTGGGACTCGACACCTCGGTGGGACTCGACACTTCGGTGGGACTCGACACTTCGGTGGGACTCGACGACGCCGTCGTGGTGCCGACCGGCGGCGTGTCGGTCACGCTGCACGCCGGCGCCTGCCCGAACGGCTGCGGCACGCCCTTCAGTTCCAGCGAGACGAACATCGGATGGGCTTTGAACTCCTCGAGCTGCAGCTCGGCTTGGCTGCTCTGGTCGGGGACGAAATCCAGGGGCGGCGGGCAGGTCACCGCGTTGCAGCTCCAGCTCATCGACGCCGGCGAATCGGGAGCGTAGAGCGGGTTTCCCGACTGGTCCTTGAAGTTGCCGACCAGCGCGATCTCGCTGCGGATCTGCGGGGGGCAGTCGGTCAGCGCGTCCGGGACACACGGTCCGACCGTCAGCGTCACCGGCCCGTTGGCACCGTTCGGTAGGTCGGCGACCGCGACGCCGGTGGACAGCGAAATGTCACCGGCCGTCAGGGTGAGTGCGATCCCCGGCAACGTCGATCCGGAGTCCCCGTCGGCGGCGATGTCGACCGTCACCGGTGGCGATGTCAGCCCCGACGCCGACAACTGCAGGCTCAACCCGTCCAGCGCACTGCTGTACAGGGCGGGCACGACCCCGGCACCGTGGCTCGACGTCACGGGCGGCGCTATCAGCAAGCCCGGTTGTCCGTTGAGCGCCTTGAGCTGCACCGTCACGTTCGGCGAGGTCACCACCGCCCCGGTCGAATCCACGACCTGGAAAGCGACATCGAACAGGCCGGTCGATACCGGCAGCGGCAGCGCAGGCGTGTGGGAGGCGTCCGTCACGGACGTGATGCGCAGGCCGGCCGGCGGGCGGCCCACGGTGATCGTCGGCGTCGATGCGGCCGTGAACAGGCCGCTGCCGATGCCGATGAGCGGGAACGACAACACACCGGGGGTGCCGGGCGCCTTGAAGGCGAACGCGGCCGTCACGGTGTGTCCCGGTGCCACCAGGCCGGCGGACTTGGTCGTGCTTGCCAGCACGAGCGCGCCGCATCGCGCGATCGGTCCGCAGGGCAGGATTGTCTCCGTCCAGAGGGGCGAGACCGCGCCCTTCGCCAGACCCGTCACACCACTCGGCACGACGATCGTGAACAACGCAAGTTTGGCACCCGTGGTGGATCGGTTCGTGAGCGTGAACGTCACCGGCGTGGTCTGGCCGGCGACCGTGCTGCCACCGTCGACGCCGTTCACGGCAGTCACTACGGTGACCAACGAAACCGGCGTCGCACCCGCGCCGCTCGCCGGGCCGAAGGCCGCGAGCAGAAGCAACCCGGCAGCGATGAGCGCGCCCGGTGTCCGGCGCCGTCGCGGATGACGTTGCGCCATCAGTAGGTCCCCCGTGCAGCTCGAGACAGATCGGTCCACGCACGTGAGCGTGTGACGCTGAGCTTGGTCCCCCCGGCGCGGCTACGTCAAACAATAGCGATCTTGGGTCGGCGACGATCTACGCTTTGTGCTCGACGATTACCGAAAGTGGGCACGATTGCGCTCACGCTGGGTGGACAGGGGCGGGAGGCGGCGAACCCCCTCCTATCGCCGCCTCCCGCCGCTCAGGCGGGCGTCCGACGGTCCTGGTCGTCGGCATGACCCCAGTCCAGGACAACGCCGCGAAGTTGCGGCACTGTGACACACCGTTTCGGTCTGCATCGTCGGCTGTCGCGGTCTGCGGGCGAGGACAGGTCGTGGCGTACACGATGACCCGCTCCTCACTGCTTTGATCGTCACTTCCGACACCCCGACAGTGCACCCATCTCGATGTCGGGGCAGTCACCCTCCAGACACTGCAGGTGTCACCTACGCGACAGCGAGAACCGCGCCCGGGGTCCCACCGCGCACTGGGCCTCGATCGGCGCTGCGCTGGTCAGCCGCGAGAGTGCAGCATCCGGCGCACGACGTCGGCCCGCTCGTCCAGCGTCAAACTCAGGACCGGCACACCCACCTCCTGGGCGTGAACACCCTAGAGCGACCGTTCTCTCGCCGTCGGTCGCAGGTTGCCCGCACGCACAGCGGCCGCGAGTGCTGAGATGGAGGGTGCGCCCGCACTGCCCACCCCAGGGACGGAGATTCCATGCACCGGATGCCCAACCGTCAGCGTGACGACGTGCCCGCGAAACGACCCGCGCGCCAGCGCATGACTGCGATGGGGGCCGTCCTCCTGGTTGCCGCGTTCCTCGCGCTGTCCGGCTGCTCATCGTCAGGGGCCGGCTCGGCCAAGTCATCGGCGCCGACGAATTCGGTACCGACGAATTCGGGATCGGCCAGCGGCGGACGCGACTGCGGGTCGATCAAGGCCGCCGCCGCCGACCTGGCCCAGCACTTGCAGGACTTGAAGGCCGGCGACGCGAGCCGCAACTCGGTCATCGACTCGGCCCGGTCGCTGCTCCAGACGGTGTCCAGCCAGGCAACAGCCAGCAGCAAACAGGCGCAAGCGGCGCTGACGGACATCAAGAACGCCCTCACCAGCCTGGTTGCCGCGGTCCGAACGGGGGACGCGGCGGCGGTCACCGCCGCGAAGACGGACCTCACCGACGCAGCTGGCAAACTGGACTCGGGCTGCGCGAACTGATCCGCGCCCACACCGTCGGCAGTGAGCAGCGGCAGTCGGTGCCGGGCCGGCTGGTC
Source organism: uncultured Actinomycetota bacterium (assembly GCA_963713565.1). Classification (GTDB taxonomy): domain Bacteria; phylum Actinomycetota; class Actinomycetes; order Mycobacteriales; family Jatrophihabitantaceae; genus Jatrophihabitans. The sequence goes on along the minus strand of CAVQMF010000002.1, from coordinate 872,149 downwards.
ACGGCCGGTCGGAGCGGGTATTCATGAGCTGACGCACGAACACCGAGGCGGCGAAGGGACGACATGGCCGGCACGGACGATCCTGCAGCCGACTCGAAGCGGGCAGGCGCGCTTGACCCGGCTGTGGTGCAGGCCGCAATCGCCGTCGCCGCCCGTGCGCCGTCGATCTTCAACACCCAGCCGTGGCGGTGGCGTCTGGACGGCGACAGCTTGGCGCTGCTCGCCGATCGCACTCGGCAGTTGGGCGTGGCCGACCCGGACGGTCACTCCATGTACCTCAGCTGCGGCGCCGCCTGGTACCTGACCGAAGTCGCGCTGCGCGCGCAGGGCCTGCAGATCGAGACCCAGCTGCTGCCGAGTCAGGCCGAACCGGATGTGCTCGTCCGATTCCGGTCGGCACAGCGCCGGCAGCCGGACGACGACGACCTGGCTCTCGCCGATGCGGCCGTGCGTCGGCGCAGCGACCGTCGGCCGTTCGGCCCGGACAAGGTGTCGGACGCGGAGATGGAATCGCTGGAGATCACGGCCAGCGACAGCAGCGCCTGGATCCACTTTCCGGTCAGTGAGGATCAACGGATCAACCTTGCGGTGGCGGTGAGCTGGGCCGACCGGGTCGAGCGCGACGACGATGCGTACCAGGCGGAGATGAACCGCTGGCTGCGCGACCCGGATGTGAACGTGCGCCCCGACGGCGTGTCCGTCGACCAGTTCCCGCATGTGCCCGAGGGCGAGCAGCGCCACAGCGACGTGCCGCAGCGCGATTTCGAGGTAGGGGTGACCGGTCGCCAGTTCATCGAGCGCGATTTCGACGAGAAGCCTCTGATCGGTGTCGTGCTGACCGAGTTCGACAACCCCGCCGATCACCTGCGCGCGGGTCGGGCGATGATGAAGCTGATGCTGCGCGCCGAGCAGCTGGGCCTGTCCACCTGCGCGTTGAGTCAGGCCGTCGACTTCGCCGCATTCCGCACCCGGGTGCAGGGCCTGCTGAACTGGGTGGGCTTTCCGCAGATGATGTTGCGCATCGGGCATCCCAGCGCACCGCTGTCGGAGTTGGTGCGCACCCCGCGGCGACCGACGTCGGAGGTCCTCGACGTCATTGCCGTCTAGCGGATCGCCTCGGCACGGCCGGCGCCAATGCGGATAATTGTCCGGTGAGCGATTTTCCACCCAAGATCCGCGTAGTCGGCGATCCGATCCTCGCCGCGCCCACTCGGCGGGTCACTACGTTCGATGACGAACTGGCACAGCTGATCGGCGACATGTTCGCCGCGATGGCACTCGCGGAAGGCGTCGGACTCGCCGCGCCGCAGGTCGGCGTCGACCTCGCCGTGTTCGTCTACGACTGTCCGGACGGCGCGGGCGGCCGGGTGCGCGGGCACGTCGTGAACCCGACGATCCGGACCAGCGGCGATCCGGATCTCAATGACGAGGGTTGCCTGTCGGTGCCGGGCCCCTACCACGAGTTGGCGCGGTCCTCGAACGCCACCGTGAGCGGGGTCGACCAGCACGGCGAGCCGTGCGAGGTATCCGGCACCGGCTACCTCGCACGCTGCCTGCAGCACGAGACCGATCATCTCAAGGGCGTGCTGTACATCGACCATCTGCCACGAAATCGGCGGCGCCGAGTGCTCCGTGAGATGGTTCCGTTCGAGTGGAACGCGACTGTCGGCTGAGCCGGTGGGACCCGACGTGCCGTAGCGGACCAGGCCCGTGCCCGGGCGTCAGCCGATGAGCAGCTCGGCGATCTGGACGGCGTTGAGCGCGGCTCCCTTGCGCAGGTTGTCGCTGCTCACGAACAGGGCGAGACCGCGACTGCCGGGCACGCCGGGATCCTGACGCACCCGCCCGACATAGGACGGGTCCGCGCCCGCCGCCTGCAGCGGCGTAGGGACCTCGCTCAGCTCTACGCCGGGCGCCCCGCGCAGCAACTGCAGCGCCCGCGCGACGGTCAGGGCCCGCTCGAACTCGGCGTTGATCGACAGCGAGTGGCCGGTGAAGACCGGCACCCGCACGCAGGTCCCAGAGACGAGCAGTTGCGGGATCTCGAGGATCTTGCGCGATTCGTTGCGCAGCTTCTTCTCCTCGTCGGTCTCGAACTCGCCGTCATCGACGATCGTGCCGGCCAACGGCAGCACGTTGTACGCGATCGGCTGGGTGAATTTCTCCGGCACGGGGAAGGAGACTGCGCTGCCGTCGCGCGTCAGGGCCACGGCCTTGTCGACGACCGCGCGAACCTGATCGTCGAGCTCGTCCACCCCGGCGAGCCCGGCGCCCGAGACCGCCTGATAGGTCGAAATGACCAGCCGGATCAAACCTGCTTCGTCGTGCAGCGGCTTGAGCACCGGCATCGCGGCCATCGTGGTGCAGTTCGGATTGGCGATGATGCCTTTCGGGGCGTTGTGCGCCTGCGCCCCGTTGACCTCGGCTACGACGAGCGGCACCTCGGGGTCCATTCGCCAGGCGGACGAATTGTCGATCACGGTCACGCCCGCCGCGGCGTAGCGCGGCGCCAGCTCCTTCGACGTCACGCCGCCCGCCGAGAACAGCGCGATGTCGAGCCCACCCGGATCCGCGACGGCGGCGTCTTCGATGCGGACGTCGACGCCCTCCCACGCGAGGGTGCCGCCCGCTGACCGGGCGGAGGCAAAGAAGCGGATCTCGTCCACTGGGAACGATCGCTCGGCGAGCAGGCGGCGCATCACCGTGCCGACCTGACCGGTGGCCCCGACGACTCCGATCTTCATCGCCCCGACCCTCCGTAGACGACGGCTTGTTCCTCGTCCGAACCGAGCTCGAACGCATCGTGCACAGCGCGCACGGCCGCGTCGAGATCGGTGTCGCGGCACACGACCGAGATGCGGATCTCCGACGTCGAGATCATCTCGACGTTGACGCCCGCCTCGGCGAGCGCGGTGAAAAAGCGCGCCGACACACCCGGATGCGAGCGCATGCCCGCTCCGATCAGCGACAGCTTGCCCACGTGGTCGTCGTAGAGCAGCTCAGAGAATCCGATGCTGGCCTGGATGCGCTTGAGGGCGGCCAACGCGGTGGGCCCATCCGTGGCGGGCAGGGTGAACGACACGTCGGTGCGTCCGGTGCCGCCGGTCGAGATGTTCTGCACGATCATGTCAATGTTGATCTCGGAGGCGGCGAGCTCGCGGAAGATGGCCGCCGCCTCACCCGGCTTGTCGGGGACACCGACGACGGTCACCTTGACCTCGCTGCGGTCGTGCGCGACGCCGCTGATGATTGCCTGTTCCACGGAAAGGTCCTCCATCGATCCTTGGACGGTCGTGCCGGACTTGGCCGCGAACGAGGAGCGGACGTGGATCGGCACGTTGTAGCGCCGGGCGTACTCCACGCTGCGCAGGTGCAGAATCTTCGCCCCGCATGCGGCCAGCTCGAGCATCTCCTCGTAGGTCACGTGGTCGAGGCGGCGCGCGTTGGGCACGATGCGCGGGTCGGCGGTGTAGACGCCGTCCACATCGGTGTAGATCTCGCAGACATCGGCGTGCACCGCCGCCGCGATCGCGACCGCGGTCGTGTCCGAACCACCGCGACCCAGCGTGGTGATGTTCATCGTCTCTTTCGAGAAGCCCTGGAATCCCGCCACGATCGCGACATTGCCGTCGGCCACCGAGCTTTCCACCCGGCCGGGTGTGACGTTGACGATGCGTGCCTTGCCGTGCACCGACGTGGTGAGCACACCGGCCTGCGACCCGGTGAACGACTCGGCCTTGTAGCCCAGCGAGTTGATCGCCATCGCGAGCAGGGCCATCGAGATGCGTTCCCCGGCGGTGAGCAGCATGTCGAACTCGCGCCCTTCGGGCACCGGCACGATCTGCTTGGCGAGGTCGATGAGCTCATCGGTCGTGTCGCCCATCGCCGAGACGATGACGACGACGTCGTTGCCGGACTTCTTGCTGGCGACGATGCGTTCGGCGACCCGCCTGATCCGCTCAGCGTCCGCGACGGACGAGCCGCCGTACTTCTGCACGACGAGACCCACGCGAGCGCCCTTCGAACGTTGACGGCGGAGTGTTCAGGATACCGAGGCCGTGCACCGGGATTGACCAGCGTAGGACGCACCGCTCACGCGGTGGCGAACGCGTCCTCCAGGACGCCGAGGCCCTCGTCGAGCAGCTGCGGGTCGATGACCAGTGGCGGCAGGAAACGCAGCACGTTGCCGAACGTGCCGGCGGTGAGCGTGATGACGCCTGCGCGGTGACAGGCAGCAGCCACGGCAGTCGTCAGTGCCGGGTCGGGGTCCTTGGTGCCCGGCGTGACGAGCTCGACGGCCAGCATCGCGCCACGACCGCGGACATCGCCGATCGCCGGAAACTTCTCGGCCAGGGCGAGCAGCCGGGGCCGCATCACCGCCTCGATCCGTTTCGCCGCGCCGCACAGATCCTCGGTCGCCATCGTCTCAATCGCGCCGAGCGCGGCCGCGCAGGCGACCGGGTTGCCGCCGTACGTCCCACCCAGCCCGCTCACGTGCACCGCGTCCATCAACTCGGACCGGCCGGTGAGCGCCGCGAGGGGCAGCCCGCCGGCGATCCCCTTAGCCGTGGTGATGAGATCCGGCACCACGGCCTCGCCCTCGCAGGCGAACCAGTCACCGGTGCGGCAGAAACCCGTCTGGATTTCGTCCGCGACGAACACGATCCCGTGGGTCGAACACCATTGCGCCACCCTCGCCAGGAATCCGGGCGGCGGCACGACGAACCCACCCTCGCCCTGGATCGGCTCGATGACGACGGCCGCGCAGTTGTCCCCGCCCACCTGCGTGTGCACGAGCGACACGAACTGGTCGAACGCCTCGTCCCCGCATCGATCCGGCCCGGTCGGCCAGCGAAACGGATAGGCCATGGGCACCCGGTACACCTCGCCGGCGAACGGCCCGAACCGGTGCTTGTACGGCATGCTCTTCGCCGTCAGCGCCATCGTCAGATTGGTCCGCCCGTGATAGGCGTGATCGAACACGACAACCGCCTGCCGGCCGGTGGCCGAGCGCGCGACCTTCACCGCGTTCTCCACGGCCTCGGCACCGGAATTGAACAGCGCCGAGCGCTTGTCGTGCGAACCGGGCGTCAGCTCGTTCAGCTTCTCGGCGACAGCGACGTATTCCTCGTACGGCGTGATCATGAAGCAGGTGTGGGTGAAATCGGCGACTTGCGCCCGCACCGCCTCGACCACCCGCGGCGCCGCATTGCCGACCGACGTCACCGCGATCCCCGAACCGAGGTCGATGAACTGGTTGCCGTCGACGTCCACCACGATCCCGCCGCCGGCTCGCTCGACGTAGACCGGCAAGGTCGTACCCACGCCCGCGGACACCGCGGCCACCTTGCGAGCGTGCAGCTCGACCGAACGCGGACCCGGTATTGCCGTCTGCACCCGGCGGCGTTGCTCGACGGTCACGGCTGCTCCTCGATCACGGCGATGACATCGCCTTCCATCACGTTCTCCCCGGATCTGACGGCAACTTCGCGAACGACACCGCCCACCTCCGTGAGGACGGGGATCTCCATCTTCATCGACTCGAGAACGATGATCATGGCGCCCGCTTCGACGATGTCACCGACCTGCACCTCGACGGAATGCACGTTGCCGACCAGTTCGGCCGCGACGGTGTGGGTCATGCGCACCACCGCGGCTTGCGGGATCCGCCACGTCGCGAACGATCGATCGAGGTTCGCATCGTGATGCGATCAGGAACCGATGTTGTGCATGACGTGCTTGATCCTGGTGTAGTCCTCGAGGCCGTAGACCGAGAGGTCCTTGCCGTAGCCGGAATGTTTGAAGCCGCCGTGCGGCATCTCCGCGACCAACGGAATGTGGCAGTTGACCCACACACAGCCGAAGTCCAGCGCCCGCGTCATCCGCATCGCCCGGCCGTGGTCGGTCGTCCACACCGAGGAAGCCAGGCCGTACTCGACGCCGTTTGCCCAGCGCAATGCCTCGTCCTCGTCGCTGAATCGCTGCACCGTGATGACCGGGCCGAAGATCTCGTCCTGGATCACCTCGTCGTTCTGCTTCAAGCCGCCGACCACCGTCGGCTGCCAGAAGTAGCCGCGCTCGCCCACGCGGGCCCCGCCGGCGAGCACCGTCGCATGATCGGGCAGCCGGTTGAGCATCCCGCCGACCCGCTCGAGTTGGTTGGCGTTGTTCAACGGCCCGAACAGGATGTCCTCGTCGGCCGGCGCGCCGATCTTGGTGTTGCGTGCCTGCTCGGCCAGTGCCGAAGCGAACTCGTCGGCAATTCCGGACGCCGCGAGCACTCGAGTGGCGGCGGTGCAGTCCTGTCCGGCGTTGAAGTAGCCGGCAATGGCGATGTTCTCGGCCGCGTCCGCGAGGTCGGCGTCGTCGAAGACGATCACCGGCGCCTTCCCGCCCAGTTCCAGGTGCACCCGCTTGAGGTCATGGGACGCCGCTTCGGCCACCTGGCTGCCGGCTCTTACGGATCCGGTGATCGACACCATGGCGGGCGTCCGGTGCGCGATCAGCGCGCGGCCGGTGTCCCGATCGCCGCAGACGACGTTGAACACGCCCGGCGGGAGGAACTCGCTCGCGATCTCGGCGATCAGCGCCGTCGTCACCGGAGTGGTGTCGCTCGGCTTGAGGACGACGCAGTTACCGGCGGCAAGGGCAGGTGCGAACTTCCAGACGGCCATCATCATCGGGTAATTCCACGGCGTCACCTGCCCGACGACACCGACCGGCTCACGCCGCACGTAGGAGGTGAAACCGGCCAGGTACTCCCCCGCGCTGCGTCCTTCGAGCAGTCGCGCCGCTCCGGCGAAGAAGCGGATCTGATCCACCGCCGGCGGGATCTCCTCCGAGCGCGTGAGCTCGATCGGCTTGCCGGTGTTCTCGCACTCGGCGGCGATGATGTCCTCCGAGTGTTCCTCCATCGCGTCGGCGAGCTTGAGCAGCGCGCGTTGCCGCTCGCTGGGCGTGGTGTCCCGCCAGGTCTCGAAGGCCCTGGCCGCGGCGGCGTAGGCGGCGTCGACATCTGCCTCCCCCGAGACCGGTGCCGTGCCGAACACCTCGCCGGTCGACGGGTTGATCAGGTCGGCGCGCCGACCCGCCTCGGCGTCGACCGACTTGCCGTCGATGAAGTTGCGCACTGTCCGCTTGTCGGCCACGTCGTCCGTCTCCATTGCCGTCAGATGTCGTCCGAGGGATGAAGACCACGCTAGTTGCGGGCAACCCAGGAGGACAACAACGAAATCCGTCATCGCTGCCCACCCATGTGACGAATTTCGTCGCTCTGCTCGAAGTGCGCACCTGAGCAGCGCTGCCGCGCGTCGCGGCCCCACGCGCTCGCGTGGCGAGGTGTCCGCCCCGGTCGTTAGGGTCGTCTGGTGGCGGACGGCACGGGGAACTTGGCGCTGTACCGCAAGTACCGGTCGGCAACCTTCGCCGACGTCATCGGACAGGAGCACGTCACGGCGCCGTTGCGGCACGCGCTCGCCGCCGGCCGGATCAACCACGCCTACCTGTTCAGCGGGCCGCGCGGCTGCGGCAAGACCTCCAGTGCGCGGATCCTGGCCCGCAGCCTGAACTGCGCACAGGGTCCGACACCCGATCCGTGCGGGGTCTGCGACTCCTGTCGGGAGCTCGCACCGAACGGCACCGGGTCCATCGACGTCATCGAGATCGACGCGGCCAGCCACGGCGGGGTCGACGACGCCCGCGATCTGCGCGAGCGCGCGTTCTTCGCTCCGGCACGGGACCGGTACAAGGTGTACATCATCGACGAAGCGCACATGGTCTCGAACCAGGGCTTCAACGCTTTGCTGAAGCTGGTCGAGGAACCACCGGAGTTCCTGGTGTTCGTCTTCGCCACCACCGAGCCGGACAAGGTGCTCACGACCATCCGCTCGCGGACCCACCACTATCCGTTCCGGCTCATTCCACCCGCCGTGATGCGCGCCCATCTGGAATCGATCTGCGCCGCAGAGGGCATCACCGTGGAGCCGGCCGTGTTGCCGCTCGTCGTGCGCGCGGGGGCCGGATCTGCGCGCGACTCGCTGTCGATCCTCGATCAGCTGCTCGCCGGCGCCGGACCAGACGGCGTCACCTACGCGCAGTCGGTCGCGTTGCTCGGCGTCACCGACAGTTCGCTGCTCGACGACATGATCGACGCGCTTGCCGCCGGCGACGCTGCCGCCGTGTACGCCACGATCGACCGCGTCGCTGAGGCCGGACACGACCCGCGCCGCTTCTCGGTGGACCTCTTGGATCGATTCAGGGATCTGATCCTGCTGCATGCCGTGCCCGACGCCGGCGAGCGTGGCCTGATCGACCTGCCCGAGGACCAACTGTCCCGGATGGCCGACCAGGTGCTGCGGATCGGCCCGGCGGCGCTCACCCGCTACGCCGAGATCGTGCATTCCGCGTTGATCGAGATGCGGGGGACAACCTCACCGCGACTTGTGCTCGAACTGCTCTGTGCCCGGATGATGCTCCCGGACGCAGCCACCGACATGGCGGCGTTGCTCCAGCGCGTGGAGCGCATGGAACGACGGCTGAGCCTCGAAGGTGCCGGTGCTGCCGACGCGGGACAGCCGGTCCCCCCGCCTGCGCGGCTGCCAGCCAAGCGGGCACCGGCAGCTGCGGCCACGACGCAGGCCGCCGAGCAGCCGGACGGGGCAGCGGCCGCGCCACCCGCTGTGCCGCCGTCCTTGGATGCGGCCGCGCTACGCCGGCTCTGGCCTGAAGTGCTCGAGATCGTCAAGCAGGCGAGCCGACGCACCCGCGCGCTGCTCGACAACGCCCAGATCACCGACGCGGCCGCCGAGACGGTCACCCTGGCCGCGCCGGGGGCCCTGGCCAAGATGCTCGCCGACCAGAGCAACACCTCGGTTCTGCAAACGGCACTGACCCAGGTCGTCGGTGGCCAATGGCGGGTCGTCGTCGACGGCGCGGCGTCACCCGAGCCGGTCGATGACTCGCGGCGGGCCGCGGCTGCGTCGCGCGAGCCCGACCCACGCGACGACGCCGATTTCGAGCCGGCTTCCCCGGCCGCCGCAACGCCCCGCGACCCCGAGGCGGACGCGCTCAAACTGTTGCGTGACGAACTCGGCGCGCGCCCGCTCGACGGCTAGCGCTGCGCCCGGCCGAGCCCACCGGCAACGGCAGCCGGCTTCATCGGCCGAGGAACGCCAGGATTCCCGCGGCAACCGCAGCGGCGATTCGCTGCCGCCCGCTGGCCGACGACTGCAGTGCCGCGTCGCCGGCGTTGCGCATGTTGCCCAATTCGAGGAAGGTCGCCGGATTCGTCGCGAGGTTCAGGCCGGCGAGGTCAGAGCGATAGAAATAGCCGTTGGCGCCGATGTAGGTCGACGGCACGAGCCCGGACGAGCGCACCAGAGTGGCGTGGATCGCCTCGCCTAGTTCGATGGAGCGCCGCGCGGTCGCGGCGGAGGCGCCGTCCGGCCGAAGGCTGTCCTGGTTCACGTGAAATCCGTGCCCGGCCGACGGCGCGCCGTCGGCATGGATCGAGACGACGGCAGCCACGCCGCGGCGATTGCCGATCGCGGCCCGCTCGTCGACACATGGCCCGACTCCGCGGTCGTCCGGCCGGGTGAGGATCACCCGCACCCCGTGGGCGAGCAAAATCGTGCGCACCCGCAGCGCCACCGACCAGTTGAACTCGTGCTCGGGGTAGCCGGCGTTCGTCGTCGTCCCCGTGGTCTCGCACGCCTTGAACTTGCCGTACCCGGCCGGCACCAGGCGATTGATCTCGGCGGGATGCGCCGCGTCGTCACCGTTATGGCCGGGGTTGAGCACGACCGTCGGCACGCCGTCGGGCACCGGCGCCGTGCTGTGTCGTCGGACCGAACGGGTTGAGGCCGACGGCGACGGCGACGGCGGCGGCGACGGCGACCGCGCCACGGACGCGGGCGAAGGCGCCCGGCGCGACGGCCGCGCGGGCGTGGTCGCAGCGGTCGAGATCGTCGCGACCGCGGGTCTCGACGACGATACGGGCGCTACCGCGGGCCTCGACGACTTCACGGGCGAAGCGGCAGGACTCGTCGACGCCACCGACCTGGTGACGGACGGCGTCAGGCTCGGCGACGACGTCGCGGCGCCGCCTGCCGAGCACCCGGCGCCGACGAGCGCGGTGGCCGCAAGCACTAGCCGGAATCGGGCGCGCACGACATCCACTTTCGCACGGCTCGCTCGGCCGGCCGGACGGGGCGCGCCGGTACGCTGAGCAGCAGGCAGCGGCACGGACGCACACGACGAGAAGCAGGTACGCAATGGCGCAGCGAGGCGGGCAGTTCGGCGGCGGGCAGCCGAACATGCAACAGCTGATGAAGCAGGCGCAGCGCATGCAGGAGCAGCTCGAGGCGGCGCAGGCCGAGCTCGCGAACACTGAGGTCACCGGTACCGCCGGTGGCGGGCTCGTCACCGCCACGCTGACCGGCGGGGGCGAACTCACCGCCATCACGATCGACCCGAAGGCCATCGATCCGGACGACGTCGAGACGCTGCAGGATCTCGTCGTCGCCGCCGTCCGCGACGCGCACCGTGCGGTCGGCGAGCTGGCCACCGAGAAGATGGGTCCGGTGACGGGTGGGCTGGGCGGCCTCGGCCTACCCGGCCTGTAGGCCGCATGTACGAGGGTGCAGTCCAGGACTTGATCGACGAGCTCGGGCGGCTGCCTGGCGTCGGCCCGAAGAGCGCCCAACGCATCGCCTTCCACGTGCTCGCGGCCGAGGCAGCCGACGTCGAGCGGCTCGCGAGCACGCTGCGTCGGGTGAAGGACGAGGTCAAATTCTGCTCGGTGTGCGGCAACGTCGCCCAGAACGACGTCTGCCGCATCTGCAGCGATCCGCGGCGCGACCCGTCGCTCATCTGCGTCGTCGAGGAACCGAAGGACATTGTGGCCATCGAGCGCACCCGCGAATTCCGCGGTCGCTACCACGTCCTCGGCGGCGCGATCAGCCCGATCGACGGCGTCGGACCAGACGACCTGCGCATCCGGGAACTGCTCGCTCGGCTGCGTGACGACACGGTCGTCGAGCTGATTCTCGCGACCGACCCGAATCTCGAAGGCGAGGCCACGGCCACCTATCTCGCCCGGCTGCTGAGGCCGATGGGGCTCACGGTCACCCGGCTGGCCAGCGGCCTGCCCGTGGGCGGCGACCTCGAGTACGCCGACGAGGTGACGCTGGGCCGTGCGTTCTCCGGCCGCCGCCGCGTCGAGTGATCGAATCAGCGCTCGCGCGCGAAGCGGTTCAGGCCGTTGACCACCGCGTGCAGCGAGGCGCCGACGATCGACTCCGATTTCCCCACACCCCAGAGCACCCGCTCGCCGACCTCGAGTTCGAGGTAGGACGCCGCCTCCGCGTCGCCGCCAGAGGTCAGCGCGTGCTCCGCGTAGTCGAGAACGCGCACGCCCAGCCCGCCGAGCCCGAGGTCGACCGGCGACAGGGCGTTGCAGAACGCGTCGATCGGTCCGTTGCCGAGGCCGACCAGGTCGTACTCCTTGCCGAAAGCGGTCACCGTCGCGGTGATCCGTTCGACGCCATTGGAATTTGACGTGGCCCAGGTGTTGAGCGCGAACGCGCCCGGTGCGAAGTACTCGTCGTCGAAGTAGCCGTACATCTGCGCGGAATCGACCTCGCCACCCTCGCTGTCGGTGTGTCGTTGAATGACCTGGCTGAACTCGATCTGCAGCCGGCGAGGCAGGTCGAGCTTGTGATCGACCTTCATGATGTAGGCGACGCCGCCTTTGCCGGACTGCGAATTGACCCGGATGACCGCCTCGTACGAGCGGCCGACGTCCTTGGGGTCGATCGGCAGATAGGGGATCTGCCACGGCATCTCGCGGACCGATCGACCGGACTGCTGCGCCGCTGTATCCAGGTCGTCGAAGCCCTTCTTGATCGCGTCCTGATGCGAGCCGGAGAAGGACGTGTACACGAGGTCACCGGCGTACGGGTGCCGCTCGTGGACGTCGATGCGGTTGCAGTACTCGGCGGTGCGGCGGATCTCGTCGATGTCGCTGAAGTCGATCATCGGGTCGATGCCCTGGCTGTAGAGGTTCAGCCCCAGGGTCACCAGGTCGACGTTCCCGGACCGCTCACCGTTGCCGAACAGGCACCCCTCGACCCGTTGCGCCCCGGCCAGCACGGCCAGCTCCGCGTCGGCCGTCGCCGTGCCCCGGTCGTTGTGAGTGTGGACGGACAGGCAGACGTAGTCGCGACGGGAGAAGTGCCGCGACATCCACTCGATCTGGTCGGCGTAGACGTTCGGCGTCGAGCGCTCGACGGTGCACGGCAGATTGATCACGATCTCGCGCTCGGGGCCGGGCTGCCAGACGTCCATCACGCCTTCGCAGATCTCCAGCGAGAAGTCGAGTTCGGTGTCCATGAAGATCTCGGGGGAGTACTCCAGCCCGAACGAGGTGCCGCTCAGGTGGATGTCGGCGTACTTCATGATCGCCTGGATGCCGTCGACGGCGACCGCGCGGCACTCTGCCCGGCCGTCGCCTTCGAACCCGAAGACCACCCGGCGGAACACCGGAGCCGCAGCGTTGTACATGTGCACGGTCGCCTGCTCGGCGCCGATGAGCGACTGGACACTGCGCTCGATCAGTTCCTCACGGGCCTGCGTCAGCACCGAGATGCGCACGTCGTCGGGGATCCGGTCGTGCTCGATGAGCGAGCGGATGAAATCGAAGTCGGTCTGGCTCGCCGCCGGGAAGCCGACTTCGATCTCCTTGTAACCCATGCGCACCAGCAGGTCGAACATGGCGTTCTTTCGGGTGGCGTTCATCGGGTCGATGAGCGCCTGGTTGCCGTCGCGCAGGTCGGTGGACAGCCAGCGCGGCGCGGTCTGGATGCTCTGTGACGGCCACCGGCGGTCCGGCAGATCTACCGCGGGGAAGCGCGTATAGCGGTGGCACGGCATGCCGGACGGCCGTTGCGGGAAATGTCCGGAACTGGGTTCAACGACGGGGCTCATGACGGGTGGCGCTCCAAGCGATCGGATGTGGATCGGTCGGCACAGCGCGACGGCCCGCGACGAGGGGCCGACCGGTTCGTTACCGGGCCTCGTCGCGGCCGCGAAGGAGCAGCGCGCGCGTCATAGCGCTGTCAGCCTAGTCGAGCGGGCCGGACGAGCGCGACCCCGCTCACCAACCCGGCCCAGACCCGTGATCAAGAGAGCGATTCGGTCGACCAGTCCGAATGCCGCGTCACACCGGGTTAACGTGCGCGACCCCGCCCTCGCCGTAGCGAGGACGGGGTCGTAGGAGCGATTGACGATCTGGTGTGCCCGTGTCCCCCGGTTTTCCCCCGTCAGGCCTACCTCGTCACGCGGTGTCGTCCCCCGACCAACACCCGGCGCCCTCCCCCGATGGTCACCGTCTTGCGCTCGGAAAGAATCTTCCACGGAAGACACACCGCTTGTCAAGTTCGTGTGAGGTAACAATACGGTAACGGGACCATCGGCCTCGTCGCGAGATCGGGGCACAGGTCGCCGCCCTGTTGAAGGTGCGTGCAGTCACAACGGAGCGGACCAGGTACGCAAGGACCCCCCGCGCACCCGCCAGAGCCTGCTTATCCTTGCTGCCTTCCGGCCCTGGGGAGGTTCGCAGGATGAGCGCCGCGCGGGGGGTCAGTGGCCAGTCTACGAAAGCCCGTATCCTGCACGACGGAGGATTCGCCTAGTGGCCTAGGGCGCACGATTGGAAATCGTGTTGGGAGAAATCCCTCAGGGGTTCAAATCCCCTATCCTCCGCCATCGAGCCGGCGCAGCACCGGGTACGGACCGTGTCCACGGGTCGCGACCAACATCGTCGCGGCCGGAGCGCACGGTGTGCGCGCCGGGAAGCTGACCAGCCGTATCACCCGACCGGCTCAGCGATTGCGCGCTCGCGCGCCCGCTCGGCATGCAGCGGCGTGAGCGGGATCGCGAGCAGAGGAAAGATCGTCACCACCGCAAAGCCCACGACGTACCCCGACGAGTCGATCAACGCAGCAAGCAGCGGCGCCGTCACGACCGCGGCGACGTTCTGCACCGTGTTCTGTACCCCAAGCGCGCGGCCCGACCATTCCGACCCGGCGATCTCGGCCACCGAGGTATAGGCCAGACCGTTGTCGGCCACCGTGACGACGGCCCCCAGGGCGAACCCGACCACGACGATCCAGGTCGCGCTCGCTGCGCCCGCAGCGATCAGCACCATCAACGCGGCGCTGGCCATCGCCAACTGGCGCATCGGGCCGAGCCGGCTGCGCACCTGGTCGGACCAGACACCGGCGAGCACCCGGCCCGCGGCGCCCGCGACCAGGAATCCAAAGATCATCCGACCGGCCGCGGCGGCGTCCCAGTTCCGCTCTCCGACGAGGTAGGCCAGCGTGAAGGTGGCGACTGCGAACTGCGGTACGACGAGAGCCGCGCTCGCCAGATGCACCCGGGCAAGCTGCCGCGACCCACGGTAGGGCGAGCGCGCCGCCGGTGCCCCGGCGGCTCTAGGTGCACGTGGCGGATCGGTGACGAGAAGGCACACGCAGACCGCGGCGACGCCGCACAGCGCGGCCGGGAACAGCAGCGCCTGGTGCACGCCGTGGCTGTCGGCGAGCGCAGGCAGGATCAGCGCCGCGAGTGCGACCCCGAGCGGTTGCGCAGTCTGCCGGGTGCCCATCGCCAGTCCGCGTTCGGACGGCGGAAACCAGCCCATCACCACCCGGCCGCTCGCCGCGTTCACCGATGCACCGGCGGCGCCGGACAGGGCAAGCAACACACCCATCGCCACGAGCCCCGGAACCAGGGCGGCCACGACGAGCAACCCCGCCGCCAGGCCGACCCCGGACATGATCACGACGCGCTCGCCGTGCCGATCCGCCAGCGCCCCCCAGATGATCAGCGTGAGCAACACCCCGGCCATCGGCGCGGCAACCAGTACGCCGGCGCCGACGAGGCTCAGGCCGTCCGCCCGCAGTGCCGGCACGAGCATCGGCACGCCGTAGATGAACGTACAGGTGGCCGCCTGCGCGAAAGTGCCCACCGCGAGGATCGTCCAGCGACGGCGGTCAGGCATGAATCAACGCTACCTGCTATCCCAGATCTAGAGATTACTGTCTCACTTTCTAGGAATATATGAACTCTGCCACGTGCCGGGCGAACTGTTCGGCGTGCCGCCGATGCGGCTCGTGGCTGCCGCCCGGAAAGATCACCAGTCGGCTTCCTGGCAGGAAGTCGTGCGCGGCACGCGCGTGCGCGACGGGAATCACCGGATCGCTCTCGTTCCAGACGAGCATCGTCGGGACATGCTCGGCCAGCGTCCTCATCTCGATGAACGAGCCACGCTGCCCGCCCGGCTCGATCACGCCGCGTAACGCGGCGAAGAACACGGCGCGGCCGTCGGCTGCCCCGAGGGCTCGCGCAGCGCGACGCAGGTTGATCACATTGTCCGGCGTCAACCGCAACGCCCGATGCAGGCGTGGCTTGGCGTAAAAGCGGCGCAGGCCGGGGCGCAGCGCGAACCCGAGCACCGCCGGCGCGAGCGGCAACGCAGCCGCGCGCAGCACCGGATGCACCTCCCGGCCCAGCCCACCGGCAGACACGAGCACGAGCCGATCGACACGATCGGGATGCCGCGCGCCGAACTGAACCGCGATGGCGCCGCCGAGCGAATGCCCACACAGCGTCGCCGCCGCGATGTGCACCGCGTCGAGGAAGGCGGCGAGGAAGCTGGCGAAATCGTCGAGCAGGTAGCTGCCGGGCGGCTTGGCGGAGCGACCGTGCCCGAGCAGATCCACCGCCAGAGCCCGCATACCCCTGCGGCCGAGTTCGGGAAGCACGCGATCCCAGGTGTCACTGTCCGAAGCAAGGCCGTGCAGCAGCACGACCACCGGCCCATCGGCCGGGCCCGCCTCCTGGTACGCGACGGCATGACCGCCGGCGAACACGATCCGGGCAGAGACCCGGGAGTCCAGTGGGACGCGCACTCAGCACAGGCTACAAGCCGGACCTCGCCGGCTCAGGCGGCGGAGCGGCGCTTGCGCGGGCGCTTCGCACCACCGTGCAGCTGGGTGCGAGCCTCGAGAACCGTCCCTCCGTCCAGGCCCAACATCGCGAGCAACGCGCGGCAGTCCTCGACATCTCGAGAGCTCGCGGCGACCACTCGGACGGCGTTGCGCTGCTGCTCGGCGTGCAGGCGAGCCTCGGCCTCGACCCGCGCCACATCGGCGTGGGAGATCGGCGTGCCGTCGACAGACGTAGTCCCGATTCGCGAAGTCATGGCAGCACCATTCCCCCCGCATTTCGCGTTCTAACCCGCACCCGGCAATTACCGGGTGACGCACACCCGGTGCCCATCGGCGCGCCTCGCGACCGGGAACGTCGGCAAGGTCCGGCCGCGGCCCGACACTAGTTCGGGGGTAGTCGCGCGACCGTGAGGAAGAAGTCGTCGATCTGTCGGACAACCGCGGTGAAGCGGTCGAAATCGACCGGCTTGGTGACGAACACGTTCGCGTGGAGATCGTAGCTCCGGGCGATGTCCTCGACCGCGGCACTGGTGGTGAGCACGACGATCGGGATCTTGCGCAATGCCGGATCGGACTTGACCTCGGCGAGCACCTCATGACCGGACTTACGCGGCAGGTTGAGGTCCAGCAGGATCAGGTCGGGCCGCTCAGCGTCGGCGTAACCGTTCTCCCGGCGCAGGTACGCGATCGCCTCGACGCCGTCCGTGACGACGCTCAGCCGGGATTCGACGCAACTCGCCCGCAGCGCCTCCTGCGCGATCACGACGTCGCCCGGATCGTCCTCGACCAACAGCACGCCGAGCGGCGGACGCTGCTGGTCAGTCGCGTGATTCGGCACGACGCCTACTCTCCGGGATGGTGAACCGGAAGGTCGCACCTTGCCGGGACTCTACGGGAGCCAGCCAGATCTGTCCGCCGTGGAACTCGACGATCTTGCGGCACAACGAGAGCCCGATGCCCGTGCCGCCGTACTGGTCGCGCAGGTGCAGCCGCTGGAACACCGCGAAGATCCGGTCCGCGTACTGCGGATCGATACCGATGCCGTTGTCGCTCACCGTGATCGTCCACATATGTGTCTCGGTGTCGAGCTTGGCGTAGACCGTCACGACAGGCGGCACGCCGTCGCGGTGGTACTTGATCGCGTTCCCGACCAGGTTCTCGAGCAGCGAGACGAGCAGGATGCGGTCGCCGTCGACGACCGGGAGGCGGGTAAGTCGCTCGACCCGCGCACCCGACTGCGCGATCCGGTCGTCGAGGCCGCTCAGCGCCTGATCGAGCTTGAGATCGAGATCGATGCGCTCGAACTGATCGGTGGTACGCCCCACACGGGACAGCTCGAGCAGATCGGCGATGAGCACCTGCATCCGCTTGGCGCCGTCGACGGCGAAGTCGATGTATTGCTTGGCGCGGTCGTCGAGTTGGTCGCCGTACTGGCGCTCGAGGAGCTGGCAGAAGTTGGCGACCTTGCGCAGCGGCTCGGACAGGTCGTGGGAGGCGACATAGGCGAACTGCTGCAGGTCGTCGTTGGAGCGGGCGAGCTCCTCGCCGCGGCGCACGAGCTCCTCACGCGCGCGCTCGGCCTCGACGAGTTGCGAGGTGATCTGCAGGCGCATCGCCTCGACGTCGCGGCCAAGGTCGGTCAGTTCCACCGGCCCGTCGACCACGATCTCGCGGCGCGTCGCGCCGGCGGCCACCCGGCGCGTCTGCTCGCGCAGCTTCTCGATGGGGACGAGAACGGAGCTGCGCAGCCCGCGCCAGACGCCTACGCCGGCGGCGGTGATGACGATTGCCACCAGGAGTGCCGAGGCGGCGGCCATCCAGCCGTACAGGCTGCGTCGCGCACGGGCCTGCTCGGACCGACTGGCGAGCGCGTTGGTGAGGGTTTCGGATTTGACGCGGATCGTGTCGAAGCTCGCCTTACCGGTAGCGAGGTCGGCGGCACCCAGCTCGGCACCCGCCCGAATCCGGGCGATCTGCGGCACGGCGATCAGCCGCTGCCATTTGTCGGCCGCATCCTCGAATTCGCTGTGCAGCCGGCGCAGTCGCGCATCATTGCCGATCAGGGACGTCAGCCGATCATTGTCGACCTGTTGCTGCGCGCGAAACGCGGTGTAGGGCTGGAGGAATTCCGCCCGCCCGGTCAGGGCGTAGCCACGGATGCTCGTCTCCTGATTCACCAGATCCGCAAGCGTTCGCTGGCCCGCCGAGGACGCACGCTGCCACCGGTAGATCACCTCATTGCCGGAGGCGGCGAACAGGGCGGAGGCGGTGACTGCGACGGCGGACAACACCAGGAGCGTCACCGCGACGACCAGCGAGGAGACGCGGATCTGGCGCCGCAGGCTCCAGCGACGAGGCGCGCGATCCGTCATCCGGCCGGACTGGTGGTGAGCACGACGACCGCCGTGTCGTCGACAGACTCGTGTGGAGCGTTGGACAGCAGGTTCGGGATCCAGGTTTCCGGCTGCGCGGCGCTGTGCGTACAGCTGTCCACCGCGTCCACCAGTTCGGCGACGCCGATGCTGTCCGGCGCCTCGGTGTCGCAGTAGGCATCGAGCAGGCCGTCGGTGTACAGGACGACGGACGATCCGCCTCCGATCGGCACCGAATTGTTCGGCCAGTGGGCCTCGACGCCGCTGACCCGCACACCGAGCGGCAGCCCGACCTCGGCCTGCAGGTATCGCGACCGGCCGTCTGCGCAGATGATTGGGGCGGGATGGCCGGCCAGCCGCACGGTGAGCCGCTCGGAGTCGTAGGTGACGTCGCACACGGTTGCGAACCGTGCCACCTGCTCGGGCTCGACGCTGAGCAGCAGCGCCAGCGTGGGCAGGATCTGCTCGTCCGGGGTGCCCGCCAGGACGAGCGTGCGCCACGCCACCCGCAGGTGTACACCAAGCGCGGCTTCGTCCGGACCGTGGCCCATGACATCGCCGATGACCGCGCGGATGCGGCCATCGGGGGTCTCTACGACGTCGAAGAAGTCGCCCCCGAGCACCGCGTCGTCGCGGCCCGGCCGGTAGTAGGTCGTGCAGCTCACGGCGTCGGTCCGCAGCAGCGGGGTGGGTAGCAGCCCACGCTCCAGGCGCGCCTGCTCGGCCGCGCTGAGCCGGATGATGCGCAGCTGCTGTTGGGTCGCCTGGGCCCGCTTGCGCTCGACGGCATAACGGATGGAGCGCTCGAGCAACTCGCCGCTGATGAGGTCCTTGGCTAGGTAGTCCTGAGCGCCAGCCGCCAGCGCCGCCACGCCGTCGCGTTCCTGACGACCGGTGAGGACGATGACGGGGGTGTCCGGCGCGGCGGAGACCACCTGAACGATCGCGCCGTAACCCTCGGCATCAGGCAGGCCGAGGTCGAGCAGGACGCAGCCCGGCTTCTCGTCGAGCGCTCGGACAGCCTCGAACAGGGTGCGCACCCAGGTGACCGCCGTGCTGTCGATTCCGGCCTCGGCCAGACAGGCCTGAACGAGCACGGCGTCGCCGTAATCGTCCTCGACCAGCAGGATCGGGACGTCGGCGACCTGCATCGAGGCAGCGATGGGCTCGGCGACGCTCACCGCGACCCCTTCCGTGCGCTCGCCGCCCCGGCCCCTTGGAGGCGCTACGACTCTACCGAGCCGGCGTCGCCGCACGGCTGGTCAGCGCCGGGCCCATCCGCCGTGAGACGCTCCCGAACGCGGTAAGAAATGGCGGCGAGCGCATCGACCTGGTCGCTGGACAGCTCGTCGAACAGGTACCGGCGCACCGCATTGACGTGTTCCGGGGCTGCGGCGCCGACGGTGTCGCGACCGTGCGCGGTGAGCACGATGAACGCACCGCGGCGGTCCTCGCTGCAGTTCGACCGTTCGACGAGACCGCGCTGCTGCATCCTCGACAGCTGGTGCGAGAGCCGGCTCTTCTCCCACCCCAGCGCCCGGGCGAGCTCCAGCACCCGCATCCGCCCGGCCTCGTGCTCGCTGAGCCGGACGAGGACCGCGAAGTCGGTGATCGAGATGCCGGAGTGCTCCTGCATCTCGCGATTGAGCCGCGCGGTGAGTTGCGCGTGCATGTCGAGAAGCCCGCGCCACGCCGCCTGCTCGCGTGCGTCGAGCCATCGCGGCGGATTGCTGGTCGACGTGGCCATGCCCACATGATACGGCTTGTTGACACGTCATCATTCCGTGCTAACGTGTTACTTGATAGCTCAACCAAATCCCAGAGAGAGAACCTGCCATGACTGCCACCGCGATCGACTTCCGTCCACTCACCGGCACCTACACCATCGACCCCGTCCACAGCCGGTTCGGCTTCGTCGCGCGGCACGCGATGGTCACCAAGGTGCGCGGCCAGTTCAACGAGTTCAGTGGCACGACCACCGTGGACGGTGCGCAACCCGCGAACTCGAGCGTGCAGGTCACCCTGGAGGTCGCGAGCGTCGACACTCGCAACGCCCAGCGAGACGGCCACTTGCGCACGAACGACTTCTTCGACGCCGCGAACCACCCGCAGATCACCTTCGTGTCCACCTCGATCTCGCACAACGGCGAGCAGCAGTTCGACGTGACCGGTGACCTGACCATCAAGGACGTCACCAGGTCGATCTCCATCCCACTGGAGTACGCGGGCACCGCCACCGATCCGTTCGGCAATGTGCGCGTCGGGTTCGAGGGCAGCACGCAGATCCAGCGCAGCGACTACGGCGTCACATACAACGCGGCGCTCGAGACAGGCGGCGTGCTGGTCAGCGACAAGGTGACCCTGGAGTTCGAGATCTCGGCGATCAAGAACGCCTGACGGCGTCGCCTGCTGTACGGCGAATACCCCCTGCGGCCGGTGGCTACTGGCAGTGGGGGGTATTTCATCACTCCGGCGGTCGCAGTTCCACCAGCCCGACGAGGTTGCCCTCGCTGTCCCTGATGAACGCCTGCCACTCGGCCACGCCGGCGGTGCCGAGCGAATCGTCGAGATGCGTGAAGATCACATGTGGCTCGCTCTCGACCTCGACGCCGTCGGCCCGCAACCGTTCGACGCGGGCGTGTACATCGTCGACTGCGTAGTAGAGCAACGCTGGTGGTGCGTTGCGTTCGAGCAGCACCCGAACGTCACCGACTCTGAAAAACACCAGACCGGGCGGGTCGAAGCGGCCCGCAGGTGGCATCGCGAACAGCCTGCCGTAGAAGGCCTCGGCGCGATCGGGATCGTCCACGTGTAGGGCTACCTGGATGAGCCGCATGGCGCCGATCGTCGCAGATCCGATCGCCCTTCGGGGCATGTGCGAGCGCCCGAATGGCCGGTGGTAGGCACTGGCGGCTGGCGCGCTCGCGCCGCACCCTGGCTGCAATGGGGAGGTAGCGATGACGAGTCAGGCTTACGGGGATCCGGCGCAGGCGTACGAGGCAGGGCAGGTGGGCACTGCGTATCATCCGAGCACTCACGGACCGTTCGACCCGACGCAGCACGGGCAGTTCGATCCGCACACGCACGGCCCCTATCACCCGGACACGCACGGCCAGTACCACCCACAGACCCACGGTCCGTATCACCCGGACACGCACGGCCCCTATCACCCGGACACGCACGGCCAGTACCACCCAGAGACCCACGGTCCGTATCACCCGGACACGCACGGCCCCTATCACCCGGACACCCACGGCCAGTACCACCCACAGCTGCACGGGCCGTACCACCCCGACACCCACGGCCAGTTCCACCCACAGCTGCACGGCCAGTACCACCCCGACACCCACGGGGAGTACCACCCACAAACGCACGGGCCGTACCACCCCGACACCCACGGCCAGTTCCACCCACAGCTGCACGGCCAGTACCACCCCGACACCCACGGGGAGTACCACCCACAAACGCACGGGCCGTACCACCCCGACACCCACGGCCAGTTCCACCCACAGCTGCACGGCCAGTACCACCCCGACACCCACGGGGAGTACCACCCACAAAGGCACGGGCCGTACCACCCGGACACCCACGGCCAGTACCACCCCCAGATCCACGGCCCGCATGACGAGAACAAGCACGGCCGGTACGACGAGTCGCTACACGGCAAGTACGACCCTGAGCTGCACGGCGAATTCGACGCGGCCAAGCACGGCGAGCACAACGCACCCCGGCAGTACTAACCCAGCGCGCCCCGGATGGGGCTGATCAGGACCGGGCGGTGGCAACACCGACGGCCCCGATAGGACAGCCTGGTCGGACGCAGCTCAAGGACGGTCCCCGGGAGCAAACGGCGGTGCCGGTAGTCCCATCGAAGTGCGCGTAGCGGCCAGCCCGCGCCAGACACGGTGACTGTGTCGGGTGAGCTCGCGGGCTACTTCCACGACCATCTGTGTCGACGATTCACGACCGTGTGGTGCGCGCAAGGTTTGATCAGCCGCCGCGGGTCCGGCGTCCGGCTTGTGGTGACGCGATCGACGTCGAGCGTCAGGCCGCCGTGGCGGCGGCCGTCGGCAGGTGGGCCGGCCGGGTGGTCTCTTGGCGGTCCAGGTGTTTGACGATGTACGCCGCGTCGCGTGCGACTCCCCAGAGTGACGCCGATGCCAGCGCGAATTGGAATTCGAGGCCGATGAAGTACAGGCCGGCGACTTCGGTGGACACGCCGCGCGAGTGCACCGGCGAGCCGGACTCGTCGAACGCCGCGGCGAGGTCGATCCACGGGAAGTCGTGCCGGTAGCCGGTGCACCAGATCACGTTGGTGACGTCAAGCACCTGACCGTCATCGAGCTGCGGCAACCCGTCGTGGACGCCGACGACCCGGCCGACTCGCTCCACGCCGGCGCGGGCCAGCCACTTCGGCTTGACGCGGATGAGCGGCGTTGCCTTGCCACGGAGCTTCGGCGCAGCCTTGCGACCCACGGGTGTGCGCAGGCACAGCACGTTGCGCTGCACGAACCGCACGACCCGGACCACGAACGTGCGCGCGAACCACTTGTCGATGTCCGGTGGGATGTGCGAGACCTTGGGACCGGCCAGCCGGGTCGGATGCGATGGCACGACGTCGAGGCTGATGTCCGCGCCGGAGTTGCCGCCGCCGACGAGCAGCACCCCGCCGGGCTGGAGCTGTGACGGATTGCGATAGGCCGACGAGTGCAGCTGCACGATGTGCGGGTCGAGTTGATCGGCGAAGGACGGCACCTTTGCTTCGCCGTAGGAACCGGTGCCGATGATGACGTTGGTCGCGGTGATCTCGCCGGTGGTCGTCGCGATCACGAACCGGTCGCCGAACTTGGTCAGCCCGGTCACGCGGACGTTGTTGCGCACCGGCAGGTCGTGGTGTACGGCGTAGGCCTCCAGGTAGTCGGCCATCTCGTCCTTCGTCGGCGCCAGGCTCCGCTGCCCGCTGAAGCGCAGTCCGGGCAGCTCGCAGTCGCGCCTCGGCGTGAACAGCCGCAGCGAGTCCCAGCGGGTGCGCCACGAATCCCCGACCCGCGGGTGCGCGTCGAGGATGACGCATTCGCGGCCGCGCTTAGTCAGCTCGTAGGCCGCGATGAGGCCGGCCTGGCCGCCCCCGATGATGACCGTCTCGACGTGCTCGGTGTTCTTGCTGTTCATGTCGGCTCCCGCCCAGTCGTGTTCGTTGCTGAAGACGCTAGGAGTCACACGGCGGGCGCGGCATCCGAAGAAATACCCATTCGCGGGTCAGACCAGGTTGTGCTGGAACGCGTACGCCGTCGCGGCTGAGCGTGAGCCGACGTCGAGTTTGGCGAAGATGTTGCTCAGATGCCGGTGCACGGTCTTCTCGCTGAGGAACAGCTCATCGGCGATCGCACGGTTGGTCTTGCCGGCGGCGACGAGTCGCAGCACCTGCGCCTCGCGCAGCGACAATCCGCCGTGAGTCGTCGTCGCCGGCCGCTTCGACAGGTTGCGCACCTCGGCGAGGTCAGGTGCCGCGCCAAGCTCTTGGAAGACCCAGCGAGCTGCATCGAGTTCCATCTCGGCGGTGTCCTCATCACCGAGCGTGCGGCACGCCCGGCCGATCAGAACGCGCACCCGCGCTCCGTGGTACGGCGCCTCGAGCTCCTGCCAGTGCGTCCACGCCGAGCGCAGGCAGCCCAATGCCGTCCGCGCGTCGCCCTCGGCCAGCATGACCGAGCCGTCGGCGAACTTCGCGGTAGCGAGCAGCAGCGGCACGTCGAGCTGCGCGGCGATCGTGGCGAGTTCGCCGGCTGCCGCGCGGGCGGCCGACACCCGGTTGGCGGCGAGCTCCACCTCGACCTGCGCACCGCGCAGACGCGCTCGCGCGACGACATCCACCGTCTCGTCGAGCGCGCGGCGGATCGCGGCGGTCGCGGATTCGATGTGACCTTGCGCGAGCCGCAGGAGCCCGAGGCCTGGTTGGGTCTCGTGTCCGTGCAGGCTGGCCTGCTTGTACGCGATCTCGGCTTCCGGGTACTCGCCGCGTAGGCGGTGCAGCTCGCCGAGCCGGTAGCACGCGTTGCCGAATGACGGGCCGGCGGCCTCGGCGAGCCAGTTACGGGCGCGCTCGGCTTGGTCGTACGCCTCGGGCCACGCGCCGTGAAACGTGAGGATCTCAGCGCGGTGCACCAGGCAGTCGCCGCGGTACGGGATCAGGTCGGGTTGCGCGTCGCACCAGCGTGTCAGCGCGGCCGTCCACTCCTGGGCGCGACGCACCTCGAGGATCTGGTGGCAGGCCTCGATCGCAGCACAGTACGCGAGACCGGCGACGAGCGGCGACACGGTGCCTGCGTTGACCGCAACCATCACCTCGTCGAGCGACTTCAGACCTTCGCTCCCGCGGCCGAGCTGGATGAGGCACTGGCCGCGGCCCATGCGGCTGAGCGTCATGCCGTTGGCATCGCGCAGGCGGTCGGCGTTGCGTCGGGTCTCGTCGAACATTTCCAACGCAGCGGCGTATTCGCCGGCGAACATCTTCCCCGCGGCTGTCTGCCCGAGGACAAACCAGCGCGCCGGGCAGTCGAGGTTGTGCTCTTCGCAGAGCGCCTGCACGCGCGCCAGCCATCCGCCACCCAAGGTGAATTCCCCGTTGGTGACGAGCCCGAACGAACACCACGCCGCGGCCATCGCAGCGCTCTCGACGTCGCCGGCTTCGAGGTAGGCGGCGTGGGCGCGACTCCACGCATCGGTTGACTCGTCGCTCTTGCCGATGCAGTGGGCCGCGATTGCCAGTTGCTCGAGGTGTTGCGGGTCCAGCGGCTGATCCGCATCGGCCGCGGTCAAGCGCGCATGTGCCTCGCCCCAGGCGCGCCGCGCGTAGGCATCGCCTGCCAGCTTCAACATCCCCACGAGGGTTATTGTCGCCCTTGCCACGACCTACTCGGCGTCGAACCGCGCGCTTGGCGCAAGGTGGTGCGCGGCACCAGCCCCAAGACCACCACGGGGCGCGTTCGAACATCGAGTGCACGCCCTACTCGGCGCAGACAGCTGACACCGTCGTCGGTGTCCACCTGCACGGCAAGGCGCGCACTGGATCGGTGCGGAGCCCGGTACTACCTTCTTGTGCAGGATTCGCAGCAACGCAATCGTGGTGCACCAACGGCAGACCAAGGACCGCGGCGCCATCAACACCCACGTGCAGATCGTCGAGTTCCCGTCATACGAGCAAGCCATGGCGAACTCCCATCTGCCGGAGACCAGCGCGTTCGCCGGGCAGCTGACCGCGCTCTGCGACGGGCCGCCGACATTCCGCAACCTCGACGTCCTGCGCGAAGAGC
Source organism: uncultured Actinomycetota bacterium (assembly GCA_963713565.1). GTDB lineage: Bacteria > Actinomycetota > Actinomycetes > Mycobacteriales > Jatrophihabitantaceae > Jatrophihabitans. The sequence continues at coordinate 846,454 of CAVQMF010000002.1, read as the reverse complement.
AGATGTAGCGAGCGGCGTCACGCCGTGTCCGGGTCGGAGCCGGGGTGACGAGGCCACGTCGGGCGATCGGCAACTATTCGTGCTCGACGCTCCGGGAGGACCTTCGCCACGCTCTCGGCCAGCCGCACGCTCTCCTGCGCGGCCGCGACCTCAAACGGCGCGTCGCGCACGTCGTCGGGCCAGGTGTCGATGAGCTGCGTCGTCCAGTCGACCCGGCGCGCGACCATCACGTAGAAATCGGTGACGAAGCGGTCCACGAGCTGGTTGAGCGCGGCGCGCTCGGGGAACGCGCCCGTAGCACGGGGTTCGGTTGGCGGTGGCGGTGGGATTCGAACCCACGGTGGTGTTACCCACACACGCTTTCGAGGCGTGCTCCTTTGGCCGCTCGGACACGCCACCGCGGGAAAGGCTACCGGACGCCGCTCACCGTCGTCCGGCGAAGAAACTCGTGAGCAGAGCACCACATTCGTCGGCCCGGACGCCTCCGACGACCTCCGGGCGATGGTTGACGCGCCGGTCGCGAACCAGGTCCCACACCGAGCCGGCGGCACCTGCCTTGGGATCCCACGCACCGAACACCAGTCGCCCGATACGGGCGAGCACGATCGCGCCGGCACACATCGCACAAGGCTCGAGCGTGACCGCCAGGGTGCAGCCGTCGAGTTGCCAGGACCCCATTGACGCACCGGCCCGGCGTAGCGCGACGATCTCCGCGTGCGCACTCGGGTCGTGGGTGGCCTCCCGCTGGTTATGCCCGCTCGCCAGCAGCGCGCCATCGGGCGCGAACACGACCGCACCAACTGGGATCTCGCCGAACCGAGCGGCTGCGCGGGCTGTGTCGAGGGCCGAACCTAGAGCGGCGAGATGAGCGGGATTCATCCCCGAGTCACCCTCTCGCCCACGCCGCCTCGCTTGCGACGGTGTACTGGTCGACGATATCGAGCCGGTCGGCGATGGTGTCGAGCATCTCCTCGGGCAGCGCTTCGAGATCGTCGAGGATGTCCTCCATCTCGTCCTCGGGCAGTTCGAGGTCGCTGAACAGCTCGAGGTCGCCGACCGGCCACATCTCGTCGAGTTCGTCGTCTGCCGGCGGGTCCTCACCGAGGCGCGTCATCGCCTGCTCGGCCAGGGGGAACTCGACGGCGGCGGTGAGGTCCGAGAGCAGCAACGAGATCCGCCGCCCGTCCTGACGCGCGATGACGAAAAACTCCTCTGCCACGCACGCGATGACGAACGGGCCGCCCTCCGGTGGCTGAGAACGCAGGGCCGCCAACAGGACGCCCAGGTTGTCCAGCACCGCCGGTGGCAGCGGTTCCAGGCGCCACTGCGGACCCTCGCGGAATGCCGCGACGGCGAAGCCCCGCTGTGCCACGTCTCACCGCCTCTACTCAGTAGTCCCCCGCGATCCTGACACGCTGACCCGGCACTCGGAAGTCGTCGACGCGCAGCCGATACCGTCGCGTTGTGAACGACGCACCGCTGGCGAGGGTATGACCACCGCGTTCGATCGGGTCGCCGTGCTCGGACTCGGCCTGATCGGCGGCTCGCTGCTGCGGGCGATCCATCGCGCGGGACTCACGGTCGTCGGCTACGACACCGACCTCGCGACGGCGTCCGCCGCAAGTTCCGCCGGCTACCCGGTCGCGCCCAGCGACGCCGCCGCGACCCATGGGGCGGATCTCGTCGTTCTCGCCATGCCTCTGCCGGAGGTCGCCGGTGCCCTCGCATCGCTGGCACCGCACTTGGGGCCTCGGGTACTGCTCACCGATGTCGGGACGCTCAAGCGCCCGGTCGCGGCGGCGGTGCGCGACCAGCTGCCGGGGGTGTCGTTCGTCGGCGGACACCCGTTGGCCGGTGTCGAACAGACCGGCTGGGACGCCGGCGATGCATTGTTGTTCCGCGACGCGCCGTGGGCATTGCTCCTCGAGGACGACACCCCCGTCGAGGCGTGGGTGCGGCTCGCGGAACTCATCTGCGATCTCGGTGCGCGACCGGTTCCGACGACCGCCGACGAACAAGACTTCGCAATCGCCCGGGTGATCGGGCTGCCGCACGTGCTGGCCGAGGCCCTGGCGCTCACCGGCCTCGCGGGCGGCCCGCTCGGCTTGTCGCTGGCCGCGGGGTCGTACCGGTCGGGCTCGCGCGTGGCCCGCACGCGTCCCGAGCTCGTCGCCTCCTGGTGCGACGGGAATCCCGCTCTGGTGGATGCTCTCGACGACGCCATCGCCCATCTGCAGGAGGCTCGGGATGCGCTAGCTGCGCAAGGCTCGGTGTTACCGCTGGCGCGCGAGGGACATGATGCGCGGATCAACTGGGAACACCGTAGCTTCGAACCGGTCGAGTTGCCGGCCCGGACCGCGCAATTGCGTGAACACGGACGTCTCGGCGGTTGGGTGACTGCAGTCCTGCGTGACGATGACGGCGTGCGGCTACTGGGCATGCGGCCTGCCTGACCGGGCGCGGCTTTGGCCGCCTGCGCGGCCGTCCCCTATGCTGGCAGGGTCACCAGCGGGACTAGCATGATGCGGTTCGCCCTCATCGTCTAGAGGCCCAGGACGCCGCCCTTTCAAGGCGGTAGCACGGGTTCGAATCCCGTTGGGGGCACCAGCACGTCCTAAGGCCCAGTAGCGCAGTTGGTTAGCGTGCCGCCCTGTCACGGCGGAGGTCGCGGGTTCAAGTCCCGTCTGGGTCGCCATCTTTCGGGGTCGCCATCTTTCGGGGTCGCCGTGTTTCTGGGTCGTCATGGATGACGAGGCTGCTCGGGCGCCGCGGCTGCTCGTGATCGCACACGGCACCGCGTCCGTCGCCGGGGCGGCCACGACCGCACGCCTCGTCGCCGGTGTCGCCGCGCAACGCGGTGGCGTCGCCGTCGACCTGTGCTTTCTCGATGTCGCCTCGCCGCGGCTGCCGGACGCGCTCGGCCGGCACGCCGACCGACCCACGATCGCCGTGCCGCTGCTGCTCTCGACCGGTTACCACATCCAGACCGACATCCCGGTCACCGCAGCAGGGCAGTCGAACGTCCGGGTGGCCCGACACCTCGGCCCGCATCCGCTGCTCGTGGACGCGCTGGTCGAACGGCTGCCGCCTGGCCGCACCGCGAGCACCGTCCTGGTCGGCGCCGGCTCCACGAGATCCGATGCGACCGCCGAGCTGGCCGCCACCGCGGCGCTGTTGGCCGAGCGGCTCGGCGGCAGCGTGGCGACGGCCACCGTCGGCCCCGAGCTCCGCGGCCGCCTCGAGACACTGCCGCGGCCGCTGCGGATCGCGACCTACCTGCTGGCCGAGGGGCGGTTCCTGACCTCGCTGCGCGCTGCTGCCGATGGTCTGGGACGCGTCGCCGCACCCCTGGGCACGCACCCCGCACTCGTGGAGCTGATCTGGCAGCGCTACGACGAGGTTCAGGGCACCAGATAGACTCCGCGGCACCGGCCAGGTAGCTCAGTTGGTACGAGCGTCCGCCTGAAAAGCGGAAGGTCGACAGTTCGATCCTGTCCCTGGCCACCGCGAGCGCGCAGCCTGAATTCTTACCCAGCCGTAGCGCACAGGAGCGCGGCGCGGTATGACCGACAGGGCGGGCACGGACACCCGCGACGGGGCGGGGACGCCCGAACTGGAGGTCGTCCTTGGTCACCGTGGCAGTTCCCCCACCACCGTCCGCGCCGCCGATTCTGCATCGGCGCTGGCCGACCCCGCTCGTCGTCACGGTGCTGTGCTTGTGCGGGACGGTCGTCTCCCTGCAGCAGACGCTCGTCATCCCGCTGCTGCCCGACTTCCCCGAGATCCTCGACACGAGCGCAGAGAACACAGCCTGGCTCGTCACCGTCACATTGCTCACCAGCGCGGTCGCGACGCCGATCGTGTCGCGTCTGGCCGACATGTTCGGCAAGCGGCGAATGATGGTGATCTGCCTGGCGTTGATGATCACCGGGTCGCTCATCGCGGCGGTGAGCGATGGATTCGCGCTCGTGGTGCTCGGGCGCTCGTTGCAGGGCTTCGGAGTGGCGCTGATCCCGGTCGGCATCAGCATCCTGCGCGACGAGCTACCCCGCGAGAAGGTGCCGTCGGCAGTCGCGCTGATGAGCGCCACGCTCGGCATCGGCGGCGTGGTGGGCCTGCCGATGTCCGGCGTCGTGTACGCCCATTTCGGCTGGCACGCCATCTTCTGGATCAGCGCGGTGGCCGGCTTGGCTCTCGTGATCGGTGTGCTAGTCGTCGTCCCGGAGTCGGCCGTGCGCACCCGCGGCCGCTTCGACTACGTCGGCGCGGTGCTGCTGTCGGTCGCCCTGACCAGCCTCCTGCTGGCCCTGTCCAAGGGCGGTCATTGGGGCTGGACGACGCAACGCACAGTCGGGCTGTTCCTGTTGGCCGCCATCGCCTTCGCCGTGTGGCTGCGCGTGGAGCTCAACGTGAGCCAACCGCTCGTCGACATCCGCACCTCGACGCGCAAGTCGGTGCTCCTGACGAACATCGCGTCGATGCTGCTGGGATTCGCGATGTACGGCAACATGCTCACCACGACCCAACAGCTGCAACTGCCCAAGATCAGCGGGTTCGGCTTCGGCACGAGCGTCGCGGTGGCGGGGGCTTGCATGCTGCCGGGTGGATTGTTGATGGTCCTGCTTGCACCTGTGTCAGCCGCGATCACCAAGCGGTCCGGAGCACGGACGACGCTGATCGTCGGCGCGCTCGTGATCGCCACCGGCTATGTCGCGCGGGTGTATCTGACCTCGGCCATCTGGCAGTTGATTCTCGGTGCATCCTTCGTCTCGATGGGCACGGCGATCGCCTACGCCGCTATGCCGACGCTGATCATGCGGGCGGTGCCGATCACCGAAACGGCGTCGGCGAACGGCCTGAACACGCTGGTGCGCGCGATCGGCACCTCAGTGTCCAGCTCCGTCGTCGCCGCGATCCTGACCTCGGTGACGATCACCGTCGGCGGGCTGGTGCTGCCGTCACTGGCGGCGTTCAGGCACATCTTCTGGCTGTCCGCGCTCGCTGCACTGATCGCTGCCGGGGTAGCTCTCGCGCTGCCGTCGCGCAGCGCCGCGTCAGTACGGGCGACGGTCGGCGCGGCGGCCCGTGTCGGACGCGCGGCCTGGCCCGACAACGAGATCAAGCGACCCGGCAGCGAACACGAGATCGTCGTCCACGGCGTCGTGACCCGCGGTGACACCACCCCCATCAAGCAGGCGGTGATCAGCGTGCTCACCACGGTCGGCGAGCCCGTCGACTGGAGTCGTGCGGACAACGACGGCTGTTACTCCGTCGTGTTGCCCGGGCCGGGACGTTACGTCGTCGTCTCCTCGGCCGAGGGCTGGGCGCCGAAGTCGGAGATCGTCGAGTTCATCGCCGGGGCCGATCAGCAGCGGGTGGAGCTGACCGATCCGCTGTCGCTGTCGGGGACGGTGTTCCTGGATCACGAGCGGCTGGCCGGCGCGCACGTGTCCCTGACGCGGGTCACCGGCGAGCCCGAAAGCGCGGTGCACACGAACGATGCCGGCCGCTACGAAATGCCCCTGCCGCCGACCGGGCGGTACGTGCTGACCGTGGTCGATCCCGATGCCGAGTGGACGCAGTCGCGCCAGGTCATCGTGCTGGCCTATCAGTCCGCGACCATCGACGTCACCCTCAACGCCGGGCGGTTGCGCCGGAGCCAGACGTCCGTGACCGTGCAGTCGAGCGTCTAGGGGCGCGGGGCTCGCGGGGAGCCGGCGTTGCGCGATCGGAGCCGCGCGATTGCCCGTCTGGCACCGGCGACACCGCCGCCACGAACTCGACCGGACCGGGCTGCCGGTTCGCGGCCGTACCAAGCTCGACCGGCGTCGCAGCGGCAGCTTCGACGGCCGCGCGTGCCTGCTGACCGGACATGGTGCGCAGCGGTAGCTCCTTCATCATCACGGACAGCGCCACCGCGACCAACAGCACGATCGCACCCACTAGGAACACGAGATCCATCGCGTCCGAGAAGCCGACGAGGAACGGGTGCACCAGGGCGTGATCGAAGGTGTGGACGAAGGACGTGTCGTTGAGTAGGCCGCCGCCCTGCAGGACAGCCACCTGGTCCGGGTGTGCTGCCGCGGCCTGCTGGAACTGCGGCGTCTGGCCGGCCTTGGCGTACTGGGCCGCGATGTTCGTCGCGGCGCTCGTGAACAGGATCGACAGGAAGACCGCGGTGCCGAGCGAGCCGCCGACCTGCCGGAAGAACGTGACCGACGAGGTTGCGACGCCCATGTCGCCCGGACCGGCGGCGTTCTGCATCGCGAGGATGATGCTCTGCATGTTCAGGCCGAGGCCGACGCCGAACAGCGCCATGAAGATGTCGGTCTGCCACAGCAGAGTGTCGGCACCGATCTGGGTCATCAGCAGCATCGCGACGACCATCGTCGACGACCCGATCACCGGGAAGATCTTGTAGCGACCCGTCCGGGAGGTGATCTGTCCGGCCAAGGTGGACGCGGACATGATGCCGGCGACCAGCGGCAGCATCAGCAGGCCGGCCCGCGTGGGTGAGGCGCCCTTGACGATCTGCAGGTACATCGGGATGCACGCCATAGCGCCGAACATCCCCACGGAGAAGAACAACGACTGCGCGGCGCCGACCGGGAACACCCTGCCGCGGAACAGCCTGATCGGCAGCAGCGCGTCGTCGCCCATGCTCGCCTCGATCCAGATGAACGCGGCGATCCCGACGGCACCCAACAGGTAGCAGCCGAATGCGGCGACCGAGGTCCAGCCCCACGTCCGACCCTGCTCGGCCACGATCAGCAACGGCACCAGCCCGACCGACAGTGCGACGGCACCGCCCCAGTCGAGGCGGTGATTGCGTCGCGTGTGGTCCAGGTGGAGTACGCGCATGACAACGAACAGCGCGAGCGCTCCGATCGGCAGGTTGATGTAGAAGATCCACCGCCAGCCGGGGATCCCGAGGATGCTGGACTGGCCGGCGAGGAACCCGCCGATGACCGGTCCGAGCACGGACGCCGTCGCGAAGGTGGCCACGAAATAGCCCTGGTACTTCGCCCGCTCGCGCGGCGCGATGATGTCGCCGATGATCGCCAGCGCCAGCGGCACGACGCCACCCGCGCCGATGCCCTGGAAGGCGCGGAACGCGGCGAGCATGTACATCGACTGCGCCAGCCCACACAGCGCCGAGCCGATCAGGAAGATGGTGATCGCGATCATGAACACGGGCTTGCGGCCGTAGATGTCGGACAGCTTGCCGAACAGCGGCGTCGCGATCGTGGACGTGATCAGGAATCCGGTAGTCACCCAGGCCTGGACAGACAACCCGTTGAGGTCGTCGCCGATCGTTCGTATCGCCGTCGTCACGACCATCTGGTCGAGTGCGGCCAGAAACATGCCGAGCAGCAGGCCGGACAGGATCGTCATGGTCTGCCGGTGCGTGAGCGCACCGGATTCGGGCGGCGCGGCCGCCTCGGCGATAGTGGCGGACATCAGGCGGTACTCCCTGCGGATACGGGCACGCGGGCACGGGATCCGTCGCTGCGCTGGCCGATCCGTTCGGTGATGAAGGTGTCGTTCATGGTGTCGTAGGCAGCGCAGAACCGGCGCAGCATGCCGGCGAACTGCTGCAGGTCGGCCGCGCTCCAGCCGTCGAGCACCTGCGTGAAGTACTCCAGCCGGATCCGGTCGTGGTCGGCGAGCACCGCATAGGCATCCGGGGTCAGCACGAGCAGACTGGCACGCCCGTCATGCGGGTCCGAACGACGCTCGAGCAAGCCGTCCTTCACGAGTCCGGCCACCTGCCGGCTCACCGTCGACGGGTCAGACTGCAAGAACTCGGCGACCTCGCTCGCCCGCATCGGGCCTTCGCTGTGCAGGCACTTGAGCAGCACGTGGGCCGACCACTCGACGTCGTGGGTGGCCGCGGCCAGGATGCGGGCCCGCGCTCGGGCAAAGGTACGCATCAACTCGACGAAGTTGTCGGCAACCGCAGCGACGTCGGTGCGGGGCGGTGCTGCCGTCATGTGCGGACTCCATTCATTTGCATGCAGCATACAACTAATTGGGCGGCGCAACGCAACTTTGCCGATCCTGAGTGGTGTTCGAGATAGTTGTCACAAAAAGGACAGACGCCCCCCGAACCCAGCAGAAGTCGGGGGGCGTCGGCGCGCTGTGGCGCTCGGTGCTCGTTGGTCAGGCGTCGACTGCTGCGGTGTTGCCGTCGAGCAGCGAGCGGACCTCGGACTCGCGGTAACGGCGGTGGCCGCCCAGTGTGCGGATCGAGGTGAGCTTGCCGGCCTTGGCCCAGCGCGTGACGGTCTTGGGGTCGACGCGGAACAGCGTCGCAACCTCCGACGGTGTGAGCAGAGCTTCGGATTCCGGTCGATGGCGAACCGTCGACATAGGGGTGCCACCCTTCTTGGGAATTGTCACGAGGAGTCCTGTTGCCACGTGAACGATGCTAAGTATGCATAAAGTGAAGTCCGTCAGCTACAGGAGCGTCCTCAACTGTCCACTCTGTGCCACGCCGACCGGGCCTGTCCGGTTTTCGGGACGGCACTTTCTCCCTGAAAGGCATGAATCAGACACTGCCTCGATCGGCGCGGCCGGACTTGCCGCGCGGTACGCTGACTGCACGACATGACAACATTCCCGGCGTCGCCCTGTGGCCGACCGCCGGATGAGCGCGCGAGCGAGGGGGTCGAGCCATGGGGCGCGGCCGAGCGAAGGCCAAGCAGCAAAAAGTGGCCCGAGAGTTGAAGTACAACACCCACTTCACCGATCTCGATGCGCTGCAGCGCGAGCTCGGGGTATCCGATCCGGGGGCCGACCACTCGCCACGTCGAAGCGATGACGATGACGACTACGACGAGTGGACCGGCACGGAACGCTGAGCGGTGCGCTGTGGACCTGCCCGCGCCGGCTCAGCACCAGGCGGACGCCGCACCGGCGTAGTTCGCCACCAGCTGCACGCCGCGCTGCGCTGAGCGCGCCGGCCGTTCGTCGATGACGCCGAGTTCCCAGGCCGGCACACCGCGTGAGGTGAGCAACTGGACGGCGTCCTGGGCTCGTGCCGCGGGCACGACAGCGACCATCCCGACGCCCAGGTTGAACGTCTGTTCCAGGTCCACGCGCGGCACGTCGCCGAACTCGCGGACGAGATCGAAGATCGGCTGCGGGGACCAGGTGGCTCGATCGACGGTCGCGACGACACCGTGCGGGAGCACCCGGACGAGGTTGCCGGCCAGGCCGCCACCGGTGACGTGCGCAAACGCATGGGCGTCGCATTCGGCGGCAAGCGCCAGACAGTCGAGCGCGTAGATCCGGGTCGGGGTGAGCAACTCGTCGCCGAGGGTGCGCCCGGCCAGCGGGTCGGGGGTGTCGTCCAGGTGCAGGCCGCCGCGCTCGAGCAGCACCTGGCGTACCAGCGAGTACCCGTTGGAGTGCACGCCGGAGGACCCCAGCCCGACCAACACGTCGCCCGGCTGCACCCGCTGCGCACCGAGGATCGCGTCGGCATCGACAACACCGACGCCGGTGCCGGAGATGTCGTACTCCTCCGCCCGCATGAGTCCCGGATGTTCTGCCGTCTCACCACCGACCAGCGCGCAACCGGCCTGCACGCAGCCCTCTGCGACGCCGCCTACGATCGTCGCGATCTTCTCCGCGTCGACCTTGCCGGTGGCGATGTAGTCGGTGAGGAACAGGGGCTCGGCGCCGACGACGACGAGGTCGTCGACCACCATGGCCACCAGGTCGATCCCGATGGTGTCATGGCGATCGAGAGCCTGCGCGATCGCGAGCTTGGTGCCGACGCCGTCGGTCGAGCTGGCCAGGACGGGCTGCCGGTACTTGGCGAGATCGAGGCGGAACAGCCCGGCGAACCCGCCGAGGCCGCCGAGGCTCTCCGCCCGTTCGGTGCGCTTGACCGCCGCCTTCATCAGTTCGACGGCGCGGTCACCGGCAGCGATGTCGACTCCGGCTGCGGCGTAGCTGCTCACCCCGGCATCGCCTCGCGGCGATCTTGCTGACGAAAGCGAGTCCTCGCGCGCCGGGTGCCGCACGATCGCTGATCGACGGCGGCGATCACGGGCGGGTCAGCGCGTCTTCGGCTGCGTAGGAGGCGGCGTGCTCCGGTTCACGTCCGGCCATCTGCACCGACTTCTCGATGCCCTCGAGGACGTGCTTACCCACGATCTCGGGCAGCGGGATCGGATAGTCACCGTCGAAACAGGCACGGCACAAGCGGGTCTTGGGCTGCTCGGTCGCCGCGATCAGCCCGTCAAGGGAGACGTAGCCGAGCGAATCGGCGCCGATCGACGCGCGGATGCCCTCGTTGTCGAGCCCGCTGGCGACGAGCTCGGCGCGCGAGGCGAAATCGATGCCGTAGAAGCACGGCCACTTCACCGGCGGGGCGGAGATGCGCACGTGCACCTCGACAGCGCCCGCCTCTCGCAGCATCCGGACGAGCGCGCGCTGGGTGTTGCCGCGCACGATCGTGTCATCGACCACGACCAGCCGCTTGCCGCGGATCACGTCGCGCAGCGGGTTGAGCTTGAGTCGGATGCCGAGCTGGCGGATCGTCTGCGACGGCTGGATGAAGGTCCGGCCGACGTAGGAGTTCTTGACCAGACCGACACCGTAGGGAATGCCGGACGCCTCCGCGTAGCCGATCGCGGCCGGCGTACCGGATTCCGGGACCGGGATCACCAGGTCGGCGTCGGCCGGATGCTCTCGAGCCAGGCGACGGCCGAGCTCGACCCGCGCGGAATGCACGCTGCGCCCGCTGATAGTGGTGTCCGGGCGGGCCAGGTAGACGTACTCGAACACACAGCCTTTCGGGTTGGGGTGCGCGAAATGCTGCGAGCGCAGGCCGTCCTCGTCGACCGCGAGCAACTCCCCCGGCTCGATCTCACGAACGAAGCTGGCGCCGACGATGTCCAGCGCCGCGGTCTCGGAGGTCACCACCCAGCCGCGTTCGAGGCGGCCCAGCACGAGCGGCCGCACCCCCTGCGGATCGCGTGCGGCGTACAGAGTGTGCTCGTCCATGAACACCAGCGAGAACGCACCGCGCAGCTTGGGCAGGACGTCCATCGCGGCCTGCTCCACGCTGACGTCGGGCCGGGCCGCGAGCAGTGCGGTCAGCAGCTCCGAGTCGGTGGTGGCGCCCATGTCGCTGCGGATGCCGGCGTGCCGTGCTTCAGCCGCGAGCTGCGCGGTGTTGACCAGGTTGCCGTTGTGGCCGAGGGCGAGGCCGGTGCCGGCCGGCGTGGTCCGAAAGCTCGGCTGGGCGTTCTCCCACGTCGTCGAGCCGGTCGTCGAGTAGCGGGTGTGGCCGATTGCGATGTGGCCCTGCAGGGTGTTCAGGGTCGACTCGTCGAACACCTGGCTCACCAGGCCCAGATCCTTGTACACGACGAGTGAACTGCCGTCGCTGACGGCGATCCCGGCGGCCTCCTGGCCGCGGTGCTGCAGGGCGTAGATGCCGAAATAGGTGAGTTTGCCGACCTGCTCGCCGGGCGCCCACACGCCGAAGACGCCACATGCGTCCTGGGGTTGTTTGTCGTCGGGGTTGAGGTTGTGGGTCAGTCTGCCGTCGCCTCGCGCCACAGTTACGAGTGTACGGGGCCTGTTTCCGACTCCGGGCCAGCACCCGGTCGGCCCCCGGGGCGGCGGCGGACCCGTTAGGCCCGACCACGGCCGATCAGGCGAGCAGGGGGAGGTAAGAGGTGAGGTCGGCCCGGTGGCCGCTCGCGCGGACAGCGCCCGTCCCCACCGCGCGGGCGAACTCGGCGCGGCCGGTGGCCACCCGCAGCCAGGTGACGGGATCGGTCTCCACGACGTTGGGTGGGGTGCCGCGCGTGTGTCGCGGGCCGGCGATCGCCTGCACCGCCACGAACGGCGGTACGCGCACCTCGACCGAGCGCCCCGGCGCCTGCGCGGCGAGGATCTCGGCGAGGGTACGGACGGTCGAGGCCAGCGCCGGCCGCAGCAGCGGTACCGGGTCACGGTCGAGCAGCGTCCTGGACAGGTCGTCGCAGTGGACGACGAGGTCGAGCAGCCGGGTGCGGGCGAAGTCGAGCGCGCTGATCGGTCCGCGCGGGCCGGCGATCACCGAGCCGTCCTCCACCTCGGGGTCGGCGCCGGGCGGGACGAGCAACTGATCGATCAGCTCGGACGGCGTCTGCTCACCGGTGATCGCGACCGAGGCCGCGGTGATCTCGTCCGCCGCGGCAGCGTAGCCGCGCACGTACACCCCTGGCGCGAGCGGCGGACCGGCGGCACGAGTGGTGAGGTGCTGGATCAGGCCGTCCCTGCTGCCGACGAGGTGACCGACGATCGTCCGGACGTCCCAGCCGATCAGGACGGACGGCTGCACGAAGGCGGCGCCGGGCAGCTCACCCAGCCAGCCGGCAAGCGCGGCGCACTGGGCGCCGTAGGCATCGAGCTCGGCCGGGAGTCGGCCGATCACTGCTCGAATCGTCGCGGCAGCGTCGACGTCCAAGCCGCACGCAACTCCCGCAGCGGGATCCGGAACTGCCCTGCGACGTCCAGTTCGGGCACGAGCAGGTCGATCGCGCCGAGCCGCTGCACGGGCACGTCGTGCGTCGCGCACAGCTCGATGAACTGCGCGTCGTAGCTGCGCAACACGCTGACGACCGCGCGTGCCGTGGACTCGCTGAACAGGGCGATAAACGGGTCGAGCCCGTCGGGCAACGACACCCGCGCACCGGCGTCGCGGCGCAGGCAGGCCTCGACGAGCGCCTGCGCGAGCCCACCCTCGGCGAGGTCGTGCGCGGAATCGATCAAGCCGTCGCGTGCGCCGGCGATGAGGACTTCAGCCAGTGCCTGCTCACCGGCGAAGTCGACGTGTGGCGGCACGCCGCCGAGGAAACCGTGTACCGCGTACTCCCACTCGGAGCCGCCGAACTCCTCTCGGGTGGCGCCGAGCAGGTAGATGCCGGCGCCGTCGGTGCGAAAGCCCGACGGCGTGCGCCGGGTCACGTCATCGAGCACGCCCAGCACGCCAATCACCGGTGTCGGGTGGATGGCCGTCGTGCCGGTCTGGTTGTAGAAGCTCACGTTGCCGCCGGTGACGGGCGTCCCCAGCACCTGGCAGCCGTCTGCGAGCCCGCGGACCGCTTCGGCGAATTGCCACATCACGCCAGGGTCCTCCGGCGAGCCGAAGTTCAGGCAGTTCGTGACGGCCAGTGGCTCGCGCTCCGGTCGTCGCCACGTTGCGGTAGGCCTCGGACAGCGCCAACTGGGCGCCGGCGTAGGGATCGAGGCGGGTGTAGCGCCCATTGCCGTCGGTGGCGATCGCGACGCCGCGTTGCGTGGACTCGTCCAGCCGGAGGACGCCGGCGTCCTCCGGCTGGGCGAGCACGGTGTTGCCCATGACGTAGCGGTCGTACTGGTCGGTGACCCAGGACTTGTCGGCCAGGTTGGGCGATGCGACCAAGCGCAGCAGCGTGGCGCGCATCTTGACCGGGTGCTGCGGGCGGGGCAGACCGCGTCCGTCGACACGCACTATCGCGTGCTGATCGAGCGGGCGCTCGATCGGCCGCTGGTAAACGGGCCCCTCGTGCGCAGCGCTGCGCGGCGGCAGGTCGACGATTTGCTGCGTCGTGCCACCACATCCGCAGGCGTCCGGTGTCGGTCACCGAGCCGATCACGGTGGCTGTGACGTCCCACTTCACGCACACCGCGAGAAATTCCTCGAGGTGAGCCGGAGTGACCACGGCCATCATCCGTTCCTGCGATTCGCTCATCAGGATCTCTTCGGGCGTGAGCGTGGGATCGCGCAGCGGGACGCGGTCGAGACCCACGTCCATGCCGCCGGCGCCGGCCGCCGCCAGCTCGGTCGTGGCACACGACAGGCCGGCCGCACCCAGATCCTGGATGCCGACGACGAGATCGGCGGCGAAGATCTCCAGGCAACACTCGATGAGCACCTTCTCGGCGAACGGGTCGCCGACCTGCACGCTCGGCCGCTTCGCCTGATGCGCTTCGTCGAAGGTCGCACTGGCCAGTACCGAGGCGCCGCCGATGCCGTCACCGCCGGTCCGTGCGCCGAACAGGACGACGTGGTTGCCGGGGCCGTCCGCCTTCGCGAGCTTGACGCCGTCGGCGCGCAGCACGCCGACGCACAGCGCGTTGACGAGCGGGTTGCCGACGTAGCACTCGTCGAAGTACACCTCGCCACCGACGTTGGGCAGGCCCAGGCAGTTGCCGTAGCCACCGATGCCGGCCACGACGCCGGGCAGGACGCGCGCGGTGTCGGGGGCGTGCAGGGGGCCGAAGCGCAGGCTGTCGAGACGGCGATCGGCCGCGCGCCCATCGTCAGGATGTCGCGCACGATGCCCCCGACCCCGGTGGCCGCGCCCTGGTGCGGCTCGACGTAGGACGGATGGTTGTGCGACTCGATCTTGAACGTGACCGCCCAGCCGTCGCCGACATCGACGACGCCCGCGTTCTCGCCCATGCCGACGAGCAACGCGTCGGTCTTGGGGGCCTTCTCGCCGAACTGCGCGCAGGTGCACCTTCGACGACTTGTAGGAGCAGTGCTCGCTCCACATCACCGAGTAGATCGCGAGCTCGGAGCTGGTCGGCCGGCGGCCGAGGATCTCCCGGATGCGCGCGTATTCGTCCTCGGCGAGACCGAGTTCCCCATACGGCTGCGGCTGTTCGGACGTCTCGGCAGCGCGCTCGACGGTGTCGATCATGCGGCGACGTCCTGCGCTCGGGCCCAGCAGCGACGCGAACATGCCGAGACCGTCGGTGCCCGGACCGGTGAGCGGCTCGACGGCATGCTCCGGGTGCGGCATCAGCCCGACGACGTTGCCCGCCTTGTTGCTGATGCCGGCGATATCGTGATAGCTGCCGTTGGGATTGCCGAGGTAGCGCACCACGACGCGTCCGTTGTCCTCGAGTTCGGCGAGGATGCGCCGGTCGGCGACGTAACCGCCCTCGCCGTTCTTGAGCGGGATGACGATGTCCTGCAGCTCCCGATACGCCGACGTCCACACTGTGTGGTTGTTCTCCACGCGCAGCGGTTGGTCGCGGCAGACGAACCTGCGGTGGACGTTGCGGATCAGCGCGCCGGGTAGCAGGTGCGCCTCGCACAGCACCTGGAAGCCGTTGCAGATACCGAGGACGGGCAAGCCGTCGTGGGCGGCCGACACGATCGTCTGCATGACCGGCGCGAAGCGGGCGATCGCGCCGCAGCGCAGGTAGTCACCGTAGGAGAAGCCACCGGGCAGGATCACCGCGTCGACGTCGTGCAGCGACGGATCGGCGTGCCAGAGAGGCACTGCCTCGCCGCCGGCGATGCGGACTGCGCGGGCGGCGTCGCGGTCGTCGAGGCTGCCCGGGAACGTGACCACACCCACCCGTCTCGGCACGCTCGCCAGGCTACCGGGACGCGGGCCGCCGCCGGCCACACGGCGCGAGGCGACGCAGCCGCGCGGCGGTGTCAGCCGGCCGCTGCGCGGCGGTGTCAGCCGGCCGCTGCGCGGCGGTGTCAGCCGGCCGCTGCGCGGCGCACCGCGTCGACGGAGGCCTCGACGTCGGCGTCGGAGGTTCGCCAGTTGCTGACCGAGATCCGCAGCACGTCGCGGTCCTTCCACCGTGATCCGGACATCCACGTCGTGCCGTCGGCGAGCACCCGGGCGGTCACCGCCCGAGTGCGTTCGTCCGAGCCGAACGCGACGCACACCTGCGTGTACCCGACCTCGTTGACGATCTCGGCGCCCTCCACGGTCGCGACCCCGTCGGCCAGGGCTCGCGCCGCGCGCGCCAACCCGTCGACGAGATCGGCCACGCCGGCGCGCCCGAGCGAGCGCAGGGCCGCCCACACGGGCACTCCGCGGGCCCGCCGGGACAGCTCCGGCACCTTCTCATGCGGGTCGCCGACGCCGTGCTCGTCCGCGATCAGGTAGCTGGCATCCATGCTGAACGCCGACCGAACGGCGAACGGATCGGCGACGACGGCCACGCCACAGTCGTAGGGCACGTTCAGCGTCTTGTGGGCGTCCGTGGCCCAGGAGTCGGCGCCGGACAGGCCGGCCGTGAGGTGACGCAGCGCCGGACTTGCGGCCGCCCACAGCCCGAACGCGCCGTCGACATGCACCCATGCGCCGCGTGCGTGCGCCACCGCGATCGCCGCGTCGAACGGATCGAACGCGCCGGCATGCAGGCTCCCGGCCTGCAGCGCCACGAGGACGGGCACACCGTCGGGCAACTGCGCCAACTCCTCGCGCAGCGCGTCCACCCGCAGCCGACCCTGGTCGTCGGCCGCTACCACGCTCGGCCGCCCGAGACCCAGATAGCGCAGCGCCAGGTCGACGGTGTCGTGCCGGTCGGCACCGACGAGGACGTGCACCTTCGGCGCGCCGGTCAGCCCGTCACGATGCACGTCCCAGCCGGCCCGATGCAAGACGGCGCCGCGACCGGCTGCCAGTCCGACGAAGTTCGCCATCGTCGCGCCGGTGGTGAACCCGACGTCCGCACCGGTTGGCAAGCCGAGGACGTCGAGCAACCACGCACCGGCCACCTCCTCGAACGCAGCGGTTGCCGGGGTCGCGTAGCGCAGGCCGGTGTTCTGATCCCAGGCACTGACCAGCCAGTCGGCAGCCACGGCCGCCGGCAGCAGTCCGCCCATCACCCAGCCGAAGAAGCGGCCGGAGGAAATGGCCATCAGGCCTGGCTCGGCGCCCGCGACGAGCTCGTCGATCACCTCGACCGGGGCGCGGCCGAACTCGGGCAACCGACCGCCGAGCCTGCGGACCAATTCGTCCGCGCTCGCCCGCGGCGGCACCGGCCGCTGCTGAACCGACGCCAACCATCTGTACGCGTGCCCTGCTGCCCGATCGAGCGGTGTGTCGTAGTCCGCATCGCGAGCATCCATCTCGCAATTCTGCGCCGCACGTCCCCGGGCGGCGCGACGCGGGACCGTTGCGGATCGAAAGCGCGTGTCCTACCTGGATTTCGGCGGCGCTATGCTCTGATCGAACTCGGCTATTGCTTCGCCCAGGCAAGGACGTGAGTATGACGAGTGAGGCCGCAGCAGGGTCGTTCTATCTCGCCCGCGAGCAGGTCGCCGCCCGGGACGCCGGCATCGCCGACTACGACAGCAACAGCTATGACTACCGCACCTTCTGGGCATCACGCGATTACGAGCAATGGGCCGAGACCGCTGCGCTCACGGCCGCGTTGGCCCGACTGTCCGTTCGGCAGCCCAAGGTGGAGTGGTTTGCCGATTTCGGCGGCGGTTACGGCCGCAATCTCGAACTTGCGTCCACGCTCGCCGAGCACGTAGTGATCATCGACTACTCGGTCAACAACCTGCACATCGCTGCCGACCTGCACTCGGAATTCCTCGCCGAAGGCCGATTGCATCTCGTCCGTGCCGATCTGGCTCGGCTCCCCTTCCGCGAGTCGGCCTTCGACGCATCGATGACGGTACGGGTTCTGCACCATCTGAACGATCTCGACGCCGCGCTGCCGGAGATGCTGCAGACCGTCGACGGCGCGGCGATCTTCGACATCCCGATCAAGCATCATCTGCTCGCTCGTATCCGCGCGGTGATGACCGGCCGCCACCGAGAACTACGCAGCCCGCAGGCCATTGTCGTGGGTACGTCCGAGCACCCGTTCCACGAGTATCAACTCGCCGCGGTCAAGACCAAGATCAACGACGCCGGCTTCGACTGCGAGGCCGTCGCAAGCGTCAACAACCTGCGTCGTTGGGACCAACGGCTGCCCCGCAGGACCGTCCGGATGCTCTCGCCGATCGCGCGCACGATCGAGCGGGTGGCCCAGCGCGTCGGTATCGGTTGGTGGGGGCCGAACCAGTTCGTCGTTGTCTCGCGGAAGTCCCGCAGCGATGCCGCACGGACCGATCCCGCGCACTCCGCAGCCGACTTGGCGTCGCGTTGTTGCTGTCCGGAGTGCAAGTCGGAACTGACCTGGTCGCCCGATTTCGCGACCTGCGTGGCCTGCGCGACGGTCTTCCCCCGCCGCGGCCGGTTCTGGGATTTCACGACGGGCCGCACGGCCGCCTGAACGGTGCGACGACCGCCCGGGCCTCCCGCGCGATCTGCAGATCTTCGCGGGCGGCGATCACGAGCACGCGCACCGAACCGTCTGCCGCCGTGATGTCGGCGTCCGCAGCGCGGACGTCGACGGCCGCATTGCGCGGGCCGTCCAGCTCGACACCGAGCCACCCGAGCCGCTCGGTGGTCAGTGCCCGGACCGCCGCCGAGTTCTCGCCGATCCCGCCGGTGAACACGAGCACGTCGAGACCACGCGCTGCCGCGGCCATCGCTGCGATCGCGCCCGCCAACCGGTGCAGGTAGACGTCGAGGGCGCCGCGGGCGGCCTGCTCACCGCGGTCGGCCCGGGACACGATCGCGCGCATGTCCGCCGTCCCAGCCAATGCGAGCAACCCGGAGCGCTGCTCCAGCGCGATCGCAACGGCGTGCGGACGCAGGTGTTCGTGCTCCTCGAGCCAGAGCACGAGGCCGGGGTCGACCGTGCCCGAGCGCGTTGCCATCACCAGGCCCTCGAGCGGCGTGAACCCCATGGTCGTGTCGACGCTGCGGCCGCCGACGATCGCGCACAACGACGCGCCCGCGCCGAGGTGACAGCTCACGACCCGGGCCGCACTGCCGCCCAGTGCCGCGGCGCGCTGCGCGGACCACGCGTGGGACAGGCCGTGGAAGCCGTAGCGGCGCACGCCGTGCCGTTGCCGCCACTCGGCCGGTATCGCATAGGTCGTCGCCTCTGGCGGCAGCGTCGAGTGGAAAGCGGTGTCGAAGCACGCGACGGCCGCGACGTCGGGCAATGCCGCGCTCACCGCATCGAGGGCGGTGAGTGACTTCGGCTGATGCAGCGGCGCGAGCGCAGTCAGCGCGTCGAGCCGCTCCCGTACACCGGCGTCGAGGCGCACGGCAGACGTGTAGTCGGCGCCGCCGTGAACGACGCGGTGCCCGACCACGTCGGGCGGCGGCCAGGTCCGAAGTACGGACCCCATGCGATCGGTGTCGAAGCCGCCGGCGTCGGCCGGCAGGTCCGCCGACCGGCTGAGCCGATCATCGGGCTCGAGCAGGCGCAACTTGAGGCTGGATGAGCCGGCGTTCACCACGAGTACCCGCACGCTGTCATGACCCTTCGCTCGGCCGATGCTCCCACGTCCAGGTGGTGACGGCCGGGTCGTCCTCACCGTGCTCGCGGGTGTAGCGCCGGGCGGCGAGGCGCGCGTCGGCCATCTCCTGCCGCAACACTGCGGCACGCGAGCCGAGCGTCGGCACGCGGTCGATGACGTCCATGACGAGGTGGAAGCGGTCGAGGTCGTTGAGCATGACCATGTCGAACGGTGTCGTCGTCGTGCCTTCCTCCTTGTAGCCGCGCACATGGATGTTGCGATGGTTGGTGCGTCGATACGTCAGGCGGTGGATGAGCCACGGATAGCCGTGGTAGGCGAAGATCACCGGCTTGTCTGGCGTGAACAGTACGTCGAAGTCGCGATCGGACAGGCCGTGCGGGTGCTCGGTGTCCGGCTGCAGCCGCATCAGGTCCACCACGTTGATCACCCGCACCTTGAGCTCAGGCAGGCTCTTCCGCAGCAGGCCCGCCGCGGCGAGGATCTCCAGCGTGGGAACGTCGCCGGCGCAGGCCAGCACGACATCCGGCTCGCCGTCGGTGTTGCCGGCCCAGTCCCAGATCCCGAGGCCGCGGGTGCAGTGCGCGATCGCGTCGTCCATCGACAGGTAGGTCAGCGCGGGTTGCTTACCCGCGACGATGACGTTGACGTAGTTGCGGCTGCGCAAGCAGTGATCCGCGACCGAGAGCAGGGTGTTGGTGTCCGGCGGGAGGTACACGCGCACGACCTTCGCCTTCTTGTTCACGAGGTGGTCGATGAACCCCGGATCCTGATGCGAGAACCCGTTGTGGTCCTGGCGCCAGACGTGCGAGGACAGCAGGTAGTTCAGCGACGCGATCGGCCGCCGCCACGGGATGTCACGGGTCGTCTTCAGCCACTTCGCATGCTGGTTGACCATCGAATCGATGATGTGGATGAACGCCTCGTAACAGTTGAACAGCCCGTGCCGGCCGGTGAGCAGGTAGCCCTCCAGCCAGCCTTGGCACAGGTGCTCGGACAGCACCTCCACCACTCGCCCTTCGCGGGCGAGAAACTCGTCGCCGTCCACGATCGCGGCCTCCCACACCCGGTTGGCGACCTCGAAGACGGCAGCCAACCGGTTCGAGGCCGTCTCGTCCGGGCCGAAGACCTTGAAGTTGTCCGCGTTCAGTGTGATGACGTCGCGCAGATACTCGCCGAGCACCCGTGTCGCCTCGCTGAACTCGGCGCCGGGTTTGTGCACGTCGGCGGCGTACTTGCCGAAGTCGGGCAACTCCAGGTCGCGCAGCAGCAGCCCGCCGTTGGCGTGCGGGTTGGCGCTCATCCGCCGCTCCCCCGCGGGAGCCAGGGCCTTCAACGACGGCAGCAGCGCACCGTCCGCGGTGAACAGCTCCTGCGGACGGTAGCTGCGCAACCACTGTTCCAGCAGCGCCCGGTGCTCGTCGTTGGTGCGGGTCTGCGTGAGTGGTACCTGATGCGCTCGGAAGGTGCCCTCGACCGGCTTGCCGTCGACCACCTTGGGCCCCGTCCAGCCCTTCGGGGTGCGCAGCACGATCATCGGCCACGGTCGCCGCTCGCTCGACCCCTCGTCGCGGGCGGCGGACTGGATCGCGGCGATGTCGTCGAGCGCGGCCTGCAGCGTCGCGGCCAGCTGCCGGTGTACGTCGCCGGGCTCGTCACCGGTGACGAAATAGGCCTCGTGCCCGTAGCCGCGCATCAACTCGGCAAGCTCGTCCTCGGGGATGCGGGCCAGCACCGTCGGGTTCGCGATCTTGTAACCGTTCAGGTGCAGGACGGGAAGCACGGCACCGTCGTGCACCGGGTCGAGGAACTTGTTCGAATGCCAGCTCGCGGCGAGCGGTCCGGTCTCCGCCTCGCCGTCACCCACCACGCACAGGACGAGCAGGTCAGGGTTGTCGAACGCGGCGCCGTACGCGTGAACGAGCGAGTAGCCGAGCTCGCCGCCCTCGTGGATGGAGCCGGGTGTCTCCGGCGCGACGTGCGAGGGGATGCCCCCGGGGAAGGAGAACTGCCTGAACAGCCGGCGCAGGCCGGCCTCGTCCTCGCCGATGTGCGTGTACACCTCGCTGTAGGTGCCCTCGAGGTAGGCGTTGGCGACCAGCCCGGGGCCGCCGTGTCCGGGGCCGGCGATGTAGACGGCATTGAGGTCCCGTGCCTTGATCAGCCGATTCAGGTGGACGTACAGCAGGTTCAGCCCGGGCGTCGTCCCCCAATGCCCCAGCAGCCGCGGCTTGACGTGCTCGGCGCGCAGCGGTTCGCGCAGCAGCGGATTGTCGAGCAGGTAGATCTGCCCGACGGACAGGTAGTTCGCCGCACGCCAGTAGGCATCGAGCTCGGCGAGCTCCTGATCGCTCAACGCTGCCGGGTCCCGCGTGTCCTGCGCCATGCGCCCATCCTGTCGTCGAAAACCCTTACGGACGAGCGTGCCCGGGTCGCCGCGCGGCCTGACACGGACCAATGCAGGCGGCTGCCGGGACCTTCGACCCGCCTAATCGATCTGGATTCGTTCAGTCGCGGCTAATGGCGAAGTTCTCGATCACCGGATTCGCGAGCAGCGTGTCCGCGAGGCGGGAGATCGTCTCGACGTCGACGTCGTCGTCGACCTCGAGTTCGAAGTGCTTGCCCTGCCGGACGTCGCGCACGCCGTCGATGCCCAGCCGGCCGAGCGCGCCGACGATCGCCTGCCCCTGTGGGTCGAGGATCTCGGGCTTGAGCACCACGTCCACGACCACTCGAGCCACGATGCCTCCCCGACGAACGACGGCGCGCTCACCCTATCGGCCCCCCAGAACTCAGCCCGCGATGCGCAACGCGCTGGTCGCGGCGGTCACCGTGACCAGCTCGTCGAGCATCGCCTTCGCCGACGCCGTGACGATCTCGGTCGGGTGCAACCCGTCCTCGTCGATCATCGTGGCGACCATCGGGATCGGCACCGCGTCGCTGACGGGGAACATGCGCAGCGCCGTGACCACCTGCTTGATCATCTGGACTGCGCGGATGCCGCCGGACATACCGCCGTAGCTGACGAACCCGATCGGCTTGTAGGCCCACTCGGTGTGCAGATAGTCGATGGCGTTCTTCAGCGGAGCGCTGTAGCCGTAGTTGTACTCGGGCATGACGAACACGACCGCGTCGGCAGCCGAGACCACCGCGCTCCACCGCTTCGTGTGCTCGTGCTCGTAGCGGCCCAGGCGTGGGTGGTGCGGTTCGTCGAGCAGGGGCAGCGCGAACTCGGCGAGGTCGGCGACCTGGACGTCGAATCCGCCGTGCTCGCGCGCTTGGGTGACGAACCATCGACCCACTCGGTCACCGACGCGACCCGGACGGGTGCTGGCAATGACGACGAGAAGCTGCATGACGATCACCTCGGAGATTGGTTGTTTATTCAACTAAACCGTAGGTGATGACGGTTGATACGTCAACCTGATGTCGATCACACCAGTGTCGTCGGCCCCCCGGGCCATTGCGCGAAGTCCAGTCCGGTCAGCCGCTCGTACGCCTCGACATACCGCGCCCTGGTCGCCGCGACGACATTCTCGGGCAGCGGCGGCGGCGGCGCACCGGAGACCCGGTCCCACCCGGATTCTGCCGACAGCAACCAGTCGCGCACATATTGTTTGTCGAAGCTTCGCTGCGCGCGCCCGGGCGCCCACTCGGCGGCCGGCCAGAACCGCGACGAGTCCGGCGTCAGTACTTCGTCCGCGAGCACGAGCCGGCCCGAGGACGGATCACGTCCGAACTCGAATTTCGTGTCCGCCAGGATGATGCCCCGCCCGGCCGCGAGCGCCGCGGCGTGCGCGTAGATGCGCAGCGTCAGCTCACGCAGTTCGGCGGCCGTCACGACACCGACCTCGGCAGCGACGGCCGCGAAGGAGACGTTCTCGTCGTGCTCGCCGAGCGCCGCCTTGGTCGCCGGAGTGAAGATCGGTTCGGGCAGCCGATCCCCGTCGACGAGGCCAGCCGGCAAGACCACGCCGCACACCGCGCCGTTCGCCCGGTAGTCGAGCAGCCCGGAGCCGGTGAGGTAGCCGCGTGCGACGGCCTCCACCGGCACCATCTGCAGCGGCGTGCACACCATCGCCCGGCCGCGCCACGCGGGCGGCACCAGCACGTCATCGAGAGCGAGCAGGTGGTTGTCGACGATCCCGGCGAGCTGCTCGAACCACCAGGCCGTCATCGCGGTGAGAATGCGTCCCTTGTCCGGGATGGTGCTGGCCAGCACGAAGTCGAACGCCGAAATCCGGTCGCTCGCCACCATGACGAGCCGCCCGTCGGCACTGCGGTAGAGGTCGCGCACCTTGCCGCTGTGCAGATGGGTGAGGCCGGCGGGCGGCGCACTGGGCTGGGCAGTCATCCGCCGATGATCGCAGGGCGCGCGGGCAGGTCTGCAGGTGCCGGTCAACCAGCTCCGCGCCGCACGCGGCGCATGTTCGGCGTGGCACCGAAGCGAGCCGCCGCCGTCTACTTACCCCTGAGCGGGCGGGCGACAACTCTTTCGGCGGGTAGTCGACACAGGGGTCGACTTGGGTGTACTCAGCACGCCCACAACGCCCGATCCCGTCCTCGCGGCCGACTCGCCCCGGCGGGACGGTCGCTGCTGTGCGGCGAGGACGGGATCGGGATCTGCGCGTTGCGACTGCCAGGACTCAGCGTCGCAACGTCATGCGCCGGGTCACCACCACCAGTCGGTGGCAACCCTTCGGCTGACTACCTGACCGACCTGATTAGCCGGTGCGACCTGATCAGCCGGTACGACCTGATCAGCCGGTACGACCTGATCAGCCGGTACGACCTGATCAGCCGGTACGACCACCGGTACCGGTGCCGAAGGTGCGGCGCCTGCGCCGGAACCGGCAACGCCGACCCCCATTGCGGTGGCCACAACAGCCACTCCGGCTGCGAGCAGCCGACGAACAACGATCCCCCGCATCGAGTCCCTTTCGCGTCACAAGTGCACGTATTTGCGTAGGTGAACCCGTGCGCAAACGACACTCTCCGCCACCTCACCATAGGATCGGGGTCGAACCACACACATTTCAAACGTTTGCAACTGGCAGCTAGCTGCCTGGCACCTACTCGCGGGCGGCGATCATGGGGGATGTCGAGGCACTCACCGAGCGTGATGCCGCGCTGTATCGCGCTGTCCTGCGCCGGCCGGGGTCACTGGCCGACATCGCGGCAGGCATGGGCGCAACCGCCGACGAGCTGGACAAGTCTGTCGCCCGGCTCGCCGAGATGGGGCTGCTGCGCATCGACGAGCACGACATGCTGAGCGCGGTCAGCCCAACGCTCGCCGAGGCGACCGTGCTCGGCGCCGAGGACCTCGAACTCGGTGCGCGGCGCGTGGCGCTCGAACAGCGCCGCGATGCGATCCGCAGTTTCGTCCCGGACTGGAACGCCGCCTTCACGGTCTCGAGTTACGAGTACCTGGTGGACGTCGTGTCCGACCCGAACGCCATCGGCAACGTCCTGATGCACTACGCCGACCGGTGCAAGCGGGAAATCCTGTCGGTGTCCCCGGGTCGGCTCCCGACCCGCATGGACGGTCGGACCCGGGTCGCGAACGTGTACTCCGCCGGGCGCGGTATCAAGACCCGTGCCCTCTACCAGCACACGGCACTTCGCGACCGCGCTACCCGGGCCTATCTGAGCGAGCTCGCAGAGACCGGCGCGCGGATCCGATTCGCGCCCTCGGTACCTGGTCGCAGTCTGGTCGTCGACCGCACCGTTGCCCTGCTGCCGATCCCCACCGATGACCCGGGTCGACACGGGCTGGCCGTCGTGCGCGAACCGAACGTGATCGCGTGGGTGGTCGCGACCTTCGAGCAGTTGTGGGCGGAGGCCGCTCCCCTCGAGGCGGTCTTCAACCGTCAGCCCGAGGACGAGACCGAATTGGACGAGACCCGCACCGCGATCTTGCGCCTGATGGCCGAGGGCGAGAAGGACGAGGCCATCTCCCGACGGCTGTCGATCTCGGTGCGCACCTGCCGGCGACACATCGCCGACTACATGGCCCAGGTCGGGGCCACGAGCCGATTCCAGGCCGGCGTCGTCGCCGCTCGGGCCGGACACACGGACACCGCGCTACCGCACTGAGCACCGCGTCTGCCCAGGACCCCCGCACGCCGGCCCATTGCCCGTTGCCGCCCGTACCCGCTGGCCCGGGGGCCCGGGCGCGGGCGCGGGGCCGCGCGGGAGGGCCGGGGGTGCAGGGGCGCACGTCGACGAACGTTTGCTTGCGTTGTCAGAGGTGGGGGTAAGACTGGAGCGCAGCACACGAGGACGGTCCGTTGCACCGCAGCGACCGCCCCGCACCGACCCGCGGCCACTCCGGTGGCCGGTCCGGACCTGGAGGGGGCGGATGACCGCTCAGTTCACGCCGGTGGCCCGGCCATCGACACACCGGCCCCGAGGGCACGCCGCCGAAGCACTCGCGGCCGGCGCCGACGCCGTCGAGCGCGCGCGCGGCCACATCGCGCAGGCCGCGCTGCACGATTCGGCGGGCGGACAGGTGGGTTTGGAGCTCGAGTTCCACCTCGTCGACCTGGCCCGTCCGGCTCGGCGACCCTCCTGGGCTGACGTCCAGGGCGCGGTCGCCGGCCTGCCCGTGATGCCGTCCGGCAGCCGGGTCAGCGTCGAGCCGGGCGGCCAGGTCGAGCTGTCCACGCCGCCGACACGCGGTGCGGTCAGCTCGATCGCGGCGCTGCAAGCCGACCGCGAGGTACTGCGCGCCGGGCTGCGCACCGCCGGGTTCGGAGCGGCTCCGCTCGGTGCGGATCCGGCCCGCCCGGTGCGACGGGTGAACCCGAGCCGACGCTACGTCGCGATGGAACAGCACTTCGCGGCCTTGGGGTGCGCCGAACCCGGGCGGGCGATGATGTCGGCGACCGCGGCGCTGCAGGTGAATCTCGACGCCGGGCCACGAGCTCGGTGGGGCCCGCGTCTCGGGATGATCCGCGAGCTCGGGCCGGTGCTGGTTGCGATCTCGGCCTGCTCGCCCTATCTCGCCGGACGAGCGTCGGGTTGGCGGTCGATGCGCCAGCAGGCATGGCATGGCATCGACCACAGCCGCAGCGACCCGGTGTCCGGTGACGATCCGGCGGCGGCCTGGGCCACGTACGCGCTGCAAGCACCCGTGATGCTCGTACGGGACGGGCG
Source organism: uncultured Actinomycetota bacterium (assembly GCA_963713565.1). Classification (GTDB taxonomy): domain Bacteria; phylum Actinomycetota; class Actinomycetes; order Mycobacteriales; family Jatrophihabitantaceae; genus Jatrophihabitans. The sequence goes on along the minus strand of CAVQMF010000002.1, from coordinate 820,161 downwards.
CAACGGCGCAAAGCCGATGACCGGCCGGGTCCCGCTGGCTGACTGGCTCGTGGGCGAGTCGCCGATCCTGCGCCGCCCCACGCTCGACGACGTCGATTACCACCTGACCACCTTGTTCCCACCGGTCCGCCCGCGCGGCTATGTCGAGATCCGCTGTATCGACGCGCTGCCCGACAGGTGGTGGCCTGCGGTCGTGGCGTTGACCGTGACCCTGATCGACGACCCCGTCGCCGCCGACCGCGCTGCCGAGCTGTGTCAGCCCGTGCGCGATGCCCGGGCAGTGGCCGCTCGCGACGGCCTGGCCGACCCGGCGATTCGGGCGGCCGCGCTGGGATGCGTCGAGGTTGCGGTGAACCGCTGCCCGCCGTCGTTGAAGGCACACGTCGAGGCCTACGCGGAGTTGCTGTACAGCGGCCACACGCCAGGTGACGAGTTGCGCATCGGGGCCGAGGCGCGGGGTCCGTGCGCCGTCCTGGAGGAGGAGGCCCATGCGTGAGACCGCCGCGCGCGGGCTGGCGACCGCCCGGGCACGCACCCTGCTGCTCACCGACTTCGACGACGCCGAGCTGACCCGTCAGCACAGCCCGCTGATGAGCCCGCTCGTCTGGGATCTTGCGCACATCGGCCAGCAGGAGGACCTCTGGCTGCTGCGCGGCGGCGATGCCGCGCAGCAGGGGGTACTGCCCGCGAAGGTCGAGACGCTCTACGACGCGTTCGAGCATCCGAGGGCGTCGCGGATCTCGCTGCCACTGCTCGCCCCCCGCGAGGCGCGCGCCTTCCTCAGCGACGTGCGGGGCCGGGCCTTCGACGCGTTGGCGAGCGCCGAGGAGCTCTTCCCGTATGTCATGGTCGAACAGCACGAGCAGCAGCACGTCGAGACGATGCTGGCCACCCATCAACTGCGCACCGGGACGCCGCTGCTCGGTACCGGAACGCGGCTGCCCCCAGGTCGTCGCGTGCCGGAGGAGGCCGTCTTCGTGCCGGGCGGGCAGTTCGTGCTCGGCGTCGACGCCGCGGATGAACCCTGCTCGCTCGACAATGAACGGCCGGCACACGTCGTCGATCTCCCGGCGTTCCGGATCGGCCGGGTTCCGGTGACCAACGCCGAGTACCAGCATTTCATCGACGCCGGCGGCTACGCCGAGCCACGCTGGTGGTCCGAGCGCGGCTGGGCGCATCGCGTCGAAGCCGGCCTGGAACGGCCCCTGTTCTGGTCCCCCGACGGGTCGCGGCGCCGGTTCGGCATTGTCGAGGAGATCGCGCCGGACGAGCCGGTGCAACACGTCTGCCATTTCGAGGCTGAGGCCTATGCATCCTGGGCCGGGGCGCGGCTGCCCACCGAACAGGAGTGGGAGAAGGCGTGCGCGTGGGATCCGGTCGCGGGTCGGCGGCGGCGCTGGCCGTGGGGGTCGTCGGCGATCCTGCCCACGCTGGCCAACCTGGGCGGCGAGGCGCTGCGACCGGCACCGGTGGGCGCGTATCCGGCCGGTGCCTCCGCCTATGGCGTGGAGCAGCTGATCGGCGACGTCTGGGAGTGGACATCCTCGGCGTTCGAGCCGTGGCCAGGCTTTTCGGCGATGCTGTACCGGCAATACAGCGCACCGTTCTTTGCCGGGGACTACCGGGTGCTGCGCGGCGGCTCGTGGGCGGTCGGGGGGGCGTCGGTCCGGCCGTCGTTCCGCAACTGGGATCTGCCGAGCCGCAGGCAGATCTTCTGCGGCCTCCGATTGGCCTATGACGTTGTGTAGGCATCTCGCCTGGCTCGGCGCGCCGCGTTCGGTGGCCTCGCTCGTGCTCGACCCGCCGTGCGGGCTGCTGCGCCAGTCTTATGCGCCGCGGCGGCAGAAGCGTGGCCGGCTCAACGCCGACGGCTGGGGTGTGGGTTTCTACGACCCCTCGGGCGCGCCGCGACGGTGGCGGTCGGCCCGGCCGCTGTGGGCCGACGTGTCGTTTGCGTCGGTTGCACCCGTCCTGACGTCCGGCGCGGTGCTCGCGGCCGTACGCTCGGCGACGGCCGGCATGCCGATCGAGCAGAGCGCGGCCGCGCCGTTTTCCGACGGTCGCTGGCTCCTCTCGCACAACGGTCGGGTGTCGCGGGCCGCGCTCCCAGCGGCTCCTGACGCCGAGTCGGTGTGCGATTCGGCGGTGCTCGCCGCGCACGTGTTCGCCTCGGATCCGTTGCGCGTCACGGACACGCTTGCGTCGGTGGCGCAGGCCGACCCTGACGCCTTCCTGTCCGTCCTGCTCACCGACGGCACGCGAGTCATCGGCGTCACTTGGGGCGACGAACTCGCCTACCTCGTCGAGCCGGACGGCGTCGCCGTAGCGAGCGAGCCGTGGGACGACGATCCACGCTGGGTCGATGTGCCCGACCACCACCTCATCGAGGTGACGCCCGACGGCATCACCGTGACCGAACTGGAAGGCTGATGGAGACCTACCTGGATCCGGGCGCGCTGCACGAACAGCTGGCCGAGGACGTCCGCGCCGGCCTGACCGCGACACCGAAGACGCTGCCGCCCAAGTACTTCTACGACGCCCGCGGCAGCGAACTGTTCGACGAGATCACCCGGCTGCCCGAGTACTACCCGACCCGAGCCGAGCGCGCCATCCTCGTCGAACGCGCGGCGCAGATCGCCGGCCTCACCGGCGCCGAAACGCTGATCGAACTCGGCAGCGGCACGTCGGAGAAAACTCGGTTGTTGCTGCACGCGCTGCGCGAGGCGGGCACGCTGCACCGGTTCGTGCCCTTCGACGTCGACCCGGCCGTACTCAAGGACGCCAGCGCCGCCGTCACCGACGAGTTCCCCGGCGTGGCGGTGGAGCCGATCGTCGGCGACTTCGAGCGGCACCTGCCGTCGTTGCCGCGCTATCCCCGGCGTCTGCTCGCGTTTCTGGGCTCGACGATCGGCAACCTCGGCCCGCCGCAGCGGGTCTCGTTCCTGTCGGCGGTGCGCGCGAGCCTGGGTGGCGGTGACGCGTTCCTGCTCGGCACCGACCTGGTGAAGTCGCCGCAGCGACTGGTGGCCGCCTACGACGACGCAGCAGCCGTCACCGCGGCCTTCAACAAGAATGTCCTGGCCGTGCTCAATCGCGACCTCGGCGCCGACTTCGACCTGGCCGAGTTCGATCACGTCGCGGTGTGGGACGAGACCAACGAGTGGATCGAGATGCGGCTGCGGTCGCGCCAGGAGCAGAGCGTGCTTCTCCCGGCCCTCGCTCTGCAGGTGCGCTTCGCTCGCGGCGAGGAACTGCGCACCGAGATCTCCGCCAAGTTCCGCCGCGACCGGGTCGAGTCGGAACTCACCGCCGCCGGTCTTCGGCTCGTGCAGTGGTGGACGGACGCGCCCGGTGATTTCGCATTGTCGCTCTCGGTGCCGGCCTGAGCGCGACGGCACGGATGGGCGTGCCGCCGGCCTTCGGTCACCGCCGCGGTGGCCGTGGGGCGCGGGTCAGCGGCCGGCGTGCGGGACGGACACCGGGCAGTACAGCGCAGGTTCGGGCCCGGCCGGCGTGGCCGCGTCGGGCACCGCAACCGTGCCGATAGCCGTCTGCGCGCGGCCACGGATGAGCAGCGCCGACAGTAGCCCGCCGAATGCGCACAGCCCGGCCGAGATGAGCACGGCGTTGTGGAAGCCGGCCGACAGCGCGGCCGGATCGCCATAGGCGCTCGGGGTGATACCCGCGAGACTCGGCAGCACCGCCACCGCGAGCAGCCCGGCCACCCGCGCGACATCGTTGTTCACCGCCGAGGCGATCCCGACCTGCCGGGCGGGCGCGGCCGCGAGCACCGTCGCGGTCAGCGGCGCGACGGTCGCGGAAAGCCCGAGCGCGAACACGATCAGGGCGGGCAGCAGGTCGGTCAGGTATGAGGCGTCGAGGCCGACGCGGGCGAGCAGCGCCAAGCCGATCCCGGCCACTACCGGGCCGAGCGTCATCGGAAGTCGCGGACCGATCTGCTGCGCGAGACGGCCCATCCGAGCCGAGAGCACCAGCATGACCGCGGTCACCGGTAGCAGCGCGCTGCCGGCCGCTACGGGAGAAAAACCCGACGCCTGCTGCAGCTGCACGGGGATCAGGAACAGCGCACCGGACAGCGCGGCGTAGACGACCAAGGTGACCAGATTCGCTGCGGCGAACTCCCGGTCGCGGAACAGCGACAACGGCATGATCGGGTTGCTACCCCGGGCCTCCACGACCACGAAGCCGACGAGCAACGCCAAGCCGGCCACCAGACAGCCGATAAGCGGTGCTGCCCACTGGCGCCGCGGCCCCTCGGTCAGCGCATACACGACGAGGGCGAGACCCGCGGCGGCGAGCGCGACACCAATGACGTCGAGCTCACCGCGTGCCTGCTCGTCGCGTGTTTCGGGGATGTAGCGACGGGACAGCACAACGACGAGTACGGCGATCGGCAGGTTGAGCAGGAACACGAGGCGCCAACCCCACGGCGCGACGCCGACGAGAACCCCGCCGACGACCGGGCCGATCGCTGTTGCGACGCCGCCGAGCCCGGACCATGCGCCGACCGCCGCGGCCCGGTCGTCGCGGCGAAAGACCGCTTCCAGGATGGCCAACGAGCCGGGCGTGAGCAGCGCGGCGCCGACGCCCTGCAGCGCGCGCATCCCGATCAACACCGCGCCCGAGGGGGCCAACGCGCAACCGGTGGAGGCGACGGTGAACCAGACGACGCCGAGCACGAAAATGCGGCGGCGCCCCATCCGGTCGCCGAGTGCGCCGCCCAGCAGCAGCAGGCCCGAGAGGGTGAGCGTGTAGGCGTTGACCGTCCACTGCAGCGCGCTGAGTCCGACATCGAGGTCGCGGCCGATGCGCGGCAGCGCGACGTAGACGACCGTGGCGTCGAGCGAGGCGATACCGCTGCCGAGGATGGTCGCGGCGAGGACGCCGCGGCCCCGACTCGACCGAAGCGTCAAGCCGGGTTCGTCGCTCACCTGCCCAGTCTGGTCAGCTGCGCCGAGTCGCGCGCCGAAGGGTGCGCATACTGCGGTGATGGGTGACTTCGACCAGGTTCGCCATCGACCGCCGGCCCCGCTCAGCGGACCCCGCGAGCTCGTCGTCGCGTGCGCGCCCATGCGCAGCAACGTCAACGTGTCGACGATCATGCGGACGGCCGGTTGCTGCGGCGTGCCGCGAATGATCGTCTGTGGGCATCCGCGCATCGACCGGACGGTTGCCCGCGACGGTGCGGACGGCGTCCGGCTCGAGGTACGCAACTCGCTGCCACCGGTGCTGCGGACGTTGCGCGCCGACGGGTATCGGCTCGTCGGTTTGGAGCAGGTGACCAACTCGACGAGCCTGCACGAGTACGCGTTCGCGCGCCGCGTCGCGCTGGTGATCGGCAACGAGCGCGCCGGACTGTCGCCGGCGGAACTGGCGATGCTCGACGACTGCGTCGAGATCCCGGTGTGGGGGCTGCCGTTCAGCTACAACGTGGCGACCGCGACCGCGATGGCCCTCTACGAGTACTGCAAGCAGCACCCGACCTGACCGCCTCGCTAACCGGGATCGATACGGCCGCGCAGGGCCAATACCGCCAGCGCGTCCCGCGAGGACCTCAGCCGCTTCGTCCAGGACGTGCCGAGGGCCGCGATCTGCGCGCCGTCGAGATACTGCGCGGCCTCCAGATGCCAGCCGGCCTGCCGATAGGCCGACGCGAAGCCGGACACCGAGTCCGGCGACGGCTCCTGCGTCGCGCCGACCTCGGGGACCGCGGGTCGCCAGGCGTGCAGGTTGAGGGTGATCAGGAACGGCGCACCCGGCCGGCACCCCGCGGCCACGCCGCGCAGCACCTCGACCGACGGCTCCACGAGCGCGCGCAGCAAGCTGCCCCACGGCATGAGCACATGCACCTCGCTGACAGCGGTCAACTCGACGGGCAAGGCCTGCGCCGACGCCCAGACGAACAGGGCATTCGCAACGCCGCCCTTCGTCGGCTTGCGTGCGGCCCGCGACGCCGTCGCCCGCATCGCCTGCGCGCTCGCGTCCACGCCGACGACCAGCGCGCGCGGACGTTCGCGCGCGACCGCCAACACGTGCTTGCCGTCGCCGGTGCCGAGGTCGAGCACCAGCTCGTCGTAGCCCTCACGAAGCGTGGCGAAGGCACACGCGTCGAGTTCGTGCGTCGAGTTGCCGACCACCTGCCGCATGAGCCGGCCTACGCGGTCCGGCCGGTCAGGTCGACCATCTGCGCACTCCTGTCGTGCGGTCCTTCGAGGCTGGTGACCGTCATCATCCCGCAAGGCGAGGTGGCCGCGCCTTAGGCTGGACAGCGTGCGACTCGTCGGACGCGGGCACGAGGCGATCCGCGCCACGCACACCAAGACGCTCGAACTGTGCCCGGCTGCCCGTATCACCGCGCGGGCGACCTGCGTGGTCGCCGTGTCCACCGCGCGGCAGGCGCAGCGGATGGCGGGCCCGGTCGACGTGGCGATCACCGCCGGCGGGGAGTCGTTCTCCTTCCAGGCACAGGCCAGTTCGTCCTGGGACCCGGGCGGTTCCGCAATCATCAGGCGCGGGCCACTGCGGCTGCCGGGCACGCTCGCGACCCGGGCGAGCGCATCGGCTGCAGACCTGCCGCGGTCGCTGGCCGCCGCCTTGCGCGATCCGTCGAACCGGGTGGACGTGACGCTGCAGCACCGCCCGGGCGAACCGTGCGTCGTGCTGTTCGCCGCCGACCCCGCCGTGGCCGACGATCCACGGCTGGCCGCGGAGGTCGAGGCGGCCGATCTTGTCGTTGCCGAGGACGAGGCGGCGCGGCGGCTGGTCGGCTGCTCCGGCACGCCGCCCGCGCGCATCGAGGGTCGGGTTCTCGTGGTCGCGACCGAAGCGCTGCCCGGTGCCACGGTGCCGCGCCACGCCGTCGCGGTGCAGACCGTCGGACTGGCTCCGCCGCTGGCCGCGGCCGCTGCCGGGTCCACGTCCGGGCCGTTGACGATCGGGTCCGCGCGACACGCCGCGGACCTGCTGCAGCGAACGCCTGCCGCGCACCGACTGGTCCTCGACGTCGATCGTCGTGGGGTGGACGGGCTGCTCGACCGGGCGGCAGCGCTGCGCGGCGCGACGGCTGCCGTGCTAGTGCAGCCGTTCGGCGACCCGTGCGTCGTACGGGTCGGCGAGCCGGTCGCCCTGTCCGGCGCGGCGCGGGTCTGGGTCTGCTTCGGCCCGGCTGACGGGCGCGCCGAGCAGCTCGACCCGGCCGTCCGCTCGGCCATCGAGGGCCTGCTTGCCGATGGTGTGCCGACCCGTACCGCAGCCCGATCGCTCGGCATGCTGACCGGCTGGCCGCACCGCCGTGCGTACGAGCAGGTCGTCGGATGGCGGCTGCCGCACGACGCCTGAGGAGTCGTGACCGGATCGCGTCGGTCAGGAGCACGTCAGCGCGGGCTGCGCCCCGGCGGCTGGCTGGGGTTCGTCCACGTGTCGCGCAGCCAGGGCGTTCGGGAGTAGGACAACACCAGCGACCCCGGTGCGCTCGTGATCAGCTGACCGAGCACGGTCGCGAACGTGTCGGTCTCGAACTGGTGCGAGACGATGAGCGCAGTGCGGTCGTCGACCGGCGGGCACGACGTCACGATGTCCAGCCAATCCTGCGATCGGAACCGTTGCGCGTAACGGGCGGTCTTCTCGTCGGCGGCGTCGATGCCCCGCGAGGTGATCATGTGCGTACCGGGCCCGAGGTCGTCACGGCGTAGTTCGCTCGCGTCCCACGTCCAGGCCGCGACGCCGCTCGGACCGGCGAGGACGAGCGTGAAACTGGCCATCTCCCGGTGATCGAACTGATCTGTCCAGGCGGATCCGGCTGCCACGGCGCGCAGCGGCAGTACGCCGCGCGACGGCGTGCCGTTGTGCCGTTCGATGCGGTTGAGCAGCAGCGCGGTGACCCCGCTGGCCGCGTCCGATACGCACCAGCTCCCGCCGGCGAGCCGGTCACGGCCGCCGATCACCCCCGGCTGATCCGGCCACCATTCGCCCGGATCGTCGAAGTCCCGCGACACGTGCTCGTCACGGATCGCCAGGATGTGCACCGGCGATCCGGTGTCCCAGCGGGTAACCACGGTGCACACACCCCCGACGTTAGACTGCAGCATGGTCGCCGGACAGGGGGCGTGATCGTGGCGCTGGAACTGCCGGCCGGGCGCACCGGGGTGCTGCCGAACCAGTATCTCGACGCCGCGATCGCCGCAGGCGTCATCGACGCCGGCGCCTACAAGATCCCCCGTGACAACGTCCAACCGGCCAGCCTCGACCTGCGCCTGGGCGAGGTCGCGTACCGCATCCGCTGCAGCTTCCTGCCCGGTGCGAGCACCGTCGAGCAGCGAGTGAAGGACTACATCATCGACGAGCTCGACCTGCGCAGCGAGGGTGCCGTGCTCGAGACGAACCGGCCGTACCTGATCCCGTTGAAGGAACCACTCGCCTTGCCGCCGACCTTGCGGGCGCGGGCGAACCCGAAGAGCTCGACCGGCCGGGTCGACGTGTTCACCCGGGTCATCACCGACGAGAGCGCTAGCTTCGACGACATCGCGGCCGGCTACGAGGGCGGGCTCTACCTCGAAGTCGTTCCCCTGTCGTTCCCGATCCGGGTGCGTGAAGACCTCTCGCTCAACCAGTTGCGGCTGGCGGTCGGATCCACCGCACTGTCCGATGACGAGATCCGCGAGTTCCACGCCGTGAACCCCCTGCTGTTCGCCGGCGGCGAGGCAGTGCCGGCCCGGCGGCTGGTATTGGGCGGCGGCCTGTTCCTGAGCCTCGACCTGCGCGGCGACGCGAAGGGCAGGGTCGGCTACCGCTCGCGCAGCAGCGCACCGCTGCTGAACCTGTCCAAGGCCGGTGCCGCCGACCCGGATGCATTCTGGGAGGCAGTGCGCAAGGAGGACGGCGACCGGATCGTCCTCAACCCGAAGAACTTCTACCTGTTGATGTCCAACGAGGCCGTGACCATCCCGCCCGAGCTCGCTGCTGAGATGACGGCCTACGACCCGACCAGCGGGGAGTTGCGCACGCACTACGCCGGCTTCTTCGATCCCGGTTTCGGCTTCGACCCGGCGCATGGGTACCGCGGCACGACCGCGGCACTCGAGGTGCGCGCCCACGACGTGCCGTTCATGATCGAACACCGGCAGCGGGTCTGCAAGCTCACGTTCGAGCGCATGCTCGACACTCCGACTCTGCTGTACGGGCAGGGCATCGGCTCGAACTACCAGCGGCAGACCGAGACGCTGGGCAAGCATTTCCGGCGGCCGCCTGACCCTTGATCGGCGCTCCGAAGTGCCGGTTGTGTGCCAGCCACCGCAGCGCGACGAACCCCTGGATCGGCGGCAGATAGCAGGTCGCGCGGCGACGGATTCAGACGTTCGGCACCGGGTCGCTGATCCCGTCGAGGCCGAGCACCGCGGTGCCCGGGCCGACGCGTCACGTACCTGTACACCCGAGTCGCGCGTCAAGGTTGCCCGCACGGGTCGCTGGGGCAGCGCCTCCAGCCGCTCGGCTGACGCCGCTCGAGGTCCTTTCGAAGTGCTTAGACTCGACCCATGACGGATACGGTTCCAGGCCTCGTGCGCGGCCACGCCGAAGTGAGCCTCGGCGGCGATCGCGACGTCTGACAGACTCGCGCGCAGCGTCTTCGGCGCACGCCAACCAGGAGGGTTCGCATAGTGGCCGAGTGCATCCGCCTTGAAAGCGGAAGACGGGAGACCGTCCGCGAGTTCGAATCTCGCACCCTCCGCGGATAGCTCGCGACGATGCTCGTCGTACATGCATGTTGGCTGTCGGGTCACCCGACAGTGGAAGCAGGGCGCCGGCTGGCGATCTCGGCCGAGGACTCCGCGCCTGCGCCGGCGGCCCCGGGCAGACCCGGTCGGCGACCCCGTGTCCAAGCACACCCGTTCGCGGCCGCGCACGACGACCTGGTCGGGTTCGTTGCCGGGGTGGGCCCGAGGGCGACGACGCCGACCGATATCACCCGGAGATCACAATCGGCTGTCGACGTCCGCACTACCCGCCCTTGATCGAATAACGCCACGACTGTCGAGGTGCGCAAGGATTCGCGCTGGTGCGTCGCTCAGACGGCGGCGAGAAGCGTGCGGGTGCCCATTGTGACGACCCGCGCGAGCGCATTGGTCAGCAGTTCTGTGGTGAGTCGGTCGTCGCGGACGGCCCAGATCGCGAGCGCGGCATCCCAGGCCACGTCGCGCGCTTCGTTCAGGCTCCAGTTGCAGACCAGGTTGGCCACGGCGGCGACATGGTGATCGGCAAGTCGAATGTCGGACGGTTCGAAGGATTCGCGGACAGACTGTTCCGAGGCGTCGAGCAGCGCGTCGATCTGCTGATAGTCCTCGTGGTGCGTGCCCTCAGTCGGCGCTGTGTTGAGGTCGGCGCAGGTCGCGACCACGGCCAGGGGCAGGTCATGGTTGATGTGAACGTTCATGCCGGCCAGTGCGAACTGGATGGGTTCGATGCCCGGATCCCCGCGGACGGCCAGCAGCGGACGCCACGCGGTCGGCTGCGCGTCCGGCGGGCCAGCCAGCGAATCGACCGCCGCGAAGTAACGGTTGGCGAATACGACGTCCAGCCGGGAGACCCAGCCCGGATCGCGGAACAGTCCATGCTCGACCTGATCGCCGACGCCGAGAGTGACCTCGAGATACATCCGGTTGAAACAGGCGACGCCGTCGCGGGCGGGCAATGCCGCGTCGATGGCCTGCATCCGGGCGATGACCTCCTCGATCGTGGCGGCCGGCGCCGCAGGCGGAGGGACAGCGAGATCCATCAGCGGAGCATATGGCCCACCAGGCATGGCACTGGCAGCCTTGACACCCATACCCGACGGTCTGCGCGTCGACATCAGCGTTGGTGTCGCGCGATGACATAGTCGGCACCGTGCTTAGCGTGGCCCTCGCGTTCGCTTCGGCGCTGGCGAGCGCGTTCACCGTCGTGACCCAACACGTGGCGAGCAGGGCCGCGCCGGCGCAGGTGCGGGGGTGGCGGCTGGGCCTGTATCTGGTTCGTAACCCGCTGTGGCTGTTCGGTGTGTTGTCGACGGCGGCGAGCTTCGTGCTGCAGGGATTCGCGTTGTATTACGGTCGAATGTCGGTCGTACAGTCGATCTTGATCACCGAACTGGTCTTCAGCCTGTTGATCGGCCGCGTCTGGTTGCGGCGGCCAGTGCGCGCGGCGGCGTGGGCGGCGGCGTCGACCACGGCGATCGGCCTGGCCCTGTTCCTGGTCATTTCCCAGCCGGACGGCGGCCACCCGCAAGCGACTACCGCGGCGTGGCTGCCGGCGCTGCTCACGCTGGGCGCGGCGACAGCGCTATGTGCCGGCCTGGCCTCGTCCGGGTCACCGGTGCGCCGCGCCGCCCTGTACGCGACGGCAGCAGGCATCGTGTTAGCGGTCATGGCGACCTTCCTGAAGTCCACGACGGAGACCCTGGCCGGGGTGGGCATCCTGACGCTGCTCACGCGGGGGCAGATCTACGGGCTCGTGTTCGCCGGCGGGCTCAGCATCGTGCTTACCCAAGCAGCGCTGCACTACGGCCCGCTGGCCGTATCCCAACCGCTGATGGTGATCGTCGACCCGTTCGTCAGCATCATCTTGGGCGTGTGGCTGTTCGGCGAACACTTCACCGGCAGCCCGCTACGAATTGCCGCCGCCGCTGGCGCATTTGCGGCGATCGTCGTCGGCGTCATAGGCCTGGCCCGTACCGGCCCGTCCTACGCGCCCAAGCCGGTCCCGCCCGCACCCACCTAGGAACCAAGCTGCGCGGTGGACGTACCTGGCTCTGCGCGCCGGCAAGTGTCAGCGTGCAACGCTGGGTGCGATCCTCCCATCGAACAACAGCTTGACAGTTTGTGAAGTGCTGTAGATTTACAGCATGTCAAGCGAGGTCCGGACCGACACGCGGACGGCGATCCTTGACGCGGCGCGCGTCGTGTTCGAGGAGCAGGGGTACTTCGGCGGTGCGCTCGGCGCCGTCGCGAGGACAGCCGGCGTGTCCCGGCAGGCGATCTATCTCCATTTCGCCTCGAAGGCCGATCTGCTCGCCGCGCTGCATCTGCACATCTACCAGACCGACGTCGTCCCCGCCGCACAGCGTCATCCCATCTGGGCGGCGGCGACCGCGCTCGACGCGCTCGACGCGTGCATCGCAGTGGACGCCGAGATCGCCTCGAAGGTATGGCGGATCCACGAGGCCCTGGTGGTGGCGCGCCGGCACCATCCGGAGGTCGACGAGGCGCTGCGTCCGCGAGAGGAAGAGCGCTACCAGGAACTGATGCGGATCGGCCGTTGGCTCAAGAAGGACGGCGAGCTACCGCCGACGATGCGCGTCGGTACCTTCGCCGACATCCTCTGGGGCCTCGCGTCGCTCGGAACCCACCAGAACCTCGTGGTCGAGCGAGGCTGGTCGATCGGCCGGTACAAGCGATGGGTACGCGACACGATCCGATCGCAGCTCAACAGCGCGAAGGCCTAGGCGCGGCGATCGGGCCCTTCGCGCCGCGTCGTGGCTGTCCGCGCGCGGGTCGAGCAAGGTCATGCGGGGGTGCGCGTCGAGGGCCGGTCGGTGCGGCGCGGATGCAAGAATCAGCCCGTTCCGCGCCGGGAGGACGAGACATGGGCCAAGCGCTGTTGCTGTGTCTGGTCGGCTCGTTGTACCCCGTCGCGCTGCTGGCGGTGCTCACCTACCTGGGTAGCACCCGGCCGCTGCCCACGGCGGCGGCGTTTCTGGCCGGCGGGGTGCTCATCTCCTTCGCGACGGGGACCGCGCTGGTGGTGCTGTTCCGGCAGTTCAACCTCAACCCCGGTGATCGCCCGACGCCGAGCGCCGCGGTCTACCTCGGTCTCGGCGTCGCGGTCATCGTGGCGGCCGGGGTCTGGCTGGTGATCGATCAGCGGCGGCGCCGGCGCGGCGAGGCCACTCCCGGCGCGTCACCGGGCGCCGAGCCGACCGAGAAGACCCTGCGTGCGGCGTTCGTCGCCGGCGCCCTGATCTACCTGCCGATGCTGTCCTACTTCGCCGCCATCAAGATCATCGCCGATCAGCACTACGACGTCTGGCAGACCGTCGGCGCCCTGATCGCCTGCATCGCCGTGTCGCTGGCGGTCACCGAACTCCCGATCGTGGTGGTGGCGCTCGTCGGCCGCCGCGCCGACCCGCTGCTGCACGCGTTCGCGCGGTTCGTCGCCAAGAACACCAGCACGATCCTGCTGCTCACCGGGCTCGGCGTCGGCGTCTACCTCGTGGTCCGGGGCATCGGCCAGTTGTAACGACCGACCCCGACCGCCGCACAGGCGTGCAGAGCGGAGCCCGGCTGCCCGCCAGACGGGCCTTGACCTGGGTTCGCAGGTCGGCGGGCACCGTGCCCGCCAAGTACTCGGTCACGAGTTCGAAGAGCTTCGCGCACGCCAGGTCGCGGTCCCTGCGCCGCCGCCTGGGTCGCCACATGTGCTCACTCCATTTCCTTCGTCCGTAATGTCGTGGACCTGCCGCACGCGTTACGCGAAACGCTCGAGACCGTTAGATTCCAGGCGTGACGGGGATGACCGAGCCGCCCCCGGCTCCGCCGGAGATTGTGGCAGCCCAGGATCCAGCCGAGCACGAACTGCTGCGTCGACTCCGCGCCCACGACGAGCGGGCATTCGACGATCTGGTCCGCTCCTGGTCGCCGCTGATGCTGCGCGTGGCCCGCGGTTTCGTGTCTACCGATGCGTCCGCACAAGAGGTCGTGCAGGACGCCTGGCTCGGGTTCGTCAGAGGGCTCGGTGCGTTCGAGGGCCGATCGTCGCTGCGCACCTGGGCGCTTCGCATCCTCGTCAATATCGCAAAGACCCGCGGCGTCGCAGAGCACCGCAGCACGCCGCTGTCCTCGCTGACGCCGCGCGAGAACGCCGGCCCGACCGTCGATCCCGGCCGTTTCCGAGACGCCGATGACCAGTACCCCGGCGGTTGGACGCCTGCCGGTAGACCGCAACGCTGGGACGCCGACCCTGAGGGCGGCGTCCTGCGCGGCGAGATCCGCGTGCTGGTGTCGGCTGCGGTGGCCACGCTGCCCGAGCGGCAGCGCGAGGTCATCGTGCTCAGAGACGTCCACGGCTTCGAAAGCGAGGAGGTCTGTGCGCTGCTCGCGATCACGGCGGAGAATCAACGTGTGCTCCTGCACCGGGGCCGCGCAAGAGTCCGGTCAGCGCTCGAGGGCTACTACGCGAAGGAGACCGGGTGACCCACGACCACGACCGCGGGTTGGACATCCGGTGCATCGATCTGGTCGAACTGGTCACCGACTACCTCGAAGGCGTGGTCGGTGAGCAGCGACGGAGCACCATCGAGGCGCACCTGCGGTTGTGCGAACCCTGCGCGACCTACGTCGAGCAGATGCGCACAACCATCAGGAACCTGGGTCACGTGCCGGTTCAGGAGGCGCAGCAGCTACCCGATCCAGTCCGCGACCAACTGCTCGCCGCCTTCCGCGCCGAGCCTCAAGGATGAACCGTCCACCACTGCCCGCCGCTCGCCCACTCCGCCACGTGAAACCGCGTTCGGGTAACGGGATGCACGTTGCTGAGCGTCACAGCGCATCGCCGGTCGGTCCCATTTCATTACGAACCACGAACGGTCGCTCCCGACAGGGGCCGATGGTGTAACCGAATCAACGCTCCGACGACTGACGGGAGCGGCACCACGCCGCCCCCGGAAAGGAGCCCGGAATGAACCGTCTCTCCCGCCTGACCTGCCTCGCCGCGGCCGCCGCGGCGACCACCGCCCTGCTCGCCGCGCCCGCCAACGCCGAAGCGCGGCACCACCGCGGGCACGCCGTGTTCGTGCAGACCGACGAGACGACCGGTAACCACGTCGTCGCCTACCGCGAGGCCGACGACGGCACCCTGAGCCTCGCACGGACCTACGCGACCGGCGGGAACGGCGGGATACTGCCGACGTCGGTGATCGACCACACCGCATCGCAAGGTGCGGTTACCTACGACGAGGAACACAAACTGCTCTACGTCGTGAATGCGGGCAGCAACACCGTTTCGGTATTCGCGGTCCGCGGTGCCGACCTCACCCTGCGCCAGGTTGTGAGCTCGGGCGGCACGTTCCCGGTCAGCATCGCGGTGCACGGCAACCTGGTCTACGTTGCCAATGCTCAGCACGGCGGAACTATCCAGGGCTACGTCGTGTTCGGCGACCACCTGTTCCGGATCCCTGCCTGGAACCGGCCGCTCGGCCTCGATCCGACCCTGACAGCGTTCACCCAGACCCCGGGCCAGGTCGCATTCGCACCCGACGGTTCGCAGCTGCTCGTGACGACCAAGGCCAACACCAACAGCATCGAGGTCTTCAACCTCAACCGCTTCGGCGGCCCGACCCAGCCCCCGGTGATCAACACCCGCCCGGGAGCGGTGCCGTTCGCGATCGCCTTCGACCAGCGCGGGCACGCAGTCGTCGCCGACGCCGGCACGGCGTCCGTGACCACGCTGCGACTCGATCACTTCGGCATCCTGACGCCACTGTCGACGGTTGCCACCGGGCAACGCGGAACCTGCTGGGTGATTCGCGATGGCAAGTTCTTGTTCACCACCAACCCCGGCGGCCCGTCAGTCACCACGCTGTCCGTCGACGGAACCAGCGTGCCCAGCGTCCTGGGCTCCACGACCACCGACCCCGGAACCGTCGACCCGGCGATCAGCCACGACGGTCGGTTCCTCTATGTCGAGACCGGCGCGGGCGGCATCGTCGACGAGTTCGCCGTCAACTCCGACGGCTCACTCACCGCGATCGGGTCCGTCACCGTCGCCAACGCTGCCGGAGCCGAGGGAATCGCCGCCAGCTGACCGCCAGCCCGCGACGTCACGCTCGGGGCCCAGCTCATGCGATGCCGCATGAGCTGTCAACCCAGACGCGCCCACCGCCCCAGGTCACTCGTCCGAGCCAGGAGACGCGAGTGTGGGAGTCGCGGCGCATCGTCTTACGGATTACCGAATGTGTTGCCCAGCCGCGGCCGTTGGGTCGCCGACGCACCTAGCATCGAGGGATGTCGCGGGTGCTGGTCGTCGACGATGACGACACGGTGGCCAAGGTGGTCCTCGACTATCTGGCTCGCGCCGGGCACCGCACCGCGCGGGCTGCCGATGGTCGACAAGCCTTGGACTGCGTCGACCTGGACCTCCCCGATCTCGTCGTGCTCGATCTGATGCTGCCGGGGATCGACGGCCTGGAGGTGTGCCGCCGAGTCCGAGCAAGCCATCCCGACCTGCCGGTGATCATGCTGACCGCCCTGGGCGAGGAGGACGACCGGATCGCGGGTCTGGAGGTCGGCGCCGACGACTACGTCACCAAGCCGTTCTCCCCTCGTGAACTCGTGCTGCGCGTCGAGTCGGTCCTGCGCAGAGCCAACGCTGCCGTGAGCGCCGGCCGCGTGCTCTCCGCCGGTCCGATCACGGTAGACACCGCGGCGCGCCGTGCGACCCGTGACGATGTTGAGTTGCCGCTGACCGCCCGCGAGCTGGATCTCCTCGTGTTCCTGATGGCACATCCAGGGACCGCGTTCAACCGCGCTTCGCTGATGCGCGAGGTGTGGGGCTGGACATTCGGTGACCAGTCGACGGTTACCGTGCACGTCCGCCGCCTGCGCGAGAAGGTCGAGGTCGATCCGACCAATCCGAGGCTCATCCAGACTGTGTGGGGAATCGGGTACCGGCTGGAGCTGCCGTGAATCTGACCTGGGCCAACGCCGCCGAGATCGCGGCCTGGGCGACGATCGCCTCGATCGCGATCTGGCTGTTGACGTTCCCGTTGCGCCGCATGTCCTTGAGCGGCGTTCTCGCCTCCGTGGTGCTCACCGGGACCGCGGCTTCGGTCGGGGCGGTGCTCGGCAGCGTCCACGTGATGCTCCTGGCGGCGCGAGATCAGACCACGGTGCTCGTCGTCGCGGCGACAGCCGGTGGGCTCGCCGCCATCGCTGCCGCGGCGGCTGCGAAGCGAATCGCCGATGATCGACGTGCGTTGAGCATCGCCGTCGCCGACCTCGGAGCCGGACGGGTACCGCAGGCCGACGGGCGCCGCCTGACGGCCGAACTCGAGATGCTGCGCCGCGAACTGAGCGCCACGGCGGCCCGGCTCGCAGAATCCCGGCGCCGCGAGCAGGCGCTCGAAACGGCGCGCCGCGAACTGGTCGCCTGGGTGAGCCACGACCTGCGCACCCCTCTGGCGGGGCTGCGGGCGATGTCCGAGGCGCTCGAGGACGGCGTCGTCGACGTGCCCGAGCAGTACTACAAGGAAATCCGCGCGTCGGTAGACCGTCTCAACGCCATGGTTGACGACCTGTTCAACCTGTCACGCATCCAGGCCGGAGCCGCAGCCCGGCGGGCCGAGGCGATTCCCCTCGGGGACCTCGTCTCGGACTGCCTGGCTGCACTCGAACCCCTTGCCCGCTCGCAAGGGGTGCAGCTGAGCGGGCGGATGGTCACGTCGGCGACAGTGGACGGCAACGGCGCGGAACTCAACCGCGCACTGACCAACCTCGTGGTGAACGCGCTGCGGCACACCCACCCCGGAGGCGTGGTCGAAGTCGTCCTCCACGCGACCGGCAACCGGGCAACGGTCTCCGTTCGTGACGAATGCGGTGGTATCGCACTCGAGGAGCTGTCTCGCGTCTTCGATGTCGGTTACCGCGGCGAGCCGGCGCGTACACCGCATGCCGCCGACCACCCTGCCGGCGCGGGACTCGGCCTGGCAATTACCCGCGGCATCGTCGATGCACATGAAGGTCACGTGAGCGTCGAGAACGTTCCGAACGGTTGCCGCTTCGTGATGGCGCTACCCGTCATCACCTGAGGCGACGCCACCGACGCACCAAGGTGATCCTCCCTGACGACAGGAGGGGTACTCCGGTTAGCGACCGCTCAGCTGGTGGGGGTATGTCCCGTAGACGCTGCAGGATGCTCGGCGTACGGTCCGATCGACCCCCCCGCCGAGGCGCCTCGGACAGCTCCCACAGCTCGGGGCCGGTCCGAAGAACGGGGAAGTTCCATGAAGTACGGCGTTGTGCACCACTTCAAGGGTGGCACCAAGCAGCAGTACGAGGCATCGATCGCAGCGGTCCATCCGGCTGACGGGAGCCTGCCCGCTGGGCAGCTCTTCCACGCTGCCGGCGCGTCCCAGGATGGCTGGACGATCATCGCCATCCACGACTCGCAGGCCAGCTGGGAACGCTTCCGCGACTCGGTCTTGGTGCCGAGCATGCAGCGGGGCATCGAGGGTGGGTTCACCTCGCCTCCGGAAGAAACGGGGTTCGAGGTCGCCAACGAGGTCCAGGCCTGACCAAGGTCCGACGCCGCCACGACGGCCGACCCTGATATCAAAGCGGTGACAGACCTCGACCGTCGACACGACGCGGGAGCACTGACGTGGCGAGCTTGCTATCGGTGAACGTCGGTTTGCCCAAGGACGTCGGCTGGCAGGGCCGCACGGTGCACACCGGTATCTGGAAGCAGCCGGTCGACGGACCGCGCATGGTGCGCCGGCTGAACATCGACGGCGATGGGCAGGGCGACCTCAACGGTCACGGCGGCGAGCAGCGCGCGGTGCTTGTCTACCAGCTCGACTCCTACCGCTACTGGCAAGACCACTTCGGCCGTGATGACGGGCAGTTCGGTCAGTTCGGCGAGAACTTCACCGTCGACGGCCTGCTCGACGACCAGGTGTGCATCGGCGACCGCTATCGCATCGGCGAGGCAGAATTCGAGGTCACGCAACCGCGCGTCACCTGCTTCCGAGTCGGCATGCGGATGGGCGAACCCGAACTGCCCGCGCTGCTCGTCGCCCACCACCGTCCCGGCTTCTACCTGCGTGTCATCACAGAAGGCCACGTCCGGGCCGGCGACCAGATCATCCGTACCCGGATCGGCCGCCACGCGCTGAACGTCGCCGACGCCGACGCCCTGCTTTACCTCCCCGGACGCGACGTCGAGAAGCTGCGCGCGGCGGTCGACATTCCCGCGCTCAGTCCTGGCTGGCAGCAGTCCTTCCGCGAGCTTCTCGACGCCGCGGAACGCGGAGAGGTGGCCGAGGCACCGTCAGTCGGCGTCGAGCCGGGGTGGCCAGGCTTTCGCCGCCTGCGCGTGGCGACGCTGGTCCGGGAAAGCTCGGCCGTGACCTCGGTGTGCCTGACCAGCGACGACGGGTCGCGGCTCCCCGAGCCGAAAGCTGGACAGTACGTCACTCTGCGCGTCGCACAAGCCGGTGACCCGGCGCCGGTTCGCAACTACTCGCTGTCCTCGAGCCCCAGCGCGGACCGGTATCGCATCAGCGTCAAGCGAGAACCGCACGGCACCGTCAGTGGCTACCTCAACGCGGAACTGCGACCGGGTGCGTTCCTCGATGTCGCAGCGCCGCGCGGCGAGTTCGTACTTGACGACGACGACGGTCCGGTACTGCTGATCTCCGCGGGCATCGGCGTCACACCCGTGCTCGCCATGCTCCACCACCTTGCCGGCACGAACAGCACCCGTGCCGTTTGGTGGATTCACGCTGCACGCAATACCAGCCAGCACGTATTCGCCGACGAGGCGCGGCGGCTCCTGCGGTCACTGCCACGCGCCCACGAGCACATCTTCTACACCGCACCCGAGGCCGGCCCACCGCCGAACAGTCCGGCGATCCGAGGGCGTCCGACGCTCGCGACACTCGCCCGCCTCGGCGTGCCCCCAGCCGGCACCGCCTACCTGTGCGGTCCGATCTCGTTCATGACCGACCTGCGCGACAGCCTGCTCGGGCTCGGGATCGCGCCCGACCTGGTGCGCACCGAGTTGTTCGGCGCACGACCTGCCATCAACCCTGGAATCGCCGACGTCCAGCGCCCGGCACCACATCAGCCGTCCGGGCCAGACGGAACGGGACCACAGATCACCTTCGCGCGCAGCGGTCTCACCGTGCGCTGGTCCAGCCGACATCGGTCCCTCCTGGGACTGGCCGATGCCTGCGACGTCCCCACCCGATACTCGTGCCGAACCGGTGTCTGCCACACCTGCGTCACGCCGCTCCTGTCCGGTCAGGTCACCTATGCCCCCTGCCCACTCGAACAGCCCGAACGCGACGACGTGCTGATCTGCTGCGCTCATCCCGACACCGAGGTCGTACTCGACCTCTAACCGCGGTGCAGTCGAGCGGTCGTCGGTCTGCATGGGCGGTCGGATATGTCGCGGCGTGGCCGGTGGCGACACGCGGCACGCTAACGTGGATCCGGCGCTCGGGTCGCGGGAGGCACCGACGATGGAGTACCTGGTCACGATGACGACACACGTCCCGACGGGGACTAGCGACCAAGCCGTTGCCGAGGTGCGAACGCGCGAGGCGGCGCACTCCAGGGACCTCGCCGAGCGGGGCGCCTTGCTGCGGTTGTGGCGTCCGCCCCTGCAACCGGGCGAGTGGCGCACCCTCGGGCTGTTCGCTGCTGACGACGACGAGAAACTCGCGAAGATCCTCGCGTCGATGCCGCTGCGTGTCTGGCGCCACGACGACGTGGCGCCGCTGTCGCCGCACCCGAACGACCCCGCGCCGGCGCAGCGGCGACCCCAAGGGTCGCTGCGGGAGTTCTTGACCGTTTTCACCGTCCAGATTCCCGCGGAGGCGGCGGCAGCGACCGTCGCCGACACCACCCGCCGGGAAGCCCACCGCGCCGGGAAACTTGCCGCTGACGGGACACTCGCGCGGCTCTGGCTGTTGCCGGTCACGGCCGGGCAGACCCGCGCGTTGGGCTTGTGGCGGACCGCCGATGAGCGACAGCTGCGCACGATCCTCGACTCGCTGCCGATGTCGAGGGTGCTGACCGTCGAGACGATCCCGTTGTCGGCACATCCGAGTGACCCTGCCGCCGTCCCGTCGAGCTGACGGCACGCGGAGATGTCGCCGGAACCGAGGCGCGTGGTGATCGTCACCGGTGCGTCTCGGGGCATCGGCGCCGGCCTCGTCGCCGAGTACCGGCGACGAGGTTGGGCGGTCGTGGCCAGCGCCCGCACGGTGCAACCGTCCGGCGACGCATACACGCTGACGGTGGCGGGCGACGTGACCGAGCCGGCCACCTGCGATCGCATCCTCGCCGCGGCAGTGGAGCGCTTCGGGCGCGTCGACACGCTGGTCAACAACGCCGGGGTGTTCCTGTCCAAGCCGTTCACCGACTACACGCCGCAGGACTACACGCACGCCGTCGCGGTCAACCTGACGGCGTTCTTCCACCTCACCCAACGGGTCGTTGCCCACATGCTGACCAGGCGGAAAGGGCACATCGTCACCATCACGACGACCCTCGTCGACCGCGCCGATTCCCGGGTGCCTGCGGCGCTCACTGCCTTGACCAAGGGCGGGCTCGTGGCCGCGACCCGATCGCTGGCGATCGAGTACGCACGCCACGGGATTCGGGTCAACGCGGTGTCTCCCGGAGTGATCCGAACCGGGACCGACGATCCCGCAGCGTATGACGACCTGGCCCGGCTGCATCCGCTCGGTCGCGTCGGGCTCATCAGCGACGTCGTCGACGGCATCCTGTTCTTGGAGTCGGCTCCGTTCATCACCGGCGAGGTGGTGCACATCGACGGTGGCCAAGTCGCCGGATCGTGAGCCGGGGTCGTGCGACCACGACGTGCCGCAGCGGCCAGCCGGAGGGCAACCCCTTGCGACGCCGCGCCGAAAAGCGGGACCGTCGTCGGTGACACCAACCTGAGGAAGGGGCGGACATGAGCACGACCGAGAACCACCGCAGCGACGCCGGCACGAGCATCGACTTGAAGCTCGAGGTGGTCGTCATCCCGGTTTCTGATGTCGATCGTGCGAAGGAGTTCTACAGCGGGCTCGGGTGGCGGCTCGACGCCGACTTCCCCTTCGACAACGGCTTCCGAGTCGTCCAGTTCACGCCACCCGGCTCGGGTGCCTCGATCCAGTTCGGCACCGACATGACCTCGGGCGCGCCGGGCTCGGTCCATAACCTGTATCTGATCACCTCCGACATCGAAGCTGCGCGCGACGAGCTGGTCGCCCACGGTGCCGAGGTGAGCGAGGTGTTCCATCCTGCGGCGCCGGGCGGCCAGTTCCATCCCGACGCGAGCGGCCACGTGGACGGGCGCTCGCCGGACAGCTACCTCTCCTACGCCACATTCGACGACCCGGACGGCAACGGCTGGCTGCTGCAGGAGATCACGACCCGACTTCCCGGTCGGATGGACTCCGCGGCGACCTCGTTCGGCTCCGCGACCGACCTCGCGAGCGCGATGCGGCGCGCCTCGGTCGCCCACGGCGAACACGAGAAGCGCATCGGCGCTGCAGACCCGGACTGGCCCGACTGGTACGCCGAGTACATGGTGGCCGAGCAGGCCGGGACGAAGCTGCCGACGTGAGCACCGGCTTCGAGATGCTTCAGCCCAGGCGGTGGCATCGGCCTAAAACATTGCGTCGTGACCGACGACGGCGTGCGCTGCGCCCTGGACCGTTGACGGCTGACAATCGCCGGCGCGTGTGCGCGACGACAGAATCGAACTGCTACGAAAGGAGTGCAAGCGATGCGTTCGGACATCGTGCCTGGCGCAGTGTTTCCCGACTACGAGCTGCCCGACCACACCACCACAATGCGCAGGTTGAGCGAGCTTCAGGGCGACGACCCGCTGATCCTCACGCTCGCGCGCGGGCACTTCTGCCCCAAGGAGCATCAACAGCATCTACAGCTCGCCGCGTTCTACCCGCAGATCGCAGTCGGCTACACGCAGATCGCGACGATCTCGACCGATGACCACCACACGAGCCAGGAGTTCCGCGCCTCGGTCGGAGCTCAGTGGCCCTTCCTCTCCGACCCGGAACGCACCGTGCAGCGGGATCTTGACATCCAGGAGTACACCGATCCCGCGCACGACCCGATGATCCCCTACACCCTCGTCCTCAAGCCGGGACTCGTCGTCCACAGCAGCTACAACGGCTACTGGTTCTGGGGCAGGCCGTCGATCGAGGATCTCCGCCGGGACCTGCGCGCGGTGACCCGCGAGATCCGCCCGGATTGGGATCTCAGCACCCCTGGGCTGCGTGCGGCTTGGGAGGCAGGCGAAACCGCACAGTTCCACGGATGGAGCACGTGGAGTTCCGAACGGGTTGCCGCCGAGCGTCAACGCATCTCGAAGTACCCGGTGCTCGGTCGCGACGGCGCCACCGGGAACGCGAGCACGTGAGTGCCTCTCCCCCCTGCGCGTGGCCCGAAACCCATTTCCACTCGTCCGGGACCAACGGGTGGTAGGTGCACGAGGATCACCGGCGTGGCTGCTCAGGCGAACACGACGCTGTACCGGCGCTGGCTCGATGAGATCTGGACGGCGCGCCGTCCACCCGCAATCCCGGCTAGGCCAGCTTGTAGCCGATCTCGTCACAGGCTGTCGCCAGCCGTGCAGCGAGAGCGGGGTCGGCCAGCGACCGGTTGGTGACCGGCGCGGCGGGCATCGCGTCCCGGGCTGGGTGGAAAAGGGCGATCGCGAGTCCGCCCTCCATCGCCGCCCGATAGGCGATGCCGTCCAGGACGGGAAATGCGGCACAGATCGCGCGCGCCCATGCGCTGGAATAGTCGTGACGACCGGTCGCCAGCGCGGTCGACGCGCCGGCACGGGTGGCCCAGGCGCCGTGTCCGACATCGCCGGTGATGTCGAGCAGGGCGACCTCGCGCGCGAGATTGGCCGAAGCGAGGTGCCGGCTCGGCTCGCGCCTGACGACTCTGGTGCGCTGGAACACCTCGGCGAGTGCTGTCCGTGGAGTTGCTGCCGCGTACCAGACGGCCCGGTCCGGGTGCACGCGTACGGGCGGATCGTGGGGTTCGAAGCGCGCGTCGACCGGTCCGAAATAGCGCAGCTCGTTCCACGGTGTGGTCGGACCCGCTCCGGTGCTGTAAATCCGCCACCACAGGGTGGACGCGGACACCGCCCGAAGCTCCCCGGGGCGAATCCCGACCGCCGCGAGATCGGCTGGCGGCAGCGGAAGCTTGGGCATCAGATGCCGATCTCGGCCAGGCTGGCAGCAATCTCGGCGGCTGGTGCTGGGTCACCCCCGGACAGCAGCCAGTCGCGGATCCTCGAAGGCTCGCCGTCGACTTCGAGCTCAGGCTGTGGTGTCTCCAGCAGGCCGAGCACTTCAAGGGGGTGGGCATGTGCGGGGATCGCTCTTGCCACCACCGGCCAGCCTGGCACGACGCGGTTCCGGTCGAACTGGAGCCCAGGGAGGACCCAGCGGTTACGGACGTCCCGTAGCGCCCACAGGTCGTGAGCGGCGATCATCTGCTGCACACGTGGCCGGGTGACGCCCAAGTTGTCCGCGACCGTCTCGACCGGATCGGACAAGGTGACGAGGGCGGCGTACCTGGCTGCGGCCGACGCCGCCTGCGACGCATAGGCGCCGTCTCGCGCAGTGAAGCCGACCGAGTCGTAGAGCATCGCTTCATCGTCGGGCAGTGACGTGTCCGGCGCGCCGCCGGGCATACCGGACAGGACGGCGCCGAAGATTGCCGACAGTTCGCCGTCGGTGACGCTGATGCCGTGGGACGCGAGCACATGCACTGCCTCGGACTGCTCGCCTTCGATGAGCTCGTCGACGCTGGTCGCGCCCACGATCGGGCCCTGCGTGACGACGCTCGGCCGACGTGGCTTCTTGACCACCTGGTGCCTCGATCCGGGGATCTTGGCCGCAGCTTTGGCGATCGACAGGCCGAAAAGGCCGGGAACGCTGATCTTCTCGCCCCTCGCCGCCGCAGCCTCGACCGTGGCGCTGATCGCCTTGAGCACCTCGTCGACGGTCTTCCGCTCGACGTTGGTCTCCCCTGCGACCGCGGCGACGAGCTCCTTGCGGTTCAGCTCGACCCCTCCATTCGGCTAACAGTTACTAACAGTGTAACGCTACTCTAAGCACGGGGCGACGGTCGTGAACCGTACGTCTGGCGAGGCCCGCCGTTGCTGCCGCCAGCGCCGACTGGACCCGAGACCAATCAGCAGGCCTCGCGCAACCAGCTGCGGAGCGCGTGGTGAGTGCACCTGACTACCTCGTCGTCCCCGGCGTCACAGCGGCGCTGGCACACGTGGGACTTTCGCTGATTCCCACGCTGTCCGAGGACCTCGCACTGCAGAATTTCTTCACCGGTCAGCTCGCCCGCGCCGTCGCCAGCTGGGCCGCGATCACCGAGACCTGCGGCCAGCAACTGGAACTAGCCCGCTCACTGATGTGAACCGGCGAGGACGTGCGGCCCGCGTCGCCCGCTCCCGCTCGGGGTCAGTCGCCCTTGGTGGCGGCGTCGTGCTCGGGCAGCCGGGCGATGGGTACTGCGGTGAGCAGGACGGCGGAGTCCTCGTCGGCGTGCAATGAGTGGCGGGTGTGGGGGATCTCGATGAGGTCGCCGGTGCGGCCCTGCCACACCTGGTCGTCGGCGTGCAGCGAGACCCGGCCGCTGATGACGTAGATGGTGGCCTCGCCGGGATTGGCGTGTTCGCCGAGCACGGATCCGGCTGTCATTGCGACGACGGTCTGCCGCAAGGCGCGTTCGTGCCCGCCGACGACGGTTGCGGCGCTGCGTCCGGAGTCGGCGCGGTGCGCGGCCGCGAGTTGCTCGCGGGCCGCGGCGTCCAGGGAGGTCTTGTGTGTCATCGTCGGCTCCGGTGGTCTCGGTTGGTGGCGGGGTGTCGATCGGTTCAGAGCAGTTCGCGCAGACGAGCCACCAGGGAACTCTTCACCGCGGCGGTGACAGCGGCGTCGACTTGCCCGGTGAGTTCGTCGGGATCGTTCAGGTTGGCGAGCAGCGTGCGCAGGTCGAGGTTGTTGATGGTGCGCCGCAGTACGTCATCGGTCTTGAGCGCGCCGTTGATCAGCGAGTCCGGCAGCGCCCGGATCGCGGCCTTGACGAAGCCGTTCAGGTCGGCGTTGTCGAGTGCCTCGTCCGTGAGCTCGGACGCCGGCGGCAGGGTGCCGTCGGCCTTCATCCGGTCCACCGCTTCGAGCAGTCCGGCCCGAAGCGCAGCTAGCTGAGCGTTTGTCGGCTCGCGTGACTGCGCGAGCTCGAGCGTCAACGCTTCGCGCGTCACTCCCAGACGGCACGCGGCGCCGTCCAATCCGAGCAGCACGAGTCGTTCGCCGAGTCCCTCGATGCCATCCGATACGGAGGTGACGCTCCGATGGGTGCACGGCGGGGCCGGGCGGGCTGGGGCGAAGTCGCCGCCGCCGTTGGCGATCTGCACGCCGAGGACTGCGCTGACCAGGCAGGCGGCGACAACCAGCAGCGCCAGGTCGCGCAGCCTCCTACCGGGTGTCATGTGCTCACCCGCCGACGCATCGGGATCAGTGGGATCAGCGCGAGGAGTGCGAGCCCGGCCGCGATGAGAAAGGAGTCCCGGAATGCTCGGGTGGCCGCGCGTTCCAGCTGGCCGTTCAGGTCACGCTCGAGCTGCTCGGCAGCAGGACGCTCCTGGGCCGCCAGTTGCAGCTTGGCGAAGGCGGGGTGCAGGTCGGGCACCCGGCCACGCTCTGCGGTCAGCTGCGCGCCCAGGCCCTGGGCGAGCGCGATCTTGTCCTGGGTCTGTAGCGGGGCATCGAGCACGAGCGCCGTGATGGCCTCCTGCGCCGGCACCTGGGCGTCGCGCAGATCGGCGGTGAACACCGGGGTCAATATCGCCAGCCCGAGCACCACCCCGACGTGTCGAGCACCGATCGTCCAGCCGCCATGCACCGGGCGCGGCGATCGGCCGCGCAACGCCGCAACAGTCAGACGGTCCACGGTCAGCCCGAGCCCGAACCCGATGAGCGCCGCAGGCGCGATCGTCCAGGCGAGATTCGCCGACGGCAGCAGTGCCAACCCGGCCAGCCCGCCGGCGACGAGCATGCAGCCCGCCGCCGTCTCCGCGCGCGGCCCGGCGCCGACCCGCCGGGCCAGTGGTGTCGCTACGAGCGCCGTCACCGGCACAACCGACACAGCCAACGCCGCGACCGCTGGCGATCGACCCCAACCTTCGACCAACAGCAGCACGAGAAGAAACAGCGCGGCGGTCAGCGCCGCCGAGAGCAGGGCCAGGGAAACGTTCGGCGCCACGGCCGGGCGATCAACCGGAGCCCGATGGACCGCCGGGCTGCGCGCGGTGAGCGCGGCCGGTACGGCGAGTACGGCAACCGGCACCTGGACAACGAAGATGGCCTGCCACGATATGGCCTCGGTCAGCAGCCCGCCGGCAACTGGTCCGGCCGCGGCACCGATCACGCCGGCCGTGATCCAATAGGCGACGCCGCGCCGTTCGTCGGTCGCCGCGACCAGCAACTCCAGGCAGCCGACCAACGCAAGCGCGCCGCCGAGCGCCTGCACGCAGCGCGCCGCGATCAGCGCCTGCATCGACCCGGCCAACGCACAGGCCAGCGAAGCCCCGGCGAAGACCGCTATCCCGGCCGCGCACAGCGGCGCCGCGTCCCGACGCACACAGACCCAAGCAGCAGGGACAACCGCCAGTGCGAGCACCAGATTGAACGCGATCAGCACCCACGCGACCTGCGGGACGGTTCCGTCGAGACGCCGCAGGATCTCAGGCAGCGCCAGCGTGACGATCGCCGAATCAGCAAGCACGAAACCTACGGTGAGCGCGAGCAAGGGAACGGTCGCGCGACGCACACCGACAGTCTTACCTGCGCGATAGTGAGCGTCCACCGGGCTTCACCCGAGCGTCGGACCGCATCCGACCGAGCTGAGCTCGATGCTCGATATCGGGCCCTGTGGGTCGTGATCCATGCGGACCCTCCCCCGTCAGAGCGACATTTCTTCGATTCGATCCGCCAGGATGATCCGCGCAGTTGCCTCCAGCAGAGCAAGGTGGGAGAACGCCTGTGGGTAGTTGCCGAGGTGCCGGGCGGTATCCACCTCGAACTCCTCGGCGTAGAGGCCAAGCGGTGACGCGATGCGCAGCAGGCGTTCCATCAGGTCGCGGGCTCGCTGCATCTCGCCCACGATGCTCAATGACGAGACGAGCCAGAAGGAACAGATGAGGAACGTCCCCTCCTTTCCGGACAGGCCGTCGTCGGTCTCGTCGGTCTTGTACCGCAGCACGAAGCCGTTTTCGGAGAGTTCGTCGGCGATGGCCAGCACGCTGGCATGCAACCGCTCGTCGGTCCCGGGCAGGAGGCCGAAGTGGGCTGCGAGAAGCGTGGAGGCGTCGAGGGCATCGGTGTCATAGTGCTGTCGGAGCACACCGCGCTTGCTCACACCTCGGGCGAGGATGTCGGCCTTGATCTCCTCGGCGGTTGCTTCCCACGTCTTTTCCAGATCGGGTTCGCCCCGGATGGCGGCGAGCTTGGCGGCCCGGTCCATCGCCACCCAGCACATGATCTTGGAGGAGACGTAGTGCTGGGGGTTGCCGCGGGCCTCCCAGATCCCTTGGTCCGGTTCAGTCCACACGCGGGCCGCCCCTTCGGCCTGTGCTTTGACGATGGGCCACAGCCTCGCCGGTAGGCGTTCGCTGCGACGGGTGTGCAGCAGGATCGAGTCGAGGACGGCACCGAATACATCGTTTTGTCGCTGGTCGAACGCGCCGTTGCCGACCCGCACCGGGTGCGCACCGTCATATCCCGAGAGATCGTCGCGAGTCGTCTCGGTAAGGTCTCGCCGCCCGTCGATGCCGTACATGATCTGCAGGCCGCCGTCTGCGTTGGGCTCGAGGTCAGCGACGAACTGCATGAACTCGTCGGCCTCCCAGTCCAGCAGCAGGTAATGCAGCGCCTGCAGGGTGAAGGTCGAGTCGCGTATCCAGGCGTAGCGGTAGTCCCAGTTCCGCTCGCCGCCGGGAGTTTCGGGCAGCGAGGTCGTCAGCGCAGCCACGGTCGCCCCGGTCGGCATGTAGGTCAGGCCCTTGATGGTCAGCGCGGAGCGCTCGACGAACGGGCGCAGCCGGTGGTCCGGGATCCGCGCCCGTGCCAGCCACCGGCGCCAGAATTCGGCTGTGGCGTCCACGCGGCTCGTCGCGTCCGTTGCATCCGCCGGACCGTCGAGGGTCTTCGCCCACGACAGCGCGCAGAATGCACTCTCGCCTTGTTGCAACGCGTGCCGACCCTTCACCGCGCCGCCCTCTATGCCGAAGGACAGGTCGCTGTGCAGCCGGATCGTCGTGCCCGCGGCCGAGGCGTCGGCGCCATGCCGATCGCCGTCGATCAACGTCCACGAAGCGGCAGTTCGCCCGTAGTCGAAGCCCGGCTCGCAGACCACTTCGATCTCGACGCTGCCGGCGAGGCAGACAGCGGTACGAACGAGGAGGTGCTCGGCGTCGTCATCGGCCGGCACTCGGGTGTGCGGCGTGGTCTCGTCCGGGCCGGTGCGCGGGGCCATCGTCAAGGCGTCGCGGATCTCCAACCAACCCCCCGGGGTATGCCAGGTGGTCACCAGCACGTTCGTCCCGGGCAGGTAGGTCCGCGCGGTCGGGACGTTGATGCCGTACGGGGCGAAGCGGAAGTAGCCGGCCCCACGGTCCAGGAGGCTGCCGAACACGCTCGGACTGTCGAACCTCGGGACGCACAGCCAGTCCACCGAGCCGTCTGGGGCGACGAGTGCCCCCGTGTGACAGTCGGACAGGAACGCGTACTCGGCGATGGGCGGGAACGGCGATCCGGAATTGCTCACTGGTCCTCCTGGGAGACTTGCGGGTGAGGTGCGGTCGGCCCAACGGCCGTACTCGCAGGTGGGCTAAGTCGGGTGCGGAATACCCACAGGCTCCAGGCCTGGTAGGCGAGAACCACGGGGAGGAGCACGACCGCAACGACCGTCATGACCTTCAGCGGGTACGCGGGGCTGACGGAGTTGGCGACCGTGAGGTCGTAAGCCGAATTGGTGCTGGACACCATCACGCGCGGGAACAGGTCGAAGAACAATGAGCCGACGACACTGCCGATCGCCACGGCGGCCGCCGTGAACGCCCAGCCCTGCGCGCCGGACTCGGCCAGCCACGCGGCGGCGACCACGGCGACCAGGGCCAGTGCATCGATCGGGTTGGGCACGAACCCGACGCTGAGCCCGACGTGGCTCCACGTCAGCCACCCGAAGACGACCGCGGCGGCCAGCCAGCCCAGCCGGCCGGACAGGCGGGCCACCCGGTCGTGCAGTTCGCCGACCGTCTTGAGTGTCAGGTAGGCCGCTCCGACGAGCAGGCAGAGCACCGTCAAAGTGACGCCGGTGAACAGCCCGAACGGGACCAGCAGCCCGAAGAAGCTGCCCGTGTAGTTGTGGTTCTGGTCGATTGGCAGCCCGTACAGCAGATCGCCCAGTGCGGTCCCGAGCAACAGCGGGATGAGCGCACTGCCGATCGTGAGCGACCATCTCCAGGCCGACTGCCAGCGCGGATCGTCGATCCGGTGGCGGAACTCGAAGGACATGCCACGCAGGATCAACGCCACCAGAACGACGACGAGTGCGAGGTAGAAGGTGGAGAACATGGTGGCGTACCAGGACGGGAAGGCCGCGAAGATCGCCGCACCGGCCACGACCAGCCAGACCTCGTTGCCATCCCAGACGGGGCCGATCGAGTTCACCGCGATGCGGGTCTCGACCTCATCGCTACCCACGAACGAGTGAAGCATTCCGACGCCGAAGTCGAATCCCTCGAGGATGAAGAAGCCCACCCAGAAGAACGCGACGATCACGAACCAGATGGTGTCGAGCACCGCTGTCCTCCTCTAGTAGATGAGTGCCGGTGGCGGGCTGTCCGCGGACTCCTCCGGCGCCGCAGCTCCGACGTCGTCGCGGTGCAGATCCTTGCGGCCGTAGCGGAGCATCAGGTAGACATCGGCCACGCCCAGCGCAATGAACAGCACCACGAAGACGCTCAGGCTGATCCACACATCGGTGGCGGTCACCGAAGGCGAGGACGCCTCCGATGTCTTCATCAACCCCTGCACGATCCACGGTTGCCGCCCGTTCTCGGTCAGCAGCCAGCCCGCGGTGTTCATCAGGAACGGCAGGATCACGACCCACGGCGCGAGGAGTAGATACGGCTTCGACTTCTCCAGCGTCTTGCGCCGGATCAGCCACAACCCCCACAGCGCGAACAACATGATGAGGGCGGCCAGGTAGGCCATCACCCGCATGGCCCAGTACTGGATGAAGACGTTGGGGACGTAGTTTCCCGGACCGTACTTACTCTGGTACTGCGCCTGCAGGTCGTTGAGCCCCTGCACCTCGCCGTCCACGTGGTTGGTGGCAAGGATCGAGAGCAGGTCGGGGATCTCCAAGATCTGCGTGGGGGTCTCGTCGTGCTTGCCGCCGCCGATCTGGAACAGCGAGAACGCGCAGTGCGACGGGCACGTGGTCCACAGTGCCTCGGCGGCAGCGATCTTCATCGGCTGGTACTTGCCCTCGACCACCCCGAGTTCGCTGCCCACGAACATGTTCAGGAACACTGCCGGTGCAAGAACGACCAGGGAGATGACCGTCGTGCGCCGGAATGCCTCGACGGCCTGCTTGCGCCGCAGATGCCAGGTCGAGACGGCCAGCATGACGAGCGCTCCGGTCACCAGCGATGCCAGCAGGACGTGCGGATACGACCAGAGAAAAACCGGATTGCTGAACAGCGCCCAGATGTTGTTGAGCACGGGCTGGTGCTGGTCGTTCATGACGTAGCCCACCGGATGCTGCATCCACGAGTTCGCCGCGATGATGAACGCTGCCGACAGCATGGTCCCTGCCGATACCAGCCAGATGCAGGCCAGGTGCACCTTCTTCGACAGCCGGTCCCACCCGAAGATCCAGATGCCAAGGAAGGTGGACTCGAGGAAGAAGGCGGCCAACCCTTCCATGGCCAGCGGACCGCCGAAGATGTTGCCGACCAGGCGGGAGTAGTTCGACCAGTTCATGCCGAACTCGAACTCCTGCACGAGTCCGGTCACCACTCCGATCGCCACGTTGATCAGCAGCAGCGTGCCGAAGAACCGGGTGAGCCGGCGCAGGGCCGGGTCGCCATTGCGATACCAACTCGTCTGCAACAGCGCCACGAGGAAAGCGAGGCCGATGGTGACCGGCACGAAGAGGAAGTGGTAGACGCTTGTGGTGGCGAACTGCCACCGGGAAAGGTCGGTGTTCACGTGCGCCTCCCAGTGTCGACCAGCTCGGTTCGTCGCTTGCCGCACCACAAGTCGCGGTACCGCCCGTCGAGGCGCAGCAGTTCCTCGTGGGTTCCCCGCTCGACCACTCGCCCGGCATCGACGACGACGATCTCGTCGACCCGCTCGATGTCCGCCAGCCGATGGGTGATCAGGACCAGGGAGCGCCCTTGGGTGACGTCCAGCAGCTCGGCAGTGAGCGTGTCGGCAGCCGCCGGGTCGAGGTGTTCGGCAGGCTCGTCGAGGACGAGGAGCGCGAAGTCGGCCAGTAAAGCGCGGGCCACGCCCATGCGCTGACGCTGGCCACCGGACAGCCGGGCTCCATTTCGGCCCACCTCGGTGGCCAGGCCCTCGGGCAAGCCGTCGAGCCAATCGGCCAGCCCAACCCGGCCGAGCACGTCGCGCAGCTCGCCCTCGGTGGCGCCCCGCCGACCGACGGTCAGGTTCGCGCCGATGGTGGTGTCGAACAGGTACACGTCCTGACCGACCAGGCCGATGACCGGGCGCAGGTCGACGTCGGCCAGGCTGCTGATCGGCATCCCGTTCAGCGCCACCGACCCCGCCTGGCAGGGCAGGAATCCCAGCAGGGCCGCGGCCAACGTCGACTTACCGGCGCCACTCGGCCCGATAACCGCGACCCGCCGCCCGGGCGGCAACGCCAGGTCGATTCCGCGCAGCACCGTTGTCGGCGCCCCCGGGTACGCCGCCCACACCGCGCTGGCCGTCAGCTCGTAGGGACCGTGCGGCGGCGCAGCCGGGCAGTCGGGCTCGACGACCGGCTCCGGCGCGTCGATCACCTCGAACACCCGCGCCGCCGAGTGCCGGACGCGGTGCAGCACCTGGGTGGCGACCGGCAGGCCGACCACAAGCTCGAAGGCGGCAAGCGGAACCAGAGTGATCACGGCCAACTGGGTACTGTCCAGCCGGCCGGACAGCACAGCCGGGATGCCGACCAGGAGACATCCCCAGCAGGCCAGCCCGGTGAGCAGCGTCGTGAGCCCGAGCCCGATACCGGCGGTCCCGGCCGAGGCGGCTGCGATGGCCGTCAGTTCAGCGTCCCGGTCCCGGATGGTGCGGACCTGGGCGGCGGCGGCGCCGAAGGTGACCAGTTCGGCGGCGCCTTCGGTCAGGTCGAGGACGGCCACCGCCAGATCACCGCGGGCGGCCGTGAACCGCGACTCCCGTCGCCGGGCGAGCCACCCGGTCAGCCACGGGACGAGCGTGCCGGCGAGCAGCAGCGCCACCGCCAGGATGGTCCCGGCACCAGGCAGCATCCACCACATGAGGACGACCGTCAGCGAGCCGACCAGCATCGAGATGCCGAACGCGGGGATGACTCGGAGCACCACGTCCTGCAGCGAGTCGACGTCCCGCACGATCCGGGAGAGCAGGTCGCCGCGCTGAAACGCCGGCAGGCCGGCGGGCGCAAGTCGTTCGAGGCGCTGATACACCTGCACCCTCAGCTCGGCGAGCAGCCGGAAGGCGGCGTCGTGGCCGACGAGCCGCTCGCCGTAGCGGAACAGACCGCGGGAGAGGCCGAAGAACTGGACGGCCACGATTGCCAGGGCCAGCGCGGATTCGTTCGGATGCCGGGCCGCCTTCGAAATCAGCCAGGCCGCCGTCCCCATCAGCCCGATGTCGGCAGCGACCGCACCTGCCCCGAGCAGAGTTGCGACGGCGACGCGCCACGCTGCCGGCCGGGCCACCCCCAGCGTCCGGAGCACCGGCGCGGGATCCTGGCTGCCCAGCGCGCTCGAGGTCATGGCGCAACCAGCTCATGCGTCGGCTGCAGGTGCACCACCCGGTCAGCCAGGTTGAGCAGGGAGGGGCGGTGGGCGACGAGCACCACGGTGCGGCCCGCCATCAGTCGGCGCACAGTGGCCAGCACGTCCTGCTCGGTGCGACCGTCCAGGTGTGCGGTCGGCTCGTCGAGCAGCAGCAGCGGCGCGTCGCGCACGAACGCGCGGGCCAGCGCAACGCGCTGTCGCTCGCCCGCGGACAGCCCCGCACCGTCCTGGCCGAGGGTCGTCTGCAGACCGTCGGGGAGCCGCGCCACGACGTCCTCGAGCCCGGCGTCGATCACGGCAGCCCACACCCGCTCATCGGATGCGTCCGGGCGACCGAGACGGACGTTCTCCGCGACAGATCGGGCGAACAGGTGTGGCCGTTGAGGCACCCAGGCCAGCCGGGCCCGCCAGGCGACGGGGTCGAGTTCGGCCAGGTCCGCCTCGCCCACCCGCACCGATCCATCCCACTCCGGCGCCAGGCCGAGCAATACGCTCAGCAGCGTCGATTTTCCGCAGCCGCTGGGCCCGGCGATGGCCACGACCTCGCCGGGTAGCACCGTGAGGTTCACCCCGTGCAGCGCTGGGAGCACCCGCCCGGGGTAGCGCACCCCGAGCCGCTCGATTAGCAACGCGGACCGCGACGGATCCGGCACATCCCGTCGGCTGCCGTGGCTGGGGACCGGCCGTTCGAGGAGCGCGAAGACGTCCTCGGCGGCCCCGATTCCCTCGGCGGCGGCGTGATAATTGGCGCCGAGAAGCCGCAGCGGCAGATATGCCTCGGGGGCCAGGATGAGCACGAACAACGCGTCGGCCAGGCTCAGCTGCCCACCCAGCAGCCGCAGGCCGACGGCCACCGCGACCAGCGCCACCGAGAAGGTCGCCAGCAGCTCAAGGATGAGCGAGGACAGGAAGGCCACTTTGAGGGTGGCCATGGTCGCCGTTCGGTACCGGTCGGTGATGTCGCGAATCGCGGCGACCTGGGCCTTGGCCCGGCCGAAGATCTTGAGAGTGGGCAGGCCCGAGACGACGTCGAGGAAGTGCCCGGACAGCCGCTGGAGCACTCGGCCCTGCGTGTGCATCCGAGCCCTCGTCGAGGCTCCCACCAGTCCCATGAACAGCGGGATGAGCGGGACGGTCACGGCGACGATCAGGGCCGAGGTCGGGTCCGTGCCCGACAGGACGAGGATCACGGTGACGGGGACGATCACCGCCAGGATCAGCTGGGGAAGGTAGCGGGAGAAATAGCTGTCCAGGGCATCGATACCGCTGGTGGCCAGCACGACGAGGCTGCCGGACCGCTCCCCGTCGATGGCCGCCGGCCCGAGTCGGGCTATCCGCTCGACCAGTGCCGTGCGCAGGTCCGATTTAGCTGCCGCCGAGGCGCGGTCGGCCAGCCGCGTGCCGAGCCAGTCCACCGCCGCGCGGCAGACGATGACCAGCAGCAACAGCGCGACCGCGGTACGCAGGTGCGCCAATGGCTCCCGGCCGCCGACGACTCGCGAGATCACCTCGGCGATCAACCAGGCTTGCGCCACGACCAGGCCGGCCTTGACGCCGCCGAGCAGGACCGTGGCGCCCAGGTAGCGACCGGTTCCCCGCGCGTAGTGCAGCAGGCGAGGATCGACCGGGCCTGAACGCCGTCGGCCGCTAGCCATGATCAGGTGGCTCCGCGGCGTCCTCGCCGCGAGTCGGGACGAGCCCGGCGAGATACCGATCGCCGCCGGCCTCGTCGATCGCCACCCGGCTCATCACTTGGCGGACCGTGATCGTCCGCTCGCTGCGCGCCCCACCGAGGAAGGTGTTCGCCCAGTGCACCAGGGCCTGGAAGCGGTTCTTGAACCCGGTGAGGAAGGTGACGTGGACGACGAGCCACATCAGCCATCCGGCGAAGCCGGACAGGCGCAAGCCCTTGAAGCTGACCACGGCGCGAAACCGCGAGATGGTCGCCATGCTGCCGAGGTCGCGGTACCTGAACGGGACGGGATCCTTGCCGTTCAGGCGTCGCTTGATGGTGTTGGCGGCATGGATCCCCGACTGCATGGCGACTTCGGCCACGCCGGGCAACTGGTCGAGGGCCATCATGTCCCCGACCGCGAACACCTCGGGATGACCCGGCAGGGAACAGTCCGGCAACACCTCGACCCGGCCGGGCCGATCACACTCGGCGCCGGCCGCCGTGGCAAGCAGCGCGGCGAGTGGGGAGGCCTGCACCCCGGCCGCCCACACCTTCGTCCGCGACTCGATGCGCTCAACTACGCCGTCCGGCCCCTTCACGTCCGCGCCAAGGCCGTCCACACCGACGACCCTGCTCCCGCACCGGATCTGCACGCCCATCCGCCGCAGTTCCGCGGCGGCCTTGTTGGAGAGTCGATCGCCGAAGTTGGCGAGGATCTCCTTGCCGCCGTCGAAGAGCAGCACCTTTGCTTCGCCGGGATCGATGCGTCGGAAGTTGTTCTTCAGGGCGTTGCCGGCGAGTTCGGCGATCTGGCCGGCGATCTCGACGCCCGTCGGACCCCCGCCGACCACGACGAAGGTCAGCCACGCGCGCCGCGCATCCGGGTCGGTTTCGGTCTCGGCCATCTCGAACGCACCGAAGATCCGCCCGCGCAGTTCCAGCGCGTCGTCGATCGTCTTCATCCCGGGAGCCCACCGCGAGTATTCGTCGTGGCCGAAGTACGACTGGCCGGCTCCGGCGGCCACGATCAAGCTGTCGTACGAGTAGGACGTCGGCGAACCGTCCGGCCGCGATGCGGAGACCGTCCGGGCCGCAAGATCGAAGCCGGCAACGGTCGCCATCTCCACGCGCACGTTTCGCTGCCGCCGCAGAATGTCACGGATCGGCGGCGCGACCATGCCCTCGGACAGGATGCCCGTCGCGACCTGGTACAGCAGCGGCTGGAACAGATGATGGTTGCGGCGATCGATGAGGGTCACGTCGACATCGGCTCGCTTCAGGAAGCGAGCCGCGAACAACCCGCCGAACCCGCCCCCGACGATCACGACCTGGTGCCGTTCCGCCTGTGTCACGACGCTCTCCTGCCACCCGGTCCGAACTTCTGTCAGCCGGCCGGGTCATGCCAGGCATCGCCGTCGGGCAGCAGGGCGTCGGCCTCCTTCGGACCCCAACTGCCCCGCGGATAAGGATGCACGGGTATCTCGCCGGCCAGGATTGGATCCACGACCCGCCACGCCGCCTCGACCGCGTCCTGGCGCGCGAAGGCGAATCGGACGCCGTCCAGCGCCGCGCCGATGAGCCGGTCGTACGGCCGCATGTCCGATCCCGGCCGCTGCGCGAAGGACAGCTCCTCGACCTCCGGGACCCAGCCCGCTCCGGGCTTCTTGCCGATCAGGGTGAGCCCTACCTCGGTCTCGGGCCAGACCCGGAAACGCAGGGCATTGCCGTTGGTCACCCCGCTGAGGCCGAAGACGTCGTAGGGAGCGGGACGGAAGCGGATGCTCACCTCGGTCGCGGTCACGGCGAGCGTCTTTCCGGCACGGATGACGATCGGCACGTCGGCCCAGCGCCACGAGTCCACCGCCAGCCGAACGGCAGCGAAGGTCTCTGTGGTCGAGTCGGGTGCCACTCCGTCGACGTCGTGGTACCCGTCGTACTGCCCGAACACGGTGTGTTCGGGCGTCAGCGGACGCAGCGCGCCGATGACGCGCGACTTCGCGTCCAGCCACGAGTCCAGCCCCGAACCGTCCGGCGGATCGGCGAGGGTGCTGGCGAGGACCTGCAGCATGTGGTTCTGCACAACGTCACGGACAGCGCCGGTCTTGTCGTAGAACCGACCCCGGTCCGCGACGTCGAACGCTTCAGCCATCGTGATCTGAATGCTCTCGACGTGATCCCGGCTGAGCAGCGGGTTGATGACCGAGTTGGCGAACCGTGCGAACAGCACGCTGTCGAGGGGGTCGAGACCCAGCCAGTGATCGACACGGTAGATGTCGCTCTCGGCGAAGTACTGGTGCATCGTCGCGTTCAGCGCCTGCGCGCTGGTCAGATCGGTGCCGAAGGGTTTCTCCACCATCACCCGGGCGCCCTCGGCCCGCCCGGCCCCGGCGATGCCCTTGGCGATGCGTCCGAACAGCGGCGGTGGCACCTCCAGATAGAACAGCGCCCGCCCACCGCTGCCCATCTCCGTCGACATCGCCGCGTAGGTCGCGTCGTCATCGAGGTCCCCGTCCACATATCGCAGCAGGCTCAGCAGCTTGAGTGCGGCCGGCGTGTTCGGGTCCATGCCATTGAGGGTCAATGAGGCGCTGGCGTAGTCGCGGAACTGCTCGAGGCCCCACCCACTCTTGGCCACGCCCACAACCGGGACGTCGAGCACGCCGCGCTCGACCAACCCGACCAGGGCCGGGAAAGTCTCCAATTTCGCCAGGTCGCCGGTCGCTCCGAAGATGACCAGCGCGTCCACCGGGTCGGTTGCCATCAGGGTCAGCTCTCACTTTCGGGTACTCGTGTCGGACGTGGATCCATCAGCTCAGCCTTGCGGCGATGTGGTCGGCGACCCGCAGGGCGTTGGCGATGGCGGTCAGCGACGGGTTCACCGCGCCGATGCTCGGAAAGAAGCTGGTGTCCACGACGTAGAGGTTGTCCACGTCGTGCGCCTTGCAGTTCACGTCGAGTGCAGATGTGCTCGGATCGTTGCCGAAGCGCACCGTGCCGGCTTGGTGCGCAGTCGCTCCGATGGGCATTCCCTTGTGCATGAAGATGCTGTGATCGAGTAGGTGGTGCTCCTCCATGCCCAACGAGCCGAGCATCCCCTCGAGCTTGTGCATGAGCCGCTTGACGCCCTTGACGTTGTTGTCCTCGTCCAGGGTGAGCCGGATCTGGCCGTCCTTCTCGAGCGTCACCCGGTTGTCCGGTTGCGGAAGGTCCTCGCCGCACAGCCAGAAGTCGACGGCGTGATGAGCCAACACGGCGAACGGCATCTCCGGTGAGAATTTGCCGGCCCAGCGAGGGGCGTTGGCCCGGATCTGCTCGGCGTCCGACTTGCCCAGCATCTGGATGCCGCCCAACGGGTAGTCCCAGTCGTCGGAGCCCAGATACCAGTCGTTGAGCGCGAGGGTCTTCTGGAAGCGGGTGGGGTTGGGCTCCTTCGAGACCGCCATCAGCGCCAGGTTGTTGTGGCGCAGGTAGTACCGGCCGACGACGTCGGATCGGTTGGCCAGTCCGGTTGGGTGGCGCTCATCCACCGAACGCAGCAGCAGCGCCGCGGAGTTCACCGCACCGCACGAGACGACGACGATGTCGGCAGTCAGCCGGACCGTGGAGCCGTCACCGAGCCGGGTGACCACCGCGGTGACGGTCCGCCCGGTGCTGTCCGTGTCGAGGCGCTCGACATAGGCGTTGGTGAGCAGCTGCACGTTGTCGTGTCGCAGCGCCGGATCGACACAGATGACCTGCGAATCGGACTTGGCCTGAACCAGGCACGGAAACCCGTCGACGCGGTCGCACCGGATGCAGGCGCTCGTCCGGGTGGGGGCGCCCTGCTGGTCCTGGATCAGGTTCACCCCGATGGGCAGGTGAAACGGGTGCAGACCCTGCTTTTCCAGGTCATCGCTCAACTGCTGGATTCGTGGTTCGTGCTGGACCGGCCCGAAGCTGTATTGCTCGCTCGCCGCGCCCTCGGTGGGGTCCTCGCCGTGCTCGCCGTGGACGAGATACAGGTGCTCGGCCTGGGTGTAGTACGGCTCGAGATCCGCATAGCTGATCGGCCACGCCGGTGAGATGCCGTCGTGGTGGCGCAACTCCCCGAAATCCTCAGGACGCAGCCGAAACAATGCAGCCCCGTAGAACTTGGTGTTGCCTCCCACATAGTAATTGACCTCCGGCGGGAACTCGTCGCCGTCCCGGTCGAGCCAGAATTCCGGCGCGCGGTACTTGCCTTGCACGAACACCGCGGTCGAGTCCCAGTTGTCCCGCTCGCGCGGAAGATAGTCGCCGCGCTCCAGCAGGAGAACCTTCTTGCCCGCGGGAGCGAGCCGATGCACCAGCGTGCCTCCGCCGGCGCCGGTGCCGATGACAATCACGTCGTAGTGCTGTTCGCCGACCATCTGCGTCTCCAATGACTCGCCGCTAATGAAGCCGTCGAGCGGCTTGGCCGTCACGCGACGACCTAGTTGGCGATGTAGTGCGGGCTACCTTCATCGTTTGGCGAGTCTGCTCGCCGCAACAAGGGCAGGCAATCATCCTTTCCGAGTGATTCGCGATGCCACGTCGCGGCGCGGCGGACCTGGCCAAATTGGCGGTGGAATTCATCTGCCGCTATTGCGCCGTTCACCTTGCGCCCCGTTGACCGGCGCGGATCAAGTAGACCGTCGTGCGTCCCAGGCCGGGTACCAGATCAGCTGACCACGGCCGGGTGACGGGCGTACGCTACGCCGCATGTGCCCAGACGTAGCGACTACCGAGACGGTCCCGACCCAGGATGCGACCCCGCCGACGAGCACCCCGCGCGGCGCGAAATCGGTGTCCGATGTGTTCGAAGTCGAGCTCACGCCGCGCCCGGCAGCCCGTCGCCAGCGGTCGGCCCCGACCTCCGCGCACAAGCCGGTTCAGCACCTGAGCGTGGCGGAGCGGCAGTCGAAAGGCCGGGTGGCCCGGGTCGAGAATCCACGTGTCCAACTGTCGGTGTGGAAGCCGGCGGCGGACCGGGCCGACCCGGTAGCACTGCTGACGAGTCAGGAGACGACGCGGATACAGGAACTCGTTCCAGTGCGGCATGCACGGATGGCGGCGACCGCCTTTACCTTCTACCGGGGTGCCGCGCTGGTGATGGCCGCGGATCTTGCTGGCTTGCCCCGGAGCGGCCTAGAGGTGCAGCTGTGCGGCGATGCGCATCTGTCCAACTTCGGCTTGTTCGCCGCCCCGGACCGCACAGTGATCTTCGACGTGAACGACTTCGACGAGACCAATCCCGGCCCGTTCGAGTGGGACGTCAAACGCCTGGCCACCTCCTTCATTCTTGCGGCACGCGACAACGGAGTGCCGGGCAAGGTCGGCCGAGCGGCCGCCGAGGCCGCGGCCGCTTCCTACCGCCAGTCCATGGCAGCCTTCGCCGGCAAACGGGAGATCGATATCTGGTACGACCGGATCGACGTCGACCGGCTGGTCGCGGCCGTGCGGCAGCTGCCCGGCGGCAAGGGGAAGTCCGCCACCAAGGGGACATCCGCCACCAAGCTGGAGGCCAAGGCTGAGGCGACGATCCAGGGCGCCGCGGCGAAGGCTCGACTGCGCGACGCCTGGTCGGCGATCGAGAAGATCACTGAGGTGGTGGACGGACAGCGACGCTTCCGTGACCAGCCACCGCTGCTGACCCGGTTAACCATCGCCCCGGACGCCGTCGCTGTGATCAACGCGCTGTTCCGGGACTACCGCGCGACGCTGCAGGACGACCGCCAGGAACTGCTGAAACGCTACGAAATCATCGACATGGGCCACAAGGTGGTCGGGGTCGGCAGCGTCGGCCTGCTCGCGTTCGTACTGCTGCTGCGCGGCCGCGACGAGGACGACCTGATGGTGCTGCAGGTCAAGCAGGCACAGCCCTCGGTCCTGGAGGCATACACCCGCAAGTCGGCGTTCACCAAGCACGGTCATCGCGTAGTCACCGGACAGCGGTTGATGCAGGCAGCCAGTGACTCGTTCCTCGGCTGGATCGACGGACCCGCCGGGCGCAGCTACTACGTGCGTCAGCTCCGGGATATGAAATGGTCTCCCGATCCAGCCTCGCTCAACAAGGAGCGGATCGGCCGGTACGCGGTGCTCTGTGGCCACACCCTGGCCCGCGCACACGCACGCTCCGGTGACGCGATCGCGATCTCGGCCTACCTCGGGACAGGGAAGACCTTCGACAAGGCGATCACGGCGTTCGCCGAGTCCTACGCCGACCAGACGGAGCAAGACTTCGCCGCGTTCACCAGCGCCATCGCCGACGGACGGATCGCCGCCCACGAAGACGACGGCGGCGCGGAGGGCATCCGCGCAGCCCAGGCTCTCGACAAGCGCCCGGCCACCCGCAAGCGCGCTGCCAAGCGAACGACCTAGGCCGCGCCGGCCTGACACGCCTGCCGCCCTGACGCGAAGTCCGCGTTCCCGCCAGTCGTAATAGAATGGCGTTCTGCTACCACGGAGACACAACGCGCGTCGCCAGCGCACCGGACTGCGTCCGGTGCGCGGCGCTGCACATGGCGTGCGGCTCTACCAGCGAAGGGTGTTACCAGTGCGCACAAAGGCGGCCGTCCTCACCTCCCAGCCCGGCAAGTGGGAGGTGTTCGAGCTGGATCTTCAGGCACCGCGCCAGGATGAGTTGCTCATCCGCATGGGCGCCGCCGGCCTGTGTCACTCGGACGACCATCTCGTCACCGGCGATCTGCCACTTCCACCCGGAGCGCTCCCGATCGCGGGCGGTCACGAGGGGGCGGGCATCGTCGAGGAGGTCGGCCCCAACACACCGGGCTGGAAGGTCGGCGAACGGGTCGTGCTCAGCTTCCTGCCCGCCTGCGGGCGCTGCCGCTGGTGCGCCTCGGGGATGCAGAATCTGTGCGACAACGGGTCCGGGATCCTGTCCGGCGTCAGGAAGGACGGCAGCCGCCGGTTGATGCTGGACGGTCGACCCGTCGGTCAGGCGGCCGGCATCTCGACCTTCAGCGAATATTCGACCGTGTCGGTGCACTCCGCGGTCAAGTGCCCCGACGACGTCGCACTCGAGGCGGCGTGCCTCACCAGTTGCGGCGTCGGCACCGGTTGGGGCTCAGCGGTGCGGTCGGCGGACGTGCGGCCGGGGCACGTGGTCATCGTGGTCGGTGTCGGCGGCATCGGGATGAACGCGGTGCAGGGCGCCGCGGTCGCGGGCGCATCGATGGTGATCGCCGTCGACCCCGTCGACTTCAAGCGGACCGTGGCACCACAGTTCGGCGCGACCCACGCCGTGGCGACGATGGCCGAAGCGACCGCCCTCGCCCGCTCGGTGACCAACGGTCAGGGTGCGGACGCCTGCATCGTATGCGTCGGCATCACCACCGGCGAGCACATCGCCGAAGCGGTCGACGCGATCCGCAAGGCCGGCACTGTAGTGCTGACGGGGCTGCCGCGGGCCGCCGACGACGGCAACCTGCCGGTCTCGCTGCGGCACCTGGTGCTGTTCCAGAAGCGCCTGCAAGGATCGTTGTTCGGTGCTTCGAGCCCTACCGTCGACATCCCTGCCCTGCTCGCGCTGTACCAGCAGGGCGTGTTGAAGCTCGACGAACTGATCACCCGGCGCTACTCGCTCGAGGACATCAACGACGGCTATTCGGACCTGCGTTCCGGGCAGAACATCCGAGGCGTCATCACCTTCGACCGCTGACCGGCAGCGGGGAACGCCGCGACCTGCTTGCGGTCACAGTGCGGCGCGGAAGGTGCACCGACATCATCGGCTCCCAGCTTGCCTTGACGGATTCTTGACCTTCCGGTGATGCGGTCCTGACCCGAACTCGGCGATGTTGGCTGGCGTCCCTGCCTGTCGCTCGCCGGCAGCCTGCCCCGGCGCGCCGAGGAAGTCAGTGGTTCGATGAAGCTCTGGTTGACCAGGACCGCGCGGCGTTGCGCGGCGCGACCCTGGCTCAGCATCGTCGTGGTCGTCGCGCTGGCCGGTGGTGGGATTGCCGCCTACCTGCTCAGCATCGGCGACGCGACGTCCTCGGCCGCGCCGCAGCTCGCGACGCGGCTGGTGTCGGTCTCGACCGGCACCGTCCGCGAGGCGGTCTCCACGACCGGGACCTTGACTCCGGGGGACGAGGAGGACGTGAGCTTCGCCGCCTCGGCGAGGATCGTCTCGGTGCGCGTGACGCAGGGCCAGAAGGTGGTCAAGGGCCAGATCCTCGGCACCATCGACACGCTGTCGCTCAAGTCGTCGCTCGCGCAGGCGCAGGCCAACCTGGCCAACGCGCGGTCGACCCTGGCC
Source organism: uncultured Actinomycetota bacterium (assembly GCA_963713565.1). Taxonomy (GTDB): domain Bacteria; phylum Actinomycetota; class Actinomycetes; order Mycobacteriales; family Jatrophihabitantaceae; genus Jatrophihabitans. Next base: position 776,287 of record CAVQMF010000002.1, on the reverse strand, counting down.
AGCGCCGAGGACAACGACAGCATCGTCGCCGCGCAGCTCACCGCCGACAAGGCCGGCGTGGCAACTGCCAAGAGCGCGGTCGCCGCCGCCAAGAAGGGCCTTGCCGCGGCCACACTGCGCGCCCCGCTCGCCGGCGTCGTGGCCGAAGTGAACGTGGCGGTCGGCGACCAATCGACCGGCTCGACGAGCGGCGGCTCGTCGCCCGATGGCACAAAGTCAAACAGCTCATCCTCGTCCTCCTCCTCGACGTCGTCGCCCTCCGCTGATTTCGTGATCATCGGGATGAGGAAGTGGCTGGTGTCGGCGACGGTCGACGACACCGAGGTCGGGCTCATCGCCCGCGGCGACCAGGCACAGATCAGCACCGACAACGTCTCCGGCATGATCTTCGGCACGGTGTCGGCCGTGTCCGTCCTGTCGTCGAGCACGTCCGGCGCAGCGAGCTATCCGGTGAATATCGCGATCACCGGCACCCCGAGCGGGCTTCATGACGGAGCCTCGGCGACCGTGTCGATCATCTACCGGCAGGTGAGCAACGTCCTGACCGTGCCCACCACCGCGGTGCACCGGGACAGTTCGTCCACCTACGTCTACGTGGCGAAGAACGGCGTCAAGACCAAGTCGACCATCACCACCGGACTGGCCTCCGGCGACACCACGCAGGTCAAGTCCGGCCTGAGGTCCGGTCAGCAGGTGTACGTCGAAACTGTCACCCGCGGGTCGACGCAACCGAACCGGAACTCCAACTCGACGCGGACCTTTCCAGGTGGCGGCTACTTGCGGGGTGGCGGCAACTTCCCTGGCAGCGGCAACTTCCCGGGCGCCGGTGGCAATGTGCCCGCCGGAACCGGAAACGGCACCGGCGCCCGATGACTGATCCGGACGCCATCATCGCGCTGCACGAGGTGCGCAAGGTGTATCGCAGCGGTTCGTTGGAGGTCGAAGCGCTACGCGGCGTCTCGCTCACGATGAGGGCAGGGGAGTACGTCGCGATCACCGGCCCCTCCGGTTCGGGCAAGTCGACGCTCATGCACATCCTCGGCTGCTTGGACGTCGCGTCCGGCGGTTGCTACCACCTCGCCGGTGAGGACGTCGGCGCCATGGACGACGAAGAGCTCGCGGAGATCCGCAACCGCCGGATCGGCTTCGTGTTCCAACAGTTCAACCTGCTTGCAGGGCTCACCGCTCTGCGCAACGTCGAGTTGCCCCTGCTGTATGCGGGCGTGCGGCGGGACGAGCGGCGCGAACGCGCGGTCGCCGCGCTGGACCGGGTCGGCCTGGCCGACCGCCTCGCCCACCGGCCAGGTGAGCTGTCCGGTGGCCAGCAGCAGCGCGTCGCCGTGGCGCGTGCGATCGTGACCGAACCGGCAATGATCCTGGCCGACGAGCCGACCGGCAATCTCGACTCGCACGCAACCGCCGACCTGCTCGACCTGTTGGACGAGCTGCGCGCCGCGGGCCGGACGATCGTCCTGATCACGCACGACGCTGATGTCGCGCAGCGCGCCCAACGGGTGGTGCGGGTCCTCGACGGCCTCATCCTGCCGGAACTGGCAGGCGTCGCGTGAACTGGACGGAGACGATCCGCACCGGCCTGCAAGCCGTGCGGGCGCACCGGCTGCGCTCCGGCCTGACGGTGCTCGGCATCCTGATCGGCATCGCGACGGTCGTTCTGTCCGTGGGCCTCGGTGAGGGCGCGAAGACCTCCGTGAGTAGCCAGATCAATGCCCTGGGCAGCAACCTGCTCATCGTCTCCCCGGGCAGCTCGACCAACTCCAGCGGTATTCGCGGTGGGCTGGGTTCGGCGGCGACGCTCACGGTAGGTGACGCCACGGCCCTGACGGCGAAACTGGCCGCGCCGGACGTCGCCGCAGTCGCACCGACGCAGAGCACGTCACTGGAGCTGGACAACGGCAGCACCAACTGGACGACCTCGGTGGTGGGCACCACCCCGCAATGGCTGCAGGTGCGGGCCCGGACGGTGTCCTCCGGCAGCTTCCTCTCCGCGGCCGACGATGCGGCATCCCGTGCGGTCGTTGTACTCGGCCCGACGACGGCGCAAGAGCTGTTCGGCGTGCTCGATCCGGTCGGTCAGACGGTGACGATCAACCAGATCTCGTTCACCGTGAAGGGCGTCCTCGCGTCGGCCGGCTCGGACACGTCGAGCAATCTCGACGACACCGCGATCGTGCCCCTGTCAACCGAGGCCCAACGGCTGTCCGCGAGCATCGAGCGCAGCTCGCTGTCGACGATCTATGTCGCCGCAACGTCCAACGAAACGATTTCGGCTGCATACCAGGAGATCGATGCGATCCTGCTCGCCCGGCACTCGATCACGTCGGCAACGGCTGCCGACTTCACGATCACCAGTCAAGACTCCTTGCTGTCCACGGCGACATCGGTGAGCAGCACACTGACAATTCTGCTCGGCGGGATCGCCGCGCTGTCCCTGCTCGTCGGCGGAATCGGCGTCATGAACATCATGCTGGTTTCGGTTTCCGAACGGACTCGTGAGATCGGCCTGCGTAAGGCGCTCGGTGCAACGCCAGTGCTGATCCGCCGGCAGTTTCTCGTCGAGGCGTCGGTGCTTGGTCTGGTGGGCGGAATCGCCGGCGCCGCGCTCGGCATCGGCGGCGCGAAGATCATCCCGCACTTCATTTCCAACACCATTGCCGTGTCGGGCACCGCGGTGGCCGGGGCGATCGCCGTCGCCGTGGCAATCGGCCTGGTGTTCGGCGTGTATCCGGCCAGCCGAGCCGCCCGTCTGGCGCCGATCGACGCGCTGCGCAGCGAATAGAGGAATGCCGATGCTTCACCTTTGCCTCGTCCGTCCGCGGCGAGCGGTTGCCCTGCTCGCCATCGTGGGCGCCGTCGGCCTCGCCGTGGCCGCATGTTCCAGTTCCACCGCAGCGCAGGGGTCCAACCAAGCCGCTGGCTACGGGGCCCAGCCCAGCGGCAGCGGCGCTGCGCGGCGGGCAGGCGGCGGCTTCGGAGGCGGCGGCCTCGGAGGCGGCGGCCTCGGAGGCGGCGGCCTCGGAGCCGGTGGCTTCGCCGGCGCGGCGGCCTACGGACAGATCGCCCAGATCACCGGCAAGACGCTCCAGGTACAGAACACGAGTGCGCAAACCGCGGTGACCTACGCTGCGTCAACTCGGTTCACGATCACCAAAGCGGCGACGCTGGCCGCGGTGCATGTCGGCAGCTGCGTGTTCGCCACCTCCGCGGGTTCTTCGTCTCCGTCTTCGTCTCCGTCTTCGTCTCCGTCTCCGTCTCCGTCTTCGTCCTCGTCTTCGTCTCCTTCTCCGGCGAAATCCAGCACTGCCACCTCGGTGCGGATCTCGGCCGCCGTCAACGGTGGATGCGCTGCCGGATTCCCCGGCCGCGCGCGACCCAGCGGGGTTCCCACGGGGGCCCGGCCGAGCGGTGCGCCGAGTCGGCTGCCCGGCAGCGGCCGCACCCCCCGCGGATTCAGTGGCGTTGCCGGCAAGGTGACCGCGGTATCCGGGTCGACGATCACCGTCGCCCCGACCCTGCGCGGCACTACCGCGACCACGCGGACGATCACTGTCACGGCAACGACGACGTACACGCTCACGGCGAGCACCACGAGCGCCGCCGCCAAGGTCGGTCTGTGCGCCGTGGCCCGCGGCAGGACGAACTCGAGCGGCGCAGTGTCCGCGACCGCGATTGCCCTGAGCAGCAAGGTGAACGGGTCCTGCTCCACCGTGGTGTCGGGTCCAGCCGCACCGAGAGCGGTCGGCACCAGTGCCAGCTGACACCGGTCCGGTGGTGCGCCGTCGCGCGCGCTCGCGGCGACGGCGGCGCCGGCTGATCGTCTGCGCGGCGGTGACCGTCGTCGCTTTCGCCGGCGCCGGCACCGCCTGGGCGCTGCGCGGATCGTCCGGTCCGGCCTATCGCACCGCCCTCGTGCAACGCGCCGATGTCAGTCAGACCGTCGACGCCGACGGCACCCTGACGGCGCGCAGGACAGCGACCCTGGCCTTTCCCACGCCCGGCACGGTCAACTCGGTTCGCGTAACAGTGGGCGAGCAGGTGCGGGCCGGGCAGCTGATCGCCACCATCGATCCGACCGCCCTGCAGACAGCGGTCATTGACGCGAAGGCGCAGGTGGCTCGGGCGCAGCAGAAGCTGGCTCACGACGAGGACGCTCAAGCGACTACGTCGTCGAGCTCGTTCTCGACGTCGTCCAGGACCGCATCGTCGGCTGACGCGACTCCGGCTGCTTCGAGCGCGACTGCCACCTCCGCGGCGAAGTCAACCGTTGCGGCCACTGAGCGCGCGCCGACATCGAGCTCCTCCTCCCTCCGGCACGTGCAGGCGGCCGTCGTCGCGGCGCAGCAGGCAGTGGACGCCGCGCTCACCGACCAGGACGCGGCGATCAACAAGGTGGGGACGGCGTGTGCGGCGACCGGCGAGCCGACGCCCCTCACCTCCTCGACCACCGCCGACGCCGACGGCCGGGTCGTCGGCACGGCCGGATCCGCAGCTGCGCTGATCACCGTGCGGAACGCGGACGGCAGCGTCGCGACGACGACGTCGGCGAATCCGCTGCACGTGTCAGCCGTTGAGCGCTATACCTTCACCGGGCTGCAGCCCGGCACTGTCTACACGCTGCAGGTCGTGCGCACCGCTGTCGTGAACACCGACACGTGCGAGTCGGCGATCACGGCTGTCGGGGCGGGACAGCGGACCATCTCGGGCGCGCTCGCCCAGCTCAAGACGGCACTCGCCGCGCTGACCCCCGCTGTGGCCAAGGTGTCGACGTCCTCGGCCAAGGGCGCGTCGAGCCCCGGCGCACCGTCGGTTTCGCGGGCCGCCACCTCGCCGAGCCAGTCGTCCGGAAGCCGCGGCAGCACCGCAACGGGTTCGAACTCGACCGGGACGACGGTGACCGTGACCGCACAGCAGATCGCGGCCGACGCCAAGGGCATCGACGCGACCAAGGCGTATCTCGCGGTGGCGCAGCGGAACTTGACCTACGCCCGGCTGACCACCCCCGTTGCCGGGACGGTGGCGGCGGTCGGGGTGACCAAGGGTGTGCCCGCGTCCTCCTCGTCCACCATCACTGTTGTTGGCAGTGGGGCCTTGTCCGTGGACGTCAGCGTGCCGCTCGCCGACATCGACCTCGTGAAGATGGGTGAGCGGGCAGCGGTGACCGTCGACGGCCGCTCGACGCCGCTTGCGGGCAAGGTCACCTTGGTCGGCTCGACGAATTCCTCGTCGAGCACCGGCTCGTCCTCGACATACACCGTGACCATGCAGCTCGACCGCAAGTACGCGAATCTGTATGACGGTATGGGAGCGAGCGTTGCGATCGCGGTCGGCAGCGCGAAATCGGTGCTCACCGTGCCGATTTCGGCTGTCCACACCAACGGTCGGCAGCATACGGTCGAGGTTCTGTCCGGCGGCGCAGCTGTCACTCGTACCGTCCTGCTCGGCCGGGTAGGAACCGAGCGCGTCCAGGTCACCTCGGGTCTACAACTCGGCGAGAAGGTGATCCTTGCCGATCTCGACGCCGGCATTCCCTCGTCGAACGATCTCACCCGCCGACGCTCGTCCACCGGATCACTGACCGGGCTGACCGGCGGGACCGGACCCGGCGGCGGATTCGGCGGCGGGTTTGGGGGTGCCGGCGGGCCGCGTGGCCGCTGACTCAGTCGGCAGGCGTGGCGATCGACTCGATCAATTCGGCGACCTCGCGCGGCTGGACCGCAGCCGCACTGTGCCCGCAGCGCAGTTCACGGCGGTGGGTGGCGCGATCGGCCATGGCCCGCTGCAGATCCGGATGTACTGCTCGGTCCTCGGTGCAGACGACGTAGGTGGACGGCTTGTGGCGCCAGGCGAAGGCGGTGGGCACGCCGCGGAACACCGCACGGTTCACCGGTGACAGGCGTGCGACGGCAGCGGCCGCGACGGCCGAGGTGGCATCTGCGTACATGACCTGAACGGCACGCTCCGGGTCGAGCGTGACAAGGTCGTTGCTCGGGCACAAGCGCAGTGCCGCGCCGAGTCCGGTACCGGGGATATCGAGCTCGGGCAGCGTTCGGCTGACTGATTCGCCTACGTCGAGCTGGAACGCCGCGAGGTAGACGAGGTGCTCGACGCGTGGGTGGGTTCCGGCCGCCGTAATGACGGCGCCTCCGTAGGAGTGCCCGACCAGCACGGTCGGCCGGTCGAAGCCGTCGAGCGCGGCAACGGTCGCGTCGACGTCGGCCTGCAGGCTCGTCATCGGCAGCTCGACCGCGAGGCTGGAGATCCCCGCCGTGCTCAGGTGCTCGCGGACGCCGTCCCAAACCCAGCCGCCGTGCCACAACCCGTGCACGAGCACGACGCCGACAGCTATCCCGCCGAGCTCGTCAGCCGTGCCGCTCGAACCCATGTCCGCCCCACCAGTCCCGATATCGCGCCCAGTTTCGCGCAGTCCGACGCCCAGCGATACCCCGCCCTTGGCCCTGCGATCAACGCGTCAGAGGGGGCCGACGTCGGTGAGCGTGATGACCGGCTCACCCGCCGCGTCGCTGGCGGCGAGATCGACTTCGGCGCTGATCGCCCAGTCGCGGTCGCCGGCCGGGTCGTCGAAGACCTGCCGCAGTCGCCACACCCGCTCGGCGGCCTCGACACGTAGCAGTGCGGGATTACGTGCGTCGCCACCGGTGCCGATGCGGTCGTATTCGGCGAAATAGTGTTCGACGGCGTCGCGCCAGCGCTCGGCATCCCAGCCGGCCGCCGAGTCGAGCTCACCGAGCACCTCGTAGCGACGCAGCGCCGCGAGTTCGACGCGCCGGAACATCGCGTTGCGGACCAGCACGGTGAAGGCGCGTGGGTTGCTCGTCAGCGTGTTGGGGGCTGCGGGCAGCACCGGCGCGGGCTCGGGCGCGACGCCGGCGGTGAGTTGCTCCCACTCATCGAGCAGGCTGGAGTCGGTCTGACGCACCAGCGCGCCCAGCCACTCGATGATGTCGGTCACGGCCTCGGTCCGCGCCGCGTCCGGCACCCCGGAGCGCAGCGCGCGGTAGGCGTCGGACAGGTAGCGCAGCACTGCTCCTTCGCTGCGGGACAGGCCGTAGTAGGAGACGTATTCGGTGAACGTCATCGCCCGTTCCCACATGTCGCGCACCACCGACTTCGGCGAGAGCTGAGCCACGTCGAGCCAGGGGTGGCTGCTGTGGTAGATCGCAAAGGTTGCCCTGAGCAGCTCGTCCAGCGGCATGGGCCAGGTGAGGTCGGCGAGGCGCTCCATGCGTTCGTCGTAGTCGATCCCGTCGGCTTTCATCGCCGCGACGGCCTCACCCCGCGCACCGTGTTGCTGTGCTCTCAGTACCTGCCTCGGGTCCTCCAGCGTCGCCTCGAACACCGACACGGCGTCCAGCGGGTAGGTTTCCGACTCCGGGTCAAGCAGCTCGAGCGCGGCCAGCGCGAACGTCGACAGCGGCTGGTTCAGGGCGAAATTCACCGGCAGGTCCGCGGTCAGCCGCACTGTGCGACCCAGCGCATCCGGAACGTCGAGGCGCTCGATGACGCCGGCCGCCAGCAACGCCCGGTACGCGCGGATCGCGTCGCGCGCCTGCCCGCGGCGCGCCGAGTCGGGGCCGTGGTTGGTCGTGATCAGGTTGCGCATCGCGGCGAACGCGTCCCCGGGTCGCGCGATCACGTTGAGCACCATCGCCGGCGTCACCCGCAACTGTGGCGTCAGTGGCTCCGGTTGTGCGCTCTGCAGCCGGTCGTGGGTGTTCTTCGACCAGGACACGAACCCCTGCGGCGGCTTCTTGCGCACCAGCTTGCGGCGCTTCTTCGGGTCGTCACCGGCCTTCGCGATCAGCCGCGCGTTCTCCACCTCGTGCTCGGGCGCCTGCACGACGACGGTGCCGGCCGTGTCGAAACCAGCCCGCCCGGCGCGTCCGGCGATCTGTTGGAACTCGCGTACCTGCAACTGCCTCGTCCGCTGTCCGTCGTACTTGCTCAACGCGGCGAACACCACCGTGCGGATCGGGACGTTGATCCCCACGCCGAGCGTGTCCGTGCCGCAGATGACCTTGAGCAGCCCCGCCTGGGCGAGTTTCTCGACGAGGCGACGGTATTTCGGCAGCATCCCGGCGTGGTGCACTCCGACGCCATGGCGCACCAGCCGCGACAGCACCTTGCCGAAGCCGGCGTTGAACCGGAATTCCCCGATCGCCGCGCCGATCAGGTCACGATCCGCGCGGGTGGCGATGGTGATGCTCGTCAGTGACTGCGCGTGCTCCAGCGCGGCGGCCTGCGTGAAGTGCACGACGTAGATGGGCGCTTCGTTGGTCGCGAGCAGCTCGCTGATCGTCTCGTGCAACGGCGTGAGCGCGTAGTAGTGGTGCAGCGGTACCGGCCGAAGCGCGTCGGCGACTACCGCCGTGGACCGCCCCGTGCGGCGGGCCAGGTCCGCGGCCAGGTCGGTGACATCACCGAGGGTCGCCGACATGAGCACGAACTGCGCGCGAGTGAGTTCCAGGAGTGGCACCTGCCATGCCCAGCCGCGGTCGGGATCTGCGTAGTAGTGGAACTCGTCCATGACGACGACGCCGAGGTCACTGTCCGCACCCGTGCGCAGTGCGACGTTCGCCAGGATCTCGGCGGTACAGCACAGGATCGGGGCGTCGGCGTTCACCGCCGCGTCGCCGGTCATCATGCCGACGTTCGCCGACCCGAAGATCGCGCACAGGGCGAAGAACTTTTCGCTGACGAGTGCCTTGATCGGTGCCGTGTATACCGAGCGGGTCCCACTGGCGAGGGCGAAGTAGTGCGCTCCGAGCGCGACCAGCGACTTCCCGGACCCGGTCGGCGTCGACAGGATCACGGTGTTGCCGATCGCGAGTTCCAGCAGTGCCTCGTCCTGAGCCGGGTACAGCTCGATGCCCTGAGCGTCGACCCAGCGACAGAAGCTCGCGTACAGCTCGTCCGGGTCAGTGACCGATCCCGCTGGTCCGGGACTCGAGAGGGCGGCGGCTGCCGGCTGCGGGGCGAATGTCATGACGTCGTCCACTGTGCCCGAAGCCCACGGCCAAGCCGGCACCCGACCTCAGCGATCAGCGGCGCGGCCGAGGCCGGCAACGGGGCGCGAGCGTCGACGACCCGACCACGCGTGCTGATGCTTCGCCGCCGATTGCGCCACGCCACCGCCGGGTGGTCTGCTTTGTCGATGTCGATGACCACCGGCTCTTGGTCGCTCGAGCTGGCGTGGCGTTCACCGGCGATTGCCGCACCGTTCACCTACGCAGGTCACCCTCGACATCGCAGTTGGCGACCGACTCCGGTCGTCCACGGTGACTCGCGCGATGCGTCGTTCGGCTGGCGAGCGGTCCAGCCGATGCGCGCTGCGGCGAGCGGCGTGCTACGACGCGAGAGTTAGGCGAGGGCGATGGGTGCTGAGCGGGATCGGGTGCAGGGATTCGGGCGACTCGAGGACGGCTTGCGCCAGGCGAGCGATTGGTATCTCTGGGGCCCCTATGTCAGCGAGCGCCAGTGGGGGACGGTCCGTGAGGACTACAGCGACGACGGCGAGGCGTGGGACTACTTCCCGCACGATCACGCGCGCTCGCGGGCCTACCGGTGGGGCGAGGACGGCCTTGCCGGCTTCTGCGATGTCGAGCAGCGGCTATGTCTGGGGTTGGCGTTGTGGAACGGCCGCGACGCGATCCTCAAAGAGCGAGCGTTTGGGCTGACCGGGGCCCAGGCGAACCACGGCGAGGACGTGAAGGAGTACTGGTGGTATCTGGATGCGATTCCGAGTCACGCTTGGAATCGTTGGCGATATCACTACCCGCAGGGTGCGTACCCGTATGAGAACCTCCTGGCGGAAAACGGCCGGCGCGGCAAACACGAGCCCGAATACGAGCTGCTCGACACCGGCGTATTCGATGATGACCGCTATTGGATCACCGAGGTCAGCTACGCGAAAGGCGATCCCCACGATGTGCTGATGACCGTGCGCGTCACCAACGCCGGGCCGGAGGCCGACACCGTGCATGTGTTGCCGTCGGCCTGGTTTCGCAACACCTGGTCGTGGGACCCGGACGCGCCCAAGCCGGTGCTGACGGGCACAGGCGGGTCGACGGTCATCGTCGAGCACCCCTTTCTCGGCTCACTGGAACTGCTGGCCGGTGCCGGCCCGGACGGTATCGACCCAGTCCCACTGTTCTGCGAGAACGAGACGAACCTGGATCGGCTCTACGGGGCGGCGGCCAGCACGCCGTATCCGAAGGACGGGATCAACGATCACGTGATCAGCGGCCTGCCTACCGTGAATCCCGATCAGCGCGGGACCAAGTGTGCCTTCTGGTACCAGCTGACGGTCGCGGCCGGCGACACCGCAGAGCTCCGAGTGCGGCTGCGCCCGGCGAGCGAGCCACCACCCTCTCAATCGGACACGACGGTGGCGCTCGGCAGCGGCTTCGAGAACATCGTGCGGCAGCGGCGTGCTGAAGCCGACGATTTCTACACCGAGTTGACACCTGAGGCGGCCAGCGCCGATGAGGCGATGGTGATGCGGCAGGCGTTCGCCGGGATGCTGTGGAGCAAGCAGCTGTACTACTTCGACGTCGGGCGGTGGCTCGACGGTGACCCGTCCCAGCCGCCTCCGCCGCCTGGCCGGCGCAGCGGCCGCAATTCGCGTTGGCGCAACTTCGACGCGTTCGACATCATGTCCATGCCGGACAAGTGGGAATATCCGTGGTTTGCCGCCTGGGATCTTGCTTTCCACTGTGTGGCTCTCGCGCACATTGACCCCGGGTTCGCGAAGTACCAACTCGTTCTGTTGTGTCGGGAGTGGTTTCAGCACCCCAATGGCGCGATGCCGGCCTACGAGTGGGACTTCAGCGACGTCAACCCGCCGGTCCAGGCCTGGGCCGCCCTCGAACTGTTCGCGATCGACGGCGGCCACGACCTCGATTTCCTGAGCCGGGTCTTCGACAAGCTGCTGATCAACTTCACCTGGTGGGTCAATCTTGAGGACGCCGGCGCGAACAACGTATTCGAAGGCGGCTTCCTCGGGTTGGACAATATCGGCCCCATCGACCGTTCACATCTTCCGGTTGGCGGAATACTCGAACAGTCCGACGCCACCGGGTGGATGGCGTTTTATGCCCTGGCCATGGCCAGCATTGCCGGCATCCTGCAGCACACCGGTCAGCGGCCCGCGATGGACCTGGTCCTGAAATTCCTCGAGCACTTCGCCGCCATCACGCAAGCCATGCACGACCAAGGCCTGTGGGACGACAGCGACGGGCTCTACTACGACCGCCTGCTCACCCCCGACGGCACCACAATCCCGATCAAGGTCCGGTCAATGGTCGGGGTCATCCCAATACTGTCGAGCGTCGTCATCGACGAGAAATGGTTGACCCGGGCACGCGCCGTCGGCAAGCAATTCGCCCGCTTCATCGACGAGCACGGCCTGGCCGATCAAGTCAAGCTCGGCGAAGCCGGCCTGATCCGGGGTGAGCCGGGCCACCAGCGGATACTGCTCAGCGTCGTCGGCATCGACCGCCTCGAGAAATTGCTCGCCACGCTCCTCGACGAAAGCGAGTTTCTCTCGCCCTATGGCCTGCGCGCCCTGTCCGCCTACCATCGCGAACATCCCTACCAGCTCGATATCGAAGGCATCCAAGCCACCATCGACTACGAGCCGGCCGAGTCGACCACCGCGATGTTCGGCGGAAACTCCAACTGGCGCGGACCAATCTGGTTCCCCCTGAACTACCTCGTCGTCAGCGCCCTCGAGCGCTACTACCGATTCTTCGGCGACGAACTCACCCTGGAGTACCCAACCGGCTCAGGACAGCGGATGCCCCTCAACGTGATCGCCGCCGACCTGCAAGACCGGCTCATCTCCATCTTCGTCGTCGGCCCGCACGGACGACGGCCCTGTTTCGGTGGCACCGCGCGCCTACAAGACGATCCGGCCTGGCAGAACAACCTCGTCTTCAACGAGTACTTTCACGGCGACAACGGTGCCGGACTCGGCGCGTCACACCAGACCGGTTGGACGGGACTGGTCGCAGACCTCATCCGTCGCCGTCACGGCGCACTCAGTTCCGCGGGCGACGTGGTCCGCACTCTCGACGAGCAGGCCAAGCGCTGAGCACTCCCCACGTGCTCGGCATGCTCGCCGCAGCTGATCAGCCGCTCGCGCCCCGCTTCTTGCTGTCCTGACCACACCTTCCCCGAGGGGGTGGGCGTGATCACGAGCGGCCCACCGAAGCGCCTCGGTGCCGTCACGTGACGAAGGGAACAGCGGCCCACGAACGGCCGTCAGACCTAGCCGTAGGCGTGGTCTGACCGGCCGACATCCCGGCCTGCCGCTCAACCGGAGCCATCGACTCCGGATCGGTGTACATTCGGATGGTGAAAGCGGAGGTGACCCCTCCGGAAGGCTGGAAGGAGTTGAGAACAATGACCACCACCCTGGAAAGACAACGTCCGGCAACGGCGCTCGTCAGCGAATCGGCGAACCCGAAACGCTGGTGGATCCTCGCGGTGCTCGGCATCGCCCAACTGATGATCGTGCTCGACGTGACGATCGTGAACATCGCGCTGCCGACGGCCCAAGTCGCGCTCGGGTTCTCCGACAACGCGCGCCAGTGGATCGTCACCGCCTACGCACTGGCGTTCGGCTCGTTGCTGCTGATCGGTGGCCGCATCGCCGATATCGTCGGCCGCAAGCGGGTCTTCATCGTCGGCCTGGTCGGCTTCGCGATCGCCTCCGCGATCGGCGGTGCAGCAGCCGACGTCGGCATGCTGATCGCAGCCCGCGCCGTGCAGGGCCTGTTTGCGGCCCTGCTCGCACCGACGATCCTCGCGATACTCACCACCACGTTCACGAGCCCGACCGAGCGGGGCAAGGCGTTCGGCGTCTTCGGGGCCATTGCCGGCGCAGGCGCGACGATCGGCCTGCTGCTCGGCGGATTCCTGACCGAGTACGCATCCTGGCGCTGGACCATGTTCGTCAACCTGTTCTTCGCGGTCGCCGCCCTCGTCGGCGGACTCGCGTTGTTGGAGCACCGCCGGGCCGCCGAGCGACCAACCCTCGACGTGCCGGGCACGGTCACCGTGTCGGCCGGCTTGTTCGCACTCGTCTACGGCTTCTCCCGCGCGGACACCGACGGCTGGAGTGACGGCGTCACCATCGCGACGCTCTTCGCGGCGGGCGTGCTCTTGATCGCCTTCGCCCTGATCCAGTTCCGGGCGACCCACCCGCTGTTGCCGCCGCGCATCGTCCTCGACCGCAACCGGGGCGGCGCGTACCTCGCCATGTTCCTGTCCGCTGCCGGCATGTTCGCCGTGTTCTTGTTCCTCACCTATTACCTGCAGCTGTCGAAGGGATACAGCGCGGTGATGACCGGCATCGCATTCATGCCGATGACCGCGATGGTCGTCCTCACGACGACAACAGTCAGCACCACCCTCGTGCAGAGGATCACGTCGAAGATCCTGGTACCGACCGGTATGGCGACCGCCGCGTTCGCGATGTTCCTGCTCACCCGAATCGGACTGGACACGGGCTATTCCTCACATGTCCTGCCGGCCGTCCTGCTCCTGGGGTTGGGCATGGGTCTGGTGTTCGCACCGGGCTTCAGCCTGGCGACCCTCGGCGTACGGCTGAGTGACTCCGGTGTCGCGTCGGCGACGACCAACACCATGCAGCAGGTCGGCGGTTCCGTAGGCACCGCACTGTTGAACACCCTCGCGGCCTCGGCGGCGACGGTGTACGGGGCGTCGCACGCGGCCATGGCTACTTCGCCCGGCAATGTGCAGCTGTTGCAGGCCAACGCGGCGGTCCACAGCTACACGACCGCGTTCTCGTGGGCGGCGGCGATCCTCGGGATCGGTGCGGTGGTGTGCGCGATCGTGCTGCGGCCGGGCCTGCCGGACTTCGGCCACGCCACCGAAGGGGCAGTGGCGATCTGATCCACAGCGCTCGGCCGACGGTCGCGCACTGCAAGGGGCGTGCCGTCAGCCGAGCAGGTGACGACGAAGCGCGGTGCCCTCCTCGTCGGTCCAGCCGTGTGCCCGCAGCCAGGCGGGCACCCCACCGTGGATCTCGTCGATCGCCGTCAGCAGCTGCTCCATGGTCGCGGCCCGGGGTCGATGCCGGTCGATGTCCGCGCCAGCGCTGCGCTTGCTCATGTCCGAGGAGTACGTGCGCCGGGCGCCGAGGCGGGCGAAGATCGCCTCGATCCGGTCGGCAGTGAGCGTGTAATCCACGACGATCGCCTCGCGGCTGACTCCCACCTCGGCCAGCGCGATCGCGACGACCGTGCCGGTGCGGTCCTTACCGGCCGCGCAGTGAACGATCGTCGCGCCGTCGGTACGTGCGACGAGCCGCAGCGCATCGATGATCGAATCGCCGCGGTCCTCGAGGTAGCGCAGGTAGATACCGGACGCGCCGCGTCGGCGCTCGTCCTCGTTGGCGTCGGCCGCCGGATCTCGCGACTGCCACGGCAGGAGCACCGGCCCGCCGCCGTCTGCCGCAGCGTCGGTGTTGTGCCCGACCTCGGGGAACAGCGACAGGTGCTGGACGTTGACGAGCGGCTCGCGGGTCATCGGGCCCGGTCCCTCGTTCGTCACCTCGATACCGGTGCGCAGGTCGGCGACGGCACGTACCTGCAGGTCGTCGACGAGGAGCCGGACATCGGCCGCAGTCAGGTCCTGCAGGCTGTCGGCGCGGATCAGCCGGTGCGGCTGAACCTCGCGGCCGTGTTCGGCGGGCAGGCCGGCGAGGTCACGGACATTGTCCGCGCCCGCCAACTCGATCCAGTGCGTGTGGCTCACGCCCTCGACCGTACGGTGCCTCGTTCACCACTCCGAAACGCCCCTCCTCGGCGGTACCGGCATCCCCACGATCGTGCGGGCCAGCGGGTCGGCTAGAACGCGGCTTCGGCGACATCCATCAGCGAGTTGTCCATCGACTCGGTGACAACGCGGCGCGCGGCGAGCTCGGGCAGCACCGTGGTGCTGAAGAAGTGCGCAACGGCGAGCTTGCCCTGGTAGAACGCCCGATCAATCTCGGACACACCGTTGCGATCCAGCGCAGCCAGCGCCACGGCGGCCTGGCGCAGCAGCAGGTAGCCGACCATCAGATCGCCGGCCGAGAGCAACAGCCGGGTCGCGTTCTGACCCACCTTGTAGACGTTCGCGGCATCCTCCTGCGCACTCGCCAGCTGCCCGTACATCGCCGAGACCATGCCGCCGAGATCCTCGAGACCCTTGCCGACCGCCGCCCGCTCCTCCTTGAGCCGACCCTCCTGCTCGATCGACTCGAGGAAGGCCTGGATCTGCGCGCACACCGCACCCAGCGCGACGCCTTTGTTCCTGATGATCTTGCGGAAGAAGAAGTCCTGCGCCTGGATCGCCGTGGTGCCCTCGTACAGTGTGTCGATCTTGGCGTCGCGGAGGTACTGCTCGAGCGGGTAGTCCTGCAGGTAGCCGGAACCGCCAAAGGTCTGCAGCGCCTGGGCGAGCTGGTCGTAGGACCGCTCGGAGCCCGCGCCCTTGACGATCGGCAGCAGCAGGTCGTTGATCGCCTCGTCGAGCTCTGTGTCGCCACCTGCGTGCCGGCCGACCACGATCCGGTCCTGGACGGCGGCGGTGTAGAGCACGAGGGCCCGCAGACCCTCGGCGTAGGCCTTGTTCAGCATCAGGCTGCGCCGCACGTCGGGGTGGTGGATGATCGTGACCCGCGGCGCGGTCTTGTCGCCGGCGCGGGTGAGGTCGGCCGACTGCACCCGGGTCTTGGCGAACTCGAGCGCGTTGAGGTAGCCGGTGGACAGCGTCGCGATCGCTTTGGTGCCGACCATCATCCGGGCGTGTTCGATCACCTGGAACATCTGCGCGATGCCGTTGTGCACGTCGCCGACGAGCCAGCCTTTCGCGGGGTGGTCGGGATTCTCGCCGAACCGGACCTCGCAGGTGGTGGAGACCTTCAAGCCCATCTTGTGTTCCACGTTCGTGACGAACACCCCGTTGCGCTCGCCTAGAGCACCGGTCTCCGGATCGAAGTGGATCTTCGGCACGACGAATAGCGAAAGGCCCTTGGTACCCGGGCCGGCGCCTTCGGGACGGGCCAGCACCAGGTGGACGATGTTGGCCGTCAGGTCGTGCTCGGCAGAGGTGATGAACCGCTTGACACCCTCGATGTGCCACGAGCCGTCGGGCTGTTCGACTGCCCTGGTACGGCCGGCGCCGACGTCCGAGCCGGCATCCGGCTCGGTCAGCACCATCGTCGCGCCCCAGCCGTTGTCGACCATGCGCTGGGCCATCTTCTTCTGGGTCTCGTTGCCGTTGCGGTAGAGAACCCCCGCGAACGGTGGGCCGGCCAGGTACATGTGCAGTGCGGGATTCGACCCGAGCACCTGCTCGGCGACGGCCCAAACCAGGGTACGTGGGACGAGTTGGCCCCCCAGCTCGGGCATCGTCTCCAGGCGCCACCACTCACTGGCGCGCAAGACGGTCCACGACTTCTTGATCGACTCGGGCATGGTCACGGAGTTGGTGTCGGGGTCGAAGACGGGCGGGTGGCGATCGCCGTCGGCGAACGAGGCGCCGACCGGCCCTTCGGCGAGCTTGGCGACTGCGGCGACGATGCTGCGCGCAGTATCCTCGTCGATGTCCGGGAACGGTTCACGACCCAACAGGGCGTCGGTGCCGAGCACCTCGAACAGGTTGAACTCGATGTCGCGGACGTTGCTCTTGAAGTGACCCATGGCGGTGCTCTCCGCTCCATGTCGCCGTGTTACCCGCTAGTAACAAGAGTTTATTACCGACGAGTAGATACCGGCAACAGATCGCCTGTGAGTCGCCATTCCGTGCGCGAGATCTGCTCGGCTGCAATTGCGCTCAAAGTGGCCGATGCCGCCGGGTGCCGCGGAATGGCTGGTGACCGAAGCGCCAATGGGGTCAGAAGATGACGCGCAGGCGGATCGTCTCCGGCATGGCGCGGATCTTGTCGACGATCGTCTGCGTCGTCCCGCTCGCGCTGTCGGTGACGACATATCCGTAGTCGCCGCGCGTGCCGAGCAGCTGCGCTTCGACGTTCACACCGTTGTCGGCGAGCAGCCCGTTGACCCGCGCCAGGACCCCCGGGACGTTGCGGTGCAGGTGCACCAGGCGCAACGTGTCCTGCGCGCGCGGCAACGCCAGGCCCGGCACGTTCACGCTCATCGCGGTCGACCCGTCCAGCACGAAGTCGCGGAACTTGCCCGCCACGAAGCGGGCGATGTCCCGCTGTGCTTCCTCGGTGGAGCCACCGATGTGCGGGGTGAGGATCACGTTCGGCAACCCGCGCAGTTCGGAGACGAACTCGTCGCCTCGACCTTTCGGCTCGACGGGAAAGACGTCCACCGCAGCGCCGGAAATGTGCCCGGACTCGATGTGCGCGCGCAGCGCGGCGTAATCGACGACGAAGCCGCGGGACAGGTTGAGGAACAACGACCCGGCGCGCATCGCCTCGAAGTCGGCGGCGCCGAAGAGGTTCTCGTTGTCGGCCCGACCGTCGACATGCAGCGTGACGACGTCGGATTCGGCGAGCAGCTCGGGCAGCGAGAGGCAGCGGCGGGCATTGCCGAGCGCAAGCCGGTCGGCCTTGTCGTAGAAGAGCACCCGCATGCCGAGGTTTTCGGCGAGCACGGAGAGCTGGGTGCCGATATTTCCGTAGCCGACGATACCCAGCGTTCGGCCACGGACCTCGTGCGCACCGTCGGCGGACTTGTCCCAGACACCCTGGTGCATGAGCGCGTTCTTCTCGGTCAGCCGCCGCGTCATCGCAATGATCTCGGCGATCGCCAGCTCGACGACCGAGCGGGTGTTCGAGAACGGCGCATTGAACGCCGCGACGCCCGCCTCGGCGGCGGCGTGCAGGTCTATCTGATTGGTCCCGATGCAGAACGCGCCGATGGCGACCAGGCTGTCCGCGGCGTCGAGCACCCGCGCCGTGATCTGGGTCTTGGACCGGATGCCGATGAGCGACACACCGCGGATCCGGTCGATGAGCTCGTCCTCGTCAAGAGAGCGGCTCACGGCGTCCACCGCGAAACCGGCCGACCGAAGTAGCTGCTCGGCGTCGGGATGGATCTGTTCGAGCAACAGGGCGCGCACGCGGGCGTGGGTCATCAGGAGCCTTCGGATGTCGAAACTTCGGTGCGCGGCAAGTCTAGAGACGACAGCCCCCGCCCGGATTGCGGGCGGGGGCTGTGCGGCAGCGGATGGGCGTCAGGCGCGCAGTGAACGGCGGCCGCCGAAGTGCCGATAGACCAGCAGGACGATCACGGCGCCGATCACCGAACCGATGATGCCGGACGGCTGTAGCGCCCCCTCGCCTGCGTCCTTGTGGAAGATAAGCCAACCGAGGAATCCGCCGAGGAACGAACCGACGATGCCGAGCACCAGCGTCGCGCCGATACCGATTGGGTCACGACCTGGGACAAGCAGTCTTGCCAACGCGCCGGCGATGATGCCGACGATCAGCAGTGTCACGATGAAACCGATCATTGCAATTCTCCCTGAGGTAGCCAAAACTGCGTTACCGATGGCGTACCCGAGGGCTGCCGGGCGCTAAACCCGGCAGCTGTCTGCTCGCCTTGTCAGTTCGCGGCGGCCGCGCCCGCCGCAACCCGGCTGATGCCGAGCCCGCCGGGCGTGCGTGCGCCGTAGCGTGCGATCTCGCGGGTCAGGTTCAACGGCCGGATGCTCGCCCGCGCGGCGAGGGTCGCGTCATCGAGCCGGTCCGCCGGCACGATCCACGCGATCTCGAACTCCAGTCCGTCCGGATCATGACCGTAGAGCGACTTGGTCGTGCTGTGGTCCGACGCCCCGACGAGCGCCCCGGCACCAGCGAGACGAGCTGCCAGATCCTGCAGGTCGGCCAGCGTGTCGACCTCCCACGCCAGGTGGTACAGGCCCACTGTGCTGCGCCCGGCCGAGGACGGTCCAGCCTCGGAGCCGATCTCGAACAGCCCGAGGTCGTGGTCGTTGGACGAACCGTCGGCACGCAGGAACGCCGCCTTGCCACCGGCCTCCATGGCCACCTCGAAGCCGAGGAGGTCGCGGTAGAACGCCACGCTCGTCGCGACGTCACGGACGTAGAGCACTGCGTGATTCAACCGGTGGATGGACATCGAGTGGCTCCCTTCGTTCCGCCAAGTCTAACCCAATTCAGTTGAATGCTCAACCATGTACTCTCTCAGGCATGGGGACACGATGGCTGACCGCGGACGAGCAGCGCGCCTGGCGGGCCTACCTCGAATCGACGAAGGTGCTGTTCGACGTGTTGGACCGGCAGCTGCAACGCGACGCGGACATGCCGCACGCCTACTACGAGATCCTCGTCCGGCTGTCCGAGGCGCCGGAGCGCACGATGCGCATGAGCGAACTCGCGGCTCGCACCTTTTCCTCGCGCAGCCGCCTGTCCCACGCGGTCGCCCGGCTGGAGGAGCGGGGGTGGATCGAACGACGGGACTGCGCGACCGATCGGCGGGGGCAGAACGCCGCCCTGACCGACGCCGGCTTTGCGGTGCTCGCCGCCGCGGCGCCGGCGCACGTCGAATACGTGCGGCGCCTGGTGATCGACGCGCTGTCCACTGAGCAGCTCGAGCAGTTGGCCTCGATCGGCGAGGCGGTCGTCACCTCGGTCGCGCACCAGACGGCTGCCGAACCTGCCGTCGGTTCGGCCTGACCCCGGGCGCTACCGGAGAACGTCGGCGAGCTTGTCGAGTAGTTCGCGGGTGCCCGCCGCACGCTGCTCGTTCGTGTCCAGGCCGTCGAGGAACGCTCCCTGCTCGGTCATCGTCAGCTTCGTACCGCCGGCGACGCCGGCGATACGAAGGTGCCGAGCGACACCGACATCCGCCGTCCGTCGGCACTCATGATTTCTCCTCCTGTGGGGTCGGGTCGTCAGGTTGTACCGATTCGGTCGCAAGGAAGTCGCCGAGGCGTTCCAGGCGTCGCTCCCAGGTCCGTCGCCGGTCGGCGATCCAGTCCGCGACGGTGTCGAGTCGCTTCACATCCAACCGGCAGGTGCGTACCCGGCCGTCAGTCCGTAGGTCGCTGCGGGAGACCGGCGATCAGCAGCATCAGCACGTCGCGCCGGTGGTACTCGTTGAGTCCGCATTCATCGACGCGCCCGGCCGGGAGCACGTCCGTGGCTGCATACTCCTGCAGCGTTTCGGGCGCCACGTCCAACACCCGCCCGGCCTCGGCGGTGGTCAGCCAATCTCCGCCGCGAGCGCGGGAGCGAACCGAACTCGCCGTCGTCCCGATGTGCGTGGCGAGAGCGGGCGCTCCGTAGCCGAGTTCGAGCGCCGCGGCCAGCAGCTGGCCGGTGTCTCGCCAAGCTGCCCGCCGGTTGGCGCCGGTTGCCGCGGCCTCCGCCCGCCGCAGTCGGCCCAGCGCCTCGACCAGTGCCTCCGGCAACTCATGGGTATCGGCGACGCGGCCGTTGTTCCGGGCTTGGGGTGGCTGGGAAGGCTCGCCCACCATCATCGTGTCCATCCGTCCTGGCCCCCGTGATCCGCCCAGCCGGCGGCCAACCAAACATAGATCTTACGCGACGGCCGTGCGGCACGCAGGTCGGGATGCACTCAACCACCAGCGCCGAATAGCGTCGATTTGGTGGGAAAGCTGCCGATAGTGCCGCTCCAGGTGAGGCCCGCCTCACCGGCCGCTCAGCCGCAGAAGGCGTCCGCGACAGCCAACGCGTCGTCGAGGATCTCGAGCCCCTCACGCACTTCCTGCTCGGTGCTGGTGCACGGCGGCACGACATGCGTGCGGTTGAAGTGCGTCATCGGCCACAGGCCACGCTGCTTGCAAGCAGCCGCGAACTCGTTCATCGGTGTGGCGTCGGGGCCTGCCGCGTTGTAAGGCACGAGCGGCTCTCGGGTGTCCTTGTTCCGGACGAGTTCGACCGCCCAGAACACCCCGAGTCCCCGCACTTCGCCGACCGACGGGTGCCGATCCGCTATCTTGGCCAACTCCGGACCGATCACGTCCGTACCGAGGCGCCGCGCGTTGTCGATGATGCCCTCGTCCTTGAAGATGTTGATCGACGCGACCGCGCTCGCACACGCCAGCGGATGGCCTGAGTAGGTCAACCCACCGGGATAGACCCGCTGGTCGAAGCTCGCCGCGATGGCGTCGCTGATGAGCACGCCGCCGAGCGGCAGGTAACCGGAGTTGACGCCCTTCGCGAAGGTGATCAGATCCGGCGTGACACCCCAGTGATCGACCGCGAACCACTCACCGGCCCGCCCGAAGCCGGACATCACCTCGTCGCAGATCATCACGATGCCGTGCTCGTCGCAGATCGCCCGGATGCCGTCCAGGTAGCCGGGGGGTGGCACCAGGATGCCGTTGGTGCCGACGATCGTCTCGAGGATGATCGCCGCGACGGTCGCCGCACCTTCGACCATGATCGTGTCGCGGACGTGCTGCAGCGCGCGCTCCGTCTCCTCCTGCGCGTTACGGGCATGAAATGCCGACCGATACGGGTACGGGCCCCAGAAATGCACAACGCCGGGCATTGCCGGTTCGGCACCCCAACGTCGTGGATCACCCGTCATGGTGATCGCGGCGGCGGTCGCACCGTGGTAGCTGCGATAGGCCGCGAGCACCTTGTGCCGGCCGGTGTGCAGCTTCGCCATGCGCAGTGCGTTCTCGGTGGCCTCCGCACCACCGTTGGTGAAGAACACCCGGTTCAGATCTCCGGGCGCCAGGTCGCAGATCAGCCGGGCGGCCTCGCTACGCGCGTCGTTGGCGAAGACCGGCGAGATGGTCGTGAAGCGCTGCGCGTACTCGGCGATCGCGGCAACCAGCTTCGGGTGCCCGTAGCCGATGTTGACGTTGACGAGTTGCGAGGAGAAGTCGAGGTAGCGCTTGCCGTCGTAGTCGGTGAAGTAGGAGCCTTCGGCGGACGCGATCGGCAGCGGGTCGATCAATCCCTGCGCCGACCATGAGTGGAACACGTGCGCGGTGTCCAGCGCCTTGACAGTGGCCTTGTCCTGCGCGATGCCGGCGAGTGGGTCCACGTGCGATCGTCCTTTCGTTTGGGAGAGCAGCGCTCAGCGAGTTCTCGGGAAGCCCAGGTCGATCGCGGAGGTCGCGGGGTCGGGCCAGCGCGACGTCACGACCTTGCCGCGGGTGTAGAAGTTGATGCCCTCCGGCCCGTACATGTGTGTGTCACCGAACAGCGAGTCCTTCCAGCCGCCGAACGAGTAGTAGGCGACCGGCACCGGGATGGGCACGTTCACGCCGACCATGCCCACCTCGACATCGAACTGGAACTGCCGTGCCGCGCCACCGTCGCGGGTGAAGATCGCGGTGCCGTTCGCGAACCGGTTGCTGTTGATCAGCGCGAGCGCCTCGTCGTAGGTATCGGCGCGGACGACGGACAGCACCGGGCCGAAGATCTCGTCGGTGTAGACGCTCATGTCTGCGGTGACGTTGTCGAGCAGCGTGGTGCCGAGGAAGAACCCGGCATCCGGCAGATCGGCCTCCCGACCGTCGACGACGACAGTGGCTCCGCTGGCGGCACCGGCCGCGATGTAGGCGGCGACCTTGTCCCGGTGCTCCGCGGTGATCAGCGGGCCCAGGTCGGTGTCCGCGTCGGCACCATCACCCAAGCGCAGTTTCGGCAGCCGCGCCGCGATCGCGTCGACGAGCCGGTCGCCGGCATCGCCCACCGCTACCGCCACCGAGATCGCCATGCACCGCTCGCCGGCCGCCCCGTAGGCGGCCGAGACCGCTGCGTCTGCCGCAAGGTCGATGTCCGCGTCGGGCAGCACCACCATGTGGTTCTTCGCGCCGCCCAGCGCCTGCACCCGCTTGCCGTGCGAGGTGCCCGTCGCGTAGATGTAGCGCGCGATCGGTGTAGAGCCGACGAAGCTGACCGCTGCGATGTCGGGATGCGTCAGGATCGCATCCACCGCGACTTTGTCGCCGTGGACGACGTTGAACACGCCGTCCGGCAGGCCCGACTTCTGCCAGGCGTCGGCCAACCACACCGACGCCGACGGGTCCTTCTCCGACGGCTTGAGCACGAAGGCGTTACCGCAGGCGATCGCATTGGCCGCCATCCACAGGGGCACCATGGCCGGGAAGTTGAAGGGCGTAATGCCCGCGACGACGCCGAGCGGCTGGCGAATCGAGTACACGTCCACCCCACTGCCGGCCTGCTCGCTGTAGCCACCCTTGAGCAACTGCGGCACACCCGCGGCGAACTCGACGTTCTCGAGGGCGCGCGCAATCTCGCCGTGCGCGTCGGAAAGGACCTTGCCGTGTTCCGCAGTGACGATCTTGGCGAGGTCGTCGGCGTTGTTGTGGAGGTATTCGCGAAATGCGAACAGCACCGCCGAGCGCCTGGACAGGGAGGCGGCGCGCCACTCACGAGCGGCGACCCGTGCACTGTGTACTGCCGCCGCCACCTCACGCTCATCCGCGAGGTGTACCTCGGCAGACTGCAACCCGGTGGCCGGGTTGTACACCGCAGCCGTCCGGCCGGACCGTCCGGCGACGCCCTCGCCCTCGATCCAGTGCGCGATCTGCATTGTCATACCGACACGCTAGCCCGAGCCGTGGTCGGCCTACAGCCCTGCCTCGGCGGTCCGCACGAGGGCTCGACCCTCCGAACAATGGAGCGCCTGCGCGCAGACACGCCGAGGTTTCACCTGCAGCTGGTTCAGCGATACCGAGATGGGAGGTGCTCGTCAACGAGCCTGTTACGGGGCGATGTTCTGGTTCAGCCGGAAGAGGTTGGTGGGGTCGTACTCGTTCTTCAGTTCGACGAGCCGCCGGTAGGTATCCGGCGGGTACGACGCCCGGACGAGCGCCGCATTCGCTTCACCGGTGAAGTTCACGTAGGTGGCGGCGTCCGAACCGAGAGCGGAGGTCACACCTCGTGCCCAGTCGACGACATCCGCGAAGCCCTCTCCCGTCTCCGTGCGGGCAACAACGTTCACGATGAATTCCTGATCGCGAACGGCGAAGGCAGTTGCGCCGGCCGGTACCCGGCCCACCGCACCGCCAAGGTGCTGCAGGTGGACCTCCGTCAGTGCATTCGGCAATGTTGCAAGCGAGTCCATCAGGACGCGCAGGGACGCGTCATCGGCGGTGCGGAGAAATGCGGAGCGGAAGTAGTTGTGCACACCCCGCGGGTACAGCGGGTCCAGCGCCTGCTGCCACCCCGTGTACGGGTTGGCCGCGAACACATCGGCGATCACCGTGCCCAGCGATCGGAAGGGGGCGGTGGCGGCCTCGCCGGCATCGAGATCGCCTGACCAGCAGCCACCCACCCCGATGATCCGCTGGCCGTGCACCGATTCCGGCAGGAACGGCGCCGGCGGCGCCGTGGTCATGTTGACGAGCGTCGTCAGCTCGTCGGGGGCCGCCGCGCAGGCTGCTCGATAACCGCGCAGCACCTGCTGTGCCTCGTCGGCCGGGTAGAACACCAAACCGGACAGGACCGTGGGCCCGACCTCGTGCAGTTGAAATTCGAAGGACGTCACGACGCCGAAATTGCCGCCGCCGCCGCGCAATCCCCAGAACAGATCCGGGTGCTCGTCGGCGCTGGCGTGCACGAACTGCCCGTCAGCGGTGACGACGTCGGCGGCGATCACGTTGTCGGAGGCCAGCCCGTACTTACGCATCAGCCAGCCGATGCCACCGCCGGTGGTGAAGCCGGCGATGCCGGTCGAGGACACCAGCCCGCCGGTCACCGCTAGACCGAACTGTTGGGTTTCCGCGTCCAGGTCCTTCCAGGTACAGCCGGCCTGCGCGGTCACGCGGCGCCGTTCGGGGTTGACCTGGATCCCCTTCATCAGCGAGAGGTCCAGCACGATTCCGCCATCGACGGTGGAAAACCCTGGGATGGAATGGCCACCGCCGCGCACTGCCAGCGGCAGGCCCTCGCTACGGGCGAGATCGACCGTGCGGATCACGTCGGCCACACCGGCGCAGCGCGCGATGACCGCCGGATGGCGATCATGAGCCCCGTTCCAGATGCTGCGCTCGCGGTCGTATTCCTCGTCGCCCGGCCGGACTGCCGTGCCGCGCAGGCCGGCGGCGAACTCGGCCATGGTGGCCTCCCCGATGCGGGTCGGTCCGGTGTCGGTCATGGTCATGTGGTCCTCCTGGTTGCTGGTCAGATCACCAGCGACGCTAGAGAGACCGACCTCAACGACAACTCAACGACAACTCAACCGATGCTCGCGCAGCGCGGCCAACCGGCGACCGGCGACGACGCACTTCGTTCGGTCAAAAATGCTTGCGGCTCTGGCGACCTCACGCTGTGCTCGGCGCCGATCGTCCAGCTCGGTGGACAACTCGGCCACCATCAATCGTTGCCAGCCCGCGTGCCGCAGCCACGGGGCGAGCCGTTCCGCTGCCCGCGCATACATTTCGCGTGCTGCCCGGGATTGTCCGGAGACCAATTCGACCGCGCCCAGGACGGTCAATGTCGCACCCATGCCCACTTGGTCCCCGGCGGATTCGAACACGGACAGGCACCGCCGCGCATCCGTCAGGCCGCGGTGTATGTCTCCACCCATCGCGTGGAGCAGGGCGATGTTGATCTCGGTCAACAGCTCCCCTCGACGGTCGCCGAGCCCGACGCGCAGGTCCCGCGCCGCGGACAGTGCCGCGCCGGCCTCGTCGAAGTTGCCGCAGTCGCGTTGGATGCAGCCAAGTTGATTGAGTGCTTGCGCCCGGGCCAGGTCGTCGCGCAACTCGGTGAAATGCTCCAAGGCATCTCTGACGACACCGATCGCCGACGGCGGGTCTGCCGACAGGCGTGCCGCGTAGCCCATCGCGGACAACACATACCCGAGGGCCTGGCTGACGCCGACCCGGCGCCCCAGCAGCAAGGTCTCCTCGATGTAGGGGACGAGGCGTCCGGCAATCGGGACCAGTTGCAGGCTCGGCGTGATCACCGGCAGGAACGTTGGAGTGCCGGCGTCGGACTGCGCGAACTCGTCCAGGCAGTTGTCGAATCGGGCGGCGGCGCGGGGGCCGTCCTCACGAGACAACGCGCACTGGCCGAACAGCCAGCTACCGGCGGCGGCATGCTCTGGTCGCCCACGGGCGACGGCCTCGGTGTGCAGGTCGACGGCCATCTGCTCCGCCTCGTCCAGGTCAAACGTGCTCCAAGCCAGCGCGGTCTCCACGAGCCGGGCCATCACCACCTCGTCCGGCTCGCCGATCTGGCGCACAATCGCCAGCGCCTGCGCACCGAGCGCCCGGTGCCGGTCAGCGCGACCCTGCCGGCTGTCCAATCCGGTCAGGCCGATCAGCGCGGCCGCGCGGGGCCGGCTCGGCTCGGGCGCCACCGCCAGCGCGCGCTCGACCCACCGGGCACCCTCGACCGCGTGACCGCGGAGGAACCAGAATCGCCACAGGCTGGCGACGAGCCGCAGCGCGGTCTCTGGATCGTGCGCGCAGGACCACCGCAGCGCTGCGCGCAGATTGTCGTGCTCGCGATCGAGCAACTTCGGTTCCTCGATGACCACTTCGGTGGCTCGTTCGGGATTGTGGTCTACCGCGAAAGCAAGGAAATAGGCGCAATGCGCCGCCGAAAGCTGAGCGGTCTCCCCGGCACGGTCGAGGTTCTCCCTGCAGAACTGCCTGACCGTCTCCAATTGCCGGTAGCGGGACCCGACGGGCGTCGTCTCCGTGACCACCAGAGACTTGTCCACCAATGTGGCCAACAGGTCCAGCAGCTCGGGACGAGCCAGCGGAGCCTCGCCGCACACTGCCTCCATGGCGGCGAGTGTGAACCCGCCCGAGAACACCGACAGCCTGCGAAGCAAGGTCTTTTCCGGCTCGGTGAGCAGGTCGTGGCTCCACTCCAGTGTGCCGCGCAGCGTCTGGTGCCGGGTGACGCCATTTGGTCTGGCGCCGAGCATCGACAAGGCATCGTCGAGCCGGTGCACGATCTCGGCCGGTTCGAGAACGGCAGTCCTTGCCGCCGCCAACTCGAGCGCCAGGGGCATCCCATCGAGCCGTCGGCACAGGTCAACCACGCCGTGTGCGTTGTTGGCGTCGAGCATGAAGCCTGGCCGGACCTGCGCGGCGCGCTCGACGAACAGCCGCACCGAGGGCAGCCGGTCCAACTCCGCCAGGTCGGGGGCATCGCCGCGCACGGGCGGCGGCAGGATCAGGGACGGCACCCGGAAGGTGTACTCACCATGGGCGTGGAGCGGCTCACGACTGGTCGCCAGGACGTCGACGTCGGGGCATCCTGCGAGCAGAGCGGCAACGAGTTGCGCGCACGCCGCGAGCAGGTGTTCGCAGTTGTCCAGCACGACGAGCAAGGCGCGTTCCCGCAACTGGTCGACAAGCGCTTGCCCGCGGCTCGATGCTGCGCCGGGATCCAACCCGAGGGCCTCAGATACCGCGTCGGCCACCCGCAGCGCCTCGCCGACCGCCGCAAGGTCGACGAACCACACTCCGTCGGGGTACGCCGGCCGCGCCCTCCGCGCGGCCTCCACCGCCAGTCTGGTCTTCCCGCTGCCGCCTGCTCCGGTGAGGGTGAGCAATCGAGCCCGGTCCATCAGTCGCTCGACGTCGACGAGTTCCCGCTCGCGCCCGATCAGAGTTGTCAGCGGCCTTGGCAGATAACCGATCTCCTTCGTGTCACCGGTCGCACCGGTGGGCTGGGGGGCGCGCCCTTGCGCCGGCGACCCGGTCAACAGCTCCCGGAACATGGCAACCGTCTGGGCGTCCGGGTCTGTCCCGAAGGCGTCGAGAAGGTCGTCAACCAGCCGCTCATAACGTGCCAGGGCCTCGGATCGCCGACCCAGCTCGGCGAGCACCCCCATCAAGGCGCGAACAGCTCCCTCGTGCAGGCGGTCGGACTCGAGCACACGGGTGAGGATGACCAGGGCCTCCTGCGGAGCGCGCTGGCGCACGCTGGACGCCAGCCGCACCAAGATCTCGCGGTGGGTTTCCCGAAGCTCGTCTCGTCGCGCCGTCAGCCAATCGGCAGCCGGCAGGTCAGGCAGCAGGTCGCCGCTGTACATGTCGGCCGCCAGCCGCAGGCTTGCCTCGTCCGCGGTTCTCAACGCAGCCGCGGCGGCCTTCTCGAACTCCAGCACATCGACGTCCACCGGGCCGGCGCGGTTCAGCGCAACCAGTTCATCACGGATCGTCAGCAACCCGCCGCTCACTCTCTCGGGGCCGGCGAGCGCGCGGCGAGCCACATACAGGGTCTGATGCAGGTTTCGCGCGGCGGCTGCGGGCTCAAGATCGGGCCACAGCCGGTCCAGAATCTGCTCGCGATGACGGCGCTGACCGGGCGCCAACGCGAGCATCGCGACCAGGACCTTCGCCTTGCGCAGCCGCCACTGCCCGGCCTCGACCCGGGTGCCGTCGACCTGCACGCTGAACGCCCCGAGCAGGTGGATGCGCAACTTCCGGTCGGACGGTGTCACGGTCCACCGCTATCAGGCTCGACGGGGCGCGGCCGACCTGACGTGGGCTCAACCTCCGGATAGGCGCCACCGCCGGCCGATTCGAAGTCGCCGCACCACGGACGACGGTGTCGATCTGCGCGGGCCGGGCGGCCCGCGACCGGCCCGTCCTCAGTCGACACGCCGGTACATCGCCGTGCCTAATCCACCGACCCCGGCTGCGTCGATCGCTTCGGCGATGGTGGCGGCGCAGGAGAGCAGTCGATCGCGACCGGCCTCACCGACGGCCGCGTACGGTGCCGTGTCGAGCAGGTCGGTCGAGTGCTCGATCGCGGCCCTCGCCTGCCGGCCGCGATCGGTGGGCGTCAGGTCATCGTCGGTGAGCCAACCGCGTGTCCGCAGGCTGTCGAGCGCCTCCTGCCATTTCTCCTCGGGCCACATCCGCGAAGGGCGCCAGAGCTCGACCGGCAGGTCCGGGCCAGTGGCCAGGTGCAGCGCGAAGGCTTCGGCTCCGCTCAGACCTTCGTTGACGAGGACGGCGATGTGCGCGTCGCCGCGGAACTCGCGCAACATCATCTGGCTGTGCCACAGGATCAAGTGCGGCTCGTCTGGCCATGGCAGTGCGGTGCGCGCGGCGAACAGCATCCGGCCCTCCACATGCTCGGCAGCCGCGAGTGCCGCGTCACGAAGCGTGGTTGCTACTTGCGCGACGAGCGTCTGCGGCAGCGGTGCGAGGGCTCGACGCAGCGCTCGGTCGACTCCCGTCCGCTCGGCGTCGAGGTACTGCTGGGGCGACGCGGCAGCCCACGCGGACGGTATGTGCGGTCGAACCGCGTCCGGGGCGAAGTTGTAGAACGCGGCGATGACAACTTCGGCGGGGACGGGACCCAGCGGGGCCGAGCGGGTGGCGAAGTACCGGCCCAACCCAGGCAGCTCGCCGAAGGTGGCGTACTCCTCGAACACCTCGGGCGCACGCATGCCCACCCCCCACACCGGCTCGTAAGCGCGCACCAGCTCGTGACTCTCCCGTGGATCCATCGCTTCCCCCACCGTCTGCACGTATGACGGACCGGCGGTTCGCCGCTCCGCTCAGCGCCGTCGACTATGCCTCAAGAGCCGAACGTCGGAAACTCACTCGTGCGGACGATCAACCGAAGTCAAGGCCATCCATGGGTGCTGCGGGTTTGATATCCGGGAGGCGCCGCATCCGCAACGAGTTGGCCAGCCCGAGCAAGGCCGGCGATTGCCGGGACGAGGAGGGCGACCTGGAGGGAGCGGTTCCGCGCCTCGGTGTTGATGTCCAGGACCGCGCCCTGGATGTTCTGGGGTTCGTCGGAGATCTGCTGCTGTAGTTGGGTGTTGCTCATGACCTCTGCGTCGGTCTCCAGCTCGGCGGAGATCTGCTGCTGCTGCGCCGGGGGTATCACGGTGCTCGCATTGGTCAGGTGGGTGAAGCTCAGCGCCGAGGGCCCAGAGCATGAGGCCGCCTGCCACGGCGAGGCCGAACGACAATCCGAACGAGCCGGCGGCGGAGTTCACTCCGGCGGCTTCGCTCACCCGTTCCTCGGCGATCGGAGCGAGGGTGAAGTTGTTGAGCTGGGAGACGAGCAGACCCAGACCGGAGCCGGCGATCACGAGCGGAATCACGAGATACCAGCCCGAGTCCACTCGCGGGACGAGGGGGATGATCACGGCGATGCCGACGGTGCTCAGGACGAAGCCGGCCAGGACGATGTTGGCCGGCCGTCGCTTGCCGGCCTTGCGGCCGGCCAGGATCGCCATCCCGAACATCGAGAGCGAGAGCGGGGCGAGGGCGAGGCCCGCCTGCATGGCGTTGTACTCGAGCGTCATCTGCAGGAACAGCGGCAGGGCGATCATGGCGCCGCCGAGGGTGATCTGCTGGAGCATCTGCTGGGAGATGCCGATGCGGAAGTTCAGGTGCTTGAACAGGTCGGGGTCCAGCAGGGTGGGCTTCCCGCGGCGCTTGCGCTGGACGAGCCAGTAGGCGAACGCGGCCAGCGCAACGGCGCCGATGGCGATGATGAGGCCGACGTAGCCACCGCCCTCCTGCCACACCAGGATGCCGAGAACGACGCCCCCCATGCCGACGACGGAGAGAGCCGCGCCCACCAAGTCGATCTTGCGGGGCCCGGTGTACGGAACGTCCTTGACGAGGCGGATCTGGGACAGCACCACGAGGATGATGACGACCTCGAGGCCGAACCCCACGCGCCACGACAAGTAGGTGGTCACGAACCCGCCGAGAAGCGGGCCGACGGCAGCGGCGATCGCCGCGGAGGCGCCGACAAGCGCGTAGGCCGTCTTCTGCGCCGCCCCCGTGAAGTTGCCGTGGATGAGCGATTGCATGGCCGGCAGCAGAAGGGACGCCCCGAGCCCGCCGATGATCGGCCCAGAAGATGATGACCGCGGTCAGGCTCTGGGTAAGCGGTCATCGCCAGCGCGCCGACGGCGTAGGCGAGCAGCCCGATCACGTAGGCGCGCTTTCGACCCATGAGATCGCCCATCTTCGAGTTGATCAGGATGAAGGCCGCCGAGACCAATGCCTCCAGGGCGATCGCCGATTGGACGCCGCTCGCCGTCGTATCCAGATCCTTGACCACCGCGGAGATCGACACGTTCATGAACGACGTGTCCACGACGAGGACGAACATCGCCGCCGCCAGCAACAGTGCGAGTCCGGTGGTCTTCCCGCTCTCGGCCCGCGCCGCGCCGTCACGTTCAACGCTCATGCCGGCGCCGAACCTGCGGTGGGCTCCGTCTGGCGATCGCACAGCGCCTTGCTCATGTCGTCGAGCCCTCTCCGGAGACGAATCGCTTCTGATGCACACGTTAACGCGAGATCCGGGCAAGGTTTGCCTTGGCGTTCCCAGGCGTGGAACCAGCAGTGCGCCGCGGCCTTTCGCTGGCGGGATCGCGACGCGACATACTACGCACTTGGCAGGAACGACGCCGCGTAACGCTGCCCGCGCCTCAGACCCTGGTCAGTGGCCGATGTCTCTCGCTACGACGTCGCGGCGCATTGTTCCGATCGGAGGGACTTGCCGACCTGTGCCGGAGGCGACTCGAGATGGATCGTGAGGCTACGGGCGTCGCCGATCCTCGCCAGCTCTGCCTGCCCGCGGGGCGATGTCGCCACCCCCCAGTGCACGCCGAACGGATCGATCGGCGATGAAGGCTCGTCGCTGCTTCCTCCAGACGGTGGTTGTGCTGATCTTGTTCAGCATCGCCCGCAGCATCGGACTGGCCGGGCCGCCGCTCGTGTCTGCGGTTGTGCTCAGCGCGGCGCTGGGGCTCGTCGCATGGCGGGCGAAAGCCGGCTTGGCCGATGTCGGGCTCGACCGGGCGCACGTCGGCTCGGGGTTGCGGTGGGGCGCGGGTGTGTTCGGGATTGTCGTGCTGGTCCTGGTGGCCGCTGTGCTGCTCCCGGCGACAAATGGGTTCCTGCATGATTCGCGAGCGGAGATTTCCGGCGGACGGCTGTTCTTCGAACTGACGATATCGATCCTGCTGCTCACGGCCATCCCCGAGGAATTCGCCTTTCGTGGTGTGCTGCTGGGGTCGGCTCTGAGGCTGTGGGGCCCGTGGCGCGCCACGCTTATTACCTCGGCGCTGTTCGGGCTGTGGCACATCGCGCCGACGCTGCACACCATGTCGGACAACAGCGCAGTCCGTGGCGCAACAGGCACCGCCGTCGGTCAGCTGTTCGTCGTGCTCGGCGCGGTGACTGTCACCTTTGTTGCCGGCCTCGTGTTCTGTTGGCTCCGGCTGCGATCCAGGAGCCTGCTGGCCCCGGTCCTTGCCCACGTGGCGACCAATGGGGTTGCGCTCGTGGCGGCTTGGATCGCGGTGCATTAGCGCGGTGGGCCACGGTCATCGGGCGGTGCTGATGACCCGGCACCGCTAACCGACCCGGCACCGCCCGCACCTCTCGGCCAGCCAGTCAGCGCTGGCGCCGAGCGCCCGGCGCTAGTAGCCCGCGATACGCTCGATCGTCTCACGGCTCCCGTAGGTAGCGAGCGCGTAGATGACGAGGATGCCGAGCGTGATGTAGGTCAGCGACCAGATCGGGTAGTAGGGCATCCACCAGATCGAGCTGACGGCAAGTATCGCGCCGGCGAAAATGCCGATCCACCGGCTGAATTGCGACCCGACCAGGATGCCGAAGGATGAGATGATCAGCACAATCGCCACGATCAGGTAGACCCAGCCGTAGGTGTTGAGGCTGTGCCCGAACACCGCTCCTTCGAGATTGCTCGGGACGGCTCCGTTGTAGCCGAACGCCCAGATCGCGTCGAAGAATCGCATGATGCCTGCGATACCGAGCACCGTTCCGGCGAAGAACAACCAGCCCGCGCCCTTGTTGCCCTTGCTCATCAAAGATCCTTTCCCAGGTGCCGGCCCATACCGGTCGACCGCCAGCACAAGCAACGGGCTCACCTGTTGCAGTGCAGCTGCATCGTCAAACGCACCGATCCTAGAGCGGCCAAGGCTGGGAGACGTTGCGACACGCACACGTAGCCGCGAGCAGATCCAGCCCGCCGACAGTGCTGGTCATGATCGCGTTCGCACACCTGAGGGTCGCCGCGTCGGTGTTGGTCGCCGCAGCCGTCGCGCGCCTTCCCGCGGTTTGCGGCGAGCTGCTCGACTCTGCCCGGGCCGACCCGATGACGTGCTGACCCCGTCCCGCTGACCAAAAGTCGGACCGGACACGGACACCGTCCACGTCAATAACGTGGCCACGCCTACCACGCGACCCGCGCCGACCTGCTGCGCCGGCTGGGCCGCAGCCAGCAGTCGCGCGCGGCGTACGACACAGCCATCGGACTGGCCGGCAACACCGCCGAGACCGCCTACCTGACCCGTCGCCGTAACCAGCTGGCTTAGGGCGATTCAGCTCAGCGCCAGAAGGTGTGATTGGCCCGGTTGCAGCGCGACATACAGCCCGGGATCGCGCAACTGCGACCCGTCACGTTCGTAGACGACGTCGGACAGCAGGTCCACGAGCCGCCAGGTCTTGCCGGGCAATTCCGGCCAGTCGAGGGGTATCTGGCCGTCGGCCGGCGCGTCCGACAGGTTGACCACCACGACGTGCCGGGGGGTGCCGTCGGCTGCACTCCACGACCAGCCCAGCAGTCTGCGGTGCGACGTGTTGTCCGGCCAGCCGTAGGGCTCCAACAGCTGCCATGTGCCAGCCCGAACCCGGTCGGCGCCGACGACCTGCAGCAATCGTCGGTACCACTGGTCCAGCTCGGCGTCGAAGGGTTCGTCGGGTCTGCGGGACAGGAAGACCGGTGGCCGGACGCGACGGCCGTCGAACTGGCCTTCGTACCACAGGGTCGTGCCGGGCAGCGTCGAGATGGCAACCGCCGCGGCCGGCTGCGAGCTCTCCGGCATCCGCGCTGCCGCGCGCGGCTCGTCGTGGTTTTCGAGGAATCGAACCAGCCGTGACTGGTAGGCGAGGTCAGCGTGCAGGTGATCGCGTACGCCGGGGATGTCGCACCCGATGAGCCGGTCGTAGAGCCGCTTGTCGTAGCACCGGTCGAACCCCTGCTCGAGCAGGTCCGACTCCAGGTCCCAGTAGGCCTCGGCGATGAGCATCGTTTCCGGGTGCCGCTCGCGGAATGGCCCGATGACCGCGGGCCAGAAGTCCTCGACCGGTTCGCTCCCGGTGCGTCCGCCCCAGGTCTTCGCGAACACGTTGTTCATCAGCAGCATGGCCATATCGCAGCGGATCCCATCGCACTGGTCGGCGATGCCCGACAGCGTTTGCGCGGTCGCTTCGCGCACGTTCGCGGCGAACGCGTCGAGCTGAACGACGTCGGGCCACGGCGGGAAGTACGGATCGCGTCCGTGCGCGAGAATCTGGTCGCCGCTGGCGAGCCACGCGTCCGGTTCGGCAGCCAGGTCGTCCGGGCCGCCCCGCACGAACAGCTCCGGTCGGGTCGCGATCCACGGGTGGTCGGGGGCGACATGATTGGGCACGTAGTCGAGGACCAGCCGGACGCCACGGTCGGAGAGTGCCGCCCGCGCCGCCGCCAGCCCCGTGGCGCCACCGAAAGACTTCTCGGCGACGTAGCGTCGCACGCAATACGGCGAACCGAGCACGTCGCGCTCGCTCAGATCCGGGAGCGCGGACCGGAAGGAATCCATCAGCTGCGCGTTGGACAGGGCAATGCGGCGTCCAGCACGGCTGCGCTCCCACACACCCATCAGCCAGACCGCATCGATCCCGGGTGGAGTGGCCGAAGCCCAGTCCTCGGCGGGAACGTTCGCGAGCGTGACGCGGCGCTTATGCCGCTGCGAAAGCTGCGTCAGCCACGTCGCGGTGTTGATCTCGTAGATAACCGGGTGTTCCGGCCAATCCCCGGTCATCGAAGCACCGTGCACAGTGAACCTTCCCTTCGCGCAAGGCAGCCGACGCCCGGCAGCAATCGGGCTCGCTGCGACGTGATCCGGCTCGACACCAGGTCGGCCACAAACAAGGCTCCTCTGCCGAGTCAGAGACGGGCAATCCTGCGTGCCGAGTTCGGGCAAAGTTCATCCGGGTGTATGACGGCCGATATCTCGTGCACGAGGTCCGCGGGAACTCTTCGGTTTCCCTGCGCAGGCTGGTCAAGGACATTCGTAAGGCGCGCGCGGCAGTTCGCAGTCACCCCGTTTCGGTGCGTGGCCGCGCACTATCGTTGCGGTGGTCCGTGAGCGAGCTGACCATGGCGTCGGATGAGGGCGGTGGAACGTGGCTGGAGCGGATCCGACGGGACGACCATCGCCCGCGTTGCGCAGAGTGCTGGTTCCCCTCGCCCTCGCCCAGTTCATCTGCAGTTTCGCCGGCTCGAACATGAATGTGATGATCAATGACATCAGCAAGGATCTGGACACCACCGTCCAGGGTGTCCAGATCGCGATCACGATCTTCTTGCTGGTGATGGCGGCGTTGATGATCCCCGGCGGGAAGCTGACCGAACGCTACGGCCGGGTGCGGCTGTTCCGGCTCGGTTTGGTCGTGTACGGCGTCGGTGCAGTGCTGAGCGCCGCTGCTCCGGGTCTGGGTGTCCTCATCGTCGGCAACTCGATCCTGGAGGGCGTCGGCACCGCCCTGCTGATCCCTCCTGTCTACATCCTCACGACGCTGTTGTTCACCGGGCTCACCTCGCGCGCCCGCGCCTTCGGCGTGATCAGCGCGATGGGGGGCGTCGGCGCGGCGGCGGGGCCGTTGATCGGTGGCCTGATCACGTCGGCGATCAGCTGGCGGGCGGCCTTCGTGTTTCAGGCCTTGGTGATCGCCACGATCGTCCTGCTGAGCCGCCGGCTCGTCGATCCGCTGCCCGCGGACCCGACGCGCCCGTTCGACGTCCGTGGCGCCGTGCTGTCGGCCGTCGGGCTTGTGTTGCTTGTCATGGGCATCCTGGCCGCGGACAACAACGCCTGGTTGATGATCGCGCTGATGGCCGCCGGTGCGCTCGTCCTGGTGTGGTTCTTCTACTCGGTGCGCGCAAAGGAGCGCGCCGGCCAGGACCCGCTGCTCTCGCTCGCCCTGTTCCGCAACCGCACGTCCAACCTGGGCCTGATCACGCAGAACATCCAATGGCTGCTGCTGCTCGGGTCATCGTTCACCGTCGCGGCCTACCTGCAGGTCGTGCGCGGCTACGACGCGATCCAGACGGGCGTGATCTTCACGGCGGCCACGGCCGGCATTCTGGCCTCCTCGCTCGGCGCCGAGCGGCTGGCCAAGCGGCACCCGCAGCGCAGCCTCGTCATCACGGGATTCATCGTCACGATCGCCGGCGTCGGGGTGCTGATTGCCATGGTGCACGGCTCCCCGAGCGCGTGGGCGTTCGCGCCCGGTCTGCTACTGATCGGACTCGGACTCGGCACGATGCTGACCCCATCGGTCAACATCGTGCAATCGAGCTTCGGCGAGCAACTCCAAGGTGAGATCTCAGGTCTGTCGCGGTGCGTGTCGAATCTCGGCTCCTCGCTCGGCACGGCGATTGCCGGCACAATCCTGGTCACGGGCCTCACAAACGGTGGCTACGGTGCGGCGATGATCACGCTGGCAATCATCGGTCTTGTCGGCCTGGCGGCAGCCTTACTTCTTCCACGCGGCGCCGCTGCGACCACCGCGCCCTCGGCGGTCGAACAAGCCACCGGCGGCCTGCGAACTACCTGACCTGGCAATGCCCCCGAACCGGGGAGACCTCGGTTAGCCGGAGTTCGGCTCGTTGTTCTCCTTCTTGCCTGCCTCGACAGCTGCGCCGCTCTGGTCGTCGGGTTCGCCTCGTCGCGCACGGCGAATGCCTGCGGTCGCGGTTGTCGTCATCGATCCACTCCGCGATGCCGACTCGTGCCGGTGCACGGTCAGTCTTGGTTGACCCCGGAAATGATCTTTCGCAGTGCCGCCATCTGATCAGCGTTGAGGCCGGTGCGCATCACGGCGTTCCACGCCTCGACGTATTCACCCTTGTAGGTGTGCCCGTGTCCGGCCGGGACGCCGGTGGCGAACGGCAGGTCGCCGGTGATCTGCCAGAACGTCAGGAACGGCACCCAGATGTCTTGCTTGAGCACGTCGCTGCCGGGCTTCTCGCTGGTCCAGTCCGGCTTGTTCAGGATCAGGCTCCAGTCCCACCAGACGATCGGGTCGGACGGATGCATCAGGTACAGCACCCGGGTGCCATTCCACGGCTGCCCTGTCGGTGGGATGGCCGCGCGTGGATCGTTACTGAACCGGACGATGCGTCCGTTCTCATAGACCGGCTGCGACTCGAGGCTGCCCGGGTCGCGGTTGTCGCTGAATTCCCGGAACAGGGTGTTGAAGTTCGGTGGGCCGGCGAACAGCGTGCCAGCGGTGCGGTTGCTCAGGTCATACTCGCCGCTGAACGCCGACTCGGCGCCGAACGTGCCCAGGCTCTCCCCGCCGACGTACAAGTTCGGGCGCGCATCCTGCGGGAGCTTGGACCACTTGTCGTACACCGCGTCGAACAGGCCGCGACCCGCGGCGCGCGCCTTGGATTGGTCGACCAGGTAGGACAGCCAGGACGGCAAGTAGGAGTACTGGATCGCGACGATCGCCGAATCTCCGCCGCTGAGATACTCGAACGTATCTGCCGACGCCGGGTCCACCCAGCCGCTGCCCGTCGTAGTCACCACCAGCAGGTTCTTGCGCGCGAACCCGCCGGCCCGCTGTAGGTCCGCGACCGCGAGCGCGGCCCGGTCCCTGGTGTTGTCGGCCGACTCCAAACCCGCGTAGGCGCGGATCGGCTCCATCGCCGACGCGTGGGTGAACGAGCCGATGTCGGCCGCTGCCGGCCCGGAGCCAATGAACTTGCGGCCCTCCCGACCCAGCGAGTCCCAGGAGACCAGTGATCCCGGCCCACCCGACCGCAGGCTCGTCGTCGGTTGGTGAATGCCCTCCGGGGTGATCCCGTTCTGCACCGAGAACGCTTCGTTGACCACCGCCACCAGACCGTTGAGCAGCACACCGCTGACCACTAGGTAGGTCAACGCAGCCGCCGCGATCCACGCCGTCGCGCGTGCCCCGCGCGGACCGACCCACCGACCCAGCAGGGCAGCGATCCAGCGGTAGACGCCACGGACGCCACGGCCGATCGCGATCAGGACACCGAAGGTCACCGCGGCCACCAACGGGGACGCGACGACGAGCGCCACGTTGTACTCGCTCACGCCCATCAGATCGCGCAGCAGATACTGCCAATACTGGCCCAACGCGAACGACACCACGAGCAGTGCGCCGCCCAGGTAAGCCAACACCAGCCACGATCGGTGCCGCGGCCGGCGCGCGTCCCGGTCGGCGAACGCGCGCCAGATCCACGCGCCGAGCACCCCGAACCCGTAACCGATGGCCGCGCTGATCCCCCACAGCAGCCCCTGGATCATGCCGGTGCGCGGCAGCAACGACGGGGTGAAAGACAGGCAGGAGGCGATCAACGCGCCCCACAAGCCCGGAAGCGTCACGTAAAGCATCCGACGACGCGTCGGCCGAGCCGCCACCGACCCGGCACCCGCCCGCGGCTCGGCGGATTCGGCTTCGGTCGGCGAGTTGTCGGACCCGGTTGCCGCGTCGCTTCCCGGGTGCTGCGAGACAGTGTCCGGCTCAGCCTGCGGTGTACCTCGCGAATCCATCGCGCAACCCCCTCTACCCCGCACGATATTGGCGCAGCGTACCGACATCTTTCAGCCGCGCCGGGTAATCCTGTCAGGCGAGATCTGCCCGTGATCGTGCCTCAGGAACCTCAGTGGTTCTCATCGGCGTTCAGTGCAAGTGCGCGATGGCAATCTTGAGAAGAATCATGACCAGGCCCAATGCGCCTGCGGACACGGTCATCAGGATCAAGGCGGCGCCGTGCAGGCCTGAGATACGACCGGCTGACCAGCCGTAAAAGCTCAGCATCACGACAGTTACCCCGAGGGCAGTGTAGGCAGCACTTGTCGGCGATGCACCGATGAATCGAGACCCGAGTAATGCCAACAAAGGAATGTAAGATGCGCTGACCATCGGCCACTTCACTGCCAGCGCAGAACGCACCTGCGGCCAGGTTGGCAAGTGCCCAGCGCCGGCGTGCTCTCCGAGCTGCGCATACTCCTCGGCCAGCCAATACACGACGAGTGTGACGAACACCGCAAGCGCCAACGGAACTGTCCGTAGCTGCCCTCCAGCGGTCGCGAGCACCGCGGCCGTGACGATCAGGCCGTATATTCCGGCCGCCTGACGCGCCCCCGAGCGGACCGGGCGTCCGGCGATCCCCGCTGCACCAACCAGCTCGGCGTCACCGTCTTGCCGAGATTCGGTCATGCAGACTCCGATCGGTGGCTCCATCATCGCGACGACGCACGCGACTGGCAACGGCCTGCCGGGCCCGCACCGCGGCGTCCGAGGGCTGCAGGGCTTGTCCCGACCGCCGCCGCCCCTGTCGTCGTCGCCCAAGTGTTCGGTGCCACGGTTCATGAACTGGAACCTCAGGCGGGTCTTGCTGCGCGCCACCGCCTACCCACTCGTCACCCTCGAGCGCGGCACGAGCGTTTGGGCAGGATTCCCGGCCGGCCTACCCCCGGTCGTGCGGGTCGACAACACCGCCGCCTGCAAGCCGCCGGGACGGTGGACTTCAGGTATCGTCGCAGCCGTTCGCGGGTGTAGTTCAATGGCAGAACATCAGCTTCCCAAGCTGACAGTGCGAGTTCGATTCTCGTCACCCGCTCCACCATGAAGGTCCCGGGTTTCGGGGCCTTCATCGTCTTCGGCGATGCGGTAGCGGCGGCCGACCGGATGCCTTGCTCCATTAGCGGTCCATTAAGTGAGGCGTCTCGGCGGCTTCGTCGTCATCATCGAGCTGCTTGAAGGTCTCGTCGAGTTGCTGCTGGAGGTGGTCAGCGATCGCTCGGTCGGCCTCACGGCTGGCATGTTGGTAGAAGATCGCGGCGGCGATGGAGTCGTGTCCCATCCGCACCATCAGGTCGCGGGTGTTCCCTGTGTGGCGGAGGTTGTGGAAGTGCAGTCCAGGCAGCCCGATCGCGGTGACGGCCTCGCGCCAGCGCACCAGTTTGTTGAGGTTGCCGCGCCGGATCGGCGCCCCCTTCGGGCCGGTGGAGACGCGGGCCGACGTCTCGGGACCGACGTGCTCGGCAAGGTAGGCAGCGAGCAGGTCCATGATCGCTGCCGGCATCGCCACACCACGCGTACCCGCGCGCGACCCCGGCGGCCCGAGGACAAGACCTTCGCCCTTGATCTCGATGGACTGCTGGCGTACCCGTATCACCCGGTGAGTGAGATCGATGTCGCGGCGTTCCAGTGCGGTGATTTCACCGAAGCGCAGGCTTCCGACGGCCGCGTCGAGCAGCGTCTTGAGCCGGTTGCTCGGAAACGGGCACGGCCGGTTCTTAGGGGCCCTGCGCAGCAATGCGCGGGGGCTACCCGACGAGATCTTCTTCGGAATCATCACCCGCCAAGCCATCCGCCGCGGCACCTTCACCAGCGTCAAAGATCTCATCGCCGCAATCGAGATCTACATCGACGCATGGAACGAACGCTGCGAACCATTCGTCTGGACCAAGACCGCCGACGACCACGTCGTCCGAGCTACCCGCGGTAAACACGCTTTCAATACCGCGACACTAGGTTCCATGCCGCCGCTCAGCGAATCGGGCGTCCCGGTCGACGAGCAACGCCCTCGCACGACGTTTGCAGTCAATGTGGCTCCGCCGACCATCTCGAGCGGTGCCGACCGGCCACAGGATGCAGAGAGTTCACACACCGGTCACTCCGCTGGCAACACTGACGTCGTACAATGTGCGCCTTGAGCGTTTAGTTCGCCCATCAGGTGGACGGAGTGTATGGACCGATGCTCGACTGTCGCTGCTCAAGCCGCATCACGCGCGCGGCTGTTCTTGTCGTACTTTCCTCGGCGTGAGTCTCGGCCGAGCACAATCCGCAAGTGCCACGGTAACCTGTACATTGAGTTCGCACTGCTACACAAGTTCAACTTGGTGAGGCAAGTGGATCATATGGCTTCAGAGGAATGTACCGGAACTACGGCCGATAATGTGTGGATTGAAGCCGGCGTTGGATATGGCCTACCCGTATCTGGGTCCTATGGCGAATACTTTTCCTGGGCAGATAACGGCTTCGTTGTCTCTGGAGGATCGACCTACCACGAACATGACGATACGACCCATCATCCTAACTCGTCGACGTTCTACGGCGTGTTGATCTCTCCGACGGGTCTTACAGCTCAATCCACATCGTTTGACGTGACCATCGGCCCACTCCTTGGATCGTCAACCAGCTGGCCTACGGGCTACATCTTCCGACACCTACGGACGGGCGCCGCGAATCCACTCGAGCTCGCATCCTCGCGCAAGCTCAGTCTGTACTACGGGGATCCCGTCACACTGCGGACAGGATGGTGGTACGGGCCTTCGGGACACACCCATGATAATTCGACATGGGGCTTCACGAATGAGATCACTCCCGACCATTATTACAGTTACTACACAACTACCTCGTGCTAGGTTCAGGAGTATTAGCACGAACTCGCCGTTTCCCACACGAATTATCTTGGTGGTGATGCTCGCGGCCATTTGCGTCGGATGCGCAAAGAAGACGGGCACTCGGGAAGAGACTATCCGGGCGGCGTCGCAAGCCGCAGCAGTGCCATTATCGACCGCAACAATAGGGGTAGCGAAGAAGGACGAGTGCGGCGGCGATGATTGCGGTGATTCTGCCGGGGTCCAGGGTGATGCGTTCGAGTGTTTTCCAGGTTCGTTTGAGCAGCGCGTTTGCGCGCTCGGCTGGTGCGCGCAGGGCGCTGATCATGGTGTTGCGGGCGCGGTTGTCCGGGGCGAGGTTGCCACCCTTGATCGGCACGAGGATGCCGATCCCGGCGCCGAGATATCCCTTGTCGGCAAGGGTTTTCAGGCCGGCTGCGGCGGCCGGGTAGAGCGCGCCCAGGACGTGTTCGCGGGCGGCGGTGATGTCGTGCGTCGAACCCGGTTCGGCCGGGCTGACCCATTCGGGGTAGCCGGTCGGGCCGGTCAGGACCTGGACGTTGCCGCCGTGGCGGTGGTGTTTACCGGAGTACCACAGGTCGTGCCCGGCCCCGGACTTGCGGCTCGATCGCACGGTCGGGATCAGCGTGCCGTCCAGACACACGAACTCCCACCCATGTTCGAGACCGCGCGCGAGGACGTCGTGCAGGTCGGGGACACGCGCCGCAATCACGTCTATCGCCTCGTGCAGATATCGGTACGCCGTGGCGATGCTGATCCTCGAGTCCCGCGCCAGCACGTCAACGTCGGTTCTCTCCCTGAACCAGCGCAACACCAGAACCGCTTGCACGTAAGGCGTTGCGGCCCGCTGCCACGGCCGCGCGTCATGGATCATGCGGTGCGCAGCAAGCCACCGCGACACGCAGGCTGCCGTCTCGGACGGGACATCGAGGGTGGCAC
Organism: uncultured Actinomycetota bacterium; assembly: GCA_963713565.1. Taxonomy (GTDB): domain Bacteria; phylum Actinomycetota; class Actinomycetes; order Mycobacteriales; family Jatrophihabitantaceae; genus Jatrophihabitans. The sequence continues at coordinate 733,868 of CAVQMF010000002.1, read as the reverse complement.
GATACGTAATCACGCGGGGTCCTACTCGGGCTGGCTTCTTGGTCGAAACCAACCTTCGAGACCAGGACCCCGCGCCTCATCCCGCCACGCCGACGCGAACCCGGTCAGTCACACGAGTCACACCAGCCGCTCTGGTGAGAACACCTCAGTAGTAATGCATTACCAGTAACGTCGCTGCTCGCCGGGGAATACGCGATCTCCGCGACCGACGCGAAGATGGCCGGCTACAACAGCTCGCTGTCGCGCACCACCACCACCACACGGCAGCCCGCCGACGCGAGCGCCACGGCTGGCGGCATGTGCAGGCCGGGGTGGAGCGTCCCTGGACTCGCCCGGAAGCCGGGGCCGCCGCTCGGGCGCCGGCCGTGTCCACGGCCAAGAGCCTGATCACGTTGACCGACTCCGACGGCGGGCAAACCGGCTCTTCGTCATTGAGCGTGGTTCGGCCGTTCGCGGTAGGGCCGTGATGCGTCGGCGACGAGCAGGATGCGGAGTCGGTAGCTGTCGAAGTTTCGGAAGCCATGGGCGAGGCGTCGAGTCTTCTCGCTCAAGAGGTTGACCGCTTCGGTGCCGCCGTTAGAGACGCCCTTGGTGGCGAAGTAGGCCAGGACCTGCTGTCGCCGCCGGCGCCGGGTGCGGCCGAGGCGAGCTATCTCGGGGATAGGGCAGGTGCGCCAGGTGTCGATAATCTTCTGTGCGATGCGTCGGCCTTCGACGGGCAGCTTGGCGCGGTAGGCGGCGCGCAACTACTGGTAGCGCTGCCAGGCCAGGTCGACTTCGCCGTGCGGGTCGCCGCGCCGTAGCCCGGTCTGGAGCCGGGTCTGTTGCCGTGAGCTGACGTTCTCGACGCCGTGGAGCAGCCCGCGGATCTTGTAGAGCGGGTCGTCCTTGTGGCTGCGCCGGTGCAGGGTCTCTTGTTGGACTCGGCGGCGGACCTCGTCGACGACCTGGGTGCCCAGCTTGACGACGTGGAATGCGTCGTCACACTGCACCGCGTTCGGGTAGCGCTCGGCCACGATCTCGGCGATCCAGTCGGCCTGATCGGCCGAAACGTGGGTGATCGCGGCGCTGCGCTGCGGCCCGAGCTTGTCGAAGAACGTCCGCAGCAGCTGTACCAAGATCCGGGCTTCGACCTTGTCGGTCTTCACCCTCGCCTCCGCGATAGCGCGGGTCGTCGACGGGTTGGACACCACCACCCGAGCGACCAGCGGTGTCAACAGGTTCGCGATCGCGTCGCTGTTCCCGGTGGCTTCCAACGCGACCTGATCATCGACTCGCAAGTCGTTCGCCCACTTGCGCAGCGCCTCGGGGCGTCACGCGAGCGGGGATGATCCGCGTTGCCAGGTCAGCGTTCTGCGTGCTGTCGGGTCGGCCCCGCGCGACGGGATGATCCGTGCCGCACTGCGGCGGTTGGGGTCGCTTCAAGTCGGCCCCGCGCGAACAGGGATGATCCGCTCGCGACCGAGCAGCGCGCCTGGCGCGAAAGTCGCACTCATCCGAGGTTCTTGCGCCCGAAACGGTCGACTGGACCGCGCCGGCCGACATCCTCCGCGCTTACGACCTCAAGCTGAACCCGCGGCGCTGAACGCTAGCGCCGCGACGGTGTGCCGGCGAAGCTGTCGGCGCGGGCTCGGGTGTTCTCCACGGGTCAAGGCCGCAACGACCGATCCGATCGATTGGTACCCCGTCGGTCGTTGGGCTGCGCACCGCCGAATTGTGGGTGAGCGAGGTAGACGACGCCACCGGGCTGGCCGATGCTCAGAAGTACAGGCCGGGGGTGCCGAAGAATCCGTTCAACGCCTTGGTGTCGGCCCGCGCCGTCTTGATCTGGGCCGGGGTGAGGCCGGTGATGGGCAGCGCGATCAGCTGGGCCAACTGCGCCACCTGCGTCGGGTAGACCTTGGCGACTTTCAGCCAGTACTCGGCCTTGGAGAGGTAGAGGTTCGTGTGAGCCGAGATCACCTTCGAGCCGGCGATCCAGTACTCCTGCGCCGGTCCGAAGTCGGGGTATTGCGGCGTGCCGGCGACGGTCGGGTGCACCTGGAGGTCGCACGCGCTCACCGACACCCGCAGACGGTGGACGGTGCTGGTGTTCGCGACGATTGTGTTCACCGTCGTGGAGAAGGCGCACGCGCCGCTGGTGCGCGGGTTGAAGTTGAGCCACTCGACCCCGGCCGATGCGAACCCGCCCGGGCGGATCGTCACGGTGGAGACGTGGCCTCCGCTCCCGTAGCCGGACAGCGTGCGGGTGGCGTGGGCGAGGACGTGTCCGGTGCTGCTGATCGCATCGAGACCTGGATAGCCGTACACGGTGCAGGTGCGGCTCGTGATGTTGCGATAGATCAGGGCCATCCACCCGTGGCCGGCGCCACCCTGGGTGAAGGTCCGGGTCACGGCGAGCGAGCTGTTGCCGCAGTGCGGAACGGTCACGGCTGAGGCCGCCGGGGCGATGGCCGTGAGGCCGGTGGTGGTCAGCGCGCCGGCAGCGGCCAGCGCAGCGAGGCGGGTACGGACTGCGGTCATCGATCTCTCCCCGATCAGGTCAGCTCGCGCCGACAACGGGCAGGAGAGCACCACACTGCGCCCTGATACATCCGACCGCGTGTCGTTACCGATCCGTAAGCAGGGAGCCTCGCTTCTCGATGGTGAGTCAACTACTGCTCATTGGCCATGAGCGCATCGATCTCAGACACTGATATTCCACAGGACAAGATCATTCGGTGCCCACCCGGGCACGTGGTCTCGGTCCATTAGAAGTCCACTACCGCTGGCCATGGCCACGTCGGTCAGGCCGTTCGTGGCCACCCCAGGCCGCAGATGTCGGGGCACACGCCGTGTGGTGTGACGCTTCCCAAGCTGAATGCGCGGGTTCGATTCCCGTCACCCGCTCCACTTTGAGGCCGGAAATCGGACCTTCGAGGCCTCGCGGCGTCGAATTTCGTCCGCCTGTAGACCGCGGCCGATCCCGGTGCACCGATACGGGCGATCACGGATCAGTCAGCTGCACAGCTGACAATCTGTTCGACGAGTGGTCCGTGGCGGGCGGGCTTCGCGGAGTGGCGTCCCTGATAGTGGTGTAACGGGGTCAGCGTGATCGTCGTCGGCGTGTCTTGCTGGACGAAGATGCGGCGAGGGCGTGGGGTTCGGCGAGGGAGAGTCGAGCGCAGTCGGCCTAGCTGGTGCGGGCGTTGTCGGTCGGCCGTTCCATCTGCGTCGTCGATCCGGTTGCGGCGCATCTAGACCGGCGGCACCGGGTCATATTGGATGCCGCGTCGGACCTCGCGCGCTCGTTCGGTACCGGCGAGCCTGTCGACCAGGTGCAGCGCCATGTCTATCCCGGCGGAGACACCGGATGAAGTCACGATGTCGCCGTCATCGACGAACCGGGCTGTCGGTTGCACACGGATAGTCGGATCGAGTTCGGAGAGCTGGCCGAGGGCACCCCAGTGAGTGGTTGCCGGTCGGTGTGAGAGCAGCCCGGCCGCCGCATACACCAAAGATCCGGTGCACACGCTGGTCATCAGCGGCACGTTCGCGCGTTGGCGACGAACCCAGTCGAGTTGAGCGACGTCGTTCAGGTGCGGCCGGGTGCCTCGGCCTCCTGGGTAGACCAGGACGTCCATCGCGGGCGCGTCGACGTAGGAGTGATGCGCCTGGACTGTCAGACCTTTGGCGCAGTGAACCGAGCCGCCGGCTCGTGATAGCAGAAACACCGCGTAGCCATCCTCGGGATGACTCTGCGTCCAATACGACAGCACCTCCCACGGCCCGATCGCGTCAAGCTCTTCGACCTCCGCGAACAGCAAGATCCCGACGTGCTTCAGGTCATCAGCCACGAAAGGATGGTCTCACTGCGACGTAGGGATGATTCGCCCGTTGCCCTCAGGATCCCCGCTCGGGCACGAGCCGGTCCAGATGCCGGGCGGTCCGGCTTGCCGCGCAACGCAACACGCGGCGCTCGCCGGCGGGCGCCGGATCGAGCTCAGTTCAGGTGCCGACGGCGATGCGTCGACAACTTGAGCAGCTGCACGGTGAGAACCCACGCCGCCACGACCAGGACGACTGCCAGAAGGGCATTGACGAACTCCACCACACCAGGAAACCGCGTGACCGAACGGCGCCGGGCCTTCCTCACGGCATGCTCACGCAATCTTCACCGCAGCGTCCTGGTGTCCGGGGCCGCCCTCGCAACGTGGAGAACGTTGTCTGGCCGAGATCGGCGAAGTACGTTGCCAGTACCGAACAGCCATGGACCCAGGGGTATCGGATGAGTGCCAAGCAGTTGCCAGAACCAACACGGGACGTCGACAAGGCCAAGCACGAGATCAGCGAGTTCGGCTACGCGATGATCGCCGACGCACTGTCTCCGGAGCAGATCACCGCCCTGAAGAATCGGTTGATCGAGCAAGCCCTGTGCGAGGCACAGGCAGCAGGTGGCTCGATCTCGCTCGAGGACGAAACGGCTTCGGGATTCGTCCAGTCGGTGTTCAACAAGGGAGCCGTATGGCAGGTCCTCATCGACCCGTTCGACGAGGTCCACCAGGTGCTCGACCACGCGTTCACGCCGGCCTTCGACCCGATCATGTCGCAGACCCAAGGTCTAGATCAGAAGTACATCCTGTCCTCCATGGGCGCCAAGTTCAAACGAAACGACGTGAAACGCAGGGCCGGCGAGTTAGGCAGCGACCTCCCTCAGCCGGAGTTCCACATCGATCAGAAGTGGGCGGCCGGGCACCTCGACTACCCGATCGTGGTGACCGTGTTCTACCTGCTCACCGAGTTCACCTACGACAACGGGTGCACCCTGGTCGTCCCGGGCAGCCACAAGATCCCGACGCCGCCGTACGGCGTGATCCGCCATGACAAGCCCGAGGTCGAGGGTCGTCCGGCCTGGGACCGTAACCGCTACTCCGACATCGCCCCCGAGGTGACCAAGGATGCGGTGCCGGTCGAGGGACCGGCAGGGACCGCGTTCATCTTCGAGGGACGGCTCTGGCACGCGGCGGGCATCAACACCACCGGCGAGATGCGGGCCCACGTGAACGGCTTCCACTGTGCGCCGTACATCCGTCAGCGCGAGCTGTACTCGATGAACCTCCGCCAGGATGTGATCGACCAGCTTTCCGACGCCCAACTGACGATGTTGGGGTTCGACACGGCGCTGCAGCGCGGCGGCGACGGGCTGCTCAATCTCATCGAACCCACCCTTGGTCGCAACAACATCACGAACAAGCGCGACAGCGTCGGCGAACTCCACGACCCGGGCCTCGTCCTGGTCTGAGCCGGCGCCCGGGTCCGGCCGTGTCACGCAAGGTCGGCGCGCAGCTCGCGGACGCACACGCGCTACGCGGGGCCACACGCAGGGGGCCGCGGCAGCGCTGACGGCCGGTCAGTCGCCGATTGTCGCGCCGCCGCTCCAGCCGTGCCAGCGGTCGACCTCGACGTGAACGCTGACGCGTGGGCGTGCCCGGTTGTGGTAGGGCCGGCCGGTGTAGTGGCGAGAGAGTCGGTCGATGTCGCGCAGGCCCTCGTCGTCGGCGATCGATACGACGCGTCCCTGCACGCTGACGTGGGTGTACCAGTCGTCGTGGGCCAGCGCGGTAAGCGATACCCGGGGGTCTCGATGCAGATGGCCGAGACGCGCCCGCGCGGCGTCGAGCCCGAGCAGGATGCTTCCGTCGGACTCGAGCAGATACCACGTGGCCACCGTGATCGGCCGGCCGTCGGCGGCGAGGGTCGCCATCACCGCGGGATTGGGTCGTGCGAGCAACGCAAGAACGTTCTCGGGTAGGGGCGTGGATGGCACCGGGCACCTCCGGGGGGGATCAGGTGATCAGTATCCGTGGCGCTGGAAGATGACCACGACGCCCGGCGGATTGGGCTAGGGCCGGCGCGAGGGACTCGCCCGGGTAGCTGCGCGGCGCACCGGGTACCGGAGATGTCGATGTCGAGGCGACCGCAGCCCTGGATAGGCCCGCGGCACAGTCATGCTCCCCCCGGGGTGGTGCCAAGGTGCACACCGTGTCATTGTCCAGTCGGGAGGAGCGGGGTGACGGTGGCGAAGCTGATCGTTGCGCGTGTGAGTTCATCGCCAGGGGCCGTCGACGACGAACAGGTCGGGTCCGCGATCGAGGCGCACCCGGCATGGAGCGGTCGGAGATCTTTCGACTGGATCGAGCAGGAGTAGGTCCTGCTCACCGTCTTGCGGAGGTATTCATGAAGACAACGACCTTCGACCCCGTGGCGTGCACGCGCACGAGCCGAGAACCGGAGATGGCGGCGCGGGCGGCGTACTTCGGCGGGCCGGACGGACTCGCCGGGTCGTGCGAGCTGCTCGTCGTCGCCGGCCGCAACGCCGGCGGCCGGCGATGAGCGGCGCCGTCACCGTTGCCGCGGTCCAGGCGACGCCGGTGTTCCTCGATCGCGATGCAACCGTCGAGAAGACCTGCCGGTTGGTCAAGGAGGCAGCCGGCGCGGGGGCATCGCTGATCGCGTTTCCCGAGACGTTCATCCCGACCTACCCGGACTGGGTGTGGCGATTGCCGGCCTGGCATGACGCAGAACTGGTCAGGCGTCTGTACCGCGAGTCGGTGACTGTGCCGGGACCGACAGTCGAGCGACTCGGCTCTGCGGCGGCCGATGCCGGCGCCTACGTCGCGGTCGGCGTCAACGAGATCGAGGGCGGCACGCTCTACAACACGCTGCTCTACCTCGGCCCCGACGGAGCTCTGCTGGGCAGGCATCGCAAGCTGATGCCCACCGGCGGCGAACGCACCGTCTGGGGCATGGGCGACGGGTCGACGCTCGATGTCGTGCTCACTCCGTTCGGCGTCATCGGTGGGCTGATCTGCTGGGAGAACTACATGCCGCTGGCCCGCGCCGCGATGTACGCCCAGGGAGTCAACATCTATCTCGCACCCACCTGGGACAACTCCGACACCTGGCTCGCAACGTTGCGCCACATCGCCAAGGAAGGCGGCTGCTACGTCCTGGGCGTAGCCCCACTGCTTCGCGGCAGCGACGTGCCCGCTGAGCTGCGCGGCGACACCTACGGCGATGACCACGACTGGATGAGCCGCGGACTGTCGGCGATCATCGCTCCGGGCGGCGATGTGCTCGCCGGCCCACTCACCGAACAGGAGGGCATCCTGTACGCCACCGTCGACGCCGGGCTCTCGAACGCCCAGCGCCGGTACTTCGACGCGGTCGGGCATTACGCGCGCCCAGATGTCTTCAGCCTCCACGTCGACACGACCCACCGCCGGCCCGTCACCCTGCACGCAGACGAGGGGCCGCACTAGCCACCGTGTCGAGCTCGGCCAGTACCGGGCGGCCCTCAGACATCGCGAGGACCTTTGTCGATCGGGCTCCGTCGTGCGAAGCGGCATGAGTCCGGTGCGCGCACCCGAGACGCTATGCGGCTGTGGTCGGTCTCCCGAGGCGTATGTCTGACCCCTCCCGGCGGCGACAGCTCTCGCCCGCTGACGTCAGTCCCGCTTACGTCGAGCCTCGCGCGACTGGGCGCGCCTCGCCTTGCGTTGCCTACGGGAGGCATCGGAGGCGCCGTGCTTCGACTCGGCTCGAAGTTGCCGTCGGTTGCGCGACCGGAGGGTGAGGCCCGCGACAACCAGCAGGACCGCGAGCGCGCTGAAGATGATGACGTAGAAGATCACGCCCCATCCCACCACGTGCCACGTCGCTGCCGGATCACCCGGACGCGGAAGACGGAGATCGCCGGGTCGGGATACCGGTGATCTGCTCGACCTTGGCCTTGTCGACCGGCGGTGTCACAGTGGCTGTCATGGCCTGTCCGCGTCGCCGTCGAGGGACGTCGCCATTCGTGCCGTGCCCGCCCGCGCGCCGGTCCCTCAGTCGGGTACTGGTAACAATCTGCCCGACCAACAGTCCGGACTTGGTGGTGGGTCGACGTGCAACCGGATGACGACGGCGTGCGGATCGCCGAGTTGGTCGGTGACGCTGTCCTATGCCGCCGACCTCGGCCTCGGGCAGCCGATGGACCACTGCCTGCGCCAGACGGTCATCGCCGGCCGCCTCGCCGAACTGGCCGGCGCCAGCGACCGTGACCGCGCGACGACGTTCTACCTGGGCCTGTTGATGAACACCCACTGCCATGCCGATGCCGCCGAGCAGGCGACGTGGTTCGCCGACGACATCGGCTTCAAAGCCGACGGTGTCGAGACGCTGGGCATGAACACCGCGCAGATCATTGCCTTCTTCGTCCGACACCTGGCCGTCGCACGGCAGCGCCACGGCGCGGGCGAAACGGCTCGCGACGTTCCCGCTGCGCGGACAGCAACTGGTGCTCGGGTTCTTGACGACGCACGCCGCGCTCGGCGCGCGGTTTCGCCGAGCGGATCGGCCTCGACGCGAGTGTCTGCGCCGCCATCGGCCAGGCCTACGAGCAATGGGACGGCAAGGGCGTCCCTGACCATCTGCGCGGTGAGCAGATCGGGCTGCCCGCACGACTGGTGCAGCTGGCCAGTCCGGTAGAGGTGTTCAGCCGGCGCCACGGCAGACAGGCGGCAGTGACGATGGCTCGCCGGCACGCCGGGCACCCAGTTCGACCCCGCCCTGGTGAATCTGTTCGCCGACCATGTCTGCGAGGTACTCGACGGCCTCGACGAGGCCGCCGGCTGGGACGCCGTGCTCGAGGTCGAGCCGCGGCCCGTCCGCCGGGTCAGCGGGGCGCGAGCTCGACGATGTCCTCGAGGCGATGGCTGATCTGGCCGACCTGAAGTCCCCTTATTTTGCCGGTCACTCGCGCGGCGTCGCCAACCTGGCGGGCGAGGCGGCACGGGTCTCTGGTCTGGCGCGCAGACGACGTCGTGACCGTACGACGGGCCGGGCTCGTCCATGACCTCGGCCGGCTCGGCGTGTCCACCTCGATCTGGGACAAGGCCGGGCCGCCTCACCGACACCGAGCGGGAACGCGTTCGGCTCAGTCCGTATCTCACCGACCGCATGCTGGCCCGGGTGACCGCCCTCGACGCGGCCCGCACGATCGCTGCGCGGCATCACGAGCGCCTCGACGGATCCGGGTACCCGCGGGGACTGACCGCGGCGTCGCTCACCCCGTCGGACCGGCTGCTCGCCGCGGCGGACGTGTATCACGCGATGACCGAGCCACGGCCGCACCGACCTGCCCTCGCGGTCGAGGCGGCGCGCCGCGAGCTGCGCGCGCGAGGTGCGCGCCGGCCGGTTGGACGGTGACGCGGCCGACGCGGTGCTCCGGGCCGCGGGCCACCGCGCGCCGGCCCGCCGGTCGTGGCCGGCCGGGCTCACCGCGCGGGAGGTGGAGGTCCTCGGGCTGCTGGCCCGGGGCGCGTCGAACAAGCAGATCGCACAGCGTCTCGTCGTCAGCCCCGAAGACGGTGTCGAACCACGTCGAGCACGTCTACGCCAAGATCGGCGTCTCCAGCCGGGCCGCCGCGACGCTGTACGCGACCCAGCACGGTCTGGTGGGCGCCTTCGAACCGGTCTGACCAGGCCGGTCCGAGGCCGCACACCCTCGAACCCGCGCCCGAAGATGGGGCGAAGACCTCATGACGGCCGGCCGCGCTCGAGGCACGCTGCGCAGTGACGAGCTGGGTCTGTGAAGGGGAACGCCATGACGGCAACAGCCGACTGGGACATCGATCCAGTCCGGTCCGATCGACGCGGAACACACCGTGCTGCTGCTGCCCGGCGGGTGGTGCACCGCGATCTTCTACGCGGAGCTCATGGCCGAGCCCGCGTTGGCCGGGATCCGACTGGTCGCGGTGACCCTGCCCGGTAACGGCGGCACCGCCGCGCCGGCGGACGTGAGCATGCGAGAACTACGCGCGGCTGACGCGCGGACCTTGCTCGCGACCTCGGCTGCGACGTCGTTGTCGGGCACAGCATGGGCGCCAACGTGGCGCTGGAGATGGCCGGATCGGGCGCGTTCAGCGGACCGCTCGTGCTGCTGGCCCCCAGCTTCTCCCGGCAGGACGAGGCGATGATCATCCGCGTCCTGGACCGGCTGGCCCGCGTGCTGGGATGGCTGCCCTTCGCGGCAATGCGGACGATGCTGCGCTTCGCGGTGAAGGGCAGCCCGCTGCCGCGCGACCGTCTCGATGAGCTCGTCGCGGAACTGCAGAAGAACGATCCGCGGTTCATGCGCCGAGGCATCCATGAGTACCTGCACTACCTCGACCAGCACGGCTCGTGTCGCCGGCCGGTTGTGCGCCTCCGGCGTACCGGCGTGGGTCGTGCACGGCGAGACCGGCGACGGCGGCATCACCGACGAGGAGCGCCGCACCCTGCAGGCGTACGCGTGGATCCGGATCGTCACGATCCCCGGGGCCAGCTTCTTCACCGCCAACGAGGAACCCGCGCTCGTGGCCGGGCTCGTCCTCGATGCGCTCCGGGCGATCACCGCGCCGACGTCCGACTGACGCCGCACGACCGACCCGCACCACCGAACGCAGGAGCACGCCATGCCCAAGATCTCGAAAGACAGCGCACCGGACGTCCAGGACTACGGTCCGGCCACCGACAGCAGCGGCGACCTCGACGACTACACCGTCAACTTCGTCACGATCGAGCAGACGCACTCACTGGCCGGCATGTTCAAGGGCCTGCCCGGCGAGGCCTGCCCGTGCCCGCACTGGGGCTACCTGTTCGCCGGGAAGATCACCGTCACCTACGCAGACCGCGAAGAGGTCTACCAGGCAGGCGACGCGTTCTACATGACGCCCCGGGCACGTGCCCGCCGCCGAGGCCGGCAGCGAGTTCGTCCAGTTCAGTCCCAGCGAGGCGCTGGCCGAAGTGCGGGCCGTGATGATGCGCAACGCCCAGCGGCCCGCCGGGCAGTGATCCCGGGGTTCAAATTCCGGCGACGACGCTGCGCACGGTCGGCGCCGGCCGAGGATGATCCGGCAGGCGGACGTGGCCGGCCCCGAAGTGCACGTAGAGCTGCCCGAACGGACGGCTGACGTATCAGCGGTCCGCGTGCGACGCTCCGCATATTGCACTCATCGATGTCGTACCGAGGGGCGGACATGACCGACGTCAACATTCACTTCGATGTCCCGGCGCAGGAGCAGCCGACAGGCGACTCCTGCTGGGCCACGTCCCTGGCGATGATCATCAGCTACAAGACCTCGGCCTCCTACGGTCCGGAGCAGGTGGCGCAAGCAGCCGGCTGGAGCATCTACCAGTCCGACAATGCCGGCTGGCAGCCGATCTGGGACGTCGCGTCCACGTTCCAGCTCAACAGCGCAGCCTCGGCGTGCATGAACGTCGACGGGTGGGCGCAACTGCTGCAGAACGGCCCGTTGTGGTTGTGCGTGAACAATGGCGGACATGCGGTCGTACTGATCGGGATGCAGGGTGATGGCACTGCCGAGAACACCAAGTTCCTCGTGAACGACCCGCTGGTCGGCACGACGACTCAGACCTACGAGTCGTTGGAAACGATGTTCGAAGCGATCGACGGGATGGACGGCTCGAACCTCGTGGTCTTCTACTGAGCGGTGGCGGGAGTGAACGAGCACCGCGACTGCGCGATCACGCTGACTGGGCGGTTTCCGGCGGCACCCATGCCCCGACGCCGCCGATGCGCTCCACGGTGTAGCGCAGCACGTACCCGCCGTCGCTCTTGGGTGCCGGGAACCCTAAATCGGGGCCGACATAGGTCTTTGCCAACCGGTTGAGCACGTCCCACGCGCCGCCGTCCTCGACCACCGCGGTGCAGCGCAGCACGGCGTGCTCGGCGAGGAAGACGCCGGGCGTGCGCGGCGCGTCGAAGGACAGCACAACCCTGGGATCGCGCCGCACGTTGCGCAGCTTCTGGTTCATGCCCAGGTGCCCGCTGACGATCTCGTCACCGTCGAGGCCGATCCAGATGACCGTGACCTGCGCCGTGCCGTCCGCGTTGACGGTGGCCAGGTGTGCAAGCGGCCCGCTGACGATCAGCTCGCGCAACTCGCTCGGGATACCCGCCATCGATCGATCGTAGGTGGTTTCAGCGCCACTTCACCCGCACCTTGTGCGCCCACCGTCCAGCGACCTCGGCGTCTCCGTCCACGACCGCATCGCAGGCCCGGTTCCACAGCCACAGGTACAGGTCGCTGGACAGGCCGCGCACGGTCGCGTCGGTGTCGACGAGGTCCTCGGCCGGCCCGGCCGTGATCCGTTCGCCGCCGAACGTGATCAGCCACGACGGGCCGTCGGCGGCATCCAACCCGACCGAGCCCGAGTCGGCGACGGCGTTCGACCGACGGGCGGCGAAGCCGTCGAGCAACTCGGCGATCCCGTCCTGCGCGAAGTCTGCGGCGAAGTACGTCGGCCGGCCGGCCGCGCGCTCGGCATCGGCCCGGTGGATCGCCGTCTCGTGGGCCTGTCGCCGCGCCCAGAAATGGCGAGGTGACTCGGCCGGCAGGAAGGTCGCCGCTGGCAGGTCGGGCGGTGCCTGCCGCAGCGCCTCGACCAGCCCGGCATGCCCGTCGGCGAACCACTCCAGCAGGGTGGCGTCGTCGGGCCCGGTACCGACCTCGGAGTGGGCGTCGGTGCCCAGGCTCGGCGCCGCGGTGCGGACGATGTCAGCCGCCCAGCGGTGCACGCCGCCGACATGCGTCACGAGCGTCCGGACGTCCCAGTCGAGGCCGGGCACCGCCGTGTCCAGGCCCGCGTCCCGCGCGGAGTCGGCCAGCAGCGGGCCTTCGGCGGCCAGGGATTCGATCAGGCGCTCGGCGTGCACGGGTTCGCAGCCTACGGCGCAGCCAAGGTCATGTCAGCGCGTGCATCCACCCGTGTCGGTCGGGTTCCCTACCGGTCTGGATCGCGAGCAGGTGCTCGCGCAGCCGCATGCTGATCGGCCCCGGCCCGCCGTCACCGACCGTCCAGCCGCCGGCCGCGCTGTCCACTGCCCCGACCGGTGTGATCACGGCGGCGGTGCCGCAGGCGAACACCTCGCTGATGGCGCCTGATTCGGTGCCCTCGCGCCATTCGTCGGTGGAGATCTTGCCCTCTTCGGCGGAATAGCCCAGCTCCCCGGCGAGGGTGAGCAGCGAGTCTCGCGTGACGCCCGGCAGCAGCGTGCCGGTCAACGCGGGCGTGACGATCCGCGCCGACGAGCCGGCCCCGTAGACGAAGTACAGGTTCATCCCGCCCATTTCCTCGACCCAACGGTGCTCCGCGGCGTCGAGCCAGACAACCTGGTCGCAGCCTTGCGCGACGGCGTGCGCCTGGGCGACGAAGGCGGCGGCATAGTTGCCCGCGCACTTGGCCTCACCCGTGCCGCCCGGAGCCGCTCGGGTGTACTCAGTCGACAGCCACACTTTCACCGGCCGCACCCCACCCGGGAAGTACGCGCCGGCGGGCGAGGCGATCAGCAGGTAGGCGTAGGAACTCGACGGCTTGTTCACACCGAGCCCGACGTCCGTAGCGATCATGAACGGGCGGAAGTACAGCGACTCGTCCGGGTCGTCCGGAACCCACGCCCGGTCGACTTCGGCAAGCGCGCGCAGCGACTCCACGAACAACTGCGCCGGCAGCTCGGCCATCGCCAGGCGCTGCGACGAGCGCTGAAAGCGCGCCGCGTTCGCGTCCGGACGGAAGGTCGCGACAGAGCCGTCCGGCTGCCGGTAGGCCTTGAGCCCCTCGAAGATCTCCTGGCCGTAGTGCAGTGCGGCGGTCGCGGGGTCGAGGGTGAGCGGCCCGTAGGGCAGCACGCGTCCCTCCCCCCAGATCCCGTCGGCGTAGTCGATGCGCACCATATGGTCGGTGAAGTGGGTGCCGAAGGAAGGCGCGGCGAGAATCGCCGTGCGCTCCTCGTCGCTGCGCGGGTGCGGGTTGCGGGCCACGGTGAACGCCATGCACGGATTCTAGGACGCCCGAGCAACGGCGGCGCCCCGCGCGACCGGCCGCAGCCGGCCGGACGCAGCCGCGGTTACCTGCCGATGGTGCGCAAGCGACGGCGGACGGATCGCGCCACCCGACGCGCGCGGCTCCGCGCGGCGCCCGCGTTCGTGTGCAGCACTGTGCTGCGCGCGCCAAGCTCCTCGGTCAGCGCCCAATACCGCGACTTGGTCACGGTGGACGCGTCCGGCTTGTAGTAGGGCTTGGACAGGGACAGGTGCGGTCTCTCCCAGGCGATGTTGCGGCGCCGCACGCGGGCCGGCACGCCCGCCGCGACCGCATTGTTCGGGACGCGGCCCTTGAGCACACTGCCGTAACCGAGGACACTCCCGGAACCGATGGTCGAGCCGCCGAGCACGACGGCCCCCCGGCCGAGCCAGACGTGGTCGCCGATCGTGATAGATCTCGAGACATTGACCCGCCGGCCGCTCTCGACGTCGAAGATCGGGTGCCCGTCGTCGGCGCGCACCTGGTTCTCGCTCGCGAACATGACGTCGTCACCGACCGACACGCTCGTGCCCTCACAAGCAGAGATCGCCACGGTGGTGGTGCACGACACGTTCGCGCCGAGCGTCACCGTGGCATCCTGTCCGATCCGGATCGCGCCGGAGAACGCGGGCACGCCCCTGCTCGGCCCGATCTGCAGGGTGCCGTTGTCGCAGTCGAAGTCCACGACCAGCGTGCCGATGCGCGCTCCCGCGGCGATCACCGCGCGGTTGTTGCTACCGGTGAACTTGAACCGCACCTGCTTGCCGGCCGGGCCGTCGAACGCGATCTCGTTGCCACGTTCGTCCCGGTACGCAGCGAGATCGGTCACCAGCACCACGCACAGATCCTAGTGGCCCGGCTCAGCGCGGAACCGGGCGCGGGCCGCCGCCCGTCCTTGAACCGGAGGGTGGCGGTGGATGGTCCGGCACGTCACGCCGCCTCGAGGATCGCCACGACGCCCTGTCCGCCGGCCGCGCAGATCGAGATCAGTCCGCGCCCGGAGCCCTTCTCGTGCAGCAGCTTGGCCAGCGTCGCGACGATCCGGCCGCCCGTCGCGGCGAACGGGTGGCCGGCCGCCAGCGACGAGCCGGCGACGTTCAGTCGCGCGCGGTCGATCGAACCGAGCGCCCCGCGAAGGCCGAGACGCTCCCGGCAGAAGCCGGTGTCCGCCCACGCCTGGAGCGTGACGAGCACCGTGCTGGCGAACGCTTCGTGGATCTCGACGAAGTCGAAGTCATCGAGCGCGAGGTCCTGGCGGGCCAGCAGTCGCGGCACCGCATACACCGGTGCCATCAGCAGCCCGTCGTCCTTCGGGCTGCCGTGCACGTAGTCGACGGCCGCCGTCTCGGCGTCGGTGACGTACGCGAGCACCGGCATCGCGTGCGCCGCCGCCCAGTCGTCGGAGCCGAGCAGCACCGCAGACGCGCCGTCGGTCAGTGGCGTCGAGTTGCCGGCCGTCATGCTCGCCTGAGTACCGAACGACGTGCCGAACACGGGGCTGAGCGCGGCCAGCTTGTCGAGGGTCGAGTCCGGGCGGAGGTTCTCGTCACGCTGCAGGCCCAGATACGGCGTGACGAGATCGCCGAAGAAACCCCGCTCGTAGGCTGCCGCGAGTTTGCGGTGCGAGGCCACCGCGAGTTCGTCCTGGGCCTCGCGGGTGATGCCCCACTCCAACGTGGTGATGGCCTGGTGCTCGCCCATGGACAGGCCGGTACGCACTTCACGGTTCTGCGGCGTCGAGGGAACCAGCTGACCCGGCCGAAGCTTCGCGAACGCCTTGAGCCGCTCGCCCACGCTGCGGGCGCGACTGACCGCGAGCAGCACCTGACGCAGATCTTCGTTGACTGCGATCGGCGGGTCCGAAACGGTGTCGACACCGGCGGCGACCGCCGAGTCGACCTGGCCCAGCGCGATCTTGTTCGCAGTCAGGATCACGGTTTCGAGCCCGGTGCCGCACGCCTGCTGCACGTCGTAGGCCGGCGTGGTCGGATCGAGGCGTGAGCCGAGCACCGCTTCGCGGGTCAGGTTGACATCGCGACTGTGCTTGAGCACCGCGCCGCCTGCGACCTCGCCGAGCCGCTCGTCCTGCAGCCCGAAGCGGTCGATCAGCCCGTCGAGCGTCGCGGTGAGCATGTCCCGATTCGACGCGCGGGCGTAGTGGCTGTTCGCGCGCGCGAAGGGGACGCGGTTACCGCCGAGGATCGCGGCACGACGGTATTTCACCGCGCCCACGCTAGCGCCGCGGGCGCGACCGGATCATCGAGAGACGAGGATCACTGCGGTTCGTGGCATCGGACACCTACCAGCTGCCTCGGCGACACCCGGACGCCACCCGGCTAACACCTGCATGTCGCGCTGATGTATCGTGCTGATACATCAAGCCGCAATAGGGGGTGCCGACCGCATGCTGGAGATCGCCGTGCTCGGCCTGCTCAACGAGAGCCCGCTGCACGGCTACGAGCTGCGCAAGCGGCTCGCCACCCTGCTCGGCACATTCCGGGCGTTCTCCTACGGATCGCTCTACCCGACGCTACGACGTCTGTCCGAGGCCGGCTGGATCTCCGAGGAAGCATCCCTGGAGTCCCACTCCCGATCGCGGCGCGGCAAGCGCGTCTATCAACTCACCGCCGACGGCAAGGAGCACCTCGCCGGCCTGCTGGCCGGGGTCGGCCCGGACGCGTTCGACGAGGAAGGTTTCGGCGCGCGGCTGGCGTTCTTCGCCCAGACACGCTCAGACATCCGGTTGCAGATCCTCGAGGGTCGCCGCCGCCGGGTCGAGGAGCAGCGCGACGGCATGCGGAGCACGCTGTCGCGCACCGGGCAGCGTCTCGACCGCTACACCCGAGAACTGCACGAACACGGCCTGGAGTCGGTCGACCGTGAGGTCCGCTGGCTCACCGAACTCATCGAGCACGAGCGCTCCGATGACGGCGGGCCGGCCCAGAACTGATCCACCCCCCAATAGATTCATTACCTCAAGGAGGAGCCCTGATGGGTTCGCAGACCGCAACCGGCAAGATCCGCGTTGCCATCGTGGGCGTCGGCAACTGCGCGGCGTCACTCGTCCAGGGCGTCCACTTCTACCGTGACGCCGACCCGACCCAGAAGGTGCCGGGCCTCATGCACGTGATGTTCGGCACCTACCACGTCCGCGACATCGAGTTCGTGGCGGCGCTCGACGTCGACTCGAAGAAGGTCGGCCTGGACCTTTCGCAGGCCATCGGCGCCAGCGAGAACAACACCATCAAGATTTGTGACGTCCCGCAGCTGGACGTACCGGTGCTGCGCGGGCACACGCTCGACGGCCTCGGCAAGTACTACCGCGAGACGATCAGCGAATCCGACGAGGAGCCGGTCGACGTCGTACAGGTGCTGCGCGAGACGCAGGCCGACGTGCTGATCTGCTACTTGCCGGTGGGCTCGGAGCAGGCCGCGAAGTTCTACGCGCAGTGCGCCATCGACGCGAAGGTCGCTTTTGTCAACGCGCTGCCGGTGTTCATCGCCTCCACGCCCGAGTGGGCGAAGAAGTTCGAGGACGCGGGCGTGCCCATCGTCGGTGACGACATCAAGTCCCAGGTCGGCGCCACGATCACGCACCGTGTGCTGACCAAGCTGTTCGAGGATCGCGGCGTGGAGGTGCAACGCACCTACCAGCTCAACGTCGGCGGAAACATGGATTTCAAGAACATGCTCGAGCGCGACCGACTGGAGTCGAAGAAGATCAGCAAGACGCAGTCGGTCACGTCGCAGATCCCCGACCGCGAGATGGGCGACCGCAACGTGCACATCGGCCCGTCGGACTATGTCGCGTGGCTCGATGACCGAAAATGGGCGTTCGTCCGGCTCGAGGGCAAGACCTTCGGCGACGTGCCGCTGAGCCTCGAGTACAAGCTCGAGGTGTGGGATTCGCCGAACTCGGCCGGGATCATCATCGACGCTCTACGCGCCGCGAAGATCGCCAAGGATCGCGGCATCGGCGGGCCGCTGCTGTCCGCGTCGAGTTACTTCATGAAGTCGCCGCCGGTGCAGTACTTCGACGACGAGGCGCGCCAGGCCGTCCAGGACTTCATCGACGGGACCGTCGAGCGGTAATCGCGCCCCGCCTCAGTTCAGCGTCGGGTCCGCCGGGAAGCTGGAGAGCAGGTTGAGTGGTGGCGGCTGGCGGCGCAGCACCTGCTGCCACATCTGCTTCGGCTCGTCGCTGAACAGGTCCGCCGGGCCGCCCGCCACGACCCACCAGGCACCCTCGGCGAGTTCCACGTCCAGCTGGCCCGGCGCCCACCCGGCATGTCCGGCGAACACCCGCAACCGCCGCGCGTTGGGTGCGATCACCGTGACGTCGCCGTCCAGATCGACGGTGGACACGCCGTCGACCACCTCCCGGGAGGTGCCGGCCTCGGCGCCGACGCCGTCGAGTTGACCCAGGCACAGCGCGCCGTCGGGTTGTACCGGTCCGCCGCCGAAGACCACAGCCGGCCCGCTCACCGCGTCGTGCCAGTCGGGCAGGACCTGGCCGACCGGCGTGTGCGACGGGCGGTTGAGCACGACTCCGACCGTCCCACCGCCGTCGTGCTCGAGCAGGTAGACGACGGTCCGGAAGAAGTGCGGGTCACCAAGCAATGGGGTGGCCACCAGCAGTCGCCCGGCGGCGGGTTCCAGCCCGCCCACCGAACCCCACTGCGCAGACGCCATCTGCACATCTTGGCGTGCGAAGCGGCACGCCACCACAAGTAGCGTCTGCGACGTGACGCGCCGCGGACACCTACGGCGCGCCCTCGCCGGCCCCGACTTCCGCCGGCTGTACTCCGTCCGGCTCGCCGCGCAATTCGGCGACGGGGTGTTCCAGGCCAGCCTGGCCGGCGCGGTGCTGTTCAATCCCGAGCGCCAGGCGCATCCGGCCGACATCGCGAGCGGGTTCGCGGTCCTGCTGTTGCCGTATTCGCTGCTCGGGCCGTTCGCCGGTGTGCTCCTCGACCGATGGTGGCGCCAGCGGGTGCTGACGTGGGCCAACCTGATCCGCGCTGTGGCGGTGCTCGGCGTCGCGGCCGAGGTCGCGACCGGCGTCGGCGGCGCGGTGTTCTACGCGTCCGCGCTCGTCATCTTGTCGATCGGCAGGTTCGTGCTCTCCGCGCTCAGCGCCTCGCTGCCACGCGTGGTCGAGGCCACCGAGCTCGTGACCGCCAACGCGTTCTCCACCACGAGCGGCACGCTGGTCGCGACAGCGGGCGGAGCGAGCGCGATCGGTGCCCGCGCCCTGATCGGCGACTCCAACGTCGACTACGCGGTGATCGCTGCTGCCGCCATCCCGTGCTACCTGCTCGCCGGACTACTCGCAGCCCGGATCGGTCGCACGGTGTTGGGGCCGACGGACTCCGAGCGCGACCACCGGGAGACGCTCCGCGACGTTGCGCGCGGCCTGGCCGACGGCATCCGGCACGTCCTCGACACCATCCCGGTGCGCAACGGCCTGGCCGCGATCGGGGTACAGCGGATCGGCTACGGCGTGACGAGCGTCAGCACGTTGCTGCTGTATCGCAACTACTTCACCGATGACGGGTTCTTCCGCGCCGGGCTGGCGGGGCTCACGCAGGTGGTCGCCTGCGCCGCGGCCGGTGGTGCGCTGGCCGCCGCGCTGACGCCCTCGGCGTTTCGCCGGTACGGGGCGGTGCGGCTGCCGGCCGCACTGCTCGCCGGTGCCGCGCTCGTCCAGCTGGTGTTCGTGCTGCCGTATTCGATGCCGCTGCTGCTCATCGGGGCGTTCCTGCTGGGCGTCGCCGCCCAAGGCATCAAGATCAGCGTCGACACGCTCGTTCAGCAACTCATCGACGACAACCACCGCGGTCGGGTGTTCACGCTCTACGACGCGCTGTTCAACGTCGCGCTCGTCACCGCGGCGGTGCTCACCGCACTGCTGCTGCCCGATACCGGCCACAGCCCGGTATCGGTGATCCTCATCGGGCTCGCCTACGCGGTGACCGCCGCGGTCTATGTCAGGAGTTATCGGCGTACCACTGTCTGAGCTCAGCAACGGCACGCTCGCGCTCGAGTGGGCCGTGCTCCATCCGCAGCGCCAGCAGGTGCTGGTACGCGCGTCCGACGAGTGCGCCGGGCGCGATGTCGAGGATGGCCATGATCTCGTTCCCATTGAGATCGGGACGGATCGCGGCCAGCTCCTCCTGTTCCTGCAGCTCGCCGATCCGCTGTTCGAGGGTGTCGTACGCACCGGCAAGCGCCGCGGCCTTGCGCTGGTTGCGGGTGGTGCAGTCGGAGCGGACGAGCTTGTGCAGGCGCGGCAGCAGCGGGCCGGCGTCGACCACGTAGCGACGCACCGCCGAGTCGGTCCAGCCACTCGTGCGGTAGCCGTAGAAACGCAGGTGCAAGAAGACGAGCTGCGCCACATCGTCGACGATGTCGTTGGCGTACCGCAGCGCCTTGAGCCGCTTGCGGGCCAACCGTGCGCCGACGACCTCGTGGTGGTGAAAGGTGACCCGCCCTCCGGGTGCGAACGCTCGCGTCGCGGGCTTGCCGACATCGTGCAGCAGCGCCGCCCAGCGCAGGACCAAATCAGCCGGCTCGTCCGCTGCCCGTTCGGCGTCGATGGCCTGATCGAGAACCTGCAACGTATGGGCGTACACGTCCTTGTGCTGGCCGTGCTCGTCCGCAGCCATCCGCAGAGCCGGCAGCTCGGGTAACACGACATCGGCGAGCCCCGTGTCGACAAGCAGCTCCAGCCCGGCCCGCGGCGCGGCACCGAGCAGCAGCTTGGTCAGTTCGGCCTGGACCCGTTCGGCCGTGATGCGCGCGAGTTCCGGCGCCAGCGCCAGCAGCGCCGTGCTGACCTCCGGTGCGGGCCGCACGCGCAGGGTCGACACGAATCGCGCCGCGCGCAACATCCGCAACGGATCGTCGCCGAAGGAGTCCTCGGGCTTGCCCGGCGTGCGCAGCTCGCCGCGGGCCAGATCGGCCAACCCGCCGTACGGGTCGGCGAACGTGGCGTCGCCGGTCACCGAGACGGCCATCGCGTTCATCGTGAAATCCCGGCGCAGCAGGTCGTCGGCGAGCGACTCGCCGTAGACGACGTCCGGATTGCGGCTGACGCGGTCATAGCGGTCGGCGCGGAACGTGGTGATCTCGCAGGACAACCCCTCAACGCGGGCGCCGACCGTCCCGTAGCCGATGCCGGTCGTCCAGACCGCCGACGCGAGCGGGGTCACGACGGCGAGGATCCGCTGGGGCCGTGCGTCGGTGGTGAAGTCCAGGTCGTCGCAGGCACGGCCCAGCAGCGCGTCGCGAACCGGCCCGCCGACCAGGTGCAGCTCGTACCCGGCTTCGCGGAACGCAGCGCCGAGCGCGAGCGCTGCAGGCGGCAGGGGAACGAGGTCGGTCGGGGTCACGGACGGCCAGGGTACTGATCGGGCGGAGATACCATCGGCAAATGTCGCAACGCCCGCCTTCGTCCGACGGGCGCGGTCACTCGCGGCAGCCGGACGAGCCGGACGAGCCGGCGCGCCCGGAGGGCCCCCGGCCGGTAGATGGGTCCCGGCAGCCCTCGCGTGCCGGAGCCCGCGGGGGGCGGCGCAGCAGTTCCAGCGCCCGCCGGCGCGGCCAGCACACCACCGACCCCCGGACGGCCGCTGAGACCCGGACGGCCGGACCTGGCTCACCAGAATCTCAGCCGACGAAGCGACGTCGCCCCCGGCGGTGGCTGCGACAGGTCGACGAGTTCAGCGCCGGCGGGCTGGTCGTCGACTTGGGCGGCACCGAGCCTCGCGGCGCGCTGATCGGCCGCACCGATCGCCAGGGCAGGTTGCTCTGGTCGCTGCCGAAGGGCCATATCGAGGCCGGCGAGACCGCCGAACAAGCCGCGGTACGCGAGGTGGAGGAGGAGACGGGCATCGCTGGCGAGATCGTCGCCGAACTCGGCATCATCGATTTCTGGTTCGTCGCCGACGGCCGACGAATCCACAAGACAGTGCGGCACTACCTGCTGCGGCGCGTCGGTGGCGAGCTGTCCGACGCCGACATCGAGGTCGACGAGGTGGCCTGGGTGCCGCTGGCCAAGATCCGCGGCCAGCTCGCCTACCCGGACGAGCGCGGTCTCGTGGACACCGCGGGCAGGCTGCTCGCCGACACCGCGTGACCAGGGGTCGGGGTCGCTGGATTCGCGACCGCCTGCGGGCAGTGTCGAGCGCGGGTGCCGTGGCCGCCGTCGTCGGCTCCGCCGCGCTGTGCGGCCCGGCTGCGATGGCGACCACATCCACCGCGGCTGCGACCGGCGGCGTGCGGATGACGGTCGTCAGCGTCACACCGTCGACACCGCAACGGAGCTTTGCGCCGCGCCCACTCTCGGTCGTCCTGCGCCTGGACAACGTGAACGCGACGGCCGTCAACGGCATCACGATCAACGGCGAGCGCGGCGATCCGCTGGAAACCCAGAAGGCACTCGACGTGTCGCTCAAGAGCCCCGCGCGACCGGCCACCGGCCTCAAGATCACGCCGAAGTCTCCCGTCCAAGTCGACCTCGCGCCCCACTCCAACGCGACGGTGACCTTCGCGACGGACACCGACATCCCGCAGGACGCCGGGATCTGCCTGTGCCACCAGGCGATCTACCCGCTGGTCTTCTCCGCCGTCCACGACGCGGACGGCACCCTGCTGGCCAGCGCGGTGACCTGGGTGCCGATCTTCTCGGTCAAGCCCGAACCGGTACGGGTCAGCTGGGTCTGGCCGCTGATCGACCGTCCGCACCGGTTGCTCGCCAACTCCGTCTTCACCGACGACGAGCTCGCCACACTGGTCAGCACCGGCGGACGCCTGGACGATTCGCTGACCGTGGTCGAGCAGGTCGGTGCCCGTAACCTGCCCATCACGGTCGTCATCGACCCGGAACTGCTCGACGAGCTCGCCGCGATGGCCGGCGGGTACCTCGTCCAGGCGCCCGGTAAGCGGCCGGTCGCCGGGACCGGTGAGAGCGCCGCCACCGCGTGGCTCGCGCGCCTTCGCACGCTGCTGAGCAACCATCGCAACGTGCAGGTGGAACTCACGCCGTACGCCGACCCGGACGTCGAGTCGCTCTCTGCGCACGGTCTGACCTGGACCCCGCTGATGCCCTCGGCGGCGGACTCGCAGATGGAGTCGCAGGTGCAGACGGCGCTCGGCAACCGACGGCTCACCGCCGCCGTCGCGTGGCCCGCGGGCGGGGCTGTTCACCAGAACACGCTGGAACAACTCGTCGACAACGGGGTGCGAACCGTGCTGTTGGACGACACCGCGGTGCGGCAGCCCAGCGGCCCGACCCGGCCCGCGCTGGCAAGGCTCAGCGCCGACGGAAAGCTCGTCGCGACCGCACTGCTGTCGAATGCCGTCCAGCGCTACGCGGCGGCCGCACTGACGAATCCGGGCGGCACCGGGCGGGCCCAGCTGCAGAAGCTGGTCTCCGAGATCGCGATCGTCGCCGCCCAGGAGCCGGACGCCGAGCATGTCCAGGTGATCACCCCACCGCGCTACGTGGACCCGGATCCGGCGAGTGCCGTGCAGACGATCCTCGAGACCAGTGCGACTCCGTTCAGCTCGCCGATCGCGCTGGCCGACGCGACCAGCCGGGAGCGCCTGCCGAGCAGCCGCGCACGGCTCAGCGCCGCTTCTGCAGACGACCCGGGGCTGCCTGCGCCGGTGATCGCCTCGGCGCGGGCCGCCAGCGCCGCCATCCCCGCCGTCGACTCCCTGCTCGGTGCCGACACCCAGGCCGCGCCGGCGGTGCTGGCGAGCCTCCCACTCGGGTTGCAGCGGTGCGGTTCCGCGGCCTGGCGGGTGTACCGATCGATCGGCACGGCGTTCGGCCTGCAGCTGACCGCCCAGCTGGCGACGTTGACGCGCGGCGTGCACATCGTCAGCCCGTCGTCAGGCTCCTATACCCTCGGGTCCAACGACTCGCCGCTGCCGATCACCATCCAGAACGACCTACCGTTTGTCGTCCGGGTGCGGGTAGCGGTGACCACCGTCAATTTCCTGCCGGGATTCGCCGCCGCGGACATCGGCCCGCAGAACATCCAACCGGGCGCGAAGAAGACCGTCCGGCTGCCGACCAGGATCGCGCGATCCGGGCGAATCCGGATCCAGGCCCAGCTGCTCACGCCCGACAACCAGCCGTTGGGCAAGGCGGTGAAGCTGTCTGTGCATGCGACCGTCCTCGGCACGATCGGCGTGGTGATCACTGTGGTTTCCGGGGCCGTGCTGGCTGTGGCGCTGCTGGTGCGCGCCGTGCGCCGGATCCGTGCCCGCCGGCACCGCCCGACCCCGGTACCGCGCGTACCGGCCTCGACCGGGCCATTCCGGTGAGCGGCGCACCCACGCGCGAGGACGAATGGGGCAGCGCCACCCTGTACGGCGCCGATCAGCCGGTCGAGCCGCGGACCTTCACCGAAGCCGATCCGATGGCCGCCGGCCTGCCCGTCGACTCGGCGCTCGGCTCGGCGCTCGCCGACGAGCCGGCGTGGGGCACGACGACCTACGTCGAGCGGCCCGGCCGGTCGCGTCGCCGGCCGGGCGCATCCGGGCGCCGGGTCGCCCGTCGTGCGGTGACCGACACCGACGAGCCGGCCGCTGACCCCGTAGCCGGACAGCCCGGCGACGGCGATCCACCCGGCGACATCATCGCCGAGGCTGATCGCCGGCTGATCGCCAACAGCCGGTCGATGGCCGTCGGCAGCTTCGCGAGCCGCGTCACCGGCTTCGTGCGCAGCGTCATGCTGGTCGCCGCGCTCGGCGCGACCGGCGCTGTCGCCGATGCCTACAACAGCGGTAACAACCTGCCGAACATGATCTATGAGTTGCTTCTCGGCGGCGTCCTGTCGAGCGTGCTCATTCCGTTGCTCGTCAAGGCCGAGGCCGAGGACGAGGACCGCGGCCTGGCCTACACCCAACGACTGCTGTCGATCGCCACCGCTGCCCTCGGCGTCATGACCGTGCTCGTCGTGGCCGCGGCGCCGTGGATCGCCGCTGCGTTCGTCCGCGCCGGTCCGCAGCGTGAGCTCACCAG
Source organism: uncultured Actinomycetota bacterium (assembly GCA_963713565.1). Lineage (GTDB taxonomy): Bacteria > Actinomycetota > Actinomycetes > Mycobacteriales > Jatrophihabitantaceae > Jatrophihabitans. The sequence goes on along the minus strand of CAVQMF010000002.1, from coordinate 708,940 downwards.
CATCTTCGCGACCCTGCTGCTGCCCGAGATCTTCTTCTACGGCCTCGGTGCCATGTTCATGGCGATCCTGAACATCAAGCACGTCTACGCGCCGGGCGCGTGGGCGCCGCTGGTCAACAACGTCATCATGATCTTGACCATCGTCGTGTTCTGGCTGCTGCCCGGCCCGACGACGCTCGATCCGGGCACCATGACCACCACGCAGATCCTCGTCCTCGGCCTCGGGACGACGCTCGGCATCGCAGCGCAGGCGCTCGTGCTGATTCCGTTCCTGCGCCGCACCGGCTTTCGGTGGAAGTGGCGCTTTCGCGCGACGCCCGGCGACGCCGGTCGGCTCAAAGAGGTCGCCACGCTCGGCAGCTGGGTGCTCGCCTACGTCGTCATCAGCCAGATCGGCGTGTCGGTCATTCAGAAGGTCGGCATCGGCAACGGCGGGTTCACGGTGTTCACGAACGCCGATCTGCTGTTCCAGATGCCCTACGGCATCCTCGTCGTCTCGGTGCTCACGGCGATCATGCCGAGGATGTCGCGCGCGGCGGTACGCAACGACCACGACGAGGTGGTCGCGGACCTCTCGCTCGCCGCCCGGCTGTCCGCAGTCGCGCTCGTGCCGATCACCGCGCTGCTCATCGTGCTCGGGCCGACGCTCGGTCTCGCGCTGCTCTCCTTCCGGCAGGCTTCGGCCGAGGGCGGCCTGCTGATCGGCTCCGCGCTGGCGTGGTCGGCGTTCGGCCTGTTCCCGTTCGCGCTCGTCATGCTGCAGTTGCGCGTCTTCTACGCCATGCGCGACGGGCGGACGCCGACCCTGATCAACGCGCTCATGGTGTCGACGAAGGTCGTGCTCGTGCTCGTCTCCAACGAGCTCTTTCGGGCACCGCCGGGCACGGACGTGAACACCGACCCGTCCGTGCACGCGGTGCAGTGGCTCAACATCTCGACGTCGCTGTCCTACGTCGTCGGCGCGATAGCCGGGCACCTGCTGCTCACCAGGCGACTCGGTCCGCTCCATTTCGCGCCGGTCGTCCGCACCGTGGCACAGGTCCTGATCGCGGCCGCGATCGGGGCCGCCGTGGCATGGGGCGTCGTCGAGGTCACTCGTCACGCCCTCGGGGTCGGGCGGCTGAGCGCCGCCATCGGGCTGGTCGGTGGCGGTGCACTCGGCCTCGCGGTATTCGGCGTCGTCGCCTGGCGGATGCGTATTCCAGACGTCCGGCGCATCCTCGCCACCGCCCGCCGCTGATCCGTCCGGCAACCGACATTCGCTGTTCATCACGAGGCCGCGGCCCGGCTCTAACCGGGTGCCCGAGCTCACGAATCCGACGGGAATCCGGCCCTCCCTAGGATGGTTGCAGCAGGGCAACCGAGAAGAGGGATCGTGACCCAGCACCGCAACGTGATCATTATCGGCTCCGGCCCGGCCGGCTACACCGCCGCCCTGTACACGGCTCGGGCCGACCTCGTACCGCTGGTGTTCGAGGGCGCGCAGTACGGCGGCGCGCTGATGAACACCACCGAGGTCGAGAACTTCCCGGGCTTCCCCGAGGGCATCCTCGGGCCGACCCTGATGAGTCAGCTCCGCGAGCAGGCTGCGCGATTCGGTGCCGAACTCGTCCAGGACGACGTCGTCTCCGTCGAACTGGACGGCCCGATCAAGACGGTGCGGACGCTGGACGGCGAATACACCGCCGACGCGGTCATCCTGGCGATGGGTTCGGCGTACCGCCAGCTCGGTCTCGACCGCGAGCACGAACTGTCCGGACACGGCGTGTCGTGGTGCGCGACCTGCGACGGCTTCTTCTTCCGAGATCAGGACATCGCAGTGGTAGGTGGCGGCGACACCGCGATGGAGGAGGCCACCTTCCTCACCCGCTTCGCCAGGTCGCGTGACGGTCGTGCACCGGCGCGACACGCTGCGCGCGAGCCGGATCATGGTCGACCGCGCGGAGGCCAACCCGAAGATCCGCTGGGCGCTGAACAGCGTCGTCACCGACATCCACGGAGACCAGTCCCTGACCGGCGTCCGGCTGCGCGATACCAACACGGGTGCGGAGCGCGATCTGCCCGTAGGCGGACTGTTCATCGCCATCGGGCACGAGCCGCGCACCGAGATCGTGAGGGCCCAGATCGATCTCGACGACGAGGGCTACATCCGCACCGGGGTCGGCACCCGCACCAACATCGACGGGGTCTTCGCCGCCGGCGATGTCGTCGACCACACCTATCGTCAGGCGATCACCGCAGCGGGCACCGGCTGCCAGGCGGCGCTCGACGCCGAACGCTACCTCGCATCGATCGGCGACGACGGCGAGCGGGCGGCGGCGGCGATCCCGGCCGTCTCCGCGCCGGTCTGAGCACGACGGCCGGCCGGCGCGGGAATTCGGCCGGTGGCGATGATGTTCGAGCAAGTACCGACTGATCAGGAGAAATGATGGGCGCCAACACCAAGACCGTCACCGACACCACGTTCGACGCCGATGTCCTGCAGGCCGACAAGCCGGTGCTTGTCGACTTCTGGGCCGAGTGGTGCGGACCGTGCCGACAGGTGGCCCCGGTGCTCGAGGAGATCGCGGGCGAGCACGCCGACAAGTTGACGATCGCCAAGCTGAACATCGACGAGAACCCGCAGACCGCGCGCAACTACAGCGTCATGTCCATCCCGACAATGGCCGTCTTCTCCGGCGGCAGGCTCGTCAAGACGATCGTGGGGGCGCGACCGAAGGCGGCAATCCTGCGCGAGTTGACCGAATACGTCGGCTGAGCACCAGCAGCCCGGCCGTTCCCGGACCACCCGGGAACGGCCGTTTTGCGTGGTAGGTCGGGCCAGCCACGCCGACCAAACGGGGGCAATTCGGTCTTGGCGTACACCTGAGGCACAATGTCGATGACCCCAGATCGTCAGCAAGACAAGTCGCACGTTGACCGTTGTGCCCCCGACAGACCTTGAGGCCCACCCCTTGATGCAGCCGCTCCGACGTGGTGCGACCGGTCGCGCGGTCGCCGAGATCCGCAGCATGCTCGCCTCGATCGGCTTGCTCGACAACACCGACCCGGCACGCGTCGCCGTCTTCGACGAGTCCGCCGAGCTGGCCGTGCGGCACTTCCAACAGCGGCGTGGCATCTCGGTGAACGGCGCGGTCGGCTCCGAGACCTATTCCGCGCTCACCGGCGCCCACTGGCGTCTCGGCGACCGCGTGCTGGCCCACGACTCCGGGCACCTGCTCGTCGGCGACGACGTCGCCGCCCTGCAGACCCAGCTCATCGAACTGGGTTATCACCTGACCCGCCCGGACGGGGTCTTCGAGGGCCTCACCGCCGACGCGCTGCGCGGCTTCCAGCGTGACTACGGCCTCGTACCCGACGGTATCTGCGGGCCGCGCACGATGCGCGCGCTGCGCCAACTCGGCCGGCGGGTCGTCGGCGGCCGGCCGCAGCTGCTGCGCGACATGGTTGCCGTCGCGGACGCCGGGCCCAGCCTGCTGGGCAAGCGGCTGGTGCTAGACCCCGGCCACGGCGGCCCGGACAAGGGCGTCGTCGTGGCCGACGCCCTCGAGGCCGAGCTGGTCTGGGACATCGTCTCCCGACTGGACGGCCGACTGTCCGCGCTCGGTGTGCAGACCTGGCTGACCCGCGGCCGTAATCACGGCGCCTCCGAGGCCGAGCGGGCCCGCCTGGCCAACGATGTCGGCGCGGATCTAGTGCTCTCGGTACACATGGACGGCTCGCATTCGCCGCGAGCGAACGGCGTCGCGGCCTACTACTACGGCGCCGGGGAGTCCAGCTCGACCATCGGCGAGCGACTCGCGGACCTCGCCCAGCGCGAGCTGGTAGCCCGCACCGGCATGCACAACAACCGCATCCACGGCAAGACCTGGGAACTGCTGCGGCTGACCCGGATGCCGGCGGTCCGGGTGGAAACGGGCTACCTCACCTCGCCGAGCGACCGCTCGCTGCTGCGTGATCCGCGGTTCCGCGACACCATTGCCGACGGCCTGCTGGTGGCCGTGCAGCGGCTGTACCTGCCGCTCGCCGACGACCCGCCGACCGGGGTGCTGCAGATCCCGGCTGGGGTCCATTGACGCCCGACGCTTGGTTCAGCGCGCGCCGCTCAGCGCGACAGGACCGGCGCCTGCATGGTGCTGAGCAGCTTTTCCAGGGCATATTCGACGTCCTCACGCCAGGTCGCGGTGCTCCTGACGTCCAGACGTAGCCGTGGGGTGTGCGGGTGTGGCCGGACGGTCTTGAAGCCCACCGCGCGCAGGTAGTCGGCCGGTAGCAGGCAGCGGTGCGCCATCGCGGCACCCACCCACCCGAAGGCCTCGATCGCCCGGATCCCGCGCTGCACCACCTCGCGAGCCACTGCCTGCACCAGCACCCGCCCCAGCCCGCCCCCCGCGAACTCCGGCGCCAGCCGGGCCGTCATCAGCAGCACCGCATCCGGCGACACCGGCGAGGTGGGGAACGCCGCCGAACGGGGAACGTAGGCCGGCGGCGCGAACAGCACGTAACCGGCGGTGGCCCCGTCGACGTAGGCGACCAGGCCGCAGCTGCCCCATTGCAACAGCGTGTCCGAGAGCCACGCCTCCTTCTCCAACCCGGTGTCGCCGGTGACTGCGGCACGCTCCCCGGCGGCCGGGTCGAGCTCCCAGTACACGCATTCGCGGCAGCCCGGGGGCAGGTCGGACAGGTTGTCGAGGGTCAGACTCGCCAGCCGCCGCGACACCGCAAACCTCCGCGATCGAGAACCGACGTGCGCTACAGATCTCCGCGATACGTGGCGAGGAAGTCGCCGATACGACCGATCGCGTCGAGCAGGTCATCGGTACGCGGCAGCGTAACGATGCGCAGGTGATCCGGGTGCGGCCAATTGAATCCAGTGCCCTGCACTACAAGAACATGCTGCTCGCGTAGCAGTTCCAGCACGAAACGCTGATCGTCCACGATCGGGTGGGCGTCCGGATCCAGCCGCGGGAACACATACAGTGCGCCCTTGGGTTTTACACAGGTAATACCTGGGATAGCGCTCAGCGCCTTCAACGCCGCGTCGCGCTGCTCGAGCAGGCGACCACCGGGCAGGATGAGGTCGCGAATGCTCTGCCGCCCGCCGAGCGCAATCTGCACCGCGTGCTGGGCGGGTACGTTCGCGCACAGCCGCATGTTGGCCAGGATCGCAATGCCCTCGAGATAGCTGCGGGCGTGCTGCTTGGGCCCGCTGACCATCATCCAGCCGGAGCGAAAGCCCGCGACGCGGTACGCCTTGGACAGCCCGTTGAACGTGAGGGTGAACAAGTCCGGCGCAACAGACGCGATCGGGACGTGCACAGCATCCTCGTAGAGAATCTTGTCGTAGATCTCGTCGGCGAGAATGACCAGGCCGTGTCGACGGGCCAGGTCGGCGATACCTTCGAGCACCGCTGCGGGGTATACGGCTCCGGTCGGATTGTTCGGGTTGATGACGACGATCGCCTTGGTCTGCGGGGTGATCTTCGCGCGGATGTCGTCGAGATCGGGTTGCCACCCCTCGGACTCGACACACAGGTAGTGCACCGGACGTCCGCCGGCCAGCGAGGTTGCGGCCGTCCACAGCGGGTAGTCCGGAGCCGGGACGAGTACCTCGTCGCCGTCGTCGAGCATGGCCTGCAAGCTGATCGTGATGAGCTCGCTGACGCCGTTGCCGAGCCAGACGTCGTCGACGTCGACGATGTCGATGCCGCGCGCCTGGTAGTGCTGCACAATCGCGGTGCGGGCGGAGAACAGCCCCTGCGAGTCCGAATAGCCCTGGGCCGTCGGCAGGTTGTGGATCACGTCGACGAGGATCTCGTCCGGCGCGTCGAAGCCGAACGGCGCGGGATTGCCGATGTTCAGCTTGATGATCCGCCGGCCTTCCTCCTCCAGGCGCTTGGCCTCGTCGAGGACGGGCCCGCGGATGTCGTAGCAGACGTCGTGCAGCTTGCGGGATTGGACGAGGTCGCGGCGCGGGCGGTCGACGGTCACCCGTCAACGATGGCACATCGAGATCGCATCGGCGCGCGGTTATGCCCGGCGCGGGGCCAGACTGGATGGATGCAACTGCGTGAGGCCGTGCTGCAACGGCGGATGACCCGCAGCTACGACCCGGACCGTCAGGTGCAGCGCGGGCTCGTCGATTCGCTGCTCGAGTTGGCGATCCGCGCCCCGTCGGCAGGACATACTCAGGGCTGGCGGTTCCTCGTTATCGATGACGCGGCGTCGCGGGAACTGTTCTGGACGGCCACGGGCGACGGCGATGCGCCGGACAACTGGCTTGCCCGGATGCGGTCGGCACCGACCCTGGTGCTCTGCTTCTCCGACAAGCAGGCCTACCTCGACCGATATGCCGAGCCGGACAAGGGCTGGACGGACCGTGCCGAAAGTCGGTGGCCGGTGCCTTACTGGCACATCGACACCGGGATGGCCGCAATGATCTTGCTCCTCGCGGCGCAAGAGGCCGGCCTCGGTGCCTGCTGGTTCGGTGTGCCGCCGCAGCGGTGGCCGGCGCTGTTCGCTGCGTTGCGCGTGCCGCCACGTCTCGCTCCGGTCGGCGTGGTCAGCCTCGGGTACCAGGCGCCGGACCGGCGGTCACCCTCACTGCGGCGTGGCCGGCGGCCGTTGGCCGAGGTACGCAGCTACGGGGTGTTCCCCTCTACCGGCGAAGGGCTGTCGGGGGCACCTCGACCGGAGGTTTCGGGCGCAACCGAGTCGGCGGAATTCGCTTCTCCGGGGGCCGCCAACTGAGGGGCCATCAGCGCGACGATGCGCTCCAGATCCTCGATCGACGCGAACTCCACGGTGATTCGGCCCTTGCGCCGGCCCAGCTCGACGCGCACCCGGGTGTCGAACGCGTCGGACAGCTGGTCGGCCAGCTCGGTCGCCGCCGGCGCGGTGATCCGTCTGGCCGCCGGTCGCCGCCGACGTGGAATGGCGGCGCTGCCGGCCAGCGTCACGAGTTCCTCGGTCGCCCGCACGGACAACCCCTCCGCGACGATCCGCGCCGCGAGCTCGTCCTGCGCATCGGTGTCGTCGAGACCGAGTAGTGCACGGGCGTGCCCCGCCGACAGCACGCCCGCCGCAACCCGTCGCTGGACGGCGAGCGGCAGGTTGAGCAGCCTGATCGTGTTGGACACGAGTGGCCGGCTGCGCCCGATCCGCTGGGCGAGCTCCTCGTGCGTCGTGCCGAACTCCTGAAGCAGCTGCTGGTAGGCGGCGGCCTCCTCCAGTGGGTTGAGCTGAGCGCGGTGAATGTTCTCGAGCAGGGCATCGCGCAGCATCGCATCGTCGGCGGTCGATCGGACGATCGCCGGGATGGTGGACAGGCCGGCCGCGGCGGCGGCCCGCAGTCGCCGCTCGCCCATCACCAACTCGTAGCCGTGCTCGTCCGGACGGACCACCACCGGTTGCAGTACGCCGAACTCACGGATCGAATGGGCGAGTTCGGTCAACGCGTCCTCGTCGAACGCTTGGCGCGGCTGTCGCGCGTTGGCGTGGATCTCGCTGATCGGCAGTTCCGCGAAGTGCGCGCCGGACACACCCACGATGCCCGACCTGGCGGCGTCGGTGCGCCCGGGCGCAGGAGGCTGGGCCGATTGCGCGGCGGACGTGTCGCTGCGATGCGGATCCGTGCCGTGCTGCCCGGCATCGCCGGCGGCTGACGTGGGTGCGCCCGGGATCAGAGCGCCAAGACCCCGGCCGAGGCCGCCCAATCGCTGCTTGCTGCTCACGCGGTCGGGTCCCCCGTCCGGTCCTGACTGCCGGCAGCACTGTGGGCGTGCGCAGCGGCTCCACGTTCGGCGATCTCCCGGGCGGCGCTCACGTAGGCGACGGCACCTCGCGACCCCGCGTCGTAAGTGATGACCGTCTGGCCGAAGCCCGGTGCCTCCGACACCCGCACATTGCGCGGGATCACCGGACCGAGCACCGTGGGTCCGAAGTGGTTGCGCACCTCGGCGGCAACCTGGTCCGCGAGACGGGTACGGCTGTCGTACATGGTCAGCAGCACCGTGCTGACTTCCAGGGTCGGATTGAGATGGGTGGTCACCAGCTTGACGGTGTTGAGCAACTGGGCAAGTCCCTCGAGTGCGTAGTACTCGCACTGGATGGGAATCAGCACCTCACGCCCGGCCACGAGCGCGTTGAGGGTCAGCAGGCCGAGCGAGGGCGGGCAGTCGATGAGGACGTAGTCCACGCCGTCGGGCTCGGAATCATGTTCGGTCAGGAATCGATGCACCGCGCGGTGTAGGCGGTGCTCGCGGGCATCCTGGGATGTCAACTCAATGTCGGCGCCGGCCAGGTCGAGGGTCGCCGGCGCACAGCGCAGACTCGGCGCGAACTCGGTGGCCCGGACGACGTCGCCGAGCGCGACACCGTTGAGCAGCACGTCGTAGACAGACGGGGTGCCGACACCGTGGTCGATCCCCAACGCCGTGCTGGCGTTGCCCTGTGGGTCCATGTCGATCAACAGAACACGAAGGCCGTGCAGTGCGAGAGCGGCCGCTATGTTGACGGCGCTCGTGGTCTTGCCGACCCCGCCCTTCTGGTTGGCCACCGTCAGGACCCGGGTCGCATCCGGTGCGGGCCACCGCTCATTGCGCAGATTCCGGACGTGGATGGCGTGCGCGGCCTCGCGCATGATGGGCGGGTCGTCGGAGGTTTCCGCTGACCCATCGCCGACCAGGGCGTAGGCGGGCCGGGCTCCCTCGGCGCTCAGCGTTTCACGTGAAACACCATCGGTGAAGTAGGTCATGTTCGGCCTCGTCGGGTCCGCCGGACGCTGACAACCCAGGTTGATTCCGCTTGCACTGTTTCTCCCAGTCGACTCACCGAGATCTCGCCGGCGCCGAGCAGGTCGAGAGCGGCGCGATGTTCAGCTACCTCGTCGTGCACCGTCGCGCCCTTGAGCGCCAGCAGGGTGCCCGTCGAGGCGAGCAGCGGCAGGCACCACGTCACCAGCCGATCCAATGGGGCGACAGCCCGTGCGACCACCCACTCCGCGGCGCCCGCCTGCACGAGCACCTCGCGGTCGTCGGCGCGCCCGCGAAGCACCGCCACTCGGCGGCTCAGCTCCAGCCGCTGGACTGTCTCTCGCAGGAACGTGGTGCGGCGCGCCATCGGTTCGACGAGTTGCAGCGTGAGATCGGGCCGACAGATCGCCATCGGCAGGCCCGGCAGGCCGGCGCCGCTACCGACGTCGACCACCCGCATCCCCCTCGGCACGAGGTCGGCGAGCAAGGCCGAATTGATCACGTGTCGGTCCCACAACCTCGGCACCTCCCGCGGGCCGAGAAGGCCGCGGGTGATGCCGTCGGTGGCGAGGATCTCGGCGAAACGCTGGGCGAGCGGTAGCTGCGCGCCGAAGACGTCGATCGCCGACGCCGGACCGGCCGAAGCACCGGCGCCCGGTGCCGGGTCCGATGGGGGGCCCGGTGACCAGCCCGCGGATGCGACGGTCACCGAGCGGGAAGCACGACGACGCGGCGCTGCGGCTCCTCGCCCTCGGATTCGCTGATCACGCCGGCAACTTCGGCCACCGCGTCGTGCACGACCTTGCGCTCGAACGGATTCATCGGCGCCAACCGCACCGGCTCACCGGACTCGAGGACCGTCGCTGCGGTGTCGGTCGCCAGGGTCCGCAACTCGGCGCGGCGGGCCTGTCGATGTCCGCTGACATCGAGCATCAGCCGGCTTCGGGTGCCGGTCTGCTGCTGTACGGCGAGCCGGGTCAGTTCCTGCAGCGCGTCCAGCGTCTCGCCGCGCGGGCCGATCAGCGAGCGCAGGTCACCGCCGACGATCGCCACAATGGCGCGGTCGTTTTCGACGTCAAGATCGATGTCACCGTCATAGTCGGCGATATCGAGCAACCGTTCGAGATAGTCGGCCGCGATGTCGCCCTCACGGACCAGCAGCCGATCGCGCGGCGGCTTGTCCGCCGCGGCCGATGCCGCCCCCCTTCGTCGGACGCCCCTTCGTCGGACGCCCCGCCGTCGGGTGCCGCGGGCGCTGCCTCGCCGGGACCGGCGTCGATTCGGGGTCCCGCCAGGTCGGCAGTGTCGATGTCTGTGTCACTCACTGTCACAGATTCCTCTCACAGGTGGGTAGCGCACTCGGGCCGCACGGTCAGCGGCGCTTCTTCGACTGGGTCGGCCGTTTGGCTGGCGGGCGTTTCCCACCCGGCCGGTTCGGCCGCTGGCCGGGACGCGGCACGCTGCGGGCAGCACCGGACGCGCCGGCCGCCGCATCGCCGTCAGAATTGCCGCCGCTCCTGCTCTCGGACTTACCGTCCGTGACCGGTTCGACGACATCGACAGCCGGCCGAGTGCGCACCGGACGCTGGCCGGGTTTAGGGGCGAGTGTCTTGCCGAGCTCACCGACCGGTTTGGTGGGTTCTTCCACGTGCGGATGGAATCGGATGATGTAGGCCTGTTGACCGAGGGTCCACAAGTTGTTGGTAAACCAGTACAGCAGCACGCCGAGTGGGAAGTTGAACAGCAGGCCGGAGGCGAGCACGCCGATCGGAATGACGTAGAGCATCAGTTTCTGCACAGTCGCCGCAGTGCCCTCGGGCGGCGTGACGGCGTTGGCCCGGGCGAGCAACTGGGTACAGAACGTGGCGGCTGCGCTGATGACCAGCAGCACGACCAGGACGATTCGGGTCGATGACGGGTCACCGCCGAGCAGCAGGATGTCCTTGTTCGAGTCGTGGAACGACGCCGCCAGTGGCGCCCCGAATATCTTGGCCTGCGCGGCATCGCAGGTCTCTTGCCGGGTGAACGTATAGAGCGACAGCAGGCTCGAGTCGCTGCCGAGCCTGCACAGGCCAGCCGAATTCGCGACATGCCGCAACACGTGGTACAGGCCCAGGAACACCGGGATCTGTAGCAGCATCGGCAGACAACCCGACAGGGGGTTGAAGCCCTCCGCCTGCTGCAGGGCCATCATCTGCCGATTCATCTCGGCGCGGTCGTCCTTGTACTTCTCCCTGATCTTCTGGATCTTGGGCTGGATCCGCTGCATGTTGCGCGTGTAGTGGACCTGCTTGACGAACAGCCGGAACATCAGCACGCGCGCGGTGATGACCAGGAAGACGATCGACAGCGCCCAGCCGACGCCGCTCGTCTCGGAGAATCCGAGACTGGTGAACAGGTCGTGCCAGAGCAACAGCACCCACGACACGGCGATGTACAAGAAGTCGAGCACTCAACTACTCCTAGGCCGTGGGCCGGACCGGACGGCGGACGGCGGCGCTACGACCGTCCGTGGCAGCGGGAGGCACCGCCGTCATGCGGGCAACGGGTAGCGGCACGGGGTCGTGCCCGCCGGCGTGGAAGGGGTGGCAGCGCAGCAGGCGACGCAGCGCAAGCCAGCTCCCCCGGCCGGCGCCGTGCACCGAGATCGCCTCGGCGGCGTACGCGCTGCAGGACGGGAGGTAGCGACACGAAGGCGCCAGCGCCGGGCTGATCGCGAGCCGATAGAAGTTGATGAGCGTGAGCAGTACCCGCGCTACCGGGCGCGGTCGCCGGGCGGTGTCCACGTGGGCCGAGGTGGCCTGGCCGCCGACGGCAGTCACCGCCTGCTGACGATGGGCGTCGCTCATCGTGGCCTGCGCAGCCGGCCCAGGGCCCGATCGAGGTCCGCGCCGAGCTCCGCCGAGGCGGCGCCGGCGGACGCGGGTAGCGCACGGACGACCGTGTGGCTGGCAGGAGGCAATGCGGTGAGCCGCTGCGTGAGCTGGGCCCGCAAGCGGCGCGACACCCGGTGCCGCACGACGCTGCCGCCGACGGCCCGGCTGACGATGAGCCCGACGATGGGGGCGGTCGCGGCCGCATCCAGGCGCTGATGCACGACGACCAGCCGGCCGGCGGCGCGACGGCCGCGCAGCGCGAGCGTGAAGTCGGCCGGACGGGTCATCCGGTGCGGGCGGGGCAGCACGGAAGGATCGGGCTCGAGTAGGTCCGGATGCGCAACAGCGCGCTGATCAGGCCGACAGCTCGCTGCGGCCCTTGCGGCGACGCGCTGCGATGACCGCGCGACCCGCGCGGGTGCGCATGCGCAACCGGAACCCATGCGTCTTGGCGCGGCGGCGGTTGTTTGGCTGAAAGGTGCGCTTGCTCACGGTCCGGGCTCCATCACATTCGACGTTGTTCGACTTTCAGCGCACGTGACCACGCGGGTGTGGCCTGCAGCGTGCGTCACCGGGTCTCGGTCGACGGGTCGACAGGATGAGTCGGCGAGCCGAGTGAACGCATCTACGGTACCGGATCACCCGTCGGCCGGGCGAAACCGCGCGCAGCGCAACTGCGCACACGCTCACCATTTCTAGTACCCACTCGGGACGACACGCCGATGGCTCTTGATGAGCTTCGCCGCACGCTGTTAGGTTCGCGCACCGTGTCACCCGGTGGCGCGGCAAGGTGCCGCCGCCCAACCGGGCATTGGTTGTCACGGTCGTGCACAGGTTGTGGATAACTCTGTGGACGGTGCGGAGCCATCGGCTCGTTCTAGGGTTGGTGACCCGGCGGCGAACGGACACGCGACAGACAGGCGTTGCACCGCAGAACGGCCGGCGCGCAGAGCAGGACCCAGCGACACTGAAGTGAGCCGCCCCGTGGATGCCAGCGCCGAACTCGTCACCGTCTGGAACCGAGTTCGGACGCGATTCGACGACCCAACGATCAGTCCGCAGCAAAAGGCATGGATCGCGCTGACGCGCCCGCTCGGCCTGGTCGAGGACACCGCGCTGCTCGCGGCCCCAAACCCGTTCGCCAAGGACTTCCTCGAACAGCAGATGCTGTCGACGATCGCCTCGGTACTCAGCGATGCGCTCTATCGCGAGATCCGCGTCGCCGTCATCGTGCAGGCGCCCGACCCAGCCGTGGAGGACGCACTTACCCGGGCGAACGACGACCCGGTTACCCGGGCCGATCAGAGTTTCGATCGAGGCACCGACGGCGCACCCCCCGACCTGGGCGCAGGAGCGGGAACCGGGCTCGATGGCGAATCCGAGCCAAGTTCGGACCCCGACCCGAACTGGCGTACGGACTGGTACTATCCCGACAACGTGCGCCCGCTGCACCCGTCCTACCGCCCGCGGCACATCGCCGAGGAGGCGAATCGGCACGCCCGACTGAACATCAAATACACGTTCGACACGTTCGTGATCGGTTCGGGCAATCGCTTCACCCACGCCGCCGCAGTCGCGGTGGCCGAAGCGCCGGCCCGCGCCTACAACCCGCTGTTCATCTACGGCGACTCCGGCCTCGGCAAGACCCACCTGCTGCACGCGATCGGCCATTACGCCAGACGCCTGCAACCGGGTCTGTCGACGCGCTACGTGTCCAGCGAGGAGTTCACGAACGACTTCATCAACTCCGTCCGCGACGACAAGATGCAGGCCTTCCAGACCCGTTACCGGTCGGTGGACGTGCTGTTGATCGACGACATCCAGTTCCTGGAGCGCGCAGAGCGCACCCAGGAGGAGTTCTTCCACACGTTCAACACCCTGCACAACGCGAACAAGCAGATCGTCATCAGCTCCGACAAGTCACCCCGGCAACTCAACTCGCTGGAGGACCGGTTGCGCACCCGGTTCGAGTGGGGGTTGATCAGTGACGTGCAGGCTCCGGATCTGGAGACCCGCATCGCGATCCTGCGTAAGAAGGCGGCTCAGGAGGGGATCGAACCGCCCCCGGACGTGCTCGAGTTCATCGCCTCGCGGATCCAGAGCAACATCCGCGAGCTCGAGGGTGCGCTCATCCGGGTGACCGCGTTCGCCAGCCTGAATCATCAGCAGGTCGAGCTGGGGCTGGCGGAGATGGTGCTCAAGGATCTCGTCGGGGAGAACGACGCTCCAACGATCAGCGCCGCGACCATCATGGCGGTGACCGCCGAGTATTTCGGCATCTCGATCGACGACCTGACCGGCGGGTCGCGCAGCCGCGTCCTCGTCAACGCCCGACAGATCGCCATGTACCTGTGTCGCGAACTCACCGATCTGTCGCTGCCGAAGATCGGTGAGAAGTTCGGCAACCGCGACCACACGACGGTCATGCACGCTGAGCGCAAGGTACGGGGGCTGATGGCGGAGAAGATGGTCACCTACAGCCAGATCTCGGAGCTGACGAGCCGCATCAAGCTGCGGGCCCGCGGGTGACGCACGCCGTGCGCCGCACTCCATACGTTGTGGACGCCGCCGTGGAATACCCGGCAGTCGGTGTGGATGCCGCACGGCGGTCGTCCCACGTCCACCGCACGGCCACCGGCGCTGTGGGCTCCACGCGCCTGTCATCCACAGCGCCGAGACGCTTCGACGCTAGCGTTCACCGAGCACCCGCGACGCTGTCCACAGTGTCCACAGCTGCGATGACGACAGACGAGAATGACTCATTCATGAAGGACAACGACAACAACGATCAGCCGGTGGATTGTGTGGATGGTCAGGTCCGCCGATCGATCGAACGGAGTGACACGTGAAGTTCCGGGTCGAGCGCGACGCTCTCGCCGACGCCGTGGCCTGGGCGGCCCGCAGCCTCGCTAGCCGACCGACGCTGCCAGTCCTTGCCGGGCTGCTGCTGCACGTCGAGGGTGAACAGCTGTCGGTGTCCGGCTTCGATCTGGAGGCCTCGACCGAGGTCGACCTCGACGTCAGCGCAGGCGCACCGGGCACGGCACTCGTGTCCGGGAGGCTGCTGGCCGACATCACCCGCGCCCTGCCGCCGCACCCGGTCGACGTCACGGTCGACGGCTCGCGGCTGTCGATCTCCTGCGGTGCGGCACGCTTCAGCCTGCCGATGATGCCGGTCGACGACTACCCCCGTCTGCCGTCGATGCCGACCACCGCCGGCACGGTCAACGGGGCGGAGTTCGCCGCCGCCGTCGCGCAGGTCGCCGTTGCGGCCGGACGCGACGACACGCTGCCGATGCTCACCGGCGTCCGGCTGGAGATCGCCGGCGAGAAATTGACGCTCGCCGCCACCGACCGATATCGGCTCGCCGTGCGTGAGCTCGGCTGGCGGCCGGACGACCCGAACGCGGCCGATGCCCAGGTACTGGTGCCGGCACGCACGCTGGCCGACGCGGCGAAGAGCCTGTCGCAGGCCGAGTCGCTCACCGTGGCGCTGTCGCGCGGCACCGAGTCCAGCGGCAGCGGGATCATCGGATTCTCCGGGACCACGAACGGGCGGAACAGCCGGACCACGACCCGGCTGCTCGACGCGACCTTCCCGCCGTACCGGTCCTTGCTGCCGAGCGAGTGGGCATCGAACGCCGAGATCGCGGTCGCGCCGCTCGTCGAGGCCGTCAAGCGCGTCGCACTGGTCACCGATCGCCACGCCCCGGTGCGCATGGAGTTCGGTGATGGCTCGGTCACGCTGACCGCAGGCGGGGACGACTCGGGTCTCGCCGAGGAGCAGCTTGAGGTGGCTTACGAGGGCGAGCCGATCGCGACGGCGTTCAACCCGCAGTTCCTGCTCGACGGGCTCGGCGCGCTGTCGAGCGGCACCGCCCGGATGCTGTTCACCTCGCCGACCAAGCCGGTCGTCCTGCGCCCCGAGGCGGCTGGTAGCAGCGACGGAGCGGAATACACGTACCTGATCATGCCGGTACGGCTGCCCGGCTGATACTGCTCATGCGTGTCCGGCACCTGTCCGTCGCCGATTTTCGCAGCTGGCGCAGCGCCGAGGTCTGCTTCGATGCCGGCCCGGCGGTGTTCGTCGGCGCCAACGGCCAGGGCAAGACGAACCTCGTCGAGGCGCTCGGCTACGTGTCGACCCTCGGCAGCCATCGGGTGGCGTCGGACGCGCCGCTGATCCGCGTCGGGGCCGAGCGGGCCGTCGTGCAGGCCGCAGTCGTGGCAGACAGTCGTGAGCTGCGGGTCGACATCGAGATCACGGCTGGGCGAGCCAACCGCGCGCGACTCAACGGCGCCCCGGTGACCCGGCCGCGCGACGTCCTCGGGGTGCTGCGCACCGTCGTGTTCGCGCCCGAGGATCTCGCCATCGTGCGAGGCGACCCGAGTGAGCGGCGCCGCTTCCTCGACGACCTCGTGGTGGCCCGCGCCCCTCGCATGGCCGGTGTGCGGGCCGACTACGACCGCGTCCTCAAGCAGCGGGCGGCATTGTTGAAGTCCGCGGGCACCGCGCGTGGCAGTGGCAGGGCGGACCGCGACTTGTCGACGCTTGACGTGTGGGACGCCCACCTGGCCCAGCACGGGGCCGCCCTGCTGCGCGCCCGGCTCGCGACCGTGCGTTCCCTGCAACCGCACGCGGCGGCCGCCTACGCCCAGGTCGCCCCGACCAGCGTGGCCTTGTCCTTGCGCTACGCGAGTTCCCTGTCTGCCGAGCTGGCGAGCGTTGCCGCGCAGCTGCCGGACGAGGCAGGGCTCGAGGCGGCGCTGCTGCGCGAACTGCGCCGCGTGCGGGCCGCGGAGCTGGAACGCGGCGTGAACCTGGTGGGTCCGCACCGCGACGACCTGGACCTGGCTCTCGGCGAGCTGCCGGTGCGGGGGTTCGCCAGCCACGGCGAAGGGTGGTCGGTCGCGCTCGCGCTGCGCCTGGGCAGTTACGAGCTACTCAGCTCGGACGCATTGCCCGGTGGCGATCCGGTGTTGATCCTCGACGATGTGTTCGCCGAGCTCGACACCGGCCGGCGCGCCCAGCTCGCGCGTACCGCTGCGAAGGCCGAGCAGGCGGTGGTCACCGCGGCGGTGCCGGGTGACGTCCCGGACGAGCTGCTCGGCACCTGGTATCAGGTCGAGGACGGGACGGTGCGCCGTGCCTGACGAGCCGGATCCGGGGGTGATCGGCGAAATTGCGACGCCGGTCACACGGTTATCCACAACCGGTGGTGGAAAAGTGCCCCAAGTTGTGGACGGCAGACCGACACAATGTCCGGACAACGCCACACGGCACGTAAATAGTCATGAACACGATGTGTCCGACAGGAAACACAGCGTAGTCGATAGTGACGGTGAGACATCGGCTGATGAGTCCGACGATCTGGTCCGCACCGCGCTCGCCGAGGCCCGCAAGATCGCCGGCAGCCAGCCTCGGCGACGTGATCGCGGCGCCGCTCGGCGCACCCGGCGGGAGAACCTGGCCGGCCGCAATCGCGGCGGGTACTCTGCGCCGGGCCCAGATTCGGCGAGCGACCCGCAGCGTCTCGGCCCGATCCTGGCCGATTACGTCGCCGAACGAGGCTGGGATGCCCCGCTCGCCCATGCGCGGGTGTTCGCGGAGTGGCCGGCGCTGGTGGGTGCGGAGGTCGCGGCGCACTGCCGCCCCGAGACGTTGCGCGACGGTCAGTTGCGCATCGTCGCGGAGTCGACGGCCTGGGCCACGCAGCTCCGGCTGCTCAACGCCACCCTGCTGGCCCGGCTCGTCGCCGGGTTGGGCGCCGATGTCGTCACCAAGCTGCACATCACCGGGCCGGTCGGACCCAGCTGGAAGCATGGCGGTTGGTCTGTGCGCGGTGCCCGGGGCCCGCGGGATACGTACGGCTGAATGACCGCTGGCGTGAGTCGTGGCGCGCCCGAATAGGTTCCCGTGGCAGGTGGGGGGCAAATGCGCCTGCGGCCGAATCAGCCCGCGTTGTGCACGTCCTGTGCCGCGAGATTCCGCTAAACTGGACGGTGAGTCACCAGTGAGAGTGTGCGCCGTTGGGCGCCGTCTTGCTGGTGATGCCTTGTGTGTGTACACCGAGTGATCGCCGGCGTCGGCGAGTGGAGGTTCCTGCCCGTGGCCAGTCCCGCGCGAACGGTCGCAAAGCCGGCCAAGGTCCCGAGCTACGACGGAGCCTCGATCACCGTCCTCGAGGGCCTGGAGGCAGTGCGCAAGCGACCCGGCATGTACATCGGGTCGACCTCCGAGCGGGGGTTGCACCACCTCGTCTGGGAGGTTGTCGACAACTCCGTCGACGAGGCGCTGGCCGGCCACGCAGACCGGGTCGACGTCGTGCTGCTCGCCGACGGTGGGGTCCGGGTCAGCGACAACGGCCGCGGCATGCCGGTCGACATGCACCCGCAGCAGAAACGCCCCACGGTCGAAGTGATCCTCACCGTCCTGCACGCCGGCGGGAAGTTCGACGGCAAGGCGTATGCGGTGTCGGGCGGGCTGCACGGCGTCGGTGTCTCGGTCGTCAATGCGCTCAGCCACCGCCTCGAGGTCGAGATCGAGCGCGACGGCTTCCACTGGAGCCAGCCCTATGTGGACCAGAAGCCGGCCGCGCCGCTGAAGAAGGGCGCGCCGTCCAGGCGGCATGGCACGACCGTGACCTTCTGGGCCGACCCGGCCATCTTCGAGACCACCACGTACTCGTTCGAGCGGATCAGCAGCCGGCTGCAGGAGATGGCCTTCCTGAACAAGGGTTTGACCATCGTGCTGCGCGACGAGCGTGCCGAGAAGGTCGTCGACGAGAGCGACGCGGCAGCCAGCATCCACGCCCCGAAGGGTCCGAAGGAGGTCACCTACCACTACGCCGGCGGCATCGCCGACTTCGTCCGGCATCTGAACGCGACGAAGGAGCCGATCCACAAGGAGCCGATCTACTTCACCGCCGACGGCGAGAACCCCGAGGACCGGATGTCCCTGGAGATCGCGATGCAGTGGAATGCGACCTACGTCGGCAGCGTCTACACCTTCGCCAACACGATCAACACCCAGGAGGGCGGAACCCACGAGGAGGGGTTCCGCTCCGCGCTCACCACCGTCGTGAACAAGTGGGCCGCAGAAAAGAAGATCATCAAGGGCACCGACGACAAGTTCACCGGCGACGACATCCGCGAGGGCCTGGCGGCGATCATCTCCATCAAGCTCGGCGAGCCACAGTTCGAGGGCCAGACCAAGGGCAAGCTCGGCAACTCCTCGGCCAAGACCTTCGTTCAGCGCGTGTGCAACCAGTGGCTCGACGACTGGTTCGCCCGGCACCCCACCGAAGCCAGGGTGATCGTCAACAAGATCGACCAGGCAGCGCGGGCACGCAAGGCCGCGCAGCAGGCCCGCAAGATCGCCCGCCGCAACGCCCTGGACACCATGGGCATGCCCGGCAAGCTGGCGGACTGCCGCTCCACGAATCCCGGCGAGAGCGAGCTGTACATCGTCGAGGGTGACTCGGCGGGCGGTTCCGCGAAGTCGTGCCGCGACTCGATGTTCCAGGCGATCCTCCCGATTCGCGGCAAGATCATCAATGTCGAGAAGTCGCGTATCGACCGGGTGCTGAAGAACACCGAGGTGCAGTCGCTGATCACCGCGCTGGGCACCGGCATCCACGACGACTTCGACCTGGCCAAGCTGCGCTATCACAAGATCGTTCTGATGGCCGACGCCGACGTCGACGGCCAGCACATCACCACGCTGCTGCTGACCCTGCTGTTCCGGTTCATGCGGCCGCTGATCGAGGCCGGCCACGTCTACCTCGCGGCACCGCCGCTGTACAAGATCAAGTGGAGCAAGGGCGACCCGAGCTACGCCTACAGCGAGAAGGAGCGCGACGGCCTGATCAAGGCCGGCCAGGAAGCGAACCGCAAGCTCGCCAAGGACGACGCGATCCAGCGTTACAAGGGTCTAGGCGAGATGAACTCCAAGGAGTTGTGGGAGACGACGATGGACCCGGCCCACCGGATCCTGCGCCTGGTCACCCTCGACGACGCAGCTACCGCCGATGAGTTGTTCAGCGTCCTCATGGGCGAGGATGTCGAGGCTCGGCGCTCGTTCATCATCCGCAACGCGCGGGACGTGCGGTTCCTTGACATCTGAGCTCGCCCGGCCCTCCGTCGTCGGCACACGTCCTCAGGCTGGCGTGCGGATGGTGACCGAGCTGCCGCCTCGAAGCGAAGGGTTGCGGTGTCCTCATGACTGACATCACGGAGCCGCCGGGCTCGTCGTACGACCGGATCGAGCCGGTCGACATCCAGACAGAGATGCAGCGGTCCTACATCGACTATGCGATGTCGGTGATCGTCGGTCGTGCGCTGCCCGATGTGCGCGACGGGCTCAAGCCGGTACACCGCAAGATCCTCTACGGGATGTTCGACTCCGGGTTCCGGCCCGACCGCAACTACGTGAAATGCGGCCGCGTGGTCGGCGATGTCATGGGCAACTACCACCCACACGGGGACTCGGCACTCTACGACGCGCTCGTGCGCATGGCGCAGCCGTGGTCGCTGCGCTACCCGCTGATCGACCCGCAGGGCAACTTTGGTTCACCGGGCAACGATCCCGCCGCGGCCTACCGCTACACCGAGTGTCGACTGCAGCAGCTGGCGATGGCGATGCTGGCCGACATCGATGAGGAGACCGTCGATTTCGTCCCCAACTACGCCGGCAACACCACCGAACCGGTCATCCTGCCGGCCCGGTTCCCGAACCTGCTGGTCAACGGGTCCGAGGGCATCGCGGTCGGCATGGCCACCCGGATCCCGCCGCACAACCTTCGGGAGGTAGCGGCCGGCGTCACCTACGCGCTCGAGCACCCGGACGCAAGTGACGAGGAACTGCTGGACAAGCTCATCGAGCTGATCCCGGGCCCGGACTTCCCCACCAAGGCGCTCATCGTCGGCCGCGACGGCATCGAGGACGCCTACCGCACCGGGCGGGGGTCGATCCGGATGCGCGCCGTCGTCGAGGTGGAGGAGGACCAGAAGGGCGCGACGATCCTCGTCGTCACCGAACTGCCCTACCAGGTCAACCCCGACAACCTGGTCGAGGCGATCGCCGCGCTGGTCAAGGACGGCCGGCTCGCCGGGATCCGGGCGATCCACAACGAGAGCTCGGACCGCATCGGCATGCGTATCGTGATCACACTGAGCCGAGACGCCGTCGCCAAAGTGGTGCTGAACAACCTGTTCAAGCACACCCAGCTGCAGACGACATTCGGCGCCAACATGTTGGCGATCGTCGACGGCGTGCCGCGCACGCTGCGCATCGACCAGTTCGTCACCCACTACGTCGAACACCAGGTCGAGGTCATCGTCCGGCGCACCCGGTACCGGCTGCGCAAGGCCGAGGAACGCGCGCACATCCTGCGCGCACTGCTCAAGGCGCTCGACCAGCTCGATGCCGTCATCGCGCTGATCCGCCGGGCGCCGTCGGCCGACGAGGCGCGCACCGGCCTGATGCGGCTGCTGGAGATCGACGAGGTGCAGGCCACCGCGATACTCGACCTTCAGCTTCGCCGGCTGGCTGCGCTCGAGCGCCAGAAGATCATCGACGAGGCCGCCGAGATCGAAGCCAAGATCGCCGACCTGAACGACATCCTCGCCAGGCCGGGCCGGCAGCGGCACATCATCAGCGAGGAGATGAACGAGGTCGTCGACAAGTACGGCGACGAGCGGCGCACCCGACTCATCCCGCACGACGGCGACGTATCGATGGAAGACCTCATCGCCCAGGAGGACGTCGTCGTCACGATCACCCGGACGGGGTACGCCAAGCGCACCAAGACCGACCTCTACCGCGCGCAGAAGCGCGGCGGCAAGGGCGTGCAGGGCGCGAACCTGCGCCAGGACGACATCGTGGCGCACTTCTTCGTCACCTCGACCCACGACTGGATTCTGTTCTTCACGAACAAGGGCCGGGTCTACCGGGCGAAGGCCTACGAGCTTCCGGAGGCCAACCGCAATGCCCGCGGTCAACACGTGGCCAATCTGCTGGCGTTCCAGCCAGGAGAGACCATCGCCGAGGTCATCACGTTGACCAACTACGAAGCGGCCCCGTATCTGGTGCTCGCCACGAAGCACGGGCTGGTGAAGAAGACCAAGCTCACCGATTTCGACTCCAACCGCTCGGGCGGCATCGTCGCGATCAACCTGCGCGAGGACGACGAGCTGATCGACGCATCACTCATCTCGGCCACCGACGACCTGCTGCTCGTCAGCCGCAAGGCGATGTCGATCAGGTTCACCGCCGACGACGACGCGCTGCGTCCGATGGGCCGCGCCACGTCGGGGGTGTTCGGGATGCGGTTCAACGCCGGCGACGAGCTTCTCGCGATGGAAGTCGTGCGCGACGACAACGCCGAAATCTTGGTCGCTACTGAGGGTGGCTACGCCAAGCGCACCCGGATCGGCGAGTATCCGTTGCAGGGCCGAGGCGGCAAGGGCGTGCTCACCGCGCGTATCGTGTCAACTCGAGGTGGCCTCGTCGGTGCGGTCGCGGTGTCTCCGAAGGACGAGATCTACGCGATTACATCAGACGGGGTGGTGATTCGCACGAAGGCGGCAGAAGTGCGGCGCGCCCAACGGCAAACGATGGGCGTGCGGCTGATGAATCTGCCGGACGGTGTCAACGTCGTCGCCGTCGCCCGAAACGCGGACGAACCGGACGAGCAGGAGTAACCGACACGGTGGCCCTTCTCGGGCGGCCGGCCAGCCGGCTTCGCGCCGCCAGATGTGGAATGGAGTGAGATGAGTCTGTCGCAGAACGGACCGGGCGTGACGTCCGGTGTCGACGTCGATCCAGCCTCAGCTCCCCGGAACGCCTCCGATTCGAACGGACACGCTACCGACTCGAACGAGTACGGCGCTGCAGGGCGGCCGAACAGTCAGGCCACCTCGGCCGGCATGCCCGTGCCCGAGGGGTCGCCAACCGCGGCCGGTCGGCACACGGGTCCGGTGAAGGCGCAGCCCGCCCCGCCTGCCTTCACCTCGACACCGATCTACCCCTCGGCGGCGGACGCGGCGACCAGCGCTCTCGCCCTCGGGCCGAACGCCCGAACCCCCGGCGCCCAGGACGGGATCCCCACCCGCGGCGTCCCCGCCCCGCCGGCCGGGCCTGCCGCACCCGGTCGGTCAGCGACCTCCGTGCCGCCGGCCGGGCGAGGGCAGCGGGGCGCCCGAGCGCGCGGCCCGCGCCGAGCCCGCCTGCAGTTGCGGCACATCGATGCGTGGACGGTCCTCAAGTTCTCCTGCGTGCTGTCCCTCGCGCTGTTCTTCGTCTGGCTGATCGTCGTCGGCGTGCTGTTCGGCGTGCTCGATGCGAGCGGGATCATCGCAAAGATCAACGATTCGATCATCACGCTCAACGGTGGCAACCCCAAGCCGCCGATCACTGCCGGGATCGTGTTCGGGGGTGCGGCCATCATCGGCGTGGTGAACATCGTGCTGTTCATCGCGATCACCACGATCGGCTCCGTCGTCTACAACCTGTGCGCCGATCTCGTCGGTGGCATCGAGGTGACGCTGTCCGAACGGTGATCGGAACCCCGTTGGGACCGGCTCCAGCGTCCGGATAGGCTGCGGTGTCTTCCCGAGTTCGCGGGCCTGTAGCTCAGACGGTTAGAGCGCATCCCTGATAAGGATGAGGCCGGAGGTTCAAGTCCTCCCAGGCCCACCGCGTCGGCACCCCGGACCGGGCAGACGCCGACTTCGACCGATCCGTTGGGGGTGGTGCGTGAAGAAGCCGCTACTCGTGCTGGTCGCTGCCGTCGCCGTGGCGGCGGCTGTCGCGCGGCGCCGGCAGGCGCAGTCGGACGCCACCCAACTGTGGCGCGAGGCCACCGCAGACGCATCCAGCTAATACCGCGAGCGTCGCGGGGACGTAGCTCAATTGGTAGAGCACCGCCTTTGCAAGGCGGGGGTTGAGGGTTCGAGTCCCTTCGTCTCCACTCTATGAAGGCCCGGAATCACTGGGCTGTAGCGATCTGACGCTGGACAGCGTGATCGTTTTCGGCTGGGATCGCAGAAGGTCCGCGCGCGGACTCGCAAACGGCGTCCAATCGGGAGCATGGGCTGGACGGCCTTGACGTTGGCGCCCGGGCTGACTGCCAGTGACGCGGCCGTGTGCCAGAGCGCTCGCGCGTTGCGATTACGAGGAGCCCTTCGGCGAGATGAAGGCCACCTCCACACGCCGCTGACACGCCCACGACCAGTCGGACCAAATTCGCTAGCCTGCGCCGGTCGTGCCGGTCAACGACATTGCCAATGCGCGGCGAATCATGCGCGAACTGCGGCCGGGCAGCCGCAGCCGGCTGCACCTGCAAGACGAGGGTGCAGCGAGCCGGCGTCGGATCCTTGCTGAGTTCAGGCGGAGCGCTCCGATCGCCGGCCGGGCGGAGCGCGCAGTGCGCTACGACGTCACCGGCCCACGGTTTGCGGGTAGGTCCCCTGTGTCCTGGGCACCGGGTTGGCTCAGTTGCGGACCGGTTTCTGCTGCGGTCGCTTGGTTTGCGGCGCGGATGTGGGTGAGCTTGGCGCCTTCGAGGTCGAGGTCGGGCAGGAGCTTGTCGAGCCAGTGCGGGTAGGGCCCAGGCGGAGTGTCCGAGCAGTTTGAGGACGGCTGGGACGAGGGTCATGCGGACGATGAAGGCGTCGACGAGGACCCCGAACGCGAGGGCGAAGCCGAGGGATTTGATGACGACGTCGGAGCCGAAGATGAAGCCCCCGAAGACGCCGAGCATGATCAGTGCGGCGGCGGTGACGACGCGGGCGCTGTTGGCCATGCCGTGGCGGATCGCCTGGTCGGGGTCGCGGTGGTGGGCGTAGTCCTCGTGGATGCGGGAGACGAGGAAGACCTCGTAGTCCATGGCCAGGCCGAACAGGATGCCGACGATGAGGATCGGCAGGAAGCTGACGATCGGGCTGCGAGTTTCGACGCTGAACAGGCTGCCGAGGTGGCCTTGCTGGAAGATCCAGGTGATGATGCCGAACGATGCTCCGATGGACAGCAGGAACCCGACGACGGCCTTGATGGGGACCAGGATCGACCGGAATACCAGCAGCAGCAGGATGCAGCGCCAGTCCGACGATGACGATGATGAACACCGGCAGCGCTGAGGTGAGCTTGGCGGACACGTCGATGTTGACGGCGGTTGTGCCGGTCACGTAGGCGGTCGCGCCGTGGTCTGGTTTCGCGCGTCTGCGGCCGCCCGGCGGATGTTCGTGACGAGAGCCTTGGTCTGGGCGGAGGCGGGGCTGGAGTCGGGTGTGACCGAGATGATGGCGACGTCGCCGGCCTTGTTCGGGATGGGGGTGCCGCACGGACGCGACGTCCGGAGCCTGCTGCAGTTCCGGGACTGCTTTCGCGGCGAGGGCGGCAGCGTCGGTGCTGGCCGGGGTCGTAGATGACCAGGGTGAGGGGGCCGTTGAACCCCGCGCCGAACCCTTCGGTCAGCAGGTCGTAGGCGCGCCGCTCGGTGGTCGAGGTCGGTTTGCTGCTGTTGTCGGGCAGCCCGAGGTTCATGCTGAGCAGCGGCAGCGCGATGACGCCGATGCCGACGATGCAGGCGATGACGGTCAGCCATGGCTTCGCGGTGACGAGGCCTTCCCAGCGCTCGCCGCCGTTGGGCTTGGTCTTGGGCTGCGTCCTGGCGGCGAGACAGGCACCCGATGCGACCCTTGGCGATGCGCGGGCCGAGCAGCGACAAGACCGCGGGCAGCAGTGTCAAAGACAGCAGGACGGTGACCGCGACGGTGCCGGCAGCGGCCAGTCCCATCACGGTCAGGAACGGGATGCCGACCACCGACAGCGCGCACAGCGCGATGATCACGGTGAGACCGGCGAACACCACCGCCCCGCCGGCGGTGGCGGTGGCGAGCGCGATCGACTCCTCGCACCTCCATCCCGTCGCGCAGCTGTTGGCGATGTCGGGACAGGATGAACAGGGTGTAGTCGATCCCCACCGCCAGCCCGAGCATCAACGCCAGCGTCGGCGCCGTGCTCGTCAGCGTGATCACGCCCGACAGCGCGGTGATGCCGAGCATGCCGATGCCGACGCCGAACGATCGCCATCAGCAGCGGCATCCCCGCCGAGACGAGGGAGCCGAAGGTGATCGCGAGGACGACGAAGGCGATCAGCACGCCGTAGAGCTCGGTGTTGCTGTTCTTGGTCGTGGTGGAAATGACGCCGCCGGAATACTCGACCTGCAGCCCGGCGTCGGTGGCGGGTTTCGTCGCGGCCCGCAAGGCGTCCTTGGCCTGCGTGCTGACCTTGTCGACCGACACCGCGTACTGCACGTCGACGAACGCGATCCGCCCGTCCTTGCTGACGGTCGCGTTCGTCGAACGGCGTCACGGCGATCACCTCCGGGGCCTTCGCGATCTCGGCCAGCGACATCTTCGCCGCAGCGATGTAGGCAGGCTCGTCGAGCGTGTGGCCCGCCGGTGCCGCGACGACCACCCGGGCGCTCGCGCCACCGGTGCCCGGAAACTCCTTGGCCAGCAGGTCGATGGCCTTCTGAGCCTCAGTTCCGGGAATGGAGAACGCCGTGCTCGTCGTGCCGGAGAACGCCCCGGCCAGCCCACCCAGCACCGCCAGCAACAAGATCCAGCCCGCCACCATCCGCACGCGACGCCGGGAACTGAACCCGGCAAGCTTGAACAGCAAGGTGGTCACGGGGCTCCTCACGCCTGGGTCGCCAGCGGCCGAGGCGACCGCCAACCCGATATGCACGGTATAGCAGAAATGCACTGGAGTGCAAAGTAGGCCAAATAGTTGCTAAGTTGCGTGGGTGGCAGTCCCCGCAGACTCGCTTCGCGAGCGATCCAAAGCCAAGCGCCAGGTCGCGATCCAGCGTGCCGCGTTGCGTCTGTTCGCCGAACGAGGCTACGACCGAACCACGATCACCGACATCGCCGACGCAGTCGAACTCGCGCGCCGTACCGTGACGATGTACTTCCCAAACAAGATCGACATCGTCATGTCGACCTCGAACGACATCGCCGCGCGATTATCCGAGGCCTTTGAGGCCAATCCTCTACTGTCATTCACCGAAGTCATCGGGCGCTGGCTTGCCGGTGAGGCGCAGGTCGCGGACCCCGACCTCGCCGCCCTGACTGCGGCGATGTTCAAGGCCAACCCGTCAATGCGCGCCGTCGCGACCACTCCCGTCGCCCTCGCTGCGGAGACGGCCCGCCCGGCGTTGATCGCGGAACTGCGGCTGCCGGCCGACCATCCGCTGGTCGCGATCCTGATCGCCGCGATAGGCGGGGCCATCAACGAGTACGTCAGCACCATCTCCACGGCGGGCACGACCGGAGCCGACTTGCACGAGTTCATTGGCTTCCTCCGCTGCGTCATCGCCGCCGCCCAGCCAGCTCCACGTTGACGATCCTTGCCTCCCCTTCCCGAGTTGGGGCTTCATTCCGACACGTGGCTGACCTGGCGAAGTCTTCAACCCGCTGGGGCCGGTGTGGATCGAACTTCACTGCGGCCACACACCGAGTCTTCAGGACCCTCTCGCACCAGATCCGATGCCGACGTGCAGCTACCTATGACCGAGCTCGGATCGGGTTTTCGGCAGAAATGCACGCCCGTGCCTCAACCGGGCTGAGGTCACCCAGGCGGCGTATGAGACCTGGCGGGTGCGGCCGCAAGCGCTTGCGGAACCGACGCCGAGCGTCGTCTGGCTGGGCCCAGATTGTCGCGGTGACGCCGTCCATCGGCGATGACCATTCGCGGGCGAGGACCGGCCGTATGTGGCGGTGGTGCAACAGGACGTTCCCGCTGCGCCAGTTGATGCGGAACCACAAGGCGCTGCGGTCCTGGCAGCGGTCACCGAACTGGTGAACCAGATCGGCATGTATCCGCTGCCGATACAACGGCACCGCACGCAGGTAGGACTTGGGCCGCCGTTGCTGCAGCTCCCGACCCCAGCCACCACCGAACCTCTTTGCGCGGCGGGGCTGAGGGTTCGAGTCCCTTCGTCTCCACTGCTCGTAGGAGACTCGGCTCGTGGCCCGTAAATTGTTGCCCTGCCTCAGTTGCGCCGCGCGGATCGACGGAGACCGATATCGCACCGGCTTGTGGTGTGACAACGAAGACGAATCACATCTCATCGAGAAGCCCGGAGTCGTGAGGATCGCCACCACCGTGCCGCGGACACGATGTCACGCCTTTCCGGCCGCGATCAAGATCCCAAGGCTGGTCGTCGCTTTCGGGGATAGCGATGGTCCGCGCGACGAAGTTCCATGTCCCCGGCAATTGCGTCGATCTAGTCGGAAATCGCTGCCGCCGAGTAATACTTTGCGTCGTGCGCGCGCCAGGGGGTCGGCAAAGTCGTGATCTTGGGCGTGTTGTCGGGTGACACGCCGGTGATGGTGTAGCAGCGGGGCGGGCACGGCGCCGCTGGTGATCATGAAGGTTCTCTACGCCATCAACGAGGACCGGAGCGTGTGCCGTGCCCGCATCTGCATTGTCCCTGATCAGCGCCGCCGTTGTGCGTGAGGCAGACACGCCGGTCACGGCTGGTGAGGTTCCCGAGGAGCTGCTCGTGGCGTTGCGGGCGATCACCGATCCGCGGTGTCGCCGCGGGGTGCGGCATCAACTCGTGGCGGTGCTCGGCGTGGCGGTGCTCGGCGTGGCGGTGTGCGCGGTGCTGGCCGGCGCCCGTTCCTATGTCGCGATCGCCGAGTGGGCCCAGGACCTGCCCGGGGCTGTGCGCCAGCGCTTGGGGATCGAACGTGTCCCGCCGAGTGAGACCGCGATCCGCCGGGTGTTGCAGGCGATCGATCCGCACCTGCTGGACCGCACCGTTTCTGGCTGGCTCACTGCCCGGGTCGGAGCGGCGCGCCGCTGGCCGGCGATCGCGGTGGACGGCAAGACCGCCCGCGGTGCCCGCGCAGCCGACGGTCGCGCGGTGCACCTGCTGGCCGCGCTGGATCATGAGGACGGGGTCGTGCTCGGGCAGCGGGTCGTGGACGGAAAGTCCAATGAAATAACAGCTTTCGCGCCGCTGCTCGACGGAATCGACATCGCTGGCGCGGTCGTGACAGCCGACGCGATGCATACCCAGCGCGAGCATGCCGAGTACCTCACCAGCCGCGGGGCGCACTACTTGTTGACGGTCAAGGCGAATCAGCCGACGCTGCATCGCCAACTCAGGACGCTGCCCTGGCGCGACATCCCTGCGGCCGACCTCACCCGGGACAAGGGCCACGGGCGGGTCGAGTCGCGCACCGTGAAGATCACCGCCGTGTCCACCGGGATCGTGTTCCCGCACGCCCGCGGCGCCGTCCAGGTGACGCGACGGCGTCGCTCGCTCCGCAGCGGCAGGTGGCACACCGAGACCGTTTACGCGATCACCGACCTGGACCAGCTCCAGATCCACCCCGTCGAGATCGCCGACATCCTGCGCGGCCACTGGCACATCGAGAACAAGCTGCACTGGGTTCGAGACGTGACCTTCGGCGAAGACCTGTCCCAGATCCGCACCCGTCACGGCCCGGCCGTCATGGCCACCCTGCGCAACCTCGCCATCAGCGTGCACCGCCGCCACGGCGCAACCAACATCGCCGCCGCGACCCGCCGGGTATCTCGACATCCGGGCCGAGTCCTCCCGCTCCTGCTACAAGCCAAGATCAACACGAGTTAGATAACGAGCAGATCAACTTTGCCGAGGCCCTGGTGCGCGCGCCGCCGGGCGTGACCGCGCGATGTAACATGGGCAGCCGCAAGTGTCACGCTTCCTTTTGATCGTCGGCAGGCCCTGGGTTGGGACGAAACGTTGTCAGATCCTTACGACGGCACGACAGCTGGCCAAGGCGGATGGCAGCCGCCGGAGCCACCGGCCCAGTTTGGGGACTTCCAGCACCCGCCTGGCTGGCAGCAGTATCCGCCGTTCCCGCCGGCTCAGCAGTACCACCCGGTCCCTCAACCCGTGCCGCCGGGCTACGGATACGTGAATCAGGTTGTCATCGCGCAGGCGCCCACCAATGGGGTCGGTGTTGCTGGATTTGTCTGCGGCCTGCTTGGGCTGATCCTATGCCGGGCCCGGTTCTCGGACTGGTGCTTGGCGTGCTTGGTGTGATCCTCGGCGGCATAGGTATCGGAATCGGCCGGAAGTCGGGCGCCGGGACTGGTTTAGCAGTCGCTGGCCTGGTGCTGGGGATCATCTCCCTGGTGCCAGCGATCCTCGTGATCGCAGCGCTGGCCGACTGAGCTGAGTCGTTCGTCGAACTCCACGCTCTCCCTAGCGTTGGATTGGTCGGCGAGTGTGGCAGTCGGCCGCGTGATCGGACGCCGCGGCTCTTGATCGGGAGACGATGACCATTCCTGCGGGCGCCCGGCCGAGGGGATCCCGTCGCCGGGCAGCCGCGGAGATGCGGCTGCGGTGGGTTTCGCGCGGGGCCCTCGACACCGCGTCCTATGTCGTCCCACCGGCACTCGCCCTCGGGCTGGGGTTGTGGCGCATCGATCGTCAGGACAGCATGTGGCGCGACGAGTCGGTGATGTACCAACTTGCCCACCGCAGCCTTCACGACATATTCCGGCTGACCAGTCACGTGGACGCCGTGCACGGACTCTATTACGTCGTGATGCACTTCTTCTTTCAGATATGGGACGGCGGATTGGCGGCATTGCGCCTGCCATCTGTAATTGCCTATGTCGTGGCAGCCTGCTTCGTGGCGGCGATCGGCCGGAGGTTCGGAGGGGCGAGGCTGGGCTTGCTCTGTGGCATTGCGTATGTTCTGACTCCGGCGGTTCAAAAATATGCACAGGAGGGACGTTCTTATGCCCTTGTGTCGGCCTTTGTCGCCACCGCGACCTACTGCTTCCTTCGAGCCCTGAGTACGGATCGACCACCCTGGTGGATAGCCTACGTGGCGACGTCCGTAGTGGCGTGCTGGCTCAATGAGTTCGCTGCGTTCGCGATTGTATCGTATGCGGTGGCCGTCCCGGTGCGCCGATACCGGGAACGCGTCGGTAGACACTTCGTCGCCGCATCCGTCGCCATATTCTTGTGCGTGATACCGCTGGCAGTGGTGAGCGACAGTCAGGTCCACCGTCAACTCGGGTGGCTCGGAAGTCCGGATCGGATCGATTGGATCATCTACTTCGCGATCACTGTGTGGTGCCTGATCACGCTCGTGGCGACCCGGCGCGGTGCGAAACCGGTCAACCTCATGCGGCTGGCTTCGGCATTGTGGGTGGTACCTGGGGGTGCACTCCTGCTCGCCACCGTGACGATCACGCCGTTGTTCGTCGACCGCTACGTCGTGTACAGCTACATCGGCTTCGCGCTGGCGCTCGGCGGCGCCATTGACAGCTTCACCGATAGCGTGGCGTCGCACCCGTCCTTCACGAGGCGCGCGCGCGTTATCGCCGCCGCCGTCGCGATCGCAGCTGTCGTCGCAGTGATTGTGCCGTGGAGCCTATTGACCCGGTCTCCCGAAAGTCGACTGGACGATGTGAAGGCAATTGTGGCGGCATCGACCGATCTTGGTGAGCCCGGAGCCGCCGTCGTGTTCATGCCTGCGCGTCGTCGCGAGTGGATCTTGTCATTTCCAACGGTCATTCGACGGTTCAAGGACATCGCACTTGATCAGCGCCCTGCCGAATCGGCAACCCTCGAGGGCACGGAGTTGCCTGCCGACGAAATAGCGCAGCGAATCAAGGCACAGACCCGGATTGTTGTCCTGACGGATCCGGGGGTGACACATCCGACCCGAATCCGCAGGAACAGGCCAAGTGGTCGACTCTCGAACGCTATTTCGAACCGTGCGCGCAACGAGCACCCAGAGGCGCCAGGGTCGTCTTGTATGTGCGAAAAGGCCATTGTGTGCACCCCGGCGGCTGAACCGCTCGTCGGTGCGGGTCGGGAAGTTTCGTGCAACCTGCACCGATCGAGACGGTGTGTACGTCCTCCTCGATCCCGTACCGGAGGCTTCCGGCAACCTGCGTCCGGCCCTGCTTGTTCGCCGCGGATCGTGCGTCCGGCGCCGCATCCGCGCAGTTCGGCCGGTGCGGGTGGGCTGTCGGCAGAGATCATCCTGAGCTGCTGCCGTCGCCGGGCGCCACCGGCCGGAACTCTTGACATAGCCGCATCTCGCCAGCACCACACGGAGCTGTGCATCCGGAGTCATTCCGGAAGCGTTTCGGTAACGCATGCCGTGGTGTGTTGCCCGTCTCTTATCCGATGCCTAAGTTGACGGCAGCGCGCCTGTGCGGGGGACGACCGTCCCTTCGGCCCGCGCGTCCACCCTCGCGTCAGTTCGACAGGAGGAACTGTATGCACAGTTGCCGAATCTCGGCTGTTGCGGCACACTGGACGGTACTGGCAACGACGGTGGCCGCCGCGAGTTCCGCATCGGCCGCACCGCGCCGCACACGCTCGCTGGCAGCGCCCCGCGCTGGCTTCCCAAGGCCACGCAGACGAGCTCAGTGCCCGGATCCTCGAGTGTCGAGTTTGCGCTGCTGCTCGGCTTGCGCAACGCCGCCGCCCTGCGTGTCAGGTGAGTTGAGGCCAGCGGCTCGTAGCAACTCCGCTCCGGCAGGGCGAGATTCAGGAAGATCATGATGTCGAGTTCCGTGCTTGTCCCTGTTGTCGTCGATGATGGGTCGATGAGTGGTTCCCAGCCTCGGGCCGGTGGTCCGTCACGGCGGCGAACCTTCACCCCGAGCGAGAGTTGAGGTTCCTGACGGCCTATGACCAGGCGTGCCGTGACGGGCAGGGCGGCGCGTATCTGCGTCGCGAGGGGCTGTACTCCTCGCAGGTCACCGAGTGGCGCAAGCTGCGCGATGCCGGCGTGCTGGACGCCCGCGCGCCGGGTGAGAAGGTCGGTCGGCTCAGCGCCGAGCAGGCCGAGATCGCCCGGCTCCGAGGCCAGCTGTCCAAGGCCGAGCGCCGGCTGGCGCGGACCGAGGTGGCGCTGGACATCATGGAAAAGCACACGCGCTCTTGGAGGAGATATCCGAGAGCGCGCAGGACGAGCAGTCGCGCAAGAAGCGCTGATAGGCGCCTACCGGGCGTTGACCGAGGCCGGGGTCACCACCCGCCGAGCCGCGGCGCTGACCGGCGTGCCCCGAGCGACGGCGGGCCGACGGCGACGGCCTGCAGGGCGGGGAAACGCGCCGCGGCCAGCGCCAGCCAACCAGCTCACCGATGCCGAACGCCGCGGGATGTTGGCCGTGTTCAACAGCGAGCAGTTCGTGGACCGCACGCCGCTGCAGATCTACGCCGCCCTGCTCGATGAGGGCCGCTACCTGTGCTCGGTGTCGAGCATGTACCGAATCCTGGCTGACACGCCCAGGTCAAGGACCGGCGGCGCCTGGCACGCCACCCAGCCCGGGTCAGGCCCGAACTCATCGCCACTGGGCCGGGGCAGGTGTTCACCTGGGACATCACCAAGCTCCGCGGCCCGGTAAAGGGCGTCTACTACGACGCCTACGTCATGATCGACATCTACTCCCGCTACATCGTCGGCGCCTGCGTCCACGTCACCGAAACCGCCGTGCTCGCCGAGGAAATGATGCAGACGGTCTTCACCATGCACGGCACCCCGCGGGTCGTGCACGCCGACCGCGGCACCTCGATGACATCCAAGACCGTCGCCGCCCTGCTCACCGATCTCGGCGTCACACGGTCACACTCACGGCCCAGGGTATCAAACGACAACCCGTTCTCCGAAGCCTCGTTCAAGACCTTGAAGTACGCCCCAGTTTTCCCGGACCGGTTCGGCTCGCCGGCGCACGCCAGGGCCTTCCTCGCTGAGTTCGTCCAGTTCTACAACCATTATCATCGCCATATCGGCATAGGTCTTCATACGCCCGCTACGTCCACTTCGGACTCACCGACGCCCTCAACGAACGACGGGTCAGCACGCTTGCCGCGGCACGCGCCGCGACACCGTCCCGCTTCAGCACCAGTATCGACCCGAAAATCCTCGACCTGCCCGTAGCGGCATGGATCAACCCGCCGATCGCCCAACCCGAAGATCAACAAGTAGGCGTCGTCACGACAGGCGCAGTCGCTGGTGCAGCGACTGTCCGAGCCGCGCAGCGCGAGCTACGGCAACTGGCTCACGAGCGCGCAGTTCCGCGCCCAGTTCGGACCGGCGACGGCTGATGTTCGCGCCGTCCAATCATGGGTTCGGTCGAGCGGCCTGAAGGTCGAGTCGACCCTGGCCAGCGGCATGGCGATCGAGGTCCGCGGATCGGCTGAGCGAGTGGAGAAGGTGTTCGGCACCACGCTGAAGAACTACCGGTTCCGTGGCCAGACGGTACGGGCCAACACCTCGACGCTCTCACTTCCTGTCTCGACACCGGCTTCGGTGGTCTCCGCGGTCGCCGGCGTCGTCGGCATCGATGAGGGCAGTGTGGTGAAGGTCCCGGCGAAACCGTTGCCCGGTCCCCCGCCCGGCGCCCGTTTCGGGGTGCCGCCCTGCTCGTCCTACTTCGGCCAGAAGATCGCCACGACTAGCGGCCGCTTACGGTGCGAAGGCTCCCTATGCGGTGTGCGGCTACGGACCGCAGCAGTACCAGTCTGCCTACGGTGGTCCGTCCGCTGATCTCGCGGGCATCGACGGCCGCGGGGCGACCGTGGCCATTACCGATGCGTACGCGGCCCCGACGATCCTCCGGACGCCCAGAACTACAGCTCGGCGCACTCCCAGCCGCTGTTCAAGTCCGGTCAGTTCAGTCAGATCCTGCCTACGCCCAACAGCTATAGGGCGCTGAGCCGCTGCGACCCGCAGGGCTGGTACGGCGAGGAGACGCTCGACGTCGAAGCCGTGCACGCGATGGCGCCGGGCGCCACTGTCGTGTATGTGGGCGCGAAGGACTGTCTGTCAGGCCTGGACCTGGCGTGGGCACGCAGATCGACGACCACGTCGCGGACATCATCACGAACTCCTGGACCCACGGAGTGGACGACGTCGCCGACCTCGGCCAGTCGTACATCGACTTCTACCAGGAGTTCTCGCTCGAGGCGGCGCTGACCGGCATCACGGTGAACTTCTCCTCGGGGGACAGCGGTGACCACACCTCCGGTGGCACGGACCTCGCGGCGAAGACGGCCGAGTTCCCGGCCGACCTGCCGTACGTGACCGGCGTCGGTGGCACGAGTGTCGAGATCGGTGCTCACAGGCAGTGGCTGGGCGAGTACGGCTGGCAGAACGCGTACTCACCCCTGGTGAACGGGGCCTGGACGCCTGCCCCGCCCGGCAACTACAGCTCCGGAGGTGGCGGCGGCCCGAGTCAGCTGTTTGCGCAGCCTTTCTATCAGCAACACGTGGTGCCCGACAGCATCAGCAAGTACTACGGACCCACGCCGATGCGCTCCGTCCCGGACATCGCGATGCCAGGTGACCCGAACACCGGGTTCCTGGTCGGCCAAACCCAGGTGTTCCCGGACGGTACGTATTGGGACCAGTATCGGATCGGCGGCACGAGCCTGTCCTCGCCGCTGCTGGCCGGTGTGCTCGCGGTAGCCGACCAGAAATCGGGCAGGTCACTCGGCTTCGTGAACCCGCTGTACTACGAGCTAAGCGGAACCGCCGCGTTGCACGACATCGTCGCGCCGACGAGCCCGGTCGCGCAGGTTCGGACGAACTTCGTCAACGCGCTCGACAACTCGCAGGGCAAGGCGTACATCCTGCAGACCGTCGATACGCAGTCCAGCACACTGCACTCGACCCCTGGCTACGACGACGAGACCGGTGTAGGCACGCCGAACGGACCGAGGTTCTTCGCGGCGTTGGCGCTAGCCGTGGGCTGACGGCCGACGCTGGTTCGAGGCCCGAGCGGTCCCGGATCGCCACACACCGTGCCGATGCGGGACCGTCGTGTCGGCTGGGCAGCGTGCTGTCGTGGACGTGCTCGCAGTGTGGCTGGGCAAGCTCATCCTGCTCGTGCTGCGGCTGATCGGGTCAACCAGGACAGCAGCCTGAAGGTGGACAAGGGCTGGGACAACGTCACCGGCCTGGGTGTCCCGAACAGGGGCTGGTTGACCGCACTCGGCTGACGGGTTCGATCGCCCGGTACTGGCGGGGCGTGCCGCGGCCAGCGGCACGCCCCGCCGGCATCCGCGGCGCGACTTCGCTGTGCAACTGCCGGGTCGCCCACTGTGACCACTACCATCCGTGCAGGCTCGGCGGGAGGCGAGGCGTGGGCAGCGGAGCGCGAAGTACGGCGGAGCTGGTGCGCAGCGCGACGGTCGTCGTCGCCGCAGGCGCGAGCCCGGAGACGGCGACCGCACTCGGCTCGGGTTTCTTCGTCGCCAATCAGCGGGTGCTGACCTGCGCCCACGTCATCCGCAGCCGCCGCGATCTGTGGATCGAATGGCACGGACGCATGTTCTCCGCAGCGCTACGCCAGATGCAGCCGTCCGACACACCGCAGCAGGGCACCGTCGACTTCCCGGACACCGCTGTGCTGGCGGTGCCGGACATCGGCGAGCATCCGAGCGTCTCGCTGTCGCTGGAGCAACCGGCGGAGGGCGCCGAGCTCTACGCATACGGCGTCACCCGGGTGCGTACCGGGATCCTGGAGCCGGACAGCTCGCTGTTGACATTCACTGGGCTCGCCGGCGAGGTCGGCGCATCGCTGTACAAGCTGAGCCGGGGATTCGTCGCATCGGGGCAGAGTGGCGGGCCGCTGCTCAACCGAGACACCGGCCAGGTGTGCGCCATGGTCAAACAGTCCCTGAGCCCGACCGGCCAGGACGGCGGCACCGCCATCCCCATCGAGGCCGCGCTGGCCGTGGCGCTGCCAGAGGACCTGCTGGCCGCGAACCTTGCCGAGCACGTCGACGGGGTGGCCGCGCTGCGCAGGGAGCAGGCCACCTTGTCGCCGCTGCCCGAACTGGTCATCGCCGATCTTCGTTCCGCGCCGGTCGTGCCGGCGCTGGCCGTGCAGCTCGGCGTGCTCGGCGTCGACGCGCCCACTCCTCGTGACGCGGATGACCCGGAGTGGGTGGGCCGGCAGCTGTTCCGGCTCACCCTGCTGGATCTGATCTACGTGCTCAACAACGCCCGCGCCGTGTCGGACGGGCTTGCCGCGGAGATCCTGTGGAAGGTCGCGTGCTGCCTGCCCGCTGACGAGCAGCCGTTGTCGTGGTGGGTGCCCGCCGAAGCGGCGCTGGCGCTGCGTACCGAGTGGCTCGCCGAGCAGCCGCGGGTCGTGTCGCTGGCAAGCAGCTACGACCGGACGAGGGAGTACCTGGCCCGCCGGGCGCTGGGTGCCCGCACGACCGAGTTGCGGTTGCCGCCGTTCACCGCGGAGACCGATCCGAACGGGCTGCCGAGCGCCCTCAGCGACGACGTTCGGGCGGAGCTGTGTCGGCTGCTCAACGTCACACCCGAGGTATGGCGCAACAACCGGGCGCTGCCGACGAAGTTCGCCCGCAGGCTCGGCCAGATCATCACCATCGATCCGGCGATGGTCGCCGATCGCGAGTTCCTACTCGCGCTGCGCACGGAATTCGGGGGGCTGTACTTCATGGTCGCCAGTCGCGACGCCCCGGCGCCGGCCACGGCTGAGCTGGTCCTACAGCTCAAGCCCCTCGTCGACGAGAACGTGGAGAGCATCGCCGACTATGCCTTCGGCCAACTCGACCCCGCCCGCGGCTGACCAGTCTCCAGGAGGATCCCGATGGCGTATACCAAGCTGTTCGACCCCGCGACCGGCCGCGGAGCCGGTGCCGGGGGCATCAGGGGCGCGGGCCTGGCTGTGGCCCGGCTCGGTGACCGCGGCGCAGCCGCGCATACGGTGGCCGGCGCACCCACGCCGCCGTGTACGAGTACGACGACGGCATCGTCCTGGCCGTCAACGTCGCGCTCGCGGCCGGTCGTCCGCTGCTCGTGCGCGGTGAGCCCGGCACCGGCAAGAGTTCGCTGGCCCGCAGCGTCGCCCACCACCTGGGTTGGCCGCTGTATCCGGTGACGGTGTCCTCGCGCAGCACCGCTCGTGACCTGCTCTGGAGCTTCGACACGGTCGCTCGGCTGGCCGACGCGCAAGCCGGCGCCAGCCAGATCCGCCCGCGGTCCGCCTACCTGACACCGGGCGTGCTCTGGTGGGCCTTCGACCGGAACTCGGCACTGCGGCGCGGGTTGTCGCAGACCGAGTTCGCCGCGCAGGACAAGGTGAGCGCCGCGACGGATCCGGCGGCGGCCGCCCGCTCGCCTGACCTGCACCCGACTGCGCGTGCTGTGGTGCTCATCGACGAGATCGACAAGGCCGACCCGGACGTCCCCAACGACTTGTTGCTGCCACTCGGCAGCTTCCAGTTCGCTCTCGAGGACGGGTCACTGGTCGCGGCCGCCGCACCGCCGCTGGTGATCATCACGACTAACGAGGAGCGGGACCTGCCCAAGGCGTTCCTGCGTCGCTGCGTCGTCCTGTCGCTGACCGAGCCCGACGCGGCACGGTTACGGCGCATCGCCGCGCTGCACTTTCCCGAGCTACCCGATGCGACGGTGATGCCGCTGATCACCGCCTACCACGAGATTCGGCAGGCGCGCATTGCCCAGGGCGACGTGGCGCCCAGCGTCGCGGAGTTCCTCGATGCGGTGGCGGCCTGCTCGCGGCTCGCGTCCTCGCCGACGTCGGTCGAATGGCCCCAGCTCGCGGACCTGTTGCTCGCCAAGCCGGCGCTGCAGGGCCCGACACTGTGACGTCACCGGCCCCGAGGACGTCGACGATCTGGCTCGGCGACGCCATCCGCGCGCTCGAGGTGCTGGGCGCCGATGCGCGCACGGCCGAGCAGATCCTCAGCGTGCTGCGGCTCCGTCCGTCCCCACGGGGGACGCCACGGCCGCCACGGGCGGCGACGACTCCGGCGCCCGCGTCCGGGCCACGGCTGGTGGCGCCCGGGGCGGCGCCGACCCCGGCCGCAGCGGCGCCACTGGCGGATGTGACCGGGCTCGACGACGGCGCGCTCGCGTTAACCGGCCGGGCACCGGTCGTGGAGATCCTGCGGGCCGGGCGAGCCGACCCGCCGGAGCGGCTGCCCGAGCTGTCGGAGGTGCTGCCGACCGGCACCCGGGTCACTGCGCTGCCGCCGAGCTGCCTGCTCCACCCGACCCGCCAGCGGGCGATTCTCGGCGCGCTGAGCAGCATCCCGGCCCCCTCCGGTGAGATCGACGTCGCCGCGGTCGTCGAAAGGATTGTGGCGTCCGAGCCGCTGACCGACCTGCCGCAGCTCTCGCGCCGGACGACGCGCCGCGGGCTGCAACTGCTCGTCGATCTCGGTGCGGGCATGCTCGCCTTCGATCGGGACCAGACCGATGTGCGGCAGGCGGTCGAACTGATCGCCGGACCGGACGGCCTGGAGGAGCTGTGCTGTCACGGCAGCCCGCTCGGTCGGGCGGGGGTCGGCTCCGGGCCGGTGTGGACCTGGACGCCGTACCGGCCACCGCCGAGCCCGCGGCCCGTCCTCGCCCTGACCGACTTGGGCCTGCTCAGCCCGCCGGCCGAGGCCGGTGCGGCGCAGCGCGGGTGGCGGCTGTGCGCGGCGATGCTGCGCGAGGCCGGCTGCCCGCTGGTCGCCCTCACACCCGTTCCGCCGCATCGGGTGCCAGCCGAACTGCGGCGGACAATCGCCGTCGTGTCCTGGGACCGGCGCACCACCGTGCATGACGGCCTGGTGGCGGCGCGGCGAGCGGCGCGGCGCGATCGAGGGCGCCGATGACCGGTCCCGTCGTGCTCGGTAGCGCCGCGTCGCGCCCCTCGTCCGGCGTCGACTATGACCCGACACAGGCGATCGCCCACCTGCGTGCACGCAATCCGCACGCCGCCGACCTGGCGGCGCTGTGCGCTCTCGCGCTGCGCGTCGAGCCGCAGTTGCTACGGCTGCTGCGGCTGTTGCTGCCCGGAGCGGACGTCAGCGCCGAGACCGATCTGTGGCGCAGCGACCTGGTCGCCGGCGCGAGCGTCGGGGGGCTGTCGCTGCGCCCGGCGGTCGCGCACCAGCTGTGCGCGCAGCTCCGGCTGCCGCGCTGGGACGGCCTGCGGGCCGCGGCTGGCGAGCTGATCGACGCCGCCCACGTCGACGTGAGCTGGTCGGCACGACTCGAGGAGCAGCTGGCGCGGACCCGCGTCGAGGCCGAACCCAGCCGGCGTACCCGCGAGCTCGTCCTGGCGGCGATCAAGGCGCTGTCGGACGCCGGCGAGCGGGCCGGTGCGGCCGGCTCGGTGGCCGGCGCGAGTCGCGAGCAGGTCGGCGTGGCTCGCTGGCTGCTCGCGGCGTTGGCGCGGCTTCCCGTCGACGTCGCAAACACCGATGCCGCGTCGGCGGCGCAGCTCGCAGCGCATCTGCACCTTGCCAACAGCCCGCCGCAGACGTCCGGTACGGCGGCGCAGGAGCTGACGCAACAGCGATGGCTGCCGTACCTGCTCGGGTCCGCAGTGGACACCGTCGACGTGCCGGTCGGCTTTGCGCCGGGTCGGCTGGAGCTGTATCCGGCGGGTCCGGGGACGGCGCCGGTTGCGGTGCCGCGCACCGATCCGCTGGTCCTCGACGTCGAGTGGGGGGACGGCGGGGAGCGGCACACCGCACGACTGACGTTCACCGAGCGCCAGCGACTCGCCCTTGCAGTACCCAGCGACCAGGTCGAGTTGCGGACGTTGACCGGGCACCGTGTCCGACTCAGCGACCCCCGGGCCGCGGGTGCACGTGGCGCCGCAGGCTTCGGCTTCGGGACGGAGCGGGCGCACTACCGACCGTGTCTGGGCCGCGAGCAGCTGGTGGCGCAGCTGTCCCAGGAGCTGGGCGGCGATTTCTCGTGGTTGATCCTCACCGGCCCGGCCGGCGTCGGGAAGACCGTGCTGGCCTGCGCGTTGGCCGAGCGCGCCGAAGCCGGCGGCGGCATCGTCGTTCAGCACTTCTTCGGCGTGGAGCCGTCCTGGGACGACCCCGAACTGGTCGTGTCGTCGCTGATCGCACAGCTGCGGGCAGCGGTGCCGGGGGCCGAGTGGAACGCGCTCGACAACCTGCTCGCGAACAGTCCGGCCGGCAACGGCTCCGCGGCGGGCCGGCTGGCGCAGGCGTGGGAGTGCGCGGGCCAAGCCGTCCGCGGGCCGATCCTTGCCCTGATCGACAACATCCCCGGAGCAGACGGGGACGCCGCCGCGAACCGGCTGCTCGATCTGCTGCCCCGCGGATCGCGCGCGGCCGGCGCCGTCATCGCGACGTATCGCAGCGACGGCGACAGCGACTTCCCGGATCTGCCCGAGTACGCGCTGCCGGTACGGATCCAGCGGGTGGACGTGGCTACCCGGCAGGTGTGCGACGCGATGATCGCGGCGGCGGAGCAGCTGCTGGCGCGCACGTTCGCCGCGGTCGACGGGCCGTTCCTGGATGGGCTGGTCTCACTGGCGGGGGGCAACCCGGGACGCGTGGCCGCGATCCTGGACTGGGTGCGCGAGCAGCAGGCAACGCAGCTGCGGCTCGCGGACATCCCGAGCACGTTGACCGTGCAGATCGCCGACAGCTGGGCTGAGCTGGCCGCCGAGGGCGCCGAGGCCGACGTGGCCGACTGGCTCAGTTACGTGGCCGTGGCCGGGCCGGGCTTCACCTGCGGCGACCTCGCCCGCCTCGTCCCGACCAGCCGTCACGACGCGCTGGGCGAGCTGCTCTCGAGCGCCGTACGCCTCGGGCTGGTCCGGACCGACGTGCCGGTGCGCTTCGACGCGGCTGCGATGACCGCCCAGGCCGGCCTGGCTGACGCGATGCAGGAGCGCTTCGGCCGGGGTGTGCTCGAAGACGCCCACCTGCAGCACGCCATCCGCGGCGGCTTCGCGCCGGATCTCCCGGTCGGTGAGCTGAGCGGGTATCAGGTGGCGTCTGCGGTGCGGCACGCCGTCGCCGCAACCACGCCGGTTCCCGCTGGTTCGGCGCGGGCGGCCGTCGCCGAGACGGGCCGGGGTCGTGACGAGGTGCTGCCCGGCTGGCGCGCGCAGGCGTTGGCCCGGGACCGTCGACGGTGGCCGTCCGGTGGGTTCCTGCACCGGCGCGCCAGCGAGGGCGGTGTCGCAGCCGCGCTCGCCGACCTCGAGGCGACGGCGCGCTGGCCCGAGGTGGCGCCGGTGCTCGAGGCCGCCCGCTTCGTGGCCTCGGCGCTGGCGCCGGTGCCGCCGCAGCGCTTCGTCGACCTCGTCGCCAATGAGATGCGGCGGGCGGGATGCGGCGAGGCGGTGGTCGGGCAGTTCCTGCTCGACGCCCGGCCCACCCCGCTGGCGGTGCGCTCGCTGCGTTCACCGGAGAGCACCGAGCCGCTCATCAGTCGGGCCTATCCGGTCCTGGTGGCCGGCGTCGATGTTCTGGCGAGCGCCACCGAAGTCGTCCACCGCTACGGGGGCAGCACCCGCGCGACAGCCGGGCACGTGAGTCAGCCCGTCGCGGTGGCGGCCGGGAACGGCGTCCTTGCGGTGGCCGGCGTCCCAGCGGCCGGCGTCCCGGCGGCCGACCCGGCCGACGCGGCGCCCACCCGGCTTGCGGTGCTGGCGACGCCGCCGCCGACCTCGCCGCTCAACCCGGTGTTGGTGCTGGAGTTCAGCCACGAGGCGGCGGTCAACGCCGTCGCGTTCTCACCGGACGGCAGCCGGCTGGTCACCGGCAGCGTCGGCTCGGCGAGCCGGATCTTCGACACGGCCGGCAAGCCGGTCGCACGGTTGGAGGTGTCCGCGAAGATCGCCGAGGTGGCGTTCGAGCCGGACGGCACTCGCGTCGTCGCCGTGGACGAGGCCGGCGCCGACGTCGCTCGACTCGACGCGACTCGCGGGCGGCGGACGGCCTGGTCGATGCCCAAGGCGCGCGTCGTCGAACGCGCGGTGCGCCGGGTCGCGGTGTCCCCCGACGGGGCCAGGGTGGCCGTCGGCCACGACGACGGCACAGTTCGAATCGTGGACGTGCCGCAGGCACGGGTGATCGCCAACGTCGCGGTGGACGGCGGTGTCGGCGCGCTGGCCATCTCCGCCGACGGCGCCACGGCCGTCGTCGGCGCCGGGTCCGTCGCGTCCCTGATCGACGTCGACCGAGGCAAGCCGTCACGCGAGTTCCGGTGCCCGCAGCCGATCCAGGTGCTGGCGCTGTCGCCCGACGGACAGCAGCTGGCGATCGCCGACAGCCGGGCAACCGTCCTCGTCGACGTCGCCACGGCGACGCGGCGTGGTGAGATCAGCCACGACGGCGTGCTGCAGGCGCTCGCGTTCTCGCCGGACGGCAGTCGGCTCGCGACGGCCGGAACCGACCTTGCCGCCTGCGTCTACGACGTCGCCACCGGCGATCAGCTCGCCCGGGTAGCCCATCCGGACGTGGTCCTCGACGTCACCTTCGCACCGGACGGCGGCCGGCTGGCAACCGCCTGCCAGGACGCACTCGTCCGGGTCTTCGATCTCGCCCCGCCCGCAACCGGGCCGGTGGGACTGGACTTCGATCGTGACCTGCCCAGCCCGATCTGCTGGCTCGGCGCGGTGCATGGGGCGGTGGTCGCCGGCACCGAAGCCGGCATCGTGATCGCGTACCTGGCCTCCGGCGATCCGGCGTGGACGCTGGTGGGTCACGGCGCTTCGATCACCGGTGTCATTTCCGCGCCGGGTGGGTCCGGGAGCCGGCTCGTGACCGCCAGCGCAGACTGCACGGTACGGATCTGGGAGGTGGAATCACAGCAGACGCTCGCCGTGCTGCGGCACCGCAGCCCGGTCCGCCACGTCGTGGCCGTCGGGGTGCGCCACCTCGTCACCGCGGACGACGGTGGCCAGGTGCACTGGTGGGACGCGGTGAGCTTCGCCGAACTGGGTCCGCCGTTCGGGCACCACGCCGAGGTCACCGCGCTCGTTGCCCTGCCGACCCCGGCTGGCGCGGCGAGCTACGTGCTCTCCTGTGCCGCGGACGGCACGATCGTCTGCTCCCGGGAGGAGCTCGGCGCGATCGTGGTCGAGCCGTGGGCCGAAGGCGGCCCCGCGATCAGGCTCGGCGCCGGCCACGACAACCAACTCGTCACCTGTGACGATGACGGCCGGGTGCGGTGGTGGCAGCAGGGGCAGCCGCGCGGCGAGTGGCGGGCGGCCGACACGCTGGGTCGACCCCTGGCGCTGTACCCGGACGGGCCGTCGGTGACCCTCGCGCACACCGGCGGACTCGTCAACGTCGCCGCCCGGACGTCGACCGGGGACGCCGGCGAACCGGACTATCTGCGTTGCCTGGCCGTCGACCCCCGTGGGGTGGTCGCGGTCGGTGCCCGCGAGGGCATCTGGCGAGCCGACAGCGCCGCGCACGGCGACTGGACCCGGCTGACGTCCGCGGTGGCCGGGCCGCCGCCGTCCGAGTCGGCGGCCACCGCGTCGGCCACCGTGCCCGCTACGCAGACCCCGGCGATGGCACCGCGCAGCGTCGCCGCCGTCGGCGCCTTCCTGCTCGTGGCCTGGGCTAACGGTGACGTCGAGTTCCTCGACCCGGACGGCAACGGTGGCCGGTTCGTGTCAGCCGTCGGCCTGGGCGTCGCGGGCGGCCGCGACGTCGGGGCGATCCGCATGCCCGACGACCTCCTCAGCGGTCTGCGTAGCGATGACGAGCTCGCGGGCGTGCTGCTACCGATGACCGGATGGATCGAGCCGGATGACCGGCCTGGCGCGCTGGCCGTCCTGGCCGACGACCGCACTCTGGCCATCGGTACGAGCCACGGCCGCCTCGTGCGGCTCGTCGACGATCCCCGCACGGCGCTGTCGGTGACGGCCGGACCCGCGCCGGTCACGGCGCTCGCCGAGATCGGCGACTGGATCGTGGCCGGCATGGCAGACGGCGCGCTCGTGCGCTGGCAGCCCGGCGGCGAGCTCGTGCCGATCGGCCGGCACGAGGACCGCGTCGAAGGGCTCGCCGCGGTGGGTGGTCGGCTGGTCAGCGCGTCGGCGGATCGCAGTGTGCGGTTGTGGGATGTCGAGCACTCGACCGAGCTCGGCCAGGTCCGGCACACCGCGGCTTTCCGCGCGGTCGCCGCACACCCCGAGCCGGGACGGGTGATCGCGCGCAGCGACGACGCGGGCGTGTGGGT
Source organism: uncultured Actinomycetota bacterium (assembly GCA_963713565.1). Classification (GTDB taxonomy): domain Bacteria; phylum Actinomycetota; class Actinomycetes; order Mycobacteriales; family Jatrophihabitantaceae; genus Jatrophihabitans. Next base: position 664,241 of record CAVQMF010000002.1, on the reverse strand, counting down.
GATCGACGTCGATGGTCTCGGTGCCGAGCCGGCAACGCCGGGGTTGTTCGGACCCCCGCACGCCCCGCAGGCCCGATGACCACCAGCCTGCCCGCTCGGGCGCACGAGAGGGACTACGACGTCGACCTCGTCCTGGCGCTCGCGTCGCAGGTTGCCTAGACAGCTACGTCAGCTACCAGAACCAGGAGGACCGATCGTCGTGAGCACCGCACCCGCACCCGAACAGCCGGCCGAGACCGGACGAGGACCGCAGCCGACGAGCAGCGGCGCGCCGCCGATGCGCGTTCAGATCTGGTTCGCCGTCGCACTGACTGCGTTGTTCGTCGTCCTGGTTGTCGTCATGCTGATCGCCGCCAAAGGATCGACCAGCCAATGGCAGAACATGGTCTACGTGTTCGGCTCGGTCGAGGCGCTGGTGTTCACGGCCATCGGCTGGGTGTTCGGCCGTGAGGTGCAGCGCGGCCAGGTGGCTGCGGCGCGGGCTGACGCGGCCACCGCGAAGCAGGACGCGAAGGACAACGCTGCGAAGGCCGAGCAGGCGCAGGCCGAGGCGGCGCAGCACCAATCCGAGGTGAACGAACTCGCCACCGGGGTCCGCATCGCCACCCTCGCGCCCGCGCCGGTCGCGCCTGCTGCCCCAGCGCAGCGCGGCGCGGAGGACGTCGGCTTGGCCGGCGAGGACGCCCTGCCCGGTGCCCGGAACGCCGCAGCTGTCGGTGACCTGAGCGCGCCGCTGGCCGAACTGCGAGCGCTGGCAGATCGCCTGCACCGTCCCGCCTAACTCGCAGCGCCGAGGCCGCCAGCCGTGCCTGGGTAGCGTGGCTGTCGTGGACGTGCTCGCAGTGTGGCTGGGCAAGCTCATCCTGCTCGCGCTGCGGCTGGTCGGACGGCGGGGCAACGCGCTGCCGGGCCTGGTCGTTGAGAAGGTGTTTCCTGGCTACCTCGCGCACGCAATGGCCGCGCTGCCCGAAGGCGTCGTCGTCGTGTCCGGCACCAACGGCAAGACCACGACGACGAAGATGATCGCCACCGTGCTGAGCGAACGCTTCCGCGTCCTGACGAATGAGACCGGGTCGAACTTCGTGCGCGGCGCCATCACCGCGAGCATCGAGCACGCGTCGTGGACGGGACGGCTGCCCTACGACGTCGCCGTCTTCGAGCTCGACGAAGCGTGGGCGGTGCGCTTCGTCGGTCAGGTCGCGCCGCAGCGCACGGTGCTGCTCAACGTGATGCGCGATCAGCTCGACCGCTTCGGGGAGATCGACACCACGGCGGCAATGCTCGGCAGGGTCGCGGCCGCGACGACCGGCCATCTCGTCCTCAACCGCGACGACGAGCGGATCGCGGCCCTTGCCGCGCGCACGTCGGCGCAGGTGTCGTACTACGGCGTGGCCGCCGCGTTGCGCGATTCGTTCCCGAACGACGAGGAGCTTTACGGCGGTCCGGTGCACGTGTCCGGGCTGGCGGCGCAGGTTGAGTTGCAGGCACTGCCCGGCCCCGGGAGGGCGGCGCCGACCCTGCGCATCGGTCACGCCGATCACGAGGTGCTGCTGCGTGCGGAAGGCCCGCACAATGCGCAGAACGTGTGCGGCGCGGCGGCCCTCGCCCTGACGTTCGGGCTGTCCACGGACGAGGTGCTCACCGGGATCGCGAAGGTCTCCCCCGCGTTCGGGCGCGGACAGACGTTCACCGTCGACGGGCGGCGGGTCGTGCTGCATCTGGTGAAGAACCCGGCCGGCTTTCGCCAGACCCTGCGCACGCTGGACGTGGACGCCACCGACCCGCCGCAGGCGGTGGTCGTCGCGATCAACGACGACTATGCCGACGGACGGGACGTGTCGTGGTTGTGGGACGTCGACTTCGCGCCGCTGCGCGCGCTACCCGTACGGCACAGCACGGCCGGCACCCGAGCCGCGGACATGGCACTTCGGCTGCGCTACGACGACATCGAGGTCGAGGAGATCGAGCCCGACCTCGAGACGGGTGTGCGCGCCGCAGTGGCAGCGGCACCGCCCGACGCTCGGGTGGTGGTGTTGAGCACCTACACCGCCATGTGGTCCTTGCACGCGGTGCTGCAGCGGATCGGGGCGGCGGCGTGAGCCGCGGGTGAGCGCCGAGCTCGTGCTCGTCCATCTCTATCCGCGGGAGATGAACATCTACGGCGACACCGGCAACGTCCTCGTGCTGCGCAAGCGGCTGCAATGGCGTGGGCTGCCGGTCCGGGTCGTGGCGGTCAACGTCGGCGATCCGCTGCCGCCCGACGCCGACATCCTGCTCGGTGGCGGCGGCCAGGACGCCGCGCAGGGTGAGATCGGCGCCGACTTCGCGGCCCGCGGCAGCCAGCTTCGGGCGCTGGCCGACGACGGTGTCGTCATGCTGGCGATCTGTGGCAGTTACCAGATGCTGGGCCACGAGTTCGTCACGCAGGAGGGGCTGCGGATCGCCGGCGTCGGTGTGCTCGACGTGGTCACCCGCGGGCAGCCGGTGCGACTTGTCGGCAACAACCACGTCGACACCGGCGACACGATCGGGGCCGGACAGCTCGTCGGGTACGAGAACCACAGCGGCCTGACAACCCTCGGCCCCGGCGCGCGGCCGCTCGGCACGACCCTGCTCGGACGCGGGAACAACGGCGCGGACCGAACCGAGGGCGCGGTCCGCGACAACATCATCGGTACCTACCTGCACGGTCCGGTGCTCGCCAAGAGCCCGCGCTTCGCCGACGAGTTGTTGCGCCGGGCCTACCGGCGCCGCGGCGCCGCCACCGATCTCGAGCCGTTGGACGACACGCTGCCCGACCTCGCCGCCCGCATCGCCCTCGGTCGCCCGCGATGAGGCGCATGGTGTGGGGCCGGTGCCGGCGCGCGCCGCTCGCCGTGGTGCTCACCGCCGCTGCCTGCACCTCGGCCGCGCCCAGCCCGGTGTCGACGACGATCGTCAGCACGCACACCGTCGTGGTCACGGGCACCCGCACAACGACCGCCGCGGCCTACGCGCCGCCGCCCACCAGCACCGTGCACCCGCTGCCGCCCGGCGCGAAGCCTCGGGCCGGGGAGCGGGAGGGCCGCTGCCCTTACATCCGTGCAGGCCTGAACGAGGACCCCGCCCCGGCGCCGACGGTCGCCGACATCGAGGGCAGCCGGGTGGCACGGACCACGATCCTGACTGCCTATCACCCGCTCGGCTGCCGCTTCTACTACGCGTACCCGCCCTACGGCGCGACGGCGGACATCCGGCCGACCACGCTGGCGAGCGCGACCCAGGCCCACAACGCGATGGTGCAGACGGCGCGGCAGGGCCGCCAGCTACAGGTGATGCGCAATTTCGTGCCGGGGGTCGACGGAATCGGGTTCCGCACCACGTTCTTCGGCGATGACGGCTCCCGGGATTGGGCGTTCGCCTTCGCGAAGGGGCGCGTAATGGTGGTCGTCCGCACGCAGCGCACCGACACGTCACGCAACGCGCTGTACCTCGCTCAGGCGATCGCCGGCAAGTTCTGATTCGTGCTCGCCATGGCAGGATGAACCGTCCCCACCGACGAACCTCAGGAGTCCCGACGTGTCCGCAACGCAGATTGCCATCCTGCACACTTCCGCAGGTGACATCCGCATCGAGCTGTTCGGCAACCACGCGCCGAAGACGGTGAAGAACTTCGTCGATCTGGCGACCGGCGGCAGGGAATGGACGCATCCCGGCACCCGCACGAAATCCAACGACCCGCTCTACGACGGCACCGTGTTCCACCGTGTCATCGCCGGGTTCATGATCCAGGGCGGGGACCCGCTCGGCGAAGGCTACGGCGACCCGGGCTACAAGTTCGCCGACGAGTTCCATCCGGAGCTGTCCTTCGACCGGCCGTACCTGCTCGCCATGGCCAACTCAGGGCCCAACAGCAACGGCTCGCAGTTCTTCATCACGGTGGGGCGCACGCCGCACCTGAACCGCAAGCACACGATCTTCGGCGAGGTCGCCGACGCCGACAGCCGCGCCGTCGTCGATGCGATCGCGACGACGAAGACGGGCCGCAACGACAAGCCGGCGCAGCCCATCACGATCAACTCCGTCAGTGTGGAGCCACCGGCTGAATGACCGAGTCGGGGCAGCGCTGCTACCGCCACCCGAACCGGGAGGCGCTGATTCGCTGCACCCGGTGCGAGCGGCCGATCTGCCCGGACTGCATGCGTCCGGCAGCGGTGGGCTTTCACTGCCCGGACGACGTGAAGCAGGCGGCCCGGACGGTCCGCGCGCCCAGGACGGCGCTCGGTGCGCGGCTGCGGCAGTCACCGCCGTACGTGACGACCGTCCTGGTCGCGGCGAACGCGGTCGTGTACTTGATCACCGGGCTGCAGTCGGTGCAGGGACTGAATGATCCGTCCGCAGGGTCGGCGCTGTTCCTTCGTTGGCAACTCGTGCCGGAGTTCGTCCACGACGACGCCGACTACTACCAGTTGCTGACTTCGGCGTTCCTGCACGTCAACCTGCTGCACATCGGCTCGAACATGCTGGCGCTGGTGGTCATCGGGCCCGCGCTCGAGGCGCAGCTCGGCCACTGGCGCTACGCCGCCGTGTACGTGCTCTCGGCGCTCGGGGGCGCGACCGCCGTGTACGTGTTCGGCAATCCGCTCGGGCCCACGGTGGGCGCGTCGGGCGCGATCTTCGGGTTGTTCGGTGCGGCCCTGGTGCTCGTCCGCAGGCTCGGCCTCGATCCGCAGTGGGTGATCGGGATCATCGTGTTGAACTTCGTGCTGACGTTCTCCATCCCGAACATCTCCAGACTCGGGCACATCGGCGGGTTCGTCACAGGCATGCTCGCCGCGCTCGCGATCGGCGGCCCGCCGGTGCGCAGCGGACGACGTTCGGCCCGACCGGTGCGCGTCGGCGCACAGGCCGGCGGGCTTGTCGCGGTCACCGCGCTGATCGTGCTGTTCGTGGCAGCGCGCACGGCCACCTGGTGAGTCCGCTCAGGTCGGCCGGAAGGCATTGACCAGATCCGCGACCTGGTTCGGGTCGGCACCGAGGGCGCGGCGGCTGAACACCGCCAGCACGCTCCCGGCGTCGATCTCGAGGGTCGTGGCACGAATTCCGAGCCGCAACCGATCGGGCGCGTGAACGCGTTCGACGTCCGCCCAGGCGAGGCGGGCACGGATCAGCGGGGAACGGACGACAATGCCTGCCCGGCTGACCGACACCCGGGGCCGGAAGACGAGGTCGCCGCCGACGTAGGTCGCCAGCAGCAGGATCGCCAGGAGGCTGAGCAGCCGACCCGGTGCGTCGGCGGAGAAGGCGAGGACAGCCAGCGCCGCCAGGATGCCGAGCGTGGCCGCGGCGGTGTAGCGCAGATCGGGTCCGAAGTGCGCCTCGGGCGGGCCGGTTGCCGGATTGTCCACAGGTTTGTCCCCAGCTGGGGATGAACTACAGGCGTGTAATCACAGCAGTGGAAACAGATGTGGACGACTCACCGCCAGCGGACCGCCATGATCAGGCCGAGCAGCATCACGCCGAACCCGACGGCGAAGTTCCACGCCCCGAGGTCGGCCATGATCGGGATATGCGGACTCGTGCCAGCCGAGGTGAGGTAGTACAGGACCATGTAGGCGAGGCCGAGGAGCAGCACCACGGCCATCACGATCGGGTACCACGGCGGGCTCGGGGCGAGCGCCCGCGTCGGCGCGGCGCTGGACGTTCGCACCGGGGCGTCGACCTTCTTGCGGACCTTGGACTTCGGCACGTCAACTCCCCATGATGTGGTGCGCTCAGCGCTGCTGTTCGCTCGCGCGGGCACGTCAGAGCTAGCGTAGACGCCGAATCCGAACAACGCGCTGGTCGGGCGGCCCGCAGGCGCACTCTGTGCGATGGTGGTGCGATGACCGGCACGCGCGCTCCTGACCCCGCGAACCGGTCGTCGGGGTCGGGCCCGTCGCGCCGGTCGCGCCGGTCCTGGCGGGTGCTCGTGCCGGCGGTATGCCTCGTCGCAGGCGTCGGGTTCGCGGTCAGCGCGCGAGAATCGCGCGGCACCGATCTGCGCGCACCGGCGACGGCGAACCTGGTCGACACCGTCCGCGCCGCCGAAGCGCGCGTCCACGACGCCGATGCCCAGCTCCGGGCGGTGCAGGCCGAGGTATCCCGGGCGGCGAAACAGGCCGGACAGGACAACTCCGGCGTGGCGGCCGCCCAGGCCAAGGTCGCGCCCCTGCAGGCGCCTGCCGGGCTCACCGCCGTGCACGGGCCGGGGCTCGAGGTGGTGCTCGACGACGCCGCCACGACCGACAGTGTCCCGAGTGGGGCGAGCGTCGACCCGAATCAGCTGGTCGTGCACCAGTCGGATCTGCAGGCTGTCGTGAATGCCCTGTGGGCAGGCGGCGCCGAGGCGATGTCGATCGCCGGGCAGCGGGTGATCGCCACGTCGGCGGTGCGCTGTGTCGGCAACACGCTGCTGCTCAACGGAGAGGTGTTCTCCCCGCCCTACCGCGTCACGGCCATCGGCCCCGCCGCCGCGATGCAGGACAAGCTGGCGTCCTCCCCGGGCGTCAAGCTGTTCCGGGAAGCGGCCGGTTACTACGGCCTCGGATACACCGTCGCGACGCAGGACCGGGTCGATATCGCCGCCTACACCGGACCCCTCACCTTGATCTACGCCCACGCGGGGCGGTGAGCCGTGGCCGACACGATGCATGCCGAGCCGCCACCGGAGGGTCCCGGGCAGGCGCACCGCGAGCGGATGGGCACCGGCGACAAGGTCCGCTTCGTGTTGCGCGGCATCGGCCAGACGCTGATCACTCTCGGCTTCGTCGTGCTGCTGTTCGTCGCCTATGAGGTGTGGATCACCAACGTCTTCTCGCTGCGCGCCAACCATGAGGTCGCGCGCAAGCTCGAGCAGCAGTGGCAGCAGCAGGTCGACGATCCGCTGTTGCCCCTGCCGGACGGTGCCGACCCGTCGATCAAGCCCGGCAGTGGTATCGCGAATCTGTACCTGCCGCGGCTCGGCACCGACTACCACTTCGCGATCGTCGAGGGCACGAACGCCGACGACCTGTCTCGGGGCCCGGGCCACTACTCCGGCACGGCGTTGCCCGGCGAGGTGGGCAACTTTGCCGTCGCCGGGCATCGGGTCGGCAAGGGCGAACCGTTCCTGAACATCGACAAGCTGCGGGTCGGCGACGCTGTCGTCGTGGAGACGAAATCGTTCTGGTTCGTCTACCGCGTGAAGGGGTCGCCGGTCGGCGGCAACCCACAGAAGTCGACGGACGCCGACGGTATCCCCGGCCGGGAGATCGTCGATCCGACCGACGGCGACGTCCTGTTGCCGGTGCCCGACCATCCGGGGGCGGAGCCCACCGAGCGGTTGATGACGATGACCACCTGCCACCCGAAGTTCACCGCGGCGCAGCGGATGATCGTCTTCTCGGTGCTCAAGGCGAAGGTGGCACGCGCCGGCGATCCCATGCCGGCCGCGATCAAGGCCCTCTACGACGAGGTGACAAGCTGATGTACACGTGGATCTGGCGGCACTTGCCCGGAACGCTGGCGGTACGCATGCTGCAGGTGCTGTTGCTGGTGGCCGCGGTGTCCGCGTTGCTGCTGTTCGTCGTGTTCCCGTGGCTCGAGCCGCAGCTGCCGATCAGCCAGGTCACCGTGCACACCGGCCGGTGATCGGCGCGAAAGGAAGGCAATGACGGCCCGAGTTCTCGTCCTCGACAACTACGACAGCTTTGTCTACAACCTGGTGCAGTACCTCGGCCAGCTGGGCGCCGACGTGCTGGTGCGCCGCAACGACGCCGTTCGGCCGGCCGACCTGGCGGGCCTCGGCGTGGACGGCGTGCTCATCTCGCCCGGGCCGGGGACGCCGCAGGACGCAGGACAGTCGATGGCCTTCGTCGAGGCATGCGCGGGCGCCGCGGTGCCGTTGCTCGGCGTGTGCCTCGGTCACCAGGCGATCGGCGCGGTCTACGGCGCGCCGGTGCTGCGCGCGCCAGAGTTGCTGCACGGAAAGACGAGCCTGGTCGAGCACGACGGCAGCGGGGTGCTCGCCGGCCTGCCGTCGCCGTTCACCGCGACGCGCTACCACTCGCTCGCGGTGTCCGAGGACGAGTTGCCGCCGGAGATCATCGTCACCGGGCACACGGCGTCCGGCGTGGTGATGGCGTTGCGGCACGAGTCGCTGCCGATCGAGGGCGTGCAGTTCCACCCTGAGTCGGTGCTCACCCAGGGCGGGCACCGGATGATCGCGAACTGGCTGGCGGTGTGCGGTGCGGACGTCGACGACGCCCTCGTCGGGCGGCTCGGCGACGAGGTCGACGCGCTGCGCGGCACCGCCTTCGCCGGGGTGTGAGCGCAATCAGGTCGCGGCCGCCTTGGCCGCTTTCAGCTGCTGCTTGTAGGCACGAACCGCCTTGAGGGACGTGGCATCGACGATGTCCGCTACCGATCGCGGGGCACCCTCGCAGCCGTAGTCGCCGGCTGCCTCGCGCCAGCCGTCCGGCTGTACGCCGAACTGCTTGCCGAGCAGGGCGGTGAAGATCTTGGCCTTCTGCGCCCCGAAACCGGGCAGCGCGCCGACCCGTTCGACGAGGTCGCGGCCGGTGTCCGCTCCCGCCCAGACCGCGCGGGCGTCGCCGTCATAGCGTTCGACCAGCGTCGCCGCGAGCGCCTGGACCCGCGTGGCCATCGCTGCCGGAAACCGGTGCAGCGCGGGCGGTTTGCGAAAGATCGCTTCAAGGTCGTCGGGATCGTGCTCGGCGATCGCGCGGGCATCGAGCGTGCCGCCCATCCGCTCGCGCAGCACGTCCGGAGACGTGAACGCCTTCTCCATCGGGATCTGCTGGTCCAGCAGCATGCCGATCAGCAGCGCGAGCGGTTCGTGTTCGAGCAGTGCGTTGGCCTGCTCGGTGGTCGCGAGGAACATGCGGTGATCCCACCACACTCAACGACAGGGGGTCGGCCGCGGCGGGTCAGCGCAGCGGCTGGTCGAGCGCGGACTCCGCGGCCCGGACGGCGGCGCCGGAACGGACGAGCTCGACTGCCGCCTCGATCTCCGGTGCCAGGAACCGGTCCGGGCCCGGTCCGTCCGCGCCCTCGCGCAGGGCAGCGACGACCGCACCGGTCGCCGGTCCGGGGGCGAGCGGCGCCCGAAGCTCGAGCGCGCGGGCCGCGGTGAGCAGTTCGATGGCGAGCACCTGGGTCAGCGCATCGACCGAGCGCCGCAGCTTGCGCGCCGCCGACCAGCCCATCGACACGTGGTCCTCCTGCATCGCGCTCGACGGGATCGAATCGACGCTCGCGGGCACCGCCAGCCGCTTCAGCTCGGAGACCAGCGCGGCTTGGGTGTACTGGGCGATCATGTGCCCGGAGTCGACGCCGGGATCGTCGGCCAGGAACGGCGGCAGCCCCCGGGAGCGGGACACGTCCAACATCCGATCCGTGCGTCGCTCGCTCATCGATGCGAGGTCGGCGGCGGGGATGGCGAGAAAGTCGAGGACGTACCCGACTGGCGCACCGTGGAAGTTGCCGTTGGACTGCACCCGGGCGTCGATCGCCTCCGTCGAGAACAGCACGACCGGGTTGTCGACGGCTGACGCGAGCTCGTAGCCCGCCACCCGCCGCGCGTGCGCCAGGGTGTCCCGGGCGGCGCCGGCGACCTGCGGCGCGCACCGCATGGAGTAGGCGTCCTGGACATAGACGCAATCGGGGCCGGCATGTGATTCGACGATGGGCGAGCCGGTCAGCAGTGCGCGCATGTTGGCGGCGGCGTCAGCCTGGCCCGGCTGCGGGCGCAGTGCCTGCAGGTCCGCGGCGAACACCCGGGCCGTCCCGAGCATCGCCTCGACGCTCATCGCCGCGGTGAGGTCGGCGGTGCGCAGCAGCCGGTCGAGGTCGCTGCACGCCAGCAGCAGCTGGCCGAGCATTCCGTCGGTGCCGTTGATCAGGGCCAGGCCCTCCTTCTCGGCGAGCGTGACCGCGTCGATCCCGGCTGCGGCCAGCGCCTGTGCGGTCGGCAGCAGCGAGCCGGACGCATCGCGAACCGTCCCCTCGCCGATCAGTGCCAGCGCGACGTGCGCGAGCGGCGCAAGATCGCCCGAGCAGCCGAGCGAACCGAATTCGTGCACGACCGGGGTGATGCCGGTGTCGAGCAACGCCGCCAGGGTCCGCGCCGTGCCCGGGCGCACACCGGTGTGACCGGTGGCCAGCGTCGACAGCCGCAGCAGCATCATCGCCCGGACGACCTCGCGCTCCACCTCGGGACCGGCGCCGGCCGCGTGCGAGCGGATGAGTGAGCGTTGCAGCAACGCTCGTTGCGGGCCGGGGATGTGCTTGGTCGCGAGTGCGCCGAAACCGGTCGAGATGCCGTAGTGCGGCTCGACGTCGTCGGCCAGGCGGTCGATGATCGCGCGCGAATCGGCGATGGCCGTGAGCGCGGCGGCGCTGAGCTCGACCCCCGCGCCATCGCGTGCCACCGCGACGACCTGCTGCTCCGTGACTGGCCCGGTGCCGAGTGCGATCCGCTGCATGACCGTCACTGTGCCACTGCCGGTGCCACTGCCACAGTCGCCGAGGCGGCGCCGACTAGCGTCGCAGCTATGCGTGCAGTGGTGATGAGCGAGCCCGGCGGCCCGGAGGTCCTGCAGGTACGTGAGGTCCCGGACCCGAAGCCGGCGGCGGGCGAGGTGCTCGTGGAGGTGGCCGCGACCGCCATCAATCGCGCTGACCTGCTGCAACGGCAGGGCAACTACCCGCCACCGCAAGGCGCGCCGGAGTACCTCGGCATGGAGTGCTCGGGCACCATCGCGGCGGTTGGCGGCGGCGTGGCCGGCTGGGCGGTCGGGGACGAGGTGTGCGCGCTGCTCACCGGCGGCGGGTACGCCGAGTTGGTCGCCGTTCCGGTGGGTCAGCTGATGGCTGTTCCGGGTGGCGTCGGCCTCGTCGACGCCGCGGCGCTGCCCGAGGTGACCTGCACGGTCTGGTCGATGGTGTTCGGGTCGCAGGCGGGACGCCTGCAGCCCGGTGAGCGGCTGCTCGTGCACGGCGGGACGAGTGGCATCGGCACGATGGCCATCCAGATCGCGCACGGCCGCGGTGCGCAGGTGTTCGCCACTGCGGGCACGCCGCGCAAGGTTCAGGCGTGCCGCGATCTCGGCGCCGACGTCGCGATCAACTATCGCGAGGAAAGGTTCGAGGAGCGGGTGGCGGCCGAGACCGGCGGCGGCGGCGTGGACGTCATCCTCGACAACATGGCCGCGAGCTACCTGCCGCGAAATGTCGCCTCGCTGGCCGTCGGAGGCCGGTTGATCGTCCTCGGTCTGCAGGGCGGGACGAAGGGCGAGTTGAACCTCGGGACCTTGCTGGCCAAACGGGCCACCGTCCACGCGGCGGGGCTGCGCGGCCGACCGCCGGCGATGAAGGCCGAGATCGTCGCGGAGACGCAGGCCAACGTCTGGCCGTTGCTCGAGGCGGGGGCTGTCCGGCCGGTTATCGACCGGGTGCTGACCCTCGATGACGCGGGGGAGGCGCACCGGCTCGTCGACTCCAGCGAGCACATCGGCAAGGTGCTGCTGCGAGCTCGCTGATCGGACGGGGCAGACTGGACGACGTGAGCGAGCAGGACGCAGTGCAACCCATCAGCGCCGAGATCACCTCGGCGGACCCCGGTCGCGACCCGGACGACGCCGACGAGGTTGACTCGATCGCGGGTCAGATCGAGCAGCCCGCCAAGGTCATGCGCATCGGCACCATGATCAAGCAGCTGCTCGAGGAAGTGCGCGCGGCGCCGCTCGACGAAGCCGGCCGCGCCCGACTCCGCGAGATCCACGAATCCTCCATTCACGAACTGGAGGAAGGTCTGTCGCCGGAGCTGCGTGAGGAGCTGGACCGGCTGACGCTGCCCTTCGGCGACGGCGTGCCGTCCGAGGCCGAGTTGCGTATCGCGCAGGCGCAGCTCGTCGGCTGGCTGGAGGGCCTGTTCCACGGCATTCAGACCGCGCTGTTCGCCCAGCAGATGGCGGCGCGGGCACAGCTGGAGGAGATGCGCCGGCGCGCCTTGCCGCCCGGGCGCGACGGCCAGCAGCACGTGATCGTCGGGCCCGGCGGGCAGATGATCATGCCGCCCGGCGTCCGGCTGACCCCCACGTCGGGCGAGGATGAGGACCGCGGCGGCGGCCACGGGACCGGCCAGTACCTGTAAGGGCAGATCTTGCCCGAGCAGGCGACGGATCGGGCGGCCCGGTTCTAGGCTCGCTTCTCGACGCGGGCAGACCGAAGGGAGGCAGCGGATGGGCGACTTCATCATCAAGACGAATGACATGATCAAGGTGACGATCCCGCCGCCGACGATCGTGCCGATGCTCCAGGCACCCGTACCGCTCGTGGGCACGGGCTCCCAGGTGATGGTCGCGAACATGCCGATCTGCCTGCAGGGCGATGAGCTGCCGCCGACCCTGAAGGCGCCGATGCCCTACACGTCACCGCCGTTCGTGACGCCGGGGATGGGGACCTTGACGATCATGCTGGCGCCGACGAACCTCAGCAAGCAGACGCAGAACGGCAAGCCGATCATCGTCAAGGGCGCCACGTTCCAGGCATCCTTCGCCGTGCAGTCGCCGGCGATGCAACCGACACCGGCCGGCCCGGTGCCCGACCCGATGATGACCAAGCCCGGCACCGCGCAGTTCATCACCACGAACACGAACGTGCAGGCGGGCTGACTCAGCCCCGCGCCGCCCCCGTTGAAGTGCGGTGAGTTCGCCCGCGAAGCGCGCCGCTCAGAGCAGGGATTCGATGAGGGCGGCGACCGCGTCGTCGTCGTTACTGCCCACGACCTCGTGCGCCGCGGCGCGCGCCGCGGGGTGTGCGTTGGCGACCGCATAGGAGCGGCCCGCCCAGCGCAGCATGGCGACGTCGTTGGGCATGTCGCCGATCGCGACGACCTCGTCCGCGCCGATGTCGTGCCCGGCGGCCAGCTCGGCGAGCCCGGTGGCCTTGGTGACGCCGGGCGCGGAGATCTCGAGCAGCCCGACGGAGGACGAATGCGTGATCGACGCGCGGTCGCCGATGAGGTCGATGGCCGCCGCGAGGAACTCGTCCGCGCCGGCCGAATGCTCCTTGGCCAGCAGCTTCACCGCGGGCTCACGGGTGATCTCGTACAGATGCCCGATCCGAGGTCGCGGCATTGCGACGCCGCGCCGGTCATGCGCGGGGCTGATCTGCCAGTCGTGGATGTAGCCGGCCTCCGCGGCGAAGCCGGTCCCGTACTCGACTGCGAACTGCACGGAGGGAAATGTCGCGCGCAACTCCGTGCCGACGTCGGCCATGAGCTGCGGATCCAGTGGGTGCATCGACACGATCTGCTCGGTAGCCATGTCGTAGAGGACGGCGCCGTTGGCGCCGACCGCCACGCCGACATGCCCCGTCGCGTCGACGAGGGCGTCGAGCCATCGTGGCGGCCGGCCGGTGACGAAGGCGACGACAAGACCGGCGTCCGCGGCGGCGCGCAGCGCGGTGCGCGAGCGTGCCGAGACGGTGCCGTCGCTGCGCAGCAGGGTGCCGTCCAGATCGGTGGCGACCAGCCTGACGTTCGCATTCATGCCGGTCGCAGGACCTCGCGGCCACCCAGATAGGGACGTAACGCCACCGGGACGTACACCGAGCCGTCGGGTTGCTGGTGGTGGTCGAGCAGGCAGGCGATGGTCCGTGCGGCCGCGCACAGCGTGCCGTTCAGCGTCGCGACGGGCTCGTTGCCGTGCTCGGTCCGGGTGCGGATATTCAGCCGGCGCGCCTGGAAGCTCGTGCAGTTCGACGTCGACGTCAGCTCCCGATAGGCACCCTGCGACGGGAACCAGGCCTCGATGTCGAACTTTCGTGCTGCGCTCGACCCGAGATCTTCGGCCGCGACGTCGATGACCCGGTAGGCGAGTTCGAGCTTGTCGATGAATTCGCGCTCCCACGTGAGCAGCCGGCGGTGCTCGTCGCGGGCCTCGTCCTGCGTGACGTAGGAGAACATCTCGACCTTGTCGAACCAGTGGACCCGAATGATTCCCCTGGTGTCCTTGCCGTAGCTGCCGGCCTCCCGGCGAAAGCACGACGAGAACCCGGCGTAGCGGATCGGCAGTGCTGCGGCGTCGAGGATCTCACCGGAGTGATAGCCGGCCAGGGCGACCTCCGACGTCCCGACGAGGTACAACTCGTCCTGCGCCAGGCGGTACACCTCGGCCTCGTGCGCGCCGAGGAAACCGGTGCCCGCCATCATCTCCGGCTTGACCAGCGAGGGTGCGATGACCGGGGTGAAGCCGGCGTCGGTGGCCTGTGCCATCGCGAGGTTGACGAGTGCGAACTCCAGCTGCGCGCCGATGCCGGTCAGGAAGTAGAAACGCGCGCCGGACACCTTCGCGCCGCGCTCGGTGTCGATGGCGCGCAGCGCGCCGCCGATCTCGACGTGGTCCTTCGGTTGCTCGACGTGCGGCGGCGTGCCGACGATCGCGAGGGTGACGAAGTCGTCCTCGCCGCCGGGCGGGACGCCGTCCTCGACGAGGTTCGCGAGCGCCAGCTGGGCCTCGCGCAGGTCCGCGTCGGCTTGGGCCTGGTCGGCTTCGGCCGCCTTGACATCGGCGGCGAGACCTCGTGCCCGGCGGAGCAGGAGCGCACGCTCGTCGGACGTGGCACTGGCCACCTGCCGACCGAGCGTCTTCTGCTCGGCGCGCAGACTGTCGGCGCGGGCCACCGCGGCGCGGCGCACGTCGTCTGCGGCGAGCACGGTGTCGACCGCGGACGCGTCGGCGCCGCGCAGCCGCTGCGACGCGCGGACGGCCTCGGGATCGTCGCGGACGAGCTTCGGATCGAGCACCTCGTCAGGTTACTGAGCCGACCGGGCGGCTTTGTCCACAGGCAGCGGTGCCTTCCCGCGCGAAGCAGCCGTTGCTGCCTAGGCTGCGGAACTACACCGCCGCGATGCTGGCCAATCGGCGCATGTGGTCGCACTGAGCGCCGATGACGAACCCGGTGTCCGCGAGCTCCCAGCCCCGCCCGGCCCGTAGGCTCGCCACCGTGACCGACCGCCTGCCGATCAAGATGCTGCACGACCGCGTCCTCGTCCGCGAGCCAACCGACGAGGGCGAGCGGCGCTCGTCCGGCGGTATTCTGATTCCGGCCACCGCGCAACAGGTGACCAAGCGGCTGATCTGGGCCGAGGTGTTGGCCGTCGGCAATCACGTGCGCACCGTCGAGACCGGCGACCGCGTGCTGTTCAACCCGGACGACCGGTTCGAGGTCGACATCTCCGGCGAGGAGTACCTGCTGCTGCGCGAGCGTGATCTGCACGCCGTCGCGGCAGAACGCAACGACCAGAACACCGGCTTGTACCTCTGAGGACGCTGACGGTCGCGGTCGCTCAGGACTGCCCGGTGTCGCGAACGTGGGCGAGCCACGATCGGGCGTCGAGGAAGTCGGCGTCCTCGCGGCCGGTCGGGACTGCGTCCTGCCGGCCGTCGCGACGCGCGTACGAGCCCAGGTACCGCACGTCGGCGCAGACCCGATGCAGCGCGGCCAGCGCGTCGCCGACGCGTTCGTCGTCGATGTGACCCTCGCAGTCGATGGAGAAGCAGTACTGGCCGATGCGCCCCTTGGTCGGACGGGACTCGATCCTCGTCAGGTTGACCCCGCGGTTGCCGAACTCGGACAGGATCTCCAGCAATGCGCCGGAATGGTCCTCCCGCAGGTACGCGACCAGCGTCGTGCGGTCGTTGCCGGTCGACTTCGGCGGCGGTGCCGGCCCGGTGAGCAGGACGAATCGGGTGACCGCGCCCGCGATGTCCGCGATGTCGTGGGCGAGCACGTCGAGCCCGTACAGCTCGCCGGCGACCGCTGCGCCCACGGCGGCGTCGTACTCCCCGCCGGCGACCGCCTGCACCGCTGCTGCCGTCGACCCCACGAGTGCCACCGAGGAATACGGCAGATTGGCCATGAGCCAGCGGCGCACCTGCGCCTCGGCGTGCGGATGAGTGGCCACGGACGCGATATCGGGCAGCGTCATGCCCGGTCTTGCCATGAGTTCGAAGGCCACCGACAGGTACGTCTCCTCGGCGATGACCAGCGCGGCACCGTTGGCCAGCTCGTCCAGAGTGGCGGGCACCGCGCCCTCGATCGAGTTCTCCATCGGCACGAGCGCGGCGTCGGCGCTGCCGTCCCGGACCGCGTCGATCGCCAGGGTCACGTTGGCCATCGGTAGCAGCGCCGCCCCGGCGGCGACCGGCAGCGTGCGCAACGCAGCGTGGGCGAACGTGCCTTCCGGTCCGAGGAATGCGATGGTCGTCACGTCGGCATTGTTGCGTGCGATCGAGTCGCGGCGGTCACGCGGTCTTGCGGCCGAGCAGCCCGCGCCGGCGGGACAAAGCCGCGGACACTGCCTGGTGTTCCTCCGGTGAAAGCTCGTGCTCGCCCTTGCCACCGGCGATGGCCTTGGCGTAGACCCGCGTGTCGCTGCGTCCGGAGATGGCGCTGATCGTGACGCCGTCGCCGTGCTCGTCCAGCAGAGCCAGGGAGAACGAGAGTCGACCGGACATCTCGCCGAACGCGTCGTAGCGCACGAGCGCAAGGTTTCGCAGGGCACCGGTGGCGTCGCCGCTCGCGACTGCGGGCGCTGCGCTGACGGCCAGCTCGGCGCGCAGCTCGGTGAGTTCCTCGGCGAAGACCTCGGTGCGTTCGGTGTTGCGCCGTGTCGCTTCGATCAGCGACGCATGCGTCTCGGGCCCCCGCGCGCCGCGCGCCAGTACGGCGGTCGCGCGGCGCAGCTTGGCCAGGGTGCGCAGTGCCAGGTACGACGCCACGACGGCGACGTAGGCCAGCACCAGAGCGAAGACCGCGACGTAGGTCGACATAGGACTCTCAGGTTAGGGCCGCGGCGACCCACGTCCGGGCAGGACACGGCAGGATCGGGCAGATGTCTACGTTCACGGTGGGACTGATCGCGTTCGGCGTGATCCTGCTGGTTGAGCTGCCGGACAAGACGCTGGTCGCCTCACTCGTCCTCTCGACTCGCTACCGGCCGCGGCCGGTTCTCCTCGGCGTCGCCGCGGCCTTCGCCGTCCAGTGCGTCATCGCGACCGTCGCCGGCGGCGTGATCACGTTGTTGCCGCGCCGCGGGGTCGAGGGTGTGGTCGCGGTGATGTTCGCTGCCGGCGCGTTCCTGTTGATCAAGGAGTCGTACGCGGCGGGCGACGATGACGTCGAACTCGCCGAGTCGCGCGAGAACGCGCCGTTCTGGAAGATCGTCGCGACGGCGTTCGGCGTCCTGTTCGCCGCCGAGTGGGGCGATGCCAGTCAGATCGCGACCGCCGGGCTGGTCGCCCGGCAAGACGGCCTCGCCCGGGCGATCGCGGTCGGTGTCGGTGCGTGGCTCGCGCTCATCACGGTTGCGGCGCTGGCTGCCGTGGCCGGCAAGCTCGTCGTCCGCAAGGTCGCGTTGCACCTGGTGCACCGGATCGCGGGCGTGCTGTTCGCCGCATTCGCGTTGCTTGCCGCGGTCGCCGCGATCCGCGGCTGACCTCCGTCCGGGCGGCAAGGTCGAAAGTGACCACTCGACGCGTGGGAGGGTTGACCACGTGACCACGTTCGCCGATCTCGAGTTGCGCCCGGAGTTGCAACGCGCGCTCGAGCAACTCGGCTACGAGGAACCGACGCCGATCCAGAGTGCCGCCATCCCCGCGTTGCTGGCCGGGCGTGACGTCGTCGGCCAGGCGGCGACCGGCACCGGAAAGACGGCTGCGTTCGCGCTGCCACTGCTGCAACGCCTGGAACCCGCCGGCTCCGATCCCCAGGCGCTCGTCCTCGTACCGACGCGCGAGCTGGCGATCCAGGTCGCCGAGGCCACGCATCGCTACGGCCGCGAACTCGACGCGCGGGTGCTGGCCGTCTACGGCGGTGCCCCGATCGGTCGGCAGATCCGCGCGCTGGAGGCAGGGATGGACGTCGTCGTCGCCACGCCGGGGCGCGCGATCGATCACCTGACCCGGGGCACGTTGCGCCTCGCCGGGCTGCATACGGCCGTGCTCGACGAGGCGGACGAGATGCTCGACATGGGCTTCGCCGAAGACATCGAAACGATCATGGAAGCGGTGCCCGCGGGTCGCCAGACCGTCCTGTTCTCGGCGACCCTGCCGGCCCGCATCGACGGGCTGGTGCGCCGATACCTGCGTGACCCCGTCAAGGTGCGGATCCGTCGCGAGCACGGCGGGGCCGACACCGCGCAGGTTCGCCAATTCGCTTACCTAGTCCCCCGACAGCACAAGGCGTCGGCCCTCGGCCGCTTGCTCGACGTGGAGAGTCCGGCGGCCGCGATCGTGTTCTGCCGGACCCGCGAGGACGTCGACTCACTCGGCGAGACGCTCGGTGCGCGCGGTTACCGGGTCGAAGCGCTGCACGGCGGGATGAGCCAGGACCAGCGCGACCGGGTGATGGGACGGGTCCGCAACAAGACCGCAGACCTGCTCGTCGCCACGGACGTGGCTGCCCGCGGTCTGGACATCGATCACCTCACCCACGTCGTCAACTACGACCTGCCCTCGGCGCCGGACTCGTACGTGCACCGGATCGGTCGGGTCGGCCGTGCCGGCCGCGGCGGCACCGCGATCACGCTCGTGGAGCCGCGCCAGCACCGGTTGCTGAAGACGATCGAGAAGGCAACCGGCACCAAGATCGCCGTCGAGACGCTGCCCACCGTCGCCGATCTCCGTGCCCGCCGCCTCGAATTGACACGTGCCACGCTGGAGACAGCGCTCGCCGAGGGCGAGGACAACACCGAGCGCTATCGCGTCGTCGTCGACGCGTTGGCCGGCGAGCACGACCTGATGGAGATAGCGCTGGCCGCTGTGCGGCTGGTGCACGAGGCGGGCGGAGTCGAGGACGACGACGAGATCCCGCTCGCGGCGCCGGGCACCGGCGACGGCCAGACGCGAACGAGATCGGCCCCGGGACCCGGCGGGATGAGCACGGTGTTCGTCGGCCTCGGACACGCGGCCCGGATCCGGCCACAGGATCTCGTCGGGGCGATCGCCAACGAGACGAGCCTGTCCGGTCGGCAGATCGGCGCGATCGAGATCACCCACGGCTACTCGACGGTCGAGATCCCGAAAACGGCCGAGGAAGAGGTACTCACGGCGCTGCGCAACACGCTCATCAAGGGTCGTAAGGCACGGGTGGAGCGGTACCGGCCGCCGGCCGATCGCGGTAGCCGTATGCCGAAAGGAGCAAGCAGGACGTGAGCGCCCATCTGCGTCCGGCACTGGCGACGCTGCCCGCCTACGTCCCGGGCCGGTCTGTCCCGGGATCGATCAAGCTCGCGAGCAACGAGACGGCCTACCCGCCGCTGCCGTACGTGCTGGCGCGGGTCGCCGAGGCTGCGGCCGAGGCCAACCGCTATCCGGACAATGTGGCCGCCGCGCTGACCGAGGCGCTGGCCGGCAGGCACGGCGTCTCGGTCGAGCAGGTACGGGTCGGGTGTGGCTCGGTGTCGCTGTGCACCCAGCTCGTCCAGGCCGTGGCGGACGCCGACGACGAGGTGATCTACGCATGGCGTTCGTTCGAGGCGTACCCGATCATCGCCGCGGTGAGCGGGGCGTCGTCGATCCAGGTGCCCTTGCGAGAGCACGTTCACGACCTCGAGTCGATGGCCGAACGGATCACCGGGAAGACGCGGCTCGTGTTCGTCTGCAACCCGAACAACCCGACCGGGACGGCGGTCGCGCGCGCCGCCCTGGTGCGGTTCTTGCGCGCGGTGCCGCCGGACGTCGTCGTCGCGCTGGACGAGGCATATCGCGAGTTCGTCACCGACCCGGCGGTGCCGGACGGCCTGACGCTGCTCGCGGAGTTCCCGAATCTCGTCGTGCTGAGAACGTTTTCCAAGGCGTACGGGCTCGCCGGGTTGCGGGTCGGGTATGCGATCGCCGCCGATCCGGCGCTCGCCGTCGCGCTCGGGCAGACGCAGGTGCCGTTCGCCGTCACCTCGGTCGCGCAGGCCGCCGCGCTCGCCTCGCTCGAGCAGCCGGCCGAGGAACAGATGCGGCAGCGGGTCGCCGAGGCGGTCACCGAGCGCGCCCGGGTCCGCGAGTCGCTGCTCGAGATCGGCTACGAGGTTCCCCCGACCCAGGCCAACTTCGTCTGGCTGCCGCTCGGCGCCGCGAGCGTGCAGTGGGCGGCCGGGTGCGAGCAGCGGCAGGTGATCGTGCGTGCCTTCGGCGGTTCCGGCGCCCGGGTGACGATCGGCACGCCCGCGGACAATGACCGGTTCCTCGCTGCTGCCGCCGAGCTGGCTGCTCCCCCGTCCGCCGAGCCGGCCCACTGACTCACGACCAAGGCAGCCTGGTGCCGAGCAGATCGGCCAGCTGCTCGTTCGGTTCGCGGTACAGCTGGCGCAACTGGGTGCGCAACGCGGGGTCCATCGGCGACTGCTGCCCGGCGTTGTGCACCTCGAAGTGCCCACCCGGCGCCGGAGCGATTCCGAGGAAACGCAGTACCCGGTCGTATTCGCGCGCCGGGTTGCTGAACAGCTCCTGCGCCTGCACCACGAGCAGCGCCTCCCGCGAGAAGTGTGTCAACCAGCGCTGAAGCTGTTCGGCGTACCGGCCGCGCGAAACGTAGGACGCCGTGCGGTGTGCCGCAGCGGGGCCGTCGGCGCCGCCCGCGCGAACGGCGTCGGCCGCCCGGGCGAGCCGCTCGGGTTCGGCGGCGAGGGCGTCGGCGAAGTCGAGTTCCTCGCGTCCGGCCCGCACCTCGTGCCGGTAGTGCGACCATGCGCGCTCGACCGGATCGCGCAGGAGGACGACGAGACGCGCACCCGGAATCAGCCGAGCGGCGCGCTCCGCGGCGAGTGGGTGAAACAGGTAGTAGGGGCTCGCCTCGCCGGTGACCACGGTGCGCCGGCGGTGCCGGCTGGCGGCTCGTAGCCGGGACCTGGTCGGGAACATTCCCCGATACCACTGCTCACCCTCAGAATAATGAATATCGAAATAATGGACTTCCTTCTTGAGCGCCGGAAAGACGTCCGGGTGGGTTCGCAGGTAGGCGTAGAGGGCAGTGGTACCGGCCTTTTGGGCACCGATGATCACGAAATCGGGTAATGCCCGCGCACCAGCATTCACCCGCCGCGCACGGTGATCGAATTGACGCAGTGCCGCGCCTACCGACTTGCGCAGGTGCGGTGTCGTCATCGCGGCCCCCGCCGGTCGATCGAGTTCGACAGCAACGTACCCGGTGCTTACGCTGACAGCCACCACAGCGAACGCGACGATCGACGACGTGCGACGGGCAGGAGGGTCGACCGTGGAGGTTGCGACGTTCCTCAAGGCCGCGCTGCGGTGGTGGTGGATCGCCGTTTTGGTCGCCGCGCTGGCCGCCGCCGGTGCCTATCTCGTGACCCGCAACACGAAGGACAGCTACGACGCCTCGATCGTGGTGACCGTGCCCGCGGCCCAGGCCGGCACGACGGGCTCGAACGGGCAGTACGTCGAGAACTTCCAGACCTCGCTGACCACGTCGGACGTCGTCAAGCAGGTCGCGCGCGACACCGGCGAGTCGGAGTCGGCGCTGACCGACGGGCTCGGCGCGAGTCAGCTCAACAACTCGAGTTTCATCGAAGTCAGCTACAACTCGACTTCGGCCAAGACCGCCGAAGCGGTCGTGCTGTCCGCGGCCAAGCGCACCGGTGCCTACCTGTCCCGGTCCGCGGTGCAGAGCGCGACGACCGTCCAACAGGCGACCGCGGCCGCCTCGGCGGCGGCCGATGCTGCGCTCGCGAAAGCGCAAAAGGCTCTTGACACCTTCGCTGCTGCCCACGGCGCCATCGATCCCAACGTCGCGTACCAGGCGGCGGTGTCTGCGATCACGCAGCTGACTGTCAGCAAGCAACAGGCCATCGCGCAGGGCCGCAGCACCACCAACTTCGACGCCGCGATCCAGCAGGCCACCCAGCAGGCCGCCACCCTGCGGCCGATCGTGGTCGAGTACAACACCCTCACCGAGCGGGTCCGTCAGGCTCAGCTCGTCGCCGCGGCGGCGCAAGCCCGCGAAGCCGCATCGATCGAGACCCTGGTGTCGGCGAAGGAGCCACCGCTGCTCGGCAGCGCGTCCCGCGACCTGGTGACGGCCGACTCGACCATCGTGAAGGCCGTGGCGATCGCAGGTGGCGTGGGGCTCGTGCTCGGGATCGCGTTGGTCCTGCTGCTCACTGCGCTGACCGGCGGTCCGCGTCGAGGACGCGGCACGCGGCGCACCCGCAAGCGCGAACCGGCAGCCGACGCCCAGTCGACCGACGTTGCGGCCCAGCCCGGCGCCGTGACCGACCTCCCCGAGCGAAGCGACGACCTGCAGCACGTCTGATGCCGTTCGGACGCCCCGGTGGGCGTCAGGCGCGCTGTGCGGCAACCTGCTCGCGGGTGGTGAGTCCGCTCGTGCGACCCAGTTCCCGACGGTGCACCCGGGGCTCCCGACGCGGCCTGCCGTCCGTCAGTGACCGGTAGAGCCGGGACAGCTCGTCGGCCGCCCGGTCCCAGCTGTACTCCTTGAGCACCGCCGCCCGCTCCGCCGCGGAGCCTTCCTGCTCGACGGGCACGTTGTCGATCACGTCGAGCAGCGCGCGTCGCAGGTGCGCCGCGTCGCCGCGCCGGAACAGCCGCCGGCCCGGGCGGTCGGGGCCGATCATCTCGATGTGCGCGGGGATGTCGCTCGCGAGGAGCGGCGTGCCTTCGGCCGCGGCTTCGAGCAGCGTCAGCGGCATGCCTTCGAGCTCAGACGGCAGGACGAACGCACCCGCGCTCGCGTACAACTCGCGCAGGAACGGCCGCGCGTGAATACGGCCGGCCAGGATGACGCGGGAATCGGCGGCCGCCAGCCGCTCGAGGTCGTGGACGTAGCGGTCGGTAAACGACGAGCCGCCGACGACGAGCAGGCGCAGGTCGGGCCGCTCGATGCGTCGAAACGCCCGGATGAGCAGGTCCGGCGCCTTCTCCGGCACGAGCCGGCCGACGAACAGGACGTACTTGCCGGGCTCGACGCCCAGGGCCCGCAGCGCTACTGCGGGGGGCTGCCATGGCAGATCCTCGACGCCGTTGCAGACGTAGCGGGTCTGCCTGCCGTACTTCTCGTGATAGTGGCCGGCCAGTGCGTGGGAAACCACGACGGTCGCGTCCGGCACGCGGGCGCTGCTCCAGCAGCCGAAGTCGAGAACGCGCGACGCGATGCGTCCCCACTTCACCCGCTCGTTGTCGAGCCCGTGCACCGTCTGCACGACCTTCGCACCCGACAGGCAACGGGGCACCGGCGTCAGCAGGCCCGGGCCGAGGGCGTGATAGTGGATGATGTCGACGCGATCGCGCATCGCGGCCACCGTCGCCGCGGCGCTGTGCACGATCGTCTCGAAGTGCTTGCTATGCGCGGTCGGGACGTAGCGCAGCGTCATGCCGCGGTAGTTCTCGTAGCCGAGCGGCGAGTAGGTCGGGCGGCAGTACACGACCACCTCGTGGCCGAGATCGACCAGGCGTGCGCCGATCTCCTCGACGTGCCTCTCGATCCCCCCGGAGGTGGCCGGGAGGCCACGCTGGCCGATCATTGCTATCCGCAGCCGCCGTTGTCGCATTCTCAGACCGTCGCCTCGCGAACCGCGCGGGCGCCGAGGCGGGACACCGCGTATGCGCACGCTGCGGCTGCATAGAAGTACCAGAGCACGACGACCTCGGAGATCAGGTTGTCCGCCAGGCTGTCCAGGACATAGGCGGTGAGGACGGCGGTAAACCCGATCGCGACGCCACGCGGGAAGCCGGGCGCTGCGTTGCGCAGGGCCTGCCGAGCGATGCCGGCGAGGGCCAGCAGCACGAGCACGTAGGCGAGCAGGCCTAGTACCCCGGTCTCGACGTAGGCGCGCAGGAAGTCGTTGTGCGGGGCCTTGTTCTGGTCGGTCAGGTATTTGGTGCCCTTGAGGCCGATTCCGGTGATCGGATTGTCGCGATTGAGCTTCCAGATTTCCTGCCAGTACTGGAAACGCCACACCAGCGAGCTCTCCGATCCGTTGTTTGTGGGGGTGCGGCCGCCGAGGTCGCTAACGCGCGCGGCGACGGAGGGCACTGCAATCAGCAGTAATACCGCGGCGCCGAACAACCAGGCCAGGATCGCCCGGCTCTGCAGGACGCCGACGAGCAGCAACCCGACAACGAGCGCGATCCAAGCGCCCCGGGAGTAGGTGAGGACGAGCAGCCCGGCGCAGACGGCGATGCCGGTGCCCAGGACCCACTGCGCGGGGCGCGTGCAGTGCCGGAACACCGCGGCGCTCAGCAGGATGAACATGGTCAGGAAGAGGCCGAACGTGTTCGGGTGCAGGAACGTCCCGACGATCCGGTTGAGATCGGCGCTGCGGAAGTCGCCGCCGCCGCCGGACGCTTGCGCCAAACCCAGCGCGACCGGCGCCACGAAACCCACCGCGCAGGCGATCAGCGTCCGGCGCACCTGCGCGAGTGTCGTCACCAGCTTCACGAGGACGACGAACATCATCACTGCGGCCAGGATGCGGGCAGTTTCGGACAGGGCCGCGGTGCGGTTCACCGCGCCGGAAACGCTGAACAGGCACGCCGCGACAAACGCCCCGAAGGCGGCCTGCGCCACGCTCAGAGGCGTTCTCCCGCCTTCGCGGCGCAACGCCAGCAGCCAGACCGTCGACATGACGATGAACAGCACGGCCATGGCGGAGGCGATGGGCCCGGACGTCACCGCATCCGGTGCTTTGGACACGGTGGACGCGAGGTGAGTGCCTGCCGGTGTGGCCCGCGTGGCGTCCATCGCGGTCCGCAACGCCAGCACGGTGAGGACGAACCATTCGAAGCGGTAGCAGGCCAACCAGATCAGGCCGCCGAGGACGAGCACGCCGGGCGGGGCGAGCACCTGCACAGTCGGCGCACCGCGGACGTAGAGCACGCTGCTGGCTGCCGCGGCTGCAGCGAGCACCGCGACCGCGATGATCAGCCCGAAGACGGGGACGCCGTGATCGGCTGACCGGCCGGTCTGTCCGGAAACGTGGGCACCGGCCGGGCGGGTGTCGATTGCCATCAGCAACCCCCCGGATGGTGTGCGCGTCCGACGGCTGCCCCCAAGCTGGACAGAGTGTGACACATATGCGCGGGGGAGGCGAAGCGCAGCGGTGAACATGCAGAGATCTCCCCGGATAGGTACTCTGCGCGGCGATGTTGTCGGTGCTGCACGTGATGAGCCGGATGTCGCCGTCTGGCACCGAACTTCAGCTGGCCGGCATGCTGCGGGCAGCCCGCGAGCACCATTGGCGCCCGACCCTGTGCGTGCTCTACCCGGGCTTCGAGCTGACCGCGCAGGTTCGTCTCGACAGGATCGACGTCGTCGAGCTCGACGGGGACAGCCGGATTCACCGCGACCGGTTCCAGGCATTGCGCCGGCTGGCCACCAAGAGCCACTTCGATGTCGTGCACACCTCGCTGTGGGGTGCCGGGGCATTCGGGCGGGCCGCGCTCATCGGGTCGAATCGTCCGGCGATCGTCATGTCGGAACGACGGGTCGAGGAGTTCCGCCCGAGCCGGCGCCGGGCCGTGGACGTGGCGCTGGCGCGCATCACCGACGAGTGGATCGGCAACTCCGCCGACGTCTGCGACTTCGTCGTCCGGGCGCACCGCGCGCCCCGCGAGCGCGTCCATGTGATCCCCAACGGCGTGGACACCGACGTGTTCCGCCCTGCCGTGACGCCGCGGGCGCCGCGCGACCGGCAGCGGATCGGTGCGCTCGGCCGGCTGACCCATCAGAAGGGCTTCGACGTGCTGCTCGACGCACTGCCACGCGTGCTCGATGAGCGTGCCGTCGAAGTCGTCATCGTCGGCGAGGGAGAGCAGCGCGGCGAGCTGGAACGCCGTGCTGCGGGGCTTCCGGTCAGCCTGCCCGGCGCGCGCGCAGGCGGGCCCGACGTCGCCGAGTACCTACGCAGCCTCGATGTGTTCGTCATGCCGTCGCGCTACGAGGGACTGCCGAACGCGGTGCTCGAGGCAGTGGCCTGCGGCCTGCCCGTCGTCGCGACCGATGTGGCCGGCATGCGCGCTGCCGTCGGTCCGGGGGTGGAACTCGTCCCGGCAGCGGATCCGGCTGCCCTGGCTACGGCGCTGCTGGGTGCGCTGGACAGTCCGAGGGTGATCGCAGCCGCGAGCACGCGCTCCTTCGATGACGTCGCCCGCGATCACCTCCGGGTGTTCGAGGCGGCCGTCGAGCACCGCAACGGGCGGCGCAGGTCGCGCCGAGCGGCACCGATTCCGAGCTAGGACAACGATGCAGGTTGTGGTCACCGGCGCTGCCGGATTCATCGGCAGTCACCTCGCCGAGGCTGCGCTCGCGGCCGGGCACCACGTCGTCGGTGTCGACTGCGTCACCGAGTACTACGACACCCGCCGCAAGCGCGCCTGCCTCGCCGCGCTGGCCGAGCATTCCGAGTTCCGTTTCGTGGAGGCGGACCTGCGCTCGGCCTCGCTCGAACCGATCCTGGACCGGGCGGAGATCGTCTTCCACCTAGCCGGCCAGCCGGGCGTCAGGCCGTCCTGGTCGGACGGGTTCGCCGATTACGTCAGTCACAACGTGCTGGCGACGCAACGGCTGCTGGAGGCGGCCAGGGTGACCCGCCCACGGCGCATCGTGTATGCCTCGTCGTCTTCGGTCTACGGCAATGCGCCCAGCTACCCGACGACCGAGCACGACCTCCCCCGTCCACACAGCCCGTACGGCGTCACCAAGCTCGCAGGCGAGCACCTGTGCGGGTTGTACGCAGCGAACTGGGGGGTGCCGAGCGTCGTGCTGCGCTACTTCACCGTCTACGGTCCCGGGCAACGGCCCGACATGGGATTCCACCGCTTTTTCGCAGCGGTGCTGCGCGGCGCTCCGCTGCCCGTCTTCGGCGACGGGGAGCAGGTCCGTGACTTCACCTACGTCGCAGACATCGTGGCCGCGACCCTGGCGGCGGCAAGCGCGCAACTGGCGCCGGCCACGGTGCTGAACGCGGCCGGCGGCGCCTCGATCAGCGTCAACGAACTCGTGGTACAGATCGGCCGAACGGTCGGACAAGATGTCCAGGTGCAGCGGCTGCCCGAGCAGGCCGGCGACGTCCGGGCCACCGGCGCCTCGATCGAGCGCGCCAACGCGCTGCTGGGCTGGAAGCCGAGGGTGGGCATCGCCGAGGGGCTGGCGGCGCAGTGGGCATGGCAGCAGCGGCTGCAGTGAAGCCGACTCAGCGGGAGACCGGCCGGCGCGGATGCAGCACCCGGTCGCGCTGCGCCGGCTCAGCAAGCACCAGCCCGACCAGCAGGAGCACCACGCCACCTACCAGCGCGATGCCCGCCGTCAGCAGGAACAGCGCGATCGGCGGGCTGGCCGTGCTCGTGCCCAACCCCCACGTCAACCCCAGCATGACGAGCGTCGCGACCGTCGCGGTCACGAGCGCCCGGAGCGCGAACCCGGACACCGCGCCCGTCCGCACCGGCAGGATGCGGCGCAGCCGGCACCAGGCGTGGGCGACGATGACGTACTGGGTGATCGTGTAGGCGATGGCAACGCCGACGATGCCGTACTCGCTGTTGAGGCCGAACACAGCCATGCACGGGTACAGCAGCGCCAGGTCGACGATGACCCCGTAACAGGTGTTGCGCAGTGGCGTTCGGGTGTCGAGCCGCGCGTAGAAGGGTGCGAGGAGCACGCGCTGCAGGCCGGAGCCGACGAGGCTGAAGCCGTACACGGCCAACGTGAGGGCCAGCAGGTGGGTCGCCTGCGCGTCGAAGTTGCCGCGGTTGAACACGAAGCGGATAACCGGCTGCGACAGCGCGACGGTGAAGGCCGTCAAGCCGAAGGAGATGATCAGGATCAGCCGCAGTGCCCGATAGAGCACCTTCGTCGCCCGCTGGTCATCGCCGTCGTGCTGCGCATCGGCGAGGCGGGGCAGCAGGGCGACCGTGATCGGCCGGAAGAACGTACCCCCGCCGAGTGCGGAGATCAGCCGCTGCGCGTAGGACAGCACGGTGATCGAGCCGGGCGGCAGGAACGAGGCGACCGCCTGCTCGACGGTCCGGTTTGCCAGGTTCAGCCCCGTCGACAACGCCGGCCGGGTGGTGAACGCGATGGCGCGCCGCACCCGCGGATCGTGCAACTGCCACGCCGGATGGATGCGCATGCCGTGCACCCACGCCACCACGACGATCGCGAGCAGCTGCAGTCCCGCACCGGTGACGTAGGCCCAGGCGACAACCCGGATGTCGTGGCCGCCGTCCACAAAGATGATCACTGCGGCGGGCACGTTCATCGCGACGTTCATCGTCGCCGGGAACACGAACGAGTAGGAGGCGTTGAGTGCTCCCCGGACGGTCTCCGCAGCAGCCACCAGCGGGACGATCAGGAATATCGAGGGCACCATCGACGCCGCGAGGTCGAGCTGCGCCGCGGACAGGCCGGGGGCGGTGAGTGCCATCAGCGGCCGGGCGAACGCCGAGGCGATCGCCCAGACGAGCAGCCCGGCGACGAGGACGGCGCTGAACATCCGGGACGCGAACGCGGTCAGGCTCGCCCCGCCGCGCTGACGGCGCTCGCGCACGAACTGCGGGACCCAGGCCTGCACGGCGACGGTCATCAGCAACGCGGTCAATCCGACCGGGATGCGCGCCGCAGCGAAGAAGGTATCCGAGGTCTTGCCCGCGCCGAAGTGCACCGAGACCGCGACGTCGAGCAGCAGCCCGGACAGGGTCGCGGCGAGCGCGCCGACCGATGACGTCGCCGATTGCCCGAGGAATCCCCGTTGCTTCTTCGCGCCGTCCTCCGTGGCGCGCTCACTCACGCGGCGGCTTCGATCGCCTGCAGCGCCGCGGCGTCGAGTCGGGCGCGCAGCTGTTCGCAGGCCGCGCGGATGCGCGGGTCGATGTCCAGCGCGCCGGCGTGGGTCGGCGCCCGAGCGGACACGTGTGCGACCAGCGCGCAGGAGTAGGGCAGCTCCAGGAACGCGCACAGGGCGCGCATCGTGGTTTCCGGCGCCTCGACGAAGGAGTTGTAGGAGACCGGGTGCACATCCGTGCGAAGGTCGAGGCCGAGATCGAAGTACAGCCGGTTGCGCACGTACCACATGAGAGCCGCGCCCGATTCGGCCGTCATGGTGTCGTAGTCGAAGGACCGAACGAGCGCAGCCGTGTCGGGTGACATGCGCTGTACGTGCCAGCGGGTCGTGTTGGACCCCGCGGCGTACTCGCGCAACACCTGCCGGTTGCCGTCACCGAACTTCGCAATCGCCGAGCGCACGCGGCCGTCCACGTCGCGGTACGCCCAGACCGCCTTGCCGGGGGTCCGTGTTCGCAGCGCGTCGAGCAGTTCGTCCGTGCGGTGCGAGTCGCACAGCGGCTTGAACAGCACATGGGAATGGCCACTACGTTCGATGATCGCTTCGATCGTCTCGTTGGCGCGCAGCCGGTAGCGGTCGAATGCGCGACCGTCATTCTCGTTGTGCACCTCGACCTCGGGCGTGACGCCCAGCCCGCGCAGCAGCATGTTCGTCCCCGAGCGTTGCACCCCGACAACGAACACCGGGCGAGCCGTCCCTGGCGCGACCGGGCGCGAGCGCCGGTACTGCCACTTGCGCAGCGCAGCGGGGATGGTGCGCAGCGGGTCGATCTCCTTCTCCTCCAGCACCCGTCGCAGGCCCTGGTCCTTGACCCACCCCGCGTTGCGCGATACCCGCGACCACTGCCGGCGCACGCCTGACTGGTCCTCGACGAACAGCCGGGTCGTCGCGTCCCCTGACGGCGCGCTTCGGCGCACCCGGTAGCCGAAGCGGTGCAGCACCGGCGCGGTCAGTGCCGTCACCAGGATGCGGCGGCCGGTTGGCATCGCGGTGCGCCATTCGTCGTCCGCGGTGAGCGGCGTGGTACCGACGCGCATCCGGTTGGGATTACCGGCGACCGTGTGACTCGCCGCGATCTCCAGCGATCCGTCCGTGGCGAGCGGCACCTTGCTCGGAATGTCGAGCATGCGCAGTACCGGCACGAGTGCGCCGGCCGGATCGGCGACGAAGTCCTCGTACCGCAACCGGACGTAGTGGCCTGGCCGGCCGCGCCACAGTTGGCGCGCGGCGATGTTCCAGAGATCCCACAGCAGGGCGCTCTTGACCGGACTCTCACGGGCCATCTCGGCCGAACCGCTGCCCCGGTCCGCCCGCTGTCGCGTGCGCCCCCAGGAGTGGGCCACGCCGCGCGGATCGCGCGTGAGATGCAGCAGGTACACCTCGACGCCGTCGACGTTCGCCAGCAGGTAGCCGTAGCTGACCAGCTTCGACGCGTCGACGATCACGTCACCGGCGGCGACGGCCGAGATCGCCCGGTAGGCACGGGCGAGTTCGCCGGCCAATGCCTGACCGGCCGGCCCGAGTGCGGCGGGATCACCGTGGACTCGCAACAGTTCGGGGAATGTTCGAACTCTGAGGAATCGCCGGTCGGCCGCGATCATCGCGGCGACGTCGGGCAGTGCGTCACCGTAGGCTGACCGAAGTACCGACCGCCAGAACGGGCACCGGGGAACGGGCTCGCCGCAGCCGCACAGGGCCCGCTCACCGATCCCGCGTTCCCACAGATAGCGAAGCTCGCCGACCGACGTGAGGCCGGGCATCGACCCCAGCAGATTGGACAGCACCGTGCTACCGCTACGCCCCGCGCCGGCCACGAACAGGATTCGGGTGCGGTCGCTTCGGGCGATGGAGCGCGACGAACTCATGGTGGGCGCCATGATAAGTGCGAGCGCGGATTCGGGCCGGTCGAACGGACCAAGCCTGCGCGGCGTCTGATGAGTCGCCGCAGCACCCTGCTCGTCGTCGTGCTCGTCGTCGCTGCGCTGGGTGCGGTGCTGGCCGTCGTGGTCGGCGGTGACGGCGACGGTCACGGACGTTTCTCGGGGTCGGTGATCTCCTCGTCGGGTACCCGGTCAACCGTGTCCCCGGGCCTGTCGTCCGGTGCGCCGGTCGCCGGGGTGAAAGCGGTCATCCGCGGGCTCATCGACCGGCAGGGTGAGCCGCCCAAGAACCTGCTCCGATACGTCCACGCCTATGTGGTGAAGGTCAACTGGGCCGACCTGCAACCGACGGCCGACGGCCCGATCGCGCCGAACAACGCGATCGACAAGGCCGTCCAGCGGGTTCGGCAGCCGGCCTACCGGCAGGTCGGGATGGTGCTGAAGCTGCGGATCTTCGCTGGCATCAATTCACCGGAGTGGGTGAAGAAGCTCGGCGGCGAGCCGATTTCCTACATCAACAACCAACCGGGTGCGTCGGTCGCCGGCGGCACGCTGGGTCGGTTCTGGACGGTGGCGTCCCAACAGGCCTACACGCAGTTGCAGCAGAAGTTGGCCGCGAAGTACGACACGGTGCCGGAGATCCGCGAACTGACCATCTCCGGCTGCACCACGATCTTCGACGAGCCCTTCGTCCGGCAACCCGGGGATGCCGCCAACGTAGCCAACCTGAAGGCGGCCGGATATACCGAGGCCGCCGACAAGGCGTGCATCCGCAACGCGATCGAAGCGCACACGGCGTGGAAGCACACCACGTCCGATCTCGACTTCAGCCCCTTCCCGGACGTGGCAGGCGGCAGCGGGAACCGCGACGTCGCCTATCCGATCGAGATGATGGACACCTGCCGCCGAATCCTGGGTGATCGCTGCGGTCTGCAGAACAACGCCCTCTCCCAGGACAAGCTGGCGAACCCCCAGTTCACCCAGATGTACGACAAGATGGCCGAGCTCGGCAGCCCGCTCGTCTTCCAGACCGCGGCGCGCAAGCGGATCGGCGACCCGGCGCAGACACTCGACGCCGCGGTGAAGTACGGCGCCAACTCCGTCGAGCTACCGCAGGGCTATGCGCGTTGGGACCCGGCGCTGCTGCAGTCGAGCGCCGAGGGTCTGGCGAGGAACCCGGCGAGGTAGCTCGCACCGTGCACCTCGAGGGTGATCAGGACAGCAACCGGGTCGATACTCGACCGAATCGGGCTGTTGATCATGACTTGCTCGACGCGCCCCTAGTCCGCCGCCGCGGCTTCGCTGCCGGCGCTGTCCTGCACCGCCGACGCCACTGCCTTTGCCACGGCCGGGTCGAACACCGACGGCACGATGTAGGTGGCGTTGAGCTGCTCGTCCGAGACGCACCGGGCGAGCGCGGCGGCGGCCGCGAGCAGCATCGGGGTGGTCACCTGTCTGGCTCGCGCGTCGAGCAGCCCACGGAAGACGCCCGGGAAGGCGAGGACGTTGTTGATCTGGTTCGGGTAGTCGCTGCGTCCGGTGGCGAGCACGGTCGCGAGCAGCTGCGCCGCGTCCACGTCGGTCTCCGGGTCGGGGTTGGCGAGCGCGAAGACGACCGG
This sequence comes from uncultured Actinomycetota bacterium, assembly GCA_963713565.1. GTDB lineage: Bacteria > Actinomycetota > Actinomycetes > Mycobacteriales > Jatrophihabitantaceae > Jatrophihabitans. Next base: position 631,845 of record CAVQMF010000002.1, on the reverse strand, counting down.
CTGCGCGGCCATGTCCCGGATCCACTCGGCCGGCAGCACACCCGGCGCGCTCACGCCGATGAACACGTCGGCGTCCTGCAGCGCGTCGTGCAACTCCCCGGTCACGCCCTGGGGATTGGTACGGGCGGCGAGGTCGCGCTTGGCGTCGTTGAGCCGCGGGTCGGCCGGGGCAAGGATCCCCTCGCGGTCCCAGACGAGGACATGCTGCGCGCCGGCCGCGAGTAGCAACGTGACGATCGCCGTGCCCGCCGCCCCGCCTCCGGCCACGACGATCCGTGCATCGGGCAGTCTTTTCGACACGCAACGCAGCGCATTCGTCAGGGCCGCCGTCACGACGATCGCCGTGCCGTGCTGGTCGTCGTGGAACACCGGGATGTCGAGCAGGTCGCGCAGCCGGCGCTCGATCTCGAAGCAGCGTGGTGCGGAGATGTCCTCCAGGTTGATGCCGCCGAAGCCGGGCGAGATCGCGCGCACCACCTGCACGATCTCGTCGGTGTCCTGGGTGTCGAGGCAGATCGGCCACGCGTCGATGTCGGCGAAGCGTTTGAACAGCGCGGCCTTGCCCTCCATCACCGGTAGCGCGGCGCCGGGCCCTATGTTGCCGAGTCCGAGCACCGCCGAGCCGTCCGTCACGACGGCCACCGCATTGCCCTTCACGGTCAGTTTCGCGACGTCCTCGGGATGCTCGGCCAGCGCGAGCGAGACACGGGCGACACCGGGCGTGTAGGCCATCGACAGGTCGTCTCGGGTCTTGAGCGCCACCGTCGGTTGGACGGAGATCTTGCCGCCCAGATGCAGGAGGAACGTGCGGTCACTGACCCGGTGCACGGTCACCGTCGGGACCTCGCGCAGCGCCGCGACGATCTCCTCCGCGTGCGCGCCGTTGAGCGCCGAGCAGGTCACGTCGACGGTGATCCGGTCGCTGCGCGACTCGGTCACGTCGATCGCGGTGACCAGCCCGCCGGCCTGACCCACCGCCAAGGCCGCGTCCCCGACCACCGAGGCGGACGGCGCGGCATAGAGCCGCACCGTGATGCCATACGACGCCCCGGTCGGCAGCGGCCGCGGCGCCGGGATCCCCACAACGCTCATGCGGTGCCACCTGCCCCCCACGTCGAGTGGTCATTGCGGGCGTGAGTGGTCAGTTGTGACTGACCGCTCGGCGTCAAAGTGACAACTCGATCGAGGTGCGCGCGCATATCCGCATCCTGCACCCACGCCGATCCCGGCCGACAGTGCCAGGATGGGCAGTGCTCCGATCCGTCACGACGAGGTGACTTGTTCATGATCGCATTTCCCGCACCCGTCTGCTCCTGCGCCGCTGCGCGCGGTCAGGTTGCCCGAGCGGAGGCATGCTCATGACGGGTGTGCTCGCCGACTCGCGGGTCTTCACCCGGCGCTTCCTCGCACACGCCGGCAGCCAGCTGCCCGGACGATCACCGGCGGCGCTCGCCGAACTGGCCCGGTCTGTCCTCGAGTTCGGCGCGACCAGACTGTGGGGCCAGACCCTGCTGCGGGTCACCGGGGCGCCGGACGCGGCGGACTGCGCGGTCGACCTCGTGTCCGAGGACGCGCCTTACATCGTCGAGTCGCTCCGGGCTGAGCTCGACCGGCTGGGTGTGGACGTCACGGACGTCCTGCATCCGCAGATCGTCGTGAACCGAGCTGCCGACGGCGCGATGAGCGTCGTCCACGACATCGACGACAACGCCGACGTCCCGGACGGCGCAATGGTGGAGTCGTGGGTGCACATCGAACTCGCTGACGTGCCCGCCGATCAGCGCGACGAGCTGGCCGGCGACCTCGATCGGGTCCTGGACGACGTGCTGCATGTCCATGCCGATGCGCCGCACATGTACCGGTTGATCCGTGAGCTTGCCGACCAGCTGATCGCCGACCCCGGACAGTTCGACCGGGAGACGAGTGGCGAGGCCGGCGAGCTGCTGCGTTGGTTGGCCGACGGCAATTTCATGATCTTCGGGCACGCGGACTACTCGGCGAACGAGCTGGCCAGCCCGCGGGCACAGGGCTCGGCCAGCGACGCGTCCGGCGTGCTGCGCGGCACCGCCCGCATCTCGCCGATCGAGCTGCTGCCCGCCTACCGCAGCGGCGCGCCGCTCACCATCTTCAAGTCACCGCTGGTCTCGACCGTGCGCCGCTCCGCCCACTACGACTGCGTCACCGTCATCACGCCGGCGACGGGCCGCGAGCCACAGATGATCCACGTGTTCCTCGGGCTGATCAGCGTCTCGCAGTCCAGCCCGGTCTGGCGGGTGCCCGTCGTGCGTCGCCGGATCGCGGAGATCCTGCTGCGCTCGGGCGTGCGCGGCGAAAGCCACACCGGTCGCCGCCTGCTCGCGGCCCTGCGCACCCTCCCGCGCGACGAACTGCTCGAAGCACCGACCACTGACCTGCTGCGCCTGGCCCAGCTCGTCGTCGACCGCGGTGAGCACGGCACCGTCGGCGTGTTCGCGCGCGTCCACCTCAACCGCGACTTCGTCAGCGTTCTCGTCTATTTCCCGGCCGACCGCTTCGGCCCGGACACCCGACGCAAGGTGACCGAAGTGATCTCCCGGTACTGGCCGGGGGAGATCATCGGCCGCGACGACCGCATCGTCGAGATGGGCCTGGCGCGGATGCAGCTGCTCATTTCCGTGCGCGCCGGCACCCAGCCGCCCTCGCCCGAGCGGCGACTCGTCGAGGACGAGATCGCCCAGGTCACCCGTCGGTGGAGCGACGACCTCGGTGACCTACTCACCCTTGCCGTCGGCGAGGAGGCGGCGGACCGTCTGATGCGCAAGTACGCCAATGCGCTACCCGAGGCGTACAAGGAGGACTTCGGCGCGTCGACGGCGGTGCGCGATCTCACCCGGCTCGAGGACCTGGCGCCCGACGACGGCCTCTCCTTCGACCTCTACACCCCCGACGTCGACGACACCGCCGACCGCCGGCTCAAGGTCTTCCGAACCGGTCGATCGGTCTCGCTCGCCCGGGCCTTGCCGATCTTCACGCAGATGGGCATCGAGGTTCTCGACGAGCGTCCGTACGAGATCGAGCTCGACAGCAAGACCGTCTGGATCTACGACTTCGGGCTGCGCCTGCCGGCCGGCGTCGCATTCGACGCCGCGCGCTCCGGCGACGTCGTCGACGCGATCGAGTTGCTTTGGCGCGATCGAATCGAGCGGGACGGCTTCAACGCGCTCGTGGTCCGCTCGCCGCTGACCTGGTGGCAGGCGAACATCCTGCGCGCCTATGCGAAGTACCTGCGGCAGGCCGGCACGACCTACAGCCAGGGCTACATCGAGGAGGCGCTCGTCGAGCACTGGCCGATCGCGGTCGCCATCGTGGAGCTGTTCGAGTCCCGGTTCGACCCCGAGCGCGACCACGAGGCGCCGGTCGTCGACTCGTCGACCAGCCGGATCGACGACATCGAGACGATGTTGGCCGACGTCGCGAGTCTCGATCAGGACCGTATCCTGCGCTCGATGCTCGGCCTGGTGAATGCGACGCTGCGCACGAACGCCTACCGCACCGACGATATGGGTGAGCGCCGCAGTGCCCTCGCTTTCAAGCTCAACCCGCGCGACATCGCGGAATTGCCGCAACCGCGGCCGCGCTTCGAGCTGTGGGTCCACTCGCCGCGCGTCGAGGGTGTGCATCTGCGGTTCGGCCCGATCGCCCGCGGCGGCCTGCGGTGGTCCGACCGCCGCGAGGACTTCCGCACCGAGATCCTCGGCCTGGTCAAGGCGCAGATGGTGAAGAACGCGGTGATCGTGCCCACCGGCGCGAAGGGCGGCTTCGTGGCCAAACGACTGCCCGACCCGAGCGTCGATCGTGACGCGTGGCTCGCCGAGGGCATCGCGTGCTACCGGACCTTCATCTCCTGCCTGCTCGACGTCACCGACAACTACGCCTCGGACCCGGACGGTAGCCAGCACGTCGTCGCGCCGCCGCAGGTGCGCCGCTACGACTCCGACGACGCCTATCTCGTGGTTGCGGCAGACAAGGGCACCGCCACGTTCAGCGACATCGCCAACGGCATCGCGCAGGACTACGGCTTCTGGCTCGGGGACGCGTTCGCGTCCGGCGGGTCGGTCGGCTACGACCACAAGGCAATGGGCATCACCGCACGTGGCGCGTGGGAGTCGGTGAAGTACCACTTCCGCGAACTCGGCATCGACACGCAGACCGAGGAGTTCACGGTTGTCGGGATCGGGGACATGTCCGGCGACGTGTTCGGCAACGGCATGCTGCTGTCCGAGCACATCAGGCTCGTCGCCGCGTTCGATCACCGGCACGTGTTCCTCGACCCCGATCCCGCCGCGGCCGTCTCCTACGCCGAGCGCCGCCGGCTGTTCGAGCTCCCGCGTTCGTCCTGGGCCGACTACGACACGTCCCTGATCTCCGCGGGCGGTGGGGTGTACCCGCGCACCAGCAAGGCGATTCCAGTATCTCCGCAGGTCGCCCACGCGCTCGGCCTGGCCGAGGGCATCACCAAGCTCACGCCGACCGAGCTCATCCACGCGATCCTGCTCGCACCCGTCGAACTGCTGTGGAGTGGGGGTATCGGGACCTACGTCAAGGCATCCAGCGAATCGCACGGCGACGTCGGCGACAAGGCCAACGACGGGCTGCGCGCCAACGGCAACGAGCTGCGATGCAAGGTGGTCGGCGAAGGCGGCAACCTCGGGCTGACCCAGCGCGCCCGGATCGAATTCGCCCGTAACGGCGGCCACATCAACACCGACGCGATCGACAACTCGGCCGGGGTCGACACGTCCGACCACGAGGTCAACCTCAAGATCCTGCTCGACCGGGCTGTCGCGTCGGGCTCGATCGACCGCAAGGAGCGCAACGAGCTGCTCGCCGCCGCGACCGACGACGTCGCCGCGCACGTCCTGCGCGACAACTACGGGCAGAACGTGCTGCTCGGGATGGCCCGCAAGCTGAGCCCGGCACTTGCCTCCGTGCACTGGCGGTTCATGCAGGAGCTCGAGGCACACGGGGAGCTCGACCGCGCGCTGGAGTTCCTGCCGAGCGATGCCGAGCTCGGCCTGCGGGAGGCAGCCGGGCTGGGGCTGCTCTCGCCCGAGAACGCAGTGCTGGCCGCCTACTCGAAGATGACACTGATGCAGCACATCGAGGACACCACCCTGCCCGACGAGCCGTGGTTCGAACATGCGCTCGCCGGTTACTTCCCGCCGGCGATCGCCGGACGGTTCGCCGACGACCTGCCCAAGCACCCGTTGCACCGCGAGATCATCACCACGGTGGTCGTCAACGACATGATCAACCGTGCGGGAACGACGTACGTGCAGCGCGCGGTCGAGGAGACCGGCGTCGACGCCGGTCAGATCGCCCGGGCCTACGGCATCGTGCGGGCAGTGTTCGGCCTGCCGGCGTTGTGGGCGGCGATCGAGCAGCTGGACAACCTGGTCCCGACCGCCGCGCAGCATGCCGGCTATCAGGAGACGCGCCGGTTGATCGACCGTGCCACCCGCTGGTTCGTCGAGTTCCGGTATCCGATTACCGATGTCGCGGCGGAGATCGCGCGGTACCAGCCGGTCGTGTCGCGCCTCGGCTCGCGCTGCCAGGACCTGATGCGCGGCGCGGAGCGGCAGGCGCTGTACGACGACGCCAACGAGCTCACCGCGCTGGGCTTGCCGCGGGAACTGGCGCTGCGACTTGCGGAGCTGCTCAGCGCGTACCTGTTGCTCGACGTCGTCGAGATCGCCGACGGGACCGGACACGAGGCAGCGAAGGTGGCCGAGCTGCACTATGCCGTTTCGGAGCGACTGAGCGTCGACAACCTGCTCACCAAGGTGACTGCGTTGCCGCGCGACGATCGCTGGTCGGCGCTCGCCCGGTCGGCGGCCCGGCACGATGTCTACGCGGCCCTGTCGGCGATCACCACCGCGATCCTGCGCTCGACCGACGACACGCTCGATGTCGACGCGCGCATCGACCTGTGGGTGGTGCAGAACGCGGCCCGGGTCGACCGAGCCCGGGAGACGGTGGACGCCGCGCTGGCCCGCGAGGTGGTCGACCTGGCGACGCTGTCGGTCGCGCTGCGGGTACTTCGCGGCCTGGCTTCCTGACCGGCTGGCTTCCTGACCGGCTGGCTTCCTGACCGCCTGCTCCTGGCCTGCTGGCCGGCGCCAGTGCGTCACCGCGGCCAAGGCTCGGTCAGGGGAAGTGGCTCACGGGTACGCGGGCCCACACCTGCTTGCCGTGATCGGTGCTGCGCACACCCCAGGAGTCGGCGAGGGCGGCGACGATCGCCAGACCGCGACCGCTCGTCTCGGTCTGGGTGGTAGTCCGCGGACACGGCAGTTCCGGGCTGCCGTCGTGCACCTCGACCGTCACCGCGTCCGGACGGACCTCCCACGCCACGTCGAGATCGTCGTCGAAGGACACCGCGGCATGCACGAGCGCATTCGTCACGAGCTCGCTCGCGACGAGGATCACGTCATCGACGGCGGCGCGGGCGATCGCCCGGTTCTCGAGGTCCGCCGCGATCGCACTGCGCACAACGGCGGCACTGGCCGGGTCGTGTCGAACCGCGAGCGCACCCACTCCCACGACACCTCCCGCGTACCCGCTGCGTCCGACTCTTCACAGCCGTTGTTCCCGGACTTGCGCTGCGGATAAACACCGGCTTGATCTACCTTCGCCGTGACCCGCACTGTCGTCACGTACGGGCGTCGAGCAGGGCACGGACCTCGCGGGGGCGATCGGTGATGATCGTGTCGACACCCAGCCCCAGAACGAAGGCGACATCGGCGGGATCGTCTACCGTCCACACGTAGACGCGCAGGCCACGGGCGTGCGCCCGCGCGACGAATCCGGGGTCTGCCTGCAGGACGTGCAGGCCCGGCCCGGCGATCGGGACGCCTGCCGGCAGGAGCGCCGCTTTACGCTGCGGCATGAGTCGCTCGAGCAGCAATACGGTGGGGATGTCCGGGGCCAGCAGCCGCACCCGCCGTACGGCGGTGGGCGCGAAGCTCATGACGATGACCCGGTTGTCCATGTCTGCGGGCTGCTTCAGGTGCGCCGGTGGTCCCACGCGGCCGGCCCAGCCGAAGCGGGCGAGCAGGTCGACCAGCGTCTTTTCCACCAGGCCGCCGTAGCGGGTCGGGTGTTTCGTCTCGATCAGCAATCGCACCTGTCTGGACGCGTCGCGGACGAGTTGCAGCAGCAGCTCGAGGGTCAGTACCCCTCCGCCGCGCTCGACATGGTCGGCGGCCACGCCCTCGAGGTAGGGCGAGTCGGCCAGCAATTGGTCGGCAGAACCGGGCAGCTCACCGTGCCAGGACGAGAAGTCCAATGCGTCGAGTGCCCGCAGGTCGAGCTCGCTGACCACCCCCCGACCGTCCGACGTCCGGTTGACGGTGCGGTCGTGCACACAGACCAGGTGCCCGTCACGGGTGAGTCGGACGTCACACTCGAGCGCGTCGGCGCCGGAGATGATCGCCTGCTCGTATGCGGCGAGGGTGTGTTCGGCGACCAGGGACGACGCGCCGCGATGAGCCACCAGCATCGGGCGCACCGGTGGTTGCAGAGCGACCTGCGCGACCCGTGGCCTCACGGCGCCTATCGTGCCTGTTCCCGATGAGCTATGGGTGACGGTGCGGCAAACGGCACGCCGGACCCGGCTGGTGCGCGTTGCTCACGCGACGTACGGCGACTGGCCGTGCTCGGCTGTCATCGGCCGTCGGGCGTGCTCCCAGGCGAGCATGCCCCCCGTGAGGTTGACCGCGTCGTAACCCTGCTGGCGCAACCACGCGGTGACGTAGGCCGAGCGGCTGCCGACCTTGCACACCACGACGATGGACGCGTCCGGGGCGAGCAGATCGGCGTCGCGCTGCAGAGCCGGGGGCAGCTCGTTCATCGGGACGTGGATCGCGCCCGCGATGTGTCCGGCGGTCCATTCGTCGTCCTCGCGGACGTCGAGCAGGACGGCATCGGCCGGAATCGCGTCGAGATCGACACTCGGTACGTCTGACGGGTGCACATCCGCGAGCGTAACGGGGGCCCGCGCTACTTGATCAACCGTGAGAGCCGCCGGTCGGCGAGTTCGCGGCCCTCCGTCTGGCAGGTGGGGCAGTACTGGAAGCTGCGATCGGCGAAGGACACCTCGCGCACCGTATCGCCGCACACCGGACACGGCAGGCCGGCGCGCGTGTGCACGCGCAGCCCGCTGCGCTTCTCCGACTTCAGCGTCGCCGCCTTCTGCCCGACCGAGCGCGCCACCGCGTCGGTGAGCACCGAGCCGATCGCGGCGTGCAGCCGCCCGACCTCGTCCTCGGTCAGCTTGGCCGCGAGCTTGAACGGCGACAGCTTCGCGACGTGCAGGATCTCGTCCGAGTAGGCGTTGCCGATGCCGGCAATCGTGCTCTGATCGGTGATGGCGCGTTTGAGTTGCTGGCGCTGCGCGGCGAGTACTGCGGCGAGTTCGGCGCGGGACACGGCCAGGGCATCGGGGCCGAGCCGGGCCACGCCGGGCACGTCGAGCGGGTCACGGACGAGATAGACAGCCAGACGCTTCTGCGTCCCGGCCTCGGTGAGGTCGAACCCGGCAACCGGGCCGCCGGGCAGCTCCGGCGCGAGGTGCAGCCGGAACGCGATCGGGCCCTTTCCGCCGGGCCGCGGTGGGGCCGGCGGCAGGGCCTCGCGCCACTGGAGCCACCCGCCGCGCGCCAGATGGATGACGAGATGAACCGGGTCCCCGGCGGAGGTGATGGCGATGTCGAGGAACTTGCCGTGTCGCGCGGCGGCGATCACCTGCGTGCCGGCGAGCGCGGACAGCGGCGGGTCGAACGTCTTCACCGCACTGATGGCCGCGGCGTCCGCGCGCCGGACGGTGCGGCCCACGGCGCGCTCGCGCAGGAACGTCGCGAGCGCTTCCACCTCGGGCAGTTCCGGCACGCAGCCCAGCGTAGGACGTCGGCTACAGCTCGAGGTAGCGCGCGATCGTCGGCGCGACGAGCGAGACCAGCTCGTCCTCGTCTGCGTCGGCGAGCGGCCGAACCCCGACCACCGCGGAGACGATCACCAGCCCGATCAGCTGCGACATCGCCGCCGCGAAGCGGATCGGCGGCACGCCGAGCGCCGCGCTCGCGCGCGGCAGCAGCACGTTCTCGAGCAGCTCGCGGATGCCGCGCGCACCGTCGTCGGTCCCGACGGCATGCCGGAGCATGGCCCGCAGCGCCGGGCCGGTATCCGGATCGCGGCACATCCGCACGAAGCGGCGCACCACACGCTCTGGGAACTCCGCGCGCGGACCACCGCTCAGCAGCTCGGCCAGTAGCTGGGGCGGGTCGAGCGGGAGGTGCAGCGCGGCGACGAACAGCGCCGACTTGGTGCCGAAGTAGTGATGGACGAGTGCCGCATTCACCTGCGCCGCGTCGGCGACCGCGCGCACCGACGTGCCCGCGTATCCGCGTTCGGCGAACAGCAGGCGCGCCGCGGCGAGGATTTCCGTTCGGGTGCGCGTGCGACCGGGCCGTCGTCCGCTACGTGGCATCGCTGCACCTCTCCTTGACCGGACGCTGCCGACAGCTATATTTCATCATATGGTTAATTATGCTGTGCAGGTCGAGGCGTTGACCGTGGTTCGCGGCGGACGGCCGGTGCTGCAGGAGGTCGACGTCGTGGTCCGCGACTCGGCGATCACCGGCCTGCTCGGCCCGAGCGGCTGTGGCAAATCGACGCTGATGCGCTCGATCATCGGCACCCAGATCATCCGGTCCGGTCGGGTGCAGGTGCTCGGGCGCGCGGCGGGCAGTGAGAGCCTGCGCCGCGAGGTCGGGTACGCCTCTCAGCAGGCGTCTGTCTACGACGATCTGAGCGTGCGCGAGAACATCCGCTACTTCGCAAGGGCGGTCGGCGCGCCGCAGGCCGACGTGGAGCGGGTCATCGACCAGGTGGATCTGCGCCGATTCGCCGGGCGCCTGGCCGGCCAGCTTTCCGGCGGACAGCGTTCCCGCGTCAGCCTGGGCATCGCCTTGCTCGGCGCGCCGCGGTTGCTGATCCTGGACGAGCCGACGGTCGGCCTCGACCCGGTGCTGCGCGAGGATCTGTGGCGGCTGTTCCACGACCTCACGACCGGCGGCCTCACCCTGTTGGTGTCCAGCCACGTCATGGACGAGGCGCAGCGCTGCGACGATCTCGTCCTGATGCGGGAGGGCCGGATCCTCACCCAGGGCACGCCGGGCGAACTGCAGGAGCGCACCGGCACGGTCGACATGGACGCCGCGTTCCTCGCCCTCGTGACCGGCGGGCCGCAGGCAGCATGAACACGGCGACCGTCGCACGAGCGACACCGGGCATGACGCTTGCCACCGCCCGGCGGGTGCTGACCCAGCTGCGGCACGATCCGCGCACGATCGCGATGATGGTCGTCGTGCCGTCCGTGCTGATGGTGCTGTTGCGCTACGTTTTCGACTCCGCCCGGTTCTTCAGCGGGATCGCACCGGCCTTGCTCGGCTTCTTCCCGTTCCTGCTGATGTTCCTGGTCACTTCGATCACGATGTTGCGCGAGCGCTCGTCCGGGACGCTGGAACGGCTGCTCACCACGCCGATGCGCAAGATCGACCTGCTGGCCGGTTACGCGCTGGCGTTCGCGCTCGTCGCGCTCGTCCAGGTCGCGCTGGCGGTGGCTGTCTCGATCTGGCTGGGGCTCGATCTGCTCGGCCCGATGTGGGCGCTGATGCTGGTCGCGCTGCTCAACGCCGTCCTCGGCGTGGCGCTCGGCCTGCTGGCCAGCGCCTTTGCGCGCACGGAGTTCCAGGCGGTGCAATTCATGCCGATCGTCGTGCTGCCGCAGCTGCTGTTGTGCGGGTTGTTCCAGCCGCGCGACGAGATGGCCGACCTGCTGCGCTGGGTGTCCGACGTACTGCCGTTGTCCTACGCAGTGGACGCGCTGCAACGCGTGGCAGGCTCGTCGGCCCTCGACGGTCTGTGGTTGCGTGACGTCGTCATCCTGGCCGGAGCGGCCGGCGCCGCGCTGGCACTCGCCGCTGCGACCCTGCGCCGCCGGACCGAATGACGGGGCATCAACCGACCACCGGGGGTTGTCGTCAGAGGCGGTCCCGCGGAAACGCGACCCCGGTCGTGCTGTGGCAGCGGTAGCCGAAGGGGTTTTTCGCGAGGTACTGCTGGTGATGGCCCTCGGCGTAGTAGAACTCGCCCAGCGGCGCGATCTCGGTGGTGATCGAACCGTAACCGAGACCCTCCAACGTCTCGCCGAAGACCTTCTTGGCGTGTTCGGCGACCTCGCGCTGCGCATCGTCGGCGTAATAGATGCCGGAGCGGTACTGGGTACCGACGTCGTTGCCCTGCCGCATTCCCTGGGTGGGGTCGTGGACCTCGAAGAACTTCGCGACGATCTCCGCGTAGCTGATCTCGTCCGGATCGAACACGACGAGGACGGCCTCGGTGTGTCCGGTCAGCCCCGAACACACCTCTTCGTAGTCCGGGTGGGACGTGACCCCACCGGTGTAGCCGACGGCGGTGGTCCAGACGCCTGGCAGCTGCCAGTAGATCTCCTCGGCGCCCCAGAAGCAGCCGAGACCGAATACCGCCTGCTGGTAGCCCTCGGGGAACGGCCCCATGATCGGCCGGCCGGTGACGTAGTGCGTGTCGGGCACGGCGTAGTCGTAATGGTCGCGGCCGCGCAGTGCCCGCTCCGGATCGACCATTTGTGTCTTCTGGCGGGAGAACAACATGTGATCGAGGCTACCCAGGTCGTACTCTCAGTGCTATGACGGCAGCGTCGGCCCGCAGCGCAGATCACGGACATCCGTCATGACCCAGTGGGGGCTCGACACGCTGTTCAACCCCGCCAAGCGGCACCTGGACGAGGAGAAGCGTCGGCTTCAGTCCACCCGCGAGGAGGTCGGCGACAGCTCCGGCGGCAAGCGCATCGACCTCGAGTCGGGCAAGGTCACGATCCGTCGCTCGACCGACGAGGGCGACGGTTCCGACGGCGGCACGGACACCGATGCTGATGCCGATTCCGCCCGCAGCGCAACACCCGACGTGCCCGTTTCTGGCACGTCTGCCGACGAGCCGGCCGAGCGCGGCAAGCGCGAACGCCGCACGCGATCGGCGGCAGAGAAGGGGTCCGGTCCGAGCGCGGCCGCAGTCCGCGCCGCTGCCCGCCGCGGCCGCAAACCCCGTTGACGACCGCGGTGTGCCGTGGCGTGCATGACCGAAGCCCCCGGCGGGCGGGGGATCCAACCGGGGGCCTCAGCGACAATGCGGCCTCGCTAGCCGGCGAGCGGGGGGCGCCACCGGCTCGATGTCCGCAGCCGTTCGATCTACGCGCGAGCGGGGATTAGCGCGTCGACCGACTTCCTGTCGGTGGATGGGGTGAGGTGAGGCCGTTCCACCGCCGACGACACAACGATGACTCTCCGTAGCCAGCCGGTCAAGTTGAATTGATAACTTTCCGTAATCGGGCCGACGCGGCGCCGTTCGCCGACCGTGTCTGCTCGTGCACTTGGTGCCGCGGCGGTGGGCTGGACCCGGCCGTCGAGGGGCGACTACTCGCCGGTCTCCAACTCCCAAGAGCCACCGTGGACGCGCTGGATCAGGTCGGTCAGCACCGGGGCGAGGACCTGCGGGAACCCGCCGAGCTGGATCGCGATGCTGAAGCGGTCCGAGGACACGCCGGATTCGGGGTTCGCTTCGTCGAGCACCATGCGCTCACTGAGGGTCAACACCTGGAACGCCAATCCGCGGGCGTTGAGGTGCTCGGTGACGGCGGCGACCTCCTTGTCGTCGACGGTCTGCAAGAACACTTGACCCTGAAGCCAGCCGGTCATCTCCATGACCACATCCTGCCGGGTCGGCCGGGGCTGCGTGCCGCACAACTGGACATCCAGACCCGCCGCGTCCCGGGCGGGCAACGGGTGCGAGGGTGTGCGCATGAATGTGCTGCTCATCGGACCGCCTGGATCCGGGAAGGGCACGCAGGGGGAACGGCTGGCGCGACGGTTGGGCCTGGAGCACCTTGCCGCCGGTGACCTGCTGCGCGCGGAGGTCGAGGCGCAGACCGAGCTCGGCGCGCGCGCAGCAGGCATCATGCGGCGCGGTGAGCTCGTACCTGACGACGTCATCATCAACCTATTGCTACCCCGAGTGCTGGCCGCGGCCAACAACGCCGGCTACCTGCTCGACGGCTTCCCGCGCTCGGTCGAGCAGGCCCACGAGGCGCGTAAGCTCGCCGACCGGGCGTCGGCCGGCCCGGACGCGGTGATCTATCTCCACGCCCCGCGGGAGGAACTCGTGCGGCGCCTCCTGGCCCGGGCGCAGATCGAGGGCCGTGCCGACGACAACGTTGCGACGGTGCAGAACCGGCTCCGGATCTTCGACGAAGCGACGAGCCCGTTGATCGACCTCTACCGTGAGCGCGGCATCCTGCACGTCGTCGACGCCGACCAGGGCGCCGACGAGGTGACCGCCGAGATCCTCGCGGTCCTCGACAAATCCGACGGCTAACCGACCGCGCCCACGTCTGTTTGGAGTTCCTCGTCCGCAGTGTCGGTGTCCGTCTCGTACTGTTTGACGACGTCGTTGATCGGGCCGTCCGCGCGTAACTGCCCCCCGGCGAGATAGAGCCCGCGGGTGCAGAAGCGCTTCAGGTTCGGCGACGAGTGCGACACGAGGAACAGCGTCTGCCCGTCGTTGAGCAGCGAGTCGATGCGGGCGTAGCACTTCTTGCGGAAAGCGGCGTCACCGACGGCCAGGACCTCGTCCACGAGCAGGATCGGCTCGCGCAGGCGCGACACCACCGAGAAGGCGAGGCGCACCTTCATGCCGGAGGAGAAGTGCTTGTACGGGGTGTCGAGGAATTCCGCGATCTCGGCGAAGTCGACGATCTCGTCGAAGCTGTCCTTGAGCTCCTGGTCGGTCATGCCGTGCAGGCCTCCGACCAGGCTGATGTTGTCCCGCGCGGTGAGTTCGCCCTCGAACCCACCGGTGATCGCGATCAGCGGCGCGACGCCGGCACGGACGTCGACGGTCCCCTCGTCCGGGATGAGCACGCCGGCGATCAGGCTCAGCAAGGTCGACTTGCCGACACCGTTGCGGCCGACCACGCCGATGGCCTCCCCGGCGTGGATGTCGAAGCTCACGTGGCGAAACGGCCAGAACTTGTCAGCCGAACCAGCGGTGCTGACCCGGCCGCGCAGGACGAGATCGCGCAGGCTGCGCCGCCGCTTGCGGGTTCGCGAGAACTCGATCCCGACATCGCGCAAAGAAATGATCGGCTCGGCCATCGATCAGATCTCCTTCAGGACCGCGCGCTCGAGCTTGACGAAGGTGAAGACCCCGATGACGAAGAGCACCAGTGTCGTTATCGCAGACAAGTACACCCAGTCCCAGTGGCTGATGTGTTCGACGACCGCGTGCCCGTTGACGATCTTGACCTGCGTCTCGTGCAATGCGGCCGGGAAGAACGCGGCGTGCGTGATCGTCAGGAACCCGACGGCCGGGTTGAACGCCATCGCGGACCGGATTACCGGTGGCACCTGGTCGACGGAGTACAGGATCGGCGAGATGTAGAACATCACGCGCATGACGATCGGGACGATGCGTTCCATGTCGTTGAACAGCACGGTGACCGGGGCCAGTAGCAAGCCGAGTCCGATGAGCAGCACCGCCTCCATCAGCCAGCCCAGCGGCAGCAGCACGACGTACTTGCTGGGCGCCGTCATGTAAGCGAGCGCGAACACCGCGAGTACGGGCAGGCCGAACAGGTACTCGACGCCTTTGGACGCGACGACGCGCAGCACCCACAGCTCGCGGGGCACATTGCTCGAGCGCACCATCTGGGCCTCGTTGCGCAGCGCGCGAGTGATGCCTGATACGCCGGCGCTGAACCAGGTCCAGGCCAGCTGGCCGGAGACGAGGTAGATCATGTAGGGGGTGAACTTGGGCCCGGCGTTGCGGTGGAAGATCTTCTCGAAGACGAACCAGTAGACGACGCTCATCAACAGCGGATCGAGCACTGTCCACACGTAACCGAGTGCAGACCCCGCATAGCGAACCTTGAGGTCCCGGGAGACCAGCAGCTTGAGGATGCGGCGGTACTGCACCACGCGCCTGACCCGAGCGGCGAACGACGGCGTGCTCGACCCGGACACGAAGCCGCTCGGGCGGCTGTTGATGCTGACAGTCACCTGGGTACCTCCGAGCCCCGCGCTGCTGACCCGCCCTGCAGCGCGGCGTTGGCACGATCGAGGTCCTCGGCGGTGTCTACCTCTACGGCAGACAGGCCGGAGATGTCGAGCGCGCGGAAACGCAGCCCGTCGAGCTCGATCGCCAGTTCGATGCCCCGCTCGAAATAGTCCTGATCGTCGACCTCGTCGAGGCGAGCGATCAGCGCCGCCTTGTCGGCGGCGGCAACGTAGTTCACGCCAACCGCCTCCCCCAGCGCCCCCACGACCGACTTGGACAGCTCGCGGATCCAGCCCTGCTCGTCAACGGTGTACTTGACTTCCTCGTCGTCGACCTTCGCGGTGTTGACCGCGATGAACGACTGCTGCTGTTCGAGCCAAGGGATAGTTAGAGGTAGTAGCCGGTCGTCGAAGACGACGTCACCGTTCATCCACAAGACACCGCCGTCAGCGGTGGCCCGCAGCAGGCGCAGCAAGCTCTTGGAGGTATTCGTGTCGTCATAGTCCTCGTTGTAAACGAACAAGGCTTCGGATGCGCCTCCAGAATCATCTCCAGCTTAAAACCGACGACGACGTACACCTGTGGCCTGTCGAACGCACTTGCGCTTGTCCGAGCTGGCTGCCGATAATCGTCTCCCGTCCTCAAGATTGGTCAACGGCTTCGGATGAGGCCGGCCGAGCCGGGTCCCACGGCCTGCCGCGAGGATCGCCACCTGCTGCCTCATGCTGTTGACGACACGTCTTCGCGGAACGCTGGCTCGCCGGCTGCGCCGCTGACTTCGTGCACTCGCGGATGCTACCGCCGGAGCGACCGCGACTCGCGTACACCGGACCGTTCGCTTGGCTCGTGCCACGGACAGGCACCTTGACGGGCCCGACCGCCACATCGGGTTCCGACGCGGCGCGCGAACCGAGCGGCCGAGGTTCGATGCATGGGTAGGCTGCGATCAGAACGCCTCCACATTCGACGTAGGAGACGACCATGGGCATGTCGAAGCCACCTTCGGCACAATTCGACCTGGTGGATAGTTACGCACGCCGCCGCGGCTCGGACGTCGAGATTGTCCTGGCCGATCCGGCCGTGGTGATCACCGAGTCCCCGATCGTGGTCACCCTCAGGTGCGGCCGGCGCTCCGTCGAAGCCAAGGGCGAGTTCGGCGTGGGCGTCAGTGGAGCGCAGCTGACGATCCGCGCGCCGCGCGCCGAGTTCGGCAACGGGACTTGGTCGCTCGTCCTGCACCCGGACGCGCACACCGAGGAATCGGTGGCCGCCCGGCTCCTCGTCCAGGGCGAGCGCCCCCTGGTGCTGCTGTGGGGAGCGACGAGCCGCCCGTCCCTGATCCCGTCTCGGCGGTCGATCCGCACCAAGCGCGCGGTCGCAGCGGGCGGCAAGGTGCTGGACAAGGCCCTGACCGTGCTCCCGGAGGACAAGGCAAAGAAGGTGCGCGCGCAGGTCCGCTCGACCGCCCGTAAGGTGCTGCACTGATCGACCTGTGAAGCGGGCGACACCGGCGGTGCCGGAGCAGTTCGCGGTCTGTCAGGCGGCCACGACGTCCGCGAATGCCGAACGAACCTGAGCCGCGGTCGTCGTGCCCCGCTTGCGAAGCTTGCGCAGTTTCGCCCAACCCGCGCTGGCCAGCAGCTTCTCCGGGTCGAGCGCGCGCGCGCGCGAATAGATCTCCGGCGGCACGTCCTGCGGGTCGGGTGTCACCGCGATGTCGAGCCAGTCGTCGTAGCCCGGCAGCACGCCCTTGCGCGCCGCGTTGGGTGTCAGGACTACGACCACGCCGGTCGGAGTGGTGTCGACTTCGATGACGATCACCTCTGGGCACATGTCCCGAAGCGCCTGCGCTGCCTTGTACACATCACCGGTCCAATCCCCCGTGTGCCGGTGGCGCGCCGCTTCGTCGACGTTGCGTGGCAGCATGTCGTCGAGAACGATCACGCTCGTCGGTCTGGTGAACCGCTCGACGGCCAGGTAGTCGCGCAACGCGTACTCGGCGAGGTGCATGCCGTCGATGAAGGCCAGGTCGATGACTCGGATTGACAAGTGGGCGATCGGGTCTCTGCGGGCGAAGAACTGGTCACTTGTCGTGCGAGCGAGGTGGACATCCGCGAGTATCTCGGACACGATCGAGAACTCGGGATCGATGCCGATGCTCGGCGCCCGGGACAGCGTGATGCTCTGGCCCCTGTCGATCCCGGTTTCGACATAGGTACGCGGCTCGAGCAGCGCATGCAGTTGCTTCACGAAATCGTGTCGTCTCAAGATGAACCCTTTCCGGTGCGGGCAGCGTGGCCAGTCTTGCGTGCCTGCGCCTCCCATGTCACGTCGCCACTCGGACGGGGCACGCTCTCACGAGCGCCGCCATCGGGGCGATCGTGTGGCGGTCGGGCTGATCGACGGTCCGGTTGTTCGACGGGCGCGCTGTTCGGCTGGCACGCTAGAGCGGTCGTGGCAGAGGGGGCGTGCGGATGGGGCCCGGAATCGCCCAAAGTCAGTGTCATCATCGCCGCATACTGCCCGGGCGAGGCCGTGCACCGTGTCATCGATTCACTCGACGCGCAGACGCTGCCGCAGCGAGACTTCGAAGTGATCTTCGTCGACGACGGCTCGCCCGACGACACCTTCGCCCGGCTCCAGGGATTCGCCGCCACCCGACCCAACATGCGGGTTCTGCGGATCAAGAATTCGGGGTGGCCGAGTAGGCCGCGTAACACCGGCATCGAGCACGCTCGCGGCGAGTACCTGCTGTTCATGGATCACGACGATTCGCTGTTCCCGGACGGCCTGCGTCGGGCCTACGAGTTCGCCGCGGACAATCACGCGCGATATCCTCAGCCCCAAGGAAAGCAAGACGAACGATGTCTGGTGGGGTATGTCGAGCCTGACGGCCGGCAATATCTCGAATGCATTGACCGAATGGGCATCGACCGAATGCTGCCGATGGTGCCGCACAACTGTATCGCCGGCAGTTGATCGTCGACCACGCGATTCGCTTTCCGGAGGGGCTCGCGCGTGCTCTGGGAAGACATGTTATCAACCTCGACGCATTTCGTCACGCCAAAGTTGATCTCGGTGCTGGCCGACACTCCCGATGTATCTTTGGCATGCCAGTGAGTCGAACAGCTCGCATACCTTCGATCCCGCGACCGAGTCGACTTTTGGGACCGGCTCGAGGACATGATGGCTTCATTGCTCATCACCCTAGCTGGGCCCGATTACGCGCCGCGCGTAACGATCTCCCTCGCGCATCAGGTCAGGTACCCGCGTCATCGACCGATGGTCCGCCTGGTTGTGAGGCCCGATGCCGATCAGCGGGTCAAGAGATGGCTTTCCGACGGGCACGCAGCTGACTCGGCTCGCTTACCTCCGACGAGGTGTTCGCTGCGCTTCCCAAGAAGCATCAGGCCCAGCGTACCTGATCCGACGGGCCGCGCCGGAGCTGATGACGGCCTTCCATGACGCCGACTGTCCTCAGGTTCACGTCACGATCGTGATCCAGCTTGCGTGGCGAGACGGGGTTCTACGACTGGAGCCCAGGGCGCTGGGAACCGAAGAAGCGCGAACGTGCCCGGGTCCTCGGGCAGCGGACGGGAAGATCCTGGCCGGGTCGTGAGCGAAGTGCTCGAACGGGCGATCCCCCGGAGTTGCTCGATCTGACCGACGACCTAGCCGCGATGAGCTCGAGGACCTGTGCTTCGCAGCCGAAAGGAGTGCTCTCTTGGTCGTGCCGTGACGGTAGGCACAGCGACGCACAATTCGAGCCGAACAAGGCGGGGGCCTTGTCGCTGGTGCAGTGCTGTGGCGGGTTGATAGATCATCGATTCCGGCAGCCCTCGGCAGACCCCCTGACGAGATCGTCTGGGATTTTCGGATGCGAACCGACGTGGGTCGGGATGGAACGCAAGGGCCCGCCGCGCTATCGCGGAGGGCTCATGCGCGGCCCCTGATAATCGGCCGGGCCGCGGTTGCCTACGCGAACGCATCGAAGGGCCTGTCTGTGGACCTGGCCCTGCGCTTGCGAACCCTGGCCGTCGACGCCAAGCCGCGGAGCGGTCCCGCGGGCACGATCGACGCGTTCGCCGCACCACTGCTCAACGTCGCGATCGTCGGTCAGACAGATTTGGACGCGGGCATGGTGGTCGCGATCGCCGACGGCACCGTGCCTGAGGATCTGCCCGACGAGCAGGCGGCCGAACACCTCGAGAAGGCCGCGGCAGGCGGCGCGTTGAGCGCGCGCGTCGTCGCGGATGCCGACGGCGCCCGCTTGGAAGGCAGCGGATCGCTGGCGCCGGGCCAGTATACGATCTACGCGCGGCGCGAGGGCAAGCTGCACCGGACCCAGCGCGCGCTGGTCGTCGACCCCGACCTGCGGGTGTACTTCGACTGAAGTCAGCGCGACGCGGCGTCCAGTTCAGTCACCATTGCGGTCACCATCCGGTCGAGACCCGTCTCCAACCCGACGACCGGCCGCCAGCCGAGCGCGGCGAGCCGGGCACTGTCGAGACCCTGCCCCTTCACCTGGCTGTAGGCGCGGGCGTCGGCCTCGTGCGCGAACCCGACCTGTAACCCCAGCTCAGGCCGGACGTGGGTAAACAGCGTGGCCAGTTGCCGGATCGACACGAGCCCGGCCGCGTCCGCGACGTTGTAGGCGATGTCGTTGCCGCGCAGGAGCAGGTAGAACAACCCTGCAACGGCGTCGCCGACGTAGGTGTAGGTGCGAACCGCCGAGCCGTCGCTGTTCAGGACGATGTCGCGCCCAGCGGCGACGCTGGCCGCAAAGTCTGCCTGCACGCGCCCGTCGTCAGCCGCCATCCCCGGTCCGTAGACATGTCCGAAGCGCGCGATCCGGCAGACGATGCCGTACTGAGCCTGATGCACCGCGCAAATCGTCTCGGCAGCGCGCTTGCCTTCTGAATAGCACGCCCGGGGGTTGAGGATGTCAAAACCGCCGTATGAGTCCTCGCTGATCAACTCGGTCTCGGCCGGTTGCTGCCCGTAGATCTCGGCGGACGACATCAGCACGGAGCCGCGCGCGCCTTTCGCTCGGCACAGGTCGAGCAGGTTGAAGGTGCCGAGCAGATTGGCCTTGATCGTCGCGACCGGGTCGCTCCCGTGCAGGACCGGCCGCGCTGCACTCGCGCCGTGAACGACGTAGTGAAGCGGTCCAGCCAGGTCGAGCGCGCGCTCACGTCCGAAACGATGAGATGGAAGTCCGGCCGATCCACGACATCGGTGAGGATGCCTCGGGCCTTCTGCTCGTTTCGTGCGAGGCCATGCACGGTGATGCCGGCGCCGCCACGGTCATTCAGAGCGAGCAGGCTGCGGATCACGTACGTGGGGAGCATGCCGCCGGCGCCGGTGACGAGCACGGTCGTGCCGGACAGCTGCCCCCAGGCAGCTCGCGGTCGAGAATCTCGTCCACATCTGGACAACGACCTGGTTCCTGACGACCGCCATCTACTAGATCCCCACGATCTGCTGGTTCTCGATGATCTCGAAGAAGGTGCGGCAGACGTAGAAGTCCTCCGCAGTCGTGATTTTGATATTGGACCGGGGGCCGTCCACCCGGTAGATCTCACGTCCGTAACGGTGCATCAGCGAGCACGAGTCAATCGAGTCGCACTCACCGTCCTGTACGGCACGGTCGTACAGTCCGAGGATATCTGCGAGCCTGAGCTCCGCGGCGCTTGCGCCGCATAGAGGTGATCACGTGGGATGACTGCGTCGATGGTGCGGGTCGCCGAGGACACGACGGTCTCGTTGACCTTGGTGCAGGTGACCGCTGATCCGTTGAGCACGACGCTGTCGATGTTCTCGGTGATGAGCTGGGCGCTGATGAGCGGGCGGACACCGTCGTGGATCAGTACCACCGAGTTGCCCGGACACTGCTCGGCAATTGCCTGCAGCGCGCGATGCCGCGAGATCTGCCCGGTCTCGCCGCCGTCCACGATCCATCTGACCTTGCCAATCTCGTAGCGCTTGAGGAGCCTGATCAGGTGCTCGCGGCCGTCGGGCACGATCGCCACGGCAACCGCATCGATGTCCGGATGTTCCTCGAAGCGCTCCAGCGTGTGCACGATGATCGGCTTGCCGTGCACCTCAAGGAACTGCTTCGGCACGGCTCGTGCGTTCATCCGGGAGCCGATGCCGCCCGCGAAGATGACCGCGATGTTCACGCGCAGGTCCAGGTCGTCATCTCGAGGCTGGCTTCACGCCTCGTCGCCATGATCGCTGACGTCGGCATCGCCGACCGCAGCGTCCCCGATGGCCGGATCGCGTCGCCCCGCCCTGCTCGTGGCGATCTCGCTCGTGTTCGGGTCGCCGAGGATGAGTTGGTCGATGACCCGGTCGGTGGCGTTGGTGTCGATGATGTCGAAGTTCTCGCGACGGAATCCTTCGACCTTCCAGGTGTCGAAGTCCTTGTCCTGCAGTGCCTTGACCAGCTCGTCGATGCTGGCGCAGACCTTGCCGGGCGCGGATTCGTCATAGTCGCGGTGGAAACCGCGGGTCGCGGCGTAGGCCTCCTTGTCGTAGGCGAAGAAGAGCATCGGCCGATCGAGCAACGAGAACTCGTAGATGATCGACGAATAGTCCGTGATCAGGATATCGGTGACGTGCAGGAGGTCGTTGGTATTTGGGTAGGTCGCGAATTCGACGAGCCGATCGCGGTACTCCGCGGGGATGGGCACTGGCTCGCGGACGAAATGGTGCATGCGGAACAGGATGACGGCGTCGTCGCCGCAGGCGGCGTACAGCTTGCCAAAGTCAATCTTGGAGTAGTCGTAATAGGCGGTCTTGCTGCCCCTGCCGCGGAAGGTCGGGGCGAACAAGATGACCTTCTTGCCGTCGAATGCCGGATACGCGGCCCGGAAATCGGCGACGATCTTCTGGGTGTGCTCGGCGTCCAGGAACGTGTCGATGCGCGGCAAGCCTGTCGCGATGACCGCAGACTCCTCGATACCGAACGCCTCGGCATATACCGGCACGAGATGCTGCGATCCGGTGATCGCGTAGGTGTACTTGCGGTGGGCGTTCTGCAGTTTCGGCGAGCCGTAGTTGCCAAAGCGGCTGTACCCGATGCTTTTGAAGCCGCTACCGGCGTGCCATGCCTGGATAATCTTGGTTTCGGGTGACAGATCCAGTGACTCGAACAGTCCGAAGTAGTCGTCGACCAAGACGACGTCGGATGTGGCCAGCAGGTAGATCACCCGAAGTGTGGTGAGTTTCGTACCGGTTTGGGGCACCCGGAACGAGTAGCGGAACCGGAACCGGCCGTCGAGTCCACGCTCAAGCATCCGTTCGTGGATGCGCAGCAGGTTGCCGTCCATGCTCGTGCGCATCTCGGACGCAAACAGGATCCGATTGCCCTTGCGCGACTTCGTCAGCCGAGCAATCTTGTACCACCGGTTCACCAGCTTGACTCGCCTCGTGCGGGGCAGCACCCGCTGAAGAATCCGGTTGGGTAGCGGCGGCTTGGGTGCGTTTGCGGGGCGTTTCGGATTGCGGAACATCTGATAGGTTGCTCATCAGGAACACCGGTCGCTCGTCGTCCTCAGAGATGTCGAAGACGACCATGTAGGCCACCCGATTGCTGGCGTAGACGAACGTGCGTGAATCCTGAGCCAGCTGCTCAAGGTCGCCCAGATCGTAGCCAGCCGTCGGCCCTTCGCTCCCGCCGATGTAGGCGACGAAGCGCCACGTCCCGTTCGGCACCTGCGAGCGGTCCCGAAAGTTGGTGACGTTCAGCGAGAGCTGGTATCGCCCGGTGCCGATGCGTCGCGTCGGCACCGGGAACGCACGCTCGACGTCGACGATCATGAACTGCACGTCATCGGCCCGATCCGACGGCACCGGGAGCTGCACCGTCAAGGTGAGGTGCACACGCTCCCAGGCGATGGCGGTTATCCGACAATCGGTCGACACCGTCGTCCTTTCACGAGCGCGTCACCAGCGCGAGGTAAGAATGTTACGCGGGCGGCTGGGGTCGTTGCCCGCGACTTGCCTGGTCGGGGATCCTCTCAGCCGGGAGGTAAGAGTCACCTTTAGGGATCATTGCCACCGGGCCAGCCTGGTCTGGCTGACCGTCAGTGAGGTGGGACGACCCGTCGAAGCCACCGGGGTGAGAAGGTGAACCGCGCCGACGCGCAGCGCCGGGTTCGCCGCATGGGTAAGCGGATCCGGGCGAGCTACCGGGCGCGGCTGGCGCGGCGCAGGGTTCGAGCGGGGACCCCCGTTCCGGCGGCAGTGCGGTCGATGGGCGACGGCGAGCGCCTGGTCCCTGCCCCGGTGTTCCTGTTGAGTTCGATCCGGTCCGGATCGACCCTGCTACGGGTGATCCTCGACTCACATCCGGACATCGTGGCGCCGCACGAGATGCACCTGCGCAAGGTGCAGGTCAAGCTCGGCAGCGACAATGCCGTCGCCGGTATGCGGGCGCTGGGCCTGACGCCGCGTGACCTCGAGAACCTGCTCTGGGATCGCGTGCTGCACCTGCAACTCGTGCGCAGCGGCAAGTCGGTCGTGGTGGACAAGACGCCGCAGAACGTATTCGACTGGGAACGGTTGTTGCTCGGCTGGCCGCAGGCTCGCTACATCGTCCTGTTTCGGCACCCCGCGCAGGTATTCGACTCGATGCGGCGCGCGTGGCCGGGCGACGACGCGCAGGCCCACTACCGGCTGACGACCCGCTACGCGAAGGCGTTGCGCCGGGCGAGCGAGCAGCTGCCGGCGATCATCGTCCGTTACGAGGAGCTGGTGGCCGATCCCGCAGACGCGACGCATCGGCTCTGCGACTACCTCGGCGTGCCCTGGGCGGCCGGCATGCTCAACTACGCCGAACAGGATCACGGCGAGTTCCGCAGCAGGCTCGGCGATTGGAGCGCGACCCTGCGCAGCGGGGTGGTCCGTCCGCCGCAGCCGCCGCCCGACGTCGTCCCCGAGCAGCTGCGCGAGGCATGTCACTTGCTCGGCTACAGCTGAGCCGCTGCGCGACTGCCCGCAGTACCGCGTTCGGCCTTTCAGGGTTCGCTAACCGGCGCTTTTGGGTGTGTAGTAATCGTGATGTGAGCGATGCCCTGGGCTCGCCGATTCAGCAGGACACAGGTCATGACGGGGGAATTCGTATGAGCAGTCAAGGGCCGCCCGCACCCCGCAGCGTCGGGGCCTACGAGGTGCTCGGCCTCGTGGCCGCGTCGGCGACCGGATCGGTGTGGCGTGGCCGCGACCACGCCCTCGGACGCGACGTCGCGCTCAAGCAGGTGGCTGGTGCAGCGGTCCGGTCGGTCGAGCAACTGCGCACCGAGGCCAGGCTGCTGGCGCGCCTGTCACATCCGAACATCGTCGGTGTCATCGATCTGATCGAGACACCGGGCGAGTGGTGGCTGGTCGAGGAATGGGTCGATGGCGCAACCCTCGCCAATGTGACGCGACTCGCGGGCCGGTTCTCGCCGGTCCAGGCCGTCGGCGTGGTCCGCGGCGGCCTGCTCGGCCTCGACTACGCGCACTCCCATCAGGTCGTGCACGGCGACGTGAGCCCGTCCAACCTGCTGCTGGACCTGGGCGGCGTGGCGAAGCTGATCGACTTCGGCCTGGCCCGGCCGGCCGGCGCGACAGGGGTGACCGGGACGCCCGGCTACCTGAGCCCGGAGGCCGCGTGGGGCCTGCCGTTGGTGCCGGCCTCGGACGTCTACTCGGCCGCCGCCGTGCTGATGCTGTTGCTGCGGGGCCGGCCGCTGTTCGAGGGGACGACGCCCGAGGCCGTCCTCGCCGCCCAATTCGGGCCGGGCATACCTGATCTGAGCGACGTCGGCGCCCCGATGCGGGCGGTGCTGCACGCTGCGCTCGCCCCCTCGGCCGCCCACCGCCCCGTCGACGCCCGTCACTTCCTCGCGCTGCTCGACGAGGCGGCCGATCGCACGTTCGGCAGGGGTTGGCTCGCCGGCGCGGGCGTCGCCGGCCTGGTCAGCGCAGCGGTTACCGCGGGCGCCGCCACGGCGGCCGGGGTGATGCCGGCTGGGGCCGGCGCGGCCCTCGTCCAGGGGGCGCCAACCGGGCCGAACCCGCCGCTCGTCAGCCACGTCACGCGGGCCGTGTCAACGCCCCCCGGTGCAGATCATTCGACGGTGCGCCGGGTGCGCCGGTTGTCGCGGTCGCGTCGCCTTCTCGTCGGCGCGGGGACCGGCGTGGCGGTCGTGACGACCGCCGCGATCCTCGTCGCGCAGCACAGCGCCTCGCCAGCGCGGCCGCTGGCTGCGACCCGTGCGCCCCTCACGACCAGCCCGGCGGCCCGCTCGACAGACCTCGCCCGTCCGGTCTCCTTCGATCTGCACAGTGTCGACTGGGACAACATCACCGTCCCGGGAAGGGCCTGTTTCGCGTCGCACGCCATCACGCTGCACAACGGAAAGGCGACGCTGCCTATCCCGCCCGCCTCGCGGCCGGGATTGCCGCCGGGCGGTTACCTCCTCACCAGGAGCATCGCGCCGCAGTACGGCCCGCTCGCCAACGGCGGACCGATGGTGGCGGTGCTCGGCCTCATGTGCGCAGGCACCGGCAGCAACAGCGGCACCGGGACGTTCTGGCCGTCCGTTGTGGTGTTCGACGCGCCGGCCGGCCGGGTGCAGGTGCTCGGCCTCTACTCCGTGGGCGACCTGGGGACGGTCGCGGGCACCGGGTCCGGACTGGTGCCGCGTCAGCTGCGAGTGCAGGGCGGGGTCATCACCGTCGCTGGCGTGTACCTGAGGGGGCAGGACGCGCACTGCTGCCCGTCGGGGCGGGGGACGACCACGATCGCGTACCGCGACGGAAGGCTCGCGCCGAGCAGAGTGATCTCGACCGCGCTCGGCTCAGGTGGCCCGGCGCCGACGAGCCCGAGCTCACCGGCCCCGGCCGGCGTCGGCCGCACGATCGTGGCGACCGGTCCCTCCGGTCAGACTTACGTCGCCACGGTTCGGGCCGAGGACACCGTCTCGGACTGCGCCGCCAACTCCTACGGCGCCGCTGTGATCAAGTTCTTCGAGCAGCACCCGTGTCCGAGCGGCGCCGGTCGGCGCCTGGTCACCATCCCCGTCAAGGGGCGAACCGTTGCGCTGTCGATGATCGTTGCCGGCGAGCACGTCGGCCCACCGGGCGACCTGTACAAGTACGCGAGCGAACTCTCGAAGCTCGAGCGCGCGCCCGGTACGGGCGGTCTCGACGACTTGCTGCGCAGCGGGGTCAGGCCGGCCGGGTGGCCGGCGGCGATCCCGGCCAACGAGGCCTTCCTCGTGACCGGCGAGGACGCCACCGTCGAGATCTTCGATGCGTGGTACCTGGACGGCTCGACCCGGAGTCAGGATCCCGAGCTGCTCCGGCTGGCCGAGGACCTGTTCCTCACACCAATTACGACCGGCCCGTTCTGACCGGGACGAGCGGCCGCCGATCGATGCTCAGCCCGTCGATGAGCGGAACGTCAGCTCGGTGTCGCCCAGCCGGATCCGGTCGAGGTGTTCGAGCAGGTGCGGGAGCACAACCGGATTGTCGTTGACGAACGTCCCGTTGGTCGACTGCAGGTCGTTGATCACGAATCCGTCCGGGGTCGGCGAGATCACCGCATGCCGCTTGCTCACCTTGGCGTCGGGCAGGACGAGGTCGCAGCCCACGCGCCCGATGGTGACGCGGCCGGCGACCTGGTTCCGGGCTCCGTTGCGGTGCACGAGTTCACCGCGCAGCCGGACGAGCGCGTCGTCCACCAGCGTGTGCTCGTCCAAGCCTGGTGAGGGGGGCGTGGCGTAGTGGTCGCGCACCGGCTCGTTGCGCGACAGCGAGCCCCAGATGCGGCGCAGCGCCTCCGGAACGTTCGAGTCCATCTCGCGCTGGTACTGCTCCCGGAACAGGTGGTATTCCTCCGCCGCGTCGACCGAGCGACCCGATCTCGTCAGGGCCACGATCAGTTGGCCGCGCAGGATGTCGTTGAGCGGGTAGCGGCGCGTCAACACGTGCAGCTCACCCAGCAGGTCCTGATGACGCTGACAGGCCAGGTCGGCCTCGATCCGCGCCTGCAGCACACTGAGCAGCTCCTGCTCCATGATCTGCGCGAATGCGTCCGCGAACGCCAGACCGCTGAGGTCCTCCAGGCCGCGCTCGCCGCTCCACTCAGCCAGCGCGCGCGCATAGGCCCGGGCCGCGTCGGCCGGCCGCCGGGCCGCGCGCCCTTCGTTGCCTTCGGCCCGGAGCCGGCGAAATCGCTCCAGGTCGTATCGCTCGTCCGCGAGCGAAATCGAGTACCCGGCCGGCGCCGTGCGAATGTATCGGCGGCCGTCGCCCGCGGCCGTTGCCGTCGCGGGCGACGCGAGTGCCCGGCGCACGTTGCTGATGACCACCTGCAGGTTCGCCTGCACGTCGCTGACGCCGCGTCCCCAGATCTCGTCGGCGAACACCGCGGCGGGCACCAGGCGGTTGCGCCGCATCAGCAACAGGGCCAGGACGGCGCGCGGCTTGTCGCCCCTCAGGTCCACCTCCGCTGCGTCCCGCACGACCCGCAACGGACCCAGCACGCGGAAGTCGACGTCCTCGACCGCGCTGTCGACGTCGGTGGCAGGCCCGTCGGCGCTCACCACCGCCTCGCCAACACGACCAGGACGAGACCGAGCACCGAACCGGCAACAGCGGCTCCGAGAACCACGGCGAGACGCCACCCGCCGGTGCGCGCCCGGGCTCGCACCACCGGTACGGGCGTGTGGGGCGCCGGCGCGGGCCGGTGTGGGGCACCCACCGCGGATCCGGGCGCGGGCGGCGGTGGCACGACCGGTTCGCTGGTGCCTGCGACCGGGTCCGCAGCCGAGCCCTGCGCCTGGGTCGAGGTTGCGTCGGCCGGATGCGGCCGCGTCGGCGGCACCCGAGTCCGGAAGTGGGCATCCCACTGTTCGGGTGTCACCCGCCGGATCTCGTCGGCCATCCGGGTCGGCGACGGACGGTCCTGCGGGCGCTTGGCCAGCCCGGCCAGCAGGATCCGGCCGACCTCGCGGTCAAGACCTGGTGCGATCAGCCACGGCGGCACGGGCGCGTCGGTCAGATGTGCGGCGATGACCTCGGCCACCCCGCGGGCCGGGTACGGCCGGGCGCCGGTCAGCAGCTCGTATGCGAGCACGGCGAAGGCGTAGGTGTCGCTGCTCGGTAGTTCGCTGGACGGGTCAAGGATCTGTTCCGGCGCCATGTAGGCCGGCGTGCCGGACACGTCGCCGGTTGAGGTGCGGTACGCGCCCGGAGTTCTCGTCAGCCGCGCCAGCCCGAAGTCGGCGATTTTCGCATGTCCGTCGCCGGTGAGCAGAACGTTGGCCGGCTTCACGTCGCGGTGGATGATGCCGGCGGCGTGGGCATGGACGAGCGCGGCGGCCAGCTCGCCGAGCAGGGCCGCGGCATGCGAACCGGTGAGCGTGCCGGAGTCCATCAGTGCCCGCAGGTCGCCGCCGGGCACGTACTCCATCACCAGCGCGGCGCCACTGCTGCTCTGGCGCAGTTCGTACACGGCCACGATGCCGGGATGGCGCAACGCGACCACAGCCCGGCCTTCGCGCTCGAGCCGGCGTTGGCCCGCGCGATCGTGGGCGCCCGCATGGATCGCCTTGATCGCCACCAGTCGATCGAGCTGCACCTGCCGGGCCAGCGCGACCCAACCGCTGGCCCCATGGCCGAGCATGCGCACGAACTCGTAACCGTCCGGCACGAGCGTCCAGGTCTGGCGAGGGTCCGTCGAGTCCGGCGAGCCCACACCCATGCCGAAAAGTCTACGGATCGGCAGCCTGCACCAAGCGGCCGAGCGGTTCCCTTTGGCGGTTCCTTGGCGGTGGTTGAGCGGGCCGTTCCATCCTCATCTCACCGGATTCCACCGGCCAGATCGGGCCACTGACCAGCCCGGGTCAACCAGGAAGGGACAGATCTCATGAACGAGCTGCGCGAGAGTGTCGGGTGGTACGCCGATCCGGCCGGTACGTACGAATTGCGGTATTTCGACGGGCAGTGGACCGATCAGGTCGCGACGGGGGGCGTCGTGTCGAGGCACCAGCTTGCGAGCGCAGCACCGGTCGCGGCTCCCGTCGACGTCCCCGTTGCGGCGCGCCGTGTTCGCAACCGCACGAAGCGGGCGGCGGTCATCGCCGGTGTGGCTGCCGCCGGTGTCACCGTGGCGGTCGTGCTGGCCCTGCGCCCGAGCCACGGCGGGTCGTCGTTCTGCGCCGACTACGCAGCGCTCGGCAACGCGACGACGAACGCCCGGCTGGGCGAGGCCAGCAGCACCGATGTGAACCGGATCGTCGGTCTCCTGCACAAGCTCGCCGGCGAGGCACCGACCGCGGCCAAGGCCGACCTGACACTGCTCGCCAACGACATGAGCACGCTGGCCCACACCGGATCGGGCCCGCTCGACGACGACGCGACGCAGGGCCTGGCGGACCGTATCGACGCGGTCGCCCAGCGCCAGTGCAACGGCTGACCGCGGGCAGCACCAGATCGTGCGGCCCGGGGCGTCAGACCGTCGGTTTCTCGTACGGGCTGGGCAACGGGAAGTAGGCCGCGAAGAACTCCTGCAGCGCCTCCTCCTGACCGGGCAGGTGATGTTCTCGGCTGTCCACGTCGTTGAGGCAGAACACCTGCGGTCGCTGACGCAGGATCTCGTCCAGGCGGCGTGCGGTGTCTTTGCGGCTGATGTCGAGGTAGCGGTACTCGATGTCGGCCGGTACCGCCCGGCCCCGCGCGTACGCGTAGTAGTGCATCAGCGACGACGCCACGGACACGTCGTCGGGATGGCGGAACCGGGAGGCGGCAACCTGGGCGAACAACTCCGGGTACCGCTTCTCCATCTCCTCCAGCACGCTGCGCAGCTGCGGCGCCGGGGCATGCCGGAACTTGCGCCGCACCGTCACCCCGAAGTCGCGTTCGAGCAGACTTCGGTGGTTCTTCGCCGCGCTGAGCAGCGGCAGGTCGCGTGTCGAGGGTGGGTCCAGGTCGAGCGGATCCTTGGCCAGGAAGAACTTGGCGATCCCGTTCGCATGGAAGAAAAGTTCCGGGTCGACCGGACGGCCGAAGAAGAAGTCGTCGTTCAGGTACAGGTAGTGCTCGGCGAGATCGGGTACATGGTGCAGCTGCGACTCGATTGCATGCGAGTTGAACACCGGTAGCACGGAGGTGTCGACGAAGATATCGCGGTGGTCGATGACCCGGATCTTCGGATGGTCGACGTCGAGCCAGTCCGGCACCTGGTTGTCGGTGACGAGGTGGATCCGACGCACCCAGCTCGCGTACATGGCCAAGGAGCGCAGCGAGTAGCGCAGCTCGTCGCGGCTGAGAAAGCGGGCCGGCACGACGGCCGTGGCGTTGTGCTCACCAGCGTCGGGTGCGTGCACGGCGCGTCGCGCCCGCCAGGCAGCATCGTCGCCGTCGACCCAGGTATAGACGATGTCGACCGGTTCACCGATCTCGAAGATGTCCGGCCGTGGGTCGTCCACCGGCCAGTGCTTCGGGCTGCTCGTCGCCTGGTCCCAGGCCTGCCCGGTCAGGTATCCCACCACCCGGGTCGAGTTGGGGGCGAGCCGGGTCCCGACCGTGTGCGGCTCCCCGTCGCGGCGCGGATGTCCGGGTTTGCGTATCCGCCGCCAGAAGCCGATCTCGCAGCCGTTCTCCGGGCCGGCTACGAACCGTCCATCGGGTGCGTGCAGGACTTGATGGGCGCGCACGGTGGCGCTGGTCCGCCGTCGCCGTAATGCCGGCGTGAGCACCCAGCCGTCGCCGACCAGCTTGCCCTCGAGCGCGGCGAGCGCCGCGTCGCGATCCACGGCGTCGACGGCGACCTGCCGGACGTTGCCGTGCAGGCCCGGGACGAGGACGTACGGGACCTCGGCGTCGTCGAGGGTGCGCGTCACCGCAGTGACGGTCCGGGCGCGAACTGCATGGGCGTCGTATCGGGAGATCACCGCGGGCGACACGCTGCCGGGACGATTGCGCAGCCGGTCGCCCTTGCGTACGCGTTGGATGCGGCGCAACACAGGTTCGGGCACCGCGTCGACGACGCGATGACGCAGCCGTCCAGGCATGGGCCCTCGATCCCGTGACATTTGATCCGAACGCCTTGCAGGCTACCGATGACAAGCGGGCCGGTCGGGGAACAGCGGCTTGATGGGCCTGCTGCGTCGAACTGCGTGCCCGTCCGAGCCAACAGCTCAGCCAGTTGCGAAGCTCAACTCGAATGACGATGCGAGTGGGAAATACGCGTCGAGGAACGCGGCGATCTCCTCGTGCGGCGTCGCTGTCGAAGCCGGCTCGGGTGAGTCGTTGAGACACAGCACGTCGGCGTCACGCACCGCCAGCGCGCGCCGCATCCGGTGCAGCGCTTCCTCGGCGACCGCGACGTTGATGTAGGCGTACTCGAGCTGGGTCGTCGGCACCGCCCGACCGATCGCTTGGGCGTAGTAGTGGAACAGCTGGTCCGGCGCGATGTCGTCGTGGTGGCGGAACCGGCGCACTGCGGTCGCGGCCAGCACGTCGGCGAAGCGCTGCTCCATGTCGTAGTTGACGCTGCGTAGTTGCGGGTACGGGGTGTGCCGCAGCGCGGTGGAGACCGAGCGCCCGAGGTCGCGTTCCAGCACGGTACGAATGTTCTTCGTGATGTTGATCTGCGGCTGCTCGCCGGCGTGCGCGGGGCCGAACGGCCGGGTGAGCGGCGACGGGAACACCTTCGCGATGCCGTTGCTGTACCAGAACAGTCCGGGCGCGACGTCGCGGCCGAAGAAGACGTCGTCGTTGAGGTAGAGGTAGTGCTCGGCGAGCCCGTCGATGTGATGCAACTGGGTGATGATCGCGCTCGAGTTGAACACCGGCAGCCGGCTGGCCTCGCGGTAGATGTCGCGGTGGTCGACGAGTGTCAGCCGCGGGTTGGCCAGGTCCAGCCAGGCCGGCACCTGCTGGTCGGTGACGAGGTACACGTGCCGGACCCATGGCGCGTAACTGTCGAGCGATCGGAGCGAGTAGCGCAGCTCCTCGCGACTGCGGTACCGGTGCGCCGCCTGCGCCGCCGGGTGGTATTCGACCCCGTCGGCGGCCGCCCTGGCCTGCAACATGCGCTCTCGCCAGGCCGGGTCGTCGCCGTCGACCCAGGTGTAGACGACGTCGATCGGGAAGTCGATCTCGTCGAGGAAGGTGCGGTCGAACAACGCGACGGAGGGCCGTTCACGTCCCTCGACGGTGATCGTCGCAGGCGTGAGGAACTCGGGTGTGGCGAACTGCGCCGCGGCGTTGGGTGCGGGCGCGGCAACGAGACCGTCGGTCTCGGTCCAGAACTCGATCCGGACGCCGTAGCGCATCCCGAAGGTCAGCGCCCCGCCGGCCACCGACCAGTACCGGGCGACGGTGATCGCCGGGCAGCGCGACGGCACGTCGGCACCCGTCGTGAACCGGCGGATAGGCTGCGCGGCCACGGCGTCGGGGTAGCTCTCCTGCAGGTACACCGCGGGGCCGGCTAGCGCGTCGAGCGCGGCGAGTGCCGGGGACCGCTGCCCCGGCGGGATGCCGACGGTGCTGGCCGCGCCGGCCCCGCCCTTGATCACGAAGCCGCGCACCCCGTGGTGGGCGAGCGCGTCGAGTACCGCGTCGAGCATCCGTGCCCGTGCCTGCGCCGGTTGGAGGTGGTCGATCTCGACGTGTTCGCGGCGCCCGATGACCACCGTGTGGGCGGCGTCCGGCGCGGTCATCGCTGCGGCCGTTTCGGACTGTCGAGCGTGACGTTGATGAGGTGGACAAGTGCGTCGTGCGCGTCGTGACCCAGCAGCCCGGTCCCGGCGGCGCGCGCGGTCGCCGCGAGGTCGGCGCGCTCGCTCGACCCGCCCGCCAACTCGGTGAGCGCGTGCGCGATCGACGTGGGATCGGTGCGAGTCAGCAACCGGCCGGTGCGGCCGTGCCCGACGTGCCGCTGCGCGGCCGGCACCGTCTCGGCGGCGAGCACGGGCACGCCGGCGGCCAGGGCCTCGAGCACCGACAGGCCGGCCACGTCGCCGTCGTCGAGGCGAACGAGCAGGCCGGCGTCGAGGTAGAGCTGGGCGATGTCGTGCCGCGCGCCCAGGGCGAGCACCGCGGGCGCCAGTCGGTGCCGCGCGATTGCCTCGCGGACCTCGTCGAGGCCCGGGCCCCACCCGGCGATGCGCAGCTGCCATCCGCGGCGTGCGAGCTCGGCTAGTCGGAACGCCGCTACCAGGTCGAGGACGGCGGTGCGCGGCGGCAGCCGACCGACGGTCAGGATCGTGGGCCGATCCGCCGCAGACAGCAGCGCCTCGTGCGGCAGCGTGAAATCGTCCATCGCGATGACCTGGTCCGCCCGCAGGCCCGCGTCCTTCGCGACCACTTCGGGATCGACGGACAGTGGCACCACGACGGTCGTCGCCTCGGCGATCCGGCGCATGAACGACTGCCGCCGGAACTGCACGTGTGGGTGGTCATGCAGGAAATGGATGAGCCTGGTCTGCCGGGTCAATCGCGCCCCGGCCGACGTGAGCGCCCGCGCCGAGGTGGTGATCACGACGTCGGCCCGCGCGATGCGAGACTCCGCGGCGAGCCCCCTGACCGGGCGAACCGCGTGCAGCGGCGACCACGCAGGAGCTCGCGTCAGGGCCGGTGCCAGCGCGAAGGCCCGGCTCGTGAGCCGATCGCGCAGGACGTGCATGCGCCGCATAGCCATGACCGCCGCACCGCTCGGATCGGCGCTGTCGAGTAGCCACACCGCCCGCGCACGCCGCATCAGCGGCCGACCTCGACGGCGAGCCGGTTCGCGCTGCGGTAGCCCACCCGAACGGGCACGCTACGACCGGCGATGCGGATGGGCACAGCCAGGTCGCCGACGACGCCCACGGACGGAAACACTCGCGGATCCAGCTGCACCGGATACCACGATGCGCCCTGGCCGAGCTCGACCAGCCAGGTCCGTTCGCCGCGTTCGGCGAGCGCCGCCAACGGCAGCACGCCCACCCGCTCGGCGCCGTCGCGTCGACCGGTGGTGACGAGTTCGTCGCTCCCGGATCGGGCGCGCAGGTCCTCGCCGGCATCGGCGACCGACCAGCGGATAGTCAGCCTCGTCAGCCCCAGCGACACGGTGTGCGCGACCGGCCCGGCGTTTGTCGTCGACTGCGTCACCGTCAGCAGCCCGTCCTCGCGCTGCAGCCGCGGCAATCCCGCCGCGACCGGCCAGGCCGAGGTGAGCACGCTGCGCGACAACACCGCCATCGCGAGCAGGCTGCGTCCGTCGTCCACGCCCAGCATGCCGGACATGCCGGCCGGCACAGCCGCACCGAGGCGGACGTTGTCGCCCGAGACCGACACGTCGGTCGGCAGTCGGGCCGTGGAGCCGTCCGGACGGTTGAGTGTGATCGCCCGGACGGCCGCGCACAGCGGCGCGGCACCCGACAGCGTGAGCGCGAGGCGTGACCCGGAGGACAGGGCTGCGCGTTCGACGACCAGCAGGTTCGGCCCGACCCGGCGACGTCGACGGACGTCTGCGAACCGATGCTGCCACGGCTCGAGCCGAACCTGCCTTATCCGGTCGAGCGAGACGTAGGCCGCCGCCGCCGTCCGGGCCCATCGCGCGTCCTGACCGGACTCGACGACCTGTCGATAGCGTGCCGCGACCGTCTGCGTGAGGTCCGCGCGAGCCCGCGCGACTCGAGCGCGCATGTCACTGCTCGCCGGACGGTACCGCGAGCTGGCGCGGCAGCGGCTCGTCGATCGCGCGGATCGCCTCGTACGCGCGACGGCTGCACTGACCGTCACGAAGCGGGAAGGTGGCCGCCATCCGCTGTGCGAACCCGACGTCGGCCGAGCCGCCGCGGGACACGATCGCCACGACCTCGCGGACCGCGTCCTCCGCGGTCTCGGTGACCGGTCCGAAACCGGATTGCTCGTAGCTCCACGTGCCGCGGCGGTAGGCGTGCGTGCCGTTGAAGAACTCGAGCCGATCGAACTGGAAGTACACCGCCGGGCGTTGCAAGTACGCCGTCTCGAACGCCATCGAGGAGTAGTCGGTGACGAGCACGCCGGCCCCTGCGAGCAGCACCTGGATGTCGACGTCGGCGAAGTGGTGCACTGCGACGT
The DNA here is from genome assembly GCA_963713565.1 of uncultured Actinomycetota bacterium. GTDB lineage: Bacteria > Actinomycetota > Actinomycetes > Mycobacteriales > Jatrophihabitantaceae > Jatrophihabitans. The sequence goes on along the minus strand of CAVQMF010000002.1, from coordinate 596,550 downwards.
GCGCACCGAAGCTCGTCTCGCCGAGGTAGTCGGCCATGTTCGGGTGCGGTACGAAGGCAACCTTCCAGCCGTGCTCGGCCACAGCGACGTGCAGCTGCTCGGACTGCAGGAAGGCGCTCCACTGCCGCGCGTACTCGCTGTGCCAGAAGTCGGCGCGCAGCTCGCGGGCGTTGCCTGCGGCGCTGCGCTCGACGAGCAGCTCGCGTCGCCAGGTGGGACACACGAGCACGGTGCGTCGTCGTTCCGGCGAGGTGCGCTCGGCGATTCGCAGCAGGCGGTCGTGGCGTGGGAAACCGGTCATGACGATCTCGCGATCCGTGTAGCGGTACGGCGTGAAGTCGTCGACGATGGCGGCCTGCTCGTCCGGCGTCGCGGTGATCATCAGGTCGATGGGCTTCGAGTTGATCCAGACGGACAGGTCGTCCTTGGTCACCCCGTGCTGCAGGAACGCGTAGCGGTAGGACGGACGCAGGTCACTTCGCTGCAACGGCGCCACGACGTACTGGTCGATCTGCGACGACACCACGTACTTGCAGTTCAGCAGCGCCAATGTATGGGCGCGCGAGCCATACTCGATGAGCCGGAATCCCTTGTACTGCAGGCGATCCCAGTCCGGACTGCGGCGCGACACGACGAACCAGGCGTTCACCTGCGGCTGTTGTTCGCGCAGGTACTCGTACAAGCGCTCGGCGTTGTCCTGGGCGAGCGTGTCGCGGTCCATCAGCAGCCACGCGTCGGCGTAGTCGCTGCGTACCCGCGACGATCGGGAATAGCGCGTCAGCGCGGTCGCGGTCACCCGCTTCCTGCGGCGCGACAACGCCGGGCGCACCCGGCTGCGCAGCCGGGTGACCTGCGAACCCATCGTCTCGCCGCCGGCGAACAGCGGCATCCGCCGCGTGGCACGCTGCGCGCCATTCGGTGGCAGCGCCGACGTACCGACGTGCCGTGCGATGCTCTCCGGCGAGGCGATCAACGTCCCGCGACCGCTCGATGCGCCGAGTCGCAACGGCAGCGGTTTCGTACCGTCGAGCAGTAGCGAGAGCGGGACGTTGTCGGGCAGCCAGGCGATGCGCTGGTACATCACGTCGCGGCCGAGCAGGTGCACGGCTCGGGTCTTGCTGAACGAGGGCGTGATGTCCCAGCGGCCGCTTTGCCACTGCTCGCGCGGCGCCGGCCCGGCGTAGTAGTACCAGGCGCGGACCAGGCCCCGCGGGCGATCGTGAATGTCGAGCTGCGCGATCTGCGGGAAGGTGCGTTCGCCCTTGCCGGCGACGATCATCGCCTGCCGCATCTCGTCGGTGACGGGGACAAGGTCGTAGGACTCGATCACCGACGTGTCGACGTAGCGCAAGACCTGCGGCAGCAGTTCGTAGAAGCGACGACTGCTCTGCTCGGAGATGCTCGCCGTCACGGAGTTCGGCCGCCCGTCGTGACGGAAGAAGAAGAACAGGTCGTACACGACGAGCAGTTGCGCCCAACTCGGCACGTAGCCCTTCAGCGCGTACAGGTCGCGCAGCACCGGCAGGTACCCGTGCTCGAGCAGGTCGTCGTACTTCTCCGGTTTCCCCCAGCTGCCCTGGATCAGCGAGCTGCCGTCGGAGCGGCGACGGTAGCGGTACTCCATCTCCGGCAGCACCGCGACCCTCGGCCGGTCGAAGGTGCCCAGGTAGTAGGCGGTGAAATGCGCGTCCTCGAAGTTGGGCCGGACCAAGGGGTCGAAGCGGATGTCGGCGGCGAGGATGCGCCCGAGGCGGTAGAAGGCCGATGCCGACTGCAGGTGGATGAAGCTCGGCTCGTCCTCGAGGTCCACCACAGTGCGACCGTTCGCGAACTTGGCGCGCAGCGGGTGCGTGTCGGTGATCTCGCCCGTCGCGTCGTCCAGCATCAGCAGGTTCGCCGACACGAGCGCGACGTCGTGCGCGGCCGGCGACGCGAGGAAGTCCTGGACCACCTCGATGTAGTTGGGCGACAGCAGATCGTCCGGATCCGGGAAGGTGAGCCAATCGCCGGTCACCTCCGACAGCCCACGATTGCGCGCTTCGGCCGGGCCCGCGTTGTCCTGGCGGATCAACCGGCCACACACGACGCCCTTGGTCAGCCACGTCTCGACGAGCGCGGCCGAGTCATCGGCCGAGCCGTCGTCCACGAAAACCACTTCGAGGTCGGCGATGTCGGCCGTCTGGTTTTCGAGGGACGCGAAGAACTGCGGCAGGTACGGCGCCACGTTGTACATCGGCACGAGCAGCGAGATCGTCGGTGCCGACAACGAGGTTCCTTCCCGTCGCGTGGCGGCGTGTTGTGTGCCGGTGCACGTGCGTGCAGTGCGCAGCAGCCAGGATACGCAGCGCGGCGCCGCCGAATCAGGTATCGGCCGGCGAGCGGACTTCCCGAGCCGACCCGGCGCAACCTTGATCCGCATGCGCGCGGCGGCCCGCATCTCCCGGGGACGCGGTGGCACGTGCGCGGCGCGTGCTCGGTAGTGTTCGGGCACCCCACTGGGGTCGGACGCTTCGCTCGCGTCGAGGCGCTGGTCAAACGAGGAGGCGCAATGGGAGTCGGACCCGTCGACGTAGTGATCATGGGTTTTCCGGGCAACAAGTTCAGCGGGCAGATCGCTCCGGCGGTGATGGAGCTCGTCGACACCGGCACGATCCGGGTCATCGACCTGTTGTTCGTGGTGAAGGACGCCGACGGCGTTGTCACGACGATCCAGGCGGCCGACCTCGACCCCGAAACCGGGCCGAGCTTCCTGGCCATCGACGTCACTGAGCCCGGCGCACTCGGCGCGGAGGACGCGGACGAGATCGGCGATGACCTCCCCGCCAACAGCTCGGCGCTGCTGATCGCCTTCGAGAACGCGTGGGCCGAAAAGGTCGTCGAAGCGTGCCGCGCTGCTGACGGTTTCGTGATCGACCAGATCCGGATCCCCGCGGACGTCGTCGAGGCTGTCGTCACCGGTTAGCCAATCCACACTTCAAGAACTGAGAGGAACGACATGGGACTTCTACGGATGGCCGCGCGCACTGCCGTCGTCGCGGGCACAGCCACTGCCGTGTCCGGGCGCGTCGCCCGTCGACAGGCAAACCGCTACGAGCAAAAAGATGAGGCGCAGCAGGCCGAGCAGCAGCAGGCCGCGCCCCAACAGTACGAGCAGGCCCCGCCGCCGCAGGCCGCGCCGGCGGCGCCACAGGACGACACCATCAGCAAGATCGAGCAGTTGGCGAAACTGCACGAGCAAGGAGTGCTCTCCGACGCCGAGTTCACCTCGGCCAAGGCGAAGGTTCTCGGCATCTGAGCACGCCGGTACGCCCGGTCGGCGTGCCCGATGCCGATCCGTACTCTCGGCTGGCGGCCGTCTACGACGAGATGGTGATCGACGCGTGCCATCACCGCTGGGCGGCCCACCTGCACGAGCTGTGGCGATCGGACGAGACCGGCGTGCATACGGTGCTCGACCTGTGTTGTGGCACCGGTCTGATGAGCGCCGAGTTGGTCGCCCTCGGCTACCGGGTGGTCGGCGTGGATCGTTCCCCCTCGATGCTCGCTCGCGCCCGCCGACTGCTTGGTCCGGATGCCGTACTCGTCCGGCAGGCGCTGCCGGAACTCACGATCGACGCAGGCTTCGACGCAGTCGTGTCCACCTTCGACGGCCTGAACTACCTGAACCCCACGGAGTTGGTCGCGGCGCTGTCGGCGGTAGCCTGCCGGCTGCGGCCGGGCGGCTGGCTGGTCTTCGATCTGCACACCGACGCGATGATGGACTTCACCGTGCAGCATCCCGTCGTCGAGGGTCAGGGGCACGGCCGGCTCTTCACGATCAGCAGTGTCGTCGACGTCAGCGCGCGGGTGTGCACCACGCGCATCGTGGTCACCCCGACGACTGATGACGGCGAGGCATTCACCGAGGAGCACCGCCAGTACTTCCTCAGCGACGAGCAGGTCCGCCGTTCGCTGACCACGGCCGGCTTCGCCGTCAGCGCGGTGACCGACGAATACAGCCACGTGCCCGTCGATGGATCATCCTTGCGGGCGACCTGGACCGCGCGTCGCGTCGCGCAACCCGGCGCTGATCCCAGCCGGCAGCCACTGCCTCGCCGATGAGACGGCGGCGACCGAAGGATGCGTGCCCGCTCGACACTGGAGCGTTTGCGCGACGACACGCCGAGGTTTAACCTGCAGCCGGTTCATTGACGGCGCAGGCGGTCCGCTCTTCGAATGGCTACGGGGTATTGACCAATACCTAGATACCATAGGTATGGTGCCCTCATGCCGCGGACCGGATTGAGCCTCGAGGCCGTCGTCGATGAGGCCGGACTGATGGTCGACCGCGATGGCTGGCGGGAGCTCACGATGACGGCCCTCGCACGCCGGCTGGGTGTGCAGGGTCCGTCGTTGTACCACCACGTCGGGGGCGTGGAGGGTGTCCTCGCCGAGGTCCAGGTGCGTGCATGCGCCGACCTGGCCGACCGGCTGCAGCGGGCCGCGATGGGCAGGGCTGGGCCGGGGTGCTTCCGCGCACTGGCGCAGGGGATGGGTGCATACGCGATGGAGCACCCCGGCCTCTACGAGCTGTCGTTGAGCGAACCGATCGACGCCGCCCGTGTACACGCGGCCAGCGAACCGTCCCGCGCTGCGCTGACCGCGGTGATCCGGTCCTTCGGCATCGCCGACCCGTCGCTGGACCTGCTACTCACCTGCCTGGCTCCACTTCACGGCGTGCTGGTCCTCACCCGTAACGGTGCCATCGCCCGACCCACCCAGCGCGACGACATCTACCGGCGGGCGACCGAGCTCGTGATCCTGATGCTAGAGAGTGAAGGGAAGGACTGATGATGGAGGATCGGATCGACCTCGTCTCCGGTGAGTTCTGGGGTCGCAACCCCCACGAGGAGCTGACGTGGTTGCGGGCCAACGCCCCTGTCTGGCGTGATCCTCGCCATGGCTTGTGGGGGGTGGCCACCTACGACCTGATCAAGGAGGTGGCGACCCAGCCGAAGCTGTTCAGCAACGCTCAGGGCATCCGGCCGGACCACAATGCGGTGCCGAGCATGATCGATTCGGATGATCCGGCGCACTGGCGGCGCCGAAAGATCGTCAATAAGGGTTTCACGCCCCGGCGGGTCCGCGACCAGGAGGAAGCGATCCGACGGACGGCGCGTGCGCTGCTCGACGCTGCCGCCGAGCGAGGCGAGTTCGACCTGGTTAGGGACGTGGCCGCCTGGCTGCCGCTCATCACGATCGGTGACATGCTCGGTGTCGCGCCGCCCGACCGCGAGCAGCTGTTGCACTGGAGCGACGACCTGATGTGTGCCCTGGGATCTGACGATCCGGTTCTCAAGCAGGCCCAGGCGAATGCGGCAGCCGGCTACTTCGCCTATGCCTCTGCGGTCGTCCGGGCCCGCCGTGAGGCGCCGAGTGACGACCTCATGGGGGTGCTCGTCGGGGCGGAGGTCGACGGCGACCGCCTGACCGATCCGGAGCTCCTCTATGAGTCGATGCTGATCCTGATCGGTGGCGATGAGACGACCCGCCACGTCATCAGCGGCGGCGCATACGAGCTCCTGCGGGAGCCGCAGCGGTGGGCGGCGTTGGCAGCCGAGCCCAGCCTGCTCGGCTCTGCCATCGAGGAGATGCTGCGCTGGGTGAGTCCGGTGAAGAACATGGCCCGGGCCGCCACCGAGGACACCGAGCTCGCCGGCCAGCACATCCGCGCCGGAGAGAAGCTGCTGCTGCTCTATCCGTCGGCCAATCGCGACGAGACGGTCTTCGCTGACCCGTTCACGTTCGACATCCGACGCACCCCCAATGACCACATCGCGTTTGGCCACGGCCCGCATTTCTGCCTCGGAGCGAACCTGGCGCGGCTCGAGCTGCAGGTCTTGTTCGAGGAGCTGCTCGACCGGTTCCCCACTCTGCATCTCGTGGACCCGGCGGCGCAGCCGCCGCAGCGGCCGGCCAACTTCGTGAGCGGCATCGAATCACTGCCGGTGCGTGTTGGCTGAGCACCCGGACGGCTTGTGGCGCGTCCTGGCTGAGGCGCGGGCGACCGGCATCGCCACAGCGGACGCCTTCGTCGAGAAGCGCGCGCCCGGTGGGATCGGTCGCTGAGTCGCCATGCTGCGAATCGATGACCACGGCCGCGTGCGGCTGATCACCCTCGACCGGCCCGAGGCTTTGAACGCCTTCAACGAGGCCCTCTACGATGCTGCCGCCGAGGCGCTGCTCGGCGCAGCGCAGGACCCTGCGGTAGCGGTCGTCGTCCTCACCGGCACCGGACGGGCGTTCTGCGCCGGCACCGACGTCGCGGAGCTGGCTGCGCGGACCGCAGACCCAGCCGGCTTCCAGGCCGGCACGCATGGTTTCGCGGGCCTGATCGACCAACTGACCGACTTTCCCAAACCACTGCTGTGCGCGGTCAACGGGTTGGCAGTCGGCATCGGCGCGACGTTGCTCGCTTATGCCGAACTGGTCGTCATGTCCACCGACGCGCGGATCCGTTGCCCGTTCACCGACCTGGGGGTCGCCCCCGAGGCGGCGAGCAGCTACCTCTTCCCGCTGCTGCTCGGTGGGCAGCACGCCAACTGGCTGCTGATGAGCTCGGAGTGGTTCACGGCGCAGGACTGCGAGCGGACGGGCCTGGCCTTCCGGTTGACCACGCCGCAGGAGCTGCTGCCCGAGACGCTCGAGCTCGCCCGCCGGTTGGCGAACAAGCCCATCGCGTCGCTCGTGGAGACCAAGCGCACGATCCGCTCCGCCCACCGCGACCTGATCCACGCCGCCCGGGCGCGGGAGAATACCGCCTTCGGCCGGCTCCTGGGTGCCCCGGCGAACCTCGAGGCCTTCGCGGCGCTCAAGGACCGACGCCCGCCCGACTTCGTCTCCGTCGACGTGGCCCACCCCCCGGATATCGGGGGGCACAGCATCGACTGATGTCTCCACCCGATCGGACACGCCGATCGACCTTGCTGAGTAGACCTTGCCGAGTAGATCAGGAGCAGCCAATGTCGTTCACTGTCGAGAGCACAATCGCGTTGTGCCGCCGTGACCAGAACGAAACCGTCTGTGTGAAAGGGAACCTGGACGCATGAGCACCACGATGGACAAGGACACGATCTACGTGGGCGGCGAGTGGGTGCTGCCGAGCACCGACCGCATCCTCACCGTCATCTCGCCGCATACCGAACAGGTCCTCGCCACCGTTCCGGAGGCGGGCGTGGCGGAGATCGATGGCGCCGTCACGGCGGCGCGCAGCGCATTTGACCAGGGCCCGTGGCCGCGGACTTCGGTCAAGGAGCGCGCTGACGTCCTGCGCGCCTTGGCGGCCGGCATTCAGGGCCGGGCCCAGGATTTCGCGAGCACGCTGACCGCCGAGATGGGCACACCGGCCAACTTCGCGCTCGGCGGGCAGGTGTATTCGGCCGCGATGATCTTCTCCGGCTTCGCCGACCTGCTCGACACGTTCGAGTTCGAGCGGGAGAGCCGGGGCGTCGCGGGGCCATGTCTCATCGTCAAGCAGCCGGTTGGGGTCTGCGCCGGCATCGTCCCGTGGAACGTGCCGCTGATCATCATCGCGATGAAGCTCGGCGCCTGCCTCGCCTCGGGTTCGACGATGATCGTGAAGACGCCGCCGGAGACACCGCTCACCGGCTACCTGTTGGCGGAGGTCATCGATTCACTCGGGCTGCCTGCCGGCGTCGTCAGCATCCTCGCTGCCGACCGTGAGATGAGCGAGCTGCTGGTGCGCCACGGTGGCATCGACAAGGTGTCCTTCACCGGCAGCACTGCGGCGGGCCGGCGGATCGGCGGAATCTGCGGCGAACAGGTCAAGCGCTGCACGCTCGAACTCGGCGGAAAGTCGGCGGCCATCGTCCTCGACGACGTCGACCTGGCCGCCGCGGTGCCCAACCTGCTGCCGGCCGCGTTCATGAACAACGGCCAAACCTGCGCTGCCCAGACGCGGGTGCTCGCCCCGCGGAGCCGCTACGCCGAGGTGGTGGACGCGCTTGCCGCGGCGGTCAGCTCGGCCACGGTCGGCGACCCGGCCGATCCGGCGACGTTCGTCGGTCCGCTTGTCGCCGAGCGGCAGCGGACCCGGGTCGAGGGCTACATCCGGGCCGGTGTCGATGAAGGGGCGCGGCTGGTGTCCGGCGGTCACCGTCCGGCGGACCTGCCGACCGGGTGGTACGTCGAGCCCACCCTGTTCGCCGACGTCGACAACCACATGACAGTCGCTCGCGAAGAGATCTTCGGCCCGGTCCTGTCCGTCATTCCCTATGACGGCGAGGACGAGGCAGTCCGGATCGCCAACGACTCCGACTACGGTCTGTCCGGCTCGGTATGGACCGGCGACGACGCGCACGGCCTGGAGGTCGGCAGACGTATCCGCACCGGCACGGTGGCCATCAACTCACGGATCGTGCTCGACCTGCTCAACCCGTTCGGCGGGTTCAAGCAGTCGGGCGTCGGCCGTGAGCTCGGGCCGGAGGGCCTCGATGCCTACCTCGAGACCCAGACCCTGATCCAGCGTTGAGCCCTGACCGGTGTGGGCTACCACGCCACGGTTCTGGTCTTCGTACCTACAATTTCGGTGTTGGCTGATGTCGATCTTGAAGATCGGCTAGACGGGAGTATCGATGCGCACGCGAGCGGCAGTCATCAGGGGCTTGCACGAGGACTGGCAGATCGAGGACGTAGAGCTGGACGCCCCCGGGCAGGGGGAGGTCGTCGTGGACCTCAAGGCCTGCGGCTTATGCCATTCCGACGAGCACGTCCGCACCGGGGACATGCCGGTGCCCCACCTGCCCATGATCGGCGGGCACGAGGGCGCCGGGGAGGTGGTCGAGGTAGGACCCGGCGTGAAGAGCGTGTCCCCTGGTGATCACGTCGCCTTCTCCTTCGTGCCTGCCTGCGGTCGGTGTACCTGGTGCGCCCGCGGCATGTCGTACCTGTGTAACGAGGGGGCCAAGACGTTCAGTCTCGGCATGATTTCCGACGGTCAGGTCAAGCACCGCATCGGCGGCGAGCCGGTTGCCCGTTTCGCCCAGCTCGGCGCCTTCAGTGAGCAGCAGCTGCTGTCCGAGTACTCGATCGTGAAGGTCGATGCCGACGTGCCGTGGCACGCGGTGGCGCTGGTGTCGTGCGGGGTCGCCACTGGCTACGGCTCGGCGGTCGACCGGGCCGGCACGCAGCCGGGGGATGTGGTCGTGGTGGTGGGCGTCGGCGGGATCGGCGTGGCAGCGGTGCAGGGCGCACGGCTGGCCGGAGCCTCACGAGTCGTCGCGGTGGATCCGCTCGCCAGCCGTCGGGACGCGGTGAAGCCGTTCGGGGCGACCGACACCTTCGCCTCGATGCAGGACGCGCTCGCCCCGGTGCGGGACATGACCAGAGGCGTCATGGCCGACCGAGTGATCCTGACACCCTCGGTCGTGCGTGGAGAGATGATCGAGCCGGCCATGCAGCTCACCCGCAAGGGGGGCACCTGCTGCGTGACCGGCGTGTCGCCCGCGATGGCGAGCGACGTGAAGCTAAGCCTGTTCAGCCTCGCGATGTCGAACAAGTCCCTCGTCGGCACGGTTTACGGCAGCAGCAACCCGCGACAGCGGATCCCCTTCCTGCTCGAGCTCTACAAGAACGGGCAGCTGAAGATCGACGAGATGGTCAGCAAGACCTATCGGCTCGAAGAGATCAACGAGGGTTACGCCGACCAGGAGTCGGGCGCCATCACCCGTGGGGTCATCGCGCTCTGACGGCGCGCCGGGAATATGACCTGGCGGCCCGATCGGGCGTCGGCTGCGGCCCCCTGCCGGGGGCGAATCCCCGGGCGAGTGCGGTGATCGCCTCGGCGAGATACACGGTGAGGTCGGCGTCGGCGCGGGTCAGCCACAGGTCGTACGCCGCCCGGCAGACAGCGAGCGTGGCGCGGCCGATGGCGATGGGGAGCAACGAGTCGACGGGTTGGTCGAGTCGGCGAGCCGCGTACTCGGTGACGGCTCGTTCCCAGGCGTCGTAGTGCCGCGTGGAACTCGTTTGCAGGGCCGGTGCGGTGCTGAGCAGGTGGATGCGCCGGCGTAATTCTGGGATGTCCTCGGTGGTGTAGCGGTTGACGCTGAGGACGACTTCGCGGATCGCGTCCATCAGCGCAAGCCTGTCGGGGACGGTGTCGAACTGCTCGCGGAGCGCCGTCACCTCATCGTCGAACTGGTACCACAGCACGTCGGACTTGGCGTCGAAGTAGCGGAAGAACGTGCGACTGCTGACGCCGGCTTCGGCCGAGATGTCCTCGACTGTCGTGTCCTCGAACCCGCGCTCGGTGAACAGGCGCAACGCGATCAGTTCGAGTTCGCGCGCGCTGGTTCTCGGCGGCCGGCCACGCCGCGCCTTCTCGCCGCTCGCCACGCGCCCGCCTTGTCTTAGGTCCCGTGCCGACATATGGTGCCTCAGGTATTCGTCAGTTGGTGACGAATATGGGCAGCGTAGCGGAAGGACAGCCATGATCAGCGATACCGCCGTGACCTCGGACCAGTCCGAGGAGCAGATCTCCGACGCGGGAGAGGATGTGCTGGTCGAGGAGGTGCTGGTCGAAGAGGTCTCGATAGACGGCATGTGCGGTGTCTACTAGCTCCTTCGACCTCGATGCCGGGTGGCGGCTTCATCCGAAGGTGTCGGTGCGCCCCGAGCGCTTCGGTGCGCTGCTGTATCACTTCGGCACGCGTCGGCTCTCGTTCGTCAAGACGCCGACGCTGTTGCAGGTCGTGACGGGCCTCGAGGCCAGTGCGACGGCACGCGAGGCGTGCACCGCTGCCGGCGTCGCGGCCGATCAGCTGCCGGCTTACTCGCGCGCGCTGTCGAGTCTCGCCGAGTCGTCGATGATCTGTGAGCGGGCGGCGTCATGACGGCGACCCGTTCCCGTGTCGGTCCGCTGGTCGAGGAGTTCGCGCTCGGCCTGGATGCGCCCATCTGCTTGACGTGGGAGCTCACCTACGCCTGCAACTTGTCGTGCGTGCACTGCCTGTCCTCCTCGGGCCGTCGTGATCCGCGGGAGTTGTCGACCGCTGAGTGCAAGTCGGTGATCGACGAGTTGGAGCGGATGCAGGTCTTCTACGTCAACATCGGCGGCGGGGAGCCGACGGTCCGGCCGGACTTCTGGGAGCTGCTCGAGTACGCCACCGCGCATCACGTCGGGGTCAAGTTTTCCACGAACGGCGTGAAGATCACCCCGGACGTGGCCGGCCGGCTCGCTGCGAGTGACTACGTGGACGTGCAGCTGTCCATCGACGGCGCGAGCGCCGAGGTCAACGACGCGGTGCGCGGCGCGGGCTCCCACGACACCGCGCTGCGCGCGATGGGCAACCTCGCCGACGCCGGGTTCACCGGTTTCAAGATCTCTGTTGTCGCGACCCGGCACAACCTCGGCCAGTTGGACCAGTTCAAGGCGATAGCCGACCGGTTCGGTGCCCAGCTGCGCATCACCCGGCTGCGCCCAGCCGGGCGCGGCGCCGATGTGTGGGAGGACCTGCACCCGACCGCAGCGCAGCAGCGCGAGCTGTACGAGTGGCTGCTGGCCCGGGGTGAGAGCGTTCTCACCGGCGACTCGTTCTTCCACCTCGCCGGCTACGGCCAGGCGCTGCCCGGGTTGAACCTGTGCGGCGCCGGGCGGGTGGTGTGCCTGATCGACCCCGTCGGAGACGTGTACGCCTGCCCGTTCGCGATCCACGAGCAGTTCCTGGCCGGCAACGTCCGGGCGCCGGGCGGGTTCGCTCAGGTGTGGCGCAGTTCGGCGCTGTTCACCGAGCTGCGCCGCCCGCAGAGCGGCGGGGCGTGCACGTCGTGTTCGGCGTTCGACGCGTGCCGTGGGGGCTGCATGGCGGCTAAGTTCTTCACCGGGCTGCCCCTGGACGGTCCCGACCCGGAGTGCGTGCGCGGACACGGCCAGGCGGCACTGGCCGGTGTCGAATCCGGGTCGGCGCCGCGTCCCTCATTGGATCACTCGCATCGCGCTCGAGCCGTCCCGGTCAGTATCGGGCGCCGTCCGGACCGCGCGTGCGACGAGGATCCGCTCGTCGGGTTCCGGCCCTGACTGCGAACCTCGCCGACCTCTGCTGGCCGCAGGCCGAGGAACGCCGCGACGCTCTGCTCGCCGTGCCGTTCGGGGCGACCGAACAACACGGCCCGCACCTGCCACTGTCCACGGACACCGACGTGGCGGTGGCGCTGTGCACCCGCCTGGCCGCCCGCCGAAGCGACGTGCTCGTCGCACCGGCGATCGCCTACGGGTCCAGCGGCGAGCACGCCGGCTTCCCGGGCACCGTGTCGATTGGGCAGCAGGCGACGCAGTTGCTCGCGCTGGAGCTGGGGCGGTCGGCCAGCGGGACGTGGGCACACCTGCTGTTCGTGTCCGGGCACGGCGGCAACGCCGGCCCGCTGGCCCGCGCTGTGCACCAGTTGCGTCTCGAGGGCCGCGACGTCTTGCTCTTCCAACCCACCTGGCCGGGCGAGCCACACGCGGGACGGGCGGAGACCGCGCTGCAGCTGGCGCTGGATCCCGACCGGGTCCGGATGCACCGCGCCGAAGCCGGGGACACCCGCCCGCTGGCCGAGCTGTGGTCGCAGCTGCGTGCCGGCGGCGTCCGCGCGCTCAGCCCGAACGGAGTACTCGGTGATCCCACGGGCGCCACGCCCGGGGAAGGCGCGCAACTGCTCGACAGACTCACCGAGGACCTGGTTGCCCGGGTGGGCGCCTGGCGCCCGGTGGTGCCCACGTGAGCCGGGTGGCGATCGTGACGGGTGCAGCGCGCGGAATCGGCGCCGCGACAGTGCACGCGCTGGCCGAGGCCGGCTGGTCCGTACTGGCGGTGGACATCTGCGCCGACGACCCGTCGGTGCCGTATCCGATGGCCACCCGCCACGACCTCGCGGCGGTCGTGTCGGGCGGTGACGTGCGTTCGTATGTGGCCGACGTGCGCGATCCCGACGCGCTCGCGGCAGCGGTCGCCGAGGCGGAGGCGACGTGGGGTGGCATAGATGCGGCACTCGCCTGCGCCAGCGTCATCGCCGGTGGCGCCCTGCAGCACGAGGTGCCGATCGAGCGCGAGAAGGCTGTTCTCGACGTCGATCTCGGTGGGGTGCTCAACCTGGCGCGGGTGGCCGTGCCGGCACTGTTGCGTCGGCCCGCGCCGCGGTCGGGCCGCTTCCTCGCCGTCGCGTCCGCGGCAGCGACCCGCGGGCTGCCGATGCTGGCTGCCTACTGTGCCGCAAAGTCGGGGGTGACCGGGCTGATCCGCTCGCTGGCCGTCGAGTTGGGCGACACCGGGGTGAGCGTGAATGCCGTGAGCCCGGGCTCGACGAACACGGACATGCTGGCCGAGTCCGCCCGGCTGTATGGGCTTGCGCATGCCGACTCGTTCCAAGTCAACCAACCGATAGGACGGCTCCTCGAGCCTGCCGAAGTGGCCGCCGTACTCGTGTTCCTGGCCTCGCCGGCCAGCAGCGGGATGACCGGTGCGGTCGTCCCGGTGGACGGGGGGTTGGCCCTGTGACCACATTGCCGTCCGGAATCGGTATCGCCGTGGACCCGGACACGAAGCAGCTGAACCCGACGACACTGTTCGGAGGAAGCCCGAGGCGCATTGTCCGGCTCACCGGCGCCGGCGCCACGGCGTGGCAGCAATTGCAGCGCGGCGCAGTGCCGACGACCGCGGCCCGCGTGCTGGCCAGGCGGCTCACCGACGCCGGACTCGCCCACCCGCGACCGCCGGTCGCCGATCGGGTGCAGGCAACGGTTGTGGTGCCGGTGCGCGACCGCCCAGAGCTGCTCGATCGGTGCCTCGAAGCACTCGGCACCGCCTGGGCGGTGCTGGTGGTCGACGACGGCTCGGTCGATCCCGACGCGGTGGCGACGGTGGCCGACCGGCACGGCGCCAGGCTGCTGCGCCGCGAGGTCAACGGGGGCCCGGCTGCCGCGCGCAACACGGCGATGCCCCACGTGACGACGGAGTTCGTCGCGTTCGTGGACAGCGACTGTGTGCCGCGGCACGGATGGATTCAGGCGTTGGCCGGACATTTCGCCGATCCGCGCGTGGCAGCCGTCGCTCCGCGGATCCTCGCGCTGCCGGCAGCCACGACGGCGGGCCGGTACGCCGCCCAGTCCGGGACCCTCGACCTCGGCCCGCGCGAGGCACGCGTCGTGCCTGGCGGACGTGTCCCCTACGTGCCCGCGGCCGCCCTTCTTCTGCGGTGCCGGGCCCTCGAGCAGCTCAGCGGCGCCGGCGACGTGTTCGACCCGGCGTTGCGGTACGGCGAGGACGTCGACCTCATCTGGCGATTGCACGAGGCAGGCTGGCGGATCCGATACGAGCCCACCGTCACGGTTGCGCATCAGGAACCGGATTCGTGGCCGGCGTTGCTCACCCGCCGCTTGCGCTACGGCACGTCCGCTGCACCGCTGGCGCGACGCCACCGGACGGCCATGGCGCCGGTGGTGCTGCACGTCTGGCCGACGATGACGGTGCTCGCGTTGCTGGCCCGCCGTCCCGTGCTCGCCGCCGCCGCGTTCATCGGCTACCTGACGAGCGTGATCCACACCCTGCGGGTGGCTCGGGTGCCCGTCACCGCAGTGTTCACCGCCTGCTCCGACGGGGTCCGCCTGACGTGGCTCGGGCTAGGCCGCTATCTCTGCCAGTTCGCGGCACCGTTACTGATCGCGACCCTCACACCCGGTGGCGCACATCGGTGGGGCCGCCGCGCGGCGGTGGCATCGCTGCTGCTGGCCCCGGCCTGTGCCACGAACCGGGTCCCCGGCTTGACACGTCCGGCCACCGCCGCCGCCCGACTGGCAGACGACATCGCCTACGGCACCGGGGTGTGGGTCGGCTGCGGCCGCGAACGCACCCTCGCCCCTCTGCTGCCGGCCCTGTCCTGGCGAGCGTTGAAGCTCGCCACTACGCCAGCCACCAACGAAAGGGCAACACCATGAGCAACGCCTGGTTCGAGACGGTCGCCGAGGCCCAAAGGCGCGCGAACAAGCGGCTGCCGAAGTCGGTGTACGGCGCCCTCGTCGCGGGTTCCGAGCGGGGCGTCACGGTCGAGGACAACACCGTCGCGTTCAGCGAACTGGGATTCGCGCCGCGCACCGCCGGCTTCGCTGCCGAGCGTGACCTGTCCACCGAGGTGATGGGTCAGCCGATCTCCTTCCCGGTGATCATCTCCCCGACCGGGGTGCAGGCGGTCCATCCCGACGGTGAGGTCGCCGTCGCCCGCGCCGCCGCTGCCCGCGGCACTGCAATGGGGTTGTCCTCCTTCGCCAGCAAGCCGGTCGAGGAGGTCGCCGCAGCGAACCCGCAAACCTTCTTCCAGATCTACTGGTCGGGGACGAAGGACCAGATCCTGCAGCGCATCCAGCGCGCCCGCGCCGCCGGTTGCGTCGGCCTGATCCTGACGCTCGACTGGTCCTTCTCCACCGGCCGCGACTGGGGCAGCCCCCATATCCCGGAACGCATCAACCTCCGCGAAGCAGCCCGCTTCGCGCCCGAAGCACTGCGGCATCCCCGATGGCTCGCCAGGTTCGCCAAGACCTGGCGCCTCCCCGACCTGACCGTCCCGAACATGGCGGCACCCGGGCAGCCCGTACCCACCTTCTTCGGCGTCTACGGCGAGTGGATGCAGACCCCGCCCCCGTCCTGGGAGGACGTCGCCTGGCTGCGCAGCGAGTGGGGCGGCCCGTTCTTGATCAAAGGCGTGTGCCGCGTGGACGAGGCGCAGCGTGCCGTCGACGCCGGAGCGAGCGCGATCTCCGTGTCCAACCACGGCGGCAACAACCTCGACGGCACCCCCGCTCCCATCCGGGTGCTGCCGTCGATCGCGGACACCGTCGGCGACCAGATCGAGATCCTGCTCGACGGCGGTGTGCGCCGCGGAAGTGACGTCGTCAAGGCCGTCGCCCTCGGTGCCAGCGCCGTCATGATCGGTCGCGCCTACCTGTGGGGGCTTGCCGCGAACGGGCAAGCCGGTGTCGAGAACGTCCTCGACGTCCTGCGCTCCGGCGTCGACTCCGCCGTTCTCGGCCTCGGCCACGCAACGGTCCACGACGTGTCCCCCGACGATCTCGTCATCCCAGCCGGATTCGCGCGGGCGCTCGGCGCCCGCGCGTCCGGACGAGGCAGTTAGTACGAAGGGGATTGCCCCCCGGCCGCGCAGAGGACCGGCAGACCGCGCTGACCTGTGCAGCCCTGAGGACTCGTGATTCTGTCGGGCGGACGGCACCTGCGGCTACCATGCGCTCAGTAGCGACACGCTGGGGGGACTGTGCCGAGCGAATCCGGAGACCTTCGGATCAACGTCCTCGGTGAGTTCGTCGCGTCGTTCGGCGCGACGACGGTCGACCTTGGCGGGCGTCGTCAGCGCGCGGTGTTGGCCCTGTTGCTCCTGGCCCGCGGGGAGGTGGTCCCGGCTGGCCGGCTCACCGACAGCCTGTGGGGTGACACGCCGCCGGCCAATGCCGCGGGCGCGCTGCAGTCCTATATCTCGCATCTGCGCAGGCGGCTCGAGCCGGGCGCGTCCGCTCGTGCTCGCGCGGGCGTCATTGTGAGCGAGGGTCCTGGCTATGCCCTGCGAGTAACCCCCGACGCTGTCGACGCGTGGCGCTTCGAGGAGCTCATGCGGGCGGCGTCGGCGGCCGCGCCGGCCGAGGCTGTCGGCCTGCTCGGTAGGGCCTTGCAGCTGTGGCGCGGGCCCGCGTTCGCCGACTACATCGACGAGCCCTGGGCCGCGCCCGAGTCCGCGCGTCTCGCCGAGCTGCGAGCGGTTGCCCGCGAGCAATTGCTGGAACGCCGTCTGCGCTGTGGGGAGTCGGCCGTCCTCGTGCCCGAACTGGAGGCACTGGTCGTGGAGGAGCCGCTGCGGGAGGAGCGCTCGCGGTTGCTGGTGCTGGCCCTCTACCGCGCCGGCCGGCAGGCAGACGCGCTCGCCGCGTTGCGCCGGGCTCGTGCGCTGCTCGCGGACGAATTGGGAGTAGACCCCGGTCCGGGCCTTCGCGCGCTCGAGGAGGAGGTCCTCGCACAGTCGCCATCACTGCTCGTCGCAGCCGACCGCGCGGCGCCGGCACCCGCCGGCCCGGTCGGTGACCCGCCGATGACCTCGGTGGGCGTGAGTGCGGCCGTCCCGCGGTCGGCCACTGACGATCTCGTCGACCGTGACCGCGAATTGCTGGCGCTTGCGCACGCCCTGGACGTGGTCGCCGGTGGCGGCTCGCGGGTGCTGCTCGTCGAGGGACCTGCGGGCATCGGCAAGAGCCGACTGCTCAGCGAAGCGCGCCGGCTCGCCGCGCAAGCCTCGATGCGGGTACTGCTGGCGCGGGGCAGCCAGCTCGAGAAGGCGTTCGGGTTCGGCATGGTCCGACAGCTGTTCGAGCCGGTTCTCATCGACCCGCAACACAGCGACACCCTGTTCAGCGGCGCGGCCGCAAGCGCCCGAGGCGTCTTCGGGTCGCTTGACACCGACGAGCCGGCGGATCGGACGTTCGCCGTTCTGCACGGGCTTTACTGGCTCAGCGTCAATCTGGCCGCGAACGGCCCGCTCATGCTTGCCGTGGACGACCTGCAGTGGTGTGACAGCGGCTCCCTGCGCTTCCTGGCCTACCTCGCCCGACGACTCGAAGGGCTCCCGGTCTTCCTCGTGGCCACCATCCGCACCGGCGAGCCACACGAGGACGAGGTGTTGCTCGGTGAGCTCTACGACGTCGCGCTCCCGCCGGTGCGCCCCGCGCCGTTGTCCCGCGAGGCAACTGCCGGCCTGGTTCGCGAGCGCCTCGGCGAGCAGGCAGCAGCCTCGTTCATCGCCACCTGCTACCGGACGACCTCCGGCAACCCGCTGTTGCTGCGTCAGCTCCTGCGTGCACTCGAGGTCGAAGCGGTACCTCCAGATGCGTCGCACGCCGACACGGTGATGGCCGTTGGCTCGCGCGCGGTGTCCAGCCTGGTCCTCATGCGCCTGCGCCGAATGCCGACGGACATGACGGCGGTCGCACGTGCCGTGGCCGTCTTGGGCGACGGGGCCCAGCTGCCGACGGTCGCCTCGCTGGCCGGCTTGACCGAGAGCCGGGCCGCCGCCGCGCTGGCCGGACTCACCCGTGCCGAGGTGGTGCGCGGCGAGCTGCCGCTCGACTTCGTGCACCCACTTGTCCGTGACGCCGTCTACCGGGACCTGCCGCCGGGTGAGCGCGAACTACAACACCAGCAGGCAGTCTCGGCGCTGCGGGCGGCTGGCGCGCCGCACGAGCAAGTCGCTGCGCACCTGCTGCTGACCCCGCGGCGAGGCGAGCGTGAGACTGTCGAGTTGCTGCGAGCAGCAGCCCGCACCGCGGCGGACCGTGGGGCCATCGACAGCGCGGTTACCTACCTGCGGCGGGCGCTCGATGAGCCGGTACTGGGATCGCAGCGGATCGACGTGCTGCTCGAACTGGGTCTGCTCGAAACCCTCGTCGATGGTCCGGCCAGCACCCGACACCTCGAGGAGGCCTATCCCTTTCTGGACGACCCGGCGGTGCGCGGTGAGGTTGCGATGGGCATCGCGCGCAACCACGTCTTCGCCTCCGAGCGCGGTGTGGCCACCGCCTTCGCTCGCACCGCCCGGCTGTCGCTGCCCGCCGAACTGGTCGACATCAGGCAGGGCCTGCTCGCACTCGAGCGGATCGCCGCGTTCATGCACGCCCTCGACCCGGCTGACTGGGAACCGGGGACCACGCCAGAAGTCATCGGACGTGGCGACGGCGCGAAGATGCTCAGCGCCACGCTGGCCTGGGAGCGGGTCGTGCAAGGCGTCGATCGGGCGGGAGCCGTCGAGCTCGGTCGAGCGGCGGCGGTCGCTGATCGGCTCTTCGACATCGACAACGGCCTGTTGTGGGTGGTGGCCGCCATCAGCCGGACCCTCGCTGACGATGATCTCGGCGATTTTTGGCAGCGCGCGGGTGCCCGAGCCCATCGGCGGGGCTCGCTGTTCGCCGCGCTGTCGACGAACTTGTGGCGTGGCTACGGCGAGTGGCGTCAGGGCGACCTCGCCGAGGCAATCGCCTCGATCTGCGCAGCCAACGAGCAGCAGCAGATGTGGCAACAGGGCCGGGGGATCGCCAGCGCCTACGGCGATGCCTTTCTCGCCGGCATCCACCTCGACCGCGGGGACGTGCGAGCGGCTCGGGAGATCATCGACGGTGCCCTGTCCAGCCCGTATGCCGGCGATGGTTCGCGTTTGGTGGCTGAAGCCCAGGTCGCCGTGCTGGTTGCGGAGGGTCGACACGCCGAAGCGCTGGCCGCCACGGACTCGGTCGTCGACCCCAACGGCATCATCAATCCGGCCTGGCGACCCTGGCGTAGTCTGCGCGCCTCGGCGCTAGCCGGCCTCGGCCGCACGGAGGAGGCCGTGGGTCTGGTCGAGGATGAGCTCGTGCTGGCCCGTCGCTGGGGGGCTCCTTTCACCCTCGGGCGGACGCTGCGCGTGCTGGGCGAACTCCGGGGCGCCCCCGGCCTGGAATTGCTGCGTGAGGCTGTGGCTGTGCTGGAGCCGACGCCATGTGCGTTGGAGTTGGCGAAGGCGCGTCTGGCCCTCGGCCGCTCCCTCGACGTCGCGGACAGTGAAGCCGTGACGGCCCTCAACGCCGCGCTGGAGGTGGCGCACTTCAGCGGTGCGGCTGGGGTGCGTGACGATGCGCTCACCGCACTCGCCGCACGGGGGCGCCAGGTCGAACCGCCGTGCGATGACGTCGCGGTGCTGACCACGACGGAGCGCCGGATCCTGGACCTCACGGCATCCGGGCTGGATGTGCGCCAGGTCGCCGAGCGCTTGTTCCTCACGCCGGGGACCGTGCAATCGGCCGTCGACGCCCTGTCGGCGCGCAACCGCACATGACGTGCTCAAGAGGGCTGCAAGTGCGCGGCAAGTGGGTCCGGGCACGCTGGAGCTTCCACACCATAGGAGACTGCCGCCCGTGACCGTCCATCACCTGAGCGCCGGAGCGCGAGCGCAGGGCCTGCGTGGCCTGTGCGGGGGAGCAGTGCACCTGCCTGGTGACGCTGGCTATGACACCGCCCGCGTGCCGTGGAATGTCGCTGTGGAACACCATCCCGCCGCGGTTGCCTATCCCGCCTTCCCCGACGAGGTGGTCGAGGTGCTGTCCGCGGCGCGGGCCGCGGGCCTCGCGGTCGCCCCCCAAGGCACCGGTCACGGCGCCGCCCCCTTCGAAGGCCGGCTCGAGACCGCGGTGTTGCTCCGCACGTCGGCGATGACCGAGCTGCGTATCGATCGCGAGCGTCGGCGGGCGCGGGTCGGCGCCGGGATCCAGTGGGGCGAGGTGGTGGCGGCCGCAGGGGCCCAAGGGCTTGCGGCGCTGCACGCGTCCTCGTCTGATGTCGGCGTCGTCGGCTACTCCCTCGGCGGTGGCATCAGCTGGTACGCGCGCTCGGCGGGACTGCAATCGTCCAGCGTGACGGCGGTCGAGGTGGTGCTCGCCGACGGCAGCTTCGTGCGTGCCAGCGCCGACAGCGAACCGGAGCTGTTCTGGGCGCTTCGGGGAGGTGGGTGCGGGCTCGGCGTTGTCACGGCCATCGAGTTCGACCTCCTGCCGCTGCCGACCGTCGTCGCCGGGATGCTGGTGTGGGACTGGGCGCAGGCAGACAAGGTGCTTCCGGCGTGGGCCGAATGGTCACACGAGGCGCCGGACGCGGTGACGACGTCGCTGCGACTGCTGCAGGTTCCCGACCTGCCCGAGATCCCCGCCGAGTTGCGGCTGCGTCAGCTCGTGGTGGTCGACGGCTGCGCGTTGGGTACCGACGCTGAGGCTGCCGAGCTGCTGGCCCCGCTGCGTGCGCTGCGAGCGGAGCTGGACACGTTCGCGCGCGTGCCGGCCGAGGCCCTGGCTCGCCTGCACTTGGAGCCAGAAGGGCCCACGCCGGGGTACGCCAGGTCGGCTCTGCTCGCCGGCCTTCCCCACGAGGCGATCGAGACGCTGCTGTCGGTCGCCGGGCCGGGCTCGGACTCGACGCTGGTGATCGCTGAAGTGCGCCAGCTCGGCGGCGCACTCGGGCGACGCGATCCTCGCGGTGGCGCGCTCGACCGTCTCGACGGCGCGTTCCTCGCGCTCGGGATCGGGATCGACCCTGATCCGGTGCGCTACGCCCGCCTCGTCGATGACGCCGGCCGGCTGCTCGAGGCGCTTGAGCCCTGGGGCACCGGCGGACACTACCTGCCGATGCTCGACGACGAGGTCGACGCCCGGACCGGCTTCCCGGCCGAAGCCTTCAACCGGCTCAGCGCCGTGCGTCAGGCTGTCGATCCCGACGGCCTGTTTGTCGCGCAGCACCTGCCGTCCAACGAGGTCGTGCGCCGACACTGACGTGTCCGATCCTGCGCGCTACTCGGACTTGAGCCGGCGTACAAGAGGATCTCAAGACCGCAGTCAGCCGGGCCCAAGAGCGTCGCAAGGGGTCCGCCGCAAGGTTCTTCCACTCGCTCCACAACGGGGCGGAATTACCCGGAGGAACTGTCATGACATTCACCAGTGAGACCCGCGGCGCGCACACCCGCATCCCGACCACGGACTTCCACCGGACCCTCCGGACCCGGCGCCGGACTCGCCTGTACGACGGGTTGCGCAGCGCCGTCAAGGGCACGGTCTCCGAGCCCACCGACCCCGGGTACGAGGCTCTGGTCACGCCATGGAACCTCGCCGTGGCCATGCGGCCAGCTGCCGTCCTTGCCGCAGCCGATGCCGAAGACGTCGCTGCGGCGGTCCGCTTCGCCACTGCGCACGGCCTGCAGGTCGGTGTGCAGGCAACCGGTCACGGCGCAATACCCACGCTGGCGGGCCAGTTGCTGGTGTCGACGAAGGACCTCGATGAGGTGACGATCCACCCGCAGGGCTGGGCACGTGTCGGCGCCGGGGTCAAATGGGCCCGGGTCGTCGAAGCGGCCGCCCCCCTGGGTTTTGCTGCCCTCAACGGCTCCTCCACCGACGTGGGGGTGGTCGGCTACACCACCGGCGGCGGTGTGGGCCCGATGGCGCGCACCTATGGCCTCGCCGCGGACCGGGTCCGTGCCTTCGACGTCGTCACCGGCGACGGCGTGTTGCGACGCGTGACCCCGTCCGAGCATCCCGATCTGTTCTTCGGCCTCCGAGGCGGCAAGGGTTCCCTGGGCATCGTGACCGCCGTGGAATTCGATCTGATCCCTCTCGCCAGCTTCTACGGCGGGGCGATCTACTTCGACGGCAGCGACGCCGCAGATGTCATCGCTCGTTGGCAGGGCTGGTCAGCGAACCTGCCGGAGCAGGCCACCACGTCTTTCGTGCTCCTGCAACTGCCGCCGTTGCCCTTCGTCCCGGAACCACTCGCCGGCAAGCTGACGATCGGCGTCCGGTTCGTGTGGACCGGCGACCCGCGGCAGGGTGAGCGGCTCTTCGCCCCGATGCGGGCGGTGGCGCCCGTCCTGCTCGACGGTATCGGCGTGCTCCCGTACACCGCGATCGACTCGGTCCATGCTGACCCGGTCGATCCGATGCCGGCACGCGAGCGGGCCGTACTGCTCGAGGAGTTCCCACCAGCGGCCGCCGACGCGTTGTTGGCGCTGGCCGGATTCGGTGCGGCCTCGCCCCAGGTGATGGTCGAGGTCCGCCAGCTCGGCGGCGCCTACTCACGGCCCGGGCGCTTCCCGAGCGCGTTCGACCACCGCGACGCCGGCTTCAGTGTTCTGCTGGTCGGTGTGCCGGACATCCCGGGAACGGTGGAACATGGTAACTCGGTGCTGGCCGCGCTCGACCCGTGGGCCTATGACGGCATGTGGCCGAACTTCGGCCCGGCCTTCGACGCCGCGTCCACCAAGAGCGCGTACCGGCCGGCGACGCTCGCCCGACTGCGGGCCACCGCCCGGGCCTACGACCCGGCCGGCACCCTGACGATGGGTGCTGCCATCCGCCACGAGGACTCGCACAGCACCTGCTGACGCCCGACCCAACGGTCCGCCCTCGCGGCAAGTTGAGGGCGGACCGTTCCTTGCCACCACGTCCTGACGGAGCGGGCGACTCCGCGGGTATCGTGCCGGGCCCGGACTGGTGAGTGGGCTTGCGCGCGCGGGCGGCAGGCTATCGGGTGAGACCGCAGCCGATCTGCGGTGCGGAGTGGAGCGCAGATGGACGGCAACGATCAGTTCCGAGGTTCGCGAAACCCGGAGAGTTATCTGTGGCCGCTGGTGGCGATCGTGGCGGTCATCCTGCCGCAGGTGCTGATACCCGGTCACAACCGCGTCGGACCACCGTTGCTGGTTCCGGCCATCGAGACCATCGTGTTCCTGATCATGCTGGCAATCGCGGCAGTACCCGGACCCGTGCCTCGACGGGCCCGCCCGGCGATATTGACTCTGTTCGGAGTCCTGATAGCAGCAAATGCCATCGCGGCCGCTCGACTGGTTGTG
The DNA here is from genome assembly GCA_963713565.1 of uncultured Actinomycetota bacterium. Taxonomy (GTDB): domain Bacteria; phylum Actinomycetota; class Actinomycetes; order Mycobacteriales; family Jatrophihabitantaceae; genus Jatrophihabitans. The sequence continues at coordinate 573,102 of CAVQMF010000002.1, read as the reverse complement.
CTCGTGCTCGACAACGGCACAATCGACGGTGCCCCGCTGACGGCCAATCGACTCCTCATTGCGGGCACCCTGGTGCTGGGCACCAACGTGATCACGTTCGGCCTGGTGTACTGGCAGCTCGACGGTGGTGGGCCCGCCGGTCGCATCGCGGACCCTGCTCCCTACCCCGACTTCCAGTTCCCGCAGACCGCCACGCCGAGCGTGGCTGCGCCAGGGTGGCAACCTCGTTTCATCGACCATCTGTACCTCGCGTACACCAGCGTGGTCGCGTTCAGCCCTACCGACACGATGCCGCTCACCCGACGGGCCAAGGCGCTGATGACCTTGCAGTCGATGATCTCTGTCGCGGTTCTCGTGGTCGTCGTGTCCCGAGTGATCAACATTCTGCCCGCGTGACTACGCATCGCCTCCTGAGCCACCCGCCCCGGGGCGTAGCGTGGGTAGCCTGACGCCTTGGATCCGGGACCCGACCCGCTTCCGGCCTTGGATGACGGTCGCAGCGTCCGCTGCCGCCCGACCAGGCACGAAGACCCAGCGATCGGGACGCCCGAGAACCCGCGTGGATATCTCTGCAATATTGGCAGCCAACCTCGCTCTGCTCACCCAGGCCCTCGACCGCCCCGGTATCGATCTCGAAGCCGGACTGCAGGCCTTCAGCGCCGACGTCGAACGGGCCGTCGCCTCCTACACGGGCATGACGATGACGATCGCGCTCGACGACGAGGACGTGAGCTTCAGCGTCCACGATCCCGCCATGGTCCAGCCGGCGACCTCGCTGCTGATCCCACTCGCAGCCGTCGCACACACCGATACCGCCAACACGCTACTGCTCTACGCCGAAACACCAGGCGCGTTCGTCGACCTTGCCGCCGATCTCAGCTATGCGCTCGGAATCGAGACCGCGGCCCTTGTCCTGGACGCCCACCTCGACACATCCGTCGACACCGCCGACCTGAACGGTTTCGACGAGCACTCCGCGATCAACCAGGCCACCGGCGTCCTCATCGGCCACGGGTACACACCCGAATCCGCGCGCGATGAACTACACCGCCTCGCCGCACTCGGTAACGGCAACCTGCACGCCGCCGCCGAAGCCCTCCTCAGCGGCGCCGACAAGACGCCGACCGACCCGGGCTGATCGATACCCGGACGCCGCCCGGCCGTCATCGGCCGCGCCCGTCAGGCGGCCGCGGCGATGCCCAGTGAGTCTGCGCCGGCGAATTTCGGGCCCTTCTCGTAGAACACGTCCACCTCGACGATTTCGAAGCCCGAGGACGTGATGAGGTGCAGGATCGGCCTGGAAAATGTGCAACCGGCGAACAGCCGACGCTCGAGCGGATCGAGCCGGCGCTGCCAACGCTGCACCCGCTCGTCCGGCGCCAGGCCGTGTTCCAGGAAATGCAGCGTCCCGCCGGGCTTGAGCACCCGGTGCAGCTCGGTCAACGCGGACTGGGCATCGGGCACCGTGCACATCGTCCAGCTCGACAGCGCGGTATCGAAGCTGCTGTCGGCAAACGGCAGCTGCTGGCCGTCGAGCGCGCCGCGACGAACCGGGATCGTGGTCGCCCGAAGGCGGTCGCCGGCAAGCCTCCAGGCGAGGTCGGACGGTTCGACCGCCGTCACCGAGGTCACCGCGGCCGGGTAGAAATCGACGTTGAGGCCGGAACCGAAGCCGAGTTCGATGACGTCGCCGGACAGCTCGGCGCACACGCGTTCACGCAACGGCCGAAGCGCCTTCATGCCGCATGCCTTGTCGAGCAGATGTGGAACGACTCGCTGCCTGTAGAAACCCATCGTCGCGCCCTCTCATCCGGGCCATCCGCGCGGCCGTGCCATCGGTTCTCGGGGTCGTACACCTTGCTGCGTCACACATTAGGAACCGCGCGCCGACCGGTCATGAGGTACTCGCCTCATCTGTTGGCCGCGACAAGTGACGACGGCACATGCCCACCGCGGGAGGGTGTCGGACGAACCGGACGACCGAGAACCCGACCGCGACGACCTCGCCGCCGCAATGCCTCTCGGACGCGTGGCCGGCGGCGTCTACGGCTTGATGTTCTGGTTGTGATGGAACAGGTTGCCCGGATCGTAGGCCCGCTTGACGTCGGTCAGGCGCTGGTAGTTGCCGCCGTAGTTGTCCTGGACGCGGCCTTGGTCGTCCTCGGACATGAAGTTGATGTAGCCGCCCGGCTCCGAGTGCGGTGCGGTGGCCTGGTAGTAGTCACGCACCCACTTGATACGGGATTGGTCCTCGGCCGGATCCTGCCACGCCGCGACGATGACGGGGGCGAACGTCGCGCCTCGGTAGGCGAATGCGGTTTCCTCCGATGCAACCCGGCCGGCTGCGCCGTTGATGGGATACAGGTGCATGGTTGCGCTGACGCCGGGCACGTTCGGGCCGTGCGCGAGGTGCGCCGCGATGGCCGCGTCTGTCAGTTCGGTGACGTAGCTGCCTTTCCAGTAGCTGCGCATCCCCTTGGGGAACAGTCCGTCGAATGCCGCGTTGAGCGCTGGGTAGGGCATCGGCCCGACCATCTCGCCCACCCGTGGGGCCAGGTCGCGGAACGGTGCCATCGCTTGCTCACCCTCCTCCAGCGGCCCGGCCCAGTGCACGATCGCGGCGCAGAATGTGTCGCCGTGCCGGTCCTCGGGGATGAACGGCAGCGGTGGCGCCACCTGAAATGCCGGGAACGCACCGTAGGACTCGGATGCGTCGGCGATGAAGTCCCGGAAGAAGCGCAGCAGGTTCTCGGCCTCGTCGAGCTCATAGAAGAAGAGGCCGACGTAGACGTCCTTGACGGGGTGGAGCTGGAACTCCAGGGAGGTCGCGACGCCGAAGTTGCCGCTACCGCCGCGCAGCGCCCAGAACAGATCGGCGTGCTCGTCCTTGCTGGCGATGCGGTACTGACCGTCGGCGGTCACCACCCCCGCCGAGACCAGGTTGTCCAGGGATAGCCCGTAGCCGCGGGTGAGGTAGCCGATGCCACCGCCCAGCGTGAGGCCGGCGACGCCGGTCGTCGAGACGATCCCGCCCGTGGTGGCCAGCCCGAAGGCGTGCGTGGCGTAGTTGAAGTCCCCCCACGTGGCACCGCCGCCGGCCCGGGCCGTACCCGTCTGCGGATCGACGTGCACGTGGCGCAGCAGCGACAGGTCGATGACCAGGCCGCCGTCGTTGGTGCCGAAACCCGGCGCGCTGTGGCCACCGCCGCGGACCGACAGTTCCAACTCGGCGTCCCGGGCGAAATTCACCGCGGCGATCACGTCGGCAACCTGCTCGGCCCTGATCACCGCCAGCGGGCGCTTGTCGGACATCGCGTTCCACACCGCCCGCGCGGCGTCATAACCAGGATCGCCCGCGGTAACGACCTCAGCGCGAACCTGCTCCCGGAACTCGTCGATCGTTGGCGTTGCCATCATTCCCCCTCGCGACCGGACGATATGTCCTTGACCTGCCCAGGTCACGCCGTGCCCCGGTCGCACGACCCGGTCTGCCTGGACTCTTCTCCGAAGTCCGTTCGAGGACAATGCTTTCTCTGAAGTCCGTACACGAGCGCGGGCGTTTGTCTTCGACGAGAGCACGGACCGGTATCCGATGTGCTGCGGAAGGTCGCCCAATATGCGGTCGGCCGACTACGCGCCGCTCGATCCTTGTCGCTATCGCAGGCCGTGCGCGCTCAGCCAGATCGAGCGCCGGCGCACGGAAGCTTGCGCCAACCACGCGTCCTGGACGAGTTCGGTCAGGTCCGCGTGTGAGAGCTGGCCAATGCGGGCCGCGCGCACGAGCACCGATGGATGCCCGTCGAAGTGCCTCGTCGTGAAGAACGGCGTTACCGGGTCCTGGATCAGGGCCAGCTTGTCGGCCTCGGAGGCGACCCAGAACACGATCACGTCGTCGTAGCGCTCCCCGGTCTGGGGGTCTATTGCGTCCGGCCGCGGCGTGCGGAAGAAGATGAACGACTTCCCGCCTACCTGGTAGATCGGGTTGCCCAGCCGGCCGTCGATAACCGTGACGTGCGGCATTCGCAGCGCAAGGTCGTGAATGTCTTCCACCCGAGCACGCCTGAGCACCGAGCCAGCGTAAGCATCTCTGCGCAGAACAACCATCGGCACATGCGACGTCAGCGAGGTAAATCGGCGAAGCATTCGCGCCGAAGTCGCGCGCGGTCGCCGGCGTCCGCACGGGTCGGTCGATGCGCATGGTGTTGTCCTTGAATTGGCTCGATCGGCTGCGATGCGCATCAAGCGATGGCCGTGCCTGCGATGTGGGTGTTGAACGGGATGAACGGCGAGTGGATCCGGTAGGGGTTGATGTCGACGCTAGTGAAGCCGGCTGACGCGATCAGGCTCGTCAGGTCTCGTTCGCAGGAGCAGCCCTCGAAGACCCACGCCCACGGGCGACGCAGGATCCGCTGTGACCAGCGCGTCGGCGTGCGCGGTTTCGCGGCGACGTGCTCGGCGAAGCTGAACCGTCCCCCTGGTAGCAGGATCCGGCGGATCTCGGCGAGGACGGCGGCCGGGTCGCTGACTGTGCACAGCACCAGGCTGGAGATGACGGCTTCGGCGCTGGCGTCGGGCAGGTCGATTTGTTCGCCGACGACGCTGCGGATCTCGAGTTCGACGCCACGCCGGCGCGCGGCGCGCCGCAGCCGCGCATGCATGTACGGGTTGGGTTCGATCGCGATCAGGCGTGCGCCGGCCGGCAGGTATCGCAGGTTCGCCCCTACTCCCGAGCCGAGTTCGACCACGGTCGGCGGCAGGTCGGCAAACGCCTTCGCCTTGCGCTTGTGCATGTGCCAATTGAGGTAGCCGCCCATGACCGAGAAGAACGCCGAGTTGAACCGGCCGCGGGCCGGGTTCGCCGTCAAACCCAACGGGTGCAAGGCTGCGCACGGTCGTCACTGGTGCCGGGCGCGTCGTCGAGGTCGTCATGCATCGAGCGTGCCGGAGAGCTGGGATCCGGTCAGCAGTGGAAATACCGCACTTCAGCCGTCAGGCGACGGGTTGGTCGCGACGTACCAGGCTGCGATCTGGGCACGGGATCGGAAGCCCAGCCGCGCCCGGATCCGTTCGACGTGGGACTCGGCGGAGCGCTCGGTGATGACCAGTTCGTCGGCGATCTGCCGATTCGACCAGCCCTGCGCGACCAGTGCTGCCACCTGGAGCTGGCGCGGCGTCACCGTAGGTCGTGTCCCGCGGTCGAGCGGGGGCAGTCCCAGACCGCGGCGCATCGCGTTCAGCACGGAATGCGCGTCGCCGACGAAAGGGACGTGCGTGCGACCGGCCAGCACCGTCAGCTGCGCGCCGTCGATGCCGCCGGCCAACCGTTCACCCTCGGCGATCGGCACCGCACGGTCATCCTTGCGATGGATGACCGTGGTCGGCGCCGTGATACGGCCGAGATCATCGGCGACGTCGATGTCGTAACACGCTGCCAACAGCCGACGTGCCGATGCCGCGGATGTCGACTCCCGCTGGTAACGCGCGAACACGGCGCGGAACCCGGCGTCCGCGTCGGGGGCGAAGATCTCTGTCAGCACGTCCGACGCGAAGCCCCAGTGCTGATCGACCAGGCCGAGCACGTGCTCACGCACGGCGGGCGCGGCCACGACGTCGCCGTCAACCCACCCGCCGTAGAGGACCAGGCGCGACACGGACTCCGGGTGACGAGCGGCCCACCGCACCGCGAGCGGCGCCCCGAAGGACGCGCCGATCAGGTCGAAGCGGTCCGCACCGACCGCGGTCGCGACCAGCTGCAGGACCTCCAGTTCGAGTTCGACGACGTCGGCACGGTCCGTCGTCCCGGACAGCCCGCACCCCGGTCTGTCGTATCGCACCAGCGTGCGACCAGCCGCCAACCCTTCATAGAACTCGCGCTCGGCCGGCACCGCCCACCCGAGCTCGAGATGAGACACCCACCCCGGCACATAGATCGCGATCGGACCCGTACCGGCTACGGCGAACCGGACCGCTGTGCCGTCCTCGAGATTGGCTAGGCCGAGCCGCTGCTCCACGAGCCACATTGTGTACGGCCAGATGTGGGGCGTGCGACGGCATCCGTCCCGCGGCAACTCGGCACCGATCGCCACGGGGCTGTTCAACACCACACCGGCCTGCTGCCGAGCGGACCCGACGCGGGCGTTTGGCGACTACGGTCGAAGCATGCGCTTCGCGATCAAGATCGCCCCACAACACACGGCCTGGCCCACCATGCTCGAGGTCTTCAAGGAGGCCGACCGCATCGACCTGTTCGAGTCGGGCTGGAACTTCGACCATTTCTATCCGCTCAGCGGTAACCACGCCGGTCCGTGCCTCGAGGGGTGGACGACGCTCACCGCGCTGGCCCAGGCGACGAGCCGGATCAGGCTGGGGTGCCTGGTCACCGGGATCACCTACCGGCACCCGGCTGTCCTCGCCAACATGGCGGCCACGGTCGACATCATCTCCGGCGGCCGGCTCGAACTAGGCATCGGCGCTGGCTGGAACGAGGAGGAGTCCGGCGCGTACGGGATCGCACTGGGTACTCCGCGTGAGCGCAGTGACCGCTTCGAGGAGGCGTGCGCCGTGCTGGTGGGGCTGTTGACGCAAGAGATGACGACCTTCGATGGGACGTACTACCAGTTGGCGGATGCGCGGTGTGAGCCCAAAGGCCCGCAGCAGCCGCATCCGCCGATCTGTATCGGCGGCAGCGGCGAGAAGCGCACGCTGCGCACCACGGCTCGATACGCCCAACACTGGAACTTCGGCGGGGGCACACCCGACGAGTTCGCGCACAAGCGCGACGTCCTCTACGCCCACTGCGCCGACCTCGGCCGCGACCCGAAACAGATCACACTCTCAAGCCACGTCCGACTGGATCCGAGCGGAAACGTAGGCGCTGTGGCCGAGACAGCGGCCGAGCTGGGATCCCTCGGTCTAGATTTGGCGATCGTGTACCTGCCGCCGGAACAGCAGGAACCGGCAGTGCTGGAACAGCTGGCTGACGCGCTCGCGCCGTTGGCGTAGTTCAGCTCGCCGGCGGCGCCGGCCGATAGCTGCCGGTGCGCACATCGGCGGCAGCGACATGTTCAAGGTGCACCCCTTCGGCGGCAACGCACCGATCAGCGACATCGCCGACGCCATCTCGCCGTCGGTCGAGGCGATGTTCGACGATCTCGTCTGGTGGTCCACCACCCTGCGCGCGGCTCGCATCGCCGCCTAGCCCGGCTCGCACCCGCGCCCGCGCACAACCACCGACCGGACACCTGGCCGCCGCACGATCTTCGGCGCGGAGGGGTACCCGCCCCGTTGGCTTCCGCGGGGAATGACGGCGATGCGCCGCATACGATGAGGTGATGCCTCGACCGCCCGTCCCTCGGATCGATCGCCAGGACGCTGTCGCCGCGGACCCAGAGATGATGGACGCTGACAGGCAGCGCGGATTCAGTGTTCGGCGGCTCGCCCTTCAGCTCGGTGTCAACGCGGCGTCGCTCTATCACCGCTCACGGGACAAGCGGGAGATCCTTTCCGTTGCCCCGCGGCCGGTGGTCGCTGGCGGCCGGGTGATGCCGCCCCCGGGCATTGTTGACCGGTCGGACGGCGCTGATCGTGGCTGCCGATGACTGCAGAGAAGGAGATCTGACGAATGGAACTCGCGGGGGTTGCAGCCCTGGTGACTGGCGGCGCTTCGGGGCTTGGCGCCGCATCGGTGCGGGCGCTGGTCGATGGGCGGGCGCGCGTGGCCATTGTTGATCTCGCGGACTCTGCCGGCGCCGAGCTTGCTGAAGAACTCGGCGACCGGGCGGTGTTCGCCGCGGCCGACGTCACGGACGAGCAGCAAGTCGCGGCTGCACTGGACCGGGCCGCCGAACTCGGCCCGCTCCGGGTCGTGGTCAACTGCGCGGGGGTTGGTAACGCCATCCGGGTCGTGGGCAAGGCCGGCGCGTTCCCGCTGGATGCCTTCCGGCGGGTGGTCGAGGTCAACCTGGTCGGCACCTTCAATGTGCTGCGCCTGGCGGCCGAACGGATGTGCCGCTTGGACCCGGCCGGTGAGGAGCGCGGCGTCATTGTCAACACCGCCTCCGTCGCCGCCTTCGACGGCCAGATCGGCCAGGCGGCCTACTCAGCGTCGAAGGCAGGCATTGCCGGCATGACGTTGCCTGTCGCACGCGATCTGGCCGGTCACCGCATCCGGGTGGTCACGATCGCGCCCGGCACGTTCGACACCCCGATGCTCGGCCGCGCGTCGAACGAGCTGCGCGCAGCGCTGGGCGCGCAGGTGCCACACCCGGCCCGGTTGGGCAAGCCCGAGGAGTTCGCCGCGCTGGTCGTGCACATCGCCGCCAACGCGATGCTCAACGGCGAGGTCATCCGTCTCGACGGAGCCTTGCGAATGGGGCCGCGCTGACGGCGGGGCGCCCTCAGCCGGAAGTCGTAGGCGGGGGCGGCGGGTCGGCGAGGCCGAGCGCGACCTTCTCGCCGCCGATTGCCGGCAGGATCATGGCTGAGTAGTCGGGGCCGCGCCGCAGCGCCAGGCCGCCGTCGACGTTGATGATCTGCCCGGTGATCCGGGCCGCCGCGGGCGAGAGCAGGAAGCTCACCAGGTTGGCGATGTCGGCGGCGTCGGACCACGCACCCAGCGGAGTGTTCTCGTCGTAGCTCGTGTAGACGGGTGTCCCGTCGCTGAGCCAGCCCATCATCTCGGTGCTCGTCAATCCCGGGCGTACTGCGTTGAAGCGGATGTTGACCGGGCCGTACTCGTCTGCGGCATTGCGGATGAGTTCCTCCAGCCCCGCCTTGGCCACCGTGTAGGCGCCGAAGTACCGGTGCGTGACATGACCGGCGATGGAGGAGATACCGACGAACGAACCGCCGCCCGATCGTGAGAGGACAGGCACCGTGTGCTTGACCAGATTCAGTGCGCCGACGATGTTGAGGGTGAGCACCGCCTGGAACTTCTCGACATCCTGCAGATGCAGCGGGCCGATACCCCCACCGCCGCCTGCGTTCGAGACCACGCCGTCGAGGCGGCCGGCGTGGTGCACCGCGCGGGCGACGAGGCGTTGCACATCGTCGTCGTCGGTGACGTCGGCGACCTCCCAGTGCACGGCCGCTCGCCCGACCTCGTCGTTGATCTTGTCCGCTGCGTCCGCGAGCTTCTGTTCGGTGCGCCCGCACACTGTCACCTGCGCGCCCCCGGCTGCCAGGGTCCTCGCAATAGCTGCGCCGATGCCGCTACCGCCGCCGGTTACGATCACCGCTGGTCTGCTGTCGTCGTGGGCGCTCGTCACGAGCGAACGATAACTTATCGCCGTCCTGGTTCGGCCGTCCCGCTGGAAGGGTGCCATGTCCGATCTCGATCTCCACCGTCCGCAGTTCATGCCCGACCTGCTCGTGGCGGCACTGGATGCCAACGGCGACCGGGACTGCCTGGTGTTGGGCGACAAGACGTGGAGTGCGCACGAGGTGCGCGACCAGATCAGCCGGATGCTGCAGGCCCTGCGGCAGCTCGGGATCAAGCCGCACACGCAGGGCGCGATGCTGTCGAAGAACCGTCCCGAACTGCTCATGTCGGTCGGCGCGAACATGCTCCTGCCCCTGCGTAACACCGCCCTGCACCCGCTCGGCTCGCTGGACGACCACGCCTTCGTCATCGCCGACGCCGGGGTCGAGGTCTTGGTCTTCGATCCCGCGTACGCCGAGCGGGCTGCGCAGTTGCAGCAGCGGGAGCCGCAGCTGAAACACCTGCTCAGCCTCGGTCCGGCCGAGGTGGGCACCGATATCGTCGAGCTCGCCGCAGGCTTGTCCCCCGAACCCTTGGTGGCGCCGCAGGTCGACGTCGATTCGAGGTCGGGCATCGGGTACACCGGCGGGACCACCGGCCGCCCGAAGGGCGTGATGTCGACGTTCCGCAGCACCGCCACGATGGCCCACCTGATGACCACGGAATGGCAGTGGCCGCAGGAGGTTCGACACCTGGTGTGCACGCCACTCAGCCACGCCGGCGGGGCCTTCTTCGTACCGGTACTGCTGCACGGCGGATCGCTTGTCGTGATCCCCCAGTTCGAGGCCGGCGCCGTGCTCGACGCGGTGGAGAAGTACCGGATCACCACGATGATGCTCGTCCCGTCGATGATCTACGCCCTGCTGGACCATCCCCGGTTCGCCGACGCCGACCTGTCCAGCCTGGAGACCATCTTCTACGGCGCCTCAGCCGTGTCGCCGACCCGGATGCAGGAGGCGATCAGGAAACTCGGTCCGATCTTCTTCCAGTTCTACGGCCAGACCGAAGCACCTCAGTCGGTGTGCGTGATGCGCAAGGAGGAGCACCTTGTGGACGACCTCGCCCGGCTGTCGGCGGTCGGGCGCCCGGTGCCGTGGTTGCGCGTGGCGCTCCTCGACGACGACGGCAATCGAGTTTCCGACGGCGAGCCGGGTGAGCTGTGCGTGCAGGGCCCGCTGGTCATGAAGGGCTACCTGAACCGCCCCGAGGAGACCGCAGAGGCGCTCGCGAACGGGTGGCTGCACACCGGCGACGTCGCCCGCGCCGGCCGGGACGGCTTCCTCACCATCGTCGACCGGAAGAAGGACATGATCGTGTCCGGCGGGTTCAACATCTATCCGCGCGAGGTCGAAGATGCGATCGGCACCGATCCGGCGGTCGCGGCTGTCGCGGTCGTCGGCGTCCCGGACGACAAGTGGGGCGAGGCCGTCAAGGCCCTGATCGTGCCGCAAGCCGGCGAGCACGTCGATCTGGAACGTCTGGCCGACACGGTCCGCCGGATGAAGGGCGCACACCATGTGCCGAAGTCGTTCGACATCGTGGCGTCGATACCCCTGACACCTGTCGGCAAGCCGGACAAGAAGGCGATCCGGGCCAAGTACTGGACCGGCACCGACCGTTTGGTGCACTGACGACACCTAGCCGCTTCGGTGGTTGTGTCGAATCAGCAAGCACCCCGAACAAGATCAGCTATCACTGGCGAAGATCAACCGCTCACCCGGAACCGTCGGTCGGCTTTCGTCGCGACGCGAGCAGACCCGGCTGAGCAATCCCCGCCATGCCGCGGTCGCACCGGCGAGAGGCTCACTGCCGAGTTCGTTCACGTCCGGGACTGCCGAGTGTGCGCCGGCAAGCGCGGCCAACGCCAATTTCCCGCGCGCGGTGTCGCCCGGCGACCACCCTTCGATCGCTGCCGCGATCCGCACTTCTACCGCGTCCACAACCGTAATGGCCAACCAGGGTCGAGGCACGAACGGCTGCGGGTGTTCGGCGCCGGTTCTTGCGGTGAATCGCGCGATGAGCTGATCGGCGTGCGCGGCCCGCGACCCGAAGCCGACCGCCTCGGCTGCCACCTGAACGACGTCGTCGTGCGGCCGGCCAAGGAGCCCCTGCACGACGGCGCGGGCGAGCAGCGCGGCGCCCGCCGAGCCCGCCCCGCCAGAGCATCGCTCCCAGCCCAGCCGCGACAGCTCCTCACTCGCAAGGACGGCTTGTTCCGCGTCTGGGCGACGGTGGGTGGCCGCCTCGACCAGCACCGCAGCCTCCAGCAGCTCGGCGACCCGTTCGATCCGTCGGCCCGTCACCCCCAGCGTCAGCGCGGCCTGCCGGGTCAGCCGGATGCGACGGTGGTCCGCCATGCCGGCGAGGATCACGGCCACCGCGTCCGGATGCGCGTCGGGCGCCGCGACGACAGGCCCGAACGGTGTCGCGGCCAGCGCTCGCAGGTCGGCGGCCGGATCCGCGCCCGCCAGCCGAGCCAGGTCGGCCCGTTCGGCCTGGTCGGCATGTCCGAGCAGGCACGCGTATTCGAGGACCTCACGTTGGGTTCGCGACAGAGTCCGCAGTTCTCCAGCGATCCGGGTCAGCTCGCTACGTCGCATCGTCCGTGCCCCGAACGGGTGCCGGGCGAGGTCGGTGCCGACCCCGACGGAAACGGTTTCGCCCGGCTCGTGCGGGTCGAGGCACCCGGCAGCGACAGCGACGGCACGGGCGGTGGCTGGTTCCAGCGTTGCGTCCGGGATCGCCCGCGGTGCCAACCAGCCCAGCTCGGTGGCACAGCGCTGCCACACGCTGACCGGCCCCACCTGCGGGGTGACCGCCTCCTGTGCACGTGCTCGCAGGGCTCTGGCGAGGTCGGCATGCCGCCGGCCGGTGAGCCGGACGAGCACCGTCTGCGCATCAAGTACCTGAGCACGCGATGCTGCGATAGAACACACCCGCTCTCGCCAGGCCTGCAGCAGACGGGCCCTGTCGACGAGGTCGAGTGACGCGCCCGGCGCACAGACGCATTCCCCGCGCCACACGAGCACGGTTCCGAACTCGAGCGGTGGATCAGCGGTCGGTCCGCAGCTCGGTTCATGCGCCGGCCTGGCCGACTCGACCGGTCGCGTCGGAGCGTCGAGGTGAGGATCCTGACGCAGGATCGCGGTGTGCAACGCGGCCAGCGCGCGTCCCGGGTCGACCCCGAGTTCCTCGCTGAACAACGCCGCGGTGCGCCGGTAGACCGCGAGCGCCTCCTGCTGTCTTCCCGCGCGGTACAGCGCCACCATCCACTGGCCGGTCAGCCGCTCACGAAATGGATTGGCACTCGCCTCGGCGGCGATCCGATCGAGCACCGCGCCGTGCTCGCCGAGCGCCAGGCGCGCGTCCAACCACTCCTCCACCGCAGCCAACCTGCGCTCCTGCCACACCGGGGCGACCGAGGACCAGAACGGCTCGCGGAACAGGTCGGCGACCACCTCGCCACGCCACAGGTCGAGCGCCTCCCCGTACCCGCGCGCGGCGCTCCCCTGGTCACCATCGGCCGCAGCCGCCTGCGCCCGTTCGGTCAGTCGGTCGAACAGCAGCGAGTCGATGGTGTCCCCGTCGACCGGGTGGAAGGCGTATCCCGGCGCCGACGTGTGCAACCGCCTCGGCTTCGCTCGATCAGTTTCGAGCGTGGCCCGCAATTGGCTGACATACACCTGCAACGTCTTGCGTGCGCCGGCGACGGCGTCGGCACCCCAGACCGCATCGATGAGCTCGTCCATGGAGACGACGCGACCGGCGTTGAGGAGCAAGACGGCGAGCACCGAACGGCACTTGCGACCGCCCAGGTCCACGGCGTGTCCGTCGACCCGCACCGACAGGGCGCCGAGAATCGAGAAATGCACCCGTCCCCCCGCCGCCGTTTTGCCGGAACTTAACCGGCGGTCCTTATGGTGACACCGAGGAGCCGATCACGTCGGACGAGCAGCCGCGGGAGATCGAAAATGGCTTACGAGAACGTCGACTCGTCGGCATTGCGGTATTCCGCGAGCCAATGCGAGCAGCTTGCCGACACGGCGCAGCAGGTCATGTCCGACTTGCAGGCACGGCTCGGTTCGATGACGTGGAGCGGTCCGGCCGCGGACGAATTCGCCGGATCGCTGAGCGAATGCGCGGGCTCGATCAGCGCCGGGGCCGGTGCATTGCGTGAGGCGTCGTGCGAGCTGGTGTGCGCCGCGGACATGGTCGAAAACGCTCAGGCAGAGAACGCGACGCATCTTTAGCGCGGTGCGCAAGTCTCCCGTAGTCTGACGCCCTCGCAGGCGGTGCGGGGGCGTTGGGGGGTATGCGGTGTTCCGTCCGGTCATCAGTGCCGCCGTCCCGGACGGTTGGCACATCCGGTCCGGTTTGGACTACTCCGATCCGGACGGAAAGATCCGGGTGGCGATCTTCGAAGAGCCAGTGCCGCCGGAATTCACCACCGAGCAATATGCGCAGGCTTATGGGGAACTGTTCGCCGGGCACTTTCCCGGTTACCGCGAAATCCGCACGACGCTCGACGCCGTCTCGTTGGGCGGGCTGGCCTGCGTGACACGTCGGCTACGGTGGCAGCCCACCGACGGTGGGGCGCTCGTGCAGACCCAGGCGTACTCGGTGGTCGCCGGACGGGGCGTGGTGGCGACGGCCTCGGGCGCCGAGGCCGACTTCGCCGAGCGGCACCACCAAATCGATGCCGCACTCGCGCTCGCCACCGTCGGCCCGATCCAACTCGTCCCGCGATCGCCGGCGGCCACTGCCGCGGCCACGACGCCAGAACGTTTCGACGCCGGGCAGCTGTTGCTCGAGCCCGCGGGTGAATCCGGCGGGGACGAGGCGGAGTTGCAGTGCAGCATCGACGAACTTGCCGCGTTCGCGCGGGCGTGCGGTGTCAACGGGTACCCGGGTGTCGCCGATCCGCTCGCCGGTCTCGACGCGGTCGCGGCCGACCAGCGGCTCGTCGCTGCACGACGCAGCTTGCGGGCCCGCGGGCTGGTGGAACTCCACGGTGAGCGGGCGACTGTGGCGCCGGCCGCGCGCATGCTGGGCGCCGTGTTCGGCACGGAGTTCATGCTCACCGTCGAATCGCGCGATGCGCAGTCGACGGACAAGCGCGTGTGGTTCGGTGCCGGGGACCGCTACCTGCAGCTAGGGGCGGTAGACGCGGCACTCGTGCGGATCAGCTGGCAGGACAGGCCGGCCATCGTCGAGGCGATCGAAGCGGACCTGCGAGCAGCCGCGCAGGCGGCACGGTCCGGGCAGGTCGCATGGCTCGGCAGGAAGGGCGATCATTTCGACGGCGCCGCGATCGACTGGCAGGGCCACGAGGACGGCTCGGTGACGGAGACCGGGCCGACCGCGGCGGACGGGCGATTCGACCCGGTGGCCTTCGCGCGTCGGGTCGTGGACGCGATCAGCTGGCCGGCCTGAGCGCGTCGGTCCGGTCGGCGGCTACGACAGCGACGACGGCACGTAACCGATGCTCAGCACACCCCCGCCGCCGAGTGCCTCGGCCACGCCGATCGGATGCATCCAGCCGGCTGAGTCGCCGGTGACCGCGCTCGCTCCGTTGGGCGAGAGGGTGTTGAGCGACATTGCTTCCATCCCGGTCTGCAGGTTCATCATCCCGCGAGTGTTCGCGGCGCTGACGATTCCGGTCCCGGCCAGGTGTGTACCGCCGGTCGGCATCGGCCAGTTCAGCGGGGTCGACGCATTCGCGTCCGCCTGCGCCATCTGCGACATCCACCCCGCGCTCGAGCCGAACGGTCCGCTACTTGCCGTCGACGTGTCCATCCCGCCCAGCCAGCCGGACGTGGCGCCTGCCGGGGCGGAACCCGCACCCGCGGTGTCATCCATCCCGCCGAGCCAGTCCGACGTCAGGCCGCTGAACCCGTTGCCCGCCGCGACGAGCCCGGCACCGCCACCGACGGCGAGCAAAGGTGCCGCAGCCGCAGAGCTGAATGCCGCATCGCGCACCGCGCTCGCACCGCCGCCAAGCGGGCCAACCTGGCCGGCGCCGCCGGCGCCCGCCGCGCCGCAGCAGCAGCCCAAGATGCTGCCGAGGAAGGAGGCCGCGGGTGCGTCGCCGTCGAAGGCCGCGGCCCTGGCCAAGACGTCGTTGGCCAGATCGAACAGCCGCGATTCGGTGGCCGTCAACGTGCTGGCCGCGCTGCCGAGTTGGTCGAGCGCGGCACCGACCGGGGCGCTCGCGTCGATCGAGATCGCGCCGGTGGAGGACGACACGCCAGCCAACTCCTGTGACGCGGCGCCGAGTGCCGACGCGAGCCCGCGCAGCTCATCCGGGTCGATCGAGATCACTTGCACGGCGTCCTCCGCCCGTCAGCCCGACATTATCCTGGTCGGTCGGCTCGATCAGCCGTTGGCCTGGTAGTTCGAGACGCGGCGGTCGATGTCTTGACCGGCGGCCTGCAGGGCGGCCTCGAGGCGCTGCAGCGCGGGCTGGAATTCCTCGCTCCACTGCGCGCGCAGCGCGTCCGCGGACGGGCCCTCCCACACGGTGTTCGCGAGCTGGGAGTTGAGCGCCGAGACGACTTCGGCGATCTGCGATCCCTGCTGGTCGAAGGTCGACTTCAGCATGGTGAGCTGTTCGACGTCGACGACGATTCTGGCCATCACTACCTCCTCGGCGAGCCGGCACTCCCGGCGCTGCGCATACTGTCGCGCGCGGCGGCAAAGTTTCGCTAAATCGCGCCCGTAGCCGGCTAGCTGGCGACCTGGACGAGGGTTGCGGTGCCGCCGACGACGAGGAACCCGCGTCCAGGCATTGGCGTGTTGCGCGCTGCCATCGGCACCCGCGCACCGAGCAATTCGATATCGGTCCCGGTCGCGTCGAGCAGCAGGCCGTGCCGCTCCCTCCGCAGCGCCCGTACCCAGCTCGGTCCGGAGCGCGACGCCTGCACCTCGGCCGCCGCGATGATCCACAGACCGTCCTCCGGCCCGTAGCCGGCGATCTTCTCCAGCGCATTGGAGGTCGGCAGGTCGGTGAGCTCATCCCCGTCGTCGACGACCAGCAGGTGCAAGCCGTCGATCGGCGCCTCCCGCTCGGCAAGCTCGGCGAGCAACGCCGTCAGGTGCGCTTGAATCTCGCCGCGGCGCACCACATTCGCGACATCCTCGACGTCGGTCATCCCGAACCGCGACGCGCACAGGCAGTCGATGCGCACATTCGGGGTGGAGGCTGCCACGCCGCGCAGCAACGTTCGCAACGCGGTCGTGCGGCCGCTGCGCGGCGAGCCGAGCACGATGGCATGCCCGTGGCGGGCTTGCAGCTCGCACACCGACAGCGTCTCGAAGCTGCGGCCCAACGGTGCTGCCATGGGGGCGGCGGTCGGCAGCTCGCGGTGGTCGATGACCTCGGCGAGCGTCTCAACCGTGGGCGCCGCGCGTCCCGGCCACCGCTCGCGCGCGGACCCGGCGAGTTCGACGAGGGCGGCGTGCTGGGCGACACCGGACTGATCCGCGGACAGCACCGCGACCTGTACCTCCAGGGCGTCGAGATGGCCGCGTCCCGGTTCGAGTGCCGCGTTGCGTTCATCCGGGCGCCGTCCGACCGCGGCATGGTCGGACTCGTTGCCCAGGCGCAGCACGAGCCGCCGACCGATCGCGCTGGTCAGGGCGCCGAGCCCGGCCGGACCGATCGGTCGCTCGGTCGCGATCACCGCATGTACCCCGACCGGCCGGCCGTCGACCACGATTCGCTGCAGCGCCGCGATCGCCGACGGATCCTTCTCATACGTCGCGGCCATCGACGCATAGCCGTCCACGAGCAGCACCAGGCGCGGCACGATTTCGCCGGTGACGGAGCGGAACTCGGTGACGGTGGCCGCGCCGGCGGCGGCGAAGCGCTGCGTGCGCTCGGCAACCTCTCGGGTCAGTCGGGCCAGCACCCGGTTGACCCGCTCCGGTTCGTCAGCGCTCGCCACCGCGCCGACGTGCGGCAGCACGGCGAGAGCCGTCAGGCCGCGCGACGCGAAGTCCAGCCCGTAGAGCTGGACCTGATCGGGTGAGCAGCGCTGGGCCAGAGACGCCGCGACGGTGCGCAGCGCGGTCGTCTTGCCGCTGTGCCCCGCACCGAAGACGAGTAGGTGGCCGTCCGAGTCGAGGTCGACGGCCGCGATGCCCTGCCGCTGCCGCTGCGGGTCGTCGAGCGCGCCGAGGACCAGTACGCGGTCGCCGCCAGCACCGGACGGCACGCCACTGAGCCGGCGAAGCGGCAGGACGTCGGGCAGCGGGCGCACCCACGGAGCTCGGGGCCGAGGCAAGCCGGACTGCTTCGCCGCCTGCGCCGAAGCCCCGACGAGGCGGACCAGATCGGTCGGTCCCCGGACGTCGGCCGTGTCCGCGGCCCGAGCTCGTCCGGTCCGCAATCCGAGCGGCCGCACCCGAACTTGCGAGTCGGCGGTCACCGTGGTGGCGCCGACATAGCCGCCCTGAAACTCGACGGCCTGCCCGCCAGGCAACCGGGCGATGCCGCGCCCGGGCACGTCGGCCGGCAGGTGCGCCGCGTCGCGGGAGCCGATGATGTCAACGCTGTCCGCTTCGTCGTTGACCCGCAAGCTCATCCGGACACCGATGTTGGTGCGCATCTTGTCGGTGACGATGCCGGCCGGGCGTTGGGTGGCAAGGACGACGCGCATGCCCACCGAGCGGCCACGGGCGGCGAGGTCCACGATGCCGTCGATGAAGCTCGGCGCCTCTCGGACGAGCGTCGCGAACTCGTCGACGACGATCACGAGCCGGGCCGGTGCGGCGGCCGGATCAGCGCGCTCGAGCTCCTCGATGCTGGACGCGCGATGCTCGTCGAGGATCGACAGCCGGCGCCGCATCTCGGCCCGCAGCGAGATCAGCGTGCGCTGCGTCAGGTGCGGTTCGAGGTCAGTGACATACCCCGCGGTGTGGGGCAGCGCCACGAGGTCGCGGAACGCCGCGCCGCCCTTGTAGTCGATGAACAGGAAGTTGAGCTGCTGCGGGCCGGTCGTGGCCGCGAGCGAGCACACCAGGGTCTGCAGTAGCTCGCTCTTGCCGGATCCGGTGGTCCCCCCGATCAGTGCGTGGTTGCTCGCCAGGTCGACCACCAGCGGGCCGTCCGGGCCGAGCCCGATCACCGCCTGGAACGGGGCGCTGTTCGAGGCCCATCGGTCGAGCAAGTCGCGCGAACCTACCCGGCTCAGGCCGATCAGGTCGAGCAGCCCGATCGAGCGCGGCAGGGTGAGCGCGCCACGTACGACGTCCGGATCGATCAGCCCGGACACGCTGCGCGCGGCCGAATCCGCACCGGCGACGTCGAGGGCCTGATCCAGCGTGACGCCCGACACGTCCGGACGTCCGCTCTCGTGCACTACCGCGCCGCCGACGGCGCTCAGGTCGACGACCGCCGTGCACTCGCGCGGCAGCTGCCTGGGCTCTCGGCCGAGTAACACGATGTGTAGCCGACCGGACGCGGCCGCGAGCAGATCGCCAAGCAGACCCGGCTGAGTCGCCGAATCGGAATCCAGTACGAGCAGCGTGGCGGGCCCGCCCGCCACGACGCGGCCGGTGAGAGCATCGAGCAGCCGGCGCAGCACGTCCTGGGCGCCGACCGGCCCGGCGCCCAGCAGCACATCGTCAGCGCCGGGGATCGCATCGGTGTGCGGCAGCCAGCCCAGCCAGTCCCAGGCCGCGGCCCGGTCGATCCCGACGGCGGCGGCGATCGCCAGATCGGCCGGCCCGTGCAGCAGCGCCAGCTGAGCCACCAAGGAGCGTGCGACGCCGTCAACGATGTCGTCCCGGCCGGCGATCGCAACGAGGCGATGCGCGGCGAGTTCGAGGGTTACCGGCAGTCCGGCGGTGCGCCGCGCCGCGCGAATCGCCTCCTCGGCGGCTGTGATGAGTTCCGGTGCCCCGCCGCGGCCGAGCAGCAGCGAGTTCGACCCGTCTGCGGCTGCGGTGCCGAGGCGAACCGTCAGGAAGTCATCGTCGCCCGCGCGCCGCTGCCATACGCCGGTCGGGTGCGCGGCCACCGCCGCGACCAGCGTCGAAACCGGCGGATTAGCCATTTCACGGACCGCGCGTTCCCGCTCGTTGCACGACCGCAGCTCCTCCAGTTGGGTGGACAGCTGCTGGTGCCAGGTCTCGCTGCCCTTGCGGTACTGGCGGCGGGCGCCGAACCGCTCCTCCAGACGCGAACCGATCGCGATGAGTGGGGACAGCACCACGAGCACGATGATTGCCGGCCCGTGGGTGCCGGCCAGCCACAGCACCGGTACGAGCAGCAGTGGCAGCAATGCCGAGATGAGCGGGATCCGGTTCTTGCGGGCCGGTGCGGGAGGCGCCTCGACGGTGAGCTCGACCGGTTCCCACGTCTGGGACCGGCGAGGTGCGCGGCGCACTGTGCGTTCCAGGGGCGAGGATCGCTCGCCGGCGTCGGTCTGCAGCTCGACAGTCAGACTGGTCGCGCCGATCTCGACGATGTCGCCGCCCCACACCGGCCGCGGGCCTTCGAGAGGAGTGCCGTTGAGGTAGACCGGCGCCGTCGATCGGTGGTCCGGCTGGACGCGCACCCCGGCGGATTCGACGAGAAGCCGGAACGTATGGCCGGGACGGATGGACGGATCCTGCAAGTCGACATGAGCGTCCGGTCCGCTGCCGACGGTGTGCGCGCCGCGGCCGATGTCGACAGTGGTGTGTGCGGCGGGACCGCCGACGATCGCCACCCTAGCGGCCGTGCGGCTGGTCGCGCCGGTGATCGTCTGCTGCGCGCTCAGCACGTCCCCGTCTCGCAGGTCCGCCGCGGAGATGCGCGTGCTCAGCGGCAGCTGCTCCCCGGTCCGGGTGTTGCCCAGGGCGGCGCAGCCGTCGACGTGTGCCCCGGCGTCGTGCTCGGCGGCGCTGAGCAGATCGGTAAGCGTCGCCTTGGGCGCAGCGTCCACCCGCAGCGCGGTGGTCGCCGAGCCGTGGTCGAGGGCGAGCTTCACCATGTGCGGCCCAGGTGCTGGACTGCCACGATCTTTGGGGATGCGTCGACGCGCCGATCGCGGCCGGCACGACCCAGGGCGTCGCGCAACCGCACAGCGACGTGCGGCGTCCGCGGCGCGTCGGCTGCCATCTGCCCCCCACGCATCGTCAGCCGGGACAGCCTGACACGCGAACACGTCGCTCACAACCGCAAGCTGCGCGATCACGCCGGCGACGACCGCGGCGGCCGCCAAATTCCCACCACGCGCGCGAGCGGCTAATGTGCCGCCAGCACGTAGCGCGGGGGGAGGCGCGGCGGTGACCGCTCCGCAGTCACGACAGCTCGGCGGTCCGATGGCCCGCCGGCAGCTGCATTTCGTCTGGATCCTCGACTGCAGCGGTTCGATGAACGCCAACGGCAAGATCCAGGCGCTCAACACCGCGCTGACCGAAACGCTGCCGCTGCTGCGCGCCGCCGCACTGGAGAACGTGACCGCCGATGTGCTCGTCCGCGCGGTGACCTTCTCCGACGGTGCGCAGTGGCACATCGAGGAACCGACGCCCGTCGAGTCCTTTCGTTGGGCGGCTGCGAACGCCGCCGGGCTGACCGACATGGGCGCCGCGTTGTCCCTCGTCGCCAAAGCAATGCAGAGCCCGTGGATGCCCGACCGCGCACTCGCGCCGGTACTCGTCCTCGTCTCGGACGGCCAGCCGACCGACGACTTCCGCGCCGGGTTGACCGAGTTGCTGGAAACGAAATGGGGGCGCCGCGCGACCCGCCTCGCGGTCGCCGTCGGCCGTGACGCAGACCGTGAGGTATTGCAGGAATTCATCGGCTACGAGGGCAATCTGGCGCCGGTGCAGGCGAACAGCCCGGAGGCGATCATCGATGCGATCCGCTGGGCGACCACCGCGGTCAACGCGACGGTCGGCGCGCTGCAGATGCCAGAACCGGCCGACGAGGACGATCCCGACGTCTTCGTGATGCTCGACGACTGGAGTCCGCGCTGATGATCGTGGCGGCGGAGGTGGCGACTGCTTCCGAGCGCGGCCCTGGGCACGTCCGGCAGCAGAGCCCGAGCGAGGACGCGGTGGACTGGGTGCGGGATGACGGGGAGCGCTTTGTCGTCGCCGCCGCGGTCGCCGACGGGCACGGCGACCGCCGCTGCCTGCGGAGTGCCGACGGTGCCCGGTTCGCCGTCCGCGCAGCTCTCGACACGTCTGTCGGCACGGTCGCCACCGCTGTCACCGACGCAGAGGCGGTCGATCAGCGGCGCCTGACCGAACTGACCGTGCGCCGCTGGCGGGAGCTCGTCGACGCCGACCTCGCGCGGCGGCCGGTCGCGGCGGCCGACCTCGATTCGGTCGACGTCGTGGGCGCGCGTGCCGCGGTCCACGCCAACCCCCGGCTGCTGTACGGCACCACGCTGATTCTCGGCGTGGTCACTCGCGATCGGGTGGTCGTCGTCCAGATCGGTGACGGTGATGTGGTCGCCGTAGCGAGTGACGGGTGCGCCCGGCGACTGCTCGACCCCGATCCCGCGCAGGGGCTCGGTACGACGACGTCGCTGAGCCAGACCGACGCCGTACAGGTCGCGCGGCTGCGCTGCCTCGAACGGGCGGAGGTGCCGTCCCTACTCATCCTGGCCAGTGACGGAATCGGCGACGCCTATCCCGACGACGACGCATTGTTGCGCGTCGGTCGCGAGTTGGTTGCCCGCACCGCGACCGCCGGGCGGGCCGCTGCAGTGGCCGACCTGGCCGACTGGGTATCCGCGGCGGCAGCCAACAGCGGCGACGACGCCTCGGCGGCCGTGATCTGGGTCGACACCGATCGCGGCCGAGCGTGACGACGGCGATGGTGCAAGCCGGGGACGTCGTCACGCTGCGCTCGTCGGGCCGTCAGTACCGGATCGGTCGGCTGCTGGGTTCCGGTGGTCAGGGCGTTGTCTACCTCGCTGAACCTGCCGACGGCGGCCGGCCCCTCGCGGTGAAGTGGTACCGCCCACGGGCCGCCACGCCGTCTCAGTTTGCCCGGATCGAGCGGCTGCTCGCGGTCGGGCCACCGAGCCGCTCGTACCTGTGGCCGATGGAGCTCGTGCACGCCGAGGGGATCGCCGGCTTCGGCTACGTCATGCCCGTGCGGCAGGAGCGGCTGCAGCCGATGTCGGCGCTGATGTCGTGGCGGGTGCAGGCCTCGCTCGGCGCGGTGTGCACCGCCGCTGCCCAGCTGGCGAACGCGTTCCTGCATCTGCACACGCTCGGGTTGTGCTATTCCGACATCAGCTTCGGCAACGTGTTCATCGATCCGGGCACCGGCGAGGTACTGATCTGCGACAACGACAACGTCGACGTCGACGGCGAGCGTCCGGAAGTGCTCGGCACCGCCTATTTCATGGCGCCCGAGGTGGTGCGCGGCGACGCCGTGCCGGCCATGACCACCGATCGGTACTCGCTCGCGGTGCTCATCTTCTGCCTGCTTACCCGACACCACCCGCTGCTCGGTGCACGCGAGTCCGCCCTCGACGATCTCGATCAACCATCCCTGCGTCACCTGCTCGGTGCCGAACCGGTCTTCGTCTTCGATCCCTCCGATCGGTCGAACCGGCCGGTCGTCGCCCTGCACGACAACGTGCTGCTGTGGTGGCCCGCGTTGCCCGGATTCGTGCAGGACCTGTTTGTCCGGTCGTTCACCGATGGGCTCGTCGATCCGGTGCACGGGCGGCTGTCCGAGGCGGAATGGCGTGCCGCGATGCGCCGCCTGCGCGGCCTCGTCCGACATTGCCCGCATTGTGGCACCGAGCAGTTCTTCGATCCGGAGCGGGAAATGCCGTGTGCGGCGCCGGACTGCCGCAAGCCGCTACCGCGACCCGCAATTGCGCACCTGCGCAACATCGTCGTGCTGGAAGCCGGCGAACGGCTGTTCGCACACGACCTGTCGCCGTCGCTGGACGAGAGCTTCGAGGCAGTGGAGGCGGACGTGGTGCGGCATCCAAGCAGCGGGGCGCTCGCTCTGCGCAACCTCTCCGGTCGGGCGTGGCGGTTGACCCGCGAAGGCCGGGCCGAAGCGTCGGTGGGGCCAGGCATGGCGGTGGTGGTCCGCGAGGGTGTCTGCGTTGATTTCGGTCCGGCGGCAGCGCGACTGTCCAACGAGCAACCGATCGTGGGGTAGTCGGGTCTCGCGTTGTCGAACGAGGGCTCGCGTGCAAAGGTGTCCGCACATGTCGATGGGGGGACGGATGGCGGATGGCTTGCCGTCGGCGACGCTGACCGCGCAACGACTGTCGCAGGCGATGGTTCGGATCGGCACTGATCGGCTGATCACCCGCGTCGGGCTGTGCCGAAACGTGCTCAAGGACGTGTTTCCGGCCGACCCGCTTGTGGTGTCCCTACTGCTCGCGGCAGTCGAGCACGGATCGGCCGGCGACCTCGATCGACAGAGCGGATCCGTGGACGCTGCGGTGCTCGTTCCGCGGCTGGCCGATGATCTCGCCCGGGCCGGCGGCTTCGACGCCGAGCGAGCCTCGTGGGCGGTAAGCGTGTGGGCCCAGGCGCTGGACATCCCAGGGCTCGATCAGGCCGAGCCGCTTCGTCCCGCCGTGTCGGCGATCGCCCGCACCGCGCCTCAACCAGCAGGGCCGCAGCCGGTGCACACTGCGCCACAGCCATCCGCAGCGTCACAGCCGTTGCCAGCGTCACAGCCATCCTTCGTGCAACCGCCACCTTCCGGGGAACTACCGCCGGTGCTGCCCGGACAACCTGCGCCAGTGCCCCCAGCGTTCGTATCGGGGGTCCGGCGTGCCCCGTCGCAATCGAGCTGGAGTCCGAGTGATTGGCGTCAACCGCAGGTCACTGTGGCGATGCTCGGCGCGGCGCTGTTGATCCTTGCCGTTACAGCCCTGCCGTGGCTCACCAGCGAGGGCAAGCGGGACGGAATGCTATTCGGCGTGACCGGGGGGTACACCGCCTACGACAAGGCGGTGGATTGGGTGTTCGCGGGCGTGATCACCATCGGTGCGCTTGCCGCGCTGGTGCTGACGTCCCGCGCGGTCCTGAGCCCGCGGCCGCGAGCTGTGCGGTGGCGCCTCGCCCTCGCTGCCGTCGTCATCGAGGTGGTCGCAGTGGTCGGCGGGGTGATCACCACTCGTCTCTACCTCGCACGCTTCGACCAGCCCGTGTCCGTAGCAGCGGGATTCTGGTCGGCGCTGCTCGCCCTCGCGCTACTCGGCGCCGCGGTCTTGCTGGATCGACCGTCGTCGAGTGCGTGATCGGGGCGAGCCGTTGAACCGGGGACGCGCGGCGGGTCGGCCGCCAAGGCCCGCGGCCGCTTCGACCGTCCATTCGATCTCATCCGCGTCGCCCTCGGAGTGCCCGGCCAAACGATCACGAGTGGAAGCGTGGATTGCGCGAAAGGCTGAATATGCTGCCCGACGGCCCCGGCACTAGGCGTCGGACACGCACTCCAGGCCTCGCCGGAGTGCTTCGATCTCGAGCGCCGGTCCCGTGCCGAATTCACGCAGGACCCGCCGTGTCGAGCTTCGATGCTTCGCCCACTCCCGGGTGTCGGTCAACACCAGCCGTTCTCCACGCATCTCACCGCACCAATGCAGGCCATCTCCTTCCCGGCCGACATCGACCGGGCTGACGCCGAGGGGTAGCTGCCGGAGGACGGCCTCGATCCGATCGGCAGTTTCGCGAGTGCATGCCTCGACGAACACCCCGTAGTACACCTGGTTAGACGTGTCATACGGATCGTCGAGGTCCGGTGGAGTCAGGGTGATCCAGGCCCGGTCGGCGCCCAGCCGAACGGTCAGCGGCTCCGACGTCTTCACGTACAGCAGTTCGAGTTCCACCCGTCCGCCGGTCGCGGGACGTCGATAGAGTCGTACGCCACCCCAGGTCGCGATCTGAACCGAGTGATCGGCCTCCAACGCTGGCCCTTCCTTTTCGCTAGCAGAATTGACTCGATGTCCTCGCGTTTCCGCCCATCCCGGATCATGGCTAACGCGGTGGGCGCGGTGCTTACCTGCCTTCCGGCGAGATCGGCGAGTAGTGGACATCCCAGGTGGGTCCCAACTCCGCCTGGAGGCGCTTCTGAAGGCGATAGCCGTCCAGGACGAAGCGGCGCTCGTCCTCCGCGGTTTCGAAATAGGAAGCAGGCGGGTCAGCGTCGTTGAATATTGCGTCCCAACGATCACGCCACTCACCGAGGGCACGGCGCAACGTCGCCGAGATCGGAAGATCGTCCCGATCGATCTCGTCCCATTCGTCCGGGCCGTCCTGCCATATGCCCTCGGTTTGAAAATCTGCTTCTATCCTGATTCGCTGCCCTTGCATCCATTCACTCCTCGCCGCGAAAGCGGAGGTCATCAAGATAGTGGACGACTGGGCTCGCACACTGTTGAGACGCATCGCCGACAACGAGGTCGAGTGCGTCTGGGACGATGACGGAGGCGAGGAACTGTTCGCCCTGATCACCGAGGATCCAGCAGCTGTCGGGGACGAGATTCTCGTACTGCTGGCGCGTGTGACGGCGTCCGACGGTCGCTCCGCCGAGGAGATGTTCCGGTCTCTGAGCCTGCAGTTCGACGTCTGTCCCGGCTGGCCTCAGGTGGTCGCCACGATCATGCGGCAACGCTTCGCGGATACGGAGTGGCTCGGCAGTTCGCTGTGCTACGTAGATGTGGCTGCGCTGGCGAGCGGCCCGGTCCTGGCTGAGCTGTGGTCCAAGTCCTTGGGCGCCGACGCGCGTTGGGCCTGGGACCTGGCCGTCGATCTGGTCTCCATTTCCCTGCCCGGGCCGAAGGAATCCGTCCCGGATCCGAAGGCTGCGATGTCTGGATGGGACCAGATCGCTACTCTGCTCAGCCTGGCATCGACCGATTCGAGCGCCGTCGAAATGCTCGCCGGCATCATGCGCGAAAGGCTCGGCCAGACCGCGTGGGCCAGAACGGGTCCGCCTCCGGCTTTGCCGGAGTTCCGCGACGCACGCGGGCGCGCGCTCGGAATCCCGTCGAACCTCGTCGGCACGGTGCGTTATGCCGATCTGTTCCACGTGAGCGAGCTCCGAACTCAACAGGCGGTCGCGCATGCAGATGCCCTCGAAGCCGTCATCCGCCGTCGCCAGGCCGCCGGCGGCGATCTTGAACGGTGGCTGCCAGCTGTCGCCGAGGCGCTACCCGGATGCGGTCACTGGCCGTGTTGTCATCCCGGTCTGTTCGAATGGGAGCTCTACCGCCGAGGTCACCGTCCCTACCACTGGCCGACGCTGCCTGTGGGATTCCTCCCCGGCTGAACCGACCGAACCGGTTGAACCGGTGAACCATCTGGTCGAGATGGGTGGTGTGATCGACATCTCTGGACACCTGGCCGGGGGACGGGTCTCTCGAGCGTCGTGACAGGTCAATGCCGCGGAGCGTCGCCGACGCGGTGGATTTCGGGTCGGCAATCGCGTGTCTGATGAATGAGCAGCTGATAGCCGGCTTGCTGGTGGGCGACGTTCGTCCGGTTGTGGGACGGGCGTGCCCATGTCATGGTGGCGCAACTGTGCACGGGGGATTTACATGACTGATGGGTTGCCGTCGACCGCTTTGACGGCGCAACGCTTGTCCGAGGCGCTGGTCCGGGTTGGAACGGATCGCATGATCACCCGTCTTGGCCTGTGCCGAAACGTGCTCAAGGACGTGTTTGCCGGC
Organism: uncultured Actinomycetota bacterium; assembly: GCA_963713565.1. Taxonomy (GTDB): domain Bacteria; phylum Actinomycetota; class Actinomycetes; order Mycobacteriales; family Jatrophihabitantaceae; genus Jatrophihabitans. The sequence continues at coordinate 546,192 of CAVQMF010000002.1, read as the reverse complement.
GATCCGATGGTGGTGTCTGTGCTGGCGGCAGCTGTTGAGCACGGCGCGGTCGCCGACCTGGTCCGGGACGGTATGTCCGTGGACGCCGAACTTCTCGCCCCGCGGGTTGCTGACGATCTCGCCCGTGCTGGTGGGTTCAGCGCTGAGCGGGCGTCGTGGGCTGTCGGGGTCTGGGCGTGCGCGCTGGGCATCCCGGGCGTGGACCGGGCGCCGTATCGGCCGGTTGACCCGACCGTGGCGGCGCCGAGGCCGCCGCTGCTCGCGTCGGATTCACCAACCACCGCCGCTGTCTCGCCGCCGTCCGCAGGACCCACGCAGCCACTCGTGCCGCCGTACGAGCCGCCGCCTGGTCCGCTGTCTGATCCGTCGCCTGAGCCGCCGCGGCCGCGGTGGCGCGGCCCGGCCGTCCTCGCCGCTGCCGCCGTGGCAATAGCTGCCCTGGCTGCTGTCCTCGTCGCTGTGGTCGTCAACAACGGCAAGGCCAACCCCGCCGCCCAGCCCACCACGAGCCATGGCAACAGCGGCCGCCGCCTCGATACGAACGGATCGTTTGAAGCCCGAGCTCTCGTCATGCCCGCGCAAGCAATCACCGGTGTCCGACCGAACCCGTTCGCTGAGGTCACCTTCGGTATCCCAACCGACGACCAGGCGTACGAGCGGTTGCCCAACAGTCGACAGCTCACGTTGATCAATGGGCTGGGGCATGTCGACTGCACTGCGCCTCCTCCGCTGCTGCCCTCGGCCACCGATCGGGTCGTGTGCGATGACACAGGCACCTTCGCTGCTTTGACCGGGCCGGTGATCCTCCGCGCCGCCGATGTGGCTTCTGCGTTCGCCGTGCCTCCGTCAACCTCGCGCGGCACAGTCGACTGGGCCGTGGAAATCACGTTCACGACGGCAGGAACAGATGCTTGGAGTACCTACACCGCCGCCCACAACGCGAGCGGATCTCAAGCCGGCAGCCTCTTCGCATGCGGGAGTCAGACGCTGCCATGCGCGGACTTCGTTGTTTTCATCGTCGGCGGCGACGCCGTGTCGATCCCGGTAAACGTGGCCGCGAGCACGCCGCAGGTTCAAATCTCCGGCAACTTCACCGAAGCGAGCGCAAAGACGCTTGCCCGGCAGATATCCGACACGTAGCAACATCGCGGACTGGTGCGCGTTCCCCGACGCTGCCATGAATGGTGGTAACCGTCATCAGCATCACATTCGAAGAAACCATCCGCGGGAATCCAATCGCGCGGCTGTCGCGCCAGCGGCCAAATAATCTTTCAGGTACTCGCATAACGAGAGCGTTGCCCTGTTGGTTGCCTGTGGCCCGCCGGTCCAGGTGGCTTGCCGGGGAGGATGGGCGGACGGCGCGGGTGTCTTCATCGACTTCGGGTCGGCAATCGCGTGTCTGATGAATGAGCAGCTGATAGCCGGCTTGCTGGTGGGCGACGTTCGTCCGGTTGTGGGACGGGCGTGCCCATGTCATGGTGGCGCAACTGTGCACGGGGGATTTACATGACTGATGGGTTGCCGTCGACCGCTTTGACGGCGCAACGCTTGTCCGAGGCGCTGGTCCGGGTTGGAACGGATCGCATGATCACCCGTCTTGGCCTGTGCCGAAACGTGCTCAAGGACGTGTTTGCCGGCGATCCGATGGTGGTGTCTGTGCTGGCGGCAGCTGTTGAGCACGGCGCGGTCGCCGACCTGGTCCGGGACGGTATGTCCGTGGACGCCGAACTTCTCGCCCCGCGGGTTGCTGACGATCTCGCCCGTGCTGGTGGGTTCAGCGCTGAGCGGGCGTCGTGGGCTGTCGGGGTCTGGGCGTGCGCGCTGGGCATCCCGGGCGTGGACCGGGCGCCGTATCGGCCGGTTGACCCGACCGTGGCGGCGCCGAGGCCGCCGCTGCTCGCGTCGGATTCACCAACCACCGCCGCTGTCTCGCCGCCGTCCGCAGGACCCACGCAGCCACTCGTGCCGCCGTACGAGCCGCCGCCTGGTCCGCTGTCTGATCCGTCGCCTGAGCCGCCGCGGCCGCGGTGGCGCGGCCCGGCCGTCCTCGCCGCTGCCGCCGTGGCAATAGCTGCCCTGGCTGCTGTCCTCGTCGCTGTGGTCGTCAACAACGGCAAGGCCAACCCCGCCGCCCAGCCCACCACGAGCCGTACCTGCAGCAACGGTGCCGTGGTGCAGGCCTCCGTGGACTGCCCGTCCAGTTCGGATGCCGGACCGTCAGACACCGGCGGCAGCGCGACGCTGTCCACTTCCGAACAGACGTTGGTTGATCGCCTGCCACTGACACTCGTCGATATCGCATCCTGCGCAAGCAAGACGTCCAGTGAGGACGCGACATACACGCTGGCCGCGGTGACCTGCAAACCCAACCCCAACCTTCCGGCGGTCGACCTGCCCGCGGCCACCCCGCGAGAAATATCCGCATTTCAGGACCGCAGCCCCGCCTTGCTCCAAGCAGATCTCGACCAGGCCTACGGCAAAGTAGCGACGCTCGGCAACGACTGCCTTCGGCCTCCCGCCGCCGGCACATGGAGGCTGGAAAACGGACCGTCGGGCACCACGTACTGCCTGGCCGGTAAGACCAACGATCTGAGCTACTTCGCGTGGACTTACCCGGACTTACCCGAGCGATGCGATCGCGCTCGTGGCCGGGTCGGCCAGCAACGTCCCGAATCCAGCACGTGAATGGTTTTTCGGTCTGACCGGGACCGAGCTGACACTGCGGTCGTGACCGAGACGCGAGGCGCGTCAATGCTCGGGGAAGGCACATGGGACGTACACCTACGATTGCCAGATATCGGTTCATCAGCCCCTGGGCGTACGTCACCGCCCCGGTGGCGTGCCTGGCCGCGCTGCGCGTTTCGGTGTAACCATTCAGCTGTCATTCGTGTGACTGGTGTGACTGGGGACGGCGCGGCGGCTTGATCTTCGGCGGCTGGTCCCGATGCTGGTGCGGTGTCCGAGCGGTCGCGTGAGGAGCTGCTTGCGGTGATTGCCGCGCAGTCTCGGGCGATCGATGATCTGACTGCGTTGAACGCCGTGCAGACCGGCCAGATCGCCGAGCTGTCGGGGCGGATCGCGGTGCAGGCCGAGCTGATCGTCGAGCTGGAACGGCGTCTGGGTCGCAACTCCGGTAACTCCTCGCAGCCGCCGTCGGCGGACGGTCCGGCTGCGCCGGTGCGCCGTTCGCGGCGTGGCAAGACGGCACGTAAACAGGGCAAACAGCCTGGCAGCGAAGGGAAAACCCTGCGGCTGGTCGATGACCCCGACGCGGTGATCGACCATGTCCCGGGCGCGTGTGCCGGTTGCGGCAGTGACCTGACCGCGGCGGCGCCGGCCGGGTGGGGCCGTCGGCAGGTGCACGACATCCCGCCGGTGTCCGTGACGGTGACCGAGCATCGGCTGCACCGGCGTCAATGCCCGTGCGGGAGGACGACCACCGCGCCCGCGCCGGACGGCGTGGACGGCACGGCGGTGTACGGCCCTGGGCTGCGGGCGTTCGCGGTGTACCTGCTCGTCTATCAGCACATTCCCGTCGCTCGTACCGCCGAACTGATCGCCGACCTCACCGGCGCGAAGGTGTCGACCGGGTGGGTGTGCTCCACCTTGACCCGCGCCGCCGCCGTGCTGGTCGATGTCGAGGCGATGACCACGACGCTGATCACCCTCGCCACGATCGGGCACTTCGACGAGACCAGCCTGAACGTCAACGGGTCGAAGTGGTGGCTGCACGTCGCCTGCACCGAGACCCTGACCGCCTACCACCTGCACCGCTCCCGCGGCCGGGTCGCGGTCGACGAGTTCGGCGTCCTCCCGGCGTTCACCGGTACCGCCGTGCACGACGCCCTGTCGGTCTATGACGGCGAGAACTACCGGGCCGCACGGCACGCGCTGTGCGCAGCTCACATCTGTCGGGAGTTGACCGCCGCCGCCGAGACCCACCCCGACCAGGCCTGGGCAAACGCGGCCCTGGACGCCCTGCACACCCTCAACCAATCGGCCCATGAGGCCCGCGGCGCCGGGAACAGCCAGATCCCGCGCCGACAACGGCGACGGCTGATCGACAACTGGCACCAGGCGATCCTGTGCGGGCTGGCCGATCATCCCGAACGGCCAGGTCGTAAGCAGAGCAAGACCCGCAACCTGCTCGAACGCCTCCACAACCGAGACGAGCAGGTCCTGCGCTTCGCCCGCGACCTCACCGTGCCGTTCACGAACAACCAGGCCGAACGCGACCTGCGCCCCGTCAAGACCCAGATGAAGATCTCCGGCTGCGCCCGCTCCGAACACCAGGCCCGCGCCTGGCTCCGCGTCCGTGCCTACATCTCCACCGCACGTAAGAACCACGTCAACGCCATCACCGCGCTACGCGACGCGATCGCCGGAAACCCCTACGTAGCAACGACTTTCGCAAACGGGTGAATGGTTACGTTTCGGTAGCACTCGCGTTCGTCGTGCTTGCCGCTTTATTGCTGCTGGTCGGGCTACTGCTGCGGATCGGCTCCGACGTGAGCGAGACCGGGGTGACCGTACGCCGAATCTCCTCGCACACATTCATTCCATGGTCCGATATCGCCGTTATCGGGGCCGTGTCGGACTGGAACTTCGGTGATCGGATCGCATTGACACTCGCCGATGGGAGGCGAGCGATACTCCCGGCACCCACGAGCAAGACTGGCCGATTCGCTCGTGCCTACGCGGATATATCCGCGCGATCGGCAACGCGGTAACCTCCGGCACGCTGTCGGATCGGGCTCGGCGTGCGCAGTGGATCTGCCGCGCCTACTTGCGGCTCACCGCGGGGCCGTTGGTGCGGCACCCGGTTGTCCGGAGTTCAGAGGCGGTCGCCGCTCGCCATCCCTGGGACGAGGAATCTGGCGGTTCAGGTGAGTGCTCATGCGCGAGATCTCCGGTCGGCGCCGTGATCGCGGGTCGCGGGTGCCGCAAGAGCGGCGCGAGTGGCACATACCCGCCGCGGAAACCTTCGACTGAAAGCGCTTAGCTGCCCCGATATTGGGGCCTCTGCGAGTGGGCAAGAGGGGAGTTGACCACCTACGAGCTGACGGAACCCCGAAACACTGGGCTCCACTCCGGTCGCGCGATTTGGCCGGTATTTGGGGGTACCACGAGGTACATGAAGGTACCGAGACGCCAACGGGTGGGACATGTCCCACCCGTCCTCTATGGGCACGGCGGCGGCTCGGTGGACCTGGCTCGGTCTCCGGATGGACGCGCCCAAGAGGTCATATTTGGGCGGTCATCACTGGATTGTGCCGATCGCGAACTAGTGTCGCGCTATTGAAGTGTGTTTACCGCGGGTAGCTCGGACGACGAGGTCGTCGGCGGTCTTGGTCCAGACGAATGGTTCGCAGCGTTCGTTCCATGCGTCGATGTAGATCTCGATTGCGGCGATGAGGTCTTTGACGCTGGTGAAGGTGCCGCGGCGGATGGCTTGTCGGGTGATGATGCCGAAGAAGATCTCGACCATGTTCAGCCAGGAGCCCGAGGTCGGGGTGAAGTGCAGGGTGATCCGCTTGTTGCGTTGCAGCCAGGTCCGCACGGCCGGGTGTTTGTGGGTGGCGTAGTTGTCCACGACGATGTGCAGCTGCCGGCGTGGGTAGGCCTTGGCGACCTGCTTGAGGAAGCGTAGGAACTCCTCGTGGCGGTGCCGCGGGTAGCAGGCGTCGGTCACCTTGCCGGTAGCGACCTCCAGCGCCGCGAACAACGTTGTCGTGCCATGGCGCACGTAGTCGTGGGTCTGCTTCTCGGGCATCCCGAGCCGCAGCGGCAGCACCGGCGCGGTCCGATCGAGGGCCTGAACTTGGGATTTCTCATCGACACACAGCACGATCGCCCGCTCCGGCGGATTCAGATACAGACCCACCACGTCACGGATCTTGGCTTCCAACTGCGGGTCGGTGGAGAACTTGAACGTCTGCACCCGCCACGGCGCCAGACCCCACTTCTTCCACGTCGTGGACACCGTGAAGTCGCTGACACCCAGCTGCTTGGCCAGCAGCCGGCTCGACCAATGCGTGACCCCGAGGTTCTGCGGTGGCGCCTCCAAGGTGGCCAACACGATCCGCACCGGATCGATCACCCGCGGCCGCCCCGGCTTGGCCCGGTCGTCCAGGCCGGCGATCCCCTCGGCCGCGTACCGCTTCTTCCACGCGATCACCGTCGGCTTCGAGACACCGACCCGCTCAACGATCTGGTTCGTGCCCACGCCCTCATCGGCCAGCAGCACGATCCGCGCCCGCTGCGCCAACCCGGCCCGCAACGACGGCGCACGCGTCCACCGCAGCAATTCCATGCGGTCCTCATCAGGCATCGCCACATCGATAGTCAACGGCATGGCTCATGATCCCACGAAGTAAAGCTACTTGCCTAGCGCGACACTAGTTCCTCGACGCTCTGGGCGATTATCTGCATGACGAACGAAGGCAAGTCTCGGAATCCGGCGCTACGCAATTACTCGATCTGTGGGGTTTCCATCCCTGTTCTGCAAGTGGCTATTCACAGGACCTATTCGTGTCGGAACGCCGAGATCGGGCGTCGTGTCGCCCCACCCATTGGGCCGCGACGGAATGACAAGGTGCATGGGTGTGGGCAGCTGCTGGGCCGCGGTCGCACGCGAACAACTCGCCCTTGCTCGGGGCAGCGCCGTAGCCGGATCGATCGGCGGCGCTTCGGTGGCGTCGAAACACGCGTTCCGTCGTCCCGGATTGCGGGTTACGGTGAGGTGAGGTCAGCCACGATGACGATGTTGTTGACGCTGGTGTCGCCGTATTCGTATTCGCAGGTTACGAGCACGACGCGGTTCTTGATGGTGCTGTTCGCTGCCCAGCCGGGAAGTGAGTTGTTGTTCTTTGATGACAGGCCGATGCGCCGGATGGTGTAGGTGAGTGTCCTGGCCGGTGTGGTGATGACGACGTCATCGCCGATTCTTGCCTGGTGCAGGTTGGTGAACGGGCAGATGTGGTGGTGGCAGGCGTGCCCGTAGATGTAGGTGGTGCCGGTGCTGGGCGCGCTCGGGTAAGCGGCTTGCTCGATCCAGGCGGCGGTGTTCCATTGCTGCGCGGTGTTGTGCGGCGGGTCGACGAGTTGGTGACTGGCCACACTGAGCGGTGCGACGCGCGCGGGAAGTTCGCCGGTACCGGTCTTGATCACGAGAGCGAACCCCCTCGTGCCGCCCGGTGCTGGCGTGACGGTGCCCGTGGTGGTCGACACCGGCAGACGGTTGGTGGACGACCGGGAAGACCCGGAGGGCCGGGACAGCGGGTGCGACCGTGGCGTGGTCGCGCTGGGACCGCCTGGCGGGCAGGTTGTGCAGTCCGTCGGTGGTTGCCGGGACTGGACTGCGGGCGTCGGTGCGGATGGCGTTTGTGGTGCAGGTCCGCAGGCGGCCGCCAGGATCGTCAGCGCGGCGAGGGTTGCCGCGCTGACGTGGGTGCGGCGGCGTGCTAACCGGTTGGCGGGCATGTGGCCAGCGTGCCGCGGGGGTCGCCGCCTGGCGAGTTCGGGGGTTAGTCGGGGGGGTTAGGAGTGGTTGGGGTGGTGGGCGCGGCGGCGACGTGCGGTCGCGACCGAACCGATGGTCAACGTACCCAGCACGCCCAGCGCGGTTGCCGCGATGAGCCACACCGGGGTGTTGGTGTCACCGGTGTCACCGGTGGCTCCGGGGCCGGGAACGAACGCCGACGAAGATGCTGTCGACGACGCCGTCGCTGACACGGTCGTGGTGGGCGCGGTCGTCGTGGGCGCCGCGGAGGAGCTGGGTGGGGCGGTGAGCTCGAAGTCATAGCTGAAGTTCTTGGTCGCGGTCGCGAAATTGACGTTATCCACATAGCCGACGGCGTTCGCCGGCGCTCCGCTGCCGACGCCGATCTGAACCTGTCCCCACGCCCCGCCCGAGTAATGCGCGGCGAAAGCGCTCAGCGTGCAGGGTGCGCTGATGGTGCAGAAGTCGTCGCTGGTGTTGGACTGGAAGACCGTTGAGTTGGCGCCGAGCGTCCAGGTCTGCCAAACATTCGGCGCCGGAGCCGGCGACTGCTCTGCGGGCGAAAAGTTCAATGTGGTGAACCCGGTCGACAGCAGCGGATTGTTTGCGTTGAAAACCTGGTAGCCGACGAACTTGAGCACCGGCACGACGCTCGCGGTGCTTGTGCTATTCGTGGTGAATGTGGAGTAGCTTGCCTTGAGCGTGCTCCACGCGCTGGCGATGAACGCGGCGATGCTGCCGGGGGGTACTGGACCGCTCCCGGGATTGGGCACCGTGAAAATCAAGGCGCGGTCGGTGGTCGCGGTCGTGGTTTTCATTTCGAGGCTGCCCCGGCCGGCCGGCGGCGTGGCCGGGCCCTCGACGAACTGTTCGCTGCCGCCTGCACTCTGATCCGGGTGCTTGGCCCAGCCCTGGCCCGCAGCCGCCTGCAATGGCGTGACCAACGAGGTCACCACCACCGGCGCAGCGCCCGCAGAAGCAGAAAAAGCAAGTGCGACAGCCAACGCGCCCGCAACGGTGCCACTGAAGACTAAGCTGCGCCAAGCCACCGACGTCAAAGGCCGCATGTCCAACTCCCACTGTCTCTAGACTGCTGGGCTGACTGGGGGAACATAAACCACAGACAATGCCTAATCAAGGAAATCGCCCAGGTTGCACATCGTTTCGCGTGAATTACTCGGTAGAGCCACAAAACGCATGACAGCCTGTTATAGAAATAACGGCCGTTCAAATCTGAGCGGGCACGGGTCTTATGCAGCCCTTGCCGGTGCCGCCGGGTGCAGTGAAACCGTCGCTGTCGCCGCGCCGCGGGTCACGGCCCGCGGCGGGGGCGGGGGAACGCCAACCGCAATACGATGAAGCCGTCCCGGGATGAAGCAACCAGATGTGTGGCCGGATGGTTGCTCGCCTCGCGATGCACGTGCTGCCGCCGCGAAGCCGCGGCCCCTGACCGACGCCGTACCTGGAGACCCGCCCAGCTCGACATGCGTACGGCCGAAGTCGTCGCGGCTTGGGCAGTTCGCCGCCGCGCGGAGTGCTCAATGCGGTGTGTACGTCTCGAGGGCCTGGTTGCGGCCACACGATCGGCGGGACTTGAGCTCCGTGCGGACGGTCGGCGGGCAGTGTGTTGACAGACTCCCCGGCAGCAGGACAGACCGCGGCGGTGGAGGACGAGCGGGCCGAACCAAGGCGTAGGTTAGCTGGCCAAGAGTTCGTAGACCCGGCAGGCGCCTACATCGTCGCGCCTACCTCGCCGGCGCCGCCCGGTGGTAGAAAGCTCGGGCAACGATGGGTCGATGTGTACGGCTTCGTCTCGGGCGGACGTCCTGATAAGCCCGCCACATGAGGGAGTGCTCATCCGCAGCCTCAAGATCAACGGCATTTCTTGTCGACCGCACAGGTACGCTGATGCGCCGATCGTGCTCGGGATGCCGGTCGACGCCGGTGAGCAGGTTACAGCACCGCGGGTATTTCTTGATCACCGGCGACCCCGGGTTCTGGGTCACGGATGTCGCCGACTCGTGAGGCTGCTTGAAACCGCGTAGGAAGGTGTCCTGCACCGAATGTGCTGCACCGAATGTGCGTCCTCGGGCGGTGTTCGGGGTGAGTGAGGCCGCAAGCCCGTTTACATGAACTGGTGCCCCACGAGAGGGAGGGCGTCGTGTACTCCACAAGACCCGTCCGAATCCGGGTAGCGCAGAAGCCTCTCGCGTCGCTGACCGCGGGCGCCCTCGCTGCCGTCGTGGTAGTCGGATGCGCGACGGCAGCCACGCAACGCCGGCCCGGGGCTGTAAGCACATCGTCAGACGGCACCGCGGCCACCAGCTCCAGTTCCGCGCTACGGATCACCTTCCGCAAGCCGACCCCCGGTAGCGATCTCGCAGCCATGCTGGGCTATGACGCGGTCGTTGAACACGGGCGGGTCCGGTTGACGATCTTGGCCTACGCCGACAACTCCGGATCGGACCCTCAGCCGCTGCTGACCGTGACCTACGACGGCACCCGCGAACTGATCCACGACCGCGAGAACGTCGTTCCGTACCAACTTTTCAAGAACGCCGCGCGGGCCACATCGCCCGTGGGCGGCGGGCCAGCGCTCGCCGTGATCGCCCAGTTCCTGCCGTTTGACCCGCGGGCCGGCTATTGGCAATCACTATGCCCGAATGCTCGGCAGATGCAGGCAGGCACCGATCTGGGCCGCCCGGCGCAGAAGTACTCGTGCGGGAAGCGGCCCGCCATCTGGGTCGACAAGGCCTCCGGCATCGCACTCGGCCCGCTCGTGCCGACCGGGGCGAAGTTCACCACGAACCCGAGCATCGACGCCACCACCTTCGGGACCATCCCACCCGCCGGCGCGAAGGTCGAGGTGTTCAGTACCGCCCCCAAACCGCGGGCCAAAGCCCCCAACTTCACGGTGACCGAACTCCCGAAATTCACCCCCAACGACAAACCTACGGCAGGACGGCCCATCTCGAGCCGCGAATTCGCCGGCCGCCCGTATGTGCTGGCGTTCTTCGACGAAAACATCCTCTTCGACCCCAACGGGCCGGAAATCAGCTCGCTGCGGACCCTGGACGAACTCACCGCCAGCGGCACCAGGCCCGTCGTGCTCGGTGTGCTGCTCACCGACACCGAACTCGTCGACAAGAGTGACCTGCTCGCCAGCGCCGGCTGGCACTTCCGGATCGCGTACGACGACACGCGAGTGCAACACAAGTTCGGCTTCATGGATGAACTCGACTTCGCCTTCATCAAGGCGGACGGAACCATCGCCCAGCTTCATTCCGGCGTGATGAGCAAGCCCCAACTGCAGAAAGCCATCGCCGCCCTCAACTGACCCGACCCCCGTACCCGCGAACCCGGTCGGCATTTCCCGCCCCGGACCACCGCACGCCGGGGCCGAGCCCCAGCCGGTGTGCCGCCGCATCATCCCGGCTCTTCCCACTGTAGAGCGGCATGCTTCTTGATGCGTCCGTGTTTTCAGAATCTCGGACGGTCCGGATTGGTTCTTCCGCAAATGTTCGGTCCCTGACATATTCGACCGATGGGTCGTCGTCATACCGCAGCGGGTGTCGCGCTTGCGCTGATCGTGCCGCTCAGCGTGTCGCTTGGGGTGGGGGTCCCGGCGGCGATGCTGCGGTGATCCCGGTGGCCAACCCACAGATCGTGGAGAAGTGCGGGCTTCCGATCACGCTGGTGCTCGACGCATCCGGGTTCCATCCAGCAGTCGAACGCGGTGAACAAGGTGCGCGACGCCGCCGAGGCGTTCCTCGACGCGTTGTCGAACACGAACTCCAGCGTGCGGGTGACCCAGTTCGGCACGCTTGCCGAGCAGCTGGCGCCGAGCACGGTGGTCGACGACAACTCGCTGGGTCCCGGTGGTGCGCTGCGCAAGGCGATCCAGGGCTACTACAACCCCCGGCCGCCGCGCCCGGGCAACGTCGACCTCTGGCAGTTCCGTAACGGCAGTTTCAGCGTCAACAACAGCGGCAGCAACGACCAGTACACCAACTGGGACCAGTCGCTGGGCCAGGCGGCCGAGACCACCCCTGCTCTGGTCGTCTACATCACCGATGGCGACCCGACGGCGTACGACTTCGACAAGTCCGGCGACCGGGGCGACGCGGGACCGCCGCCCGACGTCGGGTTCGGCACCGACTCCGGCTCACAGGCACAGATCACCCTCGACCGAGCGGTCGAGGAGGCCAACAAGGTCAAGAGCCAACGGCTCGCGGATGCTCGCGGTCGGGGTCGGCAGCGCCCTGAACAACAGCAGCAGCCAGAACCGGCTCAAGCAGATCGCGGGCCCACAGGCGGTGAAGGACGCCGAGCTCGCCAACGTCGACAGTCTCAACGACATCGACGTCGCGCTGGTGACCGACTTCGACAAGCTGGCCGCCTTGATGCGCGGACTCGTGCTCGAGCTCTGCTCGCCGTCGCTGACTATCCAGAAGCTCGCCCAGACGCCGGGCAGCGCGGAATACGCTCCAGCGTCGGGATGGGACATGACGGTGACGCCCCGGGTTCCGACCGGCAACCGGGTTCCGCTGGATCCTGCCGGAGGGCACCCCGGCGAACGCGACCTCGACGACGGTCGACCACGAACGACAGCGGGTTCGCGCAGTTCCAGTGGGAGCCGGACCCCCAGGAAGCGGACTCCGCGCGACCGTGGCCGAGACGCTCAAGCCCGACTACACGGCCGGTCGACCTGGGGCGGACAACGACTTCACCTGCTCCCTGCGGAACGAGAACGGGCGACGTGCGGACCGTCAGTCGGAGACTTCGCCGACCCCACGAACCCGACGTTCGACCTCGACCCGATCGGCCAGGAGATCGTCACCTGCAAGGTCTACAACTCTTTCAACTACAGACCCGGGATCCATCTGGAGAAGGTGAACAACCCCACCGAGGTGCGCGGCGACCTCGCCGACAACCCGCAGCCCGGTGACCCGTCGGCTACGGTGACCTCGAGCTACACCGTCACCAACACGGGCAACACCCCGTTGTCGAGCGTGCACGTGACCGACGACAAGTGCGCCAAGGTGGTGCCCGTCCCGGCTACCGGCACGAACGTCGGCGACCTCAACGGCGACAACCTGCTCGACCTGGACGAGGCGTGGCAGTTCACCTGCGACCACCAGATCATGACCGGCGCGTCGACGAACCCGGCCGGCCAGGTCATCATCAACACGGCGACGGCCACTGGCACGCCACCGGTCGGGGCACCCCGTCACCGATGACGCCGCCGACGACGTCGCCGCTTCAACCCCGCGATCTCGATCGTCAAGCAGGTCAACGGCGCGGACACCGCGACGATCACCCCGGGCGACGACGCCAACTACACCTACGACGTGACCAACACCGGGAACACCCCGCTGGCGGATGTCGACGCTCGAGGACACGACGGCGGCGCCTTCCCCTCCGGCATGCTCGCCGCTCGTGCGCGGCGTCGCCGGGAACGGCGACCAGATCCTCGACGTCGGCGAGACCTGGCACTACACGTGCACCAACAACCCCGTCGAGCGACGTCGTCGACACCGCGATCGTCACCGCCACCCCGGTCAACCCGGTGACCGGGAACCCCTTCGCGGGACGCAACCCGCCGGTAACCGCTTCCGACAGCGCGGAGGTGGTCCTCGTCAACCCGGCCATCCGGCTCACCAAGTCGGCCACCCCGACCCAGGTCGTGGTCGGTCCCGGGGGTTCGGCGACAGTCACCTACACGTTCACGGCCACCAACCCGGGCGACGCGCCGTTGAACCGGCCCGGCGCGCCACCTGCCGGGGACGGGCCGAGCGCGACCGACCCGGGCTGGGTCGTGGACCCGCGCTGCGACCAGCCGACGACCTTCACCGGCGGCGACGCCAACGGCAACACGCTCCTCGACCCCGGCGAGACGTGGACGTTCACCTGCACCAACCAGGTCTCGGACAACCGCTTCCACCTGGTCCCGAACGTCGCGCTCATCACCGGCCAGCCTTCTGACGAGAACGGGCAGCCGCTGCCCGGCGTCGGCCCGGTACACGACCTCGCGGTCGCGGTCGTGCGGATCCTCACGCCCGGGATCGAGATCGTCAAGACCGCGCTGCGAGACCCGGTCCTCGACCCCGACGCGCCGGCGATCGCCGGCCCGGACGTCCCGACCCCACGGCCGGCGCAGTACACCTACGACGTCTCCAACACCGGGACCGTGCCCCTCGCACTGACCCCAGATCCCCCGACCGACGACAACTGCTCCCCGCTCGTCCCCGCCAACCCGTTGGGCGACGACAACGGCAACGGGCTCCTGGATCCGGACGAGGTGTGGCACTACACCTGCGCGACCACCCTCTCCCAGGCAGACGCGAACGGCTCCGGCGACGTGGTCAACACGGTGACCGCGACCGGCGTACCCGACGTCGCCGGGACGCGGTTCCCCGACCTGACCGTGACCGCGGACGACACCGCCACGGTCCACGTCATCAAGCCGGGGCTGTCGATCACCAAGACCGCCTCACCCACGGCGGTCCGGGCGGGCCGCGACGTGACCTACACGTTCGTGGTCACCAACACCGGTGACGCGGCACTGTCCAACGTCGTCCCGGTCGACGACAAGTGCGCCCCCCTCACCTTCACCGGTGGTGACGGCAACGACAACGGCCTGCTCGACGGCACCGACTCGGGCAACCCGGAGAGCTGGACCTACACCTGCACCAGAGCGGTCGACCTGCCACCGCCCCTGACACCGTCGACACCAACCAGGTCTCGGTCACCGGCGTCGACCCGCTCGGCAACACCTACACCGCCAACGACACCGCCCACGTGACCGTGCTCGAACCCGAGATCCACCTGGAGAAGTCGGTCAACCAGAGCCTCGTGCCCGCCGGCGCGAAGGTGACCTACACGTTCCTGGCCACCAACGTCGGCACCAGCCCGGTCCCGGCAGACGACGTCCTGGACTCCACCACCCTGCGCGACGCCAGCCAGCCGGCCAACCCGGCCTGCCGCCAGCCCGCGCTGGTCGCCAAGGAGGGCGGCAACCAGGACGACTTGCTGGACCGGACGCCCGCGGAGACCTGGCGGTACACCTGCCAAGCCACGATCACCAAGCCCACCGTCGACCTCGCGGCCGTCGGGGCGCTGGGTGGCAGCACCGTCAACGCGCGCATCCCGGTGTCCGACTTCGCCACCGCGCAGGTCACCCCGTTCCACCCAGGCATCGAGGTGGAGAAGTCAGCGAGCCCGACCCACCTGGACGGACCCGGCAAGGTCACCTACACCTACCACGTGCGCAACACCGGCGACGTGCCACTGGCCGGGGTCAAGGACGCGATCACCGACGACACCTGCTCCCCGATCACCTACGTCTCCGGCGACAAGGACGGGGACAACCTGCTCGACACGCCCAACAGCATCTTCGAGGACGCACTGGACGAGACCTGGGTGTTCCGCTGCACGACCACCGTCGATAAGGACACCACCAACACCGTGATCGTGTCCGGAACACCGACGGACCCCTCCGGGAAGCCGCTCTGTGAAGCCCCGGCCGCGACCTGCGACACCAGCGACACATCCTCGGCCACGGTGACCCTCGCACCGCCGGCCGCACCCGGCCCCAACGCTGCCGACACCGGGCAAAACCTTGCCGACACCGGGCTACCACGCGGATTCTTGGCCCTGCTCGCCACCGGGCTCCTGATGATCCTGACCGGAGCGACCTTCCTAATCTGCGGCAGATCGCGGTCCAAGACGCCCTGATCCGGTCGAACACCGCGCACAGCACGGCCGATCACGTCCCGGCCACATCGGTGCGCCGAGGGGCATCGGTCTGGACGCGAGCCGCCACGTCGGGGGGTGACCCAACGCACGAAATGATCGCGTCCGGGCCACCGCGCGTAATGACCGGTTGCGTGACCACGACGAGAAGATGATCACGCGCGGTATTCGACGAATAATCACATGATCATGTTCCGCACGCCGGGCGAGAGAGCGAACAAGGACGCCCTGTGCTGCATGAAATGTCCAAACAGCCACGTCCGCAGATCAGTTACTTGTCCGGCACGCCGAGCGAGCACTTGCCGAGTCAGATCAACCGTTTCCCTCGGACGAGGATTGCTGCGGCCAGGGCCGGCGCCATCACCCGGCACGTGGCGGTGTTAATCGCAGCGGTTCCGACCGTCGGGTGGGACATGCTTCCCGGGAAGGCATTTCTGAAAGCGTTATCTGCCCCGTATTCTCGGACCTCTGTGAGTGGGCAAGGGGGGAGTTGAACCCCCACGTCCTTACGGACACACGGACCTGAACCGTGCGCGTCTGCCATTCCGCCACTTGCCCGGCACGTACCCCAGGGCACGCTTATGGCAGCCGCAACGGTAGCACGCAGGCCGAGCCGAAATGGGGCCTCCCACAGGGCTGCCGGATAGAATCCGGCGACTCGCGTCGACAGCGCGTCATCAAGCCATGCGCTGACGCCGATTGCACAGGAAGGGGTTGCCGTGAGTCTGGCCCAGCGATTCGAGCGTCGCCTCGAGGGGCTCGTGGGTGGCGCCTTCGCCCGGGTGTTCAAGGGTCAGGTGGAGCCGGTCGAGATCGGGTCGGCGTTGCAGCGCGAGGCGGCCGACAAGCGCAACGTCATGGGCAACAGCCGGGTGCTTTCGCCCAACCGCTACCGGGTCACGCTCTCGCCGTCGGACTACGAGCGCCTGCTGCCCTGGGAGAAGCAGCTTACGAACTCCCTCGCCGAACTCGTCCAGGAGTACCTCGACGAGAACCGATGGGACACCATCGGCGACATCGAGGTCTACCTCGCCCGCGAGGAGGAACTGCGCACCGGGGTGTTCGGCGTCGCGTCGCGAATGGAGCCCACCGCGCCACCGCGCCGCCGCCCGCACGACTCATTGTCGTTGCCGATCGTGCCGGGCCTCGCGCCCGGCGAGTACCCGGTCCAGCAGCAGCTACCGGTACCGGTACCGGCGAACTATCCACCTCCGGGCGTCTACGCTGCGCCGCCGAGCTTCCCGGCTCAGCCGCAGTTCTCGCCCGACCAGTTCCAGCAGCAGCCGTTCCAGCCGCCCGCCTATCAGCCGCCGCCACCGCCGGCCCATGCGCCGCCGCCGTTCCAGCAGCGCCCGCCGCATCGTGCCGCCGCCGTGCTGATCATCGACCAGAGCAATCGCCGCTTCGACCTGCGCACCGGTAGCAACGTGGTCGGCCGTGGCAGCGAGTCCGACCTGCAGTTGCTTGATCAAGGCATCTCTCGCCGCCATGTGGACGTGCAGTACGACGGCAACGTCGCCACGGCCTACGACCTCGGCTCGACCAATGGCACCACGATCAACGGACATGAGATCAGCAGTCAGCTGCTGCGCCACGGGGACGTGATCCGCGTGGGCCACACCCGGATCGTGTTCCACCAGGAGCGCGTGTGACGTTGCGTCCAGTGCCGCGGGTGACGAGAGCAGCACGGTGAACTCCGCCCTCGCGCTGCAGCTCATGCGCTTCGCGTTCCTGGTTCTGCTGTGGTTGTTCGTGTTCGCGACGATGCGGGTCATCCGATCTGACCTGCGTAGCAGCGGGCAGCCCCGAGTGGCGGTGCCGCCGCCGGCGCGCCGGCGCGGGCGCGGCGCGAGCACCTCGCCGCCGACCGGGCGAGCTGCCGCGGGGCCGACTCAGCTGGTCGTCACCGCCGGCGGTCTAACCGGCACCAGGATCGGACTCACCGGGGCTCCGGTGCTGATCGGCCGCGCGAACGACTCCACTCTCGTGCTCGAGGACGATTACGCGAGCACCCGGCACGCCCGGATCAACCTGCAGGACGGAATGTGGGTCGTCGAGGACCTCGGGTCGACAAACGGCACCTATCTCGGCCAGCGCAAGATAGACGGTCCGGTGCCGCTCGAGATGGGTGTCCCGCTGCGGATCGGGCAAACCGTGCTGGAACTCAGGTGAGCACCGACGCGATTGGCGCTCGCCCGAGAACCCGGACGCGGCGGATCAAGTAATGGCTCTATACCTGCGCTACGCGGTGCGTTCAGACCTCGGACTGGTCCGGACCAACAACGAGGATTCGGTGTACGCCGGACCGCGGTTGCTCGCGATCGCCGACGGCATGGGTGGACACGCCGCCGGCGAGGTCGCCAGCAAGATCGTCATCAGCACCATGGAGCACTTGGACGAGGACCGGCGCATCGACGACCTCATGCACGCCTTGCGCGACTCGGTCGTTGTGGCCAACGATCGCATCGCGGCGGCGGTCCGCCAGCGCACCGATCTCGAAGGCATGGGGACGACGCTGACCGCGCTGCGCTTCGTCGGCTCGCAGGTCGGGCTGGTACACGTCGGCGACTCCCGCGGGTATCTGCTGCGGCACAACCACCTCTCCCAGATCACGCATGACGACACCTACGTCCAGTACCTCGTCGACTCGGGGAAGCTGACACCGGACGAGGCCAAGGACCATCCCCGAAAGTCGGTGATTCTGCGGGCGCTGCTCGGCACCGAAATCGAGCCGGACGTGTCCATTCGGGAAGCCCGCGCGGGCGATCGCTACCTGCTGTGCTCGGACGGCCTGTCCGACGTCGTGTCGGCCGACACGATCCTGGACACGATGCGCATCGATGACCCGCAGGAATGTGCGGACCGGCTGGTCGAGCTCGCCCTGCGCGGCGGGGGTCCGGACAACGTCACCGTCATCGTCGCCGACGTCGTCAACGCCAAGGTCGGCGACATGATCGACGACGTGCCGGTGATCGCCGGGGCGTTCGTCGACCCGGCCGCCGCGGACGTCCCGGGTAGCGACAGTGCGGCCGAGCGGGCCGCGCGCATGTCCCGCCCGAAGGTGCCGGAGCGGGCCGTAGAGCCGGACAAGCGCCGGCATTCGGTGCGGCCGTGGCTGCTGGTGGCGGCGGTGCTCATCCTGCTCGTCGCCGCGCTCGCCGGCACTTACGCCTGGACGCAGAGCCAGTACTTCGTCGGCAAGGCCGGCGATGACGTCGCGATCTTCCGTGGCGTCAACACCGAGTTCGGGCCACTGAAGTTCTTCACCGTGTACAAGGTCACCGACCTGCTCGTGGACGAGCTGAACCCGTCGGTGCGTTCGCAAGTGATCGAGGGCATCACCGCGCGCAGCGAGTCGGACGCGCAAGACATCGTGCGCAACCTGCGGGAGCAGAAGGTGCCGGCCAGGCCTTGCCTGTCGACCACACCGTCGATCACAACGCCATCGGTTCCCACGTCGTCCTCGTCGTCAACGTCGCCGGCCACACCAACCGGCAGGACGTCGTCGGGCAACGTGACGCCGAGTAAGAGCACGTCCGTTGCGCCGACAGGTTCGGTGACCACCAGCCCGATCCCCTGCCCGAGCGGAAGTCCCTCGTGAGCGAGCGACTGCGGCCACCCGCGCTGCGCATCCCGACCAGGCGGGGCACGGAGCTGGCCCTGCTGGTGTTTGCCGTCTTCGTCGTCGTTGCCGCCGAGGCGGCGGTCGAAGCGGCGCGTGACGGGCGATTGTCGTCTCGACTGATCACCTATGCGGCCGTGCCCCTGGTTGCCGGGCTGATCGCGCACGTGGTGATCCGCAGGGTGGCGCGCTACGCGGACCCGCTGCTGCTGCCCATCGTCGTGCTGCTCAACGGCCTGGGTCTGGTGATGATCCATCGACTCGATCTCGGACTGAAGCAGCAGGCCGAGCAGTACGGGCTCACCTTCGACGGCGCGCAGGCGCCGACGCAGGTCGTGTGGAGCGCGCTCGGCCTGCTCGTGTTCATCGTCATCATCGTGGTGATCCGCGATCACCGGGTGCTGCAGCGCTACGCGTACACCCTCGCGCTCATCGGCGTGTTCTTCCTGATGCTGCCCGCGGTACTGCCGGCACGCTTCTCCGAGGTCAACGGCGCGCGGATCTGGATCCGGGTAGCCGGGTTCTCCATCCAGCCCGGGGAGTTCGCGAAGATCCTGCTCACCATCTTCGGGGCGGCCTACCTCGTGCAGAAGCGCGACGTGCTCGCCCTCGCCGGACGGCGCATCCTCGGCATCGACTTCCCCCGCGGGCGCGATTTCGGCCCGTTGCTCGCGGCCTGGCTCATCTGCATCGGCGTGCTGATTCGTGGCCACGATCTCGGTACGTCGCTGCTGTTCTTCGGGTTGTTCGTCGTGCTGCTCTACGTCGCCACCGAGCGGATCAGCTGGGTCATCCTCGGCGTCGTCCTGTTCGCCGGGGGCGCGTACCTCGCGTATCAACTCTTCGGCACGGTACAGACGCGGGTCGAGCTGTGGCTGCACGTCTTCGCCTTCGACCAGTACGGCAACGCGCGGCAGCTGCAGCAGTCCCTGCTCGGCCTCGGCACAGGGGGCATCTTCGGCACCGGCCTCGGCAACGGGCACCCGGAGCTCGTCCCGCTCGCCACGACCGACTTCATCATCTCGTCCTTCGGGGAAGAGACCGGGCTGTTCGGGTTGGTCGGGCTGCTCGCGCTCTACGGCGTGTTCGTCTCGCGTGGGTTCGCCAGTGCTCTCGGCGTACGCGACGCCTTCGGCAAGCTGCTCGCCACCGGGTTGTCGTTCCTCGTTGCGCTGCAGCTGTTCGTGGTCATCGCGGGCGTGACGCGGCTGCTGCCCGAGACGGGCCTGACCGCGCCGTTCCTGTCCTACGGCGGCTCGTCACTGCTCGGCAGCTGGGCGATCCTCGCGTTGCTGCTGCGGATCTCCGATGCGGCCCGCCGTCCGACGACAGCCCCGCCGAGTCGCGCGGTCGACACGACGGCGGTCCCCGCGTGAACCGGCCCATCCGCAAGGTGAGCATCGCGATCGCGGTGCTGTTCGTCGCGCTGTTCGTGAACCTGAACTTCGTCCAGGTCGTCAAGGGCGACCAGTATCGCAACGACAAGCGCAATTTCCGGGTCCTGCTCAACGAGTACTCCAACCCGCGTGGACAGATCGTCGCCGAAGGCACCGCGATCGCCGAATCACGCCGCACGAACGACGAGCTGAAGTACCTGCGGGTTTACCCGCAGGGGCCGGTATACGTCCCGGCGACCGGCTACTACTCGTTCACCTACGGCTCGAGCGGCATCGAGGAGGCGGAGAACTCGGTGCTGTCCGGCGATGACCCACGGCTGTTCACGAGCAAGCTCGCCGGTCTGCTCACCGGCCGCGACCCCCGTGGAGGAAGCGTCGAGCTGACGCTGAACAAGGACGCTCAGGACGCGGCCTACGCGGCGATGAAGACCGGTCCGAACACGTTCAAGCGCGGCGCTGTCGTGGCACTCGATCCGGCCACCGGCGCCGTCCTCGCCATGGTGTCCACCCCGTCGTTCGACCCGAACCAGCTCTCGAGCCACAATGCCGACGAGATTTCCCTCGCCTACTCCTGCTACTCCGCGCTCAATACCCAACGGGTCGACGGCGAGACCGACGAGCAATATCGGGCGCGGATCACGAAGAGCATCGCCGCGCAGATCGCCAGCCGGGAGATCCGGTGCAGGAACGTACCCCTCGACCCGACGGCCGTCTACAAGGCCGATCCGTTCGCCGACAGCGTGATGCTCAATCGTGCGATCAGCCAGATCTATCCGCCGGGCTCGATCTTCAAGATCATCGATACGGCGGCCGCGTTGAAGCAGGGCTACCGGTCCGACACGCGGGTGCCCGCGCCGAACTCCTACTGGCCCTACGAGCCCACGCGCACCACGCCGTGCCCGCGGACCCTCGACGCGGCCTGCATCGAGAACTTCGCGGGCGAAGCCTGCCAGAACGGCAAGACCGCGCCGCTCGGCTTCGCGTTCGCGAAGTCGTGCAACACCGCGTTCGCCCAGCTCGTCGTCGAGCGCATCGGTGCCGGCAAGCTCGCTGACCAGTCGAAGCTGTTCGGGCTCGACGGCGACCAGCTGGAGATTCCGCTGACCGTTGCCGGCTCGACGATCGGCGATCAGGACGAACTGGCGCGTGACGCCGCAGCCCTGGCGCAGACCGCCATCGGGCAGCGCAGCGCCCGGGTATCGCCGATGCAGGCGGCGATGCTCGCGTCGGCCGTCGCGAACAACGGGACATTGATGAAGCCGCATCTTGTTGCGTCCGAGCTGCGGCCGAACTTGTCGGTGCTGAGCCGCACGAAGCCGACGCAGCTGAGCCAGGTGATCGACCCGACCCTGGATCAGGAACTGGTCAAGATGATGGTCGGCGTGGTGAACAATCCGGAAGGCACCGGTCGGCCGGCACGGATCACCAGGTTCGGCTCCGCGGTCGTCGTCGGCGGCAAGACGGGCACCGCCGACGTCGGCATCACGAGCGCGAGCAAACTCGCCCCCGACGCCTGGTTCACCGGCTTCGCGCAGGTGAACGGCACGGCCAGGATCGCGGTCGCGGTGCTGATCGAGAACGGTGGTGTGCAGGGCAACGAGGCAACCGGCGGCCTCGCTGCAGGGCCCGTGGCCAAGAAGGTCATGGAGGCTTATCTGAAGTCGATCGGAGTCAGTTGAGCATGACGGCGCAGCACGGCAGTGAGGATCGCCCATGACGCAACCCAGAGTCGTCGGTGGCCGCTACGAGCTCGGTGAGCTCATCGGCTACGGAGGCATGGCCGAGGTGCACCGCGGCCACGACACCCGTCTCAATCGGGAGGTCGCGATCAAGGTGTTGCGCGCCGACCTCGCACGCGACCCGTCCTTCCTCATCCGCTTCCGTCGTGAGGCGCACTCCGCCGCCGGTCTGAACCACCCCTCGATCGTGTCGGTCTACGACACCGGTGAGGATCTTGCCCCCGATGGGACCGCGCTGCCGTTCATCGTCATGGAGTACGTCGAGGGCCGCACACTGCGCGACATCCTCAAGAGCGAGGGCCGGCTGCCGTGCCGGCGCGCCATGGAGATCGCCGCCGACATCTGTGCAGCGCTCGATTTCAGTCACCGCAACGGCATCATCCACCGCGACATCAAGCCGGCGAACGTGATGATCACGCCGACCGGTGCGGTGAAGGTCATGGACTTCGGTATCGCGCGCGCGGTCGCGGACACGTCGTCCACCGTCACGCAGACGGCCAACGTCATCGGCACCGCGCAGTACCTCTCGCCCGAGCAGGCTCGCGGCGAGGCCGTCGACGCGCGCTCGGACGTCTACTCCACCGGGTGCCTGCTCTATGAGCTCGTGACCGGGGTGCCGCCCTTCCAGGGGGATTCGCCGGTGGCCGTGGCATACCAGCACGTCCGGGAGAACCCGGTCATGCCCTCGGCGCGCAATCCGGAGATCCCCCGCGTCCTCGACTCCGTCGTCATGAAGGCGCTGGCCAAGAACCAACTCAACCGGTATCAGTCCGCCGGTGACATGCGTGCCGACCTGCAGCGCGCCCTCGCCAACCAGCCAGTCGTCGCCGAGGCGGTGATGACCGACGCCGAACGCACCCAATTCATCGCGCGCACTCCTGCCGCGCCGCCGCGCCCGGTCTACCCGCCGGACGACGAGTCGAGCGCCCGGCGCACCGGTCTGATCTGGGGCGTCGTGGTGCTGGCCCTGCTGCTGGTCATCGGTATCGCCGGATGGGCGATCGTCCACTACGGCAAGGACGACGGTGTCACGAAGACGAGCCCGGTGCCCAACGTCATCGGGCAGCTGCCCGCGGCTGCCGAGACCGCGTTGAGTAAGGACGGCATGTTCAAACCCGAGAAGGGCGACGACACCGCCGGTCCGTGCCAGAACGATCAGGTCGTGGCGAAGGGGCACGTGTGCACGTTGGAGCCGGCGGCGGGCGAGGAAATCAAGGAAGGCACCGTCGTCACGTATCACCTGTACACGCCGAGGGTCGTCCAGGTTCCGTTCGTCGAAGGCAAGTCCTACGGCGATGCGGTCGACGCCTTGGCGGCGATCGGGCTGAAAGCGGTCCGGAAGGACGTGAATTCCACCGAGACCGCCGACCAGGTGCTCTCCCAGAAGCCGGCCGCGTTCAACGATGTCGCGCCCGCCTCGACGGTCATCCTTGTTGTGTCGACCGGCAAGATCGTGCTGCCCAATGTGAGCAACCTCGACTTCGACGATGCGCGGGAGAAGTTGAACAGGGCCGGATTCACGAACGTGACGGCTCCGCCGCCGACGCAGACGACCACCGACGCGACCAAGGCCAACAGGGTCGCCGACCAGAGCCCGACACCGGGCGTCGCCTACGCGCCGGGTCAGCGGATCACGTTGACGAAGTACGTCTACGAGCCGCCGGCACCGACCTGCACCACACCGCCGCCGTCGGCGACGAAGACGTCGGCGAAGCCCTCGCCGCTGCCGTCGGGTTCGACGTCGCCCTCGGTCGGTACGAGCTCGTCGTCGTCCACGTCGAGCGGTGGGCTGCCGCCGTGCCCGTCGCGGTCGTGACGGTCCGACGCGGCACCAGGAGGCGCGCCGGACCCGGCGGGTAGCTCAGTGCGCTCCGGGCAGGACGACGACCGCACGCAACCCCGGGGCACCGTCGCCGCGGCCGGTGAGTTGCACCCAGCCGTCGTGGGTGCTGACGATGTCACGCACGATCGGCAGCCCGAGGCCGGTGCCGCCGGTCCCCCGCGAGCGCGATTCCTGCACCCGATAGAACCGGTCGAAGACGAGCGCTCGCTCGCCTTCCGGGATGCCGGGACCGTCGTCCTCGACGGTGAGCTGGGCCAGTGCCCGACCCGAGCGTCGTGCCGGGCGCACGTCGACGGTGACGGCACTCGTCGCGTAGCGCACCGCGTTGTTGACCAGGTTGATCACGACTCGGCGCAGGGCGTCCGGATCGCCGTCGACCGTCACGGGCGCAGTCGTGGCTGTCACGCGAACCCGGGCGTCGGCGTAGTCGGCCACCACCGACTCGACGAGCCGGGCGAGCGCCACGGGCTCGCGGCGGCGCAGGACCACGGGGGCCTCGTCGAGTCGGGCGAGGGTGAGCAGGTCCGCGACGAGCCGGTCGAGCCGGCCGACGTCGATGAGGACGTCGTCGACCACCTCGGGCCAGTCGGCTTGCGGCCCCAGCCGCTGGCTCACCTCGAGCTGCACGCGCAGGGACGCGAGTGGCGAGCGCAGCTCGTGGGCCGCGTCGCCGACGAACGTGCGCTGCCGGCTCGTCGCGGCGTCGATCCGGTCGAGCATCGCGTTGAGCGTGACCGCGAGGCGGTGGATCTCGTCCTGCGCGCTCGGTACCGGCAGCCGCTGCCGGGCCAACCCGGCTGCGGTGATGTCTGCCGCGCCATGCCGCAGGGCCGCGACCGGGCGCAGCGTCAGCCCGACCACCGTGTACGACGCGATCGCCATCAGCAGCACTGCGATCGGGCTGCCGATGAGCGCCGCCTCGGTGAGCACCCGCAAGCTGTCGTCGACCCGGCTCAGATCGGTGTAGACGAGCACCGTCTTGGCGCCGACGTTGCGGCCGACCACGCGCAGCCGGTCTCCGGACGTGGGGCTGGTGACGTCGATCCGGTCGCCGGATCGAACCTGCGCCAGCTCGGACGGACTGACCATCGACACGGCCCGGTCGCCGACGGAGGCCGCGAGCACGACGTTGTTCTCATCGACCACCTGTACCGCGGTGATGCCGCCGGTGGTGTAGGAGACGGTCGATGGGATGTTGTCGGTCGCAACCTGGCGCGCGACTTCGCGCGCCGTCCGCACGGCGGACTGGTCGAGCACCCTGGTCAGGGCGTAACGCTGCAGAATCAACACCAGGACCGCGCCGGTGATCACCGCGAAGGAGAACAGCGCGGTGGCGAGCAGGGTCAGCCGGGCACGCAGTGACTGCCGGGCCCACCACCGGCCCGGCCAGCGAAGCACGCGGCCTGCGGCGCTGCGCGCTCCGCGGGCGTGCGGCACGGGTCAGGCTTCGGCGGTGAGCCGGTAACCGGCTCCGCGTACCGTCTGCAGGCTCTGCCGCCCGAACGGGACGTCGATCTTGCGTCGCAGGTAGCCGACGTACACCTCGACGACGTTGGCGTCGCCGTCGTAGTTGGCGTCCCACACGTGATGCAGGATGTCGGCCTTGCTGACCGCGTCGCCCGCGCGGCGCATCAAGAACTCGAGCAGCGAGAATTCCCGCGGTGTCAGGTCGATGTTCGTCTCGCCGCGGTGCACCGTGTGCGCCGCCGGGTTGAGCACCAGGTCGTCGACGGTCAGCGACGCCGGCCGCGGCTTGACCCCGCGTCGCATCAGCGCGCGAATCCGGGCCAGCAGCACGACGAACGAGAACGGCTTGGTCAGGTAGTCGTCGGCGCCGAGATCGAGCGCGTCGGCCTCGTCGTACTCGCCGTCCTTCGCAGTGAGCATGAGGATCGGCACCCAGTTCTCCGCCCCGCGCAGCCGCTCGATGATGCGGTAGCCGGACAGCTCGGGCAGCATGATGTCCAAGATGACCGCGTCGTAGCTGGCCTCCTGTGCCAGATGCAGCCCGTCCGGGCCGGTATGCGCCAGGTCGACGGTGAATCCTTCTGCGGTCAACCCGCGCTGCAACGCAGACGCGAGCCGGATCTCGTCCTCGACGATCAGCAGACGCACTGCAGTTCTCCTCACGTCGTCGCCACGGCACAACGCCAGGCGCAGCCGAACACGGCGGATCAGGCCACAGCCTGCCAGGCCGCCCGCTACTACCTTGTCAGGCACTACCGGCATAGGTCGAACGCCGCACAGTCATAGCACGCCCGAACGGCCGTGGCAGTGGGCGCCCTGTCGGTCCCAAGAACGCGCCTGGTACCTCAGCCGTGTCACAGTGGTGCGCTTACATCCTGGGCCGAGTGAACGCCCGCGCGATCTTGCGGCGCCCCCGCGCGCTGCGCTGGCTGGCGCTGATCGGCGTACTCGGCTCGACGGTTGTGATCGCGACTGCGCTGGCCCGCTCCCGCGCCTCGGAACGCGACGGGTTGCCGGCGACCGACGCCGCCTCGCTGATCTCCGGGGTGCAGAAGTCAGACAGTGCAGGGTGGTCCGGCACAGTCGTGTCCACGCTCTCGCTCGGCCTGCCACGGTTGCCCGGTCTTGATGGTGACGGGGGCGCGCCGGTGTTGACGTCCGTACTGTCCGGGACGCATTCCCTGCAGGTCTGGTACAGCGGCGCGGATCGGCAGCGCATCACGATGGTCGACCGCAACGAGGAAACCGACGTGTTCCGGCGTGGCCGTGACTTGTGGCAGTGGAGCAGTGCACAACGCCGGGCACTGCACGTCGTCCTGCCGGCGGGCTCGCTGCGCCGCCCGGCGCCGACCGGCGCTGCGACGTCCTTGACACCCGACGCCTTGGCTCGGCGCGCGCTGGCTGCGATCGAGCCGACGACGACCGTCGTGCTCGAACACCACGCCCCGCGGGTTGCCGATCGTCCGACATACGGTCTCGTACTCACCCCTCGCGTCCGGCAGAGCCTGATCGGCTCGGTGCGCATCGCGGTCGACGCAAGCACCAAACTCCCGTTGGCCGTCCAGGTCTATGCGCGCAGTGCGGCTAAGCCGGTCGTCGACGTGGCTTTCACGAGCATCCGGTTCGCGCGGCCTTCCGAGCGCAACTTCACGTTCACCCCGCCGTTCGACGCGCGGGTGAACACCGTGCGGCTGGCGGGCGAGCGAGATCTCCCGACGGACGCATTCGGGTCCGCGCAGGTGGCGCCGACGTCTGTCCTGATCGCGACGATCGGCACCGGTTGGTCCACCGTCACCGCGCTGCGGCTCTCGCCCGCAATGCTGGGCGCGAGTCGGTTCGGCGTACTGCGCGCCGCCGCCACGCCGGTCTCGGGGCGGTGGGGCAGGGGAGCGCTGTTCCGGTCGAGCGTCCTGGACGGCCTGCTCACATCGGACGGACGGGTCTACCTCGGTGCCGTCGAACCGGCCGTGCTGTACGCCGCGGCGTCGACGAAGTAGCTATTGCAGGTAGGACTCCACCTGGTCGCTCGTCCGCTCCCGGGCCTCGTCGGGGTCGTCGCCGAACTCCTCGCGGGCCCGGCGCTGACGCAGCAGGTCCCACAGCTGATCCAGCTCGCGCTCGACGGCGTCCAGTCGCTGCCGGTCCGTCGATGTCAGGCCGGCGCGCCTGGCGCGCAGCCGTTTCTCCTCCGCAACGAGGTCGTGGATGTGCTCGAGCAATGACTTGTCATTCATCGGTCGGTCTCCTCTACTTCGTGCCCATGATCATCGAAGGCAGGCTGGTTACCGCGAATCGCGCCAGTCGAGCCAACGGCGCAGCTTGCCGAGGTCGAAGTCGGGCCCGCCCGCGCCGACCGTGAACAGCGTCGCACCGGCCTGCAGGTAGGCCGGCCCCACCCTGGCCGGGTCGCCGTGCGGCGCGCCCACCGAACGCACGATCTCGGCCGGGTCGCGTCCGGCATCGGCGCAATGGACGGCCAGGATCTGCGACTTGCGGCGCAACGTCTCGACATCGCTGAACGAGTGCCAGATGTCGGCGTGGCGGGCAACCATGCCCAGCGTCTTTTTCTCGCCACCCCCGCCGATGAGCACGGGAATCGTGCGCGAGGGTGGCGGATTCAGCTTCGACCAGCGCGACTCGATGCGCGGCAGGTCCGTGGCGAGCCGGTCGAGCCGCGTGCCGGCCCGGCCGAAGTCGTAGCCGTACTCGGCGTAGTCCTTCTCGAACCACCCGGAACCGATGCCGAAGATCAGCCGGCCGCCGCTCATGTTGTCGACGGTGCGCGCCATGTCCGCGAGCAGTTCCGGATTGCGATAGCTGTTGCAGGTGACGAGCGCGCCGATCTCCACTCGGGAGGTCTGCTCTGCCCAGGCGCCGAGCATCGTCCAGCATTCGTAGTGCTTGCCATCGGGATCGCCGTACAGCGGGAAGAAGTGATCCCAGTTGAACACGATGTCGACCCCGAGATCCTCCGCTGCGGCGACGGTGCGCCGGATCGTGGCGTAGTCGGCTTGTTGGGGCTGCAGCTGCAAGGCGATCCGGATGCGCGCGTCGATCACCTCGTCGACGCTAGCGGCTCGTCATCTAGTGCGACCACCGCGCCGCGATGTCAGTACGATCTGCGCGATGACGACCCCGGACGAGCCGAGCGGTCGAAGCGGCATGCCGGAGCCGGCGGCCAGCCTGCTCGACCGGGCGATCGAGGCCACCGGCATCTCCGTCATCATCACCGATCGAGGGCAGCCGGACGATCCACTGATCTGGGTCAATGCGGCGTTCACCGCGACGACCGGATACGGCTTCGACGAGGCGATCGGCCGCAACTGCCGATTCCTGCAGGGCCAGGACACAGATCGTACAGTGGTTGCGGCGATCCGACACAGCCTGCAGGCCGGGCAGCCGTTCACCCGGACCCTGCTGAACTACCGCAAGGACGGCACGCCATTCTGGAACGAGGTGGCCATCTCCCCGGTGCACGACAACTCCGGTGCGGTCACCCACTTCGTCGGGGTGCAGTCCGACGTCACCGCGCGCGTCGATGCGCAACAGGCCCGTGACGAGGCGATGGCCCGCGCCGCGGTGGCGGTCGATCGACTCGGGTTGCTCGCCGACTTCACCTCCCGGATGTCCATGTGCCAGCATCCCCAGGAGATCGTGGAGCTGCTCGGTGAGGTTCTGGTCCCCGGCATCGGGGCCTGGTGCGTCGTCCTCACCGTCGACGAGGTCGGCCGACTCGCGCCGCCCTACGTGCGCCACGAACGCGGCGCGACGGACGTCTCGATCGCCGACAGCCTGACGGCCTTTCGCGCCGTGGTGCCCGACCAGCTGCAGGCAGCAAGCCCGGTCTGGCGGGTGTTGCGTGGTGAACAGCCGTTCGTGTTGATCGACGACTTTGACGCCGCGCCGCCCGAGATCACCGGCGCAGCCGGCGACGACCGCACCTCACTGATCCACAAGCTGGGTGCCCGCAGCATCGTCGCGGTGCCACTGCTGGCCCGCGGCGGGATCCTCGGGTGCGTTGCGGTCATCGCCGATCACGCTCGCCCGGTCCTCGGTGAGGCCGAACTCGCGCTCGTGCGAGACCTGTCGGTGCGCGCCGCGCTGATGCTGGAGAACACCCAGTTGCTCGCGCGCGAGAGCGCTGCGGCCTCGACCCTCCAGCGCAGCCTACTGCCCCAGTTGCCGGAGTTGTCGGGCATTGACGTCGCGGCGTCCTACATCCCTGCGGCCGACGAGGTCGCGGTCGGCGGCGACTGGTACGACGTGTTCGAGCTGCGCGCCGAGCCGCCCGGCAAGCGTGGTGGCGGGGTGGGCGTCGTCGTCGGCGACGTCATGGGTCACAACATCCACTCCGCGGCGCGGATGGGCAAGCTCAGCACGCTCGTGCACGCCTACGGGTGGCCCGGCACGGCGCCGCGCGAGGTGCTCACCGCCGTCGACGACATCCTGGGCGGCAGCGGGCTGTCGTTTCTCGCGACCTGCCTGTATGCGCAGCTGGCACCGCATTCGGGGGGTGCGACTCTGCGCTACTCCAGCGCGGGCCACCCACCGGCGATTCTGCGCGACCCCGATGGCCGCGCCCAGTTGCTCGACGGCGGCCGCGGGCCGATGATCGGCGTCTCCCAGCTGATGCGCCCGGGTTCGGCGCGACCGGCGGACGCGATGATCGACATGGCCGCCGGCAGCACCTTGATCTGCTTCACCGACGGGCTGGTCGACGCGTTTGCCGACGAACCGGATCTCGACGTCGGGCTGGCGCAGTTGCGCCGCCAGACCAGCAGGCTCGCCCGCGACGCCACACCGCAGCAGATCATCGACGAGCTGACCGGGTCCGGGCGGCGACGGCACAAGGACGACGTCGCGGTGGTGGCGATTCGGATCGCGTGACGACCCGGGTGAGGGTCGTCCGACGTGCGGTGTCAGCGCGAGCTGCGCTGCGGATTCGGCAGGTACGGCGGTGACCTCAGTAGATGCGGACGCCGGGGGACGCCGCGGCGTAGAGCTCTTGCTGCATCGTCGGCGCGGCACTGCGCAGGGCACGCTCGAAAGCTCGTTCATCGCGCCGGCGGCGGATCTTGCGGGCGAGGGTGTACATCAGGGTTCCTTCCGGTATTTGTTCTGCACTCGAATATACCGGATACAACCGAACAGATCTGGGATGATTCCCAACCGGTGCCTTATATCACAAGGCTCTAGAGCAGAGACATACCCGGATCAGTCAGAACTGCGCCCACGTCGGCGAGGAAACGCGAGCCCTGCTGCCCGTCCACGATCCGATGGTCGAAGGACACCGCGAGTTGGGTGACCCAGCGCGGTACGAGCCGCTCGTCGGCGCCGGTGCCCACGACCCACGGCATCCGCCGGATCGCGCCGAACGCGAGGATGCCGGACTCGCCAGGGTTGAGAATCGGGGTGCCGGAGTCGACGCCGAACACGCCCACATTAGTGATCGTGAACGTCCCGCCGCTCAGCTCGGCGGGGGTGGCCCGGCCGGCGCGGGCAGTGTCGGTGAGCGCACCGATCGCCTGCGCCAGTTCGCGCAGCGGCAGCAGATCGGCGTCCTTGACATTCGGCACGACAAGCCCACGATCGGTCGCGGCCGCGACGCCGAGATTGACGTAGTGCTTGAGCACGATCTCGCCGGCGGTGTCGTCCCAGCTCGCATTGATCTCTGGGGTGTTGCGCACGGCGAGCAGCGCGGCCTTCGCGACGAACAGCAGCGGGCTGACCTTGACGTCGCGGAACTCGCGCCGCGCGGCGACGCGATCGCGCAGGTCCATCGTCGCGGTGATGTCGATGGTCAGGAACTCGGTGACGTGCGGTGCGGTGAACGCGGAGGTGACCATCGCCGCTGCGGTGTGCTTGCGGACGCCCTTGATCGGGACCCGAGTTTCGCGTCGCGCACCTGCATCCCGCGTTGAGTGGTCACTTTGCGCGTGAGTGGTCAGTTGCGACTGACCACTCAACGCGGAAGTGACCACTGGATGGGGGTCGGTGGCGGCGGACTGGACGTCGTCACGGGAGATCGTGCCGTGCGGGCCGGTCGGGACCACCTCGGTGAGGTCGACGCCGAGGGTCTTCGCGAGCTTGCGCACCGGCGGCTTGGCCAATACGCCGTCCGTCGCGCGTGCTCGGGCGCGCCCGGGTGGTGAGCTCGGCGTGTCCTCGACGGTCTCCGGCGGCGGCGCCGGATGCGGCGCGGTGGGCGGTGGGATGTTGAAGGACGCCTGGGCTCCGGCGGCGGTGACCTCCGCCCGACGCCGGCGGCGGCGCCCGCCGGCCTCCTCGCGGGGTCCGTAGCCGACGAGCGTCAGCTGTGGCTCCTCGGCCGGGAACGAGGGAACGAGATCCTCGCCGGGCGAGGGCGCACCCGCGCGGGCGGCAGTGTCGGGGATCGCCGCGGAGTCACCGCCGACGTCGATCGAGATGATGGCCGTGCCCACCGGTACCGTCTCGCCTTCGTCAGCGTGCAGGGCAGTGACCACGCCCGCCCAGGGAGAGGGCAGCTCGACTGCGGCCTTCACCGTCTCGACCTCGGCGATCGTGTCGTTCACGTCGATGGTGTCGCCGACCGTGACCGTCCACTTCAGGATGTCGCCCTCGGTGAGCCCCTCGCCGAGGTCGGGCAGCTTGAACTGCTGAATGGTCACCGGTTCAGTACTCCAGGATCTGGTCGACGGTGTCCAGCACTCGATCGAGGTTGGGCAGCCACTCGTGTTCGAGTCGACTCGGCGGGTAGGGCGTGTCGTAGCCGGTCACGCGCAGCACCGGCGCCTCGAGTGAGTAGAACGCGTCCTCGGTGACCCGTGCGGCGATCTCGGCTCCGACGCCGAAGCTGTGCGGCGCCTCGTGCACCACGATCAACCGCCCGGTCCGCCGCACCGAGGTGAGCACGGCCGGGATGTCCAGCGGCGACACCGAGCGCAGGTCCAGCACCTCGAGGTCGATGCCGTCCTCCGCCGCGACCTTCGCCGCATCGACGAGAGTCGGCACGGTCGGCCCGTAGCCGGCGACCGTGACGTCCCGGCCGGGGCGCACCACCCGGGCCCGGTACAGCGGCGGCCGTTGCCCGTCGATCTCCGACTTGGCTGCGTGGTAGAGGCGCTTGGGCTCGATGAAGATCACCGGGTCGTCGTCGGCGATGGCGTCCTGGATCATCCAGTACGCATCGGAAGGGTTGGAGCACGCCACCACCTTCAGCCCGGCCGTATGGGCGAAATACGTTTCGACGGACTCGCTGTGGTGCTCCACGGCGCCGATGCCGCCGCCGGACGGGATGCGAATCGTGATCGGCATCTTCACCAGGCCGGCCGAGCGGTTGTGAAACTTCGCGACCTGGCTGACGATCTGGTCGAAGCCGGGAAACACGAAACCGTCGAACTGGATCTCGCACACCGGCCGGTATCCGCGGATTGCCAGCCCGACCGCGGTGCCGATGATCCCGGACTCGGCCAGCGGGGTGTCGATGACGCGGTCCTCGCCGAAGTCCTTCTGCAGGCCGTCGGTGATCCGGAAGACGCCGCCGAGCTTGCCGACGTCCTCGCCCATGATGATGACCTTGGGATCGTCCTCCATCGATTTGCGCAGGCCCTCGTTGAGCGCCTTGGCCATCGTCATCGTGCTCATTCGGTCACCGCCGATACGAAGCTGACGAACTCGTCGCGCTGAGCACGCAGGTCGTCTGTCATCGTGACGTGGACATTGTCGAACAGCGACTGCGGCGTCGGGTCGGCGAGCGCGCGGCAGCCGACACGGACGTGCTCGGCGAGCTTTGTCGCCCCGGCTTCGATCTCGGCGAAGAAGTCCGCGTCCATGCCGGCCGTGCGCGTGAGGTAGGCCCGGACGCGTTCGATCGGGTCCTTCAACTTCCAGGTCTCGGCCTCGCTGCCCAGCCGATAGCGTCGCGGGTCGTCGTTGGTGGTGTGCGGGTTCATCCGGTAGGTGAACGCCTCGATGAGAGTCGGCCCCTGTGCGTTTCGGGCATCGTCCAACGCGGCGCGGGTGACGGCGAGCGAGGCGAGCACGTCATTGCCGTCCACCCGCACACCGGGGAAGCCGAAGCCGCGTGCGCGTTGGTAGAGCGGGACGCGGCTTTGCCGTTCGACCGGCTCGCTGATCGCCCACTGGTTGTTCTGGCAGAAGAAGACCACCGGCAGATTGCCCGCCGCGGCCCAGACGAACGCCTCGTTGACGTCACCCTGGCTCGAGGCGCCGTCGCCGAACATCGCAAGCACCGCGGTGTCGCGCTCGGGATCCCCGGTGCCCACGGCGCCGTCGCGCACCACGCCCATCGCATATCCCGCGGCATGCAGGGTCTGCGCACCGATGACGATCGTGTACAGGTTGAAGTTGTTCGCCCGGGGGTCCCAGCCACCGAGGTTGGTGCCGCGGTAGAGCCCGAGCAAGGTCAACGGGTCGACGTCGCGGCACCAGGCCAGGCCGTGCTCGCGATACGTCGGGAAGACCATGTCCTGCGGGCGAAGCGCGCGGCCGGCGCCGATCTGGGCGCCCTCCTGGCCGAGCAGGCTGGCCCACAGCCCCAGCTCGCCTTGGCGCTGCAGCGCGATCGCCTCGGTGTCGATGCGCCGGACCATCACGAGGTCGCGGTACAGGGCGCCGATCTCGTCGTCGGTGATGTCGATTGAGTACTGGGGATGCTCGACGCGCTCGCCCTCGGGCGTCAGCAGCTGAACGAGATCCGGCTCAGGGTCAACTGGAAACGACAACTCGCACTCCTCGCGTCCGACGCCGGACGGGATCGCCGTCGCGCGCGTACCACTCGCTTGGTGGTCCGTTGGTACAGGGGTGGCGCACCGGGCGGACTACCTGGGGGTTCCTACCATATCCGTGATTGCGGTCACCCCGGAGTTTCTTGCCCGGTGAAGTAGCCGTGAGTGCTCGCGAAGGATCCGGTGGCGACACGGGGGCACAAGACCGCCCGTGGGCAGCTGGCGCGTCGGCCACGTCGACTCCGCTGCGCGGGCGGGAGGCGTCGTGCACCTCGCTGATGCCGACGCCGAGCCGCCTCGCGTTCAAGCGGCGGGTTTCGTCCGCTCGGCTTATTCTCGATTGCGTGCAGCCGGAACCGCTCTCCGACGAGGCCGAATCGGTACTCGCGTTACCGGTGCGGCTCGAGCCCGGCGCTGACTTTGTCGCCGACAGGGCGGCGCGAGCGGCCGAGCTACGCGCCTACGGGCGGATGGTGCGTCTGGTCGGTCGGCCGGTCGAACAGCCGCCGTCCGGACTCGCCGTGCCGACGATCCTGGTGCCCGGTTTCATCTCCGGCGACGTCTCGCTGGCCGTTCTGTCGAGGCAGCTACGCCGCGCGCGGCATCGGACCTTCCGCAGCGAGATCGGTGCCAACGTGGGGTGTACCGATGCCATGGTGCGTCGCCTTATCGTCCGCCTCGAGCGCGTTGCCGACGACGAGGGACGGCGGATCGCGCTGGTCGGGCACAGCCGCGGCGGGATGATCGTCAAGCTCGCCGCGCAGCGACGCCCGGACCTCGTGGCCGGGATCGTGGTGCTGAGCGCTCCGGTCACCGGGACGCTGAGCGTCGCGGCGCACGTGCGCAAGCAACTCGAGTTGCTGTTCCGACTCAACCGGCGCGGGTTCGGGACGGTCCTCGCCGAGGACTGCGTGACCGGCACCTGTGCGGCGCGGGTCGTAGGCGAGCTCGTCGCGCCGTTTCCCACGCAGGTCGCCTACACGTCGGTCTACTCGCGCTCCGACGCGATCATCGACTGGCACACCTGTCTCGACCCGGCCGCCGAGCTCGTCGAAGTCGGATGCAGCCACACCGGAATGGGCACCGACCCGGCAGTGCGCCGCATCGTGCGGCAACGCCTCGCGGCGCTGCAACCAGCTGTCCAACTGAGTGCTATGCCGACAGCTCCGCCGGCAGCGCCTGGTCATGCACGATCCGCAGCCGTGACACCGCGCGGGTGAGCACCACGTAAAGCCGCCGTAGGCCGTCGACCCGGGTGAGTTCGGCAGCCACCAGCGCTGCGGGTTCGACGAGCACCACCGAGTCGAACTCCAGGCCCTTGGCGCTCGTTGCCGGCACCACGCTCACCCGCGGATCGTCCTCGTCGGCAAGCGGGTGCGCGTCGATTCCGCCGCCACGTAGCTCCTCGAGCACGGTCGGGACGGCCGCATCGGCGACGATCACGCCTACCGAGCCCTCGACGGACAGGCACTCGCGTACCGCGTCGAGCAGGTCGGCGCGCACCCGGAAGGCCAGCGCGTCGCGGCTGTGCCGGATCGATGTCGCAGCCGGCACGTCCGGGGCGATGTGCGGCAGCAGCCGGTTGGCGAGGTCGAGCACCTCGCCCGGCACCCGGAAGCCCGCGGTCAGGGGACGGACGTCGGCCTGGTGGCCGAGGTGGCCCAGCGTGAGCGCCCAGTCGCCGGGAGCCCAGGGCGTCGTGGCCTGGGCCAGGTCGCCCAGCACCGTCATCGAGCCCAATGGACAGCGTCGCGCAACCGCTCGGCACTGCATCGCCGACAGGTCCTGCGCCTCGTCGACCACTGCGTGCACGAACGTGTCCGTGCCGTCGATCAGCGCGGCGAACTCGTCCAACAGGACGGTGTCCGCAGCCGTCCAGCTGACCGAGCGCAGGGACCGCGGTGCGGGGCGGTGCAGCACAACGCGCTCGGCGTCGGTCAGCGTGCTGCGCGAGCAGCGCAGCAGG
This sequence comes from uncultured Actinomycetota bacterium, assembly GCA_963713565.1. Lineage (GTDB taxonomy): Bacteria > Actinomycetota > Actinomycetes > Mycobacteriales > Jatrophihabitantaceae > Jatrophihabitans. Next base: position 510,173 of record CAVQMF010000002.1, on the reverse strand, counting down.
AACTGTGGATCATCGTAGAGGCGGGCGAGCAGGGCCGGCGCGGACAGCGCGGGCCAGATCGTGTCCACCCAGTCGCGTACGGCGCGCGAGCGTGCCACCTGGGCAGTCTCCGCGTCGGTCGGCGCCCCGCCGGCGTCCTCGCGCTGGCGCCGGACGTCCTCGGCCACCTGCAGGCGCAGCCGCTCGCGGGCCAGCGTCCACCGCAGCCCGGTGTCCAGGGCCCGGCGGGCATCGTCGACGTAGCGGCGCAGGTGGTGCGCGCCGATGCGGTACCGCTTCGTGCCGACGATCGGGACGACGTCGTCCACCGGCTTGGCGATGTGCGAGTGCACGGCGCGGCGCACCACGTGGGCCATCCGGGCGTCGCCCTTGAGCACCGCGAGCTCGACGGGCTCGGCGCCGCGTGCGGGCACGGGCAGCAAGCCGCCGACGGTGCGCTGCGTGATGCCGCCCTCGCCGAGCGAAGGCAACACCTGGGCGATGTAGTGCAGAAAGGCGTTGTTCGGCCCGACGACGAGCACGCCCGAGCGGCGCAGGCGGTCGGGATAGGTGTAGAGCAGGTACGCCGCCCGGTGCAGCCCGACCGCCGTCTTCCCGGTGCCGGGTGCGCCCTGGATGCACAGTGACGTGTCGAGGTTGGCGCGCACCAGTTCATCCTGTTCGGGTTGGATGGTGGCGACGATGTCGCGCATCGGGCCGACGCGGGGCCGTTCGATCTCCTCGCGGAGGAGCTTCGAGTTCAGGCCCAGGTTCTCGCCGCGGTCGAGATGTTCGTCCTCGAACGAGTTGAGCGTCGTGCCGTGGAAACCGAACCGGCGGCGCAACCGCACGCCCATTCGATCTTGCGGGGCGGCGCGGTAGAACGCCCGGGCGATCGGCGCCCGCCAGTCGATGACGACCGGATCGCCGTCCGCGTCGCGGACGTGTCGCCGGCCGATGTGCAGCACCTCCACGCCCGCCTGGCCGTCGTCGCGGTCCCGGTCGGTGCGGCCGAAGAACGGCGGTGCGTCGGGGTCGGCGTCCAGAGAGGCGAGCCGCTCGGACCGCAGCATGCCCAACGCATAGGCGGACAGCTCGTCGACTCCGTAGTTGGCGATGCGGTCGGTGGCCGCGCGCATCGTGACGAGGCAGTCACGGGCGAAGTCGAGGTGGGCGCGTTCAGCGAGGAGAACCGGATCGTCGGCCACGATTGTTCGACGTTACCGGCACGGCCAATCCACTTTCCGCAGTGCCGGACCACCGCTCCGCGTCGTGATCAAGAGATGAATTTCGTCGATCGTCGACGGCGTCGCTCTCGTGATCATGATGGGCACGGACTCCGCGCCGATGTGCGGTCAGCGGCTGAGCAGCCGGTCGACGGCTTGGACGTAGCGCAGCTTCGCGTCGTCGGCCGAGGTGCCGGCGAGCTTGCTCCACGCGTCGTACTTCGCCTTGCCGACGAGGTCGAAACGCCCCGGCTTCTTCGCCCCGGACGCATCGCCGTCCGTGGCCTGCTTGAACAGTGAGTACAGCTCGAGCAAGTCGTTGTTCGAGGGCCTGGCCGGCAGCGTCTTGGCGTCGGCCTGCGCCTGGTCGAACCGGGCCTGCAGATCAGACATCGGCGACTCCCTTGTCGGCATCTCCATCGGCACCGCGCCTAGCGCGTCACCCGACCCTAGCGTCAGGTCCGCGCGATTTCGGCGGGCGAGGTCGCCGGCCAACCTGCGACCGATCCGCGCCCGCCCGTTGCACCCGACCGGGCCGCGTCGTAACCTTTTCGAGACCTTCCGGTCCACGGGGACATTGCCGTCATCGCCGGAAGATCGGTCGAATCGCGTTGTGTTCGTGACCGCGTTGTCGCCGTGCCGATCGCGAGGCGAGCCGGGACCCATGTGATCCATGGGATGGATCGGTGCGTTCGAGCGCGATCCGCCGTGGGGCTACCTCCGGGCCCGGGCCCGACGGTCGACCCGGGAGACGGACGAGGAAGGAGCACCGCCAGTGTTGTCGACACGTGTGCTTCGGGTGGTGCGTCCGTACATCATCATCGCCTCGTTGGTCGCGCCCGGGCTGTTCGCGGCCGCACCGGCCGGGGCGCAACCGGCGACCGACCCGACGATCGCGTCGGTCCAGAAGCAACTCGACGTGCTGGCCATGCACAACTCGCAGATCGTCGACAGGTACGACGGTATCCGCATTCGCGTCGCCGAGCGCGTCTCGGCCGCGGCTACCGCGGCGCGGCGCTCAGCCCAGGCGAGGCACCGTTACGACATTGCCCATCGCCAGTTCGTGCGGATCATCCAGGCTCAGTTCGAGGGGTCCGGCCTGGGTGCGGCCGGCGCGTTGTTGGACAGCGACAGCAAGAACAGCTATATCGACCGCCTGGACATCTTGAACCTGTTCGCCAACCAGGACGCACACGTCGTCAGGAATGCGACCAAGGCAAAGTCGGCGGCCGCCGAGGTGGCCGAGCGCGCGGCGCACCTGCTCGGTCAGGCCAAGGCGGAGCGCGGCGCGCTCGTGACAGCGCGCCAGGATGTCGAGGACCAGATCTCGACGTACCAGGAGCTGCTCGCCACGCTGAGCGTGCAGCAGCGGGTGGCGCTCGACCAGGCCCAGGCCTCGCAACGGGCAGCCGCGCAGGCAGCCGCCGACCAGCTGCTGCAACCCAGCGCAAGCGGATCCGAACCGCAGCCGAGAGTGATCATTACCGGTGCCCCGTCGGAGCGGGCGATGATCGCGGTCAAGTTCGCCATCGCCCAGCTCGGCAAGCCCTACCGGTACGGAGCGGCCGGTCCCGGCTCCTACGACTGCTCCGGGCTGACCATGGCGGCCTACCGGGCGGCCGGAGTAGGCCTGCCGCACCAGGCCGGCGCGCAGTACAACCTTGGCCACCACGTCTTGCGCAGCCAGTTGCTGCCCGGCGACCTGGTGTTCTTCTACCAGCCGATCGGCCATGTCGCGATCTACATCGGGAACGGGCTGTTGATTTCCGCGCCGCAGCCGGGCCAGAACGTGACGTACGCCCGCCTCAGGTGGTTCCCGGGCTACGTCGGGGCGACGCGGCTCACCTGAGCGATCGCGGTGCCCGGCGCTACCGTACGGCCATGGTGATTGTCCGAGTGCTCGTTCGCATCGTCGTGCTGGCACTGATCATCGGGTTGGTCGCCGAAATCGTCGGCGGCATCCACGTGCACGGCGGCTTTGTGTCCCTGCTGTGGATCGCGGTGGTGTTCTCCCTGGTGAACGTCATCCTCGGGCCGATCTTCCGACTGCTCGGCCTGCCGTTCATCATCGTGACGCTCGGCCTGTTCCTGCTCGTCATCGATGCCGCACTGCTGGCGATCACCGCCGGGCTGACGAGCGATCTCGACGTCGACGGGTTCTGGTGGGCAGTGCTCGGCGGCATGCTGATCGCGATCTTCAGTGCGCTCGCGGAGGCGGTCCTGCCGCTCGACAAGGGCGACGTGATCACGCTGTAGCGCCGCGGCGTCACCGGCCAACCTGACACACCAGCTGCCGGCCGCGGGTACCGACTACCGTGATCGAGTGCGGGTCGCGACATGGAACGTCAATTCGGTCAAGCAGCGGGCGCCGCGGCTGCTGCCCTGGCTCGACCAACGCAAACCCGACGTCGTGTGCCTGCAGGAGACCAAACTCGCCGACCGTGCCTTTGCCGACTTGCTCGGGGCTGAACTCGAGCACCGTGGGTATGCCGTCGCCACCCACGGCGAGGCACAGTGGAACGGCGTCGCGATCCTGTCCCGCGTGGGTGTCGCGGACGTGGTGCGCGGCCTACCGGACGCACCCGGATTCCCGCGCCCCGAGGCACGCGCGGTGTCGGCCGTCTGCGGCGGTATCCGGGTCCACTCGGTCTATGTGCCGAACGGTCGCGTGCCGGATTCCGAGCACTATCACTACAAGCTGGCCTGGCTCGCCGCACTGCGCGAGTTCGTCGCCGCCGGCCCCGACGATGTGCTGGTCTGCGGCGACATGAACATCGCGCCCGCCGACGCCGACGTCTTCGACCCGTCGGCCTACCTCGGCCAGACCCACGTGACGGCGCCGGAGCGGGCGGCTCTGGCCGGGCTGCAATCGCTCGGCCTGCACGACGTCGTGCGCGAGCGATGGCCGCACGAGCGGGTGTTCACCTACTGGGACTACCGCGCCGGCATGTTCCATCAGGACCTCGGCATGCGCATCGACCTCGTCCTGGCCGGCGCCAGCGTCGCCGGCCGGGTGCGCGCGGCGTGGGTCGATCGGCACGCCCGCAAAGGCACCGGGCCGAGCGATCACGCACCGGTGATCGTCGATCTGGACGACGCGCCCGACGGTGACATCGGACCCGTCGTGCCCCCGCCGTCCGCGCCCCGCACCCCGCGGCGGACTCGTACGTTGCCGCAGGCGAAGTGACGTCGGCATGCCCACCCTCGCCGAACGTGCGCACGCCCTGGCGATGCGACCCGGGCGAACGCTGCTGGGGATCGTCGGCGCGCCGGGTGCGGGCAAGTCCACTCTCGCCGCCGCGCTGCACGAGGCAGTGCCCGGCTCCGTCGTGGTGCCGATGGACGGCTTTCACCTGCCGACGGTGCGGCTCAGCGAGTCCGGGTTGGTCGCCGAGCGGGGTACGCCGCGCACGTTTGACGCCGTCGGTTACCTCGCGCTGCTGCGCCGGCTGCGCACGATCGGCGCCATGCGCGCACCGGCCTTCGACCGCTCGGTCGAAGGGCCGGTCGCCGAGGCCATCGACATACCTGCCGACGCGCCGCTCGTGATCACCGAAGGCAACTATCTCCTGCTGGAGTCGCCACCGTGGTCGTTCATCAAAGGGCTGCTGGACGCGACATGGTTCGTCGAGGTGGACGAGGGCGAGCGGTTGCGCCGGCTGATCGCGCGGCACGTCGAGTTCGGCCGCACCCAGGCGGACGCCACCGAGCGGGCGATGACGGGTAGCGATGCACGCAACGCCGAACTCGTGCGTGCGTGCCGTGACCGGGCCGACCTGATCGTCACGTCCTTCGGAGTACGCCCTGGCCGAACTTCCTCGGCGACGCCGTAGTCAGGCTGGCGTCCTACCACTAGGCGTCGAGGCGCAGCTTGAGGGCGTCGAGTTCGTCGCGCATCGACGACGGTAGCGAGCCGCCGAGCTTGTCGAACCACTCCTCGATGAGCGGGATCTCGGCGTGCCACTCGTCGACGTTGACGGTGAGCGCATCCTGCAGTGACTGCTCGCTGATGTCGAGACCCGAGACGTCGATCGCTCCGGGGCTCGGGACGCGGCCGATCGGGGTGTCGATCGCAGCGGCGGTACCGTCGATGCGCTCGAACGCCCACTTGATCACCCGGATGTTCTCGCCGAAGCCGGGCCAGGTGAACTTGCCCTCGGCGTCACGGCGGAACCAGTTGACGTAGAAGATCTTCGGCAGCTTCGCGGCGTCGGCGCTCTTGCCGGTGGCGATCCAGTGTGCGAAGTAGTCGCCGAGGTTGTACCCGATGAACGGCAGCATGGCCATCGGGTCCCGACGCACGATGCCGACGGCACCGGTGGCCGCCGCCGTCGTCTCGGAGGACAGCGTGGTACCCATGAACACGCCGTGCTGCCAGTCGCGGGCCTCGGTCACCAGCGGCACAGTGCCGCGACGGCGCCCGCCGAAGAAGATCGCGTCCAGCGGGACCCCCTGCGGGTCGTCCCACTCCGGTGCCCGGGTGTCGCATTGACTGAGGGGCGTGCAATAGCGCGAGTTCGGGTGCGCGGCGAGTTCATCGGAGTCCGGTGTCCACTCCTGCTGCTTCCACGAGGTGAGGTGCGCGGGCGGCTGGCCCATGCCCTCCCACCAGATGTCGCCGTCGTCGGTCAAGGCCACGTTGGTGAAGATCGACGATCCCTTCGCGATGGTGCGCATCGCGTTCGGGTTGGTGGAGTAGTCGGTGCCCGGGGCGACCCCGAAGAAACCGTTCTCCGGGTTGACCGCGTAGAAGCGGCCGTCGTCACCGATGCGGATCCAGGCGATGTCGTCGCCGATCGTTTCGACCTTCCAGCCGGGCAGTGTCGGCTCGAGCATGGCGAGATTCGTCTTGCCGCAGGCCGACGGGAAGGCGGCCGCAATGTACTTCGCGACGCCCTCCGGATTCGTGATCTTTGCGATCAGCATGTGTTCGGCGAGCCAGCCCTCGTCACGCGCCTTCACCGAGGCGATGCGCAGCGAGTAGCACTTCTTGCCGAGCAACGCGTTTCCGCCGTAACCCGACCCATAGGACCAGATGAGCCGCTCCTCGGGGAAGTGGACGATGTACTTCGTGTCGTTGCACGGCCACGGCACATCCTGCTGGCCAGGTTCCAGCGGCGCGCCCACCGAGTGCAGGCCGGGAACGAACGTCTGCTCGACACCGTCCTTGGTGAACAGGTCCAGCGCCTTGGTGCCCAGCCGGGTCATGATGCGCATCGAAGCGATGACGTAGGGCGAGTCGGTGATCTCGACCCCGAGCATCGGCACGGCGGCGTCGAGGGGTCCCATGCAGTAGGGCAGCACGTACATCGTGCGACCCCGCATACAACCGCGGAAGCGCTCGGTGAGGATCGCCTTCATGTCGTCGGGATCCATCCAGTTGTTGGTGGTCCCGGCGTCCTTCGCGTCGCGGCTGCAGATGAACGTGCGGTCCTCGACCCGGGCGACGTCGCTCGGGTCGCTCGCACACCAGAACGAGTTCGGTTTCTTGTCCGGGTTGAGACGCACGAACGTGCCGTTCTCGACCAGCTGGTCCGTGACGCGCGTCCACTCCTGTGGTGATCCGTCCACCCACTCGATGCTGTCGGGCTGAGTGAGCTCTGCGACCTCGCGCACCCAGGACAGCAGCCCCGAATGCGTGGTGGGGGAAGAATCCAGGCCGGGGATGGTGCTCAACGTCATCTCGCGCTCCTCGGTGAAACCCAGCTAACGCGCCAGGCCTCGGTGCCTTCGCGAGTCGTCAAGGGTTGTCCACGACGGTATCCCCCGGTAACGCTTTCAGGACTTATCGAGGGCCTGCGTCACTGCTCACACCTAACGTCCGCAGGTCAACGGGCCTGGCTCACCGTCGACATGTTGAAGTCGGGCACGCGCAGCGCGGGCATCGCGGCGCGTCGGAAGTAGTCGCTCCATTCGCGCGGCAGGGTGTGCTCGGTCCGGCCCACCTCGCTGGCCCGGGCGAGCAGGTCGATCGGGGACTCGTTGAAGCGGAAGTTGTTCACCGCGCCGCGCACCGCGCCGTCCTCGACGAGATAGACGCCGTCGCGGGTCAGGCCGGTCAGCAGCAGGTTCTGCGGATCGACCTCGCGGATGTACCACAGGCAGGTCAGCAGCAGCCCGCGCTCGGTTCCGGCGATCATCTCGTCCAGCCGGGCCCCGCCGGGTCCGCCGGACATGATCAGGTTGCTCGACGAACGGTCGCGGTGCGGTGTTGGTCTCGCGCGCCCAGGCGCGGGTGCGGATGAGTTCGTCGAGCCGGCCGTCGGTGATCCAGGAGACCGGCGTGACCGGGGCGCCGTTGTCGAACACCGACTGGATCCCGGCGCTGGACGCGGTCGCCAGCTCGAACGGCGCGCATTCGAGTCCGGGTTCGGCGGGGTTGGAGCGCAGGGAGATCGGCAGCCCGGAAAGCTGCTCCCCGATTCGGGTGCCACCCGCGGTGGCGGCATACACGCTGCGCCCCTCGTCGGCGTCGCGGGCCGCCGCAGTCCAGTACGCGTAGATCATCAGGTCGGCCACGGCCGTCGGCGGCAGGATCGTCTCGTACCGGCCGGGCGGCAGGTCGAGCTGCGTCGTGGCCCACCCCAGACGCCGTTCGAGGCCGTCGGCGAGCGCCGCGACGTCGATGTCGGTGAAGTCGCGGGTGTGCACGCCGTCCCAGGCGGAGCGCGTTCAGATCGGCGGTCTTGCCGTTGACCTCGATCCGGCCGTCCGGCTGATCGAAGCGCCTGCGCAACCCGGTCGAGCTCGCCATGAAGTAGGACGTCAGCCGGTGTTCGGCGAAGCCGAACAGCAGCCGGTCGACGGCCCGCCAGCGACCGAACGCCGCGCCGAGTTGCGGCGCCAGCCGTTCGAAGACGGCGACGCTGGTCTCGGCCGCAGGCGCATCCCAGTCGTCGTGGTGTGGGTACGGCTCGACGAGCGGCGCTCGCATCCTCGGCCGGTTCCGCCTCGCGGCCGGCGGTCTCGGCAGCGCGGACGAGATCATCCACCTCGTCGATCGTGGACAGCGAGCGGGTGACGACGCCGGCGCTCGCGCCGCCCGGACGGTTGAAGGTCGCGATGACGGTGACCGCCCGGGAGCGCATCTGCCCGTTGGTGGTGAGCGATGTTCGCCGCCCACCGCAGGTTGGTCTCGGTGTGCTCGGCAGCGATGACGACGCAGCCGTCGGCGCTGGACGCGCGCAGCGCCGCCTCAACGATCTCCTGCGGCGCGCTCATCCGCGCCCGCCTTCGGCTCTCGTGTTGAGCACGTTCACACCGCGGAACAGGGCAGCGGGACAACCGTGCGACACCGGCGCCACCTGCCCGGGCTGGCCCTTGCCGCAGTTCAACGCGCCGCCGAGCAGGTAGGTCTGTGGGCCGCCGACGGCGGCGAGCGATCCCCAGAAGTCGGTCGTCGTCGCCTGATACGCGACGTCACGCAGCTGCCCGACGATCCGGCCGTTCTCGATGCGGTGGAACTGCTGGCCGGTGAACTGGAAGTTGAAACGCTGCATGTCGATGGACCACGACTTGTCGCCCTTGACGAGGATGCCCCGCTCGACCCCGCCGATCAGCTCGTTCAGGGACGCGCCGTCCGGTGCCGGCCGCAATGACACGTTCGGCATCCGCTGCAACGGGATGTGGCCGGCCGAATCGGCGAACGCGCACCCGTTCGAGCGCGCGACGCCGAGCAGCGCCGCGTGCGCGCGGGCCAGGTGGCGGTTCAGCTGGTAGCCGACCAGCACACCGCCGCGGATGAGTCGAACTGCTGCCCGGCAACGCCCTCGTCGTCGTAGCCGACCGTGGCGAGCCCATGCGGCGCGGTGCGGTCACCGGTGACGTTCATGATCTCGCTGCCGTACCTGAGCGAGCCCAGCTTGTCCGTGGTGGCGAAGCTGGTGCCGGCGTAGGCCGCCTCGTAACCGAGTGCGCGGTCGAGCTCGGTTGCGTGTCCGATCGACTCGTGGATGGTGAGCCACAGATTGGTCGGGTCGATGACAAGGTCGTACCGGCCGGCTGCGACGCTCGGCGCCTTGGCGTGCTCGGCGAGCAGCTCGGGGAGTTCGGCGGTCTCCGCGTCGAAGTCCCACCCCGTCCCGGTGAGGTACTCCCATCCGCGACCGGTCGGCGGCGCGAGCGTGCGCATCGTGTCGAACGTTCCGGCGCCGCGGTCGACCCGCACCGCAGTGAACTCCGGTTCGATCCGCACCCGCTGCTGCACGATCGAAGAGCCGGTCGTGTCGGCGTAGAACTTGTTCTCCCGGACCTGGGTCACGCCCGCGTCGACGTGATCGACACCATCTGCGGCGAGCAAGCGCTGCGACAGTTCGCCCAGCCGGGCGATGCGATCCGATTCTGGGACGCCGAACGGGTCGACGTCGTAGGCCGACATCCACGTCCGCTCGTCATAGGACTGCTCGGCCGCGAGCTCGACCGGCTCGTGCCGCAGGACGCGGCTCATCTTCGCCGTCGCGACCGCCTGTTCGGCCAGGGTGGCCGCAGCTTGCGTCGTGCGCGCGATGCCGGCCGCAAATCCCCATGTGCCGTCGTGCACGACCCGCACGCCGAGCCCGACGTCCTCGGTATCGCTGGTCCCCGCGAGGCGCGCGTCGCGCAGGCGAAGTCTGCCGACGCGGATCCGTTCGAGACGGAACTCGGCGTGCGTCGCACCGAGATCCTCGGCTCGCTGCAGCGCTGCGTCGGCGAGTCCGTGCAGCGGCATCGCCAGGAACGACGAATCGAAGGCGGCCATCCGCCTGACCGTACCGCCGGCTGGAACACTGTGCCTGGTGTTCACCGCTCCGGTGCGTGTCTGCTTCGTCTGCTCGGGCAACATCTGCCGGTCACCGACGGCCGAGGTCGTGCTGAAACGCATCGCCGCCGATGCCGGCCGGTCCGGCCTCGTCCGGACCGACAGCGCGGGCACGGGTGATTGGCATGCGGGCAACGACATAGATGTGCGGGCGCGGCGCACGATGGTGCATGCCGGGCACGAGGTCCCGGTGCACCGCGCAAAGCAGTTCAGCGCGGCTGACTTTGCCTGCCGCGATGTCGTCGTCGCGCTCGACTCCGGCCACCGCAACGCGCTGTGGTGCCTGGCCATCGAGACTGTGGACGCTGCCGCTGCGCGAGACAAGCTCGTGTTGCTGCGTTCTTTCGATCCGCTGCTCGCCGCCGGAGAGGCACCGGACGTGCCCGATCCCTACTACGGAGGCCCGCGCGGATTCATCGAGGTGCTCGCGCAGATCGAGCGCAGCTGCGCGGCTTTGTTCGATGCCATCGACGCGGCCGTGACCGCGGGCGCCGACCGGCTTCAGCAGACGTGCAACCCGCCGTTGTAGCCACGCACGAAGTCCTGGATGCGATCCAGGCCGGTCGTGCCGCGGGCACCGAACGCGGTGTCCTGACCGACGATGCTGATCATCGAGGAGGTGGCCTCGTCCAAGTCTGCCGGTGAGAGGAACACCTTTACGTCGCCGGAGGTGACCCGCGGGTCGTCCGCCGCCAGGTTGATGTCCTTCGCGTAGGCGCCGGTGTAGCAGATCGCGGATCTCAGCGCGGCCGTGTCGTCCAGCGAGCGATCGAAGAGCTGGTGGCGTACCGCCAGACCCCAGCCGATGGCAAGCAGCACGCCCAGGGCGAAGTCGGCGGGTTGGTCGTCGACGATCTTCACGTCGGCTGTGCTGCGATCCACGTCGACGGCGGGCAGGCTGTAGTAGGCATGCCGGGCGAAGGACGTGTTGTAGTAGACGGTGTTGTCGTCCGGGCAGTAGCCGATCTCGGCCGTCGGCGTGGCCCCGCACTTGGGGTGATCGGCTTCGGCGAACCTGACCGGAGTGAGCGTCTTGCCGATCGACTTCGCGCTCGCCGTCCAGAACCGGTTGAGGTCCTGGACGAAGGTATTGCTGTCGCCGGCTGCCAGCACCTGAGCGAGCGGCGTGTTGCCGCCCGTCTGCCGATCGGCGTCACTGGTGAACGGCCGTTCGGTGAACTTGCGGGACGCGAAGTAGCCGTCCGAGAAGCAGTAGGTCGGGCCCTTGTCGATGCCGTCGGCGACTGCCGAGAGCCGGTCGAAACCGTTTCCGTGCGAGACGTCGTCGGAGGTTTCCGGAGTGTCGTCGCGGCCGTTGAGGAAGCCCTCCAGCGCCTCGTCGATCTTCTGGGGTGTCGTGTCGCGGAAATGCGGCGCCTGCCCCTTCAACGCCGAAGCGGCCCACGCGCCGGCGGCGCAGTCGGCCTGTGACTCGGTGTCGATCGTCGGCAGGTCCTTGTCGAACACGCCGAGCCGGTAGCTGATCGCATGTCCGACCTCGTGGGCGAAGATCAGCGCCACGACGAGGTCGCCGTACTTGTTCGCGAGTTGGGCGAACAGGTGGGACTGCGCGCGGTCCCACGCGATGGAGTCGTCGAGGCGGCAGAAGGCCCCGTTGTCGACGACGAAACTGGTGTCCCGGCGGGCGCATTCGTTGTCGGCGACGGTGGCCGGCAGCTGCTTGGTCTGCACGACCTTCAGCCCGTCGACCGAGTAGAGCCCGCCCGCCAGCGGCTCGAACGCCTTGCCGCCGGAGACCTTCGGAAAAGCGGTCTTCCAGAAGCCGAAGGCGTCGCTGAGCGCGTTCTTGGCGACAACGTCGAAGTGCTGCCCGGAGTCGCCCTTCACCGACAGCCGTGCGTCGGGCGCATTGCCGACCGCCGGCTGGCCGTCGACGACCGAACCGGCGCACGAGGACAGCGCCAAGCACACCACGGCAGCACCGGCGACGAACCGGAGGCGGGCGGCGACGCGGCCTCGTGCGAGATTGACCACAGGTGCCCCCCAACGCCGCTCGCAGGTAGACGCGCAGTCTAGCGAGCCGTCTTGATCGTTTCCGGGTTCCGCAGTCGCTGTCGTCATGCCGCTCGGTCGACCCGACCCGACGCCGGCATCAACCGCGCCGCAGGCGCGGGCTCAGCTGAAGGCGGCGAGTTCGTGCCGGCGCGGTGGATTCGCGCCGGCCCGTGAGCAGGTGATTGCCGCGATCACGGCGGCGTGCGACAGCAGGGCGCGGATCGCGTCCGGGCCGGCCGCGTCGAGTTCCTTCTCGCCGAGCAGGTCGTGCGCGGCCGCGGCATCGAGCAGCCCGCTCATGAACGCGTCACCGGCGCCGACGGTGTCGACGACCTCGGTGCGCACGGGCGGGCAGGTCAGCGTGCCGTGCCTGGTGACCGCGTGCGCGCCTTCTGCTCCGCGCGTGAGGACGACGACCGAAGGGCCGAGCTCCAGCCAGCCGGCGATGATGTCGTCGGCGGATTCGTCCGGGTAGAGCCACGCCACATCCTCTTCGCTCGTCTTGACCAGATGCGTCAGGGCGAGCGCCTGTTCGATCTGCGCGCGCGCCTGCGCCGCGTCGGGCTGCAGATGGGGACGGACGTTGGGGTCGTAGCTCACGAGCGCGCCCGCCTCGCGCAGCTCGGCCACGCGTCGCGCGATGGCCGCGTCGCCGGGTGGCAGCCACGAAGCGAGTGAGCCGAAATGTACCGCGTCGACGCTGGACGGCACCGAGTGCAGCTCGGCATCAGTCCAGCGGAAGTCGGCCGTGCCGTCGACCCCGAACCGGTAGGTGGCACTGCCATCCGCGGCGAGTTCGATCAGGGCGACGGTGGTCGGCTCGTAGGCGTCGACAGCCAGCTCGAGGTCCACGCCGGAGCGCACGGCGTGGTTGCGCAGCACCGCGCCGAGCGGATCGCGCGACAGCCGGCCCACGAAACACGCGTGCCGGCCGAGCCGGGCCAGGCCGAGCGCGACGTTGTAGGGGCTGCCGCCAGGTCGGGCCAGGCGCGGCGCGTCGTCGTCGGTCTCGACGAGGTCGATGAGCGCTTCACCGATGACGGCGATAACGCCGCCCGACTGTGCCGTCACGGGGCACGAGGCTACGCGCAGCCGACGCCGTCCGGGCCCATGCCTGACCGGCCCGCTGAGCGCTGGTCACGGCCGCGAGGCACGCTACGGCCGCCGGCGCGGTAGAGGGAACTGGGCAGTTCATGCCCGACGGCCCGTTCGGTGACCGCGGCCGCGGCCACCACGGCATCCAGGTCGAGCCCGGTCGCGATGCCCGAATCCTCGGCCCAGTAGACGAGTTCCTCGGTCGCGATGTTCCCGCTCGCGCCCGGTGCGAACGGGCAGCCGCCCAGACCGCCGACGCTCGCATCGAGTTGCCGGACTCCGTGCAGGATGGCCGCGAGCGCGTTGGCCTGGCCGGTGCCGCGGGTGTCGTGAAAGTGCACGCCGACCTCCATGCCCGGCGCTGCGGCGCGCACGGCGTCGAGCAGGTTGAGCGTCCGGTTCGGTGTCACGGTGCCGATCGTGTCGCCGAGGCAGAGCTGGTCGGCCCCGGCGGCGACCGCGGCGTGGACTATCTCGAGCGTGCGCTGCGGATCCGTCCGGCCGTCGAAGGGACAGTCCCAGGCGGTCGCGATGATGACCTCGAGCGAGCCGCCTGCGCCGTGCGCGAGATCCGCGATCTCGCCGATCGCCTGCGCCGCCGCGGCCGTCGGGCGCCCGGCATTCGCGATGCTGTGCGACTCGGCAGCCGACACGACGTACTCGAGGTTCGCGACCCCGGCGTCGACCGCGCGGACCGCGCCGCGGATATTCGCGACCAGGCCGGAGAAGTGCACGCCCGGCCACTCGTCGAGATGCTTGGCGACCTCGTCGGCGTCGGCGAGGGCGGGAACGGCCTTCGCCGAGACGAAGCTGGTGACCTCGATCCGACGCACGCCCGTGGCGACGATGGCATCGAGCATGGCGAGCTTGCCGTCCAGCGGCACCGGCGCCTCGAGCTGCAGGCCGTCGCGCAGGCCGACCTCGCGGATATCGATACGGGCGGGCAGGTCGAGTGCGCTCACGGCGGGCTCCTCTCGGGTACGACGGTAGTCCGGTCCCCCGCCAGTCGCTCCCGTCAAGATCGGCGTGCAGTGTGCCCGAACACCCGGCAACCGAGGTAGATCACGAACGAGATCGTCGTGACGTACGGGCTGATCGGGATGCTCGCGCTGCCGAGCCCGAGCAGGATGCCGCCGACCATCGCGAGCACCGCGAACGCGACGCTCAGCAGCGGCACCAGGGTCGGCGACGCGGTCACCCGCATGGCCGCGGCCGCCGGTGTGCACAGGATGCTGAGCACGAGCAGCGCCCCGACGATCTGCACCGACATCGCCACGGTCAGGCCGAGCAGCAGCATGAACGCCGCGGACAACACGCGCACCGGCACCCCGCGGGCGGCGGCCACCTCGGGGTCGGTGCTGGCGAACGTCAACGGCCGCCACAGGGCGAACAGGCCGAGTACCACAACGATCGACACGACTACGAGCACGGCCAACTGGGTGCGGTCCACCGCGACGATCTGCCCGGTCAGCAGCCCGAACTTGTTCGCCGCCCGTCCGTGATACAGCGACAGGAACAGCACGCCGAGTCCGAGGCCGAACGGCATGAGCACCCCGATGATCGACTCGCGATCGCGGGCGCGGGAACCGAGCGCGCCGATGAGGAAGGCGGCGATCAGTGAGCCGGTGATCGACCCGGCGACGACGCTCACGCCGGCGAGCAGGAAGCCGGCTGCGCCGGCGAAGGACAGCTCGCTCACCCCGTGCACGGCGAACGGCAGGTCGCGCATCATCACGAACACGCTGACCAGACCGCCGACGACCCCCAACACGGCTGCGGCGATGAGCGAGTTGTGCACGAGCGCGAGCAACTCGCCGTAGTCGCTGAAGTCGAAGATCTGCGACCAGATGCTCGCGCTCATGGGCCGGCCGCGCGGACCCGCGAGGTCGGGCGCGGCTGATCGTCGTGGTGGTCGTGGTGCGCCTGTTCCTGCGCATCAGGCACGCCCGCGACGAGCACGCGGCCGCCGGAGCGGAAGACCTCGATCGGCACGCCGTACAGCTCGGTCAGCGTCGTCGCGTTCAGCACCTCGTCCACCGTGCCGATCCGGAACCGGCCGCCGGCGAGGTACAGCACCCGATCGACGTAGGGCAGCACCGGGTTGATCTCGTGGGTCACGAACAGCACGGCCGTGTCGTGCTCGCGACGGCGCCGGTCGACGAGCGCGGTCACCGTGCGCTGGCTGTTCAGGTCGAGGGAGAGCAGCGGTTCGTCGCACAACAGCAGCGGCGGGTCGGCGACGAGCGCCTGGGCGATGCGCACCCGTTGCTGCTCCCCGCCGGACAGCATGCCGATCGGGGTGTTGGCGTAGTCACCGGCGCCGACCGCCGCGAGGGCTGCGGCAACCTTGCGGCGCCGCGTGGCCGACGCAAGCCCGATGCCCCAGCGGTGCCCGTCCAGCCCCTGCCCGACGACGTCGCGCGCGCGCAGCGGAGTCAGGGGATCGGCGCGGCGCTGTTGCGGGACGTAGCCGATGTCGTCGCTGCCACGGTGCACCGGGTGTCCGGCGACCTCGACCCGCCCTGCGGTCAGCCGCTGCAGCCCCAGGATGACCTGCAGCAGGCTCGTCTTGCCGGACCCGTTCGCTCCGAGCACGGCGACGAACTCGCCCGCGGCGAGTGAGAGATCGAGGCCGGACCACAGCACCCGCTGGCCGTACGCCAGTTCGGCGCCGTCGAGACGCAGCACTGGCGCACTCATCTCGCCAGCGCCGCCCGGATGTCGGCGAGGATGCCGGACATCCACGCGACGTAGTGGGTGTTGCCGGGCAGCGTCTCGGTCACCGGCACGGTCGGGACATCGTGCGCATTCGCGGCCGCGAGCACGCGCGTGGTCGCAGGGCCGGAGGTCTGCTCGTTGTAGACGAGCAGCGCGACGTGGTGCTGCCGGACCAACGCCAACGTCTCGTTCAGCACGTTCGCCGCGACGTCGCCGCCCTCTTCCACCGCCGCGCTGAACCCGGCCGGGGTCTTGTTCACCAGGCCGCACGCGGTGAGGAGGTAGAGCGGCACCGGCTCGGTGACGGCAACCGCGGTGCCGGCGTAGGCGACCTTGATCGCTGCCGCGGTGCGCTGGAGTCCCGCCACTCTTGCGTCGAGCGCGGTCGCGTTCGACCGGTACGCGGCGGCGTGATCGGGGTCGCGGTCGATCAGGGCGGTCGCGATCCGGGCCACCAGATGCCGCACGGTCGGCAGGTCGTACCAGACGTGTTCGTTCAGCTCGCCACCCTCGCGCCGGGCGTGTCCGGAGATGTCGACGACGTTCAGGACGGTTGCCGAGCTGTCGGCCGCGGCGCGCAACCGATCGACGAAGTCGTCGTAGCCGCCGCCGTTCTCGATGATCACGTCGGCATGTGAGATCGCGAGGCCGGTGCGGGCGTTCGCCTCGTACGAGTGCGGATCGATGCTGAGGTCGTCGATGATCGACGTGACGCGAACGGCACGACCGGCCTGCTTGCCCGCGATCTGCTCGACGAGGTCCCCGTAGACGTTTGTGCTGGCGACCACGGAAACGGCGGTGGCATCCGCTCCGGGCGATGCCGCAGAGGACGCGCAGGCCGACAGTGCGACCGCGAGCACGGTGCCGACCGCGATTCCTGCGACGCGCTTACCGAACTTGATAACGATGTTCATTAGGATCAAACGGTAGCAGGTCGCGGCACCGAGAACCGGCCTGACAGGTCGGCCCACCGCCGTGCCGCGCCCGCTACATCCACGAAACGTCCCGGACGTAGGTTCCCGCGCGTGAACACCGCCGACGTCCAGGCAATCACGGCGTCCGACCTGAAGATCACCAGGCTGGGTGCGCGCACGATCGACAGCCCGCTCGGGCACCTGCTCGGCTCGATCCGCGAGTCGGTCCACTACGTCACCGAGAACGATCGAGTGCTCATCGACGACACTCTCGGAATGGCGACCCGCCGCGGCGTCAGGGCCGCCGAGTTGCCGGCGTTCAACCCGGGCGGCCCGCGCGCGAAGCTCTACTTCGAGCCGACCGAGGTGACCGCCGCGATCGTCACCTGCGGCGGCCTGTGCCCGGGGCTGAACAACGTCATCCGGGGCCTCGTGCTGCAGCTCGCGGAGGCCTACGGGACGACGTCGATTCTCGGGTTTCGCAACGGCTACCAGGGCCTCACCGACGGCTCGGCGCCGGTCGTGCTCACCCCGGAGACCGTCCTCGACATCAACAATCGAGGCGGCACGATCCTCGGCACGTCCCGCGGCAACCAACCGCCGTCCGCCATGGTCGACACGCTGGTCGCGAACGGTGTGGACATGCTGTTCGTAATCGGCGGCGACGGCAGCCTGCGGGGCGCCCACACGATCTCCGAGGAGGCCCGGCGGCGCGGGCTCTCGCTCGCGGTGGTCGGCATCCCGAAGACGATCGACAACGACATCCCGTGGATCGATCACAGCTTCGGGTTCCAGACCGCGTTCGCCCGCGCGATCGAGTCGATCCGTTCCGCGCACACGGAGGCGTCCTCCACCGCGGGCGGTATCGGGCTGGTGAAGGTGATGGGACGCCACTCCGGCTTCATCGCGTGCTACGCCTCGGTGGGCAGCCCGGATGTCGACTTCGTGCTCATCCCGGAGGTGCGCTTCGACGTCGACGTGTTCCTGGCGGCGCTGCGCGAGTGCGTCAAGCGGCGCGGGCATGCCCTGGTGGTCGTTGCGGAGGGCGCCGGCCAGGAACTGTTCGACGGTGCCGGCTCGGACGCGTCCGGCAACGCGAAGCTCGGCGACATCGGTGTGCTGCTGCGGGAGCGGATCTCGGCGGCGTTCGCCGATGTGCCGCACTCGCTGCGCTACGTGGACCCCGGGTATGCGATCCGGTCGGTGCCGGCGAACGCCTACGACGCCGTCTACAGCATGCGGCTCGCGCAGGCCGCCACGCATGCCGCGATGGCCGGCTTCACCTCGGTTGTCGTCGGACGCTGGCACGGCCGGTTCGTGCACGTCCCTATCGCACTGGCGACCGGAAGCCGCAATCAGGTCGACCCGCACGGAGACCTCTGGATCGCGGTACTCGAGCTGACCGGCCAGCCACCCGAGATGGTCATGGAACGGTGGAGGGACGGCGGGGCAGGCTGCTGGCATAGTCGTCGCGCGTGAGCGACGTACCGGGCAGGTGGTGGCAGTCGGCGGTCGTCTACCAGATCTATCCGCGCAGCTTCGCCGACAGTGACGGTGACGGCATCGGCGATCTCGCCGGGATCCGCGGCAGGGTCGACTATCTGGCCCGACTGGGCGTCGACGTCGTGTGGCTCTCGCCCGTCTATCCATCGCCGCAGGACGACGCAGGCTACGACATCAGCGACTACCAGGACATCGACCCGCTGTTCGGCACGCTCGCCGACTTCGACGCATTGCTCGCGGACCTGCACGAGCGCGGCATCAAGCTGGTCATGGATCTCGTCGTGAACCACACGTCCGACGAGCATCCGTGGTTCGTGGCGGCGAAGTCCGGCAAGGACGATCCGAAACGGGACTGGTATTGGTGGCGCCCGCCGCGGGCCGGAATGCGCGGCGGCGAACCCGGGGCCGAGCCGACGAACTGGATCAGCGCGTTCAGCGGGCCGTCCTGGACCTGGGACGAGGCGAGCGGCGAGTATTACCTGCACCTTTTCGCCCGCAAGCAGCCCGAACTGAACTGGGAGAATCCAGACGTCCGGCAGGCCGTCTACTCGATGATGCGGTGGTGGCTCGACCGCGGTGTCGACGGCTTCCGGATGGACGTCATCAACATGATCTCCAAGGATCCGCGGCTGCCCGACGGGAAACCGATCACCGACGGCCCGCCCGGTGCCGCCACGTTGGGCGACGGTGGGCCGTTCTTCCTGTCGGGCCCGCGCATCCACGACTTCCTGCAGGAGATGCATCGTGAGGTCTTCGACGGCCGCGCCGAGGGCCTGCTCACGGTCGGCGAGATGCCGACGGCCACCGTCGAGCAGGCCCGCCTGTACACCGATCCGGCGCGGCGCGAGGTCGACATGGTGTTCCAGTTCGAGCACGTCGACCTCGACGCGGAGGGGACGAAGTGGCGGCCCAAGCCGTTGCGGCTGCTCGACCTGAAGGCGTCTTTCGGGCGGTGGCAAGCCGGCCTGGCCGAGGTCGGCTGGAACAGCCTGTATTGGAACAACCACGACCAGCCGCGGGCGGTGTCGCGCTTCGGCGACGACTCGCCGCAATGGCGGGTGCTGTCGGCGAAGCTGCTCGCGACGGTGCTGCACCTGCAGCGGGGCACGCCCTACATCTATCAGGGCGAGGAGCTGGGCATGACGAACGGCCCGTTCGCGGGCATCGGCGACTTCCGCGACATCGAATCGCTCAATCATTTCGTGTCGGCCACCTCCGCCGGCGCGACGGCCGAGGACGTGGTGCGCGTCCTGCTCACCAAGAGCCGGGACAACGCCCGCACGCCGATGCAGTGGGATTCGTCGCCGCATGCTGGATTCACCACCGGCACGCCCTGGATCGGTGTGCACCCGAACCACATCGAGGTCAACGCCGCAGCCGAGCTCGCCGACCCCGACTCGGTCTTTCACCACTACCGGCGACTGATCGAGCTGCGGCACACCGAGGCGGTGGTGGCGCTGGGCGATTTCACCATGCTGCTGCCCGACGATCCGCAGGTGTTCGCGTTTTCCCGGCGGCTCGCGGACACCGTGCTGCTGGTGCTCGGCAACTTCGCGTCCGCGCCGTCCTCGGCGGCCGGTGTTCCGGAGGCCGGCGACTGGGCGGCGGCGGAGCTGGTGCTCGGCAACTACCCATCACCCGGCGACGGCATGCTGCTGCGGCCGTGGGAGGCGCGGGTCTACCGTCGCACGGTCGCCCGCGACTCCGACGTCCGTCCACCCGTGTCAGATCCATGACGGAAAACGGGACCGCGCTGGTGTGCCCGCCCGGCACCGGTCGGCGGCCGAGCAGAATCGTGGACGACCAGGCATAGTTGTCCGGTGCAGACCGTCGGGCTGTCGTGGCAGCACTCGGGCGAGCTCGCCGCTGGGCTGGCACTCGCCGGTGGGGCGCTGGCCCTGTCGAAGCGCGCCACGGTGCGCACCGCCGGCGCGTTCGTGCGCGAGACGGCGATGATCGGGTTGCTGTACGGGCTGTGGCGGCTCGCCGGTGAGGTCTCCGGGTTCAGCAGCATCGGCGCCTACGACCGGGCGCGGTGGATCAACGATTTCGAACATCATCTGTGGCTGCCGTCCGAAGCGAGTGTGCAGCACCTCGTAATCGGGCATTCCTTGATCGTGCAGGTGATCAACCTGTACTACGCGACCATGCACTTCACGATGCTGTTCGTCTTCCTCATCTGGCTGTTCGTCCGGCATCGCGAGCATTACCGGCCGGTGCGCACTGTCTTGGCCTGGACGACGCTGTGCTGCCTGGTCATCCAACTGCTTCCGGTGGCCCCACCTCGCCTGCTGCCGGGCCTCGGCATTGTCGACACCGGAGTCCGTTACAACCAGTCCGTCTACCAGAACGGCTTCGCCGCCGACCAGCTTTCCGCCATGCCGTCGGTCCACGTCGCGTGGGCGGTGTTCATCGGTTACTACGCCTGGCGGGTGGGTCGCAGCCAGTGGCGTTGTCTCGGCCCCGCGCACGCTGCGATCACGATCTTCGTGGTCGTCGCCACCGGGAACCACTGGTGGCTCGACGGCATCGTCGGGGTGGCCGTCCTGGCGATCTGCGCCTGGGCTGTCTTCGGGGTGCGCACGGGGTGGCAGGCGCTGCGCGTGCGCTGGTGGGCCGGCCTCGCGGCACGGCGCCCGCTCGCTGCGGCAACCGACCCGATCGACGCCTGAGCAACTGGCGAGTCCCCGGCCAGGCGGACCGACCTGATCGGTGGCGGAAGCGGTGGAGCGCTCGCAGCCCACCGAGCGCGCCGCAAGTTGGCGCCAAGTCGGCCTCAAGTGCTGGGCCGGACGCTGTGCGGTGTCACCGAGGTCACCGAACCCCCTAGGGAGAACCCCCATGTCCGCCAACCCGGCGAAGGCACTCGCCACCGTCTGCGTCGCCACCGCGATGCTCATGCTCGACATCGCGGTCATCAACACCGCGCTGCCCCGGGTCGCCAGCGACCTGCACGCCACCCTTGCCGGCGTCGAATGGATCGTCGACGCCTACACGCTCGCCCTCGCCGCGATCGTCCTGACCGCGGGCTCGCTCGCCGACCGGTTCGGCCGTCGCCGCACCTTCGTCATCGGCCTGCTGATCTTCACCGTCAGCTCGCTGGCCTGCGCGATCGCCACCTCGATGATCGAGCTCGACATCGCGCGGGCCGTCCAGGGTGTCGGCGCGGCGGCGATGTTCAGCACGTCCCTTGCCCTGCTCGGAGATGCGTTCCCCGACCCCGGCGCGCGGGCCAAGGCCCTGGCGGCTTACGGCGCGACCATCGGGGCGTCGTTCGCGGTCGGCCCCCTGGTCGGTGGTGCGCTGACCAGCTGGTTCGGGTGGCGCTCGGTCTTCCTGGTCAACCTGCCGATCGGTGCCTGGTGCATCTTCGCCGCCTGGACCCTCGCCGAGTCGAAGGATCCGCGTCCGCGCCGGCCCGACTGGATCGGCCAGCTGCTCGCCGGGGGTGCCCTGTTCCTGGTGGTCTTCGCGCTGCTTCGCGGCAACGTCGTGGGCTGGACGGCCACCGCGACGATCGCCCAATTCGTCGGCGCCGGTGCCCTCGCGACCGCCTTCGTCGTGAGTCAGGCGGTCAACCGCGAGCCGATGCTGCCCTTGTCGATGTTCGCCAACCGGACGTTCACCGGACTGCAGGTGACGGCCTTCGCGATCTCGGCGTCGTTCTTCGCGATGTTCGTGTACACGACGTTCTACCTGCAGAGCGTGCTCGGGCTCTCGCCGATCCAGGCGGGGCTGATCTACATGCCGGGCACGATCGCGATGCTGCTCGTCTCCGGCGCCACGAGCGCGATGCTCGACCGAGTGGACGCCAAGCCGCTGCTCATCGGCGGGCTGGCGCTCGTCGCGGTGGGTCTGGCGTTGTGCCTCGTCCTCGACGCCGACTCCGCGTGGTGGGCGATGCTGCCGGGCCTCATCGTCGGGCTGATCGGCTGCGGGGTGGTCAATCCGGTGCTCAGCGGGCTCGTCCTCGGCGAGAGCGCCGACGGGCAGCAGGCGCTCTCGGTCGGCATCAACGACGCGGCACGCCAGACCGGAATCGCTCTGGGTGTGGCCGTGCTGGGCGCATTCGTGCCGACCAGCACCTCGACCGCGACGGGTGGCGCAGCCGGGTTCGTGTCCGGATTGCACGACGCGCTGTGGGTCGCCATCGCCATCTGCGCAGCCGGCGCGGTGCTGGGCGCGTTCCTCGTTCGCGGTAGTAAGCCGGCTCAGCAACCACTGATCGGGACCCCCGTGCGAGAGCCGGTGCCCGCTTAGCTCGTCCGGCGGTCGGTCAGCGCGCGAGTGGTCCGGTGCATCGGACCACTCGCGCGTGGCCGAAGGCTGCGCCGCATCACGACACGGGTCGGCGAGCGGCGCGCGACCTCGTGGAATCCGGCTCGCTCGTAGAGGCTGCGCGAGCCGAAGAACATGAAGTCGTCGTGGCTGCGCTCGGCCTTGTCGATCGGATAGGCCTCGAGCAGCCGAACGCCCTGCTCACGCGCGTACTCGACGGCGCCGGCGAGCAGCTTGTGCTGAAGTCCCTTCCCTCGCTCGGCACGCACGACGTACGTGCAGACGATCGACCAGACCGGCGTGTCGTCCACCGGCCTCATCACGCGGGAGTTCGCGAGCCGGGCGAAGTCCGGCCGCGGGCCGAGGCTGATCCAGCCGACCGGGCGGTCCGCGACGTAGCCGACCAGGCCCGGTGGCTGCTCGCAAGACGCGAGGCGACGCAGCTCGGCCTTGCTGTCCTGCTTCGTGTGCTCGCGCGCTTCGGCCGCGCTGTACCGGTAGTACATGCACCAGCAGGCGCGCACGATCGATCCCCCGCGTTGCGCGAACAAGTCCTCCAGATCGGCCCACGTGTCCGGCGTGAGCGGACGCGCCGCGAACGTCATAGGCGCATTGTCACGCCGAGCTCTGACAACGTCGATGGCGCCGGCCCCATCGGGTACTTGGGGACTGTGTGCAGACGTGCCGCCGAGATTGACGGGCAACGCCGGCCGCGACCATCCTGACCTCGGCCGACAGCGAGGGATGCCGATGAGTGCTGCGCACACCGTCGAGGGATTCGTGCCCTCGGCCAACGGATTCCGGTTCACCAACTCCTTTCCGCCGGCGCCGACCGTGCGAATCGATCTCGGCCCGGTGGGCACGGTTGGACTGGGCAACGCCAGCCAGGGCGTCTGCGGCGGCATGGCCTTCGCGGTTCGCGACTACTTCGAGGCGAAGCTGCCGGTCCCCGAACTCGACACGCCACCCGCACAGGGCACGAAGCTGTTCAACTACGTCACGGCCCGCTTGATCGACAGCTTCAACGGAGCGGCCGGTGTCGGTCAGTACGCCGAATGGATGGTGCTGCCCTCGGCGGACCTGCACCTGATCATCGGTTCGCGCGCCGGAACGTTCTCTCGGACCGTGACATCGACGTGGCCGAAGGTGCGTTCGGACATCGACGCCGACCATCCCAGCCCGCTCGGCCTGGTTACCGTGCACACCACCGACTTGAAGCAGATCGGCAAGTGCCATCAGGTGCTCGCCTACGGTTACCAGGTCGACGACGATCAGACCGTCACGCTGCAGATCTACGACCCCAATACCCACCACGATCGTGCCGACGACGTCTGGATCGCCTTCTCCGCAGCACATCCACACACCGTCTCGCCGATCACGTGCAACATCAACATCCCGATGTCCACGCTGCACGGCTTCTTTCGATCCGGTTACTCTGCCAAGAAGCCGCCCCCCTCGGTCGACTGACGGTCACGGCTGCTCGTTGCGGAACTGGAACTGCACGCGCACCGTCGCGTCGAGCGGCACGACCAGCGTCGAGTCGCTCGCCGACCACTTGTCCGGGACGAGGAACATCCGGTTATCGCCCTGGATGAGCAGTCGCAAGTGGCGGTACCGGTACCTGAAGCTCTGCCGACCGAACACCGGCAGCGCGGTCTCCTCGACGCCCGGGCTGCGCAGGTACAGCCGCTCCTGGGTGTCGAGGATGACACTGGGCAGCCGGTCCAGATGCGTCGCGTCGTAGTGGGCCAGTCCGCGTCCGGACCACTGCGCGATGGTTGCCGTGGCCCAGAAGATGTTCGCGACGACGACGACGAAGACGAGCACGCTCGCCGCACCCCGCAGGACGCGGATCGAATGGTCGGCTTGCTCTCGGGCCGCCGATCGCGGTGCGGCGTCCTCGCCGGCCCGCGTTGCTCCGGGCGGCGCGCTCAGCAGCGTCTGGATCTTCGACGCGTAGGCCACGACGGATGTCCCGATCGCGAGCACCAACGGCGTGACGAGGTTGTACAGCGGCCACTCGCGCAGGTAGGGATAAAGCACGAGCAGGAGCAGTCCGGCACCGAGGATCACCAACCCGACGATCACGCCACGACGCGCCAGCCCGCGGTGCCGGCGGTATTCCTCGGCCCCACGTGCGCCCGGGGGGGTACGGGCGATCCTGCGACGGATCGCCTGGTGGGCAAGCAATCCGGCAATGCCGAGGATCGTCAGCAGCAGTACCGGCACCAGCAGCGGCTGCGGGCTGCGCATGACATAGGCCTGCGTGCTCAGCCCGATCGTGTCCACGTCGACGCCGAAGTACGCGTACTGGGCACGGGAGGAGACGTAGCCGAAGTAGAACAGTAACGCGGTGAGCACCGTGGCCGGTGCGATGATCGTGGCGCCGATGCCCAGCCACCGCTCCCACTGACCCTGATCCTCGGCCATGCGGGGCTCAGCTGGCCGAACCGGACGGCGACGGCTGGTCGGTGCTCGCCGGCAGTGTCGGCAACGAGTCGATCGGATTCGCCGAGAACTCGACGTGCACGTTCTCCACGGCCTTGAGCTCCGTGGCGAAGGCGTCACACACCGGCTGGCTCGAGCAGCGCACCGTGCCGGCGAGCAGGAGTGACACCGACTTCGTGGAGTTCGCGATCTGGGTCACCGCCACTGCGCAGGCCAGGGAGTCGCTGCCTGGACCCCAGCGGGTGGACGAGTCGCACGGCGTCTGGTCGCCGCAGGCGCTACCGCCGAGCCGGAAGAGGTCGGCAGAGTCCAGCGACACCTCGTCGATGCTGATCTGCACGCCGGCCGGGATCGGCGTCGGGCCCTGATAGCTGACACCGGCGCACTGTTGCGCCGGATCATTCGCGGCTGGGGTCGCCGCACCGCCGACCGGCAGCGACGGCACCGACAGGCTCGGTTCGCTCGGTTCACTGGACAGCGGTGACTCGGGTCCGGAACCTTCGACGGACGGAGTCGAACCGAGGGCCGCCGACGACTCCGGCGAGTTCGACGATGGCGACGCCGATCCGCATGCCAGCAGCGCCGCCGCGACGATCGCGAGCACCGCCACGCGTCGGATGGCAGCGGTCAGCGCACTCACCCGCGGCACCTCCCAGCGAGGAGGAACAGATGATATGGCGGTGATCCGCGACAAGGTCCAGCCCCGCCGCGCCGCGTCGAGACTAGCCGAGAATGCCCAGCAGGGCCGCGCCGAACGGGCCGAGCCACGCGCCGAGCGTCATGATGGCGGCGCCCAGTCCACTGGCCGCGGTGACGCGCGTCCGGGTGCGACGCGCGGCGTCGGCGAGGCGGGTGAGCCGATCGGCCGCGTCGTGTTTGGTGGCCTGCCCGGTGGACAGCCGATCAGCGAGATCGGCGAGAGCGTCGGCAGTGCGCGTGTGATCGACCGGGTGCAGGCGCAGCTCGTCGAGACGGGCGCGAACCTCGGACAGCGCGGCGAGAACGTCGGGTGGGGCGGGCAGGCCGACGTGCTGGTCACGCGCGGTGACCGTCGGGTGGGCATGTGACACGGCGAACTCCTCCACCTCGAGTCGACTCGTGTTCAGCAGAGGGCTGCGAGGCACACCCTGATACGCCCGGCGCGCTACTGGTCACCTCCGGTGCCCGACAACTGGCGCCATTCAGCCGACCGCTTCGTCGACCGCCTCGTCGCGCAGCTGACGACCGATCTTCGGGGGGACCTTGGGACGGCGCGGTTCGCGTACCCCCGAACCGCCGCCGCGTTCGACCCAGAGCGTCACCGATGACCCGGGGGGGACCCGTGCGCCGGACTCAGGGCTCTGATCGGTGATCACGCCGTCCGGCCAGGCCAGCGCGGCCAACGGAGGGCCGTCAGGATCCGGCCCGACCGCGCGCAGGGTGGTGTTGCGCAGCACATCGCGCGCGGTGTCCCAGCTCATGCCGATCACGTTCGGCACCGTCACCAGCCGTCGACTCGGCGGGATTCGCATGCCCCGCCGGACGCCTTCGGCCGGCGCAGGCGGTATGCCCGCCGGCGGCGAACCACCATGCGGTGCACTCTCGTCCTCGTCCAGCTCGCGCCAGCGTTCCCACGCGGACTGCCGGGTCACGCCGAGCTTCGTGGCGATCTCGGCCCACGACTTACCGTGTCGCCGTGCGGTGCGCACGGCGACCAGTTCGGCTTGGTCGAGCAGGTGCCGCACCGTCGCGACATCGGCGAGGGCAGCCAGGGCGCTGATCCCGTCGTCCGGGTGCCCGGGCGCTGCGGACGGGTTGTCCTGGTGCCAGCCGTCGAGTCGTGTCCACGCCCGACGGCCGCCCTGCCACGGGCTCCTGTCCTTGCCCATGACTGTCAGGATAGCCTGACGCGATCCGGCGGCCCGCCCGTCGTATGCCCGGTTGCGCCGCTAGGCGTCAGCTCTGCGCGGAAGCCACCGCAGGCGCAGGGCCGCCGTCGCGACGTGCGCGCGTCGTCGCGGCCAGTACCGCGAGCCAGCCCACGGCCGCGACGAGCGCGAAGCTGATCAAGCGGAAGAGCAGAACACCCGCGGTCGCCACCGGCAGACTCTGGCCGCCCTGGGAGAGGGTGACGACGATGGCGGCGTCGACGATGCCGAGACCGCCCGGCAACAGCGTCACGCTCGACACGCTCATCCCCGCGACGTAGGCGACCATGATGAGCGGCAGCGTCGCGTGCGCGGTGCCGACGGCCAGGCAGCATGCCACGAGACACGCGAGGTCGGCGAGCCAGTTCAGCTGCGCCAGACCGAGGCCGACGGCAAGGTCACGGCCGCGGAGCTTGATCCCGCGCAACTCGGCGACGAGACCGCGGGCCCTCGTCAGCCCCGACTCCGGCGGCCGGCGCAGGACGAGGTTGACCGCGCGCACCGCTCGCGCGGTCGCCCGGTCCAGGTTGCCGCGGCCGTAGCGGCGCACGGCGAGGGCCGCGACGACGGCGAGGCCCAGCAGGCCCAGGACCAGAATCGATCCGCTACCGCCACGCCCGATGGCGATCGCGCTCAGCACGGCGAGGATTGTGTATGCGCTGACGCTCAACAGGCTGGAAGCCATGACGGTGAAGCTGGCCGCCGGGACCGTCACCCCCCAGTTGCGCAACCGCTTGAACAGGTAGCCGGAGGAGACCGCACTGCCGCCGGGGAACGTGGCGCCGACGGCGGTCGCGGCGTAGGTCAGCGGCAGCATCCGACGCATCGAGACGCGCACGCCGCCGGCGGCGAGCATCCGTCGCCGCATCCGGGCGAACGCACCCATCGACACCAGTTCCGCAGCGAGCGCGACGGCGACCCACCGCGTGTCCGCGTTCCCGAGAGCCATGGCGCCTCGACCGATGTACGGCGCGGCCAGCACGCCCTCGACCGTGAGTCCGGCGAGGAGCAGGCTCACCAGCGCGGGGCGCACCCAACGACGCCTGTCTGGCGCGGCGCGATCCCGGGCGGGGACGGCGATCAGGGCGGCGTCGATGACGGTCACGTCCGCCGCGCTCCGTCCGGGCGTCGCGACCGGTCGCGCGCAGGACACACCACAGCCACGTACTGAGTAATCAGCGCGGTGTCGACCCGCATTCCCGACGCCGCGCCAGATCACAGCAATCGTGCCGATCGGCCAAGCCGCACACCTGCTGTTCAGACGAGGGCACTAGTCTTCGCTCGTGCTGGAAGACGTGCGCAAGTACATAGATCGCCTGCAGATCGACGGCTACCTGGTCGGGGACGACCATGACGACGATCCCGAGCTCATCGACCCTTCCGGCCGCGCGGTCGACACCTGGCGGGAGAACTATCCGTACGACGAGCGGATGGATCGCAACGAGTACGACGAGCAGAAGTACCTGCTACAGATCGAGTTGCTCAAGCTGCAAAACCACATCTTCGAGTCCGGCGAGAAACATGTCATCGTCTTCGAAGGCCGCGACGCCGCAGGCAAGGGCGGCACGATCAAACGCTTCATGGAGCACCTCAACCCGCGCTATGCGCGCGTCGTCGCGCTCACCAAGCCCTCGGACCGCGAGCAACGGCAGTGGTATTTCCAGCGCTACGTCGAGCGGCTGCCCACCGGCGGGGAGATCGCGCTGTTCGACCGCAGTTGGTACAACCGGGCCGTCGTCGAACGTGTCATGGGCTTTGCCAACGATGACGAGTACGAGCAGTTCATCCAGCAGGTTCCGCGCTTCGAGACGCTGCTCGTGGAAAGCGGTATCCGGCTGACGAAGTTCTGGTTCTCGGTCACCCAGTCCGAGCAGCGCACCCGCTTCATCATCCGCCAGGTCGACCCGGTGCGGCAGTGGAAGCTGTCGCCGATCGACTTACTCTCGCTGGACAAGTGGGACGACTACACCGATGCGAAGGAAGAGGTCTTTCGGCGCACCGACATCGACATCGCGCCGTGGACGACCATCAAGTCCAACGACAAGAAACGTGCCCGCGTCAACGCGATGCGGCACCTGCTGTCGCGCTTCGAGTACGACGGCAAGAGCCCCGAGGTCGTCGGCACCCCCGACCCGCTGCTCGTCCGACGCGGCATCGAGGCCGTCGGCGACTGAGCTGGTGTCCGAGCTTGCATCCAGCTGCGGCATCAATGAACCAGCTACCGGTGAAACAGCGGCGTGTCTTCGCGCATACGCGCCAATGTTGAGCGGTGGTCAAGTCAAGCGTGGCCGCTCCGTACGGCAGTCAAGGGGGTCGCTAGAAGGTGAACCACACGCTGGCCGCCGGCTGCGGGTCGAACGTCGCGGTGATGCCGCGCCCGCCGGGCCCTTCGCCGAACGAGATGTTCACCCCGAGTTGCACCTGAACGAAGCTCAGACTCTGATGCGAGATCTGCAGGCCGGGCACGAGCGAGACCTGGCCTGACCCGTTCGTCACCTGGTATTGGGCGTCGATCATGCTCTGGAAGACGAACCCGTGCCAGCTCGGCCACTGCGCGTTGATCAGATGGCCCTGAAGCGTGTACTGCGCCAGCGTCGGCGACGGGCTTTGCGTGACCTGCCACTGCGGGTCGGAGAGCAGATCGATCGTGGCACCCCAGTGCGTACTGAGCTCGTACAGGTGGACGTTGTTGAGCGTGTACGTCAGGGAGTACGTCCACTGACCCGTCAGCCGGCTGTACTGCGTCTGGTTACCCTGCTGCGGCCCGGTCATGCTTGGTCCAGACTTGCGCCGGCCTGCGCGAGCAGGTCGTCGATCTCGGTCTCGGAGAACTCGACGTTGACACACTGGCCGTACAGCGCAACCTGGGCCTCGACCGATCCGGTGTATTGCGCTGCCTCGTCGGGCGAGCTGGCGGTCGCCGACGCGTCCTGCCCGCCTGCCGGCGTCTCGTCGTTGAGCTGCCACTGCTGGTTCTGTTCGTCCCACCAGTAGTGACCATCCTCAGAGATCTGAGCACCAGCTGGCGCGACGGCCATGATCGTCCCTCTCGACGGATCGAGTTCTTCAAGTGAACGCGCGTGCCCGACCTGTGGACAGGACACCTCCAACGTCTGCAAGTGCAGGACATCGTGCCCTCAGGGGCACGTCGGTCGCGTCATTGACCGCTGAGACGTTGACCGGGACTTCTGGAACGTCGGTGGGCGCAGGCCCAACGCGAGCATCCGGACACGGTTGCGAGTCGCCGGCCGAACGCGCACCTGCTCGCCGAGACCCGCGACCTGACACCCGGCCGCGCCCTCGACGCCGGTTGCGGGCACGGGTCCGAGGCACTCTGGCTGGAGGCATCCGGGTGGCGAGTCACGGCGGTCGAATTCTCCGTGACCGCGCTCGGACACGCCCGCTCACGCGACCTTGCGCCTGGACCCCGCCACCCCAGCAGTTCGACCTCGTCACCTGCCTGTCCGTCCACGTGGCCGGGTCGGTGGGCGAAATGATCCGCCGGCTCGGTTCGGGGTCGCGCCCGGAGCAAGCCTGTAGTGGCACATCGTCGTCGCCGAGGAGCCGCCGCGACCAGCCACCGGCGCCGGCGTCGATGCAGTGGTCCGCGCGATCTCCCGCAGCTGACGGAGCGGGCTAAGCCCTGGACCAGCGGCAGTCCGCTGTGCCCGACCTGGACCCTTGTCAGTTCGGCATATCGGCGAACCGGCTGTACCTCCCCTGGAACGCGACGGCCACCGTGGCGGTAGGGCCGTTGCGGTGCTTGGCGATGATCAGATCGGCCTCGCCGGCGCGTTCGGTCTCCGGCTCGTACAGATCGGGACGGTGGACCAGGAGCACGACGTCCGAGTCCTGCTCGATCGAGCCTGATTCACGCAGGTCCGACAGCAGCGGCTTCTTGTCGGTGCGCTGCTCGGGGCCGCGGTTGAGCTGGGAGAGCGCGACGACGGGCACGTCGAGTTCCTTGGCGAGCAGCTTCATCGACCGGCTGAACTCGGAAACCTCCTGCTGGCGCGATTCGACGCGCTTGCCGCTCGTCATCAGCTGCAGGTAGTCGATGATGATCAGCTGCAGATCGTGTCGCTGGCGCAGCCGGCGGGCCTTGGCGCGGATCTCCATCATCGTCAGGTTCGGGGAATCGTCGATGAACAGTGGCGCCTCGGCGAGCTCGGACGAGCGCAGCGCCAGCCGCCGCCAGTCCTGATCGCTCATGTGCCCGGACCGCATGTTCTGCAGGCCCACGCCGGCCTCAGCGGCGAACAGCCGCATCATGATCTCCAGCTTGCCCATTTCGAGGGAGAAGATGGCCGTCGGTCGCTGGTGCTTCACCGCCGCGGAGCGGGCGAAGTCCAACGCGATCGTGGAGTTGTGCGTCGGGATCATGGTGGGTCCGGCGAGGTACAGATGCTCGGCGTTGTCGACCTGCACGCAGCGCACCGGCACCGATTCGATCGGCCGTACGTCGGCGATCTGGCGCCCGGCCGAGCCACCGCCCGCAGCTGCCGCATGCGGGCCAGCCTGCCGGTCGAGGCCCAAGACGCGCTCGGCGGCGGCGAACGCGACGGTGCAGGCGGCATTCCCGCCACCGGGTCGATCCGGCGCGCTGACCCGCCAGGTCGCCCGGTGACCGAGGCTGACGGCAAGCTCACGCACGCCTTCGGCGAGTCGCCGGTTCGGCACGCTGATCTCGACGCGGCCGGACTTCGCGACCTGGCCGACGGTGTCGAGCAACCCGCGCAGCAGCGCCCGGCGCTGCGCGTGCCCGGCCCGCAGGTAGCGCAGCGGTATGTGCTTGTCGCCCAACACTGCCAAACCGCGCAGCCGCGCCTGCACCGTGCCGCGCTGGAAGTGGCAGACCCGGCAGCGCCGCCGCCCGGCGCTGCGTGCGCCGCAGTCTGGGCAGGTCGAGGGCATCGGCGCCGCGGAGTGCAAGCGCAGTCGGTGGCCGCACACCCCGCTACAGGTGCGTACCTGGGGGCTCGTCGGCACGAACAGCCGGCCGCACACCTCGCACCGGCGTTTGGCCACCTCGGGCACTGGCAACTGGATGCGCTGGCGCGCGGCGCCGGTCGGCGTCAGCGTCACTCCGATGTCGCGAAGTTGGGCACGGACCTGCTCGTCCGAGCAGCCGAGACTGACCGCGTCCGAGTCGGCGTCACCGAGCCACACGCCCAGCAGGTACGGCGGCAGCGGCAACTCGACCTCGGGCAGCTGCAGCGCCCCGGCACACGCGATCGAGTGGTTGCGCCGCAGGTGGGCAGGACCGCACCGCACACTCGCGGCGATCTGGGCGGTAGTGACCACGGCCGGCCGAGCTGCCTCGGCGACGCGGGGGGCCGCGGCCCGCTCGAGCAGCGCCGTGCTCACCCCACAGCCGGTCGGGCCGGTACGGCGCCGGTGCAGTGGTCGCGGTGGCACCCGCTCGGCGCAGGTCGTCGTCAGCCATTGGTGCGCCGCGTCGGCGATGATCACCGTGCCGTCGGAGAACTCGACCTCGAAGCACGGCCGCCCGGCGAGCACTTCGGTGGCCGCGATGACCCGGGTCGGGCGCCCGTCGGCGGCGAACAGCAGATCGCCGACCTGCACTGCGCCCATCGTCGTCCACCCCGCCGGTGTCGGCAGGGGTGTGTCGAGCGCCAGCGCCTTGCCCGATCCGGGCCGCCCGGCCACGGTGATCATCTGCCCCGGGTGCAGGCCGTTGGTGATCTCGTCCAGCTGCTGGAAACCCGTCGGGATGCCGGTGCCGACGCCGCCGGTCGAGGAGATCTTCTCGATCTCGTCGAGCGTGGACTGCAGCAGCGTCTCGATGTGCACGTAGTCCTCGGACGTGCGCCGCTCGGTGACGTCGTAGATCTCGACCTGGGCGCGGTCGACGACATCGTCGACGGAGCCGATGACGTCCCCGGCGCCGGAGGACGCGTCGTAGCCCATCTGCACAATGCGCGTGCCGGCCGTGACCAGTCGCCGCAGCGTCGCACGGTCGGCGACGATGGCCGCGTAGTAGCCGGCGTTCGCGGCGGTGGGCACCATCGAGATCAATGTGTGCAGATAGACGGCACCGCCGACGCGGTTCAGCTGGCCGGTGCGGGTGAGCTCGGCGGATACGGTGACCGCGTCGGCCGGCTCGCCGCGGGCGTAGAGGTCGAGAACCGCGTCGTAGATCAACTGGTGTGCCGGCCGGTAGAAGTCGCCCGGCTTGACCACCTCGACGACGTCGGCGATCGCATCCTTGGACAGCATCATGGCGCCGAGCACGGACTGCTCGGCCTCGACGGCCTGCGGTGGCGTGCGGTCGAAATCACTGCGCCCCGGCGGCGGGCCGGGTGCGTCAGCGATCATCGTCACGACGCACTCTCCACGGCTCGCAGCTCATCGAATCGCACGCACACACGATTACCGGACGGGTCTGACAGTTTCGTCCGGCGTGCTGCTGTGACGGCAGTGGCGACGCTAGAGGCGAGCCACAGCGGCGCACAACTGCCCCTGTGTACAGCGGTGTGGACGTGCCTGTGGGAATCGCCGTCAGCGGTGTGCACACAGCGGTGAATAACCGTGTGGATATTGTGGCTGGAAGCGCCTACAGGGCTGGAAACACGGGCCTCGAGGGTTCGCGGCTTGTGGATGCGGAATTGCTTGGAAACCCGGTCGGTTTGCGCTGGTCGTGCGTGAGCAGCCCGGGTACCCCGGCAACCTGAGGGCGGTTGCCGGGTACGGCTGGGCGACGTCGCCAGGCGCGGCGAGGAGATCGGGGTCAGACGGCCTGCACGGTGACCGGAATCGAGGCCACGACGTCCGGATGCAGATCGACGGTGACGGTGTGCGAACCGGTGGACTTGATGTGCCCGTCGATCTGGATTCGTTTGCGGTCCAGAGTCGGACCGCCGGCGTCCTTGACTGCGGACGCGATGTCCGAGGCGGTGATCGAACCGAACAGCCGCCCGTCCTTCCCGGCGCGGGCACCGACGGAGACGATGAGCTTCTCGAGGTCGGCCTTGATCTCGCGGGCGTGGCCCAGGTCGCGGATCTCGCGCGCATCGCGGGAGCGCTTGATCTGCGCGATCTGCTTCTCCGCGCCCTTGCTCCATAGAATCGCCGCGCCGCGCGGGACGAGGAAGTTGCGGCCGTAGCCGTCGGCGACCTCGACGATGTCGCCGGCCAGGCCCAGGCCCGCGACCTCGCGGGTGAGGATGAGCTTCATGACTGCGTCCTTCTCAGCGAGCGGTCGACGTGTACGGCAGCAACGCCATCTCGCGGGCGTTCTTGATCGCTTTGGCGATCTGGCGCTGCTGCTGGGCGCTCACCCCGGTGACCCGGCGCGCGCGGATCTTGCCGCGGTCGGAGATGAATTTGCGTAGCAGTGCGATGTCCTTGTAGTCGATGTACTCGATCTTTGCCGCGGCGAGCGGGTTGGACTTCTTCTTCGGCTTGCGAATTGGTGGCTTGGGCATCTGATGTGCTTCCTGGTCTCGACGGTTGGGTGGATCTTGATCCGCAGGACGAGGTAGGCCTCGTCGACCGCATCAAGATCGCGCAAGGATGGGTGCGGATGCAGCTAGAACGGCGGTTCGTCGGAGAAGCCGCCGCCGGCGGTCGCGCCTCCGGCGGCGCCGCCGGACTGTGGGGCCGAGCCCCACGGGTCGTCGGCCGGTGCACTGGGGCCAGAGTCAGAACCCGAAGCGCCGTACCCGCCGCCGGAGGAACCACGCTGGGTTCGGTTCACCTTGGCGGTCGCGTACTTCAGCGACGGACCGACCTCGTCGACGTCCATCTCGACGACGGTTCGCTTCTCGCCCTCGCGCGTCTCGAACGAGCGCTGCTTGAGCCGGCCCTGCGCGACTACTCGCATGCCGCGCTGCAGCGACTCCGCGACATTCTCGGCGGCCTGGCGCCAGACGGAGCAGCGCAGGAACAGCGCGTCACCGTCCTTCCACTCGTTCGTGTTGCGGTCGAACGTGCGCGGGGTGGACGCGATGGTGAACGACGCGACGGCCGCGCCGGACGGGGTGAAGCGCAGTTCGGGGTCGGCGGTCAGATTGCCGACTACGGTGACGACGGTTTCGCCTGCCATGGCCGACTACCGCGCGTCCGGGCGCAGGACCTTGGTCCGCAGCACCGATTCGTTGAGGTTCAGCTGCCGGTCGAGTTCCTGCACCGCGGCCGGATTGGCCTGCAGGTCGACGACGGCGTAGATGCCCTCGGAGTGCTTGTCGATCTCGAAGGACATCCGGCGCCGGCCCCATACGTCGACCTTCTCGACGGTGCCGCCGTCCTTCTTCACCACGGACAGGAACGCGTCGAGCGACGGCGCGATGGTGCGCTCCTCCAGGGTGGGGTCGAGGATGACCATGACTTCGTAATGGCGCATGAGTGAGCCATTCCTCCTGTGGACTGATCGGCCGCGGACGATCCGCGGCAGGAGGTGTTCGTACCCTGCGGCTACGACAGTTACGGGTAGCCGGCTCGATGGCACCCTTGCGGCCGCCGATCAGGACGTCGAACCCGGCAAGGTTACCCGGAGCGCGAGTCGAACCCCAAAACGCGCTGCGCCCGGGCCGCGCGATGCCGCCCGGTCACCCCTCCCGGCCGGCGGCTCAGCTGCCGCGACGCATCACGACCAGCCTGGCGTAGGCCGACGATACGAGTGCGAGCGTGATGGCGGCGGTGATGGCCAGCGCCGCAGGTACCGACCCTGGACCGGCTTGGACCGAGGTCGAGCGCGTTGCGGCTTCGTCCGGGCCGGCCGCCAGAGCGGAGTCGGCCCGCCGCATCAGCGCCACCGGCACATAGTCGGTGCCTTCGCCGGTCCGTGTCGGATGGGTACTCGGGTCGGCGGAGTGGGCACCGCGGCCGGGCTGGACGGCCGACGCCGGGGCCGCAGGAGTGCGGCCGCCGGGCGCGGTACCGGTGGTC
This sequence comes from uncultured Actinomycetota bacterium, assembly GCA_963713565.1. Lineage (GTDB taxonomy): Bacteria > Actinomycetota > Actinomycetes > Mycobacteriales > Jatrophihabitantaceae > Jatrophihabitans. Next base: position 474,382 of record CAVQMF010000002.1, on the reverse strand, counting down.
GCTGTGCTGGCGCCGTTCGTCAGAGGCCGGGCAGTCGAGGCGGGCCTGCCGGCCGCGACGGCGGGCGCTCCCGGGGCCTGAGCGACGTTGACCGGCGGCACGGTCGCGGTGGGAGAGCTCATCGCCGTGACAGTGACCGGGGCCGGGGGTGTGACCGGGGCCGGGGGTGTGACCGGGTCGGGGTGTGACCGAGGGCGCGGGTACCGGCGTGACCTTGACCGGCGGCGCACCCACCGGCCGCGAGCTGGGCGGTGGGCAGGGACCCGGGGACGCCGTCGGCACCGGAACCGGCTTTCTGACCAGCAGGGCTGCGGTGCCGGCAACCGGCACTACGACGATCGTGGCCCTGCCGCTGGCGATCGCCCTCAGTCGAGTCAGCGTGTCAGCGGATAGGACGCGATGCAGGTATGCGCTCGGCACCTCGTACACGGTCCACGCCACCCGATAGATGCCGGCGGACGTGAACCGCAGCGGCCGGCTCGTGCCGCCGGCGAGGACGATGATGGGAGCCCCGGGCACGATCACGCCGACCGCGTGACACGGGCTCGCCGGCGCACTGAGGGTGATGGAAACGTCGGCCGATACAGCCAGTGTCGACGCCCCGGCATCCAGCTGCAGGCGGGGACTGGTCGCTGCCCCGGCAGGCTGTGCAGTCAGGAATGTCGCAGACACCAACGCAGCGCCGAGCATGGCGCCCAACGCTATGCACAGCAGCCGCCAGGTGTGAGGCGAACCAAATCTCACAGTCATCGGCCCCCCGATCGCCGCTACAGACAGTAGCAATGCCGGTGCCGCGTCAACAGGGGGGTGCCGGTTTAGGGTGGCCGCATGCCGGCGATCGGAGCGCACGTCAACGCAAGCGACCCCCTCGCCGTGGCCAAAGCGGCGAAGGCGGACGCGGTCCAGATCTTCCTCGCCGATCCGCAGGGCTGGAAGAAGCCGGTCGAGCATGAGCACGCGGACGCCATCCGGGCCACCGACCTCACCGTCTACGTCCACGCGCCGTACATCGTCAACGTCGCGACCACGAACAACCGCATCCGGATCCCGAGCCGCAAGATTCTCGCCCAGCATGCGGAAGCGGCGGCGGGGATCGGGGCGAAGGCGTTGGTCGTGCACGGCGGCCATGTGAACTCGGGCGACGACCCCGCCGTCGGCGCCGACAACTGGCGCAAGACCTTCGCCCGGGCGAGCGGGAACGGCGACGGCTTTCCCGTGCAGGTGCTCATCGAGAACACCGCCGGCGGCAACAATGCGATGGCCCGTCGCTTCGATCGGCTCGCGATGCTGTGGGACGCGGTGGGCGAGTTCGGCGTCGGCTTCTGTCTGGACACCTGCCACGCCCACGCCGGCGGGGAGGACCTGTCCGGCATCGTCGACCGCGTCCGAGCGATCACCGGTCGCATCGATCTGGTGCACGCCAACGACAGCCGCGACGCCTTCAACTCCGGCGCCGACCGGCACGCCAACTTCGGCGCGGGCCAGATCGACGCGTCGGTGATCGCCGACGTGTGCCGCGCGGCGGGCAGCGACGTCATCGTCGAGACGCCCGGCGGGGCCGAGGGTCAGGGCGCCGACATCGACTACTTGCGCAGGTCGATCTGAGGCTGCGACGACCCGTCGTCGAGCACGTCCTGCCACCAGCCGTCTACTACTCCGTCGAACACGCCGCCGCCCGGATCGTCGGCCCCGTCAGCGCGGACGACATCGAGCCACGGGCACCACATGTCGCGGATCACCAGCGCGGCAATGGCGAGCAGCAGCGCATCGCGGATCACCAGCGCGAGCATCAGCCAGCCGTAGGCAACCCCGTGCGACGGCGCCGCGTACCCGACGAGCACGGTCAACGTCAGCATCCACACGAGGATCTCGACGAACTGCCAGATCAGGGTCAAACGCCACCGTGGTCGGGCCAGCGCGATCAGCGGGACCAGCCACAGCGAGTACTGCGGGCTCCACACCTTCGTCGTCAGCAGGAACGCGAGCACGCACAGGAAGGCGAGCTGCGCGAGCCGGGGCCGCATGGGAGCGGCCAGGCCGAGCCAGATCACCACGAGCAGTGCCGCGACGAATACGAGCGTCACGGCGATCCCAGGCGGAACCCAGTAGGGGGCGTCGCCGTCCTGCACGGACGCGGAAAACAGCGTGCGGCCCATCGCCCACAGCGTCGAGCGCTCCGTGGGGCGGTCGATGCTGAACTTGTAGAACTCCCACCAGCCGCGGTGGTACGAGACGGCGACCGGGCCGTTCACCGCGAGCCAGACGAGACCGGCGGACAGCACCGCCCACGTTGCGTCGCCGAACTTGCGGGTGCGGACCGCGAGTATCGCGATCGCGAGCAGCAGGAACGCCGGGTACAGCTTGGCCGCCGTCCCGAGCCCGATCATCGCTCCGGACAGCACTGGTCTTCGGGCCGCCCAGGCCCACAGGGCTGCGGACGTGAAGGCCATGGCGACGATGTCCCAATTGGAGAACGCGTGGAACACGAGCAGCGGCGACAGCGCGAAGATCGCCGCGTCCCAGGGCCGGCCGCGAGCGGCCTGCGCGGTGGACGCGGTGACGATCAGCGCGAACGCCGTCAGCAGGATCGCGGTGACGACGAAGAAGATCGTTGCCTGGTCCCAGCTGTGTCGCAGCCGATGCAGCCCGCGGGTGATGTCGGCCGTGACCCACATGAAAGCGCCGGTGAGCACAGGGTATTCGACGGTGGTGTCGCGGTACGGCACAGCGCCGGTGTCGAGCCGCTCGTCCGACCACAGCGGGATAACGTCGTTGTAGCAGAAGTGCGTGTACTGCTTGTTGGCCGTCCACGACGTCAGGCACGGTGACTTCTCGCCGAAGCCGAGCAGCATCGTGAACAGCGTCATGACGAGCAGCCAGCGCACCGGGGTCCACCAGGACATCTGCGGCACGCCAGCGTAGTGGCCCCAGGACCCACCGAGCGGACGTGTTGCGTCGGCGACGAAGGAGTCGGTGCGGCTCGGCATCCGATCCGCCGCGCGAGTCACCGAGCCATCCTGGCACGGCGCCGGGGGCCACTCGCCGATCTTGGTGCGGACGATGCGGTCCGCCACGTCGACGGCATTGAGATCAGGGGGAGGGGACGGGCTGCACCGGCGACGACGTACGCGTTCGTGTGCTCACCGGCGGGGAAACCGGGGGCGGGCTGACAGCAGGTGACGACGTCACGGACGCCGGGCCGGTCGCGGCCGGCGACGAATCGGACGACCGCACCGTCGGTCCGGCCGCGCTCGGTCGAACCTCCTCGCTCGGCGCGGGTGTCGTGGGTCCTGTGGGTGTCGCGGGTGACGTCGGTGTCGTGCGTGGGCTCGGGCGGTAGGTGGGCTTCTGGGCCGGCCGTTTGCCGTTCTCGGCGATCTCCTGCGTGCCGGGCAACTTGTCCTTCGGCTGATTCGCCAGGTAGGTGTCCATGAACAGCTGCCACGCCTTACCGGGCAGATCGGCGCCGTAGAGGGGCGTGCCGGCCGAGTTGTAGATCGGTTCGTGCTTGCCGGTACCGACCCAGACCGCGGCGCTGACCTGCGGGGTGAAGCCGATCATCCAGGCGTCGCTGTTGTCCTTCGACGCGCCGCTCACGCCCGTGGTCCCGGTCTTGGCCGCCGAGGGCCGGCCGTCGGCCAGCGCGTCGCCGGACCACTTGGCGATCGGCTCGAGGGTGAGGGTGACGTCGTTCGCGACCCTCGGGTCGATCGCGCGCTGCGGGTCGGCTTTGTGCTGGTACACGACGTCGCCGTTGGAACCGATGGCCTGCTGCACCAGATACGCATCATTGCGGACTCCGTCGTTCGCCAGCGTCGCATAACCGGTTGCCTGATCCAGCGGGGTGACCGCGTAATCGCCGATGCCGATGCCGAAACTCGTCGTGCCGTCGGTGTTCACGAGCGTCTTCGTGCCGTCGCTGTCGGTCTGCGAGACCCCCATCGCGTGGGCGGTCTTGGCGACCGCCGAGGGACCGGCATCGACCGCGAGCAGGTCGAAGGTCGTGTTGAGCGAGTATTTCATCGCCAACTTGAGCGGCACGGATTCGTTGCTCACGCGCCGGTCGCTCGGGTCGTTGCAGATCTGGGTGCCTTCAATGCGCTTGCAGTAGCTGCCGTCGACCAGGCTGTCGATTGCGACATGCGACTTGCCGCTCGTCTGTTCCAGCGTCTGGGTGAGGACGGTGGCCAGCGTGTACGGCTTGAACGTCGATCCGGCCGGGTTGGCCCGCTGCGCGGCCCAGTCGTTGTAGTCGATCTTGCCGTCGTAGCCCTTGACGCCCGGACCGGTGCCCGCGTAGTAGGCGAGGACGCCGCCCGTAGCGGGGTCGACGGCGACGAGCGAGTTCTTCAGGTTGCGCTGTTTGGGGGTGAGCTTGGCGAACGTCGTGCTGATCGCGGTCAGGGCGGCCTGCTGCGCCGCGCGGTTGATCGTGGTGCGGATCGTGAGCCCCTTGGCGTTGACCTCGTCCGCGGACACTCCGTGCGCGGCCAGCTCGGCAAGGATCCGGTTGGTCAGCAGGAATTTCCAGCCGGTGGCGCCCAGTCCCGTGCTGGTCGGTTCTTTCGTCGCGGGGAAGGCGAGCGCGGCCTCCTGGGCGGCGGTGAGGTGCTTGGTCTGGACCATCCCGTCGAGCACGTATCGCCACCTCTCCCGGGCTTGGACCGGATTGGTCGCCGGGTCGTAATAGGCCGGAGCCCGCAGCATGCCGGCGAGCAGCGCACCCTCGGAGGTGTTGAGTTGATCGACGTTCTTTCCGAAGAATGCCTGCGCCGCGGCCTGGATGCCGTAGGCGCCCCGTCCGAAGTACACGGTGTTCAGGTAGAACTCGAGTATCTGGTCCTTGGAGTACTCGCGCGACAGCTTGACCGCGATCATCAGTTCCTTGAGCTTGCGGGAGAGGGTGCGTTCGCTGCTCAGGTAGGCGTTCTTGACGTACTGCTGGGTGATGCCCGATCCGCCCTGCGTGTCGCCGCCGGTGACGTTGGACAAGGCCGCGCGCACGGTGCCCTTCACGCTCACCCCCGGCTCGCTGTAGAAGCCGCGGTCCTCAGCGGCCAGCACGGCCCAGCGCACCTGCGTCGGCACCTGGCTGAGGTCGACGATCGTCCGGTCGACGGAGCCGATCCGGGCCAATGTCGTGCCGTCGGAGTATTGGATCGTGGCGACCTGCGGCAGGCTCAGCGCCTCGGGTCGGGGAACGTCGGTCAGGGTGTAGAACAGCACGATCGTCGTCACCATCAGCAAGGCGACCAAACCCAGCAGCCAGGTGAGCACGATCATGGCGCGACGGGTGATGCGCCGCGGCCAGCTCATCGCCTTGATGCGCGCCCTGCGGGTGCGCCGGCGGCGGCGGCGCTTCCCACGCCAGGTCGGCTCCTCGGGCGTCTCGAGCTCAATAGTCACTGATCGCACGCTACGTGCGACTGCTGGGACAGCAGGCCCCGCTCTCAGCGGGCGGTCAAGCCGACGTGAGGCGCGTCTCCCTGCCTTTCGTGATGATCATTTCGACACCCGCGGCACGCCGAGGGACTGCTGCAGGATCTGGGCGACGTCGAGCACCCGCACGTCCTCGCGCGCCTCGCCCTCGGCGATCTTCGCCGTGACCGCGTCGGACAGCATCACCATGCAGAACGGGCAGGCGGTCGAGATCAGGTCAGGATCGAGGCCCAGTGCTTCCTCGGTGCGTTCGACGTTGACCCGCTTGCCGATCTTCTCCTCCATCCAGAAGCGGGCGCCGCCGGCGCCGCAGCAGAACCCGCGGTCCTTACAGCGGTGCATCTCCTGCGATTTCAGGCCCTGGATGGCGCCGAGCACCTCACGTGGCGGCGTGTACACCTTGTTGTGCCGGCCGAGGTAGCACGGGTCGTGGTAGGTGACGTTCTTGTCCACCGGCTCAACCGGTGTCAGCTTCCCTTCGGCCACGAGCCGGCCGAGCAGTTGGGTGTGGTGCACGACCTCATAGTGCCCGCCGATCTGCGGATATTCGTTGGCCAGCGTGTTGAAGCAGTGCGGACAGGTTGCGACGATCTTGAGCGGCTCGAATCGGGCGACCGAGTTCAGGGTCTCGATGTTCTGCATGCCCTGCATCTGGAACAGGAATTCGTTGCCGAGCCGGCGCGCCGGATCACCCGTACACGACTCGGCCTGGCCGAGCACCGCGAACTCGACACCGGCGGTGTGCAGCAGTTCGGCGAAAGCCACTGTGACCTTCTTCGAGCGGTCCTCCAAAGCGCCGGCGCAGCCCACCCAGAACAGGTAGTCGATGTCCGCGTCGAGCTTGTCGCCCGGGTTGGCGCGGCGCACCTCGAAGGACAGCTCACGCATCCAGTCGTCGCGGCCGTTGTTGGCCATGCCCCACGGGTTGCCTTTGTTCTCGATGTTGCGCAGCATGACGCCGGCCTCGGACGGGAACGCGGACTCGATCAGCACCTGGTAGCGGCGCATGTCGACGATGTGGTCGATGTGTTCGATGTCGACCGGGCACTGCTCGACACACGCGCCGCAGGTGGTGCACGACCACAACACGTCCGGGTCGATGACGCCGCCACTGGCCAGATCACCGACGAGCGGGCGCATCGCCTGCTCGATCGTCGACCCCTCCACACGCGGGTATCCCGCCTCAGGGACGTGGTCGTGATGCTCGAGGCCGTCGTCGCTGAACTTCGGCTGGGCGCCGTCGGGGACCGTCTTGGTGCCGAAGATGTAAGGGGCCTTCGCGAACAGGTGATCGCGAAGATCCATGATGATCAGCTTGGGGGACAGCGGCTTGCCGGTGTTCCACGCCGGGCACTGCGACTGGCAGCGGCCGCACTCGGTGCACGTGGAGAAGTCGAGGTAGCCCTTCCAGGTGAAGTCCTCGATCTTGCCCTTGCCGAAGACGGTGTCCTCGGACAGGTTCTCCACGTCCGCGAAGTCGATCGCCCGGCCGGCGTCGTCGGTGACCGGCAGCAGTGGGCCGAGGCCGTCCGGCTCACGCTTGGTGAGCACGTTCAGCGGCGCCGTGGCGATGTGCAGGTGCTTGGAGTACGTGACGATGATCGTGAAGCCGAACACGACCGCCATCTGGGCGAGGAGGAAGAACGTCTCCACGCCCTGGTTGTAGGCGCCGTCACCCAGCGCTTGCGCCACCAGGTACGAGGCGAACGCCCACTTCGAATCGCCGTACGGGAAGTTGCCGGTGTTGAATTGCGCGCCTCGGTAGAGCAACAAGGTGATGATGACGAGCGAGATCATCCCCAGGATGGCCCAGGCCGGACCGGCGTGCGATCCGTAGAACCTGCTGGCCCGCGCGCGACGCTCCGGCGTATTCCGCAGCCGGTTGATCGCGAAGTACGTCAGGCCGAGCAGCACGGCGACGGCGAAGAAGTCCTCGAGGAAGCCGAGCCACTGCGCGCGGCCGAAGATCGGAAATGCGAAGTCCTGGCTGATCACCAATGCGCCGTAGGCCTCGACGATCGTGAGGCCGAGAATGACGAAGCCCCAGAACGTGAAGAAGTGCGCGATGCCGGGGGCGTTCCACTTGAGCAGCTTCTTCTGACCGAAGACCTCCACGAGCTGACCTTTGACCCGCTCCCCGATACCGTCCAGGCGACCCTCGACCGCCTTGCCGGAGCGGATGAGCCGCACGAGCCATGCGATGCGACGCCCGGCCACGGCTGCCGTGACGATGAGCATCGCGAGCGCGAGACCGATTCGCAGCCATCCGGGGAAGACGTAATCCCAGTCGATGATCACCCCGTGCGCCAGCGTGTGCTGCACCTGTGCTCCTCGGTGTCGCAGCGAAAGTGAACCAACCGAGTGAGACTATTCGGCATTTCGGCAGGTGACCAAGGGCGCACCGGCGGTGTGGCCGGCCCCACCCGCGAATCTGGGCGACACGTAGCCGCACACTCCTCGACAGGACGCGCGTCAAACGCTAGAACTCATCTGTGGCGAAGAAGCCGGATGAGTCGCGCCTGCCGTCCGCGGTCGGGTCGATCCCGGTATTCGGCGAGTTCATGAAGAACGCGGACGCGCAGGCGCGCTGGATGCAGGACCTGCTGGAGCAGAACGCCCGCTTGATCGGTCAGCTCCCGGACACCATCAAGGCGTTCAATGATTCTCTGGAGCGGTTCAATCAGAGCGTTGCCCGACTGGACCGCGCGACGTCGCGGATGGAGTCGGCCGGCAAGCGGCTGACCGGGCCGATCGAACGGATCCTCAGGTCGCTCGACCGCAAGTCGGTGCGCGAGATGCCCGACACGCTCGATGTATTGCGCAAGGAAGCGGTGCCGGCGCTACGGGCCGCGGCGGACGCCCAGAAAACGATGGCCAGCTTGCAGTCCACGCTGGATCGCGTGATCTCGGCGGTCGGAGCTGTGCCTGGCGCGGCGATGGTGCGCCGGCTCGCCAAGCCACGCGACGAGCAGCCGCCGACCTCGGGCCGGCGCACGTCCCGCCCGGCGGCGGATCCGCAGGTCGAGCACGATGCCGAGCCCGAAGTGCCGAGCAGCCCGCGCCGCGGGAGTAGCACGTCCTCGACCGCGCGGCCGCGGCGCAGCACGCCGACCACGCCCGGCTAGCGCGGCACCGGGGTTCGCTGCGCTGAGGCAGCGATCGGGCCTGGGATCGGGTCGAGTCTGATTACGCTCGGGTGTCGATTGTCGCATTTCCTACTGCGTGGGTGGCCTTTGCCCTAGCCGTGTGATTGCGTTGCTTGCCACTGCCGGCACGGAGGGTTGATGATCCGGTTCGATTCTGTGAGCAAGCGGTATCCCGACGGCACCGTCGCGGTCGATGCCCTCACCCTGGAGGCGCCGTCCGGAAAGATCAGCGTGCTGGTCGGCCCGTCCGGCTGCGGCAAGACCACGTCGCTGCGGATGATCAACCGGATGATCGAGCCGACCGCCGGCCGGATCTGGCTCGACGAGATCGACACCGCGAAGATCAAACCGGCACAGCTTCGCCGGGGAATCGGCTACGTCATCCAGCACGCCGGTCTCTTCCCCCATCGGACGGTGATCGACAACGTCGCGACCGTGCCGCTGCTGCTCGGCGAGGACAGGAAGACGGCACGCGCGCGGGCGCTGGAGCTCCTCGAGCGGGTCGGCCTGGATCCGAACTTCGCCAGGCGCTACCCGGCGCAGCTGTCCGGCGGACAGCAGCAGCGGGTGGGTGTGGCGCGTGCACTGGCCGCCGACCCGCCGGTCATGCTCATGGACGAGCCCTTCAGTGCGGTCGACCCGGTGGTGCGCGAACAGCTGCAGAACGAATTCCTTCGTCTGCAGAACGAGTTGGGCAAGACGATCGTCTTCGTGACGCACGACATCGACGAGGCCATCAAGCTCGGCGACCTGGTCGCGGTGCTGCGTGTCGGCGGCAAACTCGCCCAGTTCGCCCCGCCGGCCGAGCTCCTCTCGCACCCGGCCGACGCCTTCGTCGCCGGCTTCGTCGGCCGTGATCGCGGATACCGCGCCCTGGGCTTCGCCGAAGCCGGCGCGCTCCCGCTGACGCACGAGGCGCCCGTACGGCTCGGGGATCAGGTCCGCGTCGCCCGCGATCGTGCGGTGGACGGTTGGGCTCTCGTCGTCGACGACAAGCAACGCCCGCAGGGTTGGCTGGCCGTCGACGGTCTCGGCGAGCGGGCGCTCGACGCCGAAGTGGCCGTTGACCTGCTCAATCTCGGCGGGACCCTCGCGGCGGGGTCCGGAACGCTGCGCGAGGCCCTCGACGCGGCGCTGTCGTCCCCGAGTGGACGTGGCGTGATCGTGGACGGTGACGGAGCCTTCGCCGGCACCGTCACCGCGTCCGAGGTGCTGGTGCGGATCGAGCAACGGGCCGCCGGAATCCGCGAGCAGGTCGCCGCCACGGCCTCGCCCGGAGGCGGCCGGTGAACGACGCCTGGCACTACTTCCTGAACCACCGCGACGACATAGCGGCATGGACGTGGACGACCATCTGGCTGGCGGCGGTACCGCTCGTCGTCGGCCTGCTGATCGCGCTGCCGATCGGGTGGCTCGCCAGCCGCTTCCGCTGGACGTACCCACCGATCACGTCCGGAGCGGGGATCCTCTACACCATCCCGTCGCTGGTCCTATTCCTCGTGTTGCCCGGCCTCATCGGCACCAAGATCCTGTCGCCGATCAACGTGGCCGTCGGGCTGACCGTCTACACCCTGGCGTTGCTGGTCCGGGTCGTGGCCGACGGGCTGTCCTCCGTATCCACCGCCACCTTGGACGCCGCGGCGGCGATGGGATACACAGCGCGGCAGCGGCTGTTCGCCGTGCAGCTGCCCATCGCTGTTCCGGTGATCGGCGCCGGTGTGCGGGTGGCCGCGGTGTCCAACGTCAGCCTCGTCTCGGTCGCGTCGATCATCGGCGTGACCCAGCTCGGCCAGCTGTTCATCGAGGGCAACACGACGGCGTCGGTCACGCCCACGGTCGTCGGCCTGGTGCTGTTCATCCTGCTGGCGCTGGCATTCGACCTCGTGATCTTGTTCATCGTGCGCCTTTCGACGCCCTGGCAGCGGGCCGCACGATGAGTGTGCTCGCCTCGGACAACGGGCTGCCCGGGCTGGACCGGGTGCCGATCTGGCTCAACGACCCGCAGAACTGGTGGGGGCCGTCCGGCCTCGTCGCCCGCATCGGCGAGCACCTCGTCTACACCGTCCTGATCGTGGTGGTCGCGATCCTCATCGCGTTGCCGCTCGGGCTGGCCATCGGTCATACCGGGCGCGGGGTGGTCACCGTGGTGGGCCTGGCGAACGGGCTGCGCGCGGTGCCGACGCTCGGGTTCGTGATCCTGCTCGTGACGTGGATCTCGCCGGAGATCCACAGCAATGCCGAGATTCCCTTCGTCATCGATCGCGGCGCGCTGCCCTACTTCATCCCCGTCGTCATCGTGCTCACCCTGCTCGCGATCCCGCCGATTCTCACCAATACCTACGCGGGGGTACAGAACGTCGACCCGGCGGCCCGCGATGCGGCCCGCGGCATGGGGATGACCGGGTTCGAGGTGCTGCGCAAGGTCGAGTTCCCGTGCGCCCTGCCGCTGATCCTGTCCGGCATCCGGAGCGCCACACTGCAGGTCATCGCGACCGTCACGGTCGCCGCCTACGTGCCGTTCCTCGGCGGCCTGGGACGGTTCATCACCGACGGCGCAGGTCAGCTCAACGACCTGCAAGCCGGCTATCCGGCAATGGTCTCGGCGGGCGTTGTCGTCGCGGTGTTGGCCGTCCTCGTCGACGGCTTGCTGAACCTGCTGCAGCGCCTGCTCGTCTCACCTGGCGTGTCCGGCCGTTTCGCCAACCGCGCAAACGCGCGTGGGCCCACCTCCGAGGTCTCGGTGGAGGCGCACCTGACCAACGCGTGACCACCAGTACCCGATTCACCGCAACGGCTACCCAAGGAGAATGATGAAACGGATCGTCTTGGTCTTCACGGCGCTGATCGCGCTGTTGTCCCTCGCGGCGTGCGGCAGCAGCGGCAGCTCCGGCAGCTCCGACACCTCCAGCGGCGCCGGCTCGTCCACCTCGGCGGGTGCGGCGCCGGCCACCGCCCTCCCGACCAGCCCCGGCGCCGTCAAGATCGGCTCGGCGGCGTTCCCGGAGAGCGTCCTGCTCGCGAACATCTACGGCGACGCGATGGCGGCCAAGGGTGTCAAGGTCACCAAACAGCTCAACATCGGTGAGCGCGGCGTCTACATCGCCGCGTTGAAGGACGGGTCCATCGGGGCCGTGCCGGAGTACACCGGTTCGATCCTGGCGTATCTCGACCCGAAGACGACGGCCAGGTCACCCGCTGACGTCTTCGCCGCGCTGCAGACGAGTGCGGCCGCAGCGGGCTTCGCGGTGACGAACTACGCCGCCGCGCAGGACTCCGACACAATCACCCTGACGAAGAAAACCGCCGACAAGTACAAGCTCACCTCCATCGCCGACCTCAAGCCCGTAGCCAGCACGATGACCTTCGGTGCGCCCGCCCAGTTCAAGACCCGGCCCGACGGTATCCCGGCGCTCAAGAGCGTGTACGGCGTTGTGTTCGGCAGGTTCACTGCCACCGAGGCGGGTGGCTTGACGACCGTCACCGCGTTGAACAACGGCAGCGTCGACGCAGCCGACATTTTTTCCACCGACCCCGCGATCGCCAAGTACGGCTTCGTGTCGTTGACCGACCCGAAGAGCATGTTTGCGGCGCAGAACATCGTGCCGCTGTTCTCGAAGAAGGTGCTGACCCAGCCGATGAAGGACGCATCTGACGCGGTCTCGGCCAAACTCGACACCGCCACGCTCGCCAAGCTGGTCAGCGAGGTCGCCGGCGGCAAGGACCCGGCGGCAGTGGCCAAGGCCTGGCTGTCCAGCACAGGCCTCGGTTAGGACAACCGGCTGACGGCACGGCCCCGGGCGAGCACCCGGGCCCGTGCCGCCTCAGCCGCAGCTCACATTTTTCGGCGCCGGCATATGCGACCATCGAACGGTCATGACTGCTGCGCACACCGACCGTGCCGAGCGGGTCGAGGCCGACACCCTCGGTATCGACGCCGCGGGCGCCGTCGGGGTGGCCGGCTACGGGAAATCCGGCGTCCCGGCGGCCGTAGGCCGAGCACGGGACACCCGCCGGGGCGGCCGATGGCGCGCCGCCTGGCCGGATCTGCGCATGCTCGCGCCGTCGCTGTTCGCGCTGGTGAACGGCCTGCTCTTCGTGCTCGTCCGGCCCGATGTGAACGACCTGTGGGCCGCTCGGGCCCGCGCGCTGGCCGTGCGGCACGACGTCGGACTGACGTACTGGTTCGGCTGGTTCGGCGGCGGCACGACTCCTGGCAACTACTCGGTAGTTTCGCCCTACCTGTGCGCCTACCTCGGCACCGAGGTCGTCGGCGCGGCGGCCGCGCTCGGTGTCACCGTGCTGGTCACCTTCGTGGTTCGCGGCACGCGGCATCCCCTGGCGGCCGTCTGGGTGGCGACGCTTGCCGCGGGGGTGAACCTGTGGAGCGGCCGGATCGCGTTCCTGCTCGGCGCGGCGGTCGCGGTTGCAGCGCTGATCGCGATCCGGCACCGCAAGCGCGTGGCGACGGTCCTGCTTGTGATCGGCGCGGTCCTGGCGTCACCGGTGGCCGGGGCATTCCTGGCGCTGGGTCTGGCCGGCACGTTCCTGACGACCCAGACCAAGCAGTGGCGACCGATCATCGCCTGGGCCGTCGGCACAGCGGCGATCTGCCTGGTGCTGGTCGCGCTCGCGTTCGGCGCGCCCGGGCCGGAGCCGTTCTCGTTGGGCCTTGCGTTCGAGACGCTCGGCGGCCTGGTGCTGCTCCATGCTGCGCGTCCGCCTGCTGACATCCGGACCACGATCTGGCTGTCCGCGCTGGCGGCGGTGCTGCTGTGGGTCGTGCCGAACGGCATGGGGTCGAATTTCGCGCGGTTCGTCTGGTTCTGTCTGCCGGTGGCCGTCGTCGCGCTGAGCAGCCGACCGATGAAGATCATTGCCGTGCTCGTGGCGCCCTTGTTGCTGGTCGGCGCCTCGACGACGGCGCTCGACCTGGTCAACTCCGCCAAGCCGGTGTCATCGACCGCGTACTACCAGCCGCTGGCCGCCCGTCTCGACAAGATCGCCGGCCTGGAGAACTTCCGCCTCGAGGTCGTCGATCATGGCGCACATGCCGGCTACGCCGCGCTGTTGACGCACGCGCTGCTCGCCCGCGGCTGGGAGACGCAGGAGGACCTCGAACTCAATCGCTCGCTGAATCAGGATCCGCTGCCTCCGGTGCAGTACAAGGTATGGCTGGACAACAACGCGGTCGGCTATGTCGCGCTGCCCTCGACATCGGTGGGCAAATTCCCCGAGTACGACCTCGTGCGCAGCGGCACAGCCACCTATCTGCATCGGATCTGGGCCGATGAGCACTGGCAGTTGTTCCGCGTCGCCGACCCGACGCCGATCGTTGCCAAGCCGGCGAGCGTGTTCGCCTCCACCCAGTCCTCGATGACGATCAGCATCCCGTGCGTGTGCGCGGTCGGGGTTCGGGTGCGCTGGTCGAAGTTCCTGGAAGCCACGTTGCGGCGGCCGGTGCGACCTGGGTCGTCCACGGCACCGGCCGAGCCCGAAGTGGACGCACAGGTCGTCGACGACGGATTCGGGTGGACGAGGATCACCTCGTCACGCCCGGGTACCTACGTTCTCCAGGGCAACATCAGCGGCATCGTCCGCTGAGCGCGCGCAGTTGGGCCGCCAACAGCCGGTAGACGACGCAGCTAGGTGTGATGTACGGCACACTTCCGGCGGGAAGTTGAGTCGTGCCGACTCAGTTATTTTGACAGAGGCTGCTGCGACGAGCACGATCGGATTCGGGCAAGCCGGAACCCCCACAGACCTGCGAAGGAGCATTCCCCATGGCACGAGCGGTCGGCATCGACCTTGGTACCACCAACTCTGTCGTCTCCGTCCTCTCGGGCGGCGAACCGGAGGTCATCGCGAACTCCGAAGGCTCGCGGACCACGCCGAGTGTGGTCGCGTTCGCCAAGAACGGCGAGGTGCTGGTCGGCGAGGTCGCCAAGCGCCAGGCCGTCACCAACGTCGATCGCACTATCCGGTCGGTGAAGCGCCACATGGGCGATCCCAGCTGGAAGGTCGACATCGACGGCAAGAGCTACAACGCTCAGGAGATCAGCGCGCGGGTATTGCAGAAGCTCAAGCGCGACGCCGAGTCCTACCTCGGTGAGACGGTCGCCGACGCGGTGATCACCGTCCCGGCCTACTTCAACGACGCCCAGCGCCAGGCCACCAAGGAAGCCGGGCAGATCGCGGGCCTGAACGTGCTGCGCATCGTCAACGAGCCCACCGCGGCAGCCTTGGCCTACGGCCTGGACAAGGGCGAAACCGAGCAGACCATCCTGGTATTCGACCTCGGCGGCGGCACCTTCGACGTGTCGCTGCTGGAGATCGGCGAGGGCGTCATCGAGGTGAAGGCGACAAGTGGCGACAACCACCTCGGCGGTGACGACTGGGATCAGCGCGTCATCGACTGGCTCGTCGACAAGTTCCGCGCGGCGAACGGCATCGACCTGGCCAAGGACAAGATGGCGATGCAGCGGCTGCGAGAGGCTGCCGAGCGGGCCAAGATCGAACTCTCGTCCAACCAGCAGACGAGCATCAACCTGCCCTACATCACCCAGGACGCCGAGAAGAATCCGCTCTTCCTGGACGAGTCGTTGTCCCGTGCCGAGTTCCAGAAGATCACTGCGGACCTGCTCGAACGGACCCGCAGCCCGTTCCAGAACGTGATCAAGGACGCGGGCATCAGCCTGTCCGCGATCGATCACGTCGTGTTGGTCGGTGGTTCGACCCGCATGCCCGCCGTCACCGAGTTGGTGAAGGAGTTGACCGGCGGCAAGGAGCCGAACAAGGGCGTCAACCCGGACGAGGTCGTCGCCGTCGGCGCGGCGCTGCAGGCCGGCGTGCTGAAGGGCGAGGTCAAGGACGTCCTGCTGCTGGACGTCACCCCGCTGTCCCTGGGCATCGAGACCAAGGGCGGCATCATGACCAAGCTCATCGAGCGCAACACCACGATTCCGACCAAGCGCTCGGAGATCTTCACGACCGCCGACGACAACCAGTCGAGTGTCCAGATTCAGGTCTATCAGGGTGAGCGCGACATCGCGGCCTACAACAAGAAGCTCGGGATGTTCGAGCTGACCGGCCTGCCACCGGCGCCGCGCGGCGTCCCGCAGATCGAGGTCAGCTTCGACATCGACGCGAACGGCATCGTCAACGTGCACGCCAAGGACCTGGCGACCAACAAGGAACAAGGCATGACGATCACCGGCGGCTCGGGCCTGTCCAAGGACGAGATCGACCGGATGATGAAGGACGCCGAATCGCACGCCGAGGAGGACCGCAAGCGCCGCGACGAGGCCGAGATCCGCAACTCCGGTGAGTCGCTGCAGTTCACCACGGAAAAGTTCCTCGCGGACAACGGCGACAAGCTGCCCGAGGACAAGCGTGCGGAACTCCAGAGTGCCGTCGACGAGCTCAAGAAGGCGCTGGAGGGCGCCGACTTCGAGGCGATCAAGGCGGCACAGGAGAAGGTGTCGCGAGTCGCCTCCGAGGCCGGCGGGGCGATGTACGCCGCCGCCGCCGGGTCCGCCGAGGGTGCCGCGGCGGGTTCCGCCGGCCCGTCCGAGTCCGCCGACGACGGTGTCGTCGACGCCGAGGTCGTCGATGAAGGCCCGGACAGCGGACCGGCAGAGGACAGCAAGTGACCGAAGGCCGTTTCGGCTCGACCCCCCGACCACCGGAGGGGGGTGAGCCGGAGCGTGTCGTCATCCGGGACAACAGGAAGATCGATCCAGTGACCGGGGAAGCGCGCAAGCCCTCCGCCGCGTCGTCGGCGACCTCGAGTTCGGTTGCCGGTGCGGCACCGGCCCCGGAGGGAAATGTGCCGATGGTCGAGGCAACGCTGCTCGACGAGCGCACCCAGGACCTGCAGCGGCTGCAGGCCGAGTATGCGAACTACCGCAAACGCGCCGAGCGGGACCGGCTCGCGGCCGGTGAGCTGGCCACCGGCCGGGTACTGAGCGAGCTGTTGCCGGTGCTGGATGACTTGGAGCGTGCCCGCGCCCACGGCGACCTCACCGGCGCGCTGAAGGCCGTCGCGGACAAGCTCGACGCGACGTTCGCCAAGCTCGGGCTGCTCGCGTTCGGCGAGGTCGGCGACCCGTTCGATCCCGCCATCCACGAGGCAGTGCTGCACGACGAGAGCGATGCGGTCACCGTGCCCACCTGCACCACGGTGATGCGGCCGGGCTACCGGCACCGCGACCGTCTGCTGCGTGCCGCCATGGTCGGCGTCAGCGAGCCCGCCGCCGCGGGCGCACCGGCGGATTCGCCCGGCGAGTCGAGCGCACCGAGCGACCCGGTGGCGCACCGCGAGTACGGCGATGTCGCTGCTGAACCGCACGAAAACGAAGCTCCAGCCGCCGACCCCGCCCAGGGGTGAGGAGGCCGACGGGGAGCCCACCGAAGGCAACCGGAAAGGGGTGACGCCAGGTGAGTACCAGGGACTACATCGAGAAGGACTACTACAAGGCGCTCGGCGTCACCAAGGATGCGAGCGCGTCAGAGATCAAGAAGGTCTACCGAAAGCTGGCCCGCGAACTGCACCCGGACAAGAACCCGGGTGACGCCGACGCCGAAGCGCGGTTCAAGGAGGTCTCCGAGGCCTACGACGTGCTGTCGGACTCGAGTAAGCGCAAGGAGTACGACGAGGCGCGCGAGTTGTTCGCCGGCGGTGGCGGTGGCGGCGGCGGGTTCGGCCCTTTCGGGGGGTTCGGTGGCGCGGGGACGCAGCGCACCAGCCGGACTTTCGACGTCAGCGACCTGTTCAGCGGTGGCTCGAGCGGCAATCTCAATGACCTGTTCGACGGCCTGTTCGGCCAGAACGCCGGCCGCTCCGGCGCCGGCGCCCGAAACTCCGGACCCACCCGCGGCCAGGACCTCACCGCGGAGATCAGCATCGGCTTCGAGGATGCGGTGCGCGGCGCAACGCTGCCGCTGCGGCTGTCCGGCCCGGCGACCTGCAAGGTATGCAACGGCTCGGGCGCGAAGCCGGGCACCGCGCCGCGTCGGTGCCCCACCTGCCAGGGCAGCGGGTCCATCAGCCGCAATCAGGGCGCGTTCGGCTTCAGCGAGCCGTGTCGCGACTGCCGCGGCACCGGCCAGCTCATCGATAATCCGTGCCCCGAGTGCCACGGCAGCGGTGCCACGACTCAGACCCGCACGATCAACGTGCGCATCCCGCCGGGTGTGCGCAACGGCGCGAAGGTCCGGCTCTCCGGCAAGGGCACGCCCGGCACCGCGGGCGCACCGGGCGGCGACCTGTACGTCACCGTGCAGGTCGCCTCGCACCCGCTGTTCGGCCGGTCGGGCGACGACCTGACGCTGACCGTCCCGGTCACCTTCACCGAGGCTGCGCTCGGCACCACGTTGCGCGTCCCGACGCTCGATGGTTCCGTCGCGTTGAAGGTCGCGCCGGGAACGCCGTCCGGGCGCATACTGCGAGTGCGCGGGCGCGGCGTCCAGGGCCGGGGTCACAACGGTGATCTGCTCGTCACCGTCGAGGTCGCCGTGCCGCACAACCTCACGGGGGCAGCTCGTGAGGCGCTCGAGAGCTACGCCGCAGCACAACCGGAGGACCCGCGGCCGGGCATCACCGCCGCGTTGCGCCAACCGGCGCAGGCTCCAGGCGGTGGACGCGGTGGCTGATCGATCCCTGGGTCGCTCCCGCCCCCGTTCCGGCGACGTGCCCGACGACGCCCCGGTGTTCGTGATCTCGGTGGCCGCCGAGCTCGCCGGGATGCACGCCCAGACGCTGCGCCAGTACGACCGGCTCGGTCTGGTGACGCCGGGCCGCACCGGCGGCGGCGGGCGGCGCTACTCCGCGCGCGACGTCGCGCTGCTGCGCGAGGTGCAGCGGCTCTCGCAACTGGAGGGTGTCAACCTCGCCGGCATCAAGCGGATCATCGACCTGGAGTCCCACGTCGACGCGTTACGCGCCAGAGTCGTCGAGCTCAGCGCCGAACTCGATCGTGCGCATGCCGAACTGGCCGCCCATCGGGGACCGTCCACCGCGCTGGTCGTCTGGAAGCCGCAGACCCGGCGCCGCTGAGCGAGCCCGGCAGCCCACTCAGCGCTGCCTGCGGCGGCGCCGGTGCGCGACCAGCAGCCACGTCGCTCGCCCCAGCCCGAGCAGCCCGAGCAGATCGCTCGTCGTGAGGCCGTGCGCGTCCGACAGCCTCACGAGCACGCCCGCCTCCCACTCCTTGTCGGCGCCGAGCCACACGACCGACAACAGCGCCAGGATGACCGCGCCGACCGGCTGCCGTCGTCCCCACCGCTCGGCCAGCACCATGGCGGTGATGAGTGCGACCGCCTCGACGACGATCCGGGCGATGTGCACCGGGTGACGCTAGCGGACGCGCTGCCCGCCGACCGGCCCGCTCGCGCAGCGCCACCCCGGCGAGGATGCGTGCGACTGACCGAGACAGTTTTCGCCCGGCCCTTGCGCGGCGAGTGGATGTGGCTAGTGTCGGAAATCAAGCGGGCGTGAGTCCGATTTGCTGCCGAGTTCTGCGGCGGGGGGCGTTCGCGGCACACGCGGGGAAGAGTCGCGAGTGGGAACTGGCGTGCGGTGACGCAGCTTCGGCAGCGCAATTCGCTTCCGGGTATCGTGCGCTCTGCGCCGCGCGTGCGGTCTGCTGGGCCGGATACCCGGCTGTCGAATCAGCCGGGTTGGATGTGGCGTTACCGGCTGCTCCTCATTGCGGCCGACGTCCTAGCGATCGCCCTGGCTGCGGTGGCCGGCTTGCAGTTGCGCTTCGGTGCGATCAAGGTCGAGTACGGGACGCTGAACTATGTCGCTGTCGGCGCGGCCATCGCCGTGGGCTGGCTCATTGCGCTGCAGTACTGCGGCGGCTACGAGATCCGCCACCTCGCGTCCGGTCCGGAAGAGACGAAACGGGTGCTACGCGCGAGCGCGCTGACCGTGAGCGTGCTCGCGATCGTCTGTTACGCCGGGCGGTTGCCCATCGCCCGCGGCTTCGTCATCGGGGTGATACCGCTCGGCGCCGCGCTGCTGTTGATCGCCCGCTCACTCGTGCGCCGCGTCGTCGCTCGTCGCCGCCGCCGCGGCGAGTGGGTGAATCTGATCCTGGCCGTGGGCACGACGGACTCGGTGCGCCGGTTGCTGGTCGTGACCGAACGGGCAAAGGATGCCGGGCTGAAGGTCGTCGGTGCGTGCGTCGAGGACGCCGAGGTCGGCACTGAGATCGCGCCGGGAGTCCCGGTGCTCGGCGGGGTCCTCACTGCCGGTGAGCACGCGGCCGAGCTCGACGCGGGCGTCGTCGCGGTGACGGACAGCGGACTCGGACCGACCGGGGTGCGCGAGCTGGGCTGGAAACTCGAGGGCACCGGCCGCGGACTCGTCATGGCACCCGCGTTGACCGAGATTGCCGGCACCCGGATGCACATAAGCCCCGTCGACGGATTGCCGCTGGTCTGGCTTGAGCAGCCGCATCTCGGCCGCATCCCAAAGTTGATCAAGCGCGCGATCGACATTACCGGGGGGGTTGTCGCGATCGTCGTGTCCAGCCCGCTGCTGTTCGTGAGCGCGTTCGCGGTCGCGGTGACCAGCCGTGGGCCGATCCTGTTCCGGCAGCGCCGCCTCGGCGTCAACGGCGCGGAGTTCGCCATCCTGAAGTTCCGCTCGATGTACGTCGGCGCCGACGACGACCGGGGCGAGGTCCTCGAACTCAACGACCAGGACGGCGGCGGCGTGCTGTTCAAGATCCGCAGGGACCCGCGGATCACGCCTGTCGGTCGGGTGCTGCGGCGCTTCTCGATCGACGAGCTCCCGCAGCTGTTCCAGGTCGTGTCCGGCACGATGTCGCTCGTCGGGCCGCGACCGCTCGCGGCCGTCGATTCCGTCTACACCGGCTCGGCGCGTCGCCGGCTGATGGTGCGGCCGGGGCTGACCGGACTGTGGCAGGTCAGCGGACGCTCTGAGCTGTCCTGGGACGACGCGCTGCGGCTGGATCTGTACTACGTCGAGAACTGGAGCGTCGGCCTCGATCTGAGCATCCTCGCCCGGACGGCCGTCGCGGTGCTGACCCGCCGGGGCGCATACTGAACCTTCTGCCAACTTGAGTGGAACAGACTCAACTCTTGCCGCGTTGGTAGGGATGGAAGCACTGGTGCCGTGACATCCCGACCTTCGATGAGGTGAACTACCCGCATGGACATGACCACGCGCAGCACACAGGCGGTCAACAGCGCGGTCAAGACCGCCGCCGAACGCGGCAATCCGGCCGTCGAGCCCGCCCACCTGGGCGTTGCGCTGCTCGACGACGCCGAGACCCTGGCCCGCCCGCTACTGCAGGCGGTCGGCGCAGACCCCGCGCGGCTGCGCACCGAGCTGACCCGGCTGGTCGACAAGCTGCCGGCCGCAACGGGGTCCTCGGTGTCCGCGCCGTCGGCGTCGCGCAACCTGCTCGCGGTACTCGGCGCCGCGGAGCGCGACGCACGTGATCGTTCCGACGAGTTCGTCTCCGCGGAACACCTGCTGCTCGCGCTCGCCGCGCAGGGCGGTGACGTCGCCACCGTCCTGACCCAGTTCGGCGCCACGCATGCCGCGCTCGGCGACGCCCTGCAGTCGGTGCGCGGCTCGGCGCGGGTGACCACCGCCGATCCCGAGGGCACCTTCCAGGCGCTGGAGAAGTACGGCATCGACCTCACCGAAGCCGCGCAGGGACGGCAAGATCGACCCGGTCATCGGTCGGGACGCGGAGATCCGTCGGGTGATCCAGGTGCTGTCGCGGCGCACGAAGAACAACCCGGTGCTCATCGGCGAACCAGGGGTCGGGAAGACCGCGGTCGTCGAGGGGCTCGCCCAGCGCATCGTGGCCGGCGACGTGCCCTCCAGTCCTGCAGGGCAAGAAGGTCATCGCCCTCGACCTCGGCTGCGATGATCGCCGGCGCGAAGTACCGCGGCGAGTTCGAGGAGCGGCTGAAGGCGGTCCTGAACGAGATCAAGGACTCCGGCGGGCAGGTGATCACGTTCATCGACGAGTTGCACACCGTCGTCGGCGCCGGCGCGACCGGCGAGGGCGCGATGGACGCCGGCAACATGCTCAAGCCGATGCTCGCTCGCGGCGAACTGCGGATGGTCGGCGCCACGACGCTGGACGAGTATCGCGAGCACATCGAGAAGGACCCGGCGCTCGAGCGGCGCTTCCAGCAGGTGCTCGTCGGCGAGCCGTCCGTCGAGGACACCATCGCGATCCTGCGCGGCCTCAAGGGCCGCTACGAGGCGCACCACGAGGTGCAGATCACCGACGGCGCGCTCGTCGCGGCGGCTACGCTTGTCCGACCGCTACATCACCTCCCGATTCCTGCCCGACAAGGCGATCGACCTCGTCGACGAGGCCGCATCCCGGCTGCGGATGGAGATCGACTCCCGTCCGGTCGAGATCGACGTGCTGCAGCGCAGCGTCGACCGGCTCGAGATGGAGGAGCTGGCGCTGGAGAAGGAGACCGACGCCGCCTCGATCGACCGGCTGACCCGGCTTCGCGCCGAACTGGCCGACCAGCAGGAGCAGCTCGACGCGCTCAACGCGCGATGGGAGCAGGAGAAGTCCGGGCTGAACCGGGTCGGCGAGCTAAGAAGCGACTCGACGACCTGGCCGGCCAGATCGAGCGTGCCCAGCGCGACGGCGACCTCGAGACCGCGTCCCGGCTGCAGTACGGCGAGCTGCCCGACGCTCGAGCGCGAGCTCGCAGCGGCGAGCGCGGCCGCAGAGCGAGGAGGGCGTGCTCGACGCGCTCGTCAAGGAAGAGGTCGCCGCCGACGACATCGCCGAGGTCGTCGCCGCGTGGACCGGCATCCCGGCCGGCCGGCTGCTGGAGGGCGAGACCGCCAAGCTGCTGCGCATGGAGGACGAGCTCGGCGCCGCGCGTGATCGGCCAGAAGAAGGCCGTCCAGGCGGTCTCCGACGCGGTGCGCCGCGCCCGGGCCGGCATCTCCGACCCGAACCGGCCGACCGGGTCGTTCCTGTTCCTCGGCCCGACCGGCGTCGGCAAGACCGAGCTGGCCAAGGCGCTGGCGGACTTCCTGTTCGACGACGAGCGAGCCATGGTGCGCATCGACATGAGCGAGTACGCCGAGAAGCACTCGGTGGCCCGCCTCGTCGGTGCGCCTCCCGGCTACGTCGGCTACGAGGAGGGCGGTCAGCTCACCGAGGCGGTGCGCCGGCGGCCCGTACACCGTCGTGCTGCTCGACGAGGTCGAGAAGGCGCACCCGGACGTCTTCGACGTCCTGCTCGCAGGTGCTCGACGACGGCCGGCTCACCGACGGTCAGGGCCGGACCGTCGACTTCCGCAACACGATCCTGCGTGCTCACGTCCAACCTCGGCTCGGCAGTCCTGATCACCGACCTGCCCGACGAGGCGAAGCGCGCCGCCGTGCTGGCCGCGGTCCGCGATCACTTCAAGCCGGAGTTCCTGAACCGTCTCGACGACATCGTGGTGTTCGACGCGCTCACCACCGAGGACCTGACGAAGATCGTCGACATCCAGCTGGCCGCGCTGTGCCACCCGCCTTGCCGGGCGACGGCTGACGACTCGCAGGTCACCGACGCCGCGCGCGAGTGGCTGGCGCTGAACGGCTTCGACCCGCTCTACGGCGCCCGCCCGCTGCGCCGGCTGGTGCAGACCGTCGATCGGCGACGCGCTGGCGAAGGCGCTGCTGGCCGGTCAGATCCGTGACGGCCAGACGGTCCTCGTCGACGCGCTGGACGACCGTTCCGGATTGCGGCTCGGCTCGGCTGCCGAAGCGGTGTCGGTGGACTGATCGGCCGAAACTGCGCGCTACCGGCGGCGGGCCAGCCAGCGGTTGCCGTCGCTCGTGAACGACAGCGCCGCACCCACGACGGCGAGGGTGGCGAAGACGAACGCCCAGAAGATCAGGCCCTCCGCACCCGTCCGAGTGCCCCACCGGGTCAGCCAGTAAACCGTCAGCGCGACGACGATTCCGTTCCCGGCGGTGCACAATGCCCGGCCGGTGCTGCTGCGGCCGGTCATCGCGACAGCGCCGCCGATCAGCAACCCGCCGGCGATCAGGTTGACGATGCCGGCCGTGACGAACTCGGAGCTGTACGTGTTGGAGATGTCGAAGTTGTCGTTGAGGTCGTTCACCGTGGACGCGCCGGTGAACAGGATGATGCCCGCCAACAGCAGCAAACCTGCGGTGACGTAGCCGAGTACCGCTGCCGCGGTTAGCGTGCCCGGGCGCGGCTCGCGCGGATGTGCCGGGCCGTATCCCTGCGGCGCATAGCCGTAGCCGTAGCCGTACGGGTAGGGCTGGTACGCCGGTGGCGTGGCGTAGGGCTGGGCAGGTGCGGCGTAGGGATCGTACGGACCGCTGGGCGGCGCACCGCGATAGGGCGGCGGGTCAGACTCGCTGCCCGGCGGCGTCCACTCGCTCACGTGTGTCCCTTGCGATCGGGCGCCGGACCTGCTGCCGGACGCACTGCCTGACGATATCTTGCCGCGCGCACTTCGCTGGGCGGCTGTGGACAGCCGCTCAGCCGCGGCACCACGGCTACAGCTGGTCGCGAATGCAGTCCTGGAACTCGCTGTTGGACGTGCCCGTGTGCTCGAAGCCACCGCACTTGTCGACCGCCCCGAAGAGCACAGTGGTCCAGAGGATCGCCGCGACCGTTCCGACCCCCATGCAGATCAGGCCCGCGATGGCCGTGCCGCGTCCGTGGCCGGATACCGTGCTCGCCCGCAGCCCGAGTAGCCCGAACACCAGTGCCGCAACGATGAAGACGAGGTCGAACACGGTCAGCCAGAACATGACGATCGACAAGATCCCGAGCACCAGTGCGGCCACTGCCTTGCCGTTGCCGGACCGCTGCTGTCCGTAGCCGGGATAGGACGGCGGGTACGGCGGGCTGGTGTAGGGCGGCGGGTAGGGCGGTCCGTAGCCGGGATAGGACGGCGGGTAGGGCGGGCTGGTGTAGGGCGGCGCGCCGTACGGGTGGGGCTGCGGTTGCGCGGGCACTGGTGAGTAGCCGCCCGCGTACCCCGGCGGGGCGTACTCGGGCGGTACCGGATGCTCCGGCTTGCCGAAGCGGTAGGGGTCGAACGAGGCGTCCTTCGCCTGGTCGTCGGATTTGCCGAGGTCGACCCGCGCGGGTTGCCCAGCCGGGTCGTCGTGTCCCGCATTGTCCGCGGCGTCGCCCTGTCCGGGTGCCGACGGCGTCGTCATCCTGGTCCTCCGTACGGCTCGTCCGCGATGGCAACGACTCTATCGCCACGAACGGCTACCAGCTGAGCAAGCTGCGTCGCTCGACCAACTCTCCCGCGCGTGCACTGCTCGGCCCGGCCTGCGGGACGTACACTGCGCGCGTGAGTGACGCAACGCCGAAATCTGTCTCGCTGGGCAAGTCGGGCTCGGGCGGTGGCCCGCAGCAGCCGGGCCAATCCGGCCGGCCGCCACGTCCGATCCTGGTGGCGGTGGCCACCATGATCGCCGCGGGCGTGTTCGCCTTGGTCGCCTCGCTGAGCCTGTACGGGCAGGATGCCTGGTTGCTGAAGGAACTCACGAAGAGCAACAACAAGAAGCAGCCGAAGGACCGGCTCAACGCCCACGAGCTGCAGCAGCACGTCGCGAGCACCCAAAAGGGGCTGCTCATCAGCGCGATCGTCGTCCTGTTCATCCTCAGCCTGGTCGCGTGGTCGGTCTATCGCGGGCGCTACTGGTCGCGGTGGGCCGTGCTCGGCGTCTGGGCACTGGGTTCGTTCACCGGGACCGTTGTCGGGATCGGCTCGATCCTGGCCATCGGGGCTACGTCCATTCCGCTGGCATACCGGCTGCCCGCGTTCGTGTCCGCCGTCCTGCTCCTCGTGGCGGTCGTGATGGTGATGCTGCCGACAAGTGCGGTGTTCTTCGCCCTGAACCGGCCGGCCCGGCCGGCTGGGCCTTCGACGCGGCGCGGCATGTTCGCCGGGCTCGGCGGTGGCGCATCGCCCGGCCGCGGCCGGACGGCACCGGCCGCCGCGGCGGCACCGGCGGCCGGTCCGCCGCGGCGGCACCGGCGGCCGCCGGGACCGAATCCGCCGTCGACCGCTCGCACGCGAAGAAGCGTGCCTCCGTCGCGAGCGCGGCATCGGTGGCCAAGGGCGCAGACCTCGCCCGCAGTCGCGCCAAAGCGAGCAAGTCGCGCCGCAGCGATCACTGAGCGCGCCGAGCGCGCTCGTGACCGGTAACGCGGGCGGAGTTCCCGGTCACCTCGCCGCGGCGAGCGGTGCTGGCCCATCGGGGCGTCTGACTACGCTCCACTCGTGTCTGATCGCGACGAACTCCTGCAGCTGATCAAGGACATCGCCGTCGTGCACGGTCGCGTGACGCTGTCCTCGGGCCGCGAAGCCGACTACTACATCGACCTGCGCCGCATCACCTTGCACCGGCGTGCGGCACCGCTCGTCGGCCGGGTGCTGCGCGGGCTCACCGCAGACTGGGCCTACGACGCGGTCGGTGGCCTGACCTTGGGCGCAGACCCGGTGGGCACTGCCGTCCTGCACGCGTCCGCAGGCACGGTCGACGCGTTCACGGTGCGCAAGGCGGAGAAGGCCCACGGCATGCAGCAACGCGTGGAGGGGCCGTCGGTGTCCGGACGGCGGGTGCTCGTGGTCGATGACGTCTCCACGACGGGATCGTCGCCGCTCACCGCCGTCGGTGCTTTGCGCGAGGCCGGTGCGGAGGTGGTGGGAGTCGCGCTCATCGTCGACCGGGGTGGGCGCAGCGCGATCGAGGAAGCCGGGCTCGCCTTCCGCAGCGCCTACACGCTCGCCGACCTCGGCCTGTCCTGAGCCGGGCGCGCGAGTGTCTGCTCCCCGTCCCCGAAGCGAATGGTCAGTTTCGCGTCGAGTGGTCAGTTGTAAGTGACCACTCGACGCGAAACCGGCCACTCGACGGGGGGCGGCTCCGAGTTGGAGGTCGAGGTCGGTGTCGGACCGCATCCGGTGCCCTGGCCGGACGACCCGCGACTCGATCCTGACCTGCTGCGTGACGGCGACCGGCGCAACGTCGTCGACCGGTACCGGTACTGGCGTGTCGACGCGATCGTCGACGATCTCGACGCCCGTCGTCATCGCTTCGGCGTCGCGATCGAGAACTGGCGCCACGATCTGAACATCGGCACGGTCGTCCGGACTGCCAACGCGTTCCTGGCCCGCGAGGTCGTCATCGTCGGCAACCGCCGGTGGAATCGGCGTGGCGCGATGGTCACCGACCGCTACCAGCACATCAGGCAGGTGTCCTCGGTGGCCGAGCTGGTCGAGTACGCCGCCGTCGCCGGCTACGAGATCGTCGCCATCGACAACCTGCCCGGGGCAGTGCCGCTGGAACGGTACGCACTCCCGGCCAGCGCGCTGTTGCTCTTCGGTCAGGAGGGGACGGGTCTGAGCCGCGCTGCACGCGACAGCGCGGGCGCCGTCTGTTCGATCGCGCAGTACGGCTCAACCCGATCGATCAATGCCGGCGTTGCGTCCGGCATCGCCATGCACACCTGGATCCGGCAGCACGCGGCGCCACCCCAGCCGGCGCCGGATCAGGTGTGACCAGGCAGCGCGACCTGGACGAGCAGCGCGCGGTGATCCGAGCCCGCGATCGTGATCGTGGCTGCCGAGGTGGCGACACAGTCGCGCGTGAGCACGTGATCGATGGCGATCAGTGGGGGGTACCAGCGGTCGGCAGGCCAGGTGTGCGCGGTGCCCGCGCCCGCCTGGTCGGCGCCGTTGCGGTAGCCGCAATCGAACAGGCGGCGAAACTGGACGGTGTCGGGCGTCGCGTTGAAATCACCGCCGACGACGACGGGCGAGCGGGTCGAAAGCGCATCGAGCACGAGGGGCAGGTGATCGATCTCGCGGCTCCACTGGCCCGCATCGGGAACCGGGCCGGCAAGGTGCAGGGCGGCGAACGTCGGCGCTGACGCCATACCCGGGACCGCGACCCGGCCGCTGATCAGCGGGTGCGTGAAGTCGGTATCCACGTGCGTGTCGGTCAACGGATAGCGGCTCCACAACCCCATTCCCGATGCGGCCGTGCGGGGGCGTGACTCGTGATACGGCAGCAACGCCGGCAGGCCGGCAACGGTGAGCCGATCCTGTAGTTCGGGCGTCAACTCCTCGAGCATCAGCACGTCGACCTCGTGGCCGCGAACTGCGTCGACGACCGCGTCGGCCGATCCGCCGCCCAGGTACAGGTTCGACGTCATCACGCTCACGCGGATGGCGGGCGTCGGCGGATCGGCGCCGATGTACCGGCGCGCCTGCGTGCCGACGCACATCATGATGAGCACGACGCAGCCGGCCACGGACACCCAGTTTCCGGCAATGGCCACGAGCACCAAGGCGACGAGCGAGCACAGCATCAAGTACGGTGCGGCCGCCACGACACCGAGCGACCACCAGCGGTGGGTCGCCGGGAAACGGGCGGCGAACCCTACGACTGCGATGCCGGCGAAGACGCAGGCGAGGATTGGCACAACGCTTGCCCGCTCACTCGTCCTGATCGCGCAGATACCGGCCGAAATGCGGCACGGTGAACGCGATCCGGCCCCGCTGGCCGGAATACACCAGACCCTTCTTGAGCAGTCCGTCACGGGCCGGAGACAGCGATTGCGGCGCCCGCCCCAGCACCGCGGCGACCGCTGCGGTGGGAACCGCGTCGTCGCCGGATGCCTGAGACGTCGCGTCGAGCTCAGCCATGGCCCGCAGGTACTCCCGTTCGGCGGGGGTCGCCCGTTCGTAGCGAGAGCCGAAGAAGCCCACGGCGAGTTCGGCCTGCGCCTCCGGTGCCGCCACCGCCACATCCGCTGCGGTGATCGGCGACCGGGGTGCGACGTCCCATGCGGTCTTGCCGTATGCCTGCACGAAGTACGGATACCCGCCGGTCGCGGCATACATGGCGTCGAGAGCCTCGTCGGTGAAGTCCGCGCCCTCGTCCCGGGCGGGGGCGCGCAGCGCGAGGTCGGCGGCCGCCCGGTCCAGGCGGTCGATGCGCGCATACCGGAACAACCGCTCGGAGTAGGACTTCGCCGCGGACAGAACGGCGGGCAGATGCGGCAGCCCCGCTCCGACGACGACGAGCGGGAGCGCCTGCTGGGAGATCTCGTGGCAGGCGGCGCACAGGGCCGAGACGTCGCCGCCGCACAGGTCCTGCATCTCATCGATGAACACCGCGATACCGTGCCCGCTGCCGTCGGCCAGACCGCCGACGTCGGTGAGCAGCTCGACGAGGTCGATCTCGACGTCGCCGGAGTCGGCGCGTCCGGGCACGGCGGCGACGTCGATGCCCGGGTGCCACGGACGGCCGCGGGCTACGGTTCGGCCCGTCGGAACTCGGCCGGCAACCTCGCGCTGCGCGAAGGAGGAGAGCACGCCCAGCACGTGGCGGGCCTCCTCCTCGTTGCGGCCGGCGAGTTCGCGGACCGCCTGGTGCACGGCTGCGGCGAGCGGTCGCCGCACCGATTGGTCGGGCCTGGCCTCGAGCTTGCCGGTGCCCCACCCCCGACGGACCGCGGCCGAGCGCAGGGCGTTGAGCAGCACCGTCTTGCCCACGCCGCGCAGCCCGACGAGCAGCACGGAGCGCTCGGGTCGGCCGCGGGCGACCCGCTCGAGGAGCACCTCGAACGCGCTGCACTCGGCGTCGCGGCCGGCCAGCTCCGGCGGCCGCTGGCCTGCGCCCGGGGCGTAGGGATTGCGCACGGGATCCACGATCGGACTGTATCGACATATCTAGGGTCGATTGCAGATTTGCCAATAGAACGGTAGCGGGCGCGTCGTGGGCACCGCGGAGGCGTCACGCCGCGCGGTCATCGATGAGATGTGTGATGGTGAACGCTGGCGTCGTCCACCGCGCGGACGGCCGACTGGGGGAACACGGTAGATGAAGGTCTCGGTCGTCGGGACGGGCTATCTCGGCGCCACGCACGCCGCGGCGATGGCCGAACTCGGGCATGAGGTCGTCGGCTACGACATCGACGGCACCAAGGTGGACCTGCTGGCCGGTGGGCACGTCCCCTTCTACGAGCCCGCGCTGGCGGAGCTGCTCGGGCACCACGTCGCCTCGGGCGCGTTGCGTTTCACTGGCCTGCTGTCGGAGGCCGTCGACGGTGCTGACATCCACTTCGTCTGTGTCGGGACACCGCAGAAGGCGGGGGAGTTCGCCGCAGACCTGCACGACGTCGAATCCGCGTTCGCCGCGTTGGCCGCGTGCGTGCGGCCGGGCACGGTGCTCGTCGGCAAGTCGACCGTGCCGGTCGGCACTGCGGGGCGACTCGCGGCCGAGATCGAGGCGCTCGGCGCGTCGTTGGTGTGGAACCCGGAGTTCCTGCGTGAGGGCTACGCGCTGACGGACACGCTGCGGCCCGATCGAATCGTCCTCGGTTCGGACGACGGGGTGGGGATCGCGCGGGTCGAGCAGTGCTATGCGTCGATCATCGCGTCGGGCGTGCCGGTCATCCGTACCGACTTCGCCACGGCCGAGCTGGTCAAGTTGGCCGCGAACTCCTTCCTCGCGACGAAGATCTCGTTCATCAACGCCATGGCCGAGGTGTGCGAGGTGACTGGTGCTGACATCACCTTGCTGGCCACCGCGATCGGGCACGACGCGCGGATCGGGCACAAGTTCCTGCGCGCCGGCCTGGGTTTCGGCGGCGGCTGTCTGCCCAAGGACATCCGCGCGTTCATGGCGCGCGCCGGTGAGCTGGGCGTCGACCAGGCGGTCTCGTTCCTGAAGAACGTCGACGAGATCAACATGCGGCGGCGCGCGCGGATGGTCGACCTCGCCCGGGAGATGTGCGACGGGTCGCTGGCCGGCCGTCGGGTGGGCATTCTCGGGGCGGCGTTCAAGCCGGAGAGCGACGACATCCGGGACTCGCCGGCGCTCGATGTGGCGTTCGCGATCCAGCGCTCCGGGGCTGCGGTGCGTGTCTACGACCCGCAAGCCATGCTCAACGCCAAGGACACCCACCCGACGCTGGCGTACTCGCCGTCGGCCCTCGAGGCGTGCGCCGACGCCGACGTGGTGCTGCACCTGACCGAATGGGCCGAGTTCCGCGCCATCCGTCCGGGCGACCTCGACCGGATTGTGCGCGAGCACAACATGCTCGACGGGCGTAACGTACTCGACCCCACTGAATGGCGGTCCGCCGGTTGGCAGTTCCGCGCCCTCGGCCGACCCTGACCTATCGGGCGGCTTCGCCCGCCGTGCCGGTGATGGTGCGCCGAGTCAGCTGCCGGAAAGCGTCAGGATCTCCGCGCCATCGTCGGTGACGGCGATCGTGTGCTCCCACTGCGCGGCCCACGAGCCATCTTTGGTGAGCACGGTCCAGTCGTCGTCCCACATGTACCACTCGTAGGAGCCGAGAGTGAGCATCGGTTCGATCGTGAAGGTCATGCCCGGTTCGAGCATCAGTGCCGAGCGGGGCTCGTCGTAATGCAGGATCGTCGGTTTGGTGTGGAAGCTCGGCCCGACGCCGTGTCCGGTGTAGTCGCGAACGACGCCGTAACCGAAGCGCTTGGCATAGGACTCGATGACTCGCCCGATCACGCTGATCGGCCGTCCGGGGCGGACGGCTCTGATACCCCGCAGCAGAGCCTCATGGGTGCGCTCGCCGAGATCGCGTACCTCCGGCGCGACGTCGCCGGCATAGAAGGTGGCGCAGGTGTCGCCGTGCACGCCGCCGATGTAGGCGGTGATGTCGACCTTGACGACGTCGCCGTCGGCCAGCGAGCGTGAATCGGGGATGCCGTGACAGATGACCTCGTTGACGCTGGTGCACAACGACTTCGGGAAATCCTTGTAGCCGAGGGTCGACGGGTAGGCGCCACGGGCGATCATGAACTCGTGACCGATGCGGTCGAGTTCGTCCGTCGTGACCCCGGGCGCGACCTGCTTGCCGACCTCGACCAGCGCGTCGGCCGCGATCCGGCCGGCGACCCGCATGCGTGCGATCGTGTCCGCGTCCTTGACCATCGGGTCGTCGAGATCGGCCTTGGTGCCCGGCCAGGTGCCGACATAGTGCGGACGGCGGATCGCGCCCGGCACGGCCCGGCGCGCCGAGATCGTGCCGGGCTGCAGATCGGTGCTGACGGCCATGCCCTCCATTGTGAACGATCAGGACAGCTGGTCCATCGGCGTCCGCCGAGCGCGGACGCGGGCGAACCAGGGCGGTGCCCTCAGACCTCGACGATCATCGGGACGAGCATCGGGCGGCGGCGGTACTCGCGGTCCACCCAGCGTCCGACGGTCCGGCGCACCAGATGTTGCAGGGCGTCCGCATCGCGGGTGCCGTCGGCCAGCGCCTTCTCCACGACCTCGATCAACTCCGCGGTAATGGGGTCGAGCGCGGACGGGTCGTCGCTGAACCCGCGTGCGGTGATCTCCGGTCCGAACACCACCTTGCCGATTTCGAGGTCGACGGCAACCAGGATCGAAAGAAAACCTTCGTCACCGAGGATGCGGCGGTCCTTGAGGGTCGTGTCGCTGACGTCGCCGACTTCCAGGCCGTCGACATAGACGTAGCCAACCGGGATGCGCCCGACGATCGAGGCGAGGCCGTTGACGAGATCGACGACCGTGCCGTCCTCGGCGAGCATGATCCGCTCGTCGGGCAGGCCCATCGAGCGGCCGATGGCGGCGTGGGCGCGCAGGTGGCGCCACTCGCCGTGCACCGGCATCAGGTTTCGCGGACGCACCGCGGTGAGCAGGTAGCGCAGCTCGCCGGCCGGCGCGTGGCCGGACACGTGCACGAGGGCCATCGACTTGTGGATCACCGTCGCGCCCAGGCGGGACAACCCGTTGATCACCTGACCGACGGACGTCTCGTTGCCCGGGATCAAGGACGAGGCGAGCAGGATCGTGTCGTCGGCACCGATCCGGACCGTCTGGTGCTCTCGGTTGGCCATCCGGGACAGCGCCGACAGTGGTTCGCCCTGGGAACCGGTCGAGACGAGCAGCACCCGACGCGACGGCAGTTCCTCCGCGAGCTTGAGGTCGATCATCAGGCCGTCCGGCACTCGGAGCAGGCCGAGCTCGCGGGCGATCTGCATGTTGCGCACCATCGAGCGGCCGACCAGTGCCACCTGGCGGCCGGACTCGACGGCGGCGTCCAGGACTTGCTGCACGCGGTGTACGTGCGAGGCGAAGCACGCGACGATGATCCGCCCACGGGCTTTGGCGATGACGTCGGCGACGACCCGCCCGACGTCTCGCTCGGACGGCATGAATCCGCCGACCTCGGCGTTCGTCGAGTCCGACAGCAGCAGGTCGACACCCTCGTCGCCGAGCCGGGAGAAGCCCGGCAGGTCGGTGAGCCGGCCGTCGAGCGGCGTCTGGTCCATCTTGAAGTCTCCGGTGTGCAGCACCGTCTGACCGCCCACGCGCAGCGCCACCGCGAGCGCATCGGGAATCGAGTGGTTCACCGCGAAGAACTCGAGATCCCACGGCCCGACGGTGGTCCGTTCCCCCTCGCTGACCAGCCGCAGATCGGCCTTGATGCGGTGCTGATCGAGTTTGGCGGACACGAGTGCGAGGGTCAGCCGCGAGCCGTACACCGGCATGTCGCGCCGCTCGCGCAGCAGGTAGGGCAGCGCGCCGATGTGGTCCTCGTGCCCGTGGGTGAGCACGACTGCGTCGACGTCGTCGAGCTTGTTCGCGAACGCCGACCAGTCGGGCAGCGTGATGTCGATTCCGGGGGAGTTCGTCTTGCCGAGCAACATGCCGCAGTCGACGACGAGCAACCGGCTGCGCCCCCTCCGGGGCGAGTGCTCGAACATCGTCATGTTGCGGCCGATCTCCTTGATCCCGCCGAGCGCGACGATGCGCAGGCCCTCGGCCGGCAGGGTGGGCGGGACCTCGAGGCGGGCCCTGCCCTGGCGGGCCGATGTCATGAGCGGGCCTCCGATCCGGCGTCTGGACGCCGCGGCGTGGCGTGCGAGCGGCGGCGCGCGGGGTGGGCGGCCATGAGCTGAGGCTATCGTTCGCCGACGTGACTGCCGCTCTCGGCGCAGCCGACATCACGCGGGTCGGCGTGATCGTGATCGTCGCGCTCGTGCTCATCGGCCTGCTGCTCTCGATTGTCATCACCGCGCTGATCGGACGCCTGGTGCTGCTGGTCGTGGTGATCGCGCTGGGCGCGCTCGTGTGGCAGCAGCGGACCTCGATCGAGAACAGCATCAACCAGCACGCCTGCGATGTGAACGCCACGTTCTTCGGCATCCATCTCGATGCGCCGCAAACGGTCAAGGACGCCTGCGCTACCGCTCCTTAGGCGTGCGCTGCCGGCGCCCTTGCCAGTAGTGGATGCCGACCGGGAGGAGGGCGAGCACGATGACGACCAGCACCGCGGAGTCGATCCAGCCCTTGTGTGCGCGCACCCAGTCGATCTGCCCGAGCTGATGGCCGAGCAGCAGGATGCCGCCGGCCCACAGGACCGCACCTACGACGCTGCACAGGGCGAACAGGGAGAACCGCATCCGCCCCACGCCCGCCATGACGGTCACGACGGTGCGCACGATAGGCACGAACCGGGCGAGGATGATCGTCCAGGCGCCGAAGCGCTCGAAGAAGGCGTGCGATCTGGTGACGTACTCGGGCTTGAACAGGCGCGAGTTCGGCTTGTCGAACACCACCGGGCCGGCGCGGTAGCCGATCCAGTAGCCGACGAGATTGCCGAGGATGGCAGCGATCGGTGCCACGACGAGGAACGCGGCCAGCGAGGTGGTGATCGCGCCCGTCGCGATGCCGATCCCGGCGGCGAACAACAACGTGTCGCCGGGCAGGAAGAACCCGATGAGCAGGCCGCATTCGGCGAACAACACGATCGCCAGGATCAGCAGCGCGCCCGAACCCGACAGCAGGGTGTCGGGGCTGATCGGGTTCGCCAGGAGCATTCGCTGAGTCTACGAAGCGGCGATCTCAGTGTGCTGTGCGCGGCGAACTGCTATGTGGCCACCCACGCCGCTCGGGTCATCGCTTCGCGCGTGCTTCGCCGGCCATCGCGCGTGCCACGCGGCGAGCAGTTCCCGGGTCGACCAGTCCGACATGCCGGGGGGCAGCGGCGTTCGCGTACGGCGAAGACGGGGGTACGGGATACTCGACGGCAGCAACTCGACACTGCCACGATGCAGCCACGACGCAGGGAGCTTCGCGATGCCTATTGCTACCCCCGAGATCTACGCCGACATGCTCGATCGGG
The DNA here is from genome assembly GCA_963713565.1 of uncultured Actinomycetota bacterium. Taxonomy (GTDB): domain Bacteria; phylum Actinomycetota; class Actinomycetes; order Mycobacteriales; family Jatrophihabitantaceae; genus Jatrophihabitans. The sequence goes on along the minus strand of CAVQMF010000002.1, from coordinate 439,586 downwards.
CAAAGGCGGGCGGCTTCGCCTACCCGGCGATCAACTGCACGTCCTCGGAGACGATCAACGCAGCGCTGCGTGGGTTCGCCGACGCGGGCTCCGACGGGATCATCCAGTTCTCCACCGGCGGCGCGGAGTTCGCCTCCGGGACCTCGGTGAAGAACATGGTGACCGGCGCGGTCGCGCTGGCAGAGTTCGCCCACGTCGTCGCCGCGAAATACGGCATCAACGTGGCGCTGCACACCGACCACTGCCAGAAGGACAAGCTGGACAGCTACGTCCGGCCGCTGATCGCGATCTCGCAGGAGCGCGTGGACTCGGGCCGGCCGCCGCTGTTCCAGTCGCACATGTGGGACGGCTCGGCGGTCGACCTCGAGGAGAACCTGTCGATCGCCGCCGAGCTGCTGGACAAGGCAGCCACCGCGCGTATCGTCCTCGAGCTCGAAATCGGGGTCGTCGGCGGCGAGGAGGACGGCGTCGTCGGCGAGATGAACGAGAAGCTCTACACGACACCGGCTGACGCGGTGCGCACCGCGCAGGTGCTCGGCACGGGAGAGAAGGGCCGCTACCTGCTCGCGGCCACGTTCGGCAACGTGCACGGCGTCTACAAGCCGGGAAACGTCAAGCTGCGGCCGGAAATCCTGAAGGAGCTGCAGGACGAGGTGGCCACCAAGGTCGGCAAGGACAAGCCGTTCGACCTCGTCTTCCACGGCGGCTCCGGCTCGTCGTCGGAGGAGATCCGCGAGGCGCTGAGCTACGGCGTGGTGAAGATGAACGTCGACACGGACACGCAGTACGCGTTCACCCGCGAGGTCGCCGGGCACATGTTCACCAGCTACGACGGCGTGCTGAAGGTCGACGGCGAGGTCGGCAACAAGAAGGCGTATGACCCGCGCTCGTACCTCAAGCTTGCCGAGCAGGGCATGGCGGCCCGCGTGGTGCGAGCCTGCGAGGACCTGCGGTCGGCCGGGACCGCTGCCCAACCGCATTGACCTTCCTGCGCAGGGTGCGCCCACGCACCCTGCGCAGGAAGGCCTGGGCCGCGCCGCTGCCGGCCCGGCTCAGCCGACCAGCACGAGTTCCGTCGCCACGTCTGCGTCGGGCTGCGGCGTCTGCCGCAGCGCCAGGTAGGCCGCCACGCCGCCGGCCGCGACGAGTGCTCCGGCCACCAGCAGCCCGGTGCGGTACCCGGACAGGAATGCATCCACCGGCGCATGCCCGGCGTGCAGCGACGCGCTCTGCCGGGCGGCCAGAATGGCGCCGATGACGGTGATGCCGAGCAGGCCGGCCACTTCGCGTGCGCCGTTGAAGATGCCCGAGGCCACGCCGGCGTGGGCCGGCGGCATCGCATTGACGACCATTGCCGTCAGGGGCACCGAGAGGCCGCCGCCGATGCCGATCAACGCGAAGCTCGGCATGAGCGCCAGGAACGAGGCGTCCTTGCCCAGCAGGCTGACCGACGCGATCCCGATCGCCATGAGCGCCATCGCCAGCGCGACGGAGCGGTGCGACCCGAGCGCGGCGGCGACCCGCTCGGACATGATGGCGCCCACCGCCATCAGGATCGCCATCGGCACGAACGCAGCGCCGGCCTTCGTGGCGGAGAAGCCGAGCACGTTCTGCAGGTAGAGCGAGGTGAAGAAGTAGATCCCGAAGATGCCGAATCCCCACATGAGCACCGCAGTGATGCCGCCGGTGAAGGCCCGGTTGGCGAACAGCGCGACGTCGACCATCGGGTCATCCGCGCGGCGCTCGATGACGACGAACGCGAGCAGCGCCAGCCCGCTCAGCCCGAAGCTGCCGACAATGAGCGGGGACGTCCAACCCTCGTCGTGCCCCTCGATCAGCGCGTAGGTCAAAGCGAACAGGGCCACGACCGAGGTGAGCAGGCCTGGCACGTCGACCCTCGTCTGAGGAACGCGCGGTGCGTCCGGCGCGATGACCGACGCCGCGAGGACCATTGTCGCCAGGCCCACAGGCACGTTGATGAAGAAGATCCAGCCCCACGAGACGTGCTGGCTGAGCAGACCGCCCAGCAACGGCCCGACCGCGAGAGCAAGCGCCCCGACGGCGCTCCAGACCCCGATGGCGGCCGTCCGGGCCTTGATGTCGGGGAACGTGGACGTGATGAGCGCCAGCGTCGTCGGGGTCACCAGCGCCGCGCCCACGCCCTGGACGACCCGGCTGGTGATCAGCACCACGTCCCCGGAGGCGAAACCGGCAACGAGCGAGGCGAGCGTGAAGACGCCGAGACCGAGCAGGAACAACCGGCGCCGGCCGAAGATGTCGCCGAGTCGGCCACCGGCGAGCAGCAGGCTCGCGAACGCGAGAATGTAGCCGCTCACGACCCATTCGAGCCCGGCCGTGCTCAGGTGCAGATCGCGCTGGATGGCCGGCATCGCGACGTTGACGATGTTGTTGTCGAGGTAGGTCATGAACGTCGCCAGCGAAACGGCGACGAGCGTCGCGGTCTGGCGAGGGATGCGGTGGACAGCTGGCATGACGGGCTCCTATACGGCGTACATGTACGGTGTACAGGAAACCCTCTACGGCGTATAGTTGTCAAGCATGAAGTCCAAACGAGGCACGCCCAGCTCCCTGAGCCGCGATGCGGTCATCGACCGTGCACTCGCGATCGCGGATGCGGAGGGAGTCGACGCGGTATCGATCCGCCGGATCGGGCAGGACCTCGGCGTCACGCCGATGGCGCTGTACTGGCACGTCAAGAACAAGGAGGAACTGCTCGACGCGATCGGTGATCGCCTCTACGTCGGGCTGACCTACGACACGTCGCCGGACGTCAGCTGGGACGAACGACTTCGCGGCGTCGTACTGGCGCTGACGTACAACCTGCGACAGCACCCGAGGTGTACCGAACTCGCATTTCGGCGCGTCTTCGGCTGCCCCGAGGGACTGCAGGTCGCCGAGTACACGCTCGGCCTGCTGCGCGAGGCCGGTTTCGACCGGCGGTGCACGGCCGCGATCGCGGGGCACGCGCTGCAGACCGCCGTGATGCTCGTCAGTGCAGAGCCGGCCGCCAAGCTCGGTGTCAGCGACTCGGACGCCGCGGCGGCCCTGGCGTTCAAACGGCAGGCCTTGGCGCAGTTGTCGCCACATCAGTACCCGCAGATCCGCGAGCTTGCCGACGAGCTGCTGACGTGCGAGGACACCGGCGAGTACTACGGGTTCGGCATCGACGTGTTCATCTGCGGTGTGCGGGCCATGCTCGCCCCGACGGCCCCGACGGCCCCGACGGCCCCGACGGCCCCGACGGCCCCGACGGCCCCGACGGCCCCGACGGCCCCGACGGCCCCGGCGGCCGCCCGCTGACCGACCTGTTCGTCAGGTGCCCAGGCCGCGCCCGCCGTGCCGGTACGCGGCGGCGGCGGCGCTCTGCTGCTCGACCAGGTCGCCGAGTCGCGACAGCTGCCGGTCGCGATCCTCGGCCGAGGTGCGCAGGATCGCCTGCCGCGCCGTGTAACTCGTCTTGATCAATTGTTCGACCTGCGGGCGGACCAGAGCCAACGCGGCCTGCTGCTGACGGGTGTCGGCAAAGTGCTCGATCGAGCGCATGTCGTTGTCCAGCGCGAGCGCCATCTCGGTCAGCTCACCGAGCACGTGCTGCGCGTCGGCGCGGAAGACCAACCCGTCGGGCGCGGCAGTCAGCATCGCACTCGTGTAGGTCAGTTCGGCTTGGAGCCGCTGCCGCAGGATCGCTGCCTCGCGGCGCGGCCCGGGTGACATCCAGCGAAGTCGCGCGACGAGATACGCGTGGCGGCAGGCCTGCACCCAACGCCGCAGGCGGCGCGTCGCCCGCCACGCCACCAAGACAGCGAGCGCGATCAGCACCGCGACGGACGCACCGATGACATAGCTGGTCACCGGGCCATGGTGCCCCGACCTGGGTCGACCGCGCCACCTTGCGCCGCGTGTCGGTGGCGCGAGCACAATCGCGGTCATGACCGGCTTCGGGAACCTGCTCGCGCCACCCACCCGCCTACCCCTCGACCCGGCGACCGACCGGCTGGCCGCCGGGGACGACCCGGCCGCGGTGGCCGCCGCGTTCCCCGCGTCCTCGGCCGCCTGGGCGGCGCTGGCCGAGGATGCGCTCGCGCACGGCCGGGCCGTCGAGGGCTACGCGTACGCCCGCACGGGCTATCACCGGGGGCTGGATGCGCTGCGCCGAGCCGGTTGGAAGGGTCAGGGTCCGATCCCGTGGTCGCACGAACCGAACCGCGGGTTCCTGCGAGCGGTGCACGCGCTGGCGAACGCCGCCAGCGCGATCGGCGAACAGGACGAGGCCGCCCGCTGCCGGCAGTTGTTGACCGACAGCGATCCCGGAGCGGTGACCGCGCTGAGCGGTTGACCGCCACCGGGCATTGCCCGGAGTCGCCCCGCGTCGACTAGCCTTCACACGGCCAACTGCCGTCCGGACAGGGGTGAGGCATGCCGGCGATCGTCCTGGTCGGTGCCCAGTGGGGTGACGAAGGCAAGGGCAAGGCGACGGACCTGCTGGGCAGCCGGGTCGACGCGGTCGTCAAGTTCAACGGCGGCAACAACGCGGGCCACACGATCGTCGTCGGGTCCGGAGAGCAGCGGGAGAAGTACGCGCTGCATCTGCTGCCCTCGGGCATCCTGACCCCCGGCTGCGTGCCGATCATCGGCAATGGCGTGGTGATCGACCTGGAGGTCCTGTTCGCAGAGATCGACGGCCTGGAGGCGCGCGGCGTCGACACGTCATCGTTGATCGTCAGCGCGGCTGCGCACCTGATCGCGCCGTACAACCGGACGATCGACAAGGTCACCGAGCGCTATGCGGGCAGTTCGCGCATCGGTACGACGGGACGAGGTATCGGGCCGACCTACGCCGACAAGATGGCACGCATCGGGATCCGAGTGCAGGACCTCTTCGACCGGGAAGCGTTGCGGGCTCGGGTGGCGGGCGCCCTCGGCCTGAAGAACCAGGTTCTCGTCAAGATCTACAACCGCAAGGGCTTCGACGTGGACGCCGTCGTCGACGAGTTGTCCTCCTACGCCGACCGGCTGCGACCGATGGTCGCCGACACGTCGCTGGTGCTGCAACGGATGCTCGACGAGGGGCGCACCGTTGTTCTTGAAGCGGGTCAGGCGACGCTGCTCGACGTCGACCACGGCACGTACCCGTTCGTCACGTCTTCCAACGCGACCGCGGGTGGAGCATGTACCGGCAGCGGCATCCCGCCCACCCGGATCAGCGGCGTGATCGCGATCGTGAAGGCGTACACCACGAGGGTCGGCGAAGGCCCGTTTCCGACCGAACTGCTCGACGCCAAGGGGGAACTGCTGCGCGACGCCGGCGCCGAGTTCGGCACCACCACCGGGCGACCGCGGCGCTGCGGCTGGTTCGACGCGGTGATCGCGCGCTACGCGGCCCGGCTCAACGGGGTCACCGACTTCGTCCTCACCAAGCTCGACGTGCTCACCGGCATGGCCGAGGTGCCCGCATGCGTCGCGTACGACGTCGACGGTGTGCGGCACGACGAAATGCCCATGACGCAGGCGGAGTTCGCGCGCGCGGTACCGATCTACGAGACGTTCCCCGGCTGGACCGAGGACATCTCCGCGGCGCGCAGGGTTGACGACCTACCCCGAAACGCTCGCGACTACGTGGCCGCGCTGGAAAAGATGATCATGGCGCCGATCTCCGCGATCGGGGTCGGTCCCGGCCGGGACGAGACGATCGCGGTCCGCGACATGCTCTACTCACCTCTTGGACACAGCGCGTAGTCACGGCACACTGTTCGCATGCGACTGCGGATCGTGACCATGGCGGCACTCTTGGTAGCGGGCGGCGTGCCTGCCCTGGCGCAGCCCGCAGCCGGCGCACTCGCCGCTGCTGTGTCGACGGATTGGCCGTCCTACCACGGGAACACGTGGCGCACCGGCTACGCGACGAGCATGCCGACGTACCCCGGCGGGCTGCACGTGAGCAAGGCGATCCCGCTCGACGGAAAGGTCTACGCCTCTCCCATCGTCGCTGCCGGCCTGACCATCGTGGCCACCGAGAACGACACGGTGTACGCCTTCGATGCGGCAAACCGTCAGGTGTGGAAGCGGCACCTCGGCACACCCTCCCCGGACCGTGAGCGCCCCTGCGGCAACATCGACCCACTCGGGATCACCGGTACGCCGACCTACTACGCCGGAAACGGGCTCGTGTACCTCGCCGCAGAGTTCAGCGGCTCGCCGCCGACGCATCGCCTGTACGGCCTGAACGTCAGAACCGGCGCGACGGTGATGTCGAAGAGCCTCGACCTGCCGGGTGTCGACCCGGCGGCGATGCAGGAACGCGGGGCGCTGACCCTCGCGCACAGCAGGGTGTGGGTGCCGTTCGGTGGTCTGGCCGGCGACTGCGGTCAATACAAGGGCCGCGTTGTCGGGACGTGGCTGGGCGGCGGTGGCACGCAGCTGAGTTACACCGTGCCGACGACCCGTGAGGCCGGGATCTGGACGCCTCCCGGTCCGACAGTCGATGGTGACGGCAACCTGTTCGTTGCGGTCGGTAACGGCGAGTCGGGCGTCGGCGACCGCTACGACTACAGCGACTCGATCCTTCGCATCAGCGCGACGACCGGCAAACTGCTCGACTCGTTCTCCCCGACGACGTGGCCGACCGACAACGACGCCGACCTCGATCTCGGTTCCCAAGGTCCGGCGTTCGTCGGCCCGTGGGTGTTCAGCGCCGGCAAATCGGGTACGGCGTACGTGCTGCGTCGTACGCACCTCGGCGGCATCGGCGGCCAGGTCAGCAAGGCATCGGTGTGCCGGTCCTTCGGCGGCACCGCCGTGGTCGGCAACACCGTCTACGTTCCGTGCACCGACGGCGTGCGGGGCATCTACATCGACCCGGCCGGCCGCATGCATCAGGTGTGGCACAACCTCGCCGCCACGGGCGCGCCGGTCTACGGCGGCGGGCTCATCTGGGCGCTCGACACCGCCAACGGCGTGTTGCGTGGCTTCGATCTGCACAACGGCGCCCGCAGGGTCGGCGTGAGCGTGGGTGCCGTCACGCGGTTCGCGACCCCTGCGATCTCCGGCCGGCGAATCCTGATCGGGACGCTTTCCGGCCTGACGGTGCTCACTTTCTGATGCACCCTGTACGGCATGCGCATAGCGTCTGCCGTCGTCCTCGCCCTGTGCTGTGCGTCGCTGGCCGCGGGATGCACCAGCAGCGGTAGCGGTGGACCGTCGGACAGCACGTCGGCGACGGCGACCCACGGGTCCAGCTCGGCGCCGAGTCCGTCGGCGTCGGGCGGCACGCCGGCCCGGGTAACGGGCGCCGACTGGCCGATGTATCACGGCACCCCCGATCACGGTGGACGGTCGGCGTCGATGCCGGCGGTGACCGGCGCGCCGCACGTGGTCGCCCAACTGCATCTCGACGGCAGCGTCTATGCCTCGCCGGTGGTCGTGGCCGGACGCACGTTCGTCGCGACCGAGAACGACAGTGTGTACGCCTTCGACCGGAACTACCGACGGGTATGGAAGCGTACCTACGCGTCGCCGTCACCGGCTCAGGAGCGGCCGTGCGGCAACATTGATCCACTCGGGATCACCGGCACCCCGATCGCCGCCGGCGGTGTGCTGTATTTCGTCGCCGAGCACGGCGGTTCCGTCCGCCACGAGATGATCGCGGTCGATCAGGGCACCGGTGCGGTGCGGTGGCGCAGGTCGATCGACCTGCCAGGTGCCGACCCGACGGTCATGCAGCAACGCGGCGCGTTGGCGATCACGGGTGGTCGGGTCTGGGCGCCGTTCGGCGCGCTCGCCGGTGACTGTGGCAACTATCGAGGGCGCGTCGTCGGGGTTCGCCTGGACGGCAGCGCCGCATTGGTCAAGTACGACCCGTCAACCCGTCCGCAAGGGGGCATCTGGAACGCGGCCGGCCCGACCGTCGACGCGCGTGGGCACTTGCTCGTCGTGTCCGCGAACGGGTCCAGCGGCCCCGGCGACGCCTACGACCACACGAATTCGGTCAACGAACTCGATTCCGACGGCACGCTGGTCGATTCGTTCGCTCCGTCGGACTGGGCGCAGAACAACGCCGGCGACGTCGGGCTCGGGTCGCAGGGGGTCGCCCTCATCGGGCGGACGTGGGCCGTGCTCGGCGGCAAGTCCGGGCCGGTGTACGTGTTGCGACAGGGACATCTGGGCGGCATCGGCGGGCAGGTGTCGGTACGCGACGTCTGCCGTTCGTTCGGCGGCGCGGCAGTGGACGGCAACGTCGTGTACCTGCCGTGCACCGACGGAGTGCGGGCGGTGCGCGTCGACGACTCCGGCGCGATGCACGTCCGGTGGCACGCGAACGAGGCCATTGCCGGGTCGCCGGTGATCGGCGGCGGGCGGGTGTGGGCGCTCGACCAGGCCGGCGGCCGGCTGCATGCCCTCGACCCGCGGACCGGCAACAGCCTGGCCGACGTCGACGTCGGCGAGACGAGCAGATTTGCCACGCCGGCGATCACCGGCCGCGATGTGCTCGTCCCTACGCTCGACGGGCTCGTGGTCGTCCGCACGTCCTGAGGGGCCCGCCGAATCCTGCGCCGCCGGCCGTTACGCTCGCCGTCGTGCGCGTCCTCGTGATCGGGTCCGGCGCCCGCGAGCACGCACTGTGTCTGGCATTGGCTGCGGATCCGACGGTCACCGCGCTCGCCTGCGCGCCGGGCAATGCGGGCACGGCGACCGTGGCGGAGCAGTACGGCGTCGACGCCGCTGATCCTGACGCCGTGGCCCGGCTGGCCCGACACATCCTGGCCGATCTCGTCGTCGTCGGGCCGGAGGTGCCGCTCGTCGCCGGTGTGGCCGATGCCGTGCGCGCGGCCGGGATCGACTGTTTCGGGCCGTCCGGCGCCGCGGCGCAGCTGGAAGGCAGTAAGGCGTACGCCAAGGACGTCATGGCTGCCGCAGGCGTTCCCACGGCGCGTGCCCGACTGTGCGCCACCGCGGCCGAGGCCGCGGCCGCGCTCGACGAGTTCGGCGCGCCGTACGTGGTCAAGGACGACGGTCTCGCGGCAGGCAAGGGTGTCGTCGTCACCGCCAGTCGCGACGAGGCGCTGGCCCATGCGGCGGCCAGTGGCCGGGTCGTGATCGAGGAATACCTCGACGGCCCGGAGGTGTCGCTGTTCTGCGTCACCGACGGGTCCACGGTCGTGCCGCTCGTGGCGGCGCAGGACTTCAAACGCATCGGGGACGGCGACACCGGCCCGAACACCGGCGGGATGGGTGCGTACGCGCCACTGCCGTGGCTGCCGGCGAACCTGACCGAGGAGATCGTGCGCACCGTCGCCCGGCCCACGGTGCAGGAGATGGCGCGACGCGGCACACCGTTCGCCGGTCTGCTCTACATCGGGTTGGCCATCACGCGCGACGGGCCCCGCGTTGTCGAGTTCAATGCCCGCTTCGGCGATCCCGAGACCCAGGTTGTGCTCGCGCTCCTCGACACGCCGCTCGGCGGGTTGCTGCGCGCCGCCGCGACCGGTGATCTGGCCGCGCATCCGGCGCTGCGGTGGCGTGCGGGCGCCGCGGTCACCGTCGTGCTCGCGGCGGCGGGCTACCCCGGCACGCCGGCAACGGGTGATGCCATCCACGGCGCCGAGCAGCCCGGCGTCATCCACGCGGGCACTCGCCGGCGCGACGACGGCGCGATCGTCTCGGCCGGTGGCCGCGTGCTCTGCGCGACGGCAACGGGACCGACGTTGGCCGACGCCAGAGAACGGGCCTACCACCTCATGGCGCGCATCGAGCTGCCGGGTGGGCAGTACCGGACGGACATCGCGCGGGCAGCGCTCGAGGGTGAGATCGCCGTCTGAGCGACCTCGGTGCCCCCGTGGTCGATGCCCGGACGCGCGCAGGCACACCCCCGAACCACTGCGCGACAATGACTCGGTGAAGCCAGCCATCCCGAACGTCCTTGCCGATCGGTACGCGTCCTCGGCGATGACGGTGATCTGGTCGCCCGCGCACAAGATCGTGCTGGAGCGGCGGCTCTGGCTGGCGGTGCTGCGCGCGCAGGCCGACCTCGGCGTCGCGGTCCCGGACGGCGCCGTCGAGGCCTACCAATCCGTCGTCGATCGCGGGGTGGCGGCGGTTGACCTCGCCGCCATCGCCGCCCGCGAACGGGTGACCAGGCACGATGTGAAGGCCCGCATCGAGGAGTTCGCCGCACTCGCCGGCCACGAGCAGATCCACAAGGGGATGACCAGCCGGGATCTGACGGAGAATGTCGAGCAACTCCAGGTCCGCACCTCGCTGACCCTGCTGCGCTCCAAGGTGCTGGCCGTCCTCGCCCGGCTCGCGCGCAGGGCCGCGGAATACGAGACGCTGGTGATCGCCGGCCGCTCGCACAACGTGGCCGCACAGGCCACCACGCTCGGTAAGCGCTTCGCGAGCGTGGCCGACGAATTGCTGATCGCCCTGGCCCGGCTCGACGACCTGGTCGCCCGCTATCCGCTGCGCGGCATCAAGGGACCGGTCGGCACAGCGCAGGACATGCTCGACCTGCTCGGCTCGCCGGCCGCGCTGGCCGAGCTCGAGTCGCGGGTTGCCACCCACCTCGGCTTCGGCCACGTGCTGAGCAGCGTCGGGCAGGTATACCCGCGCGCCCTTGACTGGGACGTGCTGTCGGCGCTCGTCCAGCTCGGCGCCGCGCCGTCCTCGCTGGCGACGACGATCCGGCTGATGGCGGGAAACGAATTGGTGACCGAGGGTTTCCAGCCGGGCCAGGTCGGGTCGTCAGCCATGCCGCACAAGATGAACAGTCGCTCCGCCGAGCGCATCAACGGGTTCCTGGTGCTCCTGCGCGGCTATGCCGCGATGGCCGGCGAGCTGGCCGGCCAGCAATGGAACGAGGGCGACGTGTCGTGCTCGGTCGTGCGGCGGGTGGCGTTGCCCGACGCATTCTTCGCCCTGGATGGCCTGTTCGAGACAACGCTCACCGTGCTCGACGACTTCGGGGCATTCCCCGCGGTGATCGAACGGGAGCTCGACCGGTACCTGCCCTTTCTCGCGACGACGAAGGTGCTCATCGCGGCGGTTCGGGCCGGCCTCGGGCGCGAGACGACGCACGAGGTAATCAGGGAGCACGCGGTTGCCGTGGCGCTCGAGATGCGCGAGCGCGGCACGGATCGCAACGACCTGTTCGACCGGCTCGCCGCCGATCCGCGGCTCGGGCTGTCGGCCGAGACCCTGAAGGGTCTGCTGTCCGACCCGCTGACGTTCACCGGAGCCGCCCGGGATCAGGTGGCGTCGGTGCTTGCCCGCGTGAGCGCCGTCCTGGACAGCGAGCCGGCGGCCGCCGGCTACCGCCCCGAGCCGATCCTCTGACCGACGCCGGCCGGCGCGCTCACCCGGGCCCGCGGGACCCGCGTTGGGTGAGGTCTCCTGCGGGTGGCCGCCCGGCGAGCCGGTCGGGACGTCCGACGTTCCAGTAACCCTTCACGAAGATCGCGTCGTGCGCGAGGCCGAGCCGGCCGACCACCTCGCGCAGCGCCACCATGGCCCGGGTCTCACCCATCAGATAACCGCGGGCGCCGGCCGGTATCGCCACCGTGGCGAGCACGTCTGCCAACAGGTCGGCGGAGCCGGCCGGGCGGTCCAGGCGATGGACCCAGCGCGTCTCGGCCCGTTCGACGGGAAGTTCGTCGCCGCGCTCGCGGACCTCGATGATCGCCACCGCACGCTCCTCGGACGGCAACGCCTCGCAGATCGCGGCAATCGCCGGCAGCGCGGACTCGTCGCCGACGAGCAGGTGCCAGGGCGAAGGTAGTAGTCGCAGCTTGCCGCGCGGGCCCTGGAAGTCCACCACCTCGCCCGGCGTCGCGGTCGCACCCCAGCGCGAACCGGGCCCGTCGCCGTGCAGCAGCACGTCGAGGTCGAACTGACCGGTCTCGGAGCGGGCGTGCCGAATCGTGTAGCGGCGCTTCACCCGCCGTCCGGTCGGCTCACGCAGCAGCAACTCAACGTCCTGGGCGGGACCGACGGCGAGGCCGACGAAAGAGTCGGCGCGCAGGGTCACCCGTCGCATCCGCGGCGTCAGCGCCTCGGCGGCGACGACCTGTGCGACGTGCACGGGCGAGCGACGGACGACGGGCGTGCTCACGTGCGCCGACCCTAGCGGTGGGTGGGCCGACTGAGGGCCGCCGCCGCCGCGCGAACCCTGGCCCTGCTCGAACGCGCCGCGCGGCAACATCGAGGTAGCGCATGATGGAACCGTGGCGATCAGCGTGTTCGACCTGTTCTCGGTCGGCATCGGCCCCTCGTCGTCACACACCGTCGGACCGATGCGCGCGGCGCGGACCTTCGTGCAGTCGTTGGCCGACGACGGCGTCATCGAATCCGTCACGCGGGTACGTGCCGAGCTGTTCGGCTCGCTCGGCGCGACCGGGCGCGGCCACGGCAGCGATCGGGCGGTGATTCTCGGCCTGCTCGGCGAGTTCCCGGAGACGGTCGACACGAGCACGGTGAACGCGCGCGCCGCGGTGGTCCGTGACTGCGGTGTGGTCGAGCTGCTCGGTCGGCACCCGGCCGCGCTCGCCGCCGACGACCTCGTCCTGCACCGGCGTACCAGCCTGCCCTACCACCCGAACGGGATGCGCTTTTTCGCCTTCGGCGCCGACGGCCACCTGCTGCGGGAACGCACCTTCTACTCCGTCGGCGGCGGATTCGTCGTCGATGAGACCGCGGCCGGCGCAGGCCGGATCAAGGCGGATGACACCCGACTGCCGTACCCGTTTCGGTCGGGTGACGAGTTGCTGCTGCGCTGTGCAGAGACCGGATTGCCGATCAGCGAGGTGATGCTCGCCAACGAGCAGGCCTGGCGCCCGGAGCCCGAGATCCGCGCCGGACTGTTGGCGATCTGGTCGGTGATGCAGCAGTGCGTGCGCAACGGCTGGACGAACGAGGGCACGCTGCCCGGCGGACTACGCGTACCGCGTCGCGCGCCCGAGCTGTACCGGACGTTGTGCAGCGAGCCGTTCGCCACGGATCCGCTGCGGGTCATGGACTGGGTGAACCTGTTCGCGCTCGCGGTGAACGAGGAGAACGCGGCGGGCGGCCGGGTGGTCACCGCGCCGACGAACGGCGCAGCGGGCGTGCTGCCCGCAGTGCTGCACTATTACACGCGCTTCTGCCCCGGTGCCGATGACGACGGTGTGGTGCGGTTCTTGCTGTGCGCCGGCGCGATCGGCGTGCTCTACAAGGAGAATGCGTCGATCTCCGGGGCCGAGGTCGGCTGCCAGGGCGAGGTCGGCTCGGCCTGCTCGATGGCGGCCGCCGCCCTGTGCGAGGTGCTCGGCGCGACGCCGGAACAGGTCGAGAACGCCGCCGAGATCGGCATGGAACACAACCTCGGGTTGACCTGCGATCCGGTGGGCGGGCTTGTGCAGGTGCCATGCATCGAACGCAACGCGATGGCGGCGGTGAAGGCGATCAACGCCGCGCGCATTGCGCTGCGCGGCGATGGCCGGCACATCGTCAGCCTCGACAAGGTCATCAAGACGATGCGCGAGACCGGGGCGGACATGAAGGTCAAGTACAAGGAGACCTCGCGCGGCGGACTGGCCGTGAACGTCATCGAGTGTTGAATCAAACCCGGCCGGGGTGCGGGCGGCGGCGCGGCTCGTGGCTGCTGGGCGGTGCCGTGTCACGGCATCGCCCACTCCGGCCGCAACGAGCTGTCGTTGCATACGGTCTAAGGTGACGCTGGTCAGCGGGAGGCCGTGGTAGATGTTTGAACGGATCGCGATCGTAAACCGTGGTGAGGCGGCCATGCGCCTCATCAACGCCGTCCGCGAACTCAACGCGCGCGGCGGCGCGCAGGCGCAGACCATCGCGCTGTACACGGACATCGAGCGCTCGGCGCGGTTCACCCGCGAGGCCGACATCGCGTACGCGCTCGGGCCGGCTGCCGCCCGCCCCTACCTGGATCTCGCGGTGCTCGAGCGCGCGCTGCGCGAGACGCGGGCCGATGCCGCCTGGGTCGGGTGGGGCTTCGTCGCCGAGGACCCCGCGTTCGCCGAGCTGTGCGAGCGGCTCGGGGTCACCTTCATCGGGCCGGGCGCCGACGCGATGCGCAAGCTCGGCGACAAGATCGGTTCCAAACTGATTGCCGAAGAAGCCGGCGTCCCGGTGGCTCCGTGGAGCCGTGGGCCGGTGCCCGATCTGGAGTCGGCGTTGGCGAGCGGTGCCGCGCTCGGATACCCGCTGATGCTCAAGGCGACCGCCGGTGGCGGCGGCCGCGGGATCCGGATGGTCGCCTCCGCGGCCGAACTACGCGCCACGTTCGCGCAGACCAGCGACGAAGCCGCGCGTGCGTTCGGCAGCGGTGTCATGTTCCTGGAAACCCTGGTAACCGGTGCCAGACACGTCGAGGTGCAGGTCATCGCCGACGGCCAGGGCACGGCGTGGGCGCTCGGGGTGCGCGACTGTTCGGTCCAGCGTCGCAACCAGAAGGTCATCGAGGAGTCGGCGTCGCCGGTGCTGTCGCCGGCCCAGGTGGACGAGATCAAGGCAGCCGCCGAGCGGCTGGCGCTGAAGGTCGGCTACCGCGGCGCCTGCACCGTCGAGTTCCTGTATCACCCCGGCGACAAGGTCGTGGCGTTCCTCGAAGTGAACACCCGGCTGCAGGTCGAGCACCCGATCACCGAGGTGACCACCAGTTTCGACCTGGTTCGCGCCCAGCTGCACGTCGCGCTCGGCCGGCGCCTGGAAGGCGAGCGACCCGCGGAACTCGGACACGCGGTCGAGGCGAGGCTCAACGCCGAGGACCCCGATCGGGACTTCGCGCCGTCACCGGGCCGTATCGTCCGGCTCGACCTGCCGGCCGGCCCCGGTGTGCGGGTCGACACGGGCTTCAGCGCCGGCGACGTGATTCCCGCCGACTTCGACTCGATGATCGCCAAGATCATCGCCTACGGCTCAACCCGGGACGACGCGCTGGCGCGGCTGCGCCGCGCCCTGCGCGACACGGCCGTGGTCATCGAGGGCGGTGCGACCAACAAGAGCTTCCTGCTGGGCCTGCTCGACGAGCCGGAGGTCATCGACGGCAGCGCCGACACCGGCTGGATCGATCGGGTGCGCGGGACGGGCCGACTGGTCGCGCATCAGCATTCCGGCATCGCGCTCGTCGCCGCGGCAATCGACGCCTACGAGGAGAACGAGCAGGTCGAGCGGGCACACTTCCTGGCCACCGCCCACGGCGGCCGCCCGCAGGCCCGGCACGAGCCGAGCCGGGCGATCGACCTGAAACTGCGCGGCAACGCGCATCGGGTCACGGCGGCGAAGGTCGGACCACGCCGCTTCCGGGTCGGCATCGACGACGCCCAGATGATCGGCGCCGAGATCGAGCGCTACGACGCGCACGTCAGCCGACTGGAGATCGGGAAACATCCGTTCCGCCTGATCACCGCGACGCACGGGCCGGTCAACCTGATCGAGGTCGACGGCATCACCCACCGGGTGACGCGCGACGAGGGCGGCATCATGCGCTCGCCCGCGCCGGCCCTGGTCGTTGCCGTGCCGGTGGCGGTCGGCGACGAGATCGCGGCCGGCGCGCCGGTGCTCGTCCTGGAGAGCATGAAGATGGAGACGGTGCTCGGTTCGCCGTTTCGGGCCCGGGTCCGGGAGTTGATGGTCTCGACCGGATCGCAGGTCGAGACCGGCGTGCCGCTCGTGCGGCTGGAGCCACTCGGTGACGGTGCGGAGGAAGCTGCTGCCGCCACCTCGTCGGCGACCGCAGGCATCGAACTGCCCGACGCCCGGCAGGCGAGCGCCACGCACACCGCGCGCGCGTGCTTGGACGACCTGCGCGGCTTCCTGCTCGGATTCGATCTGAGCGCGGCCGACGTCGCCGAGCGACTCGGCAGCTACCAGCAGGCGCGCGCCGAACTGGTGGCGGCAGGCTCGTCGCCCGTGCCGGCCGAGACCGCGGTGTTCAGTGCCTTCGCCGACTTGTGCGAACTCGCCCGTAACCGACCGGCAGAGGAGGAGCGGACCGAGCTGCGGGTGCACAGCCCGCGCGAGTTCTTCCACGCCTACCTGCACAGCCTCGACGCCGACCGCGAGCAGCTGCCGGATACGTTCCGCGCCCGACTGAGCCGGGTCCTCACGCACTACGGCGTGACGAGTCTGGATCGCACCCCGGCCCTGGAGGAGGCGGTGTTCCGGCTGTTCCTGGCCCAGCCGGCCTCCCCGTCGCACGTGCATGTGGTCACCACGTTGTTGCAGCAGTGGCTGGCCGACCCGGCGCCGGACGCGACGATGGTCGACGCGATTCGCGAGGTGCTGGACCGGCTGGTCGGCGCGACCCAACTGCGCTCCCCGGTCGTCGGCGATCTCGCGCGCAGTGCGCGCTTTCGTTGGTTCGAGGAACCGGTCGTGCGGGCGAACCGGATCGAGGTGTTGGCCGGTGTCCGCGCAGACCTCGGCTACCTCACCGCACACCCCGACGCCCGCGACTACGCGCAGCGCATCGACGCGCTGGCCGCCATCTCCGAGCCGATCGTGCGGTTCCTCGCCGAGCGGCTGGCGGCCGGGTACGCGCCACGCGAACCCGTGCTGGACGCGCTGACCCGGCGGCACTACCGCGAGTACGAGCTGCACGACCTCCAACCGAGCGCCGTCGAGGGCCGCCCGTTCGTCACCTGCGACTATGTGCTCGACGAGCGCCCGACGCATCTGGTCACCACGGTGGCCGACATCAGCGAACTGGTGCCCGAATCCGGCCTGATCACCGCGATCGAATCCCAGCTGGAGGAAACGCCCGCCGGTCACCAGGCGGTCATCGACCTGTATCTGTATTGGCCGACCGCGCCGGAAACGCCGCAGGATCTCGTCGACGTGCTACGCCCCGCGGTCGAGGCACTGCCGTTCGTGCACCGCGCCCGTCGCGTCGCGGTGGGGGTGGCTCCCGGCGAGGGCCGGCCCGTCGGCTACTACACCTTCCGGCCGAGTCCCGACGGTGTGACCGAGGACCTGCTGGTGCGTGGCATCCACCCGATGGTCGGTCGCCGGTTGAATCTGTGGCGGTTGCGCAACTTCGACGTCACCCGCCTGGACGCGCCGGAAGACGTCCTGCTGTATCACCTGGTCGCCCCGGACAACGACGCTGACCAACGTCTGGTCGCCCTGGTGCAGGTCCGTGAGCTCGCCGTGCTGCGCGACGCAGACGGCCACGTCACGTCCCTGCCCAACGCCGAGCGCGCAGTCGCCCTGTGCGGGGAGGCGCTGCGCCGGGCCCGTACCGCGCTCGGCACGGCCGGCATACGGCTGGATATGAACTACGTGTTCATGCACATCTGGCCGGTGATCGACGCCCCGGTGGAGGAGCTGACCGCGCTGCAGCACACGATCACGCCGCTGACGGTGGGCGCCGGGATCGAGGAAATCGTCGCTGACGGCCGCGTGCTGACTCTCACCGGCAACGTGCGCGAGGTCAGCGCAAAGTTTTCCTACGTCGCCGACTCCGGTGTGGTCGCGTCGGTGGGGTTACCGCCCACCGAGCGGCTGCGTCCGCTCGACGACTACGCCCAGAAGGTGCAGCGCGCCCGGCGGCGCGGCACGACGTATCCGTACGAGCTGTTCACGCTGGTCGCCGGCGAGAGGGGCTCGTTCACCGAGCACGACCTCGACGGTTCCGGCGCACTGGTTGCTGTGGACCGACCGGCCGGCCGGAACAAGGCCGGCATCGTGGTGGGTGTCGCACGCACACCGACCGAGCGGCATCCCGAGGGCGTGACCCGAGTGGTGCTCTTCGGCGACCCGATCCGCGCGCTCGGCTCGGTGTCCGAGCCCGAGTGCAGACGGATCATCGCTGCGCTGGAGCTCGCCGATCGGTTGTCGGTGCCGCTGGAGTGGTACGCCCTGTCCTCGGGCGCGCGGATCTCGATGGACTCCGGCACCGAGAACATGGACTGGGTGGCGAAGGCGTTGCGGCGCATCGTGATGTTCACCCAGAGCGGTGGCGAGATCAACGTCATCGTCGCCGGGATCAACGTCGGTGCCCAGCCGTACTGGAACGCCGAAGCCACCATGCTGATGCATACCAAGGGCATCCTGGTGATGACGCCGGACAGCGCCATGGTGCTCACCGGCAAGCAGTCGCTGGACTTCTCCGGCGGTGTGTCGGCCGAGGACAACTTCGGCATCGGCGGCTACGACCGGGTGATGGGCCCCAACGGGCAGGCGCAGTACTGGGCGCCGAACCTGGCCGGCGCGCTCGACGTGCTGGTGCGCCACTACGAGCACAGTTACGTGGTACCTGGCGAATCGGCGCCGCGGACAGTCGCCACCGCCGACCCGATCGACCGCGACGTCCGCGACTATCCGCACGACGTGCCCGACAGCGACTTCCGTACCGTCGGCGAGATCTTCTCCCCGGCGACCAACCCCGACCGCAAGAAACCGTTCGACATGCGCACCCTGATGCGTGCCGTCAGCGATCAGGATCACCCCGTCCTCGAGCGGTGGCCCGGTATGGCCGACGCAGAGACCTGCGTCGTCTTCGACGCCCATCTGGGCGGACAGCCCGTCAGCCTGATCGGCATCGAGTCGCGCCCCATTCCCCGTCGCGGCTTCCCGCCCAGCGACGGTCCGGACATCTGGACCGCTGGCACGCTGTTCCCGCGTTCGTCGAAGAAGGCGGCCCGCGCCATCAACGCGGCCAGCGGCAACCGGCCGCTGGTCGTGCTGGCAAACCTGTCCGGCTTCGACGGTTCACCGGACTCGATGCGCAACCTGCAACTGGAGTACGGCGCGGAGATCGGCCGAGCGATCGTCAACTTCGCGGGACGGATCGTGTTCTGCGTCGTCTCCCGCTATCACGGCGGCGCGTTCGTGGTGTTCTCCAAGGCGCTCAGCGACGACATGGCGGTGCTGGCGGTCGAGGGTTCCCACGCATCGGTGATCGGTGGCGCACCGGCGGCGGCAGTCGTCTTCGCCGCCGACGTGGATCGGCGCACCGCCGCCGATCCGCGCGTGCGCGATCTGCAGGCGCAGGTGAGCGCCGCTGACGGCGCGCTACGAGCGGCCTTGGCGAACCAGCTGGCCGAGCTGCGCTCGTCCGTGCGGGTCGAAAAGCTGGCAGAGGTCGCCGCCGAGTTCGACCGAATCCACAACATCCAGCGTGCCGTCGAGGTCGGCTCGGTGGACGCGGTCATCGGCGCCCATGAGATCCGACCGCGGATCATCGCGGCCCTGCACGGCTGATCGGTCTGGTTCAGCCGGCAACGGCGAGGACGAACGGGTAGACGGCCTCGGCGCCGCACTGACGCAGCAGGCGGGCCACCACGGTGATCGTCCATCCCGTATCGGTGTAGTCGTCGACGAGCAGCACGCAGCGACCGCGGACCTGGCTCGCGACGTCGCTGGTCAGCTCGTAGGCCGGCCACACGTAGCGCAGCCGCATCGCACTGTTCGTCCTGCCCCGCGAGGACGCCCCGCGGTGGGCGACGCCGCCGAGATCGGTCAGCCGGCCGAGTTGTGCGAGGCGCGCCGCGAGGTCTGCGACGAGCAATGGCCGGCGGTGCGAGCCGTTGTGCACGACCACCTCGGGCCGGCGTTCCCACTCCCAGGCGGCCAGCACCTGGACCCCGGCGTGCAGCAGGTCGGCCGGCACGGGGGCGTCGCCCGCGTCGTCGGCGAGGACGGCCCGCACGCGCTGGCCGAGCCCGAGGTCGGTGAGTCGGGCGATCGCCCGGCCGGCTTGCGCCTGCTCGCCCGCAGGGATCCGCCCACGGACCTCGATCCCGAGCTCGGGCATCGCTGTGGGCCACATCCGCCGGGCGTCGAACGTGGTCCCCGGGCGGGCAAGCTGCTCGGTGGCCGCGGCGAGCGCGGTGTCGGCAAGGACGGACGCGGGCGGTGGATCGCCGCAGTTGTCGCAGCGTCCGCAGTCCTCGGCGTGGGGGTCGTCGAGCTGTTCGCGCAGGTAGCGCATGCGGCAACCCGACGTCGCGACGTAGTCCCGCATCGCCTGCTGCTCGTTGCGGCGAACCTGTGCGACCCGCGCGTACCGGGCCGCGTCGTACACCCACGGCCGACCGGTGGACACCCACCCACGGCCGACCCGGCGGGCGGCGCCGTCGACGTCGAGGACCTTGAGCATCGCCTCGAGCCGGGACCGGGACAGGTCGACTCTGGTCTCGAGGGCCGCCGTGCTGGTCGGCTGGTCGGTCAGCTCGCCGAGGGCCGCACGCACCTGCGCCTCGCTCGGGAACCCGACCGAGGCGAAGTAGTCCCAGATCGCCGCGTCCTCCGTGCCCGGCAACAAGATCACCCGCGCGTCGTCCACGCCGCGACCCGCGCGGCCGACCTGCTGGTAGTACGCGATCGGCGACGCCGGCGCCCCGAAGTGGATCACGAACCCGAGATCGGGCTTGTCGAAGCCCATCCCGAGGGCGGATGTCGCAACGAGCGCTTTGACCCGGTTGCCGAGCAGGTCCTCCTCGGCCGCGAGCCGCTCGGCCTGCTCCGTCTGTCCCGAGTATGCCGCGACGGCGTGGCCCTGACTGCGTAGGTAGTCGGCGACGTCGTGCGACCCGGCGACGGTGAGCGTGTAGATGATCCCCGAGCCAGGTAGTTCGCCAAGGCGCGCAGACAGCCACGCGAGCCGGTGTGCCGTCGACGGCAGCGACTGCACAGCCAGCCGCAGCGACTTGCGGTCGAGGGTGCCGCGCAGCACCAGCACATCCGCGTGCCCGAGCCCGAGCACTTCGGTCACGTCGTCGACGACGCGGGCGTTCGCCGTCGCCGTCGTCGCCAGCACCGGAATACCCGCGGGCAGCTGGGGCAACACGGTGCGCAACCGACGGTAGTCGGGCCGGAAGTCGTGGCCCCAGTCGCTGATGCAGTGCGCTTCGTCGACCACCAGCAACCCACACGCTGCGGCCAGGGCGGGCAGCACGTTGTCCCGGAACTCCGGATTGTTCAGCCGTTCCGGCGACAGCAGCAGCACGTCGATCTCGCCTTGGGCCACGGCATCGTAGGTCTGGCGCCACTGTTCGACATTGGTCGAGTTGATCGTCGCGGCGCGGATACCGGCGCGCTCGGCCGCAGCGAGCTGATTTCGCATCAGCGCGAGCAGCGGAGAGACGATCACCGTCGGCCCCGAACCGGCGGCCCGGAGCAATGCGGTGGCGACGAAGTAGACAGCGGACTTGCCCCACCCCGTCCGCTGCACCACGAGGGCACGGCGGCGGCCGACGGCGAGCGCCTCGATCGCCGTCCACTGATCGGGCCGCAACACTGCGCCCGGGCCGGCCAATGCCCGCAGGTGGTACTCGGCCTGCTCGCGCACAGCCGTGTGGTCCGGTAGGCGCGGCGTCACGCGACCTGTCTAGCAGTGCCTGCCGACAGAGCCGGCGTGCCGCCGCGGATCGCAGGCGACTTCCGCTGCGCCGAAATGCGGATCGCCACCGGATGCGGTAATAATCCGAAATCTAGCGACGGACGGCTATCGGTCGCATTTGTCGCTGGCCGACTTGACACGGCACACCCACCAGCGCATCGTTCGCGCGGGACAGTGGTGCGCTCGTCGACCGATAGAAATGATCATGTTGCCGATCAACGATGCGCCACGCATTCGTTGCCGGTGAGCGATCACGCAATCCGGTGCCTCCTCGGGGGAATTTGGAGGTCATCGCTTGTCTCGGATTGCTGCCTGCGCCCTGATTCTCGTCGCGGCGATATCGGCGAGTTGCTCGTCTGCCACAGCCGGTAAGCCGTCGCACGCCACTTCGACGTCCGCGGCGGTGGCGAGCAGTTCGGCACGGTCGAGCGCGACGGGCAGCCCGGCCACCGCGACGCCGAGCCCGGCCACCGCGACGCCGAGCCCGACCGCCGCGGCCCGCACCTATGCTCCGGGCGACGTCGTCCTGGACGAAGCAACGCTGACGGCCGACTGCTGGCAGGCCACGCGGGGCGCGTCGTCGGCGCCACCGACCGACACCTCGGTCCCGGGTGCCCAGCTGGGGATGAGCATCAACATCAAACAGGTGACACCGCACGGCATCGCGCTCGTCTACTGCAACACCTACTCGCCGACGGACCACAGCACCACGATCACGCTGATCGCCGTCGACGCCCGGCGTAACGACGTGCTGTGGAGCCGTCCCATCCGCCGGCCCAGCGCGGACGACGCGCCGGGCATGGGAACCACGGAAGACCTGCTGATCGGCAGCGGGCAGAACGTGTATCTGACGGCGGTGACGTTCTACCCCGCCTCAGGATTGAAGGCCGCGTACCAGACGATCACGCTGAGCGCCCTGAACGCGAGCACCGGCGCGAAGGTGTGGACGAAGCCGTACGCCGCCGACATCCAGAGCAGCGCAACGAACGCGACGGTCATCGAAGGCCCCGGGCCTGTCGCCGGTCAGCGGCTGGCCATCGTCAACATCGGGGGGTATTCCGCATTCGACGCTGCGACCGGAAAGCTGTTGTGGCGGGTGCCCTCGCTGAATCTCACGAAATACGGCCAGGGCGTGTACGGCGGATTCGGCGTTGCTCTGGTCGTCGGCTCCGCCGACGGCCGCACGACGTTGTCCGGAATCGACATCGCAACGAACAAGTCACGGTGGACGATCTCTGCCGACCCCACCACCTCAGCGGTCAACACCGGCAATACCGGGTCGGCACTTGCCGGGCGAAATTACTGGTTCATCGACCAGCGAGGATATGACGCCTACGACGTACTCACCGGAAAGCTGACTGCGCACAGTCGCTTCCCTGCGTCGTTCACGAACACCCTGGCAACTCCGCAGCTCACGTTTGCGCAGGTGGGTAGCACGTTGCGGTGCTACCGGACCGGCGACTGGGCCAATCCCGTCTGGTCGGTCGCGGCCGACGTGGCCCGACCGATCGCCGTCACG
Source organism: uncultured Actinomycetota bacterium (assembly GCA_963713565.1). Taxonomy (GTDB): domain Bacteria; phylum Actinomycetota; class Actinomycetes; order Mycobacteriales; family Jatrophihabitantaceae; genus Jatrophihabitans. The sequence goes on along the minus strand of CAVQMF010000002.1, from coordinate 416,700 downwards.
GACCAGGCGGTCGTCGTCCAGGGCTCGGGAGGCACGGTGCTGCTCAGCACGAAGGACGGGTCGACGATCTCGAACAACTTCGTCCCTGACCTCAGCCAGTACCCGGTAGCCGACGGACTGACCGTCACCGGGGAGTCGATCGTCGCGGTCGGTTCGGGCACCTGACGCGGGCCGGGCCGACGCCCTCGCCGATCGTCGCGGCATGCAGGCGCGCGGCCGACCTGGTCCCGCCGTCAGGCTGGGGCGCCGGCCATTGGATTGTCCGGCACGTCGGACTTCTTGACGTTGATCATCACGAGCGTGACGATGATCGCGACGACGCCGAACATCGCGCCAACCAGGAAGCCTCGGGCTGACGCGTGCGCGAGCAGGTCGTGACTGAAGTCCAGGTAGATCGTGTTGAAGAACTTGGTCGCGGCGGCCTGCTGGTCGGCCGGCAGGCCATTGATGAACTTCTTGATGTCGGCGGGCTGGATGCCGTTGTCGCCGGCCTGTTGCAGCCGCTTGCCGATCGCACCGAGCAACTGCTTGTCGCCGTTCGTCGCCTGGCCGAGCGACTTCTGCAACTGCGCCCTGTGATCGTTCGCGTAGTTGCGCGAGGACGTGCCGAACACCGTCGTCATGACCGCCAGCCCGAGCGCGCCACCGACCTGCTGGCCGACGTTGAGCAGTGCCGACGCCAAGCCGGCGTCGGTGTTCGCGACACCTGCGACCGCAGTGACGGTGAGCGGCACGAACAGGAATCCCATGCAGATCGCGAGCACGATCATCCCGGGAAGCAACGAGTCGAAGTAGCCGGAATGGGCACTCAGCGTGGCGAACCACAGCAGGGCCGCCGTGAATCCGACCGTTCCGACGATCAGCAGCGGCCTGGGCCCGACCCGTATCAGCAGCCTCGCCGACACCTGCGAGGTGATACCGATGAACAGCGCGACCGGCAAGAACGCGACGCCCGCGCGCAGCGCGCTGAAGTCCAACACGCCCTGGACGAAGAAGGTGATGAAGTAGAACATGCCGAACAGTCCGGCGCCGACCACGAACATCACGATGTAGGCGCCGCTGCGGTTACGGTTCTCGAAGATCCGCATGGGCATCATCGGTTCGGTGGCGACCTTGGCCTCGAAGAGCACGAAGCCGACGAGCAGCACACCGGCGACAATGAACACAGTGATCGATTCGGGGTCGCTCCACCCGCTGTGGGCGACGTGGATGAAGCCGTAGACGAGCGCCACCATGCCCCCGACGGACAAGGCCGCACCCACCAGATCGAACTTGCCCTTGAGACGTTCGGATTGGCGCAGGTAGAAGTACGCACCGGTCATCAGCACCACACCGATCGGCACGTTGACGAACAGCACCCACCGCCAGCTCAGGTAGTTCGTCAGGACGCCGCCGAGCAGCAGGCCCAACGCGGCGCCGGCGCCCGAGACCGCCGCATAGACGCCGAGCGCGCGGGTGCGGTCGGGGCCTTCCTTGAACTCGGTCGTGATCAGCGACAGTGCGGTAGGGGAGGCGATTGCGCCGCCCGCACCCTGGATCGCGCGACCGACGAGTAGCAGCGGGAAGTTCACCGCGATGCCTGCCAGGAAGCTGCCGAGGCTGAACAGCCCGAGCCCGACGATGAACATCTTGCGACGGCCGAGGATGTCGCCCATCCGCCCGCCGAGCAGCAGGAGACCACCGAACGCCAGCGAGTAGGCGTTGAGCGCCCACGTCATATCGGTCTGACTCTTGTCGAAGTACCGACCCATCGACGGGAGCGCGATGTTCACGATCGTGCCGTCGAGCACGACCATGAGCTGGGCGCCGGCAATGATCAGCAACACCAGCGCCGGATGGGACTTCCGCCGTGCACCGCCGTGCGGCGCGGACGACTTCCAGGCCTCCGTCTGGGTCACGACGAACTCCGTTCCGGTCGAGTTCCTCCACGGGATCGCCGCGTTAGAGGACGTATGCGTTCACTATTGAGGTACCGTAGACGCAGGCTACGAGAGAACGCAACCGTGCACTAACTGTTTCGCTTCCTGCGAACGATCATCGTGGAGAGGTATGACAACGACGTGACGGCTGTCGACTCACCAGGCACCGCACCTCAGGTCGTGGGCCGGATGCGCCGCCGCGGCGCGGAGCTGGAGGACGCCATTCTCGAGGCTGCCTACGCTGAGTTGACCGAATGCGGCTACACCGGCTTCAGCGTCGAGGGGGTGGCCGCCCGCGCCCGAACCGGCAAGGCCAGCATCTACCGGCGCTGGCCGACCAAGCAGGAACTGGTCATGGACGCCCTGTGTGCCGCGCTGCCGACGCCCGAGGAGTGCGGAATCGGCGATCGCATTCCGGACTCGGTCACGACGCGGGACGCGTTGCACGGCGTCGCGCGTGCCATCACCGCCGTGCTCAGCAGTTCAGCCGGGGACGCCATGCGCGCGATCAAGTGCGAGGCGGTGGCAGATCCGAGCCTCGCCCAGCTCATCGACGACCGCTTCCAGGCGCCTCGTCGCGCGGCCCTGTTGGGCCTGCTGCGGCGGGGGGTGGAGCGGGGCGAGGTGCGTCCGGATGCGGTGACCCCCCTCGTCGCGGACGTGCTGCCTGCAGTGCTCTCGCACCGGATCATCCTGCAGCGTGAGCCGATCACCGAGCACTCGATCACCGAGGTCGTTCAGCAGGTGATCATCCCGCTGGTCGAGGCCCGCCGAGCGGAGCAGCCGAGCCCGTTGACGAGGTGATCCGGTCGCGGCCGGGCCCTGTCGCGCGGTGAAACGCCATCAGGCGAACCTTGTAAGCTTGCTCGCCGGTGGCTGCGCTCGTCGAGCCGCTTGGAGGCTTCGCCTAGTCTGGTCTATGGCGCCGCACTGCTAATGCGGTTTGGGTCTAAAGCCCATCCCGGGTTCGAATCCCGGAGCCTCCGCGGTATCGCGCGCCGGGTCGGTAGCTAGACTGGCCGACTGGCACGCAAGCGCCCGTAGCTCAACGGATAGAGCATCTGACTACGGATCAAGAGGTTAGGGGTTCGAATCCCTTCGGGCGCGCACATGCCCTAGTGTTTACGGGCACTACGGGCCGCTGACTATGATCTTGGTCGGGCAGACTTAGTACACATCCCGATCACCGCTCCTCATTGCCCCGACGCCCGGGCCGTCCGGATGAGGGAGCCGGAGCGCAGCCAGCGCGCCGGCTCCTACACTCCGCCTATGCACGTCGAGGTCGGCGGGCTCAGCATCGCCTACGAGCGGGCTGGGAGCGGGTCGGTGGTGGTGCTGGCGCACGGCTTCGTGGGCGACGCCGCCTCGACGTGGGGCAGCCAGATCGAGGCGCTGGCGGACGAGTTCACGGTGGTCGCCTGGGACGCACCCGGGGCAGGAGGGTCGACGGACCCGCCGGCGGGGTTCGGCATGGACGACTACGCGGACTGCCTCGCGGCACTGCTGCGGGCGCTGCGGATCGAGCGAGCTCACCTGGTCGGGTTGTCCTTCGGCGCAGCGCTGGTGCTGGCTACGTTCCACCGGCACCGCGATCTAGCGTCCTCGCTCGCGCTCGTGAGCGGGTACGCCGGCTGGCGTGGCTCGCTCGGCGCCGAAGCTGCGCAGCAGCGGCTGGCCGGGTCGCTGCTGGCCGCTGAGCTTGCGCCTGAGGAGTTCGCAGCCGCGATGGTGCCCTCGATGTTCTCGCCGTCGGCCGGGGGCGAACTCGTGGCAAGATTCATCGCCAGCGTCCGGGCGTTCCGCCCGGGTGGCTTCGAGGCGATGGCTCGCGCCTGTGTCGAGGACCAGAGCCACGTGCTACCCGAGGTCGACGTACCGACGCTGCTGCTGTGCGCCGACCACGACGTGCGCGCTCCGGTCGCGGTCGGTGAGGCTATGCACGCCGTGGTCAGGGGGTCCGAGCTGGTTGTGCTCCGCGGTCCCGGCCACGTCAGCTCGGTGGAAGCCCCGGATGACGTCACGCGCGAGCTACGTCGTTTCCTGCGCTCGCTCGAGCAGCCGGCCTAGCGCCCGGCCGACGCCGGCGCGCTGCCAGCAGACCCTGCGACTGCCGGCACACGGATCTGCTCGCCGGCGTCGGCGTATCACGCTCCGTCCGATCCGTCTCTTTTCCGTGAGCGAAGGAGTCGAGATGAGCGGTGAACCCGACCTCGCCGCCGGGGCGACCGGCGAGTGGGTGACCTACCTGCAGCAGCATCTCAACCACCACTACCAGGCATCGGTGGTCGCCGAGAGCGGCACGTTCGACGACGCGACCGGGGGCGCCGTCACCCACCTGCGTCAGCAGAACGGCCTCGCCGACGGCGCGGACGTCGACGCGTCGGTATGGTCGCTGCTGATCGGCGATGCGACGCCTGCGGGCGCGGGGAGCGGCGCCGCGGGCCCGGCCACGGCCACGGCCACGGCCGAGCGCACCGGCTCGACCGAGTCCCGCGAACGCGAACGCGAGATCGGCACGGGCACGCGCGATCACCAGCCCGGTGACCTGGACTCCTGGTTCCAGTCGGACTGGGCCGGTCGAGCGATCTTGGCGCGTTGGTTGGCCGGCGACGGCGACTGGCGGATCGAGCACGACCAAGCGTGGACGCAGTACATGCGCGCCAATGAGCAGTTGCGCCACAAACTCGAGCAGCACGCCCGCTACGTGATCGCGAACGCCGCAGCCCTCGGCGACGAGGAGGGCGTGATTCCGGTGAACGAGCAGTTTCACGTCGACATCGAGAACGGCGAGGGCATCGTCGGCTACCAATATCTGCACGGCAGCAACGCCACCGTCGGCGACTTCCAGATCAGCGGATGGGCCCGGCTGGTCCCGACCGCTGCGCCGCCGGGATCGGACCCGAACGAGACCGGCGCCGCCCGCCGGGTGCACTGGCATTTCGAATACCAGTGGAACGACATGATCGATCCCAACGCGCAGTACGGCACGGATTCGTTCAAGTCGGCGGTCGGGTACTTCATCTCGGTCGGGTCCGCGCAGGACTACCAGATCACGATCATCTGGAGCGGCGAGGGCGTGGCCACCGTCGACGGCAACGGCGCTGTGCAGCAGTTGGCCGACCACTCCGACAGCGGCGACCCGCTGGACGACTACCCCCTTCGCTGACACTCGCGCGCGCCTCGAGCAAGGTCATGCGGGGGTGCGCGTCGAGGGCCGGTCGGTGCGGCGCGGATGCAAGAATCAGCCCGTTCCGCGCCGGGAGGACGAGACATGGGCCAAGCGCTGTTGCTGTGTCTGGTCGGCTCGTTGTACCCCGTCGCGCTGCTGGCGGTGCTCACCTACCTGGGTAGCACCCGGCCGCTGCCCACGGCGGCGGCGTTTCTGGCCGGCGGGGTGCTCATCTCCTTCGCGACGGGGACCGCGCTGGTGGTGCTGTTCCGGCAGTTCAACCTCAACCCCGGTGATCGCCCGACGCCGAGCGCCGCGGTCTACCTCGGTCTCGGCGTCGCGGTCATCGTGGCGGCCGGGGTCTGGCTGGTGATCGATCAGCGGCGGCGCCGGCGCGGCGAGGCCACTCCCGGCGCGTCACCGGGCGCCGAGCCGACCGAGAAGACCCTGCGTGCGGCGTTCGTCGCCGGCGCCCTGATCTACCTGCCGATGCTGTCCTACTTCGCCGCCATCAAGATCATCGCCGATCAGCACTACGACGTCTGGCAGACCGTCGGCGCCCTGATCGCCTGCATCGCCGTGTCGCTGGCGGTCACCGAACTCCCGATCGTGGTGGTGGCGCTCGTCGGCCGCCGCGCCGACCCGCTGCTGCACGCGTTCGCGCGGTTCGTCGCCAAGAACACCAGCACGATCCTGCTGCTCACCGGGCTCGGCGTCGGCGTCTACCTCGTGGTCCGGGGCATCGGCCAGTTGTAACGACCGACCCGACCGCCGCGCCAAGTGCGGTTGTGCCGGTCATGCGGAAGTCCGGCAATACCGTTCCTGATCAGCGCCGCGCGATGACGACGAGGGCCGCCGATGCCGCGGCCGATTCACCGCATGCTCAATGGTCTACGACGGATCGGTCGGCCTGCAACGCCTCCGCTTTGATGCCTACGGCGACCCGCGCGACTGCCGGCCCGAGGAACTCGCGCAGGAATGTCCGAAGCTGCACGCTGCTGCGTGGTGGCCGGCCGGGGTCGACGAGGAAGGACGTGACGATCCGCAGCATGAATTCGGCCAGGTCCTCCAGCAGGGGCTCATCCCATGCCACTGCGGACGTTCGCAGGATGTTGGCGCCGAACGCGCGGGAGTACGGCGACGTGACGCCGCGCTGGCGAGGACCCGCGTCGGCGAGGAAAAGGCCGAGATAGGTGTGCTCCCGCAGATGCTCGATCGTGAAGGCAAGCGCTTCGACCACGAGCTCGACCGGGTCCTCGATGTGCTTGACATGAGCCCGCAACAGCTCGACGAAGTCGTCGGCGACCACGCGGCCCGCGGCAACGAGTAACGCCTCGGTGCTGGGAAACAGCCGGTACACCGTCTGACGGGTAACCCCGAGGTCGGTGGCCACGTCGGCCAGGGTTGTGCGGTTGGCCCCGAACCGGTGCACACACCGGACCGCGGACGCAACGATCCGCGCCCGCGCGTCGTCGTCATCGGCAGGGGGATTCCCTTGCCAGCCACGGGTAGCCACCATGCCAGCCCTTCACACAGTCATACGACAGATGTATGATCACATACATGACGCTAGTACGTGCCGCCATGCGGGACGACACGCTGTCGGCGGACAGTCCGGGGCGGACTCGAGGCGGGTCGGGTCCAGGGCTCGTGCTGCTCGACCGGAACGGGCCGAGGTGCCAGCGGATCGGTCGTGAGCTGCTCGAGGCGTGCGGGTGACGCAATCGCCTTCGGCAACGGTCGAGTACGAGATGGTCGGCCGGGTTGCGGTCATTACGATCAACCGGCCGTCCGCACGCAACGCTGTCAACGGTGAGGTGGCTCAGGGCCTGGAGGCCGCAATCGACCGTCTCGAGGCCGACGACGACGTGCTGGTCGCGGTGCTGGCCGGTGCCGGCCCGGTGTTCTGCGCCGGCGCCGATCTGAAGGCGGTCGCGCGCGGCGACGGGCTCGAAGTGAGCACCGGGCGCGGCGGCTTCGCCGGCTTCGTCGAGCGGGAACGCACGAAACCGGTCATCGCCGCGATCGACGGACCGGCCGTGGCCGGCGGAGCCGAGATCGCAGCAGCGTGCGACCTCGTCGTCGCCTCCACCCTGGCCAGCTTCGCCATCCCTGAGGTCAAGCGCGCGCTCATCGCCTCCGGTGGTTCGCTGTTCCGGCTCCCGCGGGCCCTGCCGCGCAACATCGCGATGGAGCTGGCGCTGACCGGCGATCCCATCAGCGCCGAGCGGGCCGCCCAGCTCGGTTTCGTCAACGACCTCGTCGAACCCGGGCAAGCGCTCGCGGCAGCGCTGGCACTGGCGAACCGAATCGCAGTCAATGCGCCCATCGCGGTGCGCGAGTCGCGTCGCGTCGTCCTTGCTGCGCAGAGCGCGCACGACACGGAGCTGTGGCGGCTGACCGCGCAAGGACAATCGATCGCGGTCGCCTCCGAAGACTTCCACGAAGGACCACGGGCCTTCATCGAGAAGCGCGCTCCGCGTTGGACCGGACGCTGAACCGACTACGGACGCGCCTGCGGCGCGTCGCCGACCAACGTCCGTGAGGACGACCGACTAGCCAGGAGACCCACCCTGCCGATGACCGCCACTGTCGAAAGCACGATCACTTTTCCGTACAAGCGCTCGCTCGGGCCGGTGATCGGTGCGTTCATGACCGCGCTGACCGAGCAGCGCATCATCGGGATCCGTTCCGGTGCGGATGTGTTCTGCCCGCCGTTGGAGTGGGATCCGCGCACCAGCGCCGAACTGGCCCACGATTTCGTCGAGGTCGGGCCAGCGGGCACGGTCGAGAGTTGGTGCTGGGTGCCGGCGCCGAGTGTGCAGCATCCGCTGGATCGGCCGTTCGCGTTCGCCACGATTCGCCTCGACGGCGCGACCAACGCGCTCATCCACGTGGTGGACGCGGGGTCGGCCGAAGCGATGGCCGTGGGGCTGCGGGTGGCTGCGCGCTGGCGGGCCGAGCGGGTCGGTCACATCACCGATATCGAGGCGTTCGTGCCGGGCGAGCAGGCCCAGGGCGGCGGTGGCGGCGGCGCGGCCGAGCCGGTGACGATGATGGACTACGCCGCGTCGATCACCTACGTGACGCCGGTGACGGAGAACGAACTGCGCGCGGGGCAGGCGACGCGGGACGGACGTTTCCTCGGCCTTACGTGCCCGGTCTGCGGCCGGACGTACGTCGGTGGGCGGGAGGTGTGCCCGATTGATTCCATCGCGCTGACCGCCGAGGACGAGATCGATCTGCCGCACCGCGGCGTGGTCACGAACTACACGATCGTCACGCCGACGCAGTACCCCGGACAGACCGAGACCGAGCCGTTCGCGCGGGTGATGGTTCTGCTCGACGGCACCGACGTGATCCTCGGCTACCAGAGCACGGTCGACCTGCCCAACGACGACCTACACCCCGGTATCCGGGTCGCGGCGGTGTGGGCGGCCAACGGGGACGAGTCGGTCCTGACGGGCTGGCGCCCCACCGGCGAACCCGATCTCAATGAACCCGACCTCGTGAACAGGATCTTTTGATGGCCACCCTCGGAAGTAACCCGGACGACATCGCCGTCATCGGGTGGAGCATCTCCCCGCTCGTACGCCGGACGGACAAGACGGAGGCGCGGCTGCTGCTGGAGGTCATGTCCCAAGCGTGTGAGGGGCTCGGCCTGACCCGTGCCGACATCGACTTCACCTGCGTCGGCAGTGTCGACTACGTGGCCGGGGCCGCGTTCTCGTTCGTGCAGCACACCGATGTGCTCGGTGCCTGGCCACCCAAGCGTGACTCCCACGTCGAGATGGACGGCGCCTGGGCGCTGTACGAGGCCTACGTCCGGCTGCTTGCCGGTGACATCGACATTGCGATGGCGATGGGCTGCGGTCGCTCCTCCACCGGCGACCCGACGCTGATCTACCCGATGGAGATGGACCCGTACTACCTGGCGCCGCTCGGCGCGGACATGGTGAGCCTGGCCGCACTTCAGGCGCAAGCGCTGCTGGCTGCCGGCAAGATCACCGAACGGCAGCTGGCCGAGATCGCCGCCCGCTGCCGTCGCGACGCCATCGACAACCCGCACGCCCAGGTGACCGGGATCTTCGACGTCGAGGCGCTACTGGCCGAGGAGCCGGTACGGGCGCCGCTACGCCGCCACGACCTGCCACCGATCACCGACGGGGCCTGCGCGGTCGTGCTCGCCCGCGCCGAGCGGGCCAAGGAACTGTGCGCCCGTCCCGCGTGGATCACCGGCATCGCGCACTACACGGAGCTGCACTACCCGGGCCTGCGTGACCTGCTGGCCTCCGAGTCGACCCGACTGGCCGGCAAGGCCGCCCACGTCGACGAGGCGCCGATCCAGGTCGCCGAAATCCAGTCGGCGTTCACCCACGAGGAACCGGTAATCGTCGAGGCGCTCGGGCTGGGCCCGGACGTCGCGGTCAACCCGTCGGGCGGCCCGCTCGCCGCCAACCCGATCATGGCCACCGGCCTGGTCCGGATCGCGGAAGCGGCCCGGCAGGTCCGCGACGAGGGCCGCACCCGCACCCTCGCGCACGCGACCTCCGGCCCGTGCCTGCAACAGAACCTCGTGTGCGTGCTCGAAGGGAACAAATAGTGGCCCGGCAACCCTGTGCCATCGTCGGCATCGGCCAGACCCAGCACAAGTCCCGCCGCTGGGACGTCTCGCTCGGCGGGCTGGTGCGTGAGGCCGCCGGCCGGGCGCTTGCGGACGCCGAGCTGGACTGGTCCGACATCGACGCCGTCGTCATCGGCAAGGCACCGGACCTGTTCGAGGGCGTGATGAAGCCTGAGCTGTACCTCGCCGACGCCCTCGGCGCGACCGGCAAACCGATGTTCCGCGTCCACACCGCCGGCTCGGTCGGCGGCACCACCGGTATCGTCGCCAGCCACCTCATCGAGGCCGGCCGGCACCGGCGCGTCCTCGCGGTCGGCTACCAGAAGCAGTCCGAAGGCAACGCGCAGTTCGCCCTCGGTCAGGGCAAGGGCGCCTCGCTCGGGGCCGGCGGATCCTTCGCCCCATACATGCGCTCCTATATCCATCGCAGCGGCGCGCCGCTGGACATCGGACCGATGGTCGCGGTCAAGGACCGCCGCAACGCCCTCAAGAACCCCTACGCCCACCTCAAGCTGCCCGACATCACCATCGAGTCGGTCAAGGCATCGCCGATGATGTGGGACCCGGTCCACTACCTCGAATCCTGTCCGTCCTCCGACGGTGCCTGCGCGGTCGTGCTCGCCGACCAGGCCGGCGGCGAGTCCGCCGCCCGAGCCGGCCGACCGCCGGCCTGGGTGCTCGGCACGGCCGTCCGCTCCGAACCGGGCATGTTCCCCGGCCGCGATCCCGTCAGGCCGCAAGGCGCCCTGGACTGCGCCGCCGAGGCCTACCACCACGCGGGCATCACCAGACCGCGCGAACAGATCGACTGCGCCGAGCTGTACGTCCCCTTCTCCTGGTACGAACCAATGTGGCTCGAAGCCCACCACCTCGCCGAGCCCGGAGAAGGCTGGAAAATGGTCGAGAGCGGCGCCACCAGCATCGGCGGCGCCTTCCCGGTCAACATGTCCGGCGGCGTGCTGTCGTCCAACCCGATCGGCGCGTCCGGTCTGCTCCGCTTCGCCGAAGCCGCCCTCCAAGTCCGCGGTGCAGCCGGCGAGCATCAGGTCGACGGCGCACGGGTCGCGGTGGGTCAGGCCTACGGCGCCCTCGCGCAGTACCACAGCGTCTGGGTCGTCGGCAGCAGCCTTGATCCATTCAACGACCGATGACGACATCAACGTCGCGCGGCTCATGGCGACGGTGACGGTCGCTGCCACGCCGCCGTGGGCATGAGCTGTCCGGACCGTGTACTTGATTCTGCGACTAGGGCATAGTTCGATCCCTACCCGGAGGCGACGCGACAGAGGTGGTAACGATGGCGGCCTTACCGACGAAGGAAGACCGGTTCTCGTTCGGGTTGTGGACGGTGGGCTGGCAGGCCAGGGACCCGTTCGGTGACGCGACCCGCCCGCCGCTGGACGAGGTGGAGGCGGTGCACCGGTTGGCCGAGTTGGGTGCGTACGGCGTCACGTTCCACGACGACGACCTGTTCGCGTTCGGGTCGAGCGCGGCCGAGCGGCAGCGTCATATCGACCGGTTCAAGGAGGCGTTGGAGGAGACCGGGCTGATCGTGCCGATGGTGACGACGAACCTGTTCACGCATCCGGTGTTCAAGGACGGCGGGTTGACGAGCAACAGTCGCGAGGTACGCCGGTTCGCGTTGCGCAAGGTGCTGGTCAACATCGAACTCGCTGCGGAACTCGGCGCCCGTACTTACGTGCTGTGGGGCGGCCGGGAGGGGGCGGAGTACGACAGCGCCAAGGATGTGCGTGCGGCCCTGGACCGCTACGCGGAGGGGCTCAACCTCCTGTCGCAGTTCGTCTCCGACCGCGGCTACGACATCCGTTTCGCGCTCGAGCCGAAACCGAACGAGCCGCGTGGTGACATCCTGCTGCCCACCCTCGGACACGCTATCGCGTTCATCAACGAACTCGACCGCCCGGAACTGGTGGGAGTGAATCCCGAGGTCGGGCACGAGCAGATGGCCGGGCTGAACTTCATGCACGGCATCGCGCAGGCGCTGTGGCACGGAAAGCTGTTCCACATCGATCTGAACGGCCAGCGCGGCATCAAGTACGACCAGGATCTCGTCTTCGGGCATGGCGACCTGATGAACGCCTTCAGCCTGGTCGACCTGCTCGAGAACGGTGGCCTCAATGGCGGACCGGCCTACGACGGGCCGCTGCATTTTGACTACAAGCCCTCGCGCACCGAGGACTTCGACGGTGTGTGGGCGTCGGCTGCGGCGAACATGCGCACCTACCTGCTGCTCAAGGAGCGCGCCGCCGCGTTCCGGGCCGACCCGGCGGTTCAGCAGGCGCTGGCTGCTGCCCGGGTGCCGGAACTGGCCGAGCCGACGCTGGCCGCGGGCGAGACCTACGACCAGCTGCTCGCGGACCCCGCAGTCATCTCGTTCGACGCCGTCAAGGCCGGGGAGGTCGGGTACGGCTTCGTGGGGCTGAACCAGCTCGCACTCGAACACCTCGTCGACGCGCGCTGAGCCGCGCGGTGGCCTCCACCCACGCAGCGGCGACATGACGCTCGTCGGGGGTATCGACTCGTCCACACAGTCGTGCAAGGTCGTGGTCCGTGACGCGGGCAGCGGGGAACTGATTCGCTCGGGAAAGGCCGCACACCCGGCCGGCACCGAGGTCGACCCGGCGCACTGGTGGACCGCGTTGCAGACCGCGATCGCCGCCGCGGGCGGCCTCGAAGACGTCGCCGCGATCAGCGTCGCGGGTCAGCAACATGGCCTGGTGTGTCTCGACGAGAACGGCGCGACGGTGCGTGACGCGCTGTTGTGGAACGACACCCGGTCCGCGCCGGCGGCGCTCGACCTCATCGCCGAGTTGGGCGCGGCGGCGTGGGCCGGGGCGGTCGGCACGGTACCGGTCGCGTCGCTGACGGTGACCAAGCTGCGCTGGCTGGCAGAGAACGAACCGGAGCACGCCGCCCGCACCATGGCGGTGTGTCTTCCCCACGACTGGCTGACGTGGCGCTTGGGCGCAACGGCCGATCTGGGCGACCTGATCACCGATCGCTCGGACGCGTCGGGCACCGGCTACTTCGACGCTGCGTCGGGGATGTATCGCCGCGACCTGCTCGAGACCGCGTTCGGGCGCCACGACGTCGTGCTGCCACGGGTGGCCGGCCCGGCGGAGTTGGTCGCGGGCCGCTTCGGGCCGGGCGCGGGCGACAATGCGGCGGGCGCGCTGGGTGTGCACGCCGGCACGGATGTGGTCGTCTCGTTGGGCACGTCCGGGGTGATGATGGCGCGCCACGACACGCAGTCGGCCGACCCGACCGGCATCGTCGCCGGTTTCGCCGACGCGACCGGTTCGTTCCTGCCCCTGGTATGCACGCTCAACGCCGCGCGAGTGCTCGATGCCGCGGCGCGGCTTCTCGGCGTCGATCTGCACACCCTCAGTGAGTTGGCGGCGTCCGCACCGCCCGGTGCCGAGGGCGTCGTCGTGGTGCCCTATCTCGAAGGCGAACGCACGCCGAACCTGCCCGACGCCACGGGCGCGGTGCACGGACTCACGCTCGGCAACGCCACGCCGGCCAACCTGGCCCGCGCCGCGGTCGAAGGCATGTTGTGCGGCGTGGCCAGCGGGATCGACGCGCTCGTCACGCAGGGCGTCGCGCTGGACCGGTTGCGGCTGATCGGCGGAGCGGCCATCTCCCCTGCGGTGCGGGCTATCGCGCCGACCGTATTCGGCGTGCCCGTGATCGTGCCGCCGGCCGGCGAGTACGTCGCCGACGGCGCGGCGCGGCAGGCAGCCTGGGCGTTGTCCGGCGCTGCCGCGCCGCCCGACTGGAGCGGCATCCTCGGTACCCCGCAACGGTTCGAGGCGCCGATCACGCCGGGGCTGCGGGAACGGTACGCAGCGGCCGCCGACCTGTATCTGCGGCAATGAGACAACCGCAATCGTCTCACCGCCGGCCGGTGCGGCTGGCAGACCAGCAGCCCCGGTGGACCAGGCCGCCGACGTATTGGTTAGGTTCCAGCCGTGCACGGCCATTGCCGCTTACAGGTCACTGCCTTGCCGTCAACTCCCAGATGAAGGATTCAGATGCCTGACACCAGTGGGTTCCGCGATGCGTCCCTTGCTCCGCGCGAGCGGGCCGCGTTACTGCTGCGCGAGATGACGATCGAGGAGAAGGCGCAGCAGTTGACCTGCATCATGCCGCAGGCCGTCATGTCGCCTGACGGGCTGCGCTCCGAGGCGCTGGAACCAGTGTTGGCCAACGGCATCGGCCAGGTCGCCCCACTGACGTCGACCGGCGGCACGACGCCGCAACGAATCGCGACCGAAATCAACCAGATCCAGAGATTCCTGGTGGAGAACACCCGCCTCGGCATCCCGGCGATCTTCCACAACGAGGCGATCGCGGGCACCCAAGCACCCGGCCACGTCGTCTTCCCGACGCAGACCGGCGTGGCGGCGACGTGGAGCCCCGAATTGAGCCTCGAGATGGGGAAGGTCGTCAACCGGCAGATGCGCCGCCTCGGCATGCGCCAGGCACTCGGGCCCGGGTTCGACGTGTCTCTCGAGCCGCGGTGGGGGCGGGTGCACGAAACCTACGGCGAGGACCCGTATCTGACAGCGGCATTCGGCACCGCGTACGTCTCCGGGCTGCAGGGCGGCGACCTCGCAGACGGCGTCGTCGCCACCGGCAAGCACTTCCTGGGCTACGGCGCCTCCGAGGGCGGACTGAACTCCTCCAACGTCGAAGCCGGCTCGCGCCGCATCCGCGACGTCTTCGCGCAGCCATTCGAAGCGGCCATTCAGCTGGCCAAGATCCGGTCGGTAATGAACACCTACTCCGAGGTCAACGGGGTGCCGGCGGCCATCTCCCACGAGTTGCTCACCACACTGCTGCGCGACACCCTCGAATTCACCGGTTACGTGTCGTCGGACTACATCTCCTTCCAGCACGTCGTCGACCGGGCCAAGGCGGCAGTCGACGCCGCCGAGGCGGCCCGCCTCGGCCTGGAGGCCGGGCTGGACCTCGAGCTGCCTTCGCCGTGGGCCTACGGTTCGGTGCTCGCCGATGAGGTGCGCAAGGGCAACATCGCCGAGGACCTCGTCGACCGGTCGGCGCTTCGGCTGCTGACGACCAAGTTCGAACTCGGCCTGTTCGAACAGCCCTACGCCGAAGAGACGATCGATGCCGCGGCAATTGCCGCCGAAGGTCGCGAGATCGCCGAGGAAATGGCGAACCGGAGCGTCACGCTACTCAAGAACGACGGGCTGCTGCCGCTGGATATGTCGGCCAAGAGCATCGCCGTCGTCGGTCCGCACGCCAACTCCGCCGCACGACAGTTCCCCGCCTACTCCTTCCCCGCGGCACGCGCGGTCGGGATCTTTATGGCGCAGGGCGGCTTCAACAACATGGTGGGCGTCGAGGACTACCTGCCCACGGCCGACAACTCCGGGGAGAAGCCGCTGCCGCAGGAGGAATGGGTTCATGCCGAGTACGGCATGCGTGGACTGGCCGACGAACTCTCCTCGCTCGGAGCCTCCGTCGTCGCCGAACCCGGCGTGGGGATCCAGGTCGAGCTCGAGGCAGGAGCGTTCGAACGTGCCGTCGAGATCGCCGGCCAGGCCGATGTCGTGGTCCTTGCCGTCGGGGGAGCGAGCGCCTGGTTCGTGGGCGACCGCACCGAGGGCGAGGCCAGCGATTCGCTCAGCATCGAACTGCCCGAAGTGCAGCGCCGGCTCATCGACGCGGTGTCCGCCCTCGGCAAACCCACCGTCGCGGTACTGATCCACGGCCGGCCGTACCTCCTGCGCGAGTCACTGCTCGAATCCAATGCGATCGTCAGTGGGTCATACAACGGCGTCGGTGGCGTCTCCGCTCTTGCCGGCGTGCTGTCGGGATCGATCAACCCGAGCGGGAAGCTGCCGTACACCTTCCCGCGGCACCAGGGCCAGATCCCGATCTTCCACCACCAACGGTCCGCCAGTGGCTACCGCAGTCACACGCCCTTCGGCACGCACTACATCGACGGCGCGGCGACCCCGCTGTTCCCGTTCGGCTTCGGACTGAGCTACACCACCTTCGAGCTGGAGGACCTCGCGATCACCCCGGAGGCGATCGACACCGACGGCGAGGTGACCATTTCAGCGACCGTCCGCAACAGTGGAACGAAGGCCGGTGCGGAGGTCGTGCAGCTCTACCTGCAGACCAAGACCAGCGGGGTCACCAGGGCCGCCCAGGTCCTCGGTGGCTTCGCCCGCGTGCAGCTCGAACCCGGCGACGCCCGGCGGATCACGTTCACCGTCAAGGCGACCCAACTCGGCTACTCCAATGCACGCGGCGGCTTCTCCGTCGACCCGGGCCATACCGACCTGTTCCTCGGCACCTCCTCCGACGACCACAAGCTCGTCGGATCGTTCGACGTCACCGGCCCGCCGCGACCGCTGAAGAGCAGTGAGCGCAGCTTCTTCTCCACGATCCAGGTGCAGGACCTGGCAGCCAACCTGGACTAGGTAATCGCCGCGTCCTCGGCCGTTCTCGTTGCTCGCCTTGATCGTCCGGATTCCGGCGTCAACCCACCCAACCACCCGACGATCACCGTCACCATCCAGCGCGTCGGCGCAGGCGCGGCCTCTTGCGGACGCGTCGCGCTGATCGGCACCATCACGGCATAGCCTGCCTGACCTATCGGTCAGGTTGGGTTTCGCTGGGCCGGCTTGGCGGCGGCAAGGACGACGAGGTCAGGACGCGCGGGTCGGTTGCTGCGGAAGCAAGGACGTCTTCGGGTACAGGATGCGGAAGGTGCGCGAGGTCGTGTGGGTGTCCGTCGTGGTGTGCGAGACGCCCCCGGTGGCCGAGACCCCGGCCTCCGCGCCCATTCCAAGGACCTTGAACCCGACCTTTCCGGATACCTGCAAGGACGCCGACAACTGCAGCGCGACGGCGTGCTGGTCGGCGGCCTGGAACGTATCGATCGCCGCGTCCTGCCACGAGTGGATCTGCACGTTCCCGTGGTCGTTGATGTTGGCGTCGAACGTCCCTTCGAGACGAGGCAGCAGGCCTTCGTGGGAGGTCTGGCACATGATGTGCAACGGCGCGTCTGGGTGCAGGAGCAACTTGTGGAACTCGGCGGCACCGTGCTGCATCGGGTTGTGAGCTGCCGGTTGCCAGTCCGACTGCCCCTCCACGTTCAGGTAGGCCTCGTAGTCGGCCAGTGGGTGGTTGTCGTAGTCCCAGATCTGCACGTAGACGTTGGCCCGCTTCCAGCCGGCCTTCTCCCACTGCTGCTCCGAGACGTGCACCTCCACCTTGTCCGGGTCGGCGTTGATCTGCCGGTAGTGCACCTCGAACGGCACTTCTTCTTTGTTGTCGAACCACTCCTCGGTCTCCTGGACCCGGCTCGTGATGTCTGCATAGATCTCGACCTGGTGCTGCCCGGCAGGCAGGTGCGCGATCGGTACGTGCAGCCACTTCTCGCCCTGCGACGACAGGTCGTGGATCCACTCTTCGTGTACGTGCTGCCCGTCCAGCTTCACCAGGACCTTGAACTGGCCGGTGTGCCCGCCCTCGTTGGCGATCCGGGTGACGATCTGTGCGCCCTCGTTGTCGTAGAGCGTCATGTCACCGGTCTGCTGGAAGTGGTCCGGGTAGACATTGGTCTCGGACACCTTGATGTTCGTCATGGAACCCCCATTGGCTGACCCGACGGTAAGTCCCGGCCGGTCCACGCACACCCGTATCGCCCCAAGGGGCACCCGGGTCTGTTCGATGAGGCGGTGCTCAGATCACGACGCGGCGACAGCGCGACCGACGATCATCGCGTCGCGCAGAGCAGGAGGGAAGGTGTCCGCGGTCTGGACATCGAGCTCCGCGCCCAGCGCGTCGAGTACCCGGGCGAAGAAGGACCGGGCCGCCACCGCGAACACGACGTCGGCGATCTCCGCGTCGGACAAGTGGCCGACGCGGCGCAATTGGTCCACATCTTCCTGGTTGACCTCGGCCGCATCGACGGCCACCTTTGCGGCGAATTCGTACACGACCCGGTCCCGAGGCTCCAGACCCGCGCCGGAGGGCTGCGCGGCAATTGTGTGCATCGTCGCATCGTCGTCGCACACATCGCGCAGGAACGTCGAATGCGCGGCCGTGCAGTACGTCGAATGCAGCGCTCGCGCGGCGGCGATGGTCGCGATCTCGAATCGTCGGCGATCCATGCCGTCACGGACGGTCGCGTTGAGCATGTTCCAGGCCCGTCCGATGTCAGGACGGGTCGAGAAGGCAGCCGCGTAGTTGGGCAGGAACCCCCACGCCTCTCGCTGACCTCGGTAGTACTCAGCCAGTTCGCCCGAAGCCGAGTCCTCGGCCACCGTGTCGATGAACATGATGCCAGTGTGTCCGATCCGACCACACCTGCCCAGCTCGATGGCGCCATCGACGGACCGGCACAGTTGGTATCTGACGGGCGGCGCTGCGGCAAACCGAGATGGCTGCATGCGGCCGGGGATCACGGCACCTCCGCGCGCCCTCGGGGCGCTCAGGAAATCGCGGCCTTGACCAGCCCGGCAACTCGGCCTTCCACCTCGGGGCTCCACTGTTGGATCGCGTAGGACACCGGCCACAGGTCGCCGTCGTCGAGGTTCGCCGCCTCCTGGAAGCCCAGCGTCGAGTACCGGTAGTTGAACTTGCCTGCGTCCTGGAAGAAGACGACGACCTTGCCGTCCGCGTTCGCGTAGGCGGGCATCCCGTACCACGTCTTCGGCGTCAGGTCGGGAGCGGCCCCGGTCACGGTCACGTGCACACGTTCGGCGAGCGCACGATCCTCCGGTGCCATCTGCGCGATCCTCTCGAGCACCGCCTGCAGGCCGTCGGCCTTCTTGGCGCCCTTCTTGCCCGCGGCCCGCAGTTCGGCGGCGCGCTCCTTCATCGCGGCACGCTCCTGTGCGGTGAAGCCGTCGGATTCGGACTGGGCACGCTTCGCGGGCATGGTAGGGCTTCCTTTCGAGGCTCGAGGCTCGGGGCTCGGCGTCCTGCCGGCCCTGGGTAGCAAGGCTAGACGCGACCACATCGTGGCGCTCCCACCACTGCGCCGCGCCTGCGGAGTGCCTGGCTTGGATCTCGACCCGCATGCCCGGCCGCGGCCCGGCGACGTATGGACTGACGGCTCGGTCAGAACGGCGGTGATGATCTCACCGCGGTCACCGCACGTGGACTGAGATCACATGTTGCTCGCGCACCCGGCCGCTGTGTCGCGCCAGGCTGAGATGCACGGTCGCAATTCCCGGCGCGAGGGCGTCGATGCGCAACTCCCGGCGATAGCTGCCGACCCCGATGTCGTGCTGTGGCGGGATGCCGACGGTGCGCACGGCGACCGAGTTGGTCGCCCCCGAGATCTCGACCGTCCAGCGATAGCCCTGACTGCCGGCGCCCGTGATCGGGGCGCGGAAATGCGCCCCGACCACGAGCTCCAGCTCAGACGGCAGGCCCGATGATGACACCGGTGTGCCACCCGGCGTTGTCACGCCAGAAGTGTTGCAGGTTCCCGTCCCGCCGCTGGGCGATGACCTCGAGGTTGAACCCGAAGCTGCCCTGGACGATCGACACTGCGCAGTCGATGTCCGCGCCGAAGGTCACGCTGGGCCGCCATACGTGGTCGGCGCCCCGCCACCAGTGCTGCAGCAGACCCGACGTCAGCGCGACCACCAACTCGTAGTTCCCGGAGGCGAACTCGTCGCTGCGGCCGTACTGGCCCTCGATCAGCACCGGCGCGTAGTTGCAGTTGGCCGCGAAGGTCGACGTGTTCGACCACGCCCAGGTGGTGCCGTCGGCACGGGTCCAGTGCTGCAACGTGCCATTGTCCAGCACACACACCAGCTCCAGGTTTCCCTGGGTCGTCTGGATCAGGCTCGACCCGGCCTCGCGGACGCCGGAGCCGAACACCGGCCCGGTGTTCCAGGTACTGCCGGCACGCCAGAAGTGCTGCAGCTGCCCGGTAGTGCGCGCGGTGACGACCTCGAAGTTGCCGCCGTAGCTGCCTTCGACGAACCCGGGCGTGCCGACAGCGTCGTTCGGGCCGAAGGTCGCACCGTCATTCCAGGTGCCGTTGGACTGGTTGAACCACCAGTGCCGCAGCCGTCCTCCTGTCGAGCGGTAGACGAGCTCGAAGTTGCGGTTGAAGGTGGTTCCGGTCGCGGTGGGTGCAGAGCCCACGTCGGCCGCGAAGCCCGACGCCTGCGCCCAGGGCAACGACCCGTTGCCGTTGTCACGCCACCAGTGCGAGATCGTGTTGCCGGGCGCGTGCGCGAACAGTTCGAAGTTGTTGTGGTTGGCGCCGTCACCGCTTTCGAACATTCCGCCGTTGTGGCTGAACCGTTTGCACCACGGGTCGGGGTTGGTTCCGCGGATGCCGTACATCGCGTTGGTGTCGATGCCGATCACGCCGTAGCCGATCCAGCCGTAGCCGCCCTGACCCCAGTCGTCGCCGCCCGGTGTGCCGCCCCAGGAGTTGCGAATCAGCCAGGCCTGCTTGCCGTCGTCGAAGCCGACGACGTCGACCACATGGGTGCCGTTCGAGCTCTGATGGGGCGCCGGTCGGTACACGGTGGTGATGTCGCTGTACCCGTAGAAATCGTCGTAGATGGTGATCGAGCTGGCGACCGCCGGCCCGACCTGCCAGATCCAGTTCTTCATGTCTTCGACGTTGCTGAGCGTCGTGAAGCTCGGGATCTTGACGGTGCGGCCGCCGCGGTCGGACGTCGGTGTCGCGGTGGTGTGCTGGGTGGACCCCGTGTTGCAGGCCGAGGGGCCGGGCGTCCAATAGCCGTCATTGTGCGCGGCCGGGAACGGCCACGGAATGCAACTCGGGTCGGCCTGCCCGTTCGACGCGACCCAATTGAGGGTGTTCTGCGCGTCGCCGCACTGCCCCACCACGACGTTGAGGCCCTTGACCACATCGCCCTCCGACCGCGGCGCCCAGGTGCAGTGCTCGATGCGTGTCATCGCCTCGATGACCCCGGTCGGCGCGAAGATCCAGCAGTGCTCGGAGTCGAACTGGTCACGGGTGCGGGTGAAGGTGGCCCAGCCGTTGTGGGAGCGCCAGTCGACCGACGCCGGACGAGCGCCGCCGGGCGGCCCCCCTGCCGCGATCTGGTAGGCGGCGGGCCGAAGGGCCACCAGGCCCAGTACGTCCACGCGCCGTTCGACGATCGCCGGCCGGGTCGGTAAACCGCCGAGCAGGCGGCGACGCAACGGGCGGTCGTCGGGGATGTCCGGGTGCACCTGCCACCCGAGGTCGTGCTGCGCGATGAGCGCGCGCACGTCGCCGAAGTTCGTCAGCGCCACGGTCTCACCTGCTCGATCGTGCCGATCATCCGTACCCCCCTGTCTTGGCGCCGCTGTGCGGGCGCGTCATCGGTGACGACGGGGCCGAACGAAGACCCCGATACCTAGCCTGTGGAGCCAACGCTGTGCATAGGCTGTCATTCAGCCGGACCCGTCGTTTGCACGCCACGGCACCGATCAACGCAGCGCAGGTCGTCTTGGGGGTGGTGGGGCCGGGGTGCGCGGGTAACCTCCCGCCTGGGCTTGCGGTGGCCGTCAGGGGGCCGGACACACGCCTAGACTCGCGTCGTGTCCGAGCGGTTCGGCGTTGCCGGGGTGGTCGCGGCGTTGTCGGTGGTCAGCGACCTGACGCGCGGGCATCCGCGCGGTGAGGCGATGCGCGCTTGCCTGCTGGCTACCGAGCTTGCCCGTCGCGCCGAGGCAGGCCCGGCAGCGCTGGACGAGGTGTACTACGCGACCCTGATGCGGTTTGCTGGCTGCGCAGCCACGTCGCACGAGGCTGCGCAGGCACTCGGCGGCGACGACGTCGCGGTGCGCGCGCGCGGTGATCTCATCGACCCGACCCGACCGACCGAAGCGCTTCGCTTCCTTGCCGGGCTCGGTCACGGCCCGGACAAGGTGCGCGTGCTGCTGCGTGCTCCGAGCGTGCCGAAGATCGTGCAGGAATCCACCCGGGCGGACTGCGAGGTGGGCGCCGCGCTGGTACGACGGCTGCGGCTGCCCGAGGGTGTCCGTCGCGCGGTGCTGTGCGCGTTCGAGCGGTTCGACGGCAGGGGTTCGCCGGCCGGGCTTGCGGGCGAGGACGTCTCGGTAGCGGCGCGCTTTGCGGCCGTCGGGTTCGCGGCGGTCATGTTCGACGCCGTGGGCGGTGTCGAGGAGGCAACAGCCGCCGTGGCCCGCTGGTCGGGTCGGGCGCTGGACCCTGCGATCAGCGCGATCTTCCTTGCGGCACCTGCGGAGCTGGTCGAGCTGTCCGACCCGGACGATGTGTGGGCCGCCGTGGTGGGCAGCGAGCCGCAGCCCGCGCGGCTGTTTCGCGATGACGCCGATCTCGACGACGCGCTCGCCGGATTCGGTGATGCCGCTGATCTGAAATCGCCGTTCTTCCAGGGACATTCGCGCGGCGTCGCGTTGCTCGCCCGGGAGGCGTGCAGCCTGATGTCCCTCGACCCCGTGCTGGCCTACCGTGCCGGGTTGGTTCATGATCTCGGTCGGGTCGCCGTGCCGACCGGCATCTGGGAGCAGCGTCGCGCGCTGCGCGCCGACGAATGGGAACTTGTGCGGCTGCACCCGTACCATTCCGGACGCATCCTGGCCCGCTCGCCGGTGCTCGAGCCGCTGTCGGCGATCGTCAGCCGTCACCACGAGCGGGTAGACGGCTCGGGATATCCGGCCGGCGTGCGGACTTCTGAGTCCGGCGAGCTCGCCAACCTGCTCGCCGCCGCGGACGTGTGGCACGCGCTCGGCGAAGCCCGCCCGCATCGCCCGGCGTTCACGGTGGTCGAGGCCGCACGGGTTATTGCCCGGATGCCGTTGGGCCGCGACGCGGTCCGCGCGGTGCTGGCCGCGGCACAGGCGCCTGCCGCGTCGTTCCCGCCGCTACCGGTGGATCTCACCGAGCGCGAGCTCCAAGTCCTGCGGCTGCTGTCGGCCGGACACACCAAACTACAGATCGCCCACCAGCTGTTCATCGCGACGTCGACGGTGCACACGCACACCGTGCACATCTACGCCAAGTGCGATGTGTCGACGCGCGCCGGCCTGGCGATGTTTGCGATGCGACACGGGCTCGTCGGCACGCGCTGAGGTTTGCGTCAGTTCGGCCGGTCCGAATCAACCGAACGATCGATGTGGACAAGACGCGGCCCTGCCTAGTCTTTCCGGCACCCACCTACTCGAGGGAGCCGACCATGACCATTACGGGCACATCCACCAACCCAGACCTCGCCGCAGTTCGCGACGGCTTCGCGGCGGTGGCCGCGGGGGACATGGCCGCCTTTGCCGCGATGTTTCACCCGGACGCGACGTGGAACCACCGCAACCCCGACCGGCTCGGCGGCATCAAAGCGGGCGTAGAGGCCATCGTGGCCTTCCTCGGCGAATCGATGGAACTCACTTCGGGCACCCTCAGGCCGCTGCCGGTGCTCTTCATGGCAGACGACTCAGGACACGTCGCCGTACTCACCGAGATCAGCGCCACCCGCCCGGACGGGCGCACGTTCGCAGATAGCCAGATCCTGCTCTTTGCTGTCGAGTCCGGCCGCGTGCGGTCGGTGGACCAGTTCATCGGAGATCCTCCGACAGTCACGGCCTTCTGGGCCTGAGCGGCCGTACCGGCCACCCGTCGGCACACTCGCCCGGTATCGGGCACTCGCGCTTGCCTCCCCGGTGCCGGTGGACCGACGTCGTCGTCTGGAACGCGTGTGCCCGACCCGGACTGCGCATGTTGTCAGGTGCCGGCCAGTGCCGCGACGGTCGGTGCCAAGTGGGCCATGAACTCCGCGTTCACGAGGATGTAGGAGACGCCGATCTGCTCACGCCTGCGCCGCAACTCGTCGATCATCGCCGGGGTGTCGCCGCGGAGCAGTACGAGGGAGTCGGCGGCGGCCAGCTCCGCCGGGTCGGCGCCTGTCGCCTGCTTGGCGTGCGGCGGGACGTCGTCGCCGACCGCGAACAGATTCATCGCGAACTCGATATCGCCGGCTCGCTCTCCGGCCGCCGCGCGAACCGCGGCAATCGCGTCGGCCACGCGCTGGCGCGGCGTCAGGGGATCGGCGGCGATGGAGACGATGTCCGCCTTCTCGGCAGCCAGCTCCCTGGCCTTCGGGCCGCGGGCGGCCACCAGGACCCGGGTGTGCAGATCCGGCCCGTCCAGCTCACGCACCGCGTCGATCGTCGCGAACACCTGGGTCAGCCGTTCGGTGGCCGATCCGAACGACATGCCGAGGCTCCGGGCGAACTCGCGACTGCGTGCATGGCCGGTGCCGATGCCCATCTCGAACCGCCCCCCGGTCAGAGCGGACAGCGTGTGCGCTTCCCACGCCGTCTGCTGCGGCGTGCGCAGCGGCGCGGCGTACACCCAGGTGCCGACGCCGATGTCGGCAACTCCGGCGGCCAACCCGAGCGACGGCCCTGGGGCGAGCAGGTTGAGCACGTCCGGCATGAGCAGCGTCGCGTAGCCGAACTCGGCGGCACGCACGGCCGTGGCACGCCACCGACCCGGATCCCCCCTCGGCGCACCGATGACCCCGAAGCGAAACGGTCTGCGCGTCATATCCGAGACGCTAGCCCCAGCCGTGACTAGGTTTGCCGCCATGAGAACCCGGGCACGAATGTTCGGCCCGATCTGTGGCGCAAGGGAGCATGAGGCAGGTCAGGTGAGCATTGCGGCGACGAGTTCGCGGCGGCTGCGCACGCCGACCTTGTCGAACACCGCCTTCAGATGGTCCTGAACGGTGTTCTCGGAGATGTGCAGCGTGGCAGAGATGCCTCTCGTCGAGGTTCCGCGTAGCACCAAGGCGGCCACCTCGCCTTCGCGGGGGCTCAGGCCGTGCGCCGACAGCCGCAACGGCACAGTGCTGCGTGCGTCGGCTTCCTCGATGACAACAGTGATGCCCTGCTCCCCGGACGGACCGTTGAGGCGGGACGCGTGGACGGTCAACCACCGGCCGGCGCGCGTGTAGACGCGGGTTGTTCGGCATGGACCCCGGTGCAGCGTTGCCAACCTCGATCGCACGCAGCGCCGCCGCGGCGGTGTAGATGCCGACCGGCAGCTGCCGGCCGCTCGCCGGCTCCATCTGCGCGAGGTACTCCGACGCCTGAGGGGTCACTGCCACGAGGCTCAAGTCGTCGGCGAGTACGACGACGCCGGGTTCGTCGACTCGCCCGGCCGCCGCCGGACGATGCAGGAGCAGGGCCTGGCGAAGCGCATGGCCGAGATGCGGAGCGGCGTTGGCAACGAGCGCCAGTTCCGACTCGGTGAACCCGCTCGAACGATCCGTCCGGTGCAGGCAGAGATACCCCCAGCATTGGGTGCCGGCGAGCAATGCGACGCGAAGCTCGTCGCCGAGCCCGAGCGGCCGCATGATCTCGCGGTAGCGCGTACTCGCGAAGCGGTCTCCGAACGTCACTGAATCCAGGGACGCGACATGACTGGACGAGGTGGCCAACGCGGCGAACCTGTTCACGTCCTCGGCGCCAAATTCGTTGTCCAGGAACTGCGGGGTAGCGCTAGCGAGTGGCTCCTCGGCAAACCCTCCGGTGAATAACAAGCTGTACGGGTCGGCGGTGGCGAAGAACGCAGCGTCGGCCGGCACCAGCCGACGCAATGCGCGGAGCAGCCTGCGCTGCAGGTCGGGCGCGTCCAGTCCGCGATGACAATGCCGGACGAGATCCTGCAGAGCTGTGCGAGCTGGGGGGCTGTGCGCCACGTTCCCCAGTATCAGCCGGCTGTGCCGATTCGCCGAATCCCAACTTCCTGGGGTGGTCGAGTTGCCGAAGCGCGTTGATGCTCAGTTCATGACCAGGAACAAGCAACTCGTCGGCAGGTTCATCCAGGAGCTATTCAGCAACGGAGACTCGGGTGCCACGGACCGGTATCTCGATCCGCAGTTCGTCAACCACGACCCGCCATTTCCCGGCGCGCCGGACGGGCCGGAGGGGATGCGTCTGGCCGCGGCGTCTTTCCGGCAGGCACTGCCTGACTGGCACAGCGACGTTGAGCAGCTGATCGCCGAGGGCGACCTCGTTGTCGAGCGCTTCACCGCCAGCGGTACGCACACCGCTGCACCGCTCATGGGCGTGCCGGCGACCGGAAAGACCATCACGCTGGCCGGGATCAACATCTTCAGAGTCGACAGCGACCGGATCGTCGAACGCTGGGGATGCCTCGACGAGGCAGGGCTGTTTCGGCAACTCGGGCTGATCACCGGCTGACGCACGAGCCGAACGTCACCATTGGCTTCGGGACGGGCGCCGGCTCTGGGCGACCTGTGGGTGCTGGAGGACGCACGGTTCGAAAGCGATTCGGCCCCGCGTGTTCGCGCACTCAGGTCACGCCGCCCTTATCGTGGTGCCGACCACGGCTCTACACACCAGAGGAGGGCGGCGAATGCGGATCGGAATTGCTGTCGGTGAATTCCGCGGCCGACCCACCGTCGATGAGATCGTCGCCGATGCGGTCCAAGCCCGAGACGACGGCTTTGCCACCGCGTGGATGCCCCAGCTGTTCGGTTTCGAAGCACTGTCGCTGCTCGCCATCGCCGCTCGCGAGGTCGACGGGATCGAGTTCGGCACCTCTGTCGTCCCTACCTACCCGCGCCATCCGGTCACCATGGCCCAGGAGGCGCTCACCGCCGCCGCCGCGAGCCACGATCGGGTCGTGCTCGGCATCGGGCTGTCACACAAGCGGGTCATCGAGCACATGTTCGGGATGCCCTTCGATCGACCGGTCGCCCACATGCGCGAGTACCTGTCCGTGCTGGTCCCGTTGCTCAGCGGCCAGCAGGTCTCCTTCAGCGGCGACCTGTTCCAGGTCCGCACCCGCCTCGACGTACCGGTCGAGCGGCCGTGCCGGGTACTGGTCGCCGCGCTCGGCCCGCAGCTGCTCAGGCTGACCGGGCAACTGGCTGACGGCACGATCACCTGGATGACCGGTATCAAGACCGTCGCCTCGCACGTGACCCCCCTCATCACATCCGCCGCCGCGAAGGCCGAACGACCTGCCCCCCGGATCGTCGTCGGACTCCCGGTATGCGTCACGCGCAACCGGAAGGACGCGCGCGATCGCCTCGCCGCGCAATACGCCGCTTACGGGAACGTGCCGTCCTACCGCGCGATGCTCGACCGAGAGGGACTCGAGCGTGCCGGGGACGTCGCCATCGTCGGCGACCAGGACTCGGTCCGCGGTCAGCTGGCGGACCTGGAAGGCGCTGGCGCCACAGACTTACTGGCATCGATCGTCGGCACGACCACGGAAATGGACGCCACGCGAGCGTTGCTCAAGTCCGTCCTGTGATGCCGCAAGCCGACAGGCCAGTAACCCTGCGCTGAGCGAGCAGCCGCATGTACAGCAAGAGCGGTCACGGCGCACAGGCGCAGCGTGATCTCAGCACTTGGCTGCCGTTGCCACGTCAGCCCAGCCCTTGCGCCCGACGAGATGGAATACGCGACTGAGTTGGCGGTAGGGGTCTCGTCGGCTGGCTTCGAGTTCGACGGCAGCCGTCGCCGCTACCTGCTGGGAATCGCCTGGGTCCAACTCGGCTCCACTGAATTCGAGCCAGTCGACAAACAGCCAAACCCCGTACCAGCGCAGTGGCTCCACGCCCCGGCGCCGCACGAGCTCGCTGAGCTCCTCGACCGTATGGGCTCGGCCCGGCACGCCCAGCACCCCGACCTCGCCGGTGGCGTCGAACGCGGCCAGGGCGTCGTCCCAACGCCGTTCCAAGGCCGGCCGCACCGCCATGGTCCTGGCGTTGCCCGTCATGATCGAAACCACGCCACCGGCGGCAGTGCACCGGCACAGCTGGTCGACCAATGGCTCCGGCTGCTCGAGGTACCCGAGTACGCCATGGCACAACACGGCGGCGAAGCGTCGGCCATGCACCGCCTCGACGGCGTTCTCACCGTCGGCCTGTACGAGCGTCACCCGTCGCTGGGCATCATCGGGTAGCCGCTGGAGTCGCTGTTGTGCTTTGGCCAGCATCGCCGGCGATGGATCAAGCAGGGTTACCTCGTAGCCGGCTTGGGCCAGCGGAAACGATTGGTGGCCCGCACCGCCGCCGACGTCGAGCACAGGCGCCGGAGCTTCCGGTAGGTGCTCGAGCAGCTGCTGGTGCAACACATAGGTGCGCACGTACCCCTTCACTGAGGCATAAGCCTCATCGACAAACAGGTCAGCCAAACCGGCCCAGGTGTCATCGCCCACGACACCACGATCCCAGGTGTTGGCGGTCGACGCCGGTGGCTGAGCCGCTAGGAGAACGCACTCGTATCAACCGATGAAGCCGCCCCCGGCCGATCCTCGACAAACTGGGCCTGGCTCGCCTGCCGGTGTTGCGGTGCAGAGGGGCGTCGACGCTCGATGCCGCGGTCTGGCTGGGTGACACGCGGATGAACGTGGGGCAACCAGGCCGTGTCCGAGTGGTATTTTCGTTACGGCCATGACACTCCTCGCGTCCCTGTCCTCGCTCAACGCCTCGAACTGCTTGGTCTGGGCCGGGGATCGCCCACCTGACGGATCGGATTCTGTTCAGGAGACGCTCGCGAGCACCTTGGATGGGCAGTACGCGGTGACGGCGCGCGGCTCGGTGATCGTGAACCTGACGCACGTGGACACGGTCGACCGACGCCTGCGGCGTGCTGGTCTGGACCTGATGTACTCCGAGCGCGATCAGACGTTGGGACTTGCCGGGTCAACCGCTGCCCTTGTCGAACAACCCGCCGGGCGGATGCGCTGGCCCGCGGTGCTCGAGCGCGTGCCCGACGGTCCGGTGAGGGCAGCGGTGAAGGGCCCGGTGTGGGTGCGTGCGTTGCTGCCCTGGGCGACGAGCCGGTCTCGCGGTCAGCGCTTCGACGTGCTCAACGACGATGCCAAGACGGTCGCTCGGGTCACCTGGTGGTCAAGCGAAGTGGAGTCCGCAGCGGATCGCAAGCTCGAGACCCGCATCGGCATTTCGACGCTTCGCGGCTACGACAAGGATGCCACCGCGGTCAGTCGGCTGCTGACTGCCGACCACCGGTTCGAGGCGGTCAGCCGCAGTTGGCTCGACGGGCTGCGTGACACGTGTGGCCCGCCCGCTGCCAGCCGTCGCGTCGACATGCGCAGCGACGAGCCGGCCGACGTCGCCGTCGCCGACGTGCTTCTTGGTTATCTTTGCGAGATCGAGTCCAATTTCACCGGCGTCATTGACGACATCGACACCGAGTTCCTGCACGAGCTACGGGTGGCGGTGCGCCGCACCCGATCCGTGCTCACGATGGTTGGCGACGTGCTTCCCGAGGGTGTGGCCGCCCGGGTCGCACCGGAGTTCCGTTGGCTGGGCGCGGTGACCTCGCCCTTGAGAGACCTGGACGTCTACCTGCTGGGCGTCGATGCCATGGCGGCGAGTATCGCCAACTCGGCTGACCTGACTCCCTTCGCCGAACACATCAGGCGTCGGCGCTCCGGCGAGCACGCCGCTCTTGCCCGCGCGCTGCGCTCGACACGATTCGCTCGGCTGCGTGCTGGATGGCGCGCCGATCTCGTAGCCGTTGCCGGGTCCTCGTCGAACAGCGGCATCACGGCCGCGCAACTCGCCGATCAGCGTCTGCGCAAGGTGTTCCGGAAGGTCACCAAGCGCGCCGAAGCGATCCACGCCGATTCCCCCGCGGAGAACGTGCATGCCTTGCGCAAGCACTGCAAGGCGCTGCGCTACCTTCTCGAGTTGTTCGAGCCGGTCTGCGACCCTCGGGTGTACAAGCAGGTGCTCGGCGACTTCAAGGACCTGCAGAACGTCTTGGGCGAGTTTCAAGATGGTGAGGTGCAGGCCGCCGCACTGCGCATCTTCGCGCAGGAGATGATCGAATCCGGCGAGGTGCCCGCCAGTGCGCTCCTCGCGATGGGCGAGTTGTCCGCACGCTTCGACCACAGACAGCGGCAGGCGCGCGCAGAGCTGACCGCTCGACACAGCACCTACTTGGGAAAACGGGCAGCCCGGCACATTGACCGGCTGGTCCTGAAGTGAAAACCATCGCGTCCTACAATCTCAAGGGTGGCGTCGGCAAGACCTCGGCCGCTGTCAACCTTGCATACCTATCGGCCCGAGAGGGCCGCCGCACGCTGTTGTGGGATCTCGACCCGCAAGGCGCCGCCAGTTACCTGTTCCGAATCCGTGCCCGGGTCAAAGGCGGTAGCGAAAAGCTCGTACGCGGTTCGCGACCGATGCTCGACGCCGTGAAGGCCACCGATTTCGAGGGGCTCGATCTGCTGCCGGCGGACTTCACCTATCGGCATATGGACATCGACCTCAACGAGCGGTCGCGTCCCGAGCGGACCCTGCGCAGACTCCTGAAGCCTCTGTCCACCGAGTACGACATCATCGTGCTCGACACCCCACCGAGCCTGTCCCTCGTGTCCGAAAACGTGCTGGCCGCGTCCGATCTCGTGCTCGTGCCGCTCATCCCCACCGTGCTCTCGGTGCGCACATTTGACCAACTGACGGCCTTCATCGACACGCTCGACCACAGCCGCAAACCACTCGTTTACGGATTCTTCTCCATGGTCGACCGGCGTCGCAGCTTGCACCGCAACATCGTGAGTACCCTGCCGTCCCAACGCTCCGCTTTGGGCACCACAGCCATCCCGGCCGCCAGCAATGTCGAACAGATGGCGGTCCGACGCGCACCGGTCACCGCATTCGCGCCCCGTAGCCCGGCCGGCCTCGCCTACGCGCAGCTGTGGGCCGACGTCGCCAACCTGCTCGCGTTGCGTTGAGCCGTCGGCCCCTTGTCACTGTGATGCCGTTCCGGACGGCCGGGGATCGGCGGGGGCCGTCGGACCGACGAGAAGGCTGAGCACCGTAGGTGGGATCCCCTCCTCAACCGAGCGACGCCCAGAGCGTCATCACCCGGCTTTAGCACTCTCAACACCGAGGCCGACTGTCCGTCGGAACCGAAAGATCCGTACAGGCGGGCTGCCAGCTCGCGCACCGACAGGTTCTCCTCGGTCGTGAACTCCGGCTCGTCGCCTTCGTGCAGGCTCACGACCACGCACGCCTGGCCGTCATCGCCGGCTATCCGGAACAGCTCATCGATCGCGCCGCGAAGTGAGAGCCCGGCGGCAGCGCTGCGCCCGGTCTGATCGATGGGTACGACTAGCCCTTGGCGAGCATCACGTGGATGCCGTAGGCCGCGGCGGCAGCGACGATGGCCAGGCAGATCACGGCTGCGGCAAGCGCCAGTACGTTGCGCCGGTGCGGGGCGGGCTCGTCACCACGCCGTAGGTATCCCGACACGGACAGCGCAAGCAGGCCGACCGAATAGACGGTGACCAGCCCCGCGCCGGCGCCGATGCTGATGAGCAGGATCTTCCACAACGACGGCCAGTCGACGTACGACGAATCTGCGAGAACGGTCATCAGCTGCTCGCTCCGGCGATTGCTGGTTCGTGGGCGGCGCCGCCGCCCTCGTCCCAGGCATTGTTGACATTGGCGGCGTTGACCGTGCTCCGGCGAGACAGCACGTAGATGCCTGCGCAGTAGGCCGCGAGCGCGAGCGCCATCACGATCGACGCCGAGGTCGCCGCCGATGCCGTTGACCACGGCGAAGGTGAGCGCGCCGACAGCCGCGGCAGCCGGCAAGGTCACCACCCAGGTCACCACCATGCGCCCGAAGACGACCCAGCGGACCGGCCGCGCCCGACCCAGCCCGGCGCCGACCACCGAGCCGGAACACACCTGGGTGGTGGACAGCGGGATACCGAAGTGAGTGGACGAGAGGATGACCGCAGCGGACGTGGCCGCGGCGGCGAAGCCCTGCGGCGACTCGATCTCGATCAGCCCCTTGCCCAGCGTGCGGATAATTCGCCAGCCACCCATGTACGTGCCCAGCGAAATCGCCAACGCACAGCAGATGATCACCCAGTCCGGGGTGCTCGCGCTACTCGAGATGGTGCCATTGGCCACCAGCGCCAACGTCAACACACCCATTGTCTTCTGCGCGTCGTTGGTGCCGTGGGCCAAGGAGACCAACGTGGCCGTCCCTACCTGGCCCCACCGGAACCCGCTAGCGCGCACCCTGCCATAGGCCCGGTGGTGACCCGGTACGCGAGCCAGGTGGCGGCCGCGGCGACCACACCCGCGATGATCGGGGCGAAGATAGCCGGGATGAAGACCTTGGCGGCCACCCCCTGCCAGAGCACCGCGCTGCCACCGGCATGGACCATGGTCGCACCGATGACCCCGCCGATCAGTGCGTGCGACGAACTCGACGGAATCCCGAAATACCACGTCGTCACATTCCAGGCCACGCCGCCGGCAAGACCCGCGAAGACAACCGTGATCGTCACAAAGTCCTGATTGACGATGCCCTTGGCGATAGTCGCCGCAACCGACAATGACAGAAATGCCCCCAACGAGGTTGGCCAACGCCGAAATGCCCACCGCGACCTTCGGCTTGAGCGCACCCGTCGCAATCGAGGTCGCCATCGCGTTCGCCGAGTCGTGAAAACCGTTCGTGAAATCGAAGCCCAGCCCGACGATGACAACCATCACCAGGATGAAGGCGTTCGAATCGCTCACGCACACCGTCCTACCAGAGGCCCAACCACCCCGGCGTGCCCCGCCGCGGGTGCTCAATCAGACCTCAGCCGGCGCAAATCCGCAATTGAGTCAGGTACGTCGCCAAACTCGCAGATCCGAGGGCCCGGCCGTCACGGGCCGGTCTTGCTGAACTCCTCTATGAGTGCGGTCAACCGAGTCGGATTCGGTAGGTGCACGTGCCGCAGTTCCCGGGGGTGCTCGGCGTAGAAGTTCGTCCAGCCGTGCGAGAGCACGAGGCCGCGGCTGGCAAGCTCGGCCGTGAAGTCTTCGGGCAGGTCACGATAGTTGAGCTCCGTGCGCGCGTAACGGAAGTAGGAGTACATGCGTTCGGAATGGTGGTTGTCGACGCCGAAAACCAGCGAGAGCACGAACTTGGGAGCTGCGCGGTTGGAGTTGACCTGTCCGTCCTGCACGCGGCGGCCTGCGTGGTACATGCGCTCGTCGAACACGAGGACGTCGCCTACCTGCGCCGGCCACGCGAGCGGGATGCGCTTGTCTGCCTCGCTGAACCGTCGATTCGGGTCTTCGCGAGCGTCGATCACCAGCTGGCCCCCGGCCCGTTCGACGGCCTTGACGAACAGGTGGTCCATCTCGACGGGCGACCGGTGCGAGCCGGCCATCATGCCCATCGCCGCGTTGTCGCTCTCGAGGTAGAGAATCGCCTTCACGACGCCGAACGGATTGCCGACGTCGCTCCAGTCGGGCGCTTCGGAGGCGTCGGGCGCGCGGTGCACGCTGTCACGGTGCCAGCCGGCCGTGTCGTGCAGATAGTGCAGGTCAGAGACCTGCAGGAACCGGGCATCGGGCCCGACGGCCGATCGGACCGCATCGAGCATTCGACCCTCCAACAGGACTTGACGGGCGGTCGCGAAGCTGTTCGTGGCATCGACCTTGGTGTACTTCTCGGCGTGCTTGATTCCGGCTTCGCCCTTCAACGCAGCGGCCAGTTGGGCGCACTCCTGTGCGGTGAACAAACCTCGGAAGACGGTGAAACCGTTCTCGTGCAGCGCATCGGCCGGTGAGAGATGGGCTCCGCTCGCCCGCAGCGCGGCAACGGCGTGCAGGCTGGGACGTACCCCCGGCCGCCGTCGGCCGCTGTCCGCGGCGTCCGGGCCATCGACAAGCCGCCGGACGCGGCGCAGTGCGGTGCCGCCGGCCTTTTCGAGAAGCTGCCGGGCGCGAGACTTGGTGAGCTGCGTCCTCATGTCTGCCTCTCCTCTTGGCGTCGTCGCCGGTGGTCGTGCGCAGTGCTATCGGGCGCGTAGATAGCCGGAGGTGGCGACCCGGCCGAGGAGGTCGAGCCGCGACCCACTGCGCAGATGGGCCTCCAACGCTGCCTGCACGCCCGGCCATCTCGCGTCCCCGTAGTCGTCGACGACGACGATTGCGCCACTGGCCGCGATGTTCTCCACCCATTCGAGATCCGCGGCGACGCCGTCCTGTGCGTGATCACCGTCGACGATGATCACGCCATAGTCTCGATCCGAAACGTCCGCACGCACGCTGGGATCGGTCGAGTAGCCGCGACGCACGCGTGCCGCCGACCCGGCCGCCCCGGCCAACGCCAGGTTCGTGTGCACCGCGGCCTCCCGAACCGGTGTACCCGAGGCGTCCGGTCGCTCGACGGTCCCGGACTGGTGCTGGATTCCGATGAGCGGATCCACCACGGTCAGCTGCGGATCACGCCCAGCGCGCTCGAGCATGCGCAGCAGGGCGGCCGCGAACAGCCCGTACAGCGTGCCGATCTCCAGCACGTCGTCGTTCGGCACGTCGAGGATGGGCACCGTGGCAAGCTTGCCGCAGATGTTCATCGTCCCGCCGGCCACCCGGCCGACGCCGAGTGACTCCAGCGCAACGAGGATGCGGAATGCGCCGGCCACGTTGCGTTTTGCCGCCTCGGCGTCGCCGGTTATCGCGGTGATCTCCTTGGTCAGCGTGGCGACGTGCGCGGGCGACGGCATCCGCGCCATGCCGCGACCGCTGCCGTCCAGGAGGAGCTCCAGCGAACGCTGTTTACGCTGCACCTCCGCGAGCTCGGTCCGCAGTTCGTCGATGGCGTTGTCGGGGGCGGCGCTGCCCGTGCTTGTGCGCAGGGCCTGTTCGATCCGTCGGTCGATGAGATCGGCGAGGGGACGCAGCGTGCGCCTGCCGATCGGATTGGTGTGCAGGGTCTCCACGCTCACAACTCCGCTGATCGGGACGATGGGATCCGGCTACGCGGCGGATCCGCGCCACCGGGACGTTAGGGCGCAATCGACACCGACAAGCCCGCCATGGGTGTCTGTCGGGGAAACACTGATCGACAGGTATGCGAACCGACATCGGGCACGATGCGTCGTGCCCGGATCGCCCCGTCACCGCCGTCCTGCCGACACCATCCGTTTGCCCACGCGTACCGTTCGGGTCACGACACCGGAGCGGTGCAGTGGTGGGTTCACCAGCCCGACTGCCTCCAGTCGCCGCTTCTTGAAGTAGCGGCCGGATCCGTGCTCGCGCAGGTATGACTGCGCCGAGGCGCGCAGATCGGGATGGCGGCTGGACTGCATGGTGTAGCCGACAGCGCGCACGAGATGGGCGATGTCGAGATGCGGCGGCTCCCGAAGCGAGCCGTCGGGACGCAACAGGGGCACCAGCGCGTCGACGATCGTGGCTGGGATCCGATTGCTGTTCTGGTACGGGGTGAGGCGCTCGAGTGCGGATTCGCAACCCATCGTCGCGACCGGCAGCGCGAAGTAATGAGCAGCCGTGAACAGGGCAGTCGAGAAACACGACACGACCAGGTCGGGTTTGGCGGCACGGAACCAGATCTCGGCGGGCACCGTGTCCGCGACGACGGTCAGCTCCACGTCCGCGCGTGCCGCTGCTGCCCGCAGCTGCCGGACGTGCGTGCGTCCGGCAGCTGGATGGGGCTTGAAGACCACGTGTTGGTTGCCGGCTCGCGCGAGCGCACCCAGCATGTCGGCGTGCAGGGCGGCCTCCTCGTCGGCACTGAGGATGCCCAGCGCGGCGAGGTACTGGCCGACGATCACCGGACAGCCTCTCGCTGTGCTCGGCACGGCCGGGGCGGGCAGAGCACCGAGGATCTTCTCGAATGCAGCGTCCGGGATGACGTCGGCGCGCACGCCTTTCTCGCGCAGCAGCAGCGGCTCGAGGTCGCGGACCAGGTCCAGGTACAACAACCGGTGTACTCGGGCGCCGATGTCACCCGGCAGCTCGTCACGGGTGGGTCCGTAGCTCATGAGCCCGTCCGAGAAGACGGTGATCGGGCAGTCCCGGATCAGGGTCGCAATGGTGCGCGCGGGAGGGACCGCGATCGATTCGAGCACCAGCTCGTGCGGATCGTCAGGCAGGCACAACTGGCTGCGCAGCAGTCGCGCGAGCAGCGGCACGTCAGCAGGGCGCGGTACCCACTCCGATGGGTGCAATGGCGCGATGACGTCATTCCACGCGACGACCTCGTCGAAGTGACGGCACACCATCTCGAAACCGGGATTGTGATCGAGTCGGCAAGTGGTCTCGGGGATCTGGGCGTTGGCCGACACGATGAGCAGTCGGCGTTCCCCGTGCTCACCGAAGAAACCGGCGTCGATCGCCGCGGCCAACGTCATCGCGCCGAAGAATGTCGAGCTGTAGAAGACGCGGGTCACGACACGGTCAACCGTGAGCGCCGGACGCCGGCCGGCAGCACCGGCCGCAACAGCCGGGCACGCGAGTCCTTGGGAACCATGGCGCGCAGGGCGTCCGGCGGCAGCTCGGCCAATATCGCGCGGCTGCGAACGGCCATTTCCCGGCGGGTGCGCCGGCTCAATCGCCCGGCCGACCGGAGCTGGTGGGCCAGCACGGCAAGGAACTGCCGGATAGCCTTCGATTGCAGCATTGGGTCGTCGATGACCTGTGCCAGCACGAGGGCGAACGCGTCGAGGAACTGCAATTGCCGCATGTCGCCGATCTGAGTCAGCGAGTCGGGTACCAGCCGACGGTAGAACAGCCCGGCTAGAGACACCACGGCGTAGCTACGGGCTTCTCGATGCAACCGCCAGATCCACGGCCGGTCCTCGGCGGTGTGCAGGCTGCCCGGAAACTGCAACAGCGAGCCAAGGCTGCGCCGGTAGATGCCCGCCCATGCGTAGGGATAGTCGACCATGGTGCGGGCGGTGGCCGGCAGAATGCCCGATCGCGGATCGAGCACCACGCCGCGGCGTGCCTCGGGCGCCCGGTGGGTGAGCCGTTTGCGTCCCTCGACCTGTACATGGTCGACGCGCACGAAGTCGCACCCGAGATCATCGATCGCCGAGACGAGCTCGCCCAGGTAGCCGGGCGCCAGCCAGTCGTCACCGTCGAGGAAGGTCACGTAACGCCCGCGAGCCTGATCGAGTCCGGCGTTGCGTGCGTCGGCCAGGCCGGCGGCCGCCTCGTGTCGAACGACCCGTAGTCCAGGCAGCTCGCCGACGAAGTCGTCGATGATCTCCGGCGTGGCGTCGGTCGACCCGTCGTCGACGACAACGAACTCGAAGTCGTCGTCGGCGTTGCGCTGCAGGGACACAAGCGCGTCCGCGATGAACGGTCCCGCATTGCGCACGGGGAGCACGACGGACAGTGTCGGGCTTGACGTCACGTCTGCATGGTGATTTGCCTGGGTGAACGGTCGGTAACGCATGATCAGCCGGCCCGCAGCCGCAGCGTAAAGCGGACGGTGACTTGAGCGAGCTGGTGTGCGCCGGGCGCCCGGGCGCCTGCCGAGCCCGCCATGCGGACTTCATTTGCGTGCCGGGGTCGCGTCATCTGGCGGGGGCCGCAGCGAAAGATCGCCTTCCTACTTTTCTTGTCATGGCGACTGTCTCGGGCACGTGGAACGTCCACGTCGTCGCCGACTCCGACACGCGTTGGAAGTGGGGTGCGGCCCTCGCCCGACGACTCGCGCCCGACGCGGAGCCGCACCTGCGGGCGACTTTCCTACGGGGTCGCTCGGCGCCCACCGAGCGGCAGCTGCTGGAGGTGGGGACGCCGGTCGAGTCGATGCGGCACTCGAGCCTGGCCGAGCTGATCCCGCAGGTCCGCGAGACGGACGCGCACCTCGTCGTGCTGGCCTGCGCCGCAGGCACGGTTCAGTCGTTGCTACACGCCCTGGCGCGAGCGTGGGAGACACGCCCGACTCGACCGGTCGTGGTGACCGGCTATGTCGGTCTGGTGTACGAGCGAACCGTCGACGGTGTGTTGCTGCGCGCCGGCGCGGACGTCGTGCTCGCGAATTCGGCGACCGATGCGGACCGGTTCCGAGCCGTCTTCGAGGCGGTCGACGTCGATCCCGATTCGGTGGTACAGACCGCATTGCCGTTCCTTGGCGGCGCGCCGCACGACCCGCGCAGCGCCGGGCGCGACCGCCCGTTCACCGTCACCTTCGTCACTCAGCCCGGCGTACCGCAGACGAAAGCCGAGCGCCGCTACGCGCTGCGGCAGGTCATCGAGCACGCGATGCGCCATCCCGATCGCCGGGTGATCGTGAAGTTGCGCGGCCGGGTCGGCGAACGCACGACACACGTCGAGCCCTACCACTACACGTCCCTGCTGCCGGCTCGGGAGCTGCCCCGCAACGTCGAGCTCGTCTACGGACCGATGGCCTGCGTGCTCGACCGCACCGACCTGTGTGTCACCGTCAGCTCGACCGCAGCGCTCGAAGCGATGCACCGCGACATTCCGACCGCGATTCTGATCGATTTCGGGATCCGCGAAAACCTGGGCAACCACGTGTTCCTCGGCTCCGGTGCACTCACGTCGTGGCGCGCGCTGCATGCCGGCGCGATGCCGAAGATCGACGCAGGCTGGGCAGCCCGCAACGGGTTGCACCAATCCGAGCCCTGCACCGCGCTCGTTCGACGGGTTGAGGCACTGACCAACCCGGATGAGCCCTTGCCACCGCTGCGGCCGTGGCTCAACGCCGCGGACGCCGCCGGCTACCTGCCCGGCCTGCTGAGCCGACACGGGCTCGACGAGTACGGGGTGCCGTTGACCGCCGTGGCGCGTCGCGCAGCGGCCACATCGTTGCCCCGCCGCGCTCTGCGCGCGACCGCGCGTCGGGCTTACGAGTTCGGGGTGCGGGCGCTCGAGCCGCGGGTCAAACGATTGGCGCAGATGTGAACACCCCGTCACCGAGTCTGCCGGTTCTTGCCGTGATCCCGGCACGGAGCGGGTCCAAAGCAGTGCCGGGCAAGAACCTCGCGACGGTGGGCGGCGTGCCTCTCGTCGCCCGGGCGGTCCGTGCCGCGCGCGGTGCTCGACTCGTACAGCGCGTGGTCGTGTCCACGGACGATCCGCTGATCGCCGACATCGCGCGCGCCGCCGGCGCCGAGATCGTCCATCGGCCGGCGCAACTCAGCGGCGATACGGCGACGTCGGAGTCGGCCGTGCTGCACGCGGTGCAGGCGCTGGACGTCGAACCCGCTGTGGTGCTGCTCGTTCAGTGCACCAGCCCGTTCCTGACCAGCGCCGATATCGACTCGGTCGCCGCTGCGGTGCTGGACGGCACGGCCGACTCTGCGTTCACCGCG
This sequence comes from uncultured Actinomycetota bacterium, assembly GCA_963713565.1. GTDB lineage: Bacteria > Actinomycetota > Actinomycetes > Mycobacteriales > Jatrophihabitantaceae > Jatrophihabitans. The sequence continues at coordinate 377,845 of CAVQMF010000002.1, read as the reverse complement.
GCGCGCGAGCACGGTTTCCTCTGGCGTCGCGACGGAACCGGTATCAATCACGACCCTGCGGCTCGGCTGCGCCGTCAGGACCGCCCGGTCGAGCTGCTCGAGACCGGCGCTGCCTACGCGATCCGAGTCGACGCATTGCGCGCAACGGGGCACCGCTTCGCCGGACGGATCAAGCCGGTCGAGGTCGACGCGGCGCGGACGTTGGAAATCGACGAGCCGGATGATCTCGACCGCGCCCGCCTCCTGGCCGTCCGGTTCGACACGTACCCGGGCCTGACAGCGGCAGATCTGGACGCCGTCGTGCTCGACTTCGACGGCACGCTGACCGACGACACCGTCACGGTCGATCAGGACGGCCGAGAGGCCGTGACCGTGCATCGAGGCGACGGACTTGCTGTCGCCGCGCTGCGGCGGGCGGGTCTCCAGGTAGCGATCTTGTCCACCGAAGGCAACCCAGTCGTCTCGGCGCGCGCTCGCAAGTTGCAGATCCCGGCGCTGACGGGCGTGCAGCACAAGGGAGCGGCGCTCGCCCAGTGGTGTGCCGAGCACCGGCACGACCTCAAGCGCACCGCATACATAGGCAACGACGTCAATGACCTGCCGTGCTTCGACATCGTCGGCTGGCCGATCGCGGTCGCGGACGCCCACCACTCGGTGCGCGCCCGTGCGCGCATCGTCACCGCCGCCCGCGGCGGCCACGGCGCGATCCGGGAGATCGCGTCACATCTGTTGGGAAAGGACATCAGCGATGGATCTGATTCGCTTGCGATACATCGGTGACAGACCGGTCGGCCCTGACCACCCGGTGTTTGTCACCGCCGAGATCGGCATCAACCACAACGGCTCGCTCGACGACGCGCTCGCACTGATCGAGGTCGCCGCGCAGGCCGGATGCGATGCCGTCAAGTTCCAGAAGCGCACGCCGGAGGTGTGCGTGCCGACAGCGCAGCACGACGTCGAACGGGACACGCCGTGGGGGCGCATGACGTACCTTGCGTATCGCCGCCGAGTCGAGTTCGGGCAGGACGAGTACGTAGCGATCAGTCGCCATTGCGCGAATCACGGCATCGCCTGGTTCGCCTCGCCGTGGGATGTGCCGAGCGTCGATTTCCTCGAACTGTTCGATCCGCCCGCACACAAGATCGCGTCCGCCTGCCTGACCGACGACGAGCTGCTCGAGCGCGTACGTGAGACGCAACGGACGGTCATTCTCTCAACCGGGATGTCGACGCCCGAGCAGATCCGGCACGCAGTGGACGTGGTCGGACGCGAACGCCTGATCTTGTGCCACACGACGAGCTCGTACCCGGCTCCGACCGAGGAACTGAACCTGCGGATGATCCACACTCTGAGCTTTCGCTACTCCGACGTCGCGATCGGCTACTCGGGCCACGAAGTCGGCCTGCAGACCACCGTCGCTGCGGTGGCACTCGGCGCCTGCTTCGTCGAGCGACACATCACCCTCAACCGCGCCAGGTGGGGTTCGGACCAGGCCGCCTCGATCGAGCCGGGCGGTCTCGCGCGCCTCGTGCGAGACATCCGCGTCGTCGAGGCTGCCCTGGGCGACGGCGTCAAGCGCGTCTACGACAGCGAGGTTCCCATCCAGCGCAAACTGCGACGGTCCGCGACCGTGGGCCAATGAGCCGCACCTGCGTCGCACTCGTCGAGAGCGCGACCCAGCTGCTCAACGTCGCCGAATGGGCACAGGCCGCCGGCGACGCCCCGACACCGCGCATCGTTGTGCTGGCGCCGACCGACGTCCAGTCCCTGCGTCAGCTTGGCCGGGTCGCCGACGATGTCCGGGCGATCGGGATCCGCGTCGATATCCGCCCGGTTCGCGTCGCCGGCCCCGGCCTGCCGATCCGGGCCGCGGGCGTGTTGGCCGACGTCGCCCGGGCCGACTGGTTGATCATCGGCGATCCGTTCTCGCGATACATCCACACGGTCCTACCGGTCGCGCGAGCTGCGCATGTGGTGATCGTCGACGACGGTACGGCGACCTGGGACTACGCCACCTGTGTCGACAGCGGCGCGCCGCTCATCCGGTGGAACCGACCGGTCGCGCGTGCGAAACGGCATGCCGTGCGCGCAACCCGGCGGCTCTCGCCGAGTCGACGGCGCAACGTCGACGTGTTCAGCTGCCTGCACGGGGCAACTCCGGTGGGTGCGATCGCGCACCTCAACAGTTATGCGTGGACGCGGTCACGGTGGCGGCCCGAGGTGATCGACGGTCAGCTCGACCTACTCGGCACGTCCCTGGTCGGTACCGGTGTGATCGAGCGGCGGCCCTACCTCGACGCGATCGCCAACCAGGCGCGTGCAGGCGCAGCGCTGCGATACATCGCCCACCGGCGGGAGAGCGAGAACCTCGTCGCCGAAATCGCGACGATCCCGAACGTGCGCGTGCTGCGCGCGGATCAACCGGCTGAGATCCTGCTGCGCAAGGGGCCGGTCGGCAGACAGGTCATCGCGTTTCCGTCGACCGCCGCGCACACCGTTCCGATCGTCCTGGCCGACGTGGACGTCCGAGTGAGTGTGCTTGCCGTCGAGCCTGGGTGGTTCACCGCTCAGGCGAGCGCGCGCGCTCGTTCGTTCGTCGCCCGCATCGCCGCCGAAGCCCGGCCACGGTTGCCGGCCATGGTGCTGACGCCGGATCTCTAGCCGGAGCGTGGCATCCTCACCGCGGGCTGAGGGCCCGGACCGCCGCACCGGCGAGATCATCGAGGTATCCGTCGGGAACGTCGCCGCGCACCACCACCAACCGCCAATACAGCGGACCGATCGTCAGGTCGAGCACCAGATCGGGTTGGGTGTCTTCGGCCAGTTCGCCGCGCGAGACCGCTTCGCGAACGATCACGGCAGCGAGACCCTGGTGCGGATCGAGCAGGGTCCCTCTGATGGTGTTCCAGATCTCGGGATGGCGGGCGGCCTCGACCAGCAGGTCGGGGATGATCTGCGTCGCCACCGGGTGGCGCAGCGCGCGGCTGGCCACCTCGAGCAGGGCGCGCAGATCACCGTGCAGCGAGCCGGTTGACGGCGCGGGGAGGCCCTGTACCGCGAGCAAGGACACCATGTCGAGCACGATCGCCAGCTTTGAGTTCCAACGCCGGTAGACCGCGGTCTTGCCGACGCCGGCCCGACGCGCGATGCCCTCGATCGACATCCGCGCGAAGCCCACAGTGGCGAGCTCCTCGAAGACCGCGGCCTGGATGGCGGCGGTCACGTCTTCTCGGAGGACCGCGGCGCCGGCGGGAGTGCGGCGCGGCGCGGCCGGATCGGTGGCCACAGGTTGAGACTACCGTCACGACGATACGGTTGCGTCCTAACGTAACCGAGTCTTATCCTAACGTGACGACGATACGGTTGCGTCCCGTCGCTATGACCGGTAACGAACGAGAGTGACACCCGTGAGCCCCACGATCGCGCTGCGCGAGCCCGCTGTGCCCGTGTCGAACCGCGGCCGGGCGTCGGGAACCGACCTGGCTGCGCTTGCCGCCTCGCACGGACTCACCGAAATCGGCGTCCGACCGTCGCTCGCCGGATACGTCCGCGAGCTGTGGGTCAGGCGCCCGTTCATCGCCACGTTCGCGGCGGCACGACTCACGGCGCAGTACAGCCAAGCGAGGCTCGGCCAGCTGTGGCAGGTCCTCACCCCGTTGCTCAACGCGGTGGTCTACTACTTCGTGTTCGGCGTGCTGCTGGGCACCAGTCGAGGCGTGCCGGACTTCGTCCCCTTCCTCGTGACCGGCGTGTTCATCTGGTCTTTCACCGCCCAAACCGTTGGCGTAGGCGCGCGCGCGATTTCCGGCAATCTGGGTCTCGTCCGAGCTCTGCACTTTCCTCGGGCGGCACTGCCGATCGCGCTCACCGTGCAGCAGCTGCAGCAGACCCTGTACTCGTTCGGTGCGCTGATCCTCATTCTCCTGTGCTTCGGGCAGCTGCCGTCGCCCAGCTGGCTGCTGGCCGTGCCGGCGCTGCTGTTGCAGTCCGTGTTCAACGCGGGGCTGGCGCTGGCGGTGGCTCGATTGGGCTCGCGAACGCCGGACGTTGCCCAGCTCATGCCCTTCATCCTGCGCGTCTGGATGTACGTGTCCGGAGTGATGTGGAGCGTCGAGAAGCTGGCCGGCCACGGCCAGGTGCCGCACCTGGTGTACCTCGCACTCAAGTACAACCCGGCAGCGTTGTACATCGACCTGGCGCGATTCGCGCTGATCGACAGCTTCACCGCCGCCCAGCTACCCGCGTACGCCTGGGCGTTCGCGCTGGGCTGGGCGGTGGCAAGCGGAATAGGTGGATTCGTGTTCTTCTGGCGGGCCGAGGAGAAGTACGGACGTGGCTGAGCGCATTCCGACCGTGGTCGTTGACGACGTGCACGTCGTGTACAAGGTCCACGGGACCAAGGGCGAGCGCGGCAACACGGCGACCGCTCTCGGGCGGTTTCTCACCGGGCGAACCTCCCCGCAGGTACGCGAGGTGCACGCGGTCAAGGGCGTGAGTTTCGCGGCTTACCACGGCGAGGCGATCGGGCTGATCGGCTCGAACGGTTCCGGCAAGTCGACCCTGCTGCTCGCGGTGGCGGGACTGCTGCCGCCGAGCCGCGGGAAGGTGTACACGAATGGTCAGCCCACATTGCTCGGTGTGAACGCGGCGCTGATGAACGACCTCACCGGCGAGCGCAACGTCGTGCTCGGCTGTCTGGCCGGCGGCATGTCTCGCGGGGAGGTCCGGGCACGCTACGACGACATCGTGGATTTTTCCGGCATCAATGACAACGGCGAGTTCATCTCGCTGCCGATGCGGACCTACTCCTCCGGCATGAGCGCGCGCCTGCGGTTTGCGATCGCCGCCGCCCGTACCCATGACGTCCTGCTCATCGATGAGGCGCTGGCCACCGGCGACGCCCAATTCCGCCGCCGGAGTGAGGCCCGCATTCGGGAACTACGCGATCAGGCCGGCACCGTGTTCCTGGTGAGCCACGCCCTCAGCGTCGTGCGCGAGACGTGCGAGCGCACGATCTGGTTGGAACGGGGCGTGATCATCGCCGACGGCGAGACCGCCAGCGTAGTCGACGCGTACGAGGCGCGGCACGACCCGAATGCGCTCGAGGATCGGCTCGCCGCCGCTCGCGAGATCGGCGCACTGCGGGCGAGCGCCGACCTGCCGGCCGCGCTTGGCCCAGCGGCGACCAACGGTTACAGCGCGACGGCGTAACGCGCCCTGCTGCCGTACTTGCGCGGCACGTGCTCGATCCCGCCGACGCGGTTGGCCCACCAGATCACGACTTCGCCGACGACTCGCACGAGTTTGGAATATTGCTCGGGCTTGCGGAACACGCCGACCGTGTCGCCCCAGTAGTTTCGGCGGTAATCGACGCGGGCGTAGTCCACCCCGCCCTCGGGATGCTTCGGTGGCATGTCGGTGTGCGCTTCCTCCAGTTTCATTCGCGCGAACGCCGCCAACGCGCGCATGGAGTCGGGGTAGTAGCGCCAGCAGTCCATTTCCCAGTGGATATGGCCCCTCGACGGAGCGGTGAGGAAGATCAGCCCGCCCGGCCTGACGATGCGGCTTATCTCGAGGAACGACGCCCACGGGAACGGGATGTGCTCGAACGTCGAACCGGTGATCACCACATCGACGCTGTTCGACTTCAACGGCACCCGATACGGCTTCGTCATCACGACGTCGACGTTGTCCCCGGGCGTGACGTCCACGCCGAGGTAGCTGACGTCGTAACCGGTCAATATTTCGCGGTGGGTATGGCCATCGCCTGCCGTCTGCGAGCCGAAGTCGACGACGTCGTAATGACGTTCACGGCGCAGATATGTGTCGACGGACAATTGCATGTGCGCCCGGGCCGACGTGTGCATCGGCAACTCCTTCCGACGGCTCAAGCCAGCCGTATCCACGGCACCCTAGCCACGGTCACCCGGACTCAGCGGCGCTCCTGCGACCGATGGGAAGTTGTTCGTCGATTCGTCACGGGCTGTTCGCCAAGCGGGTCGGTCGGCGGCGGCGGGCGCTACTCATTCCGCCGACAAAGGAGCGTATGCAGGAAGACACGCCGGTGTGTCACCCGCAGGTGGTTCATCGATGCCGTAGCCGGTCGGCTGGCCACACTCGAACACTGCGTTCAGGTAATCGTGCTCCGGTACCGCGCCTCGATGCCGTGCCGCAGCGCCTGGTCGCTTTGCCGGATCGCCACCAGGACGACCGGTTCCAGCGCCTTGCCGAGCGTGCGTCCGGCCAACCCACCGGGCAACTCGTAGCTGAACTGCACGACGATCCTCGTCCGGGTCGGACCGTCGGCATGGAAGCGCCAGGTCGACCAGTTACGGAACCCGTTGATCGAGTCGAAGGCGATGACGGCGTCCTGCTCCCACTCGGTGATCCGCACCGTGGAACGCAGCTTGACCGGTCGCACCTCGAACGTGCCGCTGAACACCGCGCCCAGTCCGTGCGTTCGGCCGCCCACCGGCGTGAACTCCCGCAACCCGAACATCCAGCTCGGCGTTTGGCGGTAGTCGTCGATGAAGGCGAACGCGGTACCGACCGGTGCGTCGCAGACGCCCTCGTGATGGATGTCAACCATGGCGATTGATGATTACGCAGTGCGTGTGCCGGGCATGCCGAGCGGTATCGGCCCTGGCCGCAGCGCGCCCGGCGCGGTCGCGGGCACGACCGGGGAATTCGGTGCAATCGGTTCGAGCCGCAGGTACGGCGCGCCGAGAACCGGGCGGTGGTCTTGTTCGCCCTTGTTCGGCCACAGCGCCATCGCTCGCTCGGCCTGCGCAGTGATCGACAACGAGGGGTTGACGCCGAGGTTTGCGCTCAGCGTGGAACCGTCGACCACGTGCAGCCCTTCGTGCCCGTAGAGGCGATGATAGGCATCGATCACACCCGTTGCGGGCGAGTCACCGATGACGCAACCGCCGATGAAATGCGCCGTCATCGGGATGTTCAGCAGATCGCCCCAGGTACCTCCTGCGATCCCGCCCACGTTGTCGGCGAGCTGCCGCGCCGCCTCGTTCGCGACCGGAATCCACGTCGGATTCGGCTCGCCCTCGCCCTGGACCGAGGTCAGCCGCGTGCGGCCGAAGCGGCGGCGCCGGCGCATCACGGTGATGGAGTTGTTCACCGTCTGCATGACGAGCAGGATGATCACCCGTTCGGACCACCGGCGCGGCACCAGCAGGCGCAGGCCTGATGGTTTGCGCAGTAGTGCGAGCAGGAACTGCCACCATCGATTACGACGTGTGCCGCCGTCAGTCATGATCGTATTGAGCAGCCCCATCGCGTTGCTGCCCTTGCCGTAGCGCACCGGCTCGATGTGCGTGTTCTCGTCGGGGTGCCACGAGGACGTGATCGCGACGCCGCGGGTGTAATCGTGCTGCGGGTTCGCCATCCGGACCCCGAGCAGCGATTCGGAGTTGGTGCGGGTGAGGAACCCGAGCCGGGACGAGATGTTCGGCAGGCTCGACGCCTGCAGCCGGTGCAGCAACCTCTGCGTGTTGTACGTGCCGGCGGCGAAGACGACCTGGTCGGCGGTGAACCTGCGTCCGCTTCCCGGAAACCAACTTCCGGTCCGCGCGGTATGCACCTCGTAGCCGCCGGTTGAGCGCTGCCGCACATCGACGACCGTGGTGAGCGGATGGATGTGCGCCCCAGCCCGCTCGGCGAGGTACAGGTAATTGGTCGTCAGCGTGTTCTTGGCCCCGTGCCGGCACCCGGTCATGCACTCGCCGCACTCGATGCAACCAGTACGTTGCGGGCCGGCACCACCGAAGTACGGATCGGCGACGGGTCTGGCCGGCTCCTGCTTCCCGTCGCGGCCGAAGAACACGCCGACCGGCGTCGCGTGGTACGTGTCGCCCTTGCCGAACTGCCCGGCGAGCCGTTGCATCTCGACGTCACTCGGTGTCGTGGTCGGGTTGGTGATTGCCCCGAGCATGGCTTTGGCCTGGGCATAGTGCGGCGCGAGTTCATCGCGCCAGTCGGTGATGTGCGCCCACTGCGGGTCGTCGAAGAACGGCTGCAGCGGTTCGTAGAGCGTGTTTGCGTAGTTCAGCGAGCCGCCCCCGACGCCCGCGCCGGCCAGGATCACGACATCCTTGAGCACGTGGATGCGCTGCAGGCCGGTGCACCCCAGCTTGGGCGCCCAGAGAAAGCTGCGCAGGTGCCAGGAGTTCTTCGGCAGGGTCTCGTTCGTGAAGCGCCGTCCGGCCTCCAGGACGCCGACCCGATAACCCTTCTCGGTCAGCCGCAGCGCCGTCACGCTGCCGCCGAATCCCGAGCCGACGACAAGAACGTCGTAGTGCAGCGATGTGGCCTCGTCCGCGCCGGACATGCTCACCTCGACGATTAGACGACTCCGGTCCGGCGATCGTACGTCGCGGTTCGGCGGGTACTCAACGGCTGTGGCAGGTGAGCCATGGCGTCCACGTCGGCACGAGGCGTCCGCACGCGCTCGAGGGCGCCTCGCGGCGGGGGTGGGACCGTGAGCGAATCGGCCGATCGGTGCTTACCGTTGACTGGTCAAGGGGGTGCGACAGCATGTCGGGAAACACAGGCGTCACCGGTGTGGAGCGCGCCACCGTCGTGTACCCGGACGGCTCGGTCGCGCTGAACGAGGCGAGTCTGGTGGCCGAGCCGGGAGAAATCCTGACCGTACTGGGTCCGTCCGGCAGCGGCAAATCCACCCTGCTGCGGGCCATCGCCGGGTTGGTCTCCCTGCGCAGCGGGCGGGTGCTGATCGACGGCGAGTACACCGTCGAGGTGACCGGCCGTCGCGAGGTCTCGATGGTGTTCGAAGAGGCGCATCTGATCCCGTTTCTCGACGTCGCGAAGAACATGTCGTTCGCGCTCGACGTCCGGCATGTGCGCAGAGAGGAGTCCCGCCCGCGGGTCGAGGAGCAGGCGCGCAGGCTGCGACTCGGCAACGTACTGGCGCGCAAGCCGCACACGCTCTCGCGCGGTGAGCAGAGCCGTGTGGGCATCGGCCGGGCGCTGGTTCGCTCGCCGAAGGCGTTCCTGCTCGACGAGCCGCTTGCGCACCTCGACGCGGGGGAACGGGGCCGGATGCGCCGCCACCTCTGCGAGGTGATCAAGCAGGCGGGCGTGACGGCGATCTACATCACCCACGACCAGACCGATGCGTTGACGATCGGCGACCGCGTTGCCGTGTTGAACGCCGGCCAGGTCGTGCAGGTCGCTTCCGGGCGAACGCTGTACCACGAACCGGTGAACGCCTTCGTCGCGGATTTCGTCGGTGACGTGCCGATCGGGTTCATGTCCGCGCGGCTCGTCGTCTCGGCCGGGATGGCGGGATTTCAGCTCGGCACGCAGATCCTGCCGACCTGGCTACCGCCTCCACCGGCCCTGGACGGCTATCGCAACAATGCCGTATTGCTCGGCATCCGGGCCGAGGACGTGTTCGAGCAACCTGCCCCGGAGCACGGTGCCGTGACGGCCGTGGTGACCGGGATGGAACTCACCGGCCGGCATTCGATCGTCGGCCTGCGCATCGGTGACCAGGTGCTGCACGCTCGCTTCGACGGCCGGACGTCGGTGCGGATCGGCGACACGGTCACCGTCGGCATCGACGCCGCCCGCGCCCACGTCTTCGATCCCGCGTCGAGGCTGGCGCTCTCTCACCCGCCCGGGTGACGCGTCCCGAATGCGACGAGCAACCTCAGCCGAAGCGGCCGGAGATGTAGTCCTCGGTCCGCTGGTCAGACGGGTTGGCGAAGATCTTCTCGGTGTCATCCATCTCGACGAGTTGTCCGGGCTTGCCGACGCCGGCGAGGTTGAAGAACCCGGTCCGGTCCGACACCCGTGCCGCCTGCTGCATGTTGTGCGTGACGATCACGATCGTGTAGGTCTCCTTGAGCGACTGGAGGAGGTCTTCGATCGCGAGCGTAGAGATCGGATCGAGCGCGGAGCACGGCTCGTCCATCAGCAGCACCTGAGGCTCGACGGCGATCGCGCGCGCGATGCACAGTCGCTGTTGCTGGCCGCCGGACAGGCCGGCCCCCGGCCGGTCGAGACGCTCCTTGACTTCCTCCCAGAGGTTCGCGCCGCGCAGGGATTTCTCCACGACGGCGTCGGTCTCGGATCGCTTCAACCGCCGACTGTTCAGCTTCAGCCCGGCGATGACGTTGTCGTAGATCGACATGGTCGGGAACGGGTTGGGCCGCTGAAAGACCATACCGATAGTGCGGCGGACATCGACGGGGTCGATGCCGGCGCCGTAGATGTCCTGGTCGTCGAGCATCACCTTGCCCTGGACCCGCGCGCCGGCGATGACCTCGTGCATTCGGTTGAGCGTGCGCAGGACGGTCGACTTGCCGCAGCCGGACGGGCCGATGAATGCGGTGATCGAGCGCGGCGCCACGGTCAGTGACACTTCACTGACGGCGAGGAACTTTCCGTAATAGATGTTTAGATCTTTGGTCTCGATGCGCTTGGCCATGGTGCGACTCCCCGCTTCTCAGTTCGTGATCTTGCTGCGCCGGCTGATGAGCCGAGCCAGGAGGTTGAGTGCCATGATGATGACGATCAAGGTCAGGGCAGCGCCCCACATGCGATCGGGGGCGTAGTTGGCGACCGCACCCGCGACCTGGTTTCCGTTGGCGTCTAGGTGGTACGCGTTGCTGCCGGATGACGTGTTGATGTTGATGAACTGCGAGTTGATCATGCCGGGCAGCGAGCTCATGAAGCCCGAGAACAGATTCGTGTTGGTCGTCGTCGAGTAGCCGACGAGGATGAGCAGCGGCGCGGTCTCGCCGGCCACGCGGGCGACGCCGAGCATGACACCGGTCATCAGGCCGGTGAACGCCGTCGGGATCACGACCCGGACGATCGTCTTCCATTTCGGGACCCCGAGGGCGTAGGACGCCTCCCGCAACTCGTTCGGGACCAGCTTGAGCATCTCCTCCGTGGTCCGCACGATCACCGGGATCATCAGGATCACCAAGGCGAGCGACACCAGCCAACCGGAGCGGACGCCGCCGACAGTCGTGACGAACAGCGCGTAGATGAACAGCGCGGCGACGATGGACGGGATGCCCGTGAGGATGTCGACCATGAAGGTCGTGACCCGGGCCAGGGGCCCGCGTCCGTACTCGACGAGATAGATCCCCACGAGCAGCGCGATCGGGATGGAGATGACGGTGCACATCGCGACCTGCAGCGCGGTGCCGATGATCGCGGCCAGCGCGCCACCGCCTGGAGCGCTCGGACTGACGCCGCCCTGGTCGCTCGTCCACCAGTCGACGTTGAGGATGGCGTGCAAACCCTTGCTCACGACCGTCCACAGCAACCAGACGAGGGGGATCAGGGCGACACCGAAGGCCAGCCACACGAGAACTGTGGCAGCGTTGTTCTTGACCTTTCGCGATCCCTTGGCCGTGCTGAACGTGAAGCCGCTCGAAGGCGGTGCGGAGATCGCGGTCACGAGAACTCCTTCCGGCGGTTGACGATCGCCCGCGCCGCCGAGTTCACCACGAAGGTGAGCAAGAACAGCACCAGGCCGGCCGCGATGTACGCCCCGGTCGACTCCGGGTTGTTGAACTCGCTCGACCCGTTGGCGATCTTTGAGGCAATCGTCTCGCCGCCTGTGAAGATCGACCACGAGAACCCGGGAACGGTGGACAGGATCAGATAGACCGCGATCGTCTCGCCGAGCGCCCGGCCGAGGCCGAGCATCGAGCCGCTCACCACGCCGGCGCGGCCGTACGGGAGCACCGCCATGCGGATCATCTCCCACTTCGTCGCGCCTAGTGCCAGGGCGGCTTCGACGTTGGCACGCGGCGTCCGCTCGAAGACGTCGCGGCTGATAGCCGTCACGATCGGCAGGATCATGATGGCGAGCACGACCGCGCCGTCGAAAATCGTGCCGTTGGGCAGCGTGTCGTTGAACAGCGGCAACGGGATGTGGGCGAAGAAGCGCTGCACCGGCGTCAACACGGTGGACAGTGTGTACGCGCCCCAGATGCCGTAGACGATCGACGGGATCGCCGCGAGCAGATCGACGGTGTAGGCCACCGGCTTCGCGATCCGCAGCGGCGCGTACTGCGTGACGAACAGCGCGACGCCGACGGCGATCGGCACTGCCAGGATCAGCGCGATGACCGAGATGATCACTGTAACCCAGAGCAGGCTCGCGACGCCGAACCGCAGGTCGGCAGGGTCGGTCTTCCACTCGGTGGAGGTGAGGAAGTTGACCTTGTCGGCGCTGATCGCGGGGATGGACTTGATCAACAGGAACGTGCCGATCAGGACGACGAGGACGACGATGAATCCGGACGCGCCGGCACTGAGCCCGGCGAAGACGCGGTCGCCGATGCGGGCGCGTCCCCCTGCACTGACGAGTCCGGCGCCGACGACCGGCGCTGCGCCGTCCACGCCTATCGCGAGTGGCTCGGCAGAGCCGATCACGGTGAACGGCTGGCCGGTGGTCGCAGCCTGGAGCCGCTCGTACACGGACTCGCCGCCGATGCTCGGCGGCGGAAGCACCGTCGGGTCGGACTGCGGTTCCGGCGCCCGTTCGGTCATTGATTCTCGCTCTGGCATGAGGAGTACCCGTCGTCCGTTGGATGCGCCCCGTCGGTCGCGATGATTCAGACCGACGGGGCGCTGGACCAGCTAACTGTCGATCGTCAACTGATCTTTGCTACTGAGGCGTTGACCTTGGCCTGCAACGTGCTGGGCAGTGGCGCGTACCCGAGCTGAGCAAGCAGCGACTGCCCGCCGTTGGCCGTGTAGGTCAGGAAGTTCTTGACGAAGGGGCCGATCGAGCTCGGATACTTGGTGCAGGCGATCTCGTACGTGACCAGGATGAGCGGATAGGCGCCCTTTGCCGTGGTCTTGTAGTTGATCTTAAGCGTGAGGTCGTCGCCGGTGCCGCTGACCTGTGCATCGGCGGCAGCTGCGCTCGCACTGTCCTTTGACACAGCCACCGGCCCGCTGCCGCTGTCGATCGAGACGGTCGACAGGCTAGCGCCGACGGCGAAGGAGTACTCGATGTATCCGATCGAACCCGCGGTGCTGCTGATCGCCGCGGCCACACCCTGCGACTTGGCCTTGCCCTGACCCTTGAAGACGGCCGAGGCGTTGTCCTTGGCCGGCGTCGCCGTGAACACGGTCGGTGCTGTCGCGGAGAGGAAGTTCTCGAAGTTCTGCGTCGTGCCGGACGAATCCGACCGGTAGATCACGTTGATCGCGCTGTTCGGCAACGTGACGCCGGAGTTCACCGACACGATCGCCGGGTCGTTCCACTTCGTGATCTTGCCGGTGAAGATCTTTGCGATCAGTTCGGGTGTGAGGACGAGCTTGTCGACGCCCTTCAGGTTGTAGCCGAGGGCGATCGGCCCGACCACCATCGGGAGGTCAAGCGGTGCGCTCTTGCACCGCGACGTCGCTGCCGTGACCTCACCCTTGTCCGGGTTGAGCGCCGAGTCCGAGCCGGCGAAGTCGACCTGGCCCGCGTTGAACTGGCTCACGCCGGCGCCGGAGCCCGTCGGATTGTAGTTGATCTTCGCGCCAGTGCACGCCTTCGTGTAGGCGTTGATCCACGCCGTCATCGCGTTGGTCTGGGCAGTCGAACCCTCGCCGTTGAGCGTGCCGCTCGAGCACGTCGGCCCCGCGTTGGTGCCGCCGGCCGACGAACTGCCGGATGGCGCGCTCGTACCGCCACTGGTGTCGCTGCCGCCCGTGCCCCCGCTGCTCGAACAGCCGGCGAGCAAAGCCATCCCCACGACAGCCGCCAGCACGCCGGCACTCAGGCCGGCCCGGTTGAGCTTCACGATCGATCCCCTTCGACAGTTGATGTGTCGATCCGGACGCTAAGAGCGGTACATGGCGGGCCGGGGTGGGCTCGGTGAACGGGAAGTGAATGGCCGATCCCGGCTGGGTGACAGCTGGCCATGATCACCATGACCGGAACGTGAACGCTCGGCGGTGCGGCTTGCGCGCCGCCGGGTTCGGGCCTAAATTGCCGGGTTCACCGGCGCGGGCCGCCACTGGACATCAAGGTCGTATTCGGCGAAACCGGCGCGCTCGTACAGGCGCAGCGCGGTGCGGTTGTCCCCGTCGACGTAGAGCAGCACGGTCGGACACCCGCGGTGTCCGAGGTGACGCAGGCCGCGCACCAGCAGTGCCTGCCCGAGCCCGAGACCCTGCGCAGTGGGCGAAACGCCGAGCACGTACACCTCACCCGCGCCGTCGGGATGAACCTTCGTCCAGTGGAACCCGAGCAGTTCGTGGGCGCGACGCGCGAGCAGGAACCCGGCTGCCTCGAACCACGGTTGGTCCAACCGGGACCGCAGGTCCGACGCGCTCCACCTGCCCTGCTCCGGGTGGGTCGCGAACGCAGCAGCGTTGACGGCCAACCAGTCGGCGTCGTCGCGATCTCGGACGAAGTGCTCAATCCGTACGCCGTCGGCCAGCGGAGGGTCCGGCGGCAGAGGGTGCTGCATGTCGAGCGGGCGACGCAGCTGCAGCAGTTCGCGCGTTCGACGAAAGCGCCGCCGTTCCAGTTCGCCGATCAGCCGGCTGCGCCGCCCGTGCGTCCAGATCTGGACGGGCTGGGCGCCGAGGGCGTCGAGCAGTGGGCGCACCGCGTCCCGCGCCGCCACGACCTCCACGGTGGCTGGTGCATCGGCATCTGCCTCGGCCCGCTGCGCGTAGCCGAGGACCGCGGCGCCGTCGGAGGCGACGAGGTGAGCTACCGCGGCAGAACCGAGCCGGCCGCGCGCCTGGTCGGACAACGGCGGCGCGCCGTCGGTCGCCTCGACGCGGTCGGCGAGAAAACGGATCGCCGCGCGGGTCCGATCGTCCGGGACGCCGGCGGAGACAGAGATCGACACCGGGTGGCCGGTAGTGCCCGTTAGTGCGTCGCCTTGAGCCGCATCGGGTCGGCGGCTTCCTGCGCGGCGATGGCGTCGTCGGCGTCGCGGCGGACGCTGACGTCGGACGGTCGGACGAACTTGTACCCGACGTTGCGCACGGTACCGATCATCGATTCGTGCTCGAGGCCGAGCTTGGCCCGCAGGCGGCGGACGTGTACGTCGACAGTGCGGGTGCCCCCGAAGTAGTCGTAGCCCCACACTTCCTGAACGAGGTGCGAGCGGGTGAACACCCGCCCAGGGTGTTGGGCAAGGAACTTCAGCAGCTCGAATTCCTTGTAGGTGAGGTCGAGCGCGACCCCGGAGAGCCGGGCGGTGTATGTCGTCTCGTCGATGGCGAGCTCGCCGAGTTCGAGCCGCCCACCGGTCTCGTCCGAGGCTGCGGCGTGCCGCTCGACGGCCAGGCGCAGGCGCGCGTCCAGCTCGGCGGGCCCGGACGTGTCCAACACGAAGTCGTCGACCGCCCAGTCGCCGGCCATGGCGATCAGGCCACCCTCGGTGAGGACCGCGATGACGGGCACGGAGGTGCCCATCGCGGTCAGCAGGCGAAGGAAGGAGCGCGCGCCCATCAGCTCGCGGCGGGCGTCGACCAGCACGGCGTCCCCGAGGCTGCGTTCGACCAGCGCGCCAGCGTCCTGTGGAAGCACGGTGACCTGGTGGGAGAGAAGGCCGAGTGCGGGAAGCACCTCGGCGGTCGGCTGCTTGGCTGCGGTGAGTAGGAGAAGCTCCACACTCGCCTCCGATCGGTGAACCGGCGGACGTGAACCCTGGACCGACTGGCGGCCTCGGTTGGTGGGCGACGGTGCCCGATTGAAGCCTTGAAGCGTTTACAGAGTAACTGAGCGCGTCAGCCAGAATGAAACCGTGCTCTCGTCCGGGAGTGTTTCCCTGCCTTTGCCGACGACGACGTGGCGGTGCTCGCCGACTTCTCGCCCGCCGCAGACGGCGGTTCGCGAGGTGGGCGCGACGTGGGTTGTGTGGTTGCTCACGAGTTCACCCGATCAGCCCGAAGGGCGTCCTTCCCGCTGACCGATGTCGAGACCTCGCCGCCGAGAGGAGGGCGCTTCTCGTCGGTCTGCGACGATGACGGACATGACTGACGCCCTCGGGCGGCGCATCGGTGCGCGCGTCGACGGCTCGCTGCCGGCGAGCCTCGGTGTTGTCGTGCTTGCCGGCGCCGGGCTGACGTTGGCGGCTCGGACGAGTGCGCTCGCGCTGCTCGTAGCGGTGGCGCTGGCGCAAGCGTTGCTCGCCTTCGCCTGGGTGTTCGGCACCGCGATGCCCGGGCGGTGGGGCGGCGTGCTCCTTGCCGGCTTGGCGGCTGCCGGCTCCGACGTGTGCGTCTCGGTCTGGCCGCACAGTCGCCTCGGCACGCTGCTCGCGGTGCTCGGGTTGGCCGTGCCGGCACTGTTCGTCCACCAGCTGTGCCGCGGCGCGGCCCGGGTGCAGATCGTCCGGTCCCTGTCGGCGATCGCGACGCTCGTGCTCGCCGAGGTGTCGCTGGCCGTCTGGCCGCAACTGCGGCACCGAGTTCTTCGACGCCGGGGTTGGCAGCCGCGTGGTCGCCGCATCCGTGGCAGCGGTGGCCGCCGCGCTGGCCGCCGGCTACCTGGCCGACCTGCTCCTGCCCGTGCTGCGGTTCGACCCGGCCGTCCCGCGCGGTCTGCCCGCCCTGCTGCTCGCGATCGGCGTCGGCGCGGCGGTGGGCTGGGCGATGCTGCGCGGCGTCGACGGGTTCGTCGACGGCCGCGTGGCGCTCGCCGGCGCGGCACTCGGTGCGCTCGCCGGGCTGCTGGCGCTCGCTGCCGCGTTCGTGTCGTTTTCCTCGCCGGAGCCTGCTTCGGCCGCCGGTCGAGCGCTGCAGCCGGTGCTTGCGGCGCTGCTACCGATGGCGGTGCTCGCACCGGTCGCGTTCCTGATGTATCTGTCTGTGCGTACCTGACGTCCAGCCGTCGATGTCATGACGACCGTGGTGCTCATCCTCGCCGCGGGCGTGCTCGTGATCGTCGGCTGCGGCGTGCTCGACAACTGCTGTGCCGTGCTCGCCGAACACAAGGCTGGACAGATCCTGTCCGTACGATTCGGCCACCCGGCAACGGTGCGGGTGCACGGGCGACCGCTGCTCCCCCAGGTCCTGCGCGGCCGGTATCGCAGCGTCGAGGTGCGCGGGACGCTGCGGGTCGGGCAGATCCGCGGCGCCACGCTCGTCGCGGAGCTGAACAACGCCTACCTGCCGGCGCGCGTACTCCTTCGCCGGGCCCGTGTCGACGCAACAGCAAGCGAAACCCAGCCGCCGTGGGAGTTGCCGTGTGGGCGGATCGCAGGACACCTCATCCTGCCGTACGACGAGCTGGCCCGGATCAGCCGGGTGCCCGGACTCAGCCTCGTGTTCGACGACGGGCGACTGCTCGCCTCGGTATCGGTGCCCGTGCCCGGTCGAGCCAAGCTGGCCGGGCTCTCGCAGCTGACAGGCCTGGCGCAGTTGAGCGGCCTGACGCAACTGGCCGGGCTGGGCGAGCTGCCCGGCTTGCGCCAGCTCGCCGGTCAGCTGGTCCGGCTCAGCGGGCAGGCCGTGCTCACCGTCGGCGCGGGCAACGCGGTACGCCTGCGGCTGCACGACGTCGACATCTCGGGGATCGCGCTGCCCGCTCTGGTACGTAAGCAGCTGTTGCCGGCGCTGGATTTCCCGATTCCCCTGCCGCCGTTGCCGTACGGCCTGGGGATCGACGATCTGTACCCGACGCCCGACGGTGTGCTGGTCACCGGCTCGGCCGACGCCGCGGTGCTCCGTCCGCGTCGTGATCTCACGATGCAAGACGGACGTCCCGATAGCTGAGCGGCTGCGTTCAGCGCACCTGCTACCCTGCCGCCCATGGGCTTTGCGCTCTCTCCCGTGAGCTTGCCGGTGTCAGCCGCTCTCACGTCGCGCCGCGCGGTCGACCTGTGCCGCGTGGGCAGCTGCCTGTGTCGCGCTGCCTGAGGGACCTGCCGCCCTGCGCCGAGGTCGCTCGGCCGGGTACTTCGTGCCCTTGGCCTCCGCAACACCGCCCCAACTTCCCGCACCGAAAACCCAAGGAGAACCTATGAGCCGCGCAGACGTGCTCGTCACGGCCGACTGGGCCGAAGCAAACCTGAACACCGACGGCGTCGTCCTCGTCGAAGTCGACGAAGACACCTCGGCCTACGACGGTGGCCACATCGACGGCGCCGTCAAGCTCGACTGGAAGACCGAACTGCAGGACCAGGTCCGCCGCGACTTCGTCAACAAGGAGCAGTTCGAGCAGCTGCTGTCCGAGAAGGGCATCGGCAACGACGACACCGTCGTGCTGTACGGCGGGAACAACAACTGGTTCGCCGCCTACGCCTACTGGTACTTCAAGCTGTACGGCCACGACAACGTCAAGCTGCTCGACGGCGGCCGCAAGAAGTGGGAGCTCGACGGCCGCGAGCTGTCCAAGAACACGGTGACCCGCGAGAAGACGTCCTACATCGCGAAGGAGCAGGACACCTCGATCCGCGCGTTCCGCGACGAGGTCGTCGCCGCGATCGGCAAGCAGAACCTTGTCGACGTCCGCTCGCCCGACGAGTTCTCCGGCAAGCTGCTCGCGCCGGCGCACCTGCCGCAGGAGCAGTCCCAGCGTGGCGGCCACATCCCGACCGCGCTTGAATGTCCCGTGGTCGCAAGGCGGCGAACGAGGACGGCACGTTCAAGTCCGACGACGAGCTGGCGAAACTCTACGGCGACGAGGGTCTCGACGACGGCCGCGACACGATCGCCTACTGCCGCATCGGCGAGCGGTCGAGCCACACCTGGTTCGCGCTGCACGAGCTGCTCGGCCACTCGAACGTCAAGAACTACGACGGCTCGTGGACCGAATACGGCTCGCTTGTCGGCGTGCCGATCGAGAAGGACGTCTGACATGTGCGGAGCTGCTGCGCAGATCGCCGTCGCTGCCGGCCGGCATCGACATCGAGAAGGAAACCGTGATCTACGGTGTCGTGTCAGCCGGTGACACGCCGGTGCCCGGCGCGTATGTCCGGCTGCTCGACGGCACCGGTGAGTTCACCGCCGAGGTCGTCACCTCGGCAACCGGCGACTTCCGCTTCTTCGCCGCCCCGGGCACGTGGACGCTGTCCGTGCTGCACCGTGACGGCAAGGTCCGCCGTGAGGTGACCGCGACCGGGCCGGGCCTGGTCGAGTTGCCGCTCGTGCTGCAGTCGTCGTAGTCCGGCGCGCACCGTCGTCCGGGCTCAGTACACCAGCGCCTGGACGCGGTCGCGCAGGATCTCGTCGACGAACGACGTCGCGCCGGCGATGCGGACGCCGGCGAGCAGCTGCTGCTGCGTGAGATCCCGTCGGGCGGCGCACTGGGTGCACACCGTGATCGTGCCGCCGGCCAGGATCGCATCGCGCAGCTGGGCCTGCGGTGCCGAGTGCGGCAGCACGAATTCCTCGGCGCGGCCGGGCACTGCGAGCCACACCGCCTCGCCGGTCAGCCACAACGACACCGCAGCGCCCGCGGCGAGCGCGGTCGCGGCGACGGTGAACGCCTGCGCGCACCGCTCCGGCGCCTCGACTCCGGCGGTGCATTTGACGACGAGCGCGCGTTGACCGGTCACGCGCCCATCCTGCTGTAGCGTCCGATCTCGTGGAGACGGCCTACCTGTTCGCGTTGATCGCCACGTTCGTGGTGATCGCCGGCTGCTGCGCGTGGGCCGTCGTCAAGCTGGTCGCCCGGCCGCGGTGAGCGATCCGAGGCCGGACACCCACGATCTGCGTGCCGGGCCGCCGATCCACGACTGCCTGCTCGCGCTGCTCCCGCTCGTTGGGGTGTGGCGGGGTACCGGTGTCGGTGTCGGTGACGCCGCCGGGACCCGATTCCGCTTCGGTCAGCAGGTCGGCATCGCGCACGACGGGCGCCCTTTCCTGGCCTACGAGTCGCGCTCCTGGCTGCTCGACGACGACGGCGTGGTACTGCGCCAGGCCTGGCGGGAGAGCGGCTTCTGGCGGGTCGGCCCGGGGCCGGACGAAGTCGAACTCGTCGTTGCGTCGAACACCGGCCAGGCGCTCGTCTTCGCCGGCACGGCCGGAGACCAGACTTGGCATCTCGAGACGGTTTCCGCGCGGCATACGCCCAGCGCGAAGGACGTCGACGGTGAGCGCCGCTTCTACGCCGTCCGCGAGGCGGGACTGCTCTACGCCACTGAGCTTGCGCCGGGCGGCCGGCCGTTCGCGCCGCACCTCAACGCCGGCCTGACCCGCGCGCGGTAAGCCCGGCTCAGCGGGGTGCGATTTCGGTGAGCTCGGCGTCGGTGAGCGCCGGTGTCGCGCTGAGCGGGCCGGCGGTGCCGAGCGCCGCCAGATGGAGGTCGAGAAAGCGTCGCCAGGCATCCGGGGCGACCGTGCCGGCGGTCTGCGCCACGCCGCGCATGCCCCACACCAGGACCATGATGTCGCCCAGGTACACGTCCGGACCGAGCGTGCCGGCGGCGCGCGCGTCCGCATAGAGCGCGGCGAGGTGCCGGCGGATCGTCCTGGCGCCACAGTCGGCGTCGGGCCGGCCGAGCATCAGGTCGGCGTAGCGGCGGTTCTCGACGAGCGACTGGCCGAGCGTGCGCAGGTACTGTGCCAGGCCGGTGCCGTCGCCTCGCTCGAGCGCGCGCGCTCCGGCTTCGGCCAGTTCGTCGTTCGTGGCCGTCAACAGGTGGTCGATCAGCGCGTCCTTGCTGGGGAAGTGCCGGTACACGGTGCCGACGCCCACGCCGGCACCGGCCGCGATCTGTTCCATACTGGCGTCAGTTCCGTGCACGCACAGAACCTTGCGGGCGGCAGCCACGATCAGCCCGCGATTGCGCTCGGAATCGCGGCGCGGGCGACGGACAGCAGGTGCGCCGGCCGACATCAGGCATCCTGCGGCGCGAGCGCGAACCCGCCGAGGCGCTCGGCCGCGGTGTCGGATCTCCGGTTCACGCCGCGTGGAATCAGCAGGCCGGCGAGGGCCGCAAGCACCAGGCCACCGGCCAGAATCGCGAAGCCCAGAGTGAAGCCGGCCTCATCCGGCACTCCGTCGGGTCGCAGATTCGATGTGACGATGCTGGCCATCACCGCCGCGCCGAAGGCGCCGCCGATCGTGCGGATATTGGCGTTCATGCCGGTCGCGACGCTTGTCTGCTCCGGTGAAACCGCGGCGACGACCAGGCCGGACATCGCGGAGAAGACTAGGCCGAAGCCGACGCCCTGGAGGGCTCCGGATACGTAGAGCTGCCAGATGTGATCGTGCGCGAGGGTCAGCATGAGCAGCGCGGCGGCGCCGATCAGGCAGCCGGTGATGACGAGCGTGCGGCCGCCGAAGCGGACGACCAGACGGCCGACGAGCTGGCCGATGACAAACGACGCGATCGCGGACGGCAGCATGATCAGTCCGGATTCGGTGATGCTGGCACCGAACCCGTAACCGGCCGAGCTGGGCGTCTGCACGAACTCGGGGATGAAGGCGAACGTCGCGTACATGCCCATGCCGAGCAGCAGGGCGACCAGGTTGTTCGTCCATACGACCGGCAGCCGCATCATCGTCAGGTCGATCAGCGGCGTGACGGCCCGGGTCTCCGACCGGACCCAGGCGGCGGCGAGCAGAACGGCCCCGGCCAGCAGGCCGAGTACCTGCGCCGACCCCCAGCCCCAGGTCGGCGCCTTGCTGACGGCCACGAGCAGGAACACCAGCCAGCCCGACAGCAGGATCGCCGGCGTGACGCTGATGCGTCCCGGACTGCGTATCGGCGACTCGGGGATGAGCACCATGGCCGCGATGGCCGCCACGACCGCCATGATCATCGGCAGCCAGAACAGCCAGTGGTAGTTGAGCACGTTCATGATCGGGCCGGCGAGCACGATGCCGAGTCCGGCGCCCACGGCAGTCAACGAGGCGAGCGAGCCGATCGCGCCGTTGACCTTGTGCTCAGGGAACTCGTCGCGGATGATCCCGAACGCGAGCGGCATCACCCCGCCGCCGACCCCCTGGATGATCCGAGCAAAGATCATCATCTCGACGTTGGTGGCGACGGCGGCGAGCAGTGATCCGATGGCGAGTGCCACGAGCGCGGCGACATACACGCGTTCCTTGCCGACCATGTCACCGATCCGGCCCATGATCGGGGTGAAGATGGATGCGGAGAGCAGGTATGCGGTGAGCACCCAGGTCACTGCAGTCTGCGTCGTGTGCAGTTCCTCCTGCACGGTCGTCAGCACCGGGACGACGAGGGACTGCAAGAGGGCGAAGGTGCCCACGCCGGCAGTCAGGACAGCAAAGCTCACCCGGTAATGGGTACGGCTGGTGATCGGCATGCGGGTGCGTCTCCCAAAGCGGAACGATGATTCCGCACCACCCTAACTGAAACGGAATACAGATTCCGTTCGGGTGAGCCAGCTCGCACTCGCGGACCAGCCCGTCTCGAGCCGCAGGCATGAAACAGCCCCCGAGCGTGGACTGCGCGCGTTCACGGGCAGGTCGGCTGGACGGGCCGACGACTCGGGGGCCGGGTAGCTACCAGGAAGTGCTCACCACCGCTCAAGCGCGGCAGCAGGCAAGCCCTCGCAGGTCCACTGCTGTTGCGGTGGTCAGCTGGTAGCCACCTCACGCGTCCGACAAGTACTCAACTGTGGACCACCCCCTCTCTCGTGTACGACCACCGTACGACGGGGATGGACGCCCGGCAACGCCGTTTCACCGCACTCACCGGGCGACCCGCGGTGATCGTCGTGTCCATCAGCATCCGGCAGACGTCGGGAGCAGCACAGCATCCGGTGCCCCGACGCGGTACCTACGATGGAGGGGATGAACGCGCATCACTCGCACGACGTACCCACGGCCGTCGCACCCACGGCCGACCCACCCACGGCCGACTTGGCCGCCGTGCTGCGGGCACGCGGCATGCGCGTCACCGCGCAACGTGAGCAAGTCCTTGCGGCGGTCCGGCAGTTACGGCACGCAACACCCGACCAGATCAGCGACGCGGTAACCGGCGTCGACGTCGCGACGGTCTACCGCACGCTCGAGTTGCTGGAGCAGCTCGGCCTGGTGCGCCACGCGCACCTCGGCCACGGGTCGCCCTCCTACCGGCCGGCCGAGGACGAGCACATCCATGTGGTGTGCCACGCCTGCGGCAGCGTCGTCGACGCGGAGCCGACGCTCGTCGAGGCGCTCGCCGAGCGGTTGATCGCCGACAGCGGATTCGTCCTCGACCGATCACATTTCACCGTGTTCGGCCGCTGCCATGAGTGTGCCCAGCCTCGGGTTGCGGAACAAAACTCCGGGGCGACGCGATGAGGCTGATGAGATGACCACGCGAATCGAACATGCCGCCCCCGGTCCCGGACGCGATGCCGGGCTCGCCTGGCACTACGGGGACCCGCTGCGCGAGCAACGTGTCCTGACGACCACCGCGGGGGTTATCGACCGCAGCGACCGCGACGTCCTGGTGGTGCGCGGTGCCGATCGGCTCGGCTGGCTGCACACGATCTGCTCGCAGCACGTCGCCGACCTCGTGGACGGTGAATCCACCGAGTCGCTGGTCCTGTCGCCGACCGGGCACGTCGAGCAGCACTGGCAGGTCACCGAGTTCGGGGAGACGGTCTGGCTGGACACCGAAGCCGGACAGGCCGCGCAGGTGCTCGGCTATCTGGACAAGATGCGCTTCCTGAAACGGGTCGAACCGGCCGACGTGAGCGCGGACCTGGCGGTCCTGTCGCTCGTCGGCCCGACATCGGCGGCGGTGCTGACCAAGGCGGGGCTGACGAAGGCGGGGCTGCCGGTCCCGGACGCGGTCGGTCGCGCTGTCGGGCTCGCCGGCGGCGGGTTCGTGCGGCAGATGCCGTGGCCTGCACAGCCGTCCTTCGACCTGCTCGTGCCACGTGCCGACGCGACCGGCGTGATCGCGCAGCTGCTGGCCGCGGGCGCCCAGCGTGCAGGGCTCTGGGCTTTCGAGGCGTTGCGGGTCGAGGCGCGTCGCGCGCGGCTCGGACTCGACACCGATCACCGGACGCTGGCACACGAGGTCGACTGGATCGGCAGCGCGGTGCACCTGAACAAGGGGTGCTACCGCGGCCAGGAAACCGTGGCGCGGGTGCAGAACCTCGGCCGTCCGCCACGCCGACTGGTGCTCGTCCACCTGTCCGGAGAGTCCGACGAACTGCCCGCCCCGGGTACCCCGGTCGAGTTTGCCGGGCGTGCGGTCGGCTTCCTCGGCACGGCTGTCCACCACTTCGAGCTCGGGCCGATCGGCCTGGCCGTCGTCAAGCGCACGCTGCCGGACGATGCGGCACTCGAGATCGCCGGATACGCCGCGCGTATCGACCCAACGGGCTGAGGGCACCACACCACTCCGGGGGCCCACTTTGGTGACGCGCGCCCGAATGCTTGCAACAGTTAGCAGTCCGGGGGAGACTGGGCAGGTGATAGCGGACGGTCCCAAGGAGCAGGCCAAACGCGGCGCCGCGACCATCGGCGACTTCATCCGTGAGCAGCGTCAGGCCGGTCAGGTGTCGCTGCGCCAGCTGGCTCGCCTCGCCGGCGTGTCGAATCCCTATTTGTCACAGATCGAACGCGGGATGCGAAAGCCGAGCGCGGAGATCCTGCAGCAGATCGCGAAAGGCCTACGGATCTCCGCCGAGCAGCTCTACATCCGCGCCGGCATCCTGGAGTTCCGCGAGGGCAATGCCGAGCTCGTCGCCGCGATCCTCGCCGACGGCGATCTCACCGAGCGGCAGAAGCAGGTGTTGCTCGACATCTACGAATCCTTCTGCCGCGAGAACGCGCAGGCCGACCTGGGTGCTCCGCCCGGTGGTGGCCCCGCGAGTCCCGCGCCGGCCCTGGACGCCGGACCGATCGGGTCGCACTCGGACGAGGCGAACGTGGCCGCCTCGGACCTGAGCGCTGCACAGGAGTGAGTGGCGTGGCCTCGCTACCCTGAGCACGTGGACGTCGTCGGCCAGCTCTACGGCTGGACGGGCCTTGTCCTCGAGGTCGCGCTCGGCGCGTTGCGGCTGTGGGCACTCGTCGACTGCCTGCTGCGCAAGGCCGAGGCCTTCCCCGCCGTCGACAAGCTGACCAAGCTGTCCTGGCTCGGCATCCTGTTGATCTCCGGGGTGATCGGCCAGTTCGCGAGCCCGCCCGACTACCCGCTGTCACTCATCTCGGCGGTCGTCGCGTGCGTCTACCTGGCTGATGTCCGGCCGGCGGTGCGGCAAGTGTCCGGCGGGCGCTGAGCCGGGTCAGCCGATGACGGCAATCGACAGCTTCGCGGCACACCGCGAGATCCCGTCGGCGATCGGCCTGCCGCCGGGGCCGCGCTGGCCCGCGCCGGTACAGACGATGTTGTTCCTCACGCGGTACCCCGCTTTCGCGCCGAGGTGGGAACGCCGCTTCGGCGACGTCTTCAGCGTCGACCTCGCGCTGGCGGGGCGCGCGGTCGTGCTCAGCCGCCCCGAACACATCCGGGAGGTGTTCGCCGGATCGGCCGACACGTTCCATGCCGGCGAGGGCAACGCGCTGCTCGGCCCGATCATGGGCGAGCACTCGGTCCTGCTCCTCGACGAGGACGCGCACCGGACGAGCCGCAAGCGCGTCCTGGCGGCCATGCACGGAGAGACGACCGCCAGCTGGGCCGCGCTCGTCGAGCGGCTCACCGCCGCCGAGGTGGCCGGCTGGCCGGTCGCCACCCCGTTCGCGCTGCACCCGCACCTGAACGACATCACGCTGGAGGTGATCCTGCAGATCGTGTTCGGGGTTTCCGACGATGAGCGAGGCCGGCAGCTGCGGCCGCTGCTCGGCCGGCTCGTGCGGATCAGCCCTACGATCTTCCTCGGCGCGCTGTTCCCGCGGCTAGAGCACGTCGGGCCGTGGCGCGCCTTGGGTGAACTCCGGGACTCGGTCGACACCCTGCTTTACGCGGAGATCGCACACCGGCGCGCGGTGCCCGACCTCGAGCAGCGCACCGACGTACTGTCCAAGTTGCTTGCCGCCGACCCGGCGCAATCCGACGCCGAGTTGCGCGATCACCTGGTGACGCTGCTGCTCGCCGGGCACGAGACGACCGCCGCAACGATGGCCTGGACGTTGCACGACCTGGCCCGCGATCCACGACTGCTGGCGCGGGTCCGCACGGCGGCCGACGATGGCGACGAGGCGTATCTCGAGGCGACGGTCAAGGAAGTGATGCGGCTGCGGCCGGTGATCCGCAACGTCGCGCGGCGGCTGACCAAACCCACCCGCGTGGGTGGCTACGAACTACCGGCGGGGGTCGTCGTGTTCGCGTCGATCTACCTCGTCCACCATCGCGACGACGTCTTTCCCGACGCCGATCGACTGCGTCCCGAGCGCTTTCTCGGCGGCAATCTCCCGCCCGCGACCTGGATCCCCTTCGGCGGCGGGATCCGCCGCTGCCTAGGTGCCGCGCTCGCCATGGTCGAGGCACAGACCGTGCTCAAGACCGTGCTGCGCCGAGTCGATCTCGCTCCGGTCGGGCCGCCGGAGCGTGCGCGGACCCGCAACATCACCACGGTGCCGTCGCGTGGGGCCCGACTGGTCAGCCTGCCGCGCCGGCGCTAGCGCTGCGATGCGACGTCCGCACCAACGACACGAGCGCCGCCGCGCCGACGGCAACCAGCAGCGCCGCGGTGAGCGCATCGGAAACCCGATCCGAGAACCCCCAGGGCGTCAGGGCACACGCCCCAGCCGAGAGTGTGAGGACTGCAATGCGGCGCTCGCCCGTCGCCGTCGGGGCGAGGCACAGCGTGCCCCACAGCAGGTACCACGGGTGCAGGACGGGGGCGAGCAGCGCCATCGCTAGCAGCGCGTACCCGGCGCTGACGTCCAGCGGCCGGTGGCGTGCCGTGGCGATGACGTAGCCGACGACACACACCATCGCCGTGACAACGGTGATCCGGCCACCGATCGCGAGGTCGTCGTAGGACGCGCCACGCACGATCGGCGACAGCACCGCACTGACCCCACCGGTGATCGAGAACGGGGTGTGCTCCGCGAACTGCTTGTGCACGGTCTCGACCCAGCCGAATCCGTGCGGTACGACCATTCCCGCGGCAGCGACGACCAGCGCCGCGACGAGGACGTCCCGTCCGACCAGCTGCCACGCACCGGCCTCCCGCCGCCGCCCCGCATGGTGCACAACGATGATCAACACAAGCACGACGAACGCCTGGCCGCTCACCGAGGCGGCCAGGCAGGCCAAGATGATCGAGACGAGCCAGCGACGTTGCCGCGCAGCGACGAGCGAAGCCAGCACGAGTGCGGTCATCACCCCGTCAAGGTGCGCAGCCGAGACGACGTAGAGCAGCACGATCGGGTTCAGCACGGTGAGCGTCAGCGCGCAGTCCGGCCGACTGTTGCCGAGGGTCGCGGCACTGCGTCCGATCCAGACCGCCGCCAGGATCCCGACGATCCGCAGTACGAGCACGGCGGCGAGCGTGCTGCCGGCGCCGATGGAGACCGACAGATGCTGCAGGATGGTGCCGAGCGGGCCGCTCGAACTCGGCGCGCCGCGCGAACCGGGATCGATCGCCGTCACCACCGGTGCGTCACCCAGGCGAACGACCCCGAACTCGTACGGGTCATGGCCTCGCCGCTGGAGCAGCCCGAACGCGGCGGAGCCGTACACGCTCGTGTCCAGCAGCGGCGGCCCGACGGCGAACGGCAGACCCCACGCGAGCGCTACCCACCACACTCGGCCAGGCGGCGAACCGCGGCGCCGCACGAACTCGACCACGACAAGCCACAACATGATCAGCACGACGATGGCGGTGGGCAGCAGGGCGCGCGGCAGTGGTTCGCCGGTGCGCGCGGAGCCGGCGTCCTGCAGGCCGAGCCAGGTCGTCAGCGGCCGGGTGGAGCCCGCCGCGCCGACCCTGCCGCCGGCCACCACGACGAACGCGGAACAAGCAAACCCCGCGACGGCAAAGCCACTGAGTGGACGGTCTCGGACGAAGCGGCGCGCGGCATCCAGGCCGTGCAGCGCCATCTCGGCGAGGTCGTTCACCGCGTCCCGTTCATGAGTGTCGCAATTATGGAGCCCGCGTGTACTGTCGCGTTTCGCGGCGACCGATTGGGCGGCCCTGCGGACCCTTACCTGATCCGAACGCGGCATTGCTGCGCGGCGAACGTGCAGGGGGCACAGTCGCGTTGGACGCATTCAGTCGGTAGCACGTTCAAGGAGACCCCATGTACCGCAAGGTCCTGATCAGCGGCATGACCGCCGCGGCTATCGTCGGTGCCGGCGGCACCGCGCTCGCCCTCAGCGGCTCGGACAGCACGACGACCAGCGGCTCGGCCGCCACCGCGCCGGCCACCAGCGCACCGTCGGCCGACCACGGCCACCAGGGCAGGCACGGCCTCAACGGCCAGCGGGCGGGCAAGCTGCTGCGTCGGATGGCGCACGGCGAATTCGTCGTCAAGGGCAAGGACGGCAAGTTCGAGACGCATCAGGTCATCCTCGGCACGGTCACCGCGGTCTCCGCGACGTCGATCACTGTCCAGGCCGCCGACAAGACGTTCGAGACGTTCTCGGTCACGAAGGACACCAAAGTCCGAGTGCGGCAGGACGGCCGGGGCGTCGCCACGACGATCGGCAAGGTTGCCAAGGGAGATGACGTCCTGGTGGCCGGCGTCGGCGCCGCCAAACCGGTCGCCAACCACATCATCGACGTCAGGTAGAAGTAGCGCTGGCGCCCGGGGGTTCAGCGCCGACCGGTCGCGTGGTAGCCGGGCAGCCGCACGGTGAAACGCGCCCCTCCTTCGGGCGCGTGCCCTGCCTCGATCGTGCCGCCCAGCCGGGTGACCAGGCCGCGCACGATCGCCAGCCCCAGGCCGGTGCCGACCTGCCGCACGCCGCGATAGCGCTCGTACAGCGCGCCCTGCTCGAACGCCACGCCGAGGTCGGCGTCGGTCAGTCCGGGCCCCCCGTCGCGGACCTCGACCACCGCCGCGGTGAAGTCGGTGCGCACCGCCAGCACGATCGGGGCACCGGCCGGCGTTACCCGCAGCGCATTGTCGAACAACCCGTCGAGCACCTGCCGGACGCGATTCGCGTCGGTGTATGCCGCGATCGGCGCGTCCGGAGCCTGCAGCCCGAACAGCACCCCGGCACCGGCACATCGCGTCGACCACACCTGCGCCGCATCGCGGACGACGCCGACGAGATCGACAGGGGCGAGGTCGATGCGGAAGTCCTGTGCGTCCAGGCGCGCCAGATCGAGCAGGTCGCCGACCAGCCGTTCGAGCCGTCTCGCCTCGCCGAGCAGCACGACGCCGACCTGCGCGGTCTGCTCCGCCGGCACCACGTCGTCGGCGAGCGACTCGGCATATCCCACTATCGACGTGAGCGGGGTCCGCAGGTCGTGCGAGACCGAAAGCAGGAACTGCCGCTGCCGCGCCTCGGAGTACCGCAGCGCGCTCGCCAGCGTGTTCACCGCCTCGCTCACCTCGACGACTTCGGCAGGTCCTTGCGCCGGCAGCGTCACGTCCCGGTTCCCAGCGGCCAGTGAGCGTGCGGCGGCCGCGGTACGGCGTAACGGCCGGGCCAGCCGCCAAGCGACCAGCAGGCCGAGGACGGCGGCCAGCGAGCCCGCGATCAGCAGCGCCACGACGAGTCGGCGAATCGCCCGCTCGTCCTGGGCGATGGCGTCGCCGCGCCGCTGCACCGCCACCACGCCACCGCGGTTCGTCGGGCGGGCCTCGACGTATACGGTCGAACCGCCAACCGATCGGCTGGTGGACACCGGACGCCCCGCCAGCACCGCGGCGATATCGGCCTCGGTCACCGATGCGCGCACCAGAGGCGGCGCGGTCGGCCCAAGCGTCCCGTCCGGGCGGATCACCGCACTGCGCACGCCGAGTCGTTGCAGGGCCTTGCCCAACCGCAGCTGGGCGCCGAGCCCGGTGCCGTTGGCCGCGGACTGGGAGACATCCGCCAGGCGTGCCAAGTTCTTGCGGGCCGCGTCGGAGCCGGCATTGCGAATCAGACCGGTGGCCACCGCGCCGGCGATGAGTGCCGTGAGCACCGCGATTCCGACGCAGAGCACCGCGATCCGGGTGGCCAGGCTCCGCCGGCGTCGCGGTGGCCGCCGGCGCGGCCCGGTCGCCTGGTCATCCCGCGTCGGCACTCGGGCGACCTTCGGCTGCGTACCCCACGCCGCGCACGGTGCGGATCGGGCTTGCCTCGCCGAGCTTGGCGCGCAACTGCGCGATGTGGACGTCGACAGTGCGAGTACCGGCCACCGACGAGTAGCCCCACACCTCGCTGAGCAGCTGCTCGCGGGTGAACACGCGTCCGGGTTTGCGCATCAGGTGCGCCAGCAGATCGAACTCGGTCGCCGTGAGGGTCAGCTCGTCCGCGCCCCGGTAGACACGGCGACGGGCCGAGTCGAGCGTCACCTGCCCGACGGTCTGCGGCGCGATCTCCGGCGAGCCGTGCGTGCGGCGCAGCACGCCGGTCACCCGGGCCACCAGTTCTCGCGGTGAGAACGGCTTGGTGACGTAGTCGTCCGCACCCATCTCCAGCCCGACGATCCGATCTACCTCGTCGTCGCGGGCGGTCACGAACAGCACCGGTGTCCAGTCCTGCTCGGCGCGTAGGCGCCGGCAGATTTCGATGCCGTCGATGCCGGGCAGGCCGACATCGAGGATGATCGCGGCCGGTTTCAGCCGGCGGATCGCGTCGAGGGCGCAGCCGCCGTGGTGCTCGATATGCACGCCGTAACCCGCGCGCGCGAGATTCATCCGCACGAGGTCGGCGATCGCCGGCTCGTCTTCGACGACGAGGACGAGCCCACGCGCCTTCACCTCGCTCGACACCGCCCGAACTGTAATGGGATACGGCAGCGGTGACCGATCGGCGATGTCAGAGCACTGTTCGAGATCAGCAGCAGGCGCCGAACACGCGTAGTTTCTGCCGGGTGGGAAGGTGCGCCGGCCGATTGAGCGTCGCGTTCGTCCTGCTCGTCGCGCTGTTCGCCGGGGGAGTCGTCGCGGCGTCGCGCTCCGGCGTGTACGGCACCGGCACGATCTCGACCGCGGGCGACCGGACGGCTGCGTTCGACCTGCCCAACGGCAACGACGTGCTCGCGTACTGGCGTACCGGGGCGACCCGCAGGCCGTGGGTCGTCTTCGTCCACGGCGGCTACTGGCGAGCCGGCAGTGCATCGACTGCCGGGACTGCCGACTGGGGACAACTCGAGGTGGGTCGTGGGACCGCCTTGTTCAGCGTCGGCTACCGGCTGGTACCGAAGGTCACCTGGCCGCTGCCCGAGCTGGACGTGCAGGTGGGGGTGGCCTGGATCCGCAGCCACGCGGCGAACTTCGGTCTGGATCTGTCGAAGGGATTCATCGTCGGCTCGTCGGCCGGCGGCCAACTTGCCTCGATCGCCGCGCTCGATTCCGGCGAGTTCGCCGGCGCGGTGTCGCTTGCCGGCGCGCTCGACCCGCTCGCGGCCTACACCACACCGACGAATCCGCGCTTGGGCCTTGCGTCGCTGGCGCTGCTGGGCGGGCACCCGCCCGACGCGGCCCCGCAGCTGTGGCAGGACGCGCGCGCCGCCGCGCATGTCGGCCGGCACCGCGTGCCGTTCCTGATCATGCATTCGCGCCACGACCCGACGGTGTCGGTGACGATGAGCGAGGACTTCGCTGCCGACCTGCGCGCCCACGGTAATGACGTGAGCCTGCACGTGCTGCCCGGCAAGGCCCATGGACTGGGGTCGGCCAACGACCTCTGGCTGATGAACATGTGGATTGACCGCATCCTCGCCGAACGCACTCGCTAGCGCGGCGTCCGACATCAGTCGAACAACGACAGCTGCGCCGGTTGCCTGCGGCGTGCCACGAGTGGCGGCAGCCGCGACCGGCCCCACCCGGTCGGCGGCTCGCCGGACCGTTCGACCCACGACGGCATGACCGGAGGCGACGGGGACGGGCTGGTCTCGAGCTCGGCGAGCACCCGCAACGCATTCTTCGCAGTCCACGTCAGGTTGTGCGCATGGAACACCCTGCTGACGACAGCTGCCGGCAGGGGCAGAACGCCGGGACCGCCGTGCAGGTCGAACTCGACCGGCACGTCGGTGTGCATGGTCATCACCTGGCAGTTGAGCTCCCAAGCGCTGCGGGCACCGTCGGCGGCCAGGCGTGCGGCGACGCCGGCGCCGAACGCTGCGCGAACTCGATCGGGACTGTCGAACGCCGCCCGGGCGGAGCCGAACTCGCACAGCAATCGCGCCGCGGTGCGCGGGCCGATCCCTCGTACGCCCGGCAGATTGTCGGACGGGTCGCCACGAAGCGCCGCGTAGTCGCGGTACTGGGGCGGCCGGATGCCGAGCAGCAGTTCGAGGCGCTCCGCGGTCATCATCGGGGACGCCTCGACCCCGCCGTTGATGATGCGCAACACCCGGGTCGTGTCATCGATCAACGCGAACGCGTCGCGGTCGGACGTCATGATCACTGCGCGCAGTCCCTGGTGTTTGGCCGATTCGGCAATCGAGGCGAGCACGTCATCGGCCTCGAGACCGGCCGGGACGGCGACGGCGAGGCCGAGCTCGCGCAGCACGCAGGCCGCGCCCGCGAGCTGCTCGACCAGGGTGTCGAGCTTGTCGACGCGCTGCGCCTTATAGGCCGGCCAGCGCGCCCGGCGTAGGGACGAGTCGGGGTCGTCGAAGCCGACGACGACGACCACCGGACGGATGCGCTCGACCGCAGCGACGAGCTGCATGAGCAGCCCGCGTACGGCCCAGCTAGGGCGGCCGTGCTCGGTCTGCGCCGCGGTGCGCGCCTGGGCATGGTAGGCGCGGTGGACGAGGGAGTTTCCGTCGATGGCGAGGATGACGGGCGCGTCCGATCGGTCCACGGCTCCACTCTGACACGTTGCACCGACAGGTCCACCTGTGCCGCGCGGGTGACGCCGCAGCCCTGACGACCGGCCGAACGGCCGGAGCCGGCCCGCCGCGACCGCTCAGGTGGACAGGTCGGCCGAGCGGAGCTCGGCGATGTCGGCAGGATCGCCTGCGTACTCGACCTTGGCGACCGCGCCGCGGCCGAGCGCGAACATCGCGAGCTCGATCGGATCTCCCGTCACGGTGACGGTGTGTACCTCGCCGGCCGCGCGGTTGCGAATCGTCCCGTGACCGGGCCAGGCCAGCACCACCCCCACCGCCACCTTGCGCAGCGCCAGCCGCGCCGCCGATTTCAGCGCTTGCCACACCCCTTCGGCCAGTTCGGCGGACACGGAGCGCGGTTGCCAGTTCGGCTGCGCTCGGCGCGCGTCCTCGTGGTGTACGACGTACTCGATCAGGTTGACCCGCTCGCGCAGCGCGGGGATGGACCATAGCCAAGCGGTCGGCCGGTGCACGCTCGTCTCTCGCCACGACGGCCCGTGCTCCACCTCGGCCACGACGTCGGCGTAGTCGTGATCGGCGACGTACTGATCGATGACCTTGGCCGATCGTTGCTGGAGGGCGCCGACCGGCACCCGGCCCCCGATCTCGGCGATCGTACGTTCCCGGAGCACGAGATGCGCGGCCAGGTGCGCGCTGTCCCAACCGTCGCAGAGGGTGTCCGCGTCGGGCCCGATCTGCCGCAGTGTCCCGGCGAGGGCCCGCTGCTCCTCGGTCACCAGGCCCGTCACCGCTGGGTCATCCCTGCTCCGGTGGCCAATGCACGCATGCGGATCTCCTGGTCGAGGTGGACAGCGCTACCTGTCATCGTGCTTCCCGTCGGGCGAAGCGCCTAATCAGGAGCGCCCGGTGACGTGTCCCGCGGGAGGGCCGGGCGACCCGCCTGCCGGCCGGGTGACGGGACCGTCGGGCGACCGCCTGACCGCGTTCGTCAGAGTTCGGCGATGTCCGCCTTCACGCTGGCGAGCTGCTCCGGCGAAAGCTGTCCGCCGGCCATCGACAGGACGGTGCCGTACGGCATGGTCTTGGCCAGTTCGAGCATCGGATGGTTGGCCAAGTTGGGAGCGTGCTTGGTGAGGACGGCCATCGCTTCGGGATCGGCGAGCAGCGTGCCGAACGGTGTCGAGTCGTTGTACTTGCCCATATCTGAGTCCTCTCGTGGTTGACTCTGGTGGTTGCAGCCCGCTTCATTCTGCAGCCACGCAGTCCGGCTGCTTGTCCGGCCCCCGGCCGAGACACCATCGCCGGAGTGCGTGAGTCGCCCCGCAGCACCGTTCGGACGGTAAATCAGCTCCAGGACCGGACCGTCCTCGTTCGGGCCGTCAGCCGTGGCGATGTGCTGTGCGCTCGCCGTCGCGAGGGCACAGGCGACGGGGGTCCGACCGGATCTGTGGGGGCGCCGAGCAAGTCCTCTGTGAGTCCTCTCATCCCGGCGCGCTGCGTCGCCGAGCCACGATGAGACTCGCTCTGATGAGCACAGTGGGCCACCAGAACTGTGTCCGCGTCCTCGGATTCGGCCGTGGACGCGGGGGTGGAGGGCAACGCGCGTCTTACGTCGGTTGTCGGGATGAGTCTGCTCGCCATGCTCGCGGTCGAGGGCTACACGGTCCTCGATGTGCGGGGCATGATCACGCTCCATATCTTCCTCGGGATCATGCTGGTCGGACCCATTCTGCTGAAGACGGCGACGACCATGTATCGCTTCGTCCGCTACTACCAGGGCAAGCCCGCCTACGTTCGGAAGGGTCCGCCGCACATCGTGCTTCGCGTCCTCGGACCCGTGCGTGATCTTGAGCAGTCTGGCGGTGCTCGGCACTGGTATCGGGCTGCTCGGTGTCCACTCTCGGCGATGGTGGTGCGTTGCTCACTGCGCACCAGGCCAGCTTCATCGTGTGGGTTTCGGCGATGACCATTCACGTGCTTGGGCATATCCAGAGACGCCGCGGTCTCCAGCCTGGCGCGAGCTGCGCCGCCCGTCACCACGCCGACCGGGAGGGTGCCTCGCCCTCGTCGTTGCCCTTGCGCTCGGCTCCGGCGGGGCGACGGTGTTGCTGCCGCATGCGAGCCAGTGGACGCATCGCACCCCGGCCCGCTATCGGCATTATCGCCGCTGATCTCGACGCCGGGGCGGCTGGGTCGACGAGCGGCGGACAGACCCATTCGGAACCATCGGCGAACACGACCATCCCGCGGAGGTGGTCGAGCGTTTCGATCCAGCTGGGCGCCCGGGCACCCATGGCGAACGCGGCCGTGGCGTAGGCGTCCGTGGTGGCCAGGTCGCGGCCGATCAAGTGTCACGCTCGCCAGCGCCGTCGGCCGGGTTCGGGTGTGGGGGTCGAGGATGTGGGCGCCTCGTTCGGCGCTGCCGGACGTGGCCACGGCTAGGTGGGAGCCGGCGGCGATACCGACGAGATCGGTCGGCCGGCGGGGGTGCGCGATGCCGATGCGCCACAGCGATTCGGCATCGGGCTGCCCTAGGCACTGCACGTCCCCGCCGCCGTTGACGCAGTGGTTCGCGCGAGCCGGCGGCGCGCCAGCATCGCGCTGGCGCGCTCGATCGCCCAGCCCTTGACCAGGCCCGAGGGGTCGAGGGATCCACCTGCGCGGGCGGAGAAGTAGCCGCCGGTTTCGGCCTCGAGCTCGGCGCAGCGGTCGAGGATCTCGCGGACCTCGGGTGCGCAGTCGGCCAGCGCGATCTCCGCGCGGGCAAGTCAGGTTGATCTGACTGTCCGACTCGATAGGTGGAGAAGGTGGCGTCCACCCAGTGCAGCCAGTCTGATCACCGATTCGAGCGCTCGATCGGTCGACTCCGGGGAAGCGGACATCGAAGGAGAACGCAGTTCCCATGCAGTGCTCGACGTGGCGCTGCGGCAGCCGAACCTCGGTCGGGAGTGTCATCCGATGCCGGCCTTGTCGAGGGCGCTTTGCAGCGACTGGACGTAGCCCTGGCTGGTGTAGGAGGCGCCGGACACCGAGTTGATGTTGGCGCTTTGCGCCTTCAGCGTCTCCTGCAGCAGGATCGGCGCGGCCTCGGAGTTGATCTGTTGCGAGCGGCCGTCGAAGGCCGTGAGCTGGACGAAGCCGACGTTGGTGATCTTCTTGGCCTTGACGGTGATCTTGACCTGGACGATGCCGTATCGGGTCTGCTCGGCTGCGCCGGTGTAGCTGATGCTGGTGGGCTTACCGGCCTTGCGACGCGGGGGCGGACGAGCCGCTCGTGGTGGACGGATCCGGTGGTGCGCCGGTGGCCGAGGTGCTCGTGATGCCTCGCCGCGGCGCGATGTCGCCAGCCGGCGGAGGGCAGGCCGCCGCTGGCAGTGGCCACCTGGCCGTGGGTCTTGAAGCTGAGCAGCGCCACGACGCCGATGACGGTGCCGGTGACGGAGAGAATGACGCGTTTCATGGTGTTGCCCGCCTCAGAAGGTGAAGGATTCGTGGTGGATGTGCCGGCGTGGGACGCCCGCTTCGCGCAGGCCGGCCTGGGCAGCGGCCATCATCGGCTCCGGGCCGCAGAGGAAGACGTCGCGTTCGGGCAGATCGGGAATCAACCTGCGTCAGCCGGCGAGCGGAAAGGTGGTCACCGCGGGCCCGGTAGCGGTGGGCCGAGCAGGTAGTGGACCATCGCGCCGCGATGCGGCCGCGATCCAGTCCAGCTCGTGTCGTAGTACCAGGTCGTCGCTGGTATTGGCGCGGTAGATCAAGGTGATGTCAGAAGGGTTGCCGGGCAACGTTTCGAACAGCGCGCGCAGCGGAGTGATACCGACGCCGCCGGCCAGCAGCAGCACCTTGCGACGTCGTGCGGCGCGCGGCCGTGAACGCTCCGTAGGGTCCCTCGGCGAGGACGCGGGTTCCGGGCTTGAGCGACAGCAGGGCTGCGCTGTGCGACCCGGCGATCTTGACGGTGACCCGCAGCATGTTCGGCGCGGGGTGCGGCCGACAGCGAGTACGGGTTGGCTGCCCACCACAGGTCGCGCGTGAGAAAGCGCCAGCGGAAGAACTGCCCGCCTCGGTACCCAACTCGGTCAGATGTTGGCCGGTGATGTAAACCGTGACGACATCGCGGTTCTCCCGCCGCACCGCGACGACGCGGAGCCGATGCCGCAATGCCGCGCGAATCGGCGTGAGAAAGCGGTACCAGAGCAGCAGAGCTCCGACGGCGATGTAGAGGGCAGACCACAGCCAACGAGCCTTCGCGTTGGAGACGAAATCGGCACCGGTGGAGAACTGGTGACTGAACGCGAGCGCCACCGCGAGATAGGTGTAGAGGTGGATGAAATGCCACGTCTCGTAGCTGAGGCGGCGACGGGCGGCACGGGCGGAGGTGATTCCGACTCCGACGAGCATGAAGACCGCGACCGTCGCCATCAGGACGTCGGGGTAGGTGAGCACCAGCGACTTCGTCTGGGCGACGAGGTTGGTATGCCCCGAGACGGCATAGCCCCAGATGATCAGCAACGTGTGCGCCACGGCAAGGCTGACGGTGTAACGGCCGCCCATGGCGTGCCACCGCGCCAGCCGATCGGCACCGAGCCCGCGCTCGAGCGCCGGCACTCGGGCCATCAGGGCGAGCAGCACGACGATGGCGTAGCCGGCCAGCAGCCCGGTGATCCGGCCCGCGTTGGTGAGCCAGTCCCCCAGCCCGCTGACGTAAACCGTGTCCTGAAGCCAGAGCAGGATCACCGCGAGCCCGCCGGCCGCTATCAGGGCAAGGGCGGCGATCGGGTGCAGCGTGGCGCGGCCGCTGAGCCGGAGCCTGCGGGGGCACGGCGGGTCGGTGCAGCGCGGCTGTCATACGCACCAGTATTCGGCGGCAGTTTCTCCAATTCCTCTGTCCATCCTGTGCGCGACTGATGTGACCGGAGCACCGCCGCGGCCTGAGCAAATCCAGAGGAGCCGCAGAGGTTCAGCGTGTCACACTGCGCCACTGTGTGGACCTCCGCGAACCCGAGCATGACCGAGTCGCCTGTCCCGCTCGGCACGGACGGGGCGGACGCACTGCGCGTGCTGGTCGTGGACGACGAACCTCGACTCGCTGAAGTTCTGACCCGGCTGCTCGCGCATGGAGGGCTGGCAGGCGAGGTCGAGTCACGACCGGGTCGGACGCCGTGCGGACCGCGGAGCAGTTTCGGCCGCACGCCGTTGTGCTCGACATCGGCTTGCCGGACATCGACGGCTTCGAGGTGCTACGGCGGCTTCGACGCCTGGATCCGACGGTCTGTGTGCTGTTCCTCACCGCCCGGGACGCGGTCGCCGACCGCGTCGCCGGCATCCGCGCCGGTGGCGACGACTACGTGACCAAACCGTTCAGCATGGAAGAGGTCGCCGCCCGTCTGCGTGGGCTGATCAGACGGGCCGGCCTGACCCACTCCGATGCCGAGGCCGCGATCACGGTCGGTGATCTGGTGATGATCGAGGATGCGCGCGAGGTGTGGCGCGCCAACGAGCCCGTCGAGTTGACCGCGACCGAGTTCGAATTGCTGCGGTTCCTGATGCGCAACCCGCGCCGGGTCCTGTCGAAGAATCAGATCCTTACGCACGTCTGGGACTACGACTTCGGCGGCAGCGCCCACGTCGTCGAGCTGTACATCAGCTACCTCCGTAAGAAGATCGACGCAGGCCGACCGGCCATGATCCATACCGTGCGCAGTGTCGGCTACGTCCTCAAACCGACGTGAGCCCGGACCCTGACCGTCGCGGCCTCAGGAAACGACTGCCGACCCTGCGGGGCCGCAGCCTGAGATTCCAGATCGTCGCCCTGCTTCTCACGTTGCTGATCGTGAGTTCCGTTGCGGTCGCCGGCATCACCGCGCTGGCGCTGCGCGGCTTTCTCCTGCAGCGCCTAGATCAGCAACTCGCCGCAGCAGGGGACCGCTACTCGGTGCGCCTCGAACACCCCGACGACCACGACGCGGACAACGCCAGCCAGTTCGGGCACCGTCCAAGGACAGGCCGCCGGGACGCTGGGGGCGCGGGTGCTCAACGGACGTGTTACTGCCGCCCAGGTCGTCCCGCGCGATGCTCACGACACCAGCAGTCGTGCGATCACCACACCCGCTCGGACGGTACTGGCCGGCCTCCGGCCAACCAGCCACCCTCGCACCATCGACCTTCCTGGGCTCGGCGACTACCGAATCACGGTGGCGGCCGGCCAGGACGGCGACCTGCTCATCACCGGGCTGCCCGAACATCCCGTCGACGACACCATCGCCCGTCTGCTGCTCATCGAAGCGAGTGTCTTCGCCGTCGCCCTGGTGATCACCGGCTCGATCGCAGCGGCCAGCGTCCGCCTCTCGCTACGACCACTCAACCGGGTGGCAGCCACCGCACACGAGGTGTCCAGCCGGCCGCTGTCGACCGGAACCGTGTCACTGCCAGAGCGGGTCGCGGTGACCGCGCCGAGAACCGAAGCGGGCCAGGTCGCCGACGCCTTCAACCACATGCTCGACCACGTCGAGTCGGCGCTGCACGACCGGCACGCGAGCGAGGACCGCCTGCGCCACTTCATCGCCGACGCCAGCCATGAACTCCGCACACCCGTCGCCGTCATCCGCAGCCACGCCGAGTACGCCCAACGGGCCGGCGGGGCCGACATTCCCGCGCCGGTGACCGACGCGCTTTCGCGCATCACCGCCGAGTCCGACCGGATGGGTCACCTTGTCGAGGATCTGCTCCTGCTGGCCCGACTGGACTCGGGCCGAGAACTTGAACAGGTCGACGTCGACCTCACCCGGATCGTCCTCGACACGGTCAGCGATGCCCGAGTCACCGGCACCCAGCACCGCTGGCGGCTCGACCTCCCGGAGAACGAACTGCACGTCATCGGCGACGGCCGCGCCCTACATCAGGTACTGGCCAACCTGTTGGCCAACGCGCGCAACCACACGCCGCCCGGCACCACCATCCTCACCACGCTGAGCCGCCTCGAACCCGACAAGGTGCTTGTGACGGTCACCGATGACGGTCCCGGGATCCCGGATAGCGTCTTGCCCCGAATCTTCGATCGGTTCGTGCGCGCCGACAACGCCCGCTCGGGACCTGAGGGCAGTGGTCTCGGGCTGGCGATCGTCGCCGCAATCGTGACGGCCCACGACGGCTCGCTTCGAGCGTCAAGCCGCCCCGGCGCAACCACGTTCAGCGTCACCTTGCCTGCAAGCCTTGAAAGAATCCACGCCGCAGGACGTTAACCTGCGGGGTGCGGGCCGGGCGCGGGCGGGCCAGCGACATACCCGTCCCGCGGTTCTTGCTGAGCCGCGACGGTCGCGTCGACGCAAATCAGTCGTGGGTGGGGAGCCCGCTGACACGGTGATCGGCATGGAACAGTGCTTCGCTCAATAGCGCGCGCACATGCCCACCGCGTAGCCGATAGATCACCCGCTGCCCGGCGCGGCGCCCTTCGACCAGCCCCGCGAATCGCAGCTTGGACAGGTGCTGGCTGGCGACCGTGGGGCGGCAGCCGGCTGCGGCCGCGAGACTCGTGACATCCAGTTCGCTGGCCCGAAGTGCCCACAGCATTCGGACCCGGGTCGGGTCGGCCAGCAGCGCGAACGACTGTACGGCCGCAGCGACCTGCTCGCCGCTGAGTTGATCCGGGTGCACCGCGTCTTCACGTTCCACGCGGACGCGAGTGCGTGGCTTCGCCATACCCACACCCTAGTGCCTATTGCAAGGTATTCGCAGCTGCGAAGGTATTGGTAGTGTTGGTTCGTCACGGGCCTAGACGGTCCGACCCACGTGAGACCTTCTCTGCGCACAGGAAGCTCAACCTCCAATGAGTACCCAGCACGGCGGCGACCGGCCGGCAGTGACGACGTCTCATGCTGACGAACACCCAGCGCGCCCCGAGCACGCCGAGGGCCACGGCCATGCCGCGGGCCGCCGGCACGAGCACCTGGGCGGCGGGCGCGATTTCGTGAAGTCGGTCCTCGCGCCGCACAGTCACGACCCGGCGGATTCAGTCGATTCGGCGTTGGAGTCGAGCGCGGAGGGTATCCGGGCAGTGAAGGTCGGCCTGCTGGCGTTGCTCGCGACCGCGACCTTGCAGTTCGTCGTGGTGCTCGTCTCGGGTTCCGTGGCGCTGCTGGCCGACACGATTCACAATTTCACCGACGCGTTGACCGCGATCCCGTTGTGGATCGCGTTCGTGCTGGCCCGCCGGGCGGCGAATCGCCGCTACACGTACGGCTACGGCCGGTTCGAGGATCTTGCCGGGCTGTTCATCGTGTTCATGATCGCATTGTCGTCACTCGTCGCCGGGTATGAATCGGTCCGGCGCCTGATCCACCCGCAGTCGCTGGACAACGTGTGGATCGTCCTGGCCGCCGGTCTGATCGGGTTCGCCGGCAACGAACTGGTCGCGGTCTACCGCATCCGGGTTGGCCGCAAGATCGGCTCAGCCGCGCTCCTGGCCGATGGGTTGCACGCCCGCACCGACGGCTTCACCTCCCTCGCGGTCGCGGTTGGCGCGCTCGGCGTGCTGGCCGGGTTCCGGCTCGCGGATCCGATCGTCGGCATGTTGATCACCCTCGCCATTCTGTTCGTCCTCAAGGGCGCTGCACGAGATATCTGTCGGCGCCTGATGGACGCGGTCGAGCCAGAACTGATGAACGCCGCCGAGGCCAGCCTGCGCGCAGTCCCGGGTGTGCTCGACGTCGACGAGCTGCGGATGCGGTGGATCGGCCACCGGATCCGCGCCGAAGTGGGTGTGTATGTGAGCGACGACCTGGACGTCGTTGCTGGCTACGCGATCGGTGACGAGGCACGGCATCGGCTGCGGCACGACATCTGCGAACTGTCCGCGGCCAACGTGCGGGTCAGGCCGTTGCGTAATGACCGCCAGCCCTGCGAATCGGTCACACCTCACGACGAGAGCTCCGCTCCCGCCGACGTCGAAGCAGTGCCCGCCGGAGTCGCGGCGACTCGCTGAACTCGTAGGTGATGGTCGTTCGACGTGCGGCGGTGCCTATGCCCTCTCGACAATTGCTTGCGCGTCCGGACCTATGTCCCATCCCCTGGCTGCCACAGCCGGCTCCATCGCGTGCCGTTGCGTGCCGACGCCGCCGGCGACATGTTGGGTCGCCGTCGCTCGCGTCGGTCTTGGTCGCGTGGCGTCCATCGCGCCGGTGTGTCCGGGTGCGGGTTGCGGTGCGGGGTGGCCGGCCTGGATGAACGGGCGCAGCCGGGTGGTCGACAGCCTGCGCAGCAGCCGGGTGAGGACGGGGCGGGCCACGAGCTGTCCGAGCACCACGACCGTCGCGCCGAGCGCGAGGCCGGCGGCCACGTCATGGGGGTAATGCGCGCCCACGTAGACGCGGGCGAAGCCGAGCAACAGGGCAGCGACCCACGCGGTGATGCCGAGGCGGCGGTTCACGTAGCACAGGCCCGTCGCGACGGCGCCGGCCATGGTCGCGTGATCGGAGGGAAACCCGTAGTCGGCGGAGCGTGCCACCAGGACCAGGGCGTGCGGGATCGTTTCGTACGGGCGTCTTTCCGCGACCGCGTTGACGATCGGCTGGTTCACCGCGATCGCCGCGAGGGTGCCGAGTGCTGCCCAGGCCAGCGCCGCCATCGACCGTGGGTCGGCCTGCCTGCGGGCCAACCACCACCCCACGGCCAGAAGCGCCGCCAGCACGCTGATACCGATGGCGCCCGCGTAGGCGGTCATCGCGCCGTGCAGCCATTCGGTGCGTCGCGCCAATCGGTTGACGAGCAGGAAATCACCCGCGTCACCCACGTATGAACCAGCCGGGTCCACGGCCACCCCTCCATTCATCTCCTACGAGTTCGTAGGAGATTACGCCTACTATGATGTAGGAGTGATCTGAGAAGTCGATCTCTCAGCAACCGGGTGCGGGTCAGCGTGCACAGATCACCAGTTCACGAGAGGATGCGCACGATGCGGCGACCAAAGGGCAGCTTGGAGTCCGAAGTGCTGGCTGCGCTGTGGTCGACCGGCCGCCCGATGACTGTCGGCGAGGTCATCGCGGCGCTCGATGACGATCTGGCCCACACCACTGTGCAGACCATCCTGACCCGGCTGCACGCCAAGGGAGCGGTGGCGCGCGAGCTGACCGGCCGCGCGCACGCCTACACGCCGGTGCTCGACGATGCCGGGATGGCCGCGCACCGGATGCAGGCCATGCTGGACAAGGGCGGTGACCACGCGACGGTGTTGTCCCGGTTCCTGCACTCGTTGACGGCCGAGGACGAGGCGACGCTGACCAAGCTGCTGGCCGCCGATCGCGACGAGCGACCTGCCGGCGGCAGCCCATGAGCTTCACCGCGGTGTGGCTCCTCGTACCACTGTTGCTGTCCGGAGGCTTCGGTGCGCTGGCACCGAGGCTGGCGCGACGCCTACCGCCGCAGGTCGCGACCTGGCTGCTTTCGGGCGGCGCGCTGCTCGCCGCGGCAACCTCAAGTGCAGCGCTGGCGCTGGCCGCCATGCCGCTGCTGGCTCAGCTGCCCATCGCGGCCGCGACCGGGCACTGGTCTGCGGCGGTGCTGGCCCGTCACGATCCGCTCGCGTCACCGGCCAGCGCAGCGGCCTCACTAGCGGTCGCGGTCTTCGCGATCCGCTTCGTACAGGCCATGGCACACCGTCTTGTCGCGCTCCGCGACGCGCACCGCCTCGCCCACACCCTGCCCGGCGTCAGCGAACTGGCCGTGCTCGACAGCGGTGACCTACAGGCATTCGCCGTGCCGGGCCGGCCCGGGCGCGTCGTCGCCACTACCGGCATGCTGCGGATGCTCGACGCCGGTCAGCGCCGAGCGCTGCTCGCTCACGAGCACGCACACCTGGCG
Organism: uncultured Actinomycetota bacterium; assembly: GCA_963713565.1. Taxonomy (GTDB): domain Bacteria; phylum Actinomycetota; class Actinomycetes; order Mycobacteriales; family Jatrophihabitantaceae; genus Jatrophihabitans. The sequence goes on along the minus strand of CAVQMF010000002.1, from coordinate 334,198 downwards.
CACCGCCATCACCTGCACCAGGCGGCCGCGGCCCTGTCCGTGTCGGTGAATCCGCTACTGGCCGGGGTGCCCGCCGCGCTCGAGCTGGCGTGCGAACGGTGGGCGGATGAGGACGCAGCGACCGTGTCCCAGCGCGGCACGATAGCCACAGCATTGGCGCGCGCCGCGACGGGGGCCCGGGTCGGCCTACCAACGGCCGTGCTCGCGGCCAGTGGTGCCGACATCGCCGCCCGCCTCGCGGCCCTCGAAGCGCCCGCGCCACGGCTGGCACTGTGGCGTCTCGCCGTGCCCGGTGCACTGCTGGGCGCCGCTGCGGTCGCAGTCGCGGTCGCGATGCACGACACCGAGCACTTGTTCGAGCTCGCCGAGAGCGCGTACCGCCTGCGATCAGGCTGACCGACGGCGCCTCGACCGCGGCCAACGCCGACGCGCCGCGCAGGCAGGCGGGCACGGCGGGAGCCGCGGCCGATGCGGTGAATCGGATCTCGCCGCTGCGGTTCATCGTTGGGTTCGGCGTCGTATCCGCCCTCGCCGACCTCATCATCGTGCCGATCATCGTGATCTACCGGAAGTGCTACGGCACTGCGATGGCGCTGTTCCTGACCGGCACGTCCTACCTGACGATGGTCGCCGCCGGTTACTTCACGAGATCGTCTTCACAGCGCTGCACCTGATCCCGTCCGGGCCGCGGGACGCCTCGGTCGGGAAGAGCGGAATCAGCTGGAACTACACGACTTAGCTCAAACTCGTGGTCCTGCTGCTGGCCGCGCTGCTGGTCTGGCGGTTCCTCGCCAGCGGTGGACGGTCGATGCTGTCGATGATGGGTGGCGGCCCGGATGACCTGGCCGGCCACGACCACTCCGGCCAGGACCACAGTGCACCCGACGACATGGGGCACGAGCATGCGGGAACGGATCACCGAGGTCGTTGACGCCAGCGCAACCGCGTCCACCGTGCTCGACGACGCCGCAGACTCGCATGCGTAAGACCACAAGGCGACGCTGCACCATACCTCGAGCAGCTGAGCATCTCCGGCGAATCACATTGAGCAAATGCGCCATTGCCTCCTTCACTCACCCCGGTCCGCTATCAAACGTGCGACCTATCCGCCGGCGAGATCCAGATACGGTCGTCGCCTATATCGCGGACTGCAAGGACACTCCGGCCGAATACGCGCCGCGGAACCAGCGTTAACGTGGCGCTATGGTATCGGCTGGAATTCTTGGATTTCGTAGTCCAGTCCTCGAATGCGTGCCCACGAGCCCTCGGGAACCTCTTGCCATGCGCCGGGGAGGTCTCGCAGTGGTTCAGAGACGATGAAGCGGGTGTCGGGGCCCAGCTGGTCGAGCACAGCCAATTCCGGATACAGGTTGCGCACCTGGGATACGTCGGTCGAGTAGTACAGGGAGCTGGTTGCTTTCTCGCTGGAGTAGCGGAAGATCCAGATCGATTCGCCGTCACTGGTCGCCACGGTCATGTGGACCGGGTACTTGATCCCGTGCCGACGTCCGACCTGCTCGACGAGGCCGACGGCGCGGGCGACCGCACTCGGCGGGTCCTCGGTCAGGCCGAAGGTGAGGGCCAGAAAGAACAAGGTTTCGGTGTCTGTGCTGCCCTGGATCCTGCGATACAGCGACGGGTCGACAGCTATGAGGAGATCGCGCTTGACGTCGTCGAATCCGGCGAGAGAACCGTTGTGCATCCACAACCACCGACCGAAGCGAAATGGGTGGCAGTTGCTGCGCTGGACCGGCGTTCCGCTGGAGGCACGCACGTGCGCGAACAGCAGCGGAGTCCGGATCTGGGTGGCGACTTCGCGCAGGTTTTCATCGTTCCAGGCCGGATGGGTGCTCTTGAACACCGTCGGCGCGCCCGCGCCGACGTCGGCGTACCAGCCGATGCCGAATCCGTCCCCGTTGGTGGTGACGCCAGCCCCGAGTTCGGCGTGCAGGCTCTGGTCGATGATCGAGTGTTTCGGTCGGAACAGCAGGTCGTCGGCGAGGATCGGGTCGCCTGAGTAGGCCATCCACCTGCACATCGTTGCCTCATTCCCTCGCCTGCCCGGCCGCTGGGCCACAGTATCGAACCAAGGGATGGGCGCCAGACTTCACTCGATATCAGGTCCAGCGGCTGGGTAGCGCAACCGCAGATCGGCCAGCACTTCAAGATCAAGCCGCCCACCGATGTTGATTCGGTTGTCATAGTTCTCACTGCCGAGGAAGAGATCAAAGCGATGTTGGGCGGCGGCGTCCCAACGGTCGTCGACCGCGCCTTGGTAAAACCCCCGGGCTGCCATCAGCGTCTTCAACTCCAGCGCCAGCGCGGGGGTGATCGGGACCAGATTTGCCGGATCGCTCGAGAAGTAGGAAAGCCTGTGCAGCGCGTAACACCGTTTGAGTTCCGCGATGGGTCGTGGGTGATCATAGATCGATATCACCACGTGTCGGTCGTCCAGTGACCCGTAGCCGCCGTTGCGCCGAAATACCGACAGGGCAGCAGATTGCTGGCCCCGGAGGTCGCCACCCGCAGCTTGGCCTGCCTCGAGCGCGGTCATCAATCGTTCGGCCAGAGTGGTGGGGGATTCCTGGAACGCGTGAACCATCTGCTCCACTACGCCGCTGCCCGCGAGCCCGTTTCCGAGCGCCACGCAGTCGCGACCACCACTGCTTCCGGCCCATCCGTCCCACGCATCAAGGTCGGCACCGGTGTAGGCAGCAAGATTGCCGATGTGATCAAGTATTGCGAATTGCCGTGCGCGGCTGTTGCCGTCGCCATTGACGAGTATCTCGACGGCCTGTTGGGGTGACGCGCCGCAGTGCAACAGCTCCAGCCCGACCGATCCGTGCTGGGGGTTCCCGAATGCCTGTGTGGCGACCACACCGACGTCGGCCTTTCCGTAGGGAACGAGGCTACCGACGCCCGGAAACTTCGATTGAACCGCGACACCAAGATCGCCGTTGGCTGGGTCGCGGCCGAGAATCGAGAATGTCACAACTGTCCTCACCTCAGCGGGTTGCCTGCATCGGCAGTATCCAGCAACCCGAGACGGCCACCTCCGCCATCACCCGCCTGGGATGGGTTCTCGGCCACATCCTGGCGACGGTTGTGCGTCGTTGGTGGTCAAGCCACCTCGTGCCCGGCGTCCGGTGTTGTCAGTGCGCTCAGGGCAGCGAGATCGCATGGCTGACGGTGACGAAGTCGGCTGTGTGGCACCCGTCAGGGGACGATCTCAACCGATGAGACGCCTACGCGGGACCAGTGTTGATGGATCAATCAGACTGACAGCTGAGCCCCACGCGGTCCGGCCGTCGGCGACGCCGGCGAACAGACGTGCGGCGGTGGGCCCGACGCGCGTGACCAAGGTCAGGTCGAGCGTCAGCGATGCCGCGCTGGCGGGGTCGCCGTTGGTGCGCCGTCGGATCTCATGCACAAGCTGCTCGAACGCGATGAAGTCGATCTCGCCCCGAAGCGCAACGGTGAGGCCCGAGGACGGGCTGCCGGTGAGTTCGTGGATCGGGGAGACGGGGCTATGCGGGTGTTGGAGAAGGTGCAGTCCGTACTCGTGAGACAGCAACGTCAGCGCCTCGGTACCGCGGCTGCTGTTGCCCGACCCATCCAGGCGCGGGCTGTAGACGCCGATGCCGAACTGCCCGGGCTTGACCGCAACGATTCCGCCTGCCACGCCGGACTTGGCGGGCATACCGACCCGGATGGCCCACTGGCCGGCACGGTCATACATGCCGCAGCTGCTCATCATCGACAGGGTATGACGCGCGACGTCGGACGAAACGACCTGCGCGCCGGTCAGCGGATTGCGCCCGTCGTTGGCCAACGTCGCGCCCATCATCGCCAGGTCCGTGGCGGTGACGAGAAGCGAGCACTGCCGGAAGTACACATCCGTCGCATCGTTCACCTCGCGGGTCAAGGCGCCGGTAGACAGGGTGAGATGTGCGAGCGCACGGTTGCGGTGACCGGTCGCGGACTCTGAGGCGTAGACCCTGGAATCGATCTGCAGCTCGCGCCCGGCGAATGCCGACAGGCACGCCCGGATGCGCTCATATCGCGCATCCGGGTTTGCTCCTTCGATCAGCCCGGACGCAACGATGGCGCCGGCATTGATCAGCGGGTTGGCGGGACGGCCCGATTCGTCCAGGGATATCGCGTTGAACGGCTCCCCGCTGGGTTCGAAACCGACGTGTCGGTGTACCCGGTCCAAGCCCAGGTCGCCCAGCGCGAGCGCATACACGAACGGCTTCGAGATCGACTGGATGGTGAAGGCCTCCTCGCACGAACCCGCCCGGTAGGCACCGCCCCCGACGCTGGCCGCCGCTATCGCCGAAATTTCCGGATCAGCCGACGCGAGTTCCGGGATGTAGTCGGCCACCACCCCGGACCGAATCCGCTCGACCCGGCCCAGCACCTCCGTCAACGCCTCGGTCACCGGATCCGGACGTCGTTCAGCAATCGCGGACTCGTTCACCGTCATCCGAGCCTCCCCCTCCCCACGGCGGACGCTACCGCGACTCGCGTCGCAGCGGCGGTGGCGGCGGATGAGAGCAGATCCTGACCGCCGCAGCTGGGCGAAGGTTCGTGCGTCGGGTTCTGGTCGGTCAGCGCCTGACGCTCCGCGAGGCGGTTGGCGGCTCTACACTGCTCGTCGTTACCGAGCCAACGATGCAAGGAGATTCAGGATGACCGAAACGCCAGTCCTCGACGCGCTCGCCGAGATCACTGCGGTGTCGATCGCGGAGGGGACGTTGCCGGCGCGCGAGCACATGATTGCCCGGATTGCGGCCTTGGCGGCCGTCGGGGCGCCTGCGGTGTCGTACCTGCTCAATGCCGGGACGGCGGCCGAGGTCGGGGTGACGCTTGAAGATGTGCAAGGCGTGCTGGTCGCGGTAGCGCCGATCGTGGGGACACCGCGGGTTGTGTCGGCTGCCGGCAACATCGCGAGGGCGCTCGGCTTCGCGATTGCCGTCGCTGAGGCCGAGGCCGAGGCCGAGTTGTCGGCGGAGCTCGGCGAGGAGAGCTAACCGGGGAGCGTCGCGCCGAGCACGGCGCTCCGCACGTACCGATCGGCATTGACCGTGACTGCGGGTTGGTCTAGTTGGGTGGGCGTAGTGATCGGCTCCGCAGCTGCGCGCAACGGTGTCGATGTTGGCAGTGACGGTTGTTGTTGAGCGGGTGCCGGGTTCATGATCCTTCCGGAGGGCGTTCCTTGCTGCGATCATGCCGATGGGGCAGAGCAGTTGTGCTGTTGGCCGCGCTGCCTGCGGCCGGCCTCGTGCTTGCATCCTGTGGCAGTGGCGGTACGGTGCTGCCGTCGCGCACGGCGTCCCTGACCGGTTTGCCGTCTCGTAGCGCTCCGGCAGCTACGTCGCCGCCGGCACCGCCGCCGGCATCGGCATCGGGTTCGTCTCGCACCCGCGCCACTGCGCCCACAACGTCGGCCGCTCCGCCGGCCCCGACAACGCCGTCGCCGTCGCCGCCGGCGGTGTCGACATCTCACGCCGAGGCGGTGCCAACCTCGCAGACCACCTCGGGCGGTACGCCGGCGTGGGTGTGGTGGGTCCTCGCCGCCGTGGCAGTCGTGCTGGCGGCCTTGTTCGGCTGGCTGCTGTGGCGGCGCGCGCGTGGCAATGCGTGGGCGCGGGATCTGTTGGCTGCATCGGAGGAGGCGACGTGGTTCGCGCGGGTTCTGCTGCCTGGGCTCGGTCAGTCGGCGTCGGTCGATCAGATGACCGGCGGTTGGCGTGTGGCGTCCTCGCGTGTCATGGCGCTTGAGGACCGCCTGACGCAGTTGGAATCGACCGCGCCCAACGACGGGGACGCCATTCGGGCGCGCACGCTGCGCGACGCGGTGCGTGCTTCACGCGTGCGGACGGACACCGTGTCGTCGTTGCCGGACCGCGCGGCAGCGGCCGCCGTGCTGGCCGGAGCGACTGACGAGCTGGAGGCGGCGTTGGTCAGGATCGGGCCGGCCCGGCAGTCACCCGAACACAATGGGTGACACTGCCGCGAGAGTCCGTAGCGAAACCGCCCGAGGAGCACACCGACGACAGTGGCCCGGCCGGTAGTCCCCGACGAAAGCGAATACCGGTCTGCCAAGCGTGCTGACTCGGGTCACCCCTGGGCGGAATCGGCCTCCGTCGCCGCATTCTTGATGTCCTCAGCCGCAGCCTTGTCGATCGCCTTCTCGACGATGGCGTCTGCCTTCGCGAGTGCCTTGCGGATCTCCACGGCACCCGGATCAGAGACCAATGCCAGGATCCCCGAATGCCCGGGCGCGATTACGTCGTGCAGTTCGTCGGCCAGCTCGCTGCGATGGTGCAGGGCCCGCGCCTTGCCGACCGCGGCACCGCCTGCGCCCAGTACGACCGCGCTGCCGAGGATCGACGGCGGGAAGATGACGCCAAGAACGACGCCCCCGACGACCCCCCACTTCAGGCCATGGCCAGTGCTGTGGTCGGTGGCCTTCTGGACCTCCAGCTTTCCGTCGGCATCGCACTTGACGACGAGCACGCCTTCGATCTCGAGCGTCTCGCCGTCCTCGACCGACTTGAGCGCCTCGTAGGCCTCCCACGCCGTGTCGGTGTCGGTGAAGTCGGCGACGAACAGCGTGTACGCGCCGTCGCTGACGACAGCACCCACTGCGACGAGGTCGTCCTGGCTTGTGGTGCTCGGCTGGTCTGACATCAATTCTCCTCAACAATATTCGGATAGTCGGTAGGTGTTCCGGTCGCGGCGTGCCCTCGACCGCCGCATCCTCCGGGACAGTCTCGCCCATCCTTCAAAGTCGGACTGACTCGGGTCGCACGAGCGTTCAGCCTCGGCCGTTCTCGTCACGGCGAATTTCGCGTGCGGGCTGGCGGCCGGGCGGGTACCTGGTTCGTAACCGCTGTGGCTGTTCGGGTGCTGTCGACTCCGGCCAGCTTCGTGCTACAGGGACTCGCGTTGTATTCGGTCCAATGTCGGTCGTGCCGTCGATCGTGATCACCGAGTCCCGGACACCGGGTTGGAGCCGCGATCGCCGATTTGTGCCGACCGCCGGACGGCCAGCGAGGGTGCTACACGGGCGGGTTGGCCGTATGCGCGCGCGAACGCTTTCCCGGCCAGCTTCCTGTCATCCGTTGGAATTCCTTGGCGCCGGCCCGATCGACCAATGCCTTGACCACGCCGAATACAAGACCATGCAGGGCAGCCGCGGGCACGATGTCGGCCCAGGTCACGGCGTCATCCGTCGCCTCCGGCACGTCATGCACACCCGACAGTGCCCGCCAGAGTCGCGTAAAGAGCATGCTGGCCAGCAGTCCACCGCCGAGGCTGATGATCATAGCGAACGGCTTGTACATGAGCTTGATCGTTACCCGCTCCACAAACGTGCCCAACCGATCCTCTGTGGCGTCCACTTCACTCATGGCGGCCATTGTCTGGCCTCACGACCGCGCCGTCCAGCGCCTCGTCTGGAGGCATCCCGGATACGTCGCGAACATGGACCCTGGCTGTCCGAGTCCCGCAACCAGCCGCTAGCAACGTCCTGGTTGATGCCGGCGCCACACGTGTCCCAACCCAGCGGATTGACGGCGTGTCGATGCCGTCGCGGCGTTCGACCAGTGGATCATTCGGTAATCGGTTCGGCGCTTGTTGGCCGCGCCTCGGCGATGAGGAGGAATGATGGCGGGGACGCGGAGCGGTGTTGCGGTGGCGGTCAACTATTTCGCGGGGATCCTGATGATGGTCGCCGGGGCCTTTGACGTGTTGGAAGGGCTGGCCGCGATCGTCAGAAAGCACTACTACGTGGTGGGCACGAATTACATCTACAAGTTCAACGTGACGACGTGGGGATGGATCCACCTGCTGCTGGGCATCGGGCTTGGCGTGGCCGGATTCTTCGTGCTTCGCGGCGCGCTGTGGGCGCGGATCGTCGGTATTGTCGGAGCCGCCCTGGTCGGGATCGCGAACTTCATGTGGCTGCCGTACCAGCCGGTGTGGTCGGTCGTCATTATCACCGTCTGCGTGTTGATCATCTGGGCGCTGACCATGCACGGCCGCGAGCGGGCTGAATAGTCTCGAAACGTCGCCCGTCCGGCGCGCGGAGCCGCCCGAGTCCGGTGGCTTGCGGCGCTCCGACCAGCTCAGTCGGTGTGTGGTGTCAAAGAGCTAGTCGGGCGATTCGTGAGGGCGTTCTCGACCGTCGGCAGGTTCGCGCCCTTGTCGGCGGTCCCGCTCGGCCTGAGTGCGCAGCCAGTCGGCGTAGGAACTCGATTCGTGGGCGTGAAATTCGAACTGACCGGGGATCGGTTCGTCGAACACGATCGCTGCGGCCGCCTGGACCAGTCCGGGGAGGTCGTCCTCTGGGCCTGTTGCTTCGAAGCCGATGGTCCACCACCGTCGGCCTGCGGTCTCGACCTCAGTCAACTCGACCGCACAGCCGATTTCACGCCCGGGTTCGGCGCCGCCGGCAGACGTCCGGCCGTTGCTGTGCACGAAGGTCGTTCGGCGCAGTTTGGACACACTTGTCCAGCCCGCCGCGTCAGGGTTGCCCCAGCTGGTAGCTTGGCTTGGGAAGGACGAACGCTGCCAGGACTCGAGGAAGCCACGTGCCCGCTCGGGCACCGCGAGCTCGCCTCGCCTCCCGCGGTGCATCTTCACCTCCAGAGTGTGGCCACCGCGGATCTTCACTGAGAGCCCGCTGATGTCTGGGTTGGACAGGTAGTTGTCGACGCGTGACTCGCTCGACGCGGGGAACCGGTCGAACCACTCGACCGTCCGGGCGTCCAATGAGCCCGGGCGAATCCACCGCGCCTCGAGCCGCGGCGCTCCGCTTAGGGGGGTCCCGGGCGCCGGGGTTATCGACATCAGTATTCCGCCCGCCGTCAGGGCCTTCGCCAACGAATTCGGTCCGTGCTGCTGACCCGACGAACTGGAAGGCTCATCGATATTGTCGGCCAGGGAGCGACTGCAGGGCAACTGGACGGGGTCAGCAGCTGTCGGCGGGTTGACACGCACACCCGGAACATCGTTTGAACGATCTCCTGTTCGCACCGTCGGCCGTAGTTGCGAGTCGGCGGCAAGTATCAAGACGGCCGACGTCGAGTTCGGAGCCTGTCGTGAGGTGCACGGGCTGCCCGGCAGCACGACCTGCGGTGGGGCAGCAAGTCTCGCCTGCGCTGCGCCCACACTTGAGCTAGCCCGCTCCGAAGAAGATCGCGTACCGCGGCCACCGCGAGGCGGTTGGCGGCTCTACACTGCTCGTCGTTACCGAGCCAACGATGCAAGGAGATTCAGGATGACCGAAACGCCAGTCCTCGACGCGCTCGCCGAGATCACTGCGGTGTCGATCGCGGAGGGGACGTTGCCGGCGCGCGAGCACATGATTGCCCGGATTGCGGCCTTGGCGGCCGTCGGGGCGCCTGCGGTGTCGTACCTGCTCAATGCCGGGACGGCGGCCGAGGTGGGGGTGACGCTTGAAGATGTGCAAGGCGTGCTGGTCGCGGTGGCGCCGATCGTGGGGACACCGCGGGTTGTGTCGGCTGCCGGCAACATCGCGAGGGCGCTCGGCTTCGCGATTGCCGTCGCTGAGGCAGAGGCCGAGGCCGAGTTGTCGGCGGAGCGGGGCGAGGAGAGCTAACCGAGAGCCAGCCGGGAACATGGTCGGGTCTCCGGTGTGTTGATCGTGGTGCTGGCGGTGCCCGGCAGGTCGGTGTTGCCGGGCCTGTTGGAGCCTGCTTGACGTGTCTTGCGGATGCCTTCACCCCGGCCGCCGTGCTCGTCGTTGGGGTCACGTAGCCGGGATCTTGGTGGTGGTGCCGGGCACGCTGCCCACGGGGCACCCTTCCCACAATGCGCGAGGGGGAATCCATTGTCCTGGGCAGGCCGCATCGGGCGTTACGTACCGATAGCCGGTGTGCTTCGCTCCTACGATCGCCGTTGGTTGCGCGCGGACCTCGTCGCAGGCGTTACCGTGGCTGCGCTGATTGTTCCGAAGAATCTTGGATACGCGGGAATAGCCGGCATTCCGCTGCAGAATGGGCTCTATGCGGCCGCCGCCGGCGCGATTCTGTACGCGATCTTCGGCACCTGTCGGCAGATCTCAATGGGGCCGAGTTCTGGCCTGGCGGCCGTCGCCGCGAGCGCCGTACTGGCGGCGGGGATAACTGCTCCGGACGATGTCGCGACCTTCGTCGCGGGAATCACTCTCGCGTCGGGCGTGCTGTTCCTCGTCCTGGCGCTGCTGAAGATGGGCTGGATTGCGCAGTTCCTCTCACGCGCGGTGGTGACCGGCTTCCTCTTCGGCGCGGCACTGGATGTGGTCATCGGCGAGCTGCCGAAGTTGACCGGTACGACAGTGAGCGGAGCCAACCCCCTAGCCGAATTGTGGTCGTGGCTGGGTACCCTTGGCGACGCCAACGGACCTACCGTCGTCGTCGGGGTCTCGTCGCTTGTCGTGGTGTTCGGGCTGCGCCGGGTCGCGCCGCGGGTGCCTGGCGCCTTGGTGCTCGTCGTTGGCGGTCTGCTAGCGGCGCGGCTGTTCGATCTCGGTGAGCGCGGTGTCGCGCTGGTAGGGACCGTGCCGCGCGGACTGCCTTCGGTCGAGGTACCGGACGGCGCGTTGTTGTGGGATCACGCCGGCACGGTCGCTATCGCGGCAGTTGCGTTGGTGTTGATCGGATTTTCGCAGACGGCCGGTGATGCCCGAGCCTTTGCCGCCAGACACCGGTACCAGATCGACGTGAACCAAGAGTCGTTGGCACAGGCGATGTCCAATGCCGGGTCGGGGTTGGTGCACGGCATGCCGGTGTCGACGAGCCTGTCCGCCAGTTCGCTCAATGACCACGCCGGTGCACGCACCGGTCTCGCGTCGATCACGTCCGGCGTCACTGTGGTGCTGACGTTGCTCGTGCTCGCGCCGTTGTTCTCAGATCTACCCAAGCCGGTGCTCGCGGCGTTGATCATCGAAGCAGTCGTGATGGGCATGATGGACGTACCCGAACTGCGTCGTCTTGCCCGCGTGCAACGCTTCGACTTCTGGATCGCCATCGCCGCAGTGATCAGCACGCTCGTTGTCGGCGTGCTGGCCGGAGTGATGATCGGCATCGCCCTGTCGTTGATCTGGTTGATCTCCGTGGCGACCAGACCCAACATGCCGGAGTTGGCGCGGCAAACCGGTACGGAGGTGTTCCGTGAGTTGGACGAGCACCCCGAGGACGAACGCGTGCCCGGCATTTGCGTACTGCGTCTGGACGGCGGACTCTTCTTCGCCACGTCCGATGCACTGGAGGACCGCATTCGGAAGGTGACCCAATCCGGGCAGGACGTGACCGCGATCGTCCTCGACTGCGCGGGCGTCGACTTCATCGACTCCCAGGGTTCGGCCAAGCTGCGCGACATCGTCACGCTGGTCGAGGCAGCAGGCGTCACGTTGCGTCTCGCGCGGGTGAAGCCGACGGTCAGCGCGGTCTTGGTACGCGACGGCGTGATCGACCGGCTAGGTGCCGACCGGATCCACGGCAACGTCTCGCGGGCCGTCGAGGCGCAGCTGCGCGGCCCGCGGTCAGGTCCCGGACATGGCGAGCCCACGGCGCTGTGATGTCAACGCTCGGCGCCGTCGCCCCCGGTTCCCTCGCGCCGCACGTACCACGTTGCGGCAGCGCGCGCAGTGAGCCCATGCACCAGCACCGACAAGCCAACCGTCACGGCGATGATGCGCCCGATCGGGTCGGACGTCGCCGCGGGTAGCTGCTCGATCGCGATGATCGCAAAGACGATGGATGCGAGGCCCCGAGGACCCAGCCAACCGACCAGCGCAATGGCGTCGGTGTTCTCCCGACAGCCCAGCGATGCCAGGGCGACCGGCAATATGCGCACAACGGTGAGGCTCAGGACGGCGTACCCGACGACCTGCCAGGTCAGCGAATCCAGTGCGATCGGCAGCAGCACCGCGCCGAAGAGGAACCACACGGCGAACCCCAGCAGCAAGCCGAGCTGGTGCGTCAGCTCGAGTACATGCTCACTCTCGCGGTGGGCCAGGCGCGCACCGAACGCCAACCCGGCGACGAACGCGGCGATAAAGCCGTTCCCGTGCAGTTCGACACCGCCGAGGTAGGCGAGCAGGGCAAGACTGAGCGCGGCGATTGGCTCCTCAGTGCGCACAGACCATTGCCGTTGGTCGGCCGCGTGCACCATCAGCCCGCCTGCGCTGCCGACGATCCCCCCGACAGCCACAGCAACGGCCAGCTCGCGCAGGAAGCTCACCTGATCGCCGTGCTGACCACCGGCCAGCTGGATGAACAGCAGGACGACGGGTGTCGCCAGGCCGTCATTCAACCCGCTCTCCACGTTGATCGTCTGGCGGATCCGTGACGGGATGCGGCTGTCTTCCAGCACCGCGGCTCCGAGTGCCGCATCGGTGGGCGCCAAAGCGGCGGCGATGACGCCGACCACGGCCGGGGTCAGTGCCGGGAGCAGCGCCAGCCCGGTCAAGTAGCCGACCGCGATCGACAACGGAAGGCCGATCAACAGCAGCTGCGCGGGCCAGCGCCAGCTCGTCCGGAACCAGCCGAAGCCCACGTCCGAAGCGTCGACGAAGAGCACCAGCGCGAGCGTTACTTCCACGGCCATCCGGACACTCGACGTGTCGACGTTCACCGTCCAAACCGGATGGCCTCCTGAGGTGAGCAACAGTCCGGCCAGCGACAGCACGATCGGGGCAGTGACGCTGCGATGCGACAGCTTCCTCGACGCGAGAACCCACGCCAACGCCACCGTGAGAACCACAATGGTTGCGATCATGTTTGTCCCAAGGACCCGCGATTGATCGAGCGTGTCAATCTACTGCGCTGTGGACCGGACAGCGATCACCGACGCACTACCCACCCGTGAAACAATGCTCCCGTCTCACCCGGCTGCCCGACCCTGTGGTCGGGACCGTAGGGTCGGGTCGAGACGTTCATGATCCTTCCGGAGGGCGTTCCTTGCTGCGATCATGCCGACGCGGCAGAGCAGTTGTGCTGTTGGCCGCGCTGCCTGCGGCCGGCCTCGTGCTTGCATCCTGTGGCAGTGGCGTGGCGGTACGGTGCTGCCGTCGCGCACGGCGTCCCTGACCGGTTTGCCGTCTCGTAGCGCTCCGGCAGCTACGTCGCCGCCGGCACCGCCGCCGGCATCGGCATCGGGTTCGTCTCGCACCCGCGCCACTGCGCCCACAACGTCGGCCGCTCCGCCGGCCCCGACAACGCCGTCGCCGTCGCCGCCGGCGGTGTCGACATCTCACGCCGAGGCGGCGCCAACCTCGCAGACCACCTCGGGCGGTACGCCGGCGTGGGTGTGGTGGGTCCTCGCCGCCGTGGCAGTCGTGCTGGCGGCCTTGTTCGGCTGGCTGCTGTGGCGGCGCGCGCGTGGCAATGCGTGGGCGCGGGATCTGTTGGCTGCATCGGAGGAGGCGACGTGGTTCGCGCGGGTTCTGCTGCCTGGGCTCGGTCAGTCGGCGTCGGTCGATCAGATGACCGGCGGTTGGCGTGTGGCGTCCTCGCGTGTCATGGCGCTTGAGGACCGCCTGACGCAGTTGGAATCGACCGCGCCCAACGACGGGGACGCCATTCGGGCGCGCACGCTGCGCGACGCGGTGCGTGCTTCACGCGTGCGGACGGACACCGTGTCGTCGTTGCCGGACCGCGCGGCAGCGGCCGCCGTGCTGGCCGGAGCGACTGACGAGCTGGAGGCGGCGTTGGCCAGGATCGGGCCGGCCCGGCAGTCACCCGAACACAATGGGTGACACTGCCGCGAGAGTCCGTAGCGACACGAGGACGAACGTTCGACGACGATGAAGTCGTCCGCCGACAGTGCTTGCGCGTCAAATCGTCCTGCATGACCACAGATCGAATTTCCTGCCGCGCCGAGGGCGCCTCGGAGATGCGGAGGCCGTTGATCGCGAGCAGCGAGATCAGGGCGTGCTCGTTGGGTGCGCCGAGCCCGGCGGTGACGAGCACCGAGCCGACCTCGTTGCGGTCCAGGCCGATGGCGCGCGACTCGTAGTCCAGGCGCGGGCGCCGCGCGTGCACGGCCGATGAGTGTTCGAGCAGTTCCTCCTCGACCGCGTAGCGGTCGAGCCCGGCGCTCGTGCACAACCGACGGGCGATCGTCGCCCGCGCACGGCCACGGGTCTCCATGTCGCGGCCGAGACCCTCGATGTTTGCTCGGCGTGCCTGAAACCGGTGCAGGCCATGCCGTTGGCACCAGGCGGTGAACATCGGCAGGTCGAGCGCGTAGGCGTCGCGGGTCAGGCCGCTGTAGCCGGCGAGAAACCCGGCCAGCGCGATCTGCTCTGGCTCACTGAACAGCGGCTCGACCGACACGACGACATCGGTCGAGGCGATGGTGGTGGTGGTCATGGCGACCTCCGGGACTCAGGCCGGAGCCTGGCGTCCGCGGAGCGTCGTCGCCCCGGCAGATGGATGAAGCAACCAGGCTAGGACTGTGGCCTGAAGACCGACGTTCGGTCGGCGCAGGAGCGCCGCGCTATGCGCGGCTGCGTGAGCGATGAGGTTGTTCTGCTTGGAACGATATGTGCGGGGTGTCAATGCGTGGACAACCGTCAGCGCGGGGAGCAGCTGACGACCCTGCCGGCCACCCTGCCGGGCGTCAAATCCAACCGTGTCCTACGGGACGCTTACCTTGAGCGCTCGAGTTGGATCTGCAGATCGGCATCGACGAAACCCACCGACCGATATAGACCGGCTGCGTGAACCTCAGCGACGATCACCAGCGAGTCAACGCCACCGCCGGCGAACATGAACCGACCTGCCCAAGCGACCAACTGTCGGGCCAAACCCCGGCGCCGATAGGCCGGGTCGGTCCCGACGGCCTGGTAGCGAGCAACACCAGACCCATCGGTGAAGACACCGAGCCCGCACCTCAGCCGCCCATCGACCAACGCACCGAACCAGGCCCCGCGTCCGGCGTCGCTCAACCGCCGCCACTCCATGTACAGCTGCTTGTAAAAGCTCTCGCGCCCCGTTCCGAGGGCCTCATCGACAGTCATCGTCAACCGTAACGCCTGGTCCCAGTCGGCCTGGCTGGATAACGGGCGACATTCCACGGTCGGATCCGGTATCGGTTCCTTGACGCTGGTTGCCACGAGAACAGCCGACACATCCGGCTCCATCCCGGCCGAGACATAGGAGGAAAGCTCATCTGCCGTCGCGTCGGTGTCTAAGCCAATGGCCACATGGCCTGCCTTTGGAAAGAGTGTCGAGAATGTCTCCAGCCACCGATTCGCATCGGCGAAGTCTGCCCCCACTAGCAGGAAGTTTCCCCAACGAAAGGTCGGATTCGATGGCGTACGAACAACGATGTGGTCGCCTCGATCGACGATTTCCGAGCCAGAAATCCGGCGAATCATCAAATCGGTACGGAAGCCCACCCCTCGCACGAGCACAGACAGATCCTGCCAGAACACCTGGCGGAATCGGGAGCAACCAGGCGCGGCGACCCGGACGAGGTTCAGCAGAACCGTGGGTTTGGCCGGTGATTGGGCTGTGCGAAAGCGGCGCCGCGTTGGGACGTGCCCGCGCGCGCCGGCGTGGCCTTGCACGAACGCGGAATCATCGAGCTGATCCGGGGCCGGACAGCGAATCAGGTGCCCAGGAACCGTGCCCCGGATCCCCGGTGACGGGTCAGGTCACCGGGCAACCGAGCGCCCGCTCCTGCTCCTGAAGGTCGCGGATGTCGCGGATCAGGCTGATCTTGATCGAGCTGGAGGTACCCGGCTGCCGGAGCAGCCACTGATCGTGCGCGATTTCGGCGGCGAGCTGGCCGCAGGTTGATGCGGCGGCGGCGGCGGCGTGCGCCGACGCCGATGTGGATGCTGCCGAGCCGATGAGAACGGCAACCCCTGCAGCCAGCGCCGTCAGCGCACCGGCCTTCGTGTGCGACCGAGCCGTGCCGCTCGTGTTCCCGAACGTCGTAGACATGTCTGCTCCCCTTTTGGTTTTGCCGCCTTGGGCAGCGGCGCGTGCCCTTGAGCGTGGGCGATGAGAGGCGGTCATACATCCGCCAAACCGCGTACATTGACTCGACGCTGCGAGCGGGACGATCGGGCGCCCTGATGCTCGCGCAGGGCCTAGGTGGTGCAGGCGGTGGCGGACTTTCCGAGCAGCGGATGGGTCGATGCGTGGGTTCGCCGAGCCAACAACGACCCGGCGTTCGTGGCCGCCGGACACGGCTTCGACGGAGCCGTCGGCGCCGTGATCAAACCCGACGTGGCCTGGCCAGTCCGACCGCTGTATCTGCGCCTGGAAGGCACAAACGGAACGTGGACTAAGCATGATCTCGGTACTGATCCCGCGCTTGTCGAAGAAACACGGTTCACGATCAGCGCCGAATACCTGGCCTGGAAAAGCGTCATCCGCCAAGACCTCGACCCCATCCGCGGACTCGTGCTGGGACGCCTTCGAGTACGCGGCCAATTGTCGAGCGTGCTGCGCTGGGCCCGCGCATTCCGCCTCATGACCGCCTTGGCCGCGGGCCTGCCGACGACTTTCATCGACGAGAACCCAAGCTGATGCTCACGCCTGTACCGCCGATCCGATACGCGCCCAGCGAGGGACTCAACATCGCCTATCAAGTCTTCGGCGATGGACCCGTCGACGTCGTCCTGATACCGGGCTTCATTTCCCACATCGAATACGCCTGGCACGAACCGTTGCTCACCCGCTTTTTACGCAAGTTCGCCGAGTTCTGCCGGGTCATCGTGTTCGACAAGCGAGGAATGGGTCACTCCGACCGCGATCCGCGCCGCGACACGCCCACCCTCGAGCAGCGGCTGAGCGACATAGCGGCCGTGATGAACGCGGCGAACTCACCGGCCGCGGCCCTGCTGGCCTGGTCAGAAGGCGGCCCTGCCGCCATCGCCTTCGCCGCCGCATACCCGGGCCGGGTGCAGGCGCTGCTCCTTATCGAGACCACACCCCGATTCAGCCTGAGTGATGATTTCCCAGTCGGCGTCCCGCGCGAGGTGCTGGAAACCTTCATCGAAACCCTGGAAACCGAGTGGGGTAGCGGCGTCGGATTCGAGCTATACGCACCGAGCCTGGCCGAGGACCAGCGCGCGCGTGCCTGGTGGGCCTCCTACCAGCGCTTCGCCGCCACTCCCGGCGCCGTCGCCGCATCACTGCGCATGCACCTCGACGTCGACGTTCGACAGCTGCTGCCCACCCTCACCGTGCCGGTCCTGGTCGTGCACCGAACCAACGACATGGTCATCCCGGTTGAATGCGGTCGATACCTCGGCGCCCACATCCCAAACGCGTGGTATCTCGAGATGGCCGGCGAGGACCACATGTACTGGGCCGGCGATCAAGACCGAATGCTGGCTGCCATCCGTACACACCTATCAGCCACCGCAGCCGGAGCAGCACTGACCGGCCGGCGAAAGCCCCACCGATCCGTGCGCGTCGGCTGGGAAAGCCTCACCAGCGCCGAACTAGACGTCGTGCAGCTCATCGCAGACGGGATGACCAACCAACAGATCGCCCGCCGCCTGCACATCTCCGCGCGCACCGTGCAAACCCACGTCACCCACATCCTGTCAAAACTCGAACTACGCAGCCGCACTCAGGTCGCACTCGAAGCCATGCGACATGCCCACTAGCCGAGCAAACAAACCCGCGAGCCAACTGGTCGGCCGTCCGCGGAAGGCTTTGGCTCCATCACCAGCCGGCGCCGGCATGATCCGCACAGCCGACCTTTGCAGAACGGAGACCCGTGTCATAGGACAGTCCGCCTGCCCGAACAGGGAAGCTCAGTCCGTGCGGGGTTCACCGACGAACCGAGCCGCGACCTATGCCGGGTTCGGATCGTTGCGGGCCTGCCGCGTCCAGCGTTGGCTGGAGGAATCGGTCCAGTGCGTGGTCGGCCCTGGATTAAGTGTGCCGATCATCGTGCGTGTTGCCCCTGGTGGTAGGACCGCGATCCGGTAGTTGTCGTTCTCGGACGGGCGATACGTGCCGGCCTGTCCTTCCAGCCGTGCCCCGTCGGTCCACACGTCGAACACCGGGCGTTCCGAGGCGTTGATCACCTCGACCTCGGTCTCGCCTCGTGAGGCAGAGTCGGTGTAGATGGTTACGACCCGTCTTGCCTGATCACGTGCCTCGGCCTCGGCCTTGGACCGTTCGTCCACCCGCTGGCCCAGAGCAAGGTAACCCGCCGCGATAGCCAGCGCCGCCGTGCCGGCCGCTGTTGCGATACCAGGAACAGTGACGCGCCAGAACTCGGCGTCGTCCATCGATTTGCTCGACGGATTCTGGGCAGCGAATACAAGCGCGACAACGACAACCGTCACGCCAATAAGCCACAGAACCCAAAACATCAGCCGGAGCTTTGTCCGGTCGAGGAACGGCTGCCCGCGATCGCTAGTGGTGCGGCTCAGTTCTGCCATCTCGGGTCCAACCCATCCGACGAATTATCTGCTTCAAACCTAGACGCGCAGCTCTTGGTAGCACGAGCGGCGGCGCGAACTCGATCGCTCGCCCGCGCCGAGCGGATCTGTCGCGATCGACGCCATCATCGACGCCCAAAGCCTGGACACCGCACCTCGCAGCTGATCTCCGGCATGGGGCTCTCCCGCCCAGCCGACATCAACACATCCGACGCTTGGCCCCATGCGCGCGGCCAGTGCCTGTGGCGCCGGGTCCGTGTAGGAGTCGGGCTGCACGTCATGGGGTGTGGTGAACGGCGCGGAAAGGCCATGTCTCCTCAGCCGGCGTGGGACGAACTGGTCGAGCTGGCGTTCGAGACGGCTGCCGGCGTGCTGATTGACTACCCACCACGAGGCCACCGCATCGGCACCTTCCGGGCTGCCGTGGTTCGGCGGATCGACATGAGCGCAACCGAGCAGCTCAGTTTCGTGCTTGTCGAGGGCGGCGTGGTTGAACGTCACATGGGCCGCGATTTCGGCCTCGTGACGGGCATGAGCCACGCGGTCGGCCTCGTAAGTCCTGTCCGGCGGCGGCCATCCCCGAGCATCGCCGTACTTCGACCACAGCCGAGTGCGGGAGCCCATCACGGCCGGGTAGTCGATGTCGACGTCGCTGGCCCGGATGGGGCGAAGGGTGCTGTCTCGAGGCCAGTTCGACGAGCTCGGGATGGATGAAGTCATCCGGCAGCCATGCCGTGACGAGCACGATAGGCGCGGCGTTGTCCGCGTGTCGGGCCCGTACGTATGGGCTAATCGGAAAGATCGCCTGGAGCTTCACGTTGCGGCGACCCCGAAGTTGGCGACGACGCCGCAGACCATCGCCACGAAGCCGGCAAGCCCGCGCGCCACTCGTGGTGATCCGGCCTTGCGGGGCGTTAATGGTCATCGCGGACCTGGATGGTGTTCGGACCTGGTGGTCGTGGCCGCGTCGGGGTGGGGAACTGGCCGTCACGCCACAGCCGCAGCAGTTCGCCGCGCAGGTTTTCGCTGGTGAGCACGTCCAGGGCGGAGAACGGTTCGTCCATCAGCAGCGCGTCGGGTTCCACCCACACGATCGTGGCGAAGATCAGGATGATCACAACGCGGGTGAAGGTGATCGCGCCGAGCGCGAACGCGTGCGCGAACGCGCCCAGCCCAACTCCGTGCTCGATATAGCTCAACGCCCGCCATGCGCCGAACACCGCCACCGCGCTGACCAGCACGGTGAACGCGATGTCACTGGCGCGTTGCCGTCCCGCGGGACGGCGCAGCGGGTGTTCGGCCAGCCCGAACGGGCGTGTCACCCGGTCCAACCCCCCCGATCGGACGTAGCGGGTGGGTGATCAGAGCAACTGGCCGCCGACTCGGTCCGTCAGAACGACGACATGTGCAAGATCACCGCGTGGGTCGCGATCATCGCGGTGCCGACGGCGGTGACGGGTTTCTTCGGCCAGGACATCCCCTTACCCGGCTTCGGACGGGATTCCGGGTTCGTTCCCTCCACGTGATCATCGTGGCCGTCGCCGCCACCCTGTACCTCGTATTCAAGAGAAATGCCTGGCTGTAACGGGTCGCGAGGTGCGCGTCAGCGCCAGAGATTGCTCTGCCGCGAGGCCCGCACGTCAACGGCGAGCACAGCCGCGCAACTGCACGCTGAGGGACTGGTCGCGGTCGACAATGGGTCGCGTGGCAGAGAGGCTGTTCGGATGAGCACTGAGGTCGCGCCGGTCCCGTCAGCCAAGGAGAGCGGCACCAACGGGCATAGCGGTGCGCGGGCCGCGTTGGCGCTTGGCGCCCTGGGTGTTGTGTTCGGCGACCTGGGCACCAGTCCGCTCTACACGATGCAGACGGTGTTCAACCCGAGCGATCCGCACCCGGTGAAGGCGGCAACAGCGAACGTCTTCGGGGTCGTCTCGCTGATCTTCTGGTCGGTGACGATCATCGTGACGGTCACCTACGTACTGCTCGTGATGCACGCCGATAACGACGGCGAGGGCGGCATCATGGCGCTGATCACCCTCATTCGTCGGGGCCCGCAGGCTCGCCGCCGCCGCACGGCGGTGATTCTCGCCGCGCTTGGCATCTTCGGCGCGTCACTGTTCTTCGGCGACAGCATGATCACTCCGGCGATTTCAGTGCTGTCGGCCATCGAAGGCGTGAAGGTGGCAGCGCCTTCCTTGTCCGAGCTTGTGATCCCGATCACCGTGGCGATTCTGATCGGCCTGTTCCTCCTGCAGCGGTTGGGCACCGCCACTGTCGGCCGGCTATTCGGACCGGTGATGGCGGTGTGGTTCTTGGTGATCGGCGCCCTGGGTGTGCGGGGAATCGCGCAGCACCCGGCGATCCTCAAATCGCTTTCGCCGACCTACGCGATCGGCTTCCTGGTTCATCACTTCAGTGTGGCCTTCTTCGCGTTGGCCGCCGTCGTGCTCGCCGTGACCGGCGCCGAGGCGCTGTATGCGGACATGGGCCACTTCGGGCGCGCGCCGATCAGCCGGGCCTGGCTGTTCGTGGTGTTCCCGGCGTGCATTCTCAACTACCTGGGTCAGGGGGCCCTGGTGCTGAAGGATCCGACCGGCATCGCGAGCCCGTTCTTCCTGCTCGCACCCGGCTGGGCGCAGGTGCCGCTGGTCGTCCTGGCCGCAGCCGCGACCGTGATCGCGTCCCAGGCCGTGATCACCGGCGCGTTCTCCGTAGCCCAGCAAGCCGCGCAACTGGGCTACCTGCCGCGGCTGCGCATCGAGCACACCTCGGAATCGACGATCGGGCAGGTCTACGTGCCCTGGATCAACTGGGCGCTGCTCGTCTCGGTGGTCACGTTGGTGATCACCTTCAAGACCTCGGCAGCGCTCGCCTACGCCTTCGGCATGGCGGTCACAGGCACCATCACCATCACCACGCTGCTGTACTTCTACATCGCCCGCCACGACTGGCGCAAACCGCTGTGGCTGCTGGTCCCGGGCGCCGCCGCGCTGCTGACCGTCGATCTGCTCTTCTTCGCCGCAAACCTGACGAAGTTCGTCCACGGCGCGTGGCTGCCGCTGCTGATCGCCCTGGTCGCCTTCACAATTCTGACCACCTGGCACCGCGGCCGCGAACTCGTCACCAGGCAACGTCAACTCGACGAGGGACCGCTGGCGGCATTCGTCGACGAACTGCACGAGATGCGTCCACCGCTGCCGCGCGTCCCGGGCACCGCCGTGTTCCTCAACCGAGGCAAAGCCACGACACCGCTGGCGATGCGCGCCACGGTCGAGCACATGCACGTGCTGACCGAGACGGTCGTGCTGCTCTCCCTCGAGACCCTTCCCGTGCCGCACGTACCGGCCACTGATCGATTGACCTTCGACGACCTCGGCGCCCGCGGCGACGGCATCGTCCACGTCACCGCAAGCTTCGGATACGTCGACGCGCCCATCGTCCCCGACCTGCTGCCCTTGATGAGGGCCGGCGGAGTCCCGGGCCTCGACGACGCCGACAAAATCTCCTACTTCCTGTCGGCCATCGAGCTGTGCCGCGGAACAGCACCAGGGATGACCCGATGGCGCAAGCAGCTGTTCCTCGCCACCTCCCAGATCACCGCCAACGCAGCCGACTACTTCCGCCTTCCCCGCGAACGCACCGTCATCGTCGGCTCGCGCATCGAACTGTGAGGTCAGTTATCGGTTGACGCCCGGCGCGGAGGCACCTCGCGCCGCACGACAACCCGCGACCGACCGAGACGAAGAAACGAGAGTCGGTCGCGGTCCGGGCGATCTCGCGTAACCAACGGCGCAGAGGTCAGGCCCGTACAGCCCGGCACCCAATCCTGCATTCGGTTGCGACCGCATGCAAGCATCTACGCCACATCGGGCGCGACCATGCGCATGTCCGGTAACCAGCCGAGCACGTCGGCGCCCGCTCGTTATTTCCCCATCTGCGTTCGCGTTCATCTCTGCGGTCGCGTAAGAGAACGACGGCGCGCGCGCTCCTATCGGCGCAGCCTCGTTGCTCTTGGCCGGACGGAGAGCGGCACCCACTTCGGCTGCCGCACCCAGGTGGCTCAGATCCGCACGATCTGTCGCCCGAGTGGGGTGAGCGAGATCGGCACCATCTTGAAGTTCGCGACCCCGAGGGGGATGCCGATGATCGTGATGCACAGCAACACACCGGTGATGATGTGCCCGAGCGCGAGCCAGATCCCGCCGAAGATCAGCCACACGAGGTTGCCCAAGGCGCTCGCGATGCCAGCGTCGCCGCGGCGCACGACCGTTCGCCCAAACGGCCACAGGGCGTATCGAGCGATGCGGAACGATGCGATCCCGAACGGGATTGTGATGATGAGGATGCAGGCAACGATTCCGAAGAAGACGTACGCGATGGCCATCCATAAGCCGGACAGTGCGAGCCACAGGATGTTCAGCAGCGTCTTCATGCACAAAACCTACTGCCACCGCGATCTTCGCCGACTGTGCAGCGCCAGCGGTCAACAGAGTGGATGTCGGGGTTCCGATTTGGGATGCCGACCTTTTCAACTGCGCCCGCCGCGGTGCCACCACCGGTGCGTGAGAACGACGGTGTGGCGCGACCCCGGGCAGCGATCATGATGATCATTGGCCGTCGGTCGGCCTTTGCTTTCGTTTGGACCTGCTCGCGCTAGCGGTGTCCGCTACCGATTCCAGAGCGAGACACCTGCGCCGCGGAGGGCGCTCTCGACTCGCTTCTCCACGGCAGCGGCGCTTGCCTTATCCGGGTCGTCGTCCAGCAGATGTTGGGGTCGCATGACGTGATGGCGGCCTCGGCCCATTGGACAGCGCGGAGGACCTGGCAATGTCCGAGCTCGCTCAACCGCGCTCGGACGAATTCGGGATCGGCGAGTGCGCGATCTAGCGCGCCCTACCGAAATCCGCTGACCGCGCCCTTGCCCGACTTGTAGACCGCCAACGGTCCGCGAATACCTGGGACGCCGCTCGCACGCGCTCACCTGCATGGCCGACGTAAACGACCTTTCCTGCGACCTGCATCAGGTAGACGCCGGGCTCGGGCGGAGCGATGCGCACGGCCTCATCCCACGGTGTGCACGGCGACCATCTCGCGAGTCGGTCAAGGACTGCGTTGACGGAAGTCACGACACCTCCGCTGCGACGCGAACGATGAGTGCGCAACATCGCGCACTGCCCACCGCCCGGCAACGTCGAGTAGTCGGACCAGCGCATCTCGTACTGGCCGGTCACTTCGAGCCGAAGTTCACGGGTCTTCATCGTGCCCGCGCCTGTGTTCGGACCCCAAGCTCGCGGCCCGGTCAGCACAACGCCTTCGCTGACGCGGAACGCGGCGGCGTTCGAGATGTCGTTGACCTTGGCCGGGCGCCAGTAGCTGGAATCGTTGCCGAGCACGATCACCCCGCCGTCTGCGCCCGCCGTGCCCGCGATGAATTTCTCGACCCGCACGACGTCCTTGACGACGCCATAGGCGTGGATGTCCTGGGCACCCTGGTTCTTCAGCTCCTATCGCTCTCCGCCGACGGTGCCACTCCAAAGCCGAGTGAGGTACTTCAGTTCGACCGCGGTCGTCCGACCTAGGTCGGGTCGGAGAAACGCCAGATCGAGGTGCACGCCGACTGCTGGCCGGTTTCAGCCGGACCAGCATGCCTGGGTCTCGTTGCTGGACTTGCCATGCTAGAGGGAGCTGAAGATCAGCCTCGGAGTGGAAAACCGCCCGCAGAATGGAGAGGTCGTCAAGCACGGCGTTCAGATCGACAGACCCGGCCGGTAGCACGCCATCCCGCCCTGTGGAGTAGTTGGTAGACCCCACCACCGAGCGATTCAAGGTCGTCGAATGCCCGTGCGTGATGGATCGGGGCGTTGCGGCACATGCGGCTCATGACGACCATGGCGCCACGACGATACTGATCTCGGTCTGAGTGGCTGGAGGTGGTCGGGACCTTCGGTCCCTTTCGAGTCGATCACCGGTCGTGCACACTGGTCGCCTTGCGTAGTGGAGGAAAGGTGGCCGATGCCGGAATACCCCGACATCCGTGGCGTCGCTTGTGCAGTCGACCGGCGCCGACCGGATGAGCGGCGGGACCAAAGGCGTGGTCGAGCGCGTCTGGTGACGAGTGGGGGTATGCGCTGGTCGGCCCGAACAATCGCTATCACCTTGGCCGGCGTCGTTGCCTCGGCGTTGCTGACAGGTGTCACGGACGCCCGCGGTGCGCCGCTGCGTGCCGCGGCGCGGGTGTCGTGCTTCGGGGCGGCCGCGTTCGCCGCGCCGGCGGGGGTGTGTCCACCGACCACCAGGGCGCCGGTGACGCCAGCGCCAGATCAGGCCGCGCATGACCGATCCGATGCGTGGCGGGTGGTCAATGGTCGGGACTGCTTCTCGCATTCCCCGACGTTTCCGGTGGTGACGTGCCTGCGCGGCGCTTCGGCGGCCACCGCGGTCGGGCATGTCGCGGTGGTGGGAAACTCGCACGCCGGGCAGTGGCTGTCGGCGATCGAGCAACTGGCCGCCAGCAAACATTGGCAGATCACCACCTACCTGGCCTCCGGCTGCGCATGGTCTGACATCGCCCAGCACTGGCCGACTGTGGCCGCGAGCCGAGCCTGCACCGCCTGGGCGGAAGCGACCGCTCGGCGCGTGACCCGCGGCTACGGGCTGATCATCATCACCAACAAGGTGTCTCACACGGCCGAGGGTTATGACCTGGCGCACAGCTGGGCGGTCTATCAAGCCGGCTACCAGAAGCTGCTGCGGGTGCTGCTGCAGACGCGGCGCCGAGTGGTCGGTATCCGCGACACGCCCTCACCAGTGATCCTCATTCCGGCCTGCCTGGCGGCGCACCCTTCCAACTACGCACCGTGCACCGTCAGCCGCGCCACCGCCTTGCCGCCGGAACCGCTGACCGCCGCCATCGCCGCGATGCGCAGCCCACAGATGATCATGGCCGATATGACCAGATACTTCTGCACCACCACCAGCTGCCCCGGCGCCATCGGCTCTGTGCCGGTCTACTTCGACGGCTCACACCTGGCCGCCACCTACGCCCGCACCGTCACCCCGTACCTCACCCCGGCGATCATGCGCGCATTCTGACCCACCCGGCGTGCATGCGACGACTCGGTCAGCTCGACCGCCGACCGCGCTCGAGCGCCGCCTGTGCTGAGCGGGCGCGTACATCCTGGTCTGAGCAGAATCCTGTACCCGTGCGCTTCAGGCAGAGCAGTCCTCGGTATGTGCCGTCGGGGTCGACGACAGCCAAGCGTCGGCGGCCGGAACGAAGCATGCGTTGTCGTGCCTGCTCGACAGCGAGGGGCACGCCCGCCTGATCGGCACCTCGGCTTCGCGCCGCTGGGCGAAGGCGGCGTTCACCGCGGCCTCGGCATCGACGGCGTGCCCGTGCTCTCGGAGACGGCTTCCAAGAGCCTTTGCAGTCTTCCCATAATCTCCACCACCCCTGCGACGTGGCCAGCTCGCGGGCCAGCCGCTGGTTCTCCGCACGCAACGGCCGGGATCGTCCTTCCCACCGCGGGCGTGGTCCCCCGGTGCGGCCGCCGCAGCGCTGCGGCATCCCGGCTCACCGCGTCCGGATGATCAACTTCGCTGGAGGGGGCTTGCCGGCTGCTGCGCACGCGGTTGTCTCCTGTCACGCCGTACAAGGACGGCGATCCAAAGGCTCCGAGAGGGGCCCGGGATGTCTCACTCCACCTGACACGGAGGGGAGTGTCCGCGTCGATGCGCTCGCGGAGGACGCCCAGCGGATCACCCATAGGCCACGCCGATGCGCAGCCTGTGGTCCGTGACATTTCTAGCTGCGGATGAACCGCGGCCGGGCCACGTACGTGTTTTGCATAAACGCACTTGTTCGGGTCCTTGCGACCAGAGGTGAGGTAGCAGATGTCAGCCTTCGGTATCGGTAGGTTGGGCCTGGGCGTCGCAGGAGCCACCGCCCTCGTGACGCTCGTAGCGGGGTGCGCCAGCGGTTCGTCCTCCGCAAAGGCGGCGGCGGGCGGATCAGCCGGCGGTCTGAAGACCAAGTCGACGTCCATCGGCACGGTGCTCGTCGACGCGTCAGGGCGCACGGTGTATGAACTGGTCGGCGACTCCGCAGCCCACCGGACCTGCACGGGTGGCTGCCTAACCATCTGGCCACCCGTGCAGGCGAACGGCAGCCAAGTGATCGTGAACGGCCATCCCGCGTTCACCTTCGCCGGCGACGGCTCAGCTGGACAGACGAAAGGGCAGGACCTGACGGATCAATGGGGCCTCTGGTTGGCCCTCGATGCCAGCGGCAACCCGATCAGCGGCTCCGGCGCGGCCAGCTCGAAGGCACCGGCATCAAAACCGCATTCGACGAGCAAGGCTCCCGGTGGCGGGGGCCCAGCGTTCTAGCGGTCGAGGTGCAAGGTGCCGTTGCCGAGGAGGCAACTATGGTGCAGACGAGAGTCAACAATGGTGCAGAGGACCTCTGGCGCCGCCATGCCGACGCATCCATCCGTGCCGTCGGTCGGAAGGTCTGGTGTAGGGTCTCGTCCCTCATCTATGTGCCGGCCCTGCTGGTCCCGGCGTTCGCCCTGCTTCTGGTCGGGGCCGGCTGGGCGACTCAGTGGGGTGGGGTGGACTTCGCCGGTTCGCTGACGAGCCTTCGCTTCGTGACGGTCGGTCCGCTCGCAGTTGCGTTGATCGTCCTATTCCTCGTCGTCGAGCGGGTACGCCCTGCGCAGCTGCGACCACTCGTGGCTCGTGGCCATCGCCATGACGTCCTCTTCACTATGATCAACGTCGTCGTCGTGCTGCCCCTGGTGACCGCCCTTACCCTTTCCTTCTCCGACGTGGTGCAACGAGTAGCGCCTTGGGTAGTGCTTCCCAGGTTTGGGGCTGTTCCACGCTGGGGTGCGATCATCCTGATCCTGGTGGCGATGGATGGCTGCAATTGGTTGGTGCATCTGGCTAATCATCGGGTGCGGATGTTGTGGCGATTCCACGAGCTTCACCACTCGCAAGAAGACATGAATGTCTTAACGGTGTTCCGGACCCATCCACTCATCCATGTTTCCTACCTGCTGGCAATAGTTCCCGCGTTGGTGCTGCTCGCCAACGGGGAACTGCCGACGCTGCTGCTCGTCCTGTACGGCGGTGCGGTCGCCTTCGCGCACTCCAATACCAACTTGAGCTTCGGACCGCTTGGACGAGTGTTCGTCAGTCCCAACTACCACCGAATCCACCACAGACTGCGCGGTCCCCAAGACGTGAACCTCGGCTTCACGCTGTCTATCTGGGATCAGCTTTCCCATCGTGCGGTGTTTCCCACGTCCGAGACGATCAGGGCCGATACTGGGCTGCCGCAACGACCCCTCAGGATCGAACAGCAGGGCTCTCGTCCGCATCACCTCACGGTCCTCGGCGCGCAACTCGTAGGACCATTTCGCCCGCAGGACGAACCCGTCGCGCTGCCATCCATCCGGGAGCCCGCTCGCTCCCTTCACTCGGCCAACGAAGGGGCTGCGCCGATCCACCACCCGGAATCGGCATCGAATGCAGCGGCGTCGGCGTGCGAACCACTGCCGGCAGAGTGATCAGCGGGACGGCGCTTCGGCGCCGTTCCGCGGATTGGCTACGCCTCCTGTTCGGGACAACATCAGCTGGGCCAGCTGTGGACGTCGCGTTCCTTGCCGTGCGGATTGCCCTTGCCTGGGTCTTCATCTACTACGGGTCCGCGAAGCTGTTCGGGGCGTTCCCGGGCGCCGGCCCTCACGGTATTCCTGAGACAGCGCTCTTCATGTCGCAGACGGCGCATCTTCGGCCCGGGGAGTTCTTCGCTGTCCTGGCCGGCTTGATCGAGTTCGGCGGTGGAATCGCGATGGCTCTTGGCTTCTGTACACGCCTGGCCGGGCTGGCATTGTTCGGCGACATGGTGCTGGCGATGATCACCGTCACTTGGGTCACAGGAATTAATTCTACAAGCTCCCCTCCCGGTTATCAGCTGAACCTGGCATTGGCTGTCTTGGCGCTCGTTGTGACGCTTACCGGCGCTGGTCGATTTAGCATCGACGCCGTGATCGCCCGCGCATTGGGTCGGAGAAGTACGGTTGATTCATCGAAGGGCGACTTCGCGCATACACCGAGAGCATAGGCCACTGTCACCATGATGATTCCCTTTGGCCGCACTGCCGAGAACTCGGCAAATCAATCGACCACGATGAAAGGTCGAATCGGGACGCTGGCGACGAAACCATCGACGGACAGGTGTGTCGTGCCTCGGATGGTCAGCCGATCGATGAGGGATCGGCCGACTCAGGTACCTCCGGATTGATCACGACTTCCATTTCCCAAGCACGCCCCACCCAACGGCTTCTCAGGGTGTGCGTCAACCTTGTCGGAGCGGGTAGCGCCGCGGTGTTCGCCTACTCGTTCTAACACTTCTGCTTCCAGTCACACCGCCCGATCGGCATCGTGTTCTTTGCCCAACAGACGCTCGTGGCCCTCGCCTATCTGATCCGGCGCCCCGCGCGATTGGTGACCCGCCGCCTGGATGACCGGCTCCTCGCTTTCGTCGGAACGCTCATCGGCGTCCTCTTCCGGCCAGAAGATGAGCGTTGTCGTTGAGGTCGTTCTCGACCTGGGTGCCGTGGTAGCCGGGGTCGGCGGTCACGGTCCGTGGTGGTCGCTTGGCGCGTTTGCTGATCCGTTCGATCGCCGGCGCCAGGCGAGGCGCGTCGGGCGGGTTGCCGAGCGCGATGTCGTGGTCGAGCACGATGCCGTCGTCGTTGTCGGCGACTTGGGCTTTGTAGCCGAACTCGACGGGCTTGCCGAGGCGGTCCTTGGCGATCGGGCGGGCGAGCGGGTCGTGGAGGCTGACCAGCCGGGTCGCGCCGTCCGGTGTCTGTCCGGCCAGTCGCTGCCGGGTCTGCAACGCGATCTTTCGGGTTGCGGTGAGCAGGTCGGACAGGTCGTTGACCGCCCGCGTCAGCCGGCCTTGACGCCGCCCGGCCGCTGCGTCGCACTGGCCGATCGCCTTGGCCTAAGGGTTTTCACGCGAGCCTGCGCAGCGCCACCTTCGCGTTCGCCAGTAGCGCTTCGGCGTCGCGGGCGGCCTTCTCGGCCGACCCGGCGAGCGCACCGGTCACCCGACGCACGGCCGCCTGCGCCTCGTCCTTACCCAGCGCTGCCCGCGACCGAAGCTTCGAGGCGACCCGGAAGGCGAGCTTCCCAGCTGTGCGTGACCGGTCGCGCACCTGCGTGCGGGTCGCGCCACCGGCGGCGTGGATCCGGCGGGTGTTCACGGCGATCCGGCGCACTGCATTGGCCAGCAGGCCCGAGTCGGTCGGGTAGGACACGTTGGCAGGGAGCACCGCCGTGTCGACTCGTACCCGGGTGGTGCGCAGCAGTTTCGCCTCGGCCGCTTTGGCCAGCAGCGCCTCGTTCAGACCGTCCACCGCGGCCGGGCCGCAGCGGGTCGTCAGCTTCATCAACGTTGTCGGGTGCGGCACCGTGGCGTTTTCGCGGGATGCGGCAGAACCGGCGCCACGTGATCGAGTCCGAGACCCCCGGCAGAGCGACACGCCACCGAGCCGTACCGGAACTTCAAGAACATCAACCGCAGATAGACCGCCATCGGCTCTGTGGCGCTGGCGGCCGGCTTACGGTCCTGGGGACACTAATGCCGTGATCAACCTGACGTCTGCCTCATCTGCACCGGCTGGCTAACGCTTTCCGCAGGAGGTGATCGCGGTCGCGGTGCGCTGGTATCTGCGTTACGGCCTGTCCTACCGCGACGTCGAAGAGCTGTTGTCCGAGCGCGGGTCGAGGTCGATCACGTGACCGTCTATCGGTGGGTGCACACCCTTCACCGCCGAGTTCATCGACGCCTCGCGCCCGGCGCGGCACGCAACAGGCGATCGGTGGTTAGTCGATGAAACCTACGTCAAGGTCGCCGGCCGGTGGACCTACCTGTACCGCGCGATCGACCAGCACGGCCGGTCATCGACGTCTTGGTCTCGCAGCGCCGCGACGGCGCGGCAGCACGGGCATTCTTCACCCGTGCGCTCGGGTCGGGGCCGTCGCCGGTGGAGGTCACTATCGACCGGGCTGCGGTGTACCCGCGGGTGATCGACGAGTTCGCCCCGGCCGCGCGACACGTCACCGAGTAGTACGCAAATAACTCCATCGAGGCTGATCCCGCTCGGCTCAAGGCTCGGCTGCGGCCGATGCGTGGGATGAAGACTCACCGCTCGTCGGGCACCGTCGCGACCGGCCACACCTTCGTACACAACCTGCGCCGCGGGCAATACGGGATCACCGTCGACGAGCCCGTGCACGATCGGGTCCGGGTCGCGTTCACCGAACTCGCGCACTATCTCGAACCGCGACAACGAGCGTGGCCGGGATGGAACACAGCCCCGATCGATCAACGCAACAGGGCCCCGGTCACAGCCGAGAGGTTTCGTGCTGGCCGCCGGTGGTCACAGACACACAATTAAGGCGTTGATTGTCGCAGCCAACGGCCTGTTGCGCCGGCGGCAACGGGCTCAGGCGTTGAGCCAGAAGTCGGCCGCCGACCCAACCACGGGCTGACCCGTGGACTTGAGGTTGCGATCATCCCACGACCGAAACGCGCACCAGGTCGAGATTCCTACCTCGCGTTCGGTCTCGGCACCACGTCTGTCTCGGCAACCAGCTGGTGGGTCCGCTAACTCAGCGCCTCGTGATCAGCGGCTGCCGTTCCAAGTCGCTCAAGCAGTTCGGCGATGATGGGCGGCTTGACGTGTTCGGTGATCGCCCACAGGTAGTAGCCGTGCACGATGCCGTGCCGCAGGGCGGGCCGGGCCTGCTCCCACGAGGGCGCCTCGACCCCTAACGACGTGAGCCGATCGAGGTAGTGGCGTAGCAGATCGTCCTCGCGGTCGCGCCGGTCGTCCACGCTGAGCGTCGCGGCGATGTGATAGCCGACGTCGACGTTCCAGCTGCCGCGCTGCACGAGCTGCCAGTCCAGGAAGGACGGACGGCCGGCGCCGTCGAGGTAGACGTTGCCGGGGTGCACGTCGCCGTGGTTGACGCACCAGGGCAGGGTCGCGGCGTCCCGCTCCACTTCTGCGCGCAGCACGTCGGCCAGCCGCTGCGCGTCGCGGACCTCGGCCGGCACGCGATCGGCCAGCGGCTTGGCGAGGTTCGCGGCTAGCACCGGCACACCGCGCACTTCCAGGAACAGATTCATGCGCGGCGCCAGCCAGGACGCGTCCGCATACCGCGGATTTTCCCATGTTGCCGCATGCAACTTCGCTAGCTGCTCGAGGCTCTCGGCCGTTTGATCCGGTGTGTACTTGCTGTTCCCGTCGAGAAAAACGGCGCCCTGGACCGCGACGTCTTCGGTGATGATGACGCTGTTGAAATCTACCGGGTTGAGGTCGGCGTAAACGCTTCGTAGCGTGCGGACGCCGCTGGGGCCGGCGAGGTCGCGGTAGAAGATTACCTCCGACTCTCCGACTTGGCGGGCCTCCCTGCCCAAGTCGTTGAAGTAGCCCTTGATGCACAGGTTTGCGGGTAGGTCCGGCGGCAGCTCATCGGCAGTCTCGATCACAAACAGCGCGTTGGTCGTGATCCGATCGTCGATTTCACCGGTCACTACCGCGGTCACGACGATGTCCGGGTACTTGGTCTGCAACGCGGCGGTCAACCACTGCGGCGAAAGCGCCTCTTTCAACGTTTCGGGCACCGGAACTTTCATGTCCACCTCTCGAGACGGGAAGGCACCTCGACAGCTAACCACCGAAACGTCGCAGGCAGTAAATCCTTCGACACGGGGGATGCGACGCTGACTTCGGCCGGCGCCGAGGGACACCGGGATCTGAAGTAGGTCGCGGAGCCGCCCGGTGGTGGTCAGATCAGAGTCGAGCCAACTTCGACACAAATTGCACGCAATCCGCTGGCTCGGATGCGCGCGCATCAGCACGCTCGCTCGCTTGCGCCGAATCCTCCGAACGTCGCCTAAAACGGCGTTCGGACCGAATCACGCCTGCCGACCGGGGCACCGCGATGACCAGCCACGCGGTCGCGACGCAACCGGCCGAGAGTGCGCCGGAGCTGTCGTATCGGCGGCTCTGCCCACGCGCCACCGGCGGTCCGTGCATCGTGGGCCGGACCAAATTGGGCAGGGACCGAATCGTGCTCCTCACCCCGGACACCGCGCAGGCACTGATCGACCACAGACTGCGTTAGCAGGCCGCGCGGCGAGCTTGCGCCGGTCGCTGGGAGGCCCGGCCGGGTCTGACCGATCTCGTGTTCACCGGACCGAACGGCCAGCCGATCAATCCCGCGCAGCGACAACGCACAGTGGAAGCGGCTGCCGGCCGCCGGCAGGGTGCCCGATGCACGCTTGCACGACGCCAGACACACAGCGGCGACGATCCTGACGGCCCTCGGTGTCGACTCGAGCGTGATCCAGCGGCTGCTCGGACGCTCGTCGGTGGCGACGACCTCGATCTACCAGGACCCGACCGCAGACATCCTGCAGCCCGCGATGGGCGCGATGCACGCGCCGCTCAGCGACCCGTCCGACGCGCCTCCGCGCGCCGCGAACCGGCCGCCACTGGCCAAACGCAGGGGCAAGACACGGATCACCTCCCGCCCGCGACGTAGGTGGACGTCGGTCAGCGGCGCTCGGAGCGGGCGACGAATGGGTGCCAAATGGGTGCCATTGAGGTGTGCCGGGACCCTGCCGCCACGCGACCCCGAAGGCGAAATCTCTTGTACAACAGGGAAAAAGCCCGGTGGGCCCCGTCGGGCTCGAACCGACGACCTACGGATTAAAAGTCCGCTGCTCTGCCAACTGAGCTAGAGGCCCGTGCAGGATCGAGGGTAGGCCAGTGGCCGCTGCGGGTCACACGAGCGTGGGAGCGGCAGCGCCTCCGTCGATTCAGGAGTCCCGCCTACGCCGGCCGACACGTGTGGGCACCCCTGGCGTCTGCACCATGAGATTGCGTTGAGTGGTCAGTTGCAACTGACCACTCACGCGGAAAGTGACCACTCAACGAGTTAGGGAGCCCGATCGACGATCTCGGCGCGGTGCTTCCCCCGCGTGCCGGTGTCGCTGCCCGCGACTCCGGGAGGAGCATCCGGCAGCGCACGACCCGCTGCCCGCGAGTCCCACACACGTTGCACATCCGTAGAGCGCGCGTCACCTCCGCGAAACGCGGCGGTGCGAACGTCACGGCATGCGAAGCGCGACGACCTGCGTGCGCCCGACGGCCCTCGGCGATCCCGGGGCCCCGGCGCGCACCCCCAATGACGAGCTGACCGACCTGGTCGACGCCCCCTGGACGTTGCGGGTCGGCACGACCCCGATGATCGTGCGGCCCAGCTCCGCGCGCGATCTGGCCGCAGTCGCCCAGATGCACAGCCGGTGCAGCGCGCGCTCGCTGCTCGACCGGTACCGCTCCGGCGGCCGACCGCCAGCCGTCGCGGCGCTCGATCACACCCTGCGTGGACCGTTCAGCGTAGTCGTGGCACTGGCCGACGGATCGATCGTCGCGCACGGTTCGCTTGCCACCGACGTCGCTCACAGCCAGATGTGCGCGACCCTCGGCCTGCTTGTTCAGGATGCGTGGCACCGTCGAGGCATCGGCGGCGAACTCACGACGCATCTCGCCGGCGTCGCGCTGGCGGTGGGATTCCAGGAGCTGATCGCCTACCCGGCGACCGCGGTAGCTGCCGCCCAGCGGCTCATGCTCGACGTGGGCCGGACCCGTCTGGTGCCCGATACCGACCTGCATCTGCACACCTACCTGCCCGCGTCCGCGGCGTTGGGCCTCGGCTCGGTGCGCCAGCGACTAGCCGGCTGACCCGCAGCGGGCTCAGCCCTGCTTGCCGGTCAGGCCGCCCTGGGCGGACTGCGGTGCGGTCTGACGCGCGTGACGTTCCCAGCGTTGTCGACACGAATCTGCCGGGGCAAGCGGGATCAGCGCGGTGCGACGGCGTGCCACGCCACGGTGATCTCGCCGTAGCGCGCTCGCCGCGCGTCGACCGGCCACCCGACCGTGGCCAGCCGGCCGGCAGCTGCGGCGAAGTGCTGCCGTGCGCCGAAGGTTGCGAGCGGTGCAGCGGCGTGCCACGCGTCGTCGAACGCCCGGAGGAATTCGTAGATCGCCTCGCCTGGGACGTTGCGGTGGATCAAGCTCTTAGGTAGTCGCTGGGCTAGATCGCTCGGTCGCTCGATCGTCTCGACCCGGCAGGCGAGGGTCAACGTCCGCGGCGCCTGTCGGTCGAGCAGCACCCAGCACCCGCAGCGACCGAGTTCGTCGCAGGTGCCGTCGACGAGGACGCCACCGTCGGTCAGGCCCGACTGCAGCGTCGCCCACGCGGCATGGGCGTCAGCCTCGGGGTATTGGCGCAGGACGTTCGCCGCCCGGACGATCACCGGTCGATGCCCGGCCAACTCGAAGCCGCCTCGGGCGAACGTCAACCGCGGCGGATCGCTGGCCGTCAGCGCGGCCGCAACCCGGTTCGGATCGATCTCGAGGCCCACCACTCGGATGTCGGCCCGGACCCGACGCAATCGCTGCGCCAACTCGATCGCGGTGACCGGCGTAGCGCCGTACCCGAGGTCGACGACCAGCGGATCGGCCGCCGCGCGCAGCACCGGAGCGAGCCGCGTCATCATCCAGTTGTCCATCCGGCGCAGCCGGTTCGGAGCCGTCGTGCCGCGCGTGGGCAGGCCGAGCGCCCGCGCTCGACCGGCGGCCAGCCTCGGTTGACGCAGCGACGGCTGGGACACCGTCGGCAAGCCCCGGGACACAATCGGCAAGTCTAGGAACCGCTCCGACCCGGCCGCCGGCGTACGCGGGACGGGCCGACGGCGCCATCGTCGCGGGCCGGGTAGCCTCGCCAATCGTGCCCGACGCGCTCGCCGACCTGACGACCTTGCGCGTCGGCGGGCCGGCCCGGAGGTTCGCGACTGCCGCCGATACCGAGGAACTGGTCGAACTTGTCCGGACGGCCGACGCCGCCGATGAACCGGCGCTCGTCGTCGGCGGCGGCAGCAATCTCGTCGTCGGCGACGACGGCTGGGACGGCCTGGTCGTCCTTGTCCGGACGAGCGGGGTCGATGTCGTCGAGCACGGCGACCTGGTCGACGTCACGGTGCAGGCCGGCGTGTCCTGGGACCAGTTCGTCGCACACACCGTCGAGCAGGGCTGGTCGGGGCTCGCGGCGATGTCCGGCATCCCCGGCCTGACCGGCGCGACCCCCGTGCAGAACGTCGGTGCCTACGGCAGCGAGGTGTCCGATGTCATCCGCGCGCTGCGCGTGCTCGATCGACAAATCGGCACGGTGCAGAGCTGGTCGCGCGAGCAATGCAGTTTCGGGTTTCGTACCAGTGCGTTCAAACACACCGACCGCTACGTCGTGCTCTCCGTGACGTTACGGCTGCGGATCTCTCCCGACGCCGCGCCGGTGCGGTACCTCGAACTCGCGCGGCGCCTCGGCGTGGAACCGGGCCGGAGCGCACCCTCGCGCGACGTGCGCGATGTGGTGCTCGACCTGCGGCGGAGCAAAGGAATGGTCCTCGACGCCGCCGACCACGACACGTGGAGCGTCGGCTCCTTCTTCGTGAACCCGTTCGTCGACCCGGTTCAGGTTCCTGACGGTTGCCCGAACTGGCAGGTCGACCGCCGGATCAAGCTGTCCGCGGCGTGGCTGATCGAGCAGGCCGGCTTCGCCCGCGGCTTCGGTCTCGGACGTGGACGCGGCAGCGTGGCAGTGTCGACCAAGCACACGCTTGCCCTGACCAATCGTGGCGACGCGACGACGGCCGAGCTGATCGACCTCGCCCGGGAGATCCGCGACGGCGTCGAGCAGCGATTCGGCATCAGGCTGCGCCCCGAGGCACACCTGGTCGGCGTCGAACTCTGATCAGCCGACGCAGTTGCGCTCAGCTCACCGTCCAGGTGTCCGCACCGTGCAGCAGGGCCTGCAAGGCAGCCCCGTCTCCGGGCGCGTTCGCGCTGGCGCGATCGAGCTGCTCGCGCATCAGGTGGTCGTAGACAGGTCGGCGGATGTCACGGAACACGCCGATCGGGGCGTAACGGCTGTCGGCGAACGAGAGCCGGGACAGCGCGAACGCGTATGAGGCGTCGTCGCAGTACGCGTCGTGCACGACCACACGTGGGTCGTCCGCGACGACACCGTCGGCGATCGAAAGGGTGCCGAACTCGTCACGGACCACCGCCTTCGAGTTGTCGGCGCCGAAGCGCAGCGGTCGCCCGTGTTCGAGACGGATCGTCCAGTCGTCGCGGGTGTCGGCGTCCTTGAGGACGTCGAAGGCGCCGTCGTTGAAGATGTTGCAGTTCTGGTAGATCTCGACCAGTGCGGTGCCCTCGTGGTCGGCCGCAGCACGCAGCACCGAGGTCAGATGCTTGCGGTCGGAGTCGAGCGTCCGTGCGACAAAACTCGCCTCGGCGCCCACGGCGATCGAGACGGGATTGAACGGTGCGTCGATCGAGCCCATCGGTGACGACTTGGTGATCTTTCCGATTTCGGATGCGGGCGAGTACTGGCCCTTCGTCAGGCCGTAGATCCGGTTGTTGAACAGCAGGATCTTGAGGTTGACGTTGCGGCGCAGCGCGTGGATCAGATGGTTGCCGCCGATGGACAGCGCGTCGCCGTCACCGGTGACGACCCACACCGAAAGGTCCGGACGCGAGGTGGACAACCCGGTCGCGATTGCGGGAGCGCGACCGTGGATGGAGTGCATGCCGTACGTGTTCATGTAGTACGGGAACCGCGACGAGCACCCGATCCCGGAGATGAACACGATGTTCTCGCGAGGCACGCCGAGCTCGGGCATGAAACCCTGCACGGCAGCCAGGATCGCGTAATCCCCGCAACCGGGGCACCAGCGGACCTCCTGGTCGGTCTTGAAGTCCTTCGGCTTGAGGCTCAGAGCCCCGCCGCCGTCGCGCCCGGTTGGTTCAGTCATGTGTGATCACTCCGTGCAGCATGTCGGCGAGTTCTTCGGCTTTGAATGGCAGCCCGCGGACCTGGGTCACCGAGAGGGCGTCAACGAGGAACTTCGCCCGGATCACCATCGCGAGCTGGCCGAGGTTCATCTCGGGGATGACGACCTTCTCGTAGCGGTTCAGCACGGCACCCAGGTTCGACGGGAACGGGTTCAGATGCCGCAGATGCACCTGCGCGATCGACGCGCCGCTGCGCCGGACCCGCCGGCAGGCTGCGCCGATCGGGCCGTAGGTGGACCCCCAGCCGAGCACGAGCACGCGCGCGTCGCCATCGGGGTCATCGACCTGCAGCGGCGGAATCGACGCGGCGATGCCGTCGACCTTCGCCTGACGCATCCGGGTCATGAAGTCGTGGTTGTCCGGGTCGTAGGAGATGTTTCCGGTGCGGTCGGCCTTCTCGATCCCGCCGATCCGGTGCTCGAGTCCGGGCGTGCCGGGCACTGCCCAGGCTCGGCCCAGCGTGTCCGGGTCCCGCAGGTAGGGCAGGAACACGCCTTCTTCGGGCCCGGAGCCGTTCGGTGTGGTCGCGAACTGCACGCTGAGGTCCGGCAGGTCAGCGACCACCGGGACCTGCCACGGTTCGGAGCCGTTGGCCAGGTACCCGTCCGACAGCAGGAACACCGGGGTGCGGTAGGTCAGCGCGATCCGCGCCGCCTCGACTGCCGCGGCGAAGCAGTCTCCCGGAGACTGCGGTGCCACGACCGGCACCGGTGCCTCCCCGTTGCGCCCGAACATGGCCAGCAGCAGGTCCGACTGCTCGGTCTTCGTCGGCAAGCCTGTCGACGGGCCGCCACGCTGGATGTCACACACGAGCAGCGGCAGCTCCAGCGACACCGCCAGCCCGATCGCCTCCCCCTTGAGGGCGATGCCCGGTCCGGACGAGGTGGTCACGGCCAACGCGCCGCCGAACGCCGCACCCAATGCCGCGCCGATCCCGGCGATCTCGTCCTCGGCCTGGAACGTTCGAACCCCGAATCGCTTGTGCTTGGACAGTTCGTGCAGGATGTCCGAGGCTGGCGTGATCGGATACGCGCCCAGGAACAAGCCCAATCCGGACCGCTGCGACGCGGCGATCAGCCCGTAGGACAGTGCCAGGTTCCCGGTGATGTTGCGGTACGTGCCGGCCGGCAACTGGGCCGGCTTGACTTCGTACGCGACGGCGAACGCCTCGGTCGTCTCGCCGAAGTTCCAGCCGGCCTTGAATGCGGTCACATTCGCCTCGGCGATGTCCGGCTTGTTCGCGAACTTCTGCCGCACGAACTTCAGCGTGCCTTCCGTCGGACGCGAGTACATCCACGACAACAGACCCAGCGCGAACATGTTCTTGCTACGCCCGGCGTCCTTGCGCGACAACGCCGAGCCCGCGAGCGCATCCAGGGTGAGCTTGGTCAGATCCACCGCGTGCACGGTGAACCCGTCCGTCGTCCCGTCCTCCAACGGGTTGCTCGACCACCCCACCCGGGCCAGCGCCCGCGCCGTGAAATCATGGGTGTCCACGATCAGGGTGGCGCCCTTGGGCACGTCGCCGATATTCGCTTTCAAGGCCGCCGGGTTCATCGCCACCAGCACATCCGGCCGATCACCGGGCGTCAGGATGTCGTGATCGGCAAAGTGCAGCTGGAAGGAGGAAACGCCGGCCAAGGTCCCTTGCGGCGCGCGGATCTCGGCCGGGAAATTCGGCAGCGTCGACAGGTCATTGCCGAAGATTGCCGTTTCCTGAGTGAACCGATCACCGGTCAACTGCATGCCGTCGCCGGAGTCACCGGCGATCCGGATCACTACACGGGCCAGCTGCTCGACCTGCTTCGTCATGCTTGGAGTGCCTCCCGGCATCGCGCGCGCCCGCGACACTGCCGAACCGGTCGTGTCGCAACTGCCAATGTTACGGGCGTAAGTCGCGTGCGGTCGTGTTGCCTCGCTCACCGGGGGTGAAACGACGCCGGTGGGAACGGCCCAGGATGTCCGCCTCGCCCGTTGCGTGATCCGGGGCCCCAAGGCGGGTATGCGATGGGGGACCGGAGCGCGACTTGATCGGGGACTGCGATGACCGACCTGACCTTGCCTGCATTCGAGATGGATTGCCGCGACTGGCTCGTCCTGGCCGCCGATGAGGCCGGCGTGCCGGAGGATGCGATCGGCGGGCCGATCCTTGCGGTGCTGAGCACCATCGTGATCGACGAGGACATCTGCGAGGCGACCGGCGCGCTCACCGTCGGACTGCTCGACGACGACGAACACCTCGATGTGCGCCGGGTGGCGCCCGGCGCGGCCGCCCTCGAACTGCTCGACAGCTTCGCCGCACCGGACAGCCGCCGCTTTGTCATGCCCTCCCCGGGCGGGCAGCACCTCGCCCTGGTCGCCGAGTTCGTCGTCGGCCGTGACGAGCAGGGCGCGCTCGGACGCCGAGTCGAGACGTTGATGGCCTCGTTCCGCTGGCAGGCCGCCTGATCGGCTGACGCCGAATCCCGTGAGACATCGCTCACTACAGGTCCGCTGGTGTACTGATTGGTAGGACGTCAAAGTAAATGACGTGACCCGCGTTGCACCAGTCCCCGCCCGCCTGACGCCGTCGCCGGCGCTGCTTCGGGCGAGCGTGTCCGGTTTCGGGGCCGCGCAACCACGTGGGCGGCTGACCGCCGAAGAGCTGGGGGCGCGAGTGGGCCGCAGCGGTGAATGGGTGCACACCCGGACCGGCATCCGTGAACTGCGCACTCTGGCCACCGACGAGACGCTCCTCGATCTGGCTGTCCGGGCCGGGACCGCCGCGCTCGCCGATGCGCGTCTCGATCCGAGCAGTGTCGATCTCGTGATCGCCGCGTCCTGCAGCCTGCGCACGGGCCGCCCGCAGCTGTCGGCGCAGATCGCCGGCGCGATCGCGCCGAAGGCCGCTGCACTGGACCTCAACGCCGCCTGCGCCGGCTTCTGCTACAGCCTGGCAGCCGCGGACACCTTGATCGGCAACGGTTCGGCCCGCACCGTGCTCGTCGTCGGCGCCGAGCACATGACCGGCATCGTCGATCCCGCTGATCGCGGGACCTCGATCATCTTTGCCGACGGCGCCGGCGCCGCCGTGCTGGGCCGGGCACCGGACGATCGACTCCACCTGGGGCCGCCCGCCTGGGGTAGCGACGGCGCGAACGCCGACCTCATCGCCATGCCGGCGGAACTCGACGTCCTGACCATGGCCGGCACCCAAGTCTTTCGGTGGGCCGTCGAGCAGATGCACCACGTCGCGCTCGAGGCGTGCACCCTCGCCGGCGTCACGACCGATGAGATCGCCGCGTTCGTGCCACACCAGGCCAATGCACGCATCGTCGATGCGTTGGCCGGCCATCTGGGGCTCGGCCACGCGGTTGTGTCTCACGATGTGAGCACGTCGGGCAACACCTCCGCCGCCTCGATCCCGATCGCCATCACCAACCTGCGCCGCGACGGCCATCGGTTGTCCGGCGAGCTTGCGCTCGTCATCGGCTTCGGTGCTGGACTCACCTACGCAGCGCAGGTCCTGCGCCTGCCGTAGCGCCCTCGACCGTTCCGGCCGGACGGCGCGCTAGGACACCTCGGTCACCGACGCGGTCGCGACGTCGAACACGAAGCCGCGCACGTCGTCGCGGTGCGGCAGCCACGGGCAGTCCCGCACGATCTGCACCGAACGACGGGTGTCGTCCTGCAGGTCAGTGAAGCCGTGGACGCGCCAGGTCGGCGCGGCCCCGGTCTCCTCGGTCAGCTCGCGGCGGAACTCGTCGTCGTCGAACCCGTCCATCCCGCATTCGGTGTGGTGGATGATGACTATCTCCCGCGTGCCGAGCGAGCGCTGGCTCAGGGCGAGCGAGCGCAGCACGTCATCGGTCGGGATGCCGCCGGCGTTACGGATCAGGTGGGCATCGCCGATCTCGAGGCCGAGCGCACCGAACAGATCCAGCCGGGAGTCCATGCAGGTGACGATGGCCAGCCGCAATTTGGGCCGAAGTGGCCGGGCGCCGGGAAATTCGGCAACGTAGCGCTCGTTCGCGTGGACCAGGTGATCGATGGCCGACATGCGGGCGAGTCAATCAGAGCGCTGTGTACGCGATGTGTCCGCCCGGCGGGAACGCCGACATTGCGCCTGGACGTTCACCTCCCATGCACGGTTTCCAGAACGGGCTGAAGACCACCCTCCTGTTCGGCGCGCTCGGCGCCTTGCTCGTCGTCGGCGGCGGACTGATAGCCGGCCGGACGGGGCTGATCGTCGGGCTGCTACTCGCGCTCGCCATCAACGCGTTCAGCTACTTCAACTCCGACAAGATCGCACTGCGGTCGATGGGAGCGCGTCCGGTCAGCCAGGCCGAGCAGCCGGCGATGTATCGCATCGTGCGCGAGCTGGCGACCTCGGCACGGCAGCCGATGCCTCGGCTGTACGTCTCGCCGACCGGGGCGCCGAACGCGTTCGCCACGGGCCGCAACCCCCGTCACGCGGCGGTGTGCGCGACCGAGGGCATTCTGCAGATCCTCGGCGAGCGTGAGCTGCGGGCGGTGCTCAGCCACGAGCTCAGCCACGTGTACAACCGCGACATCCTGATCTCGTCCGTAGCCGGCTGCCTCGCCGCCGGCATCACCATGATCGCCAACTTCGCCATGTTCTTCGGCGGTGGCGGCGACCGCGACCGCAATCCCTTTGCCGCGCTGTTGATGGTCTTCCTGGGTCCGCTTGCCGCGGGACTCATCCAGCTGTCCATCAGTCGCTCGCGCGAATATCAGGCCGACGAGTCGGGGGCGAGGCTGTCCGCCGACCCGCTCGCGCTCGCGTCCGCCCTGCGCAAGTTGGATGCCGGCACAAAGGCGCGACCGCTGCCGCAGACACCGCGGCTGGAGACGACCAGCCACTTGATGATCGCCAACCCGTTCGGCGGCGTGCGCACCCTGTTCTCGACCCATCCGCCGATGGCGGAGCGGATCGCGCGCCTCGAGCAGATGGCCAAGTCCGACCCGCGTTACCTGCACTGACTGCCGCGTGTCATGCCCACATCGGATGCCGCGAAGGTCCGGCAGCGCAGGCCCGGTGTCCGTCCCGGGCCGCCCGTGTTCAGCGGTAGTTCGTAAACTGCAGTGGCACATCGAGGTCGGCGTTCTTCAACAACGCCTGCACCTCCTGCAGCGCGTCTTTCTTCTTGCCCGACACGCGTAGCTGGTCACCCTGGATCTGCGCCTGGACGCCTTTGGGGCCCTCGTCGCGGATAAGCTTGGCGATCTTGCGGGCGTGGTCCTGATCGATACCCTGCCGCAGCGATCCGGCAATTACGTACGTCTTGCCCGACGCTTTGGGTTCGCCGGCGTCGAGCGCCTTCATCGAGATCGAGCGCTTCACCAGCTTCTCCTTGAACACGTCGAGAGCGGCCTTCGCCCGTTCCTCGGTGTCGGCCTTGATCGTGATGCCCAACTCGCCGGACCACTCCACCGAGGCGTTGACCCCGCGGAAGTCGAAGCGCTGCGACAGTTCCTTCGCCGCCTGGTTCAGCGCGTTGTCGACCTCCTGACGGTCGATCTTGCTGACGATGTCGAAGGACGGGTCGGCCATGGCGCAGTTACCTCCAGTGTGTGACTGGCGACGACGGTAGTCGGTCGGCGAGACCGCGCCGGCTCGGGTAGGCTCACATCCCGTCGCTGCAGCAATGCGGTGCACGGCGGGTTGCCCGAGTGGTCAAAGGGAGCGGTCTGTAAAACCGCCGGCTCAGCCTACGTTGGTTCGAACCCAACACCCGCCACCGACGGTCGAAGCCTCGTAGGTGTGACCTCCCATTGCCGTCAGGGTCGTGGTGGATCAGGGGCTCAGCGTCCTCACCAGCTCAGCTACCGGCCCGGGTTGAGCAGCCTGGTGCCCGACCCCAGCCCACATGTGCAGATGGTCGCGGTCGTCATGCGTGGCGGCCCATCGACGCAGCGGGGCGGTGATGTGGTGGATCGCCGGGTATCCGACGGGAGCCAGCCGGTCGTAGGTGTCGCTGAAGGTGTTGCGGATTCCGCGGGCCGTTCGGCCGGTGAACGCTCTCATTCGTGCGGTGCTCGACGCTGGATCGGTCAGGGCGCGTCGGTGAGTTTCTCGGGTGCCGGCTTCGTCGGCGAGCAGAAACGCCGTACCAATCTGCGCGGCCTGAGCGCCAGCGCGGAGGACTCGCGCGACATCGGCGGCAGATGCCAGTCCGCCCGCGGCGACGACGGGCAGACCTGTGGCGGCGACAGCGGCGCCCACCAGCACGTCCAGCGGCTCGGTCGAGCCGGCCTCGTGCTGGTCGAGGGTGCCGCGATGGCCGCCGGCGTCGGCTGACTGCACGACGAGACCATCCGGTCCGATGGCCGCGGCCGCGGACGCTTCGGCTACGTCGGTCACCGTCAGCAACACCTGCGATCCAGCCGCGCGCAGGCGCTGGACGAGCCGCGGCGCGGGCAGGCCGAACGTGAAGCTGATCCACGGGACCGGATCGTCCACGAGCAGATCGACCTTGGCTTCCCAGTCGTCGTCGTCGGCCCATCGTGGGTCGCCGAGCTGGACGCCGTGTCGTTCGGCTTCCGGACGGATTGCCTCGCGATAGGCCAACACGGCCTGCCGATCGATCGGGGCCGGATCGGGCACGAATAGGTTGACGCCGAAATCGGTGGTCCCCCGGCGAACAGCGGCCAGGTCGGTGGCGAACTGGGTCGCGCTGCGATATCCCGCGGGCAGGTATCCGAGTGATCCGGCAGCTGCGGCGGCGGTGACCAGCGCAGGGGTCGACGGTCCGCCTGCCATGGGCGCAGCGATGACCGGGGACGCAGGCAGCTCGAGGCGGGGAGGCATGGGGTTATCGTCCCCCCGTCACGGACGTCGCGACGCCCGGTGGTTGACCAGGTGCACCGAACCCAGCGCGCTGCCGCCCTTCGGATCGTCCGGTGGAGCGGGCGGACCCGAACCGCCACGACCGGTATTGGTTCAACGGGCTGACGCGAGACAGCAGCCCTTCCTCGCCGGAGCGATGGCACTACCCGGTGCGCAACGTCGTTGACGCCATTCTGCGTAATCATGGGCGGGCACCCGACCTCGCTGAAACTGCCCTTTGC
Organism: uncultured Actinomycetota bacterium; assembly: GCA_963713565.1. GTDB lineage: Bacteria > Actinomycetota > Actinomycetes > Mycobacteriales > Jatrophihabitantaceae > Jatrophihabitans. Next base: position 289,687 of record CAVQMF010000002.1, on the reverse strand, counting down.
CCATCACGATTCGGGAAATCATCCGTCCCGTGGCCATGGCCGGTTGTCGACGGCGTTCGACCGATGGCGAGCGTACTGGCTGCGGCATTGGGACAAACAAGTTCGAAATTGCGATACATCTTCGGCCGATACAACGCCCCGCAATTGATCCATGCTACTTCGGCAATGCGATCGGCCGTGCTGATGCCGCCTCGGCGACGGCTATTTCGACCGAAAAGGAGTCACCGACACTCCTGAATGGGTCTGCGTGGTCGATCTCGCCAGCTGTTCCGTAACGCTACGCGGTTGCTTACGAGCAGGTTCGCGCCAGCGTTGCCCGTTCGCGTGGATGGGTCTAGCGTCGGGCTGACCGCACTCTGCTCGAGAAGGCGGCGGCGAAACGGGGAGCCGACGATGGGATCTCAGGACAACGCGGAACTGGTGCGGCGCGGTTACGCGGCTTTCAGCGCAGGCGACATGGCAACGCTGAATGAGCTATTCGCCGAAGACGCGGTCTGGCACGTACCGGGCAGCGGCCCGCTGTCGGGCCCGAAGAAGGGGCGCGGGGAGATATTGGGGTATTTCGGTGAGATCATGACGCGAACGGGCGGCACTGCGACGGTTACCGTTCAGGACGTGATCGGGGGCGATGACCACACCATCGGGCTGCACCACAATTACGCCGAGCGAGGCGCGAAGGTAAACGATCAGGGAGCCGTGCTCGTATTCACAATCCGCGACGGATGCGTCACCGAGGTGCACGAGTTTCATGCCGATACCGCACGCACCGACGAGTTCTGGTCCTAATCCCGCCGGCCTTTCCAGCCCTCGGTTCAAGACGTAAGCGCGCGCATCAGGAAGATCGTCATCTCGCGCAGCAAGATCATCTGGGACTCGGCGCGCCGGTACTCGTGACCCTCCCCGGCGAGTTCGAGGTACCCGACGTCGCGTCCCAGCTCACGCAGCCGCTCGACGATCTGCACTGCTTCGTTGCGTGGGACGTTGGTGTCGAGTTCGCCGTGCACGACCAGAACCGGCACGGTGATCGCGTCGGCGCGGTGCAGCGGGGACACCTCCGCGAGCAACCCCACGTCCTTGACCGGATCGCCGTACTTGGTCACCGCGGCTGCGGCGATCCACGGCTCGGTGTCGCGGTAGAAGGTGAGCAGGTCCGACATGCCACAGATGTCGACGCCGGCGGCGAACAGCTGCGGGTACTCGACGAGCGCCATGAGCGTGGCGTATCCGCCGTACGAGCGGCCGGTGACGGCGATCCGTGCCGGGTCGGCCCACCCCCGCCCGACGAGCAGGGTCACGCACTGTGCGATGTCGTGGATCGCATCGAAGCGGCCGTAGCGGTCGTCGGCGTGGACGAACGTGTGCCCGTAGCCCGAGGAGCCGCGGATGTTCGGGGCGAAGACGGTGATCCCGGCCGCCACCATGGCCTGGTGCTGCGGCGTGAACACCGGTCGTTCCTGCGCTTCGGGGCCGCCGTGCAAGCTGATCATCGCCGGTGGGCGGTCGGCGCAACCCTGTGCACGATAAAGCCAACCCGACAGCGTCAGGCCGTCGCGCGCTTCGAACTCGACGAGTTCCGGGCGCACGAGATCGTCGCGCGGAGTCAGGCTCGGTGCGGTCACCGCCGACCAGCGGCGACTTGCCACGTCGAGGCGCCACAATCTGCGTGGACCTACCGGACTCTCGACGGACACGACGGCACAGCTGCCACCGCGCGCCATCGCCACGCCGGCCACCACTTCGCCGGGTAGCCCCGGGCACGGATGCACTCTCCCGTTGGTGGCTTCGAGCAGCTCGACCTCGCTGCGCCCACCGACGTTCCAGCACAGGATCAGCCATCGTCCGCTCGCGTCTGCGTCGGCGTACTCGAGCTCGGCGTCGGGCCGCGCTGCGTACGTGCCGGCCCCGATGCGCCGTCCTTCGGCGTCCACCCCGATCGCGAGCAGTTCGCGGCGCGGCCGCCCGGCGTCGGTGACGAGGTAGACCACGCGCGCCGCTTCGTCACCGTCGATGGCCGACGGACGCAGCAGGCCGATGTCAGCCGATCCCGTCTTCGGGTACGGCAGCACGGGATAGTCGCTGTCGACGAGCCGATCGACGAGGCGGCAGAACTGCGCGCCGCGCGTCCCGTCGCGTAACAGGGCGAACCGGCCGTCTGCGGTCAGATCCAGCACGTTGATCAGCCAGCCGTAGGCGATGACTTCGGAGTCAGCGGTGTCCGGGTCGATCAGCAGGCACTCGTTCGGCGTCCTGGCCTCGTCCGCACACAACGTCACGACTAGCCCGTGGCCCTGACGTGCCCACGGCCCGAGCACCGCGTGCTGCTTGCCGCCGGCGACCAGTCGCGCGTCACTCCCGTCGGGGCGCACCACCCACACTTCGGTCCGCACTCCGCCACCGGTGGCCACGGAGCAGGCGAGCCACTGCCCGTCTGGCGACCAGGACACCGAGACGACCGGGTCCGGGGAGAGCACGACGCACTGCGCCTCGGCGTCCGCGTCGACGTCCTGCACCCATAGCTGGGGCATTCCGCCACGGTCGCTGACGAACGCCACCCGCGTCCCGTCCGACGTCAACGTGGGTGCCCAGCACCCCCACGCCTCGACGAGCTCACGCGCGAGCGCAGCCACCGCATTCCAGGGGCGCGGAGGTGCGGTCCGTCGCGGCGCGGACATCCTCAGCCGACGCCTGCAGTCTGCAGCCACATCTCCAGCAGCGCGAGCTGCCACAGCGCGTTCGAGCCGAGCGTCGTGCGTGTGGTGTTCGGGTCGGCCAGCATGGCGTTGACGGTCTCACGCCGAAACAGTCCGCGCTCGATGGCGGCCGGATCCGTCAGCGCGTCGCGCACCCGATCGAGGTACGGACCTTCGAGTTGACGGATCGCCGGGACGGGGAAATAGCCCTTCGTCCGGTCGATGACTTCGTCCGGAACGATGCCCCGGCTCGCACGCTTCAGCACGCCCTTACCGCCGTCGGCGAGCTTGAGGTTCGGCGGGATCCGCCCGGCCAGCTCGACGAAGTCGTGATCGAGGAACGGCACCCGCGCCTCGAGACCGGCGGCCATGGTCATGTTGTCGACGCGCTTGACCGGATCGTCGACGAGCATGACCTCGGTGTCGTTGCGCAGCGCCGCGTCCAGCGCCGTCTGTGCACCTGACCTGCCGAACTGCGATGCGATGAACTCGCGCGGGCGGTCGTCCTCGACCAGCCAGTCCGGGTTCAGGAGCGTCGCGAGTTCGCCGAACGGCCGATCGAAGAACACCTTGGCGTACGCGTCGACCGCGTCCACACGATCGACACCGGCCAACGGCGGGTACCAGTCGTAGCCGCCGAGCACCTCGTCGGCACCCTGCCCGGACTGCACAACCTTCACCGACTTCGCGACCTCCTGGCTGAGCAGGTAGAACGCGACGCAGTCGTGGCTGACCATGGGCTCACTCATCGCTGCTACGGCCCCGTCGATCGCGGGCAACAGCCGGCGTGAGTCGATCCTGATTTGGTGGTGGTCGGTGTCGAATCGCTGGGCGACGATGTCGGAGAACTCGAACTCGTCGCCGGACTCGTTGCCCGCCGAGTCGAAGCCGATGCTGAACGTCTTGAGCCCCGTCTGGCCGGCCTCGGCGAGCAATGCCACGACGAGGCTGGAGTCGATGCCGCCGGACAGCAGCACGCCGACCGGCACGTCGGCGACCATCCGCCGCTCGACCGCGGTGCGCAGCGAGTCCACCACCGCGTCCTGCCAGTCCCGCTCGGACCAGCGGGCGCGCTCCGGATCGCGCGTGAACGGCGGATCCCAGTAGTTGGTGTCGGTGGATCGACCGTCCGGATCGACGACACGGATAGTCGCCGGGGGCAGCTTGCGGACGCCGTTGAGGATGGTCCGCGGCGCGGGCACGACGGAGTGGAACGTCATGTAGTGCGCCAGCGCGACCCGGTCGATCGACGTGTCCACGCCGCCGGCGACGACCAGCGCGGGCAGCGACGAGGCGAACCGCAACCGATGCGGCGTCGCGTCGAGGTAGAGAGGTTTGATCCCCAGCCGGTCGCGCGCCAGGATCAAGCGGCCCGTGTCGCGCTCGGCGATCGCGAACGCGAACATGCCCTTGAACCGCTCGACGCAGGACAGCCCCCATTCCGCGTACGCCTTGACGATGACCTCGGTGTCGGCGTGGGAGAAGAAGGTGTGGCCGAGTCCGAGCAGCTCGTCACGCAGCGACTCGTAGTTGTAGATGCAGCCGTTGAAGACGATCGAGAGCCCGAGCTGCGGATCGCTCATCGGCTGCGCGCCCGCCGTGGACAGGTCGATGATCGCGAGTCGTCGGTGCCCGAGGGCGACCGGACCACTTGCCCAGATGCCGCTGCCGTCCGGTCCGCGCGGTGCGAGCTTCGCGCACGCACGATCCACCGCCCCGACATCGGCGCCACGCCCGTCGAAACGGATCTCACCCGCCAGTCCGCACACGCGCTCGGCTCACCTTTCTCGCGTCTTGTCAGGATCGCTGTCGATGTCGGCGATGATCCACGTGTCCTTGGCACCGCCCCCGCGCGAGGAGTTCACCACCATGCTGCCCGCCGGTGCGACGCGAGTCAGAGCAAGGTCGGCCAGATGTATTTCGTCAGGACCGGTGCCGCTCAGATAGACGAACGCGCGCAGGTCGACGTGGCGCGGCTCGAGCCGGCCGCCGTCGAGCGTGGGATGGGTGGACAGCGAGACCACCTCCTGGGCGATCCAGCGCGACGGTGCCCGCTCGATCGCCCGGCGTCGTTCTTCCAGCTCCGCCGGCGTCGCCGCCGGCCCGATCAGCACACCACCGCCGCCGTAGCCGTCCACCGGCTTGGTCACGAGTTCGGCAAGGCGATCCAGGACCGGCCCCAGCTCGTCGGGGTTACCGCAGCGGTACGTCGGGACGGGCATCAACAGCGGCCGCTCGGCGAGGTAGTAGCTGATCAGATCGGGTACGACGCAGTAGAGCGCCTTGTCGTCGGCGACACCCGAGCCGGGTGCGTTCGCGAGTACGACGTCGCCGTCCTGGGCAGCCTCGATGATGCGTGCGCCGACCGCATCGCCCGACCGGGTGCGCAGGTCTTCGAGCTCCACGCCGAGGCGCAGGTACAACACGTCCACGCGTTGGCCGGCCGCGAGCACCCGACCGTTGTTGACCTCGATCTGGCTGGGTTCGACCAGGATCAGACCGGCTCCGGCGGCGATCATCCGGTGCTCGTACCAGGCGGAGTTGTCCGCGCCGTCGGAGAGCAGGGCGACGACCGGTTCGGGCCGCCAGGCGCAGGCCCGCAGCGTGTGCCCGATCAGCTCCAGCGCCGTGCGCGGATCACGGATCGCGACGTCGCCCGTCAACTCGGGCAGGGCGTCGAGCATCAGCCTCCTGATCCCGATCGCGTAGCCGACACCCGACGGCACCCGGGTGTTGTCCTCGAGCACCCGCCAGCCGCCGAGCGCGTCTCGGACGAGATCGAAACCGATCACCGGCGCGTTCACGACGCCCTTCGGCAGTCGGGACGCCGCCTCGTTCCACCCCGGGGTGTCGCGGACTGTCTCCCAATCGAGCAGACCGTCCTCGACGATCCGTGCCGGGCCGTAGATGTCGCGCAGGAACAGCTCGATCGCCCGGGCACGTTGAGAGAGCCCGGCGGCCAGGGTCGACCATTCGTGCGCCGGGATGATGCGCGGCACGATGTCGATCGGGAACGGGCGTTGCTCGCCGCCGATGCCGAAGGTCAGCCCGTCGGCGAGGGCGTTCTCCCGGAGCAGCGCCACCCGCTTGGTGAGCCCGGCGGGTGTCAACTCGTCGAGCACGTTGAAGACCGGACGGTAGCCGGGGTATGGGAGCCCGGAGACGGCGAGGGCCTCATCGTCGGGCGCCTCGGAGTATTCGGCGGTGACCCGCGGCGGGTCCAGCGCAAACGCAACCCGGCCCCTGGTTTCGGCGACCGCCAGCGCGACGACGTCGGCGATCCGGCCGCGTTCGGCGAACCGGGCGCGCTGCCGGCTGCTCGACTCGCCCCGCGTGAGCAGACCGGACGTCAGCTCGGTGACGTCGTCGTAATCGCCGGCATCCTCGAGATGTTCGCGCAGCCGCTCGACGAGCGCTCGGACGACGTCGGCGGCGGGCTGGTCCTCCGGCCGGTCCGCCGGAGTCAGCAGCGCACCGGACAGCCCGCTGCGCGCCGCACGCCACATCGCGGCCCGGTGGACCGGCTCGGGCCGGCCGCGCAGGTCGGTGCCTCGCTCGTCCGCAGCGATCGCCTCGGCGACGAGCCCCCGGAAGATCCCGGCGATCAGCACCGCGTCGTCGACGATCGGGCACGCGTCGCATACCCGCAGTTCGACGGTCGGCACGTGGGTCGAGGGGCGCACGTCGAAATAGGCCATTTTCGGGTCGGAGATGACGTGCGCGTCGATCAGATCGACGACCAGCCCGTCGTACTGGGCGGCCGACTCGGCGTAGCCGAAGCTTCCGGCCGTCGGCCACCGCTGCCACACCATGGTGCGGAAGCTGGAGTAGCCGGTGTCCGTCCCGTGCCAATACGGCGAACTCGAACTCATCGCGAGCAGGGTCGGCAGGTCGGCCGACACCCGCTGCGCCACCCGCACCGCGACGTCGCGGTCCTTGACGCCGACGTGTACCTGCAACCCGCAGATCAGCTGGTCGTCGACGAGGAAGCGGTAGTCCTGCTGCATCCGGCTGAAGCGGCCCAGCGCGGTCAGTTCGAAATCGCTGGTCCGCGAAAGTGGGGCGGTCCCGGTCGCCGCGAGGCCCAACCCGGCCTCGCCGGCGACGTTGTCGGCCAACGCGCGCAGCCGGACGACGTCCGTGCGCAGGTCGCCGAGGGTCGTGCACACCTGGGTGTTGGTCTCGACCGTGCTGCGCTGCAGTTCGAAGGAGAAACCCTCGTCGGGCAGACCGCGCAGCAGCTCCGGAGCCCGCGCGCTCAACCGTCCCGAGGCGAGGTCGACGACGTGCAGTTCCTCCTCGACGCCGAGGGTGCGCACGTCCGTCACTGAGTCACCGTAGGGCGACGACGTTTCGGTCACATGACAGGCAGTACCCCGCGCAGCTGTGAAGCAACCCTCCGCTGAACCCCGGCCCGAGAGGCTGCGGTCGGCGGGAGACCGTTGCGTGCGCAACGGGTGCGTGTCTCGGTTGCGCACGGCGACGATGCGGGCATACTTGACCTGTCCAGGCGGACGTCCCCCCCGTACGGCCGCCTGGACCTTTGTCTGCCGGCGTCAGTCGCTCCGCCGGCGGATCTTGTTGCCGAGCCAGACCAGCGGGTCGTACTTGCGGTCGACGACCCGTTCCTTGAGCGGGATGAGCGCATTGTCGGTGATCTTGATGTGCTCCGGGCAGACCTCGGTACAGCACTTGGTGATGTTGCACATGCCGAGCCCGTGCTCGTCCTGCGCGATGTGTTGCCGATCGAGTGCGTCCAGCGGGTGCATGTCCAGCTCCGCGATGCGCATCAGGAACCGCGGGCCGGAGTAGACCTGTTTGTTGTCCTCGTGGTCGCGGATCACGTGACAGACGTTCTGGCACAGGAAGCACTCGATGCACTTGCGGAACTCCTGCGAGCGCTCGACGTCCTGCTGTGCCATCCGGTACTCACCGGGCCCGAGGCCGGACGGCGGCGCGAAGGCCGGCACCTCCTGCGCCTTCTTGTAGTTGTACGACACGTCGGTGACGAGGTCCTTCATCACGGGGAAGGAGCGCATCGGGGTCACCGTCACGACCTCGTCCTGGGCGAAGGTCGACATCCGGGTCATGCACAGCAGCCGCGGCTTGCCGTTGATCTCGGCGCTGCACGAACCGCACTTGCCCGCCTTGCAGTTCCAGCGCACCGCGAGATCGCCGGCCTGGGTGGCCTGCAGCCGGTGAATGATGTCGAGGACGACCTCGCCCTCGTTCACCAACACCGTGTAGTCGACGAGATCGCCGCCGCTGGCGTCGCCGCGCCACACCCGGAAGCGGGCGTCGTAGCCGGACTGCTCGGCTGCGTGCGTCATGGGGTGCCCACCTCGTCCCGGATGCCGACGATCTCTTCGTCGGTGTAGTACTTCCCCAGCTCGTCCCTGCCGAAAAGTGCGAGCAGATCAGGACGCATCGGCGGCATCGACTGCTCGATGACGTCGATGCCGTCGCCGGCTGCGTTCTGCGAGCAGATCAGGTTCACCTGCCGCCATCGTGAGGACATCTTCGGAAAGTCCTCACGGGTGTGCCCGCCGCGCGACTCCTCGCGTATCAGCGCGGCCTTCGCGATGCACTCGCACACGGCGATCATGTTGCGTAGGTCGAGAGCCAGATGCCAGCCCGGGTTGAATGCGCGGCCGCCGGAGGCCGAGACGTGCGCAGCGCGGTCCTTGAGCTTGTCGAGGCGCTCCAGCGCATCCTCGATCTCGCCCGCCCTGCGGATGATGCCGACGAGGTCGTTCATGCACTGCTGCAGTTCCTCGTGGAGGTCGTACGCGGTCTCGCCCTTGCCGTCGAAAGGTGCCAACGCGACCTGCTCGCACTGGCGGACCTGGGCCTCGGTGATTGTCGGGTACCGACCCTTGAGCGCCTTGACGTACCCAGCGGCGCCCTCGCCCGATCGGCGGCCGAAGACGAGCAGGTCGGACAGCGAGTTGCCGCCGAGCCGGTTCGAGCCGTGCATGCCACCGGCAACCTCGCCGGACGCGAACAGACCCGCGACGTTGGTCGCCGCGGCGGTGTCGGCCTCGACCTCGATGCCACCCATGACGTAGTGGCAGGTCGGCCCGACCTCCATTGGTTCGGCCGTGATGTCGACGTTCGCCAGTTCCTTGAACTGGTGGTACATCGACGGCAGCCGCCGCAGGATCTCCTCCTTCGGCAGCCGCGACGCGATGTCGAGAAATACTCCGCCGTGCGGCGAGCCGCGCCCGGCCTTGACCTCGGAGTTGATCGCGCGGGCGACCTCGTCGCGGGGCATCAGATCGGGCGTGCGCTTGTTGTGGTCCGGGTCGGTGTACCAGGCGTCGGCCTCGGCCTCGTTGTCGGCGTACTGCGCCCGGAACACGTCCGGGACGTAGTTGAAGGTGAACCGTGTGCCCTCGGAATTCTTGAGCACCCCGCCGTCGCCGCGGACGCCCTCGGTGACCAGGATGCCCTTCACCGACAGCGGCCAGACCATGCCGGTCGGGTGAAACTGGACGAACTCCATGTTCAGCAACGTCGAGCCGGCGCGCAGGGCGAGCGCCATGCCGTCGCCGGTGCACTCCCACGAGTTGGACGTGACCTTGAACGACTTGCCGATTCCACCGGTTGCCAGCACGATCGCCGGTGCCTTGAACAGCACGAACTCGCCGGTTTCTCGGTAGTAGCCGAACGCGCCGGCGATCGCGCCTGTCGAGTCGGTCAGCAGCTCGGTGATCGTCACCTCGGCGAAGACCTTGAGCGCGCCCTCCTCGGCACCGCTACGCCCGCGCTTGGTCGCGTCGTCCTGCTGCAACGAGACGATCTTCTGCTGCATCGTGCGGATGAGTTCCAGACCGGTGCGATCACCGACGTGCGCCAGCCGGGGGTATTCGTGGCCGCCGAAGTTGCGCTGGCTGATCCGGCCGTCCTTCGTCCGATCGAACAGCGCGCCGTACGTCTCGAGTTCCCAGACTCGGTCCGGTGACTCCTTGGCGTGCAGCTCGGCCATGCGCCAGTTGTTCAGGAACTTGCCGCCGCGCATCGTGTCGCGAAAGTGCACCTGCCAGTTGTCGTTGCTGTTCGCGTTGCCCATTGCTGCCGCGCAGCCACCCTCGGCCATGACGGTGTGTGCCTTGCCGAACAGCGACTTGCAGATGATCGCCACCCGCAGGCCCTGCTCGTGCGCCGCGATCGCTGCCCGCAGACCGGAGCCGCCGGCACCGATGATCAGGACGTCGTAGCTGTGTTTGTCCACGGGTTTCCAGCGCCTCTCAGTTGACGAACCGCGGGTCGCTGATCGCACCCGAGGACACGAGCGCGATGTAGAAGTCGGTGAGCATCAGCGTGCCCAGCGTGGTCCACGCCAGTTGCATGTGCTTGCCGTTCAGCTTGGAGACGACCCCCCATGCCTTGTACCGCAACGGGTGGGACGAAAAGTTCCGCAATCGCCCGCCGACGATATGCCGACACGAGTGGCAGGAGATCGTGTACGTCCACAGCAGGATCACGTTGATCAGCATGATGATCGTGCCGAGTCCGAAGCCGAACGTGTGGCCTTCGGGTCTGAATGCCTGCACGACATCCCACGTATTGATCAGCGAGATGACGCCGGCCGCCAGGAAGAAGTAGCGGTGCAGATTCTGCAGGATCAGCGGCAACCGCGTCTCGCCCGAGTACTTCTGATGCGGCTCGGCCACAGCGCAGCCGGGCGGGGAGGCCCAGAACGCTCGATAGTAGGCCTTGCGGTAGTAGTAGCAGGTGAGCCGGAAGCCGAGCAGGAACGGCAACGTGACGAGGGCGAGCGGGATGAACGGCGGGAACTCGCCGAACCAGGTCCCGAAGTCCCGAGCGGCGGGCGGGCACGACGCGGTGACGCATGGAGACGTGAACGGCGAGAGGTAGTGCTCGGGCGACGCGAAGTAATAGCGCTGGCTGACCGTCCGGATCAGGGCGTACAGGACCCACAGTGACAGCAGCAGGAACGTGACGAGCGGAGCCCGGCCCCAACTGTCGGTGCGTAGCGTGCGCTCGGCGATCCGGGCGCGCCCTGGCGCGCCGACGCCCGCCTGCATCTTGGTCACTGGAACTGCCCGTCCGGTCCGTCGCTGTCGAATGCCCGGTGTTGACTGATCAACTCGGCCGTGCTGGACATCGGCAGCTCCCATCCGAGGATGCCGCGGCCCAACGCCGGGCCGCATGCCGTCATGATGCCAACATGCGACCCAAACGGCTCCTCCGGGGTGGTCGGATGTGACCCCCAGAACGGCTGGGCTGTCGGTGACGTCGTGTAAGCTGACCTGCTGGCGCACGCGCTTCGGTGAGTCGGTGTTTTGCAGTCGCCCGGCGCGGGCACACGCCCCCTTAGCTCAGTCGGCAGAGCGTCTCCATGGTAAGGAGAAGGTCTACGGTTCGATTCCGTAAGGGGGCTCGCGGTCGCCCTCACGTCTCCGGTACGCGGGGACGCCGCGGGAGACCGAGCCATCGGGTCAGCAAGTCACCGGGTCATCGACGGCGGGGTAGCTCAGTCTGGCAGAGCAAGCGGCTCATAATCGCTATGTCGCCGGTTCAAATCCGGCCCTCGCTACAAGCCGGCCGGCATCGGCCGGCCCACCGCACAGAGAAAGGTAGCTCCTGTGGCAGCCACCGAAGTCCGACCGAAGATCACCTTGGCGTGCCAGGAGTGCAAGCACCGCAACTACATCACCAAGAAGAACCGGCGCAACGATCCCGACCGGCTCTCGATGAAGAAGTTCTGCCCGAACTGCGGCAAGCACACCGAGCACCGCGAGACCCGCTGACGGTTCACAAAGGCACGCCAAAGCACGCAAAAGCCCCGCCTTCATGGGGAAAGGCGGGGCTTTCGGCATTGTTGCTGACGGTGTTCGAGCCAATACAGTCTGGATACACGTGCAGCGACTGCCCGGGGAGGGGTGCTCGCATGACGCTAGAGTCGGTCGACCCTGGATCCCGATCCGCTGACCCCGCTGCCCGTCCGATCGACGGCCGACGGTCGCGCTGGACCAGACATCGCGCGCTTCGCCGCGACGCCTTCGTCACCGCCGGTGTTGACGCGATCGACCGCTGCGGGCCGGGCACGAGCGCCGAGCAGATCGCCGAGACCGCCGGCGTGAGCCGGACGGTCTTGTACCGCTACTTCCGCGACCGCGAGGACCTGCGGACGGCGATCGCGGATCGGGTTGTGCAATCAGTGCTGGACATCGCGCTACCGGAGCTGGAGATCGGTCCGGGCAGCACTCCGCGCGAGCTCGTCGACGCGGTCGTCGCAGCCATCGTCGGCTGGGTCGACGAGCATCCGAACCTCTACCGGTTCCTGCGCAGCCGCCGCGACGACTCCCTTGGCTCGGTCGAGACGACGCTCGCCGACTCGATCGCCGGGTTGCTGAAGGTGATGATGGTGTTCCTCGGTGTGGACGATGCCGACGCCGAACCCAGGGCGCACGGCATCGTCGGTTACGTCGAGTCGACGAGCAGTTGGTGGCTCGATCATCGTGACGTGCCCAGATCGCGGGTCACCGAGCTGGCCAGTAGCGGGGTCCGCCACCTCCTGGAGGGCGTCGCTCGCGAGCACGGCCTGGTGGTCGGTTTCGACGACCCCTTCCCGGTCGGCGCCCTGAACGGCGCGGATGCCGTCGTGTCCCGCTCGGCGGTTACGGCCTGACCCGGCTGCTGCGCGCTGGGCGGGGGTGGGCCAGCTAATCTGCACGTCATGCCAATCGACCCGTCGTATGTCGGACGTGTGTACCCGCCGACCGAGCCCTACGAAGTGAGCCGGGAGAAGATCCGCGAGTTCGCCGACGCGATCAACGATCCCAACCCCGCCTACCGCGATCCGGCCGCCGCCCGGGCTCTCGGGCACGCCGACGTCGTCGCGCCGCCGACGTTCGCGATCCTGCTGACCCTGCCGGCGGGGCAGCAGGTCACCGGCGACCCGGACTTCGGCATCGACTACTCCCGCGTCGTCCACGGCGAGCAGCGCTTCGTCCATCACCGCCCGGTCGGCGCCGGCGACGTCTTGCAGGTCGTCGTCACGGTCGACGCGATCCGGGCGGCCGCCGGTAACGACATGGTCACCTCTCGCGCCGACGTGCGCACCGTCGACGGAGAGAACGTGCTCACGGCCTACTCCACCCTCGTCGCCCGAGGGACCGCGTCATGAGCACACCACAGATCGGCGACCGGATCCCGGCCCGCGATTTCCCGATCACCCGCGCCGACCTCGTGCGCTACGCCGGCGCGTCCGGCGACTTCAACCCGATTCACTGGAACGAGCGGGTGGCGACGAGCGTGGGGCTGCCGGGCGTGATCGCGCACGGCATGTTCACCATGGCCACCGCGATCCGGGTCGTCACCGACTGGGTCGACGATCCGACCGCCGTCGTCGAGTACGGCGTGCGGTTCACCCGGCCGGTCGCCGTCCCGGATCTGGACGGCGCCACGTTGACCGTCGGCGGCACGGTTCGTGCCGTGCGCGACGACGGCTCGGTGGAGGTCGACCTGACCGCGACGGTCGGCCGCCAGACGGTGCTCGCGAAGGCGCGCGCCATCGTCCGCGTGAAATAGCGAGCGCCATGCGGTTGCGCCGACCGGGCGCGTCGTCGCTCGCCGCGGTGGTGCTGGGCATGCTTGCCGCGTGCACTTCGACGACCGGCGGACGGGGACAACAGGATCTGCCGCGGTCGCCGTCTTCGCCGGCGCGCTCGTCGATACCGTCGTCGTCCGGGTCCGACGGGTCCGCGAACTGTCCGGCGACCTACCGCCGACCCGATCCGCGTCGGCCGACAGTGGCATTGACCTTCGCCTTCGCCGCCGGGCTGGCCACCGTGCGGGGAACCGAGACAGTCGCGTTCACCCCTGACCTGCCGATCACCGAACTCGTGTTCCGGCTGACCGCGAACACGAAGCCCACCGTGGCGCAGGGCACTCGGATCACCGTGTCCAGCGCGTCGGCCGACCACGGCGGGGGTCGCTACACGTTCTCCCGCGCGAACGCGGCCCCGTCGACGCAAGGGGGCCTGCTGCGCATCCCGTTCCGGTCAAGGATCCCCGCGGGGACCACGGTCACGGCCAGGATCACCTTCGACCTGCGGCTCGGGTCTGAGTCCTTCGACCGGTTCGGCCGAGCCGGCGGCTTCGCCTATCTCGGCTCGGCGCAGCCGCTGCTCGCGTGGGAGCGCGGCTTCGGGTGGCACGCCGAGGACCTGCTCGACTTTCCCGTCGAGAGCGCGACCAGTGAGGCGATGGACACCGATCTCACCGTCGTCGTGCCGAGCGCGCAGACCGTGGTGATGTCCGGCGACCCACCCGACCCGCCGCGCTCGGGTAACACCCGGACGTGGCGCTCGCACCTCAGCGCCGCGCGTGATGTCAGCGTGGCCGTCGGCCCGTTCGTGGTCAGCGACACCGTGGTCAACGGCGTCAAGCTGCGCGTCGCTGCGCCGAACGCGCCCGTGCGCGACTCGTTGGTCCCGGAGTTCCAACGGGCGCTTCGCGAGCTCGCCAGCAGGTTCGGGCCGTACCCGTTCCCCTCACTGTCCGTTGCCAGGTTGCCGGCTCAGGGCGGCGGCATCGAGTATCCGAGTTCGATCCTGCTGCTGGACGACTCCCGGCGGGTGGCGGTGCACGAGACGGCGCACCAATGGTTCTACGGGATGGTCGGCGACTCGCAGGCTTTGCATCCCTGGCTCGACGAGGCGTTCGCCCAGTACGCCGAACAGTTGGTCAACGGCACGCCAGAACCGCCGTCGTCGCTGCGCGCGCCGGGAGATGTGGACGCATCGACCGAGTCCTACGGGCCACGCGCGGGCGCGTACTTCTTCACGACCTACAACAAGGGAGCGGCCGCGCTCGAGGCGGCTCGACAGGCCGCCGGGCCGGCGCAGTGGGATGCCGCGATCAGGTGTTACGTCGCGGCGAACGCTTGGCGCATCGCGAACCCGATCGACGTACGCAAGGCCCTGGCGGGTCTGCCCGCGGCCATTGCCGTCTTGCGCGACGCCGGTGCGCTGCGGTAGCCGACGCGCGGCGGCCGGTCAGCCGTCCGCGACCAGTTTGGCGATCCGGCTGACGCCCTCGGCCAGCTCCTCGTCGCCCAACGCGTATGACATCCGCAGGTAGCCGGGCGTGCCGAACGCCTCCCCGGGAACGACCGCGACCTCGGCCTCGTCCAGCATGATCGCCGCTAGTTCGGTGGACGTTGCGGCAGTGCGCCCGCGCAGGGACACGTCGAGCAGGCCCTTCACGGACGGGTAGGCATAGAACGCACCGAGCGGCACAGGGCACACCACACCGGGAATGTCCGACAGCATTGACACGATCGTCTTGCGCCGCCGGTCGTAGACCGCGCGCATCTCGGCCACCGCCGACAGGTCGCCGGCGACGGCGGTCAGCGCTGCGACCTGTGCGATGTTGCTGACGTTGGAGGTCGAGTGCGACTGCAGGTTCGCTGCTGCCTTGACGACGTCGGCCGGGCCGATCAGCCAGCCGACCCGCCACCCGGTCATGGCGTAGGTCTTGGCGACCCCGTTCACCACGACGACCTTGTCCGGCGCGGCGCTGTGCACGATGGACACCATCTCCGCGTCGCCGTAGACAAGGTGTTCGTAGATCTCGTCCGTGACGACCCAGACGTCGTGTTCGCGCGCCCAGGTGCCGATTGCCTCGACCTGCGCCCCGGGGTATACAGCCCCGGTCGGGTTGGACGGGGAGACGAAAAGCAACACCTTCGTGCGGGCCGTGCGCGCCGCCTCGAGCTGATCGACCGTGGCGAGGTATCCGGAGGTCTCATCGGTGACGACCTCGACGGGCACGCCGCCGGCTAGTTTGATCGCCTCGGGGTAGGTCGTCCAGTACGGCGCGATGAGCAGCACCTCGTCACCCGGGTCGAGAAGCGTGGCGAACGTGTTGTAGACGGCCTGCTTGCCTCCGTTGGTGACCAGCACCTGGGCCGCGTCGACCGCGTAGTGGGTGTCGCGCTGGGTCTTGGTGGCGATGGCCGCCCGCAGTTCGGGTAGCCCGGCGACGGGGGTGTACCGGTGGTTTCTCGGATCCCGGGCGGCGGCCACGGCCGCCTCGACGATGTAGTCCGGAGTGGGGAAGTCAGGCTCGCCGGCACCGAAGCCGATGACCGGCCGGCCGGCCGCCTTGAGTGCCTTCGCCTTCGCGTCGACGGCCAGGGTCGCGGATTCGGCGATGGCGGCGATGCGGTCGGATACGCGTTCTCCCATGCCGTCCATCGTTGCAGACGTGCGCTACCCGCCCTGCCCGACTGTTCGCATCCCATGTCATGATCAAGACAGCGATATCGTCGACACTCGACCGAAACGTTCTCTCGATCATGAAAGGGGGATCCGGCACCACGGCGGTTGGAGACCAGCGGTGCGACACGTAGACTCGCGTGTCGGGGTCCATGAGTGGCCGGGCGTCAGCATGCGTTGGCACTGGTTGGATGGCGCTCCGAGTCCCTAGGGGCGTGGCTCAATTGGTAGAGCACCGGTCTCCAAAACCGGCGGTTGCAGGTTCGAGTCCTGTCGCCCCTGCAGCACCGCACCACCTGAGGCTGGATCGTCCGAGACGGCCGGGAGAGGAGAGTCCGTGACCGCGACTCGCACGCAGTCACCGTCATCGCGCCCTGCCAAGGGTCGAGGCGGGCTGCCGACCCGCTTCGTCCGGGAGAGCGTCTCGGAGATGCGCAAGGTTCTCTGGCCGTCGCGTTCGGAGCTGGTGACCTACTCGATCGTCGTCATCGTCTTCGTCGTGATCATGGTTGCGATCGTGGCCGGTCTCGACATCGGCTTCGCCAAGCTGGTGCTCGTGCTGTTCGGCTGACGCAGGCCGCAACGCGCCCAGCGGCCCCGGCCGAGACCATCAGCCCAATCCTCCGTATGAGAAGAGAGATCGTGTCCGAGTACGACGACGTCGCGACGACTGCAGACAACGCCCGAAGCGAGTCGGCCGAAGCTACCGAGCTCGGCCCGACCGACCTCGCCGAGGCCGCGCGGCTGCTGGGCGCCGGCGAGGGCGAGCCGAACGCGGCCGACGGCAAGCTGGCCGACCCCGAGCCGGGCGAGAGCGCCGGGTCGTCGCCGACCCAACCGGACGATCCCGCTTCGGCCGCGCCAGCTGGTATCGACGAGTCGGACGCGGACGAGGACGAGGATCCGATCGAGACGCTGCGTCGCGACCTGCGCACCCAGTTCGGCGACTGGTACGTCGTGCACTCCTACGCAGGCTACGAGAACAAGGTGAAGACGAACCTCGAGAGCCGGATCTCCTCCCTGGACATGGAGGACTACATCTTCCAGGTCGAGGTGCCGACCGAAGAGGTCGTCGAGATCAAGAACGGCAAGCGTCAGCAGGTCCAGCGCAAGGTGTTCCCCGGCTACATCCTGGTCCGGATGGATCTCAACGACGAGTCCTGGGGCGCGGTGCGAAACACCCCGGGCGTGACGGGCTTCGTCGGCGCCACCTCCCGCCCGTCGCCGCTGAGTGTGGACGAGGTCGTCAAGATCCTTGCGCCACAGACGCGGCGGCAGGCCGACCGCACTGGGACAGGCAAGGCCGCGACGGGCGCGGACAAGCCGCGCGTCGAAGTCGTCGACTACTCGATCGGCGAGTCCGTCACCGTCATGGACGGCCCGTTCGCGACCCTCCCGGCCACGATCAGCGAGATCGATCCGGTACACCAGAAACTGCATGTCCTGGTCTCGATCTTCGGCCGCGAGACCCCCGTCGAGCTGGCATTCGGCCAGGTCTCGAAGATCTGACAACGACAGAGAGAAAGTCATGCCTCCGAAGAAGAAACTCACCGCGGTCATCAAGCTGCAGATCCAGGCCGGTGCGGCCAACCCGGCGCCTCCGGTCGGCCCCGCGCTGGGGCAGCACGGCGTCAACATCATGGAGTTCTGCAAGGCCTACAACGCGGCCACCGAGTCGCAGCGCGGGCAGATCGTGCCGGTCGAGATCTCCGTCTACGAGGACCGCTCGTTCACGTTCGTCACCAAGACTCCGCCGGCCGCACGTCTGCTCCTGAAGGCAGCCGGGGTGGACAAGGGCAGCGGTGAGCCGCACACGACCAAGGTCGCGAAGGTGACCATGGCCCAGGTCCGCGAGATCGCGCAGACCAAGATGGAAGACCTCAACGCCAACGACATCGACCAGGCCGCGAAGATCATCGCGGGTACGGCTCGATCGATGGGGATCACCGTCGAAGGCTGAGAGCACGCGTGGGAGAACGCCGAAGGCCGGCGTCCGCTGACCACGGCCCCGGGATCGCCCGGGAGATGGAGACACCCAGATGAAGCGCAGCAAGGCGTACCGTAGCGCGGCCGGACTCGTCGAGGACGGCAAGATCTACTCACCGCTCGAGGCGGCCAACCTGGCGAAGGAATCCTCGCCCACGAAGTTCGACGGCACGGTCGAGGTCGCCCTGCGGCTCGGCGTCGACCCGCGCAAGGCCGACCAGATGGTCCGCGGCACGGTCAATCTCCCGCACGGCACCGGCAAGACCGCCCGGGTCATCGTGTTCGCCACCGGCGACAAGGCCGAGCAGGCACGTGCCGCCGGGGCCGACCGGGTCGGCAGCGACGATCTGATCCAGGAAATCACCGGCGGCTACCTGGACTTCGACGCCGCGATCGCCACGCCCGACCAGATGGCCAAGGTCGGCCGCATCGCCCGGATCCTCGGCCCGCGCGGCCTGATGCCGAACCCGAAGACCGGCACGGTCACCCCTGACGTCGCCAAGGCCGTCAGCGACATCAAGGGGGGCAAGATCAGCTTTCGGGTGGACAAGCAGGCCAACCTGCACCTGGTCATCGGCAAGGCGTCCTTCCCCGTCGAGCAGCTCGTCGAGAACTACGCCGCGGCCCTCGACGAAGTGCTGCGCATCAAGCCGTCCGCCTCGAAGGGCCGGTACCTGAAGAAGGTCACCTTCAGCACGACGATGGGCCCGGGCATTCCGGTCGACGCCAACCGCACCCGCAACCTGTTGGACGCACCCCAGGCGTGATCCGCGCCCGGCTGCGCCCGGCTGCCAGGTCAGCCGCGGTACGGCGACGAGGGATCGAGTCCGTGCGCTCTGAACACGCCGGCAATCGTGCCCAGCGCATCGACGCCGGCCGCGCGCCGCAGTCCGAGCGCGACCAGGTGGCAGCGGTGCTCGCCGAACGTCATCCCGTTGTCGGGGTAGTAGGCGGCAGCGGCGCCCGCGGCCAACGGCAGGCACAATGGCGAGGCCTGCGGCGCCAGCAGCGGTGCGAGGTCCGTGACCAGCTGGGCGGGCAGCGCGTCCAGGCTCGGTAGGTCGAGCACGGCCGCACCGCAGCGACGCACCCGCCGCGGATCTGTCGCGCAGCTGAGCGACCACGGCGCGGATGCGCCGACCAGCGTCGCGGTGATCGTCTCGACGAACTCGGCGAGGCGCTCGGGGTTCGGACTGAACAGCACGCGAACCGATCCTGGCCGGGTGCGCGGCGGCGTCCATGTCTCACCCCAAGTGCGCCACCAGCCGTTGGGTGCGATGACGTCGTGGCGGGCGATCGTGAGCACGTCGTGCTCGCGCCGGCGGTGAGTCGAACCTGCGTGCGCCGACCGGTACACGCCGGCGAGCGGGCGACGGGGGCGCCGCGGGCGACGCAGATCCACGCCCGCGATCGGCTGCGTGAACCACTCCCGGTAGAGCAGCGCCGCCAGGGACGCGGACGCCGATGCGGCGGCGGCCGTCGCCGCGGCGCTGTGCAGCTGGTTGCGTGCCCATTCGGGCCAATCCACCCGAGAGCCGGCCGCGGCACCCCCCAGCGTTGTGTTCCCGGCCGGCTCTCGGTCGACGACCTGAGCGCTCCTCGCCGGCGCGCCGCCAAGCCCCCCGGCCGAGGCGGCCCGCACCGATTCCCCGCTCGGTACCCGGTCAAACACCATGCCGTCGCCTCCGCTCGATCGTCACCGGCAGGAGGCACGAATACGCCGGGTTGATACACCGTGTCGTGGTATCAGGGTTACCGTCGCGTGCTCCTCTTCCTCTGGGCAGTCGCCTTCCGCGACAGAGCAAGCGGCCATACGCTCGGCGCCAGATTGCCCCTACGAGTCACGAGGTGACGATGGACATCGTGCAGCCGCCCCCGACCAACGGCGAGCCCGGACCCGGTGCCGCAAAGGCGGCGACGGACGGTCCGACCGCGTCGCTACCGCCGCGCTTGAGCGTGGTGGCCGATCCGACGATCGCCGTATCGCCATCCGCGATCGCCCGCTACCGTGCCCGCATCCTTGACCCCGCGACGGCGGTGAGGCTGGCCGACCAGCCGGTTTTTCGCGCCACCATCTACCTCGGCGACGCGCTGTTGCTCAGTGGCGGCATCGACGCCCAGACGCGCACCGCACTCGACGAGGCCGCGAAGGGCAAGGGCCTGCGCGTCGTCGCGGATCCCGCCCGCGGGGCGCGGCGCGAGAAGCTGGTCTCGATCGCGCGTGAGCACGGCTGGCCGGACGCCGCCGCCCTGCTGGCCGAACCCGTGCACCTCGAGCCGCTGCCCGGCGCGGCAGTTGCGATCGACGCGTGGGAGGTGCTGCAGGCGTTCCGAGCGCTCGTCGGCCCGAACAGCCCGGCGGCCGCACACGTCGCGCTCGATCATCTGCTGACCGCGACGCCCTACACCAGCGGCGTGCCGTACACCAGCGGCGTGCCGTACACCAGCGGTGTGCCCTACACGAGCGGGGTGCCGGCGGCGCAGTACGGCTCCCCTGGCTGGGGTGGTCGGATGCCTGTCAACTGGTTGGGGGCGCCGCCGCATCGTCGACCGGACAAGGCGATGACGACTCGTCGTCCCGTCGTCGCCGTGCTCGACACGGGGGTGGGCCAACATCCCTGGCTGCCGCCGGACATCGTGCTGCGCAACCCGTCGCTGGGCGGCGAGCCGCTGGGGCTGACGTCACCGCTCGACGACCCGGAGATCACTGGTGTCATCACCGATCCGCTCGAGGGGCAGCTGGACTCCGATGCCGGTCACGGGACGTTCATCACCGGTCTCATCCGGCAGCTGTGCCCCGACGCCGACGTGCTCGCGGTCCGTGTCATGCCGAGTGACGGCGCGGTGCCCGAGCACGTCCTGCTTGATGCGTTGACGGTTCTCGCCCTGCGTCAATTCCTGGCGCAGCAGGCGGCCGACCCCAGCGGCGTCGTCGACATCGTGTCGCTGTCTCTCGGCTACTACCACGAGCAGCCGGCGGACGCGGCCTTCGACGAGTTGTTGCTCAAGCCCTTGACCGTGCTCTCGAAGCTGGGCGTACTCGTCGTCGCGGCAGCAGGCAACGATGCCACCAGCCGGCCGATGTACCCGGCCGCGTTCACCCCGCATCCCGGCGGCGAGATCACCGCGTTCGCCGCAGGGGCCGTCCCGCTGGTGAGCGTCGGCGCGACGAATCCGGACGGCTCGACGATCGCGCTGTTCAGCAACGCTGGCAACTGGGTGACCTGCCGCCGTCCCGGCGCAGGCCTGGTCAGCACCTTCCCGACCACCTTCGACGCGGCCGGCCAGTCGACATTTCGGGTCGCGTCACCGGACGGTCCGCGCGCGACGATCGACCCGGACAACTTCCGCAGCGGCTTCGGAACCTGGAGCGGAACGTCGTTCGCCGCCCCGGTCCTGGCCGGCGAGCTGGCCCAATCGCTCGTCAGCGGCACCTGCGGCCCGCTCGATCCGCTCGACACGGCGACGTCCCTCGCCCGCGCGTGGGCCGCGCTCAACGCGCGCACCGGGCTGGTCCGACCGTGATCGGCGCGGAGCCGGTACCGGAGACGCTGGCGTCGCAGGCAGCCGGGCTGTTTCGCGCGTTCCGCGCCGGAGACGAACGGAAGATGGCTGACCTGGTCGCGCTCGTGACGCCGATCCTGTGGCACACGGCCCGCGCGCAACGCCTGGACCGGGACACGGCCGAGGACGTCGTGCAGATCACCTGGCTGGCGCTCGTCCGAAACACGGCGACGATCGCCGATCCTCAGGCGGTGCTGCAGTGGCTGATCGTCAGCACCCGCCGCGAGGCGTGGCGGTGGGCCAAGCGCGCCGACCGCGTCGAGCCACGCGAGTTCGAGTCCGACGAGATCGTCAGCCCCGCCCGCGAGCTGCCCGAGGAACTGGTACTGCGCACGGACGGCGCCGGGCGACTGTGGCAGCACATCGCCAACCTGCCGCAGCGTTGCCAGCAGCTGCTGCGAGTGATCGCGTTCGCCGACCGCCCCGACTACGCCGCGGTCGCCACGGCGCTCGGCATGCCGGTCGGCAGCATCGGCCCGACTCGGGGACGGTGCCTGGCCAAGCTGCGCGCACAGCTCGCAGCCGACTTGACCTGGGAGGCGCCATGAGCGACGTCGAGAATCTGGCGGCCGAGGAGATCGACGAGTTCGATCTGCGTGCACTGGGCAAGGTCGCAGAGCTCTATGACGAACTCGATCCGGTACCCGCCGGCTTGGTCGAGCGAATCCAGTTCGGGATCACCCTCGACGCATTGCACGCCGAGATCGCCGAGCTGCAGCGCTCGAGCGATCTCGCCGGCGTGCGCTCCGACGACCCGGCGGCCTCGCAAACGGTAACGTTCACCAGCGCGAACCTCACTACCATGATCACCATCACGCCGCTGTCGCCCGAGCGCGCCCGCATCGACGGATGGGCGGCGCCGGGTGAGGGCCTGTTCGTCGAACTGCGGGCAACCGACACCGTGCTCTACGCGCACGCAGACGCCGACGGGCGATTCGTCTTCGAGCACGTGACTCGCGGCCTGGTTCAGTTCCTGATTCGGCAACCGGACGGCAGTGTGTTGTCGCCGGTCATCACACCGTCCATCGAGATCTGAGCCGCACGGCGAGGGTGCACGATTGTCCGGTGGCCGATCACGCGCTGACGCGGGCGGCGGCACAGCATGCGCAGGCGATCGAAGAGTTCAACCAGGGCCGCCCGACCGCCGCGCTGCAGAGCCTACGGCGTGCGCAACGGCTACTTCCCGACGCCGACCCAGGCGCTTCGGACGCAGCCGGTCGCGAGCGAACCGTCCTTGCCGCGCGCATCCTGATCAGCATCTCGGCCTGCGAGTTCGAGTTGGCGGGGGCCGATGCTGGACTGTCGGCGCTCGCGCAGGCACAGCGGCTCGCCGCCGGTATCGACGAGCCCCGGGTCCAGGTGTTGCTGCACTGCCAGCGCGGCCTCATCGAGCTGCGCCGGGGTGATCTGCGCGCCGCGGCCACGCAGTTCGATCTCGCTCTGCCCCTGATCGAGCACGCGGTGCCGCGTGATCAGTTCAGCCTGCGGCTCAACCGCGGCACCGTTGCACTGGCCCGCGGGGATCTGGCGGCCGCCCGCGCGGACCTCGCCGCAGCAACTGATCTTGCCCAGGACGCACAGCTTGCCGTCGGTCGGTTCAAGGCGTTGCACAACCTCGGCTACGTCGAATTCCTCGCCGGGGATCTGCCGCTGGCCCTCCGGCTGATCGACGAGGCGGGCGAGATCGACGCCGACGTGTCACGAGGCATCTGGCTGTTGGACCGGGCCCGGGTGCTCGGCGAGGCCGGTCTCATCCGCGAGGCGGACACGAGTCTCGCGGCCGCGGGAGAGGTCCTCGCTGCCGACGGCCTGACCCAGGACGTCGCCGAGACCGAGGTCGAGCGGGCGAGGTGCGCACTCGTGGTCGGGGACCTCGAGTCGGCCCGCCGGTTCGCCGGCACGGCTCGGCAGAGCTTTCGAGCGAGAGGCAGCGAGCAATGGCAGCGCACGGCCGAACTCGTGGTGCTGCAAGCCGACCTGGCCGCCGGGCGCGCGGACGGCCAACTTGCCGCGGCGGCCATGCGGCTGCACGACACCTGGGCCGCTGCCGGTCTGCGCTTGCCGGCCCGAGCCGCTGCGCTCGTCGCGGCGTCGGCCTACGTCGCGGCGGGCGACCTCCGCGCCGCGGACGCCTGCCTGACCCGCCTGGGTCGCGCGCGCCGCGACGATCCGATCACCGGGCGCCTGCACTCCCACCACGTCCACGCTCTCGTGGACCGCTCCCACGGGCGCGCCGCTGCCGCCAGCCGTCGGGCGCGCCGCGCGCTGGACGAGTTGGCGGGCTACCAGGCCCGCTTCGGCAGCATCGACCTGCGCACCGCCGCCGCCGTGCACGGGCGCCGTCTCGCCGAATTGAGCATGTCCCTCGCTCTCGGCACCGGGCGCCCAGCCTCGGTGTACGCCGCTGCAGAGCGCGCTCGTGCGGTCTCCAGCAGGTTGCCGATGATCCGGCCGCCCGCGGACCCGATATCGGCACAGCTGCTGGCCGACCTGCGCCAGACGGTGGAGTCGCTGCGCGGCGTCGAGCAGAACCGCGCGGCCAGCGAACGGCTGCTTCGTCGTCGCCGCGAACTCGAGCGCGAAATCGCATCCCGCGGCTGGGCGGTCGCCGGAGCCGCAGGGGGAGCCGGCCCACCGAGCGGACCGGCGCCGTTGGAGCGGGTCCGCGCCGAACTTGCCGAGCGCAGCCTGACGATGCTCATGTACGTCCAGGCAGATCAGCAGCTGACCGCCGTGGTAGTCGATCGGCGGATCCGGATGCAGGAACTGGGCCCGAGCGCACCGATCGTGGAACTCATCCGTCGCGTCCGTGCCGACCTCGACGTCCTCGCCCAACGGCGACTGCCACCGGGCATCCGGGCCTCCGCTCGGGCATCGCTGGAC
Source organism: uncultured Actinomycetota bacterium (assembly GCA_963713565.1). Lineage (GTDB taxonomy): Bacteria > Actinomycetota > Actinomycetes > Mycobacteriales > Jatrophihabitantaceae > Jatrophihabitans. Next base: position 265,311 of record CAVQMF010000002.1, on the reverse strand, counting down.
CGCTCGTTGCTGGAACTCGACACTGCACTCGCGCAGCCGCTGCGGACGTCCGGCCCACTCGTCGTGGTGTCCACCGGCGTACTCGGCCAGCTGCCGTGGGCCGCATTGCCGGCCATGGCAGCCCGACCGATCGTGATCGCGCCGTCGGCGACGAGGTGGCTCGCGTCCACCGGGATTCGCCCCCAGCTGCGTTTGCGAGTTGCCGCGGTTGCGGGGCCGGATCTGGCCAGGTCAGGCGCGGAGGTTCTCGGGGTCGGCGCGGCGTGGCAGGGCGCCTCCCGAGTGCAGGTTCGAGCGGGGGCGGCTGCGACGACTCAGGCGCTGACAAGCGTGATGTCCACCGCGAGCCTGCTGCACGTCGCGGCCCACGGTGTACACCAACCGGAGAACCCGCTCTTCTCGTCGTTGCGGATGGCCGACGGTTCGGTCTTCGCCCACGAGCTCGACCGGTTGCCACGCGTGCCCGACCACGTCGTGCTGTCGGCGTGCGAGGTCGGGTTGGCCACGATCCGGCCGGGTGACGAAGCGCTGGGCCTGGCGAGCGTGCTGCTGCAGTTGGGCACCGGCAGCGTCGTGGCCGGCGTTGCCCGGGTCCGCGACGAGATCGCGGAGTCGACCATGGCGACCTATCACGCCAACCTGGCGGCCGGTCTCGACTCGTCCGCCGCGCTGGCGCACGCACTCGCCGACCTCGACGCCGAAGTGCCGGCGCCGTTCGTGCACTTCGGCGGCGCCTGGCAGGCACGGGCGACCGCGAAGTTGAATCCGCCGCCAGTGGTCGCGTAGCCTCGCAGGAGATCCACCCAAGACCGCTGGTCGTCGCGTGCGCACACGCGATCGAACGGCTCCGGAGCGCCGGAGCGGCCCGCGCAGGTTGATCGGTTCGGCCTTGCTGTTGTGCATCCGCCGCCCCGAGCGCCCTGCGCCGGGGCGTTCGTCGTCTTCGTAGCCGTGTCGCGCGGTCCGACCACGAGGAACGAGAGGAGGCACCGCATGCCGAACGCCGAGAAGACGAAGGCGGTTCAGGAGCTGACCGAGTACTTCTCCAGCTCGTCCGCTGCGGTGATCACCGAGTATCGCGGCCTGTCCGTCAAGCAGATCACCGATCTGCGCCGCGCGCTCGGACGTGACACCACGTATGCGGTCGTCAAGAACACGCTCACCAAGCGGGCAGCGAGTGACGCCGGCGTCGCGATCGACGACGCGCTGCTGAGCGGCCCGACGGCGATCGCGTTCGTCAAGGGCGACGCCGTCGAGGCAGCAAAGGGCCTGCGTGATTTCGCGCGTACGCACCCGCTGTTGGTCATCAAGGGCGCTGTCCTCGACGGCAAGGCGCTGTCGGCGGCCGAGGTCGGCAGGATCGCCGACCTGGAGTCGCGCGAGGTGCTGCTCGCCAAGTTCGCCGGCGGCCTGAAAGCGCTGCCCACCCGTGCGGCCGGGCTGTTCCAGGCTCCGATCGCACAACTGGCCCGGCTGGCCAAGGCGCTCGAGGAGAAGATGGCCGAGTCGACCGACCCCCCACCCTCGGCCGAGTCAGCCGAGGCCGCACCCGAAGCCCCCGCCGAGCCGGCGGAGTAACACCCGGGTCCCCCCGATCGCGCATCGATCTGGTGGGGGTCTGACCAACACCAACCGATCAGCCGGCTCATCCGGCGAGAAAGAAAGGACGCCATCATGGCGAAGCTCAGCACCGACGAGCTGCTCGACGCGTTCAAGGAGATGACGCTGCTCGAGCTCAGCGACTTCGTGAAGCAGTTCGAGCAGACTTTCGACGTCACCGCCGCCGCCCCGGCCGCGCCCCTCGCGGCGCCCGCCGGCCCGGGCGGCGCGGCGCCGGCCGAGGCCGCCGAGGAACAGGACGAGTTCGACGTCGTGCTCGAGGCTGCCGGTGAGAAGAAGATCCAGGTCATCAAGGAGGTGCGCACCCTCACGAGCCTCGGCCTGAAGGAGGCCAAAGACCTCGTGGACGGCGCACCGAAGCCGGTCTTGGAAAAGGTCAACAAGGAGGCCGCCGAGAAGGCCAAGGCTGCCCTCGAGGGGGCCGGCGCCACCGTCACGGTCAAGTAGGACGGCGCCCGATGGGGCGGGTCGCGGCGGCCCGCCCCACCGGCAACCCGAGGCAGTGCGGATCCGGATCCGGATGGGCCGTCAGCCTGCCAGCAGGTCCTGCAGCGCCGCCGCTGCGGTGATTGCCCCGACCCGCTCGCCGCCACCGAGCACCGGCACGCGCGCCCACCGGCGCACCGCCGGGCCGTCGTAACCCCAGTACTGCAGCACCGCCGCCAGCAGTGGCGGCCGGGCCCGCCCGGCGCCGTCGTCGAACTTGGCCGCGAACGCCCGCCCGTCCGGCAGCGCCGCCGCGACCGTGCCCTCCGCGCCGTCCTTGCAGATGAGACCCGGAACCTCCCGACTGAGCTCGGCGAACGGGCTGGCCGCAGCTGTGATCAGCCCCGGATACGTCCGCAGCGCCCCAGCCACGGCTGCCGGAGCGTCGCCCTGAGCGGTCGCGAGCGTCGAGAATCCTCGCGCGAGGCCGCGCAGGCTCGCGGCGAACGCCGGCGCCCCGCACCCGTCGACGACGACGGTCGCCACGGGTTCGCCGGTCAAGGACGCGATTCGCGCCTGGATCGCGCGCTGCAGCGGATGACCGGGGTCGCAGTACGACTCGAGCGACCAACCCGCCGCCCGGCAGGTGGCCAACATCGCCGCATGCTTGCCGGAGCAGTTGTGACACACCCGAGCGGCTGCCCCGCCCGCTCGGACCCATGCGACAAGCGCCTCGCCACCGAGGGGCAGGCTCGGCGGGCACTGCAGATCGTCCTCGGTCAACGCGGCACGGGTCAGCATCGCCCGTACGACGTCGAGGTGCGCCTGCTCGCCGTCGTGGCTGGCGCACGCCAAGGCCAGTGACGCCGCGCGTCCGACGAATCCAGCCTCGATCAGCGCGACCGCCTGCAGCGGCTTGAGCGCTGACCGGGGCAGCAGCGGCGAATCGACGTCGCCGGCAGCGACCTCCCGGGGCGCGGTGCCGCCTGCCGGGAGGCCGGTGATCACCAGGACGCGTCCGCGATGCCGCGCCTCGACAACCCCGCCACGGGATGCCTCGACGAGGACCGGGGAGCAGCCCGGGGTAGCGCTCATCGACCCTCCGTGACCACGTGTGACTGGCGCTGATCCTGCCCGATCGACGGCCCCGCGCACCCGACACGTCCGGTAAAGCTTGACGTCCAGCGCTGGGCGAGGCACCCTTTCTGAGCACGGCTTGGGCAGCAGGGCGGGCGCGGAGCGTCTGATCGACGGTCTGAACCGCCGCCGCTGGTGCCGGGAGTGCACGCCAGACCTGGTGTGCTTGCTCGCCATGCCCAAAGGCGTTACTATTGCTCTTTGCGCTGCCCTCTTTCGCCCTGCGGACCGTCTGGATGCACTCAGCGGCCCACTTCGTGGTGCCCGCTGTGCGGGTTCTCGCGAGAATTTCCGTCCAGGGACGGTGGTCGGGTGGCCACGGTGGACCCGAACTAAGTCCTTGGAAGGACGCATCTTGGCAGGCTCGCGCTCCGGTAAGCTCCGTTCGTCACACGGCAGGGCAGGTATTCCGGGGGCACCACCCCGTACCTCCTTCGCCAAGATCCGCGAACCGCTGGAGGTCCCGAACCTCCTCGCGCTCCAGACCGAATCCTTCGACTGGCTGATCGGTAATGACGCCTGGCGTACGCGGGTCGAGGCGGCGGATCCCACGTACACGTCGGTCACGTCCGGCCTCGAGGAGATCCTCACCGAGCTCTCACCGATCGAAGACTTCTCCGGCTCGATGAGCCTGTCCTTCTCCAACCCACGCTTCGAGGACGTCAAGGCGCCCATCGAGGAGTGCAAGGACAAGGACATGACCTTTGCGGCTCCGCTGTTCGTCACGGCGGAGTTCACCAACAACACCACCGGCGAGATCAAGTCACAGACGGTGTTCATGGGCGACTTCCCGATGATGACCCGGAAGGGCACGTTCATCATCAACGGCACCGAGCGGGTCGTCGTCAGCCAGCTCGTCCGCTCGCCGGGTGTCTACTTCGACCGCACCCTCGACAAGACCTCCGACGTCGACGTGTTCGGGGTGAAGGTCATTCCCAGCCGCGGCGCGTGGCTCGAGTTCGACGTCGACAAGCGCTCCACCGTGGGAGTGCGCATCGACCGCAAGCGCCGCCAGCCGGTCACCGTCCTGCTCAAGGCGCTTGGCTGGACCGAGGACCGCATCCGCCAACACTTCTCCTGGTCGGAGACGCTGCTGGCGACCCTCGAGAAGGACCACATCGGCACCAGTGACGAGGCGCTGCTCGACATCTACCGCAAGCTGCGTCCGGGTGAGCCACCGACGCGCGAATCGGCGCAGGCGTTGCTGGAGAACCTGTTTTTCAACCCGAAGCGCTACGACCTGGCCAAGGTCGGCCGGTACAAGGTCAACAAGAAACTCGGGGGCAGTACCGACATCCCCACCGGCACGCTGACCGAGGACGACATCGTCCGCACCATCGAGTACCTGATCCGGCTGCACGCCGGTGAGGACGGCTACGAGGTCGACGACATCGACCACTTCGGCAACCGGCGACTGCGCACTGTGGGCGAGCTCATCCAGAACCAGATCCGAGTGGGATTGTCGCGCATGGAGCGCGTCGTCCGCGAGCGGATGACAACCCAGGACGTCGAGGCCATCACGCCGCAGACCCTGATCAACATCCGACCGGTCGTCGCCTCGATCAAGGAGTTCTTCGGCACGTCGCAGCTGTCGCAGTTCATGGACCAGACCAACCCGCTGGCCGGTCTGACCCACAAGCGCCGGCTGTCCGCGCTCGGCCCGGGCGGTCTGTCCCGCGACCGCGCCGGTATGGAGGTCCGTGACGTCCACCCGAGCCACTACGGCCGGATGTGCCCGATCGAGACGCCGGAAGGCCCGAACATCGGGCTGATCGGCTCGCTCGCGTCCTACGGGCGGGTGAACGCCTTCGGTTTCGTCGAGACGCCGTACCGCCGCGTCGACAACGGCCGGGTCACCGACGAGATCGCCTACCTGTCCGCCGACGAGGAGGACCGGCACGTCATCGCGCAAGCCAACGCCATCATCGATGCTCAGGGCTCGTTCACCGAGTCCAAGGTGCTGGTGCGCAAGAAGGGCGGCGAGGTCGACCTGATCGAGCCCGCCGAGGTCGACTACATGGACGTCTCGCCGCGCCAGATGGTGTCGGTCGCGTCCGCGATGATCCCGTTCCTGGAGCACGATGACGCGAACCGGGCGCTGATGGGCGCGAACATGCAGCGTCAGGCGGTGCCGCTGCTGCGTGCCGAGGCGCCGCTGGTCGGCACCGGGATGGAGCTGCGTGCCGCGGTCGACGCGTCCGACGTCGTCACCGCGGAAAAGGCGGGAGTGGTCACCGAGCTGTCCGCCGACTACATCACGGTGATGGCCGACGACGGCACCCACCAGACCTACCGGTTGGCCAAGTTCGCCCGCTCGAACCAGGGCACGAGCTACAACCAGAAACCCATCGTCGACGAGGGCGACCGCATCGAGGTCGGCCAGGTCATCGCCGACGGCCCGTCCACCGATGACGGTGAGATGGCGCTCGGCAAGAACCTGCTCGTCGCGTTCATGCCGTGGGAGGGCCACAACTACGAGGACGCGATCATCCTCAACCAGCGCATCGTCCAGGACGATGTCCTCACCTCGATCCACATCGAAGAGCACGAGGTCGACGCCCGCGACACAAAGCTGGGCGCCGAGGAGATCACCCGCGACATCCCGAACGTCTCCGAGGAGGTGCTGGCCGACCTCGACGAGCGCGGCATCGTGCGCATCGGCGCCGACGTCGTCCCCGGTGACGTGCTGGTCGGCAAGGTCACCCCGAAGGGTGAGACGGAGCTGACACCGGAGGAGCGGCTGCTGCGCGCGATCTTCGGCGAGAAGGCCCGCGAGGTCCGCGACACGTCCTTGAAGGTCCCACACGGCGAAGCCGGCAAGGTCATCGGCGTGCGCGTTTTCAGCCGTGAGGACGGCGACGAACTGGCGCCCGGCGTCAACGAGCTGGTCCGGGTCTACATCGCGCAGAAACGCAAGATCCAGGACGGTGACAAACTGGCCGGCCGGCATGGCAACAAGGGCGTCATCGCGAAGATCCTGCCGCCTGAGGACATGCCGTTCCTGCTGGACGGTACGCCGGTCGACATCGTGCTCAACCCGCTCGGTGTGCCGAGCCGGATGAATGTCGGGCAGGTTCTCGAGACGCACCTCGGCTGGGTCGCCAAGACCGGCTGGCAGATCGAGGGCAACCCGGCGTGGGCGGCGCGGCTGGCCGACGAGACCCGCACCGGCGAGCCGGACACCAATGTGGCGACGCCGGTATTCGACGGGGCCAAGGAGGACGAGATCACCGGCCTGCTGGCCTCGACGACCAAGACCCGTGACGGCGTGCAGCTGATCGGTTCCAGCGGCAAGGCAAGCCTGCTCGACGGGCGTTCCGGCGAGCCGTTCCCAGAGCCGGTATCGGTGGGCTACGTCTACATTCTCAAGCTGCTGCACCTGGTCGACGACAAGATCCACGCTCGCTCCACCGGCCCGTACTCGATGATCACCCAGCAGCCGCTGGGCGGTAAGGCACAGTTCGGCGGTCAGCGCTTCGGTGAGATGGAGTGCTGGGCGATGCAGGCCTACGGCGCCGCGTACGCGCTGCAGGAGCTGCTGACGATCAAGTCCGACGACATTCTCGGCCGGGTGAAGGTGTACGAGGCGATCGTCAAGGGCGAAAACATCCCCGAGCCGGGCATTCCGGAGTCGTTCAAGGTCCTGCTCAAGGAGCTGCAGTCGCTGTGCCTGAACGTCGAGGTGCTCTCCTCGGACGGCACCGCGGTCGAGATGCGCGACACCGACGACGATGTCTACCGCGCCGCCGAGGAACTCGGCATCGACCTGTCCCGCCGCTTCGAGCCCAGCTCGGTCGAAGAGGTCTGAACGCAGCGGCGATCTTGATGCGGTACCCGAGCCGTGCCTCGCCGGCCGCGTCAAGATCGCCCGCACACGCGCAATCCGCACCACCCGCTCTGCCCAGAAGGTAGGAAACTTTGCTCGACGTCAACGTGTTCGACGAGCTGCGTATCGGCCTGGCCACTGCCGACCACATCCGGCAGTGGAGCCACGGCGAGGTCAAGAAGCCGGAGACCATCAACTACCGGACCCTCAAGCCGGAGAAGGACGGCCTGTTCTGCGAGAAGATCTTCGGCCCGACCCGGGACTGGGAGTGCTACTGCGGTAAGTACAAGCGCGTTCGGTTCAAGGGCATCATCTGCGAGCGCTGCGGCGTCGAGGTGACCCGCGCCAAGGTTCGCCGCGAGCGCATGGGGCATATCGAGCTCGCCGCCCCGGTCACGCACATCTGGTACTTCAAGGGCGTCCCGTCGCGGCTGGGCTACCTGCTCGACCTCGCGCCGAAGGACCTCGAGAAGATCATCTACTTTGCCGCGTACCTGATCACCGCGGTCAACGTCGACGAACGTCACCGTGACCTGCCCACGCTTGAGGCCGAGGTCAGCGCGGAGAAGTCGACGCTGGAGAAGCGTCGCGACAACGACATCGACGTGCGGGCCAAGAAGCTCGAAGCCGATCTGGCCGAACTCGAGGCGGAGGGCGCGAAGAGCGACGTCCGGCGCAAGGTACGCGAGGGCGGCGAGCGCGAGATGCGCCAGATCCGTGACCGCGCACAACGCGAGATCGACCGGCTCGACGAGGTGATGGACACCTTCCGCAAGCTCGACGTCAAGCAGCTGATCAGCGACGAGCTGCTCTACCGCGAGTTGCGCGACCGCTTCGGCGACTACTTCGAAGGCGGCATGGGCGCGGAGTCCCTGCAGACCCTGGTGAAGAACTTCGACCTCGAGGCCGAGGCCAATTCGCTGCGCGAGACGATCCGCTCAGGCAAGGGGCAGAAGAAGATCCGCGCCCTGAAGCGGCTCAAGGTGGTGGCCTCGTTCCTCGCGACCACCAACTCGCCGACCGGCATGATCCTCGACTGTGTACCGGTGATCCCGCCGGACCTGCGGCCGATGGTGCAGCTCGACGGTGGGCGGTTCGCGACCTCGGATCTCAACGACCTGTACCGCAGGGTGATCAATCGCAACAACCGCCTCAAGCGACTGATCGATCTCGGCGCGCCCGAGATCATCGTCAATAACGAGAAGCGGATGCTGCAGGAGTCCGTCGACGCGCTGTTCGACAACGGCCGCCGCGGCCGTCCGGTCACCGGACCGGGCAACCGTCCGCTGAAGTCGCTGTCGGATCTGCTGAAGGGCAAGCAGGGCAGGTTCCGCCAGAACCTGCTGGGTAAGCGGGTGGACTACTCGGGCCGCTCGGTGATCATCGTCGGTCCACAGCTGAAGCTGCACCAGTGCGGTCTGCCGAAGGGCATGGCGCTGGAGCTGTTCAAGCCGTTCGTCATGAAGCGACTCGTCGATCTGAGCCACGCGCAGAACATCAAGTCCGCGAAGCGGATGGTCGAGCGCGCCCGGCCGGTGGTGTGGGACGTCCTCGAGGAGGTCATCCGCGAGCACCCGGTGTTGCTCAACCGCGCGCCGACGCTGCACCGCCTCGGCATTCAGGCTTTCGAACCGCAGCTGGTCGAGGGCAAGGCGATCCAGATCCACCCGCTGGTCTGCACCGCGTTCAACGCCGACTTCGACGGCGACCAGATGGCGGTGCACCTGCCGCTGTCGGCCGAGGCGCAGGCCGAGGCCCGGATCTTGATGCTGTCGACGAACAACATCCTCAAGCCGGCTGACGGGCGCCCGGTCACCATGCCGACCCAGGACATGATCTTGGGCCTGTATCACTTGACCGCCTTGCGTCCCGATGGCGGCGGCAACGGGCGGGTGTTCTCCTCGGAGTCCGAGGCGATCATGGCGCGCGACACCAAGACCCTGCACCTGCAGGCACCGGTTTCGATCCGCCTCAAGGGCGTCACCTCCGTCGACAACGGTCGAGCCGACAAGTGGGTCGCCCCGGAGGACTGGGAGCCCGGCGCCCCGGTGCTCGTCAAGACGACTCTCGGCCGCTGCCTGTTCAACGACGCGCTGCCGGCCGACTACCGATTCGTCAACTACGAGGTGACGAAGAAGGAACTTGGGCAGATCGTCAACGATCTGGCCGAGCGGTACCCGAAGGTCCAGGTTGCGCACACTCTGGACAATCTGAAGTCGGCCGGCTTCCACTGGGCCACCCGTTCGGGCATCACCATCGCCATCGACGACGTCGTCACGCCGCCGAACAAGGCCGAGATCCTGGACCGCTACGAGAAGGACGCGGACAAGATCGAGAAGCAGTACCTGCGTGGCGTGATCACCGAGGAGGAGCGCCGCCAGGAGCTTGTCGAGGTGTGGACCAAGGCGACCAGCGAGGTCGCCAAGGAGATGGAGAACAACTTCCCGAAGGACAACCCCGTCTACATCATGGTCAACTCGGGTGCTCGAGGGAACATGATGCAGATGCGCCAGATCGCCGGCATGCGCGGTCTGGTGGCCAATCCCAAGGGCGAGATCATTCCCCGGCCGATCAAGGCGAACTTCCGTGAGGGCCTGTCGGTTCTGGAGTACTTCATCGCCACGCACGGCGCGCGGAAGGGTCTGGCCGACACGGCGCTGCGCACCGCAGACTCGGGATATCTCACCCGTCGTCTGGTGGACGTCAGCCAGGACGTGATCATCCGCGAAGAGGACTGCGGCACCGACCGTGGCCTGACGCTGATGATCGCGACCGCCGGCGTGGACGGCACCCTGGTCAAGGATGCGCACGTGGAGACATCGGTCTACGCGCGGGTCCTCGCCGAGGACATCTCCGGCTCGGACGGCACCATCGCGACCGCGGGCACTGATCTCGGCGACGTACTGATCGACAAGTTGATCGCCAGCGGCATCGGCGACGTGCGGGTGCGGTCGGTGCTGACCTGCGAATCCGCCCTCGGCACCTGCGCCAGTTGCTACGGTCGCTCGCTCGCGACCGGCAAGCTGGTGGATGTCGGGGAGGCCGTCGGCATCATCGCCGCACAGTCGATCGGCGAGCCGGGCACCCAGCTGACCATGCGCACGTTCCACACCGGCGGTATCGCCGGTGAGGACATCACGCACGGCCTGCCGCGGGTCGGCGAGCTGTTCGAGGCGCGGGTGCCGAAAGGCGTCGCGCCGATCGCCGAGGCCTCGGGCCGGGTGCGCATCGAGGAGTCCGACGGCTCCAAGGGCTCGGTGCGTCGGATCGTCATCGTGCCGGACGACGGCACGGAGGAGCGGGAGTACCCGATCACCCGTCGTTCGCGGCCGCTGGTTAACGACGGTGACCCGGTCGAGGCGGGTACGCAGCTGATCTCCGGTGCGGTGAACCCGCACGACGTGTTGCGGATCATGGGGCCCCGCGAGGTGCAGCTGCACCTGGTTCGCGAGGTCCAGGAGGTCTACCGCAGCCAGGGGGTCGCGATCCACGACAAGCACATCGAGGTGATCATCCGACAGATGCTCAAGCGGATCACGGTGATCGAGTCGGGCGCGACGGAGTTCCTGCCCGGTTCGCTGGTCGAGCGGTCGATGTTCGAGTCGGAGAACCGTCGCGCGGTGGCCGAGAGCACGGAGCCCGCGTCCGGTCGTCCGGTGTTGATGGGCATCACCAAGGCCTCCCTGGCGACGGAGTCGTGGCTGTCCGCGGCCTCGTTCCAGGAGACGACCCGGGTGCTCACCGATGCGGCGATCTCGGCCAAGAGCGACTCGCTCGTCGGGCTGAAGGAGAACGTCATCATCGGCAAGCTGATCCCGGCGGGCACGGGCATCTCCCGTTACCGCAACGTCGACGTCAACCCGACCGAGGAGGCCCGCGCAGCCGCGTTCTCGATGGCCGGCTACGACGAGAACGATTACTACGGTTTCGGCAACAACGCGCTCGGCCCCGCGGTGCCGCTGGACGAGTTCGGGTACGACGACTACCGCTAGTCGCACGGTGTGAGGTTGTCCTCGTCTCCTCGGGTCTTCACCCGCGGGGGCGAGGACAACGCAGGTCAGGGAGGCTTTTGACCCCTGCGCGGTGCGCGAGTATCGTTGACCCTCGTGCCTGGAGCGATCCGGGCCTTGACCTGTGCCCCTCGGTGCGGCACCGGACTCGCCATCTAGCAGCGTGGGTTTTCACGAGGCTGGACCGCGGACGTAGGGCGACACGCCCGACCGCGGGGACCGGCGAGGCCGGGTACCAGCGGGGCGACAACAGCACAGCAGACCGCACAACGACGCGCACAACGACGAACGAGGAGATTGCAGGCCGCATGCCTACGATCCAGCAGCTGGTCCGCAAGGGCCGCCAGGACAAGATCGACAAGACGAAGACCCCGGCACTTAAGGGTTCACCGCAGCGCCGCGGCGTCTGCACGCGCGTCTATACGACTACTCCCAAGAAGCCGAACTCGGCGCTGCGCAAGGTCGCCCGCGTGCGGCTCACGAGCCAGATCGAGGTGACTGCCTACATCCCCGGCGTCGGTCACAACCTGCAGGAACACTCCATCGTGCTCGTCCGTGGTGGCCGCGTGAAGGACCTCCCCGGCGTTCGGTACAAGATCATTCGCGGCTCGTTGGACACCCAGGGCGTCCGCAACCGCAAGCAGGCTCGTAGCCGCTACGGCGCGAAGAAGGAGAAGAGCTAATGCTGAGTCCCCAGACGCGCTGCGCGCCAATCGGGCTCGAACCGAAGGGGCGAAGCTGATGCCGCGCAAAGGCCCGGCCCCGCGCCGCCCGCTGGTCATCGACCCAGTGTTCAGCTCGCCGCTGGTCTCCCAGTTGGTGAACAAGGTGCTGCTGTCCGGCAAGCGCTCACTCGCCGAGCACATCGTCTACGGCGCCCTCGAAGGCACCCGCGACAAGACCGGCGCAGACCCGGTCATCACGCTCAAGCGCGCCCTGGACAACGTCAAGCCGACCCTTGAGGTGAAGAGCCGTCGTGTCGGTGGCGCCACCTACCAGGTGCCGGTCGAGGTCAAGGCGGGCCGCAGCACCACCCTCGCGCTGCGCTGGCTGGTCGGTTACTCGCGCCAGCGTCGCGAGAAGACGATGACCGAGCGGCTGATGAACGAGATCCTCGACGCCAGCAACGGGCTCGGCGCGAGCGTCAAGCGCCGCGAGGACACCCACAAGATGGCCGAATCGAACAAGGCCTTCGCCCACTACCGCTGGTAGCACCACCCGCTGGTCACCCGGACACCCCGGCAGCTGGCGTCGCCCGTACGAGACTGAGAAGGAATCATGGCCAACAACGCCGATCTCGCCAAGACCCGCAACATCGGGATCATGGCGCACATCGACGCGGGCAAGACCACCACGACCGAGCGCATCCTCTTCTACACCGGCATCAACTACAAGATCGGTGAGGTCCACGACGGCGCCGCCACGATGGACTGGATGGAGCAGGAGCAGGAACGCGGCATCACGATCACGTCCGCAGCGACGAAGTGTTCCTGGAAGGGACACGCGATCAACATCATCGACACGCCCGGACACGTCGACTTCACCGTCGAGGTCGAGCGCTCGTTGCGGGTACTCGACGGCGCGGTCGCCGTCTACGACGGGGTGGCCGGCGTCGAGCCGCAGACCGAGACCGTCTGGCGGCAGGCGGACAAGTACTCCGTGCCGCGGATGTGCTTCGTCAACAAGCTCGACCGCACGGGTGCGGACTTCTTCCGTTGCGTCACGATGATGCAGGAGCGGCTGAACTCGAACACCGCGGTGCTGCAGATCCCGATCGGCAACGAGTCCAACTTCATCGGCGTCGTCGATCTGGTGGGCATGCGCGCCCTGACCTGGCGCGGCGAGACCAAGATGGGCGAGGACTACGCCGTCGAGGAGGTTCCCGCCGAGCTGGCCGAGCAGGCCGCCGAATGGCGCGAGAAGCTGGTCGAGACCCTCGCAGACGTCGACGACGAGATCGCCGAGGCCTACCTGGCCGACGAAGAGTTGACCGTCGACCTGCTCAAGGCGGCGATCCGGCGAGCCACACTGGCGGACAAGATCAACCCGGTACTCACCGGCTCAGCGTTCAAGAACAAGGGCGTGCAGCCGATGCTCGACGCCGTGGTGGACTACCTGCCGTCCCCGCTGGACGTCGGCCACGTCACCGGCACGCTGCAGGACGGCGAGACGCAGGCAGAGCGCAACCCGGACGAGTCCGAGCCGCTGGCCGCGCTGGCGTTCAAGATTGCTACGGACAGGCACCTCGGCAAGTTGACGTTCATCCGCATCTACTCCGGCGTGATGGAGAACGGCGCGCAGGTACTGAACTCCACGAAGGACCGCAAGGAGCGGATCGGCAAGATCTACCAGATGCATGCGAACAAGCGGGAGGAACTGCCGCGCGCCGGTGCCGGTGACATCATCGCCGTCGCCGGGCTGAAGCAGACCACCACCGGCGACACGCTCTCCGACCCGCACAAGCCGATCGTCCTGGAGTCGATGACGTTCCCGGCGCCGGTCATCGACGTGGCGATCGAGCCGAGGACCAAGGCCGACCAGGAAAAGCTGGGCATCGCGATCCAGAAGCTCGCCGAGGAGGACCCGACCTTCCGCGTCCAGAACGACGAGGAGACCGGGCAGACGGTGATCTCCGGCATGGGCGAACTCCACCTGGAGATCCTCGTCGACCGGATGCGGCGCGAGTTCAACGTCGAGGCCAATGTCGGCAAGCCACAGGTTGCCTATCGGGAAACGATCCGCCGTGTGGTCGAGCGCGAGGACCTGACCTACAAGAAGCAGACCGGCGGTTCGGGTCAGTACGCGAAGGTGCAGGTCGCACTCGCACCGCTCGAGTTGAGTTCGGACGGCCCGAGCTACGAGTTCGAGAACAAGGTCACTGGTGGCCGCATCCCGAAGGAATTCATTCCTTCGGTCGATGCCGGCGCGCAGGAGGCGATGCAGTACGGCATTCTCGCCGGCTACCCGCTGGTCGGCGTGAAGTTCACCCTGCTCGACGGCGGGTACCACGACGTCGACTCGTCCGAAATGGCGTTCAAGATCGCCGGCTCGATGGTCTTCAAGGCAGCGGCGCGCAAGGCGAACCCGGTGCTGCTGGAGCCACTGATGGCCGTCGAGGTCACCACGCCCGAGGACAACATGGGCGACGTCATCGGCGATCTGAACTCCCGTCGCGGTCATATCCAGGCCATGGAAGAGCGCGGCGGTGCGCGTGTCGTCAAAGCACTCGTGCCGCTGTCGGAGATGTTCGGCTACGTGGGCGACCTGCGCTCGAAGACGCAAGGGCGGGCCAGCTACTCGATGCAGTTCGACAGCTACGCCGAGGTGCCGCAGAACGTGGCCAAGGAGATCATCGCGAAAGCGACGGGCGAATAAGCGCCTCAACAAGTCCAGACAGCCGGACCAAGACGACCGGCACAACCAGCAAAAGGAAAGGGATTCACAGTGGCGAAGGCCAAGTTCGAGCGGACGAAGCCGCACGTCAACATCGGCACCATCGGTCACATCGACCATGGCAAGACGACGCTGACGGCCGCTATCTCGCGCGTGCTGCACGACAAGTACCCGGAGATGAACCCGAGCACCCAGGCGTTCGACCAGATCGACAAGGCGCCTGAGGAGCGGCAGCGCGGCATCACGATCTCGATCGCGCACATCGAGTACCAGACCGAGCAGCGGCACTACGCGCACGTCGACTGCCCGGGGCACGCCGACTACATCAAGAACATGATCACCGGTGCGGCCCAGATGGACGGCGCGATCCTTGTCGTGGCGGCCACTGACGGCCCGATGCCGCAGACGAAGGAGCACGTGCTGCTCGCCCGTCAGGTCGGCGTGCCGTACATCGTGGTCGCCCTGAACAAGGCCGACATGGTCGACGACGAGGAGATCATGGAGCTCGTCGAGCTCGAGGTCCGCGAGCTGCTGACGCAGTACGAGTTCCCGGGCGACGACGCTCCGGTAGTGCAGGTCTCGGCGCTCAAGGCACTCGAAGGCGACGCCGAGTGGGGCGAGAAGGTCCTCGAACTGATGAACGCCGTCGACGAGGCCATCCCGCAGCCCGAGCGTGAGACGGACAAGCCGTTCCTCATGCCGGTGGAGGATGTCTTCACGATCACCGGTCGCGGCACGGTCGTCACCGGTCGTATCGAGCGGGGCATCCTGAAGGTCAACGAGACCGTCGACATCGTCGGTATCCATCCGACCAAGCAGACCACCACGGTCACCGGCATCGAGATGTTCCGCAAGCTGCTCGACGAGGGTCGCGCGGGCGAGAACGTCGGCTTGCTGCTGCGTGGCATCAAGCGCGAGGAGGTCGAGCGCGGTCAGGTCGTCATCAAGCCTGGTACCACCACACCGCACACGAATTTCGAGGCGAATGTCTACATCCTGAGCAAGGACGAGGGCGGGCGGCACACGCCCTTCTTCAACAACTACCGCCCGCAGTTCTACTTCCGCACCACCGACGTGACCGGTGTGGTGACCCTGCCCGAGGGCACCGAGATGGTCATGCCGGGCGACAACACCGAGATGTCGGTCGAGCTGATCCAGCCGATCGCCATGGAGGAGGGCCTGCGCTTCGCCATCCGCGAGGGTGGCCGCACCGTCGGCGCAGGCCGCGTGACCAACATCATCAAGTAGTTCGGCAACCGGGCGGGTCGCGTTCAGGACCCGCCCGGGGCCGCGCTCCGGCAGGTTCAGCCGAATCAGCCGCGAGCTCGATCCTGCAATACGCCCGAGAACAGTGAAGGTGAGTCAGCCACCATGGCGGGACAAAAGATCCGCATCCGGCTCAAGGCCTACGACCACGAGGCCATCGACGCCAGTGCGCGCAAGATCGTCGAGACGGTCACCCGTACGGGCGCCCGGGTCGTCGGTCCGGTGCCGTTGCCGACCGAGAAGAACGTGTACTGCGTCATTCGTTCGCCGCACAAGTACAAGGACAGCCGCGAACACTTCGAGATGCGCACCCACAAGCGACTCATCGACATCCTCGACCCGACGCCCAAGACGGTCGACGCGCTCATGCGCATCGATCTGCCCGCGAGCGTCGACGTGAACATCCAGTAGGACGAACAGACATGGCTAACGACAGAACCGGGATCCTGGGCGAGAAGCTCGGCATGACCCAGGTCTTCGACGAGAACAACCGGATCGTTCCGGTAACCGTCGTCAAGGCCGGGCCGTGCGTGGTCACCCAGATCCGCACCCAGGAGAAGGACGGCTACACGGCCGTCCAGCTCGCCTACGGCCAGATCGACCCGCGCAAGGTCACCAAACCGGTGGCCGGCCACTTCAAGGCCGCCGACGTGACCCCGCGTCGACACCTCGTCGAGCTGCGCACCGATGCGATCGCCGATTACACCGTCGGTGCTGAAGTCACGGTGCTCAATACCTTCGAAGCCGGCGATCGCGTCGACGTCAGCGGCACGACCAAGGGCAAGGGCACCGCGGGCGTGATGAAACGCCACGGCTTCCACGGCCTCGGTGCCGGCCACGGCACTCAGCGCAAGCATCGCGCCCCTGGTTCGATCGGCGCCTGCGCCACGCCCGGACGGGTGTTCAAGGGCCTGCGCATGGCCGGCCGGATGGGTCATGTCAACGCGACGACCACCGGCCTGACCGTGCACAAGGTCGACGCCGAGCGCGGGCTGCTGCTCATCAAGGGCGCAGTGCCGGGCCCGAAGGGCGCGCTGGTGTTCGTCCGCTCCGCGAACAAGGGGACCTGACGATGACGTTGTCAGTGACCGTGCAGAACCCGACCGACGGCGAGTCCGCGGGCGACACCATCGAGCTGCCCGCTGAGGTCTTCGACGCCAAGACCAATATCGCGCTGATCCACCAGGTCGTCGTCGCCCAGCTGGCCGCGGCCCGACAGGGCACGCACAGCACGAAGACCCGTGGCGAGGTCCGTGGCGGAGGCGCGAAACCGTACCGGCAGAAGGGCACCGGCCGGGCCCGGCAGGGCTCGATCCGCGCGCCGCAGTTTGCCGGCGGTGGGGTCGCGCACGGGCCGCAGCCACGCAACTACGAGCAGCGCACACCGAAGAAGATGAAGGCGGCTGCGCTGCGCGGTGCGCTGTCCGACCGGGCGCGCAACGACCGCGTGTTCGTGGTCGCCGGGCTCGTCCACGGTGACGCGCCGTCCACGAAGGCGGCCGTCGCGGCCCTCGCGGCCGTGAGCTCCGCGAAGCATGTGCTGGTCGTCGCCGAGCGGACTGACCAGCTGACGTGGCTGAGCCTGCGCAATGTCGAGACCGTTCATCTGCTCGAGCCGGGTCAACTCAACACCTACGACGTGCTCGTCAGCGACGACGTCGTCTTCACCAAGGGCGCCCTCGAGGCGTTCCTGGCGGGTACGGCCAAGGGCACGTCCGGCACGGCGGTGGTCACCTCGGCCGAGGCCGATCACGAGGCTGAGGCCGATCACGAGGCTGAGGCCGATCACGAGGCTGAGGCCGAAGACCACTCGGACAGCGAGGAGGCCTGAGATGTTCGACGACCCGCGTGACGTGCTGCTCGCACCGGTGATCTCCGAGAAGAGCTACGGCCTGCTGGACGAGAACAAGTACACGTTCGACGTCCACCCGCACGCCAACAAGACGCAGATCAAGATCGCGGTGGAGAAGGTGTTCAACGTCAAGGTCACCGACGTGAACACCCTCAACCGCCAGGGCAAGCGCAAGCGCACTCGCTACGGCTACGGCACGCGCCGCAGCGTCAAGCGGGCCATTGTGACGCTGCGCGCCGGCGACCGGATCGACGTGTTCGGACAGATTGGCTGATCATGGCAATTCGCAGGTACAAGCCGACGACCCCGGGCCGCCGCGGCGCATCGGTGGCCGACTTCGCGGAGGTCACCCGTGACCATCCCGAGAAGTCGCTGGTCCGCCCGCTGCACAACAAGGGCGGCCGCAACAACTCTGGCAAGATCACCACGCGGCATCAGGGCGGCGGCCACAAGCGTGCCTACCGGGTGATCGATTTCCGGCGGCACGACAAGGACGGCGTACCCGCCAAGGTCGCGCAGATCGAGTACGACCCGAACCGCACCGCGCGCATTGCGCTGCTGCACTACGCCGACGGTGAGAAGCGCTACATCCTCGCGCCGCGGTTGCTCAAGCAGGGCGATCGGATCGAGAACGGACCGAGCGCCGACATCAAGCCGGGCAACGCGCTCCCCCTGCGCAACATCCCGGTCGGCACGGTCGTGCATGCGATCGAGCTGCGTCCGGGCGGTGGCGCGAAGATCGCCCGCTCGGCCGGCGCGAGTGTGCAACTCGTCGCCAAGGACGGCCCGTACGCGCAGCTGCGCATGCCGTCCGGTGAGATCCGCAACGTCGACGTGCGCTGCCGCGCGACCGTTGGCGAGGTCGGCAATGCCGAGCAGAGCAACATCAACTGGGGCAAGGCCGGCCGGATGCGGTGGAAGGGCAAGCGCCCGACCGTCCGCGGCGTGGCGATGAACCCGGTAGACCACCCGCACGGTGGCGGCGAGGGCAAGACGTCCGGTGGCCGGCACCCGGTCAATCCCAACGGCAAGCCCGAGGGCCGCACCCGGCACCACAAGGCCAGCGACCAGCTGATCGTCCGTCGTCGTCGTACGAACAAGAAGAGGTAGTAAGGCATGCCGCGCAGTGTGAAGAAGGGCCCGTTCGTCGACGACCACCTGCTCAAGAAGGTGGACGCTCAGAACGACCGGGGCAGCAAGAACGTGATCAAGACCTGGTCGCGGCGCTCGACGATCATCCCCGACATGCTCGGACACACGATCGCCGTGCACGACGGCCGCAAGCATGTTCCCGTCTTCGTGACCGAGGGCATGGTCGGGCACAAGCTGGGCGAGTTCGCGCCGACGCGGACCTTCAAGGGTCACGTCAGGGACGACCGCCGGTCGCGGCGCGTCTGAGGTAGGGAAGCGACATGACTGAACCAGTAGAGGTGCAGACCGCGTTCGCGCGTGCCTCGCACGTGCGCGTCACGCCGATGAAGGCGCGTCGGGTCATCGACCTGATCCGCGACAGGTCGGCGCAGGATGCGCTCGCGATATTGAAGTTTGCGCCGCAGGCGGCGAGCGAGCCGATCGCCAAAGTGCTCGCCAGCGCAATCGCGAACGCCGAACACAACTTCTCGCTCGATCCCGACTCGCTGATCGTGTCGCGGGCGTACGTGGACGAGGGGCCGACCATGAAGCGGTTCCGCCCGCGGGCCCAGGGCCGTGCCTACCGGATCCGCAAGCGGACCAGTCACATCACCATCGAGGTCGAGAGCGTGGACACACCGAGCAGCCAGAGGGGCCGTAAGTAATGGGACAGAAGGTCAACCCGCACGGCTTCCGCCTCGGGATCACGACGGACTTCAAGAGCCGCTGGTTCGCCGACAAGCAGTACGCCGAGTACGTCAAGGAAGACGTCGCGATCCGCCGCCTGATGACGAAGGGCATGGAGCGCGCCGGTATTGCGAAGGTCGAGATCGAGCGCACCCGTGACCGCGTCCGCGTCGACATCCACACCGCCCGGCCGGGCATCGTCATCGGCCGTCGCGGTGCCGAGGCCGACCGCATTCGTGGCGAGCTGGAGAAGCTCACGGGCAAGCAGGTGCAGCTGAATATCCTCGAGGTGAAGAACCCCGAGGGTGACGCGCAGCTGGTCGCGCAGGGCGTCGCGGAGCAGTTGTCCAACCGGGTCAGTTTCCGGCGTGCGATGCGCAAGAGCATGCAGTCGGCGTTGAAGAGCCCCGGGTCAAAGGCATCCGCGTGCAGTGCGGCGGGCGCCTCGGTGGGGCGGAGATGTCGCGTTCGGAGTTCTACCGCGAGGGCCGGGTGCCGTTGCACACGCTGCGCGCGAACATCGACTACGGCTTCTACGAGGCCCGCACGACGTTCGGCCGGATCGGTGTCAAGGTGTGGCTCTACAAGGGCGAGGTACCGACCGGCTCGCGCGCCGAGCGGGAAGCCGCCGCAGCCGCCGAGGCGCTGCGCCAGCGACGCGACCGCCCGGCTGCGGGCTCGCGGCCGCGCCGCTCGGGATCGCAGGGCACGACGGGGGTCAGCACGGACGCCGGGCGTGCCGCATCGGGTGAGGACCCGGCCGCTCGTACAGAGGTGGTCGAGGACGCTGCGGTAGCCGAGCCGGTCAACGACGAGGTGCAGGCGTCGGTGGTGTCCACGACGGAGCAGGCCGACGCGGATATCGCGGCCGACGCACCGGCGCAGGTCGAGCTGACCGACGCCACCACCGAGAGCACGGAGAGCTGACGAATGCTCGTCCCACGCAGAGTCAAACACCGCAAGCAGCATCACCCGAGCCGCACCGGCACGGCCTCCGGCGGCACCAAGGTGGCCTTCGGCGAGTACGGCATCCAGGCGTTGGAGCCGGCCTACGTGACGAACCGGCAGATCGAGTCGGCCCGTATCGCGATCAACCGGCGGATCCGCCGCGGCGGCAAGGTATGGATCAACATCTATCCGGACCGTCCGTTGACCAAGAAGCCGGCCGAAACCCGGATGGGTTCCGGCAAGGGATCGCCGGAGTGGTGGATCGCTAACGTGAAACCGGGCCGGGTGCTGTTCGAGCTTTCCTTCCCGAACGAGGTCGTCGCCCGCGAGGCATTGACGCGGGCGATCCACAAATTGCCGATGAAGTGCCGCATCGTCACTCGAGAGGGTGAGATCTGATGTCGACCACTACCGCCGAACTTCGCGAGCTGCACGACGACGAGCTCGACACCCGGTTGCGCGAGGCCAAGGAAGAGCTGTTCAACCTGCGCTTCCAGATGGCCACCGGGCAGCTGGACAACAATCGGCGACTGCGCACCGTCAAGCACGACATCGCGCGGATCTACACGATTCTGCGCGAGCGTGAACTCGGTCTGTCGGTCGCTCCTGAGCAAGCCAGTGAGGGCATCACAGCATGAGCGAGACAACGAACGAGGCCGTCGAAACGGACGCGCCCGCGCAGTCCGAGGGTACCGACGACACGAATGCCGCGCGCACCTCGCACCGCAAGGTGCGCGAGGGCCTGGTCATCAGCGACAAGATGCACAAGACCGTGGTCGTCGAGGTCGAGGATCGCGTCAAGCACCCGCTGTACGGCAAGGTCATCCGCCGCTCGACCAAGCTCAAGGCGCACGACGAGTCCGACCAGGTCGGCACCGGCGACCGTGTCCTGATCATGGAGACCCGTCCGCTGTCGGCGACCAAGCGCTGGCGGGTCGTCGAGGTCGTCGAAAAAGCAAAGTGACAGTCATCCGCTGCTCTGGCAAGTCAGCTAACAGGAGTACCAAGTGATTCAGCAGGAGTCGCGACTTCGGGTCGCCGACAACACGGGTGCGAAGGAAATCCTCTGCATCCGGGTGATGGGCGGCTCGGGCCGGCGCTATGCGGGCATCGGCGACATCATTGTCGCGACGGTCAAGGACGCGCTGCCCGGCGCCGGCGTGAAGAAGGGCGACGTCGTCAAGGCTGTCATCGTCCGCACCGTGAAGGAGCGGCGCCGTCCTGACGGCAGCTATATCCGTTTTGACGAGAACGCGGCGGTGCTCATCCGCCAGGACGGTGAGCCGCGCGGCACGCGCATCTTCGGCCCGGTCGGCCGCGAGCTGCGCGACAAGCGCTTTATGAAGATCATTTCGTTGGCACCGGAGGTGCTGTAGCCGTGAAGGTCAAGAAGGGCGACGAGGTCGTCGTCATCGCCGGCAAGGACCGCGGCGTCAAGGGCAAGGTCATCGCGGCCGATCCGGTGGCGAACAAGGTTGTCGTCGAGGGCGTGAACCGCGTCAAGAAGCACACCCGCATCACCACAACGAATCGCGGCGCGAAGGCCGGTGGCATCGAGCACATCGAGGCCCCGATCAGCGCCAGCAACGTCATGGTCATCGATACCGATGGCCAGGCGACACGCGTCGGCTACCGGCGTGACGAGGAGACCGGTCGCAACGTTCGCATGTCGCGCCGCTCCGGAAAGGATCTGGGATGAGCGCCCCGACCGCCGCGATCCCGACTCCGCGACTGAAGACGCGCTACCGCGAAGAGATCGTTGCGGCGCTGACCGAGCAGTTCTCGTTCGGTAACCCGATGCAGGTGCCCGGTCTCGTCAAGATCGTCGTCAACATGGGTGTCGGTCAGGCGGCCAAGGACAGCAAGCTGATGGACGGCGCGGTCCGCGATCTCACGCTGATCACCGGCCAGAAGCCGCTGGTGCAGAAGGCGCGCAAGTCGATCGCCCAGTTCAAGTTGCGCGAGGGCATGCCGATCGGCGCGAAGGTCACCCTGCGCGGCGATCGCATGTGGGAGTTCCTGGATCGGCTGCTCTCCCTGGCGTTACCCCGAATCCGTGACTTCCGCGGCCTGTCCGACCTGCAGTTCGACGGCAACGGCAACTACACCTTCGGCCTCACCGAGCAGTCGATGTTCCACGAGATCGACCCCGACTCGATCGATCGTTCGCGCGGCATGGACATCACGGTCGTCACGACGGCGGCCAACGACGACGAGGGACGCGCGCTGCTCCGTGGGCTCGGCTTCCCGTTCCGCGAGACAGAGAGAAGCAGCTGATGGCAAAGACGGCGCTGAAGCAAAAGGCCGCTGGCAAACCGAAGTTCACCGTCCGCGGCTACACCCGCTGCCAGCGTTGTGGGCGGTCGCAGGCGGTCTATCGCAAGTTCGGCCTGTGCCGGATCTGCTTCCGCGAGATGGCCCACGCCGGCGAACTGCCGGGCGTGACGAAGTCCTCCTGGTAGTCGGCTACAAACCCTTCGCCGTAGGCCCACGCGGGAACCCCGGCGAGAAAGAAGATCACTATGACAATGACGGATCCGATCGCAGACATGCTCACTCGCCTGCGCAACGCGAACTCGGCGTTCCACGACGAGGTCGTGATGCCGCACTCCAGGATCAAGGTCAACATCGCCGAGATCCTCAAGCAGGAGGGTTACATCGCCGGCTTCAAGGTCGTCGACGCACCCGAGGGCCAGGTCGGAAGGGTGCTCACGATCGACCTGAAATACGGACCGAACCGGGAGCGCAGCATCGCCGGGTTGCGGCGGGTGTCGAAGCCGGGCCTTCGTGTCTATGCGAAGTCGACCGGTCTGCCTCGCGTGCTGGGCGGTCTGGGTGTGGCAATCATCTCGACGTCCACCGGACTGCTGACCGACCGCCAGGCGGCCAAGCGGAGAGTAGGCGGGGAAGTCCTCGCCTACGTCTGGTAGGGGAGTAGCACATGTCTCGAATTGGCAAGCTCCCGGTCGCCGTGCCGACGGGTGTCGACGTCACCATCGACGGTCAGCAGATCACCGTGCAGGGTCCGAAGGGCAGCCTGACGCACATCGTCGCGGAGCCCATCTCGGTCAGCCGCGGCGACGACGGCGCGATCGCGGTCACTCGGCCGGATGACGAACGCGAGTCGAAGTCGTTGCACGGGCTGTCCCGCACGCTGATCGCCAACATGGTCACCGGTGTCACCGCCGGCTACACCAAGACCCTGGAGATCGTCGGCACCGGATACCGCGTCACCGCGAAGGGCAGCGACCTCGAATTCGCGCTCGGATTCTCGCACCCGGTGCCGGTGCCCGCGCCGGAGGGCATCTCGTTCCGGGTCGAATCCGCGACCCGGTTCGCAGTCGAGGGCATCGACAAGCAGAAGGTCGGCGAGGTGGCGGCAAACATTCGCAAGTTGCGCAAGCCCGACCCCTACAAGGGCAAGGGCGTGCGGTACCAGGGTGAGGTCATCCGCCGCAAGGCCGGTAAGGCAGGCAAGAAGTGAGTGCATCCAGCATCCTCAAGCAGGCCCGCCGCTCGGCGGGGGTGTCGTCCTCGCGCCGGGTCGCGAGGTCGCGTCGGCACTTCCGACTGCGCAAGAAGGTCGTCGGTTCGGCCGAGCGTCCCCGCCTGGTGATCTCCCGCTCATCGCGGCACCTGTTCGTTCAGCTCGTCGACGACGCACAGGGCGTGACGATCGCCTCGGGATCGACCTACAAGCTGACCGACGGCGACAAGACGGCGCGGGCCAAGCAGCTCGGGAACTCGGTTGCCGCCGCGGCGCAGGCCGCCGGAGTCAGCAAGGTCGTCTTCGATCGCGGCGGCAACACCTACACCGGTCGGATCGCCGCGTTCGCAGACGCGGCGCGCGAAGCCGGATTGGAATTCTGAGCACCCCATCGAATCTCGTCGCTTCGCTGCAGGACTCGACGGGGATCCCGAAAGGCAATGACATGTCAGCCAGTAGAGGAAGTAACTGATGCCCGGACCGCAGCGCGGAGCCCGCACCGGCGGCAACGAGCAAGGTGGTGGCAGTCGCGACCGCCGTGATCGGCGCGACAGTGGCCGCGGCGGCAACGCCCCGGAGAAGAGCCCGCACCTCGAGCGGGTGGTGACGATCAACCGCGTCGCCAAGGTGGTCAAGGGTGGTCGCCGGTTCAGCTTCACGGCGCTCGTCGTCGTCGGCGACGGTGACGGCACCGTCGGCGTCGGCTACGGCAAGGCCAAGGAGGTCCCGGCCGCGATCGCCAAGGGCGTCGAGGAGGCCAAGAAGAACTTCTTCAAGGTGCCGCGGATCCAGCAAACCATCCCGCACCCGGTGCAGGGGGAGAAGGCGGCCGGCGTCGTGCTGCTCAAGCCGGCCAGCCCCGGTACCGGTGTCATCGCCGGCGGCCCGGTGCGCGCCGTGCTGGAGTGCGCCGGGATCCACGACGTGCTGTCCAAGTCGCTCGGCTCGGACAACCCGATCAACATCGTGCACGCCACGGTCGCCGCGCTGAAGCAACTCGTCCGGCCGGAGGAGGTCGCGGCGCGCCGTGGCCTGCCGCTGGAGGACGTCGCACCGGCGGGGATGCTGCGCGCGCGTGCCGGACAGGGCACCTGATGACCAAACTGAAGATAACTCAGGTCAAATCGGGTATCGGGTACAAACAGAACCAGCGCGACACGCTACGCTCGCTTGGCCTCAAGCGGATGCACGACACAGTTGTCAAGGAAGACCGCCCGGAGATCCGCGGGATGGTCGCGACCATCCCGCATCTGGTCACGGTCGAGGAAGTTGCCAGCGAGGTGGACGAAGGATGACGCTCAAGGTTCATCACCTCAAGCCCGCGCCCGGGGCGCACACCAAGAAGACCCGGGTGGGGCGCGGTGCCGGTTCGAAGGGCAAGACGGCCGGACGTGGCACCAAGGGCACCAAGGCCCGTTACCAGGTGCCGCCGGGGTTCGAGGGCGGTCAGTTGCCGCTGCACATGCGGTTGCCGAAGCTCAAGGGTTTCAAGAACCGCTTCCGCGTCGAGTACCAGGTTGTCAACGTCGCCACGCTGGCAAGCCTGTTCCCGGAGGGCGGGACCGTCGGTGTCGCCGAGCTGGTACAGGCCGGTGCGGTCCGCAAGGGCGAACTGGTCAAGATTCTGGGCAACGGCGAAATCGGTGTGAAGCTGGACATCACGGCCAACGCCTTCTCGGCCACGGCTCGCGACAAGATCGCGGCCGCCGGCGGTTCGATCACCCAACTCTGACGGATGCAGGCGCCGGGTTCGTCACGGTTCGCTGATCGCGACCGGCGGATCCGGCGCCTGAGCGCATACAGTGGCCCCGGACACGGCGGCTGTTAGCCTGGGCTGACCAGCCTGTGGCCCGTGTCCGACCCGGCGCCCGCTCCTAGACAGCTTTGTAGCAGGAGGATTCGTGCTCAGCGCGTTCGCATCGGCGTTCCGGACGCCGGACCTGCGCAAGAAGCTGCTCTTCACGCTGGCGATGATCGTCCTCTACCGCTTCGGCGCGTCCGTGCCGACCCCGAATACGAATACCGCGGCGATCGACAACTGCATCGCCACGAGCGCGAAGAACCACCAGAACATCTACTCGCTGATCAACCTGTTCTCCGGCGGCGCGCTGCTGAAGCTGGCGGTGTTCGCGCTGGGCATCATGCCCTACATCACGGCCAGCATCATCATCCAGCTGCTCGTCGTGGTGATCCCGCGCTTCGAGCAGCTGAAGAAGGAGGGCCAGTCCGGGCAGCAGAAGCTGACCCAGTACAGCCGCTACCTGACCATCGGTCTGGCGATCCTGCAGTCGACCGGCTTCATTGCGCTGGCCAGGTCCGGCCAGCTGTTCCCCGACTGCCAGGGCACGCCGATCCTGTACCACGAGGACATGTTCACCCTCGGCATGATGGTCCTCATCATGACGGCGGGTACCGGCGTCATCATGTGGCTCGGCGAGCTCATCACCGACCGTGGCGTCGGCAACGGCATGAGCGTGCTGATGTTCACCTCGATCGCGGCCCGGATCCCGAGCGAGGGTCACGTCATCCTGCAGAACGCCCACGCGTTCGTGTTCACCCTGGTCTGCCTGCTGGGTCTGGCCATCATCGTCGCCGTCGTCTTCGTCGAGCAGGCCCAACGGCGTATCCCGGTGCAGTACGCGAAACGCATGGTCGGCCGGCGGCAGTACGGCGGAACCTCGACCTACCTGCCGCTGAAGGTGAACCAGGCGGGCGTCATCCCGGTCATCTTCGCGTCGTCGCTGCTCTACATCCCGCAGCTGATCAGCCAGCTAACGAGCGACAACAACAGCACCGGTGGTTTCGCCCGGTTCGTGAACGAGTACCTGATCAATCAGCAGTCGTGGGTCTACCTCACGATCTACTTCCTGTTGATCATCTTCTTTGCGTACTTCTACGTCGGGATCACCTTTGATCCGGTCGAACGCGCCGACGACATGAAGAAGTACGGCGGGTTCATCCCAGGCATCCGGCCTGGGCGGCCTACCGCCGAGTACCTGCAGTTCGTCCTGTCGAGGATCACGCTGCCCGGATCGCTGTACCTCGGTATCGTTGCCGTGCTGCCGAACTTCTTCTTCAACCTGACGAGCGGTAACAACCAGAACTTCCCGTTCGGTGGCACCGCGGTACTGATCATGGTGGGCGTGGGGCTGGACACCGTGAAGCAGATCGAGAGCCAGCTCATGCAGCGCAACTACGAAGGCTTCCTTCGCTGACATCCGGGAAGGACGCCGCCACGTGAGATTGGTGCTGGTCGGCCCGCCAGGAGCGGGGAAGGGCACTCAGGCAGAGTTCATCGCTGCGCACTTCGACATCCCGAAGATCTCCACCGGTGACATCTTCCGAGCGAACGTGTCCGGCGGCACGGATCTCGGCCGGCTCGCGAAGAAGTACATGGATGCCGGAGACCTGGTGCCGGACGAGGTCACGAACGCGATGGTGCGCGATCGGTTGGCCAACCCGGACGCCGAGACCGGCTTCTTGCTCGACGGCTTTCCTCGTAACGTCGCCCAGGCCCGCGAGCTCAACGGGATCCTGGGTGAACTCGGCTCGTCGCTGAGCATCGTTCTCGACCTGGACGTCGACCACGACGAAGTGGT
Organism: uncultured Actinomycetota bacterium; assembly: GCA_963713565.1. Lineage (GTDB taxonomy): Bacteria > Actinomycetota > Actinomycetes > Mycobacteriales > Jatrophihabitantaceae > Jatrophihabitans. The sequence continues at coordinate 237,929 of CAVQMF010000002.1, read as the reverse complement.
CAAACGGCTGTCCGGGCGACGAACCTGCAAGAAGTGCGGCCACGTCTGGCACGTCGAGTTCGACCCGCCCACCGTTGCCGACGTCTGCGACCGCTGCTCGGGCGAGCTGTTCCACCGCGACGACGACCGGCCGGAGACGGTCCGGCACCGGCTGGAGGTATACGCAGAGCAGACCGCGCCGTTGATCGATTTCTACCGGGAGACCGGGCACTTGGTCGCGATCGATGCTTTGGGCCCGGTCGAGGACGTCACCGAGCGGGCGATCGGCGCGCTCGAACCGTTCGCGTGAGCCGGGGCGTGATGCGCGGCGCCCCGGAGCGGATCCAGCTCAAGTCGTCTGAGCAGATTGCGATCATGCGGCGCGCCGGCCTGGTGGTCGCTCGCGCGCTGGAGGCGATGCGCTGCGCTGTCGCGCCAGGGGTGTCCACCGCTGATCTCGACGGCGTTGCCCGCGAGGTACTCCGAGCGGCCGGCGCGACCTCATCGTTCCTGGGTTACGACATCGGCACCGGACCGTACCCGGCAGTGATCTGCGCATCGGTGAACGACCGGGTCGTCCACGGCATTCCCGCGCCTGACGAGCTGCTGCGCGACGGCGACCTGATCTCGATCGACTTCGGCGCCATCGTGGATGGATGGCATGGAGACGCTGCCATCTCGGTGCCGGTCGGTGCGGTATCAGCTGAGGTCGCCGCCATGAACACCGCATGTGAGGCGTCGCTGTGGGATGGGCTCAGCGCCGTGCGATCCGGCGCCCGGCTGAGCGACATCTCCAACGCGGTCGAAACCTCCGTCCGGCGTTCAGGCCGCTACGGCATCGTCGCCGGATACGGCGGGCACGGAATCGGCTCGGCGATGCACATGGCGCCGCACATCCTCAACTACGGCCGGGCGGGCAAGGGTCCGCGGCTGCTGCCGGGGATGGCGCTGGCCATCGAGCCGATGATCACGCTCGGCGCACGGGCAACCGAACAACTGCCCGATGGATGGACGGTGGGCACCGTCGACGGCTCATGGGCGGCGCACTGGGAACACACCGTCGCCGTCCTCGAGGACGGCCCGTGGGTGCTCACGGCGGACGACGGCGGCCGCGCCCAACTGGAAAAGCGCGGCGTCACGGTATCCGCCGCGGCCGACCGAGCGGCGTAGCCGCCGCCGACCGACAGCCGGGCCGGCTTTTGGCGGGATCCGGCCGGTCCAGCTAGACTGGAGCGCTGGTGCACGTCGCCCTGCTCCCATGTCCGCTGTGGCCGCGGATCGGAGCGGAGGATCCTCACGACGAAGCCCTAGTTCGGCAGCCCGTCAGGGCAAGTTCGACACAGCCCGCCGGGCTGCGTCCCAGTGTGTCCAGTTACGAAAAGCGGAGGATATGGCCAAGAAAGACGGGGCCATCGAGGTCGAAGGCCGCGTGGTCGAACCCCTGCCCAATGCGATGTTCCGCGTGGAGCTGAGCAACGGGCACAAGGTACTCGCCCACATCAGCGGCAAGATGCGCCAGCACTACATCCGGATCTTGCCGGAAGACCGGGTCGTCGTGGAGCTCTCGCCCTACGACCTCACCCGCGGGCGCATCGTCTATCGCTACAAGTGACACATCCACGTCCCACAGGGAAAGGTTGGCCACGGCCGTGAAGGTCAAGCCGAGCGTCAAGCCGATCTGCGACAAGTGCAAGGTCATTCGTCGCCATGGTCGGGTCATGGTCATCTGCGAGAACCTGCGCCACAAGCAGCGCCAGGGCTGACGGCCAGACCACATCTCACGCGCATACCTCGCGGGCGGTTCCGCTCGTAGCACCTCCGGACGAAGGCCGGAGCCCCGCCCCGGGCGGGTGGGGAACGGATGCGTACCGAACACCTTCGACGAACAGATCAGGAGAACCGCCCGCATGGCACGTCTTGCCGGTGTCGATCTGCCCCGCGAAAAGCGGATGGAGATCGCGCTCACGTACATCTACGGCGTAGGCCGTACCCGCGCCAAGCAAACTCTCGAAGCCACCGGCATCAGCCCGGACCTGCGCGCCCGCGACCTCACCGACGAGGACATCGTCAGGCTGCGCGACCACATCGATACCAACTACCGCGTCGAGGGTGACCTGCGCCGCGAGGTGGCCGCCGATATCCGCCGCAAGGTCGAGATCGGCTGCTACGAAGGTATCCGGCACCGTCGCGGCCTGCCCGTCCACGGCCAGCGCACGAAAACCAACGCTCGCACCCGTAAGGGCCCGAAGAAGACGATCGCGGGCAAGAAGAAGGCAGGTAAGAAGTAATGCCAGGGCAGGCCAGGAAGGCGGCGGGCAAGAAGGTCCGCCGCAAGGAGAAGAAGAACGTGGCGGTGGGCCAGGCCCACATCAAGAGCACGTTCAACAACACCATCGTTTCGATCACCGACCCGCAGGGAAATGTGATCAGCTGGGCCTCGGCCGGCCACGTCGGCTTCAAGGGCTCGCGCAAGTCGACGCCGTTCGCTGCGCAGATGGCCGCCGAGAACGCCGCGCGCAAGGCACAGGAGCACGGCGTGAAGAAGGTCGACGTGTTCGTCAAGGGCCCGGGCTCGGGCCGCGAGACCGCGATCCGCTCGCTCACCGCTGCGGGCCTCGAGGTCGGGACGATTTCCGATGTCACCCCGCAGCCGCACAACGGCTGCCGTCCGCCCAAGCGCCGGAGGGTCTGATGGCTCGCTACACCGGGCCCGCGACCCGCATTTCACGGCGCCTCAACGTCGACCTCGTCGGCGGCGACTCCTCCTTCGAACGTCGTCCGTACCCGCCCGGCCAGCACGGTCGCTCGCGCATCAAGCAGAGCGAGTACCTGCTGCAACTGCAGGAGAAGCAGAAGGCCAAGTACAGCTACGGGGTGCTCGAGAAGCAGTTCCGTCGTTACTACGAGGAGGCCGTCCGCGGTCAGGGCAAGACGGGCGACAACCTGCTGCAGATCCTCGAATCGCGCCTGGACAACGTCGTCTACCGGGCGGGCATCGCGCGGACCCGCCGGCAGTCCCGCCAACTCGTCAGCCACGGCCACTTCCTCGTGAACGGCCAGAAGGTCGACATCCCGAGCTACCGGGTGAGCCAGTTCGACATCATCGATGTCAAGCCCAAGTCGCTGGAGACCACGCCGTTCCTGATCGCCCGCGAGACGTACGGCGACCGGCCGGTCCCGGCGTGGCTGCAGGTCGTCCCCAACCGGCTGCGGATCCTCGTGCACCGGCTGCCGGAGCGGGCGCAGATCGACATCCCGGTCCAGGAACAGTTGATCGTCGAGCTCTACTCGAAGTAACCCGGCCACAGCCGGATTTGTCAGGACGTCATATAGCGGTCGTCCACGACCCGTAAGGAGTACCAACTGTGCTGATCTCTCAACGTCCCTCGCTCGCCGAGGAGCCGATCGCCGACAACCGGTCGCGCTTCGTCATCGAGCCGCTCGAGCCTGGCTTCGGCTACACGCTGGGCAACTCGCTGCGCCGCACGCTGCTCTCGTCCATCCCGGGCGCGGCGGTCACCAGCATCCGCATCGACGGTGTGCTGCACGAGTTCACGACCGTCGAGGGCGTCAAGGAGGACGTCACCGACATCATCCTCAATCTCAAGGAGCTCGTCGTCAGCTCCGAGAGTGACGAGCCGGTCGTGATGTACCTGCGCAAGCAGGGTCCGGGTGAGGTCACCGCGGCCGACATCGCACCGCCGGCCGGGGTGACCGTGCACAACCCCGACCTGCATCTCGCCACCATCAACAAGAAGGGCCGGCTCGAGATCGAGCTGGTCGTCGAGCGCGGCCGCGGCTACGTCACCTCAGTCCAGAACAAGCAACCGGGACAGGAGATCGGCCGGATCCCGGTCGACTCGATCTACTCGCCGGTGCTCAAGGTGACCTACAACGTGGAGGCCACCCGCGTCGAGCAGCGCACCGACTTCGACCGCCTCGTGGTCGACGTCGAGACCAAGTCGTCGATGACGCCGCGTGACGCGGTTGCCTCGGCCGGTCATACGCTCGTCGAGCTGTTCGGCCTGTTCCGCGAGCTGAACGAGGAGGCCGAGGGCATCGACGTCGGCCCGTCGCCGGCCGAGGTCGCCGACATCGCGGCGTTCTCGATGCCGATCGAAGATCTCGACCTGACCGTCCGCTCGTACAACTGTCTCAAGCGCGAGGGCATCCACACCGTGGGCGAGCTGGTCGGGCGCAGCGAGGCGGACCTGCTGGACATCCGCAACTTCGGCTCGAAGTCGATCGACGAGGTGAAGATCAAGCTCGCCGGACTCGGCCTGGCGCTCAAGGACAGCCCGCCCGGATTCGCGTTGCCGACCTCCATCGACTCCTACGGCGAGGACGACTTCGGCGACGACACCGACTACGCCGAGACCGAACAACTCTGATCCGCATTCCTGAGGAGCACCACGATGCCCACGCCCACCAAGGGCCCCCGCCTCGGCGGGGGGCCCGCGCACGAACGGCTGATGCTCGCCAACCTGGCGACGTCGTTGTTCGAACACGAGCGCATCACCACGACCGAGGCCAAGGCCAAGCGGTTGCGTCCGCTCGCCGAGCGGTTGATCACGTTCGCCAAGCGCGGTGACCTGCACGCCCGTCGCCAGGTCATGACGGTCATCCGAGACAAGGACGTCGTGCACAAGCTGTTCGCCGAGATCGGGCCGAAGTTCGCGACCCGACCGGGCGGCTACACGCGCATCGTCAAGACCGTTCCGCGCAAGGGCGACAACGCTCCGATGGCCATCATCGAGCTCGTCGAGGAGTTCCGGTCGATCGTCGCCGAGGCCGAGCGCGCGCGCGGCACGAGGCTCGCCCCGTCGAGCACGCCCACCGGCCGCACGAAGGAGATCGCCGAGGACGCGGCGGCCGAGTCGGTCACCGCAGCGGGCGTCGCAGCAGCTGCCGAGGCGGCCGACGGCGCGGGTGTCGACACCGCGGGGTCGGTCGACGACGAGGCAGCCGAACTCGACGACGAGGCAGCCGACCTCGACGCCGACGCGCCGGCCACGGCCGACGTGATCGGGGGGGACGAGCCCGAGGCGGGCGGCGAGCGCGGCGAACATCCCGTCGAAAGCTGACGCCCGTAACGGACCGAAGCGAGGGCCTGCCCAACGGGCAGGCCCCTCGTCATGTCGTGAGCCGGGCGGACGTGCCAGACATCCCATGCTGAAATTTGTCAAGCCGCGGTGACGTGGGTGTCGGTGTGGCGGTGCTGCCAGGCGGTGTCTTCGCTGTAGAGGGTGCTGGATTTCAGGCAGCCGTGCAGGATGCCGACGAGACGGTTCGCGAGCTGGCGCAGCGCCGCGTGGTGGCCGATGTTTCGGGCTCGGAGCTCGTCGTAATAGGCTCGTGCACCTGGCGATTTGTTCAGGGCGGCGAAGGCTTGCATGTGCAGGGCGTCGCTCAGCCGCCGGTTGGTCGCAAAGCGGGCCAGCACGATGCTCCGCTTGCCCGAGGCGCGGGTGATCGGGCTTTGTCCGGAGTAGTTCTTCCGGTTACGGGCAGCGGCGAAGCGTCCTGGGTCGTCGCCGAACTCACCCAGAGTTCGTGCGGACAGGACCGCTCCGAGACCCGGCTGGCTGAGGTAGATGTCAGCGCCCGGGTGGCGCCCAAAATGCTCGCCCATCACCTGCCCCAACTGGGTGATCTGCTCATTGAGCGCGGCGATGATGGCGACCTGTGCGGTCACGACGGCGGCATACGCACCCTGGGTCGCGGCCGGTTGACGCAACGCCGGCGCGCGCAGCACCGCCTGCAACGTGTCGGCCTTGGCCTCCACGTGATGGCGGCCGGCAGCGCGCAGCGCAATCACCAGCTGGCCGCGGGGCAGTCGCGCGGCTCGATCCGGGTCGGCGGCCCGACCCAGCAACTGCAGCGCGTCAACCGCCGAAAGATCCGCGAAAGCCTGCACCGCCGCGGGAAAGTACTCCAGCAACGCCGATCTCATCCGCAGCACCTGACGGGTCCGCTCCCAGATCGCCGTCTGGTGCGCGCGGGCCAGCAGCTTGATCGCGTCCGCGAGGTCGCTGTCCCCGCCGACCTCTCGATGGTGATCGCGGTCCAGGCGCACGATCTCAGCGAGCACATGCGCATCCCCAGCGTCGCTCTTCGCACCAGAGGTCGAGTGCCGCTCGCGGTATCGCGCGGCCGACAACGGGTTGATCGCGAACACGTGATACCCGGCCGCCCGCAAGGCCACCACCCACGGACCGCGGTCGGTCTCGATGCCGACCGCCACCTGAGCGCCAGCCTGCTCCGGTGTCAGGCCCACCCACGCCGCCGGGGCGTGCTCAGCCACCAGAGCATGCAGCCTGGTGATGCCCTCCAGTCCCTCGGGCAACCGCGCCCGCGCCAGCCGGCGACCATCCTCACCCTCGATCTCGACATCGTGGTGATCCTCGGCCCAGTCATCCCCGATGAACAGCACCCGCAGCAACTCCTCTGGATAGCCCGACAAGACACAGCACCCGGCGACATCTGCAACCTAATGATCAAGTGCTCACGCCGAAGCAGGCACGACATCCCATCAGCAGTCCAGTCACCGGCGAACCGGTAGGCGCACGATCTGACACTAGGCCTCAACAAGGACCAGGCTGAATGAGTGCTGACCTACCGACCGCTGCTGCAGCAAGCCTCCCATCGAGACCCGCTCGTCTCATTAGGCTGGGTACATGGCCGAGTGGATCTACTTCCTACATCCGCCGCGGGAGAACTTCGCGGCGACGATCACCGACGAGGAGCGCGCAGTCTGGGAGGTGCACTTCACCCGGCTGCAGCAGTTGCTCGCCGACGGCGCGCTGATCCTCGCCGGACCCACACTCGGCCGGATCAACACCGGCGTCGCCGTCTTCGAAGCACCGGACGAAGCGGCGGCGCAGCAGGTCATGCAGCACGATCCGGTGATCGCCGGGGGATTCGCGCGCGGCGAGCTGCGGCCATTCCGGGTCTCGTTGCTACGTGGCCGTGCTTGACGCCGTCCACCGTTACCGCCTCGACCTCGCCTACGACGGCACGGACTTCTCCGGCTGGGCCCGCCAACCGGGTCGGCGCACCGTGCAGGACACGGTGGAGAACGCGCTAGCGACCATCCTGCGCCGGCCGGCGGTGCCGCTGACCGTCGCCGGCCGTACAGACGCGGGCGTGCACGCGATCGGGCAGGTCGCGCATTGCGATCTCACCGACGCTCCGCCGCCGCAACTCCTCCGGCGGCTGGCCGGCCGCCTGCCGCACGATGTCCGGGTGCACTCGGTCCGTGCGGTGCCGGTGGCCTTCGACGCACGCTTCGGTGCGTTGTGGCGGCACTACGAGTACCGGATCACCGACGCGACATCCGGCGCCGATCCGCTGCGGCGCCGGTTCGTGTTGTCCTGGCCGCGCAGTCTCGATCCGACTGCGATGGACGCCGCGGCCCGGCAGCTGATCGGTCTGCACGATTTCGTGGCCTATTGCAAACACCGTGAGGGCTCGAGCACCATCCGTGATCTGCAGGCGATGCGCGTCGCCCGTGACGGCAGCGAGATCGTCTGCACGGTCATCGCTGACGCGTTCTGCCACTCGATGGTTCGCTCGCTCGTGGGTGCGCTGCTCGCCGTCGGCGAAGGGCGTCGTCCGGCTGGCTGGCCGGCCACCCTGCTCCGTGCCGACCGACGCGCGAATGAGGTCTCGGTCGCTGCGCCGTACGGGCTCACCCTCCGGGCAGTCGGCTACCCGCCCGACGACCTGCTTGCCGCCCGGGCCGAGCAGGCCCGGGCCAGACGCGGGTGTGGCCCGACCGGCGAGTAGGTACTCTCCGGGTCGGCCCGATCACCAGTTGAGGCCCGAACACGGTCAGAGTCCTAGTCGAACGGGGCGCTCAGTAGAACGCGAGGTTGTCGCGACCGCACCAGTCGAGCACCGCGGGCCACTCTCCGTAGCCGGAGGTGGGGTTCAGATGTCCACCGCGGGGGATGACCGTGGTCGCGATCTTCAGCGGGACGGCGTAGGCCGCGGCGATGCCCTCCGGTAGGAAGGGGTCGTCGTCGCCGGCGACGAGCACGGTGCCGTCCGCACTGTGCCGCACGGTGTCGACGTCCATCGGGGGCGGGAAGAACTGGGCGAGCTCGACAGCTGGGGTGGCTGGCGATGGGGGCGAGACGAGAAGCACCCGGGCCGCGCGCGGCGATGAGCCGGTGTCGACCACGTGATGCAGCCACAGCACAGCGCCGAGGGAGTGCGCGACGACGTCGTAGTCGTCGGCAGGCAGATCGGCCAACGCGCCTCGAAGCGCCGTCAGCCAGCCGATCAGGTCCGGCGCGTCGAGGTCAATGAAGTCCGGTCGGCGGGTATGTCGTCCGGCCTCCTGCAGTCGCTGTTCGAGCCATGTCTGCCAGTGGTCGGCGCCGGATCCCTGCCATCCCGGTATCACGACGGTCGGGGCGGTGCGAGTGGGGCGGCGGGGCACGTCCGGAAGCCTAGAACCACCGGGGTCAGTCCGATGACGATCGGCAGCTGGCCAGGTGGGTCGCCGCAGAACCGTTGCCCGGTGCGCACGTCTGGGAGCCGGGGAGCCCGGCTACCTGCCGAAGACGACGCCCGGATTCAGGATGCCGAGCGGGTCCAGCGCGTCCTTGATCCGCCGGGTGAGCGCGAGGGCCTCCGGCCCGAGTTGCGCGGGCAGCCACGGTGCCTTGAGCCGGCCGACGCCGTGCTCGCCGGTGATCGTGCCGCCGAGCGACAGCGCGAGTTCCATGACGTCACCGAACGCCAGGCGGGCGCGTGCCAGCGCGGCCGCATCAGTCGGGGGGTAGGCGATGATCGGGTGCGTGTTGCCGTCGCCGGCGTGTGCGACGAGAACGATGTGCGTGTCCCGGTCGGCCGCGATCGCGCGGATCCCGTGCACGAGCGCCGGCAGTTCGGGCACGGGCACGCCGACGTCCTCCAGCAGCAGTGCGCCGAATCGCTCCATCGCCGGGAACGCCGCGCGCCGGGCCACCAGGAAACCCTCGCCCTCGTCCGGGTCGCTCGTCGTGAACACGTCGGCCGCGCCGGCGGCCTCACATGCCTGCCGGACGGCGGCGATCTCCTCGCCGGCGGCGACACCGGGTGCGTCCGAGCGGGCCAGCAGCAGAGCCCCCGCGCTGCGATCGAGACCCATGGCCAGCATGTCCTCGACGGCGTTGACGCTGCCGTTGTCCATCAGTTCGAGCATGGCCGGCCGGAGCGAGCCGGTGATGGCGACGACCGCGGTCGCGGCCTGCTCGATCGCCGCGAAGGTGGCGACCAAGGTCGCGCCGGCCGGCGGGGTCGGCAGCAGCCGCAAGGTCAGCTCGGTGATCACGCCCAGGGTGCCTTCAGAACCCACGAACAGTTTGGTCAGGGACAGGCCGGCGACGTCCTTGAGCCGCGGGCCGCCGAGTCGCACCGCGGTGCCGTCGGCGAGCACGACCTGCATGCCCAGCACGTAGTCGGTGGTCACGCCGTACTTCACGCAGCACAGGCCGCCGGCGTTCGTGGCGGCGTTGCCGCCGATCGAGCAGATCTCGAAGGAGGACGGGTCCGGCGGATACCACAATCCCTGGCCGGCGGCCGCCTTCTTCACCTCGGCGTTGAACGCGCCGGGTTGGGCGATCGCCACCCGCGTCGTGGGGTCGATCGTCACCTGGCGCATCCGCTCCGTCGACAAGGTGATGCCGCCGTCGACTCCCGAAGACCCGCCGGACAGGCTGGAGCCGGCACCGCGCGGCACCACCGGTACCCGGTACGCAGTTGCCCAACGCAACACCGCCTGGACGTCGGCGGTGGAGTTCGCCCGGACCACGGCCAGCGGAGTGGCCGCATCCGGGTCACGCGCCCAGTCGTAGCGGTAGGTGGACACGACGTCCGGATCGGTGACAACGGTGTTCGGCGGGAGCGCCGCGACGAGTTCGTCGAGTGCCATGCGCCCATCCTGGCCCGCGCCACCCGATAGTGGGATGCGGGTTTCGCGCTGAACCTCGAAACTGCCGTGCATGGGATATGTCGAGGTCGCGTCGATCAGCCACCTGCTGCCGGACGGTCGAGTGCTTCTGGACGGCGCGTCCTTCCGAGTCGGCGACGGTGTCAATGCTGCACTCGTCGGCGCCAACGGGGCCGGCAAGACAACGCTGTTGCGGCTGATCGCGGGGGATGAGGTACCGCAATCGGGCACGATCAGTCGTTTCGGCGGCGTCGGCGTGATGCGCCAGTTCATCGGTTCGGTTCGGGACGGGACGTGCGTGCAGGACTTCCTCGCCCAGCTCGGCGCCCCGCCGCTGCGCGCAGCCTGGGACGCGTTGCAGGCCAGCGAACTCGTGCTGATGGAGCGCGACGACGAGAGGGCACAGCTCGAATACGCCCGCGCGATCACCGATTGGGGCGATGCCGGCGGCTATGACGCCGAAGTTCTCTGGGACACGGTCACGGTCGCCGCGCTCGGTCTGCCCTACGAGAACTGCAAGTACCGCGAACTGACGACGTTGTCGGGGGGCGAGCAGAAACGGCTGGCCCTGGAACTGCTGCTGCGCGGGCGCGATGAGGTACTACTGCTCGACGAACCGGACAACTACCTCGACGTCCCCGGCAAGCGCTGGCTGGAGCAGCGGTTGCGCGAGACGCCGAAGACGGTGCTGTTCGTCAGCCACGATCGCGAACTGCTGGCGGCAGTGGCCGACCGGGTGATCACCGTCGAGGGCCAGACGGCGTGGGTGCACGGTGGCGGATTCGCGTCCTACCACGAGGCGCGAACCCATCGGCACGAGCGGATGGCCGAGGTGCGGCGCCGGTGGGACGAGGAGCACGAGCGGCTCAAGGAACTGGTCCGCACGCTCCAACAGCAGGCGAAGTACTACGAATCGATGTCGGCCAAGTACCGCGCCATGTGCACCCGCCTGGAGAAGTTCGAGGCGTCGGGACCTCCGCCGGACAGGCCGGTCGAGCATCGGGTGGCGATGCGCTTGCGCGGCGGGCGTACCGGCGTCCGAGCGGTCACCTGCGAGCGGCTGGAACTCAGCGGTCTGATGCAGCCCTTCGATACCGAGGTCTGGTACGGCGAACGGCTGGGCGTGCTCGGCGCCAACGGTGCCGGAAAATCGCATTTCCTGCGTTTGTTGGCCGGCGAGACCGTCGCGCACACGGGCTCGTGGCGCCTCGGGGCCCGGGTTGTGCCGGGCATGTTCGCACAGACGCACGTCCATCCCGAGTGGACGGCGCGGACGCTGCTCGACCTGCTGTGGGAAGGAGCCGACGATCGGCCGAGCGTCGACCGTGGCCGGGCGATGTCGGCGCTGCGCCGCTACGGCCTCGGGCACGAGGCCGAACAGCGCTTCGGCACGCTCTCGGGTGGACAGCAGGCTCGTTTTCAGATCCTGCTGCTCGAACTCACCGGCGCCACGCTGTTGCTGCTCGACGAGCCGACCGACAATCTCGACGTGCTCAGCGCGGAGGCTCTGGAGGAGGCGTTGGAGTCCTACGACGGCACCGTGCTCGCGGTGACGCACGATCGGTGGTTCGCCCGCTCGCTGGACCGGTTCCTTATCTTCGGTGCGGACGGGCGGGTCTACGAATCGGCCGGCGCGGTCTTCGACGAGGCGCGGGTGGTACGCCCCCCGTGAGCGCAAGCCGCTCACCGCGGCGGGGGCGCCCAGCCGCCGGCGATTTGGCCGTCCCGCGCGCGGTCGGTAGAGTGGCGCGTTGGCGTACGGCGCACTTTCGCGCGTACGCCCCCGGCCATGCCTCGGGGTCCATGCCGTGTCCACGGTAGGTGACCGCGGGGGCGCGTCCCGCGTGAAGACCGAAAGAGAGATCACCGCAATGCCACAAGATGGCACGTACTCCCCGAAGCCGGGTGAGGTCGAGCGTCACTGGCACGTCATCGACGCCGACGACATCGTCCTGGGGCGGCTCGCCAGCCACGCGGCTCGCCTGTTGCGTGGCAAGCACAAGCCCCAGTTCGCGCGGCACGTCGACGCGGGCGACTTCGTCATCGTCGTGAACGCGGCCAAGGTCGCCGTGACCGGCGCGAAGCGCGACGAGTTCCGCTACCGCCACTCGGGTTACCCGGGCGGGCTGTCCAAGCGCACCGTCGGACAGCTGCTGGACACCAAACCCGAGCGAGTCATCGAACTTGCCGTCAGGGGCATGCTCCCGAAGAACACCCTCGGCCGCGCCCAGCTGAAGAAGCTCAAGGTATATGCCGGCCCGGACCACCCGCACGCCGCGCAGAAGCCGCAGCCATTCGAGATCAAGCAGGTTAGCCAGTGACCACTCCCGTCCCCGTCGTCGGCCGCCGCAAGGAGGCCATCGTCCGTGTCCGGTTGATCCCGGGTACCGGCGATTTCACCCTCAACGGCCGCACGCTCGACCACTATTTCCCCAACAAGGTGCACCAGCAGCTCATTCGTGAGCCGTTCGTGACGCTGGAGAAGGACGGCCAGTACGACGTGATCGCCTCGTTGTCAGGAGGCGGTGTTACCGGACAGGCCGGCGCACTGCGCCTCGCGATCTCCCGGGCGCTGATCGGCATCGAGCCTGACGACCGGCCGGCGCTGAAGAAGGCCGGCTTCCTCACCCGCGATCCACGGGTGAAGGAGCGCAAGAAGTACGGGCTGAAGAAGGCGCGCAAGGCGCCGCAGTACTCGAAGCGCTGACCCGGCATGGGCGCCCTGTTCGGCACCGACGGGGTTCGCGGCCTGGCCAACGCCGATCTGACCCCTGAGCTTGCCCTTTCGATCGCGAGCGCGGCCGCGCGGGTGCTGGTCGCGCATGACGCATCGCACCGACCGCTCGCCGTGGTCGGCCGTGATCCGCGGGCCAGCGGCGAGATGCTCGAAGGCGCCGTTGTCGCCGGCCTGACCTCGGCCGGAGCGGATGTGCTGCTCGTCGGCGTCGTGCCCACCCCCGCGGTCGCGTTCCTGACCGCGTCGTACGGCGCGGACCTCGGTGTGGTGCTGTCCGCATCACACAACCCGATGCCGGACAACGGCATCAAACTCTTCGCGTCCGGTGGCCACAAGCTGCCCGACGACATCGAACTCGAGATCGAATCTGCCGTCGACACCGGTCCCGCGTCCCGCCCGACGGGCGCCGCCGTAGGCCGGCTGCGCACCGCTTCGGATGCGGTCGACCGGTACGCGGCGCACCTGCACGCGGCGGTGCCGACCCGGTTGGACGGCCTGTACGTCGTCGTCGACTGTGCCAACGGCGCGGCGTCGATGCTCGCCCCGCAGGTGTATCGCGCGGCGGGTGCGCATGTCACCGCGATCGCGGCCGAGCCGGACGGCCTGAACATCAATGACGGTGTCGGTTCCACCCACCTGCACGGCCTGGCCGGTGCGGTGCGGCGCAGGGGCGCCGACCTCGGCATCGCGCACGACGGCGACGCCGATCGATGCCTCGCCGTCGATGCCGCGGGGACGGTCGTCGACGGCGACCAACTGCTGGCGATCTGCGCGTTGGCCATGCGCGACGCCGGATCACTGCGCGAGGACACCGTCGTCGCGACGGTGATGAGCAACTTGGGGCTGCATCATGCGATGCGCGATGCAGGCATCGCTGTCCGTACCACGGCGGTGGGCGATCGGTACGTGCTCGAGGCGCTGCGTGCCGACCGCCTGAGCCTCGGTGGCGAGCAGAGCGGGCACCTGGTCTTCCCCGACGCCGCGACGACCGGTGACGGACTGCTCACCGCGCTGCATGTGATGGCACGGATGGCCGCGCAAAAGGTGCCGCTGGCCGAGCTCGGGGCGGTCGTGCGCCGGCTGCCGCAGACGCTGGTCAACGTGCGCGTCGGTGATCGCGCGGCTGTGGCGAACTCGGCGGACGTCTCCACTGCCGTCGCCGCCGCGCAAGCCGAACTCGGCGACTCCGGCCGGGTGCTGCTACGCCCGTCGGGCACCGAGCCGCTGGTGCGCGTGATGGTCGAGGCGGCCACGCAGGAGCACGCCGAGCAGATCGCGGATCGACTCGCTGCCGTCGTCGGCAGCGTCTGAGCGCCCGGCTTACGCCCGGGAGAAGTGCCAGACGCCGTCGACCTCGGACTCGACGAGCCAGCCGCGTTCGACGAGTACTCGCAGGTGGGCGATCGTCTCCTGCACGGCGATCATCTGGTTGAACAGGTCGAGATCGTCGAACTTGGTCAACCGGCGTGTCCAGGGAAGCGCGGTCGCGACCTCGTAGCCGGTGCTGGCCCCGGCGTCCACTGCATCGGCGGTCTGCTTGAGCCGTACGTCGTGGTGGGCGAACAGTGCGTCAATGCGCTCGTGCACCGAGGCCGTCACCGGGCCGTGCGCGGGCAGCAGGGTCGCGTCGGGCAGCGCGCGAACGAGCTCGAGCGAGCCGAGGTAGTTGCGCAGCGGCGAATAGGGCCGATTCGGCTCGATGCCGATGGACGGCGTGATATGCGGCAGCACGTGGTCGCCGGCGAACAGCGCGCCGTGCTGCGCGTCGTGATAGACGACGTGCCCGCGGGTGTGCCCCGGCGTGGCGATGACTCGCAGCGTGCGCGAGCGCAGCGGGATGTCGATGCCGTCGGGCAGCCAGCGATCGGGGTATTCCCAGTTCGTGAGGTCGCGCTCGGGTCGCCACTCGGCGATCCTGCGGGACAGTTCGCTCGCCCCTGCGGCGCGCATCGGCTCGACCTCCGGATGGGCACGCACCCGCCTGGTGAGGTCGAGCGCGGCTTGCTCGCCCTCGCCGAGTGAGACCCTCGCCCCGTGCGCACGGCGGTGCGCGATCGCCTGGGTGTAGTGGTCGCGGTGCAGATGTGTCACGAGGAACTCGCGCACGTCCCCGACCGCGTACTCGATGCTTGTCAAGGCGGAGGCCAGGATGTGCTCGGCGTCGGCCAGCGCCCATCCTCCGTCGATCAGCACGAGTTGGTCATCGTCGGCGATCGCGTAGACGTTGACCGCCTTGAGGTGGTCGCCCGGCAGCGGTAGCGGTATCCGGTACACGCCCGGCAGGACTTGATGCGCGCCGGGCTTCTCCCACGAGTGCCTGTCGATGTCCACACCCGCACGCTAGGGCACGACCTGAGCCGGACCGACAGACGGGCGGTGCGAGGTGGGGTCGCACCGCCCGCTGCTGTGCCGTTGGTCAGCCGAGCTGGACGATCGAACCCGGATCGCTGCTGCCGATCAGGGCCGGCGCGATCGAGGCGTAGAGGCGTCCGTTCGCGTATTCGACCGCCACCACCCCGGGCAGTTCGGCAACCGTTACGGGCGCACCTGCCTTGATCACCGAGATCGTGCCGGAGCCCAGCCCTACCACGTAGATCCTCCCGGACGGGCTGATCGCGAGGTTGGTGGCGCCGGCGATCCCGGTCGCCACCAACTTGGCCTTACCCGACGAGGTAATGCGATAGACGCTTCCGGCCGCGCCGCCGGGCACGCCTTCCGGGCCACCGGGGAGGGTCGTCACGTACAGGTGACCGTCGGGACCGACCTCGACGTCGGTCGGCACCGGCTCGAACTTGTAGGTCACACCGACGGTGCATGCCGGGAGACCGATGGCGGCTGCGTAGTCTGCGGTCACCGTAAGTGGCTGGGGCGGTAACACGGCGATCGTCGAGACGTGGCCCGCGGCGTCGACCTTGACGATGTCATTGCCGCCGGCATCCGCTACGGCCCACTTTCCGCGACCGATCGCGGTCACCGAGTAGGCGTGCGAGTCGATCTGCCCCCTGTAGCGCGCCGGCAACCCGGTCGCGTCGCGGATTGCGTCGCGCGCGCAGGCATTCACCTTGCCCACGGTGCCGTAGTGGTTGATCTTGTCCGGGTTTGCCGACGCCTCGTAACCGGACAGGTCTGCGACGGTCGGTTTCGCATTGTTCGGCTTGATCGTGAGCGTGGTGACGGAGTGGTCGCCGTTGTTTGTCGTGTACGCGATTGTGTGCGTGTGCGGATCCACTGCGACACCGGCCAGATCGCCGCCAGTGGCGGGGTCACCGCCGGTTGCGATGGGTGCCGGTCGGCCGACCCGGAACAGGGCGGAGATGAACGAGTCCGCGACGAAGATCCGTCTGCCGTCGACGGCGAACTGCAGTGGGCCGACGAAATCGGACGAGATGGTCTTGGTGACGTGCAGCTGGGTGGTGGCCCCGGCGCTACCGGCGCCACCGGTCAGGGCGATCGCGGCGGTGCCCACCGCGAGGGCGGCGATACCGGTGGATTTGGACAGGCGCATAGCTGAACCCTCCCCGTTTTGTGGATGTTGCGCGGGTCCCACAATTACAGGGACGACGTCACGTCGTAAAGGGCGTTTGGCCGTCTGACACGTTCTTTCGGCCGCAGCATTGCAGAGAATTCCCAAATCCGGCGAATCTATCGATTGCGGGCCGTGACCTCCGCTGACGCTGCGCGCTCGCACCGTTTCGCCGTGCTCGACTGGCAGCGCGCGGAAAACGACCTAGGCTGGCTGCCATGTGCGGAATCGTCGGATACGTCGGCCCACGGCCGGCCCTCGAGGTGGTCGTCGAAGGCCTGCGTCGGCTGGAGTACCGCGGTTACGACTCGTCCGGCGTTGCCGTGATCGACACCGGCGCCGATCCGTCCGCGAACGGCGGCGGCGAGTTGCAGTTGGCGAAGAAGGCCGGCCGGATCGAGAACCTCGATGCCGAGCTGGCCACGCTTTCCATCACCGGCACGACCGGAATGGGCCATACCCGCTGGGCGACGCACGGATCACCCAACGACCGCAATGCGCATCCGCACGCTTCCGGCAGCGGGCGGATCGCAGTCGTGCACAACGGCATCATCGAGAACTACGCCGAACTGCGGGCCGAGCTCGAGCGCGCAGGTGTCGAGTTCGCCAGTGACACCGACACCGAGACCGCTGCGCATCTCGTCGCTGCTCACCGCGCCGAGCACCCCGGAACGCTCGCCGACGCGGTCCGCGCTGTGTGTCGACGGCTGAAGGGCGCGTTCACCCTGGTGTTCCTGGACGTGTCCGAGCCCGGCACGGTTGTCGCCGCACGCCGCAATTCCCCGCTCGTGCTGGGCGTTGGTGACGGCGAGACCTTTCTCGGCAGCGACGTCGCGGCATTCATCGAGTTCACCCGCGATGCCGTCGAACTCGGCCAGAACCAGGTCGTCGAGATCCGCCGCGATGGCTACACGATCACCGACTTCGACGGCAACCCTGCCGAAGGCACCCCATTCCACATCGACTGGGATCTCACCGCCGCCGAGAAGGGTGGCTACGACTACTTCATGCTCAAGGAGATCGTCGAGCAACCGAAGGCCGTCGCGGACACCCTGCTCGGACACCTGGTCGACGGGCAGATTGTGCTCGACGAGCAGCGCCTGGACCCGCAGGAGCTGCGCGACATCGACAAGGTCTTCATCGTCGCCTGCGGCACGGCCTATCACTCCGGGCTGATCGGCAAGCAGGCGATCGAGCACTGGACCCGCATCCCGGTCGAAGTCGAGATGGCCTCGGAGTTCCGCTATCGCGAGCCGGTGCTCGACCGGCAGACACTGGTCGTGGCGATCAGCCAGTCCGGCGAGACGGCCGACACGCTCGAGGCGGTGCGGCACGCCAGCGAGCAGAAGGCCAAGGTGTTGGCGATCTGCAACACCAATGGCGCGCAGATCCCGCGGGAATCCGACGCCGTCCTCTACACCCATGCCGGTCCGGAGATCGGCGTGGCCGCGACGAAGACGTTCCTCGCCCAACTTGCGGCAGTCGAGCTCGTCGGCCTCGCGCTCGCCCAGGGCCGCGGCACGAAGTACGGCGACGAGATCATCCGCGAGTACGAGGAGTTGTGTTCGGTCCCGGAGGCGATCGCCGAGGCCTTGCAGAACCTCGACCCGGTGCGCAAACTCGCGCGCGACATCGCGCACTCGAAGGCGGTGCTGTTCGTCGGCCGGCACGTCGGCTATCCGGTTGCGCTCGAAGGGGCGCTGAAGCTGAAGGAACTGGCGTACATGCACGCCGAGGGCTTTCCGGCCGGCGAGCTCAAGCACGGGCCGATCGCGTTGATCGAGGACGGCTTGCCGGTGGTCGTGGTCATGCCGTCCCCGACCGGGCGCCCGCTGCTGCACCAGAAGATGCTGTCCAACGTCGCCGAGATCCGCGCCCGCGGGGCGCGCACGATAGTCATCGGCGAGCCGGACGATATCGCCGCGCGCGAGCAGGCGGCGCACTACCTGGAGGTGCCGCGGGTGCCGACGCTGCTCTCGCCGTTCGTCACCACGGTGCCGTTGCAGGTGCTCGCCGCCGAGATCGCGCAGGCGCGTGGCTTCGACGTCGACAAGCCACGCAACCTCGCGAAGTCCGTCACTGTCGAGTGACCGCGAGGTAGCGGCGAACTAGGGTTCGTCGTGTGACGGATCCTGCCCCCAAGTCAGTAGACCTGCTCATCGTCGGGGCGGGCCCGGTCGGCCTGTTCGGCGCCTACTACGCAGGAGTGCGCACGCTGTCGACCGCGGTCGTCGACTCGCTGGAGGAGCCGGGCGGGCAGATCACCGCGATGTACCCCGAGAAGGCGATCTTCGACGTCGCCGGCTTTCCGGCGATCAAGGGCCGCGAGCTTGTCGAGCAGCTGCTCGCTCAGGCCGCGCCGTTCACCCCCGCCTACCTGCTCGGACACCAGGCCGTCGGCTTGGAGCGGGGCGAGGGCGGGTTCGCGGTGACGAGCTCCACGGGGCACCGCATCGAGTGCCGGGCGATCATCATCACCGGCGGCATCGGCACGTTCACCCCGCGCCCGCTGCCCTCCGGCAGCGAGTACCTCGGTCGCGGGCTCGTGCACTTCGTGCCCGATCCGGCGGCCTACGCCGGACAGGATGTCGTCGTTGTCGGCGGGGGTGACTCGGCACTCGACTGGGCGCTCATGCTCGAGCCGATCGCGGCATCGGTGACGATCGTGCACCGGCGTGCGGAGTTCCGGGCGCACCCGCACTCGGTTGAGTTGCTCAAGCGTTCCTCCGTCGAGATGGTGACCGACGCGCAGATCGCCGGGGTGGCGGGCGATCCGAACGTCACCTCCGTCGACATCGCGATCAAGGGCGAGGAGGCGCCCCGCAGCCTGCCGTGCGACAAGCTGATCGCCGCGCTGGGTTTCACCGCGAATCTCGGGCCGCTGCTCGAATGGGGCATCGATATCCGCAAGCGTTCGATCGTCGTGGACTCGATGGGCCGCACCACCGTGCCCGGCATCTATGCGGCCGGCGACATCGTCGACTACGACGGCAAGGTGAAACTCATCGCGACCGGGTTCGGTGAGGTGGCGACTGCGGTGAACAACGCGGCGGCCTACTTGAACCCGGCCGTCTCCGCGTTTCCGGGGCACCTGTCGGACTACGCGCCAGCGCCGGGCGAGCCGGTCACCGGCTCGCCGACCGCGTGAGGGTGATCGGGATCGGCGTCGATGTGGTACCGGTGGCGCGCTTCGCCGAGTCGCTGCACCGCACGCCCGCGCTGGCGGCTCGGTTGTTCACCGATGCCGAACAGCTGACCGCGGCCGGGACGCCGCGCAGCGCCGAGTCCCTGGCGGCCAGGTTCGCAGCCAAGGAAGCGCTGGCCAAGGCGCTCGGGGCCGGTGGCGGGATGCTCTGGACAGACGCCGAGGTGGTGGTCGACGACGTCGGCCGGCCGTCGGTCGTGCTGCGCGGCACGGTCGCGGCGCGCGCCGCGCAGCTCGGTGCCTCACGCTTTCACGTATCGCTGTCCCACGACGGCGGGATCGCCGCGGCGACCGTCGTGGCCGAAGGGTAGGGGCTGCCCACGATGATTACGAGAGCGATTTCGTCGATAGTCGACTGAATCCGTCTCTTGATCATTGCGGCGGGAGATGGCGGCGGGCGAAGGCGGGAGGATCGGGTGCGCGGGGTCTATTCGGTCGAGGAGGTCCGCGCCGCCGAGGACGCGCTGATGGCTCGGTTGCCGCGCGGCGCCCTGATGGCCCGGGCCGCATGCGGTCTGGCGCTCGAGTGCGCACGGTTGCTGCAGCAGGCGCACGGCCGGACGTACGGCCGTCGCGTCGTCCTGCTCGTCGGCGCGGGCAACAACGGCGGCGACGCGCTGTACGCCGGCGCGGATCTTGCCCGGCGGGGGGCGCGCGTCGAAGCCATGTTGCTCGTGCCCGCACAGGCGCATTCGGCCGGCAGATATGCGTTCGAGCGGGCCGGTGGCCGGGTGGTCGAGACCGATCCAGATCGGATCGGTGCTGCTGACCTCGTGGTGGACGGCATTGTCGGGATCGGTGGCCGGGGCGGGTTGCGCGATGCCGCCGTACCGCTGGCGCATGCCGCGCGCGGGGTGCGCACGATTGCCGTCGACCTCCCGTCCGGCGTCGACGCGGACACCGGAGCAGTGGGCGCGGACAGCATCCGGGCTGACGTCACGGTCACGTTCGGTGCCCTGAAGGCGGGGTTGCTCGTAGGGGAGGGTGCGGGACGCGTCGGCGATCTGCGCTTCGTCGACATCGGGTTGGCGCAGACGCTGCCGCAGGCCCGGACCCAGGTGCTCGAAGCGCCCGACGTGGCGGCCCAGTTGCCCACGCCGGGTGCCGTCGACGACAAGTACACCCGCGGCGTGGTGGGTCTGGTCTCCGGTTCGCCGCATTACCCGGGGGCCGGCGTGCTGTCCGCCGGCGCGGCGATCTGCGGCGGCGCCGGCATGGTGCGCTACGCCGGGACGTCGGCCGCGGCGATCCAGGCCCGCTATCCCGAAGTGGTGGTTCACGACGGCGCGCGGCCCTCGCAGCTGCGCGTGCAGGCCTGGGTCGTCGGGCCCGGCCTCGGCACCGACGACCATGCGCGCAACCTGCTCGCCGACGTGCTGCGCACCGACGTGCCGGTGATCGTCGATGCCGACGGCATCACCTTGCTCGGCGCCTCACCGCAGCTACTGCACGGCCGGGCCGCGCCGACTGTGCTGACGCCGCACGACCGCGAATTCGCTCGCATCGCCAAAGGCCCGACCGCGGACCGGCTCGGCAGCGCCCGCGCGGCGGCGCGGGAGCTGGGCGCGAACGTGCTGCTCAAGGGCGATGCGACGATCGTCGCCGCCCCCGACGGCAGGGCATGGATCAATCGCACCGGCACGCCATGGCTCGCCACCGCGGGTAGCGGCGACGTTCTCAGCGGGCTGATCGGTTCCCTGCTGGCATCCGGTCTGGAGGCTCCCCTGGCGGCGGCGATGGGCGCGTTCGTGCACGGCGTGGCCGGTCAGCTCGCTGCGGCGGACGGTCCGCCTTCCTCGGTCGACGTGCTCGGTGCACTTCGGCCTGCGTTGCGCGCGATCGCGGGCAATCCGTGACCTCCGTCATCGCAACGGCCGGTCGTGCATGCCCATACCGGCCAGACCATCGTGAGCCGGACCGCGGGTGACTGCGAAGGCGCACACGAGGTCGAAGACAACCCGACGTTGGTCAGGCGACCGGCACGGTCGCAACAATCGCGCCTGCGGTTTGGCAGGATCGACCGGTGCACCGTAGCGAGGCCGTCGTCGATCTGAGTGCCATCTCGGCGAACGTCGCGGCCATGAAAGCCGGCACCCCCGCGCAACTGATGGCGGTGGTGAAGGCCGACGCCTACGGGCACGGTCTCGTGCCGGCCGCCCGCGCAGCGCTCGCCGGGGGAGCCGGCTGGCTCGGTACGGCGATCATCGACGAGGCTCTGACGCTGCGCGCAGCCGGGATCACCGCCCCGCTGCTGTCGTGGTTGTGGACCCCGGCCGAGACCCGGTCTGTCGAGCGCGCAGTGGCCGGCGACGTCGACTTGGCCGTGAACGGACCATGGCAGCTCGCTGCGGTGCTGGCCGCGGTCCGGTCGTCCGGCCGCTCGGCCCGGGTTCACCTAAAGATCGACACCGGGTTGTCCCGCAACGGGTCCTATGTCGACGACTGGGCGGAGCTGGTGGCCGCGGCGGCCAGGGCCGCCGCGGGCGGCGAGGTGGAGGTCGTCGGCATCTGGAGTCATCTCGCCTACGCCGACCAGCCAGGGCATCCGACGATCGCCCGCCAGATCAGCGCATTCCGCGCCGCCCTCGACGTCGCGGCTCGCGCCGGGCTGCAGCCGCAACTGCGTCATCTGGCCAACTCCGCGGCCACCCTGACACTGCCCGAAGCGCATTTCGATCTCGTCCGCCCCGGCATCGCCGTGTACGGCCTGTCGCCGGTGCGCGAGCAGTACGGCCTCGTGCCCGCGATGACGCTGCGCGCTGCAGCGGCGTTGGTGAAGCACGTCCGCGCCGGTGAGGGTGTGTCCTACGGGCATGCCTACACCACGGCGCGCGACACCACCCTGGTTCTCGTGCCGGTGGGGTACGCCGACGGCGTTCCGCGCCACGCGGGCAACGCCGGTCCGGTGCAGATCAACGGGCGGCGGTTCACGATCGCCGGACGGGTGTGCATGGATCAGATCGTCGTCGACGTCGGCGATCTGCCGGTGTCCGCCGGAGATCCGGTGGTGCTGTTCGGCCCCGGCCGCGGCGGCGAGCCGACGGCCCAGGACTGGGCCGATGTCGTCGGCACGATCCACTACGAGATCGTCACGCGCATCGGTCCGCGGGTGCGGCGCACCTTTGTGGGCGGCGTTGCGTGAGGGTCGTGCTGCCCACCGCCGAGGACACCCACGAGTTCGGCACGCGACTCGCGTCGATCCTGCGAATCGGTGACCTGGTTGTGCTGTCCGGGCCGCTCGGCGCGGGCAAGACCGCACTGGTGCAGGGGATCGGCGCCGGGCTCGGCGTGCAGGGGCGCATCGCGTCGCCGACGTTCGTGATCGCCCGGGTGCATCCGGCCGCGACTGCCGGCGGGGCACCGCTGGTGCACGTCGACGCGTATCGGCTGGGCTCGCTGGCCGAGGTCGACGACCTCGATCTCGACGTCAGCGCGGCGGGATCGGTGACCGTCGTCGAGTGGGGCCGTGGGCTCGTCGAGCAGCTGGCCGATGCGCGGCTCGACGTCGTGCTGGCGCGAGTGGGCGATACCGAGCGCCGCAGCGCCACGCTCACCGGCCATGGCGGCGACTGGGAGGATCGCCTGGCAGGCCTGCGCGATCCGACGACACGTCCGCCGAGCGCCAACTAGGCTGGGTCCTCGTGTTCGTGCTCGCCGTCGATACCTCCTCGCCCGCCGTGACGGCGGCGATCGTGCGGATCGAGCACGGCGCAGAGGTACTCGTGTCGAGCCGCGCGCCGCTCGCGGCGCGCGGGCACGGAGAGTTGCTCAGCCCGTCCATCGCGCGATGCCTGGCCGACGCGGGCATTCTCCCGGCCGACATCACAGCGGTGGTCGCCGGCACCGGCCCGGGGCCGTTCACCGGGCTGCGGGTGGGTCTGGTGACGGCCGCTGCGTTCGCCGACGCGGTCGGTGCGCCGACCTACGGGGTCTGCTCGCTCGACGGGATCGGCGGCGCATGCGCGGACGAGGCGGCCCTGCTGGTCGCGACCGACGCTCGCCGCCACGAGGTCTACTGGGCTGGCTATGCCTACGGGCGGCGAGTCGGCGGGCCCGGGGTCGCGGCACCTCCGGACGTCCCGACCGTTGACCTGCGCGCGGTCGCCGGCGCGGCAGCGCAGGTGCATGACTGGCCCGGACTGCGGCGGGTCGACCGGCCGCACCCCGATCCGAGCGCCCTCGTGCGCGGCGCCGTCGAGCGCATCGTCGGGCAGGCGCCGTCCGAGGTGCTCACCCCGCTGTACCTGCGCCGTCCCGACGCGGTCGTGCCGGGCGCGCCGAAGGCAGTGACCCAGTGAGAAGTGACCCGGTGAGAAGTGACCCGGTGAGAAGTGACCCAGTGAGAAGTGACCAGTGAGAAGTGACCGGTGAGAAGTGACCCAGTGAGAAGTGACCGCGAATGCGGCGAGCGTTCGCGCGAGACGCGGATCCGCCTGCGGCAGATGGAACTGAGCGACATCGACGCGCTCCTGCCGTACGAGCAGGACATGTTCGGCACCGAGGCGTGGAGCCGCAGCTCGTACCGCAGCGAAATCACCGACCGGCACCGTCACTACGTCGCCGCGCAAACAGGTGACGGCGTGTTCCTCGGATGGGCGGGCGTCATGGTGATCGGGGTGTGCGCGGAGATTCTCACGGTCGGGGTCATCCCGGTGGCCCGCCGGGTCGGCGTCGCGCGGCGCCTGGTCGCAGCGCTGCTCGCCGAGGCGATTCGCCGCGGTGCGACCGAATGCTTCCTCGAGGTCCGCGTCGACAACCCCGCCGCCCGCGAGCTGTACCGCAGCGAGGGATTCGTGGACGTCGGACTGCGGCGCGGCTATTACGCGGGCGGCTGCGTCGACGGTGTCACCATGCGCAAGGTGCTGGTCGAGCCGTGACCGTCGTCATGGGCATCGAGACGTCCTGCGACGAAACCGGCGTCGGGCTGGTGCGCGACGGCGTGCTGCTCGGCGACGCACTCGCGTCGAGCATGGCTCAGCACTCGCGCTTCGGCGGCGTGGTGCCCGAGATCGCCGCGCGGGCCCACCTGGAGGCGATGGTGCCGACGGTGCGCGCCGCACTCGCCGACGCGCAGCTTCGCCTCGACGACGTCGCAGCCGTCGCCGTCACCGCCGGTCCGGGCCTGGCCACCGCACTGCACGTCGGCGTTGCTGCGGCGAAGGCCTACTCGCTCGCGCTCGGCGTCCCGCTCTACGGGGTGCACCATCTCGCCGGGCACGCTGCGGCCGACACCCTCGAACACGGCCCGCTCCCGGATCGGTCCGTCGCGCTCATCGTGTCCGGCGGGCACACCTCGCTGCTGTTCGTGCGCGATCTCGTCCGAACGCCGATCGTGCACCTGTCCGACACGGTCGACGACGCGGCGGGTGAGGCATTCGACAAGGTGGCCCGCCTGATCGGGCTGCCCTACCCGGGCGGGCCGTCGATCGACCTGGCCGCGCGGCGCGGGGACGCGTCGGCGATCCGCTTCCCCCGCCCGCTCACCGGGGCGCACGATCCGGCGCTCGGATTTTCTTTCTCCGGTCTGAAGACGGCAGTCGCCCGCTACGTCGAGGCGCACCCGGAGCACGACGTCGATGATGTCGCCGCAAGCTTCCAGGAGGCGGTGGCAGACGTGCTGACCAGCAAGGCGCTGCGCGCTTGCCGAGCACAGGACGTCGAGACACTGGTGATCGTCGGCGGGGTGGCCGCGAACAGCCGGATCCGCGCGCTCGCGCGGGAGCGCTGCGACGCGGCAGGCGTCGAACTGCGGGTGCCGCCGATGCGGCTGTGCACGGACAACGGAGCCATGATCGCGGCGATCGGCGATCTGCTGGTGCGAGCCGGCGCGACCGCGTCCGCACTCGACTTCTCCGCGATCCCGACCGTCGAACTGGAACGAGCCCAGATCGCATGAGCACGCTGATGTGGGAGGTCACCGCCGCCGACGGTCGGCTGGCTGAGCTGATCGCGCACGTGCGCCGGCACGCCGACCCGGCTGCCGAGCTCTACCGCAGCGCCGACGACCGCGTCGTCGTGATCGACCCGACCGGGCGAGGCATCGTCGGCGTCCCTGCCGATCTGGTCGCGCGTGCGCCGCACGCCTGGGTGTTCGAGCGGGTCGAACGCTAGCTTGCATCCGCGGGCCGCCATCACAAGACTGCACGGCGTGCCGGCCACCGTCACCACTACCGTCCGCCGCATCGCCCACACCGCGCGCAACGTTGCCGAGGTCGTCCGTTTCGGCGGCCTGGAGACCAGCGACGAGTCCGCGCCCTACGAGGTGAGCGCCGAGCAGGCCCAGTACCGGCTCCGGCACTACTTCGCGGATCAGGTGCCGCCGGACGCGACGCCGATCCTGCTCGTGCCGCCGCTGATGATCACCACCGAGGTGTGGGACGTCGCGCCGGCGACGTCGGCAGTGACCGCTGTGCATCTGGCCGGGGCTGACCCGTGGGTCGTCGACTTCGGTGATCCGGAGGTAGAACCTGGCGGGCGTGAACGCACGCTCACCGACCACGTCCTCGCGGTCAGCGACGCGATCGACCGGGTGCGCCTCGCGACGGGCAGCGACGTCGTTCTCGGCGGATATTCCCAGGGCGGCATGTTCGTCTACCAGGCGGCGGCATACCGGCGCGGCCTGGGCATCGACTCGCTGATCACCTTCGGCTCGCCGGTGGACACGACCGCCCCGCTGCCGATCCCGGTCGCCCCGGAGATCGTCGCCCGGCTGGCCGGGGATCTGGTGGACAGCGGGCTGCTGCGGACGGCGGCACTGCCCAGCTGGGCGTCGCGAATCGGGTTCAAGCTGCTGACGCCGGTCAAGACCGTGCAGGATCGGGTGCAGTTCCTGCTGGCGCTGCACGACCGCGAGGGTTTGCTGCCGCGGGAACGTCAGCGTCGCTTCATCGACACCGAGGGGTGGACGGCCTATTCCGGCCCGGCGATCTCCGAGCTGCTCGAACAGTTCGTCACCCACAACCGGATGCTGCAGGGCGGATTCGTCATCGACGACCGGCTCGTGACGCTCGCGGACATCGACGTGCCGATCCTGAGTTTCGTCGGGACCCGGGACACGATCGGCCACCCCGATTCCGTGCGGGCGATAACGCGGGCCGCGCCGCGCGCGGAGGTGTTCGAGGTGACATTGCCGACCGGGCATTTCGGCCTGGTCGTCGGCAGCTCGGCCGAGCAGATCAGTTGGCCGGCCGTCGCCGACTGGCTGGAATGGCGCGCCGGGCGCGCCGAGCTGCCGGCCGACATCGTGCCCGCCGAGTCGGTCGTGACGACGAGGACGCTACGCCCGGGCGGTGCAGCCACGGCGCTCGCCCAGGCCGCCGAGCTCGCCGTGGGCGTCACCCGCGCCACTGTGGGAACCGCGCGCCGAGCGGCCCAGTTCGCGCGTCTCGTGGCCCGTGAGGCACCGGCCCAGCTGCCCCGCCTGATGCGACTCGCCGGCCTGGATCCGACCACCCGGATCTCGCTCGGGCTGCTGCTCGACGAGCAGGTGCGTCGCGCCCCGGACGACATCGTCTTCCTCTTCGGCGACCGCGCCTACCGCCAATGCGAGGTCAAGACCCGCGTCGACAACGTCGTACGCGGACTGCTCAGCGCGGGCGTGCACCAGGGCGAGCGGGTCGGCGTGTTGATGAGCACCCGGCCGAGTGCGTTCAGCGTCGTCGTCGCGCTGAGCCGGCTCGGGGCGACTGCGGTGTTGCTGCGCCCGGATGGCGACGTCAAGCGCGAGGCCCGGCTCGGCGAAGTCACGCGGATCATCACCGACCCGGAGCACGTCGGTGCGGTCGACCACGTGCCGGATGTGCGGTGGGCCGCGCTCGGTGGCGGGGGGGCCTCGCGCGAGCTGCACCCGCGGGTGCTCGATCTGGAACGCATCGACCCGTCGATCGTGGACCTGCCCGAGTGGTACGAGCCGAACCCGCACCGGGCGGGCGACACGGCGTTCGTGCTGTTCAGTGGCGACGGCGCCTCGACCCGAGCCCTGCACATCACGAACCGGCGCTGGGCGATGTCGGCGCTGGGCACCGCGTCCGCGGCTGCGCTGCGACCCGGCGACACCGTCTACAGCGTCACCCCGATCCACCACTCGTCCGCGCTGCTGATGAGCGTGGGCGGCGCAGTTGCGAGCGGCGCACGGTTCGCGATCGCCGCAGGAGATGATCCGGAGACGTTCTGGGCCGAGGTCCGCCGCTACGGGGCGACCCACGTGTCCTATACCTGGAGTTCGCTCGCCCGGATCGTCAACGCCGCCCCCAACCCGAACGAGCAGCACCATCCGATCCGGATGTTCTTCGGTTCCGGTATGCCACGCAATCTGTGGCGTCGCGTCACCGATCGTTTCGCGCCGGCAAGCGTGCTGGAGTTCTATGCGTCGGCCGAGGGTGAGGCGATCCTCGCCAACGTGACCGGCCGAACGAGCGGTTCGATGGGCAGGCCGCTGCCGGGTACGCCGCTCGTGAAGATCGCCGCCTACGACCTCACGACCCGCGAGCTGGCCCGTGGCGAGAGCGGACTCGTCCGCGAATGCGGGGTCGACGAGGTCGGCCTCCTGCTCGTCCAGGTGGACGAGCAGGCTCCGGCCGACCCGATCCTGCCCGCGGCGATACGTGGCGTCTTCGAGCCCGACGACGCCTGGCGCTCGACCGGTGACCTGTTCCTGCGCGACGACCACGGCGATCTGTGGCTTGCTGGTCCGGTCAGCGAACTCGTCGACACCGCCGAGGGCACCACGGTGCCCTCCGGCGCACGATTCGCGATGGGCACCATCCCCGCCGTCGATCAGATCGTGGCCTACGGCGTTCCGGATGGGGATCACGCTGCGCTCGTCGTCGCTGCCACCCTGCGTGAGGGCGCCGATCTCGACACCGACGATCTCGACCGGGCGGTACGTCGCCTGCCGCGGGTGCACCGTCCGCAGTACGTGCAGGTCGTGACGTCCATCCCGGTGACGACCTGGCACCGCCCGCGCTGGCAGGCGCTGCAGAAGCTGGGCGTGCCGACGCCGACCCGCACCCGCCGGGTGTGGCGGCTCACCGACGACGGCGCCCACTACAAACCGATCACGTAGCGACACACATCGCAGTCCCCGCTCGGCACTCGTCCGCTCTGACCACCGGGGAACAGGGACCCGACATCGACAGGTTGGCACTCGCCGCGTTAGAGTGCCAGATGGGGAGCGGTTGACCCCCGCGACGGCAACCACCCCGCTTCTGACGAACGACCATCACCGTGACAAAGGGGAGTCCCACCGTGACCGCCACCAAGGTCAGCATCAAACCGCTCGAAGACCGCATCGTCGTGCAGGCCAACGACGCCGAGACGACCACCGCATCAGGCATCGTCATCCCGGACACCGCGAAGGAAAAGCCGCAGGAGGGCACTGTGCTCGCCGTCGGCCCGGGCCGCTTCGACGACAACGGCAAGCGCGTTCCACTCGATGTCGCTGTCGGCGACGTCGTGCTCTACAGCAAGTACGGCGGCACCGAGGTCAAGTACGCAGGCGAGGAGTACCTCGTCCTGCAGGCCCGTGACGTGCTCGCGATCATCGAGAAGTAAGCCACCCGCAGGTCGACCGCCCCGGCCGCGCGCGCTGCGTGCGCGCCGGGGCTTCGTCGCTGCGCGCTGCCTGATGTCTGCGAAACAATCTGAAGGGAAAACCCATGGCGAAGATCCTCAGTTTCGATGAGGACGCCCGGCGCGCGCTGGAGCGCGGCGTCGACAAGTTGGCCAACACGGTCAAGGTCACGCTCGGCCCGCGCGGCCGCAACGTCGTCCTCGACAAGAAGTTCGGCGCACCGACTATCACGAACGACGGAGTCACGATCGCTCGCGAGATCGAGCTCGACGACCCGTTCGAGAACATGGGAGCCCAGCTGGCCAAGTCGGTCGCGACGAAGACGAACGACATCGCCGGTGACGGCACCACGACCGCGACCGTCCTCGCGCAGGCGCTCGTCAACGCCGGCCTGAAGAACGTGGCCGCGGGCGCCAACCCGATGGCGCTGAAGACCGGCATCGACGCCGCGGTGGTCGCCGTCAACGAGGCACTGGACAAGGTTGCGCAGCCGGTCAACGGCGAGCAGGAAATCGCCTACGTCGCCACTGTCTCGGCGCAGGACGCCACGATCGGCGGCCTGATCGCCGAGGCCTTCACCAAGGTCGGCAAGGACGGGGTCATCACCGTCGAGGAAGCCCAGACGATGACGACCGAGCTCGAGTTCACCGAAGGCATGCAGTTCGACAAGGGTTACATCAGCCCGTACTTCGTCACCGATCCCGAGGCCGGTGAGGCCGTCTTCGACGACCCCTACCTGCTGATCACCACGCAGAAGATCTCGTCGGTCGCCGATCTGCTGCCGCTGCTCGAGAAGGTCGCCGCGTCGGGCAAGTCGCTCGTCGTCATCGGCGAGGACGTTGACGGCGAGGCGCTGTCGACGCTCGTCGTCAACTCGATCCGCAAGACCTTCACCGCCGTCGCGGTCAAGGCGCCGTTCTTCGGCGACCGCCGCAAAGCGTTCCTGCAGGATCTCGCGATCGTCACCGGCGCGCAGGTCATCGCGCCCGAGGTCGGCCTGAAACTCGACCAGGCTGGGCTGGACGTGTTGGGCCGCGCCGGACGCGTCGTGGTCACCAAGGACACCACCACGGTCACGCACGGTGCCGCCACACAGCGCGAGATCGACGCTCGCATCGCCCAGATCCGCCGCGAGATCGATGACACCGATTCGGACTGGGATCGCGAGAAGCTGCAGGAGCGGCTTGCGAAGCTGTCCGGCGGCGTCGGTGTCATCAAGGTCGGCGCAGCCACCGAGGTCGAGATGAAGGAACGCAAGCACCGCATCGAGGATGCGATCTCGGCTACCCGCGCGGCGGTCGAGGAAGGCATCATCGCCGGCGGCGGGGCGGCCCTCGTGCACGCGTCCTCGGCGCTCGACGGCGACCTCGGATTGTCCGGTGACGAGCTCACCGGCGTCGGCATCGTGCGCTCCGCGCTTGCCGAGCCGCTGCGTTGGATCGCCAGCAACGCCGGGCACGAGGGCTACGTCGTGGTTGCCAAGGTGCGCGACCTGCCGGAGAACCACGGTCTGAACGCCGAGACCGGCGAGTACGGCGACCTGCTGGCCGCGGGCGTGGTCGACCCGGTCAAGGTCACCAAGGCAGCGCTGGCGAATGCCGCGTCGGTGGCCTCGTTGATCCTGACCACGCAGAGCGCGATCGTGGACAAGCCCGCTGAGCCGGACGAGCACGAGCACGGTGGCCACAGCCACGGTGGCCACGGTCACGCGCACTGACGGACATCACCCCCGCCGCGCCTTGACGCTTGGGCCGGCGCGGCGGACGGACGTCACGCGGGGCGTTGTGTGAGCAACGCCCCGCGCTCGTCTACGGTCAGCCCGCCCCATACCCCGTAGGGCTCGCGTGCTGCGAGCGCCCAGCGCAGGCAATTCTGGACCACCGGACAACCGGCACAGACGGCCTTGGCGCGCAGTTCGCGCCGCGTGCGTGACGGTCCGCGCTCGTTCTCAGGGTGGTAGAACGTCGCGGTGTCCGTGCCTCGGCACGCAGCGCGAAGCTGCCAGTCCCAGTCGCCCTCGCGCAGCGGTGGCAAGTGCTTGATTTCTGCCATGTGCAGGCCCCCCGGCCACTACGGATCGCCGTCGGCAGCGACGATCACCCTGCATGTTCAAAGACTGAACTCACGAAAGGATACGCGAAACTTCACACAAACAAAACCTGCACGTCGATCCGGGACCAAAGGCCCGGCGAGCTACCCGGCTAGCGCCGCTTGGTCAGCGTCTGGACCGCGTCGGTGTAGCCGCGGGCGTAGTCCCAGCTGACGTAGGAGTCCGGGTCCGGCGCGAAGGCCGGCTCGTGGACATGCGTGCGGCCCTCGCCCAGCAGCGCGCGCAGGTTTGCGGCCATGAGATCCCAGCCGAAGTAGTGCTGTTCCCCGCAATCGCCACAGTCGACGACGATCCCGTCCACACCCTGCACGCTCAGCGTGGCGCGGAACTCGGTGAGTTCGGCGAGATCCGCGAGCACATCACGCCGCTCGTCATCGGTCAGCGGCTGCGGCGCTTCGTTGTCGTCGAGCAGCGCCGCCGGGTCGTCCGGATCGTCCAGGAATGGGTCGACAGGACCGTCGTCCAGGCTCACGACTGAGACCCCCAGGTGCGGTTCACGTCACCACGGTAGAACCCACCCGCCCTCCGGCGCCAACTTGCCCGGCGAGCGCCAGCCCGAACCGGTGGGTTCAGCCGGTCGCGATGGCCTCCAAAGGGGGGGTGCGCGCCGCCCGGAAACCTGGCCACAGCGCCGCGAACACACCGACCACAGCGGCCAGCACGACGAACACAATGGCCTGCACCCACGGGATCGCAAGCACGTCCAAACCGTCGTTGCGCAGCGTGCGTTGGAACAGCGCTCCGTAGCCCAACCCGATCGCGACGCCGAGGAGGGCGCCGAAAACCGCGATGAGCAGCGACTCGATGTAGATGGTGCGCCGCACCTGCTTGCGCTGCATGCCGACCGTCCGCAACATGCCGATCTCACGACGTCGCTCCACGACCGACAACGCCTGCGTGTTGATGATGCCGAGGATCGCGATCACGATCGCCAGGCCGAGCAGCCCGTACAGCAAGCCGAGCAGGCCGTTGATCTGGCTTGCGAGGAAGCCCTTGAACTGCGTGAGGTTGCGTACGTCGACGATGTAGAACCCGTTCGTGGCCTGCTCGAGGCCGGTGCGCAAGGCATCGAGGTCGGCGCCTGGCTGCGCGTGCACGAGCGCGACATCGTCGGCCCAGCGTTGTGTGGGCGTCAGCGCGCGGTAGACGTCGCTGTTCACCGCCCAGTCGCCGATCAGGTTGTCGTTGGCGAAGATGCCGGTGACCGCGAGGGTGATCGGCGCCTTGCCCGGGGCGCTGAAGGTGTGCTTGGTGCCCATCGTCCAACCCTCGTCGTCGGCCCACTTGCGGGAGACGATGAGGTGCCCGCTGGACGTGTCCCCCGAGCCCTGTTCGACGTGCAGGCGCAGCACCGGCGCGAGCGGCCCGTCGACCGAGGTGCCGTTGCGGGTCGTGCCGTTCACATCGGCCGTGAGCGTCTGCAGCTGCGTCACCGACTGCACGCCGGCAACCTGCTTGGCCGCCTCGGCGGCCGCGATCGGCAGGTTCACCTGGACACTCGTCGTCAGGATGTAGTCGGCCTTCACATTGTCGGAGAACAGCTTGTTCAGGCTGGCCTTGAACGACGCGCCGATCACCGCGATGCCGGTGACGAGGACCAGACCTAGCGTGAGCGCGAACGCCGTCGCCGCCGTACGCCGCGGATTGCGCACGGCGTTGGTGCGCGCGAGGCGCCCCACGATGCCGAACGGCTTGCCGACGACCCGGCCGAGCGGCTCGATGATCCAGCGCGCCGCCACCGGCGACAGCAGCATCGCGGCCGCGATGACGGCGAGCAGGCCCAGCGCGGTCAGCCCCGCGGCCGAACCCGTGTCGTTGCTCGCGAAGCCCGCCGCAGTGGCGACGAGGCCGACGAGGCCGACGACGATGCCGATCAGGTTGCGCCGCCGCAGCCCTGCAGACGACGCGCTGGCGTACTCCTCACGCATGGCGGCGACCGGTGCGATCCGCGATGCCCGGCGGGCCGGCGCGTAGGCGGCGAGCACGGTCACCACCGTGCCGAGCAGCAGCGAGATGATCACCGTGCGGACCGAGAGCACCAGACCGCCGGACGGCAGGCCCAGGTCCAGGGAGTCGAGCAGGGCGTGCAGGCCGAAGGCGAGGGCCACGCCGCCACCGAGGCCGAGGATGCTGCCGATCAGGCCGATGATGCCCGCCTCGAACACGACCGAGCGGCGCACCTGTTTGCGGTCGGCGCCGACCGCGCGCAGCAGCGCGAGCTCGCGCTGGCGCTGCGCAACGATCATGGAGAACGTGTTGTAGATGATGAACGTTCCGACCAGCAGCGCCACGATGCCGAAGCCGAGGAGCAAGTAGTTGACGAAACCGAGTGCGTCGGCGACGCCCTGCGAGTCCTCGTCGCGCACCTGCGTGCCCGTCTTGACCTCGAGACCCGTGCCCGCGGGGAGCACCTTCTCGATCCGGTCTGCCAGTACCTGCTCCGAGACCCCGGACTCGCCCGCGACGTCGACGTAGCGGTAGTGCGTCCCGTCGGTGAACAGCGAGATGGCCTGGTCGCGGGTGAACAGCGCGCCGAGGTAGCCGCCAGTGTCGAAGGACACGTCGTAGATGCCGACGATCGTCGCGTTCACGACAGCCGAGTTCGGCAGAACGACCTTGACCCGGTCGTCGACCGCCAGCTGGTACTTGCTGGCGGCCGAGGCGTTCACCACGATCTGGTTCGTCGCCAGCGGCTCATGCCCGCGGACGAGTTCGGGCACCGCCCGCACGGACTGTGCACCGATCCAGGCGCTGCCGACACTCGGCGCCCCGCCGGTGTCGGCCCGCTTCCCGTTGGCGTTGACGAGCACGATCGGCTCGCTGATCTGCGGCTCAACGGCACGCACACCCGGGATCTGTTCGATGGTCGGCACCACGCTCATCGGCACACCGGCCGCGAAGTCGTCCTTGGCCTGCACCCGCGCGTCGATGTTCTTGTCGCTCGTGGCGAAGATCGTGTCGAAGCTGTGCTGCAACGTGTCGGTGAAGACGAAGGAGCCGGCGACGAACGCGGTCCCGAGCAACACCGAGATCAACGTCAATATCAGGCGGACCTTGTGGGCCATGAGGTTGCGGATGGAGACCGTTCGCATCGCGCTCACAACGAGTCCAGCTGCTTCATCTTGTCGAGCACGGCATCGGCGGTGGGGGAGCGCAGCTCGTCCACGATGCGGCCGTCGGCGAGGAACAGGACGCGGTCGGCGAAGCTGGCGGCGTGCGGGTCGTGGGTGACGATCACGACCGTCTGGCCGAGCTCGTCCACCGACTGGCGCAGGATGCGCAGCACCTCGTTGCTGGCGCGGGAGTCGAGATTGCCGGTCGGCTCGTCGGCGAACACGATGTCCGGCCGGCCGGCCAGCGCCCGGCCGACGGCGACGCGTTGTTGCTGTCCGCCCGACAGCTCGCTCGGGCGGTGTGTGAGCCGGTCGCGCAGGCCCAGCGATTCGATCACGGTATCCAGCCATTTCTGGTCCGGACTGCGCCCGGCGATGGCCGTCGGCAGCGTGATGTTCTCCAGGGCGTTGAGGGTCGGGACGAGATTGAACGACTGGAAGACGAAGCCGATCCGATCGCGGCGCAGGGCGGTCATCTTCTTGTCCGAGAGCCCGCGCAGCTCGACGTCGCCGATCGCAACAGATCCGGACGTGATGGTGTCCAGGCCGGCCAGGCAGTGCATGAGGGTGGACTTGCCGGACCCGGACGGCCCCATGATCGCGGTGAATTCGCCACGGCGCAGCTCGACGTCCACGTGATCGAGCGCGACCACCGCGGTCGACTCGGACCCGAAGGTCTTGACCACGTCGACGGCCCGGGCGGCGACGAGCGACTCGGGCGGTGCGGGATGGACGGCAGCTTCGGTCATGTAAGAGATCCTCTCGGTCGGCGCGCCGGGTCGCCAGTAGGCAGATCCCCGACTTGCCCCTGACATTTGTCCCAGGGGGTCAGAGGGTTCGGGCCCCTGCGCAGATACGATGAAATACCGAAGAGCATGAGGAGTTGCACACGTTGCCTGATCACCCGACCGGCGACGGGCCGGATGCCCTACCCGCCAAGTTCGCGACCCTCGGCCTGACCTACGACGACGTGCTGCTGCTGCCGGGCGAGACGAACGTCGTGCCTGCCGACGTCGACACGACTGCACGCCTGACCCGCGAGCTCAGTGTCGCCGTACCCCTGTTGTCCGCGGCGATGGACACCGTCACCGAGGCGCGCATGGCGATCGCAATGGCACGTCAAGGCGGTCTCGGGGTGCTGCACCGCAACCTGTCCGTCGCCGATCAGGCGTATCAGGTCGACCTGGTCAAGCGAACCCAGACCGGGCTCATCCCGAACCCGGTCACGATCGGTCCGGACGCCACGCTCGAGCAGCTCGACGAGGTGTGCGGGCGCTACCGCATCTCCGGCCTGCCGGTCGTCGACGCCGACGAGCGGTTGCTCGGCATGATCACCAACCGCGATCTGCGCTTCGTCCCGGTGGCCGAGTGGGCCACGACGAAGGTCGACGAGGTGATGACTGCGATGCCGCTGATCACGGCGCCGGTCGGCATCTCACACGAGGACGCCACGACCCTGCTGCGGCAGCACAAGCGCGAGCGGCTCCCGCTCGTGGACGAGCGGGGTCGGCTGGCCGGCCTGATCACCGTCAAGGACTTCGTCAAGTCCGAGCAGTTCCCGAACGCGTCCAAGGATCCGCACGGTCGCCTGCTCGTCGGTGCGGCGATCGGATACTTCGGCGATGCGTGGGAGCGGGCGACGACCTTGGTCGAGGCCGGCGTGGACGTGCTCGTCGCCGACACCGCGCACGGCCACGTCCGGCTGCTGCTCGATATGGTCGAGCGGCTCAAGACCGACCCGGCGACGCGCCACGTCCAGGTCATCGGCGGCAACGTCGCGACCCGAGCCGGTGCACAGGCCTTCGTCGACGCCGGTGCCGACGCGGTCAAGGTCGGCGTGGGCCCGGGCTCGATCTGCACGACCCGGATCGTCACCGGCGTCGGCGTGCCGCAGATCACCGCCATCTACGACGCCGCGCTGGCCTGCAAACCGGCCGGCGTGCCGGTGATCGCCGACGGTGGCCTGCAGTACTCGGGCGACATCGCCAAGGCGATCGTCGCCGGCGCCGACACCGTGATGATCGGGTCGCTGCTCGCCGGGTGCGACGAGTCGCCCGGCGAGTTGATCTTCATCAACGGCAAGCAGTACAAGTCCTACCGCGGGATGGGCTCGCTCGCTGCGATGAGCTCACGCGGCAAGAAGTCCTACTCCAGAGACCGCTACTTCCAGGCCGAGGTCCCCAGCGACGACAAGATCATTCCAGAGGGGATCGAGGGACGGGTGGCCTACCGTGGGCCACTCGCCGCCGTCGCGCACCAGCTGGTCGGTGGCCTGCGCCAGTCGATGTTCTACGTCGGGGCGCGCACGATGGCCGAACTCGGCGCGCGGGGTCGGTTCATGCGTATCACGCAGGCGAGTCTCAAGGAATCGCATCCGCACGACATCCAGATGACGGTCGAGGCGCCGAACTACACCCCATGACGGCGCGGCGCGGCGGACCCGGAGTCGCGGACGTGCGCATCGGTCAAGCTCGCACCGAACACGGCGGCCTGCGTGCGGCGTTGCATGCCGAGCTTGGCGAGCATGCTCGAGACGTTGTTCTTGACCGTCTTCTCGGCGAGAAAGAGGCGCTCGCCGATCTGCCGATTGGTCAAGCCCTCGGCGATGAGCACCAGGATGCGCCGTTCCTGGACGTTGAGCGAAGCCAGCCTTGCGTCCTCCTGCTTGCCGTCCCTGATTCGTTGGAGGACCCGCGCGGTGACGGTCGGGTCGAGCAGCGACTGCCCGGCGGCCACGCGGCGGACCGCGTCGATGAGGCTGGAGCCGCGGATCTGTTTGAGCACGTAACCCGCCGCTCCGGCGACGACGGCCGCAAAGATCGCCTCGTCGTCGTCGTAGGAGGTCAGGATGAGGCAGCGGATCTGTGGCTGGTCATCCCGGATGACCCGGCAGACCTCGATCCCGCTGCCGTCCGGTAGCCGTCCGTCGAGAAGGACGACGTCCGGAGCGGCCGCCGGGATCCGGCGCAGCGCCTCGGCGACGGTGGCGGCCTCGCCGACGACGTCCAGGTCGGGTACCGAGCCGAGCAGGTCCGTCAGTCCTCGACGGACGATTTCGTGGTCGTCGACAAGGAAGATCCGTGTGACCGGCGGCATCCCTGCGCTCCTGTCAGCTACCCGGACAGCCGTTTTCGTCCGAGAGTCTTGTCCGAAGACACGGACATCATCATCCGTGACACCACCGCATCCGCTGTGCTGCCCCAGGGCCAACCCTTAGGTTTGCTCGCCGGCCGCCCGCCAGGATGTCGGGCCGCGACGTCACGCCGGAGGTCTGGACGGCCCGGTGCGCAGGGACTTTGGTCCTGCTGCCGCAGCGCGCGCCGCGCTCGCAGCGGTGTGCGGCACACTCTGTGTCATGCCGGACACCGTCGAGATCGGCCTCGGGCGCAGTGCCCGGCGCGGCTATCACCTCGCCGACGTCGCGCTGGCGCCGACCCGTCGCACCCGCGGGTCGAAGGCCGTCTCGACGAGCTGGCAGATCGACGCACACACGTTCGAGATCCCCCTGGTCGCGGCGCCGTCGGACGCCGTCGTGTCGCCGGCGAGTGCGGCGAGGATCGAGGGACTCGGCGGACTCGCTGTTCTCGACGGCGAGGGAATCTGGGCCCGCTACGAGGACCCGGGAGCCGAACTGGCGAAGCTCGACGGCACGAACGCCCAGCTGCAGCGCGTCTACGAGCGGCCGGTGTCACCGCAGCTGCTGCATGCGCGAATCGCCGAATTGCGTGCGGCGAACGTGCGCGTGGCGGTTCGGCTCTCGCCACAGCACACCGCTGAATTGGCCCCTGATGTCCTCGCCGCAGGCATCGACTTGCTGGTCATCCAGGGCACGGTCATCTCTGCCGAACACGTCGTACGCGACGGTGCGGCCGGGCTGAATCTGAAGACGTTCATCGCCGATCTCGACGTACCGGTGCTCGTCGGTGGCGTGACCAACTACCAGACCGCACTACACCTGATGCGCACCGGCGCGGCCGGGGTGATCATCGGGTACGGCGCGCACCTCGGGTCGTCCACCGACGCGACGCTCGGGATCGACGTGCCGATGGCGACGGCGCTCGTGGACGCAGCGGCCGCGAGGCGCGACTACCTCGACGAGACGGGCGGACGCTATGTCCACCTGATCGCCTACGGCGACATCCGCTCCGGCGGCGAGATCGCGAAGGCGTTGGCGTGCGGGGCGGATGCGGTCATGCTCGGCGAGCCGCTCGCGATCGCGGCGGAGGCTCCCGGCGGAGGGCGGTTCTGGGACGCGACGGCGGCACACCCGCGCGTCCCCAGGTCGGCCGTCGTGGACTTCGGCTTCGCTGCCGACGAGCGTCCGTCACTGGCCGAGTTGCTCGTCGGACCGACCGCCGACCCCAGTGGCGAGCGCAACCTGTTCGGCGCCGTTCGTCGGGCGATGGCCAAGTGCGGCTACTCCTCGGTGAAGGAGTTCCAGAAGGCCGAGCTGTTGGTGACCACCAGCCGGTAGCCCACCCCGCAGAGGTGACCCCAACGGATGGACCGGCGACCGCGAGGGCTTGAATGGTGACCGGACAACCCGATGAGCCCTCGCGCACGCGCCGAAGGCTTGCGTGTGGTCGGCGGACATACCCGAGCGCAGCGAGCGGTGGGGACGGAGACACACGTTGAGCGCGATAAGACTGGGCTACAAGGCCTCCAACGAGCAGTTCGCGCCGAGGGAGCTGCTGGACTACGGCGTGCTGGCCGAAGAGTGCGGCTTCGACTCCGTCTTCATTAGCGACCACCTGCAGCCGTGGCGCCACGACGGTGGGCATGCCCCGTTCGCGATGACGTGGTTGGGTGCGCTGGGTGCACGCACCGAGCGGATCACGATGGGTACCTCGGTGCTGACGCCCACGTTCCGCTACCACCCGGCGATCGTGGCCCAGGCCTTCGCCACGCTGGGCTGCCTGTACCCGGACCGCGTTGTGCTGGGCATGGGCAGCGGGGAGTCGATGAACGAGGTGCCGCTCGGCATCGAGTGGCCCGACGGCAAGGAGCGGTTCGCCCGCTTCCGCGAGGCGGTGCGCCTGATCCGCGAGCTGTGGAGCGGGGAGCGGGTTACGTTCGAGGGCGAGTACTACCGGACCGAGAACGCGACGATCTACGACCGGCCGGAGAATCCGGTGCCGATCTGGCTGGCGTCCTCGGGCCCGGCGGCCACGCGCTACGCCGGTCGGCAGGGGGACGGCTGGATCACGACGAGCGGCAAGGATCCGGCGCTCTACACCGAGACGCTCATGCCGGCCGTCGCCGAGGGGGCGCAGAAGGCCGGGCGCTCGGTCCAGGACATCGAGATGATGATCGAGGTCAAGGTCTCCTTCGACCACGACCGCGAGCAGGCGATGCGGGCCACGCACTTCTGGGGCGCGCTCGGGCTCACGGCCGAGCAGAAGACCGGCGTCGAGGACCCGCTGGAGATGCAGCGCCTGGCCGACGCGCTGTCGGTCGAGCAGACCGCGAAGCGCTTCATCGTCTCCACTGATCCCGACGAGCACGTCGAGAAGATCAAGGCGTATCTCGACCTCGGCTTCACCCACCTCGTTTTCCACGCCCCGGGCCCGGACCAGGCGAAGTTCCTGCACCTCTACGGCAAGGAAATACTGCCGCGGCTGCGGAGCTTGTGAACCCTATGTACCGCGCTGGAACTGCCTTGACGGCGAACACCGGGTGATGGGCACACCCGCGACCGGCCGCCCAGCTCGCCGTCCGGCGTCCGCGGGGCGCAGCGGCAACCCGATGCGGACCGCACGGGGTGGCACGCGGTGAGCCGGGATGGGCTGCGTCGGGCGCTGCGTCGGGCGCGCGATGGTGTCGCCCTCGACGCCACCGAGGCCGAGATCCTGCTGTCGGCGCGTGGCGACGACCTCATCGATCTGTGCGCGTCTGCGGCGCGGGTGCGCGAGCAGGGTTTGATCGACGCCGGCCGACCCGGCGTGATCACGTATTCGCGCAAGGTGTTCATCCCCCTCACCCGGCTGTGTCGCGATCGTTGTCACTACTGCACGTTCGCCACCACACCCAAGCGCGTCGCGGCTGCCTTCCTCTCGCCCGACGAGGTGCTGGCGATCGCCGCGCAAGGTGCCGCGCTGGGCTGCAAGGAAGCGCTGTTCACCCTCGGCGACCGCCCCGAGGACCGCTGGTCGGCGGCGCGTGAATGGCTCGACGCGCACGGCTACGACTCCACGCTGGCTTATGTCCGTGCGATGGCCATCCTGGTGCTGGAGCACACCGGCCTGCTGCCGCACCTGAACCCGGGGGTGCTGGGCTGGTCGGACTTGCAGCGACTGAAACCGGTCGCGCCGTCCATGGGGATGATGCTCGAGACCACCTCGCGTCGGCTGTTCGAGGATCCGCACGGCGCGCACTACGGCTCCCCGGACAAGGATCCGGCCGTGCGGTTGCGGGTGCTCGAGGACGCCGGGCGCTCCAACGTGCCGTTCACCACCGGCATCCTGATCGGTATCGGCGAGACGCCCGCCGAGCGGGTCGACTCACTGTTCGCGATCCGGCGCATCGACCGCGCGTACGGCGGCATCCAGGAGACCATCGTCCAGAACTTCCGGGCCAAGCCGGACACGGCGATGGCCGGCATACCCGACGCAGAACTCGCCGACCTGGCCGCGACGGTGGCGGTTGCACGGCTGATCCTCGGCCCGCGGATGCGCATCCAGGCGCCGCCGAACCTGATCGACTCCGACCCCAGCGAGTACCGGCTGCTCATCGAGGCCGGCATCGACGACTGGGGCGGCGTGTCGCCGCTGACGCCCGATCACGTGAACCCCGAGCGACCGTGGCCGCAGATCGAGCAGCTCGCCGCGCGCACCGCCGAGGCCGGCTTCCGCCTCGTCGAGCGCCTGACGATCTATCCGTCCTATGTCACCACCGGTGAGCCGTGGCTGGACCCGAGAGTCGTGCCGCACGTGACCGCCCTCGCCGCTGCCGACGGGTTGGCTCGCGCTGGTGCGAAGCCAACCGGGCGGCCGTGGCAGGAGCCGGACGACGCCGCGTTGTTCGCCTCGGTCGGCCGCACCGACCTGCATGTGGAGATCGACACGTCCGGCCGCAGCGCCGAACGCCGGACCGACTTCGACAGCGTCTACGGAGACTGGTCCGCGGTAGCCCACGAGGCCCGGCGCACCGCCGCGCCGGTACGGCTGGACGCCGATGTGGCGAGCGCCCTGCGCGCGGCCGAACGTGATCCTGCGGGGCTGTCCGACGCCGACGCGCTGGCCCTGCTGCACGCCGACGGCCCGGAACTGGACGCGGTCGCCGCGCTCGCCGACGCGCTGCGTGCGGACGTCGTAGGGCCCGAGGTCACCTACGTCGTCAACCGGAACATCAACTTCACCAACGTCTGCTATACCGGCTGCCGGTTCTGCGCCTTCGCGCAGCGCCGCACCGACGCCGACGCGTACACGCTGTCGATGGATGAGCTCGGCCGGCGCGCCGAGGAGGCCTGGGAGCTCGGCGCCACCGAGGTGTGCATGCAGGGCGGAATCCACCCGGACCTGCCGGGCACTGCGTACTTCGACATCGTGCGCGCGGTGAAGGATCGGGTCCCGAACATGCACGTGCACGCCTTCAGCCCGATGGAAGTCGTCAACGGCGTCGCGCGCACCGGGCTCTCGATCCGGGACTGGCTGTCGGCCGCGCAAGCGGCCGGTCTCGACACGATTCCCGGCACCGCGGCGGAGATCCTGGACGACGACGTGCGGTGGCTGCTCACCAAGGGCAAGCTGCCCGCCTCGACCTGGATCGAGGTCGTCACGACGGCGCACTCGCTGGGTATCCGGTCCAGCTCCACGATGATGTACGGCCACGTGGACAATCCCGCGCACTGGCTCGGGCACCTACGCACGCTGGCCCGCGTTCAGGACCAAACCGGCGGGTTCACCGAGTTCGTCGGGTTGCCGTTCATCCACACGAACGCGCCGATCTATCTGGCCGGTGTCGCCCGTCCCGGACCGACCGTGCGGGAGAACCGGGTCGTGCATGCGAT
Source organism: uncultured Actinomycetota bacterium (assembly GCA_963713565.1). GTDB lineage: Bacteria > Actinomycetota > Actinomycetes > Mycobacteriales > Jatrophihabitantaceae > Jatrophihabitans. Next base: position 195,743 of record CAVQMF010000002.1, on the reverse strand, counting down.
GGCCCGCATCTTGCTGCACGGACGCATCGACAACATCCAGTGCTCGTGGGTCAAGCTCGGCGCGGACGGCTGCCGGGAGGTGCTGCGCGGCGGGGTGAACGATCTCGGCGGCACACTGATGGAGGAGACGATCAGCCGGATGGCCGGCAGCCAGCACGGCTCGGCCAAGACCGTCGAACAGTTGCAGGACATCGTCGGCGGCCTGCCGGGCCGCCGGGCCCGGCAGCGCACCACCGTTTACGGCCAGGTGCCCGCCGAACGGCTCGCCGCGGCGGATCGGTTCACCGGTGTCCTGCCCAGCCTCGCTGGGTAGTCTCTCGCGTGTTTCGTTGCCCGGGTTCTGGGCTGCGTGACGCAGGAGTTCGCGTCCTTGCGTGCCCCTACAGCCACCCCTTGCGGCGGAAGGTGGCATACAGGCCCCCGGCGACCGTGAGGATGATGATCATGCTGGCCCAGAAGCCCCAGTGTCTGCCGAACCCGGGATAGGGGACGTTCTGGCCGTAGAAGCCCGTCACAGCGGTTGGCACGGCGATGATCGCCGCCCACGCCGTGAGCTTCTTCATGATCATGTTCATCCGGGTGTCGGACAGTGACATGTTCGTCTCGAAAATGGACGTGATCATGTCGCGGAGTGACTCGGTCCACTCCGCGGCCCGCATCACGTGGTCGTACAGGTCCTCGTAGTACGGCGCCAGTTCGCGCGAGTCGTCGTCGTCGATCCGACGCATCATCGTGTTCACGACCTCACGCATCGGCAGCACGGCCCGGCGCAGCTGCACGAGCGTCCGGCGCAGCGCGAACGTCCGGCGGGACACCTCGTGCGCGGCCTTGGGGTTCTCCTCGAACAGGATGTCCTCGATCTCCTCGATCGAGTCGTCCAGTGCTTCGACCGCCTCGAAGTAACGGTCGACCAGTTCGTCCAGCAGACCGTAGACCAGGGCGCGCGGACCGTACTTGATCAGGTCCGTGTTGTCGTCCCAGCGCTGCACCACGGCGTCGATGTCGAGCGTCCGGTCCAGCCGCACCGTGAAGAAGCCGTGCCGCACACTGAACGCCGACACCCGACCGATGTCGATCTCGTCCGTGCCCGGCACGGACCGCACCGAGTAGCCGGTCATGAACCGGTGGGTCGGATACCGGGCGACCTTGGGTCGCTCGTTGTGGCTCGTGGCGTCCTCGACGGCGTGCTGATCGAGGCTGAACTCGTCGGCAAGCAGGCAGATCGTGGCGTAGTCGGGGCACAACACGTCGGCCCAGACCACGCAATCCGGTTGGGCGAGATAGTCCGAAACGTCCTCGATCGGGAAGTTCTCGGCCTCGAGGATGCCGTTGCGCCAGACCCGTGTCCGGATCGCCACAGGGTTGGGTGCCATGCGCCCAGTGTCGCCTGTCGTGGCCCCGACGCGTCGGCGCTCCTCCGTAGACTCAGCCTGTGGAGACCGACCGCGTTCTCGTCGTCGACTACGGGGCGCAGTACGCGCAGCTGATCGCGAGGCGGGTGCGCGAGGCCCACGTCTACTCCGAGATCGTCCCGAGTTCGCTGCCGGTCGCCGAGCTGCTGGCCCGCCGGCCGAAGGCGATCATCCTGTCCGGCGGCCCGTCGTCGGTGTACGTCGAAGGCGCTCCGCGCACCGACCCCGCGCTGTTCACCGCGGGTGTGCCGGTGTTCGGCATCTGCTACGGCTTCCAGTCGATGACGCTCGCGCTCGACGGCGAGGTCGCGCACACCGGCGGCTCGGAATTCGGCCGTACCAACCTCACCGTGACCACGCCCGGCACCCTGCTGCGCGGCCTGCCGGCCGCACAGCAGGTGTGGATGAGCCACGGCGACGCGGTGACCGCCGCACCGCCCGGCTTCACCGTCACGGGTGCCTCGGCAGGCGCGCCGATCGCGGCGTTCGAGGATCGCTCACGCGGCCTTGCCGGCGTGCAGTTCCACCCCGAGGTCCTGCACACCGAGTACGGCCAGACTATTCTGCGGCGCTTCCTGTACGACATCGCGGGCGCTCGGCCGTCGTGGACCGAGGCGAACATCATCGACGAGCAGGTCGAGGCCATCCGGGCTCAGGTCGGCGGCAAGCAGGTGATCTGCGGGCTGTCCGGCGGTGTCGATTCCGCCGTCGCCGCCGCGCTCGTACAGCGCGCGGTCGGCAGCCAGCTCACCTGCGTGTTCGTCGACCACGGGCTGCTGCGCGCGGGAGAGGCCGAGCAGGTCGAGCGCGACTTCGTCCGGGCTACCGGGGTGAAGCTCGAAGTCGTGCCTGCGGCCACCCAGTTCCTCGACGCGCTGGCCGGCATCAGCGACCCGGAGACCAAGCGCAAGATCATCGGACGGGAGTTCATCCGGTCCTTCGAGGGCGCCGCCCGCGATGTCGTGGGCCGATTCGACGCCAGCGGTCAGTCGGTCGAGTTCCTTGTCCAGGGCACGCTCTACCCGGACGTCGTGGAATCCGGCGGCGGCACCGGCACCGCGAACATCAAGAGCCACCACAACGTGGGCGGGCTGCCCGACGACCTGCAGTTCGCGCTCGTGGAGCCGCTGCGCTTGCTGTTCAAGGACGAGGTTCGCCGCGTCGGCGAGCAGCTCGGCCTGCCGGCCGAGATCGTCTGGCGCCAGCCGTTCCCGGGGCCCGGGCTGGGCATCCGGATCGTCGGTGAGGTCAGCGCGGAACGACTCGACACGTTGCGCCGCGCCGACGCGATCGCCCGAGCCGAGCTATCCGCGGCAGGTCTGGACCGCGAGATCTGGCAGTGCCCGGTGGTGCTGCTCGCCGACGTCCGCTCGGTCGGCGTCCAGGGTGACGGCCGGACGTACGGCCATCCGATCGTGTTGCGGCCGGTGTCGTCCGAGGACGCGATGACCGCCGACTGGACCCGGGTGCCCTACGACGTGCTCGAGCGGATCTCGACGCGGATCACCAACGAGGTGCGCGAGGTGAACCGGGTGGTCCTGGACCTCACGTCCAAGCCACCCGGCACCATCGAGTGGGAGTAGCTCATCGGCGGTCGACGCTGATGTTGCCGTCGGCGACGTGCACGACGATCCGCACCGGCTTGCCGGACGCACCCTTCGGTGCCTCGACCACCCGATCGACACCGACGCCGTCGGCGACCTTCGAGGTTCCGTCCACGTCCAGTTCGCCGAAGCGGATGTGCGCCGCCACGCTCGCGTTCGCGGTCTCGGGCAGTATCACCCGGATCTGACCCGCGCCCATCGTCACGTCGATACGCGATGGCAGCTGCGTTGCCGAACGCAGGTCGAGCACACCCTGGCCGATGGCCAGCCGGTACTCGTCCGCGGCTGTCCCGGTCGGTGCCCAGGTGCGCTGCCCGACGCCGTCGTGCAGGCTTGCCGAGCTGCCACCGAACGCGATCGCGCCGATCGCGAACGGGATGATGAGCACGATGAAAGAGACCGGCAGCCGACGCACCGCGAGGCCGACCAGCAGCCCCAGCCCGAGGATCCCGAGGCCGGCCCAGAAATACAGCTGCAACGCGATGCCGGTGGCCGCGTCGACGACACCGAGCGCCGCCAGGGTCAGCACGAGGACGACCAGCACGGTCACGCGGATGGGCTGCGCACGGCGGCGGCGTACCCGGCTCGCCGCCCGTGACTCGGCGAGCCATGCGCCCGCCTCGCGCGACCAACTCGGCTCATCCGTCGCCGCGGCCGCCGCGTCGTGTTTGGTGAGGTCGACAGCGCCGATCGCGGCGGCCGGGGCGGGATCGCTTAACGGCGCGTCGTCGCTCGGCGGCTGTTGGCGTTGGCGTCGCGTGGCCAGAAAGACGGCGAGCACGACAAAGGCGAGGATCGGGACGAACGGCCCCGGCGCCCACCAGCTGAACGCGACCAGCCACAGCAGTACCCCACCACCGAACACGACCGCCCACAGCGGCACCCTCTTACCGCGCAGCGCCGCGGCCCACCCGTCGATCGGCGCGTGCTCGGTGCCCTCCTCGGGGATGGCCGCCCATGCGATCAGGTACGCGATGATGCCGGCGCCGCCGAAGAACGCCGAGGTCGCGAACAGCACCCGGAACAGGACCGGATCCAGTCCGAAGTACTCGCCCAGGCCGGCCGCGACACCGGCTCCGACGCGGCCGGTGTGGCTGCGGCGCAGCTTGCGGCCGGCCGGGTGCCTCGCGGGGGTCACGGGGTCGAGAGTGTCACTCGTGCTCATGGAAGCGCTCATGGAAACAAGGTTGCCGCGACCAGAGGCTCAGCCGCATCGGGCGCTGCCCCCATCCCGACCCTGACTTTCGGCTCAGGGGCCCGCCTGATGCGCGCGACACAGCCGAGCGGCAATCATGGCAGGGTGACCAGCGCAGTGCCGAGCGTCAGCCGCCTGTACCGGCGCCCTGACACCGGCATGCTCGGCGGTGTCGCGACCGGGATCGCGGAACACATAGACGCACCCACCAGGATCGTGCGGATCGGCTTCGTGGTGCTGTCACTGGCCGGCGGCCTGGGCATCGCGCTGTACGGCGCATATCTGATCGTGCTGCCGGCCGCGCCTGGTTCGGGTCGCGGCCGGTTCCCGCCGTGGCTGGAGTACACGGTCGCGGGGATCGCCGGCGCCGCCGCTGTCGGGGTCGCGGCGGCGTCGCTGCCGCAGACCGGACTGTTCGTCCCGACGCTGCTCGCCTGCCTCGGCGGTGCGTTGATCTGGCGGCAGGCGTCGGACCCGGAGCGCGAGCGGCTGCGGTCGATGTCGCGGACCTCGCTCGGCGCGCGCCGCGACGACCGGATCGGCCGGGCGCGTCTCGCCGCGGGCGCTGCTTTGGTGATCGCCGGCGCGGTCCTGGTCCTTGCCCGAGCCGATTTCAACGGCATCCGCGACAGCCTGCTGGCGGTCATCGTCACCGTGGCCGGCCTGGCGCTGATCACTGGCCCGTGGTGGATCCGCGTCACCACGCAGTTGTCGGAGGAGCGGGCCGAACGCGTCCGCAGCCAGGAACGCGCCGACATCGCCGCGCAGCTGCACGACTCCGTGTTGCAGACGCTGGCACTGATCCAGCGCAACGCCGGGTCACCGCGCGAGGTCGCGCGACTCGCGCGCGGCCAGGAGCGCGAGTTGCGCACGCTGCTGTACGGCGATCGCACCGCCACCGGCATGTTCGCCGCTGCGCTGCGGTCCGCAACGGCCGAGGTCGAGGACGCCTACGCGATCACCGTGGACGCGGTGATCGTCGGGGACGACGCGCTTGACGACGACCTCGCGGCGCTGGTCGCGGCTGCGCGCGAGGCGATGGTGAATGCGGCCAAGCACTCGGGCGTGGCGACGGTGTCGCTCTACGCCGAATTGGAGGAGGGCGAGGTGAGCGTGTTCGTCAAGGACCGGGGAGCCGGGTTCGACCCCGCCGATATCGCCGACGACCGGCACGGCGTCAGCGGGTCGATCGTCGGCCGGGTCGAACGGCACGGCGGCACGGCGTGCGTGACGTCCACCGTGGCCGCCGGCACCGAGGTCGAGATGCGGATGCCGCGGCGACCGGAGTCGAGGTGAGCGCCCGCGTCGTGCTGGTCGACGACCACGCGATGTTCCGCAGCGGGGTGCGGGCCGAGCTGGGTGAACGGGTCGAGGTCGCCGGCGAAGCGGGCGGGGTCACCGACGCGATCGACGTGATCCGGCGGCTGCGTCCGGACGTCGTGCTGCTGGACGTGCACATGCCCGACGGAGGTGGCTTGGCGGTACTCGAAGCCGTCCACACCGACTTGCCGGACGTGCGCTTCCTCGCGCTCTCGGTGTCCGACGCAGCCGAGGATGTCATCGCGATCATCCGGGCCGGGGCGTCCGGCTACGTGACCAAGACGATCAGCGCCGATGACCTGGCCGCGGCCATCACCCGGGTGGCCGACGGCGACGCGGTCTTCAGCCCAAGGCTGGCGGGGTTCGTGCTCGACGCGTTCCGCGATGCGCCGGTGCCGCCCTCCGTCGACCCGGAGATCGACCAGCTGACGCCGCGTGAGCGTGAGGTGCTACGGCTGCTGGCGCGCGGCTACGCATACAAGGAGATCGCGGCGCAACTGTTCATCTCGATCAAGACAGTGGAGACGCACGCGTCAAGCGTGCTGCGCAAGCTGCAACTGTCGAACCGACATCAGCTCACCCGCTGGGCGGCCGACCGTCGGATGCTCTGAAGCCTCGCCATCCTGCCTAGCGGGCGCCGCGGCAGACCTGCAGCACGGAGTCGGCGAGTGCGGGTCCGTGCGGCCCGAGCGCGGAACGGTAGGTGTCCATGATCACCCGCTCGCGGCCGAGCTCCACGCGGGTGCCGCCGAGGTTCATCCGGGCACGCTGGATGCGGGCCGAGAGCTGCGCGCGCTCGGCGACAAGCCGGACGATGGCCTCGTCCATGGCGTCGATCTGCTCGCGCAACATGCCGATCGAGTCGGCCGGCGCGGTGGTGCTGTCACCGGTGGGGATCGTGGCGGTGCTCATCGGTATGCCTCTCGTCTGCGGCCGGTCCGAGATCCCGACACGACAAACGCCCCGGGCTTCGGCCCGGGGCGTCGGTTGGTGGTTGAGTCAGCCAGCAACGACGGGCACCGGGGTGCGGTACCCGTAAAAGAATCGGTTGCTGTGCACGGGCAAATGGTGACATGCGGTGGCCTTGGCAGGCAAGCCGGTCGGCTGACGCGCGAGCCGAGGACCGCTGCCGGGATGGTGCGCCGCCCTTGACGGGGCCCGGCCGTAGGCTGGTCGACGAGATGAATCAGCCCGCCACGACCCGCGATCCGGACACCTTGCTCGAGGGGCTCAACCCGCAGCAGCGGGCTGCAGTGGTGTACGCGGGGGGCCCGCTGCTCATCGTCGCCGGTGCCGGATCGGGTAAGACGCGGGTGCTCACCCACCGGATCGCGTACTTGCTCGCTGAGCGGAACGTGCGGCCTGACCAGATCCTGGCGATCACGTTCACGAACAAGGCGGCTGGGGAGATGAAGCACCGCGTCTCGGCGCTCGTCGGTCCGCGAGCCAAATGGATGTGGGTTTCGACCTTCCACTCCATGTGCGTGCGGATGCTGCGCGCGGAGGCCAAGGTAGTCGGCCTGCGTTCCTCGTTCTCCATCTACGACGCCGACGACTCCCGTCGGTTGATGACGATGGTCGGCCGCGACCTCGGCCTCGATCCGAAGCGGTATCCGGCGCGGTCACTCGCTGCGCAGATCAGCAATCTGAAGAATGAACTGGTTCTGCCCGAGGCTTGGGCGGACAAGGCCGACACCGCCCCGGAGAAGGTGCTCGCCGACGTCTACACCCGCTATCAACGCCGGTTACGCGAGGCCAATGCGCTCGACTTCGACGATCTGATCATGACGACGGTCGGCCTGCTGCGCTCCGCGCCCGAGGTGGCGCAGCGGTACCGCGAGCGCTTCCGGCACCTGCTGGTCGACGAGTACCAGGATACCAATCACGCGCAGTACGTGCTCGTCCGGGAGCTCACGACACAGAGTTGCGGACTATGCGTTGTGGGCGACGCCGACCAGTCCATCTATGCGTTTCGCGGCGCCTCCATTCGCAACATCCTCGAGTTCGAGCGCGACTATCCCGATGCCACGACGATCCTGCTCGAGCAGAACTACCGCTCGACACAGACGATCCTGAGCGCGGCCAACGCGGTGATCTCCCGCAACGCGGATCGCAAGCCGAAGAACCTGTGGTCCGAGGCCGGCCCGGGGGAGCTGATCGCCGGTTACGTCGCCGAGAACGAGCATGACGAGGCAGCGTGGGTCGTGCAGCGGGTCGAGGAACTCGTCGACCACGACGAGGCGAGCGCGTCGGATGTGGCGATCTTCTACCGAACCAACGCGCAGTCGCGCGTGTTCGAGGAGGTTTTCGTTCGGGCCGGGCTGCCCTACAAGGTGGTCGGCGGCGTGCGCTTCTACGAGCGCCGGGAGGTACGCGACGCGCTTGCGTATCTGCGGCTGATCACAAACCAGGACGACACCGTGTCCCTGCGGCGGATCCTCAACACGCCGCGGCGCGGCATCGGCGAGCGCGCGGAGGCGGCGATCGAGAAGTTCGCCGAGCGGGAGGCGCTCTCCTTCGCCGGCGCCCTGGAGATCGCCGACGAATCGTTGGGTCTCGCGACCCGTTCGGTCAACGCGGTTGCCGACTTTCGCAATCTGATGACCTCGCTGCGCGCTGTGGCGGCGGGCCCGGACGGGACCCCGTCCGTCGTGCTCGAGGCGGTGCTCGATCAGACCGGTTATCTGCGCGAACTGGAGAGCTCGCACGATCCGCAGGACGAGTCCCGTGTCGACAACCTGCGCGAGCTCGTGAGCGTCGCACGGGAGTTCGAGGAGCAGCGAGCGGGCGCCGGTGACGAGCCGTCCCTGGACGCCTTCCTCGAGCAGGTCTCGCTCGTAGCCGATGCCGACTCGGTCCCTGACGCGTCCGGTGGTGTCGTGACCCTGATGACGTTGCACACTGCCAAGGGACTGGAATTCCCGGTCGTGTTCCTCACCGGTCTCGAGGACGGTGTCTTTCCTCATCTGCGCTCGCTGAGCGAGCCGGCCGAGATGGCCGAGGAACGCCGCCTGGCCTACGTCGGCATCACGCGGGCCAAGTCGCGGCTGTACCTGTCTCGGGCGCTGTCACGATCGGCGTGGGGTGCGCCGTCGTGGAACCCGCCGTCGCGGTTCCTGGACGAGATTCCCGGCGAACTGGCGACCTGGAGTGGCGCGGTGCAACGCACACCCTTCGTCGACCGCTACTCCGACGACGCCCCGACACGCTACGGCGATCACGGCTACCGGACGGGGGGCGGATCCGGGGCCGTGGGCTCGCGGTGGTCGCCGACGCCGGAGCAGCTGGCCGGTGGTCGGCGCGGCGGTGGCCATCGGATGCGCGGCGGCGCCGGCAACCGGGAGATTCCCGCCCTCGACGTCGGTGACCGCGTCACCCACGATGCGTTCGGGCTCGGCACGGTGCTCGCCACTCGAGGTGCCGACGACGGCGCGCAGGCGCAGATCGACTTCGGTGCCGATGCCGGCGTCAAGTGGCTGGTGCTGCGTTACGCGCCGCTCGAGAAGCTGTGACACCCGCTCGGGCGTCAGCTCGCGCCCAGCTGACCGTAGGGTCGCAGCTCGACGGCGACTCCCTCTTCCCGATCGGCGTAGGACCAATACGCTCCAGGTCATGGCCGAACGTATTCGGGTAGTTGTCGCCAAGCCGGGGCTCGACGGTCACGACCGTGGCGTGAAGGTGATCGCGCGGGCGTTGCGGGACGCGGGGATGGAGGTCATCTACACCGGGCTGCACCAAACACCCGAGCAGATCGTGCAGACCGTGATCGAGGAGGACGCCGACGCGGTCGGGCTGTCGGTGCTGTCCGGCGCCCACATGACCCTGTTCCGGCGCACGATCGAACTGCTCAAGCAGGCCGACGCCGAGGACGTTGTGGTGTTCGGCGGTGGGATCATTCCGGACGCGGACATCCCGGAACTCGAGCAAGCTGGCGTGGCGAGGATCTTCACGCCGGGAGCGACGATGGACGAGATCGTCCAGTGGGTGCGCGGCGCGGTTGGACAACCCGTAGTCGACGAAGGCGTAGGTGACCAATCAGCCAGGTGAATCCAGTCTCAGCAGCGGATCACGGCCGGCCGGTTCTGGCTAGGGTCCACGGGGGCTGACCGTCGAAGCCGGCAGACCGTAACCGCAGACACAGAACGGACGTATGAGCGTGGATCTGTTCGAATATCAGGCCAAGCAGCTGTTCCAGAAGTACGGCGTGCCCGTCAGCCTCGGTTCGGTTGCCACCACGCCGGCCGAGGCGAAGGCGATCGCGGAGAAGCTGGGCGGGGTCACCGTCGTCAAGGCGCAGGTCAAGATCGGCGGCCGCGGTAAGGCCGGCGGTGTCAAGGTCGCCAAGACGCCCGCTGATGCAGAGGCAGCCGCCAGGTCGATACTGGGCATGGACATCAAGGGGCACACGGTGCACCGGGTGCTGGTCGATCCCGGTGCGGACATCAAGCAGGAGTACTACGTCTCCTATCTGCTCGACCGGTCGAATCGCACGTTCCTCGCAATGGCGTCCTACGAGGGCGGGATGGAGATCGAACAGCTGGCTGTCGAGCGTCCCGAGGCGCTCGCGAAGGTGCCGGTCGACGCGATCGCCGGAGTCGACGACGCGAAGGCGCGTCAGATCGCCGAGGCGGCCAAGTTTCCGGCCGAGCTGATCGCCCCGATCGCCGATGTCCTGGTCAAGCTGTGGCAGGCGTTCATCGGTGCCGATGCCACGCTGGTCGAGGTCAACCCGCTGGCCCGGGTGGGTGACGGTTCGGTCGTCGCGCTCGACGGCAAAGTCACGCTCGACGACAACGCCGACTTCCGGCAGCCGGAGAATGTCACGTTCCACGACGTCGAGGCCGCCAACCCGCTCGAGCAGAAGGCCAAGGAGAAGGGCCTGAACTACGTCAAGCTCGACGGAGAGGTCGGCATCATCGGCAATGGAGCGGGACTGGTGATGTCGACTCTCGACGTCGTCGCCTACGCCGGCGAGAAGCACGGCAACGTCAAGCCCGCGAATTTCCTGGACATCGGCGGGGGCGCGTCGGCAGAGGTGATGGCCAACGGGTTGGACATCATTCTCGGCGACCCGGCCGTCAAGAGTGTGTTCGTCAACGTGTTCGGCGGCATCACTGCGTGTGACGCCGTGGCGAACGGCATCGTCACCGCATTGAGCATCCTCGGCGACGAGGCGAACAAGCCGCTCGTCGTCCGACTCGACGGCAACAACGTGGTCGCCGGACGGCGCATTCTGACCGAGGCCGCGCACCCGCTGGTGACGCTGGCCGACACCATGGACGACGCGGCTGACAAGGCTGCCGAGCTGGCGAACGTGGGAGCTTGATCATGGCCATCTTCTTGGACGGCAACAGCAAGATCATCGTGCAGGGCATGACCGGCTCCGAAGGGATGAAGCACACCCGCCGGATGCTGGCTTCGGGCGCCAACGTCGTCGGCGGCGTCAACGCCCGCAAGGCCGGGACCAAGGTCGAGATCGACGGCACGACGCTGCCGGTGTTCGGCTCGGTCGGCGAGGCGATGGCCGAGACGGACGCGAACGTCGCCGTGGGCTTCGTGCCGCCCGCGTTCACGAAGGACTCGGTCATCGAGGCCATCGACGCGGCGATCCCGCTGGCCGTGGTGATCACCGAGGGCGTCGCGGTGCACGACACCGCTAACTTCTGGGCCTACGCGCAGGGCAAGTCGACGCGCATCGTCGGCCCGAACTGCCCGGGGGTGATCAGTCCGGGCAAGTCGAACGCGGGGATCATTCCGGCCGACATCACCCGGGCCGGACGCATCGGCTTGGTGTCGAAGTCGGGCACCCTGACTTATCAGATGATGTTCGAGCTACGTGACATCGGCTTCTCGACGTGTGTCGGCATCGGCGGCGACCCGATCATCGGAACGACGCACATCGATTGCCTGGAGGCGTTCCAGGCCGACGACGAGACCGACGCGATCGTCATGATCGGCGAGATCGGCGGCGACGCCGAGGAACGGGCAGCGGCGTTCATCAAGGACAACGTCACGAAGCCGGTCGTCGGCTATGTCGCCGGTTTCACCGCCCCCGAAGGTAAGACGATGGGCCACGCCGGCGCGATCGTCTCCGGCTCGTCGGGCACCGCGCAGGCGAAGAAGGAAGCGCTGGAAGCGGCCGGGGTGCAGGTGGGCAAGACACCGAGCGAGACCGCGCGATTGATGCGCGCCATCCTCGCTTGAGGTCAGCCGGAGCGCACGCGAGAACCCGATCGAGCTAGGCACCGTCTGAGAGTCAGCGCGTGCCCGACGCGCTCGGACCGGCGCGACGGTGGCCCGCCGCCCCGGTACGGATGCGCGGGAACGGCACGTATCAGACGGCCTAGTCCGATCTCCTTGGTAAGCAGGCCGCGCAGCTGCGGGCACGCGGCGCCACGCGTCGCGGCCAGGTTGGTGCACTTGGGCTACCGCGGACGATAGCGTTTATCCAGGTTCATCGATTTTTCATGACATGAGGGAGAACGCAATGACGTTCCAACCACCTCCGCCGCCCGCCGAAGGACCACCGCCCCCGCAACAGCCGCAGCCAGGTCAGTGGGGTCCGCCGCCGGGGCAGCCCGGTGGCTACCCGCCGGCCCGGACGACAAGTTTCGACCCCAAGACTGTCAACCCGCTCGACTGGGGCATCCTCGGTGCGGGTGCGCTGGCCTTCATCTTCTCGTTGTTCGGCTACTACACCGTTGACGTCGGGTTCGCCTCGGACAGCGAGGGCGCCTTCAGCGACGGCTTCCTCGGTTGGTTCGCCGCCCTGCTCGCGCTCGCCGCGGCAGTTGTCGTGGCGGTCGAGATTTTCTCCCCCCAGGTGCGGTTCCCCGTGCCGGCCCGACTGATTGCCCTCGCCTTGTTCGCCGTGGCGTTCATCTGCTCGTTTATCACGCTGTTCATCAACCCGACCGATGTGCCGGACCGATACTTCAGCCTCGGTTTCGGCTACTGGATCAGCTTCATCCTGCTCATTGTCGGCGTCGCGCTGTCGGTCATGCGGGTTCAGCAGACCGAAGGCGCACTGCCGGGAGCGCTCAGCAAGGTGCCGAACATCGGCCGGCACGGCCCGCAGGGTGGCATCGGTGGGGCGGCGCAGCAGCCCGCCGCCGGGTCCTACCCGCCACCTGCGCCGGGTTACCCGCCGCCCACGCCGGGTTACCCGCCGCCCACGCCGGGTTACCCGCCACCTGCGCCGGGTTACGCTCCGCCGCCCGCGCCGGGTTACCCGCCGCCCGCTGCCCCGGGTGAGGCCGCGCCGCCTTCCCCGCCCGGCTACAACCCACCGCCCACGCGGTAACCGCACTTGCTCGTTCCCGCCGATGCCGGGACGCGACCGCTGTCCACGGACTCGGTCGAGTCCCGGCATCGCTGATGTGGGCGGTGCCGCTCGCGCGCGCGGAGGTACGAGTAACGCTAAGGTCGAGCGGATCGATCACCTCAGTGCGCAAGCCTGGAAGGTTGGTAAGGAATGACGTACGGGCCACCGGAAAATCAGCCCCCGGGCCAGCCGCCCCAGGGTGATCCTTATGGGCAGCCGCAGGGTGGCTACGGCCCGCAGCAGGGCGGATACCCGCAGCAGCCTGGCGGTTACGGACCGCCGCAGAGCCCGCCGCCGGGCGACCAGCCCCCAGGTCCTCCGCCACCGGGTGCTCAAGGACCGCAGGGTGCTCAGCCGCCTGCGTACGACCCACAGGGTGCCCAGCCCGCTCCCGGCCAGCCGGCCCCGTACGGAGCGCCGGCTCAGTACGGAGCGGCGAGCCAGTACGGCACGCCCGCCCATCCGGGCGGTCCGGGTCAGTACGGCCCGGCCGCGAAGGGATTCGATCCGAAGAGCGTCAGCGTGCTCGACTGGGCCGCGCTCGCGGCTGGGTTGCTGGCATTCATCTTCTCGTTCATCAGCTACTACACCGCCGGCCTGGACACCTCTGGCTCGTGCCCTGCCGGACTTCAGGACGTCTTCCAGCGAGAGGTGGGCAGCGACTCGAGTGCCACTGCGTGGCATGGATTCTTCGGTTGGTTCGGAGTCATCCTCGCGCTCGTCGGCGCCGGGCTCGTCGCTCTCGCCGTGTTCGCGCCGCAGGTGAAGCTGCCGTTCCCGACGAGGCTCGCGGCAGCCGGCGCGTTTGCCCTAGGCGTCATCTCGACCCTGCTGGCCCTGGTTGTGGATCCGATCGATACGCCCGGCAAGCAAACCATCGCCGGCTGCACGATCGAGGCTGTCATCGGGCACGGGTTCGGTTACTGGGCGACGTTGATCGTGATCGCGGCGGGCGCGGTCGTCACGTTTCTGGCGTTCCAGCAAGGCGGCGGCCAGCTGCCCGGTATGGGTGGCGCCCGAGGCGGATCGCCCGGTAATGCGGCTCAGACCGGCTATCCGGCACCGAGCAGCGGCGGCTACGGGCAGCCGCCCACAAGCGGCTACGGGCAACCGCCCGCCGGGGGTTACGGTCCGCCGAGTGGCAGCGCGTATGGCCAGCCCCCCGCAGGCTCGGGTTACCCCCCGCCGCAGCCACCGCCGCCGGGCCCGGGTTACCCCCCGCCGCAGCCACCGCCTGGCTACCCACCGCCCGCCCAGTAGCCGGCAACATGTCCGGCCCGTCCGCTGTGATCCGCGCACGTCCGACGATTGGTGAGCGATGACGTACGGCCCCCCTGCCAACCCGCCGCCAGGCGAACCGGACCGGCCCAGCGGATCGTACGGGGGACCGCCGCCCGGCGGGTACGGCCCGGCACAGCACGGTGGCCAGTACGGGCCATCCCCGCAGAGCTACGGGCCGCAGCAGGGTGGGCAGTACGGCGCGCCAGGACAGTACGGAGCTCCCGCCCAGTACGGTGCGCCGGCCCAATACGGTGCGCCGGCTCAGCCAGGCCAGTACGGCGCTGCCGGGCAGCCACGCGGCGCAAGCAAGCCACGGGTGGACCTGCACAAGGTCAGCCCGTTCGAATGGGCTGCGTTGGTCGCCCCGGTGATTGCTCTGATCTTTTCCTTCTTCAGCTACTACGAGTACACGGCGACCAGCGCGGCCGAATGCACGTCCAACTGCAGCGAGACCACGAGCGCGTGGCACGGCTTCTTCGGCTGGTTCGGCGTGCTACTGGCGCTGGTCGGCGCGGCAATGTTCGCGATCGCGCTTTTCGCACCGCAGATCCGCTTGCCGTTCCCCGGGCGGCTCGCCGCCGTCGGGGCGTATTCCTTGGCGTTGATCTCCACGCTGTTGGCATTGATCGTGCCGCGGCCCGATAACCTGGGCAGCGTCCCGGACAGCTTGTACGACCGGCTCGTCGATGAAGGTCACGGATTCTCCTATTGGCTCGTGCTCGTGCTCATCGTCGTCGCGCTCGTCGCGGCGTTCCTCGCATCGCAACAGTCGGGTGAGACGCTGTCGGGCTTCTCCGGTGGCTCAGGTACCGGTCCCGGCCAACCACCGCCTGTATACGGCCAGTCGCCGCCGCCGGGATACGGGCCACCGCCGCAGGGATACGGGCCACCGCCGCAGCAGGGCTACCCGCATCCGGGCTACGGCCAGCAGCCACCCGTCCAACCAGGCTACGGTCAGCAGCCACCCCAACAACCCGGTTACGGTCCGCCGCCGGGATACGGCCAGCAACCGCCGGGCCAGCCCTAGTAGCCAACGGAGCTTGACCCGGCACGGCGCGTCCTGCAGGCGATCGCGTGTCGGGTTTGCCAGCCTGGACGAATGCTTGCCGACGCGCCGGAGCGACAGGATGCGGGCGCGCGGCGCAGCGTCGTTCCGCCGGCCGCCGGCCGCTCGTTGTGGCTGGCGGCGGTCTGGACCGGGGCCGGTGCCGCGGTGCTGTGCGCGGTCGTCGCCATCGGGGTCGTCGCCATCTGCTGGCTGCCCGCCGCTGGCACGTCGGGTCACGCCGGCTCTGCAATCCGCGCGGGAGTGCTGACCTTCCTCGCCGCACTGCACGGCGGTATCACCGTCGCCGGCCTGTCCACCGCGTTCGTCCCACTCGGCTTGACCCTCTTGGTCGGTTTGGTGGCCTGGCGGGCCGGTGCCGGGCTCGCGGACGCCGCCCACGCACTCGGCGAGGAGCGCGTCGCGCGGCTGGTACAGGTGGGCGCGACGCAGGCGGGAGTCTTCGCGCTGGGCTGTGGCGTCGGTGCCGGGATGACCTCGCTGGGCACGACCAGCGTGACCGTCCTGCCGGCGACGCTGAGCGCCGCCGTGCTCTTCGCGGCGACAGGTGGCGTGGCGTTCGTTCGTTGGTCGCCGCTGCGCGAGATCGTGGTCTCTCGACTGCCGAGCTGGGCGGGGCCGGTCACGCGCGGGGCCGCCGCCGGAATCGGGTGTTACCTCGGTGCCGGCGCAGTGCTCGTTGCCGGCGCGCTCGTGATCGCGCACGATCGGGTCGAGGCACTGTCTGCGCTGGTCGGCGGTGGTTGGTCGGGCGCGCCGATCCTGCTGCTCGGCATGCTGGCAGCGCCGAACGCAGCGATCGCCGGCCTGGCCTATCTCGCGGGCCCGGGTTTCGCGGTGGGCAGTGGCACGCACGTCTCACTGTTCACCACCGCACAGGGGACGCTGCCGGCGTTCCCTCTACTGGGCGGGGTACCAACCGGTCACGGCGCACCGTGGCCGGTGTGGATCGGTGTGGTCGGCGCCGCGCTGCTCGCCGGCGCGTGCGTCGCCCGGGTGACTGCACGGGCGCCCGGTTGGGGCCAGCGATTCCGGGACACCGCGGCCGTTGCCATCCTCGCCGGAGTCCTCGGCGGGCTGTTGGCCTGGCTGGGCGGCGGTGCGATCGGCAGCGGGCGGCTCAACGCCGTCGGTGCGTCACCCTGGCGTGTCGGGTTCGCGTTGGCGACTGGGCTCGGGGTCGCGGCCGCGTTCGGGCTGGGCCTGCTCGCGCTCGGCCAGCGCGTCCAGCGCGTCCGGCACGCCCGGGCCGACCGGCGGCACGACGCGATCCACGCCGCCCAACCCGAAGCCGACACCGACGGCGACGCCGACGCCGACGCCGACGTGGCGACATCCCGCGTCCTGCGCGCCGCGCTCCGGGTGATCCGGAACCCTGAGCACCGCGCCGAGGAACCTGACGACGATGTTTCGTGCCGGGGCGACGCCGCCGGGCCGGATCATGATCGCGAGGTCGCCGGCTGACGGCGTCTCGGTAAGGTTGCGATGTGCCGCGCCTCGTCGTCCTGGCCTCGGGCAGCGGCACGACCCTGCAGGCGTTGCTCGACGATCCGAAGCTCGGCCCGATGATCGTCGCCGCCGGCACCGACGTCCCGGACTGCGCAGCGATGAAACGCGCCGAGCACGCAGGCGTGGCGACGTTCTCCCTCGCGCTGTGCGAGCACCCCGACCGCGACGCCTGGAACGACGCGTTGGCCGACGCGATCAGCAAGTACGAGCCGGATCTCGTCGTGTTGGCCGGGTTCATGCGCGTCCTCGGGCCGGCGGTCGTCAACCGGTTTCGCATCCTCAACACCCATCCCGCGCTGCTGCCGGCCTTCCCCGGCGCGCACGCCGTCCGCGACGCGCTGTCGGCCGACGTCCAGGTCACCGGGGTCACCGTCCACTGGGTCGACGAAGGCGTCGACACCGGGCCCGTGATCGCCCGGCGCGAGGTCCCGGTCCGTCCCGGCGATACCGAGGCCAGCCTGCGCGCACGCATCCAGGCGGTCGAGAGACCGCTGTTCGTCCAGACGATCCGCACCCTGTGCGCACGACCCGGAGAAGACCGATGAGCAAGATCACCATTCGCCGCGCGCTGATCAGCGTCTACGACAAGACCGGACTCGACGAACTCGCCCGCGGGCTGCACGAGGCGGGCGTCGAAATCGTGTCGACCGGTGCTACCGCGGCGCGGATCCGCGATCTCGGCGTGCCGGTCACCGCGGTCGATGAGGTGACCGGCTTCCCGGAGATTCTCGGCGGACGGGTCAAGACCCTGCACCCGCATGTCCATGCCGGGCTGCTCGCCGACCAGAACGATCCCGAGCACATCGAGACGATCAGCGGTCTCGGCATCGAGTCCTTCCAGTTGCTGGTGGCGAACCTGTACCCGTTCGCCGCGACGATCGCAAGCGGCGCGTCGCACCCTGAGGTCATCGAGCAGATCGACATCGGCGGTCCCGCGATGGTGCGCGCGAGCGCGAAGAATCACGGCTCGATGGCCGTGGTCACCGATCCGTCCCGCTATCCGGACGTGCTCGCGGCAATTCACGACGGAGGCTTCGATTTGATCACGCGGCAGCGCCTCGCGCTCGCTGCGTTCCGGCACACCGCGGCCTATGACATCGGCGTCGCGTCATGGCTCGGCGAAGTCGTCACGCCCGATGACGAGATCGACGGCGAACCGAGCGGATTCCCCGGCTGGCTGGTCACGGACTACGAGCGCGCGGGTGTGCTGCGCTACGGCGAGAATCCGCACCAGCGTGCCGCGCTCTACATCGCCCCCGGTCACGGCGGCGGCGTCGCGCATGCGGATCAGCTGCAGGGCAAGGAGATGAGCTACAACAACTACGTCGACGCCGATGCCGCGTGGCGCACCGCCTACGACTTCGCCGAGCCATGCGTGGCGATCGTCAAGCACGCCAACCCGTGCGGGATCGCCGTCGGCGCCGACGTCGCGCAGGCACATCACAAGGCGCACGACTGCGACCCGACGAGCGCGTACGGCGGCGTCATCGCCACCAACCGCCCGGTCACCGCGGCGATGGCCGAATACGTCGCGACGATCTTCACCGAAGTGCTTGTCGCGCCGGCCTTCGACGATGACGCGCTGGCGATCCTCGGCAAGCGAAAGAACCTGCGGGTGCTCGTCGCGAAGGCGCGACCCGAGGCTGCGGCGATGGAGCGGCGGTCGATCTCCGGCGGCGTGCTCGTGCAGACCGCCGATGCGATCGACGCGCCGGGCGACGACCCGGCCGGTTGGACGTTGCAGGCCGGCGATGTCGCCGATGCGGCCACCCTCGCCGAGCTCACCTTCGCCTGGCGGGCGGTGCGGGCAGCCAGGTCCAACGCGATCGTGCTGGCCCGCGACGGCGCGACCGTCGGTATCGGCATGGGCCAGGTCAACCGGGTCGACTCCTGCAAGCTTGCCGTCACTCGGGCCGGCGACCGCGCCGACGGCTCGGTGGCTGCCTCGGACGGCTTCTTCCCGTTCGCGGACGGACCGGCCGAGTTGATCGCGGCCGGAGTTCGCGCGATCGTGGAGCCCGGCGGCTCCATCCGCGACGACGACACTGTCGCAGCCGCGAAGGAGGCGAAGGTGACCCTCTACTTCACCGGCACGCGGCACTTCGCGCACTGACATGAGCGAGTACGACGGGTCGGAGGACTACGCGAGCGTCGAGGACGACGAGTCCACGACCGCCGCAGACGTCGGCTACTTCGCGCCGAGCGACGAAGGCACCGATTGGCACTCCTCGTCCGGCGCCGAGGTGGGGGTGCGGCGTGACGACCCGCAGGTCGACGCGCACCGCAACGACGACTACACGAAGGTCGATGCCCGGGGGCAGCGCTGGGAGCGGCAGTTGTTCGAGCGGTGCCGGTTCACCAGCGCCGACCTTAAGGAGCTCACGACGCAGAACTGCGCTTTCGTCGAGTGCGAGTTCACCGACGCCGACCTGACGCGCTCGGCACATCACCAATCGGCGTTCATCGCGTGCGCATTCCGCGGGAGCAACCTCACCAGCGCGAATCTGGACGAGTGCAAGCTGGCCGGCTCGATCTTCGAGAACGTCGAGTTCGACGGCATCGCGATCCGCGGTGGTGATTTCACGTCCGTCTCGCTCGAACGAGCGGACCTGTCCGGTGTCAACCTCACCGATGTGCGGCTCTACGACGCAAATCTGATCGGTGCCGATTTCCGCGGCGCGACGCTGTGCGGCGCCGACCTGCGCGGCGTGACTCTCGAGGACACCAACTTCGAGTCAGCCGACCTGCAGGGGGCCTACCTCGACGGGTTCGACCCGTACCGCGCCCGGCTGACCGGCACGCGGGTCGACTACGACCAGGCGGCAATCCTGGTGCGGGCGTTCGGGGCAGTCGTCGGCTGATCGGCGCAGCCCTGCTGGCAGGATGGGCCGACGTGAGCGCTCACCGATCGGCACGATCATGACCGCGGTGAGCCTCGACGGGGCCGCGACGCTCGCGACGATCAAGACCGAACTGAGCGCGCGGGTCGCGGCGCTGGCGCAGCGGGGGATCCGTCCTGGGCTCGGGACCGTTCTGGTCGGTGACGACCCGGCAAGCAGGTGGTACGTCAACGCAAAGCATCGGGACTGCGCCGCGATCGGGGTCACCAGCATCCGCCGTGACCTGCCGGCGAGCGCGACGGCGCAACAGGTGGAATGCATCGTGGCCGAACTCAACGCCGACCCGGACTGCACCGCGTTCCTCGTGCAGCAGCCGACCGGGCTGGGGAGCGCGGCCGAGTTCTCCATCCTGTCCTCGGTGGACCCGGTGAAGGACGTCGACGGGCTGCACCCGACGAACCTCGGCTGGCTGGTGCTCGGTAAGGCGGCGCCGTTGCCGTGCACGCCGACCGGCATCATCGAGTTGCTGCGCCGCTACGACATCCCGATCGCCGGCGCGCACGTCGTCATCGTCGGCCGCGGCATGACGGTCGGCCGGCCGCTGGCACTGATGCTCACTCGGCGTAGCGAGAACGCCACGGTCACCGTGTGCCACACCGGCACCCGTGACCTCGCGGCGCAGGTGCGTCAGGCCGACATCGTCGTCGCTGCGGCCGGGTCGCCGTCGCTGATCACCGCGGACATGGTCCGGCCGGGTGCAGCGGTGCTCGACGCCGGCGTCAGCCGGGTGGACGGCAAGATCGCCGGTGACGTGGCTGCGGACGTGGCCGAGGTCGCCGGGTATCTGAGTCCGAATCCTGGTGGGGTGGGGCCCATGACGCGGGCCATGTTGCTGCGCAACGTCGTCGAGGCTGCCGAGCGGACCGCCGCTGCGACGCCGCACGGCGCCCGAGCGTGACGTGCTGGCGCGCGCCGTGGCCTGGATTCGCGAACAGTTCGCCTTCCTGCTGGTGCTGGTCGGGCTGGCTCTCGCATTCGGCTACCTGCTCGTCGATCCGGGCCGCTGGTCGCGGTCGACCGGCATCATGGCGGTCAGCGTCCTGCTGGCCGGGGTGCTTCGCATGACACTGCCGACCGGCCTGGTCGGGTCGCTCGCAGTGCGCGGCCGGATGTTCGACACCGCCGGCTATCTGCTTCTCGGTGCTCTGATGCTCGTCGTCGACATCCGCCTGCACAGCTGACCGGGACGTGGCCTAGCCTGCCGGGAGACCCACATGACAGGAGAGACACTGATGTCCGACACCACTCGCCGCGGCAAGGTCACCGTCATCGGAGCCGGCTTCTACGGATCGACGACCGCGCAGCGACTCGCGGAGTACGACATCTTCGACACAGTCGTGCTCACCGACGTCGTCGAGGGTAAACCGGAGGGGCTGGCGCTGGATCTGAACCAGTCTCGCCCGGTCGAGGGCTTCGAGACGAAGGTCGTCGGCGCCACCACCACACCCGGCGGCGGCGGGTACGAGCCGACCGCCGATTCCGATGTCGTGGTCATCACCGCAGGTCTGCCCCGCAAGCCCGGCATGAGCCGGATGGATCTCCTCGAGGTCAATGCGAAGATCGTGCGCGGGGTCGCGGAGAACATCGCCGCCAACTCGCCCAACGCCGTGCTCATCGTCGTGTCCAACCCGCTCGACGAGATGACGGCACTGGCCCAGCTCGCCTCGCAGTTCCCGAAGAATCGGGTGTTCGGCCAAGCCGGGGTGCTCGACACCGCCCGGTTCACCAACAACGTCGCCACCGAGCTCGGGGTACCCGTCGGGTCGGTCCAGACCCTCACTCTCGGTTCGCACGGCGACACGATGGTGCCGGTGCCGTCGGCGTGTTTCGTCGACGGCAAGCCGCTCGCCGACGTGCTGGACGCCGCCAAGATCGAGGAACTTGTCACCCGCACGCGCAACGGCGGCGCGGAGGTCGTGGCGCTGCTCAAGACCGGGTCGGCCTACTACGCCCCGTCCGCGGCGGCGGCCCGGATGGCCCGCGCGGTCATCGAGGACTCCGGCCAGGTGATCCCGGTATGTGCCTGGGTCGACGGTGAATACGGCATCAGCGGCGTGTACCTCGGCGTGGAGGCCGAGATCGGCCGGAATGGCGTGACGAGGATCGTCGAGCGCGACCTCACCGAGTCCGAGCTGGCGGGGCTCACCGCAGCGGCCGAAGCGGTGCGCGCCAAGCAGGCCGACGTCGCGGATCTCTAGAGTCCGCCGGCGCGGCGGCGCAGGTGCCGCAGGGCGGCAGCGTCGCCGGGCCCGTCGCGTTCGGCGAGCCGCTGCGCCACCGCGGCGCGATGGGCGGCGTCGACGTTGCCGCCGTACTTGAACTTCGCGCGCACCTCGCGCACAGCCAGCCGCAGCCCGCGGATGCCGTTGAGCGTGCGGCCGTGTTCGAGCGGGTCGGCGACGTCGGTCGGGATGCTGGAGTCGGGCTGGACGCACCCGAGCTGGGTACGCAGAATCGCCGCCTTCTGCGCCGGATCGTCGACCACCGTTGCGTCGGCGATCAGCTGCACTGCGGCGTAGTAGGTGGTCGGGACGCCCATCCGCGGGTCCTCGCCGCCGATCGCCTTCCACGCCGCCGGCACGTAGGCCCAGTCGCCGGCCACGCTGAGCACGACCGCCGGGTTCTCCTGCAGCGCACCCCAGATCGGGTTCGGCCGGGCCAGATGCAGCACCACCGAGGCCGCATCGACCAGCACGAACTGCGTCGGCACGACGATCGGCACGTCGCGCCCTCGGCCGGCCGCGACGAGGTGCCCGAACCCCTGGGCGCGCACGAAGCCGACCCACTCGGACTCGTCCTGACCGGCGTCCCAGGGATGGATGAGCATCCGATCAGCGTAGGAGCCGCTGACGGCGGCGATCAGCGGCGCCACCAGTCCTGGGCGCGAGCGGCGGCCACCTGCGCCGCCGGTCCGATCAGCTCGGCTCGGAGTCGGTCGACGTCGCCGAGGTACTGGCCCGACCACAACAGCCGCTCGGCCCGTTCGGCACGTTGTGGGTCGCCGCAGCCGTCGACAGCCGGGAGGACGACCTCGAGGAACGACTCGTCGGGGCGACCGTACGCGACCGGCGCTGATCGTGCGGGCTCGCTGTCGAAGGCGGTGGCCAGCGCGGAATACCACTGCGTCACGCGGCGCGCCCGCCGGTCGAGCACCGCGGCGGCGTCGTGCAGCCGGTCGTCGTCGGGTCCCATCACCTGCCCCTCAGGGGCCGCCTCGCGCAGTCGCGCGACGGCCATTCCCGCCAGCCGTAACCTGGTAGCGCCGTTGGACAGCGCCGCCACGCTCTCCAGTGCGACGTGCTTCGGACCGCGTTCGGCGAGGTACTGGCGCAGCGCGTCGTCGAGCCGGATGCCGGCGCCTCGCGCCGAAGTGGCGATCTGGGCCGAGCCACGCGCGTCGACGGCCTGCTCGCCGGTGAGTTCGTCCATCGCCGCCTGCAGGTAGCGCGCGGCCGCACCGTACGCCTCGGCGAACGCCACGCCCAGGGCGGCCGCCGCGCCGCGCGGCCACAACAGCAGGCCGGCCACGAGGCTCGCGGCACACCCGAGGGCGACGTCCTCGATGCGCAGCACCCCGACCTGCCAGCCGATCGGCGCGATGATGTTGAACAAGATGATCGAGAACACGGTGAACGCCGCCTGGCCGGCGACGAAGGAGATCACCGCCGGTGCGAAGGCGGCGATCAGCACCACCAGCGGGAACACGGTCCACAACACCGCCGGGTTGGTCCCGAGCACGGCGATCACGCCCGCGCCGATCGCGAAGCCGAGCACCGTGCCGAGCAGCGCCCTCAGCACCGTCGCACCGGTCGCCAACGCGTTCGACCGCAGGACCGACAGCGCCCCGAGGCCGACCCAGAACGCATTCTGCGCGCCGACGACACGTGACAGCAGGACTGCGAGGGCGAGCCCGATCGCGCCCCGGATGCTGCTCTGCAGCCAGACCGAATGCCGGTCGAGATGCCCGACGGCCAGTCGCTGTGCCGCGTTGAGCAGCCCGAACTCCGACAGGTCGATGCCGCGACCGGTGGCCCGCGCCCACCAGGATCGGCCGTCGGCCCGGGCGATCGCCGAGACGGTGCGGCCGGCCAGGCCCACGGTGTAGCCGAGCTCGTGTGCTGCATACAGCGGGCGCTCGAACTCGCCGGGATTCGCCGCCGACGCACCCGCAGCCGGCACGAGGGCGTTCGTGCGCAACTGGGCCAGTGTGGACGCTGCGACGTCACTGCGCGCCCGGACGAGGTCGGCAAGGCAGCTGTCGAGGTCCGCGCCGGCCGATGTCGAGGGACTGTCGCCGTCGTGGTCCAGCGTCTCGGCGCAGGCGCTCATCACCCGCGACGCCGCATCGCGCAGCCGCCTGCCGGCGGGCGGCCAGCCGTCCGGCGCATCCGAGCAGGCGTTCATGACCGCCGTGGTCAGCCATTCCAGCTCGTCGACGAGCCGGATCGTGAGCCGTGCCCCCGTGCTCACCGCGGTCGGGCGGGCGGCCGACGCCCGGAAGGCCGTCCGCAGATCGCGTCGGGCACGGCCCACCGCGACGAAGGGGTCGACGCCGCCGGGCGGCGGCTGCTGCAGGTGCAGCATCGACGCCAGCGCGCGGCACAACGTCGCGGTCCGACGGCGCAGCACGTTCTGGTCGTCCGGCGGCCAGACGAACAGCGCCACCGGCACCGCGACGGCAACGGCGAGACCCCACCCGGCCAGTCGCTGCGGCAGGTCGCTGCGCAGGCCCGGCAGGAGTACGGCCAGGATGAACGTGAGCAATGCGGCCGACGTCGCGCCGTTGATCATGGAGCTGATCACGCCGGAGAACAGCACGCAGAAGCCGACCACCGCCATCGCGAGGACGGCCAGCCAATCCGGAGTTGCCACCGCCGTGCCGAGCGAGATCAGCACCACGCCGGCCAGACCGAGCAGCAGATACGCGCTCGCGCGGGTCGCCCGCCCACCCGGGAAGTTCGCGAACAACAGCAGCGCGAACGAGCCGAACGCCGCGAACGTCGCGACCTGTGCATTGCCGATCAGCTGTGAGCCGATCGCGAAGTTGACCGGCACGACGACCGCCGCGCGGACCGCACTGCGCAGCGCGGCAAAGGTGGGATCACGCGCACGCAGCCACTGCCACAGCCGGTCGGCCACCGGTCAGTGGACCTTCGAACGCCAGTCCGCCGGGACGCGATCGCGGGGCCCGGGTGTCGTTTGCTCGATCGGATGGTGCTGCGGGTCGGCCAGCCGCGGGCCGTCGTAGTAGTCCTGCGACGTGTAGTCCCAGAACCAGCTCTCGCCGGGTTCGAAACTGCGCACGATCGGGTGCCCACTGGCTGCCGCGTGCTTGCTCGCATGCTGCGCGGGGGACGAATCACAGCAGCCGATGTGCCCGCACTGCGCACAGCGGCGCAGGTGCACCCACCAACCGCCGTCGGCGTCGCACTCGACACAGCCGGTACCGCTCGGCGGGACGCGCGCATCGATGCCCTCGACGGTCATGGAACCTCCTCGCGCGGGTGGATCGGCAGACGCACCCGAAATCTCGTGTCCCCGGGTTCGGACGTCACCGACAGGTCGCCGTGGTGCTTGTTCACGACGATGCGCCACGAGATGTCCAGGCCGAGGCCGGTGCCCTCGCCGACCGGCTTCGTGGTGAAGAACGGCTCGTAGATGCGCGTCACGATGTCGTCGGGGATTCCGACGCCGGTATCGCCGATCTCCACCTGCAGCAGATCCGCGTCGCGTGACGTACGGATCGTGAGCGTGCCGCGCTCGCCCATGGCCTGCAGCGCATTGTCGATCAGGTTGGTCCAGACCTGGTTCAGCTCGGCACCGTAGACCGGGATGTCGGGCAACGACCGGTCGTAGTCCTTGACGACCCGGATCTCGGGGCCGATCTTGCGGCTGAGCATGATCAGCGTGCTGTCGAGCAACTCGTGGACGTCGAGGATCTGGTTCGGCGCGCGATCCATCTGCGAGTACTGCTTGGCGGCAGTGACGAGTGAGGAGACGCGGGTCGTGGAGTCCTCGATCTCGTTCATCAGCAGCTCGGTCTCGAGCGTGTAGTTCAGCCAGCGGATCGCGCCTTCGAGCAGGCCGTCGTCGACGACTGCGGCAACCTGCTCCAGCCACCCGACGTCGAGCCCCGACTGCACGAACGTCGACGCGAGGTCGTAGCCGCTGCGGATGTCGTGCTCGTCGAACCAGTCGACGAGGGCGTCCTCGCGGTCGGACGCCTCCATCGGGCTGAGCTCGGGAGCCTTGGCGACATGCTCGACCGCGCGCTGCTGCAGCTCGATCAGCTGCTCCAACGCGTGCCTGTCCCAGGCGCCGCCGGCGATGACGCGCAGCTTCTGCCGCATCCCGGCCACCCGCTCGCGCAGCGACGAAGTGGCGCGCACGGCCGCCGCGGCCGGGTTGTTCAGCTCATGGGTCAACCCGGCCGACAGCGAACCGAGGGCGAGCAGCCGCTCGCGCTGGCCGACCGTGCTCTGCGTGCGCTGGTTGCCGATGAACAGTCCCTCGAGCAGGTGCAGCGCCATCGGGAACCACTGTTCCATCAGCTCGGTGAAGTCACCGGCCGCCAGGACGAAGAACCGCGACGGTGCGTAGGTGCGCATCGTGACGGCGTAGGTCTGCGGTGCACGCTCGCGCAGATACGCCGACCACGCGCCGGAATACACGCCGCGCTGGCTCGTCCGGTTGATCTCGACGTCGTCGGCGCCGACCTTGCGCGAGATCGACATGTCGCCGTCGAGCAGGATGAAGAAGCAGGTCGCTGGGTCGCCTTCGGCGAACACGATGCCGGGCGGGTGCAACTCGACCCGGCCGTGTCCGCACAGCCACTGCAGCTGCTCGTCGGTGAGCTTCTCGAACAGGAACAGGGTGCGGAGTTCGTCGATGTGGCAGGCCAGGGTTTCGACCATCACAGCCCCTCGAGGTAGCGGTGCACGAGCATCACGGCCATCGCGCCCTCGCCGACGGCCGACGCGACCCGCTTGGCCGACTCGGCCCGCACGTCGCCGGCGGCGAACACGCCCGGGACGCTCGTCTCGAGGTGCAACGGCAGCCGGTCGAGAATCCATCCCGGCGGCAGCTCACCGAAGCCACCCAGATCGGGTCCGGCGAGCACGAACCCGTGATCGTCGCGCTCGACGACACCGTCGAGCCATTCCGTGCGCGGGGCGGCGCCGATGAACACGAACAGCCAACCGGCGTCGACGGTCTCGGTGGTGCCGCTGGCGTTGTCGCGCAGGGTGAGCTGTTCGAGGTGGCCGTCGCCTTGCGCCTCGATGACTTCGGTGCAGGTGCGCACGTGCACGTTGTGGATCTGCTCGAGTTGCTGGATCAGGTAGTACGACATGGACGCCTGCAGCGACGTGCCGCGCACGAGCAGGGTCACCGATCGCGCGCCCCGCGACAGGTACGCCGCGGCCTGACCGGCCGAGTTCGCCCCGCCGACGATGTAGACGTCCTGCTCGACACAGCTGGCCGCCTCGGTGAGCGCGGAGCCGTAGTAGATGCCGCGGCCGGTCAGCTGCGCGCAGCCGGGCGCGTCCAGCTGCCGGTAGGCGACCCCGGTGGCGAGGATGACCGTGTGCGCCGCGACCGAGTCGCCGTCGGCGAAGCGTACGGTGCGCGCCGGGCCGTTGGCCTCGAGGATGACGGCGTCCCGGGTAGTGATCAACTCGGCGCCGAACTTGATCGCCTGCCGCCGCGCGCGATCGGTCAGCTGGGCACCGGAGACGCCGTCGGGGAAGCCGAGGTAGTTCTCGATCCGCGAGCTCTGCCCGGCCTGCCCGCCGGTGGCGGTCCGCTCGATGAGCACCGTGCGCAGCCCTTCGGACGCCCCGTACACCGCGGAGCCGAGCCCGGCCGGGCCGCCGCCGATGACGATGAGGTCGTAGAAGTCCTTGGCCGGGGTGGTGGCCAGGCCGACATGCTCGGCGAGGTCGGCGTCGCTGGGCGCCTGCAGCGCCACGCCGTCCGCGGCGACCACCAGCGGCATCGCGTGCTCGTCGGCGCCGGCCGCCTGGATCAGCCGCTTGCCCTCCGCGGACTCGCTCGTGTACCAGCGGTAGGGCACCTGGTTGCGGGCCAGGAACTCGCGGACGTCCGACGAGCGCGCCGACCAGCGGTGCCCCACGACCTTCGTCTCGGGCACCGGCCGGTAGTCACTCGCCGCCCATGCCTCGAGCTGCGCGTCGATGACCGGGTAGAGCTTCTCCTCCGGCGGGTCCCATGGCTTGAGCAGGTAGTAGTCGAGGTCAACGACGTTGATGGCGTCGATGGCCGCGCTCGTGTCGGCGTACGCCGTGAGCAGCACCCGCCGCGCGCCCGGATAGAGATCCATCGCGGTCTCGAGGAACTCGAGGCCGCTCATCTGTGGCATCCGGTAGTCGGCGAGCAGCACGGCGACGGCGTCGCCGCGCAGTGTCATCTCCCGCAGCGCGTCCAGGGCCTGTTCGCCGGACTCGGCGCGCACGATGCGGTACGTGTCGCCGTAACGGCGACGCAGATCGCGCGCGACTGCGCGCGAAACGCCGGGGTCGTCGTCGACCGTGACGATCGACGTACGCGCGCCGGCCCGAGCACCTGTCGCGGCGGTCATGCACAGCTCACAGAACGAGCCTACGGTTCGCGCGCCACCTGGTCTGCGGCGTGCGGTGATTCCCCCGATGACAGACTGATCGCACTCCCTCGGCACGGCGCCGAGGTCCGCTCCCGGCGCTCGTGCCGCCGTCAGCAATGCCTCAGGAGGCTGCCGCCCTCAGGATGAGCCGCGAGGTCGGATAGTTTCCAGGCCAAGAGATTTGCATCGGAGGCAACTGGGTATGGCCAAGATCAAGGTGACGGGGACGGTCGTCGAGCTGGATGGCGACGAGATGACGCGCATCATCTGGCAGTTCATCAAGGACAAGCTGATCATCCCGTACCTCGACGTCAACCTCGAGTACTACGACCTCGGGATCGAGCACCGCGACGCCACCGACGACCAGGTGACCATCGACTCGGCCGAGGCGATCAAGCGGCACGGCGTCGGGGTCAAGTGCGCCACCATCACGCCCGACGAGGCGCGGGTCGAGGAGTTCGGGCTCAAGCGGATGTGGCGTTCGCCCAACGGCACGATCCGCAACATCCTCGGCGGCGTGATCTTCCGCGAACCGATCATCATGAGCAACGTGCCCCGGCTGGTGCCGGGATGGACCAAGCCGATCGTCGTCGGCCGGCACGCCTTCGGTGACCAGTACCGTGCCACCGACCTCAAGGTTCCCGGCGAGGGCACGCTCACGATGACGTTCACCCCCAAGGACGGCGGCGAACCCATCGAACTCGAGGTGTTCCAGTTCCCCGGACCGGGTGTCGCGCTGTCGATGTACAACCTCGACTCGTCGATCCGCGACTTCGCCCGAGCATCGATGCGCTACGGCCTCAACCGCCACTACCCGGTGTATCTGTCGACGAAGAACACCATCCTCAAGGTCTACGACGGCCGGTTCAAGGACATCTTCGCGGAGGTCTTCGAGGCCGAGTTCAAGGACGACTTCGCCGCGGCCG
Source organism: uncultured Actinomycetota bacterium (assembly GCA_963713565.1). GTDB lineage: Bacteria > Actinomycetota > Actinomycetes > Mycobacteriales > Jatrophihabitantaceae > Jatrophihabitans. The sequence goes on along the minus strand of CAVQMF010000002.1, from coordinate 166,586 downwards.
GCATCACGTACGAGCACCGGCTGATCGACGACATGGTCGCGGCATCCCTGAAGTGGGAGGGCGGCTACGTCTGGGCGTGCAAGAACTACGACGGCGACGTCCAGTCCGACACCGTGGCGCAGGGCTTCGGCTCGCTCGGCCTGATGACCTCGGTGTTGATGACGCCGGACGGCAAGACCGTGGAGGCCGAGGCGGCGCACGGCACCGTCACCCGGCACTACCGCATGCATCAGCAGGGCAAGCCGACCTCGACCAACCCGATCGCGTCGATCTTCGCCTGGACCCGCGGGCTTGCGCACCGGGGCGACCTCGACGGCACGCCGGAGGTCACTCGCTTCGCGCAGACGCTGGAGAAGGTCTGCATCGAAACGGTAGAGAGCGGCCAGATGACCAAGGACCTCGCGCTGCTGATCAGCAAGGACGAACCGTGGTTGACCACGGAGGACTTCCTCGCCGCGATCGACTCGAACCTGCAGAAGGCGATGACCTGACCGGGAGGCGGCTGAGCCGACTTCATCGATCGAGACATATCCGTTACCGCGCCGATTTGTGACCTGTACCACTGCGGCATAGCGTTACAGGTAAGTTACTGCGACGTGACGCGCAAGGTTCGGGGAGGGCGCATGCTCGCGTGCGAACGGCACGGCCGCGGCGAGCCGCTGGTCCTTGTCCACGGCGTCACGCACCGTCGGCAGGCCTGGTATCCGGTGGTCGAGGAGCTTGCCGAGGACCGTGAGGTGATCCTCGTCGACCTGCCTGGGCACGGTGCCTCGCCGCCGCTGCCTGCCGACGGCCGTCCCGTCACCGATCTGCTGCGCGAGCAGTTCCGGCAGTTCCTTGCCGACGAGGGGCTGGTACGCCCGCACGTCGCCGGCAACTCCCTCGGCGGTCTCGTGGCGCTCGTCGCCGGTGCCGAGGGCGACGCGCGCAGCGTGACCGCCTTGTCGCCGGCCGGATTCTGGACCACCCGGGCACATTTCAGCTACACCCGGCACATCCTGCGCACGGGCATGCTCAGTGAGCGGTTGGGCGCCCGGGTGGAATTGCTGGCTCACACCCGGGCGGGCCGACGGTTGATGTACGGGCTGATCTGTGCCCACCCCGCTCGGATCTCCTCGGCTCAGGCGCTCGGCGACATCCAGGCATTCCGCTACGCCCGGCCGACGCTGCAGTTGATGCTGGACGCGGCGGCGCCGTTCGACCGGCAAATTCCGAACGATGTGCCGGTGACGATCGCCTGGGGCGCGCGCGACCTGGTACTGCCGCCCTGGCAGGCCGAGGTGGCAAAGCGGCTCGTCCCGCACGCGGAGCATGTGATGCTGCGCGGCGTCGGCCACGTGCCGATGAGCGACGATCCGCACGCCGTGGCGCAGGTGCTCTTGCGGGGCAGCGCGCCGGTCGCCGTGGTGACCGCTGCTCCGGTGCGGCGCTCGGAGCAGGCGCGAGCGGCGGTTGCTACGACGGCTTCGGTGGGCGCTCGCCGCGTTTCCTGAACCTAGACTTGGGCAGTGCTCGGTCCGACGCTGCTCAATGTCGGCATCGTCTTGCTGCTCATCGTCATCGAGGGCATCTTCGTCGCCGCCGAACTCGCGATCATCTCCTTGCGGGAAAGCCAGGTGCGCGCGCTCGCCGAGGGCCACGGCCGCGGCGGCGCGGCCGTGGCGAAACTGACGGCCGACCCCAACCGCTTCCTCGCCGCAGTGCAGATCGGCGTCACGTCCACGGCGCTGCTGTCCAGCGCCTACGGCGCGGTGACGCTGTCCGATGAGGTGCGTGACTTCCTCGTCGAGCGCGGCTGGAGCCACGGGCTGGCCAGCGCGACCGGCGTCGTCGGTATCACGCTGATCATCTCCTTCATCACGCTCGTCGTGGGCGAGCTCGCACCCAAGCGGCTGGCCCTGCAACGCGCCGAGCAGGCCGCGGTGTTCTTCGGGCCGCCGCTGAACCGCATCGCGGGCTTCTTCCGCCCGATCATCTGGCTGCTGTCGAAGTCCACTAACGGTGTCGTCCGCCTACTCGGTGGCGATCCGTCGGCCGCGCGTCAACCGATCAGCGACGAAGAGCTGCGCAGCCTGGTCGCCGCGCACGAGACGCTCGGCAGCGACGAACGCCGGCTGATCGACGATGTGTTCGCGGCCGGGCAGCGCTCGATCGACGAGGTGATGATCCCGCGTACCGAGGTCGTCTTCCTCGACGGGTCCCTGACGATCAGCAAGGCGGCCCGGGTCGCGGCGGAGTCGCCGCACTCGCGCTACCCGGTCGTCGGCCGGGGGCACGACGACGTCCTCGGCTTCGTGCACATCCGCGATCTGCTCGTCCCATCCAATCGCGTCGACCGGGACGCGACGTTGGTCAGCGTGGCGCGGGAGGTCAAGGCCCTGCCCGGCAGCGTGCACGTGCTCGCCGCGATGTCGGAGATGCGCGCCGAGGGGCACCATCTCGCCATCGTCATCGACGAGTACGGCGGCACCGACGGGATCGTCACTCTCGAGGACCTGCTGGAGGAGGTCGTCGGCGACATTCGCGACGAGTACGACCGCGACGACACCGAGTCGCGGCGTCTGTCCGACATGGAGGTCGAGGTGGACGGCAAGTTGAACCTCGACGAGGTGGCGCAGATCTGCGGCGTGGAGCTGCCCGAAGGTCCGTATGCGACGCTCGGCGGCTACGTCATGGCCGAGCTCGGCCGATTGCCGCGGACCGGGGATGTGGTCGAGCACGACGGACTGCGCCTGACCGTGGTGCACACCGAGGGCAGGCGCGCGGCGCGGATACGGCTGCGCCGGATGCGGACCGCGGCGGAAACACCTGACCGGGCCAAGTGAAATAATCGCTAAATCATGTCATCGACAACTGTCCAGGTACCCCGCGTCCTGTCCGGCATCCAGCCGACCGCCGGCTCCTTCCATCTCGGCAACTACCTCGGCGCGGTGCGCCAGTGGGTGGCCCTACAGGAGGGCAACGACGCCTTCTACTGCGTGGTCGACCTGCACGCGCTCACGCTGAATCCGCCCCCGCCGGACGAACTGCGTCAGCGGACCCGCGTGTCGGTGGCTCAACTGCTCGCGGCCGGGCTGGATCCGGAGCGGTGCACGCTGTTCCTGCAGAGCCACGTGCCCGGGCACACTCAGCTAGCGTGGATCATGGAATGCCTGACCGGGTTCGGCGAGGCCGGCCGGATGACCCAGTTCAAGGACAAGTCGGCGCGCAACGGCGCCGATCGGGTCAGCGTCGGCCTGTTCACCTATCCAGTCCTGCAGGCTGCCGATATCCTCCTCTACCAAGCGAACTACGTGCCGGTCGGCGAGGATCAGCGCCAGCACCTGGAGCTGACGCGCAATCTCGCGCAGCGCTTCAACACCCGCTACGGCGACACTTTCGTCGTACCGGAGCCCTACATCCTCGCCTCGACCGCCAAGATCCTCGACCTGCAGGATCCGACCGCGAAGATGAGCAAGTCATTGAGCGAGGCCGGCACGGTGAACCTGCTCGACGACCCGGCCGTCACGGCTAAGAAGATCCGCCGTGCAGTGACCGATACGCAGACCGAAATCCGCTATGACCCGGTTGCCAAGCCGGGTGTGTCCAACCTGCTCGCGATCCTTGCGTCGTTCACGAACCGGCCGGTGGCCGAGGTCGAGGCGGAGTTCGCCGGGCAGGGCTACGGAACGTTGAAATCGTCGGTGGCCGATGCGGTGGCGGCCTTCTCCGAGCCGTTCGCGAAGCGGACGGCGCAGTTGCTCGACGACCGCGCCGAGCTGGACCGCATCCTCGCGCGCGGCGCGGAACGGGCGGGCCTCGTCGCCGCCGAATCGGTGCGCAACGCCTACGGCCGCGTCGGCTTCCTGGCCCCGGATTCGGCGTGAAGGACCTGATGCTGGGGGTCGCGATCGCCATCCCCCAGCCACACGCGAGCGTGCTGGCCAAATGGCGCAGGCACGTCGGGGATCCCGCCGCCTCGCTCGTGTTCCCGCACGTGACGCTGCTGCCGCCGACGCCGGTTCCGGAGACGGCGATGGACGATGTGGAAAAGCATCTGTCCGAGGCCGCGCACCGGCACGAGCCGTTCGTGATGCACCTGGCCGGGACCGGGACGTTTCGGCCGACGTCGCCCGTCGTGTTCGTTCAGGTGGCCACTGGGGTCTCGGACTGCGAGCTGTTGGAGATGTCCATCCGGCAGGGTCCGCTGGCCCGAGATCTCGAGTTTCCGTACCACCCGCACGTCACGATCGCTCATCGGATCGACGAGGCCAGCCTGGACGAGGCCTACGAAGGGATGGCCGCGTTCGTGGCCCGGTTCACCGTGGACCGAATCGTGTTGTTCTCCAGGCGTCCACGCGGGCGCTGGGATTGGCGCTCGGAGTTCCCGCTCGGCGATAGGTTCGGCGACGACTGCGGGTAGACCCGTCCCATGGCCCTGAAGGACGAGGCGACCGGGCGCTGGCAGGCGTTGCAGAACCGCTACGCGTGGCTGCGACATGTACTGGCGGCCTGGCAGCTCATGCAGCGCAACAACGGTAACCAGTACGCCGCGGCGATCACCTTCTTCAGCTTCCTGGCGCTGTTCCCCCTGCTGCTGCTCGCCGTGTCGATCACCGGCTTCGTGCTGCACGCGCACCCGGCCGCTGAACAGAACCTGTTCACGCACATCACCGACAACTTCCCGGGCGGATTCGGAGACACACTGAGCAGCGCCCTGCGCACCGCGATCGACCAGCGCGCGAGCCTCGGACTGATCGGCCTGGTCGGGGTGCTGCTCACCGCACTCGGGTGGATCGCCAACCTGCGCGCGGCGATCGACGGGGTGTGGGGGCGCACCCCGGCCAAGGTCGGCTTCGTCAAGGGGAAGGTTTCGAACCTGCTCGTCCTCGCCGGGCTCGGTCTCGGGATCGTCGTCTCCTTGGCGCTGACCGTCGTCGGCACCGCGGTGACCGATCAGATTCTCGACGCGCTCGGCCTGGACTCGTTGCCGGGCTTCCGATACCTCGTCGCGGTGCTCGGCATTGCGCTCGCCGTGGGCGGCGACATGATCATTTTCTGGTGGCTGCTGATCCGCCTGCCGCAGGCCGAGGTCGCCCGCACGCTGGCGATCAAGGGCGCGTTGCTCACCGCAGTCGGCTACGAGGCGCTCAAGATCCTCGGCACGTACACCATTGCGCTGGCCGCGCAGAGCAAGACCGCCGGGCCGTTCGTCGGCATCATCGCGATCCTGATCTGGATGCAGCTCGTCGCTCGGTGGGTCCTCTTCAGCTGTGCCTGGATCGCGTCGACCAACGCCGCCCGACGAGCGGCGAACACCGTGCCCATAATCGAACCCCCGGCGATGGCGGCGTCCGCGTCCATCGAGGGTGACGAGCTGCCTGCGGTCCGTCCCGCGACGGTCGGCGCGGCCCTGGTGGGGCTCGGAGCCGTCGCCGGGGCGGCGGCGACCTGGCTCGTCACCCGCCCGAAACCGGAAATCGACAGCTGACCGAGCAGCATGATCAGCGCTGTCTGCGCAGGCGCTGCACGAGCAGGTACAGCGCGCCGACCAATACGATCAGGACGAGCGTCTTGGCGCCGGTGCCGGCGCCGGTCCACCTGCCCGGCAACGGCGACGCGGACCCGTCCGGCCCACTGCCGGACTGCGGCGCGGTTCGCGATGCCGACCCGGCCACCGGCGATGCGGCCCCGTCGGAGGTGCCGTCCGGCGGCTCGAGAACACCCACCCGCCGCGACGTCGCCGGCAGTCGCAACCCCCAGGCCACCAGGCTGCGCGCCTGTTGCCACTGATCGGTCGGCCAGCGCTGGGCGCGAAGCAGGACAACCCCGAACCGGTGCCCGCGCCGCTCGATGACCCCGGCAAAGGTGTGCTGCGCGGCGTCGGTGAATCCGGTCTTGGCGACGAGCGCACCCTGGACCGTCGTCAGGAACCGGGTGTTCTGGTTGTCCAGCACGATGCGTCCGACGGCCGGCACCCGCCCGTGCCGGGGCTGGGCCGGAAGTACCGCCGTCGTCGCGCGGTCGTAGGCGAGAAAGCGCGGCTCGGTGATCGCGGCGCGAAGGATCAGGGTCATGTCGTAGGCACTGGTCAGCTGATTCCAGCCGTCGAGCCCGGAGGGTGTCTCGACGAACGTGTCGTAGGCGCCCAGGCGCCGCGCTGTCGCGTTCATCAAACGGACCGTCGCAGCGCGGCCGCCGGCGGCGTCGGCCAGGGCTTCGGCGGCGTCGTTACCCGAGACGAGCAACAGGCCGCGGAACAGGTCATCGACGGTGTACTTGCCTCCGGGAACCAGGCCGGCATGCGATCCCTCGGTCAGGGCGGCCCGGTCGCTGACCGTCACGACCCGGTCACCCGCCAGCCGGGGCACCAGGGTGACGGTGGTCAGCAGCTTCTGGATGCTCGCCGGCTGGTACCGCCCGTGTGGGTCGCGCGCGGCGAGCACGTCTCCGGTATCGAGGTCGGCGAGCAGCCAGGCCTGCGCGCTCAGCTGGCGCGGCAGCGGCGGCGCATCGAGCGGCAGCACCAACTCGCGGCTGAGCAGCCGCTGCCCGCCCACTGCACTGCCGTCGGGGGCGATGCCGCCGCGCGGCGGATGGGGATCGGGAGCGCCGGGCGAGACGGCGCCGCTCGTCGGCGTCGGCGCGGCCGGTGGTACGGGAATGGCCGTTGGCAGCGGATCCCCGGCGGCCGGGGTGACCGCCGCGCCGGCGAATATCGCCACCGAGGCGGCCAACGCTGCCCCGAGCCGCCTCGACAGCGCCCGTCTTCGCACGCGACGAGCGTAGGGTCGGCCCCCCCGACGTGCCGGGCGGCGCGCGGCGCCGCCCCCGGATCGTGTGCGGTTCGTGATCATGGTTCGACCCGGCGTGATCGCGCCACTCGGCGACGCCGAGCCGGTGGGGGTCTTCGGTCTTTCGCGCGGGCAACGATCGCGTGTCGACCGGCCGGGTCGGTTACCGCGCGGCGCGGGCAGGGATACGGTGCTCGAATCGGCTGGGAGTGAGGAGATCAGCGTGCGTGCTCTATATGGGATGAAGCTGGGCGCCGTCGCGTTAGGTGCCTCCCTGGCACTTGCCGCCTGCGGCACCAGCAGCGGTGGTGGCAGTGCCAGCAGCGCACCCGGGTCCGTCGCGAACTCTGTCAGCGGTGGCTCGTCGTCGCCGGCGATGAAGACGCTCAAGGTCGGCATGGCCTACGACGTCGGCGGCCGGGGCGACAAGTCGTTCAACGACCTGGCCGCAGCCGGCCTGGACAAGGCCAAGACAGACCTGAACATCGAGACCAAGGAGCTGTCCGCGGTCCAGCGGCGAGACCGACGCGCAGAAGGATGACCGGCTCACCCTGCTGGCGAAGGGCGGCTACAACCCGATCATCGCGGTCGGCTTCGCCTACGCGACCGCAGCTGGCCAAGGTCGCGCCGAAGTACCCGAACGTCCACTTCGCGATCGTCGACGACAACACCAGTCAAGCTGCCCAACGTCGAGGGACTGGTGTTCACCGAGAACGAGAGTTCCTATCCTCGTCGGCGTGGCAGCCGCACTGGCCACCAAGACGAACAACGTCGGCTTCATCGGCGGTGTGCAGACCCCGCTGATCCAGAAGTTCCAGGCCGGCTACGACGCCGGCGTGCAGGCGGTCAACCCGAGATCAAGGTGCAGGTCGCCTACATGTCCGCAGCCGCCGGACTTCTCCGGGTTCAACGACCCGGCCGAGGGCAAGACGATCGCCGAGGGCCATGTACGACAACGGCGCCGACGTCGTCTACCACGCGGCCGGCGGCTCGGGCTCGGACTGTTCAGGCGCGGCGGTCGAGAAGAAGAAGCTGGCGATCGGTGTCGACTCCGACCAGTACCAGACTGCCACCGCGGCGCAGAAGCCGTACATCCTGACCTCGGCGCTCAAGGGCGTCGACACCGCCGTCTACAACTTCATCGAGGCCGACGCGAAGGGTCAAGTTCAAGTCCGGCTACATCCGACTTCAGCCTGAAGGACAACGGCGTCGGCTACGCGACGTCGAACCCGAAGATCGACCCGTACAAGGCGCAGATCGACGCGTACAAGGCGAAGATCATCGCCGGCCAGATCAAGGTCCCGACGACACGCCTGAGTCGGCACAGCGCAACGCCCGACGGCCCGGGAAGCGCGGTATACCGTGCTTCCCGGGCCGTCGTCCGTCTGACGAGGAGCGTGGGTCATCGCCGCCGCCACCCCCGCCGACGCGGCCGTCGTCGCGCCCGCGGTCGAGCTGAGCGGCATCACCAAGCGGTTCCCCGGCGTCGTCGCCAACCACGACATCGACATCACCGTCCAGCGTCGGCCACGTGCACGCCATCGTCGGCGAGAACGGCGCCGGCAAGTCGACCCTGATGAAGACCCTCTACGGCATGCACCAGCCGGACGAGGGCACGATCGCGATCGACGGCACGACGGTGTCGTTCTCGCTCGCCGGCCGACGCCATCGCCGCCGGGATCGGCATGGTGCACCAGCACTTCATGCTCGCCGACAACCTCACCGTGCTGGAGAACATCGTGCTCGGCGCGGAGCCGACCAGGCGCGGCGTCGGCTCGACACCCGCGCGGCGCGCGCGCAGGATCAGGCGAGATCTCCGACGCGTACGGCCTGGCGCTGGACCCGGACGCCCTGGTCGAGGACCTCGGCGTCGGCGACCGGCAGCGGGTGGAGATCCTCAAGGTGCTCTACCGCGGCGCGCGGATCCTCATCCTCGACGAGCCGACCGCGGTGCTGGTGCCGCAGGAGGTCGACGAGCTGTTCGGCAACCTGCGCGAGCTCAAGGCCGAGGGCCTCACCGTCATCTTCATCTCGCACAAGCTCGACGAGGTGCTCGCGGTCGCCGACGAGATCACCGTCATCCGCCGCGGCACCACGGTCGCGCACCGTCGATCCCGGCGACGTCACCGCCCGGCAGCTGGCCGAGCTGATGGTCGGCAGCGAGCTGCCGTCGCCGGAGACTGCGCGAGTCGACGGTCACCGACTCGGTTGTCGTGGCCGCATCGACGGGCTGACCGTGCCGATCCGCGGACGGCCGGATGCTCGTCGACGACGTCATCTTCGACATCCACAGCGGCGAGGTCCTCGGCATCGCCGGCGTCGAGGGCAACGGCCAGGCCGAGCTGGTCGAGGCGATCATGGGCATCGCGCCGCCGGCACCGGCACCGATCGTGCTCGGACGGGCGGCGACATCACCGCGTGGGCGCACCCGGCGGCGCCGGGAGGCCGGCATCGGCTACATCCCGGAGGACCGGCACCGGCACGGGCTGCTGCTCGAGGCGCCGCTGTGGGAGAACCGCATCCTCGGCCACCAGACCGAGCAGCCCAACGTCACGCGGTCCGCTGCATCGACACGGTCGGGGCCCAGGCGCGACACCCGGCGGATCGTCGAGCGAGTTCGACGTGCGCACGCCGGGCATCGACGTCGCCGCCGCGTCGCTGTCCGGCGGCAACCAGCAGAAGCTGATCGTCGGCCGCGAGATGAGCGGCGACCCGAGCTGCTGATCGCCTCGCACCCGACCCGCGGCGTCGACGTCGGCGCGCAGGCGGCGATCTGGGAGCACCTGCGCGACGCGCGCGCCGACGGGCTGGCGGTGCTGCTGATCTCCGCCGACCTGGACGAGCTGATCGGCCTGTCCGACACGCTGCAGGTGATCCTGCGCGGCCGCCTGGTCGCCGACGTCGACCCGCGCACGGTCACGCCCGAGGAGCTCGGCGCGGCGATGACCGGCGCCCGGGACGAGGCGGCGCACATGAGAGATCGGCTCAATCGCCGTCGGGCTGAATCTGGTCGCGCCGCCTGTCGTCGCTGCTGGCGTTCGCAGGTGCCGTCACGTCGGTGATCTTGCTGATCCACGCGGGCACAGCCCCGACGTTCGTCATCTCAGCAGATGTGGGACTACGGCACGCAGGCTTCCACCGAGCTGCTCGATCGTCAACAGCGCGACGATCTACTACCTGGCCGCCGTCGCGGTTGCCATCGGCTTCCGGATGAACCTGTTCAACATCGGCGTCGACGGCCAGTACCGGCTGGCGGCGATGTTGGCCGCCGCGTTCGGCGGAGCCGTCGCGCTGCCCAACGGCCTGCGGCAGATCGCCATCGTCGTGGTGGCGATGCTCGTCGGTGCGGCCTGGGCGGGGCATCGCCGGCGCTGCTCAAGGTCACCCGCGGCGTCAGCGAAGTCATCTCGACGATCATGCTCAACTTCATCGCGACGAGCCTGATCGCCTTCCTGATGCGGCCGAGCAACCTCGGCCGGCGCGCGCCCAATGCCGACGACGTCACGACCGCGCCGATACCCGGCTCGGGGCGCATCCAGGGTCTCGACCTGATCCATGGATCCGGTCGGCAAGGTGTACGGCCTGATCGTCCTCGCCGTGATCGTCGGCGTCACCTTTCACTCGTGGTCGCCCGCACCCGCTTCGGCTTCGACCTGCGCGCCACCGGGCGGTCGTTGACCGCGGCGCAGGCCAGCGGTGTCAACGTCAAGCGGATGATCGTCGTGACGCATGCTGATCTCCGGCGCGGTGGCCGGTCTGGTCGGCATGCCGATCCTGCTCGGCGAGTCGTTCGCGTACTCGTCGGTCGACTTCCAGACCGGGCTCGGCTTCACCGGCATCGCGATCGCGCTGCTCGGCCGCAACAACGCCGTCGGCATCGCGTTCGCCGCGCTGCTGTGGGCGTTCCTCGACCAGTCGGCCCAGATCCTGGACCTGAACGGCATTCCGAAGGAGATCGTCCAGATCACGCAGGGCGTCGTGGTGCTGTCGGTCGTCATCGCCTACGAGCTGGTCCGCCGCGCGGTGCTCGCGCAGCAGCAACGTCGGGTCGGGCGCTCGCTCGCGGCCGCCGCGCCGCCCGCCGGGCCGCCGGCCTCGCTCGTCAAGGGGGTGTCGGCATGAGCCTGGTGCAACCGGCAGACGGAGCTGCGCCGAACAGCGTGATGTACGAGCACCCGACGGCGGTGCGGTCGACCCGTGGCCGCAGCCTGCTGATCGCAGCCCTGGCCGGTCTGGTGTTGCTGTCCCTTGCCCGCGTGATCACCGGCGCCAACGACATCACGGCGAGCGGTGCGTTCGGTGCCACGATCAGCGGCGCGATCCCGATCGCGCTGGCCGGTCTCGGCGGGCTGTGGTCGGAACGCTCGGGCGTGGTCAACATCGGTCTCGAGGGCATGATGATCCTCGGCACCTTCTTCGGCGCGGCGTTCGCCTACTTTTCCGGCAGCCCGTGGCTCGGCATTCTCGGCGGCATCGCCGGCGGTGCGATCGGCGGCACGATTCATGCCGTCGCGACCGTCACCTTCGGGGTCGACCACATCGTCTCGGGCGTCGCGATCAACATCCTGGCGACCGGGCTCGCCCGCTACCTCGCCGGGCGTCTTCTTCGCCGGTCAGGAAGGCGGCGGCCCCACCCAGTCGCCAGTCACCCCAACGTTCGACGACATCAACGTTCCCGGCCTGGGCGCGGCGCTCACAGATGTGGCGGGCCACCATTGGTTCCTGATCTCGGACGTCGCCGGATTGCTCGGCGCACTCGCCACCACGCTGACCCCGTTCACCATCCTGATGATTGCGCTGCTACCGCTTACCTGGTTCCTGTTGTGGCGCACCGCGTTCGGGCTGCGCCTGCGGTCCTGCGGCGAGAACCCGACGCAGGCCGAGACCCAGGGTGTCGGTGTCTACCGGATGAAGTACACCGCTGTGATCATCTCCGGCATGCTCGCCGGGCTCGGCGGCGCGTTCCTGGCTGACGCGGGTGGCGGTTACCAGGAGGGGCAGACGGCTGGGCGCGGGTACATCGGCCTGGCCGCGATGATCTTCGGCAACTGGCGGCCGGGCGGGCTCGCGGCCGGCGCCGGCCTGTTCGGCTACACCGACGCCGTTCGCCAGCGCCAGGGCAGCGAGTCGGTGCACGCGTTGCTGCTCGTCGTCACGTTCGTGTTGTTTCTCGTCGCGGCATATTTGTTGTGGCGCAAGCGATTCATGTCCGCCGGTGGCGCGGCAGTGAGCGGTGTGCTCTTCCTGATCTGGTACGTGACCACCGACAGCGTGCCGATCGAGTTCGTGCCCGCCACGCCTTATGTGATCACCTTGCTGGTCCTGGCGCTGGCGTCCCAGCGACTGCGCCCGCCAGCAGCTGACGGAATCCCGTGGCGTCGCGGCCAGGGTGCATGAACCGCAGGCTCGAACTGGACCTGACCGCAGCGTCGGTCGTCGCCGATCCCTACCCCGACTTCGCGGTGGCCCGCCGCATCGCCCCGGTGCAGTGGCACGACGCAACCGGCATGTTCCTGACGTTCAGCCACGCAGCGGCGAACGCCGTGCTCCGTGCCCGCACACTCGGCAGGTTGTGGACGCCCCGCCCGCCGGCCGAGCCGATGCCCGCCTTCGAGCTTATCCACGTCCACTCCCTGCTCGAGAACGAAGGACCGACGCACACCCGGCTGCGGCGTCTGGTGGCCGGCGCGTTCGCGAGGGGTCACGTCGAACGCCTGCGGCCGCGGGTGGCCGAACTCGCCGAACGCCTCGCCGACAACGTGGCCGACGCCGGGTCGGACGGCTCGCCGGTCGATCTGATCGCGTCGTACGCCGAGCCGTTGCCGGTGCAGGTGATCGCCGAGCTGCTCGGGGTGCCGGAACCGGACTGGCCGCTGCTGCGCCCCTGGTCGAACGCGATCGTGAAGATGTACGAGTACGCGGTGACATCCGACCAGCGGGTGGCCGCTGAGCGGGCCGCCGCCGAGTTCGTCGCCTACCTGCGCGGCCTGGTCACCGAGCGTCGCCGGGTGCCGCGCGCAGACCTCATCTCGTCCTTCATCGCGGAGACCGACGCGGAAGGCGCGCGGTTGAGCGAGGACGAGCTTGTCACCACCTGCACGCTGTTGCTCAACGCCGGACACGAGGCCACGGTGAACGTCGTGGGCAACGGCGTCACGGCACTGCTGACCCACCCCGAGCAGCTGAGCACGCTGCGCGCAGACCCGGGCCTGGTGCCCGGCGCGGTCGAGGAGCTGATCCGTTACGACTCGCCGCTGCAGCTGTTCGAACGCACTGCCACCGCGAACACCGACGTCGCCGGCGTGACGATCCGCGCCGGGCAGAAGGTCGGGGCCCTGCTCGGCGCGGCCAACCGGGATCCGGCGGTGTTCGACGCACCGGATCGTGTCGATGTCACCCGCGCGGACAACCCGCATCTGGGTTTCGGCGCCGGAATCCATTTCTGCGTCGGCGCGCCGCTCGCCCGCGTCGAGCTGCAGACCTCGCTGGCGACCTTGCTGCGGCGATTCCCGGCGCTCACTTTGGCCGAGCCACCGAAGCGCCGACCCGAATTCGTCATCCGCGGCGTACGGTCGCTGCCCGTCACCATCTCCGGAGGTACACCGTGAGCGAGATCGACTGGCCGGCGCTGCGCCGCGCCGCCCTCGAGGCGATGGGCAACGCGTACGCGCCCTACTCGCAGTTCCCGGTCGGGGCTGCGGCCTTCGTCGACGACGGGCGCATCGTCACGGGTTGCAACGTGGAGAACGCGTCGTACGGGCTGGGTCTGTGCGCCGAGTGCGGCCTCGTCTCCGCGCTGCACGGCGGCGGCGGCGGCCGACTGATCGCCTTCGCCTGCGTGGATCGCCACGGCGACGTGCTCATGCCGTGCGGGAGGTGCCGACAGCTGCTCTGGGAACACGGCGGACCGGACCTGCTCGTCGACACGTCCGAAGGTGTGCAGCCGATGATCGAGATTCTGCCGCTCGCGTTCGGGCCGCACGACCTTGCGTGAGCGACGCGTGCGCGACCAATTCACCGCGGTAGACGTCATCGGGGTCAAGCGGGATCACGGTGAGCTCTCGGACGCGCAGATCGATTGGGTGATCGACGCCTACACCCGCGGTGATGTCGCGGATGAGCAGATGTCCGCGCTCGCGATGGCGATCGTGCTCAATGGCATGACGCTGCGCGAGATCGCCCGCTGGACCGCGGCGATGATCGCGACGGGCGAGACGTTGGACCTCTCGTCGGTAGCGCGCCCGACCGTGGACAAGCACTCCACCGGGGGGGTCGGCGACAAGATCACCCTGCCGCTGGCCCCGCTCGTCGCCGCGTGCGGTGCCGCGGTGCCGCAGCTGTCCGGGCGCGGACTCGGGCACACCGGCGGCACGCTGGACAAGCTGGAGTCCATCCCCGGTTGGCGGGCGGCCATCTCGAACGCGCAGTTTCGCGCCCAGCTGGACGAGGTGGGTGTGGTCGTGTGCGCCGCGGGCGCCGAGCTCGCGCCGGCCGACCGCAAGCTGTATGCCCTGCGCGATGTGACGGGCACCGTTGAGTCCATCCCGCTGATCGCGTCGTCGATCATGAGCAAGAAGATCGCGGAGGGCGCGTCGGCGCTCGTCCTCGACGTCAAGGTGGGTAGCGGCGCGTTCATGAAGAACATCGACGATGCGCGGGAGCTCGCGCGGACGATGGTGGAACTCGGTTCTGCGCACGGGCAGCCAACGGTTGCCCTGCTCACGGACATGTCCACACCGCTCGGCCGTACGGTCGGCAACGCCCTCGAAGTGCGCGAGGCCCTCGAGGTACTGGGGGGCGGCGGCCCGGCCGACGTCGTCGAGCTGACCCTCGCGCTGGCCCGCGAGATGCTCGGCCGCTCCGGGCTCGACGACGTCGACCCGGCTGACGCGCTGCAGGACGGCCGCGCGATGGATGTGTGGCGGGCGATGATCTCGGCGCAGGGCGGCGACCCGGCGGCCGCATTGCCAATCGCGAGCGAGAAGCACGTCGTCTCGGCCCCATCCAGCGGCGTGCTGACCAAGCTCGACGCGCTCGCCGTCGGCTACGCCGCGTGGCGCCTCGGCGCCGGCCGCTCCCGCAAGGAGGATCCGGTCTCCGCGGGCGCGGGTGTCGTGCTGCATGCCAAGCTCGGCGACCAGGTCCGCGCGGGGCACCCGCTGTTCGATCTGCATGCCGACGATGCGCGGCGCTTCGATCGCGCTCTCGACGCCCTCGACGGGGGGTATGAGATCGGCGAGTCCGTCGACACGACGGGGCTGGTCATCGACCGCATCGGGTGAACAGGACCGCGTGGCGGCCTGCGTGCGTCGTGGCCGCTGTCCCGAGGCGCGCCGGCCACGACGGAGGACGAGCCGAACCCGGCGGGTCAGGTCCCGAGGACGAGGTACCAGGTGGCGTCGACGGTGGCACTGATCGACAGCGGTTGCGGGGTGAGGTCGATGGCCGATATCTCGGGCGCCCGGCGCAGCTGCATGCTCGCTTCCATCGCGTGCGCGTACCCGTGGCCGGCCGCGTTCGGATCGCGCAGCTCGACGAGCCGACCCAGCTCGCCACCGAGCGCTGCGGCGTATCGGGTCGCGCGCTCCTGCGCCTCGTGCACTGCTTCGGCCTGCAGGTGCGCGTAGGCGGGGTTGTGCCGGTCGATGCTCCAGTGCGGGCCGTCGATCGAGACGCCGCGCACTGCCGCCAGCGCGTCCGCCACGGCACCGAGGGTGTCCATGTCGGTGCCGCTGACCGTCATCACCCGGTTGGCGGTCCACCGAGTGCGCCTGGCGTTGGCCGGCCAGCTCGACAGCGGTCCGTGGCGCACCTCGGCATCGGACGGCAGCGCAGCGGCGATCGCCTCGAGGTCGCGATACACGTCGACGAGCGCGGCCGTTGCCGTGCGCGCGTCCGCGCCGTCACCCGACGCCCGGGCGGTCAGGGCGTAGCGATCCGGCGGCACTTCGCGCTCGACGCTCGCGCTCACGGACACCGTCGGCATCGAGACCGGAGTGCTCACCGACCGATCATGTCCGATCAGGTGAGCAAGTCAACCTGCTCGGCCCGAAGCAGCGCCGACTACGGTGGCCAGATGCCCGTCCCGCTCGATCTCGACTCGATTCGCCGTGCACCGAAGGTGGTGCTGCACGACCATCTCGACGGCGGCCTGCGGCCTGAGACGGTCATCGAGCTGGCCGGCCACATCGACTACGACGCGTTGCCGAGCACGGACGTCGCCGGCCTCCGCACCTGGTTTCGCGAGGCCGCCGCCTCCGGCTCGCTGGAACGCTATCTGCAGACGTTCGGGCATACCGTTGCGGTGATGCAGACGGTCGGTGGACTCACCCGGGTAGCCCGCGAATGCGTGGAGGATCTCGCGGCCGACGGCGTCGTCTATGCCGAGATCCGCTGGGCGCCGGAGCAGCACGTCGCGGCGGGCCTCTCGCTCGACGACGTCGTGTCCGCCGTGCTGCGCGGATTCCGCGAGGGCGAGGCCAACGCGGCCGAGCAGGGTCACCCGATCCGCGTGGGCGCGATCGCGACGGCCATGCGGCACGCGGCGCGCTCCCGCGAGATCGCCGAGCTCGCCGTACGGTTCCGGGACGACGGGGTCGTCGGTTTCGACATCGCGGGCGCGGAGGCCGGCTTCCCGCCGACCCGCCACCTGGACGCGTTCGAGTACCTGCGGCGGGAGAACTTCCACTTCACCATCCACGCCGGGGAGGCGTTCGGCCTGCCGTCGATCTGGGAGGCGCTGCAGTGGTGCGGCACCGACCGGCTCGGGCACGGCGTGCGGATCGTCGACGACATCACGGCCGGCGGCCGGCTCGGCCGCCTCGCGCAGTACGTGCGTGACAAGCGCATCCCGCTCGAGATGTGCCCGTCGTCGAACGTGCAGACCGGTGCCGCGGAGTCGATCGCGCACCATCCGATCGGGCTGCTGCGCCGGCTGCAGTTCCGGGTCACTGTCAATACCGACAATCGGCTGATGAGCGGCACGTCCATGTCGCACGAGATGGCCCTGCTGGCGGAAGCGTTCGGCTACGACTGGGCCGACCTGCAGTGGTTCACGATCAACGCGATGAAGAGCGCCTTCATCGCCTTCGACGACCGTCTGCAGCTGATCAACTCGACCATCAAGCCGGGCTATGCGCAGCTGCTGGCCTAGGGGGGCAACTGCCCGGCCGGCGGCGACGCTGGCGGTGTGCGTCGCGATCGCCGTGCTTGCCTCGTGCACGTCCGGCTCGCCCGAGCCGGCCCCGTCGACTCCGGCCCCGTCGACTCCGGCCCCGTCCACTCCGGAGTCGACTGCACGGGCTTCGCCCGCCCGGTCCGGCGGCTCATCCATCGCGTCGGCCGGGCGGTCGTCGATCCCGCCCCGGGCCGGGGTGCGCGTCACGTGCCGGTCCGCCGGTCTCGACGCCCAGCGCGACAAGGCGGTCCTGCTCGCCCGCGCGGCCCGGCTGACCGACGCCACACCGAAGGCGTCCGGGGACGCGACGAAGATCATCGTCGTCATCCCGGGAGCCACCCGCACGGCGGCCGCCTCGCTGTGTGCGCGGGGCGTCCTCGAGCTGCGGCCGCTCATCGCGGCGACCGTCACCCCGTCCGGAGCCGGCACCGCACACCCGTTTGCCGCGATGGCGTACCCGCTGCCGTCCAACGACACCGAATACGCACAGCTTGCTCCCGGGGAGCGGCGCGATCTCCAGCGGCGAGTGAGACGCGCCGGCTGCGCCGCCGATGCCACGGCCGACGATGTCGCCGTGCGTTGCGGCACAGCAGGCGGCGGCGCGAAACTTGCCGGGCTGCTCGCTCGGCCGATCGTGTTCGGTACCCAGGTGCGCTCGGCGGTGCCCGTCCCCCCGAGCCCGTCCGGCGGCACCGAGTGGTCGGTCCGGGTGACACTGGATTCCGACGGCGGACAGGCGCTGACGGCCTACACCAGCGCACACAGCGCGGGTGATCGATCGCCGTCCGCCGGGCAGAGTTCGTGCGGACCGACGACGGTGCCCTGCTCGGACTACCTCGGGTTGGTGCTCGACGGCAACCTCATCGTCCTGCCGCTCATCGAGGCGAAGATCTTCGGCACCGTACAGATCGTCGGCGGGCTCACGAAGGACTCCGCCACCGGGCTCGCCTCGACGCTGTCGTCGGGCGTGCTCGAGGTGCCGCTGGTGCGGACGTCGATCGCCGTGACCAGGGGCTGACAGTGGCGCCGGCGAACAACGGTGAGGCCCGATCTCCGAGCCGGCCCCGGATCCTGCTGGTACTGGTCGCCGCGCTGATCGTGCTCGTCGCCGGGGGCGCCGGCTTCGTCGCGTTCCGGCTGTTGGCGGCCGACTCGACCGGCGGCTCCTCCCCCGGCGACCCGCGAGTCTCGCCCAGCGCGAGCGCGGCCAGCCCGACCGACCTACGCGGCGTTTCGTTCATGGGCATCACGCTCGCCGCCGCCTATGACCTGAACGCGCAACCGAAGCTCACCTCGCGTGCGACGGCCGAGCCGGCGCGACTGGCCGTCGACGACGTCGTCCCCGGTACCGGCGCAGCGGTCACGCCCGACGCGACCGTCCTCGTCCAGTACGTCGCCGCGCTGTACCGCAGCGGCAAGACGTTCGACTCGTCCTGGCCGCACGGAGGGTCCCAGTTCGCGCTGAGCGACGTCATCGCCGGCGTGCGCAAGGGAATTGCGGGGACGGCGGGCATTGCGCCGATGCGCGTCGGCGGGCGGCGGATCGTCGTCATCCCGGGATCGCTGGGCTGGCCCAAAGGGGCACCCGCGGGCATCCCCGACAACGCGTCACTGGTCTTCGTGGTCGACCTGACCGGGATCAGGACCTGAGCAGCCCGCGCGCCTGCTTCGCCTGCAGCACCCGCAGGACCGCCGCGTCGACCAGCCTGCTGAATGCCGGATCGGTACCGGCGCGGGCGAGCAATGCGTTCGTCATCACGCCTGCGTCACCAGGGCGCACGGTGAGCACCATGTCCCCGCCGGCGGCGACGAACGCCACGGCACGTTGCCCTGGCGACAGTGCCGACACCTGGGCCGCGCTACCGAGATCGTCGCTGATCACCACTCCCGAAAAACCCAAAGTGGCGCGCAGCAGGCCGGTGACGATCGTCCTGGAGAACGCCGCCGGGGTCCCCGGGTCGATCCGCGCGTAGATCGCCGTCGACATCATCACGAACGGCACGCCCGCGCGAATAGCCGCCTGGAACGGCGCGAGATAAGGGTCGTGGGCGGTGGTGACCGTGTCGGTCACTCCCGAGGTCGTGTCGGTATTGCCGGTTACCCGGCCGAGGCCGGGGAAGTGCTTGATGGTGACGTCGATGCCGGCCGCGGTCATGCCGCGCACCACTGCCAGGCCGTGGGTCGCCACCTGCTGCGCTGTTCGTCCGTACTCGCGGTCCAGGTCCCCGATCGGCGGGTTCGGCGCGGTGCCCGGCGGCACTGTGTCGAGTACCGGCGCGAGGTTGACGTTGACGCCGGCCCGGCGCAGCTGGCTCGCCCAGACGCGGGCGGCGCGCTGCAGGTGATCGGGTTGCCACTGTCCTTGGACCACCGCGCTGGGGATGAGGTCGAACCCGTTGCCCTGCAGTCGCTGGACCTCGCCGCCCTCCTGGTCGGTCGACACGAACAGGGCGGCTTTCCCTCGCGCCAATGCGTTCAACTGCCCGGTAACGTGCTGGATCGCTTGCATACCGGCGTGGGTGGTGCCGTCGAGGATCACCGAACCGGCGTCGTATCGAGTGATCGCCGTGCGGGTGGCGTCGGTGACGCCGTTGGTCGGGCAGTCGACCATCAGCAGTTGCCCGACCCGTTCGCGCCGGGTCATCGCGTCGAAGACGCGCCGAGCGGTCGGTGCCGGCGGCACGGTCGACCTGGTCACCCGGCCAGTCGAGGTCGGCGCCGAACTCGAGTGGACGGATGTGTCAGGCGAACTCGGCGAACTCGGCGAACTCGGCGAACTCGCGGACGTGGGTGCCGAGATGCTCGAGAATCGGCTCGACGTGCTCGGGCTTTGCACGCTTGCGGCGGTACACGCGGTGTCCGCCGTGAGCGCAGTCGCGACCGCCAGCAGCGCGCACGCGCGGGCTCTAGTCAGCCGCATCGTTGCGCTGCTCGGTGCCGACCGTGCCGTCCTCCCGCGTCCAGGTCACGACGAGTTCGTCGCGGGCACCGAAGCGGACCAGGTGCCGACCGACGACGCCCTCGAGTTGGTCGAGGTCGGCGCCGTCTACCCGCAGCTCGAGGATGCCCTCGACGGCCCGCAGACTCGCGCGACCGGCGCCGAGCTGCAGCCAACCGGATCCAGCGGCGTCGTCCCATTCGCCGGATGCCTTGCGAGTCAGGTGCGCGACGAGTTGCTTGCCATAGCGGCCCGGACGATCGGTGACGACGTGCGCGCTGCTGGTCGCCACTGATCAATCCCCCGGTTCGAGACAGGTTGCGACCTCGTCGAGCAACGCTCGCCAGTCGTCACGGTCGATGCGCGAGCGGTCGAGGACTTCGGTGTCTGCGTCCAGCCTGCAGAAATCGGCGAGTTCGCGCAACAGTCGCGCGCCCTCCGGCGACGGCTTGCGCAGATCGACCGACTGCGCCGCGGCGAACGCGTCGTCGTCGTCGACGTCGGCGAGTTCCGCCCACCACTCCAGCTTGACCAGCGCATGCTCGGTTGCGGTGCGGCAGTAGTGGGCCAGGTTGGCCACGTCGTTGAACACCGCGACCTCGTCGTCGGTGCCGATGAACGCGATGTCGGTGTCGTCGCTGTCCGGGTCGGTCGCGACCTCTCCTCGGACGGTCAGGTAGGTGACGTCCCTCAGCACGATCTCGATCGGCTCGGCACCGATCCGGTCCCACAGCTCCTCGTCCTCCTCGACGGCGGTGTCCTCCTCGTCGTACTCGCCCTGCCAGTTGAGCCAGGACGCGACACGGGCGACGGCCCGCTCCCAGGAGTCGGCGACTGTGTCGCCCAAGTCGTTCCAGTGCTTCCTGCCGTCCTTGCCGTGGTAGCTGACCTCGTCGTCGACGAGGTCCGCGTACTCGGGAGTCCCCTCGATGAGGCGGCGCAGCGCGCCGTCGTCGCAACAGTCGGCGATCTTGCCGACCATGTCCACCACGTTGGCCAGCGAGGACACGTGCACCGGATCGGGGTCGCCGGCGGCCCACTCGTAGACCTTGTCGAGGTCGTAATGGTCGTCTCGGCTGGGCCGCAGTTCGTCCGGCGTCGCCTTGAGCACCTGACCCCAGCCGGGGTGGTCGGACAGGTCGTTGTCCTCGCCGGACGCCACGAACGCCGCAAGCTCGGTCGCGTTCGGGTAGAGCAGTATCTTGGCGCCGTCGCCGAGAAAGCCGTGCCACTCCTCGCCGTCCTCGTCCTCCCACGGCGGCGCGTACAGCGTTACGCCGGTGCGGTCGTTCACGGTGAGCGTGATCGTGATGATCGCCGAGCTCGAGCTGGTCATAGCCGCGAACCTACCGCTGCGATGTCATGGCCAGAATTGTCGGTGACGTGGGACAGGATGGGCTCATGAATCCGCTTCGCAGCTCGCTGCCCGGAAGTGCTCGCGATGCGCGGGCCGACGCTCTGGTCGTCGGCCCGCTGGATCCGGCGACTCCGATCGGGGCGACGCTCGTGCTGCGCCGCCGCGCCGAGCCGGGTCCCGCAGCGTTCGGGCTGCCGCCGATCTCGCGGGAGGAACTGGCCGCGCGCTACGGTGCGGACCCGTCCGATCTCGAGGCGGTCGTCGGCGCGGTGACCGCGTCCGGCGCGCAGCTCATGTCGGCCGATGCGGCGAGCCGGCTGGTCCGCGTCCGCGGCACCGCCGAGGTCTTCGACGGGCTGTTCGGCACGGCGTTGGAGCAGGTCACCCTCGGCGACGGGTCGACGGGTCGGCAGCGCGTCGGCGCCCTCACGCTCGCCGCACCTCTCGCCGAAGCGCTGCTGGCCGTGCTGGGGCTCGATGACCGTCCGCAGGCCGCGACCCGGCTGCGCTCGGTAGCGGCCGCGGCCGTGTCGGCGAGCTACACCCCGCCCCAGCTGGCGGCCGCGTATGGCATGCCCGTGGCCGATGGCAGCGGTCAGACGATCGCCATCATCGAGCTGGGTGGCGGGTACACACAGGGCGATCTCGACAGCTACTTCGCCGGCCTGGGGCTGTCGACGCCGACGGTCACCGCGGTCGGCGTGGATGGCGCGGACAACGCCCCCGAAGGTGATCCGTCGGGCGCCGACGGTGAGGTGCTGCTCGACATCGAGGTCGCCGGCGGCATCGCACCGGCGGCCGATCAGATCGTCTACTTCGCGCCGAACACCGACGCAGGGTTCCTCGACGCGGTGAGCGCAGCCGCGCACGCCAGCCCGGCGCCGATCGCGATCAGCATCAGCTGGGGGCAGAGTGAGGACCAGTGGACCGGGCAGGCGCGCACGGCGATGGACCAGGCGTTCGCCGACGCGGCGCTGCTCGGCGTCACGGTCACCGCGGCGGCGGGTGACGACGGCAGCGCCGATCGCCAGGCGCAGGGCGCCCCGCACGCCGACTTCCCGGCGTCCAGCCCGCACGTGCTCGGCTGCGGCGGTACCTCTTTGGAGCTGGGCTCGGACGGGTCGGTGATCAGTGAGGTCGTCTGGAACGGCGGTGCCACCGGTGGCGCCACCGGCGGTGGAATCAGCCAGGCATTTCCGGTGCCCGGCTACCAGACGCGGGCCGGTGTGCCACCGCGCGCCGGCGGCAGTCAGCTCGGGCGCGGGGTGCCCGACGTCGCCGCGGTCGCCGACCCGGCCACCGGATACCGGGTGCTGGTCGACGGGCAGGAATCCGTCATCGGCGGCACGAGTGCGGTAGCGCCGCTGTGGGCCGGCCTCATCGCCCGGCTCGCCCAACTGACGGGGACACGATTCGGGTTGCTGCACACCACGCTGTATGCCGGCGCGTCGACGACCGGCCCGACCCCCGGCTTTCGCGACATCACCGAGGGCAACAACGGGGCCTACTCCGCCGATGCGGGCTGGGACGCCTGCACGGGCCTCGGTGTGCCCGACGGCGACGCGCTGCTCACGGTCGTGCAAACGCCGTCCTGAACGATGCACCGAAGAGCCGTTCGGGCCAGTGAGAAGTCAGCGCCGGCCTACTGCGGCACGGTCTGGCCGCCCCACTCCTCGGGTGCGACATCGCGGACTGTCTGGGTGAACTGCCAGCGGTGGCCTGCGAGGTCCTCGACCGTGCACTCACGTTCGCCGTATTCGTAGTCGATCGGCTCGTGCAGCACGCGGGCGCCGCGGGTGCGAGCTCGCTCGAACTGCGCGTCGACGTCGTCGACGCGCACCTTGACGACATGCGTGACCAGGCCCTCCTGCGGCGGCTGCTGGACACCGCCGGCGTCGGCGACGATCACCGCGCCGTCGGTGCCGATCTGCATCTGCGACCGGTGGTCCTCGCCGATTCGCACGCGTTCCCGGAAGCCGAAGACCTCGCTCAGCCAGCTGACCGCGAGACGCACGTCCGGGTACACGAGCACGGGGATGACGGTGGCCGACGGGGCAGACCGGTTGGTCATCATGTGATCTCCTAGGTCAATCCGTGGCAGGAGGGCCGCGGTGACGCGAGCCGGATGCTCAGACGCCGATCGGGTGCCAGACGGTCTTGGTCTCCACGAACGCGTTCAGCCGGGTGAGCTGCGGCGCAGCGCCGAAGTCCTCCCCGGGACGTGGCACGTGGACCCGCTTGACGTTGTCCGCGGCGGCGGCCTGCAAGTCCGCGCGCAGACTCTCCGGCGCCCCGGTGATGTCGATGGCGTTCACGTCGCGGTGCGATGCCAACCACGGCGCGAGCTCGGCGGCGCGTCCGGTCAGGATGTTGACCACGCCGCCGGGCAGGTCGGACGTGGCGAGTACTTCGGCGAGCAGGACGGCGGGCAGCGGTCGGTCCTCGGACGCGATGACGACTGTCGTGTTGCCGGTCGTGAGCACCGGGGCGAGGACCGATACCAGCCCGAGCAGTGACGAGTCCTGCGGGGCGAGCACGCCGACCACGCCGCTGGGCTCGGGCAGGGAGAAGTTGAAGTACGGCCCGGCGACGGGGTTGGTGCTCCCGACCACCTGCGCGTACTTGTCCGCCCAGCCCGCGTAGTGCACCCATCGGTCGATGGCCGCGTCGACCTGCCGAGCAGCGGCTTCGACCTGCCCGCCCTCGGCGGCAGCGACCTCGGCGGCGAACTGGTCGCGGCGGCCTTCGAGCATCTCCGCGACCCGGTACAGCACCTGACCACGGTTGTAGGCGGTCGCGCCGGACCAATTCGCGAACGCCGAGCGCGCGGCGACGACCGCATCCCGCAGGTCCTTGCGGGAGGCCTGCGCCGCGTGGGCGAGCAGGTCGCCGGCTGCCGACGACACCGGATACGAGCGGCCGGACTCCGAACGCGGGAACGCACCGCCGAGGTAGAGCTTGTACGTCTTGCGCACGGCAAGCCGGGGGTCAGACATCGAGGTAGGCCGCCAATCCGTGCCGGCCGCCCTCGCGGCCGAAGCCCGATTCCTGGTACCCCCCGAAGGGGGAGGACGGGTCGAAGCGGTTGAAGGTGTTCGCCCATACGACGCCCGCGCGCAGGCGCGAGGCCAAGGACAGGATGCGTGAGCCCTTCTCCGTCCATACGCCGGCCGACAGGCCGTACGGCGTGTTGTTGGCCTTCGCGACCGCTTCGTCCGGGGTGCGGAAACTGAGCACCGACAGCACCGGCCCGAAGATCTCCTCCTGCGCGATCCGCGACGCCTGCGACACCCCGGTGAACAGGGTCGGCGCGAACCAGAACCCCCGCTCGGGCAGCTCGCACGGCGGTGACCAGCGGGTCGCGCCAGCGGCCTGGCCGGCGTCGGACAGCTCGCGGATGCGGTCGAGCTGGGCCGCCGAGTTGATTGCGCCGATGTCGGTGTTCTTGTCCAGCGGATCACCGACACGCAGCGTGGTCAGTCGGCGCTGCAGCGCGCCGATCAACTCGTCCTCGATCGACTCCTGCACGAGCAGCCGGGAGCCGGCGCAGCACACCTGGCCCTGGTTGAAGAAGATCCCGTTGACGATCCCCTCGACGGCCTGGTCGAGCGGGGCGTCGTCGAAGACGATGTTGGCAGCCTTGCCGCCGAGTTCGAGCGTCAGCTTCTTTGCGCTGCCGGCGAGCGTCCGCTGAATGATCTTGCCGACTGCCGTGGATCCGGTGAACGCGATCTTGTCGACGTCGTCGTGCTCGACGATGGCCTGCCCGATGTACGGGCCGCCGGCGAGCACGTTCACCACGCCGGGCGGCAGGTCGGCCTCGGCGACGATCTCGGCAAGCACCAGCGCGGTGAGCGGGGTGGTCTCGGCCGGCTTGAGCACGACCGTGTTGCCGCAGGCGAGGGCGGGGGCGAGCTTCCACGCGGCCATGAGCAGCGGGAAGTTCCACGGAATGACCTGCCCGGCGACGCCGAGCGGGCGCGGCGCTGGCCCGAAGCCGGCATAGTCGAGCTTGTCTGCCCATCCGGCGTAGTAGAAGAAGTGAGCAGCAGCGGTGGGTACGTCGACATCGCGCGATTCCTTGATCGGCTTGCCGTTGTCCAGCGACTCGAGCACGGCGAGTTCGCGACCGCGCTCTTGGATCGCGCGGGCGATGCGGAACAAGTACTTGCCCCGCTCGGCGCCCGACATCCGCGACCACGGTCCGTCGTAGGCCTTGCGTGCGGCGCGCACGGCGTCGTCGACGTCGCAGTGTCCGGCCTCGGCGACCTCGGCCAGCGGCTGCTCGTCGGCCGGGTTGATGGTCTTGACGGCATCGCCGGAGCCGTCGCGGAACGCGCCGTCGACGAAGATCTGATAGCTCGGCCGAAGCCGGGCGATGTCACGCGACTCGGGCGCCGGTGCGTACTCGAAAGCGGCCATGTGATCAGTCCAGGCTCACGTAGTCGGCACCGTCGTACGCACCGGTGGACAGCTTGTGCCGCTGTAGCAGCAGATTGTTGAGCAGGCTCGACGCGCCGAAGCGGAACAGGGCCGGTGTGAGCCATGCGTCGCCGGCGACCTCGTTGACCATGACGAGGTAGTGGATGGCTTCCTTAGCCGTGCGGATGCCGCCGGCGAGCTTGACGCCGCGCCGCTCGCCGCTCGCTTGCGCGAAATCGCGCACCGCCTCCAGCATGACCAGTGCGACCGGTGGAGTGGCGGCCGGCGAGACCTTGCCGGTGGACGTCTTGATAAAGTCACCACCGCCCAGCAGTGCGAGCCACGAAGCGCGTCGTGCGCAGTCCAGCGTGGCGAGTTCGCCGGTCTCCAGGATCACTTTGAGGTGTGCGGCGCCGCAGGCTGCCTTGACCGCGACGATCTCCTGGAACACCTGCAGGTAGCGACCGGCGAGGTACGCCCCCCGGTCGATGACCATGTCGATCTCGGTCGCGCCGGCGTCGACCGCATCATGGACGTCGCGCAGCTTGGTGTCGAGCGAGGCGCGTCCCGACGGGAAGGCAGTCGCCACGGACGCGATCTGCACGTCGGTCCCGCGCAACGCGTCGACCGCGACCGACACGAGGTCGGGGTAGACGCAGACCGCCGCCACCGGCGGCGCCGAGGCATCGGACGGGTCCGGGCGAGCGGCCTTGGCGCACAGCGAGCGCACCTTGCCCGGAGTGTCGGCGCCTTCGAGCGTGGTGAGGTCGACCATGCCGATGGCGGTGTCGATCGCCCACGCCTTCGCCGTGGTCTTGATGCTGCGGGTCGCGAGCGCCGCGGCCCGCGCCTGCGCGCCGACCTGGTCGACCCCTGGCAACGCGTGCAGGAACCGGCGCAGCGTCGCGTCGTCGCGGGCAACGTCGGCGGTCAGTCGATCGGCGATCGTGGTCACTGTGACCAGTCTATGGGCGCAATCGGGCTCGGCCATAAGGTCGGAAGGTGACCAGCCTGCGGACGATCGTCGTGGACCACCCGATCGTGCAGGCGCGGCTGACCGTGATGCGCAACGAGCGCAGCACGAACTCCGAGTTCCGCGCGGCCCTGCGCGAACTCGCGACGTTGCTCGTGTACGAGGCGACCCGTGAGCTGAAGCGGGTCGACCTGCCCGTGACCACGCCGGTGGCGGACACCGTCGGGACGGCGTTGGCGAATCCGCCGCTGCTCGTGCCCGTGCTGCGTGCCGGACTGGGCATGGCGGAGGCGGCGTTCAACCTGCTGCCCGAATCGCAGATGGGCTTCGTCGGACTCGCCCGCGACGAGGTGACCCACGAGCCGCATCCCTATCTGGCCTCGCTGCCGGAATCGCTGGTCGGCCGGCCGGTCATCGCTCTCGATCCGATGGTCGCGACGGGCGGCTCGCTGCTGCACAGCCTGCGGCTGCTGCGCGACCGCGGGGCCGACGACCTGACCGTCGTCTGTGCACTCGTCGCGCCCGAAGGCGTTGCCGCGCTCGACGAATCGGGTCTGCCGATCCGGCTGTTCACCGCGAGCATCGACGAGGGGCTCAACGAGAACGCCTACATCGTGCCTGGTCTGGGCGATGCGGGGGACCGGCAGTTCGGCCCGCGCTAGCGGGCACCGGCGCACGGGGTGCCCGTCGCGCGAAGGTCAACCCTGCAGGACGGCCGCTACCTTGTGCCGCAGCCGCCCGAGGGCGGTTGCCGCTCGGCTCGCGTTGCCGCTCGGCTCGACGATCTCGAGGTACGCCTTCAGCTTCGCCTCGGTGCCCGAGGGACGCACGACGACACGTCCGCTGGGTTCGCCCTCCCACCGCCAGCGCAGGACATCCGCGTCGGGCAGGAGATCGTCGACGATCACCGCGGCGCCGAGCAGGGTTCGCGGCGGGTTTCGCCGAATTCGCTGCATCGTCGCGGTGATGATCGCCAGGTCGTCCACTCGCAGGGACAGCTGGTCGGTTGCGTACCGGCCGACCTCGGCGGCCAGCTCGTCGAGCCGCTGCAGCAGCGACGAGCCGTCGGCGCGCAGTTGCGCAGCCAGCGCGGCGAGGCGAAGCGCCGCGCTGATGCCGTCCTTGTCGCGGACGAGGTTCGGGGCCACGGCGTAGCCGAGCGCCTCCTCGTACCCGTACACGAGGTCGGGCGCGGCCCGCGCGATCCACTTGAATCCGGTGAGCGTCTCGGCATAGCCGAGGGATCGCTTGCGGGTCAGTGCGCCGAGCATCGAGGAGGACACGATCGTGGTCGCGTACGTGCCGCGGACGCCGGCGCGCATCAGATCGTCGGCGAGCAGCACGCCGACCTCGTCGCCGCGCAGCATCCGCCACGTGCTGTCCGCGAGCGGCACGGCCGCCGCGCAGCGGTCGGCGTCCGGGTCGTTGGCCAGCACGAGGTCCGACTCGTTCGCGTGGGCGGCGGCAAGCGCCAGGTCGAGCGCGCCCGGCTCCTCGGGGTTCGGGAACGAGACTGTCGGGAAGTCCGGGTCGGGCAGCCGCTGTTCGGCGACGGGCGTCAGGTCGGTGAAGCCGGCGGCCGCGAACACGGCCAGCAGCGTCTCGGTGCCCACGCCGTGCATCGCAGTGTGCACGATGCGCAACTCACGCGGGCCGTCCGCCGGGACGAGTCGGACGACGGCATCGACGTAGGCGGCGCGCAGCGAGTCGTCGACCGCGGTGACCCGCGCGCTGTCCAGCGCGATGGCGCGCGTCGAGCCGACCGCCGCGATCGCCTGCTCGATCTCGGTGTCCGCGGGCGGCAGGAGCTGCGCGCCGTCGCCGGTGTAGATCTTGTAGCCGTTGTCCTGCGGCGGGTTGTGCGACGCGGTGACCATGACGCCCGCGCACGCACGCAGCTGCTGTACCGCGAACGCAAGGACCGGCGTCGGCAGCGGGCCGGGCAGCAGGCGGGCGTCGAATCCGGCGGCTGCGAAGATCGCCGCTGAGTCGGCTGCGAAGTCCGCCGAGCCGTGCCGGGCGTCGTAGCCGATCACGATCGGCGCGCTGTCGTGCCCGTGGCGGAGCAGCCATGCCACGAGCCCGGCAGCCGTGCGTCGGACCACCGAGCGGTTCATCCCGTTCGGGCCGGCTCTGATCGGTCCGCGCAGCCCCGCGGTGCCGAACACCAGCGGGGCGGCGAACCGGTCGGCCAACTCCTGCACGGCGCCGGCGTCGAGCAGAGCCTGCAGTTGCGCCGCGGCTGCCGGATCGACCTCGTCGGCGATCCATCGCCGGACGTCGTCGGTGAGCGTCATGACCGCGCAAGGACTTCATCGATCCCGAACCCCGCCGAGGTGAAGGCGCCCCCGACGAACGCGTCCGACGGATCCGGCACTGCGGAGGCGAGCCGGCCGGCGAAGTGCTCGGCGTCGTCGGTCGGCAGATAGCCGAGCGCGTGGCCGGATTCGAGGCTCCACCGCCGCCGGGTGTTCGCGGACACACCCCACACCAGGGCGTAGCGCAGGTCGGCCGAGCGCAGGCACGCATCGACGAGGCGGGCGCAGTCGCCGGGTGAGAGCCAGGTCTGCAGCGCGCGCAGATTGTCCGGCTCGTCGCCGAACGAGCCGATCCGCACGCACGCGACCTGCATGCCGTAGCGGTCAACGTAGTAGCGACCGAGAGCCTCGCCGAATGCCTTGCTGACGCCGTAGAGCGTGTCCGGACGCGGCGGCACGTCGGAGGGCAGGTCGTCGGAGTTGGGCGTGAAACCGGCGGCGTGATTGGACGACGCGTACACCACGCGCCGCACGCCGTGCCGCCGCGCGGCCTCGAACACCTGCACGAGCCCGTCGATGTTGGCGTCGCGGATCATCGGCCACGGCGCCTCGGACGAGACGCCGGCCAGGTGTACGACGGCGTCCACCTCGGCCATCGCAGCATCGAGATCGGCCGGCGAACCGATGTCGCCGACGACACCGTCGGCCACCGCTACCCGGTCGAAGGCACGCACCGACCAGCCCAACTGCGGTAGTCGGCTCGCCAGCGCGGCGCCGATAGTGCCGGCTGCGCCGGTCAGGAGCACCGTCATAGCCGGGGTATTAGCTGCGCCAGCAGCGCGCCCATCCGCGTCGCGGACGCCTTCCCGGCCGCGAGAACCTCCTCGTGGTCGAGCCGATCACCGAGGCCGGCGGCCAGGTTCGTCACGAGCGAGATGCCCAGCACCTCGCAGCCTTCGGCACGTGCGGCCACGGCTTCGAGCACGGTTGACATGCCGACCAGGTCCGCGCCGAGAATGCCGGCCATCCGCACTTCGGCCGGGGTCTCGTACTGGGGCCCGGGGAACTGCGCGTACACCCCTTCCGCGATGGACGGGTCGACCTCGTGCACGAGCGATCGGAGTCGCTGCGACCAGCACTCGGTGAGATCGACGAAGCGAGCCCCGAGGAGCGGCGAGCGCCAGGTGAGGTTGAGGTGGTCGCTGATGAGCACCGGATCGCCGACCGCGAGGCCCGCGCGCAGCCCGCCGCACGCGTTTGTCAAGATCACGACCCGGCAGCCGGCCGCGGCGGCAACTCGGACGCCGTGCACGACGGGCTCGACGCCGCCTCCCTCGTACAGGTGCGTGCGCCCGAGGAAGGCCAGCACCCGGCGTCCCGCCACGTCGAGGGAGCGGATCCGGCCGGCGTGCCCCTCTACGGCGGGCGGCGCGAAGCCGGGTAGGTCGGTGACGCTCAACTCCGTCTGCGGGTCGCCGAGGACGTCGACGGCGGGGACCCAGCCCGAACCGAGAACGATCGCGATGTCGTGGCGCTCGCTGCCGGTTCGCGCGGCGAGGACGGCGGCGGCCTCGCGTGCCACGTGCGGTCCGGTCACGCCCGCCGACCCTACCCCCGTCGTGGCGGGCGGCGGGCGTGCTCGGGAGGCGCCGGTGAGCAGTGCTCAGCAGGCGTCTCGGACGGCCGCGTCGTGTCGCTCGCACGACATGCAGCGTGCGACCTGCGGCAGGATCTCCAGGCGGCCGAACTCGACCGGCGCGGCACACGAGGTGCAGACGCCGTAGCGGCCTTCCTCGATCCGCCACAGGGCGGCCTGGACGTCGCGCAACGCCGCTCGGGCGCCGCTGGACAGCGAGCGGAACACCTCGTCGTCGGTGCTGCTCAATGGCCCGTGCGGGCCGGGGCGGTGCAGTTGCGCGAGTTGCTCGATGCGAAAGTCGCGCTGCTGCTCGAGCATGGCGTGCAGGACGGCGATCTCGTCCTGCGTCACGGCCGCTGACTCGTGGACGGTCGGCGGGGCAGCGCGGCTGCCCGCAGAGATGGTGCTGGTCATTCGGGACTCCTCAGCTCGACTGGGAACGGTCGGGTCCGCGTAGGTATCCGCGCGGCCAGGGCCGCGTTGGGATCGCCTACCCGGGAGCCTCGACCGGTGGTCCGCGAGCGAGCGAGGTGAGCGCCGTGCGTGAGACAGCAGTCTCGACGGGGTCCGACCCGTCCCGCTGCCGAGCCGCCGGTGCCTCGAGCGCGGTCGGCCCGACGATGTCGGCGAGCTCCGGCGCCCGCGGTGCGGCCTGCTGGACGTCGGAGAAGCTGGCGACAAGGGCCAGCCGGTGGCGGGCGTGCTCGTGAGCCTGCGCCGGCGAGGCGACCGCGGCGATGCTCAGCCCGAGCGCGCAGGCCAGGAGCAAGGCGTACGCGCGCGCTCGGCGAGCCTGCATATTCGAGGAACGCGGTTAGCCGGGGCGAAGTTCCGCAACGGCGGCCTTCAGGTCGCAGGCACAGCTAACTCCGCCCAGACGACCTTTCCGCACGCGGCCGGGCGCACCCCCCACGTCGCGCTGAGTGCGCTGACCAGCGGCAGGCCACGCCCGCCCGGATCGTTCACGCCGGCGGCGCGCTGCTGAGGCCAGCCGGCTGCCTCGTCGCTCACTCGGACGACGACCCGCGTGCGTTCCACACTCAGCGCCACACGCACGGTCGGGCTGCCCGCCCGCACCGCGTTGGTGACGAGCTCGCTGACGATCAACTCGAGATCGTCGTAGAGCGTAGGCGGGACTGGTGCGAGCAGGGCGGCGAGCGTGGCCTTGGCAAAGCTGCGAGCCACACCGGGCGCCCGGGGGCCGGCGACGAACTCGCGTTCGGTCTGCGCGGCCACGTCGTAATCCCCATCCGGTCACTTCGTCAACGTCGGATCGAGCGTAGGTGCGAACAGCCGGCCGGCGGCACGACGCGAGGGTTCGCCGATCCTGCCGAGGTGATTCGGCGAGAGATCGGCCACCTGAACGCAGCCGGTAGCGCTACCGGCACCTACGATCCGCAGCATGCCCGTCGAGCCCGAAGTACTAGCGCTCGCCGGCGACTTTCCGTCACCGACACGCGACGAGTGGCGCTCGCTCGTCTCCGCGGTCCTCGGCAAGTCCGGCGTGCCCACCGATACCGACCCGGAAGACGCACTGACCTACACCACCTACGACGGCATCAGGATCCGGCCGCTGTACATCGCCGCCGACGCGCCCGACGCGCGCGCGGGGGGGCTGCCCGGCGCGCCGCCGTTCCTCCGCGGCGCGAGCCCGGCCAGCCTGCGGGCCATCGGCTGGGACAGCCGTGCGCGCCACGCCGATCCGGACGCGGAGCGCACCAACAAGGCCCTCCTCGACGACCTGGAGCGCGGCGCGAGCTCCTCCTGGCTCGTGCTCGGGCCCGGCGCTATCGCGGTCGCCGACCTGCCCACCGTGCTCGACGGGGTGTATCTAGATCTGGCACCGATCGTCCTCGACGCCGGACCCGACACCGAGGCGGCCGCCGATGAACTGCTCGCCGTCGCACAGCGGCGCGGCGTCGATCCGGCCGAGTTGACCGGGTCGTTCGGCGCCGATCCGATCGGCACCCGCGCCCGGACCGGCGCGGTCGCCGACCTCGACATGCTCACGCGTCTGGCACAGCAGCGCAACCGGGCGGTGAAGCTGCGGCTGGCCACCG
This sequence comes from uncultured Actinomycetota bacterium, assembly GCA_963713565.1. Lineage (GTDB taxonomy): Bacteria > Actinomycetota > Actinomycetes > Mycobacteriales > Jatrophihabitantaceae > Jatrophihabitans. The sequence goes on along the minus strand of CAVQMF010000002.1, from coordinate 133,989 downwards.
TCGACGGCGGCAGCTACCACGATGCCGGGGCATCGGACGCGCAGGAGCTCGGCATCGCCACCGCGGTCGGCGTCGCCTACCTGCGCGTGATGACCGACAGCGGTCTGTCGATCGACGACGCCCTCGACGCGCTCGAGTTCCGCTGCGCGGTCACCGCCGAGCAGTTCCCGTCCATCGCCAAGCTGCGCGCCGCGCGCCGCATCTGGGACCGCGTCGCGCAGCTGTGCGGCGGCTCGGCCGGCCGCCGCGGCCAGCGCCAGCACGCCGTCACCTCCGCGGCGATGATGACCCAGCGCGACCCGTGGGTGAACATGCTGCGCACGACGATCGCGTGCTTCGCCGCGGCGATCGGCGGCGCGGAGGCGATCACCGTCCGGCCGTTCGACGCGGCTATCGGGCTGCCCGACGACTTCGCGCGGCGCATCGCCCGCAATACCCAATCGGTGCTGCACGACGAGGCCGGTCTCGCGCGGGTCGTCGACGCGGCGGGCGGATCGTGGTTCGTCGAGTCGCTCACCGACGAGCTGGCGCTCGCGGCGTGGGACGTGTTCACCACGGTCGAGCGCGCCGGCGGTGCGCTCGCTGCGCTGGACGACGGGACGATCGCCACGATGACGGACACCACGCGCGCGGCCCGTGCGGCCGACATCAACCACCGGCGGGCACCGATCACCGGTGTCAGCGAGTTCGCGTTCGTCGGCGAAGCCCCCGTGCACCGCCGGCCCGCTCCGGCCACACACGCGCACGGCCTCGTGCCACAGCTGCGCTACGCGCAGGAGTTCGAGGCGCTGCGCGACCGCGCCGATGCCGCCGGGCGGCGCCCGAGGGTGTTCCTCGCCGCGTTGGGCCCACTCGGCGCCAGCAGCGCGCGCACCGCTTTCGCCGCGAATCTGTTCCAGGCCGCCGGCCTGGACTGCGTGACCGGCTCGGGCACACTGGACGAGATCGTCGCGGCGTTCCGCGCGTCCGGGACCTCGGTCGCCTGCCTGTGTTCCGCCGACCGGGTCTACGCCGAGCAGGCGCAGCCGGCCGCGGCAGCACTTCGCGCCGTCGGCGCCGCCCGCATCTGGCTCGCCGGCACGACCGTGATCGACGGGGTCGACGGCCACGTCTTCACCGGCTGCGACGCCCTCGAGGTGCTGCAGGACACGCTCGACGATCTCCTGAGCGACGAGGTGGCCCGATGATTCCCGACTTCGGCGAGCAGGCCCTCACCGCACCGAACGCCGACGCCACGCGCCCCGCGCCGCAGCGCGACGGCGGAGTCTGGGAGACGCCCGAGGGCATCGACGTCACGCCGCTCTACACGGCCGACGACCTGCGACGGCGTCGACTTCCTCGCCACGCTATCCCGGCATCGCGCCGTACCTGCGCGGGCCCTACCCGACGATGTACGTCAACCAGCCGTGGACGATCCGCCAGTACGCCGGCTTCTCCACCGCCGCGGAGTCGAACGCGTTCTACCGGCGCAACCTCGCGACGGGCCAGAAGGGCCTGTCGGTCGCGTTCGACCTGCCCACCCACCGCGGCTACGACTCCGACAACCCGCGCGTCGTCGGCGACGTCGGCATGGCCGGCGTGGCGATCGACTCGATCTACGACATGCGCCAGCTCTTCGACGGCATCCCGCTCGACCAGATGTCGCGTGTCGATGACGATGAACGGCGCGGTGCTGCCGGTCCTGGCGCTCTACGTCGTCGCCGCCGAGGAGCAGGGCGTCGCGCCCGAGCAGCTGACCGGGACCATCCAGAACGACATCCTCAAGGAGTTCATGGTCCGCAACACCTACATCTACCCGCCGCAGCCGTCGATGCGGATCATCTCCGACATCTTCGCGTTCACCTCCGCACGAGATGCCGAAGTTCAACTCGATCTCCATCTCCGGCTACCACATCCAGGAGGCCGGGGCGACGGCCGACCTCGAGCTGGCCTACACGCTGGCCGACGGTGTCGAGTACCTCCGCGCCGGCCTCGCGGCCGGGTCTGGACGTCGACGCGTTCGCGCCGCGGCTGTCGTTCTTCTGGGCCATCGGCATGAACTTCTTCATGGAGGTCGCGAAGCTGCGCGCGGCCCGGCTGCTGTGGGCCAAGCTGGTCAAGCAGTTCGACCCGAAGACCGACAAGTCGCTGTCGCTGCGCACCCACTCGCAGACCTCCGGCTGGTCGCTCACCGCGCAGGACGTCTTCAACAACGTCGTCCGCACCTGCGTCGAGGCGATGGCCGCCACCCAGGGCCACACCCAGTCGCTGCACACCAACGCGCTCGACGAGGCGCTCGCGCTGCCGACCGACTTCTCCGCCCGGATCGCCCGCAACACCCAGCTGCTGCTGCAGCAGGAGTCGGGCACCACCCGGGTGATCGACCCGTGGGGCGGCAGCGCCTACGTCGAGAAGCTGACCTACGACCTGGCCCGCCGGGCCTGGGCGCACATCCAGGAGGTCGAGGCGGCCGGCGGCATGGCCAAGGCCATCGACGCCGGCCTGCCGAAGCTGCGCATCGAGGAGGCCGCCGCGCGCACCCAGGCGCGCATCGACTCCGGCCGCCAGCCGGTGATCGGCGTCAACAAGTACCGCCTCGACCGAGGAGGACCTGCTCGACGTCCTCAAGGTCGACAACGTCGGCGTGCGCGCGCGAGCAGGTCGACAAGCTGCGACCGGCTGCGCGCCGAGCGCGACGATGCCGTCCGCCGTCGCGCTGCCGCGCTGACCGACGCGGCCGACCGAACGCGGCCGGCAGCGGAGGACAACCTGCTGGCGCTGGCGATCGACGCGGCGCGCGCGAAGGCGACGGTCGGCGAGATCTCCGACGCGCTGGAGAAGGTCTACGGTCGGCACGCGGGCGAGATCCGGACGATCTCCGGCGTCTACCGCGACGAGGCAGGGGCCGAGCGTGGACGTGATCGAGCAGGCGCGGGCCGCCACCGACGAGTTCGCCGAGGCCGCAGGGCCGCCGGCCCCGCATCCTGGTCGCCAAGATGGGCCAGGACGGGCACGACCGCGGCCAGAAGGTGCATCGCCACCGCGTTCGCCGACCTCGGCTTCGACGTCGACGTCGGCCCGCTGTTCCAGACGCCGGCCGAGGTGGCCCGCCAGGCGGTCGAGGCCGACGTGCACATCGTCGGCGTGAACTCGCTCGCCGCCGGGCACCTGACGCTGGTGCCCGCGCTGCGCGACGAGCTGGCCGCGCTGGGCCGCCCCGACATCATGATCGTCGTCGGCGGCGTCATCCCGCCGCAGGACTTCGACGCGCTGCGCGCGGCCGGCGCGGCGGCGATCTTCCCGCCCGGCACGGTGATCGCGCAGGCCGCGCTGGAGCTGCTGGGCAAGCTCACCGAGCAGCTCGCGCACCAGCCCTGATGCCGGTGGACGCGCTGGTCCCGCGCGGCGTTCGCGCCGGCGACCGGGCCGGCATCGCCCGGGCGATCACCCTGGTCGAGTCCCGCCGCGCCGACCACCGCGAGCAGGCGCAGCAGCTGCTCGCGAGCTGCTGCCGCACACCGGTCACGCGCACCGCGTCGGCATCACCGGCGTGCCCGGGGTCGGCAAGTCGACCTTCATCGACGCGCTCGGCGTGAACCTGATCGCCGAGGGGCACCGGGTCGCGGTGCTCGCCGTCGACCCGTCGTCAGCGGCGCACCGGCGGCACCATCCTCGGCGACAAGACCCGGATGGCCCGCCTGGCCGTCGACACGCACGCGTTCGTCCGTCCCTCGCCGTCGGCCGGCACGCTCGGCGGCGTCGCCAGGGCGACCCGGGAGTCGATGTTGATCATGGAGGCGGCCGGCTACGACGTCGTGCTCGTCGAGACGGTCGGCGTCGGCCAGTCCGAGTACGTCGTCGCCGACATGGTCGACACCTTCCTGTTCCTCGCGCTGGCGCGCACCGGCGATCAGCTGCAGGGGATCAAGAAGCGGCATCCTCGAGCTCGCCGACGTGATCGCCGTCAACAAGGCCGACGGGGCGCACGAGACGGAGTCCGAACGCGCCGCGCGCGAGCTGTCGGCGGCGCTGCGCTTGCTACGCGGCAGCGACGACGAGTGGCAGACGCCGGTGATCACCTGCAGCGGACTGCACAACGTCAACCTCGACCGGGTGTGGAAGCACGTCTGTCGCCACCGGGACTGGCTGGGTGGGCACGGTGGGCTCGATCGCAAGCGCCGCGACCAGCTCGTGGAGTGGACGCGAGCACTCGTTCGCGATCGGCTGCTGGCCCGCCTCGACGAACCGCGGCTACGCGAGGTCGTGCGTGCCGCCGAGGACGACGTCCGCGCCGAGCGCGTCACGCCCGACCAGGCCGCGGCGCGGATCCTGACTGCCCTGGACGACCACGCCGAGCACTCCGGTTGACTGGTGCGGTCAGCACGCAGTCGAGCGAGGGGAGCGGTGCAGTGCCCGAGCCGGGCGTCCCGACGCACGTGCTCGCCGACGTCGCCGCGGACGCTGCGCAGGATTCAGGTGGCGTGCGCGCCGAACTGCTCGGCGAATTCCTGACCGTGCTCACCGATGCGGTGACGGCCGGCGTGCCGATCTCCGGCCAGCAGCTGCGTCCCTACCGCGCGCTCGGCGAGCGCGCGGCACGACAGGGTGTCGCGCTGCGGGCGCTGCTCGATCTGTACCTGTCCGCCGCATGGCGACTGTGGCCGCACCTGCCGCCGGTGCGCGCCGCGCGTCGACATCCGAACGGCGTCGTCACCGCGGGCGAGGTGATGCTGCACGCCGTGGACGACGTCGTCGCCACTCTCACCGAGGCCTATCAGCTCGCCCGGCGGTCCCTCACCCGCGCCGAGGAATCGGCCCGGCGCGAGTTCATCGACGATCTTCTCGGCGGCACGAGCGACGTCGTCGGGCTCCTGCATCGCGCGGCGGGCTTCGGCCTCGACCTGGCCGGCCCACACGCCGTGGCCAGCGTCGCCGCCGAGCGTGACTTCGTCGACGGCAGCCCGCTGATCGCCATGCTGGAGCGTTCCGTACTCGGGCTGAAGGGCGACGCCCAGGCGCTGCTCGCACCCAAGGACGGCCGGCTCGCGGTCGTGTTCGCGGCCCCGGACCGGGTGGCCGTCGACCACGTGACGCGACAGCTCGCGCTGACTCTTCATCGCGCGAACCGCGGCCGCGCGTCGGTCGGCGCATGGCAGCTCGGTCTCGGTCGTGCCGGGCACGGCGCGGCCGGTGTGGCTGCGTCGTATCTCGGTTCGGTCCGCGCGCTCGAACTGGCGCGACTGCTCGATCTGCGCAGTGAGATCGTGGACCTGGAGGATCTGCTCGTGTACCAGGTCCTGCTGCGCGACCGCGACGCGCTGGCCCGCCTCGTGCAGGACACGCTCGGCGCGTTGCACGACGCGCGCGGTGGTGCGCGCCCGCTGGTGCGCACGCTCGCCGCCTACTTCGCTGCCGGTGGAAACACCACTGCCGCAGCGCGCGACCTGCACCTGTCCGTGCGAGCTGTCACGTACCGCCTGGACCGGATTCGCGAACTCACCCGTCGCGACCCCGACGACGCTGAGGACCGGTTTGCGCTCGAGGTGGCGACCCGGGCTGCGCGGTTGCTGAACTGGCCCACAGACAACTCATCGCGTTGACCAGCAGATTGCCGATACCCGGCAATGAACAGTGGTATCTCTGCGGTGAAATCGACTCTGCTTGCGCGCAGCTCCACATAGAGACTTGGGGTGTCGGCACCCGTGCCGGCGAGGTCACCAAGCCGAGGAGCTCCGATGGACGTCCCGTTCTGGGCCTGGGTCGCGTTCGCGGCCGTCGTTGTGATCATGCTGTGCGTCGATCTGCTCGCCCACCGCGGCGCGCACGTCATCAAGTTCAAGGAGGCCGCGTGGTGGAGCGCCGTCTGGGTGGGCGTTTCGCTGATCTTCGCGGTGATCGTCACCCTCACTCTGGGCGGCAGCGCCGGCGTCGAGTTCACGACGGCCTGGTTGCTCGAGAAGAGCCTGTCCGTCGACAACCTGTTCGTGTTCGCCCTGATCTTCGGGTACTTCCGGGTGCCGCGCGAGTACCAGCACCGCGTGCTGTTCCTCGGCGTGCTCGGAGCGCTGGTCTTCCGCGGGATCTTCCTTGCGGCCGGTGTGACTATCGTCAGCAGGTTCACCGCGGTGCTGTTCGTCTTCGCCGCGATCCTGCTCTACAGCGCATGGAAGCTGCTCAAGGACGAGGACGAGAGCTACGACCCCGGCGCCAGCCTGGCCGTGCGAGCGATGCGCAAGGTGATCCCGGTCCGCGACGAATACGCCGGCACGAGGTTCTTCGTCAAGGAAGCGGGCAAACGGGTGGCGACTCCGCTGCTGGCGGTGGTCGTCGCCATCGAGGCCGCCGACCTGGTGTTCGCGGTCGACAGCGTGCCTGCTGTGCTCGCGGTCAGCGACGACGCGTTCATCGTCTACACGAGCAACGCGTTCGCGATCCTCGGTCTGCGGGCGCTGTACTTCCTGCTCGCCGGGATGCTGGCGAAGTTCCATTACCTCGGCAAGGGCCTGGCGATCATCCTGGCCTTCATCGGCATGAAGCTGACCCTGCAGGCCGGCCACAAGGTGATCTCCACGTCGATCCCGGAGATCCCATCACTCGTCAGCCTCGGCGTGATTGTGCTCGTGCTGACCGGCTCGGTCGTCGCGAGCCTGCGCCGCCCGCCGCAGCGCGAGATCGACTCCGACACTGACCCGGCGCACGCCCTCGCGAGCGTCGTCACCACCACCGAAAGGAACCAATCATGAGCGTGTCACTGACCAAGGGCGGCAACGTCTCGCTGACCAAGGAGGCGCCCGGCATGACCAACGTGCTCGTCGGCCTCGGCTGGGATGCCCGCACCACCACCGGCGACGACTTCGACCTCGACGCGTCCGCCCTGATGATCAGGGCGGACGGCAAGGTGCTGTCCAACGAGCACTTCGTCTTCTTCAACAACACCAGGTCGCCGGACGGCGCAGTCGAGCACACCGGGGACAACCTGACCGGTGAGGGCGAGGGCGACGACGAGTCGATCAAGGTCAACCTCGCCGCTGTTCCGGCAGAGATCGACAAGATCGTCTTCCCGGTCACGATCTACGAGGCCGAATCGCGCCGACAGGGCTTCGGCCAGGTCCGCAACGCCTTCATCCGCATCGTCGACCAGGGCAGCGGCACCGAGATCGCCCGCTATGACCTCACCGAGGACGCGTCCACCGAGACCGCGATGATCTTCGGGGAGTTGTACCGAAACGGCTCGGAATGGAAGTTCCGCGCGGTCGGGCAGGGTTACTCGTCCGGGCTCGTCGGAATCGCCCGCGACTTCGGGGTCAGCGTGTGAGCCTGCCCGCCACCACGTGAAGATCTCGGGCTGTGCCGTGAAGACCCGGCACAGCCCGCGATCATCTGCCGTTAGGGCCGACTGAACGGTGCGACCCGCCCGTAGCCGCTAGCCTGAACGGCGGCGCGCCGGGAAGGCTGGTCGGCATCGACATCGCGCCTGCCCGAGAGGACGCGGCCGCCCGTGGACGATCTTCTCCCCTTCGCCCTCACCACCCTGCTGGTCGCGGTGGCGTTGTTGGTGGCGGTCGGCTCAAACCCCATCGCCGATCGGCTGCACGTGCCGGCGCCGGCGCTGTTCCTCATCGCCGCCGCCCTGGCGACAGAGCTCGTCCCCAAGCTTGGCGGCCTGTCGATCGTCGTGGACCAGCGCATCGTCACGATCGCGCTCGTGCTGATCCTGTTCGACGGCGGATTGCACATCGGGTGGGCGCGGATGCGCACCGCGGTCGGCTCCGTGGTCTGGTTGGGTGTCGCCGGCACGGTGGTCACGGCCGGCGCGCTGGCCATCGGCGCGCACTACCTGTTCGGCTTCGACTGGCGGCTGGCGCTGCTGATCGGTGCCGCGCTGGCTCCTACCGACCCCGCGGTGGTCTTCGCGGTGCTCGGCAGGCGGGAGATACAAGGACGCACCGGCACCCTGCTCGAGGGGGAGTCCGGAGCCAACGACCCGGTCGGCATCGCACTGATGGTGAGCCTGCTCGGCACGACCGGCGGGGGATGGGGCGCCGTCGGTACCGGGCTGGGGCATTTCGCTCTGCAGCTGGGCATCGGAGCCGTGGCGGGGGTGGCCGGCGGCTGGCTGCTGCTCGTGCTCATGCGGCGGGTGCCGCTGCAGAACGAGGCACTCGCTTCGGTGCAGGCCATCGCCTTCGCGCTCGCGCTGTACGGCGCGACGACCCTCATCGAGGGTTCGGGTTTCCTCGCCGTGTTCGTGGCCGGAATCGCGGTCGGCGACGCCCGCGCGCCGTACAAGCGAGAAGTCGAGCGGTTCGCCGGCGCGCTCGCCTCGATGGGCGAGATAGTCGCGTTCGTCGTCCTGGGGTTGTCGATCGACCTCGAGTCGGTGTTCTCCGACGGCCGGGTGTGGACCGGACTCGGTATGGCAGCCCTGCTGATTTTCGTTGCCCGTCCGGTGTTGGTCGGGTTGGTCATCGTGCCGATCAAGCTGCGCGCGGGTGAGCGGTTGTTCGTGCTCTTCGCGGGGCTGAAGGGAGCCGTGCCCATCCTGCTCGGCACGTACGTGCTGGCCGAGCACGTCCATCGTGCGGACGAGGTCTACGACGTGATCTTTGTGGTGGTCCTGGCGTCGGTGCTGGTGCAAGGCAGTCTCGTGCCGTCGATGGCGCGCTGGTTCGACGTGCCGATGCGGGTCAGCGCACCGCAGCCGTGGGCACTTGGCATGCGCTTCGAGGACGAACCGGAGGGATTGCACCGGTACGTCGTCGGCGCAGGGTCGCGCGCCGACGGGTGCGCGGTCGCCGATCTGGACGTCGGCGAAAGCTTTTGGATCAGCATGGTCAGCCGCGACGGAGCGCTCGTGCAGGTGCGCGGCACAACCGTGCTGCGCGCCGGAGACGAGGTGCTCGCCCTCGCCGACGAGGCGGCGCCACCAGACGCATTGTTCACGCAATAGGCTGCCGGGGTGCACATCGCTCACCGGGACGCCTGCCGGCGCGCGTTCCGGCCCGAGGGGTATGTGTGGTGAGCGCACTACCCGAGTCCGAGCCTTACGACGTAGTGGCCACCCGCCGCGACCTGCATGCCCACCCAGAGCTGGCCTATCGCGAGACCCGCACGACCGCGCTGATCATGCGCACGCTGCGCTCGTGGGGGCTGTCGCCGACCGTGCTGCCCGGCGGCACCGGCGTGGTGTGCGACCTGGGTACCAACGGAGCGCTGGTCGCGTTGCGCGCGGACATCGACGCGTTACCGTTGGCCGACGAGAAGCACGTTGCGTACCGCTCGACCGTCGAGGGCATGTGCCACGGCTGCGGTCACGACGCGCACACGGCGATCCTGCTCGGCGCGGCCAACCAGCTCGTCCAGCATCCGCCGCCCGGCCGGATCCGCTTCATCTTCCAGCCCGCCGAGGAGACGGTCCCGGGGGGCGCGTCGCGGGCAGTCGCTGCCGGTGTGCTCGACGACGTCTCGCAGATCTTCGCACTGCACTGCGATCCGCGGCTGATCACCGGCCAGGTAGGCGTCCGGGTCGGCGCGATCACCGCGGCGTGTGACCAGGTCGAGGTGTCGCTGTACGGCTCCGGCGGTCACACCGCGCGTCCGCATCTGACGCAGGATGTCGTGTACGCGCTCGGCCGGCTGATTACCGATCTTCCTGGCGTGCTGTCCCGGCGAGTCGATCCCCGCGCGGCGCTGTCCTTCGTGTGGGGATCGGTGAACGCCGGCCGGGCGGCGAATGCCATCCCGGCGTCGGGTCACCTGCGCGGCACGCTGCGCGTATTCGGTCGCGACGCGTGGGACGGCGCCGAGCCGCTCGTCCGCACGCTCGTCGCCGAGTTGGTGGCCCCGCTGCGGGTGCGCGCCGAGATCTCCTATGTCCGCGGGGTGCCGCCGGTGATCAACAATGCCGACGCGGTCGATATCCAGGAGGCGGCGGTCGCGGCCGGGTTGGGCCCCGATGCGCTGGTGTCCACCGAGCAGAGCATGGGCGGCGAGGACTTCGCGTGGTATCTGGAAACCGTGCCCGGCGCGCTCGCCAGACTCGGGGTGCGCCGCGCCGGCGCCGAGCCCTTCGATCTGCACCAGGGGACGTTCGACATCGACGAGGACGCGCTGGACGTCGGGGTCCGATACACCGTCGCCCTCGCCCACGAGGCGCTGGCACCCCGGCCGCGCCCCTCCTGAACATCCGGCTGCCAGGCCGGACCCGCAATGCGGTCGCTCTTGCCCGGTGCCGCGTGGCGGAGGAGCGTGGAGGAATTCGGTGGTGCCGCCTGGGCGTCGCCTCAATCCACCCGGGAGGTGGGCGGTGTTCGCTCGCTCATCAACGATCCACGCAGGCTCCTCGACGATCGACGACGGCATCGCGTACGTCCGTGACACGGTGATGCCGGCGTTGACGCACCTCGACGGGTGCGTCGGACTGTCGCTGATGGTCGATCGGGACGGCGGACGTTGTATCGCGACAAGTGGGTGGCGGACCGAGCAAGCCCTGCGCAGCAGCGCCGAGCGGGCGGCGGAGATCCGCGATGGTGCCGCCGCGGTCTTCGGCGGCAGTGCCGACGTGGACGAGTGGGAGGTCGCAGTGATGCATCGCGCGCACCACGCGCGGGACAGCACCTGCATGCGCGCCACGTGGGTCACGGTGGCGCCCGACCAGGTCGACCGCGCCATGGATGTTTTCAAGTTCGGCACACTGTCGCGGATCGAGGACCTGCCTGGCTTCTGCAGTGCGAGCGTGTTGGTCGATCGCAGTGGCGGTCGTGCGGTGGTCACGGTCGGCTACGACACCCGCGACGCCCTGGATCGAAGCCGCGAGCCGGGGGCCGCGCTGCGCGGCGAGGCAGCGGGTGAGTCCGGGTTCGACGTGGTCGACGTGGTCGAGTTCGACCTCGCGATCGCGCACCTGCACATTCCCGAGACGGTCTGAGCGCACGGCTGTGCGAACGGACAGCGGGCTATTCACCGAGCGAGCGGCACGGCCGGGTCCGTAGGTCGGCCACGTACTCGTCCGGGGCGCCCGCCGCCTCGGCGGCGTCGGCAATGAGGCCGATCGCGCGCGCCGACGGGAGGCCACCCTCATACCCGTCGAGGATGTATACCCAGGCGAGAACATCGCCGTCCAGAGTCGACACGCGGAGCCGGATCCGGTTGTAGAGCCCGGTGTCGGCCGATTCCCAGTAGTCGAGGGCGGCGAGGTCGGCGTCGGAGATCTCGTACAGCGCCACGAAGACCTGCGCGTCCTTGTCGGGCACGACCATCGGCAGCGCGCCGTCCCAGCCGTGGTCTTCCCCGCCGAAGCTCAGCCGCCAGCCGTTCAGCCAGCCGGTCCCGGCCGCGGGGGAATGCGGGCACCGCTCCAGCATCTGCTCGGGGTCCATGTTCGAGCCGTACGCCGCGTACCGGCCGCCGCGCTCACTCACGTCGCTCGACCTCACTCATCGGGGGGAGCGTACCGAGCCCGGTGCCCAAGCGGGACAATGCAGACGTGACGATCGCGGGACTTGCACAACGCCCATCGACCCGCATCGTCGTCCTCGGCGGCGGCCCGGCCGGCTACGAATCCGCCCTCGTCGCGGCGCAGCTCGGCGCCGACGTCACGATCATCGACAGGGACGGGCTCGGTGGCTCGTGCGTGCTGACCGATTGCGTGCCCAGCAAGACGCTGATCGCCACCAGCGACCGGGTGACCGCGTTCCGGGACGCGCCTCGGGTCGGGGTCGGCACCGCCGGCGTCGGCGTCCCGGTCGACCTGGCCGTCGTCAACGACCGGATCAAGAAGCTCGCCCGCCAGCAGTCGACCGATGTCTCGTCCCGGCTCTCGACGGAGGGCGTCAGGCTCCTGCCGGGAGCCGGGCGCTTCGCGCAGCGGCAGCCGCCACGCGCACACGCTCTCGAGGTGCTCGACGACGGCGGTTCGGTGGCCAGAACGGTCGAGGCGGACGTCGTGCTGCTCGCGACCGGTGGCACGCCGCGGGTGATGACCGGCGCCGTCCCTGACGGGCAGCGGATCCTGTCCTGGCGCGATGTCTACGACCTCGAGGCGTTGCCCGAGCAGTTGATCGTCGTCGGCTCCGGCGTCACGGGTGCGGAGTTCGCGAGCGGGTACAGCGAACTCGGTGTGCCGGTCACGCTCGTGTCCAGTCGCGACCGGGTGCTGCCGGGTGAGGACCCGGATGCTGCGGACGTCATCGAGCAGGTCTTCACCAGCCGCGGCGGCACCCTGGTGAAGCGGGCACGCGCGGCAGGTGTCTCGCGCACCGCCGACGGTGTCGTCGTCGAGCTGGTGGACGGCCGCACGGTCGAGGGGTCGCATGCCTTGATGTGCGTCGGTTCGGTGCCCAATACCGACGGCCTCGGGCTGGAGCACGTCGGTGTCGCCCTCGACGCGAAGGGCTACATCGCGGTCGATCGGGTGTCACGAACCTCGGCACGCTCGATCTACGCCGGCGGCGACTGCACGGGCGTGCTGCTGCTGGCCTCCGTCGCCGGCATGCAGGGGCGCATCGCGATGTGGCACGCGCTCGGCGAGGCAGTCACCCCATTGCGGCTGAAGACGGTCGCGGCCACTGTGTTCACCCACCCGGAGATCGCGACCGTGGGGGTCGGCTACCAGGCGGTCGCATCCGGGGTGGTGCCGGCGCGGCAGGTGACGCTGCCGCTCGCCACGAACGCGCGCGCGAAGATGCAGGGACACGTCGAGGGTTTCGTGAAGATGTACTGCCGCCCGGCCACGGGAGCGGTCATCGGCGGCGTCGTCGTCGCGCCGGACGCGTCTGAGCTGATCTATCCGCTGGCGCTTGCGGTGCAGCGGGGGCTGACCGTCACTGATCTGGCATCGACAATCGGGGTGTACCCGTCGCTGTCCGGCTCGGTCGCCGAGGCGGCGCGCCGGCTGATGCTGCACGACGATCTGGACTAGGACTGTCGATATGGCCATGCACGGGGATTCGAGCGCCGAGGCACGCGAGGCGGCCCAGCGCAAGGCGGCGGCGGCGGGTGTGTTCGCCGACCACGCGGAGATCATCGTGGCGGCCTTGCCCGACGTCCCGGACGGTCATGTGCTGGTGGCCGTGGTGGACGAGAGGCACTCGTTCTCGGGCACGCATCACGTCGCGCAGGAGGAGATCGTCGTGCGCGTGCCGCAGTTGGAGGGGACCGGCTGGGCCATGGTCTTCACCACCGGCACCGATGCCGACGGCGTGCGCCGGCGCACCGACGAGATGGCCATGCTCGCCCGCCGCCGCGCCGAGATGATCACGAGAATCCGGACGCGGAGAACGTGACCGCCGGCTAACTCTTGATCTCGCAGATCACCGAGCCGGACGTGACGACGGCGCCGACCTCGGCCTTCAGGTTGGTGACCGTGCCCGCCTTGTGCGCGGTGAGCGGCTGCTCCATCTTCATCGCCTCGAGAACCACGATCGCATCACCGACCTCGACCGCGTCGCCCTCGTTGGCCGAGATCTTGACGATCGTGCCCTGCATTGGTGCGGTGAGTGAGTCGCCGGTTGCCACCGGGCCGGCCTTCTTGCCGGCGCTGCGCTTGGGTGCGGCCTTGCGAGCACCGCCCCCACCGCTCCCGCCCCCGCCGAAGCCGACCGGCAAGGACACTTCGAGCCGCTTGCCGCCCACCTCGACGACGATCGTCTCGCGCACACCCGCGTCCTCGGCGACCCCTGCCGCGCCGGCGAACGGCTGGATCTGGTTGTCGAACTCCGTCTCGATCCATCGGGTGAAGATGGTGAACGGATCGGCGGTGAACGCCTCGTCGCGCACTACCGCCCGGTGGAACGGAAGCGCTGTGGCCATGCCCTCGACGACGAACTCGTCCAACGCGCGGCGCGCTCGGGCCAGCGCCTCCTCCCGCGTCTCGCCGGTGACGATCAGCTTGGCGAGCAGCGAGTCGAAGGCGCCGCCGATGACCGAATTGGCTTCGATGCCCGAATCGACCCGCACCCCCGGCCCGGCCGGCTCGCGGTACATGGTGACGGTGCCGGGCGCAGGCAGGAAGTTGCGGCCCGGATCCTCACCGTTGATGCGGAACTCGAACGCGTGCCCACGCGGCGAGGGGTCGACGTCGAAGCGCAGCTTCTCGCCTTCGGCGATGCGGAACTGCTCGCGGACGAGGTCGATGCCCGCCGTCTCCTCGGTGACCGGGTGCTCGACCTGCAGCCGGGTGTTCACCTCGAGGAAGCTGATCACGCCGTCGGAGCCGACGAGGTACTCGACCGTGCCGGCGCCGTGGTAGTGCGCCTGGCGGCAGATCGCCTTGGCCGAGTCGTGGATACGGGCGCGCTGGTCGTCGGTCAGGAACGGTGCGGGCGCCTCTTCGACAAGCTTCTGGTTTCGGCGTTGCAGGGAGCAATCGCGGGTGCCGACGACGATCACGTTGCCGTGCTGGTCGGCGAGCACCTGCGCCTCGACGTGCCGCGAACGGTCCAGATAGCGCTCCACGAAGCACTCGCCACGACCGAACGCGGTCACTGCCTCGCGCACCGCGCTCTCGTACAGGTGGGCGATCTCGTCCATCTCGCGCGCGATCTTCAGACCGCGGCCGCCACCACCGAACGCGGCTTTGATCGCGATCGGCAGGCCGTGCTCCTCGGCGAAAGCCACGACCTCGTCCGCACCGGAAACCGGATCCTTGGTGCCGGCCACCAGCGGGGCGCCCGCTGCCTGCGCGATGTGCCGCGCCGTCACCTTGTCGCCGAGGTCACGGATCGACTGCGGCGACGGGCCGATCCAGATGATGCCCGCGTCGATCACCGCCTGCGCGAAGTCGGCGTTCTCGGACAGGAAGCCGTAGCCGGGATGGATCGCATCGGCGCCGGCGTGCTTCGCGGCCGAGACGACCTTGTCGACGACGAGGTACGAGTCGCCCGGTGTCGTGCCGCCGAGCGCGTACGCCTCGTCGGCCATGGTCACGTGCAGCGCGTCGCGATCGGGGTCGGCGTAGACCGCGACCGAGGTGTAGCCGGCGTCCCGGCACGCGCGGATGACACGCACCGCGATCTCGCCGCGGTTCGCGATGAGCACCTTCTGCACCGTCGAGCCTCCTGTGAGTCGGACGAGGGGCCAACCCGCAGCCGGCGAGCAGCGCTGACGGGCGACGCGCCGCACATTACTCGGCGCCGGTCGTGCCGCCGATTCCCGTCGCGTCGGCAGTGATCTGCGTCCGATCCGGCCGATCCGGGCGCCGCGGGTCAGCCGAGTTCGCCCAGCCGGCGACGGCACTGCTCGGCCACGTCCGTCACCTCGGCCAGCGTGCGCCGCAGGTCGGCCTGGCGCCGTCGCAGGTCGGCCGCGATCTCGTCGAGGCGGGTGAGCAGCGCACTGAGCTGACGGCGCTCGGAGGACGTCGCGCCGTCGTACATGTCGACGATCTCGCGGCATTCGGCCAGCGTCATGCCGAAGCGGCGGCCCCGCAGGATCAGCCGCAGTCGCGCTCGATCACGCACGCCGTAGACCCGGATCGTCCCGGAGCGTTGCGGCCTGATCAGCCCCTCCGCCTCGTAGTGGCGCAGGGTGCGCGCCGTGACGCCGAGCTCGCCCGCGAGTTCGCCGACCGTCCAGGTTCGGCCTTTCGCTGCGGCGCCCACCGACGTATCGTTGCCTGACGTTGACGTTAACGTCAAGGAGAGCAGAGTGTCGTTCGAGTTGTCTGCCGAGCACGAGGCGTTCCGCGCCGTCGTGCGCGATTTCGCCGAACATGAGATTGCGCCGCACGTCGCGCTATGGGACCGCGAGCATTTTTTCCCGGTCGAGACCGTCCACGCGATGGGTGATCTCGGGCTGTTCGGGCTGGTGGTGCCGGACGAGTACGGCGGCAGCGCGGCCGACTTCACCTCGCTCTGCGTCGCGATCGAGGAGCTCGGCCGCATCGATCAGTCGATCGGCATCACGCTCGAGGCCGGGGTCGGGCTGGGCATCAACCCGATCCTCACCTACGGCACGCCGGAGCAGCGTGAGCGCTGGCTGCCGGACCTCGTCGCCGGCCGAGCGCTCGCCGGCTTCGGCCTCACCGAGCCCGAGGCGGGATCGGACGCCGGGGCGACGAAGACCCGCGCCGTCCTCGACGGCGACGAGTGGGTGATCAACGGCGCGAAGGCGTTCATCACCAACTCCGGCACCGAGATCACCTCCCTGGTGACGGTCACTGCGAAGACCGGGGACGGCGAGATCTCGTCGATCATGGTCCCGTCCGGCACGCCGGGCTTCATCGTCGCGCCGCCCTACGACAAGCTCGGGTGGCGGATTTCGGACACGCACGGGCTGGCGTTCGACGACTGCCGGGTGCCCGAGGCCAATCTGCTCGGCGCGCGCGGGCAAGGGTTTCGGCAGTTCCTCGCCGTCCTCGACGACGGCCGGATCGCGATTGCTGCGCTCGCCGTCGGGCTCGCGCAGGGCTGCCTCGACGTGTCGCTGCAGTATGCGAAGCAGCGGCACACGTTCGGGCAGCCGATCGGCTCGCGGCAAGCCGTCGCCTTCGCGCTCAGCGACGTTGCCGTGTCGGTCGAGGCGGCACGCACGCTGACCTACAAGGCGGCCTGGTTGAAAGACGCCGGCCGTCCGGTCGCGCAGCTCAAGCAGGCGGCCGCGATCGCCAAGCTCTACGCCACCGAGGCCGCGGTGGCCGCGACCCGGGTCGCGACGCAGGTGTTCGGCGGCAACGGCTTCATGGAAGAGTTCCCGGTCGCCCGGTTCTACCGCGACGCGAAGATCCTCGAGATCGGCGAAGGGACTTCCGAGGTGCAGCGCATGGTCATCGCCCGCGGGCTCGGTCTGCCCGTCCAATGACGTATCAATCGCCGCGTTCATCCCTCCTGTATGGCATCGGGCGTCGATCGGCCGGGTCGACGTCCCGACTCAAGGGACGTCTGAGTGATGAGCTGGGACCATCAGGCGCGGCGGCAAGCCGCGATCGCGAGCGTGCTGGCGTACGCGGCGCGTCACCCCCACGACGGACTGCCGTACGCGCAACTGCCAGCGGTCGAGGCGACCTTTCCCGACCGGCGCGAGCTGCTGCTCGCGCTCCAGTTCGAGTGGACCGAGTCGCTGTGGGCGCGCATCGAGGTGCTGGCCCTGGCCGGAGGTCGACGCTCGCACGCAGCGGTCGGGGGTGCGGCCGATGTGACGGCCCGGGCGTGGCGACAGTGTGCCCGTCGGCAGCCAGTGCTACGTCGGCTGCTCGACACCTATCACGAAGAACTCGGTCCGCCGCCGATCGGTCCGCCACCGGCGTGGCAGCCGGTCGCCGACGTGGCCTGATCCGCTCGGGCGGCTTCGCGTGAAGGACGCCGAACTGCGCGCCGCACGCGCGGCCACCCTCGAGGCACCGGCGAAGGCCGCGGCCAAGCTCGCCCAGCAGGGCAAGCTGTACGTGCGCGACCGGCTCGACCTGCTCCTCGACGCCGGCAGCTTCGTGGAAGACGGCCAGCTGGCACACGCGCTGGCCGGCGGGCTGCCCGCAGACGGGGTGGTCACCGGTCAGGGGCTCGTCGACGGCCGACCGGCGCTCGTGGTCGCGAATGACCCCACGGTCAAGGCCGGCTCATGGGGCGCCCGCACCGTCGAAAAGATCATCCGGCTGACCGAGCGGGCGCTCGCGGAGGAGCTGCCGGTCTTCTGGCTCATCGACTCGGCAGGCGCCCGGATCACCGACCAGGTAGCGCTGTTCCCCGGCCGCCGCGGCGCGGGACGGATCTTCCACAACCAGGTCGCGCTGTCGGGAAAGGTGCCGCAGATCTGCTGCCTGTTCGGGCCGTCGGCCGCGGGGGGCGCCTATATTCCGTCGTTCTGCGACGTCGTGATCATGGTCGAGGGCAATGCTTCGATGTACCTCGGCTCGCCGCGCATGGCCGAGATGGTCGTCGGCGAAAAGGTGACGCTGGAGGAAATGGGCGGCGCACGGATGCATGCCACCGTCTCGGGGTGTGGCGACAACCTGGCCACGGACGACGCGGACGCGATCGAGCAGGCGCGGGTCTTCTTTTCCTACCTGCCGACCTGCTGGCGCGAGCCGGCACCGGAGGCCGCGCCCGGCGAGCCCGCAGTCGCACTGGCCGACGACTGCGTCCCGCCCGACGAGTCGGTGCCGTTCGACATGCACGACGTCATCGACGGCCTCGTCGACGCCGATTCGTTCTTCGAGCTCAAGGCGCTGTTCGCCGCCGAGGTCATCGTCGGCCTCGGGCGCATCGACGGTCGGCCGGTGGGTGTGGTGGCGAACAACTCCGCGGTTCGCGGCGGCGTACTCTTCGTCGATTCCGCCGACAAGTCCGCGCGGTTCATCTGGCTGTGCGACGCGTTCAACATCCCCCTTCTCTACCTCGCCGACGTGCCCGGATTCATGATCGGCAGCGAGGTCGAGCGGCAAGGCATCATCCGGCACGGCGCGAAGATGATCACCGCCGTGTCCGAGGCGACGGTCCCGCAGGTGTCGGTGATCGTCCGCAAGGCCTATGGTGCCGGGCTCTACGCGATGGCCGGGCCAGGCTTCATGCCCGATGCGTGCATCGCGCTGCCCACCGCACGCATCGCAGTGATGGGTCCGCAGGCGGCGGTGAACGCCGTCTATGCGAACAAGATTGCGTCTATCGCCGACCCCGACGAGGCGGCGGCGTTCGTGGCCGCCAAGCGGGTCGAGTACGAGCAGGATGTGGACCTGCTGCGCCTGGCGGCCGATCTCGTGCTGGACGCGGTGATCGAACCGTCGGAGCTGCGTGCCGAGCTGGTGCGCCGCTATGCCGTACTCGTCGGCAAGTCCCGGCACTTCGCGACCAAGCGGCACGGGATCCCGCCGACGTGACGGAGCCGGCCCGTTTCGGCGTACGCGGAAACCCGACGGCGGACGAAGTCGCTGCGGTGCTCGCCGTGGTCGGCATTGCACGCGCCGGCGATGCGCAGCCGGACGGCTACGAACGATGGCGAGCGACGCGACTGCGGGCACTGCGTGACGCCGGGGTCAGCTGCGTCGTGCCGGGTAGCCGATCGCGGCCAGGTCGTGGCCGAGCTCGGCCAGCATGATGCGCACGATCGGCAGGGACACTCCGACGACGTTGTGCGGGTCACCGTCGAGGCCGGCGACGAACCAGGCACCGAGGCCGTCGATGGTGAACGCGCCGGCGACGGTGCCCGGTTCGCCGGTCGAGCAGTACAGCTCGATCTCCTCGTCGGTGACGTCCGCGAAGCGGACGACGGTGGCCACGCTGCGGGACACCGATCGACCGCGGGCGGTGTCGACGAGGTGGTGCCCGGTGCGCAGGACGCCGGTGCGACCGCGCATGTCGCGCCAGCGTTGTGCTGCGGCGTCGGCGGTCACCGGTTTGCCGAACGAGCGTCCCCCGAGCTCGAGCAGGGAATCGCAGCCGAGGACGAGCGCCGGCTCGTCGAGCCGATCAGCAACCGCGCGCGCCTTGAGCCGCGCCAGCGCGCAGACGAGTTGCGTCGTCGTAGCGGCCGTGACGACCTCCTCGTCGACGCCGCTCACGATCACCTCGGGTTCGACGCCGGCCCGCCGGAACGTGGCCAGCCGCGCCGGGGACGCGGACGCGAGGACGAAACGGATCACAAACCCAGCGACTTGGAGATGACGCTCTTCATGATCTCGCTTGTGCCGCCGTAGATGCGGGTGACGCGCGCGTCGGCGTAGCGGCGTGAGATGGGGTATTCGGTCATGTAGCCGTAGCCGCCGTACAACTGCAGGCACCTGTCGATGACGCGACCCTGCAACTCGGTGCAGAAGAACTTCGCCTTCGCCGCGTCGGCGGCGTCCAGCTCGCCGCAGTTGAGACGGTCGACGCACCGGTCCACGTACGCCTGGGCGACCTCGATCTCCGCGGCGATCTCGGCGAGCACGAACTTGGAGTTCTGGAACGTCGAGATCGACTTGCCGAACGCGGTCCGATCCTGCGCGTACTGCAGCGTCTCGCGGAACGCCGCGGTGGCCTCGGCCACGCCGTTGACCGCGATCGAGATCCGCTCCTGCGGCAGCTTGCGGGCGAGCTGATCGAAGCCCTCGCCCTGCTCGCCGAGCAGGTTCGCGACCGGTACCCGGACGTCGGTGAACGACAGCTCCGCGGTGTCCTGCGAATGCAGGCCGAGCTTGTCGAGATTGCGCCCGCGCTCGAAGCCGCCCATTCCTCGCTCGATGATCACCAAGGACATGCCGCCGCGGCGATCGCCGTTCGCGCCGCCCGTCTGAACCGCAGTGATCACCAGGTCGGCGTTGATGCCATTGGTGATGAAGGTCTTGGCACCGTTGACGACGTAGTGATCGCCGTCGCGCTTCGCGCTCGTCCGCAGGCCGGCAAGGTCGGAACCGGCGCCCGGCTCGGTCATCGCGACCGCGGTGATCAGCTCCCCGGCCGCGATGCCCGGCAGCCAACGCCGCTTCTGCTCCTCGTCACAGAACGACAGGAAGTACGGCAGGCAGGTGTCGTTGTGCAGCGAGATACCGAGTCCGGATCCGGCGATCGCGGCCAGCGCAATCTGCTCGTCGAGGATCTGGTTGAACCGGAAGTCGTCGACCCCGCCGCCGCCGTACTCCTCCGGCACGGCCATGCCGAGAAAGCCGCTCCTCCCGGCTTCCTGGAACACCTCACGCGGCGTGATGCCGGCCCTCTCCCACTCCAGGTAATGCGGAACGATCGTCTTGTCGGCGAAGGTACGAAACGCATCGGCAAACGCACGGTGCTCGTCGTCGTAGTGCTTGCGATCCATGCCCTGATTCTAGTGCCGCGGGTGACGATACCCGGGCGTCCTACAGTGTCCAGGTGCCTGCGGACAGTGTGGACGAACCGGTCGGCGTGATCGGCGGCTCCGGCTTCTATTCGCTGCTGGACGAGCCGCAACAGCGGGCGGTGGACACGCCGTACGGCGCGACGAGCGACGCGCTGACCCTCGGTTCGCTCGGCGGGCGCGACGTCGTGTTCGTGCCACGGCACGGCGCCGGCCATCGGTATCCACCCCACCTCGTGCCGTACCGCGCCAACCTGTGGGCGTTGCGCGCCCTCGGCGCGCGACAGGTCGTGTCGCTGTCGGCCGTCGGCTCCCTCACGACCTCCCTGCCGCCCGGACGACTGGTCGTCCCCGACCAGATCGTCGACCGGACGCATGGTCGGGCGCACACCTTCTTCGACGCCGCAGCTGGGGTCGGGCATGCGACGTTCGCCGATCCGTACTGCCCCCGTGGCCGGGCCGCAGCGCTCGGTGGGGCTGCCGGGCCGCACGACGGCGGCACGCTCGTGGTGGTGAACGGGCCGCGCTTCTCCTCGCGTGCGGAATCCCTGGAGTTCCAGCGGCACGGGTGGTCGATCATCGGCATGACCGCGATGCCCGAGGCCGGCTTGGCCCGCGAACTGGCGCTGTGCTACACCACACTCGCGCTCGTCACAGACCTCGACGCGGGCGTGGAGGCGGGCTCCGGCGTCACGCACGCCGAGGTGTTCGCCGCGTTCGCCGCCAATCTGCCGCGCCTGCGGGCACTGCTCGTCGCCACGCTCGACGGGTTGCCGGGTGTGCAGGGCGGTTGCCCGTGCGCGGATGTGTCCGGCTATCCCCCGTCGTTCGTGCTGCCATGAATCCGCTGGTGCGCAGCCGGCTTCATCGACTGCGGTCAGCGGGCGGCGGCGCGCCAGGCGTTCGGGCCGGGCAGCAGGAGACGTCGATGCCCCGCGCCCGGGTCGTTCCATCCGCCGCGCCGCACCCGAGAGGTCGCCTCGCCTGCGCCGTCAGAGCTACCCGCTGCCGCCGAGACCACCGCGGTGAGCACGGCGAGTTCCTCGGCCGTCGGCGCACCTGCCACAACTCGCAATAGTGGCTGCTGCGGTGTAGGAGCGCTCACAGCGGAATGTTGCCGTGCTTCTTCGGCGGCTGCGATTCGCGCTTGTTGCGCAGCATCCGCAGTGCTCGGATCACATAGGCCCGGGTCTGCGACGGCGCCATGACCGAGTCGATGTAGCCGCGCTCGGCTGCGACGTACGGATTGACGAGGGTGTCCTCGTACTCCTGCACGAGCTGCGCGCGCAGCGCCTCGGGATCCTCGGCCTTGGCGAGCTTCTTGCGGTGCAGGATGTTCGCCGCGCCCTGCGCCCCCATGACCGCGATCTGTGCCGTCGGCCACGCGACGTTGATGTCCGCGCCGAGATGCTTGGAACCCATGACGTCATATGCTCCGCCGAAGGCCTTGCGAGTGATCACCGTGACCTTCGGCACGGTGGCCTCCGAGTACGCGTAGATCAGCTTCGCGCCGCGCCGGATGATCCCGGCATGCTCCTGCCCGACACCGGGCAGGAAACCCGGGACATCCACGAGCGTCAGCACCGGCACGTTGAACGCGTCGCAGGTGCGCACGAAGCGCGCCGCCTTCTCCGAGGCGTCGATGTCGAGGCAGCCGGCGAAATGTGTCGGCTGGTTGGCGACGACGCCGATCGGGTAGCCCTCGATGCGGCCGAACCCGACGATGATGTTCTGCGCGAACAGGCCGTGCACCTCCAGGAACTCGCCGTCGTCGACGAGGTGCGTGATGATCTCGTGCATGTCGTACGGCGTGTTCGCCGAGTCCGGGATGAAGGTGTCGAGGAAGGCGTCCGACTCGTCCGCGACGTCGGACACCGACGTGTCGTATACCGGTACCGGGTCGAGGTTGTTGGACGGCAGGTAGGACAGCAGCGCCTTGACGTAGTTGATCGCGTCCTCTTCGTCCGCGCCGAGGTAGTGCGCGTTGCCGCTGGTCGTGTTGTGCGTTCGCGCGCCGCCGAGTTCTTCGAGTGTGACGTCCTCCCCGGTGACGGTGCGCACCACGTCCGGGCCGGTGATGAACATCTGCGAGGTCTTGTCCACCATCACGATGAAGTCGGTGAGCGCGGGTGAGTAGACGTGCCCCCCGGCTGCTGCTCCCATGATCAGGGATATCTGCGGGATCACCCCGGACGCCCTTACCGTGCGGTGGAAGATATCGCCGTACAGGCCGAGCGAGACCACCCCTTCCTGGATGCGCGCGCCGCCGCCTTCGTTGATACCGACGACCGGGCACCCGGTCTTCATCGCGAAGTCGAGCACCTTGACGATCTTCTCGCCGTACACCTGGCCGAGCGCGCCGCCGAACACGGTCACGTCCTGGCTGAAGACGCAGACCGGGCGTCCGTCGACCGTGCCGGCGCCGGTGACCACACCGTCGCCGAACGGCCGGTTCTTCTCCATACCGAACGTGGTGGAACGGTGTCGGGCGAGCTCGTCGAACTCGATGAACGACCCTTCGTCGAGCAGCGCAGCGATGCGCTCGCGGGCGGTCATCTTGCCCTTGGCGTGCTGCTTCTCGACCATTCGCGCCGATCCGGCGTGCACCGCTTCGTCGTACCGATGTTCTAGTTCAGCGAGCTTGCCCGCCGTCGTGTGGGGATCGAGATCGGGTCCGACCGGGTCCGCTGCCATGGCCGGAGCCTAAACCGCTCAGCGCCGGACGCGCTTGGCTGAGTGAGCGATCTCGCGGCTACCGTAGGAGCGTGGACCGTGGCCCGCTGGATGTCGATCGGCTCCGCGACGCGCTGCTGCCGCGCTGGACGCGGGTCGAGGTGGTCGCCGAGACGGCGTCCACCAACACCGATCTGCTGGCCGACATCGGCGCTCCCGACCGCAGCGTGCTCGTCGCCGAGCACCAGGTCAGCGGCCGCGGACGGGTCGATCGGGCCTGGGTCTCGCCACCGCGAGCCGGAATCACCGTGTCGGTGTTGCTCCGGCCGCAGGTGCCCGTCGTTCGCTGGGGCTGGCTTGCCCTGCTCTCCGGCGTCGCGCTGTGCGAGGCCGTGACGCAGCAGACCGGCGTCGACACCGCCCTCAAGTGGCCGAACGACCTGATCGACTCGGCGTCGGGACGCAAGCTCGCCGGCATTCTGGCCCAGACCACCGGCGAGCGTGTGGTGATCGGCATCGGGCTGAACGTCTCCACGACCCCCGACGAACTTCCGGTCGATACGGCGATCTCCCTCACGCTGGCCGGGGCGCGCTCGGTCGAGCGGACGACGCTGCTGGCCGCGATCCTCGGCGCCTTGGACACCAGACTCGCCCAGTGGTCCGAGGCCGGCGGCGATGCGGCCGCGTGCGGTCTGGACGCGGCGTACCGGCAGCACTCGGCGACATTGGGCACCCCGGTGCGCGTGACGCTCGCCGAGCGGGTACTCGAAGGCGATGCGGTCGACATCGACGAGATCGGTCGGCTCGTGGTCGGCTCCGGTGGGCAGCGGGAATCGGTGAGCGCGGGGGACGTCGAGCAGCTGCGGCCCGCGTGATGCCGCGCTGACTGCCGAACGCGGACGCGAGCCGATAGCCTGCCAGCACGAGCCGCTGGAGGTCGTCATGCCCTACCCCGACAAGCTTCTCGCCGATGACGAGCGGGTCGTCGTGCGGCTGCACCCGCACTGGATCACCCTGGTGCCCGGGATCTTCTGGTTCATCGTCATCTGCGTGGGAGCCGGCTTCGGGTTCGCCTACGCCCCGGACAGCGGCACGGGCCGAACCGTCGTGTTGATTCTGATCATTGCCGCCGGCCTGGTGCTGCTCGGGATCCTCGTCGTCCGGCCGTTCGTGACGTGGGCGTCGAGCCAGTATGTGTTCACCACGCATCGGGTACTCATTCGCCGCGGTGTGTTCACGCACACCGGCCGCGACATCGCCTTGCAGCGCATCAGCGACGTCGCATTCCGAAAGACGCTGTGGGACCGCATCGTCGGGGCCGGCACGTTGACGATCGA
This sequence comes from uncultured Actinomycetota bacterium, assembly GCA_963713565.1. Lineage (GTDB taxonomy): Bacteria > Actinomycetota > Actinomycetes > Mycobacteriales > Jatrophihabitantaceae > Jatrophihabitans. The sequence goes on along the minus strand of CAVQMF010000002.1, from coordinate 109,261 downwards.
GTCGGCCGGTGAGCACGGTCAGGAAACGCTGGAGAACGTGCCGCGCTCGGCCCGCCAGCAGCAGTTGCTCAACCGACTCATCGAGGATGATCACGAGCGACGTTCGATGCGCGCGCACGGCGTGGATCCGAACTATCCCCCCGGGCCGACCGGGCCACCCCAGCAGGGCGGCTATCCCCAGCAGGGCGGCTATCCCCAGCAGGGCGGCTATCCCCAGCAGGGCGGCTATCCCCAGCAGGCAGCAGCGGCGGCTATCCGCAGGGCTATCCCCAGCAGGGCGGCTATCCACCGAACCAGCCGTACCCACAGCAGGGTCCGCCCCAGCCGAGTCCGCCGCAGAGCGGTCAGTACCCGCAGCAGTAGTCGCCGGGGCGATCAGCTGGAGATGTATTGCTCCAGGGCTCCGCGATCGTGCTCAAGTTGTCTGATCTTGCTGGACACCACGTCGCCGATCGACACGACTCCGGTCAGCCGGCCCCGGTCGACCACCGGCATGTGCCGGACCCGCTGGGTGGTCATGATCTCCGCGACGCTGTCCACCGAGTCCGCGCTGGTACAGGTGTGCACCTCGCTCGTCATGATGTCCGCGACTGGCGACTCCAGCGCCGCGGTACCGAGCTCGGCGAGCGCGCGAACCACGTCGCGCTCGGAGACGATCCCGGCTATGGCTTCGCCGTCGATGATGAGCAGCGCGCCTATCCGGTGCTCGGCCAGGGTGGCGACGACCGTCGCCACGGTATCGGTGGGAGCGATCCTGACGACTTCGGCGCCCTTGTAGCGCAGGATGTCGGAGATGTTCATGGGGGCACCTCTCGGTCAGGGATATCGCACAACGAATGTCAGCATCCTGGGCAGAGACTGCACCTAAGTGCCGTCCGATGCCAAGCCCGACGCGCGATGCACGCCGAACGCAAAGGTCATCAGCCGGGTACATCCTCCCCAGCTGAGTCCTTGTCGATGACGTTCGCGAAGCGACACAGTCACCGGAAATCTCGGGATCTCACGTGCAGGCCGAGGTGCAGGCGCTCGATCCGCTCGGCGAGCACGTTGACCACGCCGTCCTTGGTGTGTTCGAGCATGCCGCGGATCAGCAGCCCGCCGGATTCCCGCGCGACCCTCCGGTGCCGCAGCCACACCGTCTCCTCGACGATGACGTTCACCATCCCCGTCTCGTCCTCGAGGTTGAGGAACGTGACGCCACGAGCTGTGGCCGGGCGCTGCCGGTGCGTGACGATGCCGCCGATCGTCACCCGGGTGTGGTCGTCGATCGACTGCAACCGCCGCGCAGACACGATGCCCAGCGCGTCCAGCCGCGGTCGGATCAGCGCGGTCGGATAGATGTCCGGCGTCATCGACGTGGCCCACATGTCGGCGATCAGTTGCTCCGGCTCGGTCATTGCCGACAGCTGTGGCGGCGCCGTCTCGTCGAAGGTGACGATGTCGAGCTGGCCCGGCCGCGCGGTGGCCGCCGCGCCCGCTCCCCACAGCGCGTCGCGCCGGCCGACGCCGAACGAGTCGAACACGCCGGCCGTCGCCAGTGCCTCCACCTGATCGGCGCTCAGCCCGACCCGTCGCGCGAGATCGGCCATGGACGTGAACGCGCCGTCCAGCTCGCGGGAGTGCACGATTGCCTCGGCGAGGTCGTCGCCGATGGTGCGCACCGAGGCCAGCCCGAGCCGCACAGACGGTTGCGGCGCGTGCAGGCACGCGCATTGCGAGGGGCCGTTGGCAGGTTCCAGCGACGCCTTTGCCAGCGATACCGTCAGCAACGGCTTGCCGATCTCGATACCGTGCCGCTTCGCGTCGTGAATCAGCGACTGTGGCGAGTAGAAGCCCATCGGCTGCGCATTGAGCAACGCTGCACAGAACGCTGCCGGGTAGTGTCGCTTGAGCCACGACGACGCATACACCAACAGCGCGAAGCTGATCGAGTGCGACTCGGCGAAGCCGAATGCGGCGAATGCTTTGATCTTCTCGTAAATCTCGTCGGCCTTGCGGTCGGTGATGCCGTTGTCCGCCATGCCGTCGTAGAGGCGGATGCGCATTGCCTCGATGCGCTCCTTGGAGCGCTTGGACCCCATCGCACGACGCAGCCGGTCGGCCTCGGCCGGGGTGAAGTCGGCGACTGCCACGGCGATCTGCATCAGCTGTTCCTGGAACAGCGGGATGCCGAGCGTGCGCTTGAGTGGCTCTTCGAGTCGCGGATGCGGATAGCTGATCGGTTCCTCGCCGTTCTTGCGCCGGATGAACGGGTGCACCGAGTCGCCCTGGATCGGGCCCGGCCGGATCAGCGCCACCTCGCAGGCGAGGTCGTAGAAGCAGCGTGGCTTGAGCCGCGGCGCAGTCGCCATCTGGGCGCGCGATTCCACCTGGAACACGCCTACCGAGTCGGCGGCGCACAGCATGTCGTACACGCAAGGCGCCTCCTGCGGGATCGTCGCGAGCTCGTAGGTGACGCGGTGGTATCGCGTGATCAACTCGAAGCAGTACTGGATTGCCGAAAGCATGCCGAGGCCGAGCAGGTCGAACTTGACGAGGCCGATCTCGGCGCAATCGTCCTTGTCCCATTGCAGGACGGTGCGCCCCGGCATCCTTCCCCACTCGACCGGGCAGACCTCGATCACTGGGCGGTCGCACATCACCATGCCACCGGAGTGAATGCCCAGATGCCGCGGTGCGTTCTGCAGTTCACCGGCCAACTCGATGACCCTCGGCGGAACCCCGGACACGTCCTGTTCCACGTCGCTCGACCAGTAGTAGCCCTGCTCGATCTCCTTGCTCCAGGCGTCCTGCTGGCCGATCGAGTAGCCCAGCGCCTTGGCGATGTCGCGCACCGCGGACTTGGGCCGGTAGCTGATGACGTTGGCGACCTGCGCGGCGTGCTCGCGACCGTGCATCTCGTAGACGTGCTGGATGACCTCCTCGCGACGGCCGGACTCGATGTCGATGTCGATGTCCGGTGGCTCGCCGCGCTCGGGCGCGAGAAACCGCTCGAACATGAGCTCGTAGTAGACGGCGTCGATCGCGGTGATCTGCAGCGCATAGCAGACGGCGGAATTGGCCGCGGAACCGCGGCCCTGGCACAGGATGTCGTTGTCACGGCAGAATTTCGCGATCTCCCAGACGACGAGGAAGTAGCCGGGGAAGTTCAGTTCTTCGATGATCGCCAGCTCGTGTTCGATCATGTCGTAGGCGCGGGACTCGTGCGCCTTGCCGGCGAACCGGACCGCGGCGCCCTCGTAGGTGAGTCGCCGTAGGTAGCCCATCTCGTCGAGCCCGGGTGGGCACGGGAAGGGCGGCAGGTCGGGTGCGATCAGCGACAGGGGGAACGCGATCTCCTTCGCCAGCCGGGCAGCATTGCCGACGGCATCGGGCCAGCGGGCGAACCGCGCCGCCATCTCCGCCCCGCTGCGCAGGTGCTGACCTGCCCAGCTCGGCAACCAGCCGTCGACCTCGTCGAGCGAGGACCGCGCGCGGACGGCGGCCAGCGCGGTGGCCAGCGGCCGGCGCGGCGGTCCGTGGTAGTGCGCCGCAGTAGTGGCGACGAGTGACAGGTGCAGCTCGGCGGCCAAGGCAGCCAGCGCGTCGTACCGCTCGTCGGCGAGGGGATCGAGCTCGTAAGCCAGTTCGACGGCGACGTTGTCACGACCGAACCCGTCGATCAGCCCATCGAGCGCGCGGCGCGCGGCGGCTCGACCGCCACGCTCCAGCGCCTGCCGCACGGCGCCTTTGCGGCAGCCGGTGAGCACCAGCCAATGACCGTCAGCCGCCGCGGCCAACTCAGCTACATCGTCGTAGACCGGGCGCCCCTTCGCGCCGCCGCGCAGATGCGCCTGGCCGATGGCGCGAGTGAGTCGGGCATAGCCGTCCGGGTCCCGGGCGAGCGTGAGCAGGTGCGTGCCGGGCGGGTCGGGCAGCCCGACGCGGGCTGCGATCGAGCGTTCGGCCTGGGTGCGTGGCAGCGCGACATCGAGCCCCAACTCGGCGCCGAAGCCGGTGGCCAGCCCATGCGCTTCGGCCGCCGCACTGAACCGTACGACGCCGTAGACGCCGTCGTGATCCGTGATGGTCAACGCCTCGAGGCCGAGCCGCACCGCCTCTTCGACTAGCTCCTCCGGGCTGGACGCGCCGTCGAGGAAGCTGAACGAGGAATGGGTATGCAGCTCGCCGTAGGCCACCGGAGCAGTCGGCCGGGGCAGATCGCCGGCGTGGTAGGCCATGCGCTTGCGCGACCAGGCAGGTGAGTCGCCGCCATCACCGTGAACAGCGGCTCCGAGGGGCGCGGGACGGCCGGACAGCCGCCGCTCGAGCTCCCGCCACGGGATCTCCGGATTCTCCCAACCCATGCTTCAATATTAGAACATGTATTCGAGATATGCCAACTGCAGCGCGTCAAGATATCTGGCACGGTCTGAGCGGCGGTCGTGTCGGAGGTAGCGATCTTGAGCAGACCGAAGAACAACCCGGTTCCGGTGGAGCAGCGGGTCACACTGGTGTTGTCGGTGCTGACCGGCGAGGTCAAGCTGGCAGAAGCGGCGCGACGGCACGGGGTCGCCGGGGAGACGTTGAATCTGTGGCGCAACCGGTTCGTCGAGGCCGGCCGCGCGGCGATGGAAGACGGCATGCCGGGTGCGAACGGCCGTGGCGGCAGCGTGCCGGAGCGGCGGCAGCGTGCTGAGATTGAGCAGCTCAAGCTGGCGCTGGCGGAGGCCACGGTGCAGTTGCGGATCTGGCAGCGCGGCGCCGACCATGTCGACCAGGTCCCTTCTCCGACCTCGAGGCCCGAAGAGAAGCAGCCGTGCTGCCCGTCGATCGATGGCCGGACCGGGACGGCGCCGGTGCCGACGATCAACTCGTCGTAATCGAGCCACGACGTGAACCCGTCTGCGTTGTGGAGCGCGAGGCGTTGGCCGGTCACGTCAATCGCGGTGGCCCGGGTGTCCAGGCGCAGGCTCATGCCGGTGGCCTCGAGATCGGCGTGGCTGCGGTGGGCCAGGTTCCTCCAGTGGGTGACCTCGCCGGAGATGTAGTGCGGGATGCCGCAGATGGAGAAGTTCGGGTAGGCGTCGGCGACCACCACGCTGACTTGCGCGTTGGGGTCGATTTCGCGGGCCCGCACGGTGGCGCTGATGCCGGCGTGGTTGCCGCCGACGGCAACCAGGTGCATGACGAATGCCCTTCGGATTAGCGGTCTTGCACCGGTGGTGGCGCGCTGCGGTGCTGGGCTGGCGGGTGGCGGGCGTCGGTGGCCGGGTGCGAGCTGTTCGGGGTGTGGGCATGCGGGACGACGTGTGCGACGACGTGTGGGACGACAACGTCGTCGGCGTGTTCGGCGGCGTCGGGGTAGAGGGTCAGCACCAGCGCGACGCCGACGCCGAGGCCGATCAGCTGCATGCCAATGAACGGAGGCACCGAGCTGGGGGCGATGCCGGCGAAGGTGTCGGAGAACATCCGGCCGATCGTGACGGCCGGGTTGGCGAAGCTGGTGGAGCTGGTGAACCAGTACGCGGCGCCGATGTAGGCGCCGACCGCGGGAGCGGCCAGAGCACCGCGGCCGGTGCGGGCCAGCGCGAAGATAAGCACCAGCAGCCCGGCGGTGGCCACCACCTCGCCGAGGAGATGCCCGCCGGTCGCGCGGTGCTTGGTGGACAGCTGCACCCCGACGCTGAACATCGCATCGGCCAACAGCGCCCCGCCGATGGCGCCGGCGCACTGCGCGATCGTGTACGCGCCGACCTGGCGCAGCGAGATACCGGCCTCGGCGCGGCGGCCCAGGAACCAGTCCGCCAGGGACACGACCGGGTTGAAATGCGCCCCGGACACCGGACCCATCATCACGATCAGCACCGCGAGCCCGAACATGGTCGCGGTGCTGTTCTCCAACAGCTGGAGCCCGACATCATCCGGAGACAGTTGCTGCGCGGCGATGCCAGAGCCGACCACCACGGTGACCAGCAACCCGGTGCCCAGGAACTCCGCGACCAGCCGCCGCCACAACGGCGCCGGCGCCTGTTCGCCTGCGGGTTGCTTGGCCACGACCGCCATCTTGACGGCCGAAACTTGTTCAGTCAAGATTGAGGCAATGGACGCTGAGCTAAATGACGAGCTGGGGCGGCGGGTGCGGGTGCACGCGGCGCTCGCCGATCTGGCGCGACTGCGGATCGTCGACACCCTGACCGTGGGCGACGCGTCACCGTCGGAGCTGGCCACCGTGTTGGCGATGCCGTCCAACCTGCTCGCCCACCACCTCAACGTGCTTCGATCGGCCGGGCTGATCGAGCGTCGGCGCTCGGAAGGCGATCATCGACGCAGCTACCTGCGGCTGGTGCCCGACGCGCTGGACGGGCTGGGTGTGGGTCGGCTGGATGCAGCCCGGCGGGTGCTGTTCGTCTGTACCGCCAACTCGGCGCGCTCCCAGCTCGCGGTGGCGTTGTGGCGGCGCGCTAGTGCGGTGCCCGTCGCCTCGGCCGGCACCCACCCGGCCGCTCACATCGACCCTGGAGCACTGGCCGCCGCGCGACGCCACCGGCTGCCGGTGCGGCGGCTGCGGCCACGCCCACTCGAAGACGTGCACCACGACGGCGACCTGATCATCACCGTCTGCGACCTCGCCCACGAAGAACTGGCCCACCAAGTGGCCGATGCCGCGGGCGGTCCGCGCGTGGCGCTGCACTGGTCGGTGCCGGACCCGGTCCGCCTGGGCAGCGACGCGGCGTTTGACCGGGCCCTCGACGAACTCACCCGGAGGGTGAGCGACCTCGCCTCACGGCTGACCGCACCGGCCGTCGCATCCTGATTTGGAGGCCCAATGACCACCTACCCCCGCGCCGAGATCACCCTCGACCAACAGATCGCACTCAAGACCGCCGCCACCCATCTGGCTCGCGAGTTCGACGGCATCTTCGGCATCGAGACGATCGAACGGTTCCTGCACTCCTCCTACGACCAGTTCGCCGGCCGCTCCACGGTCGCCAACTTCCTGCCGCTGCTGGCCGAGCGGTTCGCCCGCCAACGACTACGGGCGCTGGCCAAGGTCGAAGGGCTGCACGACGACGGCAAACCCACCGTGCTGTTCTTGTGCGTGCACAACGCCGGCCGCTCGCAGATGGCGCTCGGCTTCTTCGAGCACTACGCCGGCGACCGGGCGGTGGCCTGGTCCGGCGGCTCCGAACCCGGTGAGCAGATCAACCCGGCCGCGATCGCGGCGATGGCCGAACGGGGCATCAACATCGCCGGCGAATACCCCAAACCGTGGACCGATGAGGTGGTCCGCGCGGCCGACGTGGTGATCACCATGGGCTGCGGCGACGCCTGCCCGGTGTTCCCCGGCAAACGCTACGAGGAATGGGTCCTCGACGACCCCGCCGGCAAAGACACCGCCGCTGTAAGGCCGGTCCGCGACGAGATCGAACGCCGGATCCGCGGCCTGCTCGACGAACTCGGCGTGCCGGCCCGGGGATAACCCGCCGGGCAGGCACCGCACCGGCAACGTCCGATCGGGCGCTACTGGGCGCTACTGGCAGCCGCACGAGCCGGCACCATGCTGCCCGCTGGCGCAACAGCCGGCCTTGGCCTGCGGGGCGCAGCAGTCCTCCTGCGCCACCGCGCTGCAGCACTCGGCCGGCTTGGTCGCGCGCACGATCGCCGAGTGCATGCCCGGCGCCGCCTCGTGGGTGTAGGCGACCTCGGGGTTGATGAACCCGGCCGCCGTCAGTCCGTCCAGGTACTCCTGCCGTGACAGCGCCCCGGCGATGCACCCCACATAAGAGCCACGCTCGGCCCGGTCCTCGACGGTCAGCTGGTCCTCGGCCACCACGTCGGAGACACCGATGCGCCCACCCGGCGCCAGCACCCGGAACATCTCGGCCAGCACCGCGGGCTTGTCGGTGGACAGGTTGATCACACAGTTGGAGATCACCACATCGACGGCCGCATCGGCCAGCGGCACGTTCTCGATGGTGCCCTTGAGGAACTCCACGTTGGTTGCGCCGGCCTTAGCTGCGTTGGCGCGTGCCAACTCCAGCATCTCCTCGGTCATGTCCACCCCGTAGGCGAACCCGGTCGCACCGACCCGCCGAGCGGACAGCAGCACGTCAATGCCCCCACCCGAACCCAGGTCCAGCACCCGCTCGCCGGCCCGCAGGTCGGCCACCGCCGTCGGGTTCCCGCAGCCGAGGCTGGCCGCGACCGCCGCCGCCGGCAACTCACCCTGCTCGTCTGCCCCATAGAGACTCGACCCGAAGGCAGCGTCGACCTCGGCCCCGCCGCCACAACACGACGCGGTCGATTCCACCTCGCTGGTTGCGCTCGCGCTCGGCGCGCAACACTGATCGGCCTCGACCACCGTCAACGCGTCCTGATCGCCCGCAGCCACCGCAACCGCGGCCGCGGCATACCGCGCCCGGACCTGCTCTCGGACATCCTGATCCGTCATCACCACTCCAGTCATATCGACGAGTCTCGATGCATCGAGGATGGGCGATGTATCGACAGATGTCAATGGGAGGTGGCAGACTGGATGCCATGCCGACCGCGACACTGCCGATCCTCACCGACTCCACCCAGGGGTTATGCTGCGCACCGGTCACCGGCACAGTCCTCGACGTCGAGCAGGCCGAGCAGCTGGCCCACGTCTTCAAGGCCCTGGCCGACCCGACCAGGGTCCGGCTCCTCTCGCTGATCGCAGCCACCGCCGGCGGCGAAGCCTGCATCTGCGACCTCACCGAGCCCGTCGCGCTCTCGCAGCCCACCGTGTCCCACCACATGAAGCAGCTGGTCGAAGCCGGTCTAGTCACCCGCGAACAACGCGGAAAATGGGCCTACTACCGCGTCGTCGACGAAACCCTGACGTCGATCGCAGGCGCACTCACGCCAATCAGCCCGGCAGTTCGCTAGCCGCGTGCCGACGAGTGTCCGTCCCGCTCACCGCCGTGAGTCGATCGTGTCGGCGAAGAACGGGTCCCAGCGAACCGGGAAGTGCATCTGCCTAGCGATTCCTCGGTTTGGACCTCGAGACGTCGATGGAGCTTGTCCACGGTTCGGTCTAGTAGCCGCGTCAGGCGTGGACCGTGGAATACCAGCGCTCCGCCGCACCCGCCGAGGTAGTTCGAGATCGGCGCCGGTGATCCGTCCGGCCGATCGTTCGCCGAACTCCATCCGGCTGAGCGCCAGGTGCGCGCGGGCGGCGATCAGCTCGTCGGCGTAGGGCAGATCGTCGATCGTGCGGGCCGCCTTCGGACGCAGGTGCCAGGATGCCGCAGTTGCCGGATCCGGTGCAGGTGAGTCGTCCACGCCGCGAGCGTCCTACCGTAGGACTCATGGCGGTGCTGCTCGTGGTCCACCACACCACCTCGCCGGCCCTGCACGCGTTACTGGAGGCCGTGCTCGCCGGCACGCGGGCGGAGGGAATCGAGGGCGTGGACGTGCAGACGCGCCCGGCGTTGACCGCTTCGCCGGTGGACGTCCTCGCGGCGGACGGCTTCGTGCTCGGGACGCCGGTGAACATCGGGTACTTGTCCGGCGCGATGAAGCACTTCTTCGACGGCATCTACTACCCGACGATGACCGCCAAGCAGGGCGCGCCCTACGGGCTCTACGTGCACGGCAACGACAACACCGCAGGGGCCATCCGCGCCGTCGAGTCGATCACCAAAGGCATCGGTTGGCAGCAGGTCCATATCCCTGTCACGGTCGTGGGGACGCCGACGAAGGACGACACCGAGGCCTGTTGGGATCTCGGCGCTACTCTCGCCGCGTCGCTGATGTCCTGACTGTCAGTCGCTCAGCGCCAGTGCAGCGGCGTGTCCAAGGACGCGGGCAAGCGGGTCGTGGCGTCGCCGCGCGCTGAGCCCACCTGATAGTTGGTCAGGTACAGCGCGGGCCGCAGGTCGGCACCCCTGAGATCGGCGGCGCGCAGGTCCGTACCGAGCAGGTCGGTGCGGCGCAACGTCACGTCACGCAGATCGGCGCCGATGAGCACTGCATTGCGCAGGTCGGCATTGGTCAGGTCGGTGTGCCGCAAGTCCGCGCCGGCCAGGTCCGTGTCGGCATGGCTGAGCCCGGCCGGCGCGCGGACGAGTTCGCTGGCTTGCCGCAGCAGGGGCGCGATCTTCGCTCGGTGCGTCGCCACGTACACCTCGCCGCGGATGCCGGCGGCGAGGCGTTCGGTCTCCTCGGCCGCCTCGTGCAGTGTCGGTCGCAGCTCCGCGGCGGCCGACCAGCCGAGTGCCTCACGCAGGTACCAGAGCAGCTCGTGCAGGATGCGCATCTCGACGAACCCCTGAAACATCTCCGCCGACGATTCCGGATGCGTGCGCCAGTCGCGGCCACCGAAGCTGACCTGCGCTATCCGTTGCCCGGCGCCGAAGCAGTCGAAGCTGACGCAGCCGCGCATGCCGTGTTCGGTCAGCCGGTCGTGGATGTCACAGCGGAAGTCCGTCTGCAGGTGCTGGCACGGTTCGCGTGGCGCCTTGTCGAACGCGAAGTCCGCTGACGCGGTGAACCGCAGCGCCACGCAACACAAGCCGAAGCAGCGCGCGCAGTCCGGGCGCAGGTCGGTGCTCAAGCGTCCACTGTGGCACGTCAGTCATAGATGGCATCCACCTGCCAGCTCGGCGGCTGGTTGGCCGGCATCGTGCCGGTGACGAGATAGGCGCGACCGCGCACGTCGACGATCTGGCAGCGGACCACTCGCCCCGCCGAGTCAGGGCTCCACCACCGTTCGTCCACCGGCCATGGCCCTGCCCACGACACGACGGCGGTGAGGTCAGTGCCGCCCATGCCGAACAGGGCGGGCAGTGCCGGCATCGCACCGCGCTCGGTGACCACCACCGGGCGCCGTGTGGCGTCGAGCAACTGCGCCGGGCGCGGCGGGTCGAGCAGCACCGAGGGCGCCGGCGCGGGCAGCTGACCGGGCCACGGCTGCTCGGGTGAGCGCAGCGGCACCGCCTCATCGCCCCACGGCACGAGCCGGGTGCGCTGCCCGGGATCGCGACCGCCGTCGAGCATCGGTGACAACACCGAGCCGTGCCCGAGCAGGGTCTGCACCCGGGCCAGTGCGCGGGCGGCCCGCTCGTCCTGCGCGCCGGACCCGCCCCACAGCGCCTGCTGGTGCGTGCCGGTGGGCACCGCCTCGATCGGAATCAGCCGCAGCTGCATGACCCCGCCCGTCGGCCGGTTGGGCCCCGACAGCCAGCCCTCCAGCTGCCACCGGACGCGGTCGAGAACATCCACCGTCGACAGCACGCCGGCGTGTCGCCAGCGGCGCACCGTCTCCTCGCCGTTTTCGCTCATCGCTTGCAGTTGCAGGCAGGTGCAGGCCAGTCCGTGGGCGGCGAGGTCGGCGACGAACTGCTCGGCGATCCCGCGCGCGGAGAACGCGACGGTGTCGACCCGGTCGACCGGCGGCTCGAGGTCGAGTGTGACCGCGAACTCGACGGGCGGGTGCCGCCCGGCCACCGGACGCTCGTCAACCCCGCCGGCCTGCCGGTGCGCCCACAATCCGCTCGGGCCGAAGCGGGCCAGCACGTCGCGCGGCGCCAATGCGGCAAAGGCGCCGAGCGTGCGGATACCCAACCGGCGCAACAGATCGATCAACGGCGATGCCCCGGACGGGTCGAGCGTCTCGATCGGCAGATTCTCGAGGAATGCCGGCGAGCCACCGGGTTCGACAACCACCCCGCGCCGCGCTGCCTGCTCGGCGGCGAAGGCACCGTCGGCGATGCCGATCAGCAGGTCGGCCCCGTTCAGCGCAGGCAGCCGCGCGACGCCGAGCGAGAGCGCGTGCAGGACGCCCGCCTCGCCACCGAAGTACCGGGTCGGGCCGCGCACGTTGATGGCAGCCAACCCCGGCCGGGTGATCTCCACACCCGGCGCGATCGCTTCCAGCGCGGCCACCACCGGCTCGAAGACGCGCGCCTCGGCGTCCTCGTCGCGCGACAACACGACCAGCTGCGGGCAGTGTCCTTGCGCCTCGCGTCGCCGCAGCCCGCGCCGCACCCCGTTGGCCCGGGCGGTGTACGAGCAGGCCACGACCCGGTTCGCAGTGACCACGGCAACCGGCTCGTCCGCGCCGATGGCCGCCTCGACGCAGGCGGTGGTGACCGGCCAGTCGGGGCACCACACCGCTACCCGCCGGGTATGGATCTCGATCTCCGCTCCCCAGCCCGGCGATCTTGATGCGCTGCCCGAGGTATGGCTCGTCGTGTGCATCACGATCGCCGAAGGGAACCCGGGATGTCCGGCGCTCAGCCGGCGAGGTCGATGACGGGGGCGAGGGGGGTGGCTTCGCCGACGTCGACGCCGACACCGCCGCCCTCGGCCGGGAGCCACAGGCTGGCCGACGCCGGCCGCGCCCTCTGCCCGCGCCCGCTCGCGGTGACCGCCACTCGCCGCGTCCGCAGCCGCCCGGTGCCGGCACCCAGCCCGAACCAGGCGCCGTCACGAGCGGTCAGGCGCACATCGGCGCCGGACCATTCGCCGGCGGCACCAGGATCGACGTACGGGACCAGCACCGCGTCCTTGCTGCGTGCCCTGGCGGCCAGCCGTCGCACATCGGCCGGTGCCAGGCCACTGCGGCCACCCAGGCCGCGCGGCGGGCGGGCGGCCACGATGTCGACCGCGTCGAGCAGCGCACCGACTACGGTGGCCCACCCCGCCCCGGGCAGCGGGACGAGCGCGAGCCGGGCCAGGTCGACGCCGTATTCCCGGGCTGCCTCGGCGCTGATCCGCGGGAAGCCGACGAGCGCGCACCAGGCGCCGGCGCCGGACGCAGCGCCGAGCAGCGCGAGCAGCAGGGACACCGAGCCGCTGACGCTGACCGTGCTGCCGCGCCGCAGCCCACCAGGAAGCAGACTGCGCAGCGCGGGGTCAACCGGCAGCGGGGGAGCGGTGCGCATCCCGACGTGTCGCCAGTCGACGCTCGCGCTACCGTCGGCCCTGCGGATCGCCACGTCGAGCATGGCGCAATCATCGAACAGATGTTCGAAATCGTCAACCTGTCGTGCGAACTCCCGACTCGCACAGCCCGACATCCCGATCAAGGGCCTGATCAGCCGTGACGACCGCTTCTTTCGACTACCTGGACTGAGCGGCTCTGGCCCGCGGCCTATCGTCGGACGGTGCCCGAGTCAGCCGAGTCGCCAGGCTCGCCGCAGCCGAGTGCCGATGCGCTCCGGGCGCGGCTCGGCGAGCTGAGCATCCGCGACGCCGCCCGGCTGCGTCGCCGCCTCGACGGCGCAGACACCAGGCGCCGCGACGCCGACCCCGCCGTGCTGCGCAAGCTCGCGATGCAGTTCGACGCTGCGCTCTCGCGGGTGGTCCAACGCGCCGCTGCGGTGCCGACGATCAGCTACCCGCCGCTGCCCGTCAGCGCCCGACGTGGCGATATCGGCGCGGCCATCGAGCAGCATCAGGTGGTCGTCGTGGCCGGCGAGACCGGCTCCGGCAAGACCACCCAGCTGCCCAAGATCTGCCTCGAACTCGGCCGCGGCATCCGCGGCACGATCGGCCATACCCAACCGCGGCGACTGGCGGCGCGCACCGTCGCCCAACGCATCGCCGACGAGCTGCACACGCCGCTCGGCGAAGCGGTCGGCTACACCGTCCGATTCACCGACCAGGCCGGCGATCGCACGCTGATCAAGCTGATGACCGACGGGATCCTGCTCGCCGAGATCCAGCGCGACCGCCGCCTGCTGCGCTACGACACGCTCATCCTCGACGAGGCGCACGAGCGCAGCCTGAACATCGATTTCCTGCTCGGCTATCTGCGGCAACTGCTGCCGCGACGACCCGATCTGAAGGTAGTGGTGACGTCGGCCACGATCGAGCCGCAGCGCTTCGCCGCGCACTTCGGCGGCGCACCGATCGTCGAAGTCTCCGGCCGCACCTACCCCGTGCAGATCCGCTATCGGCCGCTCGAACCCGATCCGCAGGCCGAGGATCGCGACGACCCGGACGACCCGGACCACGATGTGTCACACCGTCCGCGCGTGCGCGATCAGACCGAGGCCATCACCGACGCGATCCGTGAACTCGAACGCGAACCGCCCGGCGACGTGCTCGTGTTCCTGTCCGGAGAGCGCGAGATCCGCGACACCGCAGACGCGCTCAAGCACGTGAGACGTACCGAGGTGCTGCCGCTGTACGCGCGGCTGCCGACCGCCGAACAGCAGCGGGTGTTCGAGCCGCACACCGGCCGTCGGGTGGTGCTCGCCACGAACGTGGCCGAGACATCGCTTACGGTGCCGGGTATCCGTTACGTGGTCGATCCGGGAACTGCGCGGATATCGCGCTACAGCAGGCGAACCAAGGTGCAGCGCCTGCCCATCGAGCCGATCTCGCAGGCCAGCGCGGCGCAGCGCGCCGGTCGCTGCGGCCGGGTTGCCGACGGCGTGTGCATCCGCCTCTACAGCGAGCGCGATCTGACCACCCGTCCGCGCTACACGGATCCGGAGGTCCTGAGGACCAACCTCGCCGCGGTCATCCTGCAGATGGCGGCGCTGAAACTCGGGGATATCGAGGACTTCCCGTTCCTCGACCCACCCGACCGGCGCAGCGTGCGCGACGGCGTAGTCCTGCTTCAGGAACTCAATGCCTTCGATGAGACGGGCGCGATTACCGATGTCGGTCGGCGCCTCGCCCAACTGCCCGTCGATCCGCGCATCGGCCGGATGATCCTGCAGGCCGATGCTGAGGGTTGCGTGCGGGAGGTGCTGGTTGTTGCGGCGGCGTTGTCCATTCCCGATCCTCGCGAACGGCCGTCGGATCAGGAGGAGGCAGCGCGCCAGAAGCACGCTCGTTTCGCCGACGAGTACTCCGACTTCGTCTCGTTCCTCAACCTGTGGCGCTACCTGCGTGAGCAGCGCCGAGCGCGCTCGGGTAACGAGTTTCGACGGATGTGCCGTGCAGAATTCCTGCATTACCTACGGGTGCGCGAGTGGCAGGATCTGGTCGGCCAGTTGCGCAGCATCGTTCGCGACCTGGGCATTGTCGAGAACGCGGAACCGGCCGGGCCGGAGCGGGTGCACACCGCGTTGCTAGCTGGACTGCTCAGTCACGTCGGCGCCCGGGAAGGCGAATCGCGCGACTACCTCGGTGCCCGCAACTCGCACTTCGTCCTCGCTCCCGGCTCGGTGTTGACCAAACGGCCGCCGCGCTGGATCGTCGTCGCCGACCTGGTCGAGACCAGTCGACTCTACGGACGGATCGCGGCACGGATCGATCCGCAGGCGGTCGAGCGACTGGCCGCTCACCTCGTCCAGCGCACCTACAGCGAGCCACACTGGGATGCGCAACGCGGCGCGGCGATGGCCTACGAGCGGGTGACCCTCTACGGTCTGCCGCTCGTGCTGCGACGTCGTGTCGGATACGCGAACATCGAGCCGGGCGAGTCGCGCGAGCTGTTCATCCGCCACGCCCTGGTCGAGGGTGATTGGCAGACGCGGCACCACTTCTTCCGCGGCAACCAGGCGCTGCGTGCCGAGCTGAGCGAACTCGAGGAGCGGGCACGTCGGCGGGACCTGCTGGTCGGCGACGACGAGATCTACGCGTTCTATGACGCCCGCATCCCGATGACGGCTGTGTCGGCCGGGCACTTCGACGCATGGTGGAGCACCCAGCGGCACAAGTCACCCGACCTGCTCACGTTGACCCGCGACGACCTGCTCCGACACGACGACACCACCGACCAGCAACCCGACATCTGGCAAGCCGGCGACCTCGAGCTGCCGGTCACCTATCGCTTCGAGCCCGGTGCCGCCGACGACGGGGTCACCGTGCACGTTCCCGTCGACGTGTTGACTCGGCTCGGTGGTGATGAATTCGCGTGGCAGGTGCCGGCACTGCGGGAGGAACTCGTCACCGCCTTGATCCGCTCGCTCCCCAAGGACGTTCGTCGCAACTTCGTCCCCGTCCCGGACACCGCGAAGGCGGTCCTCGCCGCTCTCGAGCCGGGCCAGGAACCGCTGCTGGAGGGCCTACAACGCGCTCTGCAGCGTCGTAGTGGAGTCCTCGTGCCGATCGCGGCGTTCGATCTCGCGAAGCTGCCGCCGCACCTGCGGGTGAGCTTCGCAGTCGAGGACGCATCGGGAACAGAGCTCGCCCGTGGCAAGAACCTCACGCAGTTGCAGCAGCAGCTCGCCGAACCGGTGCGCGTGGCCGTGGCGGCCGCGGTCGCGGGTGAGCTGCAGCGCACCGGCCTGCACGAATGGCCGGCCGACCTCGAGCAGATACCGCGCCGCGTCGAACGGCGTAGCGGCGAACATGTCGTCCGCGGGTTTCCGACGTTGGTCGATCGCGGCGGGGCGGTCGAGCTGCGGGTCTTCGCCACGGAGGTGGAGCAACGCGCCGCGATGTGTGAGGGCACCCGCCGCCTGCTCCGCCTGTCCATCCCCTCGCCCGGCAAGGCAGTCGAACGGACACTTCGCACCGATGCACGGCTCGTGCTCGGCACCAACCCGGACGGTTCGCTCGCCGCGCTGCTGGACGACGCCGCCGACGCCGCGGTCGACACGCTCGTCGCTGAGCCGGTGTGGACACGCGACGCCTTCCACACCGTGCGACGCCGCGTCGAGGCCGAGTTGGTGAGTGCCACCCGGGCAGTGGTGGACGACGTCGAACGGGTGTTGGCGCAGGCGCATGCGGTGCGGCTCGCGCTGCCGAGCGATCCGCCGCCCAGTCAGGCCGCGGCGGTCCAGGACGTCAAGGCCCAGCTGCGACGGCTGCTGCCGCCCGGCTTCGTCGCGGCGACCGGCAGCGCGCACCTGCGTGACCTGGCGCGTTACCTGACCGCCATCGTGCGGCGCCTCGAGCGCCTGCCGCGCGATGTCGATGTGGACCGTGGCCGGATGGTGCGCATTCACGCCGTCGAGGACGCGTACGGCACCCTCGTCCGGGCGTTGCCAGCAGGCCGCGCCGCCGCCGAGGACGTCCGCGATATTGCCCGGCTAGTCGAGGAACTGCGGGTCAGCCTGTGGGCTCAGCATCTCGGCACCGGCCGGCCGGTCAGCGAGCAGCGGATCTACCGGGCGATCGACGCGATCATGCTCTAGCGTTCACGTGCGCCCGGCTGCTCGCTGGCAGTGCGCGGCGCCGTGACACGTGGCGAGCGCGCTCAGCGTCGTGCGCAGCGTGGGCGCGACGCCGCGTCCGGCGAGGTTGTGCAGCTGGTACGGATCCCGCGCCGTGTCGTAGTACTCCTCCGTGCCCGAGGCATAGCGGACATACAGCGCATCCGCGGTGCGGATGGCCTCGTAGGTGGGCGGATTGCCGCCGTGCGCGTTCGACCAGTCCGGGTCACCTCTGGCCGCGTTCGGGCCGTGATGTTCGATCAGCACGGCCCGCTGCCAGGAGGTCGGGCGTTGCCCGTGCCACAGGTCGAGCAGGCTCACGCCGTCGACGTACGGGCGGATCTTCGCGCCGCCGATCGCCTCGAACGTCGGGGCGAGATCGATGTTTGAGGCGAGTTGATCGACGCGACGTCCCGCGGCGACGCCTGGACCGGTCACGACGAGCGGCACCTGGATATCGGTGTCGAAGGCGGTCTTCTTGCCTGGCAGCAGCCGGTACTCGCCCATGTGATAACCGTTGTCCGAGGTGAACACGAGATAGGTGTTCTGCGCGAGGCCATTGTCGATCAGGGCGCGTTGCAGGCGACCGATCAGGTCGTCCACTGCATGCACGGCCCGCACGCGCTGGCGGTACGCGACATCGATCTGCCGTTTCTCCAGCCTGGTGAGGGGCCGCTGGGCGGCCAGCCATCTCGGCGCGGCGGTGGGGACCGTGTCGAAGCTCGGGGTGCGCGGGTACCTCACGTGTGGGTCCGAGTTCGCGTAGCGCGGGGCGGGTGTGTACGGACTGTGCGGTGCGAAGGTCGCGACTTCGAGCAGGAACGGCACATGCGCCGAGGCGGCGTCGTGGATGAAGTTCACGCCCTCGTCGGCCTGCACGTCGACCAGATAGTCCGACGGCAGGTGACCGTAGCTGTGTTGCTCTCCGTTCTGGTTGAGGGTGTAGCCGAACTCCTGATATCCGCCGTCTGCCACGTGCCAATCGTCGTAGCCGCGCGGCGGGTCGTCCGTCGTTCGGTAGCCGTTGAGGTACTTGCCGGACAGGGCAGTGCGGTAGCCGGCCTTCTGCAGCGCCAGCGGGAAGGACCTCTGGTCGTCGCGGTGCTGGTTGAAAACCTGGTAGCCGCCATCCTTGCCGCCGTTGGAATAGACGCCGTTGTTGTGTGGATACTCGCCGGTGAGGATCGCCGCCCGGGACGGGCAGCACAGCGAGTCCACGACGTAGTAGCGCGCCATCGTCGTCCCCGTGCGCTGCATGGCGAGCACGCGCGGCATGTGGCTGACCAGATTCATCGACAGGTCGTCGGTCAGGACGAAGACGATGTTCGCCGGCCGTGCGCCGGGATGTGTCGGGAGCGTCGTCATCGGGTTCGCTTGCCGAACCGTCGACCCCGTGCAACCGGCAGCAGCCAAGGCGACGGCGGCGGCGATCAACATGATTCGCCGCCGTCGCATGAGCGCAGGGTTGCACATCGCGCGCATGGGATCGTCGGCACCGACGGCCGGCGCGCGGATCCTGTGCTCGAATTGCCGGATGACCAGTGGGTACTCAGCCACGCCGCAGGCTCGCAAACTCGGCCTGAAACCTGGGATGCGCGTCGCCATCGACCATGCCCCGCCGGGCTGGGGGCTGATCGATCCGCCGCCGTACGAGGAGGCCGACGATGGGCCGGCCGAGCTGGTGATCTGCTTCATCCGTGCGGTGGTGCAGTTGGACGAGCGGATCGCCGACCTGGGACGGCGCATCTTCCCGGCCGGCTCGCTGTGGATCGCGTGGCCGCGCAAGGTCGCCGGACACGTGTCCGACGTCTCGGAGAACTCCATTCGAGACGCCATACTGCCCCTCGGGCTCGTCGATGTGAAGGTGGCGGCACTCGACGAAGACTGGTCCGGACTGAAGATCATGTGGCGCCGCGAATGTCGGTGAAAAGATTGCCCAGCTCGCCTGTCGAATCGGGTGCCCGCCGTTCGACGCACTGATGAGCCGTAGTTGATCCGGGCATCGCGGCCCGCGGCCGGCGATACATTGAGGAGATCGAGATGCGCGTGATGGTGCTGGTGAAGGCAAGCGAGGAATCCGAGAGCGGTCGGCTGCCCAACACCGCGGAGTTGGCCGAGATGGGCGCCTTCAACGAGGAACTGGTGAAGGCCGGCGTGCTGCTCGCCGGCGAGGGGCTGCAGGCGTCGTCGCAGGGCAAGCGGGTGCGCTTTGACGGCAAGCAGTCCAGCGTCATCGACGGGCCGTTCACCGAGACGAAGGAACTCGTCGCCGGGTATTGGATCTGGCAGGTCGCCTCGCTCGAGGAGGCGGTCGAGTGGCTTCGGCGTTCGCCGTTCCAGGACACCGAGGTCGAGGTGCGGCGAGTCTTCGAGGCCGAGGATTTCGGTGACAACCTGACGCCGGAATTGCGCGCCGCCGAGCAGCAGCTGCGCGACGAGGCCGGCGCCCGGCGGCAGTGACGGCGTCGCGGCCGGATGATCAGTCGTCTCCCTCGGCAGACGCGGCGCGGCGGACCGTCGACGCGGTGTGGCGCATCGAGGCAGCCCGGGTCATCGCCGGGCTGGCCCGCACCGTCCGTGACGTCGGGTTGGCCGAGGACCTCGCGCAGGATGCGCTCGTCGCCGCGCTGGAGCAATGGCCCCGGTCAGGTGTCCCGGAAAACCCGGGGGCCTGGCTGACCGCCGTCGCGCGCCGGCGGGGCGTCGACGAGATCCGGCGCCGGACCACCCTCGAGCGCAAGGTCGATCAGCTCGGCCGCGACCTCACCACTGTCGAGAATCCGATGGACGACATCGAGTTCGACCCGACCGTCCACGACGACGTGCTGCGGCTCATGTTCGCTGCGTGTCATCCGGTGCTCGGTGCCGAGGCGCGCGTCGCGTTGACGTTGAGGATGGTCGGCGGCCTGTCGACCGAGGAGATCGCGCACGCGTACGTCGTAGCGGTGCCCACGATGGCGCAACGAATCGTGCGGGCCAAGAAGGCCCTCAGCGACGCCGGCGTTCCCTTCGAGATCCCGACCGGCCGGGCCCTCGCCGACCGACTCGAGTCGGTGTTGGAGGTCGTGTACCTGGTGTTCAACGAGGGCTATGCCGCCACGGCCGGTGCGGCGTGGACCCGTCCGGCGTTGTGCGACGAGGCGATGCGGCTCGGCCGGATCCTGTGCGGGCTCGCCCCCGACGAGCCGGAGGCGTTCGGGTTGGTGGCCCTGATGGAGATCCAGGCGTCGCGACTGCGGGCGCGGATCGCGGTGGACGGCTCGCCGATCACCCTGCTCGATCAGGATCGCAGCCGATGGGATCGGGTGTTGATCAACCATGCGCTGACCGCGTTGGGTCGCGCGATCTCGCTCGGCGGCGCCGGCCCGTACGTGTTGCAGGCGTCGATCGCTGCCTGCCATGCCCGCGCGCGTTCGGTTGCCGAGACCGACTGGCTGCAGATCGCCTCCCTCTACGGCGTGCTCGCGGCGGTGACCGGATCGGCGATCGTCGAGCTGAATCGTGCGGTCGCCGTCGGGATGGCTGACGGTCCCAGCGCGGGTCTGGCGATCGTCGACGGGCTGCGCGACGTGCCTGCGCTGCGCGGTTATCACCTGCTGCCGAGCGTCCGTGGTGACCTGCTCGCCAAGCTCGGCCGGTGGTCGCAGGCACGAGTCGAGTTCGAGGCTGCGGCCGAGCTGACCGCCAACGGGCGGGAGCGGACGTTGTTGCGCGCACGCGCGGTGTCCTGTGCGCGGGCGCAGGCGGGCGGGTCGTCGCTGCCCTGATCCACCGAGCCCACAGCAACACAAGCTGGACGGCGCGGGTGTCCAGGGGCGACCATGAGCAGCACCGCACGCAGGAGGTGCCCGATGGACGACGCCACCGTCTCTGCCCAAGCCGAACTGGCCGCCGTGCGGGTGCGCCGCGCCGAACTGCGCGAGACACTCGCCGAGCTCGAGGCCGCGTTGGCCGCGGCAGCAAAAGGCCGCGACGTCGTCTGGGGGGAGGCGGTCCACGCCTGCCTCGTGACGCTCGCCGACGAGTTCAGCGCGCACGTCGAGGTCACCGAGGGACCCGACGGCTTGCACCAGGCGATCCTCGCGGGAGATCTGCGGCTTGCGAACGCCGTCCAGTCCCTCACCACCGAGCACGCATCGATCGCGCAGGAGATAGCCGGGCTGGTGGCCGACAGCGCCGCTCCGGTGACCGCCGTCGACGTCGAAGCCGTCCGCGAGCGGGCCACCCGATTGCTGGGCCACCTGGTCCGGCACCGCCAGCGCGGGGCCGACCTGATCTATGAGGCCTACGAGATGGACATCGGCGGCGGCGACTGAGCAGGGCGAACGATCGGCGCAGCGCTATTCGGCAAGTTCTTCGGCCACGTCGACGTTGCGCGAGTGCACCCGGTCCGGGTGCAGGAAGACGAAGCGCTTGTAGGCCCAGAACCGGAACACTGTGCCGAGCCCGATCGTCACGATGTTGACGGCGGACACCATGGCGCTGCTGTGCCCGTAGCCGAATCCGTAGATGAACAGCGCGAGGGTCAACTCGGAAAACACGAGGGTGATCAGATTGATGCCGAAGAAGAACGACGTCTCCCGACCGATGCTCGTCCGCGCGCGGTGGGAGAAGGACAGGTGCCGGTTGGCGAAGTAGGCGAACGTCGTCGACACCACCGTCGACACGGCCTTGGATTTCAACGCTCCGAGGCCGGCCGCGTGGGTGAGCCAGGTGAACAGCCCGATGTCGATGACGAACGCGAGCGAACCGACAAGCCCGAACGCGGTCACTTCTTTGAGCAGGATGCGCCACGAACTGCGGAATCGGTCGCGCAGCGAGGGCTGGCGCAACATGGTCATAGCACGTGCGACACTACCCGCGGCTTCGACCCGCCCACGCGAAGAAGCGTCCCGCCGGGCCGGTCCCGCGCCGCTCACCGACCTGGAGACCGCACTCGCAGCCAATTGCCCATGGTGTGCAACAGACATTGTCGCGTGCACTGTGCTGACCAATTTGCCCTGCATCTTGCGGCCGAAAGCTGTCCCTGACGCCAGTGATCGGGTAAGAAGCGGCTCAATCCGCCTGGCGATCGAGCACCCTTCGACGAACTTGTAAAAAATCTTGAGAATTCACTGATCCGGTCGCTCGGCGCGACACGAACTGCTTCCCGGAACGCCGCGTAACCGCCTCACCACCGCCTGGCCCGTCCGCCCAGAGAGGTCCGCATGTCGTCCCACAAGGAAGCACCCGGGATCGCCAACGACCCGGCAGCCGACAACACCGATGTGTACGCATTCGTGAGTCCAGACAAACCGGACACGGTCACGCTGATCGCCAATTTCGTGCCACTCGAAGATCCGGCGGCCGGCCCGAACTTCGCACAGTTCGGTGACGACGTGCGCTACCAGATCCATATCGACAACGACGGTGATGGCAAAGCAGAGATCATTTATCGATTCCGGTTCCGCACCGTCAACACCATTCCTGACACGTTCCTGTACAACGTCGGTCCGATCACCTCGATCGACAGTCCGAACTGGAACCGTCGACAGTTCGCGACGGTCACCCGGATCCGCGGCGGGGTCGCGCGTGTGCTCGGCACTGACCTGCCGTGCCCGCCGTGCAACGTCGGCCCCCACTCCACGCCGAACTACGCGAGCCTGGCCAGGCAGGCCGTGCACAAGCTCGGCTCGACGAAGGTGTTCACCGGCCAGCGTGCCGAGGGCTTCTACGTCGATCTCGGCGCGATCTTCGATCTCGGCGTGTTGCGCCCGTTCTCCAGTGCGCACTTCGGCCACATGCCCAATTCGGACGGCATCAACGCCACCAAGGCGAAGAACATCCACACCATCGCCATCCAGGTGCCCAGGAATCACCTGACATGGGGCAACCGGCGACCGAGCGAGCCGACAGACCCGCGCTCGACGATCGGCGTCTGGGCCACGGCGAGCCGGCAGCAGTCGCGCGTCTACGACTCGGACGGCTCCGTGCACAGCCACGGCCGATGGGTGCAGATCTCCCGCCAGGGCCACCCGCTCATCAACGAGGTCGTGATCGCGCTCGACGACAAGGACCGCTGGAACTGCCAGCGTCCGTACCGGGACAAGCAGTTCGAGCAGTACTACACCAAACCGGAGCTCGCGCAGTTGCTGCCGGTGCTCTACCCGGGCGTGTTCCCCAATCTGGCGGCGCTCAACCAGTCGGGCAAGCCGCGGGCCGACCTCGTCGCGATCCTGCTCACCGGTATTCCCGGCGGAATCATCCCTGACTTCCAGAACTACACCGGACCGGTCGAGGCCGACCAGCTGCGCCTCAACCTCGCGATCGCTCCGACGACGTCGAATCCGAGCAACCTCGGGTTGATCGGCGCCGACCCCGCGGGCTACCCGAACGGACGCCGCGTATTCGATGACGTGACGGCGATCGAGCTGCGCGCCATCGCCGGCGTCACCTACCCGCTGGTCGACGCCAGCTTCACCCCCGACGGCGCCGCGGGCGCGATCACGCCAGGCCTCACCTCGAGCAACACCGACGTGACGGCGAAGAACACCGTCAACTACCTGCCCGCTTTCCCGTACCTCGGCACTCCGCACGGCGGATACCAGAACCCCGGCGACAACACCCCCGCCTCCTGACCGACCCTCAGCACCCCTCAGCGCGAAAGGCTTTCCGATGCCCGAGCAGTCCCGACGCAATTTCCTCAAGAGCGCTTCGATCGGTGCCGCGGCCGTAGGTGTCGGCACGGTCGTCCCGATCGGTGCCGCCGCAGCCTCCACGCAGACCGCGGAGGGCCAGGTTCCCGTTTCCGGCAAGGCCCACGACGGCCCGTTCGCGGTATGGGTGAAGGACGCCAAGACGGGGGAGATCGCCGTGCTCGTCGGCGAATCCGAAGTCATCCACCACGACAAGGCACTGGCCGGCAAGCTGGCGCGGCTCGCCGGTCGCGGCGTCTGAGGCCAGGTCCAAATGTCCTCGCACAAGGAGGCGCCCGGCATCTCCAACGACGCCGCGGCCGACAACACCGACCTGTACGCGTTCGTCAGCCCGGACAAGCCGGGCACCGTCACGCTGATCGCGAACTACGTCCCGCTGCAGGATCCGGCGGGCGGCCCGAACTTCTACGAGTTCGGCGACGATGTCCGCTACGACATCCACATCGACAACGACGGCGACGCGATCCCGGACGTGACGTACCGACTGGAGTTCGATACCCGCTATCGCAACCCGGACACCTTCCTCTACAACACCGGCCCGATCACCTCGCTGGACAGCCCGAACTGGAATCGCCGCCAATTCGCAAAGCTGAGCAAGATCGTCGGCGGCAACGTCACGGTGCTCGCCACCGATCTGCCCTGCCCGCCGTGCACCATCGGGCCGAACTCGACTCCCGACTACTCCGGACTCGCCGGCTCAGCGGTGCACCGCGTCGGTGACGTGACGGTGTTCACCGGGCAGCGCGCAGAGGGTTTCTACGTCGATCTCGGTGCGATCTTCGACCTCGGCATCCTGCGCCCGTTCCTCGAGGTCCACCTCGCGCACATGCCGGCCGCACCCGGCATCAATGCGACGAAAGCGAAGAACATCCACACGATCGCGCTGCAGGTGCCCATCACCGACCTGACCGCCGACGGCAAGCTGCCCCGCTCGGTCACCGCCCACACCGCGACGATCGGCGTGTATGCGTCGGCCAGCCGGCAGCGCGCCCGCATGTACCACTCGGACGGGACGGTGACGAACGCCGGCCCCTGGCAGCAGATCTCCCGCCTGGGCCATCCACTGATCAACGAAGTGCTGATCCCGATCCCCCGCAAGGACCGCTGGAACACCCAGCACCCGGTTGACGACGAGCAGTTCGTGCACCACTACCGCAAACCGGAACTGTCCGGGTTGCTCAACGTCCTCTACCCGGATGTCTTCCCGCACCTGGCGAAGTACAAGAAACCGCGCGCGGACATCGTCGCCATCCTGCTCACCGGTATTCCGGCCGCGGTGCTGCCGAGTGCACCCACCTACACCGGGCCGACCCCGGCCGACCTGCTGCGGCTCAACGTCGCGGTGCCGCCGAAGACCGACTCGCCGAGCAACCTCGGCGTGCTCGGCGGGGACGTCGCCGGCTACCCGAACGGCCGCCGGGTGTTCGACGACGTCACGACGATCGAGCTGCGCGCCCTGGCCGGTGCGACGCTGCCGCTGGTCGACCCGTCGTACACCCCGGACGCGGCGGCAGGGGCAATCACCCAGGGGCTCACGTCGAGCAACACCGACGTCAGCGCGCAGAACACGGTGCACTACCTGCCGGACTTCCCCTACCTCGGCCTGCCGCACGACGGCTATCACAACCCCGCCGACAACACGCCCGCACCGGATCTCGGCTCATGAGCGCCGAGACCGCCCAGCTCGGGCCGAGCTACGACGGAACCGTCATGCTCGACATCGGCGGCGACATCGGGGCTCTGATCATCCACACGCCCGAGTCCCTGCACCTCGCCGAGATCGAGGTCAGCCCCGTCGGTGAGCCGGAGCACCCCCACTCGCACCGCACTCATGTCGCAGTACGGGAGCGGCGCGGCCCGTCCGGCGTCCGGTTCGCCGCGATCTATCCGGGGCTGCGCCAGGGCGACTACACGGTGTGGGGCCTCGACGGCGCTCCTGCCGACACCGTGCGGATCGTCGGTGGCGAAGTAGCCCAGCTCGACTGGCGCTGACTCGGACCAACTCGAGGGGGGTAGCCGGGCCTGCGCGCGCCTCAGTGCTGCGGCGCGCGCGGGGCGCGGTTGGTCTGCACGATCGCCGGCTCGAGGTTGAGGTCGATGCACAGGATCCCGTCCGCGAGGCGGGCCGGCCAGCGCCGGGTCTTGGACGTGTCGATGTCGTAGAACCTGGTGAATGCCATCGCCGAGACGACCCAAGGGCCGCTGGCCGAGCGCGTCGAGCGGCGCACCGGATAGGCGTGGTCCGCCGTCGCGCGGACCGCACGCAGGCCGATGGTACGTGCCCGCCGGTCGTAGAGCAGCTCGACGGCATCAGGCGAGCCGAGTATCGCGAACGCCGACTTATTGATCGACATGGCGCCGCGCTTCTGGATCGTGACAGCCGGTTCGGACTTCAGCGACAGCAGTTGCCGGCTGAATGTTTCGAAGTTCGCCATGTCGGGCCCTCCAC
Organism: uncultured Actinomycetota bacterium; assembly: GCA_963713565.1. Taxonomy (GTDB): domain Bacteria; phylum Actinomycetota; class Actinomycetes; order Mycobacteriales; family Jatrophihabitantaceae; genus Jatrophihabitans. Next base: position 83,048 of record CAVQMF010000002.1, on the reverse strand, counting down.
CCTCGTGCCATCATTCGCGACGCCACGGCATACGTCCACCATTCGTGTCGCGCGGTCGCCGCGGTTCGGCTCGTTACCCTTTCGCTGTGGACGAGCGCACCGGACTGCCCATCGTGGGGATGGTCGGCGCCGGCCAGCTGGCCCGCATGACACATCAGGCCGCGATTGCGCTCGGTCAGTCCCTGCGCGTTCTCGCCGACACCGCTGACGACGGCGCCGCGCTCGTCGCCGCGGATGTCGTCGTCGGCGACTACCGCTCACTGCGCGATCTGCGGGCGTTCGCGCGCGGCTGCGACGCGCTTACCTTCGATCACGAGCACGTGCCGAACGCGCACGTTGCGGCGTTGACCGCCGATGGTGTCGCCGTGCACCCCGGGGCCGACGCGCTGCGCTTCGCGCAGGACAAGCGCGCGATGCGCGACCGGCTCACCTCGATGGGCGTGCCCTGTCCGCGTTGGATGCCGGTCACGGTCGCGGTCGACCTCGCCGAATTCGGTGCGCAGGTCGGCTGGCCGGTCGTCCTGAAGGCCGCGACCGGTGGCTATGACGGCAAGGGCGTGTGGGTGGTACCCGACGTCGGTGCCGCCGCCGACGTGCTCGCCTGCGGCATCGAGCTGATCGCCGAGGAACAGGTGCCGATCGTGCGCGAGCTCGCCGCCGTCGTTGCACGTTCGCCGTTCGGCCAGGGCGCGGCGTGGCCGATCGTGGAGACGGTGCAGCGCGACGGCATCTGCGTCGAGGTCATCGCACCCGCGCAGGGGCTTGCCGACGACCTGGCCGAGCAGGCCGAGGCCCTCGCGCTGCGCATCGCGACCGAACTCGGCGTCACGGGTGTGCTCGCGGTCGAGCTGTTCGAGACCGAGCGCGGCCTGATCGTCAACGAACTCGCCATGCGGCCGCACAACTCGGGCCACTGGACGATCGAGGGCGCGCGCACCTCGCAGTTCGAACAGCACCTGCGCGCGGTGCTCGACTACCCACTCGGCGCCACCACCCTGACCGCGCCTGTGGTCGTGATGGCGAACCTGCTCGGCGGCCCCGCGGACGTCGTGCCCAAGCAGATCGACGAGCGCGTGCACCACTGCATGGCGACCTGGCCGGACGTGAAGATCCACCTGTACGGCAAGCAGTTCCGACCCGGCCGCAAGGTCGGGCACGTGACCGCGCTCGGCGAGGACGTCGCAGCGGTCCGAGAGCGCGCATCCGCCGCAGCCGACTATCTGATGAACGGAAACCGATGACCACAGTTGGCGTGATCATGGGCAGCGACTCGGACTACCCGGTGATGGGCGCCGCAGCCGAGGCGCTGGCCGAGTTCGACGTGCCGCACGAGGTGCGTGTCGTGTCGGCGCACCGCACGCCCGTCGGCATGGCCGAGTACGCGCAGGCAGCAGCGGGCCGCGGGCTCAAGGTGATTATCGCGGGCGCCGGTGGTGCGGCGCACCTGCCAGGCATGGTCGCCTCGCTCACCACGTTGCCGGTGATCGGCGTGCCGGTGCCGCTGACACATCTGGATGGCATGGACTCCCTGCTGTCGATCGTCCAGATGCCGGCCGGCGTGCCGGTGGCGACGGTGTCGGTCGCAGGCGCGCGCAATGCCGGTCTACTCGCAGTGCGCATCCTCGCCACGTCCGAACCGCGTCTGGCTCAGCAGATGGCGATCTTCCAGCAGGAACTGGCCGCCGCCGCCCGGGCGAAGGACGTCGCGTTACAGCACCGACTGCGCAGCTGACCCGACCCCGAGTCACCCTGCCGGGTGAATATCAGGGGCAACCCTGAGGGTGACGGCGCACGGTCGTCCGTACGCTGAGGCAGATGTGGCCCGCCGCGCTCGGGGAGCGCCTGCAGACCAGGCGGTCCCGGATCATCGCGGTGGCGATCGCGCTCGTCGTCGTGCTCGCCGCAGGGCTGCTCATCGTCAGTGCATCCTCGTCGAACGTGCAGATCAGCTCCCGCTTCATCACGGGGACCCCGGAGGGCAACGCCAAGGTCCGACTCGACACCTCGCTGTACGTACCGGACAGCACGCCCGCGCCCGGGGTGCTGCTGAGCCAGGGCTTCGGAGGCAGCAAGCGATCCCTCGACACTGCCGCCAAGCAGTTCGCGGAGGCGGGCTACGTCGTGCTGACCTACAGCGCGCGTGGCTTCGGTGCGTCCGACGGCTTGATCCACTTCGCGGCGCCGAACTACGAGATCAGCGACGGGAAGCTGCTGATCGACTACCTTGCCGGGCTCAAGCAGGTCCGCCACAAGGACGGCAAGGCGCAGATCGCGACGGCGGGATCGTCCTACGGCGGCGCGCTGTCCCTGCTGATCGCCGCCGCGGACAACCGGGTGGGTGCGGTTGCCGCCGACATCACCTGGAACGACCTGTCGCACGCGCTGTTCCCCAACTTCGCCGCGCCCGAGCCAGGCGTGTTCAAGAAGTTGTGGGCCGGGTTGCTGTTCGGGAACGCGTTCAACGTCAACTCGCTCGCGGGGCTGCTGGGCTCGCAATCGCCGGCGAGAGCGGCGCAGATCACCGGCTGCGGCCAGTTCGCCCCCGACGTCTGCGCCGCGTATCAGAAGTCGGCCGAGATCGGAACCCCGACTGCTGCCATGCGCACGCTCATGCGCGAGGCCAGCCCGGCGTCCGTCCTCGACAAGATCACTGTCCCGACGCTGCTCACACAAGGAACCGAGGATTCGCTGTTCCCGCTCAGCGAGGCGGACGCGAACGCGCGCGGCATCGCCGCGCACGGCACCCCGGTCCGGGTCGTGTGGCGTCCGGGCGGGCACGACAGCGGTGGTGGCGGCGCCGAGGCCACCAGTGCCGCGATCGGCTGGTTCGGTGACGCGTTCGCCGGCCCGGTCAGCACGAAGCAGCCGTTCCGGCTCGCCGAGCAAGCCGGTGTCGTATCGGCGGCGACAGGTGACGCGTCCGAGCAACAGTTACAGGCCGACGGCTATCCGGGTATCGCCGGCACGCCGTTGACAACTCGCGCCATTCGGGTGACCGGTCCCACGCAGACGATCTCCTCGCCGGCCGGCGGCGCCCCCTCCGTCATCACCGCGATCCCCGGGTTGGGTGGTATTTCCGGACGGTTCGACCGAGTGCTCGCCGACTTCCCGACCGCGCCCGGCCAAACCGCGGCGTTCCTGTCGCCGCGGCTGAACTCGAGTGTGCGGATCGCCGGGGAGCCAACGGTCTCGCTCGTGGTGACGCCGCGGTCGACGACCGACGTCGTGTTGTTCGCCGGGCTGCGCGACGTGTCCAACGACGGCACGAGCACGTTGCCGTCGCAGCTCGTTTCCCCGATCCGGCTGTCCGGACTGCAACCCGGTGTGCCGAAGACGGTCACCGTCCGGCTGCCGTCCTTCGTCCGCAACGTTCTGAGCGGGCATCGTCTCGAGCTGACGCTGAGCGCGAGCGATTTCGCCTACGACGGGCCGTCCGACGCCCGCTCTTACACCATCGGCCTGGCCGACGGAAATGCCCTGGCCAGCGCCGACGTCACTGTGCCCACGACGTCCGGCGTGCCGATCAGCGCCGGCCACCCGTTCGGTTGGCTGATCACCGGCATCATCGCGTGCCTGCTGGTCGCCGGCATCGTCACGTTCGTGATCCTGCGCCGACGACGAGTACTGCGATCCCGGCCGGACCTCGCCCACGTGCCGGTGAGCATCGAGGGGCTGGTGAAGGAGTACGCCGGCGGCTACCGGGCCGTCGACAAGGTGAGCTTCACCGTCCAGCGCGGCCAGGTCGTCGGACTGCTCGGTCCGAATGGGGCAGGCAAGACGACCGTCCTGCGCGTGCTGGTCGGGCTGATCACCGCGACGGCGGGGGAGCTGCATGTTTTCGGCGAGCCGATACGCCCCGGCGCGCCGGTGCTCGCCCGAGTGGGATCGTTCATCGAAGGACCGGGTTTTCTGCCGCACCTCACCGGCCGGGAGAACTTGCAGCTTTACTGGGCCACGTCCGGCCGGCCGGCAGAGGAGGCCGAGTTCGCGACCGCGCTCGACATCGCCGGCCTCGGCGCCTCCATCGACCGTCGGGTCAAGGCCTACAGCCAGGGCATGCGGCAGCGGCTCGGCATCGCCCAGGCGATGCTCGGTCTGCCTGAGCTGCTCGTGCTCGACGAACCGACGAACGGCCTCGACCCGCCCCAGATCGCCGAGATGCGTGAGGTCCTGCAGCGCTACGCCGAGACCGGTCGCACCGTCGTCGTGTCCAGTCACCTGCTCGCCGAGGTGGAGCAGACCTGCACCGACGTCGTCGTCATGCACCGCGGCAAGCTCGTCGCCTCCGGATCGGTCAACGAGATCGCCGGGGCCGGCGGGCTGCAACTCGCCGTCGCTGATCCGGCCGAGGCAACACGGGTACTGGCCGCGGCAGGAATCGCCGCGCACGCCGTCCCGGCACGCCGCGCACTCGAGGACGTGTTCCTCGGACTGATCGGAGAAGAAGAGTGAGCGCGCCTCGCCGAGCTTCGGACCGCGAACTGTCCAAGACCGCGCCCACCCGCCGCGGCATCCACGACCGGCTCGCGGCGATCGACGCCGCGCGGGCGCCGTCCTACGACCCGCGCCGGACGCTGCGGCTGCGGGTCGAGCTGGTGCGCCAACTCAAACGCCGGCGCACCCAGGTGGCATTCGGCCTGCTGATCATCCTGCCGATCATCATCGCGATCGCCTTCCAGATCGGTGGCGGCGCCGACAGCGAGGCGCCGCAGCTCGTCGGCCTAGCCACCGTCGGCGGATTGAACTTCGCGCTGTTCACCGAGTTCGCCGCCGTCGGTTTTCTGCTCGTGGTTCTGGTGGCGCTGTTCTGCGGCGACACGGTGGCCAGCGAGGCGAGTTGGTCGTCGCTGCGTTACCTGCTCGCCCAGCCGGTGCCGCGATCGCGTCTGCTGCGGCAGAAATTCATCGTCGCCGGGCTGCTGAGCCTCGCGGCGAACGTCCTGCTGCCGGTGTGGGCCTTCGTCGTCGGCGGCCTGTTCTTCGGCTGGGCACCGGCCCGCTCGCCGATCGGCGGGTCGTTCGAGACCAGCGAATCACTGCTGCGGTTGGGCGTGATCGTGCTCTACATCTGCGGGCAGCTGCTCGTCGTCGCGGCCTTGGCCTTCCTGCTCAGTGTGAGCGTCGACAACCCGCTGGGTGCGGTCGGCGGGGCCGTGATGCTGGTGGTGATCTCCAACATCCTCGACCAGATCACCGCCCTCGACCCCTACCGGCACTACCTGCCCACGCACTTCCAGTACGCCTGGGTCGACACGTTGAGCGCGCCCATCAGGTGGGATGACATGATCCGGGGAACCGGGCTCGCGCTCGTGTATGCGGCGCTGTTCCTCGGCTACGCCTGGTTGCGTTTCGACCGCAAGGATGTGACGTCCTGACCTGCTGTCGACCGGGGCGGCGTCACGCCGGCGTGGCACCCCGCTTGCGCGCCCGGTAGGCGGCGACGTTGGTCCGATTGCCGCAGCCGGTGTCGCAGAAGCGGCGGGAGCGGTTCTTGGACAGATCGATGAGCACGTCGCCGCAGTCACTCGCCGCGCAGACCCGCAGCCGATCGAGTTCGCCCGTGCGCACGACGTCGACCACGGCCATGGCCGCTTCGACCGCCATCCGGTCGGCGAGCGGTTGGCGTGGCGACGTCGCGTGCAGGTGATAGTCCCAGTCATCGTGCTTGACGAGGTGGGGAAGCGCATGTGCCTCGCGCAGCAGGCCGTTGACGATGTCGACGACGCCGTCCGCGTCCGTGTGCCAGATCGCCCGCAACCGCGGTCGCAGCTGCTGGACCGCGACCAACTCGGCGTGGGTGCGCTTGCGCGAGCCGGTCCATCCCCACTTTGCAACGAATGCGTCGAGATCGCCGAGCGTCTCGAGCGAGCCGGCTGCTTCGGTATTTACCAGATCGACAGCAGCTGCCAGCGCACGCTCCGTGTCATGAGCAAAAATCAACTTGACTCCTGACCGGTGATCTCAGTTAGGCTCGTCATGAGTGTACAACGTTTAGCCAATTACCGGAGGTGGCGCCGTGCGGACCAGCAGCGCCGGTCTGGGCCTGGCGATCGTGTCGGCCGCGACCTTCGGTACGGCCGGCACGTTCGCCGCCTCCCTCATGGCTACCGGGTGGAGCCCCGGCGCCGCCGTCACGGCGCGGATCGTGTTGGCGGCCGCATTGCTGACCGTGCCCGCGCTTATGGCTCTACGGGGTCGGTGGGTGCTGTTGCGTCGTGGACTGCCGACCATCGTGGCGTTCGGCACGTTCGCTGTCGGCGGCGCGCAGCTGTTCTACTTCAATGCCGTCGAACACCTCTCGGTCGGGGTGGCGCTACTGCTCGAGTACTCCGGCACACTGCTGGTCGTGCTGTGGCTGTGGCTGGTCCGGGGGCATCGACCACGGCCGCTCACCGTCGTCGGTGGCGCGCTCGCCCTGGCCGGACTGGTGCTCGTCCTGGATCTGACCGGAAGCCAGCACGTCGACCTCGTGGGCGTGATGTGGGGCCTGGCGGCGGCCACCGGACTCGCGGTCTACTTCGTGCTGTCCGGCCGCGCCGAAGATCCGCTTCCGCCGATCGTGACCGCCTGGTCGGGGATGGTCGTGGCCGCGATCACGCTGGGCGTCCTCGGGCTGACGGGTGCGATCGCGCTGCACGCCGGGACCACTGACGTGCAGATCGCCGGCCTGCAGATGAGTTGGCTGGTTCCGATCATCGGGCTGTCGCTGGTGGCCGGCGCAATCGCCTACATCGCGGGCATCGGCGCTGCACGCAGGCTGGGCGCCCGACTGGCGTCCTTCGTCGGGCTGTCCGAGGTCCTGTTCGCCGTGCTGTTCGCCTGGCTGTTGCTCGGCCAGCGCCCGACGTTGCTGCAGGGCATCGGCGGGGTCGTCGTGCTCGCGGGTATCGCGCTCGTCCGGGCCGGGGAGGCCGAGCCCGCCGAGATCGGGGCACAGCCCGATCTGGCGCCGACTTCTGCCTGATGGACGTCCCGTCGGGCGCGCGGACGGTCACCGTTGCCGGTACTCGACTCGACCGCTGGCTGGTCGGTTTCGCGGAGCGGCACGGTGCGCTCAGCACCGACACGAGCGCCGACCTGGTGGTCCTCACCGGTGCTGACGGCGCGCGGGCCTGGCTGCTCGTGCCGTTCCCGCCGCTGATCGGCGAGTTGGTGCAGCACGTGACGCGCTCGCGCCGGGTGGGTGTGCTGCTGGTTCGTCGGAGCGGCTACGCGACCGGCGTGTTCGACGGCGTCGCACTCGGCGCGTGCAAAGTCGGCACGAGCCACGTCCAGGGCGCCACGAAGGCCGGTGGGTGGTCGCAACAGCGCTATGCCCGCCGTCGCGCCCACCAGGCCGACGCTGCGTTCGATCGGGCCGCCGATGCGGCCGCCCGGGTCCTCTCCGGGCAAGCGCTCGACGCATTGGTCGTCGGCGGCGACCGCGAAGCGGTCCGAGTGGTGCTGGCCGATCCGCGATTGTCCGCACTGCCACCACCGACCGGGGCGTGGTTGCAGGTCAAGGACCCGAAGTCGCGCGCGCTCGCCTCGATGCCCGAGCAGTTCCTGGCCGTCCGGATCCGGCTCGACCCCTGAGCATCGCCAGCCCGCCCTCCGGGCGGTGATCACGAGCCCGACTCGGTCGATGACCGACGAGATCGCTGTCTTGATCATGGGTCCGGCCGACCGGCCGGGTGGGCCCCTTCACCGCCGAACCGGACGGTGCCAGGATCAGGTCATGACGAGCCCCCGCGCCGGGCAGCCGGCTGCCGCCGAGGACCTGGTCGACATCGCCGCTCTCGAACGCGCCTACTACGAGCAGCATCCCGACCCGTCGATACCCGAGCAGCGGGTCAGCTTCGGGACGTCCGGCCACCGCGGTTCGTCGTTGCGCACGACGTTCAACGAGGACCACATCGTCGCGACCAGCCAAGCGATCTGCGACTACCGCTCGGCACAGGGCATCGACGGCCCGCTCTTCCTCGGCGCCGACACACATGCGCTGAGTGCTCCGGCCACGGCGTCCGCATTGGAAGTGTTCGCGGCCAACGACGTCACCGTGCTGATCGACTCGCGCGGTCGGTACACGCCGACGCCGGCCCTCTCGCGAGCGATCCTGGCGTTCAACGAGGGGCGCACCGTTGGGCTGTCCGACGGTGTCGTCGTCACGCCGTCCCACAACCCGCCCACCGACGGCGGCTTCAAGTACAACCCACCTGACGGCGGACCGGCCGGCACCGACATCACCGGGTGGGTGCAGAACCGGGCCAACGAACTGCTGGCCGACAAGTGCCAGGACGTGCGGCGGGTCACGCACGCCCTCGCCCTGGCAGCGGAGACGACCCAACGCTACGACTACCTCGCCGAGTACGTGAGTGCGCTCGCGCGCGTGGTGGACCTCGACGCCATTCGCAGCGCGGGCGTGCGGATCGGTGCCGACCCGCTCGGCGGTGCGAGCGTCGACTACTGGGGCGAGATCGGTACGCGCTACGGGCTGGACCTGACCGTCGTCAACGACAAGGTCGATCCCCAGTTCGCCTTCATGACGCTCGATTGGGACGGCAAGATCCGGATGGACTGCTCGTCGCCCAACGCGATGGCCTCGCTGATCGCCCGGCAAGGCGATTTCGACATCGCGACAGGTAACGACACCGACGCCGATCGGCATGGCATTGTCACGCCAGACGGCGGGTTGATGAACCCGAATCACTACCTGTCAGTGGCGATCCAGTACCTGTACCAGCATCGCACGGACTGGCCGGCAAACGCCGCGATCGGCAAGACACTCGTGAGTTCGGCGATGATCGACCGGGTCGCGGTCAGCCTCGGTCGCACCCTGCTCGAGGTGCCGGTCGGCTTCAAGTGGTTCGTACCCGGCTTGCGTGACGGCTCGGTCGCGTTCGGGGGCGAGGAAAGCGCCGGCGCCTCGTTCCTGCAGCGGGACGGGTCGGTGTGGACCACCGACAAGGACGGCATCATCTTGTGCCTGCTGGCCTCGGAGATCCTGGCGAAAACCGGCAAGAGCCCGGCTGCGCACTACCGCGAACTGACCGCTGCGCACGGCGACCCGGCCTATGCACGCATCGACTCGCCGGCAACCCGGGAGCAGAAGGCGGTCCTCGGCAGGCTTTCCCCGGATCAGGTCAGCGCGTCCGAACTGGCCGGCGAGCAGATCACCGCCAAGCTCACGACCGCTCCCGGGAACGGCGCGGCGATCGGTGGGCTCAAGGTCGTCACCGAGTCGGGCTGGTTCGCCGCTCGCCCGTCCGGGACGGAGGACGTCTACAAGCTCTACGCCGAGTCCTTCCGCGGTGCCGAGCAACTCGCCCGGATCCAGGACGAGGCACGTGCGATCTTGGCTGCCGCGCTGGCCTGAGCCTCCACCCACGATGCGCCGCTAGCATCCGCCTCATGCCGCCGCCCCTTCCGTTCTCGGCGCTGCGCGGCGCGCAGCGCAGTGGGATGCACAAGGCCCTGGACGCCGTGGTTGTGCTCGGCGCGCGAGCGGCTGTCGCCGGTATGCGGGTCATCTACGCGATGTTCAAGCTGCTGCCGGTGCGCGACAAGGTCGTGCTGATGTCGCGGTTGTACGCCGTGACGTCGCAGGACTTTGCGATGGTTGCCGCAGAGATTCGCAGGCAGAGCGCCGATACGCGGGTGATCATCCTCAATCACCGCAACACCCGCGCCTGGGCGGTGCCGGCGCAGATGCTCGCCGAGATGTACCACCTCGCGACGTCACGGGCATGCATCACCGACAGCTACATTGCTGCGATCAGCGTGCTGCGCCACCGACCGACGCTGATCGTCGTGCAGATGTGGCATGCGCTCGGTGCTATCAAGCGCTTCGGGCTCGCCGCGGTCGGCAGCGCAGAGGGTCGCCCTGGCACACTCGCTGGGGTCATGCGAATGCATCAGGGCTACGACTGGGTCATCACCGGCGGCAAGCGAATGGTCGGCCCTTTCGCAGAGGCGTTCGGCGTCAACCCTGACCACGTGTTGCCGATCGGCACGCCACGAGTCGACCTGCTCCTGGATCCGACGGCCATCGCAGTGAAACGCGAACGTATCCATGCCGCGCACCCTGCCCTCGGGCAGCGCCAAGTCGTCCTCTACGCACCCACGTTCCGCACCGCCGATCCGGTGCACGTCGACGACCTGCTGGCGGCACTCGGCAGCGACGAGTTCGACGTGATCGTGGCGCTGCACCCGCTCGATCACCGCAGCTTCGCCGATCGCCGCGGTGTCATCCAGGACGCCGAATTCACCACCCTCGACTGGCTCACCGTGGCCGACAGCCTCGTCACCGACTACTCCGCGGTCGTCTTCGACGCGGCCGTGCTCGGGGTGCCGACCTACTTCTTCGCCTACGACCGGGACGAGTACCGCGCACGTCGTGGGCTGATCCTGGATTACGAGTCGGAGATGCCGGGGCCGGTGTTGCTCGACGCCGCCGACGTGGTCACGGCGATCCGCGGGAGCGTCGCGTCCCGCGCGGAGATCGCCGCCTTCCGCGCCGAGTTCGTACCGGTTGCCGACGGCGGATGCACCCACCGGATCGTTGCGCTCGCGCTGGGCGCCCGACCCGACACGTTGGGTATGGCCGAGGCTGCCGCGTGACCCCGCACCTCAAGGCCGCCGGCATCGCGGTGTTCAAGCGGAACGAGAGCCTGCGGATTCGCTACCGAAAGGTCCGCGACGGCGCGCGTCGGCTGCGTTACCGGCTGCAGGCGCGGGATGCGATCGACGATCGGTGCGTCATCTTCGAGGCCTTCGTGGGGCGTAGCTACGCCGGCTCGCCACGCGCGATTTACGAGGCGATGGTCGCCGACCCGAGGTTTGCGGAATGGCGTTTCATCTGGGCATTTCGCGAGGTCGCGCATGCCGAGGGGTTCGCTGCACTCGCCGATCCGCGCACGACGATCGTGCAATACCGCACGTCGTCGTATTACCGCGCGTTCGGCGCCGCCCGGGTGTGGGTCAGCAACTCGATCATCGCGCCGGAACTGCTGCCGAGGGCGGGACAGATCTACATCCAGACCTGGCACGGCACGCCGCTCAAGCGGATCGGCCTCGATGTCATCGAGACGACTCAGACGGCGATGAGTGGAAAGTCGGAGATCGACGACCGGTACCGCGCCGAGGCCGGCAAGGTCACCTTGTTCGTCTCGGCTGCGCCGTTCACCACCGAGGTGTTCGGCACCGCCTTCGGATTGCCGGCGTCCGGGTCGCAATGCGAATTCGTCGAGATCGGCAATCCGCGCAACGACGCACTGGCCACCGCGACCCCGCACGACGCGGCAGCAATCCGGGCGCGGCTCGGCATTCCGGTCGGCAAGCGGGTCGTTCTGTACGCGCCCACGTGGCGCGACGACCAGCACGACTCGCGTTCTGGTTACGTATACGAGCTGCCGCTGGACATCGACAAGCTGCGCGCCGGCCTGGGAGAAGACTGGGTCGTGCTGTTCCGCACGCACTACCTCGTCACGAATATCATCGACTTCGACGCACACGGCGGATTCGTGCGCGACGTTTCCGGGGTGGACGACATCAATGAGCTGTGCATTGCCAGCGATGTGCTCGTCACGGATTATTCGAGTGTCTATTTCGACTTTGCACTGCTCGATCGTCCGATAGTGTTCTTCATGTACGACCTCGATCGATATGCCGGCGAGTTGCGCGGTTTCTACTTGCCGGTGGACGACGTGCCGGGGCCGGTCGTCACGACGGGCGACGATCTCGCCGCTGCGCTGCTGGATCCGGAGCTGTCGACCGGCTGGGCGGCCCGCAGAGCTGAACTCAACCGACGCATGTCGCCGCACGATGACGGCCGCGCGTCGCAGCGCGTCCTCGACATCGTCCAGCACCGGGTGCGCTCGCACTGATTCGGCTACCAGGGCAGATCACCCGTTCTCGACGGGTGGCGACTCTGGTAGGCATATGCCATGACGGGAACCACCCTGTGACCTCCCCCGACCCGGCCCCCCTGAGCTCGCGGCCTGCCTGGTCGGCGTTGCGCGAGCATCACGGTGAGCTGGCCGGAACCCATCTGCGCGAGCTGTTCGCCAACGACCCAGGGCGCGCCGAGCAGCTGAGTGTCGAGGCATGCGGTATTTACCTCGACTATTCCAAGAACCGCATCACCCCCGAGACCGTGCAATTGCTGTTACAGCTCGCCGAGGAATCCGGCCTGCGCCGTCGTATCGATGCGATGTTCTCCGGCCAGAAGATCAACATAACTGAGGATCGTGCGGTGCTGCACGTGGCTCTGCGCGCGCCGAAGAGCGAGCACATCGAGGTCGACGGCATCGATGTCGTGCCCGCTGTGCACGAAGTCCTGAGCCGGATGGGGGAGTTCGCCGACCGGGTCCGTGAGGGAAGGTGGCTCGGGCACACCGGCAAGCCCGTCGTCAACATCGTCAACATCGGGATCGGCGGCTCTGATCTCGGCCCGGTCATGGCCTACGAGGCGTTGCGCCACTACTCGCAACGCAACCTGCGCTTCCGGTTCGTCTCGAACGTCGATGGCACGGACTTCGCCGAGGCCACACAGGGTCTCGACCCCGCGGAGACGCTGTTCATCGTCTCGTCGAAGACGTTCACGACGCAGGAGACGATGACGAACGCCTCGACCGCGCGGGACTGGGTGCTCGGTGCGTTGGGGGATGCGTCGGCGACCGCGAAGCACTTCGTCGCGGTGTCGACGAATGGCGACGCGGTGAGCGAGTTCGGCATCGACGTGATGAACATGTTCGGCTTCTGGGACTGGGTCGGTGGCCGCTACTCGATGGACTCCGCGATCGGCCTGTCGACGATGATCGCCGTCGGGCCGGACGGTTTTGGCGAGCTGCTCGCCGGCTTTCACGACATGGACGAGCACTTCCGCACCGCTCCGTTCGCGGCCAACCTGCCGGCGCTGCTCGGCCTGCTGACTGTCTGGTACGCCGACTTCTTCGGCGCGCAGACGCAAGCAGTGCTGCCCTACGACCAGTACCTCAAACGATTCCCGGCCTACCTGCAACAGCTGACGATGGAGTCCAACGGCAAGCACGTCACGCTGGCCGGCGATCTCGTCGACTACGCGACGAGCCCCGTCTACTGGGGCGAACCAGGTACCAATGGGCAGCACAGCTTCTACCAGTTGATCCATCAGGGCACCGAGCTGATTCCCGTCGATTTCATCGGCTTCACGCATTCGCTCAACCCGCTGGGCAATCATCACGACCTGCTCAGCGCCAACGTCTTCGCCCAGGGTGAGGCACTGGCGTTCGGCAAGACGGCCGACGAGGTAGCTGCGGAGGGCACTGCGGATTGGCTGGTGCCGCACCGCGTGTTCGAAGGCAACCGGCCGTCGAACACCCTGCTGCTCGGGCGCCTCACGCCCCGCGCGCTCGGGTCGCTGATCGCGCTCTACGAGCACAGCGTCTTCACTCAGGGCACGGTCTGGTCGGTCAACTCCTTCGACCAGTGGGGCGTCGAACTGGGCAAGGTGCTTGCGAAGAAGGTGGCAGGCGAACTGGCTGCCGACCGTGAACCGGATCTTCAGCACGACAGCTCGACCAATGCACTCATCCGCCGCTACCGCGCGGCCCGCGTTTCGGAGGTCTGAGCAATGCAGCTGGGCATGATCGGCTTGGGGCGCATGGGAGCCAACATCGTCCGGCGCGTCATGCGCGACGGACACACTGCGGTTGCCTTCGACACCAGCGCGGACACGGTCGCGCAACTGGCGAGCGAAGGCGCGGTGGGGGCCAACACGCTGCAGGACTTCGTCGGCGCCCTCGAGCAGCCGCGCGTTGCGTGGGTCATGGTGCCGGCCGGCATCACTGGCAAGGTCGTCGGCCAGCTCGCCGAACTGATGGACGACGGCGACATCATCATCGACGGCGGAAACTCCAACTACCGCGACGACATCGACCGCGCCGCGCAGCTGAAGCCCAAAGGGATCCACTACGTCGACATCGGCACGTCAGGCGGCGTGTGGGGTCTCGAGCGCGGTTACTGTCTGATGATCGGCGGCGAGGACGAGGTCATCGCGCACCTCGATCCGCTGCTCAAGAGCATCGCCCCGGGCCTCGGCGACATCGAGCGCACCGCCGGCCGCACCGGAGTGCCGGCGGCCGAGGAACAGGGCTACCTGCACTGCGGCCCCAACGGCGCGGGCCACTTCGTCAAGATGGTCCACAACGGCATCGAGTACGGCATGATGGCCGCCTACGCCGAGGGCTTGAACGTGCTCTACCACGCCAACGCCGGCAATAAGGACGAGGCGCACTCTGCGGAAACCACACCGCTGGATCAGCCGCAGTACTACCAGTACGACCTCGACATCGCGAAGGTCACCGAGGTGTGGCGGCGTGGTTCGGTGGTCGCCTCCTGGCTGCTCGATCTGACTGCCGGGGCGCTGCAGGCCAACCCGCAGTTGCAGGGCCTGGCCGGGCGCGTGTCGGACTCCGGCGAGGGCCGCTGGACGGTGAAGGCAGCCATTGACGAGGGCGTGCCCACGCCGGTGCTCTCCGCATCGCTGTTCGCGCGCTTCTCCAGCCGCGGCGAGGCCCAGTACGCCGACAAGTTGCTCTCGGCGATGCGGCAGGCGTTCGGCGGACACGTGGAGCTGCCCACCGGCGAGTGAGCGTGCGTTCCGGGCACGCAAGCGCGTGCGGCATCAATGAACCGGGTGCAGGCGAAACCTCGGCGTGTCTTCGCGCAGGTGCTCCATCGTTGAGCGGTCAACCAGCGCTAACCGTCTCAGATCGTCACGACGATCTTGCCGAGCTTGCTTTCGCCGAACGCGGAGAGGGCGTCGGTGGCCTGTTCGAGTGCAAAGGTAGCGGCCACCGGCACCTGCAAGCGCCCCGCCGCGACATCAGCGAGAAGGCCGGCGAGCTTTGCCGGCTCGTAGCCGGCCAGCACCGGAATCACGGTGACGTCGTCGCGCCCGACCTGCTCGGCGTCGGCGCCTATCGCGGACGCGAGGCTGCCGCCCTCGGCGAGGACGGCAGCCAGTTGCACGGGGTCGCCGGCAGCGTGCACGATCTTGCCCACGCCACCCGGTAGCACGTCGCGCATCGCCGCGGCGATATCGCCGGTGTAGTCGAGCGTGTCGTCCGCGCCCAGGCCGCGGACGAACTCGGCTGCCTCGCCGGGGCGCGCCGTGGCGATGACCCGCGCCCCGCGGGCCTTCGCCAGTTGCACCGCGAATGCGCCGACGCCGCCGGTGGCACCGGAGACAAGCACGACGTCGCCGTCGTCCACTTGAAGCGCGTCGAGCAGGTCGAGGGCGGTGACGCCGGCCAGACCCACCGCCGCAGCCTGGACGAAGGACACCGTATCCGGCAGGTGAACGAGCAGGGCCTTGTCGACCACGAACTGTTCACCGAGCGGGCCGGCTCCGAGTTGCATCACCGCGTGGATTCCTGCCACCCGGTCGCCCACGGCCACGACATTCGCGCTGTGCGGGACGGCGGCGACCGTGCCGGCGTAATCGCGGCCCAGTACGACCGGGAACGTGTGCGGCAAGCTGTCCCACAGGTAACCGGCGGCCACCGCAAGATCGAACCCGTTGATCGAGGCTGCGTGCACGGCGACGAGGGCTGTGCCCGACACCGGTTCGGGATCGGCGATGTCCAGGATCGCGGGTGCGGTGCCGCGGGCCGTGATCGTCAGCGCCTTCACGTGGCTCCTCCGCTCATCCCGATTCCCGAGTTGTCTCCCGACTGCTGTAGTGACGCTACGCGCGGAGCTCGCTCGCGGGATCCCCGGCGCGCGATCCCGCACGCGGTCGCGCGTCGTTCATCGGCGGTTCTCCCCGAGTGCAAGGCGCGGACACCCGCCTCCGACACGCTGCGGCAGTCCGCGCAGATCTGCTCACGGAATTACGAATCAGACCAACCTGTTCCACACCTTCGCCCGCGCGCTCGGCATCGAGTAGCCCGGACGAGTTCACCACGGGCGGGGCGATGTCGAGAAGGCAGCGCCCCGCCCGTCCATACCACACCGGCACCGCAATACTGGTCACAGCCGCCGATCGATGTGGAGCGCCGATGGCACAGGTTGAGATCGTCGACCACCCCGAGTACGGCGTATTCGAGGCGCGTGTCGACGGCGAGCATGCCGGCGGCGCTTATTACCGCCTCGACCAGGGTCGCGTGGTCTTCACGCACACCGAGGTCGACCCGAAATTTCAGGGCCAGGGGGTCGGAGCCGCGCTCGCTGCCCGCGCGTTGGACGCGGTGCGCGACAGCGGCAGGCGTGCCGTGCCGCTGTGCCCGTTCATCGCCGCCTATATCGACCACCATGCGGAGTACGCCAATCTTGTCGACGGTGCCGGCTGAGCAGTCAGTCACGACGGCATGCTCTGGTCGAGCGGCAACCGCGATGAGCGATGGAGGGAGCCGCCGACGATCGTGGCGTGCTGAATCAGACACCTATGCGGGATGTTCGAGCTTGTCGCCGGCCCACTCGGTGTGGAACGCACCGTCCTTGTCCACCCGGTGGTATGTGTGGGCGCCGAAGTTGTCGCGTAGCCCCTGGATCAGTGACGCGGGCAGCCGGTCGCGACGCAAGCCGTCGTAGTAGGCCAGCGAAGACGAGAACGCGGGGGTGGGGATACCGGCCAGCGCCGCCTGCGACACCACCCGACGCCAGGAATCGACTCCGGAACGCACCGCATCGGCGAAGTACGGCGCGACGAGCAGCGACTCCAGCGAGCCGTTGTCGTCGTACGCCTCCTTGATCCGATTGAGGAAACGCGCCCGGATGATGCAGCCGCCGCGCCAGATCATCGCCATCGCGCCGCGGTCGACGTCCCAGTCGTACTCCGCAGACCCGGCCGCGATGTGGTCGAAGCCCTGCGCATACGCAACGACTTTCGAGGCGTACAACGCGCGCCGGACGTCCTCGACGAACCCGTCACGGTCGGCAACCTCGAGCGGGTTGATCGACGCACCGAACGCCTGCTGCGCAGGACGGCGCTGCTCGGCATGCGCGGACAGGGCCCGGGCAAAGGTCGCTTCGGCAATACCAGTGATCGGGATACCGAGGTCGAGCGCGCTCTGCACCGTCCAGCGGCCGGTGCCCTTCTGCTCCGCCTGGTCGAGGACGACGTCGACGAACGGCCGGCCGGTCTCCGCGTCGGACTGCGCCAGCACGTCGGCGGTGATCTCGATGAGGAACGACTCGAGATCACCCTCGTTCCAGCCCCGGAAGATCTCGGCGATCTCGTCCGGCTTGGCGCCCAGCCCGTGCCGCAGCAGGTCGTACGCCTCGGCGATGAGCTGCATGTCGGCGTACTCGATGCCGTTGTGCACCATCTTCACGAAGTGCCCGGCACCGTCCGGGCCGACGTGCACGCAGCAGGGGATGCCGTCGACGACCGCGGCGATCGATTCAAAGATCGGCCCCAGCTTCCGGTACGACTCGGCCGATCCCCCGGGCATGATCGACGGCCCGAGCAACGCTCCTTCCTCGCCGCCGGAGACGCCGCAGCCGACGAAGTGCAGCCCCTGGTCGCGTAGGTCGTGCTCGCGTCGGCGGGTGTCGGCGTAGTGCGCATTCCCGCAGTCGATGACGATGTCGCCCTCGTCGAGCAGCGGGGCGAGTTCGTCGATGACGTCGTCGGTCGGTTGCCCCGCCTTGACCATGATGATGATCGCGCGCGGCTTCTCTAGCGACGCGACGAAGCCCTCGAGCGACTCCGAGGGTACGAACGTGCCTTCCTCGCCGTGGTCCTCGACGAGCTTGGTTGTCCGGGCGAAGGTCCGGTTGTGCAGCGCGACCGTGTGCCCATGTCGGGCGAGATTGCGCGCCAGGTTGCGGCCCATGACCGCGAGTCCGGTGACACCGATGTTGGCGGTTGCAGTGGGAGCGCTCATTGCATCAACGTAGTGCGCGCACAGTCGCGACGTCTTCCCGGGCGGCCGGGCGACGGTTAGCGTGATGTCGGCGAAAGGATTGAACATGAGCACTGTCAAGCCCGTCCCTGACGACTACCCCCGGGTCATCCCGTATCTGGCGATCGACGGAGCGAACGCGGCGATCGACTTCTACGTGACGGTGTTCGGCGCCAAGGAACGCCTGCGAATGCCCGGACCCGACGGCAAGATCGGGCACGCGGAACTGGAGATCGGCGATTCGGTCGTCATGCTGGCTGACACGTTCCCTGACATGGGTGGCCCGAGCCCGAAGGCGCTCGGCGGGACGCCGGTCACGATGATGGTCTACGTGGAGGACGTCGACGCCGTCTTCGGCCGGGCGATCGAGGCCGGCGCCAGCCAGGAACGTCCGGTCGAGAATCAGTTCTACGGTGACCGGTCAGGCTCATTCGTCGATCCGTTCGGGCACAAGTGGTTCGTCGCGAGTCACGTCGAGGATGTATCTCCGGAGGAGATGGCCCGGCGCGCAGCCGCGGTCATGGGCAGTTGAACGTCCACGGCGACCGGGAGGTCAGGCATGGCTGATCACACGTATCGCGTCACGGAGATCGTCGGGAGTTCGCCCGACAGCATCCATCAGGCGATTCGCAACGGCGTGGCGCGCGCGGGGCAGACCTTGCGAAATCTGGAGTGGTTCGAGGTGACCGAGATACGCGGCCAGATCGCGGACGGCGCCGTGGCCCACTTCCAGGTCGGGCTCAAGGTCGGGTTCCGGTTGGACGACGCCGGCTGACGCGGAGCTGCTCGACGACGATCGGGCGCGCTGGGCGGATGGGTGACGGCCGCTCAGGCCAGGTCGAGTCCGGGGTAGAGCGGGTTGGCCTCGAGCAGCTCGGCGGCCGCGTCGTGTGTCTTGGCCGCGACACCGTCGGCGATCGCGTACTTTGCCTTCGACGTCGCGCCGGAGGCGGCGGTCGTCGGGCTCGTCGCGGTGAGCACGTCGACGATCAGCTCTCCCACCCGATCGAAGTCGGCCGCACCGAACCCGCGGGAGGTGAGCGCCGGGGTGCCGATGCGCACCCCAGAGGTGTACCAGGCCCCGTTGGGGTCGCGCGGGATCGCATTGCGGTTCGTGACGATGCCGGAGTCGAGCAACGCCGACTCGGCTTGCCGGCCGGTCAGCCCGAAGCCGGACACATCGATGAGCACGAGGTGATTCTCGGTACCGCCGGTGACGAGGCGCGCGCCACGTTTGGCCAGGCCGTCCGCGAGCGCGACTGCGTTGGACACGACATCCTGCGCGTAGGTCTGGAACTCCGGTTGGCGGGCCTCGGCGAGGGCGACCGCCTTGGCGGCCATGACGTGTCCCAACGGGCCGCCGAGCACCATCGGGCAGCCCCGGTCGACCGAGTCGGCGAACTCCGGCTGGCACAGCACCATCCCGCCGCGCGGACCGCGCAGTGACTTGTGCGTCGTCGTCGTCGTGACGTGTGCGTGCGGCACCGGGTCGAAGTCGCCGGTGAACACCTTGCCGGCGACCAGCCCGGCAAAGTGCGCCATGTCGACCATCAGCACAGCGCCGACCTCGTCGGCGATCTCGCGCATCGTCGCGAAATTGATCTTCCGCGGGTAGGCGGAATAGCCGGCGATCAGCACGAGTGGCTTGAACTCGCGGGCGGTGTCGCGCACCGCGGCGTAATCGAGCAACTCGGTTTCCGGGTCCGTGCCGTAGGAGGACTGCGCGAACATCTTGCCGCTGATGTTCGGCCGGAAGCCGTGGGTCAGATGCCCGCCGGCGTCCAATGACATGCCGAGCGCCCGCTGGTTGCCCAGCTCACGGCGCAGCGCCTCCCAGTCGGCCTCGGTGAGGTCGTTGACGTGCCTGGCGCCGGCCTTGTCCAGCGCCGGCGACTCGACGCGCTGGGCAAGGATCGCCCAGAACGCGACCAGGTTGGCGTCGATGCCCGAGTGCGGTTGGACGTAGGCGTGGGGCGCGCCGAACAGCGCTCTGGCATGGTCGGCGGCCGCCTGCTCGACGGTGTCGATGTTCTGGCAGCCGGCGTAGAAGCGGTGCCCGATGGTGCCTTCGGCGTACTTGTCGGACAGCCACGTACCCATCGTCAGCAGCACCGCCGGCGAGGCGTAGTTCTCGCTCGCGATCAGCTTCAGCGACTGTCGTTGATCGGTCAGCTCTTGCCGGATTGCGCCGGCGACGGTCGGCTCGACCGCCTCGATGACCTGCAGCGCGCTGCGATAGGCACTGGACGCGGCAGCGGCGTCGAACGGTTGGGGCATGACTCGGGCCTCCTCGACGATCATGGCGAGCAGCCCAGGCGCGCGGCGATCCTGCCCGAGCCGCTCCCCGGTGGTCGGATCCACCTCACAGCGCCAGTCACGACTCGCGCTCGAGCATAGCCACCCGGTGCGGCCACGCGCGCGTCGTGCCGGCGTGACCAGCATCGCCACCCACATCCGCCAGTCGTGCTGCCAGGCCCGGTTCGGCGCGGATCGCCTTGATCTCCGGACGGTCGTGCACGGTCACCGCGTGAGCGCGCCGCGCCAGGCCGTCACGTAGTGCCGACGTCCTAGGGTTGCCGCATGGGTAGCGGCAACCCGGACTTCGACCAGTACCGGCTCAGCGAGGAACAGCAGCTGTTGCGGCAAGCCGTGCGTGATCTCGCCGATGCGAAGATCGCGCCGCGCGCTGCCGAAATCGACGAGTTGGAGCAGTTCCCCTACGACGTCCTCGACGCACTCGTCCGCGCCGGATACCACGCGGTGCACATTCCGCAGGAGTACAGCGGCGCGGGCGCGGACGCCGTTTCGGCGTGCATCGTCGTCGAGGAGGTGGCCCGCGCCTGCGCCTCGTCCTCGCTGATCCCGGCCGTCAACAAGCTCGGCTCGCAACCGATACTGCTGTCCGGTTCGGACGAGCTCAAGCGCGAGGTGTTGCCCTCGATCGTCGACGGCGCGATGATCAGCTACGCGCTGTCCGAACGCGAGGCGGGATCGGACGCCGCGGCCATGCGCACCCGCGCGGTGCGAGACGGTGACAGTTGGGTGCTCAACGGCACGAAATGCTGGATCACCAACGCCGGGGTGTCGCGCTGGTACACGGTCATGGCCGTCACCGAGGCAGGCAAGGGCGCCAACGGCATCTCGGCCTTCGTCGTGCACGCGGACGATCCCGGCTTCGCCGTCGGCGTCAAGGAACGCAAGCTCGGCATCAGAGGCAGCCCGACCTGCGAGTTGTACTTCACCGACTGCACGATCCCCGCCGGCCGGATCATCGGCGCGCCGGGCACCGGCTTCAAGACCGCGCTTCGCGCCCTCGACCACACCCGCCTGGCGATCGGCGCCCAGGCGTTGGGTATCGCGCAGGGGGCGCTCGACGCGTCGATCTCCTACGTCAAGCAGCGACAGCAGTTCGGCAAGCGCATCGCTGACTTCCAAGGTATCCAGTTCATGCTCGCCGACATGGCGGTACGCGTCGAGGCGGCGCGGCACCTCGTCTACGCGGCCGCGGCGCGAGCCGAGCGTGACGAGCCGGGGCTGTCGTTCACCTCGTCGGCCGCGAAGGTGTTCGCGTCCGACACCGCGATGGCCGTGACCGTCGACGCGGTGCAGTTGTTCGGCGGCTACGGCTACACCCGCGACTTTCCCGTCGAGCGGATGATGCGCGACGCGAAGATCACCCAGATCTACGAAGGCACCAATCAGGTCAACCGGGTGGTGATGGCGCGCCGCCTGCTCGCGTAGGCACTCGACGGTCGGGGTGACGGGGGCGGGCGCTAACGGCGCGCGGTGGCCCGCTCTTGCGCCATCCGGCGTTGCAGTACCGCCTCGTCGGTGCAGTTGCGCACGATGACCACCGAGCCGTGCACCGCCAGCGGCGCGAGCACGGTGTCGATCCAGTCGTCCGGCCCGTGCCAGTCGTGGGTCGTGAGGACGCGCGCGTGCTCGGGCAGTTCGGCCGCACACGCGCGTTCCATCACCTCGCCACGGCTGAGACCGGGCAGGCACGCATCACTGGGGTGGGCTCGCAGGTGCACGCCGGCCCACGCATCGGCCTGCGGCCGGACGGCCGTCACATAGTCGGTCACGCCGGCGGGCGTCGCGGCACGAAGCCCGAGGGCAGCGCTGTCAGGAGCGATGGCGAAGACGTCGGGGATCTCGGTCGAGCCTGCCGAGTCCGCAGTGACGAACGCCACGTCGGCATCGTCGCTGCTGGCCTCGAGTGCGAGCCCGGCGCTCAGGCAGCCGAGCAGGATCGGTACCGAGATCCAGTGCGGGGGGAGCGCGACCAGCGCGGTGTCACCGACTCCGAGCCCGAGCTCGTCGCCGAGCAGGTGGTAGGTCTTGGCGACCCAGTTCGCGAGCGACTTCACCGACAGCTCGGCGCGCTCGCCGGTGGCTTCGTCGTAGTAGGTGACGAATGGCCGCGTCGGATCCGCACGAAGCAGGCCGGCGAACTGCTGCTCCGGCGTCAGTTGATGCACTTGCTGTCGATCGCCGAAGTCGACGCCGAAGTCGACGCGGAGGTCCCTGCAGTGGTCTTCGACGCGCTCGTCGATGGGGCGGCTGTGGTCGGACCCCCTGTGCTCGACGTCACCGGGGGGTTGATGACCCGGCTCACGAACCGTTTGACCTGCGCCGTGTTGACGAGCAGCACACTCTGCCCATTCGCGGTTCCGAACGTCGTCGGGATTGTCTTACCGACGATGTTGCCGGCGGTGAGGTTCTCCAACTGCTTGCCGAGGCTGATCAGGTTCAGGCTCTTGTCGGTGAAGATCGATCGCGTGATCGCGTCACCGAGCGCGTTGAGCTTGAACAAGATGCCGGCCGACGCGACCTTCCGGAATGCCGCGGTCAGGAAGTACTGCTGGCGCCGGACCCGGTCGAGGTCCCCGTTGGGCAGAAAGTGCCGCTGGCGCACGAAGCGCAACGCCTGCCGGCCATGGATCAGGTGCGTGCCCTTGGACAGTTTCAGGCCGGAGCCGCCGCTCAGGCCGGCCGCAAGGTTGCGCGCCTTGGTGTCATCGACGTTGTTGCACAGCGTCACCGGCACGCCGCCGATGGCGTTGCTGATGCGGTAGAAGCCGAGCAGGTCCACCTGGATGTAGTGGTCGATCGTCAGGCCGGTCAGCTTGCTCACCGTGTCTATCAGCGAGTTGGCGCCGGCGAGCCGCTTCTGGTCGAGCGTGCCTTCGGATTCGGTGTAGGCATCGGCGTACGCGCTGTTGAGCTTGCCCATGCCGAAGTTCTTGATCGACACCCAGGTGTCGCGCGGGAGGGAGATCAGTGTCGCCTTCTTCCCGTCCGCCGGGATGTGCACGATCATCATCGTGTCCGTGGCGAGGCTGCCGCCGTCGCGACCGACCCCGAGATCCTTCATCTCCTGGTTGGTCATGGTCTCTCGGTCGTCGTTGCCGACGAGCAGAATGTTCTGGTCCTTGCCGTTGAACTCGTGGACGGCGTTGCGGGGCGTCATTCCGACATTGACCTGGTACTTCGTCACACCTTCGTCGATGTTGCGATACGTGCGCCAGTAGTAGCCGGCGACGATCAGCAGTGCAATCGAGAAGAGCGTCATGACGGTGAGGGCGCCACGAGTAAGTGCCGAGCGCCAGGCCCGGTTGCCGCGGTGCCGCCCGCGGGGGTCGAGGTGCGGTGGCAGGGCAGGCTGCATCCCCGCAACAGAACCCGATGGCATCACGCGAGCGTACAAGTACGGGCCGTGTGAACCGACTGAGCAGTTTGGCTGGCAATCAGGATCAGTCGATGCAGCCCAGGCCGCCCGTCTTGTCCTTCCCCGCCGGCGCCGCCGGTGTCGAGGTCACGCTCGGCCGGGCCGCCGGCAGGCCGCTCGTGCCCGTGACGACGT
Organism: uncultured Actinomycetota bacterium; assembly: GCA_963713565.1. Taxonomy (GTDB): domain Bacteria; phylum Actinomycetota; class Actinomycetes; order Mycobacteriales; family Jatrophihabitantaceae; genus Jatrophihabitans. Next base: position 59,312 of record CAVQMF010000002.1, on the reverse strand, counting down.
AGCCGTCGGTGCCCAGCACGAGCCGGACGCGTGGCACGTCGGGGGTCGCGATCGCCTTCGCGTGCGGCACGTGGCGCAGCACCGCCTTGGCCTGCGCCTCCATGCCGGGGGAGTACTCGACCGTCGTGCGCGGGCGGGTCCCTGTCGAGTCAACAGTGTTGATCTTGAAGCCGAGCCGTTTCAGCGCGGCGGCATTCCGGCTCGCCAGCCGGGCGACGCCGGCACCGTTGTAGACGTCGACGGTGACCGTGGCCGCAGCGGCGATGCCGGCGGTGTGCAATGCGTCGTCGTTCTTGCCTTCGATCTGGTTGATGAACGCCGGGATCGCGGCGCGATTCACCTCGACGATCGAGGTTGCCACGCCGTCCGGGTAGATCAACTTGGGGCCGTTGTTGGGAACGGTCGCAAAATTGATCTTGCCGGAAGTCAAGGACTGGAACTGCCGGGCCAAGACGAGCAGGTCCAGGTTCGGATCGGTGAGCAGCGATTGGCCTACCGCGTCGAGCAGGTCGCGCATCTTGAACGGGTTCAGCAGCGTGCCGGCCGAGGAGATCTTCTCGAACGCGGCCTTCAGGAAGTACTGCTGCCGCTTGATCCGGTCGAGGTCACCGTGGGGCAGGCCGTGCCGCTGCCGCACGAACGCCAGTGCCTGTCGGCCCTTGATGTCTGACACGCCGGCCGGCAGGTTGATGCCCGAGTCACCGTGGCCGCCGTTGCCGTCGGTCTCGGTCGTCTTGTTCTGCGCCGCCTTCAGGCAGACGGTGACCCCGCCGATGGCATTGCTGATGCGGTAGAAGCCCAACAGGTTCACTTGCATGTAGTGGTCGATGTGCAGGCCGGTCAGCGTGTGGATGGTGCGGATCGTTTCGACCAGCCCTGCGCTCTGCGCGGCGCGCTCGCCCTTGCCGGCCCGCTTGGCCGCGTTGTAGCCGCTCGGGTAGGCCGAGTTGATCTTTCCTCGGCCGTGGCCGGGAATCGTCACCCACGAGTCGCGTGGGAACGAGACCAGCGTGGGGCGCCCCCCGTTGGCCGGGATGTGCAGCACCATCATCGTGTCGGCATTCGCGAACGTGGTGTTCTGGCCGGCGTGCAGTGCCTTCAACTCCGCCTTGGTCGCGCCAGCCCGGGTGTCGTTGCCCACCAGCAGGATGTTCTGTGCCGGACCGTCGGGGTCGGTGGGGTCGGCCGGAACCGGATCACCGTGCGGGATGCTTGCGGTGAAGTTCTGGAAGGTCGCCCAGGCGATGCCGCTGCCCAGCAACGCGAGCAACGACAGGGACGCGCAGAATGCACGCACCCACAACCGCCAGCCCCGCGGCCCCCCCGGGCGGCGGCGGAGCGAGTCGCCGGGGTCGACGACCGTGCCGCCCGGTTCGGCGGGCCCGTGGCCGGTCGCAGCAGACATCGACTCGAGGCTAATCGGCATGCGACGTGGCACCGGGACGACACGAGTGTGGCGATCGAGGTAAGTGAGTTTGTTGGGAATGGTGGTGCTGAAGCAACTGCCGTGACAAACTCGCATGATCCGTGACGAGGCGGCGTGTCGCCCCGGCAAATCCCGGTCGAGGTGATAATGACGCGATTGCCCAACAAGGCCCGGCTTGCCGGAGCTGTCGTGGGCGTGTCGATCGCCGCCCTGTGCACGGCCCCGCCCGCCGCAGCCGAGGTGGTGAACGTCACCGGCACCACGATCGTGGCGTCGATGCGCGGCAACGGGCACGGCCACGGGATGAGCCAGTACGGTGCACGAGGCGCCGCCATCGCCGGGCTGAGCTATTCGCAGATCCTGCGCTTCTACTACCCGGGTACCGCGCTCGTCCGGCTGACCCCGCAAGCCATCCGGGTCAAGGTGACTCGGGCCGGTGCCGACGTCCCGGTCGCCGCGGCACCGGATCTGTACGTCACCGGCGTGTCGGTCAAGCTCCTCTACAGCGGTGTCCTGCGGTACCGGCTGCAGGCCAATTCCGGCAGCGGCACGTTGCTGCAGCGGCTGTCCTCCGCCCCCGGGGCACGGTGGCAGACGATCTTCACCAACCTGCCGAACGGCGCCCAGTTCCACCGCTCCAGCTGGGCTGCGATGCGGCTCTACCTCCCGGATGGCAGCAGCGCCGCGTATGGCGGCTACCTGCGCGCGGTGCGGGTGAGCACGGCGGGCACGTCCGGGGGCGTCATCACGGTCAATGTGGTGAGCCTGGATCGCTACACCGCCGGCGTCGTGCCCCGAGAGGTGCCTGCCTCCTGGCAGCGCGCAGCGGTCGACGCGCAGGCTGTGGCGGCGCGGACCTACGGTCGGTACGCGGTCGCACATCCGAGCAGCGCGTCCTACGACATCTGCGACACCACCGCGTGCCAGGTTTACGGCGGTGCGGCGCGCTACGACCCGACGGGTCGCCTACTCGACACGGAGTTCTGGGGCCCGGCGACGGATACCAGCAACCTCGTCCTGTCCTACGGCGGGTACACCGCCTTCACCCAGTTCAGCGCGTCGAACGGGGGTTGGACGGTCTACGGCGGCCAGCCGTACCAGCCCGCCAAGGCAGATCCGTACGACAATGCCGCGTCGGGCGACCCGTATCTGTCCTACTCGCGCACCGTGTCCGTCGCCTCGATCGCTCGCTACTACGGTCTGACGAAGATCACCAAGTTCGAGATCACCGCGCGGGACGGGCACGGCGCGGCCGGCGGCCGGATGCTCGCCGGGTACGTGACCGGGCCGACGTCGAGCGGGGTCGTCAGGCGGGTCGCCACCACCGGGTACCAGCTCCAGTCCGCGCTGGGCAGCGGCACCACTTGGATCACCGTGCGCAACCCGTAACCACCGCTTCGGCTGGCGACCCGCAGCGCACCATCGGCCGGGTGTGCAAGGCTCCTGCGGTGACCGATGTCGACGCCGTCATCCTGGTGGGCGGTCTGGGCACCCGGCTGCGCCCGCTCACCCTGTCGGCGCCCAAACCGATGCTGCCGACTGCCGGCGTGCCGTTCCTCACGCACCTCATCACCCGAATCCGCGCGGCGGGGATCACCCACGTCGTGCTCGGCACGTCCTACCGGGCGGAAGTCTTCGAGCACTACTTCGGTGACGGGTCCGACCTCGGAGTGCAGCTGGAGTACGTCGTCGAGACCGAAGCGCTGGGCACCGGCGGCGGCATCCGCAACGTCGCGGACGTGCTGAGCGCCGACACCGTCCTGGTCTTCAATGGCGACAACCTCGTCGGCGTCGATCTGCTGGCGATGCTCGCGACGCATCGACGAGCCGAGGCCGACGTCACGCTGTGCCTGCACCGGGTGCCCGATGCGCGCGCGTTCGGGTGCGTGCCGACCGACGCCGACGGACGGGTGCTCGCCTTCCTCGAGAAGGACCCCGACCCGGTCACCGATCAGATCAACGCCGGGCTGTACGCGTTTCGCCGGCCGGTCATCGACACGATCCCGACGGGGCGGCCGGTGTCGGTGGAGAGGGAGACCTTCCCGGGCCTGCTGGCCGCCGGGGCGAGAGTGGTCGCGCAGATGAACGACGGCTACTGGCGCGATTTCGGCACTCCGGCCGATTTCGTCGCCGGTTCTGCCGACCTCGTGCGCGGCCTTGCGCCGTCCCCTGCGGTGGCACAACCGGGGGAGCGGCTCGTGCTGCCCGGGGCAGACGTCGCAGCCGACGCCGACGTGCGCGGTGGGGCGACGATCGGGCGCGATGTCGTCGTGGCGCGCGGCGCCACCGTCGACGGGAGCGTGGTCTTCGACGGCGCGCGGATCGAGGTCGGCGCACTCGTGCGGCGCTCGGTCGTCGGGGCGGGTGCGATTGTCGGCGCCGGCGCGGTCGTGGAGGACTGCGTCATCGGGGACGCCGCGCGGCTGGGTGCCCGGGTCGAGTTGCGCGCCGGCGCGCGGGTGTGGCCGGGTGTCGAGCTGGCCGACGGCGCCATCCGGTTCTCCTCCGATCTGTGATGAGTACTGCGTCGAGCGCCGAGCGCAGCTGGGACCCAGGGCGTCCGATCGACCTGCGCGCGACGCTCGGGCCGCTGCTGCGGGGTCGGCACGATCCGGCCCATCGCGTCGACCAGAGCGGGTTCTGGTGGGCCTGCCACACGCCTGACGGTGACGGCACGCTGCTGGTTCGCCCGCGTGGGCACGGCGTCGCGGCGACGGCCTGGGGAGCGGGTGCCGGCTGGCTGCTCGATCAGCTGCCGGCGCTGCTCGGCGATCGCGACGACGAAGCGGGCTTCGACGTGTCGTCGATGCCGCTGCTGCACGAGGTGCGGCGGCGTCGGCCGGGCTTGCGGCTCAGCACCACCGGCCTGGTGCTGGACTCGCTGGTGCCTGCGATCCTCGAGCAGAAGGTCACCGGCCAGGAGGCGCGACGGTCCTGGCGGGCACTGCTGTGGCGCTTCGGCGCCACCGCACCCGGCCCGGCCGACGGCCTGCGGGTGCCGCCGGCGCCGCAGCAGCTGCTCGACCTGCCGACGTGGGAGTGGCATCGGCTCGGCGTGGATCTCCGGCGGCAACGCGCCGTCCGCGCGGCGGCCTCGGTCGCACCCCGGCTCGAGGAGTGCGGGACACTGACGCACGAGGCAGCGCTCGCCCGCCTGCAACTCGTGCCCGGCGTCGGGGGGTGGACCGCCGCCGAGACCGCCCAGCGCGCGTTCGGCCACCCCGACGCCGTCAGCGTCGGCGACTACCACCTCAAGAACCTGGTCGTACACCTGTTCACCGGCCGCCCCAGGGGCACCGACGAGGAGATGCTCGAGCTGCTCGCGCCCTGGGAGGGGCATCGGCAGCGTGTCATGCGCCTCGTCGAGCTCGCGGGGGTCGCCGCGCCGCGGTTCGGGCCTCGGTTCGCCTACACCGACATCCGCGCGATCTGAGGTGCGACGCTGACGCGCGCTCACCAGTCGGCGGCGAGCACCGCGTCGGACAGCCGCGGCCAGGCCAGCCTCGCCCAATCCCCGAAGTCGCGGTCGGCCAGAGCCACCAGCGCCAGCCCCGCCGCGGGATCGATCCACAGCATGGTGCCGCTCTGCCCGAAGTGGCCGTAGGTGCGTGGAGAGTTGTGCGCACCGGTCCAGTGCGGAGACTTGTGCGCGCGGATCTCGACCCCGAGGCCCCAGTCGTTGTTGTCCTGAGCGCCGTAGCCGGGTAGCACGCCGCGCAGCCCCGGGTACTGCACGCTTGCCAGATCGGTGAGCATCGGCGCGCTGAGCAGGCCGGTGGGCGAGAGAAGCTCCCCGGCGAACCGGGCGAGGTCGGCCACCGTCGACACGCCGTCGCGCGCCGGTGAGCCCGACAGCGACGTCGCGGTCATCCGCAACGGCGCCAACACCGACTCGTACAGGTAGTCGGGGAACTCGATCTCGGTCCCGGTGTGCACGAGCGCGGTTGCCATCTCGATACCGACGTTCGAGTAGACGCGCCGCTGCCCCGGCGCGAAGGAGCGCAGCGGGCGCTCCGGCGCGACCCCGGAGGCGTGCGCCAGCAAGTGCCGCAGCGTCGCGCCGGGCAGCAGTCTCTCGTCGGCGGGGTCGGCGAGATCGACCGCCTCCTCCTCGGCGGCGACGAGCACCGCGAGCGCGGCCAGGGGCTTGGTCACCGAGGCGAGCGCGAATTCGTGATCGACCGGACCGTGGGTCGACAGGACACCGGCCGGGCCGACGACCGCGGCGGCCGCAGTGCGCACCGGCCACTCCGCGAGCGCCGTCAGCGCGCTCATAAACCGAGTCGGGTTCGCGCGGCGCCGATCAAGTCGGGCAGCTCCGCCGAGATGCCATCGGGCAGGTCGTCCCAGCCGAACCACCGCAGGTCCAGCGACTCTTCGCTGCGCCGCACCCGGGCACCCTCCGGCGCGACGGCGATGAACTGCACGTCGAAATGGCGCGTCGCCACGCCGAGCGAGCAGGTGATCGGGTGCACGTCGAGGGCGAAGGGCACCGGATCGAAGCGCAGCGTCTCGATGCCACTTTCTTCGAGGGCTTCGCGTGCCGCCGCGTCGAGCATCGTCGCGTCGCCGGGCTCACAGTGGCCGCCGACCTGAAGCCACAGCCCGGCGCGGGGGTGCAGGGTCAGCAGCACGGCCTGGCGCGCCGGATCGAGCACGATCGTGCTCGCGGTCAGGTGCCCGGGTACACAGGAGCGCCACACCGCGTCGGGGCGGGCGAGCAGGAAGCCGAGGTACGCCTCGCGGATCGCCTTCTCCAGCACGTCACCGGGGTTCATCGCGGTGATGATCTCGACTGCGTCGGCATGCAATGCCGAAGCCGGCCCCGACGCTCCACGGGCGTCGGCGCGCCCCACCTCGATCGCCTCGGCCGTGCCGAGCCGGAACAGGTCGTCGCCGGATCCGCGGATCAGCTCCCGGCTCCCGCGCCCGTCATCGACGAGCTTGCCGTCCGGCGCGAGGCCGCGCACCACGGCGACCGGGATACCGGCGAGCTTGCCCTTCACCAGGTCCGCGGCCGCGGCGATCTCGTCGGCGACGGCCACCCGGGTGACCTCGAGCGTGTTGCCGTGCGCGTCGACCGCGCCGCGCGCATCCGTGAGGGCGGTCAGCCCGGCCACTCCGACGGCGGCGTCGGTGAGGCCGTCGCGCCAGGGGCGCCCCATCGTGTCGCTGATGATGACGCCCACCTCCGCACCGGCGTGCAGGCGCAGCGCATCGCGCAGCCGCTGCGCCGAAGCGTCCGGGTCGACCGGCAACAGCGCCAGTTCGTCGCGCGCGACGTTCGAGGCGTCGATGCCGGCCGCAGCGAGCACCAGCCCGTGCCGGGTCTGTACGATTCGCAGCTCCCCGCGGCGCGCGATGTCGCGCGTCGTCTCGGCCTCGATGGCCGCTTTGCGGGCTGTCTCGCGGGCGGCCGGGTCGTCGCTCGGCAGCGCGACCAGACGCCCCTCGATCTTCGACACCACCTTGGACGTGACGACGACGACGTCACCGTCGCGCAGTTCGGTGCGCTCGGCGATCTCGGCTGCCAGGTCGTCGCCGGGACGCAGTTCGCCGATGCCGAGCACCGGCAGGATCTCCAGTCGCGGCGCGGCGTGATCGGCGCTCGTCACGTCGCGAGCTCGAGTGCGGCGCGCACCATCGCGGCGGCGGCGTTGTCGTCGGTCATGAACAGCGGGACGGCGCGGACCTCGACGCCGGGCACGTCAGCCGTGTCCTCGTCGTGCACCAGCCAACCGTCGAGCAGCCCGCCCGAACCCCGCGAACCGTAGTGCCGCCCGACTCCTTCGGCACTCGTCTCGACGCCGATGGCCGGCAGGCACGCGTCGGCCATGCCGCGCACCGGCGCGCCACCGATGATGGGGGAGACCCCCACGACCGCTGCCGGGCCGTCGGTGATGGCCGGGCGGATACCGGCAATGCCGAGGATCGTCCCGATCGACACGACCGGGTTGCTCGGCGCGATCAGCACAACGTCGGCACCGGTGATCGACTCGAGGACACCCGGAGCCGGTTTGGCGTCGTCCACTCCGACCTGGACGAACCCGCGGGCGGGCAGCTTGGCGCGATGGCGCACCCACCACTCCTGGAAGTGGATCGCTCGCCGGCCGTTGTCGGTGTCGACGATCACGTGCGTCTCGCACCGGTCGTCACTCATCGGCAGCAACGTCACGCCGGGCTGCCAGCGCTGGCACAAGGCGGCCGTGACGTCGCAGAGCGGGTAGCCGGCGTCGAGCATGCGGGTCCGCACGAGATGCGTGGCGATGTCCAGGTCACCGAGCCCGAACCAGGACGGCTCCGCGCCGTATGCACTGAGCTCGTCCCTGATCCGCCACGTCTCGCCGGTGCGGCCCCATCCGCGGTCGGCGTCGTGCACGCCGCCCAGGGTGTACATCACACTGTCGAGATCCGGGCAGATTCGCAGCCCGTGCAGCGTGACGTCGTCGCCGGTGTTGACGACCGCGACGACCTCGTCGCCGGGGCACGCCGCACGCACCCCACGAAGGAAGCGAGCGCCGCCGATGCCGCCGGCGAGCACCACGATCTGCACCCCGTCGAACTTACGCGATTCGCGCCTGCGCCTTGCGCTGCTGCAGCAGCACACCGACCTCGTGCAGGGTGAGCTCCTGCGCGCCGAGCTGCACAGCCCGCGCGCGCAGGTGCTCGGGCAGATCGTGGTGCCAGCGCCAGGGATGGTCCTGGAAGAACCGCCGCGGGATGCCCAGCTCGTCGGCCATCGCATGCAACTCCTCGCGGCTGTCGGCGAGGAGGTGGCAAAAGCGGGTGTAGCGCAGACCAGCGCCCGGATAGGTCCGGACGGTGTCGACGTAGCATCCCACGCTCCGGCTCCTGCTCAGCGCTTGGCGGCCACCAGCAGCCCGTCGCCGACGGGCAGCAGGACCGACACGAGGCGATCATCGTCGCGCACCGCCTTGCCGAGGTCGCGCAGCACGGTGGTCTCGGCGTCGCGATGGCTGGTATCCGCGACACGACCGCTCCACAGAGCATTGTCGAACGCCATCACGCCGCCCGGACGCAACAGCCGCAGTGCCTGCTCGTAGTAGACCGCGTAGGAGGTCTTGTCGGCGTCCACCAGGACGAGGTCGTAGGCGCCCTCGCGCAGCCGCGGCAGCACCTCGGTGGCCGAGCCGTTGATCAACCGATACCGGCCGGGCGCGATCCCCGCCTCGCCGAACGCCTCCTTCGCGGCGCGCTGATGCTCACCCTCGACGTCGATCGTCGTCAGCACGCCGTCGGCGGCCATGCCGCCGATCAGGTAGAGGGCGGACACGCCTGCGCCGGTGCCGACCTCGACGACGGCGCGCGCACCCGTGGCGGCGGCGAGCACGCGCAACGTGGCGCCGCCGGCCGGGCCGATGGGGACGCAACCGAGCTCGCGGGCGCGCTCGCGGGCCCGGACGACGATCTCGTCCTCCCCGATGAAGGTCTGGGCGTAGGAGAGGCTGGCCTCGTTGAGCTTCGCGTCCGCCATGTCCGAAACCCTAGCGGCGCGAGCGCGCCGGGTGGACGGGGTCAATGCATCGAGTCGACGAGCATCTCCAGGTCGGCCGCCGTCGTCAGCGGATTGACGATGGCGAAGCGGGTACACACCCTGCCCTGGTACTTCGTCGGCGTGACGAAGCCGAGCTGCTCATCGAGCAGCCGGCTGCTCCACCGCGCGTAGTCGTCGGCGTCCCAGCCGATCCGCTCGAACACGAGGACGGACAGTTCCGGCTCGATCAGCAGCCGGACGTGATCCCGGCGACGGACGATGTCGGCGCCGGCCCGAGTGACCGACACCGTCTGTTCGATCGCAGCCGAGTAGGCCTGCGTGCCGTGCACGGCGAGGGAGAACCAGAACGGCAGGCCGCGGGCGCGCCGGGTGAGTTGGATCGCAAAGTCCGACGGGTTCCATTCGCCTTCGACGTTGACCGGATCCAGATAGCTCGCATGCTGGGTGTGCGCGGCGCGTGCCTGCACCGGATCGCGATAGATCAACGCGCAGCAGTCGAACGGTGCGAACAGCCACTTGTGCGGGTCGACGATGAAGGAGTCGGCGTGCTCGACGCCGGCGAACAGGTGCGCCACAGAGGGGGCTGCAAGACCGGCTCCGCCGTAGGCGCCGTCGACGTGCAGCCACCAGCCCTGCGCGCGGGTGACCTCGGAGATGCCCGCGATGTCGTCGATGATGCCGAGGTTCGTCGTCCCCGCGGTGGCGACGACGGCGAAGACCCCGTCCCGCACGTCCGGCGCGAGCGAGTCGACTGCGGCCGACAGCGCGCAGCCGGTCATCCGGCCTCGATCGTCGCCGGGTACCAGGACGATGTCGACGTCCATGACGGTGCGCAAGTTGTGCTCCACGGAGGAGTGCGTCTCCGACGTGATGCACACCGCCCAGCGCGTCGGCCGCACCCCGCCGCGGCGGTGCAGCATCGCCTCGCGGGCCGCGACGAGCGCGGAGAGGTTGCCGATGGTTCCACCCTGGACGAAGGCGCCTCCCGACTCGGGCGGCAGGCCGGCGAGGTCGGCCAGCCAGCGCAGTGCCTGGTTCTCGGCGTACACCGCGCCGGAGCCTTCGAGCCACGACCCGGAATACATCGACGTCGCGCCGACGAGCATGTCGAAGGCCGCCGCCGCCTTGCTGGGCGCGCTCGGGATGAACGACAGGTAGCGCTGGTGGTCGACGGACAGGCACGCGGGTCCGAGCACATCGCGCCACACGTGCAACGCCTCGTCCGGACCGATGCCTCGGGCGGTGACCGTCTGGCCGACGGCCCGCTCCAGTTCCTCGGGTGTGCGCGGCCGGTCGAGCGGCGCCTGCATCGCCAGCCGGTTGAGACAGAACTCGGCTAGTGCGCGAGCTAGGCGCTCGTCCTCGGCCGTGTAGGTGTGCACGGCCGACCAGCGTAGTTCGCGGTACGGAACGTTCTCCGCACTGGCTGCGTTTAGCTGGCGTACAGGTTCGTCTGGTTGGCTGTCCGCAGTCACATCGGGCCGGACGGACACGAGGAGATACGGATGACGGTCATCGCCGCCGAGAACCCGACGTGGGTGCCGCCCACGTGGGATGAGGTGGTGCGTGAACACGCCGACCGCGTCTACCGCCTGGCCTATCGGCTGTCCGGAAACCGTGCCGATGCCGAGGATCTCACCCAGGAGACGTTCGTCCGGGTGTTCCGCTCCCTGGCGCAGTATTCGCCCGGCACGTTCGAGGGCTGGCTGCACCGCATCACCACGAACCTCTTCCTCGACTTGGTCCGTCGCCGGCAGCGCATCCGCTTCGACGCGCTGCCCGAGGACGCCGGCGACCGCCTTGCCGGCACGCACCCCGGACCCGAACAGACCTACGACGAGATGCATCTCGACCCGGAAATCCAGGCCGCGCTCGACGCGCTGCCGCCGGACTTCCGGGTCGCCGTCGTCCTGTGTGACCTGGAGCAGCTCTCGTACGAGGAGATCGCGGCAACCCTGGGCATCAAGGTCGGCACGGTCCGCTCCCGCATCCACCGCGGGCGGGTGCTGCTGCGCGACGCCCTCGCCCACCGCGCGCCCGGCGTCCGCCCGGTCGAGCCGGCCCCGCCCGGCGAGCGCGAAGGAGCCGTGGGCGTATGAGTGAGATCCCACGAAGCCGCTGCGCAGCGAACGCGCCGCACCGTCGCGGGGGTCCGGCATGAGTGCCCAGCACCTGTCCGACGAGGCGGTCGCAGCCTGTGCCGACGGCGTTCTGGGCGGGCGTGCGCGAGACCGGGCGAGCAAGCACACCGAGACCTGCGCCGAGTGCCGCGAAGCCGTGCGCATGCAGCGTGAAGCCGTCTGGGCGCTGCGTGCCGCGCCGTTGCCTGCGCCGCCCACCGACCTCATCGCCCGGCTGCGGTCGGTGCCGCAGACGACGTCGATCAGCACGCTGCCGACCGTGGTCGCCCCGGACGGGTCAACCATGCTGGTAACCCGGCTCATGGCCCCGATGGCCGCCTTCGCGCCAGCACCGCAACAGGCAGTGGACTGCGCGTCGACCCACCGGGTCAAGCCGTTCATGACTGCGGCCTTCGCCCTCGCGCTGGCCGGGGCGCTCAGCGCGGGCTCGGTCGGCGGCGGGCCGCACGATCCGGCGGCACCGGGCACCGGACAGGTAGCGCGCTACATCAGCCCTGCCGAGAACGGTCAGCCTGCCGTGACGATCCCGATCAGCGTGGTCCGCCCGCAACAGCCGTGACCTGAGAACCGTCTCGGTGTTCTTCGGGCAAGCGGCGGTAACGCGGGTGCTGAGGCAGACTCGATGACGTGCCGGCAACAAGGAGCGATGGGTGAACGACGACGATCGCCGCTCTGCCGCCGACCCCACTGACTCGGGGGTCGTGTCCTCGCCCGGCCGTGACGAGATCTTCGGCCGTCCGGATGGCGTCGAGGGCGCATTCGCGCCGCGCTCGCAGCCGCCGGCGTACCGGCCGCCGCCGCCGACTGTCTCGCCGCAGGAGCATGCGGTGTTCGGTCGTCCGGCCGGGGTCGCGGCATTTGCGCCGGCGCCGGGCGAACGCATCGGCCCCCGACCGAGCACGTACTCGCCCGTGCCGCCGATGTTCGCCGCCGCGTACGGCGCGCCCGCTGCGGCGGTCGACGGCTTCGCTCCGGCGCCTGGCACCCGGGTTCCCCCGTCCGGTCGGCAACCCGAGTCGGCGTGGTGGAAGGCAGACGCCGCGCGTGATCCGTGGCGTGATCCGAGCTCGACCTACTGGCTCGGCCGCGGCGCTGTCTTCGCCGGCGGCAGTCCGGCGCAGCTCGACCCGGACGCCGACGAGGAGGCGCTCGACAACGGGATCCGAGTAGCCGACGGCACCGACGAGGGCGAGGACGAGGAGCTCGAGACCGGCGGCAGCGTCCGGCGGGCGAAGTTCGGCGTGCCGACCATCATCGCGACGTTGCTCATCGCGCTCGTCGCCGGGCTGCTGGGCGGCGGCGCCGGGTGGTGGCTGGCCGGCCGCGCCGACGACGCCCTTCACCGGCCGGACGTCTCGATCGCTCAGGTGGAGACGCCGGTGAGCCGCCCGGCCGGCTCGATCCCCGACATCGCGAAGCGGGTCGGTCCGGCAGTGGTCTCGATCGCCGTCAAGACCCCGGACGGCTACGGCATCGGGTCGGGAGTCGTGATCGACAATGAGGGTGACGTCCTGACCAACAACCACGTGGTCGCGCCGGCCGCAGGCAGCGACGCGACGATCGTCGTCACGTTCAGCGACGAGGCCACTGCGAAGGCCAGGATCGTCGGGCGGGATCCGATCAGCGACCTGGCAGTCATCAAGGTGCCCGACGACGAGCTGACGGTGGCCAGCCTCGGCGACTCGGACAAGCTCGCGGTCGGCGATCAGGTGATCGCGATCGGCTCGCCGCTCGGGCTGCAGGGCACGGTCACCTCGGGCATCGTGTCGGCGTTGAACCGACCCGTCCGCGCCCGGGGCGAGGACGGTAGCTCGGCGTACCTCAGCGCAATCCAGACCGACGCGCCGATCAACCCCGGTAACTCCGGGGGCGCACTGGTCAACGCGGCGGGTGCTGTTGTCGGGATCAACACAGCCGGCCGGTTCTCGATATCGGACGGCACCGGAAGCCAGATCCCGGTCAGCGGCATCGGCTACGCCATCCCGATCAACCACGCCCGCGATGTCGCGCTCGAACTCATCCACACCGGCAAGGTCGTGCACGCCGCGATCGGAGCCCAGGGCGTCACTGCGCTGTCCGGCCTGCAGGTCGGCGGCTACATCAAGCAGGTGTCTCCCGGCGGTCCGGCCGCGAACGCCGGCCTGAAGCCGGGCGACGTCGTCGTCGCCGCCGACAAGCAGGCGGTCCAGACCTTCGACCAGCTCATCGTGATCGTGCAGCAGCACAAGCCCGGTGATCGGATCGACGTCACCTATTACCGTGGTAACAGCAAACGTACGACGACGGTCACTCTGGGCAAGGCGTAGCCTGCGGGCGTCGCGCGTTCCGCTGCGAGGAGAAGGTATCGGCCGTGTTCAACGTCGGACCGCTCGAGTTGGTGGTGCTGGCCATTGTCGGTCTCGTCGTCATCGGGCCCGACAAGCTGCCGAACTTCGCCCGCGACGCCGCCCGGCTCATTCGCTCGCTGCGGGACATGGCGACCGGTGCACGCAATCAGCTGCGCGACGAACTCGGGCCCGAGTTCGCCGACGTCGACCTGCGCAACCTCAACCCCCGGACCGCCATCCAGCGGGCCGTCCTCGGTGACGAGTTCGAGCTGGACAGGTTCGACCTACGCCGCTACAACCCGCGTACGGCCGCACAGGATCTTCTCTTCGGACCGGACGGTGACGACGACGCGACGACGGGATCTGTCAACGGCGGGGGAAAGCCGGTGTCCTTCGACAAGCGCACCGGGCCCTCGACCGAGACCCCGAGCGCCGAAGGTCGTGCGCAGGGCTCGCGGCCGCGCCCCCGGCCACGGCCGACTACGCCGTCGGCGCCCCACGACGACGCCACTTGAGCGCGGAGTTCAGTGCGCGAACGCTGGCGCACCTGCAGGTGATTGCCCGGCGTGTCTTCGCGCACCCGGCGCACTGCTCGCGGCCGTTGTGTCTCAGCGCACCGGCGAGAGGCCGAGCGAGCGGCCGACGAGGCTGTGCTGGCGCGCGGCGAGCGCGTCCGCCACGCCGAGCAGCGCGAGCGCCGCGGGCGAGCTCGGATCGGTGAGCACGACCGGCAGCCCGTCGTCGCCCCCTTCCCGGACGCGCTGATCGATCGGGATCTGCCCGAGCAGCGGCACCCGGGTGCCCGTGGAGGTGGCCAGCGAACGCGCCACGGCCGCCCCGCCGCCGCTGCCGAACAGCTCCATGCGCGAGCCGTCGGGCAGCTCCAGCCAGCTCATGTTCTCGACCACGCCGACGATCTGTTGGTGCGTCTGCAGGGCGATCGAGCCGGCCCGTTCGGCGACCTCACGGGCGGCGACCTGTGGCGTCGTGACGACGAGCAGCTCCGCGCCGGGAACCAGTTGGGCGACGGAGATCGCGATGTCACCGGTGCCCGGTGGCAGATCCATGAGCAGCACGTCGAGCTCGCCCCAGTAGACGTCGGCCAGGAACTGCTGCAACGCGCGGTGCAGCATCGGCCCGCGCCAGACCACGGCGGTGTTGCCGGGCGTGAACATGCCGATCGAGATGACCTTCACGTCGTGCGCAACCGGTGGCATGATCATCTGGTCGACTTGCGTCGGTTTGCCGGTGACGCCGAGCATCCGCGGCACGGAAAAGCCGTAGATGTCGGCGTCGAGCACCCCGACGTCCAGGCCCCGCCGCGCAAGGGCAACGGCCAAGTTGACCGTCACCGACGATTTGCCGACCCCGCCCTTCCCGGATGCCACGGCATAGACACGGGTGCGCGAGCCCGGTTGCGCGAACGGGATCTCGTTGCTCGGCGCGTCGCCGCGCAGCGTGGTGCGCAGGTCGGTGCGCTGCGCGTCACTCATCACGCCGAGCTGGACGGCGACCGATCCGACCCCCTCGACGCGCTGGACGGCGGCGGTCACGTCTCGCGTCAGCCGATCTTTCATCGGGCAGCCCGCGACAGTGAGCAGCACCCGCACGACGACGGCGCCGTCCGCGGCGACACGCACCGACTCGACCATGCCGAGTTCGGTGATGGGCTTGCGGATCTCCGGATCGTCGACAGTCGCGAGGGCGGCACGGATCGACGACTCGAGCAGCTGCGGCACGCCGTCGATCCTACGTAGGATCAGCCGCGATGACCTCTGCGCCCCAGCCGAGTGCCCCGGCTCCCCGAGTACGACCGTCAGACTGGCGAATCGACGTGTGGCGGTCGTTTCTGCGCGCGCACGCGAGCGTGGTTCGCGAACTCGAGCGCGAACTCAGCGCGGAAGCCGGTTTGCCGCTCGGGTGGTACGACGTGCTGTTGCAACTGGTCGAGGCGCCCGGGCGCCGGCTGCGCATGGCCGAGCTCGCCGACCGGGTGCTGCTGTCGCGGTCGGGGCTGACCCGGCTCGTCGATCGCCTACAGGCTGAGGGCCTGGTGCGCCGCGAGCCGTCCAAGGACGACGCCCGTGGCATGTACACCGTGCTCACCCAGACGGGGTTCGATCGGCTCAAGCGCGCCGCGCCGGTGCACCTCGACGGAATCGCGCGGCACTGGCTCGCGCACTACTCCGACGATGAACTGCGCGCACTGGGTTCGCTGCTGGCCCGCGTGGCACCTGACCCTTCGACGGAGTGAGCACCGAGCAGAGCTCGGCCGTCCTCCGCAACTCCCTCGGGGTCGGTGTCGCGGTCGGCGCCTACGGCTTCGCGTTCGGCGCGGCGTCGGTGGCCGCCGGCCTGACGACGCTGCAGACCTGCCTGTTGTCGCTACTCGCGTTCACCGGTGGGACGCAGTTCGCGGTTGTCGGAGTGATCGCCGGTGGGGGCGGGGTACCGGCCGCGCTCGGCAGCGGACTGCTGCTCGGTGCGCGCAACACGCTGTACGCGATGCGGATGGCACCGCTGCTGCAGGTGCGCGGCGTCCGGCGCGTGGTCGCCGCGCTCGGCACCATCGACGAATCGACGGCAATGGCCGTGGCACAGCCGACGCCGACCCTCGCTCGGCGCGCGTTCTGGTGGACGTTCGCCGGTGTGTTCGTGTTTTGGAACATTGCGACATTGCTGGGTGCGCTCGCGGGCTCCGTCATCGATCCGGCGGCATACGGCCTGGACGCGGTCATCCCGGCGGCGTTCCTGGCGCTGCTCGCGCCGCGGCTGCGAGCCGGCGCGGTCGAGCGGCGGGTGGCGCTCGGCGGCGCCGTGATCGCGTTCGCGCTCATCCCGTTCACCCCGCCGGGAGTTCCGGTGCTCGCGTCGTGCGCCGCGCTGGTGCTCGCCGGCCGGGTCCGGCCGGTATGAACCTCTGGGTTCTCGTGATCCTGACGATCGCCGGCTGCTACGGGTTCAAGCTCGCGGGATACTTCGTGCCCGCGCACCTGCTCGACCACCCGCGGATACGGCGGCTGGTCGAGCTCGTGCCGGTCGCACTGCTCGCGGCGCTCGTCGTCGTCGAGCTGGTGTCCGCCGGGAGCCGGCTGGTGTTCGACGGACCGCGGCTCGCGGGGTTCGCGGTGGGTGCGGTCGCGGTCTGGCGGCGCGCGCCATTCCTCGTGGTCGTCGTCGTGACGGCGCTGGTGGCTGCGCTGCTGCGGTTGGCGTAGTTGCGCTATCGCCGGTGCGGACGAATGCGCACCGGATTCAGCGACTGTCCATCCCCGCGGCCGCCGATCCGGCTTCGCGGGCGGCATGCTTGTCCCGCTCGGGCTCCCGGTCCCGCTCGCGGGTGGCCTCAGCGCGATTCAATTCCGAGCGCAGGAAATCGCGGGTGGCAACCTCGCCCAGCGCCATCCGGATCGCGGCCACTTCACGGGCGAGGTACTCGAGGTCGGCCTTCGACTCACGCGCTTCCTCCCGGTCGGAGTCGAGGTTCACCCGGTCGCGGTCGTCCTGCCGGTTCTGCGCGAGCAGGATGAGTGGCGCCGCGTACGACGCCTGCAGCGACAGAACAAGGGTGAGGAAGCCGAGCGGATACGGGTCGAAGTGGTAGATCCCGGGGATCACGTTCCAGACGACCCAGACGATGATCACCACGCTTTGTATGACGAGATAGCGCCCGGTGCCGAGGAACCGGGCGACCTTCTCGGTCAGCTTCCCGAACGCCTCGGGGTCGAAGCTGACGCGCGGGCCACGCCGGTCGACCCTGGGCAGGTCGAGACGTGCGCGCTTCTCAGCCATGCGCGGAGGCTTGGCTCGAATCCAGCGGCAGGTCGCGGTCGGCGTCGCGCCAGCCCTCGGGCAGCAGGTGATCGAGCACGTCGTCGACCGACACGGCGCCGAGCAGCCGGTCGTGCTCGTCGACGACCGGCGCCGCGACAAGGTTGTAGAGCGCGAAATGACGAGTGACCTCGTCGATCGAGGCGTCCGGACGCAGCACGCCGGTGTCCTTCTCGCAGATCCCGCTGACCAGCGCGGCCGGCGGCTCCCGCAGCAGACGCTGGATGTGCGCAACGCCCAGGAAACGCCCAGTCGGCGTCGCCTGGGGCGGCCGCACGACGTACACCTGCGAGGCGAGGGCTGGGGACAGTTCGGGGTTTCGCACCCGCGCGAGGGCCTCGGCGACCGTCGCGTCGGGCACCATGATCACCGGTTCGGAGGTCATCAGCCCGCCGGCGGTGTAGTCGGCGTAGGTCATCAGCCGGCGGACCGGAGCCGCCTCGTCCGGTTCCATCAGTTCCAGCAGCCGCTCCTGATCGACCTGCGGCAGCTCACCGAGCAGGTCCGCGGCGTCATCGTCGTCCATGGCTTCGAGAACGTCTGCGGCCCGCTCGTCGGCGAGCGAGCGGAGCAGGCTCACCTGGTCGTCCTCGTCCATCTCCTGGAGCACGTCGGCGAGCCGCTCGTCGTCGAGCGCGGCGGCCACCTCGCGGCGCCGCTTGTCGGTCATGTCCGTCAGCGCCGAGGCGACGTCGGCCGCGCGCATGTCGGCCAGCATCGCGAGCAAGGCGTCGGTGCCCTGCTGCGGGCCGGTGACTGCGAGCCCGTCCACCTCGTTCCAGTCGACCTGGAACAGCTGGCCACGGCGCCGGGTGAGGCGGCCGGTGCTCGTCCGTACCGCAAGTCGGGTGATCACCCAGTCGCGGGATCGATTGCGCTCCATCGCCGCGTCGACCACGGTCGCCGCCTGCCCGCTCTCGCGCACCGTGACCGCGCGGTCGAGCAGCTCGGTAAGGACGAGGATCTCGTTTGCCCGCCTCTCGAATCGCTTCATGTTCACGGTGCCGGAACTCAACACGACCTGATCGGGCTCGATCCGGGTGACGCGACCCATCGGGACGAAGATCCGATGTCGGTGGATCAACTCGATCGCCAGCCCGAGCACCCGCGGCGGTTGCCGATCGGCCCGCAGCATGGTCACCGCGTCACGGACCTTGCCCAGCTGATCGCCGCCGGGATCGAAGACGTCGATGCCGGCGAGACGGGCGAGAAATACCCGATCGGCGCTGCTCACGCCCCGCTCCGCACAGTCACGTCAGCAGGTTATCCGCTGATCGGCGTGTGAGACCTCCGACAGCAGGGTGGCTGGGGCGGGTGTTGCACGGGCATGCTGCGACCCATGACCGTGCTGGCCGAAACCTTGCGACCCCGTCGATCCTGTCTGGCCGTGCCGGGCAGCAACCCGCGCTTTCTGGAGAAGGCGAAGGGGCTGGCCGCCGATCAGGTATTCCTCGATCTGGAGGACGCCTGCGCGCCGCTCGCGAAACCGGGCGCCCGCAAGAACATCATCGCAGCGCTCAACGAAGGCGGCTGGGGCGAGACGATCCGCGTCGTGCGGGTCAACGACTGGACGACGCACTGGACCTACCGCGACGTCGTGGAAGTGGTCGAGGGAGCGGGCGCCAGTCTCGACTGCATCATGCTGCCGAAGGTGCAAAGCCCCGGGCAGGTGATCGCGCTCGACCTGCTGATCACCCAGATCGAGAAGACCATCGGTTACGAGGTCGGCCGGATCGGTATCGAGGCGCAGATCGAGAATGCGCAGGGGCTGATCGCCGTCGACGCGATCGCCAAGTCGAGCCCGCGCGTCGAGACAGTCATCTTCGGACCCGCGGACTTCATGGCGTCGATCAACATGAAGTCACTGGTCGTCGGCGAACAGCCGCCGGGTTACGACGTCGGGGACGCGTACCACCACATCCTGATGTCGATCTTGATGGCCGCGCGGGCGAACAACAAGCAGGCCATCGACGGTCCCTATTTGCAGATCCGCGACGCCGACGGCTTCCGGCGCGTCGCGTCGCGCAGCGCTGCGCTCGGCTTCGACGGGAAGTGGGTGCTCCACCCCGATCAGGTCGGAGTGGCGAACGAGGTCTATGCCCCGTCGCAGGACGACTACGACCACGCCGAACTCATCCTCGACGCGTACGAGTACTACACCTCCGCGGCCGGTGGCGCGAGAGGCTCGGCGATGCTCGGCGACGAGATGATCGACGAAGCATCTCGCAAAATGGCGCTGGTCATCTCCGCGAAGGGCCGAGCCGCGGGCCTGGCGCGCCGCTCGACGTTCGAACCTCCCGCCACCTGAGCACCGGCGCGCCAGAGCGATCGTCGGCCGATCAGCGGGTGCCCTCGAGCGGGGCGTTGTCGACCGCCGCGGGCCGCGTTGGCTTGCCCAGGACGAGCGGGTAGATGATGCCGGCGAGCGACCCCACCGATGATCGGTGCGACCCAGAACAACCACAGCTGGCCAGGAGCGCCGTTACCGGCGTAGAACGCCACGCCGGTGGACCGGGCCGGGTTGACCGACGTGTTCGTGACCGGGATCGAGATCAGGTGGATCAGGGTCAGGGTGAGGCCGATGGCGAGCGGTGCGAATCCGACGATCGCACGCGAGTCGGTGACACCGAGGATCACCAGCACGAAGACCGCCGTGAGCAGGATCTCGATCGTCATCGCCCCACCCAACCCATAGCCCCCGGGTGAGTGCGCGCCGTAACCGTTGGCTGCCAACCCGCTCTTTGCCGTGTCGTAGCCGCCCTTGACGCTTTTCGCGATGCCCAGGACGGCCGCGCCGGCGACAAGCCCGGCCACCACCTGCGTGACGATGTAGGCGACGATGTCGACGACCTCGAGCCGACCGTTCTTCCAGCCGAAGCGCTTAGCGACCGTCAGGCCGAGGGTGATGGCCGGGTTGAAGTGCCCGCCGGAAATCGAGCCGAACGCATAGGCGCCGACCAGGACGGTCAGGCCGAACGCGAAGGCCACGCCGAGGAATCCGATGCCGAGCGAGTTGCTCGCCGCACTGGGGAAGTTGGCGGCGAACACTGCCGCACCACAGCCGCCGAACACGAGCAGGAAGGTGCCGAGGAATTCGGCCCCGAGGCGGCTGACGAATGACTCGCTCATGTGGCGGCCCTTTCTCCGGAGCACGTCGATTGCGCATATCGTGACGCAAACACTCGATCTTGGCGAGGCTTTGGGCACTCCGCGTGTCGTGGCAGCCGTCCCGGTCGAGACGGAGGTCACCGGCGGCGCGCTGGTTCGGCGGGGGATACTGCGGTGACCGAGTTGGGAGATACCTGATGGCCCGCCTTGCCCAGACTGCCGGACTCACCGACGTCCAGACCGAGATCCTCGCGGCCGTGAAGACGTTCGTGGACAAGGAAATCCTGCCCTACGCGACCGACCTCGAGCACAAGGACGAGTTCCCGGACGCGATTGTCGAGGGCATGAAGCAGATGGGGCTGTTCGGGCTGACGATCGCCGAGGAGTACGGCGGTCTCGGCGAGTCGTTGCTGACCTATGCGCTGGTGGTCGAGCAGATCGCCCGCGGCTGGATGTCGGTCTCGGGCGTGATCAACACACACTTCATCGTCGCGTACATGATCGCCCAGCACGGCACGGCTGAGCAGAAGCAGCGACTGCTGCCGAAGATGGCCAGCGGCGAGATCCGCGGCGCGTTCTCGATGAGCGAGCCCGAATGCGGCTCTGACGTCGCGGCGATCAAATCGCGCGCCACCCGCGACGAATCCGGCGATTTCAGCATCAGCGGCCAGAAGATGTGGCTGACCAACGGTGCGCGCGCCGGCGTGGTCGCCACGCTGGTCAAGGACGATCTCGGTGCCGATTCGGTCTACAAGAACATGACGACATTCCTTATCGAGAAGAGCCCCGGCTTCGGCGAAACCAGGCCCGGGCTCACGATCCCGGGCAAAATCGAAAAGATGGGCTACAAGGGCGTCGAGACGACCGAGATGGTGCTGGACGGTGTCCGGGTCGCGGCGGACAGCGTGCTCGGCGGCGCCGCCGGACGTGGCCGCGGCTTCTACCAGATGATGGACGGTGTCGAGGTCGGGCGGGTCAACGTCGCGGCCCGCGCATGCGGCATCTCGATCCGGGCCTTCGAACTGGCTGTGGCCTATGCCCAGCAGCGCAAGACGTTCGGCAAGCAGATCGCCGAGCACCAGGCCGTCGCGTTCAAGCTCGCCGAGATGGCGACCAAGGTCGAAGCTGCTCACCTGATAATGGTCAACGCGGCGCGGCTCAAGGACGCCGGCGAACGCAACGACGTCGAGGCCGGAATGGCGAAGTACCTCGCGTCCGAGTACTGCGCCGAAGTGACGCAGGAGTCGTTTCGCATCCACGGCGGGTACGGGTATTCCAAGGAGTACGAGATCGAGCGGCTGATGCGCGAGGCGCCGTTCCTGCTGATCGGCGAAGGCACTTCCGAGATCCAGAAGACGATCATCAGCCGCGGCCTGCTGCGCGAGTACCGGCTGGCGCAGTAGGCGCGCCTCGCGTCGTGTTCGAGCAGCCGGTGCGGTGAGTGCATGATCGCGACGGGTTCCGTGCCGGTTCTCGAGGTCGGTGGCACCCACGTCAGCGCCGCGATGATCCACCCGGACGGCTGGCGCGTCGGGGTGGTCGCCCGCGCCGACATCGACGCCGACGCGGGCGCCGACGAACTTCTGGACGAGCTGGTCCGCTCCGGCGCGACGTTGCAGGCGCCCCGCGGTGCCACCTGGGGTGTCGCCATGCCGGACCCGTTCGATTACCGGCGCGGCGTTGCCCTGTTCGCGGGGGTCGGCAAGTTCGCCGCCCTACACGGGGTGGATGTCGCGGCCGCTTTGCGATCCAGGCTCGGTGGGCCGGTGACGTTCGTCAACGACGCGGATGCTTTCCTGCTCGGCGAGTGGGTGGCCGGCGCCGCGCGCGGCGCGCACCGTTGCGCCGGGATGACGCTGGGCACGGGTGTCGGCACCGGCTGGCTGGTCGACGGCGAGGTGACGGATCCGGGGTCTCCGCCGGGCGGCCGCTTGAACCGTCTCGAGTTCGACGGCGCGCCGTTGGAGCAGGTCGTGTCGCGGCGAGCGATCCGGCGAAGCTTTGCCGCCGCGGGTGGGAGGTCGGACGCGGACGTACGGGAGATAGCAGCGCTGGCCCGCCACGGTGACCGAACGGCGCGCGACGTGCTGGACGCGGCACTGGGCGCGCTCGGTTCGGTCATGGGTCAATGCCTGGTCGGCTTCGAAGCCGACGTGCTCGTGGTCGGCGGGTCGATGGCGCGGTCCTGGGATCTGTTCGAGCCGGCGTTTCGAGCCGGCGCGGTCGGCGCCACGCTGCCGCGGATTCGGCTGGCCGCACACCCGCGGGACGCCGGCCTGATCGGCGCCGCGCGGCACGCCACCGGAGTACACGGAGCGAGCAGGTGAACGGCTGGGTCCAGCGGCTGGACCGCTTCCAGCGACGGCACCCGAAGATCGGCCTGCCGCTCGCCGTCGTCTACAAGTTCTTCGACGACCAGGGTGCCTATCTTGCCGCGCTGATCACGTACTACGGCTTCCTGTCGTTGTTTCCGCTACTGCTGTTGCTCTCGACCGTGCTCGACTACGCGCTTGCGAACAATCCGCAACTACAGCAGGACGTGCTGGATTCCGCGCTTGGACAGTTTCCGGTCGTCGGCACTCAGCTGTCCGATCCCAGCGGGGTGTCCGGCAGCGGCGTCGCGCTCGCTTTCGGCATCATCGGCACGATCTACGGCGGCCTCGGTGTCGCGCAGGCGGCGCAGCATGCGATGAACACGATCTGGCGAGTTCCGCGCAACTCTCGGCCGAACCCGGTCAAGAGCCGACTGCGCAGCCTGGTCCTGCTGCTCGTCGTCGGACTATCGGTGATCGGCACCACCATCTTGTCCGCGCTTGGTGCAAGCGCGGGCTCCTTCGGCGCCGACATCGGCGCGGGTCTGCAAGTGCTGCTGGTGATCGCCGCCCTCGTCGTGAACGCCGCGGTATTCACCCTCGGGTTTCGCGTTGCGACGGCCAGGGACCTGACGCTGCGCCAGACGGTGCCGGGTGCGATCGCCGCGGCCATCGGCTGGCAGATCCTGCAATACTTCGGCACCGCGTTCGTCGGGAGCGTGGTGAAGCACGCCTCGGTCACCAACAGCGTGTTCGCGCTCGTCCTGGGCCTGTTCGCCTGGATCTACCTCGGGTCCGTGCTCGTCGTGTTTTCAGTGGAGTACAACGCGGTGCGCAGCCTGCGGCTGTGGCCCCGAGCGCTGCTCACGCCGTTCACCGACAACGTCGAATTGACCGCGGGCGACGTGGCCGCGTATACCCGGATGGCCAAGGCGGAGCGGTTGAAGGGGTTTCAGGACATCGAGGTGAGCTTCGGCGAGCCCGACGACTCGTCCGGCGAGCCGCCGCCAGCGCTGTGAGCCGGGTCTCGGGTAGCCCGGTCCGGGCGCAGGATGCGAACGTACCGTTCGTCACAGCCAAGGCGGCAGGTCGGGGCGAGCCGGCGTGGCGAGCAGCTCGGCGCCGTCGGAGCGGCCGACAAGCCAGGCCAACAGCTGCACCGAGCTGCCGCGGATCGCCGTGGCTGCGTCGCCCACTTCGAGCAGTCGCCCGGAATCCGTGGCCTGCAACGAAAGCCCTACCGGGTCGGGCATCGCGTTGAAGTCACCGACCACGTCGATGAACAGGGCATCCGTCACGTCGGTCGGGAACTGCGCCATGTCGGCGCCGATGTCCACAGCGTGGAGCCAGACCTCTTTCACCCGCATCCACGGCACGTCCGCTGCCGGGAAGATGCGCCCGCGGGTCGAGCGGACCGGCGCGGACCACGCGGTGCGCTCCAGCTGCGCAATAGCCTCGTCAAGAGCGTCGGAACTCGCCCGCACGTCCGCGAGTTGAACGTCTCGCGCCCGACCGGAATCACGTTCGATCTCAGCCGCGCGGGCCGTCGCCGATTCGTACATGGGGGTCTCGGTGCCGGTAGCTGCCCAGGTCAGCAGCCGGACAAGCCCTTCGGCGTTTCGCGCCACGTGGGCGATGACGTGACCGTTGGTCCAGCCGGGTAACCGTGACAGCCCGGACATCTCCACAAGTCGCGCGCGGTCGAGGAAGAACGTCGTGCCAGCTGCCATCCACGGCAGGCTTGTCGGAGGCGACGGTGTCATGCACACGATTGTGCAGCCTGATTGTGCAGCCTGGGGGGTCAGCGTTCGACCTGCCACCCGCTGCGGGAAGTGACCCGATCTCATCGACGCAGCAGCTGTCGCACCTCCTCGTCGCTGGTCTGTCGGAAGTCGCGGTAGCCCTGTCCCACGGCCCAGAACGGCTCCGGTGTCCACGGACAGACGAGCTCGTCCACGTCCGCGGCGAGTTCGACGCAAGTGCGCCGTGCGCCGATCGGCACGGCGACTACGAGCCGGCTGGGGAAGCCCACGCGCAGTGCCGCGATCGCCGCCCGCATGGTCGAACCCGTCGCCAATCCGTCGTCCACCACGATCACAGTTCGAGCCCGAACCGGCACCGCGGCCCGCCGCCCGCGATATGCCATCTCGCGGCGCTCGAGTTCGGCGGTCTCACGCCGGCACGCCTGTGCGAAATCGCTGTCCGACACGCGGCGCATCGACAAGACGTCGTCGTTGCGGACGATCTCGAGGACGCCACCGATCCGGGCGATCGCGCCCATCGCCAGCTCCTCCTGTCCGGGCAGGCCGAGCTTGCGCACGATGAGCACGTCCAATGGCGCATTGAGCGCAGCCGCGATCGGTGCGGCGACCGGCACTCCGCCACGAGGCAGGCCCAGCACGACGACGTCGTCGCGATCGGCGTATCCGCGCAGTGCCTCGGCGAGCACCATGCCTGCCGCACGCCGACCGGCGTACGGGTGTGAGCCGCGCGCCTCGTGATCTCGTGCGGATCCGACACCGTTCATGCTTCGCGCGCCACCCGGGCCGCCTCCTTGTCCGTGCGAATTCCGATGAAACGCGGATGGCGCAGGAGGCCGTGGCACGTCGACCCGGTGAACTCGATCTGGGTAACGGTCTGCGGTTCCACCCACCACACATCCTTCTCCCCGACGTGCCCGCGCGTGAAGGGCGAACGGTACGGTTCGACTCGGCGCAAACTGCTCGCCAACTTCCCGACTTCGATCCCGACACCGGAGCTCACCCTTGCCGGCGCACACGAACTCCGGTGAGTCGAAATAGCCGAACAGCAGCGCCGAAGCCAAGAACGTGCGCCCTCAACGCCTTGTACCCAGCCGATCAGGAGTTCCTGATCGGGCATACCCGTGAACTTGTGGGGCGCCTACCTACCGCATTCGGTGGGGTGGGTGCTAAAGCAGAGCAGACGGCAAAGGCGAATCAGTCACGCGGCCCGCACTTCGCCTGCATGACGGCAGATCTCGCCCGCAGTGACCGTTGACGTGCCTCGTTGTTCGTGAATGCCAGGCACCGCACGTCGTGCCACTCCGGTCCACAATCCAGCCAGGGTCCCGAACGAGCCCTGGTCAGGGTCGCGAGCATGGGCTGCATCGGGTCGGCAACGATGTCCGGGACAGCGACGGCCGAATTTGGAGCCGGCAGTCGAGACACAACGGATCCGTCGAACTCATACCCACGTCCTATCCATGGAATCACCGGTTGCTCCGGACGAATGCACCTCCCTTTCATGCGCAGGATCGCACGGCTGACGGTGCGTAACCGGCCCACCACTCACGCAGGTGTGCCACGTCATGTCACAAATAATTCTGTGTGCCTGTACTCGAATCGCCCTCGCGTGTCCTAATGTATGCGGTATGGCGAAACGAACGATCACGACAGTCGAGCTCACCGATGATGTTGACGGTGGTAAGGCGGACCGCACACTCACGTTCGGATTCGACGGTGCGAGCTACGAGATCGACCTGTCGAGGAAGAACGCAACTGCCTTCGAAAAGGTCCTCAAGCCCTACGTCGAAGCGGCGCGAAAGGTGGGCCGCGGCAGTGCACGCCGACCACGTAAGGCCGCCGGGCCGGTTCGCGATCTCGGCGCAATCCGGTCCTGGGCGCGGGCTAACGGGCATGAGGTTTCCGATCGAGGCCGCGTTCCGGCAGCGATCATCGAGGCCTACGAAGCAGCCAACTGAGTCGAATTCCCCAACCGGCGGTAGCTCCGCTACCGCCAGTTGGTCCCGACCATCACAATGCGGCTCCACCCGATTCGGGTGGAGCCGCATCGGCTTGTGCGAGGCCCAGGCGGGGCTGCTTGGCCGCCGACCGGGTCCGCCGCTACCAGGCGCGAGTGGACCTCACTTGACTTGCGCCGCGGCGGACCTTCATGGACGACGCCTCAGAACGGGACGCTGACCCGCAGCAGGCCGGTCCCTGGATCGCGGCCGGATATCGAGCGACAGAATTCGAGCGCGTCCGATTCAATGAGGGCGACATCTGCCGTGGCGGCACCACCTTCCCACTTTCCGCCGGCCGGTCCGGTGAGGTGCAGCCGGTAGGGCCGGCCATGGCGTTGTCCCCATTCGGCTACGACGTCCGCGACGATTGCCCCGTCGTGCTCCGGCGTGAGAGTCATCGGCCGGCCGGTGGCCCGGCTCAGATCGACCCGGTGCATCCACGGGTCGCGCGTCAGGATCGTGTCGATCAGGTAGTTGAACGACCACCACTCGAGCCCGGCGTCCATCGGCAGCTCCTGCTGCGGAGTGAGCAGCCGACGGCTCGTGATCCGATGGAGTCGGTGACGCCAACGGGCCGCCTTGGGCCCGGCAGTGCGCAGCCGGGCGACCAGTTCGGCCGGTGTGGCCGCCGCCCGTTCGCGTACCTGCAAGTCGGTCAGAGCGTCGACACCGGCGCGGCCGGCGACGCGCAGCTGATGTAGCAGCTCGAGCGGGCCGGCCCACATTTCGGTCATCCCCACTACGTGCGCGACGAGTTGCCGGACGTCCCATGCGGCGCAGTCCGTGGGCCGCTGCCACTCGTCCGGAGCGATCTGCCCGGCCAGCACCGCCCACCGGTCGTACTCGGTGGCCGCCAGGTGCATCGCGGTGCTGTGGTCGAGGCCCGAGAGTCGGCGCAGCGTCTTGGTCGACCCGATGGCCGAGGGGGCGGGCATGGCCCGATCCTTGTCGATGCTGGTCATCGATGTTGCCGCTCAGGCTGCGATCGGTGTGACGGTGGCGATTCGGCTGGCGTACCCGTCGGCCAGATCGTGCAACGCTGTCGCGCACGAGCCGGTCGCAGACGGGCCGTGCATCAGTGCGAGCGTGCGCGGCTCGAGTCCGGCGAGCGCGCGGATGGTCGGCACCGTGTTCACGCCGAGGCTGGTGGACCAGAACATGTCCTCGGCCGCCATCGCCGGGGTGATCATGTCCGTGTCGTGCACCAGAGCCGGCGCCGCGCCGACCTGGGTGAACAGGTCACCGCAGAACAGCGTGCTGCTGGTCTCGTCGAAGAGCAGTTGCGCCTCCCACGCATGCGGGACGTGCGGAGTCGGAATCTGGCGCAACCGATGGCCGCCGATGTCGAGTACCTCACCGTCCGCGAGCATCCTGGGCGGACGGTCGGCCAGGTCGTTGAGCGACACGTTGCAGCCGACGGCACCGTGGGCGACGAGCGCGTTCGGCGCGGCGGCGAGCCACTGGTTCATCGACCCGCATTCGTCGGCCTCCACGTGGCCGAACGTGATCCAGCGCAGCCGGGCCAGGTCGATGATCCGCGACGCAGCCGCGGAGACGAGCGGGAACAATCCCCGGGGTCCGCAGTGGAACAGCAGCGGTTCGTCGCCGTCGACCAGGAACTGGTTCATCATGAAGCCCGCGGGCGGTGCGATCTCGGACAGGTGGGTCGAGAGGCGGTACACGCCTTCGGCAATCTCGTGCACGGTGGTTTCCATGCTCGAATGCTGCGCCCGGCAAGGGGCATTGCGCGCGTGTGGCGCATACCTGATTAGCGGTCGTCGCCTACGCGGTTAGCGCAGTCGCCGCGAGGGCGCCGCGGTTTCTCGCGCCGGTGCGACGCAGCAGGCTGGCGACGTGGTTGTCGACCGTGCGGATCGACAGAAACAACCGCTCGCCGATCTCCCGATTGGACAGACCTTCGGCGACCAGCTTGAGGACGTCCAGCTCGCGGCTCGTGACTCCGAGTGCGCGAAGATGCGGGGGCACGAGCGAGTCGCCCCGACCACGGCGGGGTGCCGGCGCGCCGGCTTCGACGAGCAAGGCCCGGCAGGCTCGCGCGAGCCGCTCGTACCCGCCGGAGTCGTAATACGCCTCGAGCTCGCGCAACCACGTCGCCGGGTTGCCCCATCCGTCCCGAACGGCAGCCTCGGCCGCGAACCGTTCGATCAGCCCACCGAAGAACAGGCCGATCGACCCGCCCCGAATGAGGGCGCGTGCCTCGTCGAAGCGAGCCACGGCCCGATCGGCGTCGCCTTCCCTGCCCGCGGCGATCGCCTCGGCCACGAGCACCGCGGCGCGACCCCCGGCGAACGAGGTGATCGGCGCTGCGGCGAGTTCGGCGCGTGCCGCGGCCCCGAGATCCGCGTCATCGAGAGCGTGCAGAACCGCCCACAAGGTGCGCCCGAGGAACAGCGAGCGGGTCTGCGGGGCGGACCGGGCGAGCTCGGCCGCGGTGTCGAGCGCAGCGCGCAGGGCAGCGCGCTCCTCGCGTACGGCGTGATAGATGGCGCGGACTCGGCCCCAGCTGTCGGCCCGTATCCGCTGGTCATCGGGGTCGATGGCGCTCGCTTCGGCGAGGACGGCTTCCATCTCGGCTGCGGCACCGCGCAGCGCGTGTGCACCGGCCAGCCAGAGCAGCGCCACCGGCAGGCTCGCCAAGCCGTATCGCCGGCTGGCGTCGAGGCAGCGGGTCGCCGCGGCCGCGCACTCGTCCGCGCGCAGGTTGCCGAGCGACATCTCGGCGAGAATCAGGTCGATGTGCGCGACGAGGATGAGCGCGCCCGCGTTCGCGGCGACAGTGCGCAGTTGCCGTAGCGGTTCCGGGCCCTCGACGCTCGCGCGCAGCATCGTCAGCTCCTGCAATGCGCGCAGGCGCCACGAGGCGAGATTGTGCCGCTCGGCCACCCGTACGGCCCGCTCGAACAGGGCGATACCGGCCGCGGCGCTGTCGAGGCGGCGGATCCGCCCCAGCGCTTCAAGCGCTTCGCATTGCGCGTCCGCCAGCCCGGCTGCCGCGGCGTGATCGACTGCCTTCGTGGCCAGTTGGAGGGCGAGGTCGAGCCGTTCGGCGTCCAGTGCGACGTGCGCGCCCAGCGCGTCCAGCCGCGTGGTGATTTCGACTGCGTCGCGGTCCTCGACGACGACGCGGCGGGCCTCCGCCAGCAGTCGCTCGGCGGCCGCGGTGTCGCCGTTCGCGATCGCGGCGCGGATGAGCAGCATCTGCGCGGCGACGATGCGCCGGGGATCGGCAGCCGTGCGACGTAATACGTCGACCAACTGCGCCCCGACCTCGCTCGCTCGGAGCGCGTCCCCGGCCTGGACGAGGACCTGCAGCAGCACCTCGGCGCCTTCTGACGATGCCACGGTGGGCTGCGCGACAGCACGCTCGGCAGCTGAGCGCGCGGTGCCGAGCGCGCCGCGGGCCAATGCGCGGCGAGCGCTGTCGGCGAGCAATTCGGCGGCCTGGGTGAATTCTCCGCCACCTTCGGCCAGCTCGGCGGCGAGCTCACACCAGGCGCCAGGCAACCCGGGGTGCGCGAGGCGGACGGCGTCGAGCGCACGTCTGGACAGCGCGACGCGTTCGGGCGGCAGTAGCTCGGCCAGGACAGCCTCGCGGGTGAGGGCATGTCGGAAGCGGAACTCCTGACCGTTCACGGTGATCAGCTGCTCGGCCAGCGCAGCCCGCAGTACCTCGACGGCCCCCGCTCCGTCCGTACCGGCAACGCCCGGGAGCAGCGACCAGTCGAAGCGGCGTCCGAACACGGCCGCCGCGCCGAGCACCTGCCGTGCCGGTGGCCCGAGCTGGGCCAGCCTGCTGCGGACGGAGTCGGTCAGGCTCGCCGGCACCGCGGGGGTCAGCGGGCCGAGGGTCTGCCAGCCGTCCTCACCGCGGCG
Source organism: uncultured Actinomycetota bacterium (assembly GCA_963713565.1). Lineage (GTDB taxonomy): Bacteria > Actinomycetota > Actinomycetes > Mycobacteriales > Jatrophihabitantaceae > Jatrophihabitans. Next base: position 28,994 of record CAVQMF010000002.1, on the reverse strand, counting down.
CAGCGCGCCGGCGGCGACCACACCGGCGAGCAGCTCCTCGATCAGGAAGGGGACGCCGTCGCTGTGCAGCCGGATGAACTGCGCGAGATCGCGGGGCAGCTTCGCGCTGTCGAGGCACGCCGTGACCATCAGGGCCTGCTGCGCGTCGGTGAGCGGTGCCGGTCGCAGGATCTCGGTGCCCGCACGTGTGCGTATGCGCGAGAGCAGGTCGTCGACCGCGGGCGTGTCCGGGCGCGTGGTCACCAGAGTCAGGACGCGTTCCGCGCCGATCGTGTCGGCGAGGTAGTCGACGACGGCGAGCGTCTCCGGGTCGGCCCAATGCAGATCCTCAAGGAGCAGAACACACCCGTGATCCGCGGCGAGCACGCGGAGCAGGCGCACAACCGCCTCGGCGACGAGCAGCGGCGACTCGTCCGGGCCGCCTGACTCGAACGTGCCCCACCCGGGCACCAGGCGTGCGATCTGGCCGTGGAAGCCGTCCAGCTCGGGCGCCTCGGGTCGCTGACCTGCGCGGCTCGCGCCGAGGAATGCCTCCGTCAGCGGTCGGTACGCGGTCGGCGCCGCCGAGGGCACCGCGCGCCCGGCCAGCACGAGCTGAGCGCCGTTCTCGGCAGCAGCCGTCACCGCGGTCGCGAGCCGGGACTTGCCGACTCCCGCCTCCCCTACCAACGCGACCAGGCGTCCCTGCCCGGCCGCCGCAAGCCTGAGGTGTGCGTCGAGCGCCGCCAGCTCGCGCTCGCGGCCCACGACGACCGGACACAACAGCGCCTGCACCCGTCGAGTATCGACGTCCGCGGCAAACCGTCAGCCGGTGTCCCGACCGACTCGTCTGCCCCCGTGTCCCGCGAAGCCGAGGGAAGTGAGCGCCGACGCGCCGAGCGCAGTGTCCACCAATTCCGCGAATGGTGCCCCGGCCCGCCCATCGGGTCGAATTCTTCGTCCACAGGTCTTGGGGGTCTGGTCCCGCGCCGTGCCGACCTGCCTTACCCTCTGTGGATTCGATAAGCGGTGCTGCTGCGTGGGACGGGGTGACCGGGTGACGTCCACGGCTCACGCGATCCTCGAAACCGAGGTACGCGAGCTCGTTCGCCGCCGCGGAATCGATCCGATAGCCGAGCCGCACACCGTCGCGCGCCTGGTCGAGGAAGTAGTCGGCGAGTACCGCGACCGGTCCATCACGTCCTCGCTGCCGCCGATGGGAGACGCGGTTGCCGCGTCGCGGGCGATCGTGGACGCCGTCGCCGGATTCGGGCCGTTACAGCCGTTTCTCGACGATCCGACGGTCGAGGAGATCTGGATCAACGAGCCGGGTCGGGTGTTCGTGGCGCGGCACGGTCGCTCGGAGTTGACGACCGTGATCCTGACGGCGGAACAGGTCGCCGAGCTCGTGGAACGGATGCTGCGGCCCACGGGGCGGCGGATCGATCTGAGCACCCCGTTCGTCGACGCGATGCTCCCTGACGGGTCCCGGCTGCACGTGGTGATCCCGAACATCACGCGGCGTCATATGGCGGTGAACATCAGGAAGTTCGCCGTCGGTCTGCGCTCGCTCGACGAACTCGTCGCGGTCGGCACGATCACCGAACAGGCCGCCCGATTCCTCGAGGCTTCGGTGATCGCCGGGTTGAACATCCTGGTCGCGGGAGGCACGCAGGCAGGCAAGACGACAATGTTGAACGCCTTGTGCGCGGCGGTTCCCGGCCGCGAGCGGGTGGTCACGGTGGAGGAGGTGTTCGAGCTCTCGTTGCGCGCACCCGACATGGTCGCCATGCAGACTCGGCAGGCGAATCTCGAAGGCACGGGTGAGATCGCGTTGCGGCGGCTGGTCAAGGAGGCGCTGCGGATGCGGCCGTCCCGGTTGATCGTCGGCGAGGTCCGCCAGGAGGAATGCCTCGACCTGCTCATCGCGCTCAACAGCGGCTTGCCGGGCATGTGCACGCTGCACGCGAACTCGGCCCGCGAAGCGTTGGTGAAGATGTGCACGCTGCCGCTCCTGGCCGGCGAGAACGTGTCGGCGGCGTTCGTGGTCCCGACCGTCGCGACGAGCGTCGATCTGGTCATGCACCTGGCGCTCGACGCCTCCGGCGCGCGCCGGGTGCGGGAGATCCTCGGCGTCACCGGCCGGGTCGAGGGCGACGTCATCGAGACGACGGAGCTGTTCGCGACCCGTCGGGGTCGGCTGGAGCGGGCCGATGGATACCCACCGCACCCCGAGCGGTACGAAGCGGTGGGCATCGACCTGGTCACCGCGCTCGGGCACCGTGCCGATCGCCTGCACGCGGCTGCGGAGCGCTGACGTGGGCGCGCTGCTCGGGCTGAGCTTCGGCTTGGGCGTGCTGTTGATCTGGCGCAGCGGGCCGCGCGCGCCGAAACGAACTCGCCCGGCCGGCGCCGGCTGGGCCATGCGCCGGCGCGACATGCTCCGTCAGGCCGGCGTCGACGCCGTGGGGTCGGCTCAGCTTGCCGCCATGCAACTGTTGTGCGGGGCGATCGGCTTCGTGCTCGTGCTGGCGATCACGAAGACGATGGCTGTCGCGGTGTGCTTCGGGGTGTTCGGGCTGTTCCTGCCAGTCGTCGTGGTGCGCCGGATGCGGCGCCGGCGGCAGGTGGTGCTGCGGGAGCTGTGGCCCGAAGCAATCGACAACCTGGCATCGGCGGTCCGTGCCGGGTTGTCGCTGCCCGAGGGATTGTCCGCGCTCGCGGTGCGCGGGCCTGCACCGTTGCGGCCGCCGTTCGCCCGGTTCGCCGCCGCCTACCGCGCAAGCGGTCGGTTCGGCGAGTGCCTGGACACGCTCAAGGACGATCTCGCCGATCCGGTTGGCGACCGGGTCTGCGAGACGATGCGGGTCGCCCGGGAGGTCGGCGGCAGCGACCTCGGGACGGTCTTGCGCACGCTGTCGGAGTTGCTGCGTGCCGACGCCCGTACCCGTGCCGAACTCGAGACTCGGCAGGGGTGGGTCGTGAACGCCGCGCGGCTGGCCGTCGCGGCGCCCTGGGCGGTGCTGCTGCTGCTCGGCACCCAGTCGCAGACGCTGACGGCCTACGACTCACCCGGCGGGACGCTACTGCTTGTGATTGGCGCGGCGGTCTGCGTGATCGCCTACCGGATCATGCTGCACATCGGCCGGCTGCCGGAGGAACGGCGGGTGTTGCGGTGAGCGCGCTGTGGCTGATCGGTGCGGGCCTCGGGCTCGCTGCCTCGGCAGGGGTGATCCTTGCGGTGCGGGCGACACCGCCGATGCGCCCGATCAGGCTTGCCGACCGCATCGGGCCCTACCTCGGCGACACGCTACCGCCGTCGAAACTGCTCGCCCGCCCAGCTGCCACGTCGGCGCCGTTCACCGTCGTCAGGCGCCTGTTCGGGCCGGCGCTGACCGAGATCGTGAGCGTGCTGGACCGTCTTGTCGGCGGGTCGGCGTCCGTGCGCCGCCGGCTGGCCGGCCTCGGCGCGAGCTCAACGGTCGAGGAGTTCCGCATCGAGCAGGTGCTCTGGGGCGCGGCGGGCGCGGTTGCCGCGGCTGTTCTCCTCGTTGTCGGGGGGATGCTGCGCAGCGGCGTGGATCCGCTGTTCGTCGTGTTGGCCGCATTCGGCGGCCTGCTCGGCGGCATACTCGGCCGTGACTGGTGGCTCACGCACCAGCTCGAGCTGCGCGAGCAGGCGATGCTCTCCGAGTTCCCAGTCGTCGCCGACCTGCTCGCGCTGTCCGTCGTGGCAGGGGAGTCGCCGGTCGACGCGCTGCAGCGCGTCTGCCGCCTCACCGGGGGGAGCTGGCCGCCGACCTCGAACGTGCACTGGCCCGGGCGAGATCTGGTGTCCCGGTGACACAAGCGCTCACCGATCTCGCCGAGCAGACGACGCTGGAATCCTTCGCCCGCTTCCTGCAGGGCCTGGTCGTGGCCGTCGAACGCGGCACGCCGCTGGCCGACGTCCTGCGTGCACAGGCGGTCGACGTCCGCGAGGTCGGCAAGCGCGCCCTGCTCGAAGCCGGCGGCCGAAAAGAGATCTCGATGATGGTCCCGGTTGTTTTCCTCATTCTCCCGGTGACCGTTTTGTTTGCATTGTTCCCTGGTCTGATGACGCTGACGTCGCTTGCGCTGTGACGGGTTGGAGAGTCGATGAAACTGATCGCAATGCTGGCGTCGCTGTGTGTGTCGCAATTCCTCGTGGCACGGCAACGGTTGCGCGAGGATCGCGGCGACGTGCCCGGCTGGGTCATGGTCACCGTGATGACGGCGATCCTCGTCGTGGCGATCCTGGCGATCTTCGAACCCCAGATCAAGGACGCTCTCGGCGGCATCATCGACTCGATCAGCGGCAACAAGTAGCCGCTGGCGATGTGGTGCCGGCCGCCCGTAGGTGCCGATTGCACCTGACGCCACGCCCGCGCCGGCAGCAACGAGCGCGCGCCCGACTGTCCGGCGACTCCGGCGCGGCGGCCGTCGATTTCGTGTTCATGTCCGTGCTGTTGATCATGTTGCTGTTCGCTGTGCTGCAGGTGGCGATCTACTTCTACGCGCGCAACGTGGCGGCGTCATCGGCGGCGTCCGCGGCGCGGTATGCCGCTGCGGAGGGGGTTGATCCCGGCGCGGGCGCCGATCGCGCGGCTGACTTGATCCGGAAGGGCCTCGACGACGCAGACGCGTCTGGGATCACCTGCACGTCGAGCCCGACCCGGGATGAGCAGACCGGGCTGGAGCTCGTCGAGGTGCACTGCCACGGCAGGATCAGGCTGCTGTTCTCGCCGTTGAAGATGCCATTGACCGTCGACGTGACGTCCTCGGTCCTGCGCGAGGCGGTGCGGCGATGACCGCGAGCCGAGTGCCTGCCTGGTTCGACAAGTTGGCTGGCGAGCTCAGCCGCCGCGCACGCGACGACGACGGCAGCGCGATCATCGAGTTCATCTTCCTCGCAGTGCTGATCATGGTGCCGCTCGTCTACCTGATCGCCGCGGTGGCCGCGGTGCAGCGCACCCAACTCGCGGTCACCCAGGCGGCGCGGAATGCCGGACGCGCTTTCGCCACCAGCGACACGGCCGCCGAGGCGAGCGGACGCGCTCGTGCGGCGGTGCGGCTCGCACTCGCCGATCAGGGCCTGCCGGACGACGCCACGCTGCGCTTCGTCGCCTCCGGTGCAACCTGCGCGGCGGCGGCGGTCTCGCCCGGCCTCGCTCCTGGTGCGCAGTTCACCGTGTGTGTCTCGCGTCGCGCGGCGCTGCCCGGGATTCCGACCGTGCTCGCCGGGCGCGGGATCACGACCACGGGCGTGTACGTCGTGCACGTCGACGACTTTCGAGGCGCGGTGCGGTGAGGGCGCGCGGTGACGACGGCTCGACGATCCCGCTCATCCTCGGATTCTTCATGCTGGCGCTGATGGTGGTCGCCGGGTCGGTCACCCTCGGCCAGGCGTTCGTCCAGCAGCGCGACCTGCAGGACACCTGCGACGGTGCGGCAGCGGCGGCCGCAGCGAGCTCGGCAGACCTCGACCGGGAATCGTCGGTCGCAGCGCGCGGCTCGCTGCGTTTCGATGACGTCGCGCAGGTGGTCGACGCCTACGTTGCGCGCGACCCGCGACGGCGCGCGATCGAGATCGCCGTGAGGTTGTCCGACGACCACGAGCGGATCACGCTGCATTGTGCGCAGACCACCGCACTGGCGTTGGGCGGCGCGTTCGGCCGGGCTCACGTCCGACATACCGCCACATCCTCGGCCCGGGCCGCGGTCATCGGCTGACGAGGCCGTCGCCCCGCACTTCGCCCGCGTCCGCGCTCGACGACGGCGCGCCGCCCGGCCGGGCCCGCGTACCCTCGACGGTCGTGGCAACCATCAGTGACGTCCCAGCCGAACTCAAGGAACTGTCGGCGACGCTCGCCACCATCGAGGCCGTCGTGGACCTCGACACGCTTCGGTCCGAAGCCGGCAAGCTCGAGGCGCAGGCGTCCGCGCCGAACCTGTGGGACGACATTGAGAACGCGCAGCGCGTGACATCGCGGCTGTCCTACGCCCAGGGTGAGATCCGCCGCGTCGAAGAGCTGCGCCGCCGCATCGACGACGCCCAGACCCTGTGGGAACTGGCCGAGGAGATGGACGACGCCGATTCGCGCGCTGAGGTCGAGGCAGAGCTGCCGCGGCTGCGCGGCACGGTCGACGAACTGGAGGTCCGGACCCTGCTCTCCGGTGAGTACGACTCGCGTGAGGCGCTGATGACGATCCGCTCGGAGGCGGGCGGTGTCGACGCCGCCGATTTCGCGGAAATGCTGCTGCGGATGTACACGCGGTGGGCCGAGCGGCACGGCTATCCGGTCGACGTCATGGACACGTCCTACGCCGAGGAGGCAGGGATCAAGTCGGCCACCTTCCAGGTGAAGGCGCCGTACGCGTACGGCACGCTCTCGGTCGAGCAGGGCACGCATCGACTCGTCCGGATAAGTCCGTTCGACAACCAGGGTCGGCGGCAGACCTCATTCGTCGGGGTCGAGGTGCTGCCCGTCGTCGAATCCTCAGATCACGTCGAGATCCCCGACGACGAGATCCGCGTCGACGTGTACCGGTCGTCCGGCCCGGGCGGGCAGGGCGTCAACACCACCGACTCAGCGGTGCGAATCACGCACCTGCCGACCGGCATCGTCGTGAGTTGCCAGAATGAGCGCAGCCAGATTCAGAACCGCGCGTCGGCGATGGCGGTGCTGCAGGCGAAGCTGCTCGAGCGCCGGCGTCAGGAGGAGCAGGCCACCCTCGACGCACTCAAGGACGCCGGCAACAGCTGGGGCAACCAGATGCGCAGCTACGTCCTGCACCCCTATCAGATGGTCAAGGATCTCCGCACCGACTATGAGGTCGGCAACCCGCAAGCCGTCCTCGACGGCGATATCGACGGGTTCATCGAAGCTGGAATCCGCTGGCGCAGAAGCCCAGCAGCCTGAGCCCTCGGCCCCGCTCGCGTGATCGCCCGTCGCATCGAACTCCGCAACGAACGCACAGCGGGCCCTGAACCTGTGACGTGCCCGGCGAAGCTGCCCGGTCCGCCGGTAACTGTTCGGTAAACTCGCGCCTCGTGATCCGGCTCGAGAACGTCTCCAAGGTCTACCCGGCCGGCGCCCGACCTGCTCTCGATAGCGTGAACCTGGACATCGCGAAGGGCGAGTTCGTATTCCTGATCGGCCAGTCCGGCTCCGGCAAGTCCACCGTTCTACGCCTGCTCCTGCGTGAGGAACTGCCCACCAAGGGCACCGTCATCGTGAACAGTCGCAACGTCGGCAGGATGTCGCACCGCAAGGTGCCCGACCTGCGCCGCAAGATCGGTTGTGTCTTCCAGGACTTCCGGCTGCTGCCCAAGAAGTCAGTGTTCGAGAACGTCGCCTTCGCACTCGAGGTGATTAACAAATCACCGAAGGCGATCAAGCGGACGGTGCCCGAAGTGCTCGACCTCGTCGGCCTGACCGGCAAAGCGCAGCGCAAGCCGCACGAGCTGTCCGGCGGCGAGCAGCAACGCGTCGCGATCGCCCGCGCGTTTGTCAACCGGCCGCTCGTCCTGCTGGCCGACGAGCCGACGGGCAACCTCGATCCCGATACCAGTCAGGGGATCATGAGCCTGCTGGAGCGGATCAACCGCACGGGCACCACGGTCGTCATGGCGACCCACGACAACAACATTGTCGACGCGATGCGCCGCCGCGTCATCGAACTCGATTCCGGCAAGGTCATTCGTGACCAGAATCGCGGCGTCTACGGGGTTGGTCGCTGACCTACGGCGACCCGGGCGGCGTGCTCACTGCCGAGCTGAGCCGCCCCGACCAGTGAGGAATGCATGCGCGCGAACTTCGTGTTGTCCGGCGTCCTGTCCGGTATCCGACGCAACCTGACCATGACGATTGCGCTCATCCTGAGCACTGCCATCGCGCTCGCATTCGTCGGCGCCGCCTACCTGGCAAGCGTCGAGATCTCCGAGTTCAAACGGGTGTACGAGGGGCGGCTCAACGTCTCGGTGTTCCTGTGCGGCAAGGTGCATTTCGAGCCGTGCACTGCGCAGACGACACCGGCCCAACAGCAAGCGCTGCAGCACAAGCTGGCCAACGACCCGCGGGTGGATTCGGTCAGGTTCGTGACCGAGAAGGAGCAATATCTTCGCGCGATCAAGTACCAACCGCCGGAGGCGGCCAAGCTCACGACCGTCGGTGACATCCCGGCCTCGTTCACCGTGCACCTCAAGGACATCCCCAGGGACTTCGACAGCTTTGCCGCCGACTACGGCAAACAGCCGGGCGTGTCCGGCGTGACCAACCAAGTCGGCACGCTGAAGACCCTCCTCAAGATCATCGACGGCACGCGCTTCCTCTCCATCATGATCGCCATGGTGGTGCTGATCGCGTCCATCCTGCTGATCGCGAACACGATCCAGGTGGCCGCCGCGCAACGCAAGAACGAGACCAGCATCATGCGATTGGTCGGCGCGTCCAGATGGATGACCGAGCTGCCGTTCATGCTGGAAACGATCTTTGCGACGATCGTCGGCGGGCTCGTTGCGATGGGCCTGCTGGCGATCGGCAAGACCTTCGTGCTGGACGGGATCTTCAAGAGCCCGGTCGAGAAGGGCGTCATCCCCAACCTCGATTCGAACGACATCCTCGTCGCAGGCGGGATCGGTCTGCTCGCCGGCATCGTGCTCGCTGCGCTGACCGCATTTGCGACGTTGCGGCTGTACGTCAGGCTGTAGGCATGTCAGCACTGCCGAAGTCGAGCAACCGGAGCACCAACCGCAGGGTCATCGCGTCGAACCGCAAGGCTCGCCACGACTACTCGGTGCTCGACGTCTACGAGGCCGGCGTGATGCTCACCGGCACCGAGGTGAAGTCGCTGCGGCTCGGCCGCGCCTCCCTCGTGGATGGCTTCGCCACGATCGACAACGGCGAGGTCTACCTGCGCAACGTGCATATTCCGGAATACGCACAGGGCAGCTGGACCAACCACGAGCCGCGTCGGGTGCGCAAGCTACTGTTGCACAAGGAGGAAATTGCCCGGCTCATCGGCAAGACGAAGGAGAGCGGGCTGACGCTCGTCCCACTGTCGCTGTACTTCTCGGCAGGCAAGGTCAAGGTGGAACTTGCGCTCGCGCGCGGCAAGCGCTCCTACGACAAGCGGCAGGATCTCGCCCGTCGCGACGCGGATCGCGAGGTGGCCCGTGCGCTCGGTCGGCGCAGCAAGGGCATGGACTGACGAGGTTGTCCTCGTGGACTAGCCTGGAGTGGTTCCACCGAGGGGGTGAATGGTCTCGACTCCGGACGTCGAGGTAGGGGAAGCGGGCCGAGGAGCGCGTTGCTGACCTCGTTAATCATGCGACGCAAAACACAATAAGCGCCGACAACAGTCGCGCCGACTTCGCTCTCGCTGCCTGATCAGCGACAGCAAGTCTGTCAGTCCGGGTTCGTCACCGACCCGGTGCCTGGCATCAGCTAGGTGACTCACCGTCCCCGCCGGCCGCGGGAGGGGACGGGAAAGCTCACAGCGGCTGGGCCTGTCACTGACGACTTGTGTGCTCGATCGTCGGGGCCGAGTAGAGGCGAGGCACACTGCGCCCGGAGAAGCCCTATCGAAGCGACGGAGGACGCGGGTTCGATTCCCGCCACCTCCACTGCGCTACGATGTAGCGCATGACGAGTCCGCTGTCGATCCGGTTCGATGCAGCACTGCTTGAGCGGTTGCGGCGTCGGGCCGGATTGCAAGACTCCACGCCCTCCGGCCTAGCTCAGCGTCTGGTGGACGAGGGGCTTCGCAGCCAGGAGCATCCGGGCATTGTGTTTCGCGACGGCCCGTCAGGTCGTCGCGCGTCGCTCGTCGCCGGTCCGGATGTCTGGGAAATCATTTCGGCGGTTCGGGCCTCCGGCGCCAAGGACGAGAAGCGAGCGATCGAACTGGTCGCGACCGAGATGACGCTGTCGGCTGCCCAAGTCCACCTCGCGATGGGGTACTACGGGACATTCCCCGGCGAGGTCGACGCGCAGATCGCGGAGAACGAGCGAGCTGCGAGCGAGGCGCTGGAGGCATGGCGCACCCGACAGCGCCTCCTCGCGTGACGGAGTTGCTGCTCCTCGACGAGCACTACTCGGACGCGATCGCAGCGCAACTGCGCGCAGCGGGACACGATGTCCTCGCCGTGGTCGCCGACCCGGAGCTGCGCGCCCAACCCGACGATGAGGTCTTCCGTCGCGCGGCCGCGTCTGGCCGGCGGATCGTCACCGAGAACATCAAGGACTTTCGGCCGCTGTTGCAGCAGGCCTATGCGGACGGCGATCCAGTGGCCCGACTCCTGCTCGTGCCGCCCGGACGCTTCCCCCGCGGATCGGGTCGGCGCAACGCAGCGATCGTCGCGGTTCTGACCGAGTGGTTCAGCGCGTCAGGCCACGCCGTGCGTCCGGACGAGGACTGGTTGGCCTAACCCGGACGAATAGACCTCGCCAAACCAACCAAGGCCCTGCGCTGGTTCGAACTTGTTCCCGTCAGGACCACTGTCTGTTGTGCTCGCTCAGCGAACGCCGCGGGGGCGTAACTGCACGCTGACCCGCGGGCCCACCGCGCGGGCCGTTTTGGGCACGGCGTGCTCCCAGGTGCGCTGACAGCTGCCGCCCATCACGATGAGGTCGCCGTGCGCGAGGTCGAGCCGCACGCCTGACCGCCCGATGTGCTCTCGGGGTCGTAGCAGCAGCGGCCGCGGCGCGCCGAGCACGATGATCGCGACCATGGTGTCCTCGGTGTTGCCGCGGCCGATCCGATCGCCGTGCCAGGCGACACTGTCACGCCCGTCGCGGTAGAGGCACAGGCCGACCGTGGCGAAGTCCTCCCCGAGTTCGGCCCGGTAGTGCGCACTCAGGCTCTGCTTGGCCTGCGTGAGCGCCGGGTGCGGCAGTGTGTCGCCCTCCTCGTAGAAGCACAGCAGTCGTGGGACGTCGACGACCTTGTCGTACATCGGCCGCCGTTCGGCCCGCCAGGGGGCCTCGTCGCGCAGCCGTTCGAAGAGCAGGTCGGCGCCGCAGATCCAACCTCGCCGCAGGTCCACCCAAGCACCGTCGCCAAGCATTTGACGTCGCACTACTTCGCCGAGCGCCCCGACTTCGACCGAGTTGACGTCGTCGAGCAGAGACGCCTGAAAGCCCGTCACACTCCCAATTTATCAAACACGCGTTCGCATGGCACCGGGATCGCCGGCGGGCCACCTGTGTCGGCTGCGACCGCGAGTTCGCAAGGCCGTCCCGGAGGCTTCGCGTGGCACCGTCGATTGCGGCGGCGTGTCATCCCGAACGTGCGAAGCCCAGCGTGCACGTATTCGATCCTGCCCGGCGAGTTGGATTGGCGCCTGCGTCATTGTCGATGCCGACGGCGGTCGGAATGCGCAACCGCAGCCGGCTACCGGACTCATTGCTCACGAGAGGACCAGCCGCCCGGCGTTTTCGCGGCCGTGCCCGTCCTGCTGTATGCACCGAAGGAAGCGCCACGGTCGGCGGCGTCTGGTGGCCTTGCCGATCTTGTAGCGTGCTCAACAATGGAGCGTCTGCCGGTGGACACGCCGGGCGTTCGCCTGCATTCGGTGCATTGATGCCGCCAATTGCTCCGCTCAGTGCGGGTCAGGGTTCGGGATCAGTACGCCGCGCGCTTCCTTGACGGCCAGGTCGCTGGTGGCGGTCGGACCGGCGATGGTGCCGGGGATTTGCACAGCGGCGGCGGCGCCGACTCGGAAGGTGGCTGTCCAGGAGGCGGTGGCGCGGACCTGGACCGGTCCGCGGGTCGCGTAAACGTGGCCGAAGTAGCCCTCGCACAGGCGTGTTGTGCACGGGTCGTTTCTGCTGTAGGCGGTGCCGGGCCCAGGTTCGGTGGCGGTGCCGCCGTCGCCGAATGACCAGTCGACGTGGTCGAGGGCGATACTGATCGTGACTTGTCGGCCAAGGATCTGCACGCCCGGTAGCGTTTGGGTCCTCGGCGCGGAAACCCACATTACTGTTTGAATATTGACCAGTGTCGAATCGTGCGGCGCAAGGCCGATTACTGCGCCGGGGATCATGCGCACCGCCCGCGCACGCACGTCCGATGCGGTCAATTGGGGGATGGGTGGGCGGACGCACCGCGCGCCATTAAGCGACCATGTGCCGTCGGCCTGCTTCATTACCCGTACCGTCGCGAGAGTCCTTCCTTCCGGCGCTTCGACACATAAGCGTGTCCAATCTGGGCAGCTTGCCGCATCATCAGAGGCCCAGGAATCTCCCAGGGCGCGCAATTCGCGCTCGGTTGCCGAACCGCACGGGATGAGCCGCGTCGCGCCTGCAGGTTCAACAAGAATGCGCCGAAGTCCCTTGGCGCCCGGTGCGTGATGGTCGCCACTCGCGTCGATATTTCCCCTCCCGGCGCACGACGACACACCATAACTCGACACACATGGTCGGGCGTCGCCGTTCGCCTTGCCAACGAGTACGCCAAGTAGGACCAATCCCACAGCGAAGACCACCCTTGCGAAAATTTGGCGTGCGTTCATTCGACGAAACCCTTTTGGGCAACAAGCCAGCGAGTGCCTGTCCAAACCAGCCAAAGTCGGAACGTAGTGGACGACACTGCCGGTGAAGAAATAACTGCTGAACCGCTCGAGTCAATAACGCTCAGCTTCTGTTGAGACAGGGCGACGTCAATAACCCACTTCGCCCCGAATATATGATCGTTCGATGCCACTGTCGCTCCAATTATTCCGAGACGGCCTCCTTTCAGCTGCTGATGCGAGCGTCGAGGCCGGTCGAAGTTCTGCATGAAGAGTTGGCAGTCGGAACATGTCTCGGCGAACCATTGACGAGCGAGCGTAGAGTCGGTTGTGGCGTAGCCCCAGTCGAGCGTTTTGATCCAGTACTGCGCAAACGTCAACGCGCCGCGGAGGGAGTCCAATTTTCCACTCGGAGGTAACTCTGGCGGCTTCTCGCCAGGACGGGTGTTTGGGCCAGTCGTCGGGACTACCGGACTGATCGGTGATGATGTCGACGGTCTGTTGGTGGGTGGCGCGCTCGTGGGCGGATGGCTCGTGGAAGGGGAACTGAGCGCCGGGGAACGCGTCGGCGTCGAGCCGCCGGTACTCGTGCAGCCGGCAACGGCCGCGGCCAGCGCCGCGGCCGCCACAACTGTCCGGTACCGCACCCGAAGAGTCTGCCACGCAGGAAGGACGCGCAGGTCGGCGTGTCCACAGGCGCGGCCGTACCGTTAACCACGTGCTGCGCAGATTCCGCTTCGCCCTACGCCCGGGCTGGCTGGCGCTGCACATCGTCGTGATCGCCGTAGTGGTGACCATGATTGTGCTCGGACGATGGCAGCTCACCGTCTCCGAACAGAAGCATTTCAGTATCCAGAACTTCGGCTACGCGCTGCAGTGGTGGACGTTCAGTCTATTTGCGCTGGTGCTGTGGGCGCGCATCATGCGCGACGCAGCGCGCGGCGCCGCGCGGGGGTCCCCCGCGCGACAAGCACCCCCTCCGCCGGTCGAGGACGCCGTCCCTTACCGTCGCTACGTCATGCCGTCGGCAACCGCGGCGTCGTCCGACCAGGTCTATGTGGCCTACAACGACTACCTCGCCCAGCTCGCGGCCAGAGACGAGCAGCAGGAACGGGAGCAGCGCAATGAGTGATGCCGGCTTCAACCTCGGCCGGTCGCTGCTCGACGTCCATCAGCCGCAGGTGCCGACGGCGACGGTCGAGATCGCCAAAGGGGCGCTCACGCGGTACCGGATCATGGCATTCGTCACCGGATTCGTGCTGCTTTCCGGCACGATCGCGCTGATCTTGAAGTACACCACCCATCTGCGTATGGAGCCGGGCACCGGCATTCTGTGGGTCGCGCACGGCTACCTCTACCTGGTGTACGTCATCGTCACGGCCATCCTGGGCTTCCGGCTGCGTTGGCCGCTCGCGCGCTATGCGCTGGTCATGGTGGCTGGCACGATTCCGACGATGTCGTTCGTCGCCGAGCACTACGTCACCAAGCAGACCCGGCGCGCGGGCGATCCTCAGCCCGTCTCCGTACGCGAGTGACCGGGATCCAGCGAATGAACCAGCGACGCCCGCGCCCGCGCTACCCGTGACCGGATTGTCCCTACCGGGCAGCCGGACACATCCGCGGCCTCGGCGTACGACAACCCCAGCACCTGCGTGAGCACGAACGCCTCGCGCCGCTCAGGCTCCAGGCCCGAGATCAGCGAACGCACCGCCACGGTGCCGGCATGATCTACCACGACCGGAGCGGGACCGACGGCGCGCCGCGACCGTTGGGCCGAGCGCACCTCGTCAGCGCACACCCGGCGGGCGATCGACAGCAGCCATGTCCGCGCCGATGAGCGACCGAGGAACCGATGCAGCGATGCGAATGCCCTGGCGTAGGTCTCCTGCGTCAGATCGTCCGCCGATCGGTGATCGCCCAGGTGTGCGCACAGCCGCCATACGTCGGGCTGTGTCGCGCGCACGAATTCCGAAGCCGCCGAGGCATCCCCTCGCCGCGCGCGCAGCGCAATCGCGGTGACCTCGTCGTAGTCGTCCATTCGACCTCTGTCAGATCGGCGGGAACTTTTTCCACCCCTCGACCGACTATGTCGGACGTGCGATGTGAACGGTTCCGCGAAGCGGTGTCCGCGAGACTCGACGACGAGCCCCTCGGTATGTCACCTGTGGGTCTCGACGCTCATCTCGCGTGGTGCTCCGATTGTGCCCGATGGGCGGAGACGGCGGCCCGGGTGACGCGGCTGAGCCGACTAGACGTCCGCCCGGTGCCCGACTTGTCCGAGGCGATAACCGAGGACATCGTGTTGCCCGCTCGGCGGGTGATGCGCCGCCGGCGTCGGCTGCAGTACGGCCTGCTCGCCGCGGGTCTGGCGCAGGTCGTGATCGCCATTCCCGCGGTGGTCGGCGACAGCATCGGTATGCAGATGTCTATGCACGCCGCGCACGAGGCGGCTGCCTGGAACCTCGCCATCGGTGCCGCATTCGTCGCGGCGGCGCTCGTCCCGCGTCGCGCCGCCGGACTGATCCCGCTCCTCGGGACGTTCCTCGTGGTGCTGGGCGCCCTGTCCGTGCGCGACCTCGTCCAGAACGCGGTAAACGGCGAGCGGCTCGCCACGCACGCGGCCGCACTCGTCGGCCTCGTCCTGCTGATCGTGCTCGATCGCGCCGAGCGGGCACTCCCACCCGCGCCTGCCCCTGCCGCCCGGCGCGGCACGGACGAGGACGGCACCTTGCGGACGGTCGCGTGATCCTCCGCAAGCTCGTGGTCGTCGTCGGCATCCTGCTCGGCGCCGGCCTCGCATTCGCCGCCCCTGCCGCGGCGCACGCGACGGTCGTGGCGTCGGACCCACGGGACGGAGCGCGGCTGCAGACCGCGCCGAGCACGGTGACGATCACCTTCGACGAGAACGTCGGCCTTGGCTTCCTGCACGTCACGGACCAGGACGGCAACCGGGTCGATGGAGCCAGCGCCTATCACCCCGGCGGGGATGCGAACACGATCGCGGACCGCCTGAAAGCCGGTCTCGGCGACAGCAGTTACACCGCGAGCTTCCGCGTGGTGTCCGCCGACGGACATCCGGTTGCGGGCACGATCCGATTCGTCGTCGGCGCCGGCGCACTCGTGCACGGCAGCCTGCCAGGGGGCACTGCTGCCGACACGGCCACGAGCACCGCGTTAGACGTCCTTCGCTGGACGTCCTATGCAGGGCTGGCGCTGCTGGGCGGCTCGTGGCTGCTGTTCACGGTCTGGCCGGACGGGCGAGACGACCGACGCGCCCGCCGGCTTCTCTGGACCGGCTGGGGTGCCGCCACGGTCGGTGCGGCCGGGGAGCTGATGCTCCAAGGTCCCTACGCGGCAGGCGACGGGTTCGGCGCGGTCTTCCAGAGAGCGTTGCTGAGCGACACCCTGCATTCTCGATACGGCGAATTTCACAGCGTCCGGCTGCTGCTGCTCGGCGCTCTCGCGCTACTGCTCGCACAGCTGCTCCAGGACCGCTCCGAGCGCGCTGACCTCACGCGCTGGCTGGCCCTGGCACTCGGCGTCGGTGTGGCGGCGACATTGTCGGGCACCGGTCATGCATCGACAACGTCGCCTACCTGGCTCTCGATTTCCTTCGACACCCTGCATCTGTGCGCGATGGCAGCGTGGCTCGGCGGCCTCGCGTATCTCGTCGGATGCGTACTGCCGCGCCGGGACGCCGACGAACTGCGCACCACGCTGCCGGTGTTCTCGAGCGTCGCATTCGTCTCCGTGGTCGTCCTGGCAGTGACCGGCGCGTACGCGGCGTGGCGAGGCATCGGCACGATCGATGCGATCTTCGATACCACCTACGGCCTGCTCGTCGTCACCAAGATCGTGTTGTTCGCAGTGTTGGTCGCACTCGGCAACCTCTCCAGGCGACAGGTGCGTCACCGGACGGTCGCCTACGCGATGACGGCCACCGCGTTGGACGAGCCCACAGCTGCGACCACGGACGTCGAACTGCTGCGCCGCTCGGTCCTGCTCGAGGTGATCATCGGCGCCGTCGTGCTGGCCGTCACCGCCGTACTGGTCGGCGAGCCGCGAGGCAGGGAGGCGTTGGCGGCGCAGTACCGCGAGCCGGTGTCCGCGACCGCTTCCCTGGGCGACGGCCGCTCCGTCACCGTCACCGTCGATCCGGGCACCCGCGGCCCGGTCGACATCGCGGTCATGCTGCACGGCGTCACCCGGGCGAGCGTCGCGGCCACCGCAACGCAACACGACGCGGAGATCGGGCCGCTGCCGATCGCGCTCGCCGGCCACGGGGGCGGCCACTTCGACGGCACCGCCACGCTGCCGGTGGCGGGTGCCTGGGACATCGATCTTGTCGTGACGACGTCCCAGTTCGACGCCACCACCACCGATGTGACCATCCACCTGCACTGAGAGGGAAGCTCCATGCGCCGCGTCATCCACGTACTCCTGGGCATGTTCGTCGTCATGGTGGCGCTGGCCGGCCGGGCGGCTGCGCACGTGACCGTCACGGCGCCGGGAGCCGAGCCGGGCAGCAGCGACGTGCAGGTCACGTTCCAGGTCCCGGTGGAAAAAGACGTGGCGACAACGGGGTTCACCGTTGTGTTGCCTACTGATACACCCATCGCGTCCGTCGATGTCAAACCCTTGCCGGGCTGGACGACGAAGACGACGAGCGCGAAGCTCTCCGAGCCGATCAAGACCGACGACGGCGAGATCACCGAAGCCGTCTCGGAGATCACGTGGACCGCGGCAAGGGGCCAGGGCCTCAAGCCAGGTGAGTTCGGTGCGTTCACCATCCTGGCCGGGGCGCTGCCGGACACGCCCTCGCTGACGTTCAAGGCGATCCAGCGATACGCCGACGGCAGCGAGGTTCGCTGGATCGAGACCGCTGCGCCGGGTTCGCAGAACGAGCCCGAGCATCCGGCACCCGTGCTGACGCTGACCGCGGCGACCCACAAGACCGGCAGCGACACGTCGAACAACACCGGCCCGATCATCTTGTCGATCGTCGCCGTCGTGCTCGCTGCCGCAGCGCTCGGCGTGGCGATCGTCGGCCGGGCCCGCCGAGGTTCTCCGTGAACCGACTCGCCGTCGTGGCGGCGATCGTGGTGCTCGTGTGCGGTGGTGCCGGACTCCTGCTCGGTGCGCGGGATACGTCGAGCGACCGCACCTCCGCCGCCTCGGCGAACGCGCCCGTCGTCGTCACCGGAGCCGTTGTCCATCCGCTCGCGCCAGATCGCGCGTCCGCGGAGTTGACGCTGCACAACAGCGCGGATCGGCCGGACGCCCTCACCGACGTCCAGACCGGCGCCGGCGCGGATGCTCGGCTCTACCAGCAGGTCGTCACTGTGCCGGCGGGCGGCAGTACGGCACTGACCGGCGCTCATCGGATCGTCATCACGCAGCTGGTCGGACCTCTGCGGGTGGGGCAGTACGTCAACATCCAGCTCACGATGCGCAATGCGGGGCAACTGCTCGTCACTGCTCCGGTCGAGGCATCCACAGGTTCTTCCAGTTCAGTGGCCCAGTCGTCCTCACCGTCAGGAGTTCATTCGTGATCCGCCGTGTGCTTGTCCTAGTGATCGCCGCTGCCGCTGTGGTCGGCTGTTCGAGCAGTACCGGGCAGCACGCCCACGAACACTCGGCACAGCCGTCGGACCTCAACGACAACGCCGGCACCGGCACGTTCAAGGGTTTCGGAATGGACCCGGCGCAGCCGCGGCCACAGTTCACGCTGACGGACACGTCCGGCCAGTCGTACGCCTTCGGCACGCGAACTGCGAAACATCCGACCTTGCTGTTCTTCGGGTACACCAATTGCCCGGACGAGTGTCCGGCGACGCTGGCCGACATTCGGCTGGCGCTCCGGCAGGTGCCTGCGGCCGTCGCGAAGGAGACGATCATGGTCTTCGTCACGACGGATGTGAAGCGCGACACCCCGCCGGTGATGGGGAAGTACCTCGCGCAGTTCGCCAAGGGCACGACGGCGACCTGGGTCGGGCTGACCGGTACCCAGGCCGACATCGATGCAGCGCAGGCTGCAGCGCACGTGACGATCGCCGCGGACGGCGGCGAGACGCACTCGCTCGAGGTGCTGCTCTACGGCCCGGACGACTATGCACACGTGTCGTACCTGCTCAGTACCACTCAGCGAGAGCAGATCGCGCACGACCTGCCGCTCGTGGCGGCGGGCCGAACGTGAGGCACCTGGGGCAGAATCCACGCTCGTGACCTGGACAGCTGCTCGCCCCTGGGTGGGCACCATCATCCGCCTATTCCTCGGGATCGTCTGGATCTGGTCTGCGTCGCTGAAGATCGGATCGCCGCGCGAGTTCCTGCTGGTGGTCCGCGCCTTCGATGCGACGCCGGAGTGGCTGACCAAGGCGATTGCGTTCGGCCTGCCGGTGCTCGAACTGGCGCTCGGCGTCCTGCTGATCGTGGGCATCGTGGTGCGCCTGGCCGCCGCGGCGTCCGCAGTGCTGTTCGTCATCTTCCTGATCGGGGTCATCCAGGCCGCCGCGCGAGGGCTGAAGCTCGACTGCGGCTGCTTCGGCAGTGGTGGTCAGACCGCCGGGGCAACGCACTACACGTGGGACATCCTGCGCGATATCGGGCTGCTGGCGTTGGCGCTGTTCCTCGTCTGGTGGCCGGTCACCCGGCTGTCGCTGGACGAGTTCCTCGCGCGGCACGACTACGTCGAGCCGCCTTCCGCCAAGCGGCTGCGTACCGAGCAGGGTCGGCGAAAGTACGAGTCGGAGGTCGCCAAGCGCGACCGGGCCGCGCGCTCCCGCAACCGCTGGACCAACGGAGCGATCGCGGGTGTCGTCGTGCTGGTCACGCTCATCGGCGTCGGCGTGCAGTCGGGGCGGGCAAAGATCGGGGGCACTCTCACCGCAACCAATGCCACCGTGCGCAACGGTGTCGTATTCGGTAAGAAGGCAGCTGCGACAGTCGACATCTGGTTGGACTACCAATGCCCGAACTGCCGGCGCTTCGAGCAGAATGTCGGGCCGACGTTGGACAAGCTCGTGCGCGCCAACCACGCCCAGGCGCGCTACCACGTCGTCGCCTTCCTGGACGAGTCGTCGAACGGGAACCGATACTCGTCCCGCGCAGCGAACGCCGCCATCTGTGCCTCCGACGTCTCGGTGGACACCTTCATCGCCTACAACGACGTGCTGTTCGGCAAGATCGACGGCAAGCAGGTGCAGCCGAAGGAAGGGACGAGCGGACGCACCGACACGCAGCTCGAGGCGTACGCGCGGCGGGCCGGAATCACCGGCGACAAGCTGACGACGTTCGCCGCGTGCGTGGCCGACGAGCAACACAAGTCGTTCGTGGCAGCGACGACCGATTCCGCATCGCGCCGCGGGATCACCGGCACGCCGACGGTGAAGGTGAACGGCAAGCGGGTTGCGGCGACGCTGGGGGCAGTGACGAAGGCGATCGCGGCGGCTGGGTTGACTGGCCCGGCGCCGAGTCCGTCGGTGACGCCCTCACCGACCACATCGAAGTCGGCCTCCCCGTCGCCGACGAAGTCGGCCACCCCGCCAGCTGCGACGTCCAGGTCTTCGACGCCGGCCGGCTGAGCCCCGACGTCACGAAGGGCCGGCCCCGCGTGACGCGGAACCGGCCCTTCGTCGCTCGTGCTACTTGTTGGCGGCGTCCTTGAGTGAACTGCCGGCGGTGAGCTTGACGGTCTTCGCCGCCGGGATGGTGATGGTCGCGCCCGTCGCCGGATTGCGGCCTTCGCGGGCAGCGCGATCGCCGACCGACAGGGCGAAGAACCCGGGGACGCTGACCTTCTCTCCCTTGGCCGCAGCGCCCTCGAGCGTGGACTGGAGGGAGCGGAGGACGGCATCGACCGTCTTCTGCTCCAGGTCGGCGCCGTCGGCGACAGCTGCCACCAGTTCCTTGCGGTTCACGAGGTCTCCTCTGAGTCGTTGGATGGTCTTGCTCGGATCAGTATCACCGGTGGCCCGGAAATCCCCGTAATCCGGGGGGTGTAGCGGTCCCGGCGTGTCGGTTTCGTGCTTCTGTCGGGCGGTGGGCGCCTCGCCGCGGCGTGTAGGGTTATCCGGCGGTGCTGGTGTTGTGGCTGGCGCTCGTTTGGGGCTGTGGCGCAGCTGGTAGCGCACCACACTGGCAGTGTGGGGGTCAGGGGTTCGAGTCCCCTCAGCTCCACTGCGAAACCCCTTGTTTACAAGGGGTTTTCGCCTGTCACGGGTCGGATGTCGCTCGGCATGTCATTCATTTGTCAGCCAAGATCGAAGCCCGCGAAGCGCGCGACCGGCCGCCCGCGGTAGGGGGCGGTCTGGGCTGGCACGGTGCGACACGACGTGACACCGCACCACGGCAACACGGTGGGGCGAGCGGTTCAAGTGTCCACCGCGCACGACCGCTCAAGGGCCGCGACTCAATGGCAATCCGACGGGTCGGGCGGCGGCGGCAGGTCCTCGCGCATCCGGACGTTGTTCCGGCAGCGTGATCATCGATGCAGACTTGGCGCCATGACCCCTGACGAGATCGAGGCATCCCTGATCGTGCCCGCCGACGTCGCTGACGGGCTGATCAACCTCCGCGCTGCGCAGGACGCCCACCGTGGGCCGTGGCCATCGCCGCGCGACGCGCGGCAGCCAGAGCCTCCGTGGCCGGCCGAGAACAGCCCGATGCTGCGCTTTCTGTTGTGGAAGGCCAACGCATCGGTCGAGGCGGGCGTGGACGTGCGTTCCGCGCTGACCCAGCTGGCTGTCCACGCCTGGTTCGAAGGCGGCGTCGAGAACTACGACCGCGGCCGGCGCGACGCGACACGCTGACGGCGACGCCAACGTGTCCAGGACTGGGCCTGCCGGGACACGTGCCGAGTGACCCGCGTAGTCCGCCGCTGCTTCGACATGCGCTCGCTATCGCCGAATAGCGCGTGCTGATGGACGTCAGAAGCACCGGGTGCGCGGCGGCGATATGTGCGCACCGGCCACTACCGGGCGCGGACATTACCCAAGTGCCGTCGCGGTAGTGTTCGGTCCGTCACTGGCTCCGTTCGAGAGCCGCGACGGCCTCAGCGGCAGCAGCTGTGCAGTGGGAAGTGGCCGGTGTCAACGTGCCCATTGCCGAGCGAGCGCGGCGGCGGGTCCTGGGCTGCGCACTGCTCGTGAGCGAGCGGGCAGCGGGTGAAACCGCAGCCGGTCGGCGGATTCACCGCGCTCGGCAACTTGCCCTCGAGGGCGGCGGTTGGCCGACGTCGCGCAGCGGGATCCGGATCGGGATGGCCTGGATCGGGCCGGCGGTGTAGGGGTGGGCGCTCATTGATGTCCGAGCCGCCAGACTCGAGCCGCATAGTTGATGAAGTTGCGGCCGAGGATCTTCTCGATTCGCTCCGAACTTGTGGCCGCGCTGCTCGAGCAGCCGGATCAGCGTGCGGAATTGGTCGGCGCCGCGCAGGTCGAGGACGAATGGGAACGTGTCCGCACGTTCGCCGGCCGCGCCGACACCCGCGGCCTCGCGCGAGCGCGACGTGCTCGGCGAGCGTCGCGCCGGTACGCGTCGAGGTCGTCGATCCGCGGTGACCGGCCCGTCCGTGCCGATGCCGACGTGGTCCTCGCCGCACACGTTGACGGCGTGCTCGATGTGCGCGACGACGTCGGCGGCGTGGGCCTGACCCGGTCGGGTTCAGGAAGGGCATGAAGTAGATGCCGACGAAGCCGCCGCTTGTCGGCGACCAGGCGCAGTTCCTGGTCGGTCTTGTTGCGGGGCAGGTCGGTGAGTGCCCGGCAGCCGGTGTGGTTGATCGACACTGGCTCGCGCGAACACTGTCGCCTCCAGGCAGGTCGGTCTCGCCGCTGTGTGACAGGTCGACCATGATCAGCGCAGTCGTTGAGGGCGTGCACCACTCGCGGCCGAACTCGGTCAGCCCGCGGTTGTCTGGCACCATCGAGCCGTCGCCGATCTGGTTGGCCTGGTTGTAGGTCAGCTGGATGACCCGCACGCCCGCTTTGCGAACGTGTCGATGCGGGCCAGGTCGTCGCCGACGGCCACCGCGTTCTGGAAGCCGTAGATGATGCCGATCCGGCGGTCCCTCTTCGCGGAGAGGATGTCGTCGGCTCGCAGTACCTTGACCAGCTCGTCCGGGTGCTGGGCGATCAGGTTGTTCCAGACCTCGATCTCGTGCAAGGTGTGCTCGTATGGCGGCTGATCGCCCATCGTGTAGCCGAGGGTGATGTTCACTGCGGTGAGGCCGGATGCGTGTGCGTCGGCGAGCGTGCGCGCGTCGATGGTGACCTGGTCGCTGCTCTGCGTCAACTGGCCGGCAGCCGATGCAGAGCGTTCCGCGTTCGGGTTGTCCAACGCCCCAAGGGCGTTGACGATCGGATAGTCGGTCATCGCCAGATCTCGCATCACTCGGGGCTGGTTCGGTATTCGTTGCGCGGGAATTCCCGTCCGCGCTTGACGACTCGGCTGATGCTGCGCAGGTTCTTGATGTCGGCGAGCGGGTCCTCGTCCAGGACGACGAAGTTCGCCAGCTTGCCGGGCTCGAGGGTGCCCATCAGCTCGGCGCAGCCGGCGCTTCGAGCGCCGATGGCGGTAGCCGAGCGGAGCACGTCAGCCGTGCTCATGTCGCAGTGACGGGCGAGGAAGAGGAGTTCGTGGTGCAGCGCCGGGAACGGATCGTCCTCTGGGGTCTCGAAGTCGGTACCGGTGGCCACTGCGACGCCGGACATGTGCCAGCGCGTGCGGTGAGCTTCGCGGCGAGTTCGGTGTTGACGCTCGCGCGGGCCCGCTCCTCATCGGTGCCGTCACCTAGCTGCGGACGTGTCCACATGCTCGCCGTCGCGTCGAGGATCGCGCCGCGCTCGCGCATCCGGTTGAACAGCCGCCACGATCCGCTCGTCACCCGGGTCGAAGGTGGCGGCGTCGATCTGCGGCTTGTCCAGGTATGTGGTCGACGGCGCGAGCTGGGTTTCGTAGGCGAGCATCGTCACGTGCGAGAGCACGTCCACCCCGGCCTCGACCGCGTCCGAAGGCCGCGCCGGGAAGACGGTCGCGTGCGACCAGACCGACATCCCCTGTCGGTGTGCCTCGGCGGTGATCGCCGCGATGAGTTCCGCGGTCAGGTCGGCGTAGATCTTGATGGCGCAGGCGTGCGTGCCGCGGGCGAGGGCGACGGCGATGGGCAGGTCGGTGGCCTCGGTGATCGCCTGCATCCAGGGCACCTGGCCGGGCGTCTCGCCCCGGCTGACCTGCCAGGTGCGCGGGTCGGCGAAGAAGCTGTGGCCAGCCATCAGCGCGGCGTAGCGGACGTCGGGGCCGGCGATCTCGCCAACGAGAGTGCCGCGGGCCAGGTCCGCGATGTGCCGCAGGTCGTCGGCCATGTCGCGCACCGCGGTCACGCCACCGAACACCTGCCGGCGCAACCAACCTTCGGCGACCGGGCGGTTGGGCAGCGTCGCGAGATGCTGGTGGGCGTCGATCAGCCCGGGGATCACGGTCCGTCCGTCGAGGTCGATCAACTCGGCGCCACCGGTCAGTTCACCACTGGCCGTCCCCGCGACGACGGCAGCGATCCGGTCACCACGCACGACGATGGTCGCGTCGGTGACCGGCGCTCGGTACCGGCGAACACTCGGCCGCCTTGATACACGCGGACCTCCTCGTCCGGCGGCGGTGCGTACGGTGCGGCCGCCGCCTGGAAGTCTTCTGCCACGATCGCGCTCCCCAGTCTCCTCGATGCTGTTGCGCTGGGCATAACAACTGTTACTATCCTAGCAACGCGTCTTTATGGTATGCAACGTCGCCGATGAAGGGATCTGGTGAGGCGTGTCCAGGTCGCCGAGCTCGGCGGTCGACAAGGCCGTCGACCTGGTCGAGGTGATAGCACGTTCCGATCACCCACTGCGGCTGAGCGAACTGGCCGCCGAGGTGGGCATGCATCGGGCCACGGTTTATCGTGTGCTGCAGGATCTGATCCGCCGCGGCTGGGTCCTGCGCGCCGACGATCACTACCTGCCCGGTGCGGCCGTGCTGCAGCTGTCCCGCGCCGCGAGCCGCAATTCGCTTTCCGCGCTGTGCCATCCGGTGATGCAGACGCTGTCCGAACGCACGGACATGATGGTGAACCTACAGGTGCTCGAAGCAGATCACTCGCGCGTGATCGAGGTGGTCTGCCCGACCCGGTTGCAGATGATCACCGACCTGCGCGCCGAGCTGCTGCCGGTGCACCGCTTTGCCGGACCGGTGGCGCTGGTGGCCATGCTGGACCAGACGGATCACGCCCCCTACCTACGCCTCGCCGAGCAAGCCGGTTACCCGATGGCCGGTGCCGACGGGCTGCTGGCCGACCTCGACCGGGCCGCGCGGACCGGATTCGCGCTGGAACGCAGCCGCAACCAGAAGTTCATCGCCTCGGCCAGCCGGGCCGTGCTCACCCCGAAGGGCAACCCGATTTGCGCCCTCACGATCGTCGGACTGGAACCGGAGTTCGAGGAGCCCGGCCTGAGCGCGCTGAAGGAGGAGCTCAAGAAGGCCACCGAGGAACTGCAGAACACGCTGAACGCGCTGGGCGGGCGGCGTCCGTGAGCGGCGTCCTCGTGCTCGACCACATGCAGACCGCGGCCGCTCTAGAGCCGAGCCGCGTCCTGGCCGCGGTGTCCGACGCCCTCGTCGCGGTGAGCCATGGAACCGTGTCCGCACCACCGCGCATCGCCGCACAGAGCCCGGCCGGTCTGCTGGGCGCGATGCCCGCGTACGTACCCGGATTCGGCCTGGCCGCCAAGCTGGTTTCCGTGTTCGGCGGGCCGTCCGGACACAGCAGTCACCTCGGCATCGTGGCGCTCTTCGACGAGCGCACCGGTGCACCACTGGCGGTGATGGATGCGAGCACGCTCACCGCGGCACGTACAGCGTCCGCCGCGACGCTGAGCATGCAGACGCTCGCCCGCCGCACGGACCGACTCGCGGTGATCGGCACCGGCGTGCAGGCTCAGGCCCAGCTAGCTCTGCTGGCCGCGCTGGGGCATCCCGGGAAGGTCGTCGTCGGCGGCCGCTCGCACCTCGCGGCGCAGCGGCTGGCGGCGTCCTACCCGCACGCCCGTGCCGATTCCATCGAAGCGGCCGTGCGCAGCGCGGACGTTGTCTTCTGTTGCACGGGCGCGCGCGAGCCCGTGCTGCGCGCGAGTGGCTGCAGCAGGGCTGCCACATCAGCTCGGTCGGTGGGTCGCACGGTCCGGAGTTGGATGCGGCAACGATTGCCGATGCCGTTGTGTATGTGGAATGGCCGGGGGCAGCAAGCGCCGCACCACCAGCCGGCGCGCACGAGCTGCAGAGCTACGACTCGGCGCGGCTGCGGCTGCTCGGTGATGTCCTGTCGGGTGCGGCCGCACCGGAGGCAGCGCCGCTCACGGTGTTCAAGTCGACCGGGCATGCAGCGCTCGACGTGGCGGCCGCCGCGGTCGTGTACGCGTCCGCACAAGGCAACGGAATCGGCCTCCGGCTGGCGCTGTGAGTTGTCGCCGCAGCCTTGAGGTGAGCCGCAGCCTTGAGGTGATCAGCCGACGAGCACGAGGGCGTACATGCCCGAGCAGGAACCGCCGAGATCCATCAGCATGATCGAAGACTCGGCTCGCACCGACTCCCACCCAGCACGAACTACGCGGACAAACTCGACCTGCCGGCGATGCGCGCAGGTCGATCACGTCGGCGGCCGGTCCAAGATCGCCGAGTACGTGCGAGTCACCGTGCGCTGGAAACTTGGGGCGGCACGGCGATATGTGCGCGTATCAGAGCTCTGCCGAGACCGGTCTCGTGCCGGCGTCATCGACGGACCGTTCAAGAAGCCGTATTTTCAGAGGCCAAAGACGGGTCACACCTTCAGTGACGGATCCTCAGCCGCGACACGCATAGATTACGTCTTCTACCTACTGATAAAGCTCCGGACGACGGCGACTTGACAACCGGACGCTGTCCCGGCGGATCTTTGAGGGTGGGTGCTCTGCGTGTGGTGCACGTGACCCGTATCGCGTGCGGCTGTCGTAGGGTGCGCTGGTGCGGCTGCGTGATCTGGGCCCGTTGATGATCGAGGTGGACGGGCGTGAGGTGCCGGTCAGTGGGGCGCGGACCACGGCGATCTTGGCGGTGCTTGCGTTGCGGGCCAATCAGCGGGTGTCGGTCGACGAGTTGCTGGCCGTGGGGTGGGGGTCGGACCCGGGACCGTTTACCGAACTCGGCCGGTCGGGCAAGCTCGAGGCCAGACTGGACACCCAGATCTGGCGGCTGCGCCGGATTCTGGAACCTGAGCCGCATGCGGGGCGAACCCCCGTGCTGATCAACGACAGCGCCGGGTACCGGCTTCTCGCTCTGGGCGATGAGATCGACTCGACACGATTCGAGACGATGGCCGATGACATCCGACAACTTTTCGCGCGCGGGGAGTTCCGCCACGTGGTCCGTGTCGCCGACGACGCGCTGGCGCTGTGGCGCGGGACCGCGTATGAGGTGCTGGCCGACCATCTGGCGGCCAAGCAGGTCATCACCCGGCTCATTGAAAACCCGCCCGGCACGTGTCGGCGCGGCGCGTCGACGCCCTGCTGTGACCGGGCAGTCGACCGGCGCGCTGGTCCGCGTCGACGGGCTGCTCACGCACGCGCCGTTCGACGAACGTGGGCGGCGCGGATGCTGGCGCTGTACTGCCTCGGTCGCACCAGAAGAGGCCCTGCAGACCTACCAGGACGCCCGCACCACTCTGCTCGACGAGGTCGGCATTGACCCCGGGGCAGAGCTCACCGGGGTTGCAGCGCCGGATCCTGGCCGGCGACCCGACCTGACCCCGCTCACACCCAAACCACGTCACGCCGTGTAGGGGCAAGTCAGCCCATCTGGACCCGTCAACGGTCCCCGGGTCAGGGCCGGGGTTGCCGGGTCGTTCGGCAGCCGCCGTCGGAGCCCGGCTGCCGCCGACGCTCACGCCGCTGCTCGGCCGTGCAGACACTCTCGGGCAACTGGCGTCGCTGGCCGCGGCAAATCCGCTCCTCACCATCACCGCCCGGCCGGATGCGGCAAGACCCGGCTCGCAATAGAGCTGGCCCGCGACCTGAGCGGCGGCTACCCCGACGGAACCTGGTTCATCGATCTCGGCTCGGTCCAGGAGGCCTCGGTGGTCACGGACTTCGTGCTGGCCACGGTAGCGGATCGAATCCGCCTGGTACGGGTACCGGGTTGGACGCTCGGCCTGCTGCCGCGACCGCGCGATCATGCTGCTGCTGGACAACTGCGAACACGTCCTCGTGGCGGCGAGCGTGGTCGCGGCGACCGTCGCCGCCGCGGCGAAGGCCAGCCTGGTGCTGGCAACCAGCCGTGAGCCGCTGGACGTCGAAGGTGAGGTGTTGTGGAGCCCTCGGGCCGCTCGCGCTGCCCACTCACCGCCGCGATCCGGCTCCCGGCCTTGCGGCTGTCGCTGGAACTGCGCCGGTTGGGGACTTGCTGGCAAAGGGCGCCGCTGATCCGGGAGTGGCCGGGATCGAGGATCCGGCAGCCGCGCCGGCGGTGGCTTTGTTCCTGCAGCGGATGCGCGCGGCCGACCCGGCCAGGAGCTGACCGGTGATGAGCTGGGTGCGGTTGTCGAGATCTGCACCGCGCTGGACGGCCTACCGTTGGCGATCGAGCTCGCGGCGGCCCGGGTGCGGTCCGCCACATTGGCCAAGATCGAGCCCAGGTAATCCAGGATCCCAGCGGGTTGCGGCGGCTAGGGGCGGGGCAGGCGGCCCGACCGGCTGTTGTTGCGCAACGCCATCGACTCCGGATACCGGTTGCTGAGCAAACCGACCGGTCCTGCACCGGCGCCTGGCGGCATTGCCCGGTTCGTCCAACCGGGCCGCCGCAGCCGCCGTCGGGGCTGGTCGACCGTCGAGGCCGGTGAGGTGACCCATCTGCTGGACTCGTTGGTGCACCGGTCGCTGCTGATCAAGGCCGCGGAGCAGCGGCCGGGCGGCCCCACCTTGTTCCGGCAGTTGGCCACCGTACGCGGCCACGCCCGGCACGCGTTGCGCGCCGCCGAGGAGAACACGGCACCGAGCAGCGCCGCGACGGCTGGGCGGCCGAGTTCAGGTCGCGCGCCAGCCGACTCGGGTTCCGCAACAACGCTGGCTGGTACCCGGCTCGATGCCCTGCCCACGATCCGGCCCGTCTGGAACACAGCCTGGTGCACGAAACCGGTCACCTGCCGGGGCTGCGTCTGCTCTCGCGGCTGGCGATCTTCTGGTACTTCCGCGCCCGGATGGCCGAAGGACAGCGCTGGGGTCAACTCGCCGAGCAGGCGCCCGCGGACGATCCGGTGACCGCACTTTACCGTGCAGGTCGCGATCGCCGCCGGCGAGGCTGTCCGCGGGCGCGCCGACCTGGCGGTGCCTCGTCGAGGCCGCGCTCGCCGGGCTGGCCGCGTCAACGCTGACCGACGCTGACCCGCGCGAGCTGATCGAGCTCGGCGACCATTACGCGCCGC
>CAVQMF010000001.1:0-503310 GCA_963713565.1 uncultured Actinomycetota bacterium | reverse complement strand
CATGAGCGCCCCGGTCGCGGGATCGGGCGCTGACAGAGCCTTGACGCCGTGCCGGACATTCGCACGAAGTCCGTGATCCAACGGTAGTCAGCGACAACCAGCGCCAGCCTGGCGAGCAGGAAATCGAGCGGATCTGCGCTCGGCTGTCGCGTCCGCACCCGTCCATAGCACTTGTCCGGTGTGACGGCACCAGGCTGTCAACGCTGTTCGGCGCCCGTCGTGGCATACCCGCCCAGTACAACGAGAACGCACCCGGCAGAGAGGAGCAGTCCGTGACCGTCTCGTGTCACGATCAAGAAGTTCGGCCGTCGATGTCCGATCAAGGCCGTCGACTCACCTTCACGTACGTAATGACTACCTGTCGAAAGGACACAACCATGACCAGCAACGACAACGAGCGTGACGACGACCGGCACGACGACATCGACGAACTGCTCACTTTGCACGAGGTCGCCGAGCTGCTTCGCGTACCGGACGCGACGGTGCGCTGGTGGCGAACCCAGCACATCGGGCCCAGCAGCTTCAAGATCGGCCGTCACGTCCGCTACTTCCGCGCAGAGGTGCTCCGCCGGATCCGGGAGCAGGGCGCCGGCGCCGCATGACCCTGTTGCGCGCGCCAACAGATAGGTGTGGAGTGTCGCGCCGATCGGGCGCGGCATTGCGACGTCAGGCGAGTAACTCGTTGGTCCGGACCGCCGCCGGGCTGGCGAACGCCGGCGCCATCGCCGCACACGCGCTCCTGGTCAGTCCATTGCGAGCTGCGACCGCCTCCCACGTCGAGACGGCGTCCCTCACCCGGCGAAGCACCCCGAGCGCGTCGATCTCGCTAAGCCGGTAGAGCAGGGCTGTCGCGAGAAGATCGTCGACGTCGGCGACGGTGTCTCGGTCGATGGCGGTTGAGAGGTGGCGCTCGCCGGGCTGGGGGTTGGGGTTGAGGTCGAAGGCCGGCGACAGTTCCCAGATGTCGGCGTGCTGGTGAAGAAAGGCGTGGTTGCGCAGGTGGTCGTCGGTGTTGGAGATCAGGATGGTGAACGCGACTCGACGGAACAGCTGCTCCAGCTCTCGGTTCGCGGCGCGACTGCGGGTCTCAATAAGTTCAGCGATCTCGAGGTAGTTGCCGTGCTCGCCGTCGGTCCGCTCGAGCGCGGTCATCGCGGATTGGTAGCCGCGGCGCCGGCCGTCGCGCAGCCGATCGAATCGATCGACGATGAGGACGTTGCGTCCGCCGATCGTGACGAGATGATTGTCGGGAACGACGATGCCAGCGGCGACGGCAAGGTCAAGGGCGGTCTTCTCCCACGCCATGACGTTCCACTCGTCACTCGGGCTCGGGAACTTGGCGATGGCGATGCGGCCATCAACGTCACGTACGTGCGCCTTGGGCCTGGCGCCGCCGAGGCTGGAGCCTTGCCGCAGCAGCAGCGCCAGCGACTGGGGGTCGTCGTCGGAGTTGTCATCGGCAATGTTGTCGGCGGCCGAGAGCAGTGGGGGCAGATCTGTCAGCGCGGGAACGCCGAGTGAGGCGTGCTCGAGGAACTCGTCGTCGCGACCGAACCGGATGGAGCCTTGCCGCAGGTCGTCCCGCACTCGTATGAGTAGGTCGAACTCGCCGAAGCTGACCGGCGCTCGGCTCGTTGCGTTCGCCTGGTGCCTTTCGGTGCGTTCGATGAGCCGCCGACCCCACCGGTCGGGGCACGAGTCGGCAAACGCCCCGAAGAGTTTCTGATTCGTCGGGGTCTGCAGCGTGCCGGACACTCGTGGCAGGGCGGGGTCCAGCGCATACGCGGCGCCGTTGGACAGCCAGCCCGGGTCGTAGGTGAACGACGCCGACTCGGTGCGACCCCGCCGGTGGGTGAACAGACGCCCTGCCAGGGTCGGCGCGCCGGCCAGGTCTACCCACACCTCCACGTCAGCGGTTCGACGGCTACTGGCGTGCTCGCTCCCGCGTTCGGTACGCGATGCGCGCGCGCCTGCCCGGCGGCGCGCGCTAGTCATTTCTGATCCGGGTAGTCGTGGCGGCGCCGTACCCGCTGGGGCAGTTGCTCATCTGCGCGTTGGCGTCCGACGTCGCTTCGGTACGGGTCGAGCGCCTGGGTGATGTCGTCGAGCACGCCGAGCGCGCGGGCGACCCGCAGCAGCGCCTCAAGATTGGCCCCCTGGCCCGACTCCAACCGAAGGACGGTGGATCGGGCGACGTCGGCGCGTTCGGCGACCTCTACGGCAGTCAGCCCGCGGAGGCGACGCCAGGTGCCGAGATGTTCGCCGATGTCCTCCAGCGCGCGACGGACCGGCAGAGGTACCGCCTTGCCCGACTTGACGCGTTCCGTGCTGCCACGTCCGGTCGCCATGGCCGACTCACCGCCTTCCTGTCCGCAGTACGGTCGTATGCCGCACGCGTGGCAGGGGGGCCCACGCAGCTGATCGGCCGTGTGCGGACCACGGTCTACCTAACCAGAGTACAGCTAAGGTCTCAAAATTGACATCTAAAGTCGTTTTAGATGTCAGGGATGAACTTTTACCGTCTGACTGCCGCGGGTCAGACGAGGAGTTACCGTCCGAGGTGAGGATCGACCGCCGGCGAGCACCTCGCGCACCGCCACCTCGACACCCACCCAGGCGATCATCGATGCGAACGTCGCACACGACCTGCCGCCACTACCGAAGCGGTCGTTCGACTGCCTCGCGCGTCGAAACGCGGCGTGATGACGACTGATGAAGATCATCGGCGGATGTTCGTTTTCAAGATTAACCGAACCAGAGTCATCTTCAACTCGTCCAATATAGTCGATTACAAACGATTATGATCATGCACAGCCAACGCTGGATCGCCTACGCCACGGGCGGTGTAGCGATTGTTCAATGATGATCAACAGTCCAAGATCAACTTAAAGGGCTACTGGTTCGAGTCCAGTCGGGGGAGCTGTAGGCCCCAGTTTCTGGGGCCTCCTTGCATTTTCAAATCGCCATCAGTCACCTTTGGTGACCTAAACGAATGACTGGGGGCACAGACGCAGCTGGAGATCGTCCAGCGTTGGAAGGACGGCGAGACGCAGAACCAGATCGGCGACCACTACGGCGTCGCCCAGCAGCCGAACCAGCGCGGTACGCTGCTGCCGCGCCTCCGAGACACCCGGTGCTCCCGCATCTGACCCATCGACCCGCGCACCGTCCTCGGCTCATCTTCGAGCGCCGCGTCAAGCTTCGCCACCGTTTCCGCACGGCGGCCACGCCGCCGGGTGCGGGTGGCAGGAGTCGGATTGCGATCAGGCGACCAGCGATCGGTATGTCTGCACGATCAGTTCAGTGCATGTCACGAGGTTGATGACGGTGCTGTCGATCTGTAAATGGTAAAGCGAGGGATCAGCGGCGCTGATCCGGTAGAGGCGCCAAATGTACTGCTCGCGGGCAGCGTCTACGTGGCCCATTCGAGTCCGCGCGGTTTCCCAGTCGATCTGCTCGGCCGCAATGGCTTGGGCCAGTCGCCTTTCAGGTGGTCCGAACAGCCGTACCCGCAGCACACCAGGTTCCTGTCGAAGCGCGGCCGCTCCAGCCCGTCCCAAGACGACAGCGCCAGCCGGCAATGCGGCTCGGATGATCTGCTCGGTCTGCTGTCGGAACGCAGCAGCCTCGTCGGGGAGCGGTACGGCATCTGGTGGGGCGGCGTCGGTCCCAGCACCGAGAACACCCGACGACAACGGAGCAAGAAGGGAAAGAAAGCGGTCGGCTAACCGTAGCTTGGGTGCACCAAGTTCTGCTTCTTGCACGCTGACCTGCAGCTGCGCCGCCACCTCTACGCTGATCGCGCGGTCGAGTAGTTGGAGGCCGAGCTGGTCGGCGACCGCAGGAGCAACGATGCTGCCGCCTGCGCCGTAGTCGGCCGAGATGGTGATGCCGGGCATTACCGGCCTTCCTCCGCTCTTGACGTCCCCTTCAGCTGTGCTGCTTCGACCAGCGTCGCGGAGGCGGCGGGCGGCTGCGACGGTTCATTCGGTGCTGTGATGCCTCCGGTCGTGACGCGTAGTCGAACCTGCCTTATGAACAGCGAGGCGATGATGCTGATGGCGGAGACCGGAACCGCCACCCAGAACATGTCGCTGAGGGCATGAGAGTAGGCCTGGATGATGCCTTCGTGCAAGGCTGGGTTGGTGCGTTTCAGGGCGTCCAATGCCTGTGGGCTCTGGACGAGTTCGGCGACCTTGTCGCCACCGGTGGCAAGCGCAGCCCGCGGCAGGAAGCGTTCGAACTGGCGCGAGATCCCGGCGCTGAGCACCGCGCCCAGGGCCGAGGCCCCGATCGCGCCTCCCATTGAGCGGAAGAATGTGACCGACGAGGTAGCGACGCCCATCTGCGCCGTCGGCGCAGCGTTCTGCACTGCCAGCACGACGACCTGTAGGAAAAGGCCGAGCCCCGCGCCGAACACCAGGATGTAGAGACCGACCCGGAGCAGTGAGGTGTGCGCGCCGAGCTGGGTCAGCAGTGCGAGCCCGATGGTGACCGTGACGCTACCGGCCAACGGAAACCAGCGGTAATTGCCGGTCCGCGAGATGTAGCGACCGGAGCTGATACTCATCACCAGTAGGCCGATCAGCAGCGGCAACAGCAGCAGCCCCGACTCGGTGGCCGATACGCCGTGCACGAGCTGCATGTATTGCGGGAGAAAGGCCAGTGCACCGAACATGCCCACACCGCTGACGAACGCAATGATGTTGCTCACCGTGAAGACCTGCAGGCGGAACAGCTCCAGCGGCAGGATCGGTTCGGGCGCCAAACGCTCTCGCACGACGAACCCGATCAAGAACAGCGCACCGAGCCCGAACAGTCCGACGATGGGCGATGAACCCCATGGGTAGTCCTTGCCACCGAGCTGGGTGGCCAACAGGATTGAGGAAACACCAGTTACCAGGAGCAACGCCCCCCACCAGTCGATCTTTGCCGCGCGCGAACGTTTCGGTAAGCGCAATACCCGGTTCGTCACGACCAGCGTAAGGATCCCCAGCGGCAGGTTGATGTAGAAGATGTAGCGCCAGCTCAACCTGTCAACGAAAAAGCCGCCGGCGAGTGGGCCCACCACGCTGGACACAGCGAATACGGCGCCGAAATATCCCTGGTAACGGCCGCGCTGCCTCGGCGGTATTACATCACCGATGATCGCAAAGACCAGCGAGATCAGGCCGCCGCCGCCGATGCCCTGAATGCCGCGGAAAGCGATCAGTTCATACATGTTCTGCGAGGCACCGCACAACACACTGCCGACCAGGAACACGATGATCGCTAACTGCAACACCCGTTTGCGGCCGTACAAGTCGCCGGCCTTGCCCCACAGTGGCGTCGACGCGGTACTCGCCAGCAGGTACGCCGTGATCACCCACGAAAGCAGATCGCTTCGGTGAAAGTCCCCGACGATCGTCGGCAGCGCAGTTGAAACGATGGTCTGATCCAGCGACGCCAGGAACATCCCCATCATCAGCCCAGACATCACGACGAGGATTTCCTGGTGGCTGAACCCAGGATCGCCGATCGGGCTCGGCCCGGTCGTCGTGGCACTCACCGGCGTCGTCCAGAACTCATGCGCGCAATGATGCTCCCCGACCGGCGCACTTGTAACAGCGCCGTCATTCTCGAACTCTCGGCTCGGTCGGCCCGTCCTCGCCGATGCTGCACCCCAGCTGCGCGAGGCCGCGCACGGCGAGCGCCGATGCCCGGCTGCGGAAGCGCCTTGTGGCTCAGGCCTGAGATCGACGCGACCCGGCCCCGCCTACCGCGTTCACGCGTTCGTTGCGGATCTGCAGTAGCCACGCGCAGCGGAGCAGCCGCCGTCGTGAGTGCAGACCGCTGTCATGGCTAGACGTCGACTTCCTCGGTTGCGGCCAAGGTGTCGCCGGCGCGTGCGTGTGTCAGTCTCGAGCCTTCGAGGTCGAGGTCGGGCAAGAGCCGGTCGAGCCAGCGGGGCAGGGCCCACGCGGAGTGCCCGAGGAGCGTGAGGACCGCAGGTACCAGCGTCATGCGGACGACGAAGGCGTCAACCAGCACCCCGAAGGCCAAAGCGAAGCCCAGGGACTTGATGACGACGTCGGAGCCGAAGATGAAGCCACCGAAGACACCGAACATGATCAGGGCGGCCGCGGTGACGACACGGGCGCTGTTGCCCATGCCGCGGCGGATCGCCATGTTCGGGTCGTGGTGATGGGTGTAGTCCTCGTGGATGCGAGAAACCAGGAAGACCTCGTAATCCATGGCGAGGCCGAACAGGATGCCCACGATAAGGATCGGTAGGAAGCTGACGATCGGGCTCGGCGTCTCGACGCTGAACAGTCTGCCGAGGTGGCCTTCCTGAACGATCCACGTGATCGAACCGAAGACGGCGCCGATAGACAGCAGGAACCCGACGACCGCCTTGACCGGCACCAGGATGGATCGGAACACCAGCAGCAGCAGGATGACCGCGAGTCCGACGATGACGACGATGAACACCGGCAAATGCAGAAGTGAGCTTGGCGGACACGTCGATGTTCACAGCGGTGCTGCCGGTTACGTAAGCCGTCGCGGCGGTCTGGTTTCGCGCGTCTGTGGCCGCCCGGCGGATGTTCGTGACCAGCGTCTTCGTCTGGGTGGACGCGGGGTTTGCCAATGCCTACGTCGCTCAAGCAAAAGGCAAGGCACGCTCCGCGTTGATCGCCGAACTCCGGGAACGCGACCACGAGCGTGATGGGTGCGGCCGCGGTGCCGGTAGCCAATGGCCATCAGGTCCAGGGTGGCCTTCGCCTTGACCTTCCACCAGATCCGCCGCTGCCCGTCGCCGGTGGGGTACGTGCTGGCGGCGTCCTTGATCACCAAGCCCTCAATGCCGCCGGCAATGAGGGTGCGAAACCACTCCTCGGCGACGGCGAGGTCAGTGGTCTGCTGGCACAGCACGATCGGCGAGGCCAATCCGGACAGCGCCCGCTCGAGCACGCGGCGGCGATCGCACAGCGGCTTACCCCGTAGGTCTTTCCCGTCGGCGGCGAGCACGTCGAAGGCGACGAACTGTGCCGGCCGGCGCTCGGCGATGGCGCGCACCCGACGGCCGGATGTCATGCGGGCCTGCAAGCTGGCAAAGTCCAGGCGGCCTGCAGCGGTGTCCCACGCGACCCGCTCGCCATCGAGGACCAGATCAGCAGGCAGTCGCGCCGCCAGGACCGGCGCTAGGTCGGGGAAGTAGGGCGTCAGGTTGGTGCCGCGGCGAGAAAAGAGCCGGCCCGCGGCCGTGATGCAGCGAAGCCATCCCACTTCGGTTGCCAGACCGGGCTGTTCACGCCGGGCGGGGTCAGGGAGTCGGTCAGGCGCGTCAGCGCGACCGGTGGGGGCAAGGTCAGCATGGTTTTCGTTGTAGCGGCCCACGAAGACACGCCGAGCCCGCGTGCGATGTGTTGCGTCAAGAAAATGGCACAGCTTGGTCTTGTTCCTTTGCCGCGGCCGCCGTTCGTTACCGGGTGGCGAGATCCGTGATTCGGGCTCTGAAGAACTCGCCGTCGGCTTGGCGGTCTGTTCCCCACCACCAGAACGCCCGCACCTGTGAGGGGATGGTGATGCGATTGAAGGTCGCCTCGTCTTCGACGATGACGCCGAAGGGATGCTGGCCGTGTGGCGCGCCATCTGGGTTGCCCCAGCGCGACATGCTGATCTCGCGCAGCGCGCCGTGAGCGGCGACGCGTAGCTGGACGGTCTGAATGTGTTCGTCGATGCGCCAGGTGGCCACGGTCGTGTCTGGGTCGGGGCCAGGAGCCCAGGTAGCGCGGTGATAGGCGGTGGGGACGTAGACCGATTCTGCGGCGAGGCGCCCGGCTGCGCTGCGTGCGATGTCTGGTCCGGTCGCTGACATGACCGGGATCGTGCCGAGTAGGCGCCAGCGCATCTGCCCGGACGCGTTGCTGTAGCGGTCAAATCCGCTGACCGGCAGGCCGGCCATGCGCGCGTGGGCTGCCCAGATGAAACCGTTGGATGGATTGATGACCTGGGTGGCAGTGAAGGGGCGCCATGAGCCGAGTTTGATCTCGCCGCGCATGTGCAACACGGCCGATGTCGTCAGTGGTGCGCCGGGCGATATCGCGGCCCGTAGCCAGCGAGCCGCGGGTTCCGGCAGATCACTGACCGTCTCGGGATCGAACTGTCCGGCCACGAGGGCTGGGGTGGAAAGCCGCGTCCAGTCCGCGGCGCAGCCGCGCGCCGCACGAGGCACGGCGATCGCGTTGGGGCGCCCGTGGCCAGCTTCCAGGCTGCTCATCCACCGCCTCCCGAGCTGGAAGGGTTTCGAACCCTGCGGTTCCGAGCGATCCATCGGGCCAGTGCCGCAGTCGTGATCGCCGCGGTGATCTGAACTGCGTGCCGATCCAGCCGCAAGAACGTGGTCAGCACCGCTCGTGCGGCGCGGGCTCGTCTGGCTCCTGCCGGCGCTGTGGTGGCCGCAGTCCAGTCGAAGGAACGCAGCTGGGTGAGGAAGCCCTGCCAGACGCAGCCTTCGAGGCTGTGGACATACACGATGCTCGTGTGGGCGGCCGCAAGGCGCAGATCGCGGGCGAACTCGGTCCAGCTCAGCGCCGGCATCTGCGGATGACCGGGGATGTCCGGACCGCCGCCGGTGGTGCCCACCGCGATGGCGGTGGCCTCGCGTCCGTAACACCACAGCAGGCCCGGCCCGATACTCCGGGCGAAGGAGGTGTAAAGCATCCAAACTTCGCGGTCGGTGCTGACGTCGACCAGCCCGAGCAGGCGCTGCAGCAACGTCGACCCGGCCCGCCGCTCGTCGACGATCGGCGGGAACTGGTAGTTCTCCACCGGCCATCCGTCGCGGTGTATGCGCTCGACCAACGCGTCGTAGCTGCGCTTGGCCTGCTCGGGTCGACGCCGGTCGAACAGCCGCGGCGCCAGCATCGGCACCACCCCCAGCGGGCGGCGCATCAGCTGCAGGTAGATCGCGGCATCCGGTTCGATGTCCAAGCCGACGCCGGACCAGCGCAGCTCGTGCTCGATCGTCCAGGCCTGCCACCGCTCGTAGGCCGCGATCGCCCGTGGCACGTTGTCCGGGGTGAAGTAGTAGCCGTCGTCGAGCGACACGAGCGGCACGGCTACCACGGGCACGCCGGCCGTATTGAGCTGCTGCACGACCAGCGCACGCTCGGCGCTCAAATCGGAGATCATCAGCGTGACCCGAGCCCGCAGCGCGACCAAGTCAGCGCACACGCTGCCGTCGGCGAACAGCGATCCCAGTCGCGCTGGGTCAAGCTCGCACGCGAACGTCAGCTCGGCCGGCGACACCCCGACACCCTGACACACGGCCACCGAGCCAGCCCGGACGCGGGACACGCCATTGACAGATCTGGGCCGCCGCCAGACGGTCGCGTCGGGGAGGGCCCAGGTCGGGGTTTGATTCGCAGCGTCTTCGGCACCGTCCGGTCCCGCGGCAACTCGGCACGGACGTCATGCGCGAGGTCGAGGAGCGTCGCACAGCAGTCATGCTCCCGTCGGCTGTCCCGTCCCATGAACGGCCCATTATGTGATTTAGAGCGGCGGCGCTCACGAAGTAGTCCCGCTTCGCGCGGTCGGACGATCCGCCGTTCGCCGTGCCCTGGTGCGAGTCCAGCAGTCGGCTCCGGTGATCCCCAACACCGAACACGCCGCCGTCGGCCAGTTGGCCGACCAGGCCGCGCAAGCCATCCGCACCCTCAACCACCGCACCCTCAACCACCGCACCCGCCCCGCCACCGCAGACCTAACCGATCCCGCCGACACCGCCAAGATCATCGCCGCCCTCGCCGACACCGCCGGCATGCTGCCCCAACTCCTCGACCAGCTCACGCATTGGCTGCAAGCCGAGCAGCACGGCGGACGGCTACGCGTCGACACCCTCGCCCCACTACCCGACCCGGCCCAGACGGTGCACGCCCTGACCGGCAGCCTGCAACGTGCTCTGCAACCCCTCCGGCACGCCGCTGCCGAACTGGACACCGCGCACCAGCACGCCGCGCATCTCGCGGCTGCCCAACCCACGACAAGCCACCAACGGAGCCAAGATTCGTGCAGATCAGTGGGGCCAAATCACTTGACGAAACGCACCGGTTGCCAGCGAACGATCGGCTCGTCGAAGTCGTCATCGCAGCGATAGGCGGGGCGATCAGCGAGTACGTCCGCACCATCTCGCCGGCGGACGACCATCAGGATTTCATCCGCTTCCTACGCTGCGTCATCGCCGCCGCGCAACCGGCCTGAGACCGTAGGGCAGCTGTCGCCGCTCGTCGACGGCGCGCCCCACGGCGTGCGTCTGACGGGGCAGCCCGACCGAATCAGGGCTTGGGTGCGGGCTGTCCTACGAGGTCGACCAGTTGCCCGCCTCATCGGCCCGGCGCTCGGCCTGTCGTTCTGGCGGGTCAGGGCTCGCCGCGACGCGGGACCTACCTCCCGCAGGCGCCTGGCTGGTGCCAAGCAACGCAGGCCCACGCGTAGCCGCCCGGGCTGATCACTTGCGTGCGAACGTCTCGGCAAGCACAGTCAGCTTCTGGATCTCTACCGTGCCCTGGGCGGCGACCCACGAATGCGCGTCACGCAGATAGCGTTCGGCCGGCGTGTCGAGGTGGCCACTGAGACCGCCCAGGACACGGTTACACGTATCGACGGCGCCGAGCAGCGATTCCGCGGCGAAGAATTTGGCCTGAGCCGTCTCGCGGCGATGCCGCAGGCCCTGTTCGCTCATCCGTGCTGCTTGATAGGCAAGCAAGCGGGCGGCCTCGACGCGAGCTTGTGCCTCGACGATAGCGAAGCCGACGGCCTGCTGCTGCCACAAGGGGCCGCCGGCAACCTGCCGTTCCGTGGCGAAACGCTGTGCCAATTGGAGCGAACTCCGCGCCAAGCCGCAGTGGCCGGCCGCCAGGCTGATCCGGCTGTGATTGAGAACCTCGAGCGCGAGCTTCAGACCCGCTCCGACCGCGCCGAGACGTTGTGACTCGGCGACTTCGAAGTCAAAAGTGAAGTCCCAGGCCTTGTGACCGCGCAGTCCTATCCATTCGGACCTGCGGGTGACCTCAAGACCTTCCCACGGCGCGTCCACAAGGAATGCCGTCACGCCCCGGTCGGAATTGGCGAAGATGACCATGAACTCGGCGAGGTCGAAGAACGTGATGTGTCGCTTCGTTCCGCGCAACCGGTACCCGCCCCCGGTGGGTGTCGCGGTGCTGGATATTCGAGATGCGTCCGACCCGGCACCCTCGTCGGTCAGAGCGTAGGCACCGACGTGGCCGGAGGCCAGGCGAGTCAGGTACTTCTGCTTTTGTTCAGCGGTACCGGCGAGGAGCACAGCGAGGCCGAACAGCTGAGCCACCTCGAGATACGGGACAAGTGCCGGGCATGCCGCTCCCACTTCTTCGACCACGATGCAGGCGTAGGTTTCTCCTTTGCCGCCACCGCCGTAATCGCGTGGGTACGTGATGGCCGTGTACGCGTTCAACGCCTCGAAGATCTCGGCGGGCACCTGATCGTTGCGATCGATCTCCTCCGCGCGCGGCGCGATCTCGTTGGCAACGAACTCGGCGATCTCCTCCTTGAACGCTCCTTCTTCTCGAGTGAGAAACACATCGGTCACGGCGAGCCTCCCGCCCGGTTTGACATCGTCGAGGAGGGCTGAGCACCTCGTTTGGAAGACAACCATATTGTGTTCGCCGCGAGACAGGGTGTGAGCTTCAAGACCTCGAGCGGGCAACCGGCTCGTCCTGACAAGGTCAGCTCGGGCGGCCGCGTGATCACCGTGGCCACCGAGCCTGCGTGACCAGGTCACCTCCTGCGTGCGCGAGCACCGTATCGGAGGGTCGCGCGAGGCAGGACAGGTGGTTAGCTGATGACATGGATCTGTACGAGGCGCTTTACACGACCCGGGCCATGCGACGCGTCACGAAGGAACCCATCCCCAAGCAGGTCCAGGCCATGATCCTTGATGCCGCCGTCCGCGCCCCGAATGGCGGAAATGCACAGGGCTGGCGATTCTTGCTGGTGGACGACCCATCGGTTCGGGCGCAGTTGCAGCCGATCTACCGCGAATGCCTCGACGTACTCTGGAGCACCTGGTATCGGGAGCGCTTCGAAGCAGCCCGGGCTCGGCCCGACGACGCACAGAGCAAGCAGTTCTTCCGGATGAAGAAGTCCGCCGACTGGGCAGCCGACCACTTCGCTGACTACCCCCTGCTGCTGTTCGGCTTCGTCGAGGCTGATCCGACCGGGGGATCCATCTTCCCGGCGGTGTGGAGCGCCATGCTCGCCGCGCACAGCCACGGTGTCGGCACCGCCCTGACGTCGGTACTCACCTTCAAGAAGGCGCAGGTGTTCGACGTGCTCGGCGTGCCTCAGGACGAGGCTTGGCAGATGGGCTGCTGCGTGACCTTCGGCTACCCCACGGGTCGATGGGCGCTCGCGCAACGCAGACCGGTAGAAGAGGTCAGTCACCTGAACCGCTGGGGCGCGCCGCTGGACTTCGAAGTTCGTGGTCCGCTGTACACCCCCGCTTCGCCGGTCCGACCAAACGAGCCCGCCTGACGTCGAGAGGCCCTCAGGCGCTCTCGTGCCCTTCAAGGATATTGGAGGTAGCGTTCGAGCGAGTTTGCCTGGGCGGGACCGCGGACGCCCATTTTCACCTGCGAGAATCCGAATCCCGCAGATCGACATACCAGGGGGGCGAATGAGCGAGCGCGACGACCGCCAAGACATCGCCGAGGTAACACTGCGGTATGCAACCAGCATCGACAGCCACGATTGGGACCTGCTTCGAGCCTGCTTCACGAGTGACTGCCGGTTGGATTACGGAGCCATCGGTGTCTGGGACGGCATCGACGCGGTGATCACGCACATGCAGACCTCCCGTGTTGCGGTTGGCGGACCCTCGTTGCATCGGATCACCAACCAGGTGATCACGTTCAACGCCACTGGAGCCCAGTGCCGCAGCTACGTCGATGCCTTCGTCATGGCCATCGACGGGAAGTCGGGCCATCAGGCCGTCGGGACCTACGATGACGAGTTTGTTCGGACAGCGGACGGTTGGCGCATCAAAGACCGGCGTTTCACCATCGTCTATCTCGCAACCGTGCGCACGTGACGATTGCCACTGCGATGGCCGAGTACGGTGCCGGGTCGAGCAGGTCGGTGGCCCGCCCCGAGAGACGATACGACCGCTGTGCGTCGGCCGGCGTCGATGACCGCCGATCAGGTCGAGGACGTGATCGTGGCAACGCTGGAGTCGACACCGGTCGGTTCGACGCGCTGGTCGCGGGCGACGTCGGCAGACCGCTCAGGCCTGTCGAAGTCCACGGTGGGCGGATCTGGCGCGCGTGCGATTCGAGCCACACCGGGCCGACACCTCCAAGCTCGGTAACGCCCCGTTGTTCGTGGACGAGAGAACTCAGTGCCCGGCGCTGGCCCAATGCCAGCCGGCGTTACCGATGACGCCGGGCATGGCTGAGCGGTGCACACGACTACGTGCGCCATGGCGTGACCACGCTGTTCGCGGCGTTCAACACCGCCGGCGGCACCGCAATCACCTCGGTGCACCGCCGCGCGCCCTTCCACCTGCGCACCTGGGCGCTCGAGAACGACATCCGCACCTCGATCGCCGCCGGGAACGACAACCTCAGACCATGCGTCTGGACCAAGATCGTCGACCAGATCCTGCACAGTTCGGCGTACCAATGACGCGAGTCTCAGGCGCGGAACACAAGTGTCCCGCGCCAGAGATTGCGCGAATAACTCCGGCGTTCAGGCGTGGGCTGGCTAGGCGGAGGAGGAGAACTGTACTTGCCGTCCTGGCGACGACGACAACGCAGCCAGCGCGCGCCTGGGCGTCGGAATTATCGTGCGAATCTCTGGCGCGGAACACTAGGCCAGACGCTCCCGCGCTCTGAGAACATCATTACCCACCAGCTAGAATGGCCGCACGTTCCGGAATGCGAGGTGGCGACCGGTTGCACCGTCTGCCGCTGAGAACCTGCGTGTTTCGGTGACCCGTGTCGCGAGACGATGATCGAACGGAGCCCTACCGATGGACGAGGTCCAGCAGCCGCTCACCGCGCCCGAGAACGCTCCACGGGTCAGCGAGTTGTGCGCGGCCGACCTGACCGCGACGGACGCGTACGTTGCGGGTCCGCCGCACGGCACGTTCGACCTCCTGCGAGCCGCGGCACCTGTCGCGTGGAACGACGAGAAGCCGAGGATGCAGACCTCCAGCGAGCTGCGAACCGGCCTCCCTGCACCGGTATCGCCCGGCTTCTGGGTGGTGACGAGCCACCCGCTCGTCGAGGAGGTGTCGAAGTCTGCTGAGCGATTTTCTTCTGCCCTCGGCGGCACGACGCTGCACACCGCCGACGCGATTTCGCTAGCTAGCATGCGACTGATGATGCTCAACATGGACGCGCCTGAGCACGTACGGCTTCGCAAGATCGTGGCGCCGTCATTCAGTCCGCGCTCGGTCTCAGCACTGCGCGAGTTCGTCATTGATCAGTGCCGTGACATCGTCGACGGGCTGGTGGGCAGCGGGAGTGTCGATTTCGTGGACACGGTCGCCAAGGAGATCACCACTCGCATCCTCGCCCGAATGCTTGGTATGCCGCAAGCGGATCGCCACCTCATCGTCAAGTGGTCCGACGCACTGATCGGGTACGAGGAGTCCGAACAGAAGGGCGATCCCCAGCGGACGGTAGCGACACTGATGGAGCTGTTCCAGTACGGGCGCGAGGTCCGCCAGCTACGCCGGGCGAAGCCCACCGATGACCTGATGTCGCAGATCGCGAACGCCGAGGTCGAGGGTGAGCGATTGACCGACGAGGAGTTTTGCTGGTTCTGGATGTTGCTCATCATTGCCGGCAACGAGACCACGCGAAACTCGCTGTCCGGCGCGGTCATCGCGCTTCAGCAGCACGACCTGTGGCAGGACTTCGCTCGGCCCGAAAGCCTGACCCCCGCGGCGATCGAGGAGTTGCTGCGTTATGTCTCACCTGTGATGCAGTTCCGCCGTACCGCGACGACCGACCTCACGCTCGGCGACCAGCACATCCGCGCAGGGGACAAGGTCGTGTTGTACTACGGCGCCGCCAATCGCGATCCTGCCGTCTTTGCGCAGCCGCACAATCTTGTCCTGTCCAGAGACCCGAATCCACACCTGGCTTTCGGCATCGGACCGCATTTCTGTCTCGGTACCCGCGTCGCCCGACTGCAGATGGCC
This sequence comes from uncultured Actinomycetota bacterium, assembly GCA_963713565.1. Taxonomy (GTDB): domain Bacteria; phylum Actinomycetota; class Actinomycetes; order Mycobacteriales; family Jatrophihabitantaceae; genus Jatrophihabitans. The sequence goes on along the minus strand of CAVQMF010000001.1, from coordinate 488,084 downwards.
ACGATGCTCAACGAGCTGGTGACTCGGTTCCCCTATCTCAAGATCGACGGTGAGATCGAGCGAACCCGGTCCACGTTCATCGCGGGTGTGAACCACCTTCCGGTTCGGATGGGCTAACGAGGGCCCGCCGCTACCCGTTGCCGGGCGGCGGCTGCCCGAAGCGTTGGTCTGTGCTGGTGAGAACCGGCCAATCTGGATCACCCATGGCCGCTACATCTGTCGCTGACGGAGTTTGTCAGCGCCGCCTTCGCCAGCCCTTGGGCGGCCGGCGGACGCGGCGTTGCGACAGGCTCTGCGCGTCACGCGTGATCGATGGCCCCGAAGAAATACGAGCCGCAACTGTGCGTTCTCACATGGCGGCATGCACTGCGGCCAGAGCCTCGAGGTAGTCCAGGTACTCCGCGAGGGTTCGGTGCGCGCGCCCGGCGGAGACGATCGTCGCGCCGGCCGCTGCGGTTTCGGCCAACGTGTTCTGTGTGCGCGCAGGTTCGTCAATTGGGTCGAGGCGCGCCGTCGGCGGCAGGACGACGTCAAATTCGGCGGGCAATTCCACCGCCCGCAGCCACTGGTTGGCCTGGGCGGGCTGCACCGCGAACGGGCACCAGCCGTCCGCGAGCGAGGCAGCGCGCCGCAGTGAACGCAGTGTGCGGCCGCCAACCCACATCGGGACACGCGGCTGGACTGCGCAGGGTTCGACGATCATGCCTTCGAAAGCGTAGAACTCACCGTGATACGCGGGCTCACGCGTCGACAACGCTGCTCGAAGTGCGCGTAGGGCATCGTCTGCACGGGTGCCGCGATCCTCGAATGGCGCGCCGAGAAGGTCGAACTCCTTCTTCAAGGTACCTACGCCCACGCCGAGGATCACTCGACCGTTGCTGACGACGTCCAGTGTGCCGTATCTCTTGGCGATCTCGAGCGGGTGGTGATACCCGAGCACGAGAACGTTCGTGGCGAAGCGGATCCGCTCCGTCCGGGCGGCGAGATAGCCGAAGGTAGCCAGCGGGTCCCAGTAGCGGGCGCCGCGTCGATCCAGTTCAACCGCGGGGATGCCGACGTGCTCGCTGCATGTCAGGTGATCGAAACCCAGACGGTCCGCAGCCTCGGCGACGCTCACCAGGTCAGCGAGCGATGCGGATTCCTCCCATGCACCGTGCGAGCCCGGGTTCATCGTCACCACGGGAGAAGCAATTGCCAGCTTCAGCGCCACTGCTTTGATCCTATCCCTGCAGATAGCCGCCGGCATCGACCGGGATCGACTGCCCGGTGATGGTGCGGCTCTCATCGCTGGCCAAAAACAAGGCGAGGTTCGCGACGTCCTCGGGTGTCGAGACGGTGCGCAGCGCTACGTTCTGCGTGAGGCGTGCCCGAACCGTGTCGGCGTCGGTGCCCTGTTCGTCAGCCGTGCGCCGTACCCAGTTTCGCCACAGATCCGTCTCGATCCCGCCCGGGACGATGCAGTTGCAGCGGACGCCGTGCTGACCGACCTCGAGCGCGACGGCCTTGGTGAAAGCCCGTAACGAGGCTTTCGCAGTGACGTAGTGAGATTTCCGCACCGCCCCCTGGTATGCCGCCGTCGAGGAGAAGTTCAAGATCACGCCGGTACGGCGTGCCAACATCGACGTTCGCAGGACCTCTCGCGTGCACAGCATCGCCGCGGTCACGTCGACGGCGATCGTTGCATTCCAGTTCTCCAGGCTCTGCTCCCAGATCCACAGATCCGTCCCTGGCACGGCCGCGTTGTTGCACAGGATGTCGACCTGACCGAACTCCTCCACCGCTCTAGCGACCATTGCTGCCACGTCGCCCTCATCGGTCACGTCGGCGCGCACGGCGATCGCGCCGTCGCCGACTGCCGCAGCCGCGGCCTTGACCAACTCCTCGCGGCGCGCCGCCATGAGCACCCGCGCTCCCTCGCGCACGAACAAGGTACTCATCACCGGACCGAGTCCGCTGCTCGCACCAGTGATGATCGCGACCTTCCCGGCCAGTCGTCCCGCGCTCATTGCGACACCTCCCCGAACAGTCCGCGCAGGGTATCGCCCAGCAACGCACGGCCGGCTCCGGATGCATCGAGGAGGCGGTTGGTGCGTCGCGTAACCCGCCACCGCCCGCGGACCCGTTCGACGTCCCACCGGGCGGCACTCACCCGCCACAGGAAGAATCGATCCGCTTCCCGACGCATGATCAGCGAATAGTTCATCCCGGTTGCGCGGTCTCCGTCAATCTCGATCAAGAGCGGTCCGGCGAAGTGAGCAACGCCGTTCGCGATCAAACCCTGATGGCGCTCGCCGCGAAGCATTGCCTCGACTGCTGCGCCGCCACGCAGTGGCTCAGCCTGCGCGTCCCAGTCGTAGCTTCCGTCCTCGGACCACAGCGCGCCGGCGAAGGAGGCCAGTCCCGCGTCGGCCGCCGGTCCGTACGACATCACCAGCCGGGTGATCTCCGATTCGTCTTCGAGTCGGCGCAGCCGTGACTGCAGGTCGTCAAAGGCATCCTGGTCCATGTCAGCTCCACGCCTCCACACGATCATCGTCGGCCGCGAACCGGCCGATGTCGGCCAGACCTCCGCCAGCCGCCGCGATGGCTCTGATCATGGTGCGAGACCTCCCGATGGTCGAGCCGCTCGGCCGACAGTTGATCGGGCGAGGTCGGCTCGATACGAGTCGCGCGAACAGGTACCGATCCGGCGCCGATCGCCCGGCTGCGCAACCAGGCGACACCAGCGCCGCCGAAGTCGGCGAAACGCTAGCAGACGCCAATCTAGGCGCGTCAGTCAGCCAATCCGCAGGCTGTCGACATGCCCACCCGCCTTCCGCGGCGCGTGGCAGTGGCCCGGCGAAGGCAGATAAGCGGGCTGTGGAGCGATCGGACCTCGAACAGACGATCAGACGATCGCCGTGATCGCGAAATTCGCCGGATGGGGCCCCGTGCCCGGGCCCAACCGCGAATGGTCCGTCTCAGCTCCAGCATCAAGCGGCCGACCAGCGCAGGGGCTCGCACGGATTCCGCGCCGCAGGGTCATCGTCCATCTCACTCGGTCGGTCTTGGAGCGACCCGAAACGACGGCAGTGTGCGCCCAACTCTCGGCGAGGAGAGTCAGATCGTACCCGTCCGGTCGGCCGCCATTCTCTGGCATAGTAAAAGATGCTCTAATATTTGGGTATCGTGGTTTCTAACGCGATCGAGAGACGGACGGCGACATGGTGCAAACTCAAGATGGCGTAACAGACGCATCTGCCGTTGGCGAAGCGGCCTCCTGGCGTGATCGCGCCCTCGAGCGCTCGCTGCGCGGCGCGCGGGCTAAGGCGATCTCGCGCAGTGACCGCTTCATTCAGACGGCCATGGAACTGTTAGAGGAGACTGGCCGGGCCGACTTCACCGTGCAGGAGATCGTAGAGCGATCGCGCACCTCATTGCGTTCGTTCTATCAATACTTCGCGGGCAAGGACGAGCTGCTACTGGCGATCCTCGAAGAGACAATCGTGCACGGTGTCGCCCGCATGCGACAGGAGATCGAGGGTAAGGGCGCGCTCGAGTCGTTGCGGGTCGTGATCTCCGGCCTGTACGGGGGATCGGGCGGTAATCGGTCACTGCAACTCAGCCGCGCGCTGACATCGCATCACATGGCGCTCGTCGACACGAACATCACAGACTACGTGCAGGCCGAGGCCCCGGTCGAACAGCTCATTCGCGAACTCGTCCAGCGCGGCGTCGACGAGGGTGAGCTACGCTCTGACATTCCTGTGGATGCACTCGTCATCGTGCTCTTCCAGACCGTCATGGGCGCCGCGACGATGAACGTGCTGAATACTCAAGGAGGCGACCTCGCCCGACATGCCGAGACCCTCTGGGAGTTCTGTCGCGTTGGCCTGGTAGGTGCCGCATCGCCCGCCGCGCCGATCGTGGCGCGGCCGCCCGCGCAAACCAGGGGCCGGCGGAACTAACGCGGACGCACGCAGCATCCAGGTGGAGCGCCATGGTCGAGATTCGACTGCATCGTCCTCTCGGCGGACGAGAACACGTTTCTTGAACGCAGGGTGTGGCCGGTGGTGCAGGCGTACCGGCGGGGGACCGGGTCGCTCCTCGCGAGCTGGCGGGCCCCGCGCCTTTTGACGACAGGCGAGGCGCTCTTAGACGCAGGCATCGCCCAGCGCGCCGCGGCCGATCGTTGGCCTAACCTTGCGACATACGGCGTGCTCGCGCGCGTCCGAATCAAGATGACCTGAGGAGCCGCGGATGGGGTCTGATGCCGTGCAGGGTTCCGCGCCGTTGGCGGGCGTGCTGGTCGTGTCGTTCGAGCAGGCCGTTTCCGCACCCTTCTGCACCCGGTTGCTGGGCGACCTCGGCGCGCGGGTGATCAAGGTCGAGATGCCCGGGGACGGCGACTTCACCCGGCGCTACGACGAGGCCGTCAACGGCATGTCGGCGCACTTCACCTGGCTCAATCGGAACAAGGAGTCCCTCGCTCTCGATTGCAAGCTGCCTGAGGCGCGTCCGGTATTGGACAGTCTGATCGCCCGTGCCGACGTGGTCGTCCAGAATCTCGCGCCTGGGGCCGCCGAACGACTGGGTCTTGACGGAGCCAGCGTACTGGCGGCGAATCCGCGGGCAATCGCGGTCGACGTGTCGGGATACGGGCGCGGGGGACCGCTTGCCGGGCGGCGAGCATACGATTTGCTGGTGCAGGCCGAAGCTGGTTCGTGCGCGATCACCGGCGAGCCGGGCCGGCCGGCGAAACCGGGCATCCCGATTGCCGACGTCGGGACGGGGATGTATGCCGCGATCGGCATCCTCGCTGGCTTGGTTGACCGTAGCCGAACAGGCGTGGGTGCGATCATCGATATCAGCATGTTCGACGCCGTGACAGATTTGCTCGGGTTTGCGCTGAACTACACGCAATACGCTGGTCACGAGCGCCCGCCGAATGGAATGAGTTCGCCGATGGTGTCGCCGTACGGCGCATACCCGACGCGGGACGGCGCAACCGTGGTGCTGGGCACCACGAACGACGCCGAGTGGCAGCGGCTGGCGCTGCGGGTCCTCGACCGGCCTGACCTGGCCGCCGATCCGGCCTTCGCGACGAACCAGCAACGCTGCGCGGCCCGGGCTCGCCTCGACGCGGCGATCGCGGCCTGGACAGCCGACCGGGATCTTGCCGATATCCTTGCCCAAGCGGACACAGCGAACATCGGGTGCGCGACCCTGAACACCGTGACCGACGTGCTCGCCCATCCGCAGCTGTCACAACGAGGACGTTGGGTTGAGGTGGGCTCGCCGGTCGGCCCACTGACGGGTCTCGCCGCGGTGCCGACGAGCGCGGCCTGGTCCCTGCCACTCGGCGCGATTCCGGGTTTGGGTGAGCACACGTCGGCAATCGTGGAGGAACTGGAATTGCCTCAAGCGCGCGTCGATGCGCTGCGCCGAGCAGGCGGACTCTGACCCGTGGCCCTGCTGTCCGGATGTGTGTCCGCACCGGCGGCAGGTACCGGCCGAGACCGGCCCGTGAGCGGTCAGTCGCTCGCCGGAAGGGGCTTGGCGTCCTTGACCGCGAGTTGCGCTGCGCCGACCGACAGCCCCGCTGCCCCGGCCTTCGTGACAAGAATTTCCAGGTCACCCTCGGGGCGGGTGTATCGCTTGCCCAGGATGGCGGGTTCGATGCCGATCTCGTCGATCACGAGTCCAGGTTGTGGCTGCGTGCCAACGTCGATCGCGGGGTGGCCACCGATGCGCAGGTCGACTTCGCCGGAGGGGGCTCGCACGACAACCACTTCGGTGTTGTCTACCTGACTGCGCAGACGGGATCCGGGCTTCAAGACGGGCAACGGGTGTCCTTTCGACGACACAGCGGCACGGCTACGGGCGCGACCCCGAACCTCGCCAGTCCGGGGCGCTGGCCACCTCGGACCAGCACTGCAGTCCGGCCGAGCTGGATGCAGACGTGCAGCACATCGCTACGGTGCTGACTGCGCGTGCGACACGGCGATAGTAGCCCGCGAGTCTGATGGACGACAGGCTCGGTCACCAGCAGCTCACCTGGCGTCGGGTGCAGATGGGCGCTGCACCCAGCGAGTGAGTTCCGGACGTGGGCTTCCAGGTCAGGCCGGCCGGTCACGGAGACCCTCAGCGGTGATGAATCGGCAGCGGCGCAGGGCGATCCGCCAACCTATCGGCGTGCGAATCAAGACGTCCTCGTACACGGCGCTTCGCGACTCGCCGTTCGCGCTGTCGACGAACAGCAGGTTCTGCTGCGTGCGAGCGGCGTCGCCGTCGAGTTCGATGACCGGCGGACCGCCGAGATGGAGCCCTCGAGGAGCACCCGAGAGCATTCGACGAAGGCCGTCGTGGCCGGTGAACGCCCGGCCGTAGACCTCATATGTCGCATCCTCGGTGAACAAGGCGACCCAGCGGTCGGCGTCGTCGTAGTCGAGGTAGAGGCAATAGCGCGCCAGCAGGTTTCGGATGGCCGTGTCGTCTTCGGCGGCCGAAGGCATGGCCGTCACGCTCTCGGAAGTCCGAGAAGCTGGCGACCGATGAGGCCGCGCAATATTTCTGACGCGCCACCGGAGATAGTGAGGGCGCGACTCCACAAGAAGTTCTGATACAGGCGTTGGGCGGCCGGCAGGCCTTCCTCGCCGATGCAGATCGCCGACGAGAGTAGTCCGAGAGCGTGCTGGCACAGCTCGACGTTGAGCTCGGTGTATGCGAGTTTGGCCAGTGGACCGTCGCTGGGGTGCTCCCTGTCGACCAGGATGCGTTCCACGGTGTCGCGGACGATCAGCTTGGTCTGTTCGACCTCGGCGTAGGCGACGGCGAGCATGTGCTGCACATCCTCATGGTCGATCGCGATCGAACCGTCGGGCAGCCGGGCCGAACGAGCGAGGGCAACGAGGTCGGCAAAAAGCATCTCCAACAGGACGGAGTTCGCGCCGACGAACGCGCGCTCGGAGGCTAGTCCGGCCGTGACGACCTTCCAGCCGCCGCCCACCGATCCGAGGACATGCTCGGGTCCGAGCTGAACGCGGTCCAGGAATACCTCGCAGAACTCGGCGTAGCCGGTCATCTCGCGGATTGGCCGGATGTCGAGGCCGGGGCGGTCCATGGGGACGACGAACGCCGTGAGTCCGGCATGCCGGTCGACCGTCGGGTCCGTGCGCGCGAGCAACATGCCCATGTCCGCCCATTGAGCGTCGGTGCTCCACACCTTTTGTCCCGTCACGACGAACCCGTCCCCGTCTCGGTCGGCACGTGTGCGCAGCGCTGCCAGGTCACTGCCCGCGCCGGGCTCGCTGAACAGTTGGCACCAGACGTGTTCTCCCCGGCGGATGCGCGGCAGCAGTTCTGCCTTCTGCGCGGCGTTGCCAAAGGACAGGACGGCGTGGCTGGCCAGCATGACCTGATCCAGCGGCCGGTATGCGCGGGCGCGAATCAATTCTTCCATCACGATCAGATCGTGCATCGGCCGGTGATCCGGTCGTCCGCCCCACTCGACGGGCCACCCCGACCCGAGATAGCCGACGTCGTACAGCGATCGTAGCCATCGGCGGATCTCGGCCTCCTCGCGCGCATCTACCGGCACGCGGACGCCTTCCTGGCGCAATCGGGGCGCGTTCGCCATGAACGCGCGAACCTCGCTGCGATAGCCCTCGTCGTCCATCACCGACACCACCCCTGCTCAACCGCGAGAGCGCGGACAGCGCGGCGCGGGTTGGCGGCGAACACCGCATCGGCGTGGGCGCGACGTTCGAATAGGTGTAACCCGTGTTCCCAGGTGAAGCCGATCCCGCCGGTGAGTTGGACGAGGTCGTGCAATATTCGTACCGCACCTTCGCTCACCGCCAGCGAAGCGACAGTCACCGACTGGTCTGCAGCGGGGGACCCGGCGGTGAGCGTCCGAGCCGCTTCGTTCACTGCCAGAGCCATGCCGCGGGTACGCACCGTGTGGTCGACAAGGCGATGCTGGACCGCCTGGAACCCACCGATGGGGCGTCCGAAGGCCTCCCGTTGCCGGCTGTAGATGATCGCGCGGTCCAGCGAGCGGTGCACGCCGCCAAGTGCGTCAGCGGCGAGGAGCAGGTCGTAGAGCGGCCACGGATCGACGGTTGTCTGCACCGGCCGGCACGCGTCGAGGTCGATCGTCACGTCTGCGCACGCGCGGGTGACATCGAAGACGGGGCGTGTCTTGCGTTCGGACCACGCCGAACGATCAGCAGCCAATAGCGCGTTGCCGGTCGTGTCGTCGAGCAGTAGGAGGGCGTCGGCGTGTGCCGCGCCACAGACGGCGAACGCGCGTCCGTCGGTGCCGTGCAGCCGTCCGAAGGAGCAGATCTTCTCACCGGCGACGATGCCTGCGACAAGGTCCGTGGACGTTGAGTCGTCTGCATGGGCGAGGGCGTAGGCACTCGCAGTGAGGGCGGCAAAGGGACTGCCATGCAGCGCCGCGCCGAGTTGCGAGGCGACGACAGCGGCAGCGTCGGCTCGCAAGCCGAATCCCCCGGCAGCCGCCGGGACGCACAACCCGGTGATCCCCAGCTCGGCAAGCTGCGGCCAGGTGTCGTGCCATTCTGGGTCGACGGCGGGCGGCGAGTCACCGTCGGGCACGTGCAGCGCCCTGGTCAGGACGGCACGCAGCTGTTGGACGTCTTCGGCATGCGTGGCGTGAGTCAGCGGATTGATCCTTTTCCGATTTTGGCGTCAGAGTCAATAATGGCATTGTGTGATAGCGCCGTCCATCTGGCTACACAACGCCGCGCAGTGGCCATGATTGTGTCGATACCTGAGGGTAGGAGTGCCATGCCGCTGGAGCTCTCATCGCAACGTTCGGTGCCCGCTGACGTCGCCGCGTCCTACCGCGCGCGGGGTTTTTGGACCGATCAGAGTCTCGGCGAGGTGGTCGCCGCCGGCCTCGGTAGCGCTGCTGGGCAGCCGTTCACGGTGCGCTCGAGCGTTCGGCCGTGGTCGGGCACGTTCGCCGACGTCGACCGTGCCGCCCGCTCCCTGGCCGGGTTCCTGCGCTCCCGCGGCGTCGGCGCCGGGGACGTCGTGGCGTTCCAGCTGCCGAACTGGGCTGAGGCCGGGGCCGTGTTCTGGGCAGCTGCGTATCTCGGAGCCGTCGTCGTGCCGATCGTGCATTTCTACGGGCCGGCGGAGGTGGGCTACATCCTCGATGGCACCCAGCCGGCAGCGATCGTGACTCCCGACGAGTTCGGTCGGATGGACTACCTGGCGAACTACGACGATCTTCTCGCGCATCGCGCAGGTCCGTTGTGGCTGGTGGTGCGCTCGACCACCCGGCCACTACCGCCGCGCGCGACGGAATTCGCCTCGCTCCTCGACGGGGACGCCGTCCGGACTCCAGCGCGGGCGGACCCCGCCTCACCGGCGGTCATCGGGTTCACATCTGGCACAACGCGCAACCCGAAGGGTGTCGTCCACTCCCACCAAACCATCGCGTTCGAAGCCCGCCAGCTCGACATGGTCGCAAGTCGTTGGCCGGTGATCACCGGAACGCCGGTCGGCCACTTCATGGGCATGCTCAGCGCGTTCCTGCTGCCGCTCGTGCGGCCCAAGCCCGTACACATGATCGACATTTGGAACCCGGGCGAAGTGCTCCGCACGATGCTGGCCGAGGGTCTCGGCGTGGGTGGGGGCGCTACCTTCTTCCTCACCAGCCTGCTGGACCACCCTGATTTCACGGCCGAGCACGCTGCCCTGATCCCTGCGATGGGCCTGGGTGGGGCGCCGGTACCGGTTGCCGTCACCGAGCGCGCGAAAGCGCTCGGAATCAACGTCTACCGCTCCTACGGCAGCACCGAGCACCCCTCGGTGACCGGCTCTCTGCCCACCGATCCTGAGGAAAAGCGACTGCGGACCGACGGCCACGCGCTCCCCGGGGTGGAAGTCCGTCTCGGCGACGAGGGGCAGATCCTCACCCGCGGCCCTGATCGCTTTCTCGGCTACACCGAGCCCGAACTCACGGCGGCTGCGATCGACGCCGACGGGTGGTACCGCACCGGGGACGTCGGCGTGATCGACGACGACGGGTACCTGACGATCACCGACCGGATGAGTGACATCATCATCCGCGGGGGTGAGAACATCAGTGCCGCCGAAATCGAGGACGTGCTCACCCGCCTTCCGGGTGCCGCCGAGGTCAGCGTCGTGAGCGCACCTGACTCGCGGCTCGGGGAGCGCGCCGCCGCCGTGCTGCGCCTGCACCGCGGTGAGCCCGTGCCGACGTTGACGCAGGTCCGCGAACACCTGGCTGCGCTGGGCGTGTCCCGGCAGAAGTGGCCGGAGTCCCTCTACGTCGTCGAGGATTTCCCGCGCACCGCGTCGGGAAAGATTCAAAAGTTCCGGATTCGTGACGAGGTCTGGTCCGGCGTCCTGAAGCCGGTGGAGTCGTAGTTCGATCGTGGAGAAGGAGCTGGCGTTGGCCGAGTATGAGTACGTCACGTACGAGACCCTGGATGACGGGCGGATCGCACGGATCATGCTCGACCGTCCCGAGGCGCGCAACGCGCAAAACCGAGGGATGCTCGTCGAGTTGCACGAGGCATTCTTGCGGGCCGAGGCCGACGATATGGTCCGCGTGGTTATCCTCGGCGGTACCGGGCCGATGTTCACATCCGGTCATGACGTGGGGTCCGCGGTCTCCGCGGCCGAGGTCAAGACGCACCCGTCCTGGCAGGTCAACGGCGGCTCGCGGCAAGGTGCGGAGCGGTTGATGCTGCAGGAGTGGCATCACTACTTCGACAACACCAGGCGCTGGCGGAACCTCCGCAAGATCACCATCGCTCAGGTGCACGGCACTGTCTATGCGGCCGGGCTGATGCTCATCTGGGCGTGCGACCTCATCGTCGCGGCAGACGACGTCACCTTCGCTGATGTCGTGGGCACCCGGCTGGGCATGTGCGGCGTGGAGTACTTCGCGCACCCGTGGGAATTCGGGCCCCGAAAGACCAAAGAGCTGATGCTTACCGGCGACTCACTGTCCGTGCAGGAGGCATACGAGCTCGGGATGGTGTCCAAGGTCTTCGCGCCGGACCAGCTCGCGGACAAGACGCTTGAGTTCGCGCGGCGGATCGCTGGCGTGCCCACCATGACCGCACTGCTGATCAAGGAATCGGTGAACCAGACAGTGGACAACATGGGCTTCCACAACGCGCTCAACGCCTGCTTCTCGCTGCACGAGCTCAATCACTCGCACTGGGCGCAGATTCACGACAACCGACGGCCCGTCGCCGCCGAGGAGGACGGCGTAGCCAACTGGCGCAGCGCCCCGCCGGTTGTCCCGGCGCTGAAGGACGAGGTACGCGCGGACCGGTAGCCCGGCACACGCTACCGACACCGACACCGACACCGACATCAACATCGATAGGATCGAGCGCGTGCTCAGTGTCGCTGCGGCCGACGAACTGGCAATTGTCCGGGTGCTCGGTCAGTACTGCCAGTTCTGCGACGACGGACGGTTCGAGGACCTGGCGGCACTGTTCACACCGCGAGGCTCGTTCTCCTACGTCGATCGCACCTGGACCGGTCGCGACGCGATCATCGAGTTCTTCGAGCAGTCGCAAACTCCGGCGCGGCGCGGCAAGCACCTCACCGCCAATCCTGTGGTCGCGATCGTTGAAGACTCGGCCGACGTCACGTCGGACTTCGTGTTCTTCGCCTTCGTCGACGGGGTACTCGTTCCCAGCATCGGCGGTCGGTATCACGACCGTCTGGTTCGGCTCGACGGCGTCTGGCTTCTCGACCACCGCAACGTCTCACCGATTCGTCCGACGGACCAGCAGGCGCCGTCGTAGTCACCCCTCCGCAAGGACCTTGCTGGTGAGGTCGGGGCGGCGCGACGACTCGCGCTGCTGCGCACCCAACCGGTTCGTCAGCTCCGCTGACGTGCCCAGCAGCCCGTCGAGGAGAAGGACGCGACCGTGGTAGTGGTGGTGGGGGAACTCGGCGGTGAAGCCGATCGCCCCGAGCACCTGCAGTGACCGCTCACATGCGCGGCGGGCATTGCGACCACCAAGCGCTTTCGCGACCTCGTCGTAGCCCGCTGGGGCGCCGTCACCGAACCAGGTGGCCTGGTCCACGACGGCTGCCAGCGCGACGCAGTCCGTCTCTGCCCAGGCCAGAAGATGGCGGACCGCCTGGAACCGACCGATCGGTTGGCCGAACTGATCGCGTCCGCTCACATGCGCGACAGCGATCTCGACCGTCCCCTCGGCGGCCCCCAGCATCTCGGCGGTCATGGCAAGCCGACCCAGCGCGACGCTACGCAGCCGAGCTCGTCGGGCCAACTCGTCGGGAACGTCGAGTCTCGTGCCCGGTGAATCCAGATCGATCTCGTCGATGCGCAGCCTGCCCGGGACGTCCACGCGGCGGCCGATCAGCCGGTCGCCGTCGAACACGGTCAGGCCCATCCCTGGCCGGTCGAGAAGAACCTTGCGGCCCGACACGTCGTCGAAAACCATCGCGATCTGACCTCGTGCTCGCGAGGTGCGGGTGACAGCCGCGACAACCTCGCCCGGCTCGGCGCCGATGAGCTCGAGGTAGGGCTGAGCGAGCAGGCCCCCGAGTGCCGGCGTGCTCGCGAGTTCGCGGCCCTCAGCTCGGAACAACGCGAATACCGCCGAACGCATCGTGCGGTCCGTCAGCTGCCCGAGCAAGTCCCACCAACCGAGTGAGTCGAGCACGCGGCCGCCCGCCGATGAGCGCAGTGCCTGACGAGCGAGGGTGAGGAACTCCGCTGCGCCGACGTCCGTCTCGGTTGTCACGGCAATCGGAGGATCTGTTTGGCGATGGTTTCCAACTGCATCTGCTGCGAGCCGCCGTAGACGGTGACGATCCGCGAGAACAAGTACTCCTGTCGGCGGACTGCGACGCTGTCTTGGTCGACGTCAAAGGCCAGGTCGTGATCCGAACTGAGGATCCAGTCGTTGACCGACTGTTCGGCGGCGCACAGCATCAGCTTGGTGAACGCCGCCTTCGCGCCCAGCGGCTGACCGGCGGCGTGAGCCTGGATCGCCGCGTGGCCGGCAGCGGTGACCGATGCAAGATCGAGGAGGGCGTTACCCAGCGCCGTATCGTCGGCCGGCCTTGCCAGCGGTGTGCATTCGTAGAGGTACTGGTACAGGAAGCAGTGCCGGAACCAGGCAAAGGTGCCGCGCTCATGGCTGAGGATGTGCATCGCGATTCGCCACCCACCGCCGACCTCTCCGACGATCCGCTCGGTCGGCACGTAAACGTCATCGAAGGTGACCTCGGCCAATTCCTCGGTGCCGTTCGCCTGCCGCACGGCCCGCACCGCAACGCCGGGCGCTCGCAGGTCGACCACGAACGCGGTGAGCCCGCGGTGGCGTGAGTCCACGGTTCCGGTGCGGGCGAGGACGAGGCACCAGGTCGCGTACGGCGCCCAGCTCGTCCAGATCTTGCGGCCGTTGATGAGGTACCCCCCGGCCGACTCCTTGGCGCCGGTGCGCAGGCTGGCGAGGTCCGATCCGGCCTCCGGTTCGGAGAACCCCTGGGACCACAGTTCTTCCCCGGCCAGGAACGCCGGCAGCGCCTTCCTCACGAAGGCCGGTGGCCCGTATGCGGCGAGCGTCGGGCCGAGGACCTCGAGGTGTTCGAACAATGCCATTCCCTGCACGCCGTGTCTGGCAAGCAGGTCCCACATCGCCGCCCGGTGGGTGATCGTCGCGCCGAGCCCACCGAGATCCGTCGGCCACCCGTACCGCGACCAACCCTCGGCGTACAGCCGCGCCATGAGCGCGCGCATCGTCGTCACCCGTGTCGCATAGGAGGGGATAGGGAGGGTGGCGGCCGCCAATTCTGGCGGCAGCGACGCCAGCCACTGGTCGAACTGCTCGCTGTACTGGCGGATGTCGAGCATCGGATCGGCGACCGACTCCGTAGCTGGCATCGACGTGGAAGTCACTGTGACAACTCCTGGAGGTCGATGCGAAGTTCATGCCGAGCATGGCTGGCTACGCTAATATTGACGTCAATATAGAAACGATACGTTGGCGGTGCAACTTGCCGCGCAGTTGGTGCGGTTGTTGACATGAGGAGGCAAATTGTCCCAAGTCGCCTTCGCCGACGGCGTGTTCACCTGGCCGGCAACCGAACCCCAGCTCATCGGCGGCCGCTGCCCTGAGTGCGCCGCGGTGACCTTCCCGATGGCGCAGTCGTGCCCGCGCTGTGGGTCGGCCGGCATCGAGGAACACCTGCTCCCGCGTCACGGCACGCTCTGGACGTTCACCACCCAGGAGTTCCTGCCGAAGCAGCCCTATGCCGGTGGCGAAACCGCAGCCACATTCACACCCTATGGCGTGGGGCTCGTTCAGCTCGGCGACGAGGTCAGGGTCGAGGGCAGGCTTACCGAGAGCGATCCCGAGAAGCTGCGGCTCGGCATGGAATTGCAGCTGGTCGTGGTCCCGTTTCGAGTCGAGACGGACGGAACGGAGATCATGACCTACGCTTTCGAGCCGGTCTGAGCAGGAGGAGTCATATGGACGACGTAGCGATCATCGGGGTCGGCTTACATCCCTTCGGCCGTTTCGGCGCGAAGTCAGCACTCGCGATGGGCGCTGATGCGGTCCGGGCCGCATGCCGCGACGCCGGCGTCACATGGCGGGACGTGCAGTTCGCCTTCGGCGGCAGTGCCGAGGTCGACAACCCCGACGCGGTCGTGGGTCTGCTCGGGTTGACCGGCATTCAGTTCATGGACGTGTACAACGGCTGCGCAACGGCGGCCACGGCGTTGCAGTTGGCGGCGGAGACGATCCGCTCAGGAAAGTACGACATCGGGGTCGCTGTCGGCATGGACAAGCACCTGCCCGGTGCGTTCACGGCCGATCCGGTGCACTATGGCGCGCCGCCCTGGTACGGCGAGCAGGGCTTCTTCCTCACGACCAAATTCTTCGGAATGAAGATCAATCGCTACATGCTCGACTACGGCATCTCGCACGCGACCCTGGCCCGGGTCGCCGTGAAAGCGATGCGCAACGGTGCGCTGAACCCGAACGCATTCCGTCGCACTCCCGTCACCGAGGAAGCGGTTCTCGAGTCGCGGATGCTGAACTACCCCCTGCGGCAGTTCATGTTCTGCTCGCCCGACGAAGGTGCCGCCGCTGTCCTGTTGTGCCGTGCCGACATCGCCCATCGCTACACGGCCAAACCGATCTACCTGCGTGCCTCGACGCTGCGCACCCGCCGCTACGGTGCTCACGAGGTGCACAGTTCGTGGGCCGCTGTCGAATCCGACGCGGCGCCCACCGTGTACGCCTCGCGTGCGGCGTACGAGGCGGCCGGCATCGGTCCCGAGGACGTCGATGTGATCCAGCTCCAAGACACTGATTCGGGAGCCGAGATCATCCATATGGCCGAGAACGGATTCTGCGCCGACGGCGAGCAGGAGAAACTGCTTGCCGACGGTGCCACCGAGATCGGTGGGTCACTTCCGGTGAATACCGACGGCGGCCTGCTCGCCAACGGCGAGCCCATCGGAGCATCCGGCCTGCGGCAGGTGTATGAACTTGTGCTCCAACTGCGGGGCCGCGCCGGCGATCGTCAGGTACCGGGATCGCCCAGTGTCGGCTACGCCCAGCTCTACGGGGCGCCGGGCACGGCTGGCGTGTCGATCCTCACCACCTGACCGAGCCTGCCCGACCAGGCGGCGGCTACACCGACGGGACGCCGAATACAACGACGTTGTCGCGGTACTGGCGCGTCGAGGAGTCGAACGGCCCGCCGCAGGTGATGAGCACGAGCCGCGGGAGACCGCCGGAGGCGAAAATGCTGGTGGGCAGCGCTCGCTTGCTGTACACCCGACGCGCAACGATCGTGTAGGAGACGGTTCCGGCGGAGGTCTTGACGATCACGTGAGCGCCCATGCGCACCGTGGCGAGGTGGAAGAGGGCGCCGAGTCCTCTGGTTGCGCTGTCGACGTGTCCGTCGATCACGACTGACCCCGTTCGCGAGCCGGGTCTCACGCCGCCCGTCCACCAACCGAGAGTGCGCGGGTTCTCGGGAACTTCGAGTGCGCCGTTGGTCACCCCGACCGGGACCACCGCGCTGTCGACCTTGAGGTCGTCGATGCGCAGCCGAAGCGGAACTGCCGCCCGTGCGGGCGAGCGCGATGGGGTGGTGTGGTGCGGTTGGTTGGGCTTGCGCGCCTGGGGTGAACCCGCCGTTGACGAAGGGGAGGACGAGGAGGCGGCGAAGGCGGCATCGGCCCTTGACCCTGGCGCGCCCGGCACGATGCCGGCGTTCGTCGGGTACTCATGCGCTCCGCGGTAGTGCACATACAGCAGACCTGCGACCAGCAGGGCAAGGGCGCCCATCGCCGCGGTCACCAAGGACAGGCGCCGCGAGCGCGCCGCGCCCTTCGGCTGGGTCGGTCCGGTTGAGCGGGCGCGCGCCGGACGGTGGTTGGGCATCGGTGCCTTCTTCACAACAGGCTGCGGCCGGCGCGAGGCCGGCCGCAGCCCTTATGGCGTGGGGGCCGTCAGCGTCGCGCGAACCGTCGAACACCGAAGCCGAGGCCGAGTGCGCCGACCGCGGCCAAGACGAAGACGCCGATCGGGACATCTTCAGAGCCGGCGTGGCCGCCGCTCCCGGCGTTCACGCCGGTCGGGTTCGAGCCGCCGCCGGTCGACGGCGGGGTGGACGATGAGCCACCGGCGCTGCCGAGGGTGAACTCGGCGAAAACAGAGGGCTTCTGGGTGGCCGTGGTGGCCAGGATGTAGCACGTGCCGCTCGCCGGGCACTGATTAGCGCCTCCCGTCTTGACGGTGAACTTGCCGGAGAAGGCCCCGGACGCGTCGGCGGTGGCCGGACCGATGTTGGCCTTGTCGCAGCCGCTCCCGTCCGGGGTGTTCTTCGCGCACTCGACGAGGAAGACGGCGCCCGCCGGGAAGCCGGTGCCGGTGACGGTGATGGACTGCCCGCTCTTCACCCCGCTCGACGGGCTGACCGACGCGGAGGGCGCAGCGGCGCTGGCCGGTGTCGACCCCAGTAAGACGATTGCCAGCGCGGCCGCCGCGACTGGCAGGGCTGCGAGTTTCCTGATCCTGTTCACTGGCAGTTCCCTTCGAGGATGGATGTGTCGGCGATGACTGGCCGCAGCGGGAACTGTAAACCAATCATGTCGCCGATGTCAGTAGTTCAGCGCATGATTGGAAATGAGGTTCTAGCGAAGTGGTAATCACCCGGAATGTCCGCTGATCATGCTCGCCTCATGCTCGCCGCGCCTAGCGACCGGTGTCGGCGGGCGGCACAGCATCCTGGCGGGGCGCGTGTCGAGCCAGCGCTTGCGAGATGGTGGTGCCGCGACAGCCGGATCGCGAGGCGGGCCAGGCTCCCGGCGACAGAGCCGAGGTGCGCCGCTACCAGGAGTGGAGTGTCGGCCAGGCGAGCGAGGGGGTTACGCCCAGTAGCCAAGGCTGACCGACATCCTTGCGGTAACGCTCGCGAACCTGCGCAGAGAGGGCGCACGCCTGCGCGATGGCCTGCCGGAACAGGAGAGTGGTAATCGGATATTGCTTTTTCGGAGAAGTCCACTATTCTCTGAACGACACTGGCCCTGCGAGGGAGATCGGCACATGTCCCAGGCGTCGGACGGACGTGCGTGGCTTCGCGGTCGCGCAGGCCTGCCCATGGTGGCCGATCCCGGTAGCGCCGGGGACGCCGGCGGCCGCAGCCAGGGAAGCGTGTCGGTGCTTCTCGACTACTCGGCGGGTTCGTGGCGCGCCCTTGCGGCGGCTTGCGACCGCGCCGACCGCGAGCAGCGTCAGCTGCTGCCGATACTCGCACACCGCCGGACGTGGTTGGACGGGCTCGGCGAGGGCAGCGTGCCGGCCGCAGCGGCCGCGGCAGCGACCGCGGCCGCGGTGTCTCCTGCAGTGCGGCTGGACTACGACCTAGCCCTCATCGCCCGCGGCTACGAGAGATCGATCGTCGCCCTCAACGTTTCGGTCGCGCTGAACATGCTCATCAAACGCGACACCTCGATCGTCATTACGACAGCCAGGATCGCGCGCTCGATAGGTCGCCGGGCCGCCAAGCGCGGCATCACGGTGGTGGCTGTGCCGTAGGCCCGCGGGCCCTCTGGCTTATCCGGAATGTGTGTTCGCGCTCAAGCACGATCGCGCCCGTCGCGCCGGCCCGCCCCCGAATCGTCCTATCGAAATGATCAGCGACGGACCCGGTACCAGTTGCCCGGCAGGGCGACCGGCTCACGCCCGCCGGCGCCGCGTCCGATAGCTCGAGTGTGATGCACCCCGAGGATCAGTATCGCAATCGTCGACCGGTAGGTACGTTCTCGCATTATGGGAAACTCGAAGTCGGAGCACGACGTGGTTGTTGTAGGCGCGGGCCCAGTCGCCGAGTCGCTGCGTGCGCTGGGCCTTGGCGACGGTCCCGAGCGGCGGGGTTACGTATATGACGGCAGCGACCACATCCCCGCTGGTTGGGATGATTTGGCTGACACGTTGAACGAGGCCTTCGATGTGACCCAGCTGGCTGTGCGAACAGGCGTTCCGCTCGTCTACGTCGTGCACGAGCCAAGCGTCTGGGGTCATGAGCCCCCCTTGCGCAGTGCGCTGGCGACGGCGCTGTTGGGCGGCGTGCGTAGCGTCGCCGTCGAAGTCGCTCGCCGCGGCGGCACGGCCAACGCGGTCACGGTTTCCGACGGCGCGGACGTGGAGACGGTCGCCCGTGCAGTGGCGTTTCTGATGGATGCGGGCCTCAACGGTCAAGTGATCACTTGCGGCTCGACGCACCTCGGCAGGCCGGCCGCATGACCCGGACGGCTGTGATCACGGGTGGCGCTGGTGGCATCGGTGCAGCCATCGGGGTGCGTTTTGCCGCAGCCGGGTGGAGTGTTGTCCTGGTGGACATCGACGACAAGGTGACCGAAACCGCTCAGCGCATCGCGGACACGAGCGGCATGCCGGTTCGGGCCGCACTCGCAGACCTTTCCTGCGCAGACGGCGCTTCGGTCGTCGTCGACAGTGTTCGCTCCGACGGACGGCTCACCGCGCTCGTGAACAACGCCGGAATCACCCGCGACGCCATGCTTTCCAAGATGACGCCGGACCAATTCTCCACCGCGGTGGCGGTGAATCTCGGTGGACCGGTTCGACTGGTCGACGCGCTGCTTCCGTTCATGAGCGACGGCGCAAGCATCGTGAATGTCAGCTCGAAGTCGGCGAGCGGCAACATCGGACAGTTCAACTATGCGGTATCCAAGGCCGGCCTGCTGGGCTACACACGCAGCCTGGCGTTGACACTGGCTCCGCGGATCCGCGTCAACGCCATCGCTCCCGCGTTCATCGCGACCCAGATGACCGACGCGATCCCCGACGAGATCCGTGCCTCGATAGTCTCGCGCATCCCGTTCGGCCGGCCGGGGCAGCCGAGTGAGATCGCTGACGTGGCCTTGTGGCTCGCCTCCGCCGAGTCCAGCTATGTGACCGGCCAGGTGCTTGCTGTCTGCGGAGGGCGAAGCTTTGGCGTATGACGCGAGTTCGCGGTTCACTGTCCAGGTGGAGCAGGCACTCGCTCCTGTATGGTAATGACGCTTGTTTGTTTTGCCTAATGTAGTTCTCACGCCAGGAGGACCGGTGGACCAAGCCGATCTCGACCAGATCCTCAAGACCGTGCGCGACTTCGTGCGATCGGAGGTGATCCCGCTCGAAGCGCAGATCGACGAAACCGACGAGGTTCCTGAATCGATCCGATCCGCGTCGAAGGAGATGGGGTTGTACGGCTTCGCCATCCCCGCGGAGTACGGCGGCCTCGGGATGAACATGACTGAGGACGCGCTCCTCAACTTCGAGCTCGGCTACACAACGCCCGCCCTGCGCTCATTGTTCGGCACCAACAACGGCATCTCCGGCCACGTCGTGCTCGAAGGTGGCACGCAAGAGCAGAAATCGCGGTGGTTGCCGCGGCTCGCCTCCGGCGAGATAGTCGCGTCGTTCGCACTGACCGAGCCTGAGGCGGGCTCGGACCCCGCCGGCCTGCAGACGGTGGCCCGCCCGGCCGGCGACGGATGGCAGATCGACGGGAGCAAGCGCTACATCACCAACGCGCCCACGGCGGACGTGTTCATGGTGTTTGCGCGCACTTCTACGGAGGCCAAACCGGCAGCGGGCATCACCGTGTTCCTCGTCCCGCGGGACACGCCAGGACTATCGGTCGGGCCGCGGGATCACAAGATGGGCCAGTTCGGCGCGTGGACCGCGGACGTGTACCTCGACGGGGTGCAGGTTGGTCCAGACAGCGTCATCGGTGGTGCCGCGGGGGTCGGAACGGGATACCTGACGGCGATGCGCTGTCTCACTGCAGGGCGGATCCACATCGCCGCGCTGTGTGTCGGCATGGCCCAACGACTCGTTGACGAATCGGTCGAGTATGTGCGTAGTCGAAAGCAGGGGGGTCGAGCGATCGCCGCCCATCAACTCGTCCAGGGCCTCGTCGCCGACTCGGTCACCGAGGTACGGGCCGGTCGCGCCCTCGTCATGGACGCGGCGCGCGGTTTCGACGACGGCAGTGACATGCGACTCGGGCCGTCCGTGGCCAAATACTTCTGCAGCGAGATGGTCGGGCGGGTGGCGGATCGGGCGGTGCAGGTGCACGGCGGTGCGGGCTACATGCGCTCCGTGCCGGTGGAGCGTTTCTACCGCGACGCGCGGCTGTTCCGCATCTACGAGGGCACCAGCCAGATCCAGCAGGTGATCATCGCTCGCCAGGCGATCGGCTCAGCCGTCGACGGGTGAGCCGCGTGCGGGGCGTCGGATACTGCTGACCGGTACAGATGGAGCGACTTGGATGAGGGCAGATTCGTCACGGTGGCGTAGAAATTCTCGCGCGCTTGGACTCGAGCCGGCGCTGATCACAGTGCTGCACGAACTGGGGAGCGGTCTGACATGCCGGAAGCAGTGATCTGCCTGCCGCTGCGTACGGCGGTGGGCCGTTACGGCGGGGTTCTGCGCGATGTTGCGGCGCATACGCTCGGCGCCACCGTCGTCGGGGAACTGGTCAGGCGAAGCGGTATTGCCCCGGACGAGATCGACGACATGGTGTTCGGGCACTGCTATCCGAACTCCGAGGCGCCGGCGATAGGTCGCGTCATCGCGCTCGACGCCGGGCTGCCGGTGAGCGTGCCCGGGATTCAGATCGATCGCCGCTGCGGCTCTGGGCTGCAGGCTGTCATCTACGCCGTCGGGCAGGTGGCATCGGGCTCGGCCGAGACGGTCATCGCCGGGGGCGCCGAGAGCATGAGCCAGGTGCCTTACTACTCGACCAGCATGCGGTGGGGCGCCCGTTCGGGAGAGGTGCCTTTCTACGACGCGCTCACTCGCGGCCGTTCGACCCCGGGCGGGCGCAATCACCCCGTCCCCGGCGGCATGATCGAGACTGCGGAGAATCTCAGACGCGAGTACGAGATCTCCCGCGAGGAGCAGGACCGGTTGGCCGCGCAGTCGCACGAGCGCGCTGTCACCGCGCAACAGGCCGGGTGGTTCGACGCTGAGATCGTGCCGGTGCCGGTCAAGGGGGAAACCGTGGCTGTCGACGAACACCCTCGTCCGGGCACGTCGGTCGAGACCCTCGCCAAGCTGCGCCCGATGATGGGTGGTGAGGACGCCCACGCGACGGTTACCGCCGGGAACGCGAGCGGCCAGAACGACGCCGCGGCGGCGTGCATCGTCACGACGCGAACGAACGCGGATCGGCTCGGGCTGCGAGCGGTGGCCCGGCTCGTCTCGTCCGCCGTCGCAGGCGTCGCGCCGCGGACCATGGGGATCGGTCCGGTTCCAGCGACGGAGATGGCCCTCACCCGCGCTGGGCTGGCTCTCGGGGACATGGACCTCATCGAGTTGAATGAGGCTTTTGC
The DNA here is from genome assembly GCA_963713565.1 of uncultured Actinomycetota bacterium. Taxonomy (GTDB): domain Bacteria; phylum Actinomycetota; class Actinomycetes; order Mycobacteriales; family Jatrophihabitantaceae; genus Jatrophihabitans. The sequence goes on along the minus strand of CAVQMF010000001.1, from coordinate 466,183 downwards.
CGCCCAGGTCATCGCGGTGACGCGGGAATGGCAGTTCGGCGAGGCGGACTTTCGGCGCCTGAACGTGAACGGCTCGGGTATCTCATTGGGTCACCCGGTCGGCGCCACTGGGGTTCGGATCCTCGCCACCATGCTCAACGAGCTCGACCGGCGCGACCTTCGCTACGGTCTCGAGACCCTCTGCATCGGGGGCGGCCAAGGGATCGCAGCCGTCTTTGAGCGCATCCCGGCGTGAGGTCTCGACTCGCGCGGTAGAACTGGCTGGTTCGCGATGCCGCCGAAGCCGGCTTCTCGTCCACGAGCGACCAGAGTGAGGTCATGAAGTGAGATGCCCTGTGTCAAGCCGCCTTGGGTTGATCTTGCTTGAGGAGGCGTTGGAGCGCGACGTGTCGTTCGGGGTCGTAGGGTTCGTTGGTCTGCCGGCAGTGCCAGATGATGTTGAGCCAGGCGCGGGCGAGGATGCGGACGGCGTGCGGGTGGTCGTGGCCTCGGGCGCGGGCGCGGTGGTAGAGGTCGGCGGCGCACGGGTTGGCTCGGCGGGAGTCGCCGGCGAAGTCGCATGCGGCGTCGCGGAGTTGCTTGTCACAGGCCCAGCCGAAGCCGACGATGTGGCTTCGGCCGGATTGACGGGTCGAGGGTGCGACGCCGGCCGGGCACATGAGCGATTCGCGAGTAGGGAACTTGGCGCGACGGTCGCCGATCTCGGCGAGCAGTCGTGCGGCGCGCACGCGGCCGGCGCGGGGCAGGCTGGTGAAGATGTGTGCGTCCGGGTGTGCGGCCAGCTGCGTGTCGATGCTGGCGGCGATGGTCTTGATCTGGGTGAGCAACGTCTGCAGCACGGCGACGAGCGCGGTGGTGACGGCTGCGTTGGCGTCGGCTTCGGCGCCGACCGGACCGCGTGGCGCCGCGACGGGGCGGGTGTGCAGGACGGTTGGGTCGGTGTTGGCGGAGTAGCCCTGCTTGGACAGCCAGGCGTCGAGGCGGGCCGCGGTGAGCCAGTCGGCCTTGTCCTGGGTCGGGAAGCGAGTCAGGAACGCCGGGCTGATCGGCGAGTCGATGTCGGCGAACAAGGCGACCGCGCCGGGCAGGACGTTGCGCAGGTGCGCGCGCAGCTGGTTGGCGGCGGCGACCCGGTGGCGCACGAGATCCTTGCGTGCGCGGACCGCTCGGCGCAGCGCGGTGGTTTCGGCGGTGTCGGGGACCAGGGACGCAGTCGGGCCCGGTCGGTGCGCACGGTGTCGGCGAGCACGAACGCGTCGAAGCGGTCGTCCTTGTCGCCGGCCGAGCCGTAGCGGCCGCGCAGGTTCTTGACCTGGTTCGGGCTGATCACCACGACGGTGATGCCCGCGCCGAGCAGGGCCTCGACCACAGGCCCATCGGGGCGTTCGATCGCGACCTCGCGGCAGCCCGCCCGCCCGAACACGGCGATCAGTTCGGTCAGTCCGGCCGCGCTGTGCTCGACGCTGTGCCGGACCTGCTCGCGGCCGCGGGCATCGACGACCGACGCGGCATGGTCATCACGGGCCCAGTCCAGCCCGCCGGTCACGCCGTTGGGTGGCTCGTCGGGCAATGCGGTGTTCACGGTGGTGCTGGCAGACTTCACGTCAGCCTCCTCGCTGCTAGTCCCAGTGGGGAGGCGCCCTCATGCGGTGCCGGTGGTTCCGGAACGTGGCTGCCGGTTCGCTCACTGATCGGCGCTCAACGGCGCTCAGCCCTGTCGACGGTCTGCACGTCCCGGGCAACCGCCAGACCTGGCAGATCTCACCTTGGACATCAACCTCGTCGAGCGAGCAGGGCGATGACCTGGCGGCACCTCGGGCGCATCACCAATCCATCCGAGATCAGTGACACAAGGATGGTGCACCAGTGAGCCGTCCCCGTGACATCGAGGCGATCGACACCCTGATCGGCTTCCGCTCGACGAGGAACATCCCAGCACTGGCCGCCGTGCCGGCGCGCGGAGCGGGCGAGCACCCGATCGGCTACATGTTCAAGGACATCCCGGCTGACCGGGTCGATGGCGTCCCCGACGACGAGGCCGTCGAGGAAACGCTCTCGATGATGAACGCCCACAACATCGGCGTCGGGCTCGTCGGGCTCGGCAACACTGCCGCCGAACTCGCCGTACGGAAGTACCCGCAACGTTTTGCTGCGTCGTTGGGCGTCGACGGAAACGACATCATGAAGGCCGTTCGCTCCATACGTCACGCTGCTAGCGATTTCGGTATCCGCGCTGTGACGTTGTTCCCGGCGGGAGTCTCGCCTCAGCTGCCCATCGACGACCGACACTGGTATCCGGTCTACGCCACGTGCGTCGAACTCGACCTGCCGGTGTTCGCGACCGTAGGCGTGCCGGGCCCGCGCGTCCCACTTGCACCACAGAAGGTCGAGCTCATCGATCAGGTGTGCTTCGACTTCCCGGAGCTGGTCTTCGTGATGAGGCATGGAGCCGAGCCGTGGGTGGACCTGGCGGTCAAGCTGATGCTGAAATGGCCGAATCTCTATTACTCGACAACGGCGTTCGCGCCGAGACACTATCCGAAGGCGATCATCGACTACGCCAACACGCGCGGTTCGGACAAGATCATCTACGGCGGGTACTTTCCGTTCGGTATCCAACTCGACCGCATCTTCGCCGAGCTCGACGACGTACCGTTCAAAGCGGCCGTTTGGCCGAAGTTTCTTCGAGCCAACGCCGCTCGAGTCCTCCGGCTCGGGACTGCCGACGCTGCGTCGGGCTGACCGGATGGCCGACAAGGGTTCGCCGCCGTCCCGGCTGCCGGGCGGTATCGGGATGTGGGCCGGCTTTCTCGACCGGCTGAGGACGAGCGAGGCCAAGGCGGTCGTCCGGGAGCTCGAAGCCGGCGGCACCACGACGGTTTGGCTGCCCGAGTACAGCGGAGTCGACCCCTTCGTGCGCGCCGCGCTTTACCTCGACGCGACCCAGCAGCTCGTGGTTGCGCTCGGGGTGGCCACCATTCACGCGCGCGACCCGGAGGCGATGGTAGCCGCGGCAGCGACGCTGGAGGAGGCCTTTCCCGGCCGATTCGTACTCGGCATGGGTGCGAGCCACCGCGATCTGGCCACCGCTCGCGGCCACGAGTATCGGGCGCCGCTCGCAACGATGCGGGACTACCTCGCTGCGATGAACGCAACGGCGGGCGGCCGAGTCCTACCGCCGCGCGTGCTGGGCGCTCTTGGCCCCCGAATGATGGAACTCGCCGGCTCGGCGGCCGACGGCGCGCATACCTATTTCGCCCCGGTCGAGCACACCGCGGCAGCCCGGTCCGTGTTGGGATCGGCGGGCTGGCTCGGCCCGTCGCTGATGGTCGCGATCGAGCAGCCTGCCTCGGGATGGCGCCACGGTGTCCGCGAATATCTAGGACTATGTCTGGGCATGGCGAACTACCGGCAGAACCTGCTCAGGTACGGGTTCACCGAGCACGACCTCGACAGCGCCTCCGGTCGTCTCGTCGACGCGCTTGTCGTGCCGGACGACCCGCAGGCGTTGCGGGATCGGGTTGCGGACCATCGACAGGCCGGCGCGAGTCATGTCGTGGTGCAGTTCGTACCTCCGCTACCGACGAGGCGAGTGCTCGACCGCGTCCTGTCCGGTATCGAGGTGCTCGAATGATCAGGGTCAAATGCGGAGTCTTCAGCCTCAGTCCGGCGACCACTCCTGGCGAGGACGGCAGCTATCTGCGATGGCACCTGCTCGACCACATGCCCGAGCAATACCAGCTCGCGGGCCTGGTGCACGCGACTCGGTGGCGGGCCGACACCGATTGCGTCAGCGCCAGGATGGCCGGTAGCGGTGATCTCGCGAACGTCGGCAACGTCGTTAACTACCTCGTCGGCGATCCGGTGCAACGTACGCTCGACGACTTCATGGAGCTGGGGCGTCGCCTGGGCGAGGTCGGCCGCTTTCCCGAGAAGCGTCCGTCGTTGCAGCTGCGCATGCCGGCGTTGTTGCGGTGGTACGCCTCGCCGCGGGCGTTGATCTCTGCTGAAGTGGTGCCGTTTCGGCCGCATCGCGGAGTGCTGCTGATCTTGGAGGAACCGACGGACGCCACCGACCGCTGGCTCGAGTGGCTCCATGCCGAGCACTACCCGGCACTGCTGGATATGCCCGGCGTGGCCGGAGCCTGGATGTACGGCTCGACATCCACCTGGGACGTGCCGCCGCGCTGTCAGGGCGATCCTCAATACACCACGGTCGTCTATCTCGACGACGACCCGATTTCGGTGGCGAAGAGCAGCGCGGCGCTCCTCGGACAGCGCTGGTCATCCGGAGCGGTACGACCCCTGTTCGCCGGCCCGTTGCGCAGCATGGTCACCCATGACGCGTGGACGTGATGGCTCACTTCGTCGCGCGGGTCACCGTTGACGTCCGTGTCGATGAGACCCGACGCAGGCGCGGACCCGGCTCTCGCCCTTCGCTGATGACGTTGGAAGGAATCAGGCGCCGTGCGACTGACCTTGAAACGAGGCACGAGCAATCGATTCTGGCTGGAACACGAGCGGGCGGTGCACGTGATCCGGGCCCTCTTCGGCCTCATCGACAAGTAATTGGGCCGCGGCGGAGCCGAGCTCCCAGCGGGGCTGCCGGACCGGAGTCGCGGTAGAGGTCATTGACTCGGGACTAATCGGCGGCGTGCTTTGAAACGTCAGGCGGATGCGCGAGGTCGACGGCAGCGAAGTCTGGCGACCGTCTCGCCTTCAGCGCCGCGAGGGCCTCGATGTTGGCCGGCTGGCCCAGAAGCCGTTGGAAGGCGACGTTCTCCCTGGCTCGGGCGGCGTTGATCAGGTCACGGTGGGCCGATCGGATGGTGCGTTTGGTTTCCACCAGCGACGCGATGGGCTTGCTCGCCAGGTGCCGGGCGAGTGTGAGTGTCTCGGTTTGTAATGCCTCCGGCGTGGTGACCCGGAAAGCCAGTCCCATCCGTTCGCAGTCCTGCGCCGTGAACCATGCCGAACTCATCAGCATCCAACTTGCGTGCTGTCTGCCCAGTAGCAGCGGGAGCAGGTAACTGCTTGCCGCTTCCGGGGCGACGGCGAGGTCCGTGAATGGACACCGGATGCGGGCGTCGGTGGACATGACGACGAGTTCGGCGAAGGCGAGCATCGTGACGCCGATGCCGAGGGCCATGCCGTTGACCGCGCACAGCAGCGGCTTGGGAAATTCTGTGAGCTGATCGATGAGCCCTAAGAACCCGTACTTGCCAGGAATCACGCTGCTCGGATCAGCAGTTCGAGCCGCCATCTCGGCTACGTCGGTCCCGGTGGAAAAGGCCCGGCCGGAGCCGGTGAGGACGACGACCGCCACCGCGGGGTCCCGTGCGGCCTCGATGAGCGCCTCGGTGACCGCGTCGTAGAGCGCCTCGTTGAAGGCGTTCAGTGCATCGGGGCGGTCGAGGGTTATGACGCGCACACGTGCGTCGTCCTCGATGCGTACGACCGTGGCGTCCGGGCGTTCGGTGCGCCTATCCAACAGAGCGCTCGCCGGTCCAGTACGGGGCTCTGAGCGCCTTCTTGTCCGGCTTGCCGAGCGGCGTCACCGGAATCGAGTCGGCCACGATGACCTGCTTGGGGGAATGCGCGGACCCCTTGCGGGCTTTGACGGTGTCTTGGACCTCGCCGATCATCCGGGCGATGGACAGTTCGTCCGTCGGCGCGTCGGATCGCAGGACGACGATCGCGGTGACCGCCTCGCCGAACCTCTCGTGCGGTGTGCCGATCACGGCGACCTGCCCAATGGACGGGTGCTCGGAGATGACGTCCTCGACCTCGCGGGGATAGATGTTGTAGCCGCCGGTGACGATCATGTCCTTCGTTCGGTCGACGATGTACCAGTAGCCGTGCTCGTCCTCGCGCGCGACGTCGCCGGTGTGCAGCCAGCCGTCCCGGAACGATTCAGCGGTCTCCTCCGGGCGCTGCCAGTACCCCGATGTGAGCGGCGGGCCGTTGACACAGATTTCGCCGGGCTCGCCCTGGCGACCGGCGTCGTCGATCACGTACGCCTGATCGTCAGTCCAACCACTTCGTACTCGACCATCCCGGCGTGTGCCTAAGTCATCCGGGCCCCGAGAAGGTATTGACCCGAATGGCCTACAGCTGGTCGTCACCTGTGCGACCATACATCTCGCGTATGATTGCGTGAAGGGGTGAGACAATGGCCTCACGCGGCTGGCAGGGCGATCCCCCGGCCGACGACGTGGCAGCGCGGGCTCGCATCATCGCGTCTGCGGTTCGGTGTGTGCACCGGTTCGGGGCCAACCGCACGACGCTGGCAGACGTGGCCACCGATCTCGGGGTCACCCGTCAGACCGTGTACCGCCTTTTCGCGAGCACCGAGGCGCTGCTCACCGCTGCCGGCCGCGTGGTCGCCGATGAGTTCGTCGTGCTGCTGCGTGCTCATGTCGAGAAGCTCGACGACCCGGTCGAGCTCGTGGTCGAGGCGCTCGCCTTCACGATCGAGAATCTGCGCGAACAGACCCATCTCGGCCTCTTCGTCCCCGATGCGGGTCCTCGACAGCGCGGCGTCACGTCCGCCTACTCGCGAGCCTTCGGTGCCAACATTCTGCGGACGTCCGACGTGGAATGGCACGAACCTCTCCTGGAGGACCTGGCCGAGTTCATGCTGCGGATCGTCTCCTCGTTCGTGGTCGACCCGGGCCAGCCTCCCAAGCGCGGCGCCGAGCTTCGAGCCTTCCTGCGCGAGTTCCTCGGTCCGGCGGTCGCGCGGGTAGCTGTCGGCGCAAAGCCTGTGCCGCGATAGCAGGTATCTCTTCGACGACGCCGACCTCGATGCACTCGTGGTCGAGCGTGGTTTCGCACCGATCGTCACCGCCGCTGCTCCGTCGGCACCGGCGCTACGTTGCCTGGTGGTGCTGGAGGACCGCGCCGATCTTGACGCGTCGTTCGCCGTCCCTTTCGAGGAGGCGCTCGCTGCCGCGTCGTCGAACCGAACAACTCTCGAGCGCTCCTCGGACGACGTCTACATGGTCTACACCGGCGGAACGACCGGCCTGCCGAAGGGCGTCCGGTGGCGACGAGAGGACCTCGTCTTCGCCGCGTTGGGCGGTACCGGCGCCGGACAGGGGCCGCTGCTGGCCCCGGGTGAGATCGTCAGCCGCATCGCCCTGAACCACCGGCGATCAGCCTCGTCACCGCACCCTTCATGCACGGTGCCGCGCAGTGGAACATGCTTTACCACCGCCTCGGCGGACGCACGGTCGTGCTGCACACCGGCCGCAGCTTCGACTCCGACGCTATCGGCGGCCTCATAGAACAGGAGCGGTGCGGCGGCACCAGCATCATCGGTGACGCGACGGCACGCCCGCTCGCAGACGCGCTCGACCGCAGGCCTGGCACCTACGACCTGTCCTCGCTGGCCACGATTACTCGGCAGGCGCCATCGTCTCGAGGACGGTCAAGGAGCAACTGCGCGTCCACCTGTTGGGCGACACCCTGGGTGGTGATCTGCGGCCGCTGCCACCCGGCGGCGACGTGGTCGGCCGCCTTGCCCGCCGTGGTCACTCCCGCTCGGTTACCACAAGGACGAGGCCAAGACTGCAGCGACGTTCGTGCGTGGCCCGGACGGCGTCCGCTGGGCGATCACGCGACGGTTGACTCGGACGGGATGGTCACTCTCCTCGGTCGGGGCTCGGTCAGCATCAACACCGGCGGCGAGAAGGTGTCCCCCGAAGAGGTCGAAGCCGCCGTGAAGTCACATCCCGACTGACCACAACCTCGCCGGAGCACTGGATGCCGTGCGGTCGTCGGCCCTTCGGTCTTGATTGGAAGCAGGCACCTGAGCATCTGGGAGGCATGGGCAGTTCCAGGTCGCCGGTCCCCACCCGGACTGATTGCCCCAGGGGACGCCGTGTTACTACGCTTCGACGGGTTGTTCTTTGCCCCCGGCAGATCTCACGAGGAGTGACTTGATCTTGGGTACGCAGGCGAGGTTCCCGTATCAAGACCCGACGCTCGAACTGGAGAAGCGGGTTGAGGACCTGCTTTCGCGGATGGAGTTGGAGGACAAGGCCGGGTTGATGTATCACCCGATCGCGACGGTCGGCGCGTTGGATGCGGTCAGCCCGTTCAGTCGCGCTGGCACGGTGCTTGACATTCTCGGCCGGCGCATCAACCACATGAATATCTTGATGGCGCCGACGGCGCGCGAGATCGCTGAGTGGTACAACGCGATCCAGGCCGAGGCGAGCGCGCAGCCGCTGGGCGTTCCGGTCACTGTGTCCAGCGACCCGCGGCACTCGTTCAACAACAACCCTGCGACCTCGTTCCTGGCGGGACCCTTCTCGGAGTGGCCCGAGCCGCTCGGCTTCGCCGCGATCGGGTCCGAGGAACTCGTGCAGCAGTGGGCCGACGTCGTCCGGCAGGAATACCTGGCCACCGGGATTCGGGTTGCGTTGCACCCGCAGATCGATCTGGCGACAGAGCCTCGCTGGGCGCGGCAGATGGCCACGTTCGGTGAGGACGCCGAGCTGTCCTCCCGGCTGGGCGTCGCTTACGTGCGCGGACTGCAGGGCGAGGAGGTTGGCCCGGGATCGGTTTCGGCCATGGCGAAGCACTTTCCCGGCGGCGGGCCGCAGCGCGACGGCGAGGACCCGCATTTCGCCTACGGCCGCGAGCAGGTGTACCCGGGCGGCAACCTCGAGTACCACCTGAAGCCGTTCGAGGCGGTGATCGCGGCCGGCGTCGCCCAGGTCATGCCGTACTACGGCATGCCGGTGGGCACCGAACTCGAGGAGGTCGGCTTCGGGTTCAACAAGCAGGTCATCACCGGGATGCTGCGGGACCAGCTGGGCTTCGAAGGAATTGTCTGCACCGACTGGGGCATCCTGTCGGTGACCTGTTGGGGGGTCGAGGACCTGTCCTATGAGGACCGGCTGCTCAAGTCGCTGGACGCCGGCGTCGACCAGTTCGGCGGCGAATCGTCACCGGACGTGCTCGTCGGGCTGGTGCGTGCGGGCAAGGTCAGCGAGGACCGCATCGACATCTCGGCGCGGCGCCTGCTGCGGGAGAAATTCCGCCTCGGCTTGTTCGACGACCCGTTCATTGATGCTTCGCGGGCCGATGAACGGGTCGGCAGCCCGAGCGCCCGAGCGGAGGGCGTGGCCGCTCAGGCGGCAGCGCACACCCTGCTCAAGAACGCGGATGACGGTGCCGCGCGCCTGCCGTTGCAAGCCGGGCTCAAGATCTACGTCGAGAACATGAAACCGGAATCGCTGAGCGCCCGAGCTACCGTCGTCGACAGCCCCGAAGCGGCTGACGTGGCGGTCCTGCGGCTGGAGGCGCCGTGGGAGCAGCGCGGCGAACCCGGCTCGTTCGAGAGCTACTTCCACGCCGGATCGCTTGCATTTCCGACCGAGGAAGTCGAACGCATTCGCGCCATCGCCGCGGCCGTACCGACGGTGGTCGACATCTACCTCGACCGGCCCGCCATCCTGACCGAGCTGGCCGAGTTCGTCCCATCGCTGCTAGCGAACTTCGGCGCCAGCGACGACGCAGTCGGGCGCGTGCTGTTCGGAGACGTCCAGCCGCAGGGTCGGTTGCCTTTCGACTTGCCGTCCTCCATGAAGGCCGTGATCGCCAACCGTCCCGATGTACCGTTCGATACCCACAACCCGGTCTATCACTTCGGATACGGCCTGTCCTACTAGTGTCCCGCGTTGGTACCAGGGCGCCGTGAGGCCTCGAATGGTGGAAGCCGCGAACGGGTCGCGCGAAGGCCGTGCTGGCCTGCGCCGACGGCATGGACAACTAGCAGGTCGCGGCTCGCCGACGTCGGCCGGCCGCGCCTCAAAGGCCTTGCCGAGGCCTGGCGAGCACCGATCGCTACCGACTCGTCCCCGGCCGGGCAGCGCGGCGCGATCTATGCAAGCCACACTCCGACGCCTGCTGCGCCCACTGCTGGCCGCCGACGCGCCACCCGTACCTGAGCGACGACGCGACGTGCTCGCCGCCATCGACCACCCCATCAGCCGCTCCATCACCGCAGCCGGAGTCCGAACCGCCGCCCGAAGACTCAAGATCGACGTCACGACTGGTCAACCGAGCCTCGCAAGGGTGCGGTGATCCCTGGGAAATGACGCCCGAGGGTGGTTCACGCCCTGATACCCACTGGCACCAGGTCACGTGGGTCTGTTGCTCGCGTAAGCTCGGCGAGATTCGCCACCGCGCTCCTCGAGTAGCCGAAGCTGCCCTCGGCTACCCGGGTCCAAGGGTCACAGCGCGCTGATTTCCGCCTTCAAACTGGTGATCTGGTCGGGCGTGAGCCGTCCGCCTGCCATCGACAAGACGGTGCCAAACGGCATGGACTTGGCCATCTCGAGCATCGGATGATTGGCCAGGTCGGGGGCCTGCGTGGTGAGGACGGCCATCGCATCGGGGTCTTCGAGCAGCGTGCCGAGCGGTGTCGAGTCGTTGTATTTGCCCATACTTAGGTCCCTCTCGTGGGTCAGATCCTGCCGCTGTCGAATTCTGCGTGACCGCCACCTTCGGCAGCTGCGGTGAGACAATGGACTTCCACAGACTGTGATGGCGTCCTACCCGCCTCTTCGACTATGCAGACGGAGAAGTGAACTATTCATTTGTGATGGTCTGCATTCTACCTCTTCGGCCGTTTGCCTGGCGAACCCCACGGACGTGTGGATCACACCAAACAGAGCCGGGCAGCAGGGACTTCGCCGGCGAGACTTCCGGCGTGATCGGGCCGCAGGTGAGGTACCTGCCCGCGGCGCGTACGATCCGCCGGTTGGCCTAGGTGCTTCCGCTCGCCGGGTCGGCACCGGTTGCTGTGGCGGACTGGCCGGCCGCCATCGTGGCCGAAAGGCTGCTCGCCGCGCTCGGTGCCCCGGTGCTCAGGTCGCGATCCGTCGCGCTCGCTCGCGGGGGAGTCGAGGTTGAGTTGGTACCGACCACGCCCGGGCAGGACTGGGCGGACTCGGGCGTGATGTGGCTGACCGGCCGCCCCGACGGGCCGCCGCTTCATTCAGCCGGCGCGCCGGCGACGTTGGCTCGCGCCGCGGCCGCGGCGATCGAGCTGTTGTCCGCCGCCGGCGGGCGGCGGGTAGTCGCGGACGGCGCAGCGCTGCTCGGCGAGCGTGCTGCGCTGTCCGCCCGCACCCGAGCGGGGACCGAGTCGGTCGGCGGTTCCAGCCGCATCCTGCAGGCTGCGGACGCGCCGTTCGCGCTGACCTTGTCGCGGCCCGACGACGTAGCGCTGGTTCCCGCGCTTGTCGGCCATGACCCGGCCCTCGATCCGTGGGCAGCGGTGCGCTCCTGGGCCGCGGCGCGGCCTGCCCGGGAGGTGGGCGAGCGCCTGACACTGCTCGGCCTGCCGTTCGGCGTGTTGCCCGGCGACCGCGTGGCCGCCACCCCGTGGACGCTGCGTCCGCTCGGTCCGACGACGCGGTCCGATGAGCGCCCGTTGGTCGTCAACCTCGGCTCGCTCTGGGCCGGGCCGCTGTGCGCGCACCTGCTCGGCCTGGCCGGTGCGAAGGTGATCGATGTCGAGAGTCCTTCACGGCCAGACGGCGTAAGGATCGGAGCGCCGGACTTTTACCGGCTGCTGCACGCAGACGCCGAGCAGATGACGGTCGAGCTGCGCGACGCGTCCGGGCGGGCCGCGCTGCACGAACTCGTGCAGCGGGCGGATGTCGTGATAACCGGCAGCCGTATCCCGGCGCTGGAGCGCCTCGGTGTCATGCCGAGTGGCGCCGGCCGGCCGCGGGTGTGGGCGCGCATCACGGCCCACGGCGCAGCTGATCACCGGGTTGGCTTCGGCGACGACGCTGCGCTGGCCGGCGGGCTGGTCGCTCGTGATCGGGGCGAGGTGCTCTTTGCCGGCGACGCGATCGCGGATCCGTTGGCCGGGCTGCTCGGCGCAGTCGCCGTCCTTGCGTGTCTCGAGAGCTCGCACTCCTGGGTGGCCGACGTGAGCCTGAGTTCGGCCGCCGCTTTCGCCGTCGGCCTCGGCGCCACGAGCGGCGACGTCGCGGCGCGACCACCCCATGTCGCGTTTCGCCAGGTCTACGCCACTTGATCGACAAGCCCCCACGACAACGCAGTGGTCACATCGACCGGGCTCCCGGTCAGCGCAAGGTAGGCGGTTCGCCAGCGCCCGATCCGGCGCGTGATGCCAACAGTCCCGCCGGCACCGGGGACGAGACCCATACGCAGCTCGGGCAGCTGGATCACGGTGTCGGGGCGTGCCGTGACGGTGCCGGCGAAGGACGGCAGTTCGATGCCCGCGCCGATGGCCGCGCCGTGCAGCCACACACTGACTCTCTCGCGGCAGCGGCCGATACGCATCGCCACGCTGCGGTCGAGGCGGACGATATGCGCGAGGGAGACGTCCGCAGCGCTGCCGAATTCGTCGAGGTCGCCGCCGCTACAGAACACCGGGCCGGCGCCGGTGACCCGCACCGACGCAATGGAAGGATCGGCGAGCACGAGGTCGAATGCCGCAACAAGTCCGTCGCGCATCTGTCGGCTGAATGCATTGCGTCGACGGGAGCAGTCGAGCCGTATCTCGAGCGTGTCCTCGTCGCGCTCGATGAGGACCGGCGGCCGGTCGTACGCGGGCAGCGGCCGGCGCGGCTGCCCGGAACGCCAGCGTGCGAACTCCGGCCCGGCCAACAGCATCGAGTAGACCGCCGACTCGGCGAACAGGCCTTGCGCAGCCGGCAACTTGTCGGTGACCCGCAGGAGTCCGGTCAGGGCGAGCGCTGCCCTCGGATTCGCCCGGGTCGCGCCGGTCAGGGCATCGCACTCGGCGACCAGGTCCGCCGCGCCCACGAGGCACCGATCAGCCGCGCTGTCGGTCGGCACCAGCGTGAGGTCGAGCGCCCGGAGCAGCGGCAGCCACCCGGCGCGCGGGGACGCGCAGGCGACCCCGACCAGTACCCGCGGCGACGCGCACTCGACGGCGCGGATCGTCCGCTCATCGGGCTCGACGTCATCGAGATCGACGATGACCAGCGGGTCGACGGGCGCGCCTTCCTCGTCGAGGGTCAGTGTCGTGTCCGCCAGATGATCGGCGAGATCGCGGAGCGCGACCCTCACGCGTCATCCCGGAAGTAGGTGACCTCGCCGCCGACCATCGTCAGCCGCACCGCGTCCCGCGACGGCTCGGCGAGCGCGTCCGGAAGGGGGCGGTCGAGCAGGAGCAGGTCGGCCGGCTGCCCGACCGCGACCCGCCGCGGCGGACCGCCGGGGTCCTCCAGAGGTGCGAGCAGCCCGCGCAGGACAGTTTGCGGTGCGACGCGTTCAGCGGCGCCCAGTACCGCGCCGCTCGATGTTCGGCGGCTCACGGCGGCGGCGATCGTCTGCCACGGGTCCGGTGAGCCATAGGGGGCGTCGCTAGACATCGCGACGGGGATCCCCGCCCGGAGTAACGATGCGTACGGCCACAGATAGGGCTGATCCGCGTCGTCGACGTCGCGCAGGTAGTCGTCGCCACGGGTGGCGATGAACGAAGGCTGGGTGACGACGGTCAGCCCCAGTTCGCGCATGGCCGGTAGCGCGTCTGACGGCACCACGGCCGCGTGTTCGATGCGATCGCCGGACGTGCTTCCTGCCTCGTACAGCGCTGCCACGCATAGGAATAGCGCCGCCCGTGTGACGCAGTGCAACGCGACCGGACGCGGCCGTGCCCGTCGGAACGTGTCGGCAAGCTCGTCCAGGCCGGGCAGCGCGTGATCGGGGACGACGATCTTCACCGGAACCTGCGCCGGTTCATCCGCGGCGCCAAGCAGGGTAATCCGCCCTCGGGCCGTGCTGCGCAGGAACGCCGCGGAGGCAGCGTCGAGACCCGGGGTCGCGTCCGTCACGCCGACGACACCGTAGCTCGCGAGTTCGGTCCATACGCCAGCCAGGTCCGCCTGCCACGCGTCGACACGGTCGGCGAGCCAACGGTCCATGCGCCAGAGGCGCCCCGTGGGCCGTCCGTCCGGACTGCGCTCGACCCCGGGTGCGGTGACGTCGGCGAGGCCCAGGTGAATGACAGCCGCGCTGTTCACCACCCAGAGTGCACCGCTGCGATGCTGCACCCGGACGGGGACATCGCCGCGCATCCCATCCAGGGCGGCCGCGTCGAGGTCACCGGCCACGGCCTCGTGATAGCCGACGCCGCGTACCCAGCCGTCGCGCGGTCGCGCCGCCCCGAGTCGCGCAGCGAGCTCGGCGGGCGAGCGGACCTGTGGCGGGCCGCACGGCACCGACTCGCGGGCAGCAGCCCAGGCCAGTAGGTGGATGTGGTGATCGTGTAGGCCGGGCAGCAGGGCTGCGCCGCCCGCATCGACGACCTTCTCCGCGTCGCAGCCGAGGTCGCGCCCCACTTCGGCGATCTCACCCGCGCGCACCCGCACGTCGCATGCTCTGCCGTCACGACTCCCGTCGAGCCGGACGAGGCGGAGCAGCAGGTGAGCCGGCACGCGCCCTACGTCTGCCTACGCCGCCGGAGCGCGCCGAGCGCCGCGGATCAGACGTCCGGGGAGTTCGCTGGTCGATTCGCCGTTGGCGTAGGTCTCGACGCCACTGACGATGGTGTGCAGGTAGCCCTCGGCTTCCTGCATGACCCGATGACCACCGGCAGGGAGGTCGGCGACGAGCCGCGGCTTGCGGGCGTTCAGATGCTCGAAGTCGATGACGTTCACGTCGGCCTTGTAGCCAGGAGCGAGGAGCCCGCGGTCGTTCAGCCCGATCAGCTCGGCTGTGGCCCGGCACTGGCCATGCACGATCCACGGCAGGTCGAGCTTCGGCCCGAGGGTGCGATCCCGCGCCCAGTGGGCAAGCATGGTGGTCGGGAAGCTCGCGTCGCAGATGGTCCCCACGTGGGCGCCGCCGTCGCTGAGGCTGAAGTGCGTGTAGGGATGCTCGAGCATCTCGCGTACCGGTTCGAGGTCGCCGCTGTAGTAGTTGAAGAACGTCGTATAGACCGGGCCCTTCAACAGCAGGTCGTAGAGCAGATCCCACGGTGAACGACCTTCACGAGTAGCGCGCGCGGTGATCGAGTCGCGCGCCTGCGGTTCGTAGTCCGGTACTTCCCCGATCTCCCACGTTCGGTCTAGCCAGTTCACGAAGGGTTCGCCGTCGCTCGCCTCGATCTCGGCGATGACGCGCTGCTTGACGTCGGGATCTTTCAGATCGGCGTTGGCGCGGAAGGTGGCCGACAGCCGCATCGGGTTTACGGTGCCGTCGAGAGACATCAGAATGCCGATTGCCCGGGCGCCGACACCGGCACTCATCAGCAGACCCTGCTCTCGCGCCGCGCTCACCGCGGCCAGCGTCCGGCGATAGTCGGTGTCGGCGTCGAACTGCAGCAGCGAGATGGACAACGGCCGCCGGGCGGCGCGCATCATCGCGTAGAAACTGTCGATCTCCTCGTCGAAGTCGGTGAGATCCGAGACGACCTGCAGCAGCCCACCGCCGGTCTCGCCGACCGCCGCCGCAATACCGACGAGTTCCTCCCGGGCGGCGCCCATGTCCGGCGTGTAATCACCGGTAGCTGCCTTGTGGAGGACGGTCCGGGAGGTCGTGAAACCCAATGCGCCCGCTCGAATGCCCGCTGCAGCCACCCGCCCCATCTCCGCGATCTCCGCGGCGGTGGCCGGCTGTCGGTCCGCACCGCGCTCGCCCATCACGTAGAGCCGCAACGGGCCGTGCGCGACCTGCGTCGCGAAGTCGATGTCGTGCGGGATGTCGAGGGCGTCCAGATATTCATCCATCGTCTCCCAGGTCCACGGGAGTCCCTCGTGCAGCGCCGCGCCCGGGATGTCCTCGACGCCTTCCATCAACTCGATCAGCCGGTCCCGGTCCGACGGCCGCGCCGGTGCGAATCCGATGCCGCAATTGCCCATGAGCGCGGTGGTCACGCCGTGCAGCGAGGACGGCTGCAACCGCTGATCCCACGTGGCCTGTCCGTCATAGTGAGTGTGGACGTCGACGAAGCCGGGTGTGACCAGCGCGCCGTCGGCATCGATCTCACGCCGGCCCTTCTCCTTGACCGCACCCACGTCAGCGATCACGCCATTGGCGATGGCGACGTCTGCGGCGCGGGCGGGGCCGCCCGACCCGTCGACGACGATCCCGCCGCGGATCACTAGGTCATGGCTCATCTGGTCGCCTCCAAGGGGTCCGAGGTCACCGGCATTGCACGCAGAGGAGGAGTCGCGATCGACGCCAAACCTGTCCGTACGAGCACTATTCCATTCCAGAATGTCAGACGGCACCCGCTCGCGGGATTCAGGTGCCGATGAACCGTGCCGATTGCTCGTCCGCGTGGATCGAGTCGACCAGCGGCAATTGGACAAAGGCACCGGACCGCGCTGCGCGATGCCGCGGTCCGCATCTGACGGGACTCTTGCTCGGGCGTGCGATCCGAGCGCTAGAGTGCCCGAATGGCACAGCACGTCAGGATCCTCGGGTGACTGCGTCCCTCACCGGGCTCGGGATCTGGTCGATGGATCTGCGGTACGGCAATGTGGACCACATTGCCGATGCCGCCGCGGAGCTCGAATCGCTCGGGTACACCGCCCTGTGGGCGCCGGACGTGGGCGGCCGCCTGCTCGACTCGATCGACCTGCTGCTGGACGCGACGTCGACCGTCACCATCGCGACCGGCATCCTGAACGTGTGGCTGCATACGCCGGACGAGGTCATGGCGTGGTGGCAGGACCTCTCCCAGCAACACCGCTCACGAGTGCTGTTGGGGCTCGGGATCAGCCACGGGCCGGTGATCGGGGAGCGTTACGCCCGGCCGCTGGCCACGATGACCGACTATCTCGACGCGCTCGAGTCTGCCGGAATGCCGCTCGCACAGGTATGCCTTGCCGCGTTGGGACCGAAGATGCTCGACCTCGCTGCGAGTCGCACCGCGGGCGCGCTCCCGTACCTCGTGCCGCCGGAGCACACCGCGACCGCCCGGCGGGCCCTCGATGACAAACTGCTGTGCGTCGAGCAGGGCGTGGTCCTCGACACCGACCGCGAGCGTGCACTGGCGGTTGCGGCGCCGGTCGTCGCCGGGTACGGCAACATGCCCAACTACGCGAGGAATTGGCAACGACTGGGGTACACCGCAGACGACATCGCCGGGCCTAGCGAGCGACTGATCGATGCGCTGATCGCCGTCGGTGACGTGGAAGACATCGCAGGACGGATCGCTGCGCAGCGAGCCGCGGGAGCCGATCACGTGTGCATCCAGGTCCTCACAGCGCCGGGCAGCCCGTTCCCGCTCGAGGCGTGGCGCAGGCTCGCACCCAACGCCTGACACATCGACAGGTATTGCTGCTTCGATATCGCCGCAGCCGTCTTGAGCCCGAGTCCCTGTCACAATGGGGGCGACCGTGGTCGGTGTCTGCGCGCCCCAGGTTCGGTTCGTGTGGCGATCTCACCCGGGGTGGGGCTCCTCCTCGTCCGCTCGGATTCCACGACCGCGCCTCGGTGACGTCGAGAGCTGCGGTTCATTCGGTAGTCTGGCGCGTCGTTTGCGACCAGACAGGAGCAGCTCGGTGCCGGCGCCCCCTGCCAAATCCGCGACTCGAGCAGTCGCCGTGTTGAGCTATCTGACCGCCAATCCGCGTGGGTCGTTCACCCTGTCCGAGCTCGCCAGGGCGTTGCGAGTCAGTCTCGCCTCCCTGTCACCGGTTCTCGAGGCGCTCACCGAAGCTGGATACGTGATCCGTCATCCTCGCCACAAGACCTACGAGCTCGGTCCCGCCCTCGTGGCGGTCGGGCAGGCTGCCTCGCTCAGGCACCCGGTCGTGGAGTTGGCCCGGGCCGAGATGCGGGCTCTCGTCCAGGACACCGGCGGTGAGTGCATCGGCAGTGCCGTCCTCGGCGGGGAGATCTTGATCCTGGCCATGGAGGGCAGGCCCAGTGCCATGACTCGCGGTGTGGCGCTCGGTCAGCGGATCCCGCTCACTCCGCCCTTCGGACAGGTCTTCCTAGCCTGGAGTCCAGCCCCGGTGGTGGAGCAATGGCTTACCCGCAACTTCGGCGCGGCGCTGTCGGCAGACAACCGCGCGCACCTGTTGCGAGCGCTTGATCGGGTCCGTCGCCGTGGGTATGCGATCACGCTGAGGACGGATCGGGTGACAGCTTTCAACCGCGTTTTGGGGGAGTGGGCCCGATCCCCTGTCAGCGAGGAACTGCGGCAGAGCGTCGTCGACGCGATGCGCGCCGTCGGTGACAGCTACGAAGTTCTCAACGAGAGCCCTGCCGCCAACTATGACGTCGTGCAACTCATCGCTCCGATATTCGGGGAAGACGGTCACGTCGTATTCGCTCTCACGTTGCTCGGGCTCGACGGTGTCAGCGGAGAACAAGTGCTGCGCACCGCCCGCAAGGTCACCACCAGCGCGATGCACCTGTCGCGCCGGATCGGCGGTCGCCCGCCCGTGTTCGCGGCCTCCGAAGCTGACGAGGCCGTCCCGGCACCGTCGCCGGACGATGACCTCGGTTTCAGGAGAAGTTGAAGTCGTCCAGATCCGGGTCGCCGCACCAGGTGTAGAAACCCTCGCCGTTCCACGGCGCGTTCACCTGCATCCTGCCGAATTCGTTAAGGTAGTAGTTGACATCGCGCGAACCGGCGTCCTGAAGATGGATCAGCCCCGCGGCTGCGTCGTCCATCCGCGCGTTGTATTCGTCGTGCGAGTCCTTGCGGATCTCGATCTGCGAGTAACCGGCCTCGAGCATGGCGACCAGACACTTGGCGACGTAGTGCGTCCAGATCTCGAACCACGCGGGCAGCGATCCGTGACCGGAGACCGGCTGAGAGTTGGGCCCGTACAGCATGAAGAAGTTCGGGAAGTCCGGCACGGTCATGCCGAGGTGCGCGCGCGGTCCGTCCTTGCTCCACCGCGCCTGAAGAGACGCGCCGCCCACGCCGTGATAGTCGGTCGGGTACAGGTACATCGTGGTCCGGAAACCGACTGCCGTGAGCACGAGGTCGACCTCGCGCTCCTCGTCGTCTTCGGTGACGATCGAGTGTTCGGTGAGCCGCGCGATCGGCGTGGTGACGAGTTCGACGTTGTCGCGGGTCAATGCGCGGTACCAACCATTGTCGACGACCGGCCGGCGGGCAAACGGCGCGTAATCCGGTATCAGCCGCTCCACCAGATCCTGCCGGTCGCCCAACTGACGCTTGATGTATTTGATCAGTCCGGCGCGAACGCCGTCGTTGCGTTCGTTGACGTAGCCGCCGCGGGCGATCCAGTCGGGATCTGGGACCACGATGTCGTGTGTGTCGAAGCTCGGCATGAGCGCGGTGTACCGGCTCCAGTTCCAGTAGTACGGCATCGCGTCGAGCAGCCATCTCGACTCCGCGCTCATGATCTCCCCGTAGCGCTCGCGGGGGCTGATCCACTGAGGTGTGCGTTGGAAGACGAAGACCTGCTCGGCGGCATCGGCGATCCGGCCGAGCAGCTGCACACCGGTGGAGCCGTTGCCGATGACGGCCACCCGCTTGCCCTGCGCGGTGTGTTCGCCCTGCGTCCACTCGGTCGTGTGGATGAGTTCGCCGGCGAAGTCGTCGACCCCTTCGGCCTCGAACCGCTTCGGGACGGCGAAGAGGCCGGCTGCACTGACCACGACATTCGCCGTGAGCTCCAACTCCTCGCCCTGCGCCGTCGAGACCCGCAGCGCCCAGGTTGATGAGGTGTCGTCGAAGCGCGCTTCGGTGAGGTCATGCCCGAAACGAATCTTGTCCAGGACCTCGAATTTCGCGGCGACGTGCTCCAGGTAGCCGCGCACCTCCGGCTGCCGAGCGAAATACTCGCTCCACGGGTAGTGCTTTTCGAAGCCGAATTGGTAGGTCGAGCTCAGCGTGTCCACCCGTGCGTCCGGGTAGGTGTTGACGCTCCAGACGCCACCGATCTCGTTCCTCCGCTCGAGGATCGTGTAGGGCAGCGCCAGAAGTTGGAGCTGGACGGCCATCGCGATGCCGCTGAACCCCGCGCCGACGATGACGATGTGAAAGCCATCCGGTAGCGGCGGGCGGGTCGTCGTCCACGACACGCCGAGCGGGAACGCGCCGAACGAGACCAGATCACGCCGCATCCTGCGGCTCTCCGGGGCCAGCGGCGCACCGTGGGCCAACTCGAGCAGACGGTCCACCTCGGCTGTGGTCGGGACCGTCCGTTCGTGGTCTGCCGCCCCGTCGAGCAGGAACTCGACCGCCAACTGCTTGACCCGCTCCTGGTGCTCCGGCGAGACCACGAGTTGCTGCCGTAGCGCAGCGCCCATGCCGTTGACCTGCAACGGCATGGCTTGAAGCTCCGGATTGCCGGTGGCCTGATACAGCGCGATGCGCAGGGCGTTCGGGTCCGCCTCCGCCACAGCTCTGCGGACGAATTCCTCATTCATTCGGATCCCTTCGGGGCGGCGGCTCGTGCCCTGCGAGGACATCGGGCGTAATGCCCCACAACTCGCGGACCGAGGCTCCGCCGTCGACCACAAGTGTCTGGCCGGTGATACGCGCGGCCAACCCCGAGGACAAGAACAGCGCGGCGTTGGCGATGTCGCGTGTCCGCGGGGCGGCGAGCGGGTGAACCGGCCCGCGGCCCCACTCGTTCTCGGGCTGTTCCTCGTTGCCCGAGCCCACTGCTCCAGGGGCCACGGTGTTCACCCGGATACCGTGCTGGCCCCATTCCTGGGCCAGCGACTTCGCCATCGAGATGACACCCGCCTTGGCGGCGCCGTACGCCGCGTGATACTTCGCCGCGACCGTGCCGTCGACCGATGAGATCGCCAACAGCGATCCGCCCGTGCCCTGGGCGATCATGCGCTGGCCGACCTCTTGGAAAAGGTGGAAGACCTGCGTCAGGTTGTTGGTCAACGACCAGTCCCAGTTCTCGAGCGAAACGGCCTCGGCGCGCTCCCAGAGGGCCCCGCCAATGATGTCGACACAGATGTCGACACCGCCGAGCTCATCGACGACCGCCGCGATCGCCGCGGCGACCTCCGACCGCACAGTCATGTCCGCGACGACCGCAAAGGCCTGGCCACCGGCCGCCCGCACCTGTGAGACGGTCTGTACTGCGCGCTGCTCATCGACATCGACACACGCCACCGCAGCGCCGGCTTCGGCCAACCGCAGCGTGATGGCCCGTCCGTGTCCGGCCCGTTCGGGAATGTAACCCGCGCCGGCTACCACGGCGCGTTTGCCGGCAAGCCCGAAGTCGATCGCCATCAGACCAACCCCACACCGTCGTAGACCTCACAAACGGTTGAGGTGCGGCTGGAGGCGTCCTGCCGCACCACGTCGTCACCGACCGGCGGCGCGTCCCACGTCCGGCTCCGCGCTGTGCGTGGCATCACGTGACGACTCCGATGTCTCGGCAGGCTCTCGTAGTCTGAGGCAAACTCCGAGAATATGTCATTTCGTAATTGAGGACGAAATGACGCCATCACTCTGGCGCGTTTTGGGCCAGCCGTCAAGAGTGCAGGGCACCCGGGCCGACCTTCCGGACAGGTTCGCGTGATCGGCCTCGATCGAGGTACTCGCCCACGGTCCGGGGCCGGCCGTGTGGATCGCAGGGCCGATGTCTGCCGATGGAGGCTGTTGGACGCAGGCATGCGCCGATCTCGAGCCCGTCGAGTCGGTTCGCGGTCTGCACTGACCAGGTTGAAGATCATGGGTGAGTTGCGGGTGGGGCACGTCCTGGCCCGACGCTGACCCCCGGTCGGGCCGGCGAACGTGACGCTCAGCGTGACCGTCGGCCCAGTTTGTGTCCCCGAGATGGGTCGTGATCGATGTCGGGTGGCTCCTGGGCCATCCACATCGGAGCCCGACGGCCAGTCCGTGCGCGAGATCCGCTGCGTGGTGCGCAACCCTCCGTCCACAGGTCGAGAATTTGCGCGAGCGCGGTGTTCAGTTCCGACGGTGGAGCGTCGGACTGCAGAGTCCTGCCGACCATGATCAGGATCGCGCCGAGGCAAGCCTCGCTGATCACCGCGGTCGGCACGTCGTCGCGAAGCTCACCTCTTGTCTGAGCCCGGCCGATCGTGCGCGTGAGAGCCAGCACTGGGTGATGCATCCGAAAGTAGCCGGTCGTGATCAACTCGGGTTGGCGCCGAACCAGCGTGATCAGCGGACGGTCTGCGGTGAGCTGGCTGATCAACTCTGCGGCCAGCGCGCCCAGTTGTGCGGCCACTGCGCGGTCGCTGTCCTCGAGCGCCGTGTCGATCGAGTGGGTGATGAGGTCGGCGACCGCTTCCTCGCAGATTGCCTGTTTGCTCGGGAAGTAGTTGAAGAACGTCGCCTCGCTGATGCGCAGGAGCGCGGCGATGTCAGCTACCCGGGTAGCACTCATGCCATGTTCCTCGAACAGGCGCAGCGCGGTGTTCCGGATCTGCCTGCGCAATTCGGCCTTCTTCTCCTCGCGAAGACCCACGTCCGACTGCTCCAAGGCTAGGAGTGATGAGGGCAACTGGTGAAATAGTTGGAGATACTAAAAGTTTGGGTACTCTAAATCTAGAACAGTACGAGTCTCAATGCAATAGGAAGGACTGCCATGAGTGGCATAGGTATGAAACTTTGCCGTCGACGTTCGTCGCGCCTGCGAAGCCTGCGGAGCCTGCACCTTGCGATCGAGGACCTGGCGGTGGACGACCCTCGCGCGGCCGCCGAACTGAGTGCTATCGGGCGAAACGCCCAATCGTGACCGACCGACTGGCCGCGTCTCGAAATGTGAGGTGAGGACGGGGCCGGCCTTCGCGTTGCCAGTGACCCCCCTACACTTTCTGCCATCTGCGATGTCGAGGGCGCTCGCTGTCTCGGCAACGACGATTGGCCGGCTGGTGGGGAAGGTGCGTGGCAACCGTGTCGTATCCAGGTGCGCAGGGTGAGGTGCCCGAGCGGGGGTACGCCTTTCTCGGCAACGAGGTCCGCCGTCCGGGACCGTTCCCACGCGACGAGGTCGAGACGGCTCTCGCCCGATATTTCGAACTCGCGGCGCACGGCACGAAGACCGGCGACTGGAACCCTTGGGTCGACATCTTCACCGAGGATGCGATCTATGTCGAACACTCCATGGGCATCATGCGCGGCAGGGAGGCCATTCGGAAGTGGGTGACGACCGTGACCGGGGCCCAGCCGATGGAAACCCGGATCGCCCCGGACTGGTACGTGATCGAAAACGACCTGTGCGTCGTGTACACGCTCAACCAGCGGCCTGCACCGGACGGGGGTGACCCATACCAGTTCATCGGGCTCTCGCCGTTCTGCTACGCCGGTGACGGCCAGTGGTGCTATGAGGAGGACATCACCAACCCGCATGAGATCGTGCGCACCGGTGAACTATGGGCGAGTGCCAAGGCTGCGATCTGATGCGTCGCGACGTCGAGGTCTTCTACGAAGGCCTGGACTTCGGGGAGGCTCCGCGCTGGCACGACGATCGCCTCTGGCTGTCTGATTTCTTCCAACGCCAGGTGCTGTCGTTCGGTCAGCAGGGCGATCGACGGGTGGAGGTGCAGCTGGACGACCAGCCGAGCGGTCTGGGGTGGTTGCCCTCCGGGGAGCTGCTGGTCGTCGCGATGGCTGCTCGGCAGGTGCGGCGCATCGATGGACAAGGGCGATCGCACCTGCATGCCGACCTATCGACGCTGGCCACCGGTGACTGCAATGACATGGTGGTGGATGGCAACGGCAATGCCTACGTCGGCAACTTCGGTCGCCACGACGCCGCCGGCATCCGGATCGCGGACCTGGTCCTGGTTCGGCGCGACGGTAGTGCCGAGGTAGTTGCACGGGAGCTGATGTTCCCGAACGGCTCGGTCATCACCGCGGACGGCACGACACTGATCGTCGGAGAGTCCATGGGCGCGCGATACACGGCATTCACGATTTGTGACGACGGCGCGCTGACGAACCGGCGGGTGTGGGCGGAGGTAGCGGGCAAGGCACCCGACGGCTGCGTACTGGATGCCGAGGGCGCGATCTGGATGGCCGATGCTTTCGGCGCGGGGTGCGTGCGGGTCACCGAGGGCGGCGCGATCGTGGACACAGTCGTCGCTAGCCAGCCGGTCTTCGCGTGCACGCTCGGAGGTGCGGACCGGCGAACGCTGTACCTCGCGACGGCTCCTGGTCACGGCGAGGAGCGAAACGCCGGCAAAGGGCTGGGTCGGATTGAGATCACCACGGTAGACGTCCCAGGTGTCGGCTTTCCGTGAGATTTGATCGACAGCCCTGTCGCGCACATCGGCCGGGCTGCTTCCCCGAACTCCAAGTACACCTGCGCGTGGACGTCGCAGGACCCGACGATTCGGATAGGTGAGCAAATCTTGATCTTCCCGGACTATCAGCGCAAGCGCGTGATCGTCACGGGCTGTTCCTCGGGCATCGGTCGGGCCACGGCTCTGGCGCTGGTCGGGATGGGCGCAGAAGTACACGGTGTCGACCGAGTCGAGCCCGACACCGACCTTGCTGCCTTTCACCGCGTCGATTTGGCCGACCCCGACTCGATCGCGTTGGCGGCGGGCCACCTCCGTGGTCACATCGACGCCCTGTTCAACTGCGCCGGGGCTACTCCGATGATCCCCTCCGTGGAGATCCTGAAGGTCAACTTCCTCGGCACCCGCTTGTTCACCGAATCGGTATTGGGATTCATGGCCGACGGTGGCGCCATCGTGAACACGTCATCGGACGGCGGGTCAGGCTGGCGAAAGCACCTGGCGCTCCTGTTGGAGTTCGTCGCGATCGACAGCTTCGAGGACGGCCTCGCCTGGTACGAAGAGCACCAGGACGCGGCCGGACACGCTTACTCGTTCAGCAAGGAAGCGTTGAACGTATGGACGATGCAGCAGTCGGCGAGCCTCATCCACCGAGGCATCCGGATCAACTCCTCGAGTCCCGGAGCGGTCCAGACGCCCATGCTGGACGCGATCGAGAAGGCGTTCCCCCGCGAGATGATCGAGGCGACCGAACACCCGATTGGTCGGCGGTCCTCGCCGGAGGAACAGGTCGGGCCTTTGCTGTTCCTCAACAGCGACAGCGCCTCGTACATCAATGGTGCCGACCTGGCGGTCGATGGCGGGTACTGGGCATCGCTGTCGGTCGCCGGCGCACTGTGGGACTGAAGGAACGCGACCAGTAACGCCCGCCTGTCGTGATCCAGAGCGAATCAACGGTCTCGCATGCGGCGCTGGTTCGATCCTACCCGCGCGCCCACCGTCGTCGCTTCGGCAGCGGCGGGTCGCCGTCGGTGCTCTGATCGATCATGGCGCGGATGGTGCGGGAGCAGCGCCCGCAGATCCCACCCGCGCCGCAGTGCTTGGCGACCTCCTTGGTCGACCGCGCCCCGTGTTCGATGGCCCGCTGCACGGTAGTGCTCGTGACCCCATTGCACAGACACACGTACACGAGTCAATCACCATCCGGATAGGTGATCATCCGGACCAGCTTGCCGATGAAGATCGACGGATAGACGCCGAAACCGGGACCTGAAATGAACGCGGCCCACGCGTCGCGATGTCGAATCCACCCGCGCGCGTGCCGTTCGCTGTCGAGCTCCTGAAGCAGCATCACCTCGCCGACATCGTCGAGCGCCTGATACATCCAGAAGCGCAATACCCCGGCGGCCCGGATCCCATCGATCTTTTCTGCGACCCGATGCCTCATCCGCTCGATGTCGTCGACCCTGCCGATCGACGCGACAACCACTCCCGGGTCACCAGCTTCGGATTCCGTCTCCCTCAGGTCGAGCTTCTCGACCGTTTGCCCGACGAAGATCGGTGGAATGGTGTCGAGGCCTGCGGCATCGAACCACTCGATGAGCCTTGGTGAGCGCAGATAGGCGTCGATAGGCTCGTAGGCGCGCAGTCCTACCGTGACGAACACATCGTTCGGGTCCGCCATGGATCGGTAGATGACGACGTGGTGCGCGGCTGTCCGCGCGATCGACGCGGGGTGTTGGTCAAGACGCTGCAGCCAGGAATCGAAGTCGGCCACTGCGTGATTGGTGCCGAGTACCAAGGACATGATCACATCCTCCTGCACGGGATCCGGCCCGACCGTACTCGGCCGTCGACGGTTGCCGTTCGTGTCGTGACCTCGCGAACCGCGTGCGCACGCCTTCGCATCGACCGCTCCATGAGTCAGCTGCACGCCGATCGAGTGGTCGCGAGAACCGCCAGCGCGCCAGCGTGTCCGTCGCTCACCTCTACGTCTGCGAAGCCGCTCTGGATGCGCGCACGAGCCACCGCCGGGCCGTTCCTGATTCCGCGCAGGTAGCGCACCTGCATGGATTCCAGCGGTCGAGAATCGCGGTCGGCCGAGAGGGCAGCCTCCTCGATGACCGAAGTCAGCAACCCGCCGTTGATCGAACCCGAGGCGTTGTGGATGTGGGGTGCGGACGGGAGCACAACCGTTCCGGGCGCCCTGCGCTCGCAACCGACCCGGGCAGCGAACGGCTCGATGAGCACCCCCCGCTCCGCGGCGAAGTGGTCGAGGATCGTGGTCCGGGCCGGCGCCTTCAGGCGCGGATCCGGTGATGCCATGAACAACCCATGGGCGAACCCGACGCGGCGTCCGTCCTTGCCGGTGAAGTCCAGATTCGTAACGATGACCGACCGGCCCGCCTTTACCACCGCCGCGGTCCATTGGATGTGGTCGAGGTCGACCGCATCGGCGAACAAGTGGACGTCCAACCCCAGCGTCACCGGCATCCGTGGGGTGAGAGCGCTCACCGCGAGGGATCCGAGCGTGTAATCCGCATAGGTCGCGGCAAGGGAGATGCTCAGCATTGTCGTCCCGGGCACCCACATCGTCGGCGAGACGGCGGCATTGCCGTGCAGCGCCTCGCCCTCGGCCGACACGCTGAATGCGAGGTCATCCAGCGCGTGGGGCGTTTTGGCGGAACTGGGTGGCATTCGCACGTCCGTTCGTGGCCGGATCCGACCTGCCGAGTGGTTGTCAGGTGGCTGTGTCGGTGAACGAGTGGTACTCCTCGTGCCCGCCGAGGCGGGGGATTACGTCGACAGCCGAGGTCAGGATGTCCTGGCTGATCCGAACCTTGATCATCATCGGGTCCGACCATCGACCGCGACGTACTGACGAGGCCGCGGAGCGCTTGAACTGGAACATCCTCAGCGCGTCGCGGGTTGCCTGGGTTTCGTCGTCCGCCTCGAAGACGGCCATGTGCACCTCGGGCCCCTTCCCAGCTACGGCCAGTCAGACGACCTCGCTCCCAGACCGGGTCGCCGTCAGAACCCGGCCCAACGACGATTACCATAGTTGACGTCGAAATCAAGAAACAGCCAAGGGGTATTGCCATGATCGAGACTGGAAGCGGCACCGAAGCGAACGCGGATCCGGAGCTGCTGGTCGAGAGCGAGGGCGCGGTGCGGGTGATCGTGCTGAACCGTCCCGACGCTCTGAACGCGGCGAACCAAGCGTTGCACGGGCGGCTTGCCCGAGTGTGGAGCGAACTCGACGATGACCCCACCGTCCGCGCGATCGTCCTCACCGGGGCCGGCGACGCGTTTTCTGCCGGTGGTGACCTCGACCTGCTTGACCGCATGGTTCAGGACCGGTCGCTGCGCGCCGAGATCATGGCCGAGGCTGCCCAGATCGTGCGGGCGATGACCTCGGTTCGGGTGCCCATCGTTGCTGCGGTGAACGGTCCGGCGGTGGGCCTGGGTTGCAGTCTCGCTTCGATGAGCGACCTCGTCCTCATCGACGAGCAGGCGTATTTCGCGGATCCGCACGTCGCGCTTGGATTGGTCGCCGCCGATGGCGGCGCGCTGATGTGGCCGCTGCTCACGGGTCTGCTGCGGGCCAAGGAGTACATCCTGCTCGGCGATCGGCTCTCCGCCGACCAGGCCGTGTCCCTGGGGCTGGCCAACCGCGTGGTGCCGCACGGCACGGCGCGCACCGCCGCAGTGGAGCTGGCAGGCCGACTCGCGGCACTTCCACCTCAGTCGGTGGTGCATACGAAGGCCCTGCTCAACCAAGGGCTACGTACTGCCGTCGGGGCGATGCTGGACGAGGCCATCGACGACGAAACGGCATCCTTCGATGAGCCGGCGTTCCGGTCGAACCTTGCGCGGATGCTCAAGCGGCAGCACGCCGCAGGCTGAGACTGCGCACTGTCGTACGACTTACGGATCAAGCCCGGAGCTGGCGGTGCAGCGCGCGGGCGTCGCCGTCGGTCCAGCCGTGTGCGCGCAGCCAGCCGGGCACCCCCCCGTGCGCCTCGTCGAGCCGATCGAGCAAGCTGTACATGGTCGCGGCCTTCGGACGGTGCCTGTCGATCTGCTCCTCGGCCACGTCCTGGAAGTAGCTCGGTGAGGCGCCGAGCCGGAAGAAGATCGCTTCAAGACGCTGGGCCGTCAGGGCGTAATCCTCGGCGATCGCCTCGCGGGTGACTCCTACCTCGGCGAGCGCGATGGCGACGACCGTGCCAGTGCGGTCCTTACCAGCAGCGCAGTGGACGATCGTCGCGCCGTCGGTCCCGGCGATGAGCCGTAGGGCGGCGACGACCGATTCCGCACGATCGCGCAGGTAGCGCAGGTAGATGTCCGCTGCGCCGAGACGTTCGCGGTCGCCGGTCTGCCAAGGGAGTAGGTCCGGCGCGGCCGCGTCGTCGGCCGCGGCGTCTGTGTTTCGTCCCGCCTCGGGGAACAGCGACAGGTGGTGGATCGCCACGAGGGATTCTCGCGTCATCGGGCCTGGGCCTTCGGAGTCGACCTCGATGCCGGTACGCAGGTCGGCGACGCTGCGCACCCGGAAATCGTCCACCAGCCGGCGAACGTCCGTCTTGCTCAGACCCTGCAGGTTGTCGGCCCGGATGAGCCGGTTCGGGGCGACCGCACCGCCGTCCGTGGTGGCCAGACCACCGAGATCACGGACGTTGACCGCGCCGTCGAGTTCGATCCAGCGCACCTGGTTCATTGCACCCCTGTCTGGTGTTCGGTCACGACGTGTTGGGTCCGGGATCGCCCGCAGGACTCACAAGCGCCGCCGCGGATCGACCCGTTCGCTAGGCGCGGTAAGGCCACGGACCATGGCCTCGACGGTGAACGAGGCGACCAAGCCGCCGGCCTGGTCGTGCACCCGACATTCGGAGTGCGTCATGCCGTCGCCGGCGAATGTGGAGTGGTGGTGGTACAGCAGCCACTGGTCCGCACGAGCCTCGGCATGCAAGGACAAAGTGATGGCATTGATCGCCGTCGAGATGGTCCGGTGCGCCTGGTTCTGCCCGATCCCCGCGTGTGGCCGCAACGCAGCCGCGATCGACACGTTTCCGGTGAACTGCGCCAGCAGGCCGGCGTGCAGGTAGGGATCGTCGGGAACCGAGCGGAAGCGTACCCAAGCATCAAGGACGGGGGGCCCCACGGGTGCGTCCGGGTCGTTGGTGTAGGCGTTGTCGACGATTCGCAGGTCGCGGCCTGTTACCGACATGTCCAATGGCGTCAAGTCGTAGGGCCCGGGCACGTCAGGGGACGCGACGGCGTGCCGGATCAGGCTCGGGGCAGTCGTGTCGAGGAGCAGTGTCCCGACCGCGCACAACCGCTCGGCCTGCACTGCGCGTGCGATGAGCGTGGTAAAGGTACGCCCCCCGGATACCTCCTCGAGCTCGATCGGGACGGGGCTGCGCGCGTCGGCGGGACGAGCGAACACCATGGACGCCAATACCGGCCGCCGACCGGGCGCGTGCCGACCGGCGGCGACGATCGCCTGGCCAAGGAGCTGGCTGCCCTCGACCACAGCACGACGCCAGTCGGGCCGCGCCGCGCTTGTGTAGCGGCCGTCCGCGTCGGGTCGCACATCGAGAATGTCGACCAGGTCAGAGGCATCGCCCCAGGTCGGGAACCGCTTGACCGTGACGTCGCGCTCGGGTTCGCCGTCGACGCCGTCGACGATCTCGACCTGAACGCGGTCATGGTCGAAGGCCACGAAGTCGGCGAGCTCGCCGTCGCCGGCCCGGACGAGCCCCTCCTCGGACGAAAGGTCGAGCCGGACGGATGCCCGCGGGAACCACAGCGCCGGCGGTCCTCCGTCCGCGTTGTCGACCCGGCGGGTACGCGTGGTATCCGCCACCACGGCGCCCCTCCAGCATGCGCGAGCCCGGTAGGGGACTACGCGCGACAGGGGTAGTGACATGTCGCTCCTTGGTTCTGATTTCGACGTCGTCGACGGACAAGTTGGACAACGTTGAGACGGCCGACCTGGCACGGAGGTGGCCGCCGCGGCAACGGATCACCGCGGCCCGTCCGGCCCGGCGGGCTCCCCCAGGCCGATCGCGTTGGCCCACAGCCGGGACAGCTGGTCGACAGCATGGTCGAACTCGTAGTCGGCCCACTCCTCGACGAGCCAGAGCTCGGCGAAGCGCGCAACCATCGATCCGAGCGCGACGGCGGCGATTTCAGGATCCAGATCGAGATCGGCGAGTCCGTCCCGTTGCAGTCGGCGGACGCTGCGCTCGGCCCGCTCGGCGAAATGCTTCTGTCGACGGGTGCGGACGTCGTTGACGTGACTGTCGTAGCGTGACACTTGCTCGATGACGCCCATGATCTTCGCGTTGTCGCAGTACCGTCTCAGGTAGCGGCGGTTGGCCCGGCAGATGCGGTCGAATTCGGAGTTGACCGACTCCTCGCCGTCGTCGGCCGGAGCCGTGAGCAACGCCTCCTGCTGCTCGGCAACCTCGCGGAAGATCTGCTCCTTGGACTCGAAGTAGTGGTAGAACGAGCCGTGGCTCAGGCCGGCCGTTTCCGCGATATCCGAGATCCGCGCTTCCAGGAACCCGACGTTCTCGAACACGCCGGTTGCGGCGTCGAGCAGCCGGGCCCGGGTCCGTGCGCCCTTGCGGGAGCGCGGGCTCTGCGGCCCGGTGACCAGCTCGGTTCGTGTCACCGGACTGCTCACGTCGTCCTCCGTCCTGCGAAGTGCTGGCACACTCACGCGACCGGCGCCGATGGCGACCGGCGCTCGCGTCGGTCGTCGCCTTGGAGGCGATCGGCTCGCCACAGCACCTCGCCGTCTTCGGTGAGCGCTCGCCGCCGTACCTTGCCGGTGTCGGTCACGGGCAGCGGGCCTGGCCATCGGACGACCGACTCCGGCAGCTTGTATCGCGCCAAGCCGGCCGCCTCCATCGCGGCCAACAAACCTCGTACGTCGAGTTCACCGACGTCGGACAGCCGGACGGCCAAGGCGACCCGCTCGCCAGTGAGGTCGTCGGCGACAGTGAAAGCGGCGCAGTCGACGATTCCGGACGCCGAAATGAAGGCCTGGTCCACCTCGGCGAGTGAAATCTTGCGGCCGTTGCGGCTGGCAACATCCTTCAGTCGCCCGACGATCCGGAGTCGTCCGTCGTCCAGCGCGGCCTCGTCGCCGGTACGGAACCAGCCGTCGTCCACCGCAGCGTCGGTCTGTTCCGCGTCCAGATAGCCACCGAACAGGTGCGGGCCCCGGATGAGCAGTTCGTTGCTGCCGTCCGAGGCCAGCCGCAACTCGACACCCGGACCGGGCAGACCCTCGTTGGTGAGGCGCAGCTCGTCCGGTTCGTCGGGTCGAGTGCCCGTCGACCACGGCACTTCCGACGACCCGTAGACACGGACGACCCGCACCCCGAACCGCTCGGCGGTATCGATCAGCTCGCGCCGCAGCATCGTGCCACCGAGGGCCGCACGCCGCAGCGGCACGCCGATGCCCCGTCGCCCAGCGGCGGCGAGAAGTCGGTCGAGCACGAGGTCCGGGCCACCGTAGAACGTGCTGCGCGTGGCGCAGAGCAGATCCAACGAGCTCTCGTCATCGAACTCGGACTCGAGCACGACGGTCGCGCCGACCGCCGGGGCCATCTCGAGTGCCTGCGTGACCCCGGTGATGGAGGCCAGCGGGCTGACGAGGAACATGCGGTCGTCTGCAGTCAGCTGCGTCATGGCGCTGAAGCAGGCCACTGCGCCGTGCAACGACCTCGCGCTGTGCACGACGCCCTTGGGCAGCGAGGTGGTACCCGAGGTGAAGATGACCGTGCGAGGTGCCTCGGCGTCGATCACGGCAGGTGGGGCGGATTGGCTCGCTCCCAACTCCGCCGCTGCGACCGCGGGAATGCCACGGGCGATCTCCTCCGCAAGGTGGCCGGCCAGTGGCGAGATGATCGCGAGCACCGGGTTCGTCGCGTCGCAAGCGGCTCGCAATTCGCTCGCCCCGGCCGACACATGCGAGAGCACGGCGACGGCGCCGGACTGGACCACGGCGTGGTAGGCAGCCACTGATTCGCGCTCATTGGCGGTCACGATCAGTACGGCGTCCTGCGCGCCGACGCCGCGCGCGGCGAGAGCGCCGGCGATGCGCGCCACCCGATCACCCAGTTCTGCGTAGGTGATCGCCCCGCGTCGGTCGATGACCGCGATCGCGTCAGGGGCGCTCACGGGTCGCTCCGCTCGGCGAACAGGGCGCTCAGCTCGACCTTGCGGATCTTCCCCGAGGCCGTGAGCGGGAATTGCTCGACGAAGCGCCAATGCCGAGGGACCTTGAAGTGCGCCAACGACCGGGCGGCGTACTCCTCGATCTCCTGGCTCGAGGCGTTGCTGGACGCGGCGAGCTTGACCACGGCGCCCACCTCCTCCCCCCATCGCTGGCTCGGCACGGCCAGAACCGCCGCCGCCTCGACAGCCGGGCACCGTAACAGCGCGTCCTCCACCTCGATCGGATAGACGTTCTCGCCGCCACGGATGATGACCTCGCGTGAGCGGCCGTGGATACGCACGACCTGTGCGTCGTCGATCGAGCCGAGGTCGCCGGTGTGCAGGAAGCCGTCCGCGTCGAAGACCTCGGCGGTGGCCTCGGGGAGGTCGTAGTACCCCGACATGGTCAGCGGCGAGCGGACGCAGACCTCGCCCACTTCGCCTGACCGGACCTCGTGCCCTTCGCGGTCCAGAAGTCGCAATTCCGTCTGCGGGACGGCCACGCCAACTGTCGCGGCCACGCTGGCCGCGTCGGCGTCCGGAAGCGTACTCGTGATCATCGGGCACTCCGATTGGGCGTACGCCACTGACACGGTCGCGCCGAAGTCGTCTTGAATGCGCTCGACGAGCGAGGGGGGCACGCTCGTGCCACCGAGGCCGACGGTGCGAACGGTCGCCAGGGCGTCGTCGGCACCCGGAACTTCCAGCAGCGCGTAGAGCATGGTCGGCACGCCGCCGATGCGGGTCGCGCTGGTCGTGCGCATCAGCTCCACCATCGTCGGCGGGTCGAAGCGTGGCATGACGACGTAACATCCGCCCGAACTCAGTGCGGCGAGCAGGATGATGCACGAGCCGCCGATGTGGTGTAGAGGGACCGGGTTGACCCAGACGTCCGACTCGCCGGCGCCGAAGGTGAGCACCCGGAAGTGTCCACTGTTCAGAGCGGCGCGATGGCTGAGAACGGCACCCTTCGCGCGACCGGTGGTGCCGGACGTGAATTGGATGAGGAACGGATCGTCCGGACCGATCGATGCCGTGATCGCCGCCGCCGAGAGCGCTCCTGCGGGATCCGTGGGGATCAGCGCCAGGTCCCTCGTCCGGCAACCGTCGGCTGCGCTTGCAAGGCTTTCGGCCCGTTGCCGCAGGTCGACGCCGCGGTTGTCGGGGCCGGCATACA
Source organism: uncultured Actinomycetota bacterium (assembly GCA_963713565.1). Lineage (GTDB taxonomy): Bacteria > Actinomycetota > Actinomycetes > Mycobacteriales > Jatrophihabitantaceae > Jatrophihabitans. The sequence goes on along the minus strand of CAVQMF010000001.1, from coordinate 432,576 downwards.
GCAGGCGAGGTGTGGTGAGTCGAAGCGCATGCCCGACCTCCTCATCGGTCCACGCGGTGTTGAACGGCGTGAGGACGACGCCGGCGAGCGCACACGCGCACTCGAGGATCACCCACTCGGGGGAGTTCGTTGCCCAGATGGCCACGCGGTCGCCGGGACGCGCATGCGTTGCGATCTCACCGGCTGTTGCCTCGGCCAACGCCAGTAATTGCTGATAGGAGAGCGTCGTCACCGATCTGCCCTCAGAACCGGCATCCCAAGCCAGTGCGGGCCGTTGTGGAAATCGCGCGGCCACGTCGCGCAGGCGGGACCCGATGGTCATCTCGAGCAACGCAGCCGTGCCCGACGACGAGGCGGCACGCAATCCGTTGCGGCCGGCTTCTCGATGCAGAGTCTCCATGTCCGCTCCTCGATTGTGTGTCGCGATCTCAACGATATAATGTCGACATCGAAATCGAAATTGCGGAGGCGCCAGGCATGTGGGTCGACGGCGGACGGCGGCATGATGCCGACGCCCACCGGCCGATGCCTCGCGGGCAGCGAATGGTCGCGTGTGGCGCCGGGCCCCGTGCGGCACCGCCCGCCGCTCACCGCGCCGGATACGCCAGCTGGCGGGGATCGGCATGACCGAGCGCTGCCTGGAGCTGAGCTACGAGGGCCCCGTTGCTCACCTGCAGTTGACGCGGCCGGAGGCGAACAACACCCTCGTGTCCACGTTCTGGTCCGAACTCGGCTCGTCCGTGCGCGAGATCGATGCCAACGGTCGGGCGCGGGCGCTGGTCATCTCCTCCACCGGGCGGCATTTCAGCGCCGGGCTCGATCTGTCTGTCGTCGAGGGTGCCGGCCTGTTCCGCGGCGGTCCCGATGCGGCAGAACCTGGGCGCAAGCGTGCGCTGCTCTACCAAGGCATCCGGACGCTGCAGGCGGCCTTCGCCGTCGTGGAGCAGGCCCGGATCCCGGTCATCGCGGCCGTCCAGGGCGCTTGCGTCGGCGCAGCCGTCGGGCTGGTGGCGGCTTGCGACCTGCGCTACGCCACCAACGATGCGTTCTTTCTGTTGCCCGAAACCGGCATCGGAATCACCCCGGACGTCGGACAACTTCAGCGGCTGCCCAGACTGCTGCCGGAGGGCGTCGTCCGGGAGATGACCTACCGCGGCACGCGGCTTACCGCGGCCCGGGCGGAATCGCTCGGGTTCGTCAACGGGTTGTTCGGCGATCAGGAAGCGCTGATCACGGCGGTGTCGCGCATCGGGGCGGAGATCGCGGCGAAAAGCCCGCTCGCGATCTGGGGCGCGAAACACGCGATCGGCTATGCCCGCGACCACTCGCTCGACGATGGCCTGGAGCACGTCGCCCTGTGGCAGGCGGGCATGTATTACCCGGATGACTGTCTGGAGAGCCTTGCGGCTCAGCGGGAAGGCCGGGACCCTTCCTTCGACGATCTACTAGCCACTCCCTGACCGGAAGGACCCAGCTGATGGACGATCTGCGGCCTATCGATGCCGATAACCACTACTACGAGGCGCTGGACGCCTTCACCCGTCACCTTGACCGCGACTTCCGCCAGCGCGGGGTGCAGGTCGCACAGGTCGGCAAGCGCACAGTCCTGTTGATGGGGGGGAAGGCCAACCACTTCATCCCGAACCCGACGTTCGATCCGGTCACCAAGCCGGGGTGCTTGGACCTGTACTTCCGGGGCGAGATCCCGCCTGGGCAAAGCCGCGCCAGCCTGTTGGACGTCGAGCCGTTGTCCAATTCGCCCGAGTATCAGAATCGGGATGCGCGGATCAAGCGCCTCGACGCTCAAGGGCTCGATGCCGCGGTCCTCTACCCGACGGTCGGCGTCGGTGTCGAGGAGGCGTTGCGCCATGACATCCCGGCAGTGGTGGCCAGTTTGCAGGCGTTCAACCGTTGGCTCGAGGACGATTGGGGATACGCCTACCAGAACCGCCTGTTTGCTGTGCCGATGATCTCCCTCGCCGACCCTGATGCCGCGATTGCGGAGATCGATCGCGTCCTGTCCCAGGGCGCGCGGATCGTGCTGATCAGGCCTGCGCCGGTGCCGGGGGACGCCGGTCCACGCTCGATGGGCCACCCGTCGCACGACAAGGTGTGGGCGCGCCTCGCCGAAGCCAACATCCCGGTGACCTTCCATGCGAGCGACAGCGGGTACAACCGGATGGCTGCGGAATGGGGCGTGCCGAGCACGCTGGAGTCGTTCAAGCCGAACACGTTCGCCAAGGTGTTGACCGCCGACCGGGCGATCTACGACACGATGGCCAGTGTGCTCGTCGAGGGCGTCCTCACCCGACACCCGAATCTTCGGCTGATCAGCATCGAGAACGGCTCGGCGTGGGTGCGGCCACTGCTGCGCATCCTGAAGAAGAGCCTGAACCAGTCTCCCGAAGCATTCAGCGCGGATCCGATCGAGCAGTTCAAGGACCGCGTGTGGGTCGCGCCGTACTACGAGGACGACATCGTCGACCTCATCGATCTCATCGGCGCCGACAAGGTTCTGTTCGGATCCGACTGGCCGCACGCCGAGGGGTTGGTCGAGCCGGTCCACTTCGAGAAGGAGATCGACTTCCTCGACGAGCCGACCCGCGAGAAGATCATGCGGACCAACATGGCTGCGTTCCTGGGCATCTGAGGACGAACGGTTCAGCCTCGGCGGCTGCCTGTCGTTCGGGGGCTTGCCCGCCTCGAGGACCGGCGCAGCTAGGAGTTTCCACGCGGCCGCAGCTTGGTGGCCATAGATCGCTGGGCCTTGGCCCACTGCCCAGTCATCTCGAGCGCCGGGGCCATCGTCGACTCCAGCAATGCGAGCTGGTTATCGAAGAGCTTCAGCTGCTGCTGCAACCCGTCGATCTGGCGTCGCTGTTGTCGGATCGAGTCGACGATAACCTGCATCTGGCGCGCCGGCGCTGCCGACATGGCAGCTGATGAATCGATGATGGATCGGAGCTGGCCAGATATCGAGGAGAGGACCGCAGCCTCCGACGGAGCCGCGGAGCCAATCCTGTCCATCAACTCCTGGATGCGCCTTGCGAGATCGCGTCCGACCGAACCTCGGTCGGCACCGTCGGAGGAGGTTGGCGATGGCATGGCGGTCCGTTCCGTCGAGTTCGACGCGCTGATGACGGACTGATTGAAGCACCAACCCGCCATTCCCTGCTCGCCTTCGGTACCCTGCCGGCGAACGAATCCGTTCGATCTGGGACCTTCGAACCCCTCGCCGTGATCAGGACGGTCACCGGGTCTGCGAGGCGCGGATCACCTCCGCGAACAGCTGCAGAGTCTGGACGGGCGCGAAATCGGCGAACCAGACGTAGAAGCGCTCGACTCCCTGCGCGTGCCTTCGCGCGAAGTATTCGGCCAGCTCCGGGGCGGTTCCGAGGACGATGTTGCTCGACATTGCGGTGCCACCGAAGCGTCGTTCGACGACCTCCGCCAGGTCTGCCCGGTCGCGCTCGGACCGAACAATGCCAATCATGAGTTGCACCGAGACACCGGCTGGGCCGACCCGCTCGCGCAGCGCGTCGAGCCGGTCAAGGGCCTGGACGGGCACGTTCCACCAGTCGGCGTGCGAATTCACGAGCTCGACGGTGCGCTCGCCGACGCCGCCGACGACGATCGGTATGCAGCGCGTTGGCACCGGCCGTTGCTGCGCGCCGACGAGGGTGAAGTGCCGGCCTTCGTGGTCGACCGGCTCACCTGTCCAGAGCGCCCGGATGATCTCCAGAGATTCACCGAGCCGCCGGATACGCTCGCCTGGGCCGAGCGTGCCTATGCCGAACGTGCTTAACTCCGCCGGCACCGACCCCGAACCGAGGCCCAGTTCAAAGCGGCCGCCGGACGCGTGGTCGAGCGACGTGGCCTGTCGGGCCAGCACGGCCGGGTGACGCAGCGCGTCGCACAGGACGAGATGGCCTACCGCGAGCGTGCTCGTCCGGGCGAGCACCCAGCCGGCGATCGACATCGCTTCCCACATGTCCTGGCCGGCCGCCAGGGGCGGGGCAAGGTGATCCATGAACGCGATGCCTTCGAACCCGGATTCCTCGGCGGCGAGCGCCCGCTGCACGATGGCGTCGTGCGACATGCGCATCTGTGGCAGGAACAGATGGTAGGTCGGGCTCACCCAAAGTCTCCATTCGCCTGGGTTGCGGTCATTTCATCGGCGGAACGGCGTCGCAAGGCACGCAGCAATCATGGTCGCTGTCGAGAAGCGTTGGGCGATGAGGATGTCATGGTCGACCGCCATCTCGACGTACCTGATCAGCCCCTGGTACCGGTTCGGCAGGACCCTCGCCGGCGTGTCGCGGGTCTGATGGATCTGTTGGTCCGCGTCGAGATCGGCACGTGCACCTGCGGCCCCTTCCGGTCAGGCCTGCGAGACCCGGTCTCGCTCCGCGACCAGGGACTGTCATCCGCCCGATTCAATGACCACTACCGTAGTCGACGTCGAAATCAAAATTGACGGGAGCAGCGGTGCATGTACACGGTGGCTTGCAGTACACACCCGCCGACGTCGCCTCCGCCGCCCAGAGCGCGCGGATTGCCGCCGACGTTGGTTTCGAGCGCGTTTTCGCGTCCGAAACGACGTTTGACCCCTTCTTGCCGATTGCTCTGGCGGCAGGCGCTGCCGACATCGACATGGGTACCGATATCGCGGTCGCCTTCGCCCGCAACCCGATGACGACGGCGGCGATCGCGCGTGATCTCCAGGCACTGACCGGCGGTCGATTCATCCTCGGGCTCGGCTCACAGGTCAAGGCGCATGTCACCCGTCGTTTCTCGATGCCGTGGTCGCATCCCGCCGCGCGAATGCACGAGTTCGTTCGTGCCCTGCGCGCGATCTGGGAGTCCTGGGAGACCGGCGCGCGGCTCGACTTCGATGGCCGCTTCTACCACCACACGCTGTCCAGCCCGCTGTTCGACCCGGGACCCAGCGGGCACGCGTCCGTGCGCGTGTTCGTCGCGGCCGTCGGCCCGCAGATGACCGAAGTCGCGGGTCAGGTCTCGGACGGACTGTTGTGCCACGGTTTCACCAGCCCGTCGTACCTCGCCGAGGTGACATTGCCTGCGCTGCGTCGCGGTCTGCGAGCCGCCGGACGTGCTGACGACGTCGTGGAGGTCACGGTTCCGGCTTTCCTGGCTACCGGTCCTGCCGGGGCCGATTTGGCGCCGCAGATCCAGCGGGCACGCAGTCACATCGCCTTCTACGGCTCGACACCGGCCTACCGCTGCGTCCTGGACCACCATGGGTGGGGCGGTCTGCACGAGGAACTACACGCACTGTCGGTCGAGCAGCGGTGGGACGAGATGGCCCGGCTCGTCGACGACGACGTGCTCCAGACCTTCGTCGTAGTTGCCGATGCCGGGGACCTGGCGAACGTTCTCCGCGAGCGATTCGGGCGTTTGGTCACCGGACTGCGACTGAACGTTCCCTACGCGGCTGATCCGCAGACCTGGGCTCCAGTGATTGCTTCGCTTCGTGAACCAGCCGGTTGAGTCCGTCGCCGGACACTGGTGTCGCGGGACACTAGTGTCCCGCGCCAGAGACTGTGCGAATAAGTCCGGCGTTCAGGCGTGGGCTGGTAAGGCGGAGGAGGAGAGCTGTACTTGCCGTCCTGGCGACGACGACAACGCAGCCAGCGCGCGCCTGGGCGTCGGCATTATCGTGCGAATCTGTGTCGCGGGACACTAGCCACCGAGCGCGCTCACCGACGGTGCTGTCGTCGCACGCACCATGGCCGCGTCGTCCGCCGGTGGCCACGGCGGACGCTGAGCGAGTTTGATGCGCTGCCTGACCAAGGGGCCGGGTGCCCCGATCGCGAATGCGGCGTGTTGTGTGCCATTGGATCCGGCTATGGCCACGAACTTCGTCGGGTCGTCCACGACGAAGCAGATCTCGTCGTCCGGATGGAGCACGCCGGCAACCTGCAACTTGATGCCGTGCTGGTCGGACCAGACGTAGGGGACGGCGTCGCTCGCGGTGGGTGTTCCGGCGAGCGTGGCGGCGACCGCGTCCGCATGCTCGCCGGCCGCGCTCCAATTCTCGCACCGGACGGACCCGTACAACCGGTGTTGCCATCGGGCGACGTCCCCGACCGCGAACACCCCTGGTGCCGCCCGAAGATAAGGGTCACATACCACGCCGTCGTCGATCTGCAACCCTGAACCGGCAAGCCAGTCGGTGTTCGGCGCCGCTCCGACCCCCATCACGACGAGGTCGGCCGGGATGATCGTGTCGTCGGCCAGCCGCACCCCCTCGACAGCCTCGGTACCGATCAGCCCGGTCACCGAGGCGCCGAGGTGCACGTCGACGCCGGCCGCGATCGCCAGATCCGTCATGCGCCGACCGATCACGGTGCCGAGCGCGCGCTGCATCATCACTGGTGCGATATCGACGACGCTGACCCGCAGCCCGAGCGCGCGGGCCGAAGACGCCACCTCTGCGCCGATGAATCCGCCGCCGATGACGACCACCCGTGGGTCGGCCTGCAAGCCCGCTCGGATCGCCGCAGCGTCCTCGATCGTCCGCAGCACGTGCACTCCGGCGAGGCCCTCCTGGCGGCCCGGTCGGCGAGCGGACGCTCCGGTGGCAATGACGAGGTCGTCGAAATGCAGGTCGCCATCGCTCAGGGTCACCACGCGCTGTTCGAGGTCCAGCCGCAGAGCACGCGTGTTCACGTGTAAGTCGACGCCCAACGATGCGAGTCGATCGCGCGAGGTCAATTCGATCGCCGCCGCATCCACCTTGCCCAGCAAGAAGTCCTTCGACAGCGGCGGCCGGTCGTACGGCAGCCCGTTCTCGGCACCGACCAGGGTGATCCGTGCGTCCACCCCACGGCGCCGGAGTGCCTCGACGGTGCGCAGGCCGCCGAGCGACGCTCCGACTACGACGATGTCGCGAGTGGTCATCCTTCGGACCGCCCTTTCACCAAGTGAGAGTCAGGCCCATCACAAAACGGAAATCAGATTATCGCTCGATCGCCGCTCAGACTACAAGTCGATCTCGCCGACCAGCAGCGGATCGAGTGGCGACCAGGTCATGAGCCGGTGAAGCCAACGGGCACGCAGCACCGATTGCATCCTGGCCTGAAATGTGCCGAGAATAGCATTACCCTCGAAACAGACGCGGTAGGAATCAGAATCGCAGGGTGTAGGAAAGGTGTGGTGGCCGAACGGCCACCACGCGGAGAGACCGGTGTGCCGACCCGCTGAGGAGACAGGAGTCTCGCGTGAACGAGATCGTGGTCGTTGCAGGCTGTCGGACGGCGATCGGGACGGCGTTCAAGGGCTCGCTGGTAAGCGTGAGCGCGTTCGAACTTGCCGAAGTGATCGTGTCTGAGCTGGTGGCGAGGACCGGACTCGAGCCCGGCGACGTCGACGACGTCGTGCTGGGTGAGGCCATGTACGGAGGCGGCGTCATTGCGCGGCACGCTGCCCTGGCGGCCGGCTTGACCGCTGTGCCAGGTCTCGCGTTGAACCGCCATTGCGCATCGAGCCTCGCCGCGGTCTCGACCTCCGCGGCGAACATCGCGGCCGGCATGCAGGACGTCGTCATTGCCGGCGGGGCGTATTCGCAGTCGAGCGCGCCTCGGGTCAGCTTCCGCGACCCGCGGACCGGCGAGGTCGACGACTCCTGGCTCTCGCCGCCACAGCCCGTCAGCCCGGGCGTCCCGGGCCGCGATATGAGCGTCCTGGTCGGCTGGGGCGCGGCCGCCGAGGCAGGCATCAGCCGTGTCGACATGGATCAGTGGGCTCTCGAATCACACCGCAAGGCCGTCGCGGCGATCGACGACGGCCGATTCGCCGAGGAAATCGTGCCCCTTAAGGTCAGCCGGGGCGACATGATCTCGGTCTTCGAGGTCGATGAGCACCCCCGGCGCGCCACCACCCTCGAGAAATTGACATCGCTCAAGCCCTTGCACCCCGAGATCGACGGCTTCAGCATCACAGCCGGCAACTCCTCGGGGCTCAACGACGGCGCCGCGGGTCTGGTGCTCATGTCAGCCGATCGTGCCGCCGCTGTCGGGCATACTCCGCTCGCAAAGATCCGGAGCTGGACGAGCGTCGGCATCGAGCCGGAACGCACCGGGATGGCCCCCTGCGAAGCGATCCCCAAGGCCCTTGCCCGGGCGGGGGGAATGACGGTGTCCGACGTCGATCTCTGGGAGATCAACGAGGCGTTTGCGTCAGTGCCGATGGCAGCGTCCCGCATGCTCGGCATCGACCCCGACAAGATCAATCCAGTTGGTAGCGGCTGCAGCCTCGGTCACCCGATCGCTGCGACCGGCGCTCGGATGACGGTGAGCCTCGTCCATGAATTGCAGCGGCGCGGCGGCGGGATCGCCGTTGCGGCGATGTGCGCCGCGGGCGGGATGGGCTCGGCCCTCGTGCTGGAGGTCCTGCCTTCCTGACCCGATCGACGCATTGCGGGAGGAGAGTTGGTGGCTGAGGAGTATCCGGAGCCAACCGTCCGAGCTTCGTGTCCGGTGCGACCCCGCCGGGCGCCAGACCGGTGCGGGCGGCCGACGAGGTGGATGCCGACGAGGTGGACGCTGCCGGGTGGGTTGCGGTGCGCAAGAGTGTCAGATCCAGGAGTGAACTGCGTCGAGAGGCGGTGTCGGTGAGGGTCCAGGTCGACTTCGATCTTTGCGAGAGCAATGCGATCTGCATGCAGGTTCTGCCTGCGGTCTTCGAGGTGCGCGACGACGACTCGCTTCACGTGCTGGTGGATGAGATCTCCCCACAGCAGCAGTCGCTGGCCGAAGAAGCGGTGCGCCGGTGCCCGCGCCAGGCTCTCGAACTGATCCCTTGATCGGGTGCAAACGCGGACGATCCTGGGAGCAAAGCTGTCAGGGCTGTTTGACGCAGAAAGTGGTAACGTCGTTCTCGCGAGCGGTTGACATTGCGCGCGAGTGACTTGGAGAGTCTGTGGATCTACGACCTACCAATGAACAGCAACAGCTGATCGATGCCTTCGCGCGCCTCTACGAGGACCATGCGACACCTGTCAGCGTGCAGGAGGCCGAGTCGAACGGTCACGACAGCTCGCTGTGGCGACAGCTGATCGGCGCCGGAGTAGTGGAGATGGCGCTCCCCGAGACATGCGGCGGCTACGGCGCTTCCCTTCTCGATCTGGCTCTGGTCGCCGAACAGCACGGTCGATTTGTTGCCCCAGCGCCGCTGGTCGAGGTCGTCGTAGCGGCGCGGCTACTGGCGCGGGTCGGTGCAATGGCCGGTCGGATCGACCCAGCCGATTTGTCGGCAGGGCGGCGCACGGTCACGATCGCAGTACGTCCGGCTCGCGGTGATCAGGCCAAGCTCGTGCCGGCGGGTGCGGTGGCTGACGACGCGCTGATTCTGGTCGAGGACAGATTGATGCTCGTGCCGCTCGCAGGACGCGCGACCCCCGTGGCGAACTTGGGTTACCTTCCCCTCGCCGATGTGGTGCTCGGCGGCGACGAACCCGTCGTCGCCGAAGGCATCGAGGCGGTCGAGGCGTTCGCGGCCGCCGTCGACGAATGGCGGGTGCTGACCGCCTCGGCACTGTCCGGCGTCTCCGCTCGATCGTTGGAGCTGGGTGTCTCCTACGTCAAGCAGCGCAAGGCATTTGGCCGGTTCGTTGGCCAGTTTCAAGCGGTGGCGCACCGCCTGGCGGATCGGGCGACTGAGGTTCACGGGACGGAGTTGCTGACCAGACAAGCCGCCTGGGCCGCTCAGGCCGCCCCCGCTCGGGTGCCCGAACTGGCCGCCATGGCGCTCGCGTTCGCGGCTGAGACGGCAACGAAGACAAGTCATGACTCGCTCCACTTCCACGGTGGGTATGGATTCATGCTCGAGTACCCGATCCAGATGTACTACCGCCGGGCCCGAGCCTGGGCGGCTGTCCTGGAAAGCCCGGCTGACGGCTACCGCCGGGTGGCCGCCGACCATGTCGTCGCGGTGGCGACGGAAGGAACCTACTGATGGACTTCCGGTTGGGCGAGCAGAGTGAGCAGTTCCGCAAAGAGGTGCTGGAGTTCCTCGACGAGACCGTGACGCCGGAGATGATCGAAAGCTGTCACCGCAGCGGCGTGTTCCACGATGATGAGTACGCAAAGGCGGTGCGTGAGCGGGGCTGGTTGGCACTCGACTGGCCGGTCGAACACGGCGGGCAAGGTCGCAACCCACTGGAGGCCTTGGCATACAGCGAGGAAGCCAAGCGGCGCGGGGCGCCGATCTACGGACTCGGCTTGACAATGATGGTCGCCTACGTGATCAACGTCCTCGGCACCGAGGAACAGAAGCGCGAGATCCTGCCGCGCGCGATGAACGCCGAAGTCCTGATCGCGCTCGGGTTTACCGAACCGGAGAACGGGTCCGATGCCGCGGCGGCCACGACCAAGGCGATACGTGACGGTGACGGTTGGCGGATTTCCGGCTCGAAGATGTTCACCACGAACGCCCACATCTCCGACTATGTGTTCATGCTGGCCCGGACCAATCCGGCCGCGCCCAAGCACAAGGGCCTGACGGTTTTCCTGGTGCCCCTCGACCAGCCGGGCGTCGAGATCCAGGCCGTGTACACCCTGTCCGGTGAGCGGACGAACATCACCTTCTACAACGACGTCTACGTCGCCGACAAATGGCGAATCGGTGAGGTCGACGGTGGTTGGCAGGTGATGGGTACCGCATTGGCGAACGAGCACACCTCTTCGTTCTGGGGTGAACAGTCGCGCTTGCTCGACGCCTTGGTCGCATGGTCCGCTGATGCCGAAGGGCCGGACGGCCGTAAGCGCTCCGAGGACACCGCAGTGCAGGAGCGCATCGGCCGGTCCCGCACGGAGATCGAAGTGTCTCGCTTGCTCCTTCGCCGCGCCGCCTGGTTGAAGGCCACGAAGCAATCACCCCTCGGTCTGGGCTCCATGTCCAAGCTGTTCAGCAGCGAGTGTCTGCAGGAGCAGGCGGACGCGACGTTGCAACTCGTCGGCGCGGAGGCGTTGCGCTCGTGGGGCGACGCCAGCGCCGTGGAGCACGGCACTTTCGAACAGATGGTGCGCCACGCGAAGGGTACGACGATCTACGCCGGAACCAGCGAGATCCAACGCAACATCATCGCGCAGCACGTGCTCGGGCTGCCACGCCCGAGCTGACCCGGCCGGGGACCTGCGCCAGATGACGGAAGAGGACTGCATGAGCGGAACGTTATGCGTCGTTGGCCAGGTCTCGAAACAGGAACTCGAGGTCATGCGCGTGATGATTCGCGACCTTCTAGCCAGCGGATCGGACGGTCCGGCGGCAGGTCAGATGATCGACACCTGCGCTGGATCCGATTGGCAGCTCTGGCGGGATATGGCGGCCAAGCTCGGTCTGCAGGGCGTTGTCGTGCCGAGACAGTACGGGGGCAGCGGTTACGGAATCGTCGCTGCCTCGGTCGTGGCCGAGGAACTCGGACGCGCGCTGTGCCGCTCGCCCCTCCTTTCATCGATGATCGCGACATGGGCGGTGTCGCACGTCACCGACAGCCTCGACTGCGAGGCGATCCTGCCGGCACTTGCGTCGGGTCGCCAGCGAGCTACCGCCGCTCTCGCGCCGTTCCGGCGCGGCACCGCACTGACCCCTGGAGTTCGCTCAGTGGGCGGTCGCCTCACCGGCGTGGTGTCCGATGTGCTCGACGGCGAGCAGGCCGACTGGATCGTGGTGGAAGCGATGTCGTGCTCCGGTGCTGGGTTGTATTTGGTCGACGCCGCCGATGCGGGAGTGATCGTGCGCCGACGGGACGCGACCGACCGCACCAGGCCTCTTGCTGATGTCGAACTCGATTCGGTGCCGGCTCAGTGGTTCGCCGGGGCGGAGACCGCCATGCGCGTCCGAGCTGTGGCTGCGCTGCTGCTCGCGTCGAGTCAGCTCGGTGGCGCGGAAGCGGCACTCGATCCGGCGCTGCACCGCGCGCGGGCGGGCGACCAGTTCGTCTGGTCGAGCGATGTACCGGCCCGCGACGCGGTCCAGCTCGCGAACTTGTACTTGTTGATCGAGTCCGCTCGCGGATCCGTTCAGCGTGCTGCGGCGGCGGCCGACCGCGAGGACCCGGACCTGAAGGTGCTGGCGAGCGTGGCCAAGGTCAGCTGCTCGTTCGCGTACGTCCGCGCAGCCGAGACGATGATGCCCACCCAGGGACAGGCGGGCATCGGGCGAAACCTTCCGGCCCATCTGCGGCAGTCGAGAACGGATCAGTCGCTGTTCGGCAGTCAGGTCGACCATCGCGACGAGCTGGCCCGAGTATTGGGCCTGATCCAGTGAGTCACTCGCTATCGGGCGGCGCAGTCTCGTCACCGACGGGTGGTGACGGGTCGGCTGGGATCGGTTTGCGCCAGAAGACGGCCAGTTGACCGGCCGCGCCGATGATGCCGATCGTCGCCGTGAGGGCCGCGCGGGTCAGAGGCGTTCCACGAGTGTCGAGACCGAGCACCCGGTCGATGCTCCACCGGCCCGGGCCGGTGGCAGACACGGCGACACACGAGGCGGCGATCAGGCCGACGTGTTCCCAGCCCTCGTTCATCGTGAAGAAGCCGTTCGGCCGATGCACCGTGCAGTAGGCGACCGTCATCGTCCCGACGATCGACGCGGCCGAAAGTGGGGTAGCGGCACCGGCCGCGAGCGCGACGCCCGAGGCAACCTCGAGTCCAGAACTCAGTTGCGCCTGCAGACGGGGTTCTCGAAATCCGATTGAACCGAACCACCGAGCGGTACCGTCAAGGGTCTTTCCGTGCCGGATGCCGTGGGCGATCATCGTGCCGCCAACCATCCCGCGCAGCAATAGCGCTGCGACGCTCTCGCCAGTGTGCTGTTTGCCGCCTCGACCACGCATTCGGACAAGATAGCTCTGATCGGCCTTCGGCCCACCTGAGTGAGTGCACCATCACGACCCGTCGCGGCGGCGGCGACAGCGACGGCCGGATCAAGGCGTGCAGCGCGGACTGTAGGCGACCCGCTCGGTCTCGACTATGCGTCGTGGATACGTGCGCCGTGCGCCGGATGAGCCTTCGGACGTTCGATCGCCTTGCCGTCGACGACGAGATCGACCTTCTCGTTGTAGAAGGCGACCAGGCCTGCGATCGGCTGACACCCCGGTAATGGAAAGTCGTATGCCCAGGCGATGTCCAAGACACCACCGGATGACCAATACCCGCTGGTGATGCCCTTGTAAGGGCACTGGGTCCGCGTTTCGGACGGACCAAGATGTTGCCAGTTGACGTCAGTGCGCGGAATGTAGTAGCGAGTCGGCAAAGCGGTTTCGAACAACAGGACGGGCGAGAACGTGTCGGCGAGCAGCGTGCCGTTGGCCGACACCTGCACGTGCCGTGATGACCGCAGCGCGTCGCAACGTCTGTAGGGGTTGCGGGGATGGACGAAGATCTCCTCGTCCTCCTCGAACCACGCGTCGACGGCGTCCCACTCGACGCGGGCGTGACCGGCCAACTCGCCATCCTGATAGATCCGCACGGCCCGTGGCACCTCACGATCGCGGACCCGAAGTCCGTACCATCGCATCGTGCCCCGCTTCAGGGTCTGCACGCGTCCTTCGTCGACGAGGACCGAAGCGTCGACATCGTCGGCCGGGATGTAGAACTGCGGGAAGTACGGACCATCCCAGACGTACAGCGCGCGAGTGGTATCAAGCACGATGTGCCCGGCAAGCAGCGCGCGGACCCGCCGGGGTGCGGGCTCGATCCGATCCTGAAGGTCAAGTTTCGAGGGATAGTCAGGCACGCCCGGATTCTATGGTCGCGGGTATCCGCGATCGTCGACCGGGCAACGCCGTTGTCCACGCGGTAGGACGCGACGCAGGTCAACCCGCCGGATTCTCCCGTAGCCTGGGCGTTCGCACTCCTCACGAGGTGGAAGACACGTGACCCGCCCAGTCCTGGATACCGACGCGCGGCATGGCCCGTTTCCCGGATGCATCGAGCCGGCATTTGTGACCCGGTACAGCGCGGCCACGCGGGACCCGTCGCCGCGGGCGCAGTCAGGGTCGGCAGTGCCGGCCGTCGCGATCGCGACCCAGATCTGGGTCGCGCAGCACGCAGCACGGCAGGCCACGACCAATCCGGACTTGCCGGCCTCGGCGTCCGGCGGCGTACACGGTGCCCACGACATCGTGCTGCACCGACCGATCGTTCTCGGCGAGCCGCTGGTTACCTGGGTGCGGGGGCTCGGGGCGCGTCCGGCCGGGCGCAACGTAGCGGTGACCCTGCACTACCTCACCCTCGATTCGCGTGGCGGCAGGGTGGCCGAGCAATGGTGGACGACGATCTACCTCGACACCACCTGCTTGCCGGTCGGCGCGGCACCGCCCGAGCACCGGTTCCCGGACGACGCGCGGCAGCGCCCCGCCGGGACCTTCACGGCGTTCATCGACGCGGATATGCCGCGTCGCTACGCCGAGGTCTCCGCCGACTGGTCGCCGCACCACTTCGACGCCGCAGCGGCTCAGGCGACCGGAGCCGAGCGGCCGTTCCTGCACGGCTTGGCCACCATGGCGCTGTGCGCGCAGGGCGTCGTCGACACGGTCGCCGGCCGCGATCCTGACCGAATTCGGCGGATCGCAGCGAGATTCGCCGCGCCCACCTACCCCGACGAGGACCTCCGGGTCAGAATGTACGACGCCGGCCCGGACACGATCGCCTTCGAGGCGGACAACGCCGGCCGCCTCGTCATCTCGCAGGGTCGCGTTGAAGTCCGTCCGTGACTAGCCTCGCATAGATAATGTCCATTTCGTGGGCCAGAATGACTCCATGGTCGCCGCCGTCCGATGATCATGACGACCGGTCCGGATCCGCGAACGGCAGCATCCTCAACCATCGGCTCTCCTCTTCGGAAAGGCCCGGCAATGAACGTCTCGATCTTCGATGCGGACAATCATTTTTACGAGACCCAGGACGCGCTGACCAAGTTTCTGCCCGCCCAGTACAAGGGTCTGATCCAGTACGTCAACGTCGACGGCCGCACCAAGATCGCCGTCAAGGGTCATATCAGCGAGTACATCCCCAACCCGACCTTCGAGAAGGTCGCGCGCCCGGGCGCGTGGGAGGAGTACTACAAGCGCGGCAACCCCGAGGGGAAGTCGATGCGGGAGATATCCGGCCCACTGCTGGTCTCGCCGGACTCGTTCCGCGAGCCGGTGTCGCGTTTGCAGCTCATGGACCAACTGGGCATCGACCGCACGCTGATGTTCCCGACGCTGGCCAGCCTCATCGAGGAACGACTGCGCGACGACCCGAAAGCCACGCACATCGTCGTCCACGCGCTCAACGAGTGGATGTACGAGACCTGGCGGTTCGACTACGAGAGCCGAATTTTCAGCACGCCGGTGATCACGCTCCCAATCGTCGAGAAGGCGATCGAGGAGCTCGAGTGGGCCGCCGCCCGCGGCGCGAGGGCCATCCTGATCCGACCCGCACCGGTGCCGGGGCTCGAGGGGGCCCGCTCGTTCGCACTGCCCGAGTTCGACCAGTTCTGGGCGAAGGTCGTCGAGTACGACCTGCTGGTCGGCATGCACTCCTCGGACAGCGGCTATGCCCGGTACCAGAACGACTGGGAGGGCACGCACAACGAGTACCTGCCGTTCCAGCCGCAGGCCTTCCGCTTGCTGTCGACGTGGCGGCCGGTCGAGGACGCCGTAGGTTCCTTCATCGCCCACGGCTGCCTCTCGCGCTTTCCGACCCTCAAGATCGCGGTCATCGAGAACGGCTCATCCTGGGTTGGCCCGCTACTTTCCAACCTCAGGGACGCATACAAGAAGAAGCCGCAGGAGTTCCTCGAGGACCCGGTGGAGGTGTTCAAGCGCCAGGTGCACGTCAGCGCCTTCTGGGAGGAGAACCTCGATACGCTCGCCGATACGATCGGTGAGGACCGGGTGCTGTTCGGTTCGGACTACCCGCACCCCGAGGGTCTGAGCGAGCCGGCCAAGTTCCCCGACACCCTGCGGCGGAACGGCATGGCGGAGGATCGGGTGCACAAGGTCATGGGCGGCAACCTCGCCCGGCTCATGAATGTCCAGATCGAAGCCACGGTCTAGCCGGCTGGTGCACTTTGCATGACGGCACCCGGCGGCCCGGGTGCCGTCATCAGCGGGTCGCGCTCCTTGGTACTGCGTGCGGCACGGTCGACCAGGGTATGGCGGTGCGCGGGACTCGATCCGTGTGCGGCACCGGCCGCGCCCTGACCAACGGTCGCGCTGACGAACAGGGTCGACGCTCCTGCGGCTCGAGGAGCGGTCCCGCCTGAGAGAAGCACGGTCGACAACTCGATCCCGTCCTTCGGCAACCAACCTCCTACGTGCCTTTGCGGTCGCCCTGCGCAGCTGTCGCCCGATGCGCAGGCGCCTCATCAGGCACCCGATGAACCGGCCCGGCAGGCCGACTCGGATCCGGCGACCCAGTCGTCACGGCCACGACGCTCGGCATGTCCACGGGCCCGCCTACCTGAGCCGCGGCGTCGGCTTCGGCCTGCGCCTGTTGCCCGGACAGCATCCGGAGCGGGACTTCCTTCAACATCAAGGCCAGTATGAACCCGAGGAACAGCACGGCTGCGCCGACCAGGAAGACGGTGTCCATGGCTTCGGAGAAGCCGACCTTGAACGGGTGCGCGATCACGGCGTCGAGGGAGCGCACGAACGAGGTGTCGTTCAGGCTGCCGCCGCCGTTGAGCTGCGCGAGCTGAGTCGGGTGCGCCGCGACAGCCGCCTGAAACTGCGGCGTCGTGGCGGCGTCCGCGTAAGCCGATTTGATGTTCGGGCCGGCTGTGGTGAACAGGATGGACAGGAAGATCGCGGTGCCCAGTGAGCCGCCGACCTGACGGAAGAACGTGACCGCAGATGAGGCAACGCCCATGTCGCGGGGCTCGACCGCGTTCTGCATCGCCAAGACGATGCTCTGCATGTTCAGGCCGAGCCCGGCGCCGAAGACCGCCATGAACACGTCCGTCTGCCACAACGCGGTGTCGGCGCCGACCTGGGTCATCAGCAGCAGCCCGGTGAACATGAACACCGAGCCGATGACAGGGAAGATCTTGTACCGCCCGGTCCGCGCGGTCACCTGGCCCGCGACCAGCGAGGCCAACATGATCCCCGCGGCCATGGGCAGGATCAGCAGCCCGGAACGCGTCGGCGACGCGCCCTTCACGATCTGCAGGTACAGCGGGATGGAAGCCATGCCGCCGAACATGCCCATGCCGATGATGAATGCCTGGGCCGAGCCGATCGGGAAGACGCGGCCATGGAACAGCCGCATCGGCAGCAGCGCCTCGTCACCCACCCGGCTCTCCACCCAGATGAAGCCGATCACGCCGACCACCCCGAGCAGGTAGCACGCGAACGCGGCCGGCGAATCCCAGCCCCAACTGCGCCCCTGCTCGGCAATGATCAGCAACGGCACCAGGGCCAGGACGAGCATCGACGCGCCGATCCAGTCGATGCGGTGGTCGCGCCGCACATGGTGCAGGTGCAGCACCTTTGACACCACGAACAGCGCGAGCGCTCCGATCGGCACGTTGATGTAGAAGATCCACCGCCAGCCGGTCACGCCGAGGAGAGCGGCCTGGCCGGCCAGGAACCCGCCGACCACCGGGCCGAGCACCGAAGCACTGGCGAAGACGCCCATGAAGTAGCCCTGATACTTCGCGCGCTCGCGCGGCGGGATGATGTCGCCGACAATGGCGAGCGCGAGCGGGAAGATGCCGCCGGCGCCGATGCCCTGGAACGCCCGGAATACGGCCAACATGTACATCGACTGCGCCAGCCCGCACAGTGCCGAACCGGCGACGAAGATCGTGATCGCGATCATGAACAGCGGCTTGCGGCCGTAGATGTCGGACAGCTTGCCGAACAGCGGCGTCGCGATGGTCGAGGTGACGAGGAACGCGGTGGTCACCCAGGCCTGCACGGACAGGCCGTGCAGGTCGTCACCGATCGTGCGGATCGCAGTCGACACGATCGTCTGGTCGAGGGCCGCGAGGAACATCCCCACCAGCAATCCGTAGAGGATCGTCTTGATCTGCCGGTGCGTGAGAGCTCCGGGCTGCGGGGTCGGGGCCGGCTTGGACAGCGTGGCGGACATCAGGCGTTGCTCCTCACCGCGTCGGCGCCCTCGGCGAGCCGCCGCGTGATCCAGGTGTCGTTGAACGCGGCGTAGCCGTCGGTGAACCGGTGCAGCATCGCGGCGAACTGCTCGAGATCGGTGTCGCTCCAGTCGGCGACGATCTCGGCAAAGTACTCGAGCCGGGCACGGTCGTGATCGGCGAGCACCGCGTCGGCCTTCGGGGTGAGGACGAGCAGGCTGGCCCGCCCGTCGTCAGGGTCCGCGCGCCGCTCGAGGAGACCACTCTTGACCAGCGGCGCGACCTGCCGGCTGACCGTGGACGGGTCGGAGCGCAGGCACTCAGCGAGCGCCCCCGCCCGCATCGGCCCCTCGGTGTGCAGGCACTTGAGCAGCACATGCGCGGACCACTCGACATCGTGCTCCGCCGCGGCCAGCAGCCGAGCGCGGGCGCGGGCGAAGGTGCGCACGAGCTCGACGACGTTGTCCGCGACCGAGGCCACGTGCGCCCGGTCGGAGGCGGTCGACGCCGGCGGCCTGGAAGCGATGGTGTCGTTCATCTGGGAGATCCTTGCTTGCGACATACAACTACTTGCCTTATACAAGCATAGTAGGTACGCAACCCGCAAGGATCGATGCCGACCGTTCTCAGCATGCGCCTGCTTCACAATGATCCAGGCTGGTCGGAGGTGGGAGCGCGCTACTCTCTTGCGATGATCGAGAACCGCTTGAAGCGCAAGCTGCGCACCAGTATTCGATCGCCCGATAGATGAACATTCGCAGGCAGGGCGGCCGGCCGGTTGCCGTCTTCGCAGTCGCATTCGCCCTGGGTTTGTCGGTGAGTGCGTGCGACTCGTCCGTTCCGAAGCAGGCTGCGCCGCCCAGCCGATCAAGCGTGACCAAACCAGTGTTGGCCGAGGCGGCGGTCTTGTCCCACCCCGTCCCGGGCCCGCCGACCGAGCCTCTTTCCGCAGTGCCCGTCGAGCTGCCGCCCGACTACGTCGAGCAGGAATTCTTCGCGTCGGGCACCGCGTCGGCCTTCATGGCGACGATGCCGAAGGATGGGCGCTGGACGATCTCACCGACGACGAAGGCGGCCTACAAGACGCGCATCCTCGTCCGTCGGCCGACTGCCCAGCAGCGTTTCAACGGCACCGTCGTGATCGAGTGGATGAACGAGACCTCGGGTGAATCAGCGCCCGACTGGTCCTACCTCACCCCGCTTCTCACCACCAACGGCTACGCGTACGTCGCGGTCTCGGCCCAGGCGATAGCGATCGGCGGCGGCTCCAACGTCAATGGAGCGACGGCAACCGGCCTCGCCCAGTCCGAGCCGAAGCGGTACGGGTCGTTGCATCACCCGGGCGACAAGTACTCCTTCGACCTGTTCGGCCAGATCGCGCGCGCGCTCCGGCTCAAGACAAACCGTGCGGTTCTCGGCGGATTGCAGCCGAAGCGCATCGTGGCGGTCGGCGAGTCGCAGTCGGCGGCCTATCTGACGACATTCGCAAACGCCCTCCAACCAGAGGACCGGGTGTTCGACGGGATCTTCATCCACAGTCGCGGCGGTGGCACCGCTCCGCTCGACGGCAGCTCCGCGGCTGCCGGCGGAAGCCGATCCGGCCAGCGGATCCGTACCGACCAGGTGGAGCCGGTGTTCCAGTTCGAGACCGAGACCGACGCCTCGTTGCTCGGGTTCGACTCGGCCCGCCAGCCCGACACCGACCGGATCCGGACCTGGGAGGTCGCAGGCACCTCTCATGTGGACGCGTACCTCGTCGGTGGCTATGCGAGCCAACTCGGCTGCGTTCCTCCGATCAATGACGGGCCACAGCACGACGTCATCCAAGCCGCCTTCGTCGCCTTCGCCGAGTGGGTCGCCTCACGAAAGCCGCCACCCACCGCGAAGCCGCTCGAACTCACCACCCCGGCCTCGGGCAAGTTGGCGCGCGATGGCAACGGAAACGCATTGGGCGGCGTGCGCACACCTGCCGTCGACGTGCCAGTGGCGGCACTCAGTGGCGAACCGGCGCCGAACCTGACCAACGCGTCCTGCCTCTTGCTCGGCTCGACAAAGGTCTACCCGGCCTCGAAGTTGGCACAGCTCTACCCGTCCCGAAGCGCCTACCTCTCGAAGTTCGGGCGGAGTCTGGACGACGCAATCGAGGGTGGATTCCTCCTGGCCGCGAGCCGCTCGGATCTGCTCCGGAAGGCGAGCGCGGTCCGGTTCCGGTAACGGGTGCGGGGTCTACCCGGCGGCCGCTGCGGCCCGTCGCACCGCGGACTCCATGACGACGGCCAGTTCGTGGTGTCCGGCGTCGTTCGGGTGGACCCCGTCCGCCAACTGATCCTCGGCAATCAGGTCGCGACCGCGCACGACCTCGATCAACGGATCCTGTGCGGCGAGGCGGTCGGCGGCTTCCTCGTATGCGTCGCGCAGGGATGCCAGCGTGACGCCGACCCGGTTCGGTGTCTGCTCGGCGCTGGGACGTACGACGGGCGAGACCAACACGAGTGGAACGCGGGCGTGACCGGCCCGCACCGTGGCGACGAAGGCGGCAAGTGTGGCTGCCATGAGCGATTCGTTGAACGCGATCGTGGTCCAGCAATTCGTGCCGAAGGCGATTGACACGACGTCGGCCGGTGTGGTGGCCACGATCTCTGCAACCGCCAGCTCGCCCCGCCCGGCACCGGCATAGCCGAAGTTGACCGCCTCCCAGTCGAGGGCTCGCGCGGCGCGCGCAATCCAGCTCGCGGACGGTCCACTGGAACCCCAACCCTCGGTGATCGAATCCCCGTAGCCAAGCAGGCGAGGACGTGGGGGAAGGGCTTCGATGGTTCCGGCAATCCCTCGGACCTCGGTGACGTTCGGCGCCATCCCTTCCGGCAGGTAGATCGTCGTGCTGCTCGGGCCGAGTGGCAGCCGGACTCTACCTGCGCCGAGTTCTGCCGGAACCTCGTCAAGCAACTCGGCGCCGGCATATGCCGCGAACGCCGTACCCGAGGCCGCGCCGCGAATGCCGGTGGCCTCGCTCGCAGTGACGTAGGAAATGTCGACCTCATGGGCATCGCCGGTGATTCCGAGGATCACACCGGCCGGTGTTCGCGCCGCGGTCGCGATGTCGACGGGCAGGCGACGATCGTCGAGATTCGCGCGCGGGTACGGCGCCGTCGGGTGGGCCGGATAGACGCAACCGCGCACGAAAGCCCGGGCGGGCAGGGAGGTCGAAGGACGGGCCGTGATGACTCCTCGGGTCGGGTTCGGGAACGATCCAGCCGCGCCAGTGCCGTGGGCATAACGCGACGCGCGGACTCTACTCGACGCGGGATCCGGCGCAGGCCGGGGAAGAACCCACGTCGACGTGGCCGTCGCAATCTATATTGTCGAGCAGGTCGGGCCTTTGTCGGCGGTAGCCGGATACGGGGGAGTGACGATGGCAAACGATGGATCGATGTGGGCGACTGACGCCGACGTGGACGTGCAAGTCGTCGACGGGGTCGCAACAGTGACCTTCGACCGCTCTCCTGGTAACGGCTGGACCCCGCCCCTGGGGCGCTTGTTCTTTGCGGCGCTCGAGCGTCTGGCGAACGACCGCGGCGTTCGGGCGATCGTCGTCACCGGCGCCGGTACCGACTTCTGCGTCGGGGCGGACGCCGAAGGGCTGTCCAACGTCGCTGACTCCGGCATGTTCCGACCCGACGTCGCGCGGCCGGACTACTGGATGGCGATGACCGTCGCCAAGCCCGTCGTCGCCGCTGTAAAGGGTGCTGCCTTCGGCGTAGGGATGCAGTTGGCACTGCTGTGCGACATGCGCTTCGCGGGCACATCCACGAAGTTCTCCACCGCTTTCGTCCGGCGTGGCCTCATCGCCGAGCTCGGGATGTCGTGGCTGCTGCCGAAGGTGGTCGGGCTCGGTGTCGCCAATGACCTCCTGCTCTCCGGACGGGTGGTGCGCAGCGAGGAAGCGCAGCAGTTGGGTCTGGTGAGCCGTGTCGTTGCCGACGACGAGGTGCTCGGCGCGGCCAACGAGTACGCCGCCGTGATGGCGTCCAAGTGTTCGCCCGCCGCCATGGCGGTCATCAAGCGACAGACCTACGTCGACCTCACCGCAAACCTGGTCGACGCAGTCGGGCGCGCGGACGGGTACATGCAGGCGGCGCTCGAGTCTGCCGACTTCGCCGAGGGTCTTCGCAGCTGGAAAGACAAGCGAACGCCGGCGTTCGAAGGGCTCGACCCCGCGCACGCGCGATACGAGCTGCCGCGAGGCCCGGGCGCCGCCGGAGTCTGACCGGCTCGGCGGCGATCCGCGCGCGCCCGGCTCACAGGCGGGTCGCCTGCGTCTGAGCGGTGTCGACCAGGCGGGCGACATCGGTCATGTCCGGTATTGCGCAGGCCGCGACGTACTCCAGACGCAGTCTGGCGACGAGTTCGGCCACGCTCGGGATGTCGTGGATCAGCTCGATCCCCTGCCCGGCGCTCCAGACGTTCTTCCATGGCACGACACCTTCGGGCAGGTGGTCGGTGCTGTGGGCCGCAGGAGCGACGAGCGAATCGAGGTCGACGCCGAGTCGTTCCAACGAGCGCACCAGCCAGTTCGCCGGGATGCCGGAGACGGCGCCGGTGAACCGGAGGCCGGCGGCGCTTTGATCCAACAGCAGTTGCTTGTATTCAGCCGGCGCACCCGACTCGACCGTGGCGATGAACCGCGTACCCAGATAGGCGAGGTCCGCGCCGAGGATCTCGGCCGCACGAATTGCCGCACCGTTCGCGACGGCACCGGCCATCACGATCGTTCCGTCGAACATGCTGCGAATCTTCGGCACGAGCGCCAGATGGCTGAGACCGCCGGAGTGGCCGCCACCACCGGCGCCGATACAGGTCAATCCGTCTACCCCGGCCGCGATTGCCTTCTCCGCGTGTCGAAGCGTCGTGACGTCGTGGAAGACGACAGCCCCGACGTCGTGCGCCCGCCTGATCATCTCGCTCGGATCGCCGACGGCAGTAATGATGATCTGCACGCCATAGCGGCCGCAGATGGCTAGGTTGGCAGCCGCTTCGGCGGCACCGATGCGGGTCGCCAGGTTGACCGCGATCGGCGCTACGCGCGCCTGCGGGTGCAAGTCCCGATGGTCGGCCAGCGCTTCGGTGATCTCCCTCAGCCAGGCCTCGAACTGCTCGATCTCCTTCGCGTTCTGCCGAGGCAGCCCGCCAACGACGCCAGCCTTGCATGCCTCCCGGACGAGTGTGGGAGTGCTCACAAGAAACATCGGGGCGCAGAAGGCGGGCAGCGCAAGAGATTCTCTGATGCCGAGCGGCAACGCCACTGAGGGCTCCTGTCGCGGTCGGGATGTGGTTCCATCCACTATAAGCGGCGGTAGCCTAGCTCTCGCATGGCGAGAATGAAACTCTTCACAGACTCGCGGTCGGTTTTGCCTCACCGGTGTCGATATGCTCGCGCGGCGCATGCGAGGTAGACACACCGCAGAGATGGGATTTCGATGCCGAACAGTCTCGCCGGCAAGACCTTGGTGATGTCCGGCGGCAGCCGGGGGATAGGTTTGGCGATCGCACTGCGCGCAGCCGCCGACGGCGCGAATGTGGTCCTCATCGCGAAGACCGACAGCCCCGACCCACGCCTCACCGGCACGATCCACTCGGCGGCCGAAGCGATCCGCGCAGCCGGTGGTCAGGCCCTCGCCGTCGTGGGCGACATCCGATCCGACGAGGTCATCGAACGGGCCGTCGAGGCTGCGGTCGCAGAGTTCGGCGGTATCGACGTCTGCGTGAACAACGCAAGCGTCCTGAACCTGTCCGCAACGATCGACCTGCCGCCGAAAAGGTACGACCTTATGAAGCAGGTCAACGAGCGCGGCACGTTCATGCTCAGCAAGGCGTGCCTGCCGCATCTGCTCAAGGCCGAGAACCCCCACATCCTGACGCTTGGTCCGCCGCTGAACCTAAGCCAGCACTGGATGGGCAAGCACGTCGGTTACACGATGGCCAAGTACGGCATGACCCTGGCGACGCTCGGCTTCGCGGCTGAGTTCGCGGAGCGAGGCGTCGCGGCGAACTGCCTGTGGCCCAGGACCTTCGTCGGTACCGACGCGGTGCGCAACCTGTTCGGTGAACAGCTGACGAACAGCCGCAAGCCCGAGATCATGGGGGACGCGGCATACATCGTGGTCACGACTCCGAGTCGAGAGCGAACGGGGCAGGTCCTGATCGACGAGGACGTTCTGCGCGACGCGGGCATCACAGATCTCAGCCAGTATCTGTTGCCCGGCGGGCGCGAGGAGGATCTCGAGCTCGACATCTTCCTGGACCCCTGACCGACCGGATCCGAGGTCGATTCGCGGCCGCGATCCCGAATCCTCGCCGAGCCGGCTCATCGGCTCGAGCTGGGTCTGTAGGTAGTCGACGTGTTGCTCCTGTCGGCCAGGATCATCTCGAACCGGTTCGCGCTGGTGGTGTCTTCCTTCTCCCGGCACATCACGATGCCGGGCTTGAGACGGTCGACCACCTTGAATTCGACTGCGAGGTCGGCCTCGAACCGGTCTCGGACGGCCTGGCCGACGCGCAGGGAGAACAGCCGTTGGTAGTTGGGCAGCCCGTCGAGCAGCAGGATGCGGTCGGTGATCGTCTCGGCGTGCCGCAGGTCCTCGAACGCCTCGGCGCGAATGCGCGCGGCGAGCTCGGTGAATCCCAGTTGTCCTGCATCTTCGACTGCAGGAATCGCTGGTTGACCGCCGTGAGCTCGCTGCTCAGTTGTTCGTTGGGCATGGCCAGTACAACGGAATCGCCGTGCACGCCGATCCTCCTCGCGGGTTGTGCAGCCGCGACCGGTGGAGCCTGAGCCGCTTCGGCTGATCTAACGACGCCGCGGCGATTGGCCGACAGGCTCAGGTGGAGCAGAATCCCTTGCACGTCGCGGCGCGGGATCCTGACCAGCACCACCTACGTCGCGCTGGGCTTGGACGCGGCTCGCGCGCCGGGCACGCGGGTGCAGACGCCTCCTTCGAAAACCGAACTGCCTGTTCCGCTCACCATTCGGGGTGGACTTCGGCCGTGCGGGCCGCCGACGTCGCAGCCGGGGTGGGCTGCCCGGGTGGGGTGGGGGAGAACCGCGGCGTCGATTGGGGTTGCGCAATGCCCGTCAATCTCGATCACCGTGTCGCGTGTCGCGTGTCGCGTGTCGCGTGTCGCGTGTCGCGTGTCGCGTGTCGCGTGTCGCGTGTCGCGTGTCGCGACGTGTGGGTGGTGTGCGCTTCGGCAAACGAAAGCGCGGGGTGACGCAGGCGTAGGTGCCGTCGAAGACCTTGGCCAATCCGTCGCGAGTCGGGGTGCGGAACGCGACACCACCGCATCATCTCCCGCGCCGCGGCTCCTGCGGCGGCGGCGACGCCTTGCCACGGATTCCGGGATCGGAAGCAGCGACCGCCCGGGCCGGCGTGAGCTGTCCTTCGTCTCGGCACGCCGATCCCCGAGTCCGGGCACCTCGTCCACGATCACGACGTGATGTGAATCATGCCCTCAGCGGCGGGCCCAGGGGAGTGCTAGCAGTATGCTTGCTATTGCAAGCACTCACTCACCCTCGAACGGAGAAGAGCATGTCTGCACGAGACGCCCTCCTCGACCGCGCCAAGACGGCCGGCGACGCCTCTCGCCACCAGGCGAACGTCTACATCGGCGCCAACGACCATCTCTACGAGCAGGTCCGGCGCGGCCCGGTGTCGCTGCAAGACCTCCAGGACCTGCCCGGCAAGCTCACCCGGCTGACCGACGAAGGTGTCGAGCCGCTGCGTCGGGCGGTCAAGTCCTACACCCCGAGCAAGCTTCGCGAGAGCGTGCGGGAACGGGTCGGCGCGGCCCGCGAGCGGCGCGCCGAGTTCGCCGGTCGCGGTGAGACCATCGTCGCCGACTGGCACCAGGCTCTCGCGGTCAAGGACGCGAACTCGCTGATCACGACCGTGCGCGCGGCCGACAACCCGACCGGGCTGGCCAAGTCTCTCAAGACCTGGCTCGCCGAGTTCCCGCCCGTCGAGGTAACGCAGCCGAGGACGGCTGGCCGGACGACGCCGAAGCCGGCCGCCCGTAAGCCGCCGGCGGCGCGCAAGACGACTGCCCGCAAGACGACTGCCCGCAAGACGACTGCCCGCAAGACAACGGCGCGCAAGACAACGGCCCGCTAGCCTGCCGCCACCCGCTAGCCTGCCGCCACCACCACGCCGGCCACCCCGGCAAGCACATCAGCCAGTGCGCCGGCCACCCCGGTCACCGGCACAATCCGCGAATCCCCGACTGGGGTTCGGTACGTCTTCCACCGCGGCCCCGCAGCACCCGCTCGGGGCCGCGGTACGTTAGTCCTCGCTCAGTGATTCCGACCACACATGGGCGAGTCCGTGGCTGGATTGCGGCGATCATTGCTCGCCCGCGATCCAGCTCGCCGGCGCGAGCGGCTTCAGGCCAGACGGAGGGCGCGGATCGGACTCCTCGATCTCGTTCAAACCTGCCGACCTGCCCGGCCAAGCGCTGCGCCGACGCCGCGGTGTCCGCGACGTGTTCAGCGTCTCACCGAGTCCGCGCACCGTGTTGTCGGTGACGGTCGACGGTCGCTCGGCAGGCAGTTCGGTCGCTTGCCGCCGGGCAGTCCCGCAATCATTGCCATCGCGACCAATCCGGCACGGCGCCCCATCGGGCCGGTGACGCCGGTGCTGCCGGTGATGCCGACCCGGTCTCGCGTCCGGCAATCATCGGCCGGGAGAGTGGAATCGAGATCTGGCCATCCGATTTGTACTCCGAACTCCCCTTCGGCATCAGGACGTCAGCAGTGCGCCCCTGCCTGGTGACCGCGCCGGCTCGAAATGTCGTTCGCCGGCCGGTGCGTAGAATGCAAGCTCCTTGAACTGATCTGATTTGCGAGTGTCGTCTCCCTTTCGGTATCGCCGTTTGCGGCTGACTCGGGTGCGACGCCGACAGCAATCGAGTTCACAGGTTGTGGTTCCGGTCTAGGGCCGGCAACGGGTGGCGGACGGGCGGCGACCGCCACCGGTGCGCAGAGGAGCGACGATGACCGACGTGCAGTTCAATATGGGACGAACGCAGGAGGCCGTGAGCGCGGCCCTCGCCGATCGCGAGGTGCTGGTGTGGCGCAATCGTCGGCTTACGCATGCCCAGCTGACCGACCGCAGCCGGCGGCTGGCCTGGGTCCTGCGGGAGCGCGGCCTGGGTGCGTACGCCGAGCGAGCGCAGCTGTCGAACCACGAGTCCGGGCAGGACCACGTCGCGCTCTATATGCGCAACGGCAACGAGTATGTCGAGTCGATGCTCGGTGCCTACAAGTCCCGAACGGTGCCGCTCAACGTCAACTACCGCTACGGCGCCGAGGAATTGCGTTACCTGTTCCGTGATGGCCGCCCGCGCGTCGTCATCTACTCGGCCGAGTTCGCTGAGTCGGTCGCGGCGGTCCTCGACGCGCTACCGCAGGACGTGGTCCTCATCCAGGTCGCGGACGGGTCGGGCAATCCGCTGCTGCCGGGCGCCGTCGACTACGAGGGCGCGCTGGCCGGGGGCCGGCCGGACGTCCCCGCCGACGACCTCTCACCCGACGATCTGCACATGATCTACACCGGCGGCACGACGGGCATGCCGAAGGGTGTGCTGTGGCGTCAACACGACATCTTCCTCGCCGCCATGGGCGGGACCATGCCCGGCCTATGGGCCCCTGCCTCGAGTTACGACGAGGTCGTGGAACGGGCGCTCAGCTCTGCGGCGCTACGGCTGCTCGTGCTGCCGCCGCTGATGCACGGTGCCGCGCAGTGGGCCGTGTTCGTCCAGCTGCATTTCGGCGGCGTGTTGGTGTTTCCCGACGACAACACCCGAGTCGATCCGGTCGACGCGCTTCGCACCGCCGAACACGAGAAGGTGACCGGCATAACGGTTGTCGGCGATGCCATGGCCCGGCCGCTCGCCGACGAGATCGAGGGCGGCTCCTACGACCTGTCGAGCCTGGGCGTTATCGCGAACGGGGGAGCCGCTCTCTCTCGGTGATGAAGCAACGGCTGATCGATCTGCTGCCGCAGGTGACCGTCAGCGATGGTGTCGGGTCCAGCGAGACCGGCGCGCAGGCGACGCACAGGTCCACGAAGGGCTCGGTTGCCAGCGGCACGTTCAAGGCCGGCCCCGGGGCCGTCGTCGCCTCCGAGGACATGACCAGACTTCTCGAACCGGGCGATGGGATCGTCGGATGGCTCGCGCAGACCGGCCCCGTTCCACTGGGGTACCTCGGCGACGCGGAGAAGACCGCGCGCACCTTCCCGCTCATCCGCGGCGTTCGCTATGCGGTGCCCGGCGACCGGGCGCGGCTGCTGGCCGACGGGGCGGTGGAGCTGCTCGGCCGCGACTCGATCACCATCAACTCCGGCGGTGAGAAGATCTTCGCCGAGGAGGTAGAGGCCGCGATCATCAGTCACCAGGACGTCGTCGACGTGACCGTCTGTGCACAGCCCAGCGAGCGATGGGGTCAGGAGGTCGTCGCGATCGTGCAGCTGCTTGACGATGTCGACTTGGACCAGCAGTCGCTGGCCGAGCACTGTGCCCGCACGCTGGCACGGTACAAGCTTCCGAAGGTTTGGCTCGTGGTGCCGGTGATACAGCGCTCGCCCGCCGGCAAGGCCGACTACCGCTGGGCCCAGTCCGTGGCCGAGGACGCGCGGACCCGCGGCGAGGCGTCACCAGGGTGAAGTCTGTGACTGCGGGGTTGCTTGCCCCGCGACCAACCTGCCCGACTCAGAGGGCTTCGCGGAGGGCACCGACGGTGTCGAGGTCGGCACACGTGGCGGTCGCCAGGGTCATTGCCTTCCGGCTGACGGCGATGGGTTGCATCCGGTCACCGAAGGCCGCAGTGGTGACTGCGGAGACCCAGGCGTAGAGGACTCCTCTACGGAAGCGAAGCCACAGCTCGTCGAAGCTGGGTGGGTTGACTCCGGCATCGACGAGGATCTGGTGATAGCCGCGCAGCCAGCGGTCCTGTTCGCGGCGCCGGACTGCGGTCGGGACCGAGTGGCCGAGGTAGATCGCGATGTCGCGGATACTCGGCGCTTTGCTGATCACCGCCCAGTCGTAGAGGCCGACCGTGGTGCCGTCCATGAAGTGGTTGCCGTTGTGGGTGTCGCCGTGGATCAGCGTCTTGGCACCGTCGTTCCACAGGTCGGTGATCTCCTCCCGCCGGTGGATCCACAGATCGGCGAGGTCGCCGAATACGGGCGGGAACTGGTCCGCGAATTGCTGTTTCGCGTCCGCGACGATGTCTGAGCTGCGCGTACTGCGCATGGGCCCGGTCAGCCAGGACCATTCGTCGTCGAAGCGAGGGTCGTTCCAGAAGTGGGCGTGATGGAGAGCGAGCGAATTGATCAGCTGTTCGGCGTTGGCTTCGGCGTGTGCATCGAGGTCTTTGGCGAAGGTGCACCCGGACGCTTCGAGATCTTCGATGATCATGATGTACTGCGTGGGTTCCTCGCCGTGCGCGGCGTAGTAGGACTTGGGGACGCGCATCGGCGTCTCTTTGCCAGGGCCCTCGTAGAAGCGGGTCTCCCGACGACCCATGTCAGCCATCGCATTCATCTCGCGCTGATCTGCATCGAAGGGGGGGAGCTTGACGAACGCGGATTCCGGCCCACGTGGACCACCTGCGGCGTAGTCGAGCCGAATCCTCATCCTGCCCGTCGTTCCGGAATGCTGGTCCAACACATCCACCCGCGTGACCTGCGTCCCGGGAAAGGAGGACGCCAGCGCCTTGGTCAACCACTCTGCTGTGACCGCCTCGGGGCGATCCGGAAGGACCGTTGTCTGAGCCATTCGGTCAACCTGCCAGCCGCGACCAGCCGCGTCAACATGGCCGGCGGCGCAACCTGTCAGGAGTCGGGAGTACGACGCGGAATTGGCGCGATCCTCACCGCACACGAAGCACGTGCGCGGGCTCGCTGATCATGCGTGGTGCCGTTGCGGGGTGCACAGCCTGCCGCGCTGCTATTCGGACCCCCGTTGGGGTGTACAAACGTGCAAGGGCAAAGCACGATACGTGAGGTCCACAAAAACGACCCGCCCGACGCGGGAATGATCTCGGAAGAAGAGGCCTCCAAATGGCGGATCGACTGCAGGGGCGTGCCGCGCTGGTGACCGGTGCGGGGAACGGCATTGGCAAGGAGATCGCACTCTTGCTGGCGGCCGAGGGCGCAGCTGTCGTGGTGAACGATCTCGGCACCGATGTGACCGGTGCGGGAAAGGGCTCCCAGGCTGCCGACAGCACTGTTGCGCAGATCGAGGCCGCCGGCGGTCGCGCCGTTGCCAACTACGACTCGGTCGCCGAACCGGATGGGTGTGTCGCCGCAGTGCGCACCGCCGTCGACGCGTTCGGTACGTGCGACATCGTCATCGCCAATGCCGGTGCGCTGATCACGGAGACGCTCGCCGGGATCACCTCGAGTGACGAAGGATTCAAGAAGCTGACGGACCTGTACCTCGGCCAGAAGTTCTGGTTGGTGCGCGCGGCGGTTCCGGCGATGTTGGAGCGTGGCTGGGGCCGCGTGTTGTTCGCCTCTTCCGAGATCGCCCGGGGTACTCAGGCCAATCCGCTCGGCGCAGCCGTTTTCAGCGCTTCGATCGGCATGGCGCACGATCTCGGTGCGCAATACCGAGACAGCGGTGTCACCTTCAACTGCTACGCGCCGGGCGCGGCCACTCGCACCTTCGACCTCTACAAGGACCAGATGGACGAGGGGTTGCGGGCCAAGGGGATCCCGGAAGACCAGTTCGGGAACTTCTATCTGCCCCCGGCCGACCGCGTTGCGCCCATGGTCACCTGGTTGTGCACCGACGCGGCCGCTGATGTCACCGGCGAGGCGTTCAACGTGTCGGGCGGCAAGGTCGAGCGTTGGTCGCACCTGCCCTCGGTGGCCTCGTTGGTCAAGGAGGACGACCCGCGCGGACTGTGGAGCCTGGACGAGCTCGATGCCCTCGTCCCGTCCCGTCTCATGGGCGCGGACAGCTGATCACACTCCACCACTGTCGCAGCCCGAGATCACGAAACGGCGAGGCTAACTGTCGCGGGCCGGCAATGTCACGCCCGCATTCTCACCACCGAGGTCGAGCACTTCCTGGAAGGCGTCGCGTAGACACTCCACCAGCACGTCTGGATCGGGTACTGCGGCAGAGTCCATGTCGATTCCGATGCAGCACACGTCTCGGACGGACACCAACCCGAGGATCATCGCGGTGCCGGCAAGCGGCGCAAAGCCGTACATCCGCTGTACCTCGGCGCCCGCGATGAACAGCGGCTCACGTGGGCCAGGAAGGTTGCTGGTATTGACATCCGGACCGAAGGTCGCGAACGTGAGCAGGCCGACCGGTAGCACGGTGAAGACCGCCGCCACTGAATCCGCGGCGCGAGTGAGCCGGTCCTCGCGCGCCACTCGCACTTGCTCTCGAATGCTCTTCAGGCGAACCACTGGATCGGCATCCGCGGGCACGACCACAATGGTTCCGGCGATCTTGTTGGCCATCATTGCGTCGCCTTCGGTGCGAACGCTGATGGAGGCCCCGACGGGCACGACATCGATGGGGACAGCGTGCCGCTCGTGATATCGCATTATCCCACCGGTGACGGCGGTGATGAAGGCGTCGTTGAGCGAACCCCCAACGCTCTTCCCGGCACCGCGGAGATCGTCGAGTGCAACCTCGATGATCTCGAAGTGCACGGACAGACTGCGCCCTTCGAGCAACGTCGACTTCGGTGCGCGCATCGTCGAGATGTTGCGTCGCAGCGATCCGACGAGGTCGCCGGCGCCGGAAATTGTCTGGCGAGGGCCCCGCGCGGTGGCAACCGCCAGTCCGGCGGCGCGCTGGGTAGCCCGTAAACCCGTGCGCGGGGCATCGCGCAAACGGCGCGTGAGGTCGGCGCGAATGATCGCGGAAGCGTGTTCGGGCGGCGGAGCAGCAGGCATCGGCTTGCGATGGGGCGTGCGCTCCGCGTCGCAGATGACCTGCATCATCTGCATACCACCCTGGCCGTCGACCATGTGGTCGCCTCGCTGGATCAATGCCGCCCGTCCGCCCTGAAGCCCCTCGACGAGAATGACCTCCCACGGCGAACGGACCGGATCTGTGGGCGCGCTATGGATGGGCGCGGCCATGTCGAGCAGTTCGCGCAGGCCACCCGGCTCCGGGGCGCGCATCCGCCGCACGTGGTAGTGCAGGTCGAAATTGGGGTCGGTCACCCAGTACGTCCCGCCGAGCGGCGCGTCCACCAGATGCCGGCGCATCTGCGGGATCACCCTGGTCGCGCGCTCCCATGTTTCGACGAGTCGATCCCAGTCGGGCGCGACGTCAAATAGCCAGATCACCATCCCGGCATTGCGCCGGTGCGGATCGGCCGCCAATTTCCGCATGGTGACTTCCGCCGGTCCCAGGCGTCGATCGTCGTCGGCCTGTCGAGCTGGCGTCGCCGGGTCGGCCGATTCCTCGGTCGAAGACATCCGAACACCCTTCAAATTGTTGTCGATGGTCCATTCATGGTGATCAGGTATCCGAGCGGTCGCGTCAACTAGCGTATGAATTCGGGAGCGGCGGCGGTGTCCTGGGCACGGGACCAGCGGCCGAAGGCCATGCGCCGGGTTCCAGCGCCTCACGCACGAAACGTCGAACCTTGGCCGACGTCAGGGTTGTGACGTGCGATGTCGGGCTCCAGAAGATCGCCGGCCGGTCCCAGTGATCCCAGAGCCGACGTGATCCGCTCGGTGGCGCAACGCGGTCGGCGAGGCCGGCATAGATGAACCGCCGATCGTGACGCACTTGGCATGGCAGGGCGATGGGCGTGACCACTTTGTGCAACGCGTCGATGCGATCACCGAGGAGACCATGGCGCGCCATGGCACGGCGGACCCGCGGATTCCGGGTGCACGCCGCTGCCAGCGGCTCGTGGAGGGTCGCCGTCGCCACGCCGATGACCGCGCAGTCCAACTCCTCGAGACCGGCGACGAGCGCGGCGGCGTAGCCGCCCAACGACATTCCGTGCACAGAGATGGACACAGCGTCGCGGCCCCGGATCCACGCTAGGCAACGTCGCACGTCCCATACGGTCTGAGTGAGGGCATGGATGTTGTCCATCCAGTCGAGGGACAACAAGCGGTCGCCGCCATCCCCTCCGACGCGCCTGGGGCCGTGCATCGGAAGTACGGGCAGGAGCACGTTGAAGCCGAGTTCGCAGTGATATTTGAGGGCGCGCGTGAACAGCAGGTCCATCGGGCGTCCCATGCCGTACGGATGGAGCCATACAAGCCAGGGGCGGGGCTCGCCGCGATGCTCCAATACGCTCGCGTAGCAGCGCTGATTGGGACCGGCGCTCGTCCAGCGGGCGGTGCCAGGCATGCCGTCGAGTGGCCGGTATCCGCTGTTGAATGACAACCGCCGGTATCGAATGCGGCCTACCTGTCGCTGTTCGAGGTCGAACGCGTTGGGCGCTTCGGGCGTACGGTGATATGACGCAGGGTCGTCGAGCATACCTCGTGCACTCAAGAGGTTCAGTGCGCTGTCGGTCTCGCGGCTGCGCCGGCGCAAAGTTGCCGGGTCGACCTCGCGATCGTCCACCGTTCCAGCAGTCTTGAGCATCACCTCCTCGCCGAACACCGACGCCAGCAAACCCGGCGTCAGCCGGGTCAAGACCGGCACATGAGGGTCGGGACGCGTACCCCGCAGGACCACCGAGCGAATTGACGAGACGGTGAACGTGCCCGTCGCCCCGGCCGCTCCGATCAGCTTCGTCGGCGAAGGGAGACGAGCTAGATGTCGGCCACGACGTGCCTCGGTCACCGGATCCGTCACCGATATGCCTCCGTCCGACGTCGACGCGAGCCGTCCTCGGCACACTACTCACTCTGGCACAACCGTGCTGCATGGCGCGCAAACGCGGTTCTGCGCGCTAACTATGCCCCGGAACTGGCACAACGTTGCGGTTGGGCGCGAAGCGGTTCCACCTTGCGCCCTGGAGTCGCCGCGAGACGCGGCGGGTGAGCAGGATCCGGACGCAGCGATCGGCCCATTTTTCCGGTTGGCGGCCGTACTCGGTTTACTCGCCTGCCTCTGCGTCCCGGCCGGGCCGAATGCCGGCGGGCAGAAGGTGCCGGGGTGATGCACACGAGCGAATGCCGAGCGCTGCGAGGTCGCCGGGCAGCCACCACTCACCGGGCGTATCGGGGGGTGCGCTGGGGCACGACCGCCGACCCCTCCGGTAACCGGGGCAACAGACACCATCGAGTTGCACGTCCCCCGGTAGGTATGAGAACCGTGTTGCCGTACCTGGCGACCACGTCGCGCCGGCGGGTACCAGGGGTGCGGAGACGCCGGGTACGCAGGTCGCCCGCGGGCTTCGTCTGGCCCCGACGCCGATCGTCGGCAGCAATCCGCGCGATGACCAAAGAGCGTCGCGCTGGCCCGCCTTCAGCACCCGACCCGATTCAGGCAGGCGTTGCCTCTGGCTCCTGGACTCTCACTAATATAGAATCACATTCTTCACACTGCCGGTTTGAGTGATCGCGTTGACGGATCACCCCCGGCGGGCAAAGGGGTCCGCGTACATGGGCATCGGTATGCTGCTGGAGCTCGGAGCGGCGTTGGCCGGCGAGCGTCTTGCTGTCGGCCGTGGTGACGACGCGATGACCTTTGCTGAACTCGAGCAACGGGTCAGCGTCGCGGCGCATGTGATCCGCGGGACGCAGGCTGAGTCTGTCGCCTACCTTGGGCAGAGCGGACCGGCGTTCCACGTGGCGCTCTTCGCGGCCGCGCGGGTGGGCCTCGCGATCACGCCGCTGAATTACCGGCTCGCCGACGCCCAGATCGCGGCACTGCTGGACCAACTCGACTCCCCGCTCGTCATCGTCGACGAGGCGTACGTCGCCAGCGTGGCCGACCGACCCGCCGTACTCGCCAGCTCCAGCCTGCTGTCCGGACCGTTTTCGACCCCGGACGACGCCGTGGCCGAAGCCGATGACGAGCGCCCGGCCGTCGTGCTGTTCACGAGCGGCACCACGAGCGCGCCGAAGGGCGTCGTGCTGCGCCACGCCAACCTGATCTCCTATGTACTGCAGACCGTCGACCCAGGCAGCGCCGAACCTGCAGAGGCGGCGCTCGTCTGCGTCCCGCCGTACCACGTCGCCGGCGTAGGCACCGTGTTGACGAACACGGTCGCCGGCCGCCGCGTCGTTCACCTGCCCGATTTCACGCCTGCGGCGTGGCTGGCCGCGCTGGTTGAGGAGCAGATCACCAGCGCGATGCTCGTCCCCACCATGCTGGCCCGCATCGTCGATCACCTCGACGGCCGGGTGCCCGACGCCCCGGCGCTGCGCTCGATTGCCTACGGCGGGGCCCGCATTCCTGCGCCTGTGCTCGCGAGGGCGTTGAAAGCCTTCCCGAATGTCGGCTTCGTCAACGCGTACGGCCTGACTGAGACATCCTCGACCATCGCGCTGCTCGATCCCGACGACCATCGCGCGGCCCTAACCTCGGAGGACCCGGCAGTTCGTGGCCGGCTGGGCAGCGTCGGACGGTTCGTGCCGGGCATCGAAGGACAGATCCGCGGCACGGACGACGTCCCGCTGCCGGCCGGCGAGGTCGGCGAGCTGTGGGTGCGCGGCGCACAGGTCTCCGGCGAGTACATCGGGACGGGCAGTGTCGTCGATGCCGACGGATGGTTCCCCACTCGCGATCGAGCGTCGATTGACATCGCCGGGTACCTGTTCGTCGAAGGACGCTCAGACGACACCATCATCCGCGGCGGCGAGAACATCGCGCCCGGCGAGGTCGAGGACGTCGTGGCGGCGCACCCGTCCGTCCGCGACGTCGCGGTTATCGGGTTGCCCGACGAGGAATGGGGCGAGAGGCTCGTCGCAGTCGTCGTCGCAAGCGCACCGGTGACTGCTGAGGACGTGCGCATCTTCGTGCGCTCGCGTGTCCGCGGCAGCCGCACACCTGACGAGGTGATCTTTCGAGATGAGCTTCCATTGACACCGACAGGAAAGCTGCTGCGTCGAGAGCTCGTTGACGAGGTCATGGCCGATCGCTGAGGCCGCGGGCCGGCATTCGCGGGGCGGCGCTGCCGCGCGACACGGTGACAGCGGCGACGAACGAAAGGGGTAACGCATGAGCGCAGGGAGGCTGCCGTCACCGACGCGTGACGTCGGCAAAGCAAAGCGTGAGATCAGCGAGTTCGGCTATGCAATGATCGCCGACGCATTGACACCAGGTCAGGTCGACGCGATGAGGACTCGTCTCATAGAGCAGGCCAAGTGCGAGGCCAAGGCGAGCGGCGCATCGATCTCGCTGGACGACGAATACGCAAGCGGGTTCGTCCAGTCGCTGCTCAACAAAGGCAAGGTCTGGCAGGACCTGTACGACCCGGCGGACGCCGTCCACGAGGTGCTCGACCATGCACTCACGCCGGCCGTCGATCCGATCATGTCCCAGACCCAGCCGCTCGACCAGCGCTACATTGCCTTCGCGTCGGGCGCGAAGTTCAAGCGGAAGGCCCAGGGGCTGCGCACTGTCGGCGAGCACGCCGCCACGCCTGCCGATGTCCTGACGCCGGATTACCACATCGACCAGAAGTGGGTGGCGGGGCATCTGGACTATCCGATCATGGTGACGGTGTTCTACCTGCTCACCGACTTCACCTACGACAACGGCTGCACACTGGTCGTCCCAGGCAGCCATAAGATCCCAACGCCGGTCTACGGGGTGGTGCGACCTGAACTGCCCCCGCAACCGAACGGCCGTCCCGCGTGGGATCGCGCCCTCTACTCTGGCCTCGCACCCGAGGTCACGAAGAATGCCGTGCCGGTCGAGGCGCCGGCGGGGACGGCGTTCATCTTCGAGGGCCGGCTCTGGCACGCGGCCGGCATCAACACTTCGGGCGAGCTACGTGCCCACATCAACACCGTCTACTGCGCGCCGTACATCCGCCAGCGAGAGCTGTACCCGATGAACCTCAGCCAGGATGTCGTCGACCAGTTGTCTGACGCGCAGCTGACGATGCTGGGGTTCGACACGTTGTGGCAGGGCGGCGGCGACGGCCTGCTCGGCATCATCGAGCCCACCCTGGGTCGGAGCAATATCACGAACAAACGCCGACACATCGGCGAGCTCCACGAACTGGTGTCCCTCCCAGGCTGACCGAGGAAGTGGAGACGCCTGAATCGAGATCGAGTCGGCGCGGGAACTCGGGTCCGATGTCATTGTCGTTGAGTGGGGGAGGACGGCGATATTTGAGGTGCTTCGATCGAGACGGTGGTCGCGATCGCTGGATGGCCCACGTCGATGACCTGATGCGAGCCGTACCGGCAGAGACTACTCCCGTATTCAGGCGTCAGACGCGGCGTTGCTTTGGAGTATTGCCACTCCTACGCTGGGCTTCGACCGACATCCCGCCAGGAGACGCAGGAAAGTCGCTTCGTTCGTGGCGCCGATCCTTGCGCCCAAGGAAGGAACGTCATGCATCACTTCAAACCACTGCCGGTGCTGATTTCGGCGCGAGCACAGTCCGCGCCCGATGATGTCGCGGTGGAGTCGATCTCGACCGGGGAGTCGATCACCTGGTCTGAGCTCGACCGCAATTGCCGGCGCTGGGCCGCTGCGTACCGTCGGCTGCGGGTGGAGGCAGGCGAGTACGTCGTCACACTCACGCCGAACACGCCCGACGCAATCTACGTCTGGCTAGGTCTTGCATGGCTGCGCGGCGTCGAGGTTCCGATCAACACCGACTATCGCGGTGAGTGGTTGACGCATGCCATCAACACCTCCCGGGCGCGGGTCATCATCACGTCGCGTCGCTTCGTCCCGCAGCTGTCGCTGGTCGCTGACAGCCTCCCGCATGTCCATGTCGTGGTGGTCTTCGACGCCGAACCCGAGGACGAGGACAACACACTACGCGAGCACTTCCACGTCGTCACCGGCGCAGAGTTGATGGCCGACATCGAGGCGGCCGAAGACCTGGATGAGCCGAATCAGTCCGACCCGCTCAGCGTCATCTACACTTCGGGCACGACCGGTCAGGCCAAGGGTGTGCTGGTTCCGTGGGGGATGCAGGAGAACGTACGGCAGCTCTACGCCCCGTCGGAGTTCCACGACGGCGTGCACTATGGCTTCTGGCCACCGTTCCACGTGCTGGGCAAATCTACCGTGTTCCTGCCGGCCGCGTATGGCGGCAAGCTCGTGACGCGGGAGAAGTTCAGCATGACCGACTTCTGGAACGACATCCGCAAGTACGAGTGCACAACGACGTACACGGTCAGTGTCGTCGCCAACTTCCTGAACAGCATGCCGCCGCGCGACGACGACGCCGACAACCCGCTGCAAGCCGTCTTGATGGGCCCGGTGATTCCCGAAGTCGAGGAGTTCAAACGCCGCTTCGGCGTCAAGGTCTACACCACCTTTGGCAGCACCGAGGTCGGCAGCGTGCTCTTCTCCCTTGAGCGCGAGGTCGACGCGTCCAACTGGCGCAGCGTCGGCCGCGCCTTGGCGGACTCCCCCACCGAGGTCGCCGTCGTCGACCAACACGACATCCCGGTCGGACCGAACACGGTCGGTGAACTGATCGTGCGCCCGAAGGTGCCCTGGACGCTGAACCAGGGCTACGCCCACATGCCCGAGGCCACCGTCCGCGCCTGGCGCAACGGCTGGTTTCACACCGGTGACGCGTTCACCTACGACGAGGACGGGGAGTACTACTTCGTCGACCGGGCCAAGGACTACATCCGCCGCCGCGGCGAGAACATCTCCTCCTTCGAGGTCGAACAGGCCGTGCTGTCACATCCGGGCATCGCGCAGACCGCTGCCGTGGCGGTGCCGTCCGAGGTCGGCGAGGACGAAGTGATGATCTTCGTCGTTGCCGCCCCGGGTGCGACGGTCGACCCCGCCGAATTGTGCGAGTTCCTCTTCGACCGGGTGCCGAAGTTCGCCCTCCCGCGCTATGTGGAGATCCTCGACGCCTTGCCGGCCACCCAGGCCACCTTCCGGGTGCAGAAGAACAAACTGCGCGAGCGCGGCGTAGGCGAGCACACCTATGACCGCCTACAACCTCAGGATTGAGCGTTGCGAACCTCGGGAGCCTGTCTTATCCAGGTCACCTCGAGCTGCTGACAGCGCGCACCGAACGTGCGTGTCGGCGCTGCTGGCCGCCGGTCAGGATGTGATGACTTCCGCTAGCTCGGACGTGCGTTTTGGCGCTGGGAAGGTTCCGTGATCATCGGTCTGCGCGCACAGCGCACGCTGTGCCGCCGAAGCGGCGAGTGGAAGAAGGAGGCCGAACCGAGGGGGTGAACGGCCGGGCGCCGGGGAAGGCGCGTCGGACCATGCGTTCAGGACCCGCTCGCTGTCTCGCCGGATGACGAAGCAGGTTCATCGTGGTGACTTGACGTCGACGACTCCCCGTCCGGTGTGGCGCCGTGTGGAGCGTCGCCCAGATACGCGGCCTCCAGCAATACCGGTTCGGCTCTCAACTCCGCTGCGGGCCTGTCAAGGGTCACCTCGCCGTGAATAAGGACCATCGCCCGGTCGGCGACCTCGAGTGCGAGCGTGACGTGCTGCTCGACGAGCACGACGACTGCCTCGGTTTCATCTGCGATGCGGCGCACCATCGGCAGCAGGTCCTCGACGATAATGGGCGCTAGGCCCATACTCATCTCGTCGACGAGGAGAACTCGTGGCTCCTGCATCAGCGCACGCCCGACGGCGAGCATTTGCTGCTCGCCACCGGAGAGGTTTCCGGCCGCCACCTTGCGCCGCTTGCCGAGGGCGGGAAACACATCGATGGCGCTGTCGATGGTGGTCTTGTGCTTGCCGCGGGCGGCCTTGAGGTTCTCCTCGACGCTCAGCGTGCTGAATAGCGCTCGGTCGTCCGGGACGAGAACGAGTCCGGCGCGCGAGGCAGCTGCCGGTCGGCCGGTCTTGAGCTGGTGCCCACCTAGCGACACGGTGCCCGCCTGGGCGGGGAGCAATCCCGCCAGTGTGGTGAGCAGGGTCGTCTTGCCCGCCCCGTTAGGCCCGAGAACGGCGACTACCGTTCCGGGATTGGCAGTGAGGTTGAACTTACGGACGATGTTGATCTCTCCGTAGCCCGCTTTGATCTCGTGGCATTCGAACAGTGGCTTTCCGGCAGCGTCCGGAGCCGCGCTGTCCGAAGCCGCGGTGTCACGAGCCGCGGTGTTGTCGGCGTCGCTCACGATGCCACAGCCTGTTCGGCGTGCGTGGAACCGAGGTAAGCCGCGGCGACCGCACGGTCGGCTCGGATCGCGGTCGGTGTGCCCTCCGCGATTATCTTGCCGAAGTTGAGCACGTAGATCGAGTCGCACAGGTTCAACACCAAATGCATGTCGTGGTCGATGAGCAGGATCGTTACGCCACTTTCGCGAATTCGGCGCAGCCGTAGACCCAGCCACTGGCTCTCATGGCTATCGAGGCCGCCTGCCGGTTCGTCGAGCAGGAGAACCGACGGGTTGCCGATCAATGCACGTGCGATCGACACGAGCTGGCGGCGGCCTTGGGACAGCTCAGCAACTGGACGGTCGGCCAGATCCAGCAGATCGAGCAGTCCGAGTGTTTCCTCCACGCTCTTCGGCGCTCGTCCATGTGCGGCCGCTGCTCCGACGACGATGTTCTCGGTAACCGACAGATCTTCATACAGTTCGGTGTGCTGGAACGTGCGTCCGAGCGCGGCGCGCACCCGCCGGTGCGGCGGCACGCCAGAAAGGTCGCTTCCGCAGACAGTGACCGTTCCGGTGGAAGCGGCGAAGCCGCTGATGGCATCGAGCAAGGTGGTCTTGCCGGCACCGTTCGGGCCGATCAGTCCGACGATCGTTCCTTGACGCACTTCCAAACTCACATCATCGACGGCAATGACACCGCCGTACTGGACCCGTACGTTCTTCGTCGCCAGGACGACCTCGCCGCCTTGAACCGGTTCGATGGGTGCGAGATGGGCATCGTGCTGATCCGTTGCCGCGGTCGCGGCGACTGAGGGCCTGCGCCGCCGCTCGATGAATCGGTGTATCGGCCCGATGGCACCTTCCGGGTTCTGGATGATGGTGAAGATAAGTCCGATCCCGCTCAACACGGCATACCAGCCGCCGACATTGATCCACTTGTCGG
Organism: uncultured Actinomycetota bacterium; assembly: GCA_963713565.1. Taxonomy (GTDB): domain Bacteria; phylum Actinomycetota; class Actinomycetes; order Mycobacteriales; family Jatrophihabitantaceae; genus Jatrophihabitans. Next base: position 391,302 of record CAVQMF010000001.1, on the reverse strand, counting down.
CAGCGTAGGCGACAACGCCGCCTGCCACCAGCATCCCGGCGGCGATGCCGCCGGAGACGCTCGTGATGCCGGTCAGGTACACGCCGGTGAACACAGCGAGACCAAGGATCGCGTCGTAGGACGAGGATTGCAGTCCGGTGCTGTTGTAGTAGGCGATCATCGCGCCGCCGAGCCCGGCGATGAAGGCAGCAAAGCCGAACGCGATGATCTTGACGCGGACGACGGCAATGCCCGCGCCGGCGGCAGAACGCTCATTAGCACGGACCGCCAGCATCTGTGACCCAAGGGTGCTCGTGCGGAGCTTTGCGACTGCGAACGCGACGCATACCAGTACGACGAGCACGAGGAGGCCGAACTGCCACCGCGGGAAGTCCGTGCCGACAATCGCCCGCATATCCAACCCGAACAGCTTGGGTCCGGTGACGACCTCGCCACCTGCGGGGACGAGGGAGGCGTTGTCGAACCATGCCGCTTGTATCGCAACGGCGGTGGCGAGAGTGACGACGGCAACCGGAAGCCCTCGGATCCGCAGCGCCGGCAAACCGATTACGACACCGACGACCGCCGCGAAGAGAGCCGCCAAGATTGGCGCCAATGGGAACGGCACCGACCAGTCTGTGGTCAGCTTGCTGAGAGCGAAGCCGGCGACGCCGGCAAGTGTGAGCTGCGCAAGTGAGACCTGGCCGGCGAATCCGGTGACGACGACGAGTGACAACGAGACGATGCCCAGCATGAAGCTGTTGATGAGTGCGTCTCTCCAGGTGCCCTGGAGGAGCACGACGGCGACGGCGCCAACGGCTGTTCCGATCACGGTGGGCCACAGCAGCGAGCGCGGCCGGGGCGCGTGGCCCAGCACGCTGATTGTGATGCCGCCGCGGCTCGGGAACGGCTTTGCTCGTACGACCAGCACGATCAGGATCAGCACGAGGGAGACGACAAGATATCGCGCACTCTGCGAGGTGGGCAGCCAGGTGTACACACCCGACAGGTAGTCGGTGTCGGACTGCACCATGCCGAGCAGGAGGCCGCCGAAAACGGCAGGGAGCATGTACTGCAACTGGCCGAGCACCGCGGCTGCAAGTGCGGGCACGACGAGCAGCGTGTATTGCGACGGCGTCAGCGGGAAGATCGGGGCAATCAGCACACCGGCGGTGCCGGCGATCGCCGAGCTGATCACCCAGTTGGCTGCGGCGATGCGGTCTGGCTGGATGCCGCTGACGAAGGCGCCCTTCTCGCTGACGGCTACTGCCCTGGTCAGCAGGCCGAAGCGGGTGAATCGGTAGGCAGCTGCGAGCACCAACGCGATCGCGACGATCGCGGCGGCGAACCAGATCCGCTGAGTCGGTACCAGACCGGCGGTCCCGATCTGCCACGTGCCGCTGGGCAGAATCCCGGACGACGGTGGCGGCTGGGATCCGAAGCGGAGCTGGAACACGCCGTTGAGCACGACCATGACACCGACGGAGGCGACTGCTTTTGCGACTGGTGTGGCGCGACGCAGCGGCCGGAACACGGCGAGATAGAGCAGGGGACCGACGAGGGCGCAGATGGCGATCGTGATGACCGCTGCCGGGAGGAAGGCAAGCTGGGTCCCGAGACTGATCTGTTTTGGGAGGAACGGCAGCGGCACGACGAGGTTTCCGCTGCGGAGGTTGGCGTACAGGTACGCGCCCAAGGCGGCAAGTGCTCCTGTCGCGAAGTTGAGCACTCCACTGCTGCGGTAGGTGACGACCAGCGTCAGTGCCAATGCCGCATACAGCCCACCGTTGGCCAGGCCGTCCAACAGAAAGACCAGATGCTTGTCCATGGGCCGCCCCTAAGCGTGAACTGCCGACAACGTGAACTAGGTCTACCTAAGTGGCGCACTCCCGGCTAGGCCACCGGTGGGATAGACGTCAGATCGTAGCCCGTCATCCCGCCGGTGACCCGACGAGACCGACTCAGAGGCCGACGAGGTTGGCCTTGGGGTCAACGACGACATAGGACTTCGCGTTGCCCTTGGCGTCCAATTCGGCCACGAGCGCAGCCGTCATGCAGGTGTTCGGGAGGACCTTGAGCAGGTTCTGACCGCACTGGAAGGTGAGGCCGCCTCCGAGGGGCAGTTTGACTGGAGCGGGCATCGTGTTCATTGCCGTAGTGATCGACTTGGCATCGACCGCCGTCGTCCTACCGTTCAGTGCTCTCACCAGGCTGAGCACCGACTGGAATCCGGTATTGGGGTTGAGGCCGACGGCGTCTACCCCGTACTTGGACTTGACCGCGTTGTAAATCTTCACGTCCGGGTCGCTGGGGTCAGTGGTCACCGTGACGACGTTCGTGATACCGGTGAGACCGCCGGGAATCGACGAGAACCCCGCGGGCACCGGGTTCAGGGCGATATAGATCGGGCCCTTGAACTGCAGCTGCCGCAGGGCCTTGAGGTCCGCCTCGACGAAGGACTCCGGACCGGAGATGGTGAACGCTCCCGTCCCGCCGGTGATGGCCTGCTGGATGCGACCGGTATGGTCGGCCACCGATGCGCCGATCTGGATGAAGTCCTGCTCGATGCCGTTGTTCTTGAAAACGGGTTTGGTGAGCGGCCCGACTGCGGCGGCCGCCGCGACGTCGACGATGACGACGCCGGCCTTCTTGATCCCTTTTTCCTTGGCCGTTTTGAGCATGATTCCCAGCGCTGCGAAGCCGTTGGTTATCACGAAGTTGCCGGGAGCGGAGGTCAACTCCGGGCTGGCGCTGCTGAGCGCGATCACCGGGATACCTGAGCCGCTCATCGCGCCGGCGACCAGCTTGTCCTCGGAGGACGCCGGGGCGAGCACCGCGACGGTCTTGTCCTTGACCATCTGCACGCCGCAGGCCGTCCCGCCGGACGAGGTGTAGTTGGTCTCGCAGTGGTCGAGCACGATGACGTGGCCGTTGATGCCGTTCAGATACTCATTGGCGTATTTGGCGGTCGCGTTGGCAGTGTCCCAGGATCCCGTGGTGTCGGCGGTGTCGCCCTTGCCGTCATTGACGAAACCAATTTTGAGCGGAGATCCCGTCGCCTTGTGCGGGGTGCCGAGAGCTGCGGCGTTCGTCGCGGGGGCTGAACTGCTCGGGGTCTTCGATCCGCCGCCGCCGCCGCCGCTACTACTGCAGCCGGCGATGAGGGACACGGAGCCGAGCAGCGCGAGCGCGGCGCCGAGGCCGCGGCGCGAGCGTGGTCGATGCATACAGTTTCTCCCCAGGTGTAGGTGGATCGAGCCGGAGCTCGTACGGGCGACGGCTCGGCGTGTTCTGAATTCGCCAGACTCTAGCGCGCTTCGATACATTTTGCGAGAGTCAAATTCTCTTCACAGGCGAACGCTATGCAACTGGTTCCCAGGTGTGCCCTCTCCCCGTCTCGGCCAAGTGCCGTGACCTGACACCTCGGCAGGAGGCGGCAAGCCGCTGATGAGTGCCCTCCGCGCCGAGCGGAGTGGCCGCGTCGAGTGTTGTAGTCGTGCGGGGATCGGTCAAGCCCGCGCCGGGCTATCGCAACGATCGTGAAGGGTTCGTTATCCCGCCACTGGTCACCGGGCCACTTCAGTCCACGATGCTGACCGATGAAACGGCACCACTGCGATCGGCGTCCCCCGCTGTGCACCCGCCTCGCTTCACCGGGCACCGCGCGTCATCGAAGGAGTCGGCACAATCCGACGACACGGTGCGCTCGGCGGTTCCCCCGTATCGCGGGCCGTCCTGTGCGGGCCGTGGCGGTGCGGCGGCCCGAGAGTTGGCTGCCGTACCCGGCGTGCGGAACCATGACGCAGCCGGCGGCGCGCGCTGCGACAGCCACGAGACGCGTCTTCCACTATCGCGAAAAATAACAGTCTGTTTCGGTTGTCGAACGGCGCACCATGGGTGCCCGCTGACCCGCACAGACACGCCGGGCACCTTCTCCGCGCGATCAGGCCGCACGGCTTGTGCGGCAGGTGTGTATCGGAGGTACCCGCAGATGCATACAGAGTGGGTCCGGGTACGGAGGGTCGTCGCGGCCGATACCCCGCCTACAAGGCTGGCCTGCCCGTCACAGTGGGCTGCGACATCGTCGGCGTGGTCCGTCCGGCTGGGGCGTTGATACCGGTACCGGACGGAATTGAGCCTGCCGGCGCCATCGCGGTGCCGCCGATGGAGGACAGTCAGGCAGATCCTGACACGGCCCGAATGGCGGCGTCTGGTGCTCGCGCGCGGTGGCCTGCACCGGCGGCTGGTTCCGCAACGGTGCCGGCGTGGCGGATACTCACGCCTAGCCGGACACCAGCTGTGGATTTGCAAGACAGGGCAGATCATCGAGGGAGCGTGCATGGACAGGTCTCGTATTGCGGTCGTCATCGGCGGCGCATCCGGGCTCGGCAAGGAAACTGCTCGGGCGTTGTGCGCGGACGGTTGGCGCGTGACGGTCGCCGACCGCAACAGGGCAGCCGCGGATCAGGTAGTCGCTGCGCTGGGCGATGGTGCGGTCGCGGCGGACGTGGAGGTCACCGACGAGGCGAGTGTCGAGGCACTGTTCGCCGACGTCAGCGCGCGTGAGGGAGAGGTCAACGCCGTCGTGAACAGCGCCGGCATCAGTACGTTCTCGATGCTCATCGACCATGACGTTGCGCGCTGGCGCGAGGTGGTGGATATCTGTCTGACTGGCGCGTTCATCGTCGCCAAGCACGCCGGCCGCTCGATCGCCGACGGGGGCACCCTGGTCTCGCTGACTTCGCTGAACGGGCACCAGGCGGGTATCGGCATGTCGGCGTACTGTTCGGCCAAGGCCGGGCTGTCGATGCTGACGCAGGTAGCCGCGTTGGAGTTGGCGCCGCGCGGCATCAGGGTCAACGCGATCGCGCCCGGTTTCGTCGAGACGCCGTTGTCCGCATCCGGTTTGGCTGTGCCCGGTCTGCGTGAGGACTATCTCGAGAACACCCCGCTCGGACGCGAGGGGACTCCGCAGGACATTGCCGCGGCGGCGGTGTATCTGTGCTCGGACGGCGCTGCCTTTGTCAGTGGCGTCGTCCTACACGTCAGCGGGGGGGCGCACCTGATGCGGTATCCCAACCTGCCCAAGCACATCGCTGCGGCCGGCCGATGAGCGCGCGAGCTGCTGACGGCTTCAGCGGCCGCACCGCGTTGGTCACCGGGGGTGCGTCGGGTATCGGCGCGGCACTGACCCGAGCGCTCGTCGCGGCCGGCGCCCGGGTGTACTGCACCGACCTGGACGGCGCAGCGGCAGCGCGGGTCGCGGACACGGCGACTGGGCCGGGGACGGCGTCCGGTGCGGCGCTCGACGTCACCGACGCGCCGGCGGTCCAGGAGGCCGTCGACGGCGTGATCGCCGACGCCGGTCGCCTCGATGTGCTCTTCAACAACGCCGGGATCCTGTTCGGCGGGCCCACGGAGTTGCTGACCTTGGCGCAGTGGAACGCCATCATCGACGTAAACCTGCGCGGTGTGGTGCACGGCGTCGCAGCGGCCTACCCGCACATGATCGCGGCCCGGCGGGGTCAGATCGTCAACATGGCATCGCTCGCCGGTCTCGTGCCGGGCGGCTTGCTCACGAGCTACATTGCGACCAAGCACGCGGTCGTGGGCCTGTCGTTGGGGCTGCGCGCGGAGGCGCTCGCGCACGGCGTCGGCGTCACGGTCGTCTGCCCGGGTGTTGTCGAAACACCGATTCTGGACAAGGGCGCGGTCGGCGGGTTCGAGGGCCGGGAGTTCTTCCTGGGCGGCGGGGGCGCCAAGGAGGCATATCCGGCCGACCGGCTCGCGCAGGACGTGCTCAGCGGGGTGAGCCGCAACCATGCGATGGTCGTCGCACCCGGCAACGCCCGCGTGGCCTGGCGAATTGCCCGGATGTCGCCAGCGTTCACGCAGCGGATGGGCGCCCGCTCCGTCGCAAGGCGACAGGGTCGGTGAGGCGAGCCCAGCGGCTTCAATCCTCGACGACGTCGATCGTCACCTCGATGTTGCCACGGGTTGCCTTGGAGTACGGGCACAACTCGTGCGCCAAATCGACAACCTCCTTGGCTTGATCCGGGGGGAGATTCGGGATCATGACCTCCAGCCGGACCGATAGATCGACCCAGCGCTCGCTGTTCGGGACGAGGCTGACCCTTGCACCCACGGTGGATCCGGTGATGTCGGCCTTTGTCCTGCGTGCGGCGAAGTACAGTGCGGAGTGGAAGCAGCCCGCGTATCCCGTGGCGAAGAGTAGCTCGGGGTTGAGTCCTTCGCCGGTACCGCCGAGACCGGTGGGTAGCGCCATCTCGACGTCGAGTGAGCCATCCGTCGTGCGGACGCGACCGCTTCGCCCTTCGCCGACGGAGAGAGCTTCGGCGGTATACACAGCATCAGCCATGGACGGGCCCTTCAATTCGTTTTTCCGAGCAGTCGACCTGTTCGGACGGGCGGCAAGTCACCGCAGATGTGTGGACCGAGCGAGGCTACTCCTTACTGGTGCCGTGATGGATGCGGACTTCGCGATCGGGTCACCGGCTCAGGGCACGAGTTCGAGCGAGCGAAGATCGCAGATCGCGGTGCACGACCGGACGGCCATGGCCAGGAACATTTCGTCGATGTCGGCGGTACGCGCCTGGGTCGCGTATGCCGAACCCAACGTGGTGATCATCGGCCCCTGTAACTGGCCGAGCCGGTAGTCGTCGAAGCACTGATCGGCACTGTAGTCGGCGACCCCACGGGCGACGAGATCGGCGTGGTACTGGCCGACGATCGAGCGCTCGCTGTCCCGGCGGGCACCGATCTCGAGACTGGTGCCGAGCAGGTACGCGACATCCCGCGCGCCAGGACCGAGGGCCAGCGTCTGCCAATCGACCGCGATCACCTCGCCGCTCGGGTGGAACATCAGGTTGTCGAGCCGGTAGTCACCGTGGACAACGGTGAACGGGCCGGCGTCACTGGTCAGCCAGGCTGCCGCGGCCTCGGCCGCGTCACGCAGGACGGCTACGACGTCGGCGTCGAGCCGTGTTCCCATGTGGTCGATGAACTTCTCCGTCGCGAGTGCCTGTGCCCCCGCGATGATCGCCGCGTGCTTCGCGCCGGCCAGGTTGAGGAAACGGAAGTCGGCCAGCGTCGGGTCGTTCCACCGCGGCGCGTGCAGGCCGGCGATGTTCCGGGTCGCCGTCGCTGCCTGCTCGACTGTGCATCCGTGGGCCTGCACGCCCGGAAGGGCCGGCGCGAGATCCTCGAGTAGCAGGGTGAAGATCGTTCCGTCCTCGCTGATGTCTGCGCTCCAACACGCGGGCGCGCGAACGGAGACCGTCGGGGCTATGTGTTGATAGAAGCCGACTTCCTTCCGGTAGCCGTCGACCACGCTCGCCCGGGCTGCCGGGTCCTCGGCAGCAAGCTTGGCGACCAGGCGCTGCGGTCCGGCGCTGCCGTCGGCATAGTCGATCGTCAGTCGATAGGTGGTGCCGATCTGGCCGGTCCCGATGCGTTGCGCAGTTACCTCGGCCACGGTCACGTCCTCGGCGGACTGGGACAGCGCGGCCGACAGCCATTCCGGCGTGATGGCGGTGACGGTCTCGGCGATCATGGGTCCTCGCTCCTATCGCCCCGGGTTCGGTTCAGCGCTGTCGAAGCGTTCCACAGGGCGAATCGTTCGGTACGCCTCCACCACCGGGGCCAGGTCTTGCGGCGTTGCACCGTGCATGATGACGCCGTCGACGCCGAGGTCGAACTGGCGCAGCACCCGATCGGCGCAGTGCTGGGCCGGCCCGACCGCGGCGGGTTCCAGCCATTCCGAGGGCAGCAGTGTTGCGATGTGCTCGAGTGTCGCCTGGTCGGCCAGGGCATCGATCGAACCCCGGAACCTCGAGACGACCTCGTCGGCCCGGAACCGTGCCAGGACGGCCGGATCCCAGTGGTTGGTTCTCACGAGCAGGTCGCCGTAACCCTGCAGGTAGGAAGCGAGGCGGCCGACGGTCTTCTTGAGCCGAACCGCATCCGGTAGTCCGTCGTGCACGGTCGCATAGCAGGACCAGATGCGCACCGAGGCGGGGTCGCGGCCGGCCTTTTCGGCTGCGGTGCGGACTGTCTGGACGCAGCGCGTCGTTGTCTCATCGGTGAAGAAGGTGTGCAGGACGACCATGTCCATCACCCGGCCGCCGAGGGCAAGGGAGTTCGGTCCGAAGGCGGTGAAGCCGATCGGGATGTCCTCGTCGAAGGTTGCGTCGAGATGCAGGGCCGGGAATCTCCCGCTCGGGCCGTCGTGGCCGAGCACCGCTTCGCCTCTGAACAGCCGGCGTAGCAATCCGACGAAGTCCTCCACCTGCGCCGTGGTGACCCGCGGCAGGCCGAACGCGTCGAACTGCCGGTCGATGCCACGCCCGAGACCGAGTGTGAACCGACCGCTCGTCAATCGGTGCATCGTTGTCGCAAAGGACGCGGTCACGATCGGGTGGCGGGTGTTGTGGTTCGTCGCGGCCGTCGCTATCCCCAGGTTGTGCGATGCAGCTGCGACAGCCCCGGAAAGGGTGGCCGCCTCCTTGACGTTGAACCGTTCGGAGATGAATGTGCTGCCCAGACCCAGGGCCTCGGCAGCCGGGATCTCGGTGAGCAGTTCCGCGGGCGTCTTCGGCGCGCCCGCAAGGGTGTAGAAGCCAAGCTCGTTCAGCTGGGTCATCGCTGCATCCTTGCAGACCGCCTTCGCGTGGGAACGGGCATCCTGTCTACGGCATCGGATGACTGGCATCGGCATGCAAGCCTTCTCACCGCGTCACTCGACGGACGCCGTGCCGGACGAAAGAGCCGCCGCCTGGGCGGCGTGCTCGTGCAGTGCTGGTACCACCTCGGTGAATATCCGGTCGAGGACCGGTTGCCGGTCGGTGCCACCAGTGGCGGGCATGAAGACGAAATGGCGGGCGCCGGCGTCGTAGAAGTCGATCAGCTTCGCGGTGACTTCGGCTGGTGTTCCCGCCGCGGCGACGCGGTCGATCATGGCTCGGAAGTCCTGATCGTATGCGCCGCCCATCGTGCGCGCCGCCTGCTCGCGCGCGAGATCGCCATCGGGGTTGACGTTGATGAAGACCCACACACACCAGTGGAATCCGGCAAGATCACGCCCGGCATCGCTCGCAGCTCGAGTGACCGTGATGACCGACTCCGCGTAGCGGCGCGGTGAGTACAGGTACGGGAACCAGCCATCGCCGAGCACCCCCGCGCGTCGCATCGCCGGTTCCTTGCGCCCCGCGACAATGATCGGCGGACCGCCTGGCTGCGCCGGGGCAGGGTGGATCTGCACGTCCTGCATCGAGTAGTAGCGACCCTCGTGGGTGATCGTCGTCGCGGTCCACAGCCGACGAAGTAGCGGGATGATCTCGTTGGTGCGCCGCCCGCGTTGCTCCATCGGCACGTGGACCGCGCGGAACTCCTGGGCGTACTCCCCACCAACGCCCACGCCGAGGAGAACCCGCCCGCCGGAGGCGACGTCGAGGTCGGCGATCTGCTTGGCGACGAGTGCCGGCGGGTACAGGGGAAGCAGCAAAATTGAGCTACCGACGGCCACGCGTTCGGTGACGGTGGCCAGTCGCGTCAGCCCGACGATGGCCTCCGGTGTCGGATTACGAGACGCGATATGGCCACCGATCCACAGCGAGTCGATCGGCCGCGCCTCGAGCTCGCGTACCGCCCGCGCATCGCCGGCCGCGATGACCCCGATTCGGACGTCACTTCCCGGGTCGCTCATCGCAATGCCTCCGCAAGGTCGGCGCGCTCGTCGGGCGACAGCCCGATGATGCGGTCGAGCACGTAGTCGTTGTCCTGACCGATGAGTGGGCCGTGCCGCAGGTCGATGTCGAGATCGGAGTACAGCCACGGCTGGCGCATCACTCGGGTCCGTCCGATCTCCGGATGATCGATTTCGACCAACACTCCGCGTGCGGCGAGATGGGGATCGCCTGCAAGCATCTCGTTCGTCATCACCGCGGTCGCGGGCACACCGGCCGCCTGGAGCAGCGCGGCGCTCTCCGCCGAGGGCCGCTGCCCTGTCCACGCCGCGATGGCTCGGTCGATCTCCTTGCCGGCACAACGCCGGGCTGGTGCGCTGGAATAGGAATGCTCCCAGGCTGGCCGCTCCAACACGGTGCACAGCCCGATCCACTCCGAATCGTCCGTGACCGCCACGGCGACCCAGCCGTCGTCGCCGGCGGCGGGGTACACGCCGTGCGGCGCATGCTCACGGTGTTCGTTGCCCACCCGGATGCGCCACGGCACGTCCAGTTGCTCGGCAAGCAGTGCGTCCGGACAGCTGGCCGTGACCATCTCGCGAGACGCCAGATCGATGTACTGGCCTTGTCCGGTCCGGGCCCGGTGCAGCAGGGCTGCGAGCACGGCGGCGGCCAGCGCGTTCCCGCTCCGGAAGTCGGTCGACTCACCGATCTCTGTGGGCGGGCCGTCCGGGTAGCCGGTCTGCTCCGACAGCCCGCCTGTCGCGCCGAAGATACTGGCAAGGCCGGCGGACATCGCCTGCGGCCCGGTGGCGCCGTTCGCCGAGGAGGAAGCGACCACGAGGTCCGGGCGCTTCGAGAGCAGGCCCGCTGCATCAAGACCGAACCTCGCCATGACGCCCGGCCGGAAGTTGTCGACGACGACGTCGGCCCAATCGGTAAGCCGGTGGACAACTGCCAGCCCGGCCGGCTGGGAGAGGTCGACCTGGAACGAGCGCTTGTTGAGGTTGAGTTCGTTGAAGTTCGGCGAACGGTTGATCCCGCCGTAGTCGGCGAGGAAGCCGCGCCGCGCTGGGTCCGGGCGCCGGGTTGATTCAACCTTGATCACTTCGGCGCCGAGTAGGGCGAGGAGACAGGTCCCGTACGGGCCGGCGGCTGCCCAGGAGAAGTCGAGGATCCGGACTCCCTCGAGCCCACGTCCGGCGGGAAGGCGGGCCTTCTCGTCACCGTCGGTGGAGAACCCGGTGCTGTCGCCGATGCGGGGGGAAGAGCGGAGCTCGACCGGGGTTGCCGACAGCCGGTACGGCGCCCCGGGCACCAGCAGTCGACCGCCACGCCCGTCGTCGATCGTGGCGAAGAAGCGACGGTGCGCGAGCTGTTCGGAGCTGAGCAGGTCGGTCGGTGTCGCATACGCGCCGACAGGCGCGCCGAGCGCCGCGAGAATGCCGACCACGTCGGTCTTGTCGCGGCGCGCGCACCAGGTGCGGAGTGCTGCCGCGGCAAGATCGCGGTTCTCGGCCCGAGCGGCAGAGGTCGCGAGGGCCGGGTCGGCGAGTTCCCCCGCCTCCGGTTCCCCGGCCTCCGGCGATGCCGCGAGGGCGTCCCACTGATCGGCGGTCATCCCGACGAGTTGGACCCATCCGTCGCGACAGCGCATCATCCCCATGAACCCGTACCGGCCGCCGTCGCGACGGAGGACGACTCCGTCGTTCGTGAAACGACTCAGCCGGGAACGGTTCAAGGTCAGCTCGGACTCCTGAATGGACACATCGACTCGCTGTCCTCGCCCGGTGCGCAGGCGGTCGTACATCACCCCGAGCGCGGCGACGGCCGCGTTCCAGCCGGCGTCGTAGTCTGCCAGGTCGGCGCCGGCCTGGATCGGGGCACGATCTGGAAACAGTTTCCAGCCTGGTCCGCTCGGGAGAAGAGACCCTTCGCCGCCCGCGTGGAACGACACGAGGTGGTTCGCCCGGTGGTGGGTGTATGGGCCGGTCAGCCCGAAGGGCGTGATGAGGACGACGGACGAGGCGTCGTCGAGCCCGTCCAGTTCGTACCAGGAGCGGTCATCAGTGACGACGACGTCGCAGCGTGCAGCCAGCCGGTGGAGGTGGTCGGGCCGTGCAGGATCATCGCCGACGACGACGCTCGACTTGCCGGTGTTCAGGTAGAGGAACCGGCCGCCGGGTTCGCCGGGGGCAGCGTCGGCCCGTCGTGGCCCCCACTCGCGCGACGGGTGCCCGCCCGGTGGCTCCACCTTCACGACCTCGGCGCCGAGGTCTGACAAGACCTTTGCGCAGAAGCTCGCCGCGAGGCCGTCGGCGATCTCGAGCACGCGCCAGCCGGCGAGCGCTCCGCCGTTGCCCACACTGTCCAACAGGATCACCCCAGGCTGCGGGTCGTGGTCGGGTGGGCGATTCCACGCGTGGCCCGGTACTTCATGCCCTCACGTCCCTGTGGTCATGATTACGCACCCGTCGCGCGGAGTGGTCGTTGCACTTCGGCGTGGCGCGTGGAAGAATCCGGTTCTATCACAGGTAGAACGAGGTTCGCTTCCCGCTCGGTATGCAGTCTCCCCAGTCTTCCCACACATGTGGGTCGGCAGGAGCATAACGGTATCGAGCGAATGTCGGCCGACCTGTCCACGGTGCGCTGGCCGCGCGGCCGGGGCGGCAACCGGGCCCTGGGGTGCGCAAACCGATCGATGCGGGAGCTAGATTAATGTCAACTATGGCGAAGCAGGGTACGGGCGCTGCGGACGTCGACGACCGGCTGGGGCCTCTCGAGATCGTGATGCGCAAGATGGCGGCTGATCCGCACATGCGCAACGCCGGGATGTCGATCTGGCTCCTCGATCGCGCACCGGACTGGGACCGGCTCGTCGAGTCCTGGGACCGGGCCAGTCGGCTCGTGCCCCGAATGCGGCAACGACTCGTCGATCCCGCATTCGGGATTGGCGCGCCGGTGTGGGTCACCGACCCGAATTTCGATCTTCACTACCACCTGCGCAGGATCCGGGTGCCGGAGCCGGGCACGCTTCGCCAGCTCCTGGACCTGGCTCGCCCGGTGCTGATGGCACCGTCCGATCCGGCGAGGCCGCCGTGGGAGACGATCGTCGTGGAGGGGCTCGAAGGCGGTCGCGCAGCAGTCCTGCAGAAGGGTGATCACACCGTCGTGGACGGCCAGGGCGGGATGCGTCTGATGGAGATCATCTGCGACCTCGAGCGCGAGGCCAAGACCACGGCCCCGATGCCGCCTGCGCCCGAGCCGCGCACGGTGTCCTCGACCGAACTGCTGCGCGCCGACATCGCCGACCGGCTCCGGGATGCACCCAAGTCCGGGTTGAGGGGGTCGAGCGCGCTGTCGGTCTCGCCGCCGGCGTGGTTCGCCATCCCCGGCGTTCGGTCTCGACCACTACTGAGTTGGCCGCGTCGATCGGGCGCGTCTTCGGGGCGATGCGCACCCCGAAGTCTCCGTTGTTCGCCGGACGCAGCCTCTCGCATCGCTATGACGTGCTCGAGATCGGGCTCGACGATCTACGCCGAGCCGGCAAGTCGGTCGGCGGCACGCTCAATGACGCCTTCCTCGCCGGCCTGCTCGGCGGCGTCCGCATCTATCACGATCGGCACGGCCAGCCCATCGATACCTTGGGGATGGGATTTGCAATCAGCACCCGGCGCCCGGACGATCCGATGGAGAGCAACCGCTTCACCGATGTCGTGATCGCGGCGCCGGTGGGCATCGTGGGGGCGCGGGATCGCATCGAACAGGTTCGCAGCCAAGTGCTGGCCGTGCGCGCCGAGCCGGCCCTCGCCGTTTCGGACTCGATGGTACCGGTGATGAGCATTTTGCCCACGCCGCTGCTGGCCTCGGTCTTCGGCGGTGCGGGTGGCGACGTCAACGCGAGCAACCTCCCAGGACCGCCGATTCCGTTGTACATGGCCGGTGCAGCCGTGGAACGGCTGTTCGGATTCGGTCCCCTTGTCGGTTGCGCGATGATCGTCGGCCTCATCTCGGTCATGGGTACGTGTTGCATCGGCATCAACAGCGACCCGGCCGCCATACCCGATCCCGACGTATTGGTCGAGTGCCTCCGCGAAGGGTTCGAGGAGGTCCTGAGCCTCGCCGGCGACCACGACAGCGTTACGGCCCCGACGCTGACCGAGCCTGCGGTCAGCTGATCCGCCTGACCCCACTTTCCTTCGGCGACGCAGGAACGACCGCCGCCGGCGCTTGAAGAACGCTGTCGAGCTGGAATGGATCACCCGAGTCGCTTCGGACTCAGGCTGGATCTTCCTCGTGACCGGGCTTCGGCTGCAGCCCGGTGAAGGCGTCCTGTGCGCTGAGCTCGTCGGCGAGCACGCGCTGCACCGTGACACAGATCGGCATTGCCACGTCGTCGACGGGTCGCCAGCGCAACCACCGTGGGCGCCGTCCGCACGCCTTCGGCAACCATGGTCATCTTGGCCAGAATCTCAGTGATCTTTTGGCCCTTGCCCAGCTGCTCTCCGACATGCCGGTTACGACTGCGCGGGCTCAAGCAGGTGACCATCAGATCTCCGAGGCCGCTGAGCCCGGCGAAGGTCATCGGCCTGCCGCCCATGGCCACGCCGAGTCGCGTCAACTCGGACAGGCCGCGGGTGAAGATCGCGGCCTGCGTGTTGTCACCCGTGCCGAGACCGCTCGCCATGCCGGCGGCGATCGCGACCACGTTTTTCAGCGCACCGCCCAGCTCGCACCCCACTACATCATCGTTGTAGTAGACGCGGAACACGCCCCGGCGGAGCACACGCTGCAACTCGACACCCACGGATCGGTCTTCTGTCGCGAGCACGCTGGCCGCTGCCTGACCGGCAATGATCTCCGCGGCGATATTCGGACCGGTGAGCGCCGCCGCGGGGTGGCCCGGCAAGAGCTCCTTGATGACTTGCGTCATGCGCAGCATGGTGCCCGGCTCGAGACCCTTGGTCAGGCTCACCACGGGTGTCCATGCGCGTAGGTAAGGGATCGCTGCAGTGAGCGTGGCACGGAAGGAAGGAGCGGGTATGGCCAAGACCAGCGCGTCGGCGAACCGGGTCGCCTCTTCGAGGTCGGCCGTCGCTCGCAACCTGGGGGACAGCACGGCACCGGGCAGGTACGCCCCGTTCGTTCGCTGCTCGTTGATCTCTTGCGCGACCTCGGGGTTGCGAGCCCAGATCACGGTGTCCTGACGCCCGGACACCAGCGAAGCGATCGTGGTGCCGAATGAACCGGCGCCGAGAACGGTGACCCGCATCCCCCGCGTTCCTTTCGCCGAAGTGCGACTGTGTCTACCACAGGACCCGCCCCGGTAGCGAGAAAACGGCGAGTCGGATCATCCCTGCGCGAACGCGAGATTCGCCTTGAGGGTTTGGGTCGCGATGATGGCCGGTTTGTCGATCTCGAGCAAACAGCCGTCCCGCACGGACGCGTCGAGGCGTTCGGTGAAGATCCGGAGATAGGTTGCCGCGTCGAGGTAGCGCGCTTTCAGTTCGCCCGCCGGCAGCGGCGTTTCGCGACCGGTAAGTGCACACCGGGCCCCCGGCATGGTGTGGGCTTCATAGCGGGCTAGGGGGACGTCCAGGTGAGGGGAGCGGACGCCGCCCAGCGCGTTCCCGTGAACGTCCACGGCGGCGACGGCAACCAGGTCCTGCACGATCAGGGCGATCCGTGGCGCAGTCGGCGGAGTGATGTCACGCTCCGCCCAGCGATATAACCGGGCGAGTCCGGCCCGCATGAATGCCTCGGTGGGAAACGTGGAGCCGTCCCCGTCGCAGCCTTTCGTTCTCGCGACGTGCGCAGCGCCGGCGATCTCGTACAGGCGGTAACGGTCTCGGGGTTCGTCGCTGTCAGGCCGTCGGACCGACGCACCGCCGCGGCTGGTGTACTCGCGGCCGCTGCGCTGCTTGCTGATGAATCCTTCGACATCGGTCTGTGTTTCGACGTCGATGACCGGCACGTCGACGCTGCCGATCGGCGCGTACTCGAAGACCGGCAGGGTTCGCTCACCGGACTGCAACGGGGTCAGGCTCGCAGAGTGAGCGGCGGGGAAGTAGCCGTCAATAACGCGACGGCCGTCCGCCAGCCGGGTGCCGTTGTGTCGAGTCATGGCGAACGTCGCGGTGTCGGCCGCGCTCTGCGAGTAACCCGCCAGGTATAGGTGCTCGACGGGCATCGCGAGGAGTCGACCCGAGTCGTCCGGGTTTTTGATCAACTTTGCGACTTGGCTGAGGATGTCCCAGGCGAGGTCGTTCACGGCGAGGTCGAGGCCGGCGTAGCGAACTGGGTCGAAGGCGCGTAGGTGTCGGGCAGAGGAGGCTCGTACGGTGACGCCGACCCACGCGTCGCCGTAGGACTCGAGAAGGGGAGCGACTCGCGCCCACAGCGCGTCGACATCTGGACCGTTGGAGGAGTTGAACGGCTCGAGGATGACGCGGCCGCTGAAGCGGCTGGGGTCGGACGGGAACCGAGCCAGCACACGCGTGGCGAACGGGAACGCCCCGGCGGTGGAGGTCGCCGGCCGGCTGGCCGGCCCGGAGTACGCGCCCGCTACTCCTGACACGATGTGCTCGACCTCGGAGTAGCCCGGGTGGAGGCGGCCAACGACGACCCCGTCAGACGTCCGCGCTGTGATTGCTGCGGACTGCGCAACGCCGTTCCCGATCGGGACTGCGGCAATGCGTGGGCCGATCATCTCAATAGCCTTGTTCGACTGTCGTCCTGGTCCAATTCGCCCACCATCCTGTTAGCATTCCGCTCTGTGACTTCGTCTCGCAATGCCCGGCCGGCTCGGCCGGGTGCGCGACGCCGGAACAATCGACGGGCGGCGCGGCGTCTGCTCGCGTTGCTCGCCGCCGTGCCGCTCGCGAAGGCCGGGACCACCGGAATGCGCTTTGCCGCGGAGGCCGGCCTGGCACGGCGGCGCGGCGTGACAATGTTTCCGGACGTGCCTGCTCCGGTCCCGACGGCGGGGCTCGCCGCGGGCGTCGCGCTCGACGAGTTGTTCATGATGCCCGCCGGCATCTTCGCTTCCCTAGCATCGGCTCGTGACTACCAGGAATCCTCGTCCGAACTGGACGCCGCAGTCCGGTACTACGACGAGAAGGGCTGGTTCGACAATCCGGCAGCATACTTCGAGGCCCCCCCGCCTCCCGTCGACGTACGCACCGAGCAGGTCACCTGGCGTCGTCGACCCCTCGAGGTGATCCGGTTCGCGAGCGAATGGGCGCCCCGACCCGACGAGCCCGGCCGGGAGCGATGGCTGGGATTCGAGGCCAACCGGGATGCCTACGCGACGGTCTTGCGCCACGACGACGACCAGCCGCGCCCGTGGCTCGTGTGCCTGCACGGCAGCGGCATGGGCAAATTGGGGGACCTCGACTCGTTCCGGCTCCGACGCATCCACGAGGAACTCGGGGTGAATCTGGTGCTGCCGATACTCCCGCTGCACGGCCAACGCCGGGCGGGGCTGCGGCCTCGCCAACAGTTCGTCTCCCAGGTGTTTCCGCTCAACAACGTCTTTGGGCTCGCCCAGTCGATCTGGGACGTCCGGCGGGTTGTGCGGTGGGTGCGCGAGACGCAGAAGGCTACCGCGGTCGGGCTCTACGGATTCTCCCTGGGCTCGTACGTGGCGAGCACGCTGTCGACGGTCGACGGAGATTTCGACTGCGTGATCGCGGTCGTGCCGTCGGGCGACATCGCGGCGCCACTGAAGGCCACCGAGCCCAGCCGACCAGCCCTGCGGAAGTTGCATGTCGCGCTGCACGACTGGCGTGCCTTTCTGGTTCAGGGAATTGTGTCTCCGCTTGCCCGCCCGTGCCTTGTGCCGAAGGAGCGCAGGTACATCGTCGCGGCCCAGGGTGATCGGTTGGCGACCCCCTCGGGGGCGGTCATGCTGTGGCGTCACTGGGAAGAACCGAAGATCGACTGGTATCCGCGTGGTCACCTCACGCTCGCCCAAGCGCGTGATTACGTGCCGCGCCTGGAGGACGTGTTACGGGCCGACGGTGTCGTCGCCGCTGAGCGCGACGACGTAGGCGCCTAACCGGTCTTCGAGCGAAGAGTGTGAACGGCGGAGTCGAGGACCGCGAGCGCGTCGATGAAATCCTGCACGGTTGTCGCCAGCGCGACCCTTTGGTCTTGCTGGGACTCATCCAGCAGGTGTCGTGCCCGTGCGAGCGTCATCGGGTTGTCGAACATGTTGAGCGACGCCGCGTCGGGACGGCGCAGCCGCCCTAGCCGAACATCGAGTTGCGCTCGGGCCAAACAGTCGAGCCGGAACCGGCGCTCGTCCGTGACAGGCGCGGAATCCAAGTGCCGTAGGCCATCTGCGATGATCCAGTGCGCTTCGAGGAACGGCGCAAGTGATTGAGGTGCCATGGGGGGCCCCATCTGACTCAGGAGCGAATTCGGTCCGTCCGGGGATGCCAGGGTGGCCTCCCAGTCCGCATCGTGGGAGGACAACTCCTTCGCGATCGCGGTCGGGAAGCGATCGCCCTCGGGGAAGAAGAATTCGTTGTCCAGGAGTTCGCGCAACCTTTGGGTCTCCCGACGAAAGCACTCGACACGCTCGTCGGGCCCTGCTGCGGTGCACCGCACCAGGCACACCTCGATCACCGACGGGATGAGGAAGTGGTGCACGATGCTGTTGCGGTAGTACGCGGCCTCGACGTGCCGCCCGGGCGAGACCGTATATCTGGTGTCGCCCGCCGTCGCACTCGTGACCAGGCCCTGGGTGCACATCAACTGCAGCGCACGCAGGATGTCCTCGGCATCGCGGCCGGCAATGCCGGGTGCGGGAAGTCCGCGACGGTCGATGTAGCGGTGGATGGGCTCGAGATGCGCGAGGATTTCTTCGACGGTCAGGGCAACGCCGTCGTGTTCGAGCAGCGGAAGCAAAACCAGGGCGACCGCGGTGATCGGCGTTGCCTCGTCGACGCGTCGACACACCTCTAGCGCCGCCCGAGTGATGCCGTCAGAGAACGCCTCAGGGGTACAACCGCTTTCGATGAAGTCGCCTAACGACACCGGTTCGCCGATGCCGACGAAGATCTTTGCTGCTCTCGGGACGCGGCGTCGCGCGGCGACGAAGTTCCAGAACATCGCGAGATCCTCGCCGGTCTTCTCCGACCCACGGCCGTACCTGGCGTACTCGAATACCTCATCGAGATACTCGTAGACGATGGTCGTCGGCACCAACGTGACGCCGGAGGACGGATTCTCGGCAAACGCCTCGGCCACGTACGCCAACAGCCCGACCTTCGGCCGCAACAGCTTGCCGGTTCGGGTCCGACCGCCTTCGAGGGCCCACATGAAGTTGGCCCGTTGCTGCGTCATCCAGCCGACGAACCGGCGGAGGACGAAGGTGTAGAGAGGGTCGCGCATTCCCCGCCGGACGAAGCTGAGGCCGAAGCTGCGGGCGATGGGGCCGATCGGCCAGAAGCGGATGTTCGCCCCGGCGAAGCGGTACTCGCGTTCGAAGCCCCGCCGTGCGAACGGCACGCGCACCAAGAAATCTAGGTAGGACCGGTGCGCCGTAGTGATGACCAAGGTCTGTTGTCTGTCGAGGCCCTTGAGCCGATCGAGCGCCGAGTCGTCGTATACCAGCACATCCTCGAAGCCGTGGGCGTCGGCGATCCTGCTGAGGACCAGGCTGAAATCCGGAAAGGCCTCGTCGTTCGCGGTCACCATCTCGTCGAGATAGCGCGCCGCTTTCGCCAGATGAGCTTTTGGGTCGGCGCCGTGCTCAGCTGCCAGTGTCTCGACACCCTGTCGGAACCTGGCGTCGGCGAGGATCGCTGTTTTCGCCGTGGCACGCGCGGCGCCGGCCGCGCGATGTCGCTGCCACCTCTTGTTGGCTTGGACCACCGCTGCTCAATCCTGAGGTTGTAGGCGGTCATAGGTGTGCTCGCCTACGCCGCGCTCGCGCAGTTTGTTCTTCTGCACCCGGAAGGTGGCCTGGGTGGCCGGCAAGGCGTCGAGGATCTCCACATAGCGCGGGAGGGCGAACTTCGGCACCCGGTCGAAGAGGAACTCGCACAATTCGGCGGGGTCGACCGTCGCACCCGGGGCGGCAACGACGAAGATCATCACTTCGTCCTCGCCGACCTCGGACGGCACCGCTACGGCAGCGGTCTGCGCGATGCCCGGATGTGACAGCACGGCCTGTTCGACCTCGAAGGAGGAGATGTTCTCGCCGCGGCGGCGGATGTAGTCCTTGGCCCGGTCGACGAAGTAGTACTCCCCGTCCTCGTCGTAGGTGAACGCGTCACCGGTGTGGTACCAGCCGTTGCGCCAGGCGCGGACGGTGGCCTCGGGCATGTGGGCGTAGCCCTGGTTCAGCGTCCAGGGCACCTTCGGGCGCACGATCAGTTCACCGACCGTGTTCGGTCCGACCGGGACGTCCTGTGGGTCGACGACGGCGACCTCGAGGGGGAGTCCGCGACCGCGCGGCCGACGCTGCGCCAGTTCGAACCGGTGATCTCACGCTCGTAGGAGAACAGCGCGGTGCCGACCTCGGTGCTGCCGAAGCAGGTGTAGACCTTGACGCCGAAGCGGCGTTTGAACTCCTCGATCTCGGGAATCACCGGGCCCAGGATCACAGCCTGCAGCGGGTTGTCCGCGTCGTCGTCGCGCGGCGGCATGCCGTACAGGAACTTGGCGATCACGCTGATCGTGTACGTCGTTGTGCACTCGTACTTGCGGATGTCGCTCCAGAAGTCGGAGATGCTGAACTTCTCCCGGGTGACCATCTTTCCGCCGTATGCGGCCGGCAGGAGCAAGCTCGACTTGCCCAGCACGTGGAACGGCGGCCAGAACCCGTACAACACGCTGTCCCGGAACTCCGACGGGGCGTACAGGAGCCGGCACGTCTCCTGCATGGCCCAGGGAAGAAGCACACCCTTGGCCTTGCCGGTCGTGCCCGAAGTGTAGATGACGCTCATGACGTCCCACTGATTCGGGTCCGCCAGGTCATAGGCGGGCTCGATGTCGGTCATCAACAGATCGCCGGAGACGACGCGGAAGTGTTCGGTCAGCCTCGCGTCGACCTCGTCCTCGGGTTCGGCGTCGTAGATGACCACGACATGGACGTGCGGCAGGCTCTCGGCGATCAGCGCCAACTGCGGGGCGAACCGACGCGAGGTAATGATCACGCGTGCCTGCGACGTGTTGATGCCGTGGATCAACCACTCACCGCGGTAATCCGTGTTGATCGGAACCTCGACGGCTCGCAACCAAGTCACGCCGAGCCACACATAGAGGGCATCCGGCGTGTTCGGCATCAGCGTGACGACGTACTCGCCCACCTCCACGCGCATCCGCAGGCATGCGGCCGCCCATCGCCTGGCATGGCGATCGAGTTGCCCCCAGGTGATCGACTCCCCGGTCGAGATCGACTCCACCGCGACATCATCTGGCGCCGACTGCGCGCGCTCTGTGACCAGTACCGGCATCGGTTTGAAGTGATACATGCAGGTCCCCTCCTAGCAGTTGACATACGTCGCTGGACTAGCCGGCTGTGGGTGGATCGCTCGGCGGGGCCGGCGATGGGCGACGCCCGACCAACCCCAGTCCGACGCGAAACGGCGCAGTGACGAGGCTGATGAGGCTTGGATTGCTGGGTTCTCCAGGCTTTTCGAATCTCAGCACCGGCCAGCCTCGCTTGTCGGCGACTTTGGCGAGGTCCTTGCCCGGATTGGTCGGTCTGGGATGCCTGACGAGGTACATGAGTGCCACGTCTTCGTCACCGTCGGCATAGAAGTAGCTCTGCTGGAGGTCGACGCCGCGCTCCGCGGCGAACGCCTGTACCAGGTTGGCCTTGCCCGGGCCGTACATGACGGGGCGCGCAGCCAAGCCGGTGAGAACTCCGTCCTCGGTGACGTAGTGATTGCACAGCACGTGCTCGATGCCGAGGTATTCGGCGACCGGGCCCGCCTGGTAGTCCGACGCCGCGGAGCAGAGAACGACGGTATGGCCCCGGCAGCGATGGGCGTCGACGATGGCACGCATCTGTGGATACATCAGGGGGCGGATGTCTCGCTCGAACACCTTGACCCCCATCTCGACCAGGTCCTCGTGAGCGCGACCTCGCCAGGCCGCACCACCGAGGTCGAGCATGGCAGAGAACGTCTCGAGACCGTCTCCGCCAGCGGCGGTCAGCGCGAGTGAGCGCAGCAGTTCCGAGCTGCCGAACTCGCCCCTGCGCCTGCGTTCCAGAACGATGTAGCGACCCGTCTGGCCGGCGACCAACGTGCCGTCCATGTCGAAGAACGCTCCGACGGCCGATCCCTTCGGGCTGGCGGTGACCTCGGCAAGCGATCCGGGCAGCCGCAGGTCGGAGGTCATGCCGTGTCCCCGGACGCCCGGCGTGGCGAAGCCTTCACGCGCGTCAGCTTGCGCACTGCCGGAGCGGGTTCCGGGGCATTCGCCGCCAGGGCGATCACCTCTGCGAAGCCGCCGTTCAAGCACGCCATGAATGTCTCCGGGTCCGATACGGCAACCAGATCCAGGCTCACACCGAGGTAGATGTGTCCTGACATCGAGCACGACACGATCGTGGCTGCGCCGCCGAGCAGCGGGCCGAGCGGAATCGCGCGGGTGACGCGTTCGCCGGCCAGGAACACCTGCCCTGCCTGCCCGGCGACGGTGCTCACATGGACATCGATGCCGCGCTCGGGCTGCCCGAGCGCGCCGAACACCTGCACGGGCAGCCAGGGCACGATGGGTGCGGCCGACCGCAGCACCGCGAAGCCGGGCTCCGCGCGCGTGGTGAGCAGGATCTGCCGGACCTGTCGCATCCGCTCGGCGGCATCGACCTCCGCGATGGGTGCGGCCATGCGCAGCCCGGTCCAGAGGTCGCCGGTCGTTTCGTCACCGGAGTGGATGCCGAGCGGCATGGCAAGGGGCAATGTGGAGACAGGTACGCCGAGTTGTTCGTGATAGAGGCGAATGCCCCCGCACACAGCGGCGAGGATTGCGTCCTGCACCGAACACCCGTGTGCCCTGGCCGCCCCGCGAAGATCGGCCAGCTCCACGTCTGTCGTCGCGAAGCGACGGCTCAGACCGCGGCGGCGCAGCAGCGGGGACGGTTCGCCGACGGGGCCCGCACCTCCGCCGCGTAGGGAGCGAGCGGCCCGTACCAGGGTGCGGACTGCCCGGGCGGGATCTCGGGCGCTGGCGGCGATCAGTCGAACCGTGTCTCCGGAACGCTGGTTGAGCCCCCGACCGGCCGTTATCGGCAGCTTGCGGAGCGCGGCTCGGGTCAGATCTGCAGGAGACAGATCCTCGGGCACCGGGATGGGCGGCATCGACCCGCGGTCGGGGTTCGGCACGTCGGCATGCATGACCTGGTCGAGCAGAATGCCCGCCAGCCCGTCGATGACGGGCTGGCTTAGCTTCCACACGATCGCGGCCGCGCCATCGTCGATCCGTAGGCCTTCGACGAGGGTCGCTTCCCACAGTGGACGGTTGAGGTCCAGGGGCGCGGCTGCGATCGTCCGGACGAGGTCGAGCAACTGGTCCAAGGAACCGGGGCCCGGCAGACTCACCCGGCGCAGGTGATAGGCCGGGTCGAAATCCGGATCAGTGACCCACCGCGCCGCCGCGACCGGAAGGACCGGGGTGACTACCCGCTGGCGCATGCGCAACACGATCCGGGTCGCGCGTTCGACGTCCTCCTGGACGCGGCTCCAGTCCGGCACACCTTCGAGAACCTCGATGAACACTAGCGAAGTGCGTGACTGACTGTGGACTTCGAGGCAGTACTCGACGTAGTCGAAGGCCGTGAGGTCGCGGTTCCAGTCGGCGGTGATGCCATCGAGCCCTGCGGCCGAAAGCGTTGCTCGAACCCGCTCCACCTCGTCGGAGTGTCCTGCGCCGCGGCCGGGCGGGTGCGCGTGGTCCGACATCGGCAGACAGTACCTTCCATCGGGCCGCGTCAACACCGAACACGCGGGATCAAGGTGCATCGTGGCCTTCATTGAGGCGTCGGGGCAACCTTCGGTGCGTCGAATTCAGATCTGGTCCGTAGCTTGCCGAGCGTTCGGGTGAGCGATTCGGAGCATCTTCGGAGAATGACGAGCGCCGCGCGGGGTAACACTATTCTCGCTAGCGGGGAACAAGGTCCTGCAGCGCGCTCGAAGTCGTGGCGGGTACTGATCCGATGACCGTCGAGGCTTGACGTAGAGCCACATATCACCTTTGATAGAACGACGTTCCATACTTGGGGTTGGTGGCATGGTCGAGATTCTCGCGGAGCGGCGGTCCTACGTCGCCGGCCACTGGGTGGGAGGCGAACGCCATTTCGTGGTCGAGAATCCCGCCGACGAGTCGATCGTCACCGAACTCGGGGCGACCCCCCTCGACGAGGTGCGTCACGCGCTCGCAAGCGCTCGGCAGTCCTTCGATGAGGGCGTCTGGGCTGATCGGCGGCCCCAGGAGCGGGCAGACGTGCTGCGCGAGTTCCTCCGTTACGTCGCCTCGTACCGTGCGGCCCTGGTGGCGACGCTCGTTGCTGAAGCCGGCCAGCCGGTGCGCTTCGCGCAGACCGCCCAGGTCGCCAACGGCCTGTCGATCGCGCACTCGACGATCGACCTCTACCTGTCGATGTCGCACGAAGAGGTCAACTCGGTTCCGCTGGACGAGCTCACGCGCGGTCAGGTCACGCTCAGCGTGCGCCGGTACGAGCCGATCGGCGTCGTCTGCGCGATCACGCCGTACAACGGGGCGTTCGTGATGGCCCTACAGAAGATCATCCCAGCATTGATGGCCGGCAACTCGGTGATCCTGCGCCCAAGCCCGCTGACGCCGCTCTCGTCGCTGATCCTGGGCCAGGCGGCAGATGCTGCCGGCGTGCCGCCGGGCGTCCTCAGCGTGGTGGTCGAGGACGGCGCGGAAGTCGCCGAGCTGATGACCTCCGACCCGGCGGTGGACATGGTCTCGTTCACCGGTTCGACCGCTGTCGGGCGAGCAATCCTGGCGCAGGCCGCCCCGACGGTGAAGCACGTCGCTCTCGAGCTCGGTGGAAAGTCGGCGCAGATCTACCTTCCCGACGCGCTGCACCGCGTTGCCATGGGCGCGATCGCGGTTGTCGCTCAGACCGCGGGGCAGGCGTGCGTCGCCGCAACACGGATGCTCGTGCCGGCAGAAAGCAAAGGCGCAGTCCTCGATGCGGTATCGACGGCATACCGTTCGCTCGCCGTCGGGCCGCCGAGCGATCAAGGCGCGGTCATGGGCCCACTGATCAGCGCAGCTCAACGTTCGCGTTGCGAGCACTTCGTCGCGCTCGCCGAGGAGCAGGGGGGCAAGGTCGTCGTCGGCGGCGGTCGGCCGGCGCATCTGGACCGCGGCTACTTCTTCGAGCCGACGGTGCTGGACGTGCCAGACAACGGCAACCCGGCGGCGCAGGAGGAAATCTTCGGTCCCGTGCTGACCGTGCTCGGATACCAGGACGTCGACGACGCGGTGCGCATCGCCAATGACAGTACATACGGGCTGTCCGGACAGGTCTACAGCGCGGATGTGGCGGCGGCCACCGCAATCGCCCGGCGCTTGCGCACCGGCGCGGTCAACGTCAACAAAGGGATGTTCAGCGCCTACGCGCCGAGTGGCGGCTACAAACACAGCGGACTGGGTCGCGAGCGAGGCACCGAAGGAATCCGTGCGTTCCAGGAAGTCAAACACATTTCCATCGGCGACATCGCTCGCTAGACCCGATCAGATTGGAGTGACCATGACCGACGCACCGAATCTCGACTGGCTCATCTCGGTCGACGACCACATCCTCGAGCCACCGAATCTCTGGGTGGACCGGGTCGCGGCGAAGGACCGCGACCGGGCGCCGCACATCGAGCGCGATGGCAAGCGTGAGTTCTGGGTCTACGAGGGCAAGAAGCTCCCGACCTCGGGACTGAGCGCGGTCGCCGGCAAATCCAAGGAAGAGTTCAGCCCCGAGCCGGTGACCTACGCCGAGATGCGGCCGGGTTGTTATGACGCTCGCGAACGACTCGATGACATGGACCGCGCCGGCATCCTCGCCTCGCTGTGCTTCCCTTCGGTCACCCGCTTCTGTGGGCAGCTGTTCTACGAGGCGAGCGACCGCGAGTTCGGCCTCGAATGCCTGAAGGCCTACAACGACTGGGTCATCGAGGACTGGGCCGGCTCGGCGCCCGGTCGCTACATTCCGCTCACTCTGATCCCGCTGTGGGATCCGGCGCTCGCGATCGAGGAGTTGGAGCGCTGCGCGAATATGGGATCGACCTCGTTCGCCTTCTCGGAGAACCCTGCGCCGCTGGGGCTGCCGACCATCCACGACAAGGGCCGCTACTGGGATCCGGTCATGTCCGCGGCGAACGACCTCGGCATGGTTGTGTCGATGCACGTCGGGTCGTCGTCCACCGTGCCGAAGATCGCGCCGGACGCGCCGTTCATGGCGAACCTCGCGTGGGGCGCCACCCGGACCTCCGGGGCAATGCTGTCGTGGATCTTCAGCGGCATGTTCATGCGCTATCCGAATCTCAAGATCGCACTGTCAGAGGGCGAGATCGGCTGGATCCCGTACTTCCTCGAGCGCGCCGAGCAGGTGCTGGACAAGCAGCGTTACTGGGTGCAACGCGGTGCCCGGTTCGGTGAGCACACCAACGAGAACATCGATCTGGAATCGCTCGACATCCGCGCGACGTTCCGAGATCACGTTTTCGGTTGCTTCATCGAGGACCACCATGGCATCGCCAGCATCGACGACATCGGCGAGAACAACATCATGTGCGAGACGGACTACCCGCACTCGGACTCGACTTGGCCGAACTGCATCGAGGCGGTGAAGAAGCAGATCGGGCACCTCCCCCCGCAGACTCAGTACAAGGTGCTGCGTGGCAACGCCGAGCGTTTGTACCGCTTCACGCCGGCCGAGCCGCCCGCGTCGGTACCCAGCGGTGGCTGAGCTGCCGGACGGCTCCACGATCGTCATCGACCGAGAGATCTGCATGGGCTCTGGCATGTGCATCGTCTATGCCCCAGCGACGTTCGCACACGATGCGGACACGAAGGCAGTGGTCATCGAGCCACCCGGCGACACGATTGAGCAGATACGAAGTGCGGTCGATGCATGCCCGATGGGCGCGATGAGCTTGATCCACACAGCGCAAGAGGAGTGAGCAGTGCTGCTCGACGGTAAATCCGCGATCGTCACCGGGGCCGGATCCGGCGTCGGGCGCGCCTCGGCACTGCGCTTCGCCGAGGAGGGCGCCCGCGTCGTGTGCGCCGACATCAACCTCGAGGCGGTGAAGGAAACCGTCAGCGCGATCGAGGCGTCCGGCGGCAGCGCCGTAGCCGTCGCCTGTGACGTCAGCGTCGAGGACGAGGTCGTCGCGACGATTGAGGCCGCAGTCGACAACTTCGGTCGGCTCGACGTCATGTTCAACAACGCCGGCATCTCTACCCCGGTCCTGGGGATGAAGCTGGAGGACCACACGGTCGAGGACTTCGAGCGACTCGCTGGGGTGAACCTCCGGGGCGTCTACCTGGGCTGCAAGTACGCGATCGTGCAGTTCAAGAAACAGGGTGGTGGCGGCGTCATCCTCACCACCGGATCGGTGGCCGGGCTCGTCGCATGGGGCGGAGCGCTGTACGGAGCGACCAAGGGCGCGGTCCACCAGCTCACCCGCGCGGTCGCCATCGAAGGGGCTCCGTTCGGAATCCGGGCAAACGCAATCTGCCCGGCCGGCATGCCGTACACGAATTTCATGGCTGCCGGCGGCCCGGCGAGGACAGCCGAGCAGGAGGAGAAATCAGCGCAGAGAGTCGGCAAGTCGCATCCGCTGGGCCGCCCGATCACGGCGGGGGACTGCGCGGAGGCAGCGGTCTTCCTCGTCTCGGATCGCGCGGCGAACATCACCGGTGTGATGCTGCCCATCGACGGCGGGTACGTGGCGCGATGACCGAGACGAGCAGGCTGCTCGACGTCGCCCAGGTACGCGAGCTGTTCGACCTGCGCAGCAGTTATGCCGCTCGCATGGGGGGCGGCTTCACTGCGGACCCGTACCCCGCGTGGGCGCGGTTGCGGGAACAGGCGCCGGTCCATGAGGGCGTGCCGCACGAAATGCTGGGTCTGACAGACACGATGTATTTTCAGGGTCTGCCGTACCCGGAACGCAAGCACTTCACAGCCTTCAGTTACGAAGCTTGCGACACGATCTACCGTGACCCCGGGCTGTTCGCCTCGTCGCCGGAGGCCATCGATCTGGACGCCGGACACGCCGTCACCAACAGCATGCTGTCCATGGGCGGAAGCCAACACCGGCGCTACCGTGCGCTGGTCCAGCCGTCATTCGTGCCGGCAAAGGCGAGGTGGTGGATCGAAAACTGGATCAAAGAGACGGTGCAGCTGTTGATCGACACTTTCGTCGACGACGGCCGGGCCGAGTTGAATGTTGACTTTTGCGCCGCGATCCCGGTGCTGACCATCACCAGTAGCTTCGGCATCCCCATCGAGAAGGCGCTCGACGTGCGCGCGGTCATGATGGAGCAACCGGAGAAGGTCGTCCAGATCCTGGCACCGATCGTTGCCGCCCGGCGCGAGCAGCCCGAGGATGATCTCATCAGTATCCTGGTCGAAGCGGAGATCAAGGACGAGGACGGAGTCCTGCACCGACTGTCCGATGCCGAGATCTACTCGTTCAGCCTGCTCCTGCTCGCCGCCGGGTCGGGGACGACCTGGAAGCAGATGGGCATCACGCTCACCGCCCTCCTGCAGCGGCCGCAGATGTTGACGGCAGTGCAGGAGGACAGGGCGCTGCTGCGTCCCGCGGTCGAGGAATCGCTGCGCTGGATGCCGACCGATCCCATCTTCGCGCGGTGGACTACCCGCGACGCCGACTTCTATGACGTGCATGTCCCCGCGGGCTCGGTGATGCACGTCGCGCTCGGTGCAGCGAACCGTGACCCGCTTCGGTGGGAGAAGCCGGACGAGTACGACATCGGCCGTCCGCCGCGGGCCTCCATGGCTTTCGGCAGCGGGGCACACATCTGCCTCGGCATGCACGTCGCGCGCGCGGAGATGCACACCGGCATCAATGCCCTGCTCGACCGCCTTCCCAACCTCCGGCTGGATCCGGATGCGGAACCGCCGCGCTTCGTGGGCTTCTACGAACGCGGTGCCACCGCGATACCAGTTCTGTTCGACTAGGCGTCACTCGACAAGGAGTCACGGTGACCAACGTCCACTATCAACAGCCGGACATCACCCTCATCGGCAGCAAGCACGTCGCGAAGTATCAGGAAACCGACGGCGAGATCGGCTACCTCTGGAACGGCGTAGGAACCCTGCTCCTCACCACGATCGGCTCGCGGACCGGGCAACCACGGACCACTCCGCTGATCTTCGGCCGGGACGGCGACGACTACCTGGTTGTTGCCTCCATGGGAGGGGCCCCGAAACACCCCTCGTGGTTCGGCAATCTGCGGGCCAACCCGAACGCCGAGATCCAGGTTCGCGCCGAGCATCTGAAGGTCACCGGCCGAGCTGCATCGGCCGAGGAACAACCCCGGCTGTGGAAGATCATGACCGACGTCTGGCCGAACTACGACGCCTACCAGGCGCGGACGAGCCGAGCCATTCCGGTGGTTGTGCTCAGCCCCGCCGAGCCGTCGTCGTGACGGCCGGGAAGCTCGTGGCGGCTCTCGGTGGCTGAGCGAAGCCGCCCGTTCGACGGTGTGCGAGTCGTCGAGCTGGCGCAGTGGGTCTTCGTCCCCGTCGCGGGCGCCTTGCTCGCCGATTGGGGCGCCGACGTCGTGCACGTCGAGCCGCTGCAGGGCGATCCCTATCGCGGCCTGATGACCCAGGGCATCGGGGCGGACCGCGGTGGCGTCAATCTGTCCATGGCGTTGGCCAATCGGGGCAAGCGGTCAGTCGCCCTTGACGTGCGCAAGGAACTGGGCCTCCAGGTCCTGCACAAGCTGCTCGAGACGGCCGACGTGTTCTTGACGAACGTGCGTCCCGGCGGATTGGGGCGGCTGGGGCTCGACGCCGACACGCTCAACGAGCGCTATCCGCGATTGATCCTCGCGCGAGGTCACGGCTACGGCGTAGTAGGCCCGGATGCCGACCAGGCGGGCTACGACTCCTCCGCCTATTGGGCGCGTGGCGGACTGGCTCATATCCTGACGCCGCCCGACCGCGACTACCCGATCGGCCAGCGCGGCGCGATGGGGGACCGCAACGGGGCGATGGCGCTGGCGTTCGGCGTCGCGGCCGCACTTTTGCAACGCGAGCGCACCGGCACCGGCTCGGTGGTGGACGTCTCACTGCTCGCGGCGGCGATGTGGACGCTGTCCTCGGATCTTCTCGCGGCGCTCGGTGGTCAGGAGCCGGCCGCGGCGCCGGGCCGGGGTGCGATGCCGAATCCGGTTGTCGGGTCCTACCGCACCAAGGACGGCCGGCACATCCAGTTGGTGTTCCTGGACAGCGACCGCTATTGGCCACCGTTCTGCCGGGTCATCGGGCGGCCCGATCTCGCGGACGATCCTCGGTTCATCGACCTCAGAGCTCGGCGCAAGAACGCCGAGGCATGTGTGGCGGAATTGGACGCAGAGTTCGAGAAGCGCACCTTGCCGGAGTGGAAGCAACTGCTCGGGTCCATCGACGCGCCGTGGGCCGTCGTGCAGAGCGTGCCCGAGGTGCTCGACGATCCGCAGGTCGTGGCCAACGGTTACGTCTCGGAGGTGCAGCTCGACGGAGGATCCTCCTATCGACTGCCGAACGTGCCGGTGCAGTTCGACGGCCACGGTGCGACGCTCGAGCGCGCGCCGGAGTTCGGTGAACACACCGAGCTGGTGCTCAACGACATCGGTTACGACTGGGACGACATCGCGAAGCTGCAGGCAGGTGGGGTCATCCCGTGACGTCGTCGGTGCGGGTCGTCCCGGTGCCCGACGATCAGTCGGCGCCGTTCTGGCAGGCCGCCGCCAACCACGTCCTGACGATCGCTCGCTGTTCGGCATGCGGCCGGTTCGCGATGCCTCCGGACGTCGTATGCCCGCACTGCGCGAGCTCGACACCGGACTTCGTGTGGACACCGGTGAGCGGGCGCGGCTCGGTGCGCTCGTGGCTGGTGATGCGGCAGTCGTTCCTGCCCGGCTTCGAGGCGGACATCCCGTTCGTCCTGGTCGACGTCGAGTTGGTGGAGCAACCCGAACTGCGTCTGATCGGGCGGCTGCTCGACGGTGTCGCCGCGCCGATCGAGATCGGAGCAGACGTGGATGCGGCATTCGAGGACGTCGCCCCGGGTGTCTCGATCCCCGCGTTCGCGTTGTCGGTGTCGTCATGACCGAGCGCAATGCGGCCCGGAACAAGGTTGCCATCGTCGGGTACGCGCACAGTTCGATCGCACGACACGCGACGCGCAGCCTTGGCGCCGTCACCGTCGAGACCGCGCGGCGGGCCATCGAGGACGCCGGACTCACCCCTGCGCAGGTCGACGGCTTCGTGACGTCAAGTCTGTTCCCGACGGCCGGCGCACACGCGGCCGAGGATGGGATCAGCGTCGTCTCGGCGAACTGGCTGGCTGCGCACCTCGGGGTGGACCCGTGTTACGCCGCGAACTTCACCGGTCTCGGTCAGATCCCGGGTTCGGTGTCACTCGCGGTCAACGCGCTGACGAGCGGTGCGGCTGACTACGTTCTGTTCCACCGAGCCCTGCACAATCCCCCTCGCGGCCGCTATCACGGCAACCCGATGACCAAGGCGCGCGGCTCGCAACAGTGGACGGCGCCGCAGGGCTACTTCGGCCCCCTGGCGATGATCGCCCTGCCCTACAACGAGTACCTGCAGCGCTATGGCGCTACTCGGGAGGGGATGGCCGCGGTGCTGGTCGAAGCGCGCAAGAACGGCGCCCGGATCCCCTGGTCCTACTGGCACGCAAAGCCGCTGAGCACGGAGCAGTACCTGAGTGAGGAGATGATCGTCGACCCGATCTGCCGACTGGACTGCGACCTTCCCGTCGACGGCGTGGCCGCGTTCGTGCTGACCACTGCCGAGCGCGCGCGCGATCTGCCGAACTCCCCGGTGTTCGTCTCGGGCATAGCCAGTGGATCGCCGCGGACGAACCGGCTGCCGCTGCACTGGCCGCTCGACGACATCATGGCCGTCGGCGCCGGCACGGCACGCCGCCTCTGGGAGGCCGCCGGACTCGGGCCAGGCGATGTCGACCTTCCCCAGGTCTACGACGGCTTCTCCCCGTTCGTGTACTTCTGGATGGAGGCGCTCGGGCTGTGCCCGGTCGGGCAGGCGCACGCGTTCGTGCGGGAGGGCGGAATCGACAGCGATCTGCCCGGTGCGTTGCCCGTGCTCTCCGGGGGCGGTGCGCTCGGCAACGGGCGAATGCACGGAATCCCGCAGATGCTCGAGTGCTATCTCCAGCTGGCCGGGCGGGCCGGCGCGCGGCAGCGCGACGTCGCCCGCGTAGGCCTGGCCTGCCATTCGTCGCCGCACTTCGGTGGCGCCGTGGTGTACAGCGCATACGCATGACCACCCGCCCGGGGGACCGAGACATGACCACGTCGTGGGCGGCGCGGGCGGCCGACCGCTCGCCTTCGGCCCAACGCTCACGGATGCGCCGGGTGGAGCGTGCCGATCAGATCTTGCAGGCAGCCCGGCGTCTGATCGCCAAGCAGGGGATCGACTTCACGACACAGGAGTTGGTGCGAGAAGCCGGCATCGCCATCCAGACGTTCTACAAGCACTTCGGCAGCAAGGACCACGTCCTGCTGGCGGTCATCGGCGACCTCGTCAGCGAGGCGTGCCGGCACCTGGCCGCGCGTGCGCAACCGATCTCGGATCCGCTCGACCGGCTGAGGTTCTATGTCGCCGCCGTTCTCGGCACCGTCGGCAGGTCCGCGGAAGGCGTTCCGTCGGGCTTCGTGACGGCACAGCACTGGCGGCTCGAGCGGCTCTATCCCGTAGAGCTCGCCGAGGCCACGCGACCGTTCGTGGATCTGCTGGTGCCCGAAATCGCTGCCGCGGGTCGAGCCGGTCTGATCAGCACACCCCACCCCGACTACGACGCGTGGTTGATCTCCCAGCTCCTCACGACGCTGTTCCACCACTACGAGAACGCGCCGTCAGATCTGAGCGAGGACGTGGTCAGGGAGCGTGTCTGGTCGTTCTGCCTGCGTGCGCTGGGCGGCGGCACGGATGTCACCCGCTAGCGCGACGCCCACACAGAGGAGAGACGAAGGTGCCATACCCACGTCCGGTGGATCTGCCCGCAGTCGGCGATGGCCAGTGGGCCGTTGCCGGCGACCGGTTGGGCTCGGGGCAGTGGGGTGATCTCGAGGTCGGCGTGAACGCCACGAACCGCGCGACCGACCATCTCGCGGCCAACCGTGGAAGCAGGTAGGCGATGCCCGACCGATCTGTTCCGGTTCCGGACACGCTCGCGGAGGCTTTGTCCGCGGCCTGGCTGACCGCCGCGCTCGGGACCCGATTTCCCGGGGTCGAGGTCACCGCGGTGACCCCGGGCCCGATCGTCGACCGGGTTTCGACCAACGCCAGATTCACGATCGAGTGCGCCGGGGGAATCCCCGACGGTCTGTCACCGAACCTGTGTGTCAAGGGCTACTTCAACGACGCGGGCCGGCAGGCCCGAGCCGTCAGCGAGGCCGAGACCGGTTTCTACCGTGACCTCGCGGCGCCCAGCGGCGTGCGCACGTTGCGAAGCGTGTACGCGGAGTTCGATCTCGCCAGTTCACACGGCGTCGTCGTCACCGAGGACATTGTCGCCGAGGGTGGCGTCTTCCTCGACGGTAACAGTCCGTACACGCCTGACCAGACTGCCGACAGCCTCGGCGAGCTGGCCAAGTTGCACGCTGCGTTCTGGAACGACGCGCAATATGCGGCGGCGTCGTGGCTGTCATCACGCATGTCGTCGATGCTCGACCCAAGCCTGGTGCCGAGATGGCTCGAGCAGATCGACAAGAACTTCGAGGGACCGTTGGGTGTCGGCGTGCCCCGCGAGGTGCGCGGCGCCGACCGACTGGTCAATAGCTACCGCAAACTCGCGGAGCTGGAAGCCGCAGCCGACCCATGGTGTGTCATCCACGGCGACGCACACGTCGGGAATCTGTTCCTCGATGCCGCGCGACGTCCGTCCTTGGTCGATTGGCAGCTCGTGCAACGCGGCAGCTGGTCGATCGATGTCGGATACCACATCGCATCGTCGCTGACTGTCGCCGACCGTCGGCGCACCGATCGTGACCTGCTCCAGCATTACCTCGACCAACTTGCATCGCATGGCGTTCGGGCCCCTTCGTGGGACGACGCGTGGCCTTCGCTGCGCCGCGGCATCGTCTATGGCTTGTTCCTTTGGGCCATCACGACCTATGTGCACCCCTCGATCACGACTCGGCTGCTGGAGCGGCTCGGTACGGCTGCAGCCGACCACGAGGCGTTGGCCGCACTATCTTCGGGCACGTGAAAACGAGCAACACCCACGAGTGCGATCGGTCAGACGCATGGTGTGCAGGTATTGATAGACGGGGCCAGTTGCCGTCAGTTGGGGAGGCGTGAGTTGACATCCATTGGCACGGTTGACTACGAGGCCATCGGCAGGATCGCAATCATCACGATCAACCGGCCGGAGGCGCGCAACGCCGTGAACGGTGCGGTGGCCGAGGGCATCGAGGCAGCGATCGATCGGCTCGAAGCAGACGACAGCCTCACGGTCGGGGTGCTTTGCGGTGCCGGTCCGGTGTTCTGCGCGGGGGCCGATCTGAAGGCTGTCGCCAGTGGTGCGGGCCTTGCGCTCACCACTGAGCGAGGCGGCTTCGCCGGCTTGGTCGAACGCGAGCGCACGAAGCCGATCATCGCGGCCGTCGACGGCCCGGCGGTCGCCGGCGGGTTCGAGATCGTGGCAGCCTGCGACCTGGTCGTCGCTTCGACGAGGGCCAGCTTCGGCCTGCCCGAGGTCAAACGGGCGCTGATCGCGGCCGGAGGCGGGTTGATCCGGCTGCCTCGACTCCTGCCGCGCAACATCGCCATGGAGATCGCGATCACCGGCGACCCCATTAGCGCCGAGCGCGCGGCGGGACTCGGTCTCGTCAACGACCTCGTCGAGCCGGGCGAAGCACTTGCCGCTGCGCTCGTCCTCGGCGAGAGGATCGCGGCCAACGCGCCGATCGCTGTACGCCAATCTCGACGCGTGATCCTCGCCGCGCAGGACGCGAACGACACCGAACTTTGGCAGCTCACCGCGCAGGCTCAGTCGATCACCGTTGCGTCAGAGGATTTCCGGGAGGGCCCGAGGGCTTTCATCGAGAAGCGCCCGCCGCGCTGGACGGGCCGCTGACGAGCAGCGCGGCTGCGCGGACAGGATCTGCCCACCGCAGGGCGAGCGACCGACCTATCGTGCTGCGGCCGGGGGCCGGCATGCCAGCAGAGTCCATCGACCGGATGACCCGCGAGATCCCGGGTGCGATCGATTCGCACTGTGTCGTTCGTCGCGGTCGTTCGTCGCGCGTTCGGCTCGACCGGGAGCTACCCTACGGTGAATTGACTTCTGCCTATGGGTCGTAGAGTATTCCGTGATGACGCGCACCAAGCTGAGCCGCGAGTCCGTCGTGGATGCCGCCGCCGTGCTGGTGGACCGCGACCGCTGGCAGCAGCTGACGATGACCGCGCTGGCACGCGTGCTGGGTGTTCAGGGCCCTTCGCTGTACCACCACGTCGGCGGTGTCGAAGGTGTTCTGGCTGAGGTTCAGGTGCGTGCCCAGGCCGACCTGTCCGACTGTTTGCAGCGTGCCGCGATGGGCCGCATCGGTCGGGACTGCTTTCGCGCGATGGCACAGGCAATGGGCGGATATGCCATGGAGCACCCCGGGCTGTACGAGCTGGCCCAGAGCGAGCCGATGGATGCTGTCCGCGTTCATGTCGCGAGTGAGCCGTCGCGCGCGGCCTTGACCGCCGTCATCGAGTCCTTCGGTATCCCGGACCCGTCGCTGGATCTCTTGCTCACGTGTCTGGCTCCGTTGCACGGCGTGTTGGTCTTGGCCCGCAGCGGTGCGATCGGCGCCCCGAAGCAGCGCGATGCCATCTACCGACGGGTCACCGACCTCGTGATCCTGATGCTCGAGAACGAAGGGAAGGCCCACTGATGGAGGATCGGATCGACCTTATCGATGGCGGATTCTGGGGTCGCAATCCACACGAGGAATTGGCGTGGCTACGAGCCAATGCGCCGGTGTGGAAGGACCCGCACAACGGACTGTGGGGCGTCTCGACCTACGACCTCGTGAAGCAGGTGTCGACCCAGCCCAAGCGGTTCAGCAATGCTCAGGGAGTCCGCCCGGACCACAACGCGGTGCCCAGCATGATCGACTCCGACGATCCGGCCCATTCGCGTCGCCGCAAGATAGTCAACAAGGGTTTCACCCCGCGCCGAGTCCGCGACCAGGAAGAGGCGATCCGCACGACAACGCGCAACCTCCTCGACGCGGTCGCCGAGAAAGGCGAGTTCGACCTCGTCTCCGACGTCGCCGCCTGGCTGCCGCTGATCACGATCGGTGACATGCTCGGCGTCGCACCGCCAGACCGCGAGCAGTTGCTGCACTGGAGCGATGACCTCATGCGCGCCCTGGGTTCCTCCGATCCGGATCTCAAGCAGGCGCAGGCGCTTGCGGCATCCGGATATTTCGCCTACGCAGCTGCCGTGATCCGTGCCCGCCAGGAGGTGCCGACCGAGGATCTCATGGGTGTGCTCGTCGCAGCCGAGGTCGACGGCGATCGACTCACCGAAGCCGAGATCCTCTACGAGTCGATGCTGATCCTCATCGGTGGCGACGAGACGACGCGCCACGTCATCAGCGGCGGCGGCTACGAGGTCCTGCGTGAGCCGGAGCGGTGGAAGGCGTTGACCGCGGACCCAAGTCTCCTCGACACCGCCATCGAGGAGATGCTGCGGTGGGTCAGCCCGGTGA
Organism: uncultured Actinomycetota bacterium; assembly: GCA_963713565.1. Lineage (GTDB taxonomy): Bacteria > Actinomycetota > Actinomycetes > Mycobacteriales > Jatrophihabitantaceae > Jatrophihabitans. The sequence goes on along the minus strand of CAVQMF010000001.1, from coordinate 354,637 downwards.
AGAACATGGCCCGAGCCGCTACCGAGGACACCGTGCTCGCGGGCCAGCACATCCGGGCCGGAGAGAAGCTGTTGCTGCTCTACCCCTCGGCCAACCGAGACGAATCGGTCTTCAAGGACCCGTTCACCTTCGACATCCGCCGCACGCCCAACGAGCACATCGCGTTCGGCCACGGGTCGCACCACTGCCTCGGCGCCAACCTGGCGCGGCTCGAGCTGCGGATCGTGTTCGAGGAACTGCTTGATCGCTTCCCCGACCTGGCGCTCGCGTCGCCGGCGCAGCCACGACAACGGGCGGCCAATTTCGTGAGCGGCATCGAATCACTGCCGGTGCGCATTGGCTGAGCGCGGCGGCATTCTGTCGCCGCGCCGGCCGACGGCCGCTGGATGCGCTCGCCACCACGAAGCCTTCGCGGCACTCAACGAGCGCCGGGCCCCTCACTTTCCAACAGTCGACGGCGCCCACCCGCCCGACATCGAGCACACCGCGCGGATTGGTGCTATCGGGGGGTAGCAGACAAGCACGCCGACACCGCCGCGACCCCGTCGCCCATGACCCGAGAACGCCTGAAGGGAATCCGGACGTATGAGCACCACCATCAACAAGGACACGATTTACATCGGCGGTGAGTGGGTTCGGCCGAGCACCGACCGCACGCTCAATGTCATCTCGCCCCACACCGAACAGATGATCGCCACAGTTCCGGAGGCGGCTGGACACGACGTCGACCGCGCCGTCGCCGCCGCTCGCCGCGCCTTCGACGACGGCCCCTGGCCACAGACCTCGCCGAAGGAGCGAGCTGAGATACTTCGCGCCCTGTCGGCCGGCATCCAGGCCCGCGCCCAGGAGTTCGCGAGCACGTTGACCGCCGAGATGGGCACCCCCGCCAACTTCGCCCTGGGTGGGCAGGTCATGACCCCGGCGATGATGTTGACGTTCTTCGCCGACCTGCTCGACACGTTCGAGTTCGAACAAGAGCGGCCCGGACTGATCGGACCGTGCCGGATCGTGAAACAGCCGGTGGGCGTGTCCGTCGGCATCGTGCCGTGGAACGTGCCCCTGACGATCATGGCGATGAAGCTTGGCGCGTGCCTGGCTTCGGGTTCGACGATGATCCTCAAGACGCCGCCGGAGTCACCGTTGGTGGGCTATCTGCTGGCCGAAGTGATCGATTCGCTGGGTTTGCCGCCCGGCGTGATCAGTGTCGTTGCCGCGGATCGAGAGATGAGCGAGCTGTTCGTCCGCCATCCCGGCGTGGACAAGGTGTCGTTCACCGGTAGCTCGGCGGCCGGTCGGCGCATTGCCGGGATCTGCGGTGAACAGCTGAAGCGGTGCACGCTCGAGCTGGGCGGCAAGTCGGCGGCGATCGTGCTCGACGATGTCGACCTGGGCGCTGCCCTGCCGAAGTTGCTGCCGGCGGCGTTCATGAACAACGGTCAGGCGTGTGCGGCTCAGACGCGGGTGCTGGCGCCGCGCAGCCGGTATGCCGAGATCGTCGACGCGCTCGAGGCCGCGGTCGGTGCGGTACGGGTGGGCGATCCGTCGGACCCATCCACGGGCGTCGGTCCGTTGGTCGCCGAGCGCCAGCGGGACCGGGTCGAGGGGTACATCAAGGCAGGGGTCGATGAGGGGGCACGTTTGGTGACTGGCGGTCACCGGCCGGCGAACCTGACGACCGGCTGGTACGTCGAGCCGACTCTCTTCGCCGACGTCGACAACCGGATGACTGTTGCGCGTGAGGAGATCTTCGGGCCGGTGCTGTCGGTGATCCCGTACGACGGGGAGCAGGAGGCGGTCCGAATCGCGAACGACTCCGACTACGGCTTGTCGGGCTCGGTGTGGACGGCCGACGAAACCCACGGCATCGAAATCGCCCGGCGCATGCGTACCGGCACCGTGGCGGTCAACTCCGGGGTCGTACTCGATCTCCGTAACCCGTTCGGTGGTTTCAAGCAGTCCGGTATCGGCCGCGAACTCGGCCCGGAGGGTCTCGATGCCTATCTCGAGACCCAAACCATCGTCCAGCCCTGAAGTCCACGCCCATCCACCACCGAATCGACATTGACGGCAAGACGGGATAATCGATGCAGACGAGAGCAGCAGTCATCCGAGGAATTCACCAGGATTGGCTGATCGAGGACGTCGAGATTGACGAAGCCGGTCCCGGCGAGGTCCTGATCGAGCTCAAGGCCTGCGGCCTGTGCCACTCCGACGAGCATGTCCGAACAGGAGACATGCCGGTGCCGGGCCTGCCGATGATCGGCGGTCACGAAGGTGCCGGAGAGGTCATCGCGGTCGGCCCTGGCGTCAGTAGCGTGTCGCCGGGCGACCACGTCGCCATGTCGTTCGTGCCTGCTTGCGGCCGTTGCACATGGTGTGCACGGGGCGAGTCGTACCTGTGCAACGAGGGCGCCAAGTTGTTCAGCCTCGGGATGATGGCCGACGGCACGATCAAGCACCACATCGGTGGCGAGCCGGCCGCCCGATTTGCCCAGCTCGGCGCTTTCAGCGAGCAGCAACTGCTGTCCGAGCATTCGGTCGTGAAGGTCGACAAGGAATTGCCGTGGCATGCAGTCGCACTCGTGTCTTGCGGCGTCGCGACAGGGTACGGTGCGGCAGTCGACCGCGCCGGGACGCGCCCCGGTGATGTGGTCGTGGTGGTCGGTGTCGGCGGGGTCGGCGTGGCGGCGGTGCAAGGCGCACGCCTGGCAGGCGCGGCGCGTGTCGTCGCGATCGACCCTCTCGCGAGCCGCCGGGATGCTGCAAAAACGTTCGGGGCGACGGACGCGTTCGCGTCCATGCAGGATGCAATCCCGGCAGTCCAGCAGATGACGAGGGGCGTCATGGCCGACCGCGTCATCCTGGCGCCGTCGGTGGTCCGTGGCGAGATGATCGACCCGGCCATGCAGCTCACGCGCAAGGGTGGCACCTGCTGCGTCACCGGCATCTCGGCCGCAATGTCGACCGAGGTGAACCTGAACCTGCTGAGCCTTGCGATGTCGAACAAGTCCCTCGTCGGAACGGTCTACGGCAGCGGCAGCCCACGTCAGCGGATCCCCTTCCTGCTCGACCTGTACCGGCAGGGATTGCTGAAAATCGACGAAATGGTCAGCAAGACCTACACCCTCGACGAGATCAACGTCGGTTACGCCGACCAGGCGTCGGGCGCGATCACCCGCGGGGTCATCATCTTCTGACCGTCCGGAACGCCGGCGTCGGCCGGGCCGAGCTGCTGGGAGCGGCGGGAGTGTCAGCAGGCTGTCCGGGACAGCCGTATCGGCAGCGAGTCCAACCCGTTGTTGAAGTTGGACGCCTTGCGCCCCGGCAAGCTCGATGTCGGCGAACTGATCGAGGAACTCCTCGAGGAAGACCCGCGCTTCAAGGGGCGGGCCAGGTGCACGCCCAGGCAGTAGTGCTCGCCGATACCGAAGGAGATATGCGGATTCGCGTAGCGCAGAGTCTCGTCGACGGCCCGCGGCAGGCCGAGCAGCTCGCCGACGATGCGCCGGTAGGTGATCGGCGACGTCGGCAACCAGGTCGACATCGCCGCCGGGCACCGAGGCGAGGATGTCCCGCGTGACGGTACGGATACGCTCCTCCAGTCGGTCGATCGCGCGGCGGGTGAAGCTTTGTGTCAGCGGCTTGCGCATGGTGCGATGCCGCGGCGGGTCCATGCCCAGAAGCATCGCCCTCGTCTGCCTCACCTGGTCCTCGTGCAGATCCTCGGCCAGGATCCCGCCGAGCTCGGAGGAGAAGATGTCGTGCCGTCGCGACACCATCTCGACGTCGGCATGCTTGAGCACCACCCAATAGCCCTTCTGGTTCGGGATCTCGACCCCCGTGCACTGGATCTTGGGCCCGCAGTTCGGCGAACGACCGGGGCGAGGCCCCGTTCGCGTACGCCGCCGGCGAGTAGATGTCGTTGGATGCCGATGTCGTTGCCGAGGTGCCGGTCCCCGTGGTCATCGTCAGGCTCCCTTCGAGCCGCGAGTGTCATTCGATGATCAAGTCGAGGCCGAACTGCGGGTGGATCTGGTGGTACTGGTCGAGCAGGTGTTCGTGGATCGGCTGCTCGTCGCTAGACCGGCGGCGATGTGCAGGATCGCGCAACCACCTCCACAGCAACCGGGTGTCCAGCGGGCAGTTGACCGCGGAACGACCGAATTCGTTCTGGTAGTAGTTGTGCGATCGTGGATCGACGTAGGTCATCAGCTTTTCCGCGCTGTCGATGACAGTGTTGTATCGCCAGTACGCGTCGTCGCTGACCTCGACCGTCCGGTTGCCCCGTTCGATCAGCCCCCCGATGCTTTCCAGCGCGAATCGGGCGACGAGCTCCTCCATCGCCGGGATCTGCAGTCCGGACAGCAGGTTGGTGTTCGGCCCGTAGACCATGAAGAAATTGGGAAATCCGGGGAGCATGGTGCCCAGGTAGGCGCGTGCGCCGTCCTTCGACCACAGATCCTCGACCCGCAGCCCGTCCCGGCCACGAACCTCCATCGGCCACAAGTAGTCGTTCGCGCGGAACCCGGTAGCCAGCACGATGATGTCGACATCGTGGCGGGTGCCGTCGGGTAGCTCGACTCCGGCTTCGGTGACGCGGCGCAGTCCGTCGGTCACCAGGCTCACGTCGTCGCGAGGCAGGACATCGAGAATGCTGTAGGCGCGGTCGACCAGCACGGGCCTGGCTGCCATCGGCGGCGCCACCGGGATCATTTTCTCGAGCAGATCCGGACGGCTGCCCAACTTGGAGGTGAGGAACGCGATCCGTTCGCCGCGCAAGGTCTTGTTGACCGCGCTGACGGCGTGCTCGTCATGGAAGTCCGGGTCGACCTGAAGGGCGCTCAGCGAGTTCTGGGGTCGGTGTCCGTACGCGAGCTGGAAGCGGGCGAAATGGCTGTAGTACGGGAGGTTTCGGTCGAGCCAGTTCACCTGGTCGGGAAACGGTGAGAGGTAACCGGGCGCGTCGAACAGCCAGTTGGGCGTGCGCTGGAAGACATACAGGTGTTCGGTGTGTTTCGCGATCTCCGGGATCGTCTGGTAACCGGTGGATCCGGTGCCGATCACCGCGACGCGTTTGCCGGTCAGCTCGGTGCCCGCCGGCCAACGAGCGGTGTGGAAGCACTCGCCGCGGAAGTCCTCGATGCCCTGCAGCTTCGGAATGTTGGGGCGGGACAGGAACCCGACACTGCTGATCACAGCGTTGGCCCGCCAGAGGCGAGGCCCGCCCGGGGAATCGGCAGCGATCTCCCAGAGTTGGTCCGAGTCGTCCCAGATGACGGACCTGACTTCCGTGCGGAACTCGATGTCTTCGCGTACGCCGAAGGTGTCGGCGACCCAGTTGAAGTAGTTCTCGTTCTCGACCTGGGGACTGTAGGGATGGCGGTAGACGAAATCGACCCCGAACAGATGCGAGTAGGTGCGACTTGGCGAGTCGACCCGCGCACCGGGGTAGCGGTTTTCGTGCCACGTCCCGCCGACGTTCGAGTTCTTCTCCAGCACCGTGAACGGGATGCCGGCCCGCTTGAGGTGGACGGCGCAGTTCAGCCCGCCCATGCCGGCGCCGATGACGACGACGCGGAACTCGCAAGCACCCGGCGGCGGCGTATTCGCGGGCCAGGCGAGCCCGCGGGCCCAGGGGTCGATCGCGAGTTCCTCCAGCCACTGCTGCATTTCGGCTCGCTCGACCTCGACCCCCGCGGTCAGGCTGAGACTGCGGTGCAGTCGCTCGGTCGGCCCGATCGGTGTCTTGCCACCGCCGCCATCGCGGTGCGAGCGCAGGTACCGCGCTGCGGCTGCGCGAATCCGCGCCGCGTGTTCGGGGTCCTTGACGTAGAAGACCTCGCGCTGTCCGCCGATGACCATGCACCCCAGTTCGACGTCCAGCAGCTCGTCGTCACCGGTCAGCTGGTAGAGCAGTCCCCGCAGCACCATCGGGTCGCCATATGCGGTCGCGTCGTCGATCGTCGCATCGCTCGCCGTTAGGAGCTCCGCCGTGTCGTAAGCCATCAAAGTGCTCCCTCGCTGTGTCACTCGTTGTCGGGCCCATTCGAACCACCGGTCGGGGCGACAGCTCGGCTGGCGACGCGCAGATCGCGCACCGCGTGAAGTATCCAGTTGATCGGCTTGGTTCATGGGTGGTCTGCGGGCTCGGGTGCGGCACGTCGACCCACCGCACCTGCTCCTTAGCGTTGCCCAGTCGCCATGGCCATGGGTATATTGTTCAATCATACAGATACATTCTCGGTGTATGATGTTGGGCGCGTCAAGGCTCGAGAGGGTACGGATGGTCCACCAACAGCTCCAGGAAGACCGCGCGAGAGAAGGCAGGACAACCCCATGACTATCGCCGAGGTGCATATCCCGAGTGCCGTTCACATCGGCGCAGACGAACTGCCGTTCGTGGACTTCGGTGGTGGGAACATGCTCAAGGTGCTCCAGGTGCACGAGAAGGAAGGCCTGTGGATCATCGAGAACATCTTTCGGAGGGGCTACGTCCTCAACAGGCACCGGCACACCGGCCCGGTCTTCGCCTACACGACGTCCGGTGCATGGAAGTACCAGGAGTACGACTACATCAATCGCGCCGGGTCATTCCTGTTCGAACCGGCCGGGTCGATCCACACCCTGGAATGCCTCGAGGACAACACTCGGGTGTGGTTCCAGATGTACGGCGTCAACCTCGATCTCGACGAGGCCGGGAACGTCATCAACGTATCCGACGGCGCAGCGGCGCTGAGGGGTTACCGGTACATGTGCCAAGCGGCCGGGTTGCCCAACCCGAACGTGCTGGTCAACTAGGAGTCATGGCCGCGGGGTTCGGGTAGCTGCCGGCTGCGGAGGCATCCAGGGCATCCGGACCTGCCGACCGGCTGATCGCGGGTTGGTCGGTTCAGGGCGCGCTGCTGCCGGAGTCGTGTTTGCCCTCAGGCCGAGGCAACCGCCGGGTCTGTCGTATCGCCGAGCATCAGGTGGCGGCAGGGCCCGCGGCGTCAGCCGGCCGCGCCAGGAGGCTGGTCGCTCACTTCGGTCAGCCGGGCGAACTCGGCGAGATGGGAGCGCAGGGCATCGGTCCAGACCCGGTAGCCCGCGCCGTTGAGGTGCAGGTTGTCCTGGGTGAACACCGGGCGCAACGCGAGGTCAGGCCCGGCGAGCACCGGCCACAAGTCGATGTAGGTCGCGCCAACGTCGGTGGCGATCGAGCGATAGTGCTCGTTGAGCGCCTGCACCCGCGCGGCGAACCACGCCGTGCGCGGCATCACGCTGTTGATCAGCAGTCGGGCGTTCGGCGCCCGCGTGACAAGGGTTGTCACCAGCTCGCGGAACTGGGCAACGATGTCCTTCACCTTCCGTGAGCCGCCGAATCCGGTCAGGTCGTTCGTCCCGATGAGCAGCGAGATGGCGACCGGTGCATTGACGGCGACATCGAGGCGGTCGAGAACGCCGCCGACGGTGTCGCCGCTGATCCCGCGGTTGAGGGTGTCGAGGTCCGGAAACCACTCTTCCCACAGGCCCTCCTGGGTGAGGCTGTCGCCGAGGAACAGCACCCGCCCACTCGGCACCGGCAGGACCTCGAACTGCGCTCGTCGCCTGTGCTTGACCCTGTTGATCATGGGCCCGACTAGCGGCACCATCACGGTGGCGACCCGGTCTGAGTTGACCATCCGAACCTCGTTTCGCGGCGTAGGGAAAGCGTCAGCCGGCCCTCGACTGACCCGGTGGAAGGTCTGGTTTCGCGACGTCAAGGCGACGGGGGACCCCCCGTCCCCGTCGTGCAAAGTCATCCACCTTCTGCATTCTGCACCCGTGATCCGTGCGCCGTTCGCGAGCAACCTGTCGGCCAGCTTTGACCTTTGGCGATCGATCGGATTTCATCTCAGTGTGACCGCCGACAGGTGGCACGCCTCGAAGGCCGGACCTTCGAGACGCTCCCCGATCGGTTCCAATTCATCGAGCAGGCCGGCATGCCCGTGCGGATGCTCTCGAACCTCGAACACGACCTACACTGCCTGCCGATCACGAGTTCGAGGGCGCAACAGGCCCACCAGGGCTACCCGACCTTCGAGAATCACGCTACGTCGAGCGGGCGTCGATGCATATCGCCTATTCCGCCGAACAGGAGAGCCTGCGCAAGGAACTGCGCTCTACCTTGCGGAGCTGATGACCCGGGAGCGCCGACAAGCGCTGGCCGCCGACGAGGGCGACCACGGCGACGTCGAGGTGTTCAAGGAGACTCCGCCAGTTGGGCAAGGACGGCTGGCTGACGATGAGCTGGCCGGTCGAGTACGGGGGCCGGGGCGCCTCACCGCTCGAGCATCTGATCTTCACCGACGAGGTCGCCGACTCGGGCGTCCCGTTCCCGGTGCTGACGGTGAACATCGTGGGCCCGACGATCACGCAGCTCGGCTCGGAGGAGCAGAAGGCGTTCTTCCTACCGAAGATCGCGGCCGGTGAGCTCCACTTCTCCATCGGCTACAGCGAGCCCGACGCCGGTACCGATCCGGCGTCGCTGCGCACGACCGCTGTGCGCGACGGCGACGACTACGTGATCAATGGGCAGAAGATGTGGACCTCGCTGATCAAATATGCCGATTACGTCTGGCTGGCGTGCCGCACGAATCCCGACGCCCCGCGGCACAAGGGCCTGTCCATCCTGATCGTCGCGACCGATGCGCCCGGCTTCTCGTGGACCCCGGTCTATACGCTGGCCGGCGAGACCACGAGCGCGACCTACTACTCCGACGTGCGCGTGCCGGCGTCGTCGGTCGTCGGTGAGGTCGACCGGGGCTGGCCGCTGATCACCAACCAGTTGAATCGCGAGCGGGTTGCGCTGACGCCCTCGGCATCGATCGCGCGGGCGTTGGCCGAGGTCCGCGAGTGGGCCCAGCAGACGCGGCTGGTGGACGGGCGTCGCGTCATCGACCAGGAGTGGGTGCAGATGCATCTCGCCCGGGTGCACGCGAAGGTGCAGTTCATCCGGCTGAAGAACTGGCAGATCGCCTCGGGCGGTTCGCTCACGCCGGCCGATTCCTCGGCGACGAAGGTGTTCGGTACCGCGTTCGCCACCGAGGCGTACCGCCTGCTGACGGAGGTGCTGGGCGCGCCAACGGGACGCTGCGGCGCAACTCGCCCGCGGCGCTCCTGAACGCTCGCGTCGAGCGGTCCGGCCGGGCCTCGCTCGTCATGACCTTCGCCGCCGGGACCAACGAGGTGCAGCGCGACATCATCGCCGGTGTCGCGCTGGGCCTGCCGGCGAGCGGGCGGTGAGCGCCGTGGACCTCACCCCCAACGCAGACGCAGCAGAAACTGGGCGCTCTGGTCCGAGAGATCACGAAGGCGCAGCTGACCACCGAGAGACGCAAGGCAGTCGACGCGACGTTGCCCCGATTCGACCGGGCGCTGTGGCGCGCGCTCGCCGATGCCGACGTGCTGTCGTCGGCGTTGCCCTCCTCGGTCGCCGGCGGCGACCTCGACCTGTTCGAGCAGTGCGCGGTGCTCGTCGAGCTCGGGCGCGCCGTTGCGCCGGTGCCCTATCTGACGAGCGTCGTGTCGGCGGCGGCCATCGCTCACACTTCGGCATGGATGCGCAGCGCGAGACCTGCGCCGTGCCGGCCGCCCTTGGATCGATCGTCCTGACGGCAGCGCTGACCGAGCAGCTCGGCGAGCCGCAACAGCTGGCTACCGTCGCGGAACCCGATGGATCCGAGTGGGTGTTGACGGGCGCGAAAGCGGTGGTGCCCTTCGGGACGGTGGCCGACGCGTTCGTCGTCCCGGCGGCCACGCCGCACGGCCCGGCGTTGTTCGTCGTGCTGCCGGCCGACGGTGTGACCATCGTGGCCGAGCGGGTGTTGGACGGCGACGAGTAGACGTCGAGGGAGTGCGACTCACCATGTGGGAGGCCGCGTGGCGCGTCGCGTCCGGACCGCCGTAGACGGCCGAGACCTCCACCGCGAAGTTCTGGGCGTCCGATGCAGGCCACCGGGTGGCACACACTGCCGTGCACATCCACGGCGGTGCGGGTATCGATCTCGACGGTGAGACGCATCGCTACTTCGCCGCCGCGAAGCGCACGGAGTTCCTGCTCGGCGGCGCGAGCACCCACCTGCGCCGCCTCGGCGCACACCTGAGTTCAGAGCCGGTCTCGGCTGGAACCTAGGGAGCGCGCGCCGTCCGGGAGCCCGACCTCGGCGTGGTCAGCGGGAGAGAGTGCCGAGGTCCACGGGCAGTTGGATTCCGGTCACGTGGCGGGCCTCGTCGGAGCTGATCCAGGCGACGGCGCTTGCGATGTCGTCGGGTTCGCTGATGGGGTCGGGGAGCGCGCCCATGAAGATCGGTCCGAGGGTAGCGGCGTACTCCTCGATGAGCTCGCCCATTCTGCGCGGCTGCATGCCGGTGGCGACTCCGTGCGGGTGCACCGTGTTGACCCGGATCTTGTATTGCCCGAGTTCGTTGGCCATAGTCTTGGCCAGCCCGACGATGCCGTGCTTGCTGGCGGCATAGTCGGCGAGGAACGGCAGGCCACGCAGTCCGGCAACCGAGCTGATGAACACGATCGCCCCACCCTCGCCTTGCTCGATGAGCGTCGGGACGGCGGCTTTTGCGGTGAAGAAGGAGCCGGTCAGATTGGTGTCGATCGTCTCCTGCCACTGCTCGATCGGGATCTCCCAGGACAGGTTCGCTGAGCAGATACCTGCATTGGCCACGACCACGTCCAGGCGCCCCAATTCGGCGACACCGCTCGCGACGACCGTAGCCAGAGCATCGAAGTCGCGGACGTCGGCTTCACGGGCGAACACCCGACGGCCATGTGCCTCGACAAGCCGCGCTGTCTCGGCCAGGTCCTCGCGCGTCGGACCGGGGTAGTCGGTTGTCGCTGCCGATCGGCAGAGGTCGACCGCGATGATGTCCGCGCCCTCGGACGCGAGACGCCCTGCGAATGCCCGACCCTGGCCCCGCGCGGCGCCGGTGACCAGCGCGACCTTTCCGTCGAAACGAGCTGTGATTGCCACGTTGAATCCCCTCTGCGCACGTTGTACACCTGACCACGCATCGCGCGCTCCAGCATTGTCCATCACGCATGGGCGGATCAGTCTGAATCGCCCGGGATGCCGCCAGCCGCGGGGTCGACGCGTCGAACGCGCGGTAGGCGATTTTCCTGGACGCGCACTACGTTAAATGGCGTGAGCGATGTTGTGGAGTCCGCCACGCCGCCGACCAAGCGCGGCCGGCCACGAAGCACCACCCGACACCATGCCATCCTCGACAGCACCCGCGCGTTGCTCGCGAGCGGGTCGTACGACGAGCTGACCATGGACGCGATCGCCACGCGCGCGCGGGTCAGCAAACAGACCGTCTACAAATGGTGGCCGTCCAAGGCGGCCCTGGTCACCGAAGCCGTCCTGGCGGGCTATCTAACTGTAGCCACGGATCAGCTTGCTGATACCGGTGACATCGCAGCCGATCTCGGCGAGTGGTTCTACGCTCGGGTCGAACAACTCGACAACCTCAACGCGGTGGCGTTGGTGCGAGCCATGACTGCCGCAGCGGCGGACGGCACCTCCGATCCGCAGCGACTCTACGACCAGCAAACCGAACCCCACCGACGAAACCTGTTGCAGAGACTGTCCTGCGCCGTGGGACAGGGACAGCTGCGCCGCGACGCCGACCTCGAAGCAGCAACAGACGCCATCTTGGGCACAGTCCTGCTGTGGACACTGAGCCCCGCCCGGGCCGGCAGGGAGGACGCCGACGGCCTGATTGGCGTGCTCCTCAACGGCATGGCAGCTCATGCCCCGCACCGCGCGGAGGCCAGGACGACCTGATCGCGCCTCGGTCGGCGATCAGGTTCCTCCGCGAGAGACGCACGACCGCTGACGCGTGAGAATTCAGCCGGGCTGGCTGCCCTGCTGCTCGAGGTACTGGGCCATCATCATCTCGGCGGAGCGGGCCATGGCGTCCATGCACTGGCCGAGCGCGTAGGCGGGGTTGATCTCGAGTGCCTTGGTGGGCTCTTCGTAGACCAGGACGTGGCCGGCGGGGAAGAAGTACGCCTCGCCGGCGGTGGCGACCTCGTCGGGCTGGTCGCTGTTGGGGTAGACGGCGCGGAGGGTGCCGCTGAAGATGTAGCCGTAGTGCGGGCACGGGCAGACCCCGCCGGGCATGCCGCCGACCTGGTAGGACTCGGTGCAGTCGAGCGGGGCGTCGACGGTGGTGAGGCCGACCTCCATGTCGCCCCACTGAACGGTGCGGAACATCTCGCCGGCGAACGGCCAGCGGTCGCCGCCGCCGGCGGGAAGTTCTTCAGGTCGTGCGTGTGGCATGGGTGCTCTCCTTGTCTCGGGTCTGCCGGACCGTCCGGCCGCGCAGGCGAACTGCTGTCAGCTGTCTACTAGTGCGAGCGCCGGGTTTCCAGACCGGCAGGTCGCCGGCCGCCCGCCAGTCCCGCAGGATGTTGCAGGTAGTCCATGGTGGGCCCGAAGAACGGGATGCCGCGCATCTCGGGGTCGGCGCTCATGTCGATGTTGCCCTCGGCGTTGAAGTAGCCGGGGGTGCACTGGGCGAGGAACATCGCCTGCGCCCCGAGGTTGGCGTGGAGCACGCCGAGCCACTCGTCCTGGGCCTGCGACGGTCGGCTCGATCTCGCTCGATGCCCTCCTTGATGCAGTGCCCGATCAGCCAGCCGGCGTGGACGGCGTGCTCGCCGAACAGGTGCGAGTAGTTGATCGCGATCCCGCTCTGGAGCAGGCTGAACTGGAGCAGGTTCGGGAACCCGCGCGCCAGCAGGCCGTGCAGGGTCGCCGGGCCTCGGGCCCACGCCTCGGTCAGGCTCACGCCGTCAGCGGCCGTAGATCTCGAAGCCCAGCCGTGAGGTGTGCGACGGCTCGGCGCCGAAGCCCGAGCCGTAGATGATGCAGTCGACGGGGTACTCGACGCCGTGGACGACGATGCCGTGTCTCGGTGATGCGCTCCACGCCCTGGCCGTCGGTGTCGAGCAGGGTGACGTTCGGCTGGTTGAACGCCGGCAGGTACTCGTCGTGGAAGCAGGGCCGCTTGCAGAGCATGTTGTACCAGGGCTTGAGGGCCTCGGCCGTCGTCGGGTCCTGCACGATCGAGTCGATCCGGGCGCGGACGGCGTTGGTCTGCTCGAGGTCGATCTGGTGTTCTTCCGGGGTCGTCAGGCCCATCGCGTTGGGGTTGCGCGCCGAAGATCTCGGTCCACCCGTCGGCCACCAGGTCGGCGTCGACCTTCTCGCCGGAGACGATGCGGGTGAAGTTCTCGATCCGTTCCTGGTGCCAGCCCGGTTCGAGGCTGCGCGGCCCAGTCCGGGTCGGTCGGCTGGTTGGCGCGCACCCCGACGGCCGAGGGGGTGCGCTGGCACAGGTAGACGTGCTCGGCGCTCTCGGCGAGCCGCGGGAAGACCTGCACCGAGGTCGCCCCGGTGCCGATCAGGGCCACCCGCTTGTCGGCGAGCTTGTCCAGCGGCTCGGTACGGGCTGCCGCCGGTGTAGTCGTAGTTCCACCGGCTGGTGTGGAACGCGGTGCCGCGGAAGGTCTCGACGCCCGGGATGCGCGGCAGCTTGGCCCGGTGCAGGATCCCCCCGGCGACGACGGCGAACCGGGCCAGGATGCGGTCACCGCGATCGGTGGTGACCTGCCAGCGGCCGGCGTCGTCGAGCCAGCGCAGCTCGGTGACGTTGGTCTGGAACAGGGCGCGCGGGTAGAGGTCGAACTGCTCGGCGATGCGCTGGCAGTGCGCGAAGATCTCCGGCGCCTTGGCGTACTTCTCGGTCGGGATGTAGCCCGTCTCCTCGAGCATCGGCAGGTAGATGTAGGACTCGACGTCACAGGCGGCGCCCGGGTAGCGGTTCCAGTACCAGGTGCCGCCGAAGTCACCGGCCTTGTCGATGATCCGCACATTCGTCACGCCCTGCTGCGCCAGTCGAGCTGCGGCCTGCAGCCCACCGAGCCCCGCCCCGACGATGACCGCGTCGACCTCTTCGTGACACGGCGTCCCGGACCAGCGGCGTCTCCGACGTACGGATCGCGGTCGCAACTCGCCGTCCAGCACGCGGATGTCGGCGTACTGCGCCGAGCCCATCCGGACGCAGCCGCTTCGCCCGCTCCGCCTGGTACCTGGCCGTGATCTCGTCCAGCGAAACCCCCGGACCATCGCCTGCCTGGGTCATGCGAACACCCTTCCTGCGTATCTGATCGGCGCCGGTCGAAGGATCTGGCCCACGGATCGGTTGCTGGGGACGGCGGCCATCACTCGCAGGTCGCGCACCTGTGTCCGGGAGGTGGTGGCTCTGGAATAACTGTACGGAACGTATGCTAAAGGAGCCGAGCAGCGATGTACAGCCCCTCATCGGCTCGAACATAACCCCCGAGCCCAGCCGACGGTCCGAGGCCTCGGACGTGCACCGGTGGCCCAATTCGAGGCGCGCTCGCTAGCCGGCCGTTGGCCCTGCTGCCCGAACGGGTGATGGGCAAACGCAGCCTGCACAGCCGTGCCGCTCGTGCAGGTTGTCTTTCGCAGCATCGACGCCGGTAGAATAACGTTCTTTCCATACGCGAAGCGCCCGATCGGATGGGGTTCCGCGCGTCGAAGGTGGCGGCGCACCTGGAGTGCCGCACGACCGGTGAAAGGGTGCTGTCTGTGCGCACGAAGGCGGCTGTTCTCATGTCCCAGCCGGGCAAGTGGGAGGTGTGCGATCTGGATCTGCAGCCGCCGCGCCAGGATGAGTTGCTCATCCGCATGGGAGCAGCCGGTCTATGCCATTCCGATGATCACATGGTTACCGCCGACCTGCCGCTGCCCCCCGGAGCACTCCCGATCGCGGGTGGGCACGAAGGGGCCGGGACGGTAGAGGAGGTAGGGCCGGATACGCCCGGCTGGAAGATCGGCGACCGGGTCGTGCTCAGCTTCTTGCCTGCATGCGGAAAATGTCGCTGGTGCGGTTCGGGCATGCAGAACCTGTGCGACAACGGCGCCGGCATCCTGTCCGGTCGTCAGAACGGACGGCAGCCGCCGGTTCACCCTCGACGGTCGACCCATCGGTCAGGCGGCCGGCATCTCGACGTTCAGCGAGTACTCGACCGTGTCGGTCCACTCCGCCGTCAAGTGTCCCGACGACGTGTCGCTCGAGGCGGCGTGCCTGACCAGTTGCGGTGTGGGCACCGGGTGGGGCTCGGCGGTGCGATCGGCACAGGTCCGCCCGGGGCACGTGGTCATCGTGGTCGGTGTCGGCGGTATCGGCATGAACGCCGTTCAGGGTGCCGCGGTGGCAGGTGCGTCGATGCTGATTGCCGTCGACCCCGTCCAGTTCAAGCGGTCCGTCGCGCCGCAGTTCGGCGCGACCCACGCCGTGGCGACGATGGCCGAAGCCACCGAGCTCGCCCGTTCGGTGACCAACGGCCAGGGTGCGGATTCGTGCATCGTCTGTGTCGGCGTCACCACCGGCGAGCAGATCGCCGAAGCGGTCGACGCGATCCGCAAGGCGGGCACGGTGGTGCTCACCGGGTTGCCGCGTGCCGCCGACGACGGCAACCTGCCGGTCTCACTGCGCCACCTCGTGCTGTTCCAGAAGCGCCTGCAGGGGTCGTTGTTCGGGGCGTCCAGCCCGACCGTCGACATCCCTGAACTGCTCGCCCTGTACAAGCAGGGCGTCCTGAAGCTCGACGAACTGATCACCCAGCGGTACGCGCTTGAGGACATCAACCAGGGTTACGCGGACATGCGCTCCGGAGACAACATCCGAGGCATCATCACGTTCGACCGCTAGGCACGCGCCTCGGCGGCATGACAACTGCGGTCTCCAGCACCTTCCCCCGCTCACCTCGCCTGAGCAGGGTCCTCGTGACACGTGAGCCAGCGGCCGCAGGGTGTCATGCTCCCCGAGATCCGGGCACCTTACGCACGAGCGGGAGACAGAAGACACCGATGATGCGCGATCCCGTTCACCGAGGGTTGGCGGGCGGCAACGACGGCGCCGCAAGTCGTGAGCAGCGCGTCGGCCCGGTGATCGTGCCGGGCGCCGCGAGATGTTAGAGACGCGCCCGGTGTCTCGGAATCGGTGGCGCTCATCGTGCTTATCTGCGAATTTGCACTTGTTCCAGCGCCCATCTTCCGCGGTGCTCCATCGGAGGTCGTGCGGCACAGCCGATCGCAGTTCCCACGCTCAACAGGCATTGTCGGTCGGTCGGTCGGTCGGTCGGTCCGGCACGGCAAGTCGACGGAATAGGTCTTAGAAGGTGATGTGGTCGTTGCGGTGTCAGGTGCACGGCGTCTGCGTTCAACCGGTACCCCCTACGCGCGCGCTGGCGCAGCCCACCGTGCCGCTGTACAGTCGGGCAATGGTCTTGCGGACCGCGGCGTCCGCATTCCTGCCCGGCGCAGTTGTCAGCGCAGCGCACCGCTCCAGCTGGTCGACACTGCCCGGCCCGAGAGCGACGCCCGCGTCGCGATCTGATTGGGCGGTCGACGATATCTATCACTGACGGCGTCGAGGTTGTATCGGACAGAGAACTTCGTCGGCCGATGCGCAAGGACGCCGTCCGCAACCGCGAGCTGTTGATTGCCGCCGGACGGGCGGTCTTCGCCAAACGCGGCCTGTCGGCCAGCCTCGACGACATCGCGCGTCAAGCCGGCGTCGGAGTGGGGACCGCGTATCGGCACTTCACCGACAAGTTCGACCTCGCCGAAGCAATCATGGACAAGGCCAGCCGCGAGGTGTTGCTCGCGGCGCAGGAAGCCGCGCAGAACGAGGATCCTTGGGCCGGGCTCGTCGCATTCCTTGAGTTCACTCTCGAGCTGCACACCAAGGATCGCGGCCTGCGGGAACTCATGATGGGCGTCACCAGCGAACGGTACCGTCAGAGGGCGCGTGACCTACTCGTCGAACCGGTCTCGACGCTGCTGCGCCGAGCCCAGGACGCCGGCGTCGTCCGCGCCGACGCCGTGCCCAGCGACCTCGGCTGCACGCTCATGATGCTTTATCAGATTGCCGACCTCGGCGGCCCCGCCGCGCCCGGCCTCTGGCGGCGATACCTGCCCACGCTGCTGTCTGCGCTACGACCAACCGGCCCGCCGTTCCCCGGTGTCCCGCTCACGAATGAGCAGTTTCAGGCCGCCACGCGAACGCTGGCGAACTGCGCACCTCCACCTGGGTCGCCGGATTAGTCGTGGCGCCGGGATACTGGCCCAAGCCTCAACCCACCCGCGATCCTCGGCGGGTGTGAGCGTGCGCGGTGCACGTGACATCTGCGCTGACGGGTCTGCCTGGAGTGACATCAGCCTCGCTGCTTGAATCGAGGAGTGGCAGCAGGGAAGCGCAACGTGCCCGACCGTCGACCGATGGATCCGGTGGATCATCTACTGCTGCGGCAGGAGTCGGACCCGCGTCGCAGGTCGACCATCACCGTCGTATTGGAGCTGGACCGGGTACCGGATTGGGACGCGTTCGTGGCCCGGTTGTCCGACCTGGTGCGCCGTGAGCCGCGGATGCGGCAGCGGATGGTGCGTCCATGGCGAGATCTTGGTGCGCCTGAGTGGGTGGTGCAGCGTGAGATCGATGTGCGCGAACATCTGAGTCGGCGCACTGTGGCCCCGCCGGGCTCGATCGTGGAGTTGATCGAGTTCGTCGAGAGCATCGCGGACGACGAGATCGACCAGACCCGGCCCCTATGGGATATGACGATGCTCGACGGCATGGGTCACGGCAGCGGCGCGCTCGTCGTCCGCATGTCGCATGTGCTCACCGACGGCTTGGCTGGAATGGGACTCCTTGCCGGGCTCGTCGATGGCGATGAGCAGCCCGCGTCCGCGCGCACCGACGGTGATCCGGCACCGGTCGGTACTGATGGATCGGTTCGGCTTACTCCCGGCCGCCTTGCCGCCGAGCGAGTGCTCGGCGCTCCCGCCCGGGCACAGTCACGGTACCTACGCAGCTACACCGGTGCGGCTCGTTCGGCCGCAGCCATGATCAGCAATCCCCGACGCAGACTCGAGCAGGCCGCTCAATATGCCCAGTCGCTAGCGCGCATCGTGCTGCCGAGATCTGGGCCGCCGACCTTCGCCGACCGCAGTGCGCAGCGACGGCTGACCTACTTGGAGGTTCCGGCTGATGCCCTCAGGCGGGCGGGTCGAAGCGTCGGCTGCTCGCTCAACGACGCATACCTCGGGGGGGTGACCGGCGGCATACGCCACTACCACGAGATGACCGGCACCCTGCCCCGTCAGGCGCCGTTTGCCATCCCGGTGAGCACTCGGGCTCGAAGCGGGCGGCGGCGGACCGAACAGAATGCCGGGAATCGCTTCGCAGCTGTCCGCTTTTCCGCCCCCGTAGTCGTGGCCGACCCAGCCGAGCGTATCCGCCAGATCACGGCCATTGTTCGTGGCGCGCGGGCCGAGCCGGCACTGGACGCGATGACCACCCTGGCACCCGCGCTCGTACAGTTGCCGGAACCCGTATTCGGGTTGGCGGGCCGTGCGCAGGACCGCCTCGACGTGCAGGCAAGCTACGTCCCAGGCCCGCGAACGCCGGTACACCTCGCTGGAGCCCGAGTGACGTCGATGGTGGCATTTGGGCCATTGCCCGGCCCCGCGGTGATGTCAGTCATGGTCACCTATGCCGGAATTGCGCGTATCGGGCTAACGGTGGACGCGGTCGCGATGCCGGCTGTTGAAACACTGCGACTGGCCATGGTCAAAGGATTCGCCGAAGTCCTGGCCCTCGGCGTGGAGGCTGACTCGACCGGCGCCTAACCTCCCCGGTTCCCCGCGTCTGCGGCGGACCGATCGATCCGTGCCGGGACAAAAGCGACATGACCAGGCTCACGGCCGACCTAGTTGGCCACCCGAGACGGGTACCGTCACGGTGTGCAGCCACGTTGGCTGAGAATGGGGGCCGACTTGGCTGAACAAGGCGGACTTGGTCGGGGGCATGCGGTCGCTACCGCTATGTCGCCGGCGCGCATGTTCGATGCCGCGGCGCGGACGGGTGGTTTCGCGGCTCGTTCGGTGTTGCCAGTGTTGGCGGCGCGGCCGGACATACCGCGGCGACGACCCAGCATGGGCGTCCTGACCTCGGTGTTTGCCGAAGAGCTGATGCTGCAAATGGCCTCGCGCGTCGGTCAGCAAGCCAGCGACGCGCACGAGTTCCCGCGGATCGCGGAGGACACCCGCCAGGCCTTGGCGGTGTTCGAGGCCAAGGGCTGGCTCGATGATCCGGCGTCGTATCACCAGAACCCGTCTGCGCCGGCGGTGGTTCGTATCGAGCCGGCGCAGTACCGCAAGCTGCGCTATTCACGGTTGACTTTCGACAGCGAGTACCAGCCGGTGGCCGGTATGCCAGCGACCGAACGGTGGTTGGCGATGTCGGCCAATCAGCGCTGCTGTGCCCGCGTGCTGGAGCACGACGACGATAAGCCGCGGCCATGGCTGGTGTATCTGCACATGGCGGGGATGGGAACCCCCTTCGACCTGGCCTTCATGGGCGCCCAGCGCTACCACCGTGATCTCGGTTTCAACGTGCTTGCCCCAGTGCTTCCCCTGCACGGTTCGCGTCGTGATGAAGGGCCCGGCGCGGCGGCACTGGTGTCGCTCGACTGGGTGGGCAATGTGCATGGTTTCACCCAGGCGGTGTGGGATGTGCGCCGATGTCTGGCCTGGATCCGCGAGCGCGGAGCATCCTCGATAGCGGTGCACGGCATGTCCCTGGGCGGCTACACCGCCGCGCTGGTGGCGGGACTCGAACCCGACCTCGACTGCGTGGTCGCTGGATTGCCCGCCGCGACGGTGTATCGGCCACTCATCGTTGCCGCCGCCAGGACGCCGGCCGTCCGCCGCGAGATGGAAAGCCACGACCTGCTCGGTGAGTCCGCGCGGGCAGTACACCAGGTCATCACGCCAACCGCATTCCCCTGCCAAGTGCCCCGCGAGGGCCGATTCATCTACGCAGGGTTGGCCGACCGGGTCGCCACCCCACTTGAGCCCTATCTGCTGTGGGAGCACTGGGACAAGCCAACCATCCTCTGGAACAAGAACACTCACATCGGTACCGCCGCATCACCGCAAGTACGCCGATTCGTCCGCAAAGCCGTTACATCACGCGCAGTCCGCCCCCCCGAGGCGAGTCTGGCCCCGTAATGGCCGTTGCGGTCGTACGCAGGCCGCACGGAACGGCCGGCCATGATGCTCTGTTGTCGAAGGACGAGGGACGATCCAGCGATGTACCGCAAGATTGTGGCGCGCAGCTTCGGCGGCCCCGAGGTCCTGAAGATCGAAGAACTCGCGGAGCTCCCGGAACCCGGCGATGACCAGGTCAGGGTGCGGGTCGAGGCGGCCGGAGTCGGCTACACGGACACGATCTTGCGACGCGGCCGCTACGTCAACTACAAGGGCGGGCTGCCTCTCACTCCTGGCTATGACGTGGTCGGGGTGGTCGACAAACTCGGTTCCGAAGTGACCGGGTTGACCGTCGGCCAACGCGTCGCCGACATGCCGGTCCACGGTGCCTACAGCGAGTACCTCGTGTGCGAAGCCCGTGACCTGGTGCCGGTCCCGGATGGAATCGATGCAGCCGTCGCGGTCGAAGTGCCGCTGATGTGGATGACGGCGTGGCAGATGCTCACCCGCTGCGTCTCGCTTCCATCGGCGTCCACCGTCTTGGTAGTGGGCGCCACGGGTGCGGTCGGGCGCGCCCTGGTCGTGCTCGGGAATCACCTCGGGTTGCGGACGATCGCCACGTGCTCGGCCGCGAACATTGCACGTGCCGAGTCGCAGGGTGTTGCTACCGCGATTGACTATCGTCGGCCCGATCTGCCGTCGGCGATCCGCGAGGCAAGTGGTGGACGCGGTGTCGATGCGGCCTTTGACGCGGTCGGCGGTTCCAGCTGGCAGACGAGTTGGCGTTCCTTGGCGCCCGGAGGAACCCTCGTCGGCTATGGCTTTCAGGACTTCCTGGAGTCAGGCGCCGCCAATCGGGTGGCGCTGGTTGGTGTGTTTCGCCTCAACGTGTTTTGGCCGCTCCTCGGCAAATTGGACCGGACGCGCCGACGCGCAGTGTCGTACGACATTTCGAAACAGCGGCACAAGGAGCACGAAGAGTATGCCGAAGACGCCAAGACCCTGCTTCGGTTGATCGCCGACGGGCAGGTGCTGCCGCCCACACCCGAGGTCCTGCCGCTTGATGCCGCCGCCGAGGCACACCGGCGCATCGCCAGCGGTGGGCTTCAGGGTCGCCTGGTCCTGCGGCCCTGAAGACCGCGGGCCAGTTTCGTTGCGCCAGACCCGAACCCCAGCCTGGTTTCCCCTGACCCGGCATCGGCCACCGAGGTTGCACCCTTGGCCGCACCCACCACAGCATTCGCCACCGGATAGGGTGACGTGCGGCTCGGCACCGAACCGGGCCGGCGCTCAGCGTCGGGAAGCCATGGGGGCCGCGCTATATGCAGGTTCGGTCAGCCAGGTGTGGGCGGGGCCGATGGCGGATCGGCGAGGCCGAGAGCCACGCTCTCGCCACCGAACCCGGGAAGGATCATCGTCGAGTAGTCAGGACCTCTGCGCAACGACAGGCCACCGTCCACGTTGATGATCTGCGCGGTGATGCGCGCCGCGGCGGGCGAGAGTAGAAAGCGCACCAGCTCGGCGATATCGCTCGCCTCACTCCACGCGCCGAGCGGGGTGTTCTCGTCATAGCTCTGGTAGATCGGTGACCCTTCACCGAGCCACCCCATCATCTCGGTGCTCGTCAGACCCGGGCGCACGGCGTTGAAGCGGATCTTGGCCGGACCATACTCGTCAGCGGCGTTGCGGATGAACTCCTCCAGCCCCGCCTTCGCCACGGTGTAGGCGCCGAAGTACCGGTGGGTGACATGACCCGCGATCGAGGAGATCCCTACGAACGAACCGCCGCCCGTGCGGGCGAGGACGGGTACAGCGTATTTCGCCAGGATGAGCGCGCCCACGATGTTGAGGTTGAGCACCCGCTGGAAGTCGGCGATCCGCTGCAAGTGAAGCGGGCCGAGACCGCCGCCGCCGCCCGCGTTCGACACGACGCCATCGAGGCGGCCGGCGCGTTCGACGGCATTGGCGACCAGCCGCTCTACGTCGCTCTCGACGGTCACGTCCGCGACCTCCCAGTGCACGGCTGCCCGCTCGACCTCGTCATTGATCCGGCGCGCGGTGTCCGCGAGTTTCACTTCGGTGCGACCGCAGACGGTCACCTGCGCGCCGTCGGCAGCCAGGGCCCGCGCGATCGCCGCGCCGATGCCGGTCCCGCCGCCGGACACAATGATGGCGGGTCCGTCGGTGCCGCCCTCGGTCATCGTCACAGGCGAACGATAACCGATCGATGTTGCCGCTTGCGCCGACCGTGGAGTGCCATGTCCGATCAACCTTGCCGAGCGGCCTGTCACAGGGCCTCGCGAATGGCCCCGATCGTGTCGAGGTCGGCGCACGTGTCGATCGCCGATGTCATTCCGCGCATGGACACGTCGGTCGGCTGCCACCTGTCACCCATCGCGGCGGTCGTCGATGAGGACACCAGCGAGTAGAGGACGCCGATGCGGTAGCGGTCATAGAGCACGTCGAAGGTGGGTGTGTCGACGCCGCCGTCGACCAGGACTTGATGGTACTTGCGCAACCACCGGTCGCCCTCGCGACGCCGAAGATCAGTCGGGCAGGAGTTCCCCATGTAGTTCGCGATGTCGCGCATGCCGGGGTACTTGCTCACGACGGCCCAGTCGTAGAGACCGATCTTGTCGCCGTCGATGAACTGGTTCCCCGCATGGGTGTCACCGTGAACTATGGTGTGCTCGCCGTCGAGCCAGAGCTCGCGGATGCGCTCGTGATGTTCCACGAACAGCCGCGCCAGCTCCCCGAAGACCGGCGGGAAATCGGCCTCGAACTGTTGGCGTGCGCTGTCGACGAGTTGCGCGCCCATCGCGCTGGCGAACGGCGGTCGCAGCCAGGACAGTTCGTCGTTGAATCGGGGGTCGTTCCAGAACTGAACGTGCAGGTTGGCGAGGGACTCTATGAGTTGCTCGCCGAACTCCTCCGCGTGCGGCTGATGCCGGCTGGCGAAGATGCAGCCTGACGCATCTAGGTCTTCGAGGACCATGATGTATTCGGTCGGTTCGTCACCGAACGCCGCGAAGTAGGCGCGGGGTATCCGCATCCGCACTTCGGCGGCTGGGCCGGCGTAGAACCGGGCCTCCTTGCGGCCCATGTCGGTTGTGGCGACCAGTTCCCGCTGCTGGGCGATGAACGGGGGCAACTTGACGAAGACGGTCGCCGGGCCGCGTTCGCCCGAGGCGTAGGAAACCCCCAGCTTGGTGCGACCCGTCGTTCCAGAATGTTTGTCCAGGATCTCGACCCGTGACACCTCGACGTCGGGATGTGAGGTAGTCAGGGCCTGGGTGAGCCACTCCGCAGTGATCTTGTCGGGACGGTCGGGCAAGCCGGCGGATGTCATGAATAACAGACCCTTCGTCGGTCGAGAAGTCGATGCTCACGCGTATCTGGATGGGGTGAACGATCAATCTGGCTGGCCAAGCTGTTCTATCTGACTTGGCTCGGCATGTCGAGAGCGGCGCGTCACGGCGCGGCTTCGGCCCGATCCCCGGATCCCGACGACGCGATTCTGCCTTGGCCCGGTCTCGTGCCGCTGGCGGACGTGTGCTCCCAAGGCGCAGCGCTACTCAGCCATCCTCAGCGCGCACGAGGTGGAAAAATGCGCGGACCTCTTCGACGAACAGGTCGGGTTGCTCCCATGCCGCGAAGTGACCACCTGCCTCGACCTCGTGCCAGCACCGCAGGTCCCGGTACAGCTGCTCGGCGAAGACACGAGGCAGTTGCACGACCTCGGCCGGAAACATCGAGCACCCGGTCGGCACGTGTACCGCGGCGCGTCCCAGACTCGGTTCTCCCAATACATCCGGGCCGAAGATGCCCCGGTGCCGGTGAGCCAGTAGAGCGTCACGTTGTCGAGCATCGCATCGCGCGACAGGCCAGGTGCATCACCCCCGCCCGTCCATTCGACGAGCTTCTCCACGATCCACGCGCACAAGGCGACCGGAGAGTCGACCAGGGCGTAGCCGATCGTCTGTGGGCGGGTGGATTGCTCGACCATGTAGCCGGAACCCTCGCTGCGGAACTGCGCCGGCTTCTCGCGCGACGCCCGATTCCGGCTGCTGGCCACCGTGTCGTTGTCCGGAGGCGATCCGAGCGGCATGTTCAGGTGGATGCCGGTCAGCCGGTCGGGAAAGTGCCGCGCGAGAACAGTTGTAACGAGTGCGCCCCAGTCGCCGCCCTGAGCAGCGAATCGCTGGTAACCGAGGCCACTCATGAGCTGCACCCACGCCGCCGCAATGCGCTGCGCGTCCCCAGCCGTTGCGCGTCGGCAATTCGGAGAATCCGTATCCGGGCAGAGACGGCACGACGACGTGGAATGCGTCCGCGGCGACGCCGCCGTGGGCGACCGGATCGGTCAGCGGACCGATCACGTCCAAAAACTCCAGGATGGACCCGGGCCAACCGTGTGTGAGCAGCAATGGCATCGCCCCCGCATGGGCCGAGCGCACATGGATCGCGTGAATCGCGAGGCCGTCGAGTTCGGTGCGGATCTGCGGGAACGCGTTGAGCGCCCGTTCGCAGCGACGCCAGTCGTACTCGTCGGCCCAGTAGTGGCACAGCTCGCGCATTTGCGCCAACGGCACGCCTTGGCTACGGTCGGCCACTGTCTCACGCTCCGGCCACCTGGTGCCGCGGATCCGCGCGCGTAGGTCGTCCAGCTGGGATTGTGGGATGTCGACAGTGAAGTCAGCCATCGTTCGCATTTCGACGCCGGAGAGTCCCAGTCCCAGTCCGCGGCCGAGGTCGATTGGTGTCGCCGGTCGCTCGACGGCGGTTGAGCCGAACGTCACAGTACCGACCAGTGCGCGACAATAGGCATCGACACCTCACGTCGAGACGAACCGAGGAGTCGAGCCATGGCCAAATCCGCACCGCGCGACGTGCAGCAAGCCGCCGAGCAACTCGCTGCTTGGCTGGCCAGCAAGGTGGGCGCCCCGGTAGAGCTTGGCGACTTCGTGGGATCCGACGCCAATGGGTACTCCAACGAGACGCTCGTCGTCGACGCGAACTACGCCTCGACGACCGAGCGTTTGGTCGTGCGGGTCGCGCCCACCGGCTACCCGTTGTTCCCGGATGTGGCCTTCGAGGTACAGCACGACATTCTTGTCGCCCTCGGTCGCCGGACGCCCATACCCGTCCCCATCGTGCGCTGGTATGAGACCGACCCTGCCGTGCTCGGCGCTGCGTTCTTCGTCATGGCGTTCGTCGATGGATTGATCCCGCCGGACAACCCGCCGTACACGGTGACAGGCTGGCTGAAGGACACTTCGCCGCAGATGCAGGAGCGCATCTGGTGGGGGACGGTCGACACCGTGGCCGAGATTGCCGCGCTCGACCACTCCTCGCTCGACCTTCCGGTGCTACTCGACGGTTTGGATGCCCAGCTCGACTACTACGAGGCGTTCCTCGAATCCGTCGAGAAGGTGGAGGAGCTCGCCGTCGCCCGCCGCGCTCACGCGTGGCTCAGGGCCAATCAGCCCACCGACGACGAGAGGGTCCTCTGCTGGGGCGATGCCCGCATGGGCAACATGATTTTCTCCCCGTCCGGGAAGCGCCTGGCGGTCCTGGACTGGGAGATGGCGTGTCTCGGTTCGCCGAGTCAGGACATCGCGTGGATGCTGTACATGGATCGGCACGCAAGTGCCGGCATGGGTGTCTCGCGGCTACCCGGACTTCCCTCCAAGGAAGCGACGATCGCGCGGTACGAGCGGCGCAGCGGGCGGCGTGTCAACGACTTCGACTACTACGAGGTCTTCGCGGGGTTCCGGCTGAGCGTGATCATGGGCCGGCTCGCCGTCATGTTCAAGGACCGGGGGCTCATCGACGCCCACAGTGTGATGGCCCAGGAAAACGGCGCCGCCCGACTCACCGCCGCAATCCTCGATGAGAGGGGCGTCCCGCCGGTACATCGCCGGGCGGAATCCGCCACGCACCGGGCGATGCCGTCCCTCGGGGTGCCCGCGCGGAACTCGGCCTCCCGGTCGAAATCCGAATCTGGAAGTGGACAAGATCAGAAAGTGACTCCATGAGCGAAGCCAAGAGAGTGGTCATCGCCGGTGCGTCTGGCCTGGTCGGTCACGCTGCGGCGCGACACTTCGCGTCGCGACCGGGGTGGGACGTCATCGGCTTGTCACGTCGAGTGCCACCACACATCGTGGGCGTCCGGTCGCTTCGAGTCGATCTCGGCTGTCCGCGGTCGATCGCGGAGGTGACGCCCGCCCTGGCGGGAGCCACCCACCTCGTCTTCGCCGCCCTCTCCGAGGCGCGCGGATTGGTATCCGGCTGGTTCGATCAGGAGCAAATCGATCACAACGGGGAGTTGTTACGCAACCTGTTCGAGCCGCTACAACGCGTCGCGCCCCAGCTCGAACACGTGTCATTGCTGCAGGGCACGAAGGCGTACGGTCTCCACGACCCGAGGCTGCGAGACGATCCGCCGCACAACCCGCTTCTCGAGCGCGAACCCCGCCGGAACCACCCGAACTTCTATTGGGTCCAAGAGGACTATCTGCGCGAGAAACAGGTCGAGAATTCCTGGGGACTGACCATTTTTCGTCCAACGACGATTTATGGCGATGCTCGCGGCAACAACATGAATCCAATCCCAGCAATCGGTGTATACGCTGCCCTGCTTCGCGCGGAGGGCAGTCCGCTGCATTACCCCGGGAGGGCGATCGGTCCGGCCATCCATGAAGCCGTCGACGCCGACTTGGTAGCCCGGGCACTGGGCTGGGCGGCCACCTCTCCGCAAGCACGGGGCGGCACCTACAACCTGACCAACGGCGATGTGTTCGTGTGGAAGCACGTGTGGGCGGTGATCGCCGAAACACTCGGCATGGACGTCGGCGACCACAGACCGATGTCACTTGCGGACGTGCTGCCGCATCGATCGAGGCGATGGGCCGCGATCGTGGACACCCACAAACTGACCTCCCCGCGGAAGCTGCTCGACTTCGTCGGCTACAACTCGTTGGTCTACACAGATCTCCTCCTGAGCAACCGACCACAGCCGGACGGACCGATGCTGAACAGCACGATCGCCGTGCGCGAAGCGGGATTCCACGACTGCCTCGATACCGAGGAGATGTTCAGAAAATGGCTTCGCCGGTTGCAGGCGGAGCGCAGCCTGCCGGGTAGGTAGGCCGGCCAGCCGAATATTACCCGGGTCGGTCATCTTCTCCGGGGCTCGGCGGTCGCCGAGGGCCGATCGAGTGCCGAACCGACTGCGTAGGCGCCGGACCGGTCCTCGGGTTAGCGTGGTGTCCACCGTCCAGAGCGAGAGAGCCGAGGCGCCACGACATGGCCGAACACCTCACTTACTGTCGCATCTGCGAGCCGTTGTGCGGCATGGTCGCCACCGTCGAGGACGGGCGGCTGACCACCCTGCGTCCGGATTCTGAGCACCCGGTGACCCGCGGGTACTGCTGCCCGAAGGGCATCGAGTTCGTGCACGTCCAGAACGACCCCGAACGCCTGCTGCACCCGCTACGACGCACCCCGGACGGGAGCTTCGAGCAGATCTCGTGGGAGACGGCCATAACCGAGATCGGTGCACGGCTTCGTGACATCCGCGGACGGCACGGAGGCGAATCCGTCGCCTGGTACGTCGGCAACCCGGCCGGTTTCGGACACGCCCATCCGATGGCGGTGGTCCTCTTCATGCAGGGGATCGGCTCCCCGCACTTCTACTCGCCGAGCTCGCAGGACACCTCCAGCCGGTTCGTCGCCTCCTCGCTCCTGTACGGCTCGCCACTTCTGTTCCCCTTACCTGATCTGGACCGCACCCAGTTCCTCTTGATGGTGGGGGCGAACCCACTCGTGTCCCGGGGCAGCCTGCTGACTGCGGGCAACCAGCGTGCGAAGCTGAGCGGCATAGTCGCCCGCGGAGGGCGCGTCGTCGTGGTGGACCCACGGCGCACCGAAACGGCTCGCGCCTACGAGCACTTGTGCGTCCGGCCCGACGCGGACGCCTGGCTCCTGCTCGGCCTGATCCATGTCGTGTTCGCCGAAGGCCTCGACGACGAGGATGCGATAGCACGGCAGACCCGTGGCGTGGATGCCCTGCGCGAGGCGGCCGCGTGCTGTCCGCCCGAGGTGGCCTCGGAACGCTGCGGCGTACCGCCTGACGAGATCCGCTCGCTCGCGCGCGCGTTCGCACAGGCGTCGTCAGCCGTCGCTTACGGTCGGACCGGCGCCTGCCTCGGGACGCGTGCCACCCTGGTCAACGTTCTCCTCGACGCCCTGAACGTGGTGACCGGCAACCTCGACCGGCCAGGAGGGTGCGTCTTCGCCCGCTCGCCGATCGAACGAGCGATCAAGGCCGGTGGCGGCTACGACCACCACCGCAGCCGGGTCGGCGACCTGCCCGACGTCATGGGTCAGATGCCCGCGCCGCTCCTGGCACCCGAGATCAAGACTCCGGGCCCGGGTCAGGTGCGGGCCCTCGTGGTGTCGGCGGGCAACCCACTACTCACCGTCCCCGGCGCCCGTGAGCTCGAGAGCGCGCTAGGCGAGCTGGAGCTGCAGATCGGCATCGACATCTACCTCAACGAGACCCATCGCCACGCGGACTACGTACTCCCCGCGACCACGATGTATGAGCGCAACGACCTGCCCCTGCTCTACCTCGAGGCCCAGCTGATGCCGCACGTCCAGTGGACCGAGGCCGTGGTGCCCGCGTACGGCGAGGCGCGCGACGAGTGGCGGATCGTGCGCGACCTGGCCACGGAGCTAGGGGTCACCCTCTTGCCCGGCGCGTTGAGCCAGTACGTCAGCACCGACCGCCTGGGCCAGGACGTCCTGCGCGACGTCTCTGGATCTCTGGGTGAGCTCACCCCCGACGTGGTCGTCGACGCCATGCTGCGGATGGGGCGAGACGGCGACCGGTTCGGCCTACGGCCCGCCGGGCTGAGCCGCGCCAAGCTCCGCCGACACCCGCGCGGAATCGTCCTCGCTGCGCACGTCGAGACCGCAGTGATGAGCGAGCGCATCCGTCACGAGGACGCCCGGGTACACCTCGACGATCCTCGTATCACCGCCGAACTCGAGGCGCTGCTGTCCACGCCGCCTCCGGGCGCCGAGCTGCCATTGCTCCTGATCGGGCAGCGCGAGATCCGTTCGCACAACTCGTGGATGCACAACACCCCCAAGCACCGTGACGCGTCGCGCCGCCAGCGAGCGCTGGTGAACGCCGCCGACGCCGCCGAGGCAGACATCGCGGACGGGGCCCTCATGCGAGTCATATCAGCGGACGGCCAGATCGAACTGCCCGCGCACATCAGCGAGGACGTGGCACCAGGGGTGGTCGCCGTACCGCACGGATGGGGTCACCGGGAGGCCGGCTGGACGACCGCCAACCTCGCAGGCGGCGCCAACGTCAACGAGATCACCCCGGGCCGACCCGAGACCCTCGAGCGGCTGTCCGGGATGGCACACCTCAACGGCGTGCCGGTCCGGATCGAGGCTGTGGACATCCCCGCGTCCGAGACACCGGCCGAGGCCGGCCAGCCGGTGGCGTCGGCCCGCTGGCTGGGCTGAGGGACCGAGGCTGGGCCGGCCACCGGTCGATGGCATGGCGACGCAGCGCGGCCGTTGGCGTGGGTGCGGGCTCACGGTTCGATGACCGGGATGGTCACCGTCACGCGCTCGCAGCCGTCAGCGGTCGCCGTCAACGTGATCGCGCCGGCGGCGTGTCCGGCACGGATCACAGCGAGCACGCGCCCGTAATAGGTTGTGTGGCGGCCGCTGACGAAACCCTCTTCGCAGATCGACTCCGCGCTGCCCAACCCCAGTAGCGTCCCGGCGCCTGTCACCTCTACGGCGACGACCCGGTCGGCCAACGGCCGCAGGACTCCGTCATCGTCGGTCAGATGGATCGGGACGTAGAGCAGATCCATGCCGTCTGCTCGCAGCGCGTCGCCCTCCGGATGCACCGTCAGCCGCAGGCTCGGTCCAGCGCTGACGAGGGTGTCCCGGCCGATCTCGGTGCCGTCGAGGTCATAGGCGACCGCCGTCAGCTCACCGGGCTGGTACGGCACGGTGAACTCGGTCAGGTAAGGCCGCCGCTGCCCGACGTTGGCGCTGCCGACTCGGCGTCCGTCGAGCAGCAGCTCGACGCGCAGGGCGTCGGTGTAGACCTCGACGGTCGCCTCGGTTCCCTCGAAGCCCTCCCAGCTCCAGCTGCGGATGGAGTCGGTGCGGCCCTCCCGGAAGTAGCGCTTGTCGGCTGCGTGGTTCACCGGTTGCACCGCGACGTGTGGGCCGGGGGTCAGGTGCCAGGCGATGGCGTTGAGGTAGGACTGGGTCTGCCGATGTCCGGTGATGTCGAAGTTCGGCATGCCGGCGGTCCGGCCCGGCCAGGGGGAGAACATCTGCCGGCGTTGGTTGTAGGTGACCGCGGCGTAGCCGGCCTCGCCGAGGTAGTCCCAGCCGGTCCAGGCGAACTCGCCGATGACGTTGGGCAGGCTCTCGATCTCTTGCCAGACGCGGCCGGACTCGTTCGGGTTGGTCTCGCTGCCCACGATGACCCGGTGCGGGTACAGCCGGGCGTCCATGCGGTAGCGACCCGGCATGTAGTTGTAGCCCGCCACGTCCACGGCCGCGTAGGCGTCCCGCGTTCGCTTGTCGACCTTCGACAGCCGGACCAGACGGGGCATGACCTTGTCCAGGACCGCGATCAAATAATTCAGGATCACGATGAGGTTCTTGTTGGACTCCTCGCCCTTCTCCTTGCTCGCGGCGACCTTCGCCGCGAGCCTCTCGTCGTCCTGCGGGCCGATGAGGTTCAGGAATCCGTTGATGCAGTTGGTGACCAGGCGCGTGGGGTCGAGCTCCTTGGTCCGCTCGGCAATTCGTCGGTTCAGGGCAACGCCGCGCGGGGTGGCGGTCTCACCGATCTCGTTGCCGATCGAGTACATGATCACCGACGGGTGGTTGACGTCGTTCGCGACCAGCGCTGCCAGATCCCGCTCCCACCACTGCCCGAACTCGTCCGACAGGTCGTAGGTGACCTTGGGTCGCCACCACACGTCGGTGAGCTCGTCCATCACCAGCATCCCGTGCCGGTCGCAAGCCCGCAGCAAGGCACGCGAGGCGGGGTTGTGGGCGCTGCGGATCGCGTTGTAGCCACCGGACTTCAGCAGCCGAACCCGGCGGTCCTCCGCCGCGTCGAGCGTGTGCGCCCCGATGACGCCGTTGTCGTGATGAATGCATGCGCCGCGCAGCTTGAGGGGCTTGCCGTTGATCATCAGCCCATGGGCGGCATCGGCGCTGATCGTGCGGATGCCGAAGTCGGCGACGGCGGTGTCGACGACCTCGCCGCCGTCGCTGAGCCGGACGTGTGCCGCGTAGAGCTGCGGGGTGTCCGGGGACCACAACTGTGCCCCCTCGACGACGATCCGCCGGCGCACAGTCCTGGACGCGCCCGGTCCGAGCGCTACCGCGAGACCCGCAGGAACCGTCTCGGTGCCGTCTGGACCGTGCAACCGTGTCTCGAGCGTGACCTCCCGCGACCCCGACCCGTCGTTGACGACCTCCACCGACACCTCCACCGTCGCGTTGGTGCCGTCGATGGACGATGTGGTCACCCGAAGGCCGTGCGGCGTGATCCGGATCCGCTCGCCGACCAGTAGATGGACCGGCCGGTAGATGCCGCTACCGGAGTACCAGCGACTGTTCGGCAGCTGGGAGTTGTGTGCCACCACCTCGATGAGGTTGTCCGCGCCGTAGACGAGCGCCTCGTCGAGAACGACGTGGAAGACGGCATAACCCGACGGTCGACCACCGACGAGGGACCCGTTCACGAGTACCTCGGACCGTTGGTAGACCCCTTCGAACTCGAGAGTCACACTGCGTCCACCCCACGACTGCGGCGCAGCCAGCGTCGTGGAGTAGCGGTAGTCCCCACCCGGGAAGAAACCGGTGTTGTGGCTGTTGCGGGTGCTCGGATCACGCTGCTCGAACAGCATGGCGTCGTAGGGCAGGGTGACCGGGCCGACGGTCGTGTCGCTGCCCACTTTGCTGACGTACCAGCCGGTGTTGAACGGCTGCCTGATCACCGCGAACCATCCGCCGGCTCGAGCCAGGCGAGGATGCGGTCGATGCTGCGGACCGCCACGTCGGTGAGCGGTTCGTTGAGGTGCCCGTGCCCCGATCCGGGCTCGAACTCGACCCGCACCGTCACCCCTGCCGCCGCCAGACTTGCGGCGAAGGCGTCCCCCGACGCGCGGAGCAGGTCGACCTCGGAGTTCAGCACCAACGTCGCGGGCAGGCCGCCGACGTCCCCCAGGCCGGGAAAGGCGTACGGGTCCGCCAGCAGAGCCGGGTCGCCGACGTAGTTGAGTGACATGAGCTGCATGATCTGCGGTGGCACCTGCTCGCGGAGCACCGCCGTCACTGCGACCACCTCGTCGGTGGCCGGCGGAAGATCCGGGTGCAGCGTCGGGTAGACGAGCAGCAACGACGAAGGCGCCTGCCCTGCGCCGTCACGCAACCTCTTGGCAACTCCCGCAGCGAGCGAGGCGCCGGCGCTGGCGCCGCCGAGGTGCAGCGGGCCGGTCGGACTCCCGAGCTCGGCCCGGTTCGCGACCGCCCACATCCACCCGGCCAGAACGTCGTCGGCGGGAGCTGGAAAGTGCACCCCACCGACCGCCTTGCGGTAGTCCAGCGACAGCACCGCGATGCCTCTGGCCGCCAGCATCAGGCTGACCCAGTGTGCCTCAGGCATCTCAAGGTCACCGGCGGCGAAACCTCCGCCGTGCACCCAGACCAGGGCGCTCTCACCCGCGGCCGACGGGTGCCGGTAGATCCGTCCCGGAACGTCACCGCCCACGCCTGGGATAGTCACGTCTTGTGTCTCGACGAGGCTCAACTCGGGGAACGACGGAAGATAGGTCGAGGCGTCCGGCGAGGGTGTCGTCAGGCTCGCGAGGCCCTCCGCACCCGCGTCCATGGCGGCCCGCAGCGCCTCCATGTCTACCCCCTCGTGCGGCCCCGGCTCAGTCGTTGTCATGCCCTGCGTCCTCTCCACGTCGCTCACCGCGAACTGAAACCCATCCGGGCCGGGAAGGTTCCGGCCGGTGCTGGTGATCCGCACCCTAGTCAATCGCCAGCTGGCGACGCGTACCACGGTTCGACGGAGATCGTGCGAGGTCCGCGGACTCGCCGGACGGGTCGATGACCGTGCACGGCGCGCGCAGCCAGTCCGCACGGTCGCTGGGTGACGCCTCGAATCGGCTGTCTCACGCAGGCGCTAGTGTCGCGGGACACTAGCGTGGAACGACCCTGTGCCCCACCCGTAAGGACTGCCCAGGCCGTACGCGTCCACGTCAAGTCGGCGCATCTCGATGAGTTCGGGAACGGACGCCGGCAGAGTGATCTTCGACCTCATCGCCGCAAGTTCGCAGGAGACCCGCCGGAATGACGTCCGCACCGCTGTCCGCATCGATGGACCCGTCCTTCGACATTCTGGAGTTGCTCGACATCGAGCGGATCGAAACGGACCTGTATCGGTCAAACCGGGTGTTCGTCGAGCGCGGGTCCAAGGGCGGCCTGGCATTGTTCGGCGGTCAAGTCGCCGCGCAGGCGCTGCGGGCAGCAGGCCTGACCGTCGGACCCGATCGACAGCCGCACTCGCTGCACGGCTACTTCCTACGCCCCGGGGACTCCCGGATACCGACCGTCTTTACCGTGTACCGCGATCGGGACGGCCGGTCGTACTCGGCACGACGGGTGGTTGCCATCCAGAATGGCAAGGTCATCCTGAACATGTCGGCGTCGTTCCAGGTCCCGAACAACAGCCCCATCGACCAGCTCGAGCAGATGCCGCCCACCGAGGCACCCGAGTCGTTGGACCAGACCCCCGCGTACCGGGTCGTGTCCATGGACTACCGGGTGCCGTCGCAGCCTTTCGACCTCGCCATCATGCCGACCCGATTCTGGGCCCGCTCGGCTGTCCGGTTGCCAGACGACCCACTCCTGCACGCGTGCGTGCTCACCTACCTGACGGACGCGTTGACCGGAGTGCTACCCGCCGCGGACCGCAGCGCAGGACCTGGTCCCAGTCTTGACCACGCGGTGTGGTTCCACGCAGCGCCGAACATGAACGAGTGGACCTTCACCGATTACCAGCCACGAGTCGCCGGCCACGGGCGTGGCTGGTACACGGGATCGATCTTCACGGCGGCCGGGGATCTGATCGCCAGCATGGCGCAGGAGACTCTGTTTCGCTGACTGCGCCCGGTCAGCCGCAAGCCGATCGTGACCGGTCAGCGGATAGCGGCCGGGCCGATCGGGATAGTCGCAGGATTCGCCCGAGGCGACCGGATCGATCCTGCCGCTCGTGTGCACGCTCCGGCCTCGGCGTGCCCGTGATCCTGCTCGCAGTAGGAGTACGTCGCCGACGGCGCGGCGCGGCAATGGCCTCGGCACTGTCCCGCACGAGGGCCCCCGCGCGCCCAGGGTGTCGCGATACATGCGGCGATGACGCCACTGCGAGCGGCTGCCGTAAGGCGGGAGCGGGCAGGTGTAGACGTTGCCTGCGACCTTCGCTACGTTGCAGCGGTGGATCAGCAGAATGACAGTGAACCACCAAGGCTCACCGAGGCAGGATCTACGGAATCGTCGCGCAACGACAGGCCATCGCGAGTGACTGCGCACGCGGCACGGTGCGCCGACGAGCGGTCGGTGGTGCCGCAGCGCCCCCCGATCCGCATATCGCCACACGACCGACTAGTCCGTGTCGCTGCCTCTCGTACCGGCATCGGCCGCCGCCAACTCGAAAAGGATCGACATGCCTGACATCACCACCGGATTTCGAGATGCGTCCCTGGCTGCGTATGACCGGGCGGTGTTACTGCTGCGCGAGATGACGATCGAGGAGAAGGCGCAGCAGTTGACCTGCATCATGCCGCAGTCGGTGCTCACTGCGGATGGTCTGCGGGCCGAGGCGCTGGAGCCGGTGTTGGGCAATGGCATAGGTCAGGTGGCTCCGTTGACGTCGACGGGCGGCACCACCCCACAACGGGTCGCGAACGAGATCAATCTCGTGCAGCGCTATTTGGTCGAGCAGACCCGTCTCGGCGTGCCGGCTGTCTTCCATAACGAGGCGATCGCGGGGACGCAGGCGCCTGGTCACGTGGTTTTCCCGACGCAGACCGGTGTTGCGGCGACGTGGAGCCCTGAGTTGAGCCTGGAAATGGGCAAGGTCGTCAACCGGCAGATGCGTCGCCTGGGTATTCGGCAGGCACTCGGGCCCGGGTTCGACGTTGCTTTAGAGCCGCGGTGGGGTCGGGTTCACGAGACTTATGGTGAGGATCCGTACCTGGTGGCCGCGTTCGGCACCGCCTATGTCTCGGGGTTGCAGGGTGATGACCTGGTGGGCGGTGTCGTCGCGACCGGCAAGCATTTTCTGGGTTACGGGGCTTCGGAGGGCGGATTGAACTCCGCGAATGTGGAGGCTGGTTCACGCCGCATCCGCGATGTTTTTGCGTTTCCGTTTGAGGCGGCCATTCAGCTCGCCAAGTTGCGGTCGGTGATGAACACCTACTCCGAGGTGAATGGGGTGCCGGCGGCTATCTCCTACGAGCTATTGACGACGCTGCTGCGCGACACCCTCGAGTTCGGCGGTTACGTGTCCTCGGACTACATCTCGTTCCAACATGTCGTCGATCGGGCGAAGGCCTCGGTGGATGCCGCGGAGGCCGGCTGTCTGGGTCTGGCAGCGGGATTGGATCTTGAGCTGCCCTCTCCGTGGTCGTACGGCTCGCTGCTTGCGGAGCAGGTGCGGAAGGGCAACGTTGCCGAAGAGCTCCTGAACACGTCTGTGTTGCGGCTGCTGACCGCCAAGTTCGATCTCGGCTTGTTCGAGCAGCCCTACGCGCAGGAAACGATTGACCTGGAGGCGGTCGCCCAGGAGGGGCGCGAGCTGGCTCAAGAGATGGCGGACCGCAGCGTCACGTTGCTGAAGAACGACGGCGTGCTCCCGTTGAACCTTGCCGCCAGGCGCATCGCGCTGGTTGGTCCGCACGCCAACGCTGCCGCGTTGCAGTTCCCGGCGTATTCGTTCCCGGCCGCTCGGGCGGTAGGCATCTTCATGGCCCAAGGCGGGTTCAACAACATGGTGGGCATGGAAGACTACCTGCCCACCGCAGACACCGCCGCGGCGAAGCCGCTGCCCCAGGAGGAATGGGTCCAGGCCGAGTACGGCATCACCGGGCTGGCCGATCAGCTCACCGCGCTCGGGGCGTCCGTAGTCGCCGAACCGGGCACCGGCATACAGGCCGAACTCGAGGCAGGGGCCTTCGATCGGGCTGTGCAGGCTGCCGCCCAAGCCGACGTCGTCGTGCTTGCCGTCGGCGGAGCGAGCGCCTGGTTCGTCGGGGACCGCACCGAGGGGGAGGCCAGCGACTCGCTCAGCATCGAACTCCCAGTGGTACAGCGAAGGCTCATCGACGCGGTCACCGCGCTCGGCAAGCCCACCGTGGCCGTGCTGGTACACGGACGTCCCTACCTCCTGCCAGAGCCGCTCCTCGAATCCGCGGCGATCGTGAGCGCGTCCTACAACGGCGTCGGCGGAGTGTCGGCGCTTGCTCGGGTCCTCTCGGGCGAGATCAACCCCAGCGGAAAGCTCCCGTACACATTCCCGCGGCACCAGGGCCAGATCCCGATTTTTCACCACCAGCGGTCCGCCAGTGGATACCGCAGTCACACGCCGTTCGGCACGCACTACATCGACGGCGCGGCCACCCCGCTGTTCCCGTTCGGGTTCGGGTTGAGCTACAGCACCTTCGACCTCGAGGACCTGACGGTCACCCCCGAGTCGATCGACGCCGACGGCGAGGTGACCATCTCCGCGACTGTCCGCAACAGCGCAACGCGGGCGGGTGCTGAGGTGGTGCAGCTATACCTTCAACCGAAG
Source organism: uncultured Actinomycetota bacterium (assembly GCA_963713565.1). Classification (GTDB taxonomy): domain Bacteria; phylum Actinomycetota; class Actinomycetes; order Mycobacteriales; family Jatrophihabitantaceae; genus Jatrophihabitans. Next base: position 317,590 of record CAVQMF010000001.1, on the reverse strand, counting down.
ACCAGCGGCGTGACCAGAGCCGACCAGGTCCTCGGCGGCTTCGCCCGCGTGCAACTCGAACCCGGCGAGGCCCGTCGCATCACGTTCACCGTCAAGGCGACCCAACTGGGCTACTCCAACGCCCGGGGCGGATTTTCCGTCGACGCGGGCCACACCGACCTGTTCCTCGGCGCCTCCTCCGACGACCACCGACTCGTCGGATCCTTCGACATCACAGGCCCGTCACGACCCTTGAAGAGCAGCGAACGAAGCTTCTTCTCCCACACCGACGTCCAGGACACCGCGAGGTAGCACGCGAGCCCGCAGCCCAGCGCAGCGCTCCACACCGAATGGGGCAAAACGCGATCGTTGCATCCGACCCGAAGGCTTCGACCTCGAACGCGGGTCGGTCTCAGGGGCTGACGCCGGGCAAGCCCCCGGCGAGCTTGTGGAATGCCCCGTTCCACCGGATACGGTCGGCGAAGGAATACGGGTCCGTCTGGTCGTCTATGACGAGGACTTCAGTGCGCACCATGGCGGCGAAGTCTCTGATCGTCTCGGTGTCGACGGCCGTGCTGAGGACGGTGTGGTGCGGACCTCCCGCCGTCAGCCAGCATTCCGCGGACGTGGCCAGCGACGGCGCCGGCTCCCAGACAGCCCGTGCGACGGGCAGGTTGGGCAACGGCTCGTCCGGCGGCACGATTTCGACCTCGTTGAGCACCAGCCGGAAGCGGTCGCCGATGTCGGCGATTCCGAGGACGACGCCGGAACCGGGCGCGGCGTCGAAGACAAGCCGGACGGGATCCTCGCGGTTGCCGATGCTGAGTGGATGGATCTCGCAGCTGGGTCGGCCGGCCGCAATCGTTGGGCAGACCTCGAGCATGTGCGCGCCGAGGATCTTCGGTGTGCCGGGACCCCAGTGGTAGGTGTAGTCCTCCATGAAGGAGGCCGCGCCGCCGGGTCGCATCGCCTTGAGTGCGGTGAGCATGACTGAGGTCTTCCAATCGCCCTCGCCACCGAACCCGTAGCCTTCGCCCATCAGCCGTTGCACGGCAAGCCCGGGAAGCTGACGCAGGCCGCCGAGATCCTCGAAGTTGGTGGTGAACGCGCCGAAGGCGCCTTCGGTCAGGAATTGGCGCAACCCGGCCTCGATCCGAGCGGCGTATCGCAGCGACTCGTGTCGCTCACCGCCGACGGCGAGTTCGGGCGCTATGTCGTACAGGTCCAGATACTGTGCGACGAGTGCGTCGACGGCGGCATCGGCAACGGCGTCGACGACCGCGACCAGGTCGTTTACTCCGTAGGTGTTGACCGAGACGCCGAAGGTGAGCTCGGCCTGCACCTTGTCGCCTTCGGTGACGGCGACGTCGCGCATGTTGTCGCCGAACCGGGCCAGGCGCAATGTCCGCAATTTCGCGAAGCCGAGCGCCGCCGCCACCCACTTCCCGACACGCACCGCCACGTTCGGGTCGGACACGTGCCCGGCGACGGTCTTGCGTGCGACGCCGATCCGGGTCTGGATGTAGCCGAACTCGCGGTCGCCGTGCGCGGCCTGGTTCAGGTTCATGAAGTCCATGTCGATCGTCGACCAGGGCAGCGCAGCGTTGGCTTGCGTGTGCAGGTGCAGCAGGGGCTTGCGCAGCACATCCAACCCGCCGATCCACATCTTGGCCGGAGAGAAGGTATGCATCCAGGCGATGACGCCGAGACAGTCGTCGTCGCTGTTCGCATCGAGCATCATCCGGCGGATCGCCGCCGCTTCGGTCAGCACCGGCTGCCAGACGATCTCCGCACCGATGTCTGCGTCACTGAACTGTGCAGCGATGCCGCGGGACTGCTCGGCGACCTGGTCGAGGATTTCCGGGCCGTAGAGCCCCTGGCTACCGGTGAGGAACCAGATCTTCATTCGCTCACCTGGCCATAAACGTTCTGGTAGCGGGCGTACAGGGCGTCGATATCGGGCTGGGGGATCGGTGTGACATCGCCGAGCGACATTGCGATGTGCACGCTGCGTGCCACGTCCTCGACCATGACGGCGGCCTTCACGGCAGCCTTGGCGCTCGGCCCGATCGTGAACGGGCCGTGGTTGGCCATGAGCACCGCGGGGGAGCGTGACCCGCGCAGCGTTTCGACGATTCCGCGGCCGATGGAGTCATCACCGATGCGCGCAAACGGACCGATCGGAATCTCGCCGCCGAACTCGTCGGCGATCATAGTGAGGACGCAAGGGACGGGCACGGCTCGCGCGGACCAGGCGGTCGCGTAGGTGGAGTGCGTATGCACGACGCCGTTGACGTTTGGCAGGTGCTTGTAGACGTAGGCGTGCGCGGAAGTGTCGCTGGATGGCGCGTGGTCGCCCTCGACGAGATTGGCGTCGAGATCGCACACCACCATGGCTTCCGGGCTCAGCTCGTCATAGCTGACGCCGGAAGGCTTGATGACGAACAGGTCCGCTCCGGGCACGCGTGCCGAGACGTTGCCTGCGGTCCAGATGACGAGATTGTTGCGGGGCAGCTCCGCATGCAGCTCGGCCACCTCGGCACGGACGGCTTGCAGGGTGGACGTCAGTGTCACTGGTCGACCTTTCGGGATTGGGCGGCACGTTGTATGACCCGCAGCCGGCGCATGACGTCGTTTCCGCCGCGGCCGAAATAGTCGTGCAAGCGGGTGTACTCGGCGAACAACTCGTCGTAGGCGGCACTGTTGTCCGCGATCGGCTCGTACACGCTGCGGTGTAACCGGCCCATCCTGGCCGCGGCAGCCGGTACGTCCGGGTAGGCGCCGGCCGCGACCGCGGCGTGGATGGCCGAGCCGAGCGCCGGGCCTTGTTCGGAGCCGATGACGGACAGCGGCATTTTCAGGATGTCGGCGTAGATCTGCATGAGCATTCGGTTCTTCTGCAGTCCGCCGGCGACGATGAATTCGGTGACCTCCACGCCGGCGGCGTTGAAGGTCTCCACGATCGTCCGCGTGCCGAACGCGGTTGCTTCAATGAGCGCGCGATAGATGTCTTCGGGCTTGGTGGCCAGCGTCTCGCCGACCAGCACGCCGGACAGGTCGTGGTCGACCAGCACGGACCGGTTGCCGCTGTGCCAGTCGAGCGCGATCAGGCCGTGCTCGCCGACCGTCTGCTGCGCGGCGAGTTCGGTCAGCCGCTCGTGGGAGTCACGGGCGATCCCGTGGACGAAGTGGCCGAAGATGTCACCCACCCCACTCTGGCCCGCCTCGTAGCCATATGCGCCGGCCGAGATGCCGCCGAGGACCACGCCGCACATGCCCGGCACCTCGCGCAGTTCGGCGCCGTTCATGACGTGGCAGGTCGAGGTGCCCATGATGGCGACGAGTTGGCCAGGGGCGAGCGCGTTCGCGGCCGCTGAGGTGACGTGTGCGTCCACGTTGCCGACGGCCACCGCGATCCCATCGGGCAGCCCCGTCCACTTCGCCGCCTCGGCGGTCAGCTGCCCGGCCATCGTGCCCAGCTCACCGATCGGCTGGTCGAGCTTCGTCTCGACGAAATCCGCGAAGTCCGGGTTGAGTGCGGCCAGGAAGTCCCGGCCGGGGTACTCACCGTCCTGTCGGATGCCCTTGTAGCCGGCCGTGCAGGCATTGCGCACGTAGCTCCCGCCGAGCTGCCACACGATCCAGTCGGCAACCTCCACCCAGCGATCCATCGCGCGGTAGATCTCGACATCCTCTTCGAGCAGTTGCAGGCCCTTCGCGAACTCCCACTCCGAACTGATCAAGCCGCCGTAACGGGCCAGCCAGGGCTCGCCGCGCTCCTCCGCCAACGCGTTGATCCGGTCGGCCTGGCCCTGCGCCGCGTGGTGGCGCCACAGCTTCACGAAGGCATGTGGGCGATCAGCGAACTGCGGCAACTCGCACAGCGGGGTGCCGTCGGACGTAGTCGCAACCATCGTGCACGCCGTGAAGTCGGTGCCGATACCGATCACTTCGCTCGGGTCGATGCCCGAGGCGGAGACTGCCGACGGAACTGCGATCTTGAGTACCTCGATGTAGTCGGCCGGCACCTGCAAGGCCCAATCCGGCGGCAACGTCGGACCCCCACCGGGCAGTCGCTCCGTGAGCACCGCGTGGCGGTAGGCGTGCACTGCCGACGCCAACTCCGCGCCGTCGGACACCCGCACGACCACCGCGCGGCCCGACAGCGTCCCGTAGTCGACTCCGATCACGAACGACTCAGGCTGATCCACGCCTCCATCCTGTCGGTTTCCCGAGCTTCGTCAACGAGCAACCCTCAAGCCTGGTGGATCGGCGCGCGGTGCGCCAGCCCGCAGACAGCCCTCGACGGCCTTCACGGCTCAGGGGATCTCGAGGGTGACAAAGGGATGGCGAGCGGCCGAGACGTCTTGGTCTGCTTGCAATGTGGACGTCGGTCTCTGTGTCTTGATGCTTACCCGATACGGTGTGATGATTCGAACGCAGTGGAGGTGCGTGTCGTGATCAGTGGTATCGGGGCGCTGCGCGGTGCCGATGAAGGTATGAACCATCAGATCGTCGACACGTTCGCGACCGTGTCGCAGGCCGATCTTGCCTGGACGGAGAAGATCTGGTGTTCGCTGGCTCGCACCGACGGGTCCTTGCAGGTCGACTTCGGTCTGGGCAAGTACCACAACCGCGGGATCGCGGACGGGTTCGGTGGCATCTCACGGGGTCGGGAACAGTGGACGGTACGGGCCAGCCGGGAGCTGGACTCCGACTTCGAGGACACGGCGGTCGGTCCCGTCCGGTACGAGGTCATCGAGCCGCTGCGCCAGGTCCGGTTCCTGCTCGAGCCCAACGACGTACAACCGATCTCGTTCGACCTTGTGCTCTCGGGCGTGACGCCGCCGTTCTTCGAGGATCGCAACCTCACCCGTAACCGACGCACCGGGCGCATCGACGTCGATGTGATCCGCTACCACCAGGGTGGCTGGGTCTCGGGCACCATCACGATCGACGGGAAGACCGAGGTCGTGCGCCCCGAGGAGTGGTTCGGCTTCCGGGACCACTCATGGGGGGTCCGCCAGGCGGTGGGCGCGCCGCCGCCGGACGTGATCAAGGGCCAGACGCTGAAACAGTCCACCGGACGCGGTGGCTTCAAATGGACGCCCGTGTTCTTGCGTCGACCGGACGGCACCTACTACGAGAGCGGCAATCCACGCCTCTGAAGGGGTCGGCATCGCGTCGGCGTTCCTCAACGACGCCGATGGCAGCCAGACACGCATCTCTGGCTTCGAGCCGAACCTGAGCTATGACACCCGGACGCGGTTCGTTCGCGGCGGCGAGCTTCGCCTGACGATGGAATCGGGCGAGAAGCGCGTCATCGAGGTCGAGACAGTGGGCGACTCCGGCTTCTTCCTCAGAACCGCGGGGTACGGAAGCTGGGCCGGCGCACAAGCACGGCGCCTGGATGGGTCCGCTCCACGTCGACGGCGAATACATCCCCGACTGCTGGGACGAGGAGCACCTGGCGTTGTTCGGGCAACTCCGCGATACCCCTATCCGCGTGCGCGAGGGCGACGCCGAGGGCTACGGGATCATGGAGAGCATGATGACCGGCATCTGGCCCGAACTCGGTCTGTTCGAGGACTCCGACCGCCGACCAGACTTTCTATGACGTCCGGGGCGACACCGCTGAAGTTGCCGCCGGAGGGGTATGACACGCGTGCAAACTGACGAGATCCAAGACCGGCTGACCGCCTGGTTCGCGAGGCGCCTACCTGACGCCGAAGAGGTCCGGCTGGAGGGGTTCGACCCGGTCGACGTCGGCCACTCGGCCGAGACGTTTCTACTGACCCTGGTCTCGCGGACCGCAAGCGTCGAGACTCGGCAGGACGTCGCTGTGCGGATGCGCCCCCCGCCGCCCGGACTGCTCGAGCCCTATGACCTGCAGCGCCAGTTCGACGTCCTGACGGCGATCGGCGGCAACAGCCGTGCGGGCACCGCGGGCACTGTGGATCGAGCCCGAGGGCGACGGTGCTCGGGCGGTCCTTCTTCGTCATGGAACGCCTCGACGGCGAAGTGTGGGAAAGCAGCCCATCAGCGCCGAGATGGAGGCCGAGCCCGGACGCCTGCGGCGCATGTGCGAGAGCATGGTCGACCAACTGGCCGCCATCCATCTCGTCGACCTGACCGCGACCGGGTTGCGACTCGCTCGGAGACGGGCACGACTTCCTCGACCGGGAACTCGATCACTGGGCCGGTGAGATGCGACGCGTCCAGCGCGGCCCGTTGCCCGCCCTGGAGCGGCTGTCGGCAGAACTGCGGCGCCAGCAACCCGATCCCTGCCCACACATCACGTTGGTGCACGGAGACCCGAAGCCGGGCAACTTCGCTTTCGTCGGCGACGAGGTCTCGGCCGTGTTCGACTGGGAACTCGCTACGATCGGCGATCCCGCTCACCGACGTCGGCTACCTCGATCTGATGTGGGCACTGCCGATGGGAATCACGAGCCGGCCATCGTCACTGAGCGCCGACGAATTCGTCGATCCGGTACGAGCAGCGCACCGGTATCGAAGTCGCGCACCGCCCGTGGTACCGCGCCATGCAGGTGTTCAAGGTAAACGTGATCCAACTGATCGGCGTCATGCTCTTCGATGCCGGGTACTCCGACGACCCGCGCGTCGGCGGCATGTCCAGAGGCATCGAAATGATGACCCCACTCGGACTGCGCGACCTGGGCGTGATCGACCACCTCGAAGCCGGCCCTATCTATCCTCGCCCGGAACGCATGGAACAAGCACTGGAGCAATTACCTTGATCGCGCACCCAACCTGCGCCGGCTAAGCCACGCGGCGGTGGTTCTGACCGGCGAACATGACGTGCTCAGAACGTGGCTATCGGGTTGACGGGGCTGCCGGTGACGCCGGCGAATCGGATCGGCGCAACGGTCAGCAGGAAGTCCCATTGGGACAGTCTCGCTGCGGTGATGGCGCATGCTTCGAGGTCGCAGTTGTCGATCAGCCAGAGCCCCATCGCGACAAGTCCGACCGAGTGGATCGGCATGAACACGCCGTCGATGCCCGACGGGATGACGTCGTTGGACACGTCGGCGCCGATGTAGGCGACCTCGCGCTCGTGCAGCCAGGGCAGGCAGGATGCGTGCCAGCCGGCCTGGGTGATCTGGTCGGTGGCGGCCCAGACGTGGCCGGTCTGGTGGCGGTACCTGCTGTAGCCGGTCCGCAGAAGCACGGCGTCACCGGGCCCGACCCGAACGCCTTGGCGTTCCTGGGCGGCTTCGAGGTCGCCCGGCATCACCGGGTCACCAGGTTCGAGCCAGTCCACGCCTCGGGTCGTGGCGATGTCGAGCAGCACACCGCGGGTGACCAGACCGTCGGCGGCCGCAGTGACCGCTCCCCACATCGCGCCGTCCACGGCGCGGACCAGGTCGGCGGGTCGGCCGTTGTACATCTGGGCGTCCCAGAACATGTGCGCCGGAGAGTCCAGGTGCGTATAGGCGCCGCCGTGAAAGCCGAAGGTGAGCGTTTCCGCGGCCACACCCCAGCGCCGGTCGGTGTGGTAGCCACTCATCGTCACGTCCTCGGCGTTGCCGGCCTGCGCCATGAAGGGCACGGCGAAGGTCGATCGTTGAACGCCGGTCGGCCCGGTGTCGATGTCCCAGGCGCAGGACACGCTCACGCCGTACCGCACCGCCTGCGCGGCCGCGCGGCGGGACTGCGCCGTGATCAGGTTCAGCGTGCCCAACTGATCGTCGTCGCCCCAACGGCCCCAGTTCGACAGGCGGTCGAAGTAGCTCAGCACCACGGTGTCAGGGGTCATGGTCGTCCTCAGCGCCTGAATCGCCGTTCGGCGCCGCGGCGGCGAGCGGTGATCTGGGCGGCCCGCGCCTCGGCCGAGAACGACGGTGTGGACGTGGGCAGGGCCGCGGCGAGGTCGGCGACGGCGACCACGCGGGCGCTAATCGCGGGTGGGGTCGTGGCGCCGATCCAGCGGGCCGAGCACAACCCTTCGGGCAGTCCGGAGGTGTCCAGCCAGTTCTGGATACCCGGATCCTGGTGGGCCAGGACGAGGCAGAGCCTGCCGTCCTCGTCGACGTGGGCTTGCGTGGGGTTGAAGCTCGTGACGCGATGAATGAAGTCCAGCGGCTGCAACCAGGGCAGGACGTAGTTCTGGATCGACCACGAGGGCGCACCGGCGGGATCGAGTTCGATGACCAGCGCGTGATCTGGATCCAGCTGCCAGATGGTGCCGCCGTGCACCATGTTGTTCACGCCGCCCTCGGCGAAGTGCGGCGCGGCGAACCGGTTGACCGGTGTCCGCGCCCGGGCCGCCAGCGCGTACTTGTTCCAGGCCCGGACGTTCGCCTCCACCCAGGACGCGGCACGTTCCAGCGCCGCGGCGAGCGAGACTGCGGTGAGGTTCTCGACCGGGCCGACGGGATCGACGCGTTCGATGTGCAGCTCGGCGATGGGGTCGTTCTCCCAGTCCATGACGAACTGACGAACGCTGAGGTAGGTCGCGTCGGTCGCAAGCGAGATCCAGTTGGTCAGACGCGGCTCGCCACCGATGACGAGATCGAGTTGGCCTTCGTCGCCGATCTTCAGGTCCTCCAGCGCGGCCTCGGCGAGGACCCCGGGCTTGCCGAACACGAACTCGCCCTCGTGGACAGAGAAGAGCAAATCCCGCAGACCGCGCACATCACCGGTGATCCGGTAGGTCCCCTGCGGGTCGAGCATGCAGCGGCTGTAGTTGTTGTCGACGTTGGTCGCGCCGTACGCGAAGACGTCGCCGCCGCGCGCGAACAACGCCGGCCGGGCGGTATCCGCGAACTCGACGAACAGGTAGTGGGCCTGTGCAGTAAGGCGCGCAACGTAGCGATAGCCCTCGGCGCGCAGCCGTGGGTCGGCCGGGAAGTCAGGACCGGTGATCAGCTCGCCCGCCGCCCTGATCCGCTCGGCGTAGCGGGACCAGGCGCGATCAACCACATCCAAGTCCGCGCCAGCGTCCCCATCGACGTCGACGTCAACAATCGGTTCAGGTGCGGCCATCAGTGATCCCCTTTCGGCGTGTCATTTTTGTACCACATCGGTTCAGGTCTGCTCCAACTGTGAATCGATCGTTCGTCGCCTGGGCAAGAAGGGGCTCAGCCGGCGGCGGGCACCCGGACGGGCAGGCCGGCGGCCCGGTAACAGGCATCGATGACCCGCATGGTGGCAACGGCATCACTGACCGAGGTATACACGGTCTCATTTCGGAGCACGGCGCCGGCGAACGCGGCGAGTTGGCCGTCGAAGGTGTAGGGCCGCCGCGGCACCGTCATCCGGGATCGCCCGGTGCTCGTGCACACGGTGATCCAATTCCCGAAGTGCGGATGGATGAAGTTGTGCATGCGCAGCGTGCCGCGGGTTCCGATGATCTTCACACCGGGCAGCCCGCCGAACCGTCTCAGGTGGCAGCTGATCGTGCCGGTGACACCTGCCGGGAATTCCAGATCCGCACGCATCGACACGTCGATCTCGGTGTCGCCCCATCGGCGGGCCTGAGCCGAGACGACCCTCGGTTCGGCGCCGGTTAGCGTCCTCAACAGGTGCACCGAGTAACAACCGAGGTCCATCAGCGCCCCGCCGCCGAGGCCGAAGTCGTACCGGATGTCCTTGGTGCTGATTACTGGCGAGTCGAAGCGAGAGCGCAGGTGGGTAACCTCGCCGATGACCCCGCTGCTCAGCAAGCCGAGCGCCCGCTCGGTGAAGGCATGGTAGCGGTAGTGAAACCCGTCCATCACGACGAGGCCGGTGTCCTTCGCTGCAGCGGCGACCCGCTCTGCTTCCTCGGCGTTCGCAGCGAACGGCTTCTCGCACAACACGTGCTTTCCCGCCGCGATCGCCGCAACGGCCCAGCGCCCGTGCAAGGCGGCGGGCAGCGGGATGTAGACCGCGTCGATGTCGCGATCGGCGATCAGCGCCTCGTAGGACGGCATGACGCGGCTGACGCCGTGCTTGTGCGCGAACTCCCTGCCCCGCTCGGGATCGCGTGCGGCTACGGCGCTCACCGTCACCTCGGCGGTCCTTCTCGCTGGAGCGATGATCGCCATCGGCGCGATCCTCGCCGCGCCGAGGACACCGATCCGCAACGGCTTGCGGTTCACCCGATCAACCCTGCTTGAGATCGGACATGTCCATTGGCTTCCAGTTCGGGTAGCGCGGGTAGGAGACGCCGCCCATGAGCAGTTCGACGATGCCCCAGCCGGTGTTGCCGTCCAGTTCGAACTTCATCAGCTGGTCGACGGACAGGGTCTTGTCCTCCACACCGACGAGTTGGTCGCGGTTGCCGGCGTCGCACGCAGTCGTCGATGTTGTCGGGTGCGTCGGGTACCTCGGCGAGTATCTCGGTCTTGTCGCGGTCGAACGCGAGCAGGCCCTTGATCGGCAGGCTCGCTGGAAGGGGTCCTCGTAGCTCCAGTCGACGTCCTCGGCCACGGCGTCGCCGATGTGTGCCGACCAGTACGTCGGCGTGCCCTTGTAGTTGCAGTACGTCGACATGCCGGTTCGCGATGGTTCGAGAGGGTCCATCCGCACGTCGGACCCGTTGACGTAGAGAACCGGCGCAAGGGACGTTTCGAACACGATCACTGTGGTGGCCGTGTCGACCAACGCGACGTCCTCCACCGTGCCGCGGATGGCCCGGTCGGTCGGCCGGCAGTCGACGCGGTGATAGGGATTCGGCGGGTAGTGGACGAGTTGTCACCCCTCCTCGAACCAGCGGTCGACGCTGTCCCACGGGCACCGTTGCGTACCCGCGAGCCTCGGGCACCGCAGTCGACGGGAGCGACTGGACCAGGTCGGCCGGAAACGCGAAGCTCGGGGGCTGTCCGACCCGGTGCACCAGAAGGGCTCGCTCGTCGATCACCGACGTGTCACCGATCGTCGCCCGGACACGTCGATGGTGTCGCTCGATGAAGACCAGCGGGGAGGTGACGGCCAGCGCGGACCAGCCGCTGGGATCCTGGCCGTGCGGCCCACGGCCGGTGGTGAGACTCATTCTTGGGTCCTCACTTCTGACCGGGACGAATACTTGCGCTTGCGCCGCGCGTGGTGGCGACGATGGCGAGCTTGCCGGTTGCACAGTCGTGGACCTCCACCTGGCCGATGCCGTGGTGCACGGTGGCGTGGGCCGAGGCCGGCCCGGTGCGGACGCCGCGCAGGTAGCGCAGTTGGATCGATTCGAGAGTGGAGGCATCGGGGTCGGCTGACAGGGCTGCTTGTTCGACCGCGATCGCGATGAGGCCGCCGTTGATCGCGCCGGCGGTGTTGAGGATGTGCGGCGAGCAGGGCAGGACGGCGTGGCCGGGTGCGACGACCTGGCTTCCGAGCATGGTGGCCAGCGGTTCGGTGAGTGCGCTGCGCGGCTTGCTGTAGTGCCATTCGAGGTGCTGCCGGGCGGGTCCGACGCTGCCGGGGTCGGGGCCGGCTACGAACAGGGCGTTCGCGAACCCGGCCGGCCGGCCGTCACCGCTGCGGAATTCGGAGTGCAGCACGACGACGGTGCGCCCGGTTTTGACGACTTCGGCGTTCCAGGTGATCTTCTCCAGTCCGGCGGCCTCGGGATAAATGTGGACCGCGAGTTCGAGGGTGACCGGCATGCGTGGTGCCAGCGCCGACACGGCGAGCGCTCCGACGGTGTAGTCCGCCCAGGTCGTGAGGAGGGTGATCTGTGGGATGTCGGTGCCGGGGACGTAGGCGTGCGGCGTCATCGTGGCCTCGCCTCGGAGTTCGTCTCCGTCGACGTGGACCGTGAAGTCGAGCTCGTCGGTCGCGTGTTGTCCCCGACCGAGGTCCGGTCCGGTGGGGCTGGTCTGTTCGGTCATGGAGTCAGCTTGCAGCAATGGCTGCGAGCAGCGCAGGGGCGAGGTCTGGTCGGCCGATGAGCAGGTCGGGTAGGTAGGGGTGTTCGCTGTTGCAGAGAAGCAGTGAGCCGTCCACCCGGGTGGCGTGCAGGCCGGCCGCGCGGGCGACCCCGACCGGGGCGGCTGAGTCCCATCCCATTGGCCGCCGGCTTGTCGCTGACGAGCAACACCAGCTCACCGTCCGCGACGTCACTGCCTGGGCACTGTTGCCGGCGTACCCGGCCATCATTGCTGGGTTGGGCGACGGCGGCCGCGGTGATCGCCCCTGGCGTATCGGCCGGGCCGCGTTCGCACCGCGCGAGGTGCACGGCCCGGTCCGGGCGCGGAGGCAGGCCGTAGTCGCGGGTGGCGTCGAGGGGGTCGATGATCCAGACGCGGTCGGCGGTGAGCCGGGCGGGGGAGTCGACGGATTCCTCGGGCAGCACGGCGTCGGGCCGCTGTTCGGCGAGGCGGCGCAGCAACAGCTCGTCGGTGTCCTGGTCGCCGCGTTTGCCGAGGTCCTTGCCGGTCAGCCCGTTCTGTTCGCGCAGGGTGAGCAGCAGGGCGCCGGCTTCGGCGGCCAGGGTGGCGGCGAGCATCGGGTCGCTGAGTTGTGCCTCGCACACCGCCAGCGGGGTGTCCACGAGCACCTCGACAAAGGGCACCGATGCCGCGGACCGGACCTGTTCGCGGTCGGCGGCGCAGTCGAGGGTGTTTCGCGGGGAAGCGAATGCCGTATCGCGGTCGCGGGCTCGAGCTGTGCACGGTGGTGGGTGCCGGGCAGAAAGCGGTCGCGTTCGTGGTCCCGGCCGGACGGAGCCGCCCGTGGCGCAGCAGATCTCGCCAGCTCCTACCACGACAAGTTTGTACCACGGCGGTACATGACTGGTCCAATGGTGGATCACCATGGTACGTTCCTGTCCGACTGAGGAGGAGGCGATGGCGACCGGACGCATTTCGCCGCCGACGGACCGCGTCGTGGCGATGCTGGACCATTTCCTGGCGAACCCGAGGGATTCGTTCGGGCTTTCGGAGTTGGCCCGGGCGCTGGACATCAGCAAGCCGACGTGTCTGGGCATCGCCACCAGCCTCACCAGCCACGGGTACCTGTGCGTGCACCCGGTGACCCGCGTCTACTCGATCGGACCGGCGTTCCTCGCCGCCGGCCACATCGCGCGCCATGCCATGCCGGTCGCCGACCTCGCCGAGGCAGGCCTGCGCGAGTTGGCCAACACCTTCGGCGTCAGGTGCGCGGCCGCCTCGGTCATCGGCGCGGACATCGTCGTGTTGGGCGGTGCCAATCCGGACGGGCACGCCGACGTCGTCCGGACCGGCTTCCGTTACCCCTTCGCCCCGCCGGTGGGAATCGAATTCGTACTCTGGGACCGTGACGCAGCAATCGAGCGTTGGATCAACGCTGCACCGAGCGCGCCGGTGACGGCAGACCGGGACCGGCTGCGCCGAGTCGTCGCCGAATGCCGTAGCCGCGGTTTTGCCGTGGACGCCCTCACCGAGCTAGGCGCCAAGATCTACCGCCTGCTTGCCGAAGTGGCCATGCTCAGGATGCCGGACACGGTGCGCTCGCTGGTCGGTGAGGTGGCCTCGACCCTCGGCGAACGCGTCTACCTCGAGGACGAATTGCGCGGCGCCGACCCGCTCCCCATCAACCTGCTCGCAGCGCCGGTCTATGACCGCGACGGCAGGCAGCAACTCGCGCTCACGATGCACATCGGCGCCATGTTGTCCCCGGTCGAGATCCAGACTCGCGGGGCGGCCCTGCGGGCGGCGGCCGATGCCGTGACCGCAAGCGTCGGGGGCGCCGCACCGGCCGCCGCAGCCTCGTGACGCCCGGCCGGGTCGGTGATCCACCCTCGTGCCCAGCACCTCGTCGCCACTGCATATGCGCTGGACAAGCAGTGCCCGATCGAGAGGAGCGACAATGACGGCGACGCGAGCACGCCCGGTTGGCTATCCGGTGCGGGCGCGAGTCGACGGTGCGGTGATAGCTGAGTTCACCGCTGCGGTGCGGGTCGACAGTGACGACCCGCCCCCCGTGCTGTGGGTCCGACCTGACACCGCGCCCGCTGTGGCCGCCGATCTCATCGCGGACCTGGGTGGGGAATTGGCGGGTCATAGTCTGTCTGGACAGCGACCGCGTGGTGCTCGAGGTCGTCGACGGTCGCCGCGACGATCAGCCTCGCGATGTCACCGTGAAGCTGTTCCCCACCTGGGGCGATGCCGCGGAATTGATCACGATGCTTGACGTTCGGCCGGACGGCCCGAACCGCCGGACCGGTTCGGAGCGAGCGGATTGCGACGAGGCGTCGTCGAGGCAAGCGAAATGCGCGTAGTGCAGCGTCCATGGTGTTCGGCAAGGTCGCGGATGTCCGCACGCCGGTCACCATCGAAGTCGAGGACGTCAGCGGTGGTCGCACTTTCACGACGTCGGGCGTGCGAGCAACGCAGCCGGGACGCGCCTGCGGCATCGGCACGCTGCTGCTGGACAGCACCGCGCCGAACCTCATCCGGCACCGGGCCGCTCCGCCCGCCGTGCCAGGGCCCTACGAGTCGACGCCCTATGACACGTCGATACCGGACGCGCTGCGGCCGCACGCAGGCATCGGGCAGAACCAGGCGCATCGCACCATCTCCACTGCGATCACGATCTCGATGCTCGCCGATGTCCGCGTCGACCAGTGGCTGCTCTACCACCACGAGTCCACATTCGCCGGCGACGGAATGACGCACACCAAATGCCGCGTGGAGGACGGACGGATTGTCGCGTCGTTCGCAGTCGAGGCAATGGTCCGCGGGTTTGCTGATCCACGCCTGGCAAACGACGAGAAGACGGCGTTGTGAGTCTCACGCCCGCACCGGCCTATTCGGTCCAGCAGCTCTGAGTTTGCCCTTTGGAAGACGAGACAACGGAAAGGTTCGGCGAGAGTGAGCGACAACGAGGGCACGAAGAATCGGGAACCTGCGTGGAATCCACGGCCTCGGCCGTCTTGGGTCACCACCCTCAACACGGTCGGCCGGGGGCTCGGCTCGCCGCACGCCGTCGTGTCGCTGGACGAGGCCTCGTTGCTGGCGGCGGCGCGCGAGGCCACTGGTCTGAGCGACTTCGGCGACGATGCGTGGCGAGAACCGTTCGGCATCCTCGTGCGCGATCTCGACCAGGAGGCTGACCTGACGCTGACGGGACGACTGCTCGCTCGCATCGACATCCTGCAGTCACTGATTGCCCGGCTGCAGATGGCCGAAACGGAGCGGCAGCACCCGGAGATTCTCGACCAACCGGTGGACGCCCCGATCTTCATCACCGGCATGGCCCGCAGCGGCACGAGCATCCTGCTCGAGCTGCTCGGCCAGGATCCACGCCTGAGGCCGGCGCGGGGCTGGGAGTTCCGGTACCCGTCACCACCGCCCGAGCCCGACACGCCCGACGACGACCCCCGCATCGCCGAAACCGCCGCCGCCATCGATCTCTGGGTTCAGGTCATCCCGGAGTTGGCGCAGATCCACGAAACAGCGAACGACGCGCCCGACGAGGACTCGAAGGGCCAGATGCATGAGTTCACGTCGGGGACCTGGTCGGCGACACATCGCGTCCCCAACTACGAAGCGTGGATGGCCAGGAATCGGATGGCCCAGGCGTTACGTTTCCATCGCCGGATGCTGCAGCACCTGCAGTGGAAGAAGGCCGGGCGCTGGATTCTCAAGCACCCTGCCTATCTGTACACCCTGCCGAGTCTGTTCGCCGAGTTTCCCGACGCGCACGTCATCATGACGCACCGCGACCCGCTGAAGGTGCTCGCGTCGACCGCGGACATGTTCGCCACCCTGCGCTGGCAACGCTGCGACCACGTCGACTACGCCGCGATCGTCGGGCCGATGGCAGCCAGGTTCCCGCGCGGATGGGACATGGTCATCGAGCAACGCGAGTCCGGGACGGTGCCCGACGACAGGTTCGTCGATGTGCGCTACGCGGACCTGATGCAGGACCATCTCGGCTCGATCGCCCGGGTATACAAAGAACTCGGACTGGAACTCACCGACGACGTGGCAACTCGAATGCGCGAGTACCTCGACGCCAACCCGAAGGATCGACACGGCGGTCGCACCTACCAGTTCGACGATCTCGGCCTGGACCTTGGCGCGATGCGGCAGAAATTCGCGTCCTACGCCGCGCGCTTCGACGTACCCGAGGAGGCGCTGTGATTCCGGTCGCCGCCGGCATGGATCGGGTACGGACTGCCCGGGCTGCGGTGCTGGTTCTACCGGCTATCCCGAAAGGTCGCGGCGGTGGCGGTCCAGGAATCGGCGTAGTTCGAGCTGCAACTCGAGGTCCTCGGGCGCTCCGCCGAATCCGCCGTGCGGCATGGCCTCCCCCACGTGCAGCTCCGCCTCGATCCCGGCAGCGCGCAGCTTGCGGTGCATGCGGACCGTGTTGGACAGGAACATGTCCCGGGTGCCGCTTTGCAGGAAGGTGGGCGGAAAGCCGGTGACATCGCCGAACAACGGCGACAGATACGGGTCTGCCAGGTCGTGTCCGTCCGCGTACAACCGGTTGATGTCCATCAGCGAGGTCAGGATGTTGTCGACACCGTCAAGCACGGCGAAGGTGTCCCCGGACTCGGTCAGGTCCAACTCGGGAGTCTTGAGCACCAGCGCGCGCGGCATCGGCAGGCCCGCGTCCTGCACGCGTAACAGCAACGCGGCGGCAAGGTTGCCCCCGGCCGATCCGCCGCCGACGAACACGTCCTGCGGGTCGCGCTGCTTGATCAGCGCCTGGTACACCGCAAAGCAGTCGTCCAGCGCCGCGGGGTAGGGGTACAGCGGCGGCATCCGGTAGTCCACGGCCCAGTGCACCAGGCCGGAACTCAGCGCCCCGAGTTGTGCCATCGTCCGGCAGGCTTGCCCGCCGCCGAAGACGAGAGCACCGCCATGCAGGTCGAGATAGACCGGAGTCGACTCGTCCACGACCATTCCCCGGGCGTGCAACACGTAGGTCGGGACGCCCGCAATCTCCTGATCCTCGCACTCGACCGGCAGGTCGACGCCCGCGAAGCGTTCCAGAATCTGCGCGTCGGTCTGCTTGACCCGCTCCAACCAGCCTTCGGTGTCGTCCAGCGGAATGTCCTCCGCCGCCGGAGGCACGATGGAGAGGAAGGACCTCGCCGCCTCGCTCACGCTGCTCGGTAGCGGCGGACGTACACGTTGACTCGTCATTTGCGTCTCCTCGTGGCGAGCTCGGACCAGGGGGCCGAACCTATCGTCATCCTCGCGGGTGCGCGCCGACCAGCACCCTAACCAACTCCGGCGAGCTTCAGGTAGGTGCTGACGATTTTGGCTTCGGCCGCGATGCCGGGGCTGTGCCGAGCATGCGACGCCGTGAGTTCGATCCATTCGCACAGATAACGTTCCCTCTCGCCGCCTGGGTTCTAACTTGCATTCGAGCGACCGTCGCAACGATTGGTCTCGGTCAGCCGGTCACGGCGAACACCTCGGCGGGTGTCTGCCATCCGAGGGTCTTACGCGGCCGGTCGTTGAGCTTGGTTTCGATGACCGCGAGGTCAACGGCGGTGACGGACCGGAGGTCCATGCCCTTGCGCAGGTACTGGCGCACGAGCCCGTGTTTTCGTCCGTGCCGCGCATCCACGGGCAGCCAGGATCGGCGAAGAGGACGCCCTCGCGAAAGAGCTTGGCGACCTTGTCGTGCCCGGCCATCTCGCTGCCCTTGTCCCAGGTCAAGGTCAGCAGCCGGCCGGGATCGTGGCCAGCCAGCCCCGCGGCAAGAGCGGCAACGAGCTGCTTCGAGCCGTGCCCTTCGGGCAGGTGAACCAGGCGCAGCAGTCGTGACCGGTGCTCGACCAAGGTGGCGACGCCGAACGGCTCATCGGCCCGACGACGAGGTCGCCCTCCCGGTCGCCAAGACGGCTCCGCTCGTTGACCACGGCAGGACGGTGCTGAATCCGTTGGTGCGGCACGACGAACCTCGCCCGGCGCTGATCAGGGCGCCGCCGATGCTCGCGCAGCGGTCGCCGCGCCCGCAATCGCTTGGTGAGCCGACGATTCAGCCCGCCGCGGGAGCCGCGATAGAGCGCCTGGTAGATCGACTCATGGCACAGATGCCGGTCGATGCCGTCCGGATAGGCGGCTCGCAGGTGCGCGGCGATCTGCTCCGGACTCCACTCCTGCTCGAGCTTTGCCTGCACCACCGCCTGCAACTCGGGATCACGGGCAAGTCGGCTGCGGCCGGGTCGTGCGCCGCGCTCGCGATCTCGCAGATGAGCGAGCACCGCGTCGTACGCGACCTCGTGCTTGGCCGTGTTGCGGCGCAACTCCCTGCTCACCGTCGCAGCGCTACGCTCCAGCCGCCGTGCGATCTAGCGCACTGACAGACCTTGCCGATGAAGCCCCGGCGATGCGTTGACGTTCCACCATTGACAGATGCCGGTTTGACCGCACGGCCTCAGCCAACCGAATCGGAGTGACACCGCCGGCTTCGGCGCGCCAGCGGTAGCCGGTCTTTCTGGTGATCCCGATCTGCCGACACGATCGAGCCGAGCAATTCGATTCTGCCTCTACGTCGCACTGTGCGGCATCGCCGCGGTCGCCAAAGAGACCCCGCGGCTCGTCGCGCATTCCACCGAACCTCACCAGCTGATGGATCAGATGCTCGACGCGCTCCGGTACGCATTCCGGCCCGGAGGGCAGTGAGCCGTATCTCGGCGTCAGGTGGTTGATGTCGGGCCGACCAGTCTCGGCCGCGACGTGGCCAAAGGTTGTTCGGCGCGCGACGATGGACGAACCGATCCAGGTCCGGTCGGACTCGCCGAGCGAGATCGCCTTCAGCGTTGCGTGACTTCCAGACCGAGCTCGCGTCGGCGCTCGTCTCGGATGGTGACCGGTCCTTGCTCGAGCTCTTCGGTGATGCCCATCTCTCGTAGTCCGATGGATGTCATGAGTGGGATCCCGACACCGCTGCCGATCAGCCGGGTGTCCGAACTGTGGCCCTGGTCGACCAGCATGACGCCGACCACGTTGATGGCAGTGGCCTTGAACGCCTGCATAGCGCGGTACCACCCGCGGTCGTGCGTCGAGATGCCACTGACTTTCTCGTAGTGGGCGACGAGCTCGTCCGAAGTGAGCGCATCTGGTGCCGTGGGCAAGCCGACCGGCAACTGCCAGAGCAGTTCGAGCCAGCCGATGTCGGCGAGCGGATCCCCGACCTGCGCGAGCTCCCAGTCGAAGACGGCGCTCACCTCACCGTCGACGTAGGCGAAGTTGCCTGGCTTGGCGTCGCCGTGCACAAGCGTCACGCGACCGCTAGGGGTCGGCATGTCCGCACGCAGTTCTGTGAGCAGACGCTCCAGAGCAGGGAGCGGCCCACGCTTGACGCGATTGATCTCGCTCTCCCAGTGGTCCAGTTCCCGCTCCAGGTAACTGCTGCCGTTGGCCTCGTCGAGGCCGACACCGCGGACGTCGACTCGGTGGATCTCGGCCAGTTGCTCGACCAACGATTCAGACATCCGCCGGATGCGTCCCGGGATCGCCGTCAGGTCGGGTGGAATCTGGCGCTCGTACACCGTTCCGGACAGGCTCTCCATGACGAAGAACGGCCGGCCGAGCACGTCCCCGGTCGGCTCCAGGTACAGGGCTTTGGGCGCCTTGACCGGGGTATCGGCCAGCGCCCGTAGGACGTCGAACTGCCGCTGCATGTCGTAGGGCTCGAGCAGGCCGGGCTGGCGGGGTCGAATACGCACAACGACGTCTTCGCGGTGTTCGCCGTTTCCGTCCGTCCGCACGACCGTTGCCTTCAGCATCTCGGCGGAGTGCCCGAACTCGATCGTGTCGAGTCCTTCGAGGTGCAGGCCACCTGCGTCCGGATGCTGAGCAGCAAAGAACGATTCGAGCTGATCGACCACTGGCTGCGGCATTGTGGGACTCTCGGTCGAGGGACACGAACGGCGAAGGTCGTCCTGATCCCACGCACCCTAATCGCACCCGGACCCACTGCGCGAGACTCGGTGAATGGGCATTCCGCCGACGGCCGGGCACTGCCGCACCAGCGCGCAAATGCGCGCATGTTGCCGCCGTGCAGGGGCACGGGCGATCTGGAAAGGGACTCCGCTACGCTGCGCGGAACTCACGATCGCATGGTCAACGGGGCCACCCGGCGAAGGAGTGCCTGCACGGTCTCGGGGGTAGGGCGGCACAAGTCGTGCGCAAGCTCGCGCAGGCCGATCGGATGCTGGGCGAGGGCAAGAGGACGTCGCCGACGTCTGCCGTGGGCTGCAGATCCCCGAGCAGACCTACTACCGCGGGCGCAACCAGTACGGCGGGCTCACGGCTGACGACGCGAAACGGCTCAAGGACCTCGAGCGAGAGAACTCCACCCTCAAGCGGCTGTTGGTCGATGCCGAGCTGGAGAAGGCCGCGCTCAAACGAGGTCGCCCTGGAAACGTCTGAGCCCGGAACGCCGGCGGGCGGCCGTCGCTCATCTCATGAACGTCATGGGCGTGAGTGAGCGGTTCGCCGGCCGGGTCACCGGGCAGAACCGAACAACGCAGCGACGAGAGCCGACAGGCACCACAGTGGCCGACCCGGACGCCGGCCTGGCGGAAGTGCTTCGTGACTGGGCCAAAAGACCACCCACGCCGAGGGTTCCGCAACGCCTACCACGATGCCCGCGGCCAGGGCTGGAGCATCAACCACAACAAGGTGCAACGGTTGTGGCGCGAAGAGGGCCTGCGGGTGCCGCACCTCGTTCGGCCATTGCCATTGCGTGGTCATCAGGTGGCCATCGTCGCAGCGCTGCGCAACGTCGACATCACACCCCTCGGGCGGCCGGTGGTCCCGCCGACGTACCCGATGCCCGGCTGTGAATCGGGGTCGACCTGCGGAGCTACCAAGTGCTCGGGGGAGAAGGCAACGGCGAGCCCGACGATGGCGGTACCTACCTCGCCGGCCCGAGGCTGAGCAGGTGCTTGAGCCGTGGCTCGCGCTGCAGCAGCTGCGCAGCCAGCGCGGCGTACGCGGGATCGAACACCAATCGTCTACCTTGGCGTCGGCGATGACGAAGGCGTGGTCCTCGAGCGATCCGAGCGGATGCACCGCGGTGTTGCGCAGGGGCAGCAGCATGTTCGCGACGACTGTCACGAGGGAGTCTGGGGCGGTTCGTCGACAGCTTTGCAGTCCGCATGTGCGGCTCGATCCCGAGTGGCCGCTGGGCTTGCACCATTCGGCTGGTCTTGGTCGCGGACCTCGTGCGCACTCCAGGTCTTGTCGCCTGACACCAGGCAGTCCCGGTCGCCGTTGGCGTCTGGAACTGTCACCAGCAGGTCGGGCAGAACTGTGGACGGTGGAGTTGAGATCGGAACATGGCACCGTTCAGCAGGAAGGCCGAAGCAAGACGGCGAAAAGACCCGCCGCGATGCAACCGGTCGCGAAGGGTCAGTCATCTACACGGGCTGCTGCGACGACAATACGGCGCTGGGCGGGTGGACCGCCGCCGACCACATCGCGAACCTGGTGACGTTATGCTTCTCGCCCAGCGCCGTCCGTATCACCGGGCCGATCATCAACGTCGACGGCGGCCCGACGCTGCGACCGGGCCCTGGCGACTCGGCCATGGTCTTGCCGGCGCTCGGCGGCGAGGACGTCGCATTCGGCCTCGCGGACCCGACATCACCGCCGAAGTACGCCTAAGCGCGCCCCGTCACCGAGGTCCCATCCGCAGCGCACCGTCGAGGCGGATAACCTCGCCGTTCAGCATCGGGTTGGCGGTGATGTGCACGACCAGCGCCCCGAACTCCTCGGGCTTGCCCAGTCGGGACGGATGCGGCACCTGCGCGCCAAGGGATGCGCGAAGCTCGTCCGACGCCCGGCCGAGCATCGGGGTGTCGAACGTCCCGGGTGCGATCGTGACCACCCGGATGCGCTGACCGGCCAAATCGCGCGCGACAGGCAACGTCATGCCGGCAATGCCCGCCTTGGACGCCGCGTAGGCTGCCTGCCCGACCTGGCCGTCGAAGGCAGCGACGGAAGCGGTGTTGACGATGACGCCGCGCTCCTCGCCGACCGGGTCCAACCGGCACATTCGTTCGGCCGCGAGACGCAGCACGTTGAAGGTGCCGACCAGGTTCACCTCGACTACCTTTCGGAAAGCGGCCAGTGGGAACACGCCGCCTCTGCCCACGACCCGGATGGCGTTACCGACTCCCGCGCAGTTGACCACCACGCGGAGCGGGCCGAGTCCGTCGGCCTGGTCGAGTGCAGCGGCGACCTGGTCCTCGTCCGTGACGTCGGCGGCGGCGAACACCGACCGGCTGCCGATTTCTTCAGCGAGCTCCGCCCCGGCAGAGTCCGGGAGGTCGACGACGGCCACGTGTGCCCCCCGGTCGGCCAGCGCACGCGCCGACGCGGCGCCGAGCCCCGAAGCACCGCCAGTAACGACCGCTACTGCCCCGATGAGGTCCATTCGTCAGATCTCCTTAGTCGCACTCATCCGGCAGCGCTCGATCAACGCCGTCCGGCCGGCTCACAGTGCGTCGAGTTCCATCTCGAACAAGCGGACCGTGGTCGGCGCCTCTGAGAGTTTAGACACTGAGCGACGCCACCAAGGCCGATACCCGCAGCGCCGACCTCGTTGTCGAGGTCGTCGACACCGACGCCGGTGTGATGGCGGAGCCGAAGGACCGGCCGACGACGGCGATGCCCGGCAACTACGACTCGCTCATGGAGCAGGTCGCCGCGCTGGCGAACGTGCTGTTCGGCAAGGTCAGCCCTGCCGGACATCTGTCGTTCACCTGCTACCAGGACGACAGCCAGCTGCCGGCGGTGAGCAACTACAACCTCACCCCGAACGAGACCGGCGGCCTCGGCCGGACCTACCAGTACGTTACCGGCACGCCGACGTACCCGTTCGGCTACGGGCTCAGCTACATCTTGTTCAAATACGGGAAAATGAACGTCACGACTAGGAAGACCAACGCGATGAGACCATCAAGGTTTCGTTCACCGTCAAGAACACCGGCGCCGCCGCCTGGCCCCCGTGGTTCGAGGACACCCTGCAGGCGCAAGGTGCCGCTTCCTCTCGGCCATGGGCGCAAGCTACCCGGCGGGACACCGGTGATCACGTTCTCGCCCAGCGCAACCGAGGGCAACCCAAGCGCTATCGCAACCGTGCCGGTCGGACTCCTGGCATGTTTCGATGATCAGCCCGCAGGCTTTCGTTGTTCCGGGACGAGGGTTCCGCGAGATCGGCCGTACGTGCCCGAGTTACCGGTCATGCGAAAGGACCTTCGAGGCGTGCGGTAGGTTCCGGCGTCTGAGGTCGCGAGTGGAGGCAGGTCGATGACTGAGGCGACGTGGTGGGACGCCGTCGAGACGGCCGAGGCGATCCGGCAGGCCAGGCTGACCGCACTCGACCTGGTCGCGGAGACGCTCTCGCGCATTGACGCGTTAGACGACGATCTGCGGGCTTACGTGACGGTGGATCGTGAGGGCGCGCGGGCAGCTGCGCGGCACGCCGACGAACTGCTCGCGACGATTGGGCCGGACGCAGTGCCCCGGTTCCTCGGCGTGCCACTGTCGATCAAGGACGTGGTGGACGTCGCGGGCCTGCCCACGACGCATTCCTGTAAGGCCCTCGAGAACAACCTCGCCACCGCCGACGCCCCTCTCGTCCAGCGCTATCGAGACGCGGGCTTCGTCATTATCGGCAAGACGAATGTGCCCGAGTTCTGCACCAGCATGACCACGTCGGAGCTCAACGGGATCTGCCGCAACCCATGGGATCGCGAGCGGACGCCGGGCGGGTCCAGTGGCGGGGCGGCTGCGGCACTGGCCGCCGGGCTGTGCACCGTTGCCCACGGCACCGACGGCGCGGGTTCGGTGCGCGGACCAGCATCGTTCTGCGGGTTGGTGGGGCTCAAGCCGACCCGTGGGCTCATCGCATACGGGCCCGAGGTGGACGCCCCGTATTTCGGCCCGGCCGAGGACGGGGTGCTCACACGGTCCGTCCGCGACTCGGCCGCCATGCTCGACGTCATGGTCGGATCCCAGCCGCAGAGCTGGTCGCCGCGAACGGAGCGGCCCTACGCACAGCTCGCCGCCGAGACGTCACCACGGCTGCGGATCGCGGTCACGAACGTCGCCCCGTTCGGTGAGGTGACACCGGAGTGCGCCGAGGTCGTCAATCGCGTCGCCCAACTGCTCGGCTCGCTCGGGCACACGGTCAAGGCGGCGACGCCCGACTGGATGACCGTTCTCGGTGTCTCGGCCGGGGCTGGAGCGCGCGGCCTCCCCGGCGCCGCCGCACTCGTGTCTACTGATCAACTTCATCTGGTCGAGCCACGGAATCGGGGATTGCTGGAACGGATGGCGAGTACGACCGTCCTGGAGCATTCGCAGTGGGTCGCGCAGGCCCAGGCCGCAAGCCGTTCGTTCCTCACGTTCTGGGAGGAGCACGATGTGCTGCTCAGCGCGACGCACGGGATCGTCGCGCCGTCGGTCTCCTGGGCGCCTTGGGATCAGACGACCGAAGAACATGCGGCGACGTTCAGCGGTTTCCCGAATTTCGCCCAGCCGTTCAACATCTCCGGCCAGCCGGCGCTCAACCTGCCGGCCGGCCGCAACGTCGACGGACTGCCGATCGGGATACACCTCGCCGGCCGACATCTCGAGGAGGCGACGCTGTTCCGCTTGGCCGCCGAGATCGAGAACGCCCTGCCACAGGCTGAGCGGATCCCGCCTGGCTTCGCCTGAGACCTGCGTTCCTCAGAGCGAACGCTCACGGCCGCCCGTAGAGTCTCGCCGGCAGACGGTCGCACAGCTGATCAACCAAGTCCCGCTCGACGCCCCACACCGGGCGTGTGTCCGGACGGGCTCGTCTTGCGGGCAGCGTCAGCCTCCAGCACGACGCGCCTCGACGAGGGTGGGTTCACCGCGCGCCAGGTCGCGGACCAACCTGGATATGCCGACCCGTCGATGACGCTCGATATTTACCTCGGTGGTCTGGTCGTCCGTTCGGCTTCACTGCACGAAATTTTGTGCTGTTCGGCGGCCCGTTCGACTGGGGAAAAATCGAGCGTGTTGGGTTGTCCGTAGACGCTTTCACCGGCAGCGGCTCGGCTGGCGGTCTTGAAGGTAGATGCTGTTCGCGGGGGCATCGTGTGGACACCGCTAGGAGTGAGCTGATAAGCAGCCATAGGCCGCCGATTGTTGTCAGCGTCATCGACAGTTCGGCGTCGTGCATAGGGTGCCACTCCTGTCTTATCTCTACGTTCTAAGCAGACACCGGTGACGACGAACAGTCCAGCTTCCTGACGCGATGCTCACGGGACGCTCACGCCTGCGGCTGGTGTGCCGTTGCCGGGAGGGCCGGTGGCGGCTCTGTAGCGCGTTGGTTGGGCACGATGACCCGTCGATACCTGGAGTGGGCAGGTCAGGTGCGTCCCGGCGCGGGTTCGGATTGAGAAGTTGAGGGTCCGCGGGCCTGCACGAGTTCGTAGCGTGGGTTGGCCAGGGCGAGGTGGCCGTTGTATTCGCTGATGCGCCCGGTGGCGCGTAGGCGGGTTCCTGGTTCCATGCCGGGAATGTTCGTTCGGCCGAAGAACAGCAGTCGCACGCCCCCGGTGCGGTCGAATACTTGTACTTCGAGTGATCGGCCCGCTGTGGTGCCGACGTGCACGGTCTTGACCTTTCCTTCGATCGTGACCCGTTGTTTCCAGGTGATCGCGTCGATCGGGGTGATGCCGTTGTCGGGGTGCGTGTTCGGATATGCGTCTCGCGGGGAACATTCGTCACGTAGCGCGGGTTCGCGTGGTGCTTGGACCTGACGCTGCTCGATCAGCTGAATCTGCTCGCGTGGCAGAGTTGTGTCGAAGGGCACGATGGTCGCTGCCACGTGCGGGATCCGCCCCACTGCCTCGGCGATCCGGTCGGCGGTGCGGTCGTGGAGCAGCCGCTGCGACACTCGACCGAAGGTGCGCCGCGGCAGCAGGACGGTCACTTCGGCGCGGTCGCCTACGACAGTGTTGAGGGCGAGCTCGGCGACTCCGTGTACGAGGCGGCGATCGGCGCACTCGGCGATGACCAACGGAGCCCGATCGCCCAACCCACGAGCGATCCAGTCGTGCTGTAGTTGGTTGGCGGCGAGGTCGTCGAGCATGAAGTGCACGGCTTGCACGGAGGTGGGGCGAATGCTGCCGGCGTAGCGCAGGGCGCGCAGCACGGCCAGGTCGAGCCGGTCGACGAGTACCAGCACGGTGTGGCGGGCGTAGTGCGGAGCCTCAGCCTGGTCCTGCCGGATCCAGGTCGCCAAGTCCAGGGAGCGCGCTTCCTTGCGGTAGCGGCGATTGAGCCGCATCAGGACGAGCCACAGCAGCGGGAACAGCACGATGATCAGCCAGGCGCCCTGGTTGAACTTGACGACTGCGAAGATCAGGACGACGAGCGCCGATACGATCCCGCCGATCACGCTGGTCGCGAACCGCCGCCGCCAGTTCGAGCCGCGGTGGGTGCGGTAGTACTGCGCCATTCCGAAGCCGGCCATGCTGAACCCGGTGAACACTCCGATGGCGTAGAACGGGATCAGTGCGTCGACGACGGTGCCGACGGCGAGCAATAAGGTGATGGCGGCGACGGTGAGCACGATGATGCCGTTGCTGAAGGCCAGGCGATGCCCACGTCGAGTCATCTGTCGCGGTAGGAACGAGTCCTCGGCGATGAAGCTGGTCAGGAACGGGAAACCGGTGAACGGCGTGTTCGCGCCGGTGTAGAGGATGAGCGCGGTCGCGACCTGTACAAGTATGTGACCGAGATGGCCGTACCAAGCGTTGCCGAACACGTCTCCGGCAACTTGACTGATGACCGTTGGCGAACCGCTTTGGTACGGGGTGGCGTGCGTCTCGAAGGACAGATACGAGATCCCGAGAACCAACCCGCCCAGGAGCATGCTCATGATGGACAGCGTTGTGCGCGCGTTCTTCCCGACCGGCTCCTTGAAGGCACTCACGCCGTTGGAAATCGCCTCCAGCCCGGTCAAGGACGCTCCGCCGTTGGCGAACGCTTTGAGCAGGACGAAGATCGATGCCCCGGTCAGGACCGCGTGCCCGGTGTCGTGGACTGGATACATGCCGGCCACGTGTGGCAGCACCGGCAGGTCACCGAACACCTCACGCACGACGCCGATGACGATGACCAGTCCGGCCATGGTGACGAACAGGTAGGTAGGCAACGCGAACGCCCGCCCAGCTTCACGCACCCCACGCAGATTGCCGTAGGCAAGGAGCAGGACTACCGAGATCGTGATGACTTCGCCGATGCGTGGACCACGCAGCGCAGGCACGATCGAGCTGATCGCCGCTGTCCCGGCGGCCGACTGTACCGCCACCGTCACGATGTAGTCGATCAGCAGGGCGACCGAGGCTATTTGCGCGACGCGCGGACCGAAGTTTTCTCGTGCCACCACATAGGAGCCGCCCGCCTTCGTGTAGATCGTCACCACCTGCCGGTACAGCGCGGTCATCACCAGCAGGACTGCGAGTACGACGAAGGTCAATGGCAGCAGAATGTGGAAGCCGGCCAGACCGAATGCCGGCAGCAGGAAGATCAGCATCTCCTCGGTGCCGTAGGCGGAGGATGAGATGCAGTCACTGGACAGCACGCCGAGCGCGGACTTCTTGGTCAACCGCTCCTCGTGCAGCTGCCCGGTGACCAGGGGCTTGCCGAGGAAGGTCCGCTTCAGCCGGTATCCGAGTCGCTCCGGTACATCCAGCCTGACCGCCGCGGTCATTGGCAATGCCCCATCGTCGCAGGGGCGGCCAGAGACCGCCTGACCAGGGCGTACTCGGCACTGCGTTGCCGGCTGGCCGCGGGCACCGTTGGTTCCTGCACCTCAGTAGCAAACCTCGCGCGAGGCGGCCGTACGCAGTCGTCGCGGCGTCCTCACGACTTACTCACGAGATGCTCACGGAGTGCGTCGCCCGATCCGAGGCCGGCCTGGATTCGGGCGCTTCGCGCCGGACGTGCCTGTATCGAGACTTGGCCGACGCGCCGGGCGGTTGGTCTGGGCTGCTCAGCGGTGTGTAGCAGCGTGTGCCAGCCCTTCTCGGCCTGGGCCGGCCGCGCGGCGACCATAGGTTGCAGACGCTGTTTGACCGAGCGGCAGGTGTCCACGTCCCAGCACCGAAGCGTGGTGGCCGGCACGCCCGTCCGCTCGGCTGGCCCGGAGATGCGCAGTTCGGTCATTGGAGCGACGCTAAACCTTCGACTCGGCTCGAAGGTCAAATCAGATGGGACGTGCCGTCGTCCATGCGTGCCGAACAATGAGTCCCGAGGTGAGTGTTCGTGCTGAACCCTTGCCGGAGCGGCTACGGAGCCGGGTGCGGGTCAGGGTTGGTAACGGTAGCCGAGTCCGGGCTCGGTGAGCAGGTACCGGGGGCGGCTGGGATCGGCTTCGAGCTTGCGGCGCAGTTGTTGCATGTAGATGCGTAGGTAGCTGCGTTCGGTGTGTTTGGGATCGCTGCGCATCGCGGTGAGCAGTTCGGTGGAGGTGGTGAGCCGACCCGGTCGCTGTAGGAGGGCGTCGAGCATCCGCCACTCGGTTGGGGTGAGGCGGATCGTGTCGGGGACCCGAGCGGGGTCGCAGTGTCGGCGGTGAATGATGCGGGCGGCGAGGTCTACGGCCACGGCGCCGAGGGTGATAACGGTGTCGGGTTCTGTGGTCTTGGCGCGGCGCAGCGCTGCCCGTAGCCGGGCGAGCAGTTCGTTCATGTCGAACGGCTTGGTGACGTAGTCGGTCGCTCCGAGGTCGAGCGCCGTCACCTTCTCCTGGCTCGATGAGCGGGCGGACAGCACGATGATCGGCAGCGCTTCTGCGCGGGCACGCAGGCGGCGAATGACTTCGAGGCCGTCGAGATCGGGTAGGCCGAGGTCGAGGACCAACAGATCTGGGTGGGTTGTAGCGGCGCGGTCGAGGGCGGAGGTGCCGTCGGTAGCGGTGGTGATGCGGTAGCCGCGGCTTCTGAGGTTCATCGTCAGGACGCGGAGCAGGTGCGGCTCGTCGTCCACGACCAGGATGTGAGTCGCCTCCGGTGGGCTGGCTGGATCCATCGTCGTCGCGGTCATGATCGGTGGGTCTTGAGCAGCCCGGCCGCCGGCGTGAACGACGCGGCGGCGGGCTTCGGGGTTCGCGGAAGGGCGATGACCGCGGTGAGGCCGCCCCCGGGCGTGTCGTCGAGGGTGAGTTCGCCGTGCATGGCCTCGGTGAAGCCGCGGGCGATGGCCAGGCCGAGCCCGAGCCCGGCGCCGCCGTTGGTGGCATGGTCGTCGCGGCGTTGGAAGGGCTCAAAAACCGCCTCGCGATCAGCGGATGGAATGCCGGGACCGCGATCGATGACTCGCACTTCGACGGTGTTGCCGTGTGCGCTGGCCGAGATGCGTACGGGCCGGTCGGCTGGGCTGTAGCGCAGGGCATTGTCGACCAGGTTGGCGATGACGCGTTCGAGCAGGCCGGCGTCGGCGAGGACTTCGGGCAGTTCCGCGGGTATGTCGACCTCGATGTCGGGCCCGTTCGGGGCGTCGGACCGTCTGGTCGGCTGACGTGGTCCAGGGCGCGGCTGACGACGTCGTCCAGGCCCACCGGCGCCGACGCGATGGCCAGCACTCCGGCTTGCAGGCGAGACAGGTCGAGCAGGTTGGTGACCAGGTCGGTGAGCCGGTCCAAGGCGGTGTCGGCGTTGGCGAGCAGTTCTTGCCGGTCGTCCTCGCTCCAGGCGACGTCCTTGCTGCGCAGGCCGGACACGGCAGCCTTCGCCGACGCGATCGGGGTGCGCAGGTCGTGGCTGACGGCATTGAGAAGGGCGGTGCGCATCCGGTCGGTTTCGGCAAGCGGGACAGCCGCGGCGGCCGCCTCGGCCAGGCGGCGCTGCTCGTAGGCGACGGCGACCTGGGTCGCGAACGCGGTGAGCAGTCGCTGGTCTTCGGCGGCCAGTGCGCGGCCGCGCAGCACGAGCAGCAGGTCATCGCCGACGGGACTTCGGTGTCGCCGTCTTCGGGGCGCAGGCATGGGTTGTCGCCGACGCTGGCCACGCACGACCAGGTGCCGCGCATTCCCGCGCTTGCGCCGGAGCCTCGGGTGCGGGCCCGCGCTGGCCGGGGCCTCGCTGTCGCGGTGCAGCAAGGTGACGCTGGTCACGGCGAAGGTCTCCTGCACTCGGTGCAGCAACGCGGGCAGGGCCTGTTCGCCGCGCAGCAGGCTGCCGGCCAGAGTGGAGAGGGTTTCGGCCTCGGCGTTGGAGCGGGCGGCCTCGCTGCTGCGTCGGGCGGCGGCGTCGACGACGCGGGAGACGAGCGCCGCGATCACGACGAAGACGACCAGCGCGAGGACGTTCTCGGGCTCGCTGATGGTGAAGGTGTGGATGGGCGGGACGAAGTAGTAGTTGAGCAGCAGGCTGGCCACGAGCGCGGTGACGAGCGCCGGGCAGGAAGCCGCCGACGAGGCTGACGATGACCACGACGAGCAGGAACAACAGCATTTCGCTGCCGAGGCTGAGTCTGGTGCGCGCCGCGGCGCAGATCGGGGTGAGCATCGCGAGCAGGAGCCCGGCGACGAGAAGCCGGTGAGTCGCCGTTTTCGGTTGAGGCCGCGGCTCAGTCGGGGAAGCACGCGGCCTTTGCCGATGTAGTCGTGGCTGACGACGTGCACGTCGATCGACCCGGATGCGCGGGTGATCGTCATGCCGGTGCCCGGCCCGGTGAGTCCGGCGATGATCGGATTGCGGCGGCTGGCGCCGATGACGATCTGGGTCGCGTTGTTGGCGCGGGCGAAATCCAGAACGGCGTCGGGGATGTGGTCGCCGACGAGGAGTGGTAGCTGCCGCCGAGCGACTCGACCAGGAGGCGTTGCTTTTCCAGCGTGGCGACGCTGGATCCGGCGAGACCGTCGCTGCGGGCGACGTGGACGGCCAGCAGGTCACCGCCGGTGGCCCGGGCGGCGATGCGGGCAGCGCGCCGGATCAGCGTCTCGCCCTCGGGGCCGCCGGTCAGGGCAACGACGACGCGCTCGCGGGTCTCCCAGGTGGCGGCGATGCCGTGCTGTTCGCGGTAGCGCTGCAGCCCTTCCTCGACGCTGTCGGCCAGCCACAGCAGCGCGAGTTCGCGCAGCGCGGTGAGGTTGCCCGGTCGGAAGTAGTTGCCCAGCGCGGCGTCGACCTTGTCGGGCTGGTAGATGTTGCCGTGCGCCATGCGGCGCCGCAGCGCCTCCGGGGTCATGTCGACGAGTTCGACCTGCTCGGCGGCGCGGACCACCGAGTCTGGGACGGTCTCGCGCTGGGGGACTCCGGTGATGGCCTGCGACGACGTCGTTGAGCGATTCCAGGTGCTGGACGTTGACGGTGCTGATGACGTCGATGCCGGCCTCGAGGAGCGCTTCGATGTCCTGCCAGCGCTTCTCGTGCTCGAGGCCGGGCGCGTTCGTGTGCGCCAGTTCGTCGACCAGCGCCACCTTTGGTGCCCGGTCGAGTACGGCCGGCAGGTCCATTTCGGTCAGCTCGGTGTCGCGGTAATGCACCGTTCGGCGCGGAACGACTTCCAACCCGTCGAGCAGCGCTGCGGTGTGCGGCCGGTCGTGGGTCTCGACGAAGCCGACGACCACGTCGGTGCCGCGTGCTGCTCGGCGGCGCCCTTCGTCGAGCATGGCGTAGGTCTTGCCCACGCCTGGCGCGCAGCCGAGATAGACGCGTAGCTGACCGCGGGTGCTCATCGCACCGGGCCGCGTTCTGGTGTCGGGTGTGGCCCCACGTCAACGGGCCTGGTAGGGGTAGGTCCGGTCCAGTGCGAGGTTGAGTTGCAGCACGTTGACCGGCGACTCGCCCATGAATCCGAGCGGCCGTCCTGTCGTGTATTTCGAGACCAGGGCGGCGACCTGGGCCACGGCGATGCCTGCGGGTCTCGGCGACGCGAGCTTCCTGGATCTTGGCGTAGGCGGGGCTGATGTCCGGGTCCAGGCCCGAGCCCGACGCGGTCACGGCGTCGGTCGGGACGGCCGGGTGCGCGGGAGCATCGCCCCGGATCGGCACGATCTGGCCCTTGGAGTAGTCCTCGCCGAACTTGGCGAGTTCGACCTTGACACCTTTGTAGGTGGCGAGGAACGGGGTCGCTGGGGCGCTCTGGTTGAGGCTAACGACGCGGGTGACATGGCCGTGGTAGCCGGGCCCGGACCAGAACACAGCGAGCACCGCACCGACTCCGTCCGGCGTGCAGAACGGCCGCGAGCCGTCGACGCCGTCGAGCTTGCCGATGGCCAGGCTGCGGGTGCAGACCTGGGTGAGCAGACTCTGGGTGCCGGTGTCGCCCTTGACCGACGGGTCGGGCAGGGTGTCGACGATCGACTCCGGCCCGAGGTTGCTGGCCTGACGATGCGGTCGGGTCGTAGCCGTCGCCGGCCGCCGACGGCCGGCTCTGGAAGTACTGCGGCAGCGGGTTGCCGTTGCTGTCGGTGAAGCCTTGGCCGAGCCGGGCCGAGCCGACGACCTTGCCGTTGTGCGTGATCGGCGAGCCGTCGGCGCGGCTGCGCAGGCCGGGGATCTGCGCGATCGCGGTGATCGCCAGTGGGTAGGCGATGCCACAGTATCACGGTGAAGACCAGCAGCATCCGCAGCGCGGTTGAGGCGGTGCGCAGGTAGGTGATGACGGTACGCATGAGGGTCACCCGATTCCGGGGATGTATTGGATGATGAGGTCGATGGCCTTGATGCCGATGAACGGCAGGACGATGCCGCCGAAGCCGTAGATGTAGAGGTTGCGGCGCAGCATCGAGCTGGCGCTGGAGGGTCTGTAGCGCACGCCGCGCAGCGCCAGCGGGATGAGCGCCACGATGATGATCGCGTTGAAGATGACCGCGGACAGGATCGCCGACTGCGGCGAGTGCAGCCGCATGATGTTCAGCTTGTCCAGGCCCGGATACACGGCGGCGAACATGGCCGGGATGATCGCGAAGTACTTCGCGACGTCGTTGGCGATCGAGAACGTGGTCAGCGAGCCGCGGGTGATCAGCAGCTGCTTGCCGATCTCGACGATCTCGATCAGCTTGGTCGGGTCGGAGTCCAGATCGACCATGTTGCCGGCTTCCTTTGCCGCCGACGTCCCGCTGTTCATCGCGACGCCGACGTCGGCCTGCGCGAGGGCCGGGGCGTCGTTGGTGCCGTCGCCGGTCATCGCGACGAGCTTGCCGCCCTCCTGCTCGCGCTTGATCAGCGCCATCTTGTCCTCGGGCTTGGCCTCGGCGAGGAAGTCGTCGACGCCCGCCTCGTCCGCGATCGCCTTCGCGGTCAACGGGTTGTCGCCGGTGATCATGACGGTGCGGATGCCCATGCGGCGCAGCTCGTCGAATCGCTCGCGCCATCCCTTGCTTGACGACGTCCTTGAGGTGGATGACCCCGAGCACGCGAGGCGCCTCGCTGTTCCGCCTTTCGGCGACGACGAGCGGGGTGCCGCCGGAGGCGCTGATGCCGTCGACGATCTCGCTGGTGCGCGGCGGCACGGTGCCGCCGTTGTCGCGCACCCAGGCGACGACCGCGCCGGCCGCTCCCTTGCGGATCTGGCGGGCGGGCTCGACAGCCGGTCGCGGTGAGGTCGACGCCGCTCATCCGGGTCTGCGCGGTGAACGGCACCCAGGTGGCGTGGGTGAGCTCACCCGGCGGCTCGTTCCCGCAGCCCGTATCGAGATCTTCGCGAGTACCACGACCGAGCGGCCCTCCGGGGTCTCGTCGGCGAGCGAGGACAGCTGCGCGGCGTCGGCGAGTCGTCGCCGAGTACGTCGCCGACGGGGATGAAGTCACTTGCCTGCCGGTTGCCCAGGGTGATGGTGCCGGTCTTGTCCAGCAGCAGCGTGTCGACGTCACCGGCGGCCTCGACCGCCCGGCCGCACATCGCCAGCACGTTGCGCTGCACCAGTCGGTCCATGCCGGCGATGCCGATCGCCGACAGCAGGGCACCGATGGTGGTCGGGATGAGGCAGACCAGCAGCGAGACGATGACGATGCCGGTGATGCCGTTGCTGATCGAGCGCGGCGGTGTTGGGGATGCCGGGCTGGTTGGCCTTGGCGAAGATCGCCATCGGCTGCAGGGTGACGGTGGCCAGCAGGAAGATGATCGTCAGCGAGGCGAGCAGGATGTTCAGCGCGATCTCGTTGGGCGTCTTCTGCCGGCTCGCACCCTCGACGAGGGCGATCATCCGGTCGATGAACGACTCGCCGGGCTTCTGGGTGATCTGCCACGACGATCCGGTCCGACAGCACCCGCGTGCCGCCGGTGACCGAGCTGCGGTCACCGCCGCTCTCCCGGATCACCGGCGCCGACTCGCCGGTGATCGCCGACTCGTCGACGCTGGCGATGCCGTCGATGACGTCGCCGTCACCGGGAATGATGTCGCCCGGCCTCGCACACGACCCGGTCGCCCTGCCGCAGTTGCGGCGCCGGCACCGGTTCCTCGGCGCCCGCCAGTTGTCGGGTCGACCAGGCGGCGCGCGACGGTGTCGGTCTTGGCGCGGCGCAGCGCATCGGCCTGGGCCTTGCCGCGCCCCTCGGCGACGGCCTCGGCGAGGTTGGCGAACAGCACGGTCAGCCACAGGAAGATGACGATCAGCCAGGCGAACAGGGTCGGCTCGCCGATCGCGATCACCGTCGTGAAGACCGCGCCGATCTCGACGATGAACATGACCGGGTTCTTGTACAGCGTGCGCGGGTCGAGCTTGGCGAACGCACCCGGCAGCGACGTCCACAGCATCCGCGGGTCGAGCAGACCGCCCTGGACCCGGCGCGGCCGCCGCCGGATGTGGGATGCCGGCGTGCACGGGTCCGAGCCGGGTCCGATTCGAGTGTGATGACGATGGTCATCAGTGCAGTCCCTCCGCGAGCGGCCCGAGCGCCAGCGCCGGGAAGTAGGTGAGGGCGACGACGATGATCGTGACGCCGGTGAGCATGCCGACGAACAGCAGCCGGTAGGTCGGCAGCGTGCCCTCGGACGCCGGCGTCGGCTTCTGCCTGGCCAGCGAGCCGGCCAGACCGAGGACGAAGACCATCGGCAGGAACCGGCCGAGCAGCATGACGATGCCGAGCGCGTAGTTGTACCAAACCGTGTTCACGCTGATAGCCGGCGAAAGCCGAGCCGTTGTTGTTCGCCGCCGAGGTGAACGCGTAGAGCACCTCGGAGAGCCCGTGCGGGCCGGTGTTGAGCATGGCGGCCCGCTCACCCGGCAGGGCCATCGCGACCGCGGTCCCGGCCAAGCACCAGCGCCGGGGTGGTCAGCAGGTACAGCGAGGCGAACTTCACCTCGCGGCCGCCGAGCTTCTTGCCGAGGTACTCCGGTGTTCGCCCGACCATCAGGCCGGCGACGAACACCGTGATGACGGCGAGGATCAACATCCCGTACAGGCCCGATCCGGTGCCGCCGGGCGCGACCTCACCGAGCATCATGTTCAGCAGCGTCATCGCGCCGCCCAGGCTGGTGTAGGAGTCGTGGAAGCTGTTCACCGCACCGGTCGAGGTCAGCGTGGTGCCGGTGGCGAACACCGCCGAGTTCGGCACCCCGAACCGCTGCTTCGGTGCCCTCGGTCGCGCCGCCCGACCGCGGTGGGCACCGTGCCGTGGTGCATGCCCTGGAACACGCATCATCAGCGTGACCGAGACGATCGCCAGGCTCGCCATCACCGCGACGATGGCGTAGCCCTGCCGCTTGTCGCCGACCATCTTGCCGAAGGTGCGCGGCAGCGAGAAGCTGATGCACAGCAGCAGGAAGATCTCGATCCAGTTCGTCCACGCGGTGGGGTTCTCGAACGGGAACGCGGAGTTGGCGTTGAACGAGCCGCCGCCGTTGGTGCCGAGCTCCTTGATGACCTCCTGGCTGGCGAACGGGCCGCCGGGCAGTGTCTGGGTGCCACCGGCGATGGTGTGAATCGTGTGTGTAGTCGTGGAAGTTCTGGATCATTCCGGCGCCGACGAAAACGATCGCGAAGACGACGCAGATCGGCAGCAGGATGCGCAGGCAGATCCGGGTCAGATCGACCCAGAAGTTGCCCAGCCGATCGGTCTGGCTGCGGGCGAAGCCGCGCACCAGCGCGATCGCGACCGCGATGCCGACCGCGGCGGAGACGAAGTTCTGCACGGCCAGGCCGGCCATCTGCACGACGTAGCCGAGCGCGTTCTCACCGGAGTAGGACTGCCAGTTCGTGTTCGTGACGAAGCTGGCGGCGGTGTTGAACGACTGGTCAGCAGCTCATCTGCGGCACCGCGTACGGCGGCCAGAAGTGCTGCTGCACCCGCAGGAACAGGTACAGGAACAGCACGCCGACCACGCTGAACGCGAGCACCGAGCGCAGGTAGCGCGCCCCAGGTCTGGTCGGCGTCGGCGTCGACCCCGGCCGACGCGGTAGATCCCGCGCTCGACCGCGAGGTGCCTCGAGCCGGTCAGCACCCGGGCCATGTAGTCACCCAGCGGCTTGTGCACCAGCGCCAGCGCAGCGATCAGCGTGGCCAGGAAGATGATCCCGGCCCAGGCGTCGCTCATCAGAACTTCTCCGGGAAGACGAGGGCGATCACCAGGAAGATCACCACCAGCGATCGACAGGATCAGACCGACCAGGTTGGCGGCGCTCACAGCTTCTCGGCCCCCTTGACCACCAGAGCGAGCACCGCGAACACGGCGACCGTCACCACGACGGCCCAGAAGTCAGCCAACGCGAGCTCCATCACTGAACGAGACCTGGATCGCGGTCTCCGCGCGCCGGCTCCCATTCGCCGGGCGACATGCAGTCAACGCCGCCGCGCAGCTCGTCCGCGACCCGCAACCGCCATCCTCACGCGATCGTCACGGCACCCTCACGTCGTCCTGACGTGGCGGCGGCGGGGGCACCGCCGCCGGGAGATCACGCCTTCCCGCGACGCGGCTCAGCCGAGATCGGCGGGGAATCGGCGGGCGACGCGGGCCATCTGGAACCGGTGGACCAACAGCAGGATTCCGAGCTGCAGCAGCGGGATGCGCAATAGCAAAACACCCACCGGCCCCGCGAATGGTGCGACCATCCACAACGCCACCGCCTGGAACAGCAACCGCCGCCGACGCACCGCCAAATCCGTCGGCCTGCCGCGGCGAGGCACGAACGCTCCGACGAGGACGAAGCCCAGGACACCGGCCCAGACCAGCCGAGCGTCCGAAATGTCGACCCACCAGCTCGCGGGCAGGGCAGTGACGAGAACAGCGATCATGACGGCGCCCATGACCGAGCGCCGCGGCCAAGACTGTTGCTGCGGCTCCGGCAGGTCATAGCAATCGAGCGCGGTGAGTGGATGCTCGGCGAGCATCTCCGTCCGGTCTTGATAGATCGTGACAGACGGGTACCGTTCCACGAGCTGACCGACCAGGTCGGTCGGCACCGCTTCGGACAGCCACA
Source organism: uncultured Actinomycetota bacterium (assembly GCA_963713565.1). Taxonomy (GTDB): domain Bacteria; phylum Actinomycetota; class Actinomycetes; order Mycobacteriales; family Jatrophihabitantaceae; genus Jatrophihabitans. The sequence goes on along the minus strand of CAVQMF010000001.1, from coordinate 280,310 downwards.
GTGCCTCGACCCGGCATTGCTCGGCCCGCACCCCCCTCGTGCCGGCGATAACCCGCCCCCAGCAGGCCACCACCGCCAGCACGTGCCGCGCATGCGGGTACTCCACGACCGCCTCGGTGCCGTAGGCATAGAAGCCGCAACTGCATTCCGGATCGAGCACCTCGTGGCGCTCGACCTCGGCATCAGCAGGCTGTCGCCGTCGGCAACGCGCCGTGTTCGTTCCGCTGACCCACGGCTCGTTATTGAACAGTGGAAGGAGCGAGCCGCCCGGGCCGATCCGGAATGTGCGCAGCGCCCGAATCTCGCCGACCTGCGGCTCGAATCCTGCGTACGGCTCCATCGGACCTACCTTGGTAGCGGGTCCCGTGCCGGCTCGGGCGCGCTCGGCAGCGCGGGCGTCGGTTCCCGCTGCGGGGCGGGTTGCGGCGCGGGCACCGGAAGCACTTCGATGCGCCGCCGCTCCTTGCCGATGTTCCCCACGCATCGATGGTAGGCACAAGCCGGCAACACCGGCGTGACGATCTCGTGAGCGTCAAGCGGATGTTCAGGCTGTCGCGGGCGCAGACGGGGTGCGGCGACGCGGCAGCCCGGGTCGCGGCGCAGGATGCGGGCTCGGGTCTTGGTCCGGCGCGCCGGCGTGTGCCGACCCGACTGCCCTGCCGCCCACCGCCGCGGGGGTGCACCGCCCACGGCGTGGTGTGCGGGCGGCCGGGGCGGTGCAGGCGGTGGGTGCTCGGGTCGGCGCTGGTCAGCGTCCAGAGTCCGCGCTCGCCGTCGAGGTGGTGCGGCTCGCTCACGCTCGGCCGTCCAGCGCGTGGTGGACGATCAGCTACTCGTCGCCGTGCTCGGTCGTGATCAGCTCGGCGAGTGGCCCGCACGCGCAGTCCTCGGTCAGCTGATGTCGACCAGATCACCGCGCGGGCACACGTTCAGCGGACGCTCGGTTCGTCAGTCATCTCTTACGCTTGTCAACAGCCAACCACGGCCGTAGATGGTGATAGCGAGAAGTGTTGTACGGCAACGAATACAAGCAATCTTCGTCATCAGCCGACCCAGTAAGAGGGGTCACTGGTTCGAATCCAGTCAGTGCCCACGATCGCCTCGACCGATCAATGGTGCGACGGGTCTGGTCGGCGCGTCATTGTCGAGCGTCAGCGCAACGGAAGGGGGTCGCCATCGTCGACCTTGACATGAGGTAGTAGGCGGTCGAGCCAGGCCGGCAGCCACCAGTTACGGTTCCCGAGCAGCTGCATGGTGGCGGGCACGAGGATCGTGCGCAGCAGCAGGGCGTCCAAGAGGATCGCGGCGGCAAGGCCGAGCCCGAACTCGCCGATAGGTCGCCGGCCTTCGAGGACGAAGGCGAGGAAGACCAGGACCATGATCGCGGCGGCGGCGGTGATCACTTTGCCGGTTTCGGCTTGTCCTACTCGGACGGCTCGGGCGGTGTCTTTGGTGCGGGCCCATTCTTCGTGGATGCGGCTGACCAGGAAGACCTGGTAGTCCATCGACAGGCCGAACAGGATCGCGATCAGCATCACCGGCAGGAACGACTCGATCGGTCCGGGTTTGCCGAGGCCGATCGCTTCGGAGCCCCAACCCCATTGGAAGACGGCAACGACGAGCCCGAACGCGGCGCCGGCGGCGAGCACGTTCATGACCGCCGCGGTCAAGGGGATGACGACGCTGCGGAACGCGACGATCAGCAGCAGGCACCCGAGCAGGATCACGGCGGTCAGGAATAGCGGCAGTTTCGCGGTGAGGACGCTGGCGAAGTCCTGAAACACGGCAGTCTGGCCGCCGACGTACACCTTCAGCGTGGTGCCGAGGGCGGCGGCAGGGATGACGCTGTCGCGCAGGTGATTGATCAGGTCGGTGGTGGTCCCGGACTGTGGTGAGGTCGTCGGGATGACGTCCAGGACACGCACGTGTGAACCGGAGGCAGTCGGGGGTACCGCGACCGACGCGACCCCCGGCGTCGTCTTCAGGGTGGCGGCCAGCGTGGTGAAGGCGCTGCTGGATGCTTGGTCGCTCGTGTTGGCGACGACCAGCAACGGACCGTTGAAGCCGGGCCCGAATCCCTGGGCAAGCAGATCGTAGGCCTTGCGGGTCGTCGAGGCCGCCGGGTCGTTGCCCTGATCCGAGGAACCCAGCCGAATCGCGAACGCCGGAATCAGCAGCACCACCATCACCGTCAACGCGGCCACGCTCAGCAGTGCCGGGCGCCGTTGCACGAACGCAGCCCACCGCAGCCACCCGCCGTTGCGGTTGCCCGCGGGTGAGTCGTCGTGATCGGTCACCCGCTCGGTCGCCAGTCGGCCTCGTTCACGGCGGCTGAGCACCCGCATACCCAACAACCCGAACAAGGCCGGCAGCAGCGTCGTCGCGGCAGCGACCGCGAACGCGACAGTGATCGCGGCAGCCAACCCGACGCCGGTCAGGAAGTCGATGTTGAGCACGAGCAGCCCGAGCATCGCGATCGCGACCGTGGCCCCGGCGAACACCACCGCGCGCCCGGACGTCGCCAATGCCGTCACCGCCGATTGCTCGGGGGTGAGTCCGGCCCGTAGGCCGTTGCGGTGCCGGGTGACCACGAACAGGGCGTAGTCGACGGCGACACCGATCCCGATCAGCGCGGCGACGCTGGGGGTGATCGAGTTGATCGACACGACATGGCTGAGCAAGGCCACGGTTTCGATGCCCGCGCCGACAGCGAAGATCGCGGCGAGCAGCGGGATGATCGTGGCCAGCAGCGACCCGAAGGCCAGCAGCAGCACCACGGCGGCGGCGGCCAGACCGATCGCGACGCTGCCCGACACGGGGCTGCCCTTCAGCGTCTGGAACGCGCCGCCCCCGAACTCGACCTGCAGCTGGGGGCTGCGCAGCGAGGACACACTGGACACGAACGGGTCGATGCCGGACTTGGTGAAGTTCTGGTCGGGCTCGGTGAAGCTGACCACGGCGTAGGCGGTGCGCTTGTCGGCACTGATCTGACCCTGATCCCCGGCGGCGTAGGGGCTGCTGATCGACGCGACGGACGGCGCGGACCCCGCCCTGGTCAGCGACTGCTCAACGTCAGTCTGGATGGTGGGATCGGTGACCAGCTGGTTCGTGCTACGGGTGTGGATGACGATGGTGTCATCACCAGAGCCCTCCCGCAGGCTGCTCTGCGCCAGCAGCTTCTGCGCCTGGCTGGAGCCCGTGCCCGGTAGGGAGAAGCCGTCGGCATAGTCCTTACCGGCCTCCTTCGTCACCCCGGCCAGCAGCACCAGCATCAACACCCACAGCACGACAACGATGACCCGATGCCGGAAGCACCAGCCCGTCAGTCGCCTCACGCGCGTGCTCCGCCGCAGGTCGGCATCCGGCCGCTGAGCGAGGCCTCTGGCCGGGTCACGGCGGAGGGCATCGAGTCAACGGGCGTCGGCGGCGGGCCGGCCTGCAGGAATCCAACCAACGCCCGGCGGGGGTACATCAGGGCAGCGCCGATCGCGCCGACGACGAACAAAACGGCAACGACGGTAAACGCGACGTCCTGCCGCCGACCATCAGTCGAGAACCCCAGCGCCGCTGTGCGGACGGCAACCCGATATTCACGATCGTCGCATCCGACACCACCAACAACTGCGCCACCCCGGCGGCGGCCAGGACCCACCAGCGGCGACCACCATCGCCAACCTTCAGGTTGAGACTGACTGGGTCCACGAAAGGCGAGAAAGTCATGACCCATACTCTGAGTTAGTTGCCTGACTTAGTCAAGCCGCCTCGCACACTCTCCAGTCGTACACTCAGTCGCGTGACTGACTCCGTTTCGGTGAGTGCCACACCAACCGGTGGGCGCGGCAAGGACAAGCGCGACAGGCTCGTTACCGCCGCCCGCAAGACCCTGCACGAGCAGGGCGTCGAGCGGACAACCCTCGCGCTTGTCGCAGCGGCAGCCGACGTGCCGCTCGGCAACGTCTACTACTACTTCAAGACCAAAAACGAGCTGGTCTCAGCCGTCCTGGACGCCTACAACGACGACTACCAGATGCTCGATGTCATGCTGGCCCGACACCGCACACCCAAAGCGAGGCTGAAAGGTCTGCTGCGGATCTGGACAACTGCCCCCGAGCGCATCGCCCTGTTCGGCTGCCCCATCGGCTCCCTGTGTTCCGAGCTGGACAAACGCGACGACGACGTCCGACGCCACGGCGCCATCGTGCTCGGGCGCCTGATCACGGTGGCCCAGGAGCAGTTCGCTCAGCTCGGCCGACGCGACGCCCACGAACTTGCAGTCGCACTCGTCGCTTCATGGGAAGGCATCGCGCTGCTCGCCAACACCTTGCGCGACCCCAGCCTCATCACCACCGAGGCCCGCCGCCTCGAACGATGGATCGATTCGCTGTCATGAATGAATGGACCGGCCCGGTCAATCGGCCGGGGCCGAGCGCGTCACGCTCGACGAGCACTGCGAACTGACCGTGTTCGTGGTCCAACGCAGCATTTGCTCGCACGTGCAGACCGTCGTCGTTGAGCTGCTCGACAGTGGTCCCTCCGACGGCTGCAACGATGGCCTGCGACGAACTCGCCGACGATGGCTGCGATCTGATCAGCGGGTGTACGGCCGGAAGCGCGATCGCTCGAATCCGTGGCCGCGGCTGCGAGTCGATTGCGGCTGCGCAGGAGTCGGCGCCGCTTTAGGTACTGGCCGTACTCGGAACTATTCCGCTGCCGTGCGGACGCGGCTGGTGCGTGGGTGACTCCTTATGAGCGAGCAGGTGCTCGACCCCAGTGTTCGGTGGATTGCCGGCGACCGGATCGGAGCCGGCGGGTCCGGCCAGAACTTCGCGGTGACGTCCGGGACAGACCAGGACCGCGTGGGCATGACGGGTCGGCGTCACAGCGTGTCCACCAGGATCGCGTTGATCGTCGGGATACCGGCGGCACCGGAGCGCAATGCGATGACCACGGCCCCCGACGCCGGTCTGACCTTGCGGGTCACGATCGCAAAGCCGGTCGACTGCTCGCCCTGATGCTGCCAGATGTCGTAGTTCGTCGCGATCTGCTTGTCGTTGATCGCGATGTCGAACCGACGCGCGCCCGGCGCCTGCGCCGGCGGGGAGCGCTCGGCGAACACCAAGCGCACCTGGACCGGCGAGGATCCAGTGACCGGCAGCGTGTAGGTCTGCGCTCCGACGCGCGCGGCGTCGAACACCTCGCTCGGCACGCCACTCGGCGGAATGGTGACGCCCGGATTGCTCACCGCCGTGCCCCCAGCCGCCAAGCCTCCGGGAGCGACGAAGGGCCCGACCGCATCACCCGCGGCGCTGATGCGGTACAGCGGCCGTGGCGCGGACTCGGCCGGGGGGTCCGGATCGAGGACGACCACCGACACCGACATCGGGTCCACGCCGAGGCTCAGGGTGCGGTCGTAGGCGCCACTGTCTATCAGGCCGGGTGCTGCATACGGTGCGGCGGTGTGAGTCTGGAACCGTCGAAACGTCCCGCGCGGCAAGTGATCGAGCTCGAGGCTCAGCGACACGGACGACGTTCCGGACTTGTTGATCAGTACGACGTTGTACCCGCCGGCTTCATTGTTGACCGCAAAAGCCTCGAGGGAAGGGTCGGAGGTGCTCGCTTGGTAGAACGTGTCGTTCATGTGCGGCCACATGTCGGCTCCGGTCCACGCCGCGATTCCCCAGTATCCGGGCATCGGAGTGCCGGCCGGGCGATTGTCCGGATTGAGTTGCCCGGCTTCCACAGTCATCCCGAGCGGCCCGTTCTGCGACGCATATGGCATGCAAAGGCCGCCCGAGACCAGGACATGGCCGCACACACTCGCGAGGAAGACGGTATTCACGGCAGTGAAGAACCGGGCGTTGCCGCCCTGACCGTCGCCGCCGTCGGCCGCCGTGGTCCCGTCGTCGTATCGCCAGGACATGTTGACCTCGTCAACGTTCACCCGCGGCGGCAGACCCAGCGCCCCGAGGTCGGTGCGGGCGGCCGCTACCTCGGCCCCCCAGGTCGGCGTGCTGCTCATCAACTCAGCCGTCGATATCGAGCCAACGCCCATCCCGTAGTGGTGGTAGTCGAGGCCCCCCACACCGCTACCGAAATCGGTCGCAAACGATCGAAGAATGTCACTGTCGTAGTACGACCAGACGGGCCCCCACAGCGTGAAGGCCGGGTTCAGCGCGCGGCCTTCGGAAAGGATCATTCGGTCGACGCTCAGCACCTGAGCGAGGGTGTGGCCGCCGTTGCCCGGTTCGTTCGGGCCGGTGTAGTCGACGCCGACGAACCCGAGGGCCTGGAATATGCGGGTCGCATCGCCCGGCTGGACGTCGAAGTCGTTCGTGCGGCCGCCGACCACAGCAAGGACATGGAAGCCCCACGAGCGGTACCGCGCCACCAGGGCGGGAACGTCGACGTAGCCGACGCCCGTCGCCGACGACGTCACCACGCCGTTGCGGACACCAACCGGAATCCGGACGTTGCGAGCGTCCAAAGTCTGCTCGGCGAGGCTCTGCGCCGCGCTGGTAACCGGCGTGGCGCCATAGGTAGACGCCACGAGGCCAATCGCATAGGGGTCGGTGCGCTGCACCGGCTCCGCGAAGTCGACCGTCGCAGTCACCGAGGACTCCGTCGCCGCCTCGGGTGCCGGCGCCCGCGCGCCGACGATCACCAATAACGCGCAAAACGTGACTCCGACCGAAATGAGCAACTGGCGCCGATGTGCGGATCTCCCGGACCGGACACAAGGCGCCGCGTTCCACGGAATGTGACCCTAGACCTGAAATGGGCGCGTAGCCGGTCAGCGGCGGCTGGTCGGCCGTGTTGATCACACCTGGACGCAACTGGTGATCGTTTCGTTGGCCGGTCGGGCCGTGAATACCTGCGCTGGTCAGTCATGCAGCCTGTTTGATCACGGAATCGGATGGTGTCGCGGTGGGTGGCATGGCAGCGGCCCGTGCGGCCGGCGTGGGTTGGTGCTGGTGACGCGGCGGCGCGGGGTGTTCCCCGAAGGCGATGTGTTCGCGCTGCTCGGCCGCTGGTCACCGAGGGTCGCACTGCCAGCGGCTACCTGCCCGAGGCGGCACCGATCGCCACCGAGGTCATCGCCGACACCGACACCCGCCGCCTGCTAGGCGTGCAGATCGTCGGCGGGCGCGGGGCCGGCAAACGCATCGACACCGCCGCCGCAGCCCGATGGGGCGGGCTGAGCGTCGATGACCTCGCCGGGATGGACCTCGCCTACGCGCCGCCCTTCGCGACAGTGTGGGAAGCAGTGCAACTCGCCGCCCGCCGCCTCGCTGATCACTTCTGACACCACCGAAAACCACTTCTCCCGCCGTTGCACGCAAGCTTGTGTTCCATCAGGTAGTCGAACGGCTTCCGGTCGGGTAGCCGGGGCGCCGCGGTTGCCGCCGAGCCGGTGATCGGAGTGGGCGTGGGTGCGCCGGTCGGACCCCTCGAATCTGGCGCTTCAGGTCGTTCGACGGTGACCACTGATCGGTGATCACTCGGCACGGCGAGATCAAGAATGCCGGCGGGGAGGGGAGTTCGAGGCTGGCTGGCCGGGCGTTTCGGTTCTAGCGTTGGGGTGTGCTGGTGGCTCGGGAGGGCGAGCTCGCCGCGCTTGAGGAGCTGCTCGGCCGTGGCGGGGTCGTGGTGGTCGAGGGCGGCCCGGGCGTCGGCAAATCCGCGCTGGTTCACGAGTGCGTGGCGCGGGCGCGGCTGCGCAGTCGGCGGGTGGTCCGGGCACAAGGATGGGAATTGGAGGCCGGGTTCGCATTTGGGGTGGTTCGTCAGCTGTTCGAACGTGAGTTGGCGTCGTTGCCCAAAGCGGATCGGGCCCGGGTCTCGGCCGGGCCTGCCGCGCGGGCGGCCGAACTGTTGCTGGCCGCAGGTTCGGCAGGCGGTGGCCATGACGGTGCGTCGTTCGCGTTGCTGCACGGGCTGTATTGGTTGACCGTCAACCTGGCCGACGACGCCCCGCTGCTGATCGCCGTCGACGATGCACAGTGGGCGGACTCGGCGTCGTTGCGCTGGTTGGGTTTTCTGGCGCGTCGCCTCGATGACGTGCCCGTCGCGGTGATCGTTGCCATGCGCCCGGCAGCTAGCGGCGACCGGTTGCTGGCGGAGATCCGAACGTCGGCGCGGGTGCTGCGTCCGGCGGTGCTGGATGAGGAGGCGTCGGCCGCTGTCGTTCGCTCGATTGCGGGTGACGAGGTCAGCGAGGCGCGTTGCGGAGCGTTGTGGCGCGCAAGCGGAGGCAATCCGTTCTATCTCGTGGAGTTGCTGCGAGGTGCGCGACACCGCATGGAACGCGGCGATGGGCCGGGTGTCTCCGAATTACTCGGGCGGCCCAGTGAGCTCGTGAGGTTGCACGTCGAGTCACGGATACGGCGGCTGGCCCCGGGGGCGGTCGCCCTGGCCGCGTCGATCGCCGTTCTGGGTGACGGCTGTCGGCTTCGTCACGCAGCGGCGGTGGCAGGGATCGGTCTGCAGACCGCTGACCGGCTGGCAGCGGGTCTGGTGAGCACCGAGGTGCTCGCGACGAGTGACCCGCCGCGGTTCCTGCATCCGATTGTGCGCGCAGCGGTTGAGGCTTCGCTTGCCGGGGACCAGCGCCGGCGTCTGCATCGGGCCGCGGCGGCCCAACTGGCTGCTGATCATGCCGCGCCTGGTCAGGTTGCGGCGCACCTGATGCGGGTGTCGCCGGCGGGCGAGGCTTGGGTGCTGGCCTGGCTACGCCGGGCTGCGCGGGCAGCGATGGCGGCGGGCGCGGCCGAGGAGGCTGTCGACGTGCTGGTGCGCGCACTGGCGGAACCGCCGGCCGCGCCGGAGCGGGTCGGGGTGTTGTGTGAGCTGGCCACTGCGGAGGTCTGTGCCGGGCGCAGCAGCGCGATCGGGCACCTCGAACAGGCCCTTGCGCTGACCGAGGATCCGCGGGAACGGGCGCGGATCGCGCGTGCGGCGGCGCGGACGTTCGCTGCACTGTTTCGGTGGGTCGACGCGGTCGATGTCACCGACCGCGCGTTGCGTGAACTCGGTGACCGTGACCCGACGCTGGCGGCGCAATTGCGGGCGGAACTGGCGGTGGCCGGCATGCACGACGCGCGGCGCGCGCATCGGGTCCTGCCAACACTGGCGAGGCTGACGGCGCCACCCGTGCAAGCGACGATCGGCACGCCCGCCATCGAGTCGGTGGTTGTGGCGCGCGGGATGGCCTCGGTGTTGACCGGCCGGGCGGATGCGGATGTGGTGAGCGGCCTGGAGGCCACGCTGTCCGAAGGTGCGCCGGCGGCGCCGAATTGGGATACCCGGGCGGCGCTGTTGTGGACCTTGGTGATCTTGGAGCGTTTCGACGCGGTGCAGGCGGCGTTACCGGCGATGATCGAGGCCGCGCGGCGAGCCGGGAGCGCTCGTGGGTTGATCGCCCTGTACAGCTCGTTGGGGTTCTTGCAGTACCGGCTTGGTGCGCTGTCCGAGGCCGATGCCGCGTCACGGATCGCGTTGCGGGTGCTGCGCGCCGGGGATTTCGCCGCCGGACTCGGGGTCGGGGCCATCATCGCTGACACCGCCACCGAAGTGGGTGATTTCGACACAGCCGCCGAAATTCTGGATCAGACGCCCGACGCGGCGCCGGGGGTGATCAGCGTGCTAGTGCCGGCGGCGCGCGGTCGGCTCTGCCTGGCTCGCGGCGACGGCGAGGCAGCGTTGCGGAACTACCAGCAATGCCGCGCCATGTTCGGTTCCGACGTCTGGGGCATCGACATCCGTGACGTCGGCTACCTGCACGCTCGCTGCGGGGCCGCCGAGGCGCAGCTGCTACTGGGCAACCGTGACGCCGCCCGCGAACTGGCCGATGCAGAACTCGTCGACCTGCGCGGAGTCGGCGGGCCGCGCGCTGTGGGGATCGCGCTGCGAGTTGCCGGGTTGGTGCGCGGGGGCCGAGCGGGCATGGAGCTGCTCGCGAAATCAGTCGAAACGCTTCGGGCGTCGCCGGCCACTTTGGAGCGGGCGAAATCACTGCCGCAAGCCCTGGATCTGGCCGCCTCGTGCGGTGCACGGCCGCTCGCTGAGCGGACGCGAGGCGAACTCACTGCGGCCGGGGGTCGCCCACGGCGCGAACGCCGCCGCGGCGTGGACGCGTTGACCCCGAGCGAGCTGCGGGTAGCACGACTGGCCGCCGACGGGCTGACCAACCGCCAGATCGCGCACACCCTGTACCTGACGACCAAGACCGTCGAGACGCATCTGGCGCATGCCTATCCAAAGCTCGGAATATCCTCGCGCACCGAACTGCCAGCCGCGCTCGGTTCGTGAATCCTCGGTTCATGAATCCTCCTGAATTCTCGGGGTATCCACCCTGACGCGACGCCTGCCGCCCGTGGCCGACACTTCGGTCCGGTGCAGGGAGGACCGGCGATGACGACGAGGAATGCTGACCTGATCCGCGGTGCCTATGCCGCCTTCGGCCGAGGTGATATCGCCGCCGTGCTGATGGTCCTCGAGCCACAGCTGGCCTGGCACGTACCCGGACGCGGCCCACTTGCTGGCGACTACGTCGGACATGATGAGGTGCTCGGGTTCTTCCACAAGACGATGCAGCTTTCCGATGGGACCTTCTCCATCGACATCGATCAGATATTGGCTGACCAGGATCGCGTCGTCGTGCTGTGCAGCGTTTCAGCCGAGCGGCATGGCAGGCAGTGGTCGTCAGCCGAGGTTCATGTCTGGCGGGTGGTCGACGGTCAGGCGGTGCAGTTTCGTGAATTCCAAGGCGACGAGCAAACCGAGGACGAGTTCTGGTCAGCCGGCGCACCATGATCACCGCCACGACGAGGGACCGGCCGAACCCGGCCGCGAACCGGCACAATGGCCTGGCTTACCGGAGCCCGTCGCGAGACGACGAGGCACGCGCCGCCGGCGAGCCGTATCGGGTCTGTTGCGATGGTCAAGACGGTCGAGACGCTCATCGTCGGCGCCGGCCAGGCCGGTCTGGTGATGAGTCACGCCCTGACCGCGCAGGCGCGCGAGCACCCGGTTCTCGAGCGAGACCGGATTGGGGAACGGGGCTGTCCCAGCGCTGGGACTCGCTGGCCTTCCAACTGCCCGACCGGTCATTCGACCTGCCCGGGCTGCGATATCGAGGCCAACACCCAGACGCGTTCGTCAGTCATCGCCATGTCAGTACGCGGATCTCGGACTACGCCGCGCTGACCCGAGCGCCGGTGCGCACCGAGGTGGCGGTGCGCCAACTGCGGCGCGGCCGGCGGGTTCCGACCAGTGACGTCGTCAGCGCCGGTCAACGCCCGCAATGTCGTCATCGCCACCGGACCCTTTCAACGCCGACACGTGCCGCCATCCGCGGCCGCCGTCACCCCGGCCATCGGTCACGTCCACAGCAGTCGCTACCGCAACCCGAGCCAGCTGCCCACCGGCGCCGTGTCGGTCGTTGGCAGCGGCGCGTCCGGCGCGCTGATCGCCGAGGTTCCAACCGGTCCGGACGCACCGTGTACCTGTCGGTGAGCCGGCGCCGACGCGTGCCCCGGCGCCGACACGGCCGCGATCTTCGCTGGTGGTTGCTCGAGCTGGGCTGGCTGGATCGACCCATCAGGACAGCCCCGAATAGCCGGGCCTCAGCCATCCTGCTCGTCACCGGGGTAGCCGGCGGCCCCGACCTCGACCTGCGCCGATGCCACCGCGACCGCGTCACGCTGCTCGGCCGCATGCCGGGCGCCGGCGAGCACCAGTTCATCTTCGCCGAGGACACCGCCGAGGTCCTCGTCCCAACCGAAGACGCCCCAACCGACCCGCAACATCGACGCCGAACACGCGGGCATCGCCCGCGTCATGCGGTGCACCGGCTGCACCTTCGACGACGACTGGGTCCAGGTGCCATACCTGCGTCACGGGTTGCCGAATATCTCGCCGATGCCATCAGCGGCCGTGCCGTCCCACAACCTGGAAGGACTCAGTGATGAGCGTCAACTCCATCGCCGTCGCGCGGCTGCCCGATCTGCGGCTGCAACTGTTCGCCGAACGCGACGCGACACTGTGGAGCACCTGGAGGACGAGCATTGATCCGAACGCAGGATGGAGCGCCTGGTCGACGTTCACGCCCAACAATGACGAAGACTTCGTCAGCTTCGGACTCGGCGCCGTCGCGCCGCTGCCGAGCGGCGCCCTGCAACTGTTCGCCCTGGGCGGCGAACCTGACCAGATCAACGTGCTGGGCGGACCAGCCCTGGTCACCACTCACAAACTCGACCCCGGGGCCAACGCCGGATGGTCCGGGTGGGAGCCGTTCTGGGCCGGCTCGTTCGGACCGCCCGGCTCACCGGCCACCGGCGTGCGCTCCGTCACCGCCGCGGCCCTGGCGAACTCGCAGCTCCAAGCCGTGTTCCTCGAAGCGCCGGTCGGCGGTTCCGGCCCGGCGCCGACCCGGCTGTGGACCAGCTGGACCGAAGGCGACAGCGCTCAAGCCCGCTGGCGGCCGGTGCAACCATTCGAACCGGCTCCGCCGGACGCAGTCCTGCCGCTGGCAATGGGTTCGCTCACCTTCCCCGGCAGCCAGATCTGGGCAACGGCACCGACGGGCTGACCACGACCTGGAAAGGCAACGGCCCAGACTCTTGCTGGACGAACTGGAGCCCGTTCCAGCAACTCCCCAACGACCCGCGCGCCGCCGCCATGGCCGTCGCCCAACTCCCCGACGGGCGCGCGCAACTGTTCGCCGCGGGAATCGACACCGGCCACGTCTACACCTGCTGGAAACACACCGTGGACACGACCTCGCCATGGACCAGCTGGCAATCGTTCGCGGGCACCGACATCGTGGCCCTGGCCATCGCCCCCTCGCCGATGAACGCCTCCAGCTCTGGGGACTCGACCGACACGGCGCCCTATTCAGCACCTGGAAACTGACCGTTGACGCCAATGCCGGATGGTCACCATGGACACCCTTCCCGGTGCCCTGACCAGGCCCCGGTGCGGTCGCACTCGTCCGGTCCAAAGCAGCAGTCACCGGCGAGCAGAATTCTCGTTCGGGCACCTCGCATCCCGTTGTAGGGCGTCGACGCCGTACGCCGAAACACGTGGCTTTCGCAGCAGCGGCCGCGGCCGCGCCGACCTCGGCCACTGGCAAATCGTTCGCGGCCCTCGGGTGTTGACGGCTCAACGTCCGAGCCGGGAACGGATCGGCTACCCACGTGTGCTTGTGACGCGAGAGGGCTGGGATCAGTGGCGGTGCTCAATCGCGAGCGGGTGCATGGGCTGGTAGAGCCCGATCTCCCTCCACCGGGACGAGCGATCTTGGTGATCGATCTCCAATGGGCATCATCGACCGCTGCGCACCTCGCTTCGCGCGTTCGCAGCGACTCGACTTCGGCCGCAAGGTCCTCGCACATGGGGTGGAGCTCAGTTCCAGGCCCCCGGGCGGGGGACCGCGACCGCCGCCGGCGACGCGCGAGGATGAGCCCTCCGTCTCCAGCGTCGACTGCTCTCGTGCCGAGCATCTCGGGCAGGAACTGAGGATCGGCGTCGGCGGCGAGGCTGAACAGAACAACATCAGCACCAAACGCCATGTGCCACCGGCTGCCAGACCTGCTTATTGACGGCGTGATGCGAAGGTGCATGCAGATCGACGATGTGGGGTGTGCTCTGCCGCTCGACACGCCGAGTCGGTCGGTGACCGCCGGTAAGAATGGGAGGGCCACCAGCTCATTGCGGGATCAGGGCACGATGTTCTGGTTGTGGTGGAACAGGTTGTCGGGGTCGTAGGCCCGTTTGACCGCGACCATGCGCTGGTAATTGGCGCCGTAGTTGTCCGGTGCACGGTCTTGGTCGTCTTCGGACATGAAGTTGATGTAGCCACCGGGTTCGGAATGGGGTGCGATGGCCTGGTAGTAGTCGCGCACCCATTGGATGTGGTGCTGGTCGTCGGCTGCGTCTTGCCAGGCCGCGACGATGACCGGGGCGAAGGTGGCATTGCGATAGGAGAAGGCGGTGGCGTCGGAGGCGACGCGGCCGGCTGCGCCGTTGATCGGATACAGGTGCATTGTCGAGCTGACGCCGGGGACGTTCGGGCCGTGGGCGAGGTGCGCGTCGATGGCGGCGTCGGTCAATTCGGTGACATAGCTGCCCTTCCAGTAGCTGCGCATGCCTTTCGGGAACAGGCCGTCGAAGGCGGTGTTCAGCGCGGGGTAGGGCATCGGCGCGACCATCTCGGCAACCCGCGGGGCCAGGTCGCGGAACGGTGTCATGGCCGACTCGCCGTCCTCTAACGGCCCCGCCCAATGCACGATCGCCGCACAGAAGGTGTCACCGTGTCGCTGTTCCGGGATGAACGGCAGCGGGGGCGCGATCTGGAAAGCCGGGAACGCGCCGTATGCCTCCGGCGCATCGGTGATGAAGTCCCGGAAGAAGCGCAGCAGGTTCGCTGCCTGGTCGAGTTCGTAGAAGAACAGCCCAACATAGACGTCGGTGAGGGGATGGACCTGGAACTCCAGCGACGTCGCGACGCCGAAGTTGCCGCTGCCACCGCGTAACGCCCAGAACAGGTCAGCGTTGTCCTCGGCGTTCGCGATCCGGTATTGGCCATCCGCGGTCACCACGCCGACCGATCGCAGATTGTCCAGCGCGAGTCCGTAGCCGCGGGTGAGGTAACCGATACCACCGCCGAGGGTCAGTCCGGCCACGCCGGTGGTCGAGACGATCCCACCGGTCGTTGCCAGCCCGTACGCATGCGTCGCGTAGTTGAAGTCTCCCCAGGTCGCACCGCCACCCGCACGGGCAGTTCCAGCCTGCGGATCGACGTGCACATGACGCATGAGCGAAAGGTCGATGACCAGACCGCCGTCGTTCGTGCCGAAACCCGGGGCACTGTGACCGCCGCCGCGCACGGAGAGCTCCAAATCTGCTTCGCGGGCGAAATTCACCGCCGCGATCACATCGGCAACCTGCTCAGCTCGTACCACCGCCAGCGGGTGCTTGTCCGACATCGCATTCCACACCGCCCGAGCGCTGTCGTAGTCAGAGTCTTCGGCGGTGATCACTTGCGCGCGAATCTGGTTGCGGAAGTCATCGATCGTTGGTGCGGCCATGATTCCCCCTCGTGACCGGCCGAACGTCTCGCACGCGGCCCGAGGTCACGCAGATGCCCCGGCGGCACCACCGGTCGACACGTGACTCTGCTCCGGAATCGCTTCGGGGACAATGAAAACAACACTCAAATGGCGTGGAGTGTTCCGCACCTGAGCGGCGACCACCCGTGACACGGGACGAAGCTGGCCGAACTGCCCACAACGACGCGCAGGTCGCACCGCCGGCCCGACACAGAAACAGCGGGTACGCGGCCAGCCGAACAGCCATGCATGGCCGTGGCTCGCTCCGCCGTGCGACCGGCAGCAACGTGGGCCTGGCGCTCACCGCTCGCCGATGGTCCTTGCTGATCGGCATAGCCGACCACGTCCAGCTCGCCGAGTCGCGCGGCTTCGCTCAATGACATCCGACGTTGCACCGTTCGGTGGGTGTGGCTTCGCGCCGCTGACGCAACGAGTCGACACCGGTGTGGGGCCGCTCGTCGGCGGTTGTCGGGCAGATGGCCGTCTGGCAGGTAGCCGGTCGCCGGGCCACGTCCCGGCACCTGCGGACGGCGCAGGCAAGCCCGTTCACACAACCGACCGCCCAGCAAGATCAGGTTGTCCGACGGCCACCTGTCGAGTACCGAGAGACCAGCAGGTCAGGTGACTGGTCGCGGTCCCAGGTCCGGTTGGAGGTTCGGCTGAGTCGGAATTTTTCGATCTTCTGGGTCGGGGTCTTTGGCAGCGCTCGCATGATTTCGACGTAGCGGGGAACCATATGCGCTGGTGCATGGTCAGCGCAGTACTCGATGATGTCCTCAGGGACCAGTTGACGGCCGGGGCGCAGCACGACGCAGACCTTGAGGTCTTGCTCGGTCAGTTCGCTGGCGACGCCGACGGCCGCGACTTCGAGCACCGAAGGGTGGCTGCCGATGATGGTCTCGACCTCGTGGGCGGAGATGTTCTCGCCACGGCGGCGGATGGAGTCCTCGCCACGGCCGTGAAAGTACAGGTGGCCGTCGGCGTCGAGGTGGCCGAGGTCACCGGTGTGGAACCATCCACCGCGTAGCGCGGCAGCCGTTTCCCGCGGCATGGCCCAGTAGCCGTTCATCACCAGGCCGGGCTCCCGGCCGCGGACGAGTATCTGGCCTTCCGAGCCGGGCGGCACCGGCCGGTCGTCGTCGCCGGCGACGATCACATCGAACTGCGGGATAACCCGGCCGCAGCTACCGGGCCGTGGAGGTTCGTCGAGCGGCTCGTAGACGGGGACGCCGGCGTCGGTCAGCCCGTACACCTCGCATAACCGGAACCCGAACCGCTGCTCCCACTCGTGACGCCACGTCGGCATTGGCACGCCCCATGCGAGCCGGACCCGGTGGTCACGGTCGCGGTCGACGGGTGGCTGCTTCCACAGGATGCTCAACGTGGCACCGAGGAAGTTGAACACCGTGGCCTCGAATGCGCGCGCCTCGTCCCAGAACCGCGAGGCGCTGAACCGGCGCCCGATCGCGGCGGTAGCGCCCACGACGAGGGCAGCGACGACGGTCAGGGTCGCCGCGTCGATGTGGAATAGCGGGAACGGTGCATACAGCACATCGTCCGGGCGCAACCGGAGGCTCGTCGCATGCAACTCGCCCTGCCGCAGCAGGTAACGGTGCGACAGGGCGCACCCCTTGCTGACGCCGGTGGTGCCAGAAGTGAACAGCACGGTGGCCGTGGAGAGATCGTCGACGACGGCCGGCGGGCTGGTGGTCAACCGACACGTCTGCAGATCGGTGAGATCGGGGAACTCGGCGTCGGCGGCGCCGCGCACCACGATCTGCCGCAGTGCGGGGAGTTCGGCGCGCACCGCGAGCAGTGCGGGCAGCAGATCGGTGTCGACCACCGCGAGCGCCGCGCCGGTGACCCGGAACGCGTGGGCCAGGGTGGAGCCCACCAGGGCGGTGTTGATGGGGACGTGGACCGCGCCGAGCCGCGACAGCGCGAACCAGGTCGTGAGTTGGTCGAGGCTGTTGTGCATGAGCAGCACCACCGGTTCGCCTGCGCGCACACCGAGGGCTGCGAGACCGGCGGCGGTTAGGGCCGCGGCCCGGTCGGTCTGGTCGTAGGTGAGCTCGCCCTCCGCGGTTCGCAGGAACACCCGATCTGGGTGACGCTTGGCCGCACCGGCTAGCTCAGTCGCGAGGCTCATCGGTGGCCATTTCCGAGAAGTCGCGCGGCGTTGTCGTGGAACAGCGCCTGCAGTGTGTCGTCGGGTAGCCCGGACGCCCGCCACTCGGCGAGCGCGCGTGCCGGCGCCATCATCGGCCAGTCACTGCCGTAGAGCACCTGCTCTCGCAGGACATTCGGCATCATCGCGAACACCGCATCCCATCCGGTGCCGGGGCGAGCGACGTACTTCGGGGCCAGCGCGCCGAACTCGAGGAACACGGTGGGGTGGCGCCGTGCGACCGCGGCGTACTCGGTGGCGTACGGCCACCCGGCGTGGGCTGCGATCAGGCGCAGGTCCGGGAAGTCGCATGCCACCTGGTCGAGTAGTTCGGCGCGTTCGTGTCGCAACGGATGCAGCCGGGAGTACGTGATGCCGGTGTGGACGGCCATCACCAGCCCCAGTTCCTCGGCGCGAGCGTAAAGCGGGTACAGCTCACGCGCGTCGATGTCGAGACCGAAAAAGGCCGGCTGCACCGAGATCCCGACCAGTCCGGCGGCGTGCGCGGCGGACGCCTGGCGGGCCGGTCCGCCCGGGGTGACACCGGCGAGATCGACGGTCCCGACGCCCGCGAACCGAGCGGGATGTTCAGCGAGAACGGTGCAGAGTGCCTCGTTGAGGGCTTCGGCCGATTCACCGCCCTCGGTCTCGGCGTGCATGACGGCACGGCTGATGCCCTGAGCGTCGAGATCCGCGAGCAGGTCGACCAACCGGCCGCTGTTCATCTTGTCCGTGAGCCCGAGCACCCGGTCGTACTGTTCGGTCTGGCGGGCAGGTGCGGAATAGGTCACCGTGGGACGGCGGTCCTGCGGCAGTCGGACGCGGGCATCGATGATGCTCATGAGGCGTTCCTCTCGGGGTGGGCGCTGCGATCGGCGAGGGGTTCGCTGCTCAGGTGGGGGACGTCGATGTCGACCCAGGCGGGCAGGTCGGCCGGGAGCTCGGCGCCGACGAGGCGCAGCGCGAGCTCGGCGAACTGCAATTGGATCTCTTTGATGCCGGCGGGACCGGATTGGCGGTACCAGGCTGCGACGCCGCTGCACATGTCCAGCAGAGCCAGGCGGGTGAGCCTCGCATCGACCACTGCGAAGACGCCGGCCGAGCTCCCGTCACGCAGCGTGGCCGCCCACCGCGCCTCGTAGCGGTCGCGTACCGTCAGTACCGCGCTGAGGTTGCTTTCCGTAAGCGAGCGGACCTCCTCGTCGGTCACCCTGCAGGTCGCCGGATTGACAGCGCTGAGGCCCACGTGCACCGCCACCAGGCGGGCCAGTCGCTGCGCTGGGTCGATGGCCTCCGACGCGACCGCAGCCGCGTCGTCGAGGGCGGCCAGGCACTGCGCCATCACGCCGGCGAGCAGGTCCTGCTTGGTGGGCGCGTAATGGTAGAGGGCGGCAGAGCTCAGTCCCACCTCACGCCCCACCTCCCGGATCCCGGTGGCGGCGAACCCCTGCCGCGCGAACAGCGCTATGGCAACCCGTTGGACCTCCACCAAGCTCACGGCCATACCTTATCGATCGATTGATAAGCCAGCGAGATCAGCCGGCGCTGGTGACGATGTTCGAGACGACGTCAGCGTCGTGGACGGTGTCGTGGACGGCGTCGTCGTGGAGGCGTTCGTGCCACGCGGCTTGCGGCACTCGGTTGCAGAAACCGCTTGCGTGATGCCCGCCCTGGGGCGGGGAGGCGGCCCGCATCCGATCGGGCGGCGCGTCGATCGCGATCGCGACGCCCTGTACGGCAAGCGGGCCAAGAGACACCTGCGGCGATCGTCGACCGGCTGACTTCGCCGGACAGATCATCGACACCGGCACCACCAGCTACCGACGCGCCCGCGCGCGCGCCTGACGCGCCTGGCGGCTGACCGAGCCAACCACTCCAGGCTGACCGGACCGGGTCGATACCCTCGCCAGGGTGATGGTCACCGACCTGCAGCACTTCCTCGACCTGCCCGAGGACACCCCCGGCCCGGCGCGGCGGCTGGCCGCCCACCTCGGCGACATCGTCCGAGCCGCCACAGCAGGTGACGCCGGCACGGCGTGGGAAAGCGCGCTGCCCTGCGGACGCCGCCCGGCCAACCGGGCCTGCCCCGGTCGGATGATCGTGCTACGCACCGACGCCGGGGCGTCGATCCGATGGCAGTGCAGTGCCTGCGACG
This sequence comes from uncultured Actinomycetota bacterium, assembly GCA_963713565.1. Classification (GTDB taxonomy): domain Bacteria; phylum Actinomycetota; class Actinomycetes; order Mycobacteriales; family Jatrophihabitantaceae; genus Jatrophihabitans. The sequence continues at coordinate 260,878 of CAVQMF010000001.1, read as the reverse complement.
ACACCGGCGTGATCAGCAACTGGGAGGACACGCCGTTCGATCTGCGCCGCCGGGCGCTCACCATCGCCGAGGCCATCAACGGCATCCTCATCCCGTGCGAGATCGCGGCAGCGTTACGAGATCTCCAACTGCTGGACCCCGAGTGCGAACGACTCGTGTTCCGCATCCGCGCCCGGCCCGACGGCGCCGTCCTGTCTGCCACCGACGTCGAGCTGGAGGAGCTGATCGGGGCCGTGGCCGCCGAGGCCAACCACGAACCCGACCGGCGCCGCCGACGGCGACTCGACGCCGCATTCGACGCGCTCAACCACGCAACCGCCACCCGCTGGTGAACCATGGCCCTGCCCGAGGTGGACGTCGCACGGGTGCAACGCTGGTGCGTCGCTCGAGTGCCCGAAGGTGCCCGCCACCAAGTCCGGTCGAATGTCAGATCGCCCCGTGGCACCTCACCGTCGTCGAGCGGCGCGCTCCCTGGCGCGAGGACTTCGGCCCGGACTGGACCACCTTCCCGATCGCGCGACTGCGCTACACCCTCGCCGACAAGACCTGGACCCTCTACTGGCGCGGCTGTCGCCGACACCACCCGACTTGGCCCCGTCGTGACGGAGCCGGCTGGCCTTGCTTACCGGGTCAACCCCAGAAGATGCAGGTGGGGTCGTGTTCGGTCAACCTGTACGAGGCACCGCGGGTCGGGTTCTACTGAGCTTGCTCCACTGGCTGGTCGGGTCGTTTGATCGCATCGGTTGACAGCTTCGGCGGGTGCTGGCGGTGTGCGGACGTACCGTTTCGGGGTGGGCTGCGCAGGCGGCGTCGTGGACGCCGGCACGCTTGTCGTCGTCCCATAGCCGGGACAGGTCCGCAGCGCAGATCAATAATCGGGGGACCGGCATTACCGAGAAATGTGGAATGCCGCCATCGACGGGTAAGCCGCACCGGCATCCCAAGGACCGGTAACCGGCGCGAGCGCACAACGGGATGACCGATCCTGTTGAATCTGCTCAATGACGACCGAGCCGCTCATGAACCGCGCGCAGTTGCGTGTGGGCGAGGATCTCGATGACGCGAATGCTGGCTACCGGACACGCTGCGGAGCCCGGTGAACGCGGACACGTCCGAGGCAGGCGGTCGATAACGAATCACCGCGGAGTCCGTGCCATGGGTTACCGGACGTAGCCGATGGCCGGAAGTTGCGGAGGTGGTCGTTCAGCAGAGCGCCGCATCTTTGTCCAGCTTCCGGTCCAGCGCGGACCGAGATGATCAAGCGGTTGGTCGCCGATTGCCGAGCAGCAGGATCGACCGGCGAGGTTCCGGGCGATGAGCGATATGTGCGGGCAGGTGGGGTCGCCGGTGTACGTCGCGTAGTGGGGCCGGGCCCCGCGGGGTTGGTCTCGTCGCGCTGCTCGACTTTCGTGCAGTGGCACCGGATCGGACGGCCTGCGGCTGGTACCGCATTGCATCCCTTCCGATCCGGCGCGGGCACCAGGCGTGGGCCAGGTTGACCTGGCGTGCGAGTTGGGTCGTGGTCCGGGCAGTTCCGTATCGTTTCGGTCGTGCGGTTGGCGAGTGGCGCCCGGTTGGCGGTGATCGGCGCCGGCCCCGGCGGTCTGGTTGCCGCCAAGCATGCGATCGCTGCCGGTTTCGACACGACGGTCTACGAGGCCAGCGACGATCTCGGCGGACAGTGGTACACCAGCGCGTCGCACTCGGCGGTCTGGCCCGGGATGCGCACCAACACGAGTCGGGCCATGACGGCGTTCTCTGACTTTCCCGCGCCTGCAACCCACGAGTTGAACCCGTTCGCGGAACAGGTGCATGACTACCTGCGGGCGTACGCAGCGCGCTTCGATGTCCTGCCTCGGATCAGGTTCGATACCCCGGTCAACTTGGTACGGCCCGGATGGACCGTCAACGGCGAACCCTTCGACGCTGTCATCGCCGCCTCGGGCAGATTCCGCTCACCGCTGATGGCGCCGGCGGCAGCCTCGTTCACCGGCGAGCTGCTCCATGCCCACGACTACCCGGGCGCTGATCACTTCCGTAAGCGCCGCACGTTGGTCTACGGCAACGGAGTCAGCGGTCATGAGATCGCATCGGACCTCGCAACCGTCACATCGGTGATCTCGGCGTATCGCAAGCCCCGATACGTACTGCAGAAGGTCGTCGCCGGCGTGCCCTCGGACTGGCAGTGGTACACGCACATCGGGGCGCTACGGCGCGCGGCGATGCCGCCCGACGAGTACGGCCGGATGCTGCGTGAGCGGGTGGTGCGCGCGGCTGGCACTCCGGCTGACTTCGGCGCACCGGCCCCCGACGACAACATCCTGGTAGCTGGTCACTCGCTGTGTCAGCACTACCTCGAGCAGGTGCGTGCCGGCGACATCGTGTGCCGTCCGGCCATCACGGCAATTGACGGTCGGCTCGTCAGTTTCGCGGACGGCCCCAGCGAACAAGTGGACGCGATAGTCTGCGCGACCGGCTACCAGCTGGACATCCCGTATCTGTCGAGGCAGATCTGGTCGATACTCGGCAACGATCTGCGGCTTCATCACCGCACGCTGCACCCTGACCTGCACGGGTTGGCCGTCATCGGACAGTTCGCTCTGCAGGGTCCCTACCTTCCGTTGCTCGAACTGCAAGCACGCTGGATCATCGCGATCTGGTCGGGCCAGATCCCGGCACCGAACGAGTCGGCGATGCGAGCAAGTCTCGCGGTACCCCCGCCCGCCGTGGACTCGCACAACATGCTCGCCGTCATCCTCGCCGACGTCGCGGGCGTCGCTCCCGACCTCCGGGCCCGACCCGAGCTCGCCGAGGCGCTGTTGTTCGGACCGATGCTCCCGCCGCGGTACCGACTCGATGGGCCTGGCGCGCTACCGGATGCCGCTGCAGAGTTCACGGCACAGCTCGCGGCCGCACGGCGAGCACGCACCGAGCCGGACGACGTGGCCGCGCTTGGCTCGCTCGGTCTTGGCGACGTCGCCGAGTTGATGACCGCCGAACGCTGACCGTTGTGATCGCCGCATATCGCTGACTGTCCCCTGAAGGTGCCGCACGGGGCTGTCCTGAACCGCTGTGTTCGGATTTGCAGCGCAAGTCACTCAGCCTTCGGAGATGGTTCACCGAGTTCGAGGTCGCGACTTTCCGCGTGCGGTCGGGCGTTTGTCGGTTGTGCGCCGCGACGGCGCCGGCGAATCGGCGGCCGCGGCTATCAGGCGCCGATCTGCCGGCCATAGTCGCGCGGTTATTCTGCTCGGCCTGCCACCGTGCTTGCGGGCCAGTGGGGCTTCAGACCCGGTGTCTGCGTCTTCTCGGCCGCTCGGTCGCAGGCTATGTCCGCCGATCGGGGGGAAGGCGCGAAGACATGCGTATGCGTCGACGAGTCGGAGTGCGCGCCGCATCGGCGATCGCTGCGCTACTACTCGCCGACTGCACCGGCGGCAATAGCGCGGAGTCGTCCAGCACGCCCGTGCACCAAACGCCGCCGTCGTCTCGCCCGTCCGCGGCGGCGGCGTCGGTGTCACGGACCGGCGCGGTCGCGGTGGGCTCGGATCAGAAGGTCAACATCTCGGCCACGCATCTGACCAGAGGCGAACGGACTGGGCTCACCGGCATCGTGGCGTCGCATCTGCCTCTCTACGTGGGGAGCCGGTTGTCCTGACCACATCCGTGCCGATTCCAGCCGGCGGCGTTCGGCTGACGCGTAGGTATGCGCGAGCGGTTCCCACTGGGTTGGATGCGACCTTTGCCTACTGGGACAGCACCCTCGGCGGCTGGCGCGCTGTGCCGTCGAGCCTGTCGGCCGATCGGCGATCAGCGAGCGCAGTTGTCCATCACCTGTCGACCTGGACCGACATCGTCGGGTCGGTCACCGGCGCAGTCGGCAGTGCCGTTGGTTCCGCCGGCGTACGTGTCGCAGGACCTGGCCACACCCAAGCCGTCGCTGGCGCTCGACTACGGCAACACCACCGGGACGGTCACCAACACCACGATCGTGCCGCTGTCGGCCAGCGGGGAGATGAAGATCGAAGCGACCACCTCGACGAACGTGTTGGTCGACGTGCAGGGCTACTACACCGCCGGGGACACCGCCGGGGACACCGCCGGGGACACCGCCGCCGGTGGGTATGTGCCGGTCACCACGCCGACCCGCATCGTCAGTTCGCAGTCCAACCTCGGGCTGAACGGGCCGCTGAACGCGGGCAACACCTACAGGGTGCAGGTCGGCGGCGCGGCCGGTGTGCCGACGGAGGCGAGCGCGGTGTTCGTCAACATCGCGATGAAGAACACCACCACGACCGGCGGCTACATCACCCCGTACTCCTCGGACCTGACCAGCCCCCCGAACGTGTCACTGTCCTTCCCCGCCTCGGCCACCACCTCGCTGGGCACGACAGCGCCGCTCGGCGCGGACGGCAAGTTCAACATCTACCTCGGCCTGGCCTCCGGGGTGAACATCTTCGTCGACGTGGTCGGCTACTTCGAGCCCGGCACCAGCACCGGCGCGTTCACCCCGGCCACCGCCCCGATCGCGAAGAACGTCACGGTCGCCTGCACGCCACCTCGACCATCGCGGTGGCCGGCGTGAACGGGGTGCCGGCGATCGGGTCCGGGATCACCGCCGCAGCGCTGGAGTTCGAGGCCTCAGCCGCCAGCACCGGCAACGGCGGCTGGTACACCGTGGCCTGGGCGTCCACCGACGCGCAACCGACCAACACCACCACGCTGAACACCATCGCCACCACCGGCAAGGTGTCCAACTTCGCCGCCGTCAAACCGGCACCGACGGCAAGATCAAGTTCTACAACGGCAGCCCCGTCACCCTGACCATCACCATCGGGCTCCAAGGCTGGTACACCAACTCCGGGCTAACGATCCCGAACGGGCAGACCCAGACCCAGCGAGCGTGCAGCTGCAAGCCGACGCCAACGGTGGCGGGTCGTGGGTCACCTACCGATACCGCGTCGGCACCACCGACACCTTCGCCAACGTTCCCTACGGCGACGTCAAGGACGGCAACACCAACTCCCCCGCGAAGTGGCCGATCACCACATCGGCCTCGGTCAGAACCATCCCTGCCGCTCCGGCCAGATGCGCGCCGTGCAGGTTGAGCCGGGTGATCGATCGGTCGCTGAGCCGGACCCGGAAGCGGTCCCCGGTCGGGTTAGCCCTCCGGACGGCTGTGCGCGGATGACGCCAGTCCAGCCGCATCTGCTCGGAACTGGCTTGGACGCCGTGGATCTGTGCTGGGATGTTCCTCGTCGAGCGGAAGCCGATCAGGGTGTCGATCGCCTCGATGTCACGGGGACGGCTCACTGGTGCACCATCCTTGTGTCACTGATCTCGGATGGATTGGTGATGCGCCCGAGGTGCCGCCAGGTCATCGCCCTGCTCGCTCGACGAGGTTGATGTCCAAGGTGAGATCTGCCAGGTCTGGCGGTTGCCCGGGACGTGCAGACCGTCGACAGGGCTGAGCGCCGTTGAGCGCCGATCAGTGAGCGAACCGGCAGCCACGTTCCGGAACCACCGGCACCGCATGAGGGCGCCTCCCCACTGGGACTAGCAGCGAGGAGGCTGACGTGAAGTCTGCCAGCACCACCGTGAACACCGCATTGCCCGACGAGCCACCCAACGGCGTGACCGGCGGGCTGGACTGGGCCCGTGATGACCATGCCGCGTCGGTCGTCGATGCCCGCGGCCGCGAGCAGGTCCGGCACAGCGTCGAGCACAGCGCGGCCGGACTGACCGAACTGATCGCCGTGTTCGGGCGGGCGGGCTGCCGCGAGGTCGCGATCGAACGCCCCGATGGGCCTGTGGTCGAGGCCCTGCTCGGCGCGGGCATCACCGTCGTGGTGATCAGCCCGAACCAGGTCAAGAACCTGCGCGGCCGCTACGGCTCGGCCGGCGACAAGGACGACCGCTTCGACGCGTTCGTGCTCGCCGACACCGTGCGCACCGACCGGGCCCGACTGCGGTCCCTGGTCCCCGACACCGCCGAAACCACCGCGCTGCGCCGAGCGGTCCGCGCACGCAAGGATCTCGTGCGCCACCGGGTCGCCGCCGCCAACCAGCTGCGCGCGCACCTGCGCAACGTCCTGCCCGGCGCGGTCGCCTTGTTCGCCGACATCGACTCGCCGATCAGCCCGGCGTTCCTGACTCGCTTCCCGACCCAGGACAAGGCCGACTGGCTCACCGCGGCCCGCCTCGACGCCTGGCTGTCCAAGCAGAGCTACTCCGCCAACACCGACCCAACCGTCCTGCACACCCGCCCCGTCGCGGCGCCACGCGGTCCGGTCGGCGCCGAAGCCGACGCCAACGCAGCCGTCACCACCGCGCTCGTCGCCGTGCTGCAGACGTTGCTCACCCAGATCAAGACCATCGCCGCCAGCATCGACACGCAGCTGGCCGCACACCCGGACGCACACATCTTCACCAGCCTGCCCCGCGCCGGCCGCGTGCGCGCCGCACGACTGCTCGCCGAGATCGGCGACCGTCGCGCCAAGTTCCCTACTCGCGAATCGCTCATGTGCCCGGCCGGCGTCGCACCCTCGACCCGTCAATCCGGCCGAAGCCACGTCGTCGGCTTCGGCTGGGCCTGTGACAAGCAACTCCGCGACGCCGCATGCGACTTCGCCGGCGACTCCCGCCGAGCCAACCCGTGCGCCGCCGACCTCTACCACCGCGCCCGCGCCCGAGGCCACGACCACCCGCACGCCGTCCGCATCCTCGCCCGCGCCTGGCTCAACATCATCTGGCACTGCCGGCAGACCAACGAACCCTACGACCCCGAACGACACGTCGCGCTCCAACGCCTCCTCAAGCAAGATCAACCCAAGGCGGCTTGACACAGGGCATCTCACTTCACGACCCACATCTGGCCGTAGAGCGGACCGTCCTTGGGGTGGGCCTGGTAGTTACCCACCCGATTTGAGAGCACGATGGTGGACTTCGCACTGTACAGACTGAGATATGCGGCGTCATCGGTGAGCATTCTGTCCAGCCGTGCCCAGTCGGCGTACGCACCGATGCGGTCGGTGCGCTCGGCGTCGACGGCACGAGTGAACAGCCGGTCGGCGGCGGGGTTGCAATATCCACCGGCCGCGCCTGAGTCGCAGCGCAGCGAGCCGAAGGCATTGGCCGGTGCGGGGTAGTCCAGGTAGAACGCCTCGAGTCCGATCTGTGCCGGATTCTGGTTGGAGAAGTAGTTGTCGTCGCTGGAAGGTGCGAATCGCGCCTTGTACCCGAGACGGGTGAGTATGCCCACGACCTCCTTGGCGGTATTCACGGCGGGTGGGTCAGCCCAGGGCGACGCCACGCTGACGACCGTGCCGCGAGTGTGGGAACGGTCGACCAGTGCCAACGCCCGGGCGAAGTCCGGCCCGTGGTACTTGCCGTCTGGAGTGGGATTGGCGGTGTACGGGCAGTATCGGCGGTAGCCGGGAAAGTTGGGCGGCACGATCTGGCAACTCGCCGAGGCAGTGGATGCTCCGCCGACCAGTGCAACGATCTTGTTGCGGTCGATGGCGAGGTTGATCGCCTTACGCGCGTCGCGGTTGTCGAACGGCGCGCGATGCGTGTTGAGGAACAGGTAGCTGGTCCGGGCGATGAAACCAAACCGGAACTGATCAGAGTGGGACCGTCGCAGGGTTGCGTAATCGGTGGCGGCCGGGGCTCGTTCGTCGGCGTCGGTAGTTCCCGCGAGCACGTCGTGTACGGCTTTCGTGGGGTCGGGCGCAGCGGTCCATTCGATCTCGTCCGGGTAGCCCTCGGGCTGCGCCGCGCGTGACCAGGCGCGGAAGTGTGGATTTCGCACGAGGGTGAATCTGGTGTCGTTGTGCTCGCCGATCATGTACGGCCCGGTTCCCGGGCGCGGCGATATCGCGGGCGTGCCGGCCTGCCCGTCTGGTGTGGCAAACAACGGCTCGGTCAGCTTGTACAGGAAATCGGGATCGGGCTTGCGGAGTTTGAAAGTGACCTCGTAGGTGTCGTCATTGACGAGCACCCCATGGGTCAGATCGCACACCATCTTGTGCCGGACGCAGGCCGCAGCTCCGACGATGTTCGTCAGTCGTTCGTCGTCTCCGCGCACGGTCAGCTGCTGTTGCAGGCCCACTCTGAAGTCGGCGGGTTTGACCATGCGGCCGTCCGAGTAGTGGATGCCGCGCCGCAGCCTGAACGTGTATGACAGTCCGTCCGCCGAGGGACGGGGAAGATCGAGGGCGAGGTCGGGCACCAGAGTCAGACCCGCGCCGCCGCTGGCCCGTTGCAGCCCGACCAATCCGTCATAGACCAACGAGTACGCAGAGAATACGAATGCATCCTCGGCGTAGGACGGGTCGATGCCTTCCACGTTCGGCAGGAACAGCGGCCCGGTGGTGATGTGGAGCGTGCCGCCGCGATGCCCGCCCGCGACCACGGACCTCGTGGTGACATAGCCGGACTTGCCGTCGGTGGCCAGCCCACGCACCGACGCGCCGGTGGCGATGCGTTTGACGGCGCGCCTCGAGCCTGGGTCGACCACGGTGATGCTGCCGTCCAGCTCGTTGGCCACCCACAGCCGGTTGGCCACAAGAGTGATCGACTTCGGCCCGTCGCCGGCCGGGACCGTGGCCACGACCCGCCGGGTCGTCGCGTCGATTCCGCTTGCGGTCTGACTGCCCGAGTTCGCCACCCACACAGTGCCGTGGGACACGACGATATCGGCCGGTGCGGCCCCGACCGCAATCGAACTGCCTACAACGCGCGACTTCGCGTCGATCGGGGACACCGTTCCGTCGCCGCCGTTGGAGACCCAGACAGTGTGCGTGTCGACGGCGATGCCGTCCGGATGGAAGCCGACGGCAATCGGCGTGTCGGGCCGTCCGGTGACGGGGTCGATCCGGACAACGGTGTCATCCCCGGAGTTGACCACCCAGACTCCGTTCGCATCGGCGGCGATCGCAGCGGGCAGGTTCCCGACCGGGACGGTCTCGACGACCAGGTCGGTCTTCAGACTCACCCGCGACACAGTTGCCGCGCCACTGTTCACTACCCACAGATCCGCGCCGAACACCGCCAGGGCCTGCGGTGCGACCCCGACCGGAGTGGTCTGCACGACGACATGTCGCTCCAGGTCGATCTTTGACACCGACCTGTCGCCGGTGTTGGCGACCCAGGCGGCCTTGCCCGCGAGCGCGATCTCGTCCGGGCTTGCGCCGACGGCGACCGGATCGTGAAACGCCCCGTCCGCGTCGATGCGCACCACGCTATTCGCGGGCAGGGAAGTCGGGCTTGAGGATCGAACGTAGTGCACGACGAACGCAGCCACCGTCCCGAGAACGAGGACGCTGACCACGGTCGTAGCGACGACGCGCCACGACAGTCGACGTCGCCGCGGACCTATCGAAGGGTCGTCCGGCGCCTGGAACGACGTTCGATCAGGCGGGATTGGGCGGTCCATCAGCAGGGCAGCGTCCTGGTTGAGAACCGACTGGTGCAGCTTCGTCAGCTCCGCACTCGGTTCTATCCCGAGTTCGTCCCGCAGCCGGTCCCGAACGGACCGGAATGCTGACAACGCGTCCGCCTGTCGCCCGGCGCGGTACAGAGCCAAGATCCGTTGTGCCTGGAGGTGTTCACGCAGCGGCTGCGACTCCGTGAGTGAGTTCAGTTCGGCGAGCATCGATGCATGACGCCCGAGCGCCAGTTCCGCGTCGATCTTCGACTCGATCGCTCGCCATCGCAGCTCATCCAACCGGCCGTTGAGCCGAGCAACAAAGTCAAAACCAGCCAGATCAGCCAGCACCGAACCATGCCACAGCGACAAGGCGCGGCCGAGATCCGACGCGCCCTCGGCCGGCGAACCCTCGGCGAGCAAGCGCTCGCCGGAGTCGACCAAGTCCTCGAACTCGGCGACATCAATCGCGTTTCGATCGATCTTCAGCCGATATCCACCATGCTCCGTGATCAGGATGCGGGGCGGTTCTCCCTTGGCTCGATCCGGTTCCAGTACCTCGCGCAGGTGATAGACGTAGGTCTGGATCGTCGCCGCATGACCAGCCGGTGCGCGATCGGCCCACAGCGCATCCGCGATCTGGTCCACCGAGACGGCTCGTTCCCGCTCCACGAGCAGAAGGGCAAGCACCGCTCGCTGCTGAGCACCCCCGACACGCAGAGGCGCTCCATCGCATAACACCTGCAACGGGCCAAGAACGCAGTACCGAATACGACGCTGCTGGTCTGCGTCGTCGCCACGCAAAGCGCCACCGTCCTCACGTCCACGCGCCGCAGCAAAGCCACCAGCACGCCGGCCGATACCGCCAATCGGTCACCGGCATCAGCATTGCCCAGTCCGACGGCGCGCACCGGCATGCACGACAACCGCATCCACGCGAGAAGGCCACCGTATGCCCGAACACACGCGGCCAGCGCAAATGCGCCCGATATATCCGGATAGATGACCCGAAATAGCCGCCTCCAAGCCAGTACCGAGCCGGAATGCGACATCACCTAGCCATTTCCGAGCGGTCGAGTCTGGAATGAGCGTGTCCACCCAGACCCCGCAAATCAGCAGGACTCATCAGGGGTATCCGCGGGGACGACCTCGATGTCGATCCGCCGTTGCCCGCGCGGCCGCGTCGAACCCGTGGATGGGAAGCAATCCCGATCCGGAGGCGATCATGAAGATCCGACTACTCCTGCCAGCCGTCGCCGTGGTCCTCGGCTTCGGCGCGCCCCCGACCCTGGCCTCGACACCGTCACAGGAACGACAGCAGGCCGCTACGCCGAATTCGTGTATCAGGCTCAATCACGGGGACTTCAATGCGTGCAACGTCGCCAACAGCGGTCGCGGTGACCTGCCGTATCGGCCCATCGCCACGCCAAACTCGTGCATCAGGCTCAATCACGGGGACTTCAACGCGTGCAACGTCGCCAACAGCGGTCGCGGTGACCTGCCGTATCGGCCCCCACTACGGTGATCGCCGAGCACACGCACGCCATGTGACGCCCGCCGAGGTTGCAGATCTGTCCGTCGTGATCACAGCCCGCGGGTACGAGCGAGTCACATCGGTAGGCAGTACGTCACCAGTCGTAGATTCGAGCGTGGGTCATCGGTGACGCCGCAGTCGGTGTTATCCGTGGCACCGCTCGCGGTTCAGCACCGCGAACCGATGAACCGATGCTCTGCGACGGCATCGATGACCACGTCCACACCGTCCTCGGAGCGCCCGCTTACCTCCTCGCGAAAGCCCCTCTGGGAGATCGAGCAAGATCGCCTCCCCGCCTCCTCAGCGGGGGTGGTGGGCCCTTCTCGTGTCGGTCTTGTCGTCGATGTGGGTGGCGGCCCAACTGGCGAGCAGTTTGAGCCCGTCGGCGGTCGGGGTGTGCGGGTCGGCGGTGTAGATGTTGAGGCGCAGGTCGGGCTCGGAGGAGAGTTCCATGGCTTCGAAGTTGAGGTCGAGTTCGCCGACCGCGGGGTGGCGGAGTCGTTTGCGGCCGCTGCGGTGGAACTTGACGTTGTGTGAGGCCCAGTGCTGACGGAAGAGCTCGCTTTGGGTCGAGAGCTCGCCGACGAGGGTGATGAGGTCCTTGTCGTGCGGGTTGCGTCCTGCTTCGAGCCGCAGCATGGCGGCAGCATCCATTGCCAAGCGGTCGTGGTCGACGAAGTACTCCCGAGCGGCCGGATCGAGGTAGATGAACCTGGTGGTGTTGGCGGCGCGTTTGGCGCTCGCGCCTGCGATGACCGAGTCGAGGACGGGGGAGTACAGGGCGCGGGCGAGGGGGTTCATGGCGAGGATGTCGTGGCGGGCGTTGCGGATCCAGGCAGGTGCTTCGGTGATCGCGTCGAGGACCTGCTGGATGACCGGCCGGACGGTGTTCGGGCTGGGCCGAGTCCGGCGTGCCGAGCGGGGACCGGCCGAGCGGGCCAGTGCGACCAGGTGCTCGCGCTCGGCTTCGTCGAGGTGCAATGCGTTCGCGATGCCGTCGAGGACGGTGTCGGAGGCGCCGGCGAGGTCGCCGCGCTCCATCCGGATGTAGTAGTCGATGCTGACCCCGGCAAGCAGCGCGACCTCTTCTCGGCGTAGGCCCTTGACGCGGCGGTTGCCGCCGTAGGCGGGCAGTCCGGCCTGCTCGGGGGTGATCCGCGCACGGCGGGAGGCGAGGAACTCTCGAACCTGGCTGCGCTGGTCGGCGGTGTCCACCGCTCCACGGTAGGTGACCACGTCGGAGGGTGGGAGGTATTGCCGTTACCGGTAAGCGCAGACACTCCCAGGGGCGCGCGCACGCGCGTTGGGTGGATGCCGTGACCACAGTGATCGAGACAGCAGAAAACAACGGGTCGCCGGTGCGGTCATGACCGCCGCCAACCGCTGGCGCGCCGATCAGCTCGCCGCGATCGATGCCACCGGCGAGGTCGGCGTCGCCACTCGGCGTCAGGACGGCAGTCTGCGCACTGTCCGCATCGTGTGGATCGTGCGCGTCGACGACGCGGTCTACGTCCGCTCCGTCGACGGCGCGAGCGCGTCCTGGTACCGCGGCGTGCAAGCCCGACACGAGGGCGAACTGACCGCCGGGCACCTCCGACGCGACGTGGTGTTCGTCGAGGTCGGCGAGCACGGCGGTGAAGGCAGTGGGCGAGACGATCCCCTGGATATCGCCTACCGCCGCAAGTACGGCACCGCGTCGAGCGCCGTCGCCCGCATCACCACCGACGTCGCCCGCGCGACGACCCTGCGCGTCGACCCGGCTTGATCACCTCACTCCGAACGACCCGAAGGGCACGACATGGAGAAGGACCCGACCACCACCACGGTGAAGACCCCGGCGTCGAACTTCACCGGCGACGTGTGGATGAATCCGGTCTTCGGCGGTGACGGCACCTCGCAGCTGACCTGCGCTCTGGTGCGGTTCACGCCGGGCGCGCGCACCAACTGGCACAGCCACGTCAACGGTCAACTGCTGGTGTGCACCGAGGGCATCGGGCTGGTCGGCACCCGAGACGGCACGACCGTCGTGCTGCGCGCCGGGGAGAGCGCTTGGACGCCGGCCGGTGAGGAGCATTTCCACGGCGGCACCGCCGAGAACATGATGTGCCACTACGCGATCCTCGACGCCGCCGGCGACGGGCCGGCCACGAGCTGGCTGGAACCGGTCACCGACGAGCAGTACTCCGCTGCTCACCGGTCGGCGGGGGTGTAGTCGATGTCCAGCTCCGAAGCAGCGAAGCGCAATCATGACCAGCTGTTCGGCGACCGCGTCTCCACCCTGGCCCGGACCGACCCCGAACTGATCGAGCACTTCGACAACTTCGCTTTCGACGAGGCGTTGCCGACGCCGCAGGGTCGGACGAGACGCTCGACCTGCACACCCGCCTATTGGTCCAACTCGCCGCCATCGTGGCGCTCGGCGGCCTCGCGGAGTTCCGGGTGACGGCCGCCACCGTGGTGGCCGACGCCGACGTCATCCCGGTCGAGCTGAGGGAGATCGTCCGCCAGTCCGTCGCCTACGTCGGGATGGCCCGCGCGTACGACTACCTGCACGCCGCCAACGGCGTCCTCGCCGATGCGGCGGCGCCGACGACGCCCAGGTGCGCGGACATGTCAACGGCAACCTCGAGCTCGGCACACCCGCGAACGACTGCTCGCGGTGCTGACGGTTCTGGTCCCTACATCGGCTATCCCCGCACCCTCAACGGCCTACCGCCGTCAACGACATCACCCGCGCAACCATTCGACGTATTCAACGACGAGGAGGTTCATATGCAGTACCGAATGCTGGGACGGACCGGGGTATCGGTCAGCCCGCTGTGCCTGGGCGCGATGATGTTCGGGCCGTGGGGCAACGACGACCGCGCCGACGCCATCCGGATCATCCACCGGGCGCTCGGCGCCGGGATCAACTTCGTCGATACCGCGGATGTCTACTCGGGCGGAGTGTCGGAGGAGATTGTCGGTGAGGCCCTGCAGGGTCGTCGCGACGAAGTCGTGCTCGCGACGAAGTTCTTCATGCCGATGGACGAGCGGCCCAATCACGGCGGCGGCTCCCGGAAATGGATCATTCAGGAGGTCGAGCACTCGCTGCGGCGCCTGAAGACCGACTACATCGACCTGTACCAGGTGCACCGCCCCAGCCCGACGACCGACACCGAGGAGACCCTCGGCGCGCTCACCGACCTCGTGCGCCAGGGCAAGGTCCGCTACATCGGATCGTCGTCCTACGCGGCCAGCCAGATCGTCGAAGCGCAATGGGCCGCGCGCGAGCGGAACCTCGCTCGGTTCGTCACCGAGCAGCCCCCGTACTCCATCCTTGTACGCGGCATCGAGGAGGACATCCTCCCGACAGTGCAGCGCTACGGCATGGGCACCCTGGTGTACAGCCCGCTATCCGGAGGATGGCTCACCGGACGGTGGCGCAAGGATTCGCCGGGCACCCCCACATCAGCCGCGCGTCCGAGCGCCCGGTTCGACATGAGCACGCCGGCGAACCAGCGCAAGCTCGACGTCGTCGAAGAGCTCGCGCTGCTGGCCGCGGGATCCGGAATGACGCTGATCGAACTGGCCCTTGCGTGGGCGATCAACCACCCGGGGGTCACGGCGGCGATCATCGGCCCCCGGACCATGGAACAACTCGAATCCCAGCTGCCCGCGGCGCAGGTCACGTTGAACACCGAGATCCTCGATCGCATCGACGAGCTCGTGCCGCCGGGCGTGACCCTGAACAGCGACGACAACAGCTACGGCGCGGCTGAACTGATACCCCAGGCACGCCGGAGGTAGGTCCACCGCGCGAGGCAACGGAGTGATTCGAGTATTCGAGGAGCAATCACGTGGGACAGTTACGGAACATCACGCTGAACGATGGCGTCGAGATGCCGGCGATCGGCCTGGGTGTCTTCCAGACACCGCCTGATGAGACCCGTAGTGCGGTCGCAACAGCGCTCGAGGCCGGCTACCGCCACATCGACACCGCCGCCGCCTACGGCAACGAGCGTGAGGTCGGCGAAGCGGTCCACGCGTCCGCGATCGGCCGCGCGGCCGTCTTTCTGGAGACCAAGATCTGGATCAGCGACTACGGCTACGAGCGGACGCTGCACGCCTTCGACAAGAGTGCCGGCAAGCTTGGTGTCGATCAGATCGACCTGCTGATCCTGCACCAGGCGCTGCCGTCCAGCTTCGACAAGACCTTGGCTGCCTACCGAGCGCTCGAGACGCTGCTCGAGGACGGCAAGGTCCGCGCAATCGGGGTCAGCAATTTCATGGTCGAGCACCTGACGAAGCTGCTGGAGCACGCCGAGGTCGTCCCCGCTGTGAACCAGATTGAGCTGCACCCTTATTTCCAGCAGCCCGAGGTACAGGCCTTCAACGCCGCGCACGGCATCGTGACCCAGGCCTGGTCACCGATCGGGGGGATCACCTTCTACCGTGAGGGCGAGCACACCAGCACCCTCGAGGACCCGACCGTCGTCGCCATCGCGCAGACACACGCGAAGAGCCCGGCTCAGGTCATGCTGCGCTGGCACCTGACGGAAGGGCGGTCGGTCATCCCGAAGTCGACCAAGCCGAATCGCGTCATGGAGAACTTCGACGTCTTCGACTTCGAGCTGGCCTCCGACGAGCTCGCGGCGATCGACGGCCTCGACACCGGCAGGCGTGGCGGACCCGAACCGGATGCCATCACCTTGGAAAGCATGGGCCGCGAGATCCCGGAGGACTAATAGACCAGCCACCAAACGCCGGGCAAGGTCGCCGTCGTCGCCGGCGCATCGTCCGGGATCGGCGCGGCAACAGCCAGCACCCTGGCCGCCGCCGGCTACCGCATCGCCCTGCTCGCCCGTCGGCTCGACCGAATCGGCGCACTCGCCGGCGACCTCGGCAACGGCTGCCCGCCATCGAGGCCGACGTCACCGATCGCGACAGCATCGCCGCCGCCGACCGCGTCCGGCACGAGCTCGCCACCACGAGCGTCCTGGTCAACAACGCCGGCGTCATGCTGCTCGGCCCGTTCGACTGCGCCCAGCGTGACGACGACCGGCCGATGATCGAGGTCAACCTGCTCGGCGCGATCACCAGCACCGAAGTGTTCCTCGACCAGATCAAGAGCGGCGGCGACATCATCAACATCTCGTCGGTCGCCGGGCGCACCGTGCGATCCGGAAACGGCGTCTACGCAGCGGGTCACGCTGGTCGAACCAGGTGTCGTGGCCACCGAGCTGCCCACCCACATCACCCACGCCGACACGAAACGGGCGTCCAGCAGCTCTACGACCACGCCGAGGTCGCCGCTGAAGACGTCGCCGAGATCATCGCCTTCATCCTGACGCGCCCGCGGCGACTTGCCATCAACGAGATCCTTCTCCGGCCCGACGGGCAGCAGTGACGTTTCCGCGGAGACAACACAGCGAGTACGAGATCATTACGAACGCGCGATTCGTGGCTCGAGCGCGTTCGAGTCGGCGTCGACGACTCTTTTGATCAGCCGACGAGGGGCATCCTTCGTCGAACTGTGCGGGACACCACCCGGCAGTACGGCCCGTGCCGGCGGGAGCGGAGGCGGACAGCGTTCAGTGTGTGGCGGGAGCCGGTTCGTCGGCGGCACCGGGTACCGAGGCTCGGGCGACGCCGACGAGATCACCGAGCGGAACCGGCTCGATCCGTACCACCGCGCCGTCGTGGGGTGCGTCGATCATTTCACCGTTGCCGACATAGATGCCGACGTGGCCGGGTGCTTCGCGGGTGCCGTCATCGCCGACGAAGAAGACGAGGTCACCGGGTTGCCACGGGACACCGGCGGACAGGTGTGGCAGCGCGGCCCACTGCTGCTGGGAGGTGCGCGGAATCGTTACGCCGAGGGTGCGGAACGTCCATTGGGTCAGTCCGGAGCAGTCGAGCGCTGAGCCGGGCGACTCCGCGCCGAAGACGTAGGTGACGCCGAGTTGGGTTTCTGCCAACCGCACCGCGGCGGCGCCGTTGCCGGTGGCGGTGCCCGCGTACAGGTCGGACAACGCGAGCACCTGGTCGGCGTAACTGTCGACGTGGTTGTAGGCCAAGACGGCCGCCCGTAACGTCTGGCCTTGCGCGCCGCCGGCCGAGCAGAGGTAGCGGGCCGCCGCGTACGCCGCGCTCACCGGGTCCCAGGGGTTCGGCGGGTTGGCGGCGTCGGTGGGGTTCGGCGCCGGGTCGGCAGGCACCGGATGGTCGTAGCGCGACCACGTATCACCGGCGAGCCCGCCGACGCCGATCTGCATCGGTCCGGCGGCACCGGCGAAATTGGTGCCCGCTCGCACGCCCGGCAGGGTCGACCGTCCGAAGTCGGACTCCACCTTCGCGATTCCCGCGAGGACCGTCCAGGGCAGACCGGTGCAGGTGGCCGCGGCGCGGTGGTCCAGGCGGATCCATTCCATCGGTACGTCACCGAGTGGGGTACGCACCGGCACGGTCAACGCGACCGCGGCGTGCACCGGTGGTGCGTCGTGCGCGGCGCGAAAACGCGCCGCGTCGCCGAAGGCCGCCACCCGTCCCGCGGTGTCCATCAGCCAGTACCCCTGGCCGTCCGGGGTGCTCGTCAGCGCGCGGACGCTCCCGAGCGCGGGCTGTCGGGGCAGCTCCGAGAACCTGCGTGCCGTCCCGAACCCATGCACGACGCCGTCGGAGGTCACGGTCCAGTAGCCGAGTCCGTCCGGGCTCGCGGCGATGGCGACGGTCGGTGCATCCATCGCCAACGGACCCGGCACCGGCGGCGGAGCTTGTGCGGCGTCGCCGAAAGCGTCGACGTGGCCGTCGGCGTGCACCAACCAGTAGCCCTTCCCCGTCGGCGTCACTGCCTGCCCGACAGCAGCACTGGTATCGCCGAACGACGTCGCTGCCGGCGACACGGCAGCCGCGGTGCCATAGGCCAGCAGCGTGCCCCTGCTGGTCAGCAGCCAGTAACCGGTGCCGTCCGGCGTCGCGGTGATCGCAACCACCGCAGCGTCCAGATGGTTCGAACGTGGCTTGCGGAGCAGGTCCGCGACCCCGAACGCGCGGACGACGCCGCGGCCGGTCACGGTCCAATACCCGCGACCGTCCGGGGTCGCAGCCATCCCGACGACGGGGTCGGCTGCATCGACCGGTGCTGCCGGCCGGGACTGGTGTGCCAGTCGCGGCGTCCGGCCGTGGGCGGCCAGACTGCCGTCGGCGTCCAGCAGCCAATACCCGGTCACAGCCATCCCCGAGGCCGGCGCCACCACCGGCGCGGTGTCACCTTCGACCCGACCTTCATCACCCGGTGACGAGGCCGAAACGCGCTGCGCAACGGGGTGCGGTCGCTGACTGTGCGGCGCAGCGGCAGGCCGCCGCGCCGGCGTACCGGAATTCGGGGGCGGCGATGCCGGCGCCAAGGACGTCGACCGCGCCGACGAGCGCGCCGACGGTCTCGCGGTCGAAGCTGATGATGTCGAAGCTGATGATGTCGGTGTGGCAGATGTCGGTGTGGCAGACGTCGGTGTGGTAGCCGCGCTCGCAGACGGTGCCGCCGTCGACGCCGTGGTCCGGGCTGATGATGGCGGCGACGTAGGCGTCGGCATGGTGGATGAACTGACCGACGGGGTTCCTCTCGTCGCTGACGATGACGGCGCCGACGACGTCGGCCGCGCTGCTCGGACGCGATTCGGTGACGACGGTGTGGCGGACACCCCGGCTGAACCAAGCGCAATTGCACAAACCGCGGCGGCGGCCGCCGTAGCAGTCGTCAGACTGCGGCGCGAAACTCGTGCTAACACCCGACGCGCCCCCCACCGCAGCGTTCGGCTGCACCAGGGCTGACGAGTCACCGCGAGGTGAACGCAGCGCCCGACAATGGTGCAAGCACGTCGATGCTCGCACTACAACTGGAGACCGTCCACCCACTGTCTTGCCACTCGCACGCCTCTACGGCGCCGGATCGGCGAGCATCGCTGGGATGCGCAGTGCGGGAGACCGCTCCGACAACATTTCCGACAACCTTTCGAACACCGCTTCCGACACCAACGCCGACACGGACGGCCATCGTGCTGCTCGCCGGTGAGGACCTCGGATGCTTCACCGCGCTGTTGCGCCAGTCCCTCGGCAACCACCTGGTCGACCAGCTCGGCGACGCGACGGTGCAGTTCCGCAGTGTGTGACCGTGCGTGCTCGCGTCAACTGTGCCGGACACACCGGGCCGCCCACGGGCGAACGTCGAGCCGCTCCTCGGAGATCGGCTGCGCACACACCTCGCACACCCCGTAGCTGCCGTTGGCTACGCGTTGTCGGGCTCGCCGTATCTCGTCCAGCATCGTGAGCAGGTGCTCCTGCGCGGACACCGCGGCAAGTCGGTCTACGGCGATCGACGTGCCGTCGCCGACCCGCTTGCCGAACGAGATCGCGCCGACCTCGCCCGCCGGCTTGGTCAGTTCCGCGAGCTCAGCTTCGAGGCTTTCCTGCCGCTCGGCCAGCACGCGCTCGACGTCAGCAGACATCGTGCCAGCGTAGGTCACACCTCGGCGATCACTTGCCCGCTTCCGGTGGTGTCTGCATCCGACGTGTCCCTCCGTTGCCGGGACGACGACCCCGCGGTGTTCGATCGGTGACTTAGCCGCCTGCCACAGCCGAGCGCCACGCCATTCATCGCCGACGCTGCCGACAACGCCCGGTCTATTCGCGGCTCATCGGATGTGGACGGTGATCACGTGGTGCTCGCGCACTCGGCCGCTGTGCCTGGCGAGGGTGAGTTGGACGGTTGCGTCGCCGGGAGCGAGCCCGTCGATGCGTAACTCGCGCGGGTAGCTGCCGACACCGGCGTCGTGCTGCGGCGTGATGGCGACGGTGCTCGCGGCCAGGGCGTCCGTGGCGCCCGAGATCTCGACGGTCCAGCGGTAGCCCTGACTGCCGGCGCCGGTGATCGGGGCGCGGAAGTGTGCCCCGACGTCCAGCTCGAGTTCAGACGGCAGGTCCGATGATGACTCCGGTGTGCCACCCGGCGTTGTCACGCCAGAAGTGTTGCAGGTTTGCGTCCCGGCGCTGGGCGACGACCTCGAGATTGAACCCGAAGCTGCCCTGCACGATTGACACTGCGCAGGCGATGTCCGCGCCGAAGGTCGTGCTGGCCCGCCATACGTGGTCGGCACCGCGCCACCAGTGCTGCAACTGCCCCGAGGCGAGCGCGACGACCAGTTCGTAATTCCCCGAGGCGAATTCGTCGCTTCGGCCGTACTGACCTTCGATCAGCACCGGCGCGTAGTTGCAGTTCGCCGCGAACGTCGCGCTCGCCGACCACGCCCAGGTGGTGCCGTCGGCGCGGGTCCAATGCTGCAACGTGCCGTTGTTCAGCAGGCACACCAGCTCCAGGTTCCCCTGCGTAGTCTGGATCAGGCTCGATCCGGCCTCGCGGACACCGGCGCCGAAGACCGGGCCGGTGTTCCAGGTGCTTCCGGTGCGCCAGAAGTGCTGCAGCTGGCCGTTCGTGCGGGCGGTGACGACCTCGAAGTTCCCGCCGTAACTGCCTTCGACGAACCCGGGTGTGCCCGTCGCGTCCGTTGGACCGAAGGTGGCGCCGTCGTTCCAGGTGCCGTTGGACTGGTTGAACCACCAGTGCCGCAGCCGGGCGCCGGTCGAACGGTAGACGAGCTCGAAGTTGCGGTTGAAGGTGGTTGCGGTCGCGGTGGGCGCGGAGCCGACGTCGGTCGCGAAGCCGGCCGCCTGCGCCCAGGGCATCGACGCGTTGCCGTTGTCGCGCCACCAGTGCGAGATGGTGTTCCCCGGCGCATGCGCGAACAGTTCGAAGTTGTTGTGGTTCGCACCGTCGCCGCTTTCGATCATGCCGCCGCTATGACTGAACCGTTTGGACCACGGGTCGGGATTCGTGCCGCGGATGCCGTACATCGCGTTGGTGTCGATGCCGATCACGCCGTAACCGATCCAGCCGTAGCCGCCCTGGCCCCAGTCGTCGCCGCCCGCCGTGCCGCCCCATGAGTTGCGAATAAGCCAGGCCTGCTTGCCATCGTCGAAGCCGACCACGTCGACGACGTGCGTGCCGTTCGAGGTCTGGTTGGGCGCCGGCCGGTAGACCGTGGTGATGTCGCTGTAACCGTAGAAATCGTCGTAGATGGTGATCGAGCTCGCGACCGCGGGCCCGACCTGCCAGATCCAGTTCTTCATGTCCTCGACGTGGCTCAGCGTCGTGAAGGCCGGGATCTTCACCGTGCGGCCGCTGCGGTCGAAGGTCGGTGTCGCCGTGGTGTGCTGGGTGGAGCCGGTATTGCAGTTCGACGGGCCGGGTACCCAGTAGCCGTCGTTGCGGGCGGTCGGGAACGGCCACGGAATGCAACTCGGGTCGGCTTGTCCGTTCGAGGCGACCCAGTTGAACGTGTTCTGCGCGTCGCCGCACTGCCCGACCACGACGCTGAGGCCCTTCACCACGTCGCCCTCCGATCGCGGCGCCCACACGCAGTGCTCGATGCGGGTCATGGCCTCGATGACCCCGGTCGGCGCAAAGATCCAGCAGTGCTCGGAATCGAACTGGTCACGGGTGCGGGTGAACGTGGGCCAGCCGTTGTGCGAGCGCCAGTCGACCGACGCCGGACGCGCACCGCCGGCCGGCCCACCCGCCGCGATCTGGTATCCGGCCGGCCGGCCCGCCACCAGAGCCAGCACGTCAACCCGCCGCTCGACGATCGCCGGCCGGGTCGGCAGGCCGCCGAGCAAGCGACGCCGCAATGGGCGCTCGTCCGGGATGTCCGGGCGCACCTGCCACCCGAGGTCGTGTTCGGCGATCAGCGCTCGTACATCGCCATAGGTCGTCAACGCCACGGTCTCACCTGTCCCGGTCGGAGGTTCCGACGCATACCTTGTTGAGCGATGCCTGTGGATACGCTGTAGGACGCCGCGACCCGTCGATCGCACGACACGGCACGATCCGACGCACCTCGGCAGCGAAGCCAACGCACCGAGTCGGCATCATGATCGAGCGAGCGTGCATTGCCTTCGTCCGATTGACTCGCCAGGCTCTCGACCAATCGGGTCGGGTCGCATGCTTGATTGCACCTTCGTATCGGCGCTGCGAATGAGGAGGCGAAGGTGTTCGGTCGTGATTGGCTCGCAGAGTACGTGCGCGGATCGCTGTGGGTGCTGCCCGCGCTGTCTGTATTGGCCGCGCTGGTCGCCGGATCGGCAATGGCGTCGATCCAGGTCGGGCAACATTCGGCGTTGGCGTTCCAGGGGACCGCGGACGATGCCCGGAACCTGCTGATCGGGATTTCCGGGACGATGGTGACGGTCATCGCCTTGCTGCTTGGGCTCGCCGTGGTGGCGCTGCAGCTGTCCTCGACGCAGTACTCACCACGGCTGTTGCGCAATTTCCTTCGGGACCGCCCGAACCAGATCGTGTTGAGCGTTTTTGTGGGAACCTTCGCCTACAGCGCGGCAGGTCTGTACACGGTGGGCGTGTCGGGCGGGAATCGAGCCGCGAACTTTCCGCGGTTCGCGGTCAGCGGAGCGATCGTATTGTTGTTCCTCAGCCTTGGTCTACTGGTCTTCTTCGCCGATCACCTCGTTCACTCGATCCAGGTGGACGCGATCATGCAGAAGGTGGAACGCAGCACCTTGGCGGTGATCCACGACCGGGTGTTCACCGGCGGCGAGCCGGACGACGTGCGACCTCCCGCATGGGCGGTGCCGATCCCGGCGCACCGGTCCGGCTACGTGCAGGTCGTGCATCCGCAGGCCCTGCTCGACCGGGCCAGCCGCGAAGGCGTGTGCGTGCGGCTGCGGCACCGGGTCGGCGAACACGCAGTAGCCGGGACGACCCTGGCCTGGGTGTGGCGGCTTTCACCGGCCGAGCCCGCCCCGGACGTCGTGACGTTCGGCAAGATCCTCGACACCGAGGTCCACATCGGATTCGAGCGGACTCACCAGCAAGACGCTGCCTTCGGCATCAGACAGTTGGTCGACGTTGCGTGCAAGGCGCTGTCGCCTGCGGTCAACGATCCCTACACCGCCGTACAGGCCATCGATCATCTCACCGTGATCTTCTGCGCGCTTGCCGGACAGTCGCTGGGCACGCACGTGGAGCACGACGCAGGCGACCATTTGGTGATCATTCCCGGTCGCAGCTTCGCGGAGTACCTCGCCGTCATGTGCGGGCTGATCCGCCGCTACGGCTCCCACGAACCCACCGTCAGTCACGCGTTGCTGCGCCTGCTCCGCGACTGCGCTGGCCTGACCACAGGCGACCCGGAACGCCGGGCGGCTCTTGCCAGGCAGGCCGACTTCATTGTCAGCGACGCCGACCGCGATGTCGCGCGGGTCGAGGATCTCGAGCTGGTGCATGCCGAGGCCGAGCACCTGCGCCGCATTCTGCAGGAACAGACCTGACCGAAACCGACGACCCGGGTGAGCAACGCCCGCTGTGAGCGAGAGGGCTGCCAACCGAACGAAGTGTCCCGGGTTCTGCGATCAATCGGTGCCTGTCGGCGTTTGCGGTCTTGCCGAACACGCCGAAATTTCCGTTGCCCGGCCCGCCGCCGAATCGATGGACCACGCCGTCACGTCGGTGCGACGATGCGCCTGGGTACGAAGGCGGTGAGCGCCGCTGGCACCGACGGCGCGCTGCCGGTACAACAACATCGTGGCGATGGTGTGCCGGATCTCCGACATCTCGTGGACCCGCATGCGGGTGCATCTCGTGGCCGTGGCGTCTGAGGTACCTGCCGGGTCGAGTGTCGAGTTCGCCTTCGACGACGGCGATCGGACCCATCAGGTCGACTCGGTCAAGGTGAGCCGGACGGCGTACCGACTCGATGTGAATGTCACGAACTTCCGCCACCGCAAGCAGATCCCGGACGGGTCCTGGCGCGTCGTCGCTTACGTCGACGGACGCCCGCTGCGGGCCGCGGAATGTGCCGGATCGCTATCGGCGATGCTCGCGTCGCGAGCCGTGGGTTTCTGTATTCGGACAACCGCGAGGCGTACACGGTGACGTTCTCGGTAGCCGAGGATGCCGGCGCGGCTGCGCTCGTGATGCGCACCTATCTCATGTCGCGCCGCGCGCGTACATCGCGGGTCGACCGGCGTGTTCTCACTGCGTCGGTGAAGTCCCTGCTCGTCAACGGTTGGTATCAGACGGTGCGTTCGGTGCGGCCGCCCAACGGCAAGACGGTGCTCTTCGCGTCCGACGCACGATCGTCGATCGGGTCGAACCTGTTGCGGATCCGGGATCGCATGGTCGAACGCGCGCTCGATACGCGCTACGTCCTGCGGTACTCGTTCCGGAGCGCCCATGGCAACTCGAAGTGGAGCACGCTGCGAGTGGTGGCGCGGCTGGCGAGTACCGACCTCGTCCTCGTCGACGACTACTTCGCGCTCCTCGAGGTGCTGCGCCTGCATCCGCGGACCAGGATCATCCAGACCTGGCACGCGGGTGGGGGATTCAAGAGCGTGGGCTTGAGCAGGCTCGGCAAGCTCGCGTCCCCGGCGCTGCACAACGCCCACCGGAAATACACGTACGCCATCGCCGGATCCACACATCTCGTTCCGGTGTTCGCGGAGGCGTTCGGCATCGAGGAATCCGCCGTCATCCCGACCGGCCTGCCGCGGATCGACACGTTTCTCGACCCGGCGCACTCAGGCCCGGTTGCCGAGCGCCTCTTCGCGGATCGGCCGTGGTTGCGCGAGAAGCGGATCATCCTGTTCGCGCCGACCTTCCGTGGCAGGGGCACAAGCACGGCCCACTACGACTACTCACGGATCGACTTCGCCAAGCTCCATGACGTGTGCGGCGGCGACGCCGCCGTCCTGTTCCGCATGCACCACTATTGTGTCGAAGCCGGTGCCGATCCCTGCCCCATCTCGGGGACCGCCTGCACGACGTCAGCGCATACCGCGGCAGCACCAACGACCTGCTCCACATTGCGGACCTGCTCATTACCGACTACTCGTCCCTCATTCACGAGTACAGCCTGCTGGGCAAGCCGATGCTCTTCTACGCCTACGACCTCGAGGTGTATTGGGCGGCGCGCGGCGTTCACCACGATATCGTCTCGACCGCGCCCGGAAAGGTGTGCCGGAGCATCGACGAACTCGTCGATGCGATCCGCGAGACCGACTTCGAGGATTGGAAGATCGAACGATTCCGCCGGCAGAATTTCGATGTGGTCGACCGGAGTTCGGCCGATCGGGTGATCGATCAGCTCGTTCTCGCCGAACCGGCCCAGCGCTCGCCGAACCCGCAGGCTACGTAGCCGAGCGGCGACAGCGCCGCCGCGATCGCCGCGCGCGACAGCGGTCTCCCGAACTGCATCGGTGCCTCCGACCGTGCGCAGGCGCGATCGGCGTCGGTGATGTCACGCCAGATCGGGAACTCCACCCACAGATCGATCCACGAGATCACCCAGGTGATGCCTGCCGCGCGGCGAAGCAGTCGTGCCGCCGCGGGCCGGTCAGAACGCTTGGCGGCCGCTGCCGCCCGACCTGCGTTACGCGACGGCATGTCGATCGGTCCTCTCGCACGATCACCGCCCGAAGACGACGGCTTTTGCCATTGTGCAAGGCCGATCCTGAATCCGGTCTGACCAGCGGACACTAGGTCCCCAGCACGAACACGAACAGCACCGCAAACGCAAGATTGATGAAGTAGGCGGCCTCAACGAGCCCGACCGTCAGGAAGAACAGCGTCTGCAACTGTCCTTGTGATTCGGGTTGACGAGCAACACCCTGGATCAGCGATGCACCGGCGACGCCGTCACCGATCGCGGCACCGACGGCGCCGCCGCCGAGGGCCAGCCCACCGCCGACCAGGCCACCGAGAACATTGACGCTTCCGCTCAGCGCAGCCATCTCGTAGCCTCTCCATAGCTACTACAAGTAGAATAGTGGTTATATCATGGGTCGGCGTCCGTGGGTCCATGGGCGTCACGCAGGCCTACGTACGCTTCGGTCAGGGCGCCGATCGGGTGTGGGAGCAGGAGCGCGCGCCACCTCATCCCCGGCCATGTCGGTGGTGTTCGGGCGTGCAGCCAAACGACGTCGCTGCCGCCCTCGGCAGCTGCGCGCGCCCGCGTCAGATCGGTGGGCGTGTTCGTACATCCCGTGGCGTAAGCGATCTGGTCATCCGCAGGGCTGCCGAGCACGAGGCACGGTCGGTGAACGCCGTTGCGTACCAATCGCCGCGCGTCGGCGAGGTCGCCGTGATAGGTGCGGCTCTCCGACGGCTTGATTCGCGTGACGATCACCTCGACCTGGAGCGCCGTGTGCGCCGTCGCGCCGATCGCGACCAGTGCCAGAACCGCGATGTGAACGCGCCTCGAGCGCGGTGCTCGCAGGCAGGCGATGAGGCCGGCCGCGCAGGGAATCGACAGCAATGCATAGCTGGGCAGCATGAACCGCGGTGCGGCGTAGGTCACCGTGAACACGTACTGAACCGCCAGCACGATCGCCACGACCGCGGCAGCCAAGTCGGTGCGCGAGTGCCGGGCGCGGCGGGCATGGATGATTCCGATCAATGCAAGGACGCCGAACGCGACCCACCACAGTTGATAGGGCAGCGGCGCGTCGGCGTCGCATCCGTTCCTGCACAGCGTCGGCCCGGCTAACGCCCGGGCCTGTGCCGCCCCGGCGAAGTGTAGGCCGCCTCCGCCGTTCTCGACCTCGGCGAGATGCACTCGGCGCATCAGACCGCCGTAGCTGATTTCGGCTTCGACGATCCATTCGGCGACGCCGGCGACCGCGCCGACCACGAGGGCGGCAACGGCCAGCCCGCGGCGTCGCCAACTGGCTCGAAGCAGCGCGCTGGCTAGCGCCACCGCGGCGAGCAGGTACAGCGCGTCCGAGGGTCGGAACAGCCCGACGACGGCCATGGCCAGCGCAGCCCCCGCCAGGTAGCGGCGGCGCCCATCCTGCAGGTAGCAGGCCACGCAACCGAACGCTGCCAGCGCGCCGTAGGCCACCCACTCGTTCGGCATCACCGTGAAGCCGTAGTACACGGTGGTCCACAGCGTGCTGAACACGGCGGCGGCGAGCGGTGCCGTGTATCCGCTGCGGGCCCGCAACCACGGCCAGAAGCCGGCGAACAGGCCCACGCCGGACAGGGTTGCCAGCCACAGCCGCACGGCCGCTGTCGAGGAGGTCAGCGCTGTCACGGGCGCGGCGATGAGGGCGGAGCCGCGCGCGCGAGGGGCGGTGAAGAGGCCCGGCTGGACATGGGCATTGACCTGGCTCAGATACACGGTCTCGTCGACGCCGAACCACCAGTGAATGCCCAGGACCACGATCGGGGCCGCCGCATGCAGCACTGCGACGGCAGCGAGCCACACGGCCGGCCGCCGAACGTTGGACATGCGCCTCGCGCTGCCGCGGTGCGGGTTGCGAGCGGGCAGTTCGGCGACTGCCGGCGAACTCACCTCAGCGCACACCGACGAGCGGCGCGCGCGTCGCTCGACGAGTGCCGAAGCGCAGCTGCCACGGCGCGAGCATCGACTCCGTCAGGACGCCCGTCCCCATCTTCGAACGGCCCGCGCGTCGATCCCTGAAGCAGATAGGGACCTCGAGCAGATCCCAGCCACTGCGCGCCGCCCGATAATTCATCTCGAACTGGAAGGCGTATCCCGAGCTTCCGATGGTGGGTAGGTCGATGTCGTCGAGCGTCTCGGCGCGCCATGCCTTGAATCCGGAGGTGACATCGTGCAACCCGAGACCGAGAACAAGATTCACGTAGCGGTTCGCAATGTGCGACAGCCACCGACGCCGCATCGGCCAGTCGGCCTCGACCGAGCCGCCGTAGACGTAGCGCGAGCCGATGACCACGCCGGTGCCCCGGTAGTGCAACGCGCGCAGCATCAACGGAATGCTCGAGGGCGGATGGGACAGATCGGCGTCCATCTGCACAATGACCTGCGCGCCCGTTTCAAGCGCGCGACTGATGCCATCGACGTATGCCCGGCCGAGGCCGTCCTTGCGCGGGCGATGGACCACCGTCAGCGCGTTTCCCGGGTCCCTGGCCAGGTGATCCGCGATGTTCCCTGTGCCGTCGGGGGAATTGTCGTCGACGACGAGGATCTGCAGCCCCGGAATTCGCAGTGCGGCAATGGCCGCGACGAGTCGCGGCAAGCACTCATATTCGTTGTAGGTGGGAATGACGACAACGGCGCGAGGCCGCCAGGTGTCTTCGACTTCGACGTTGCTCACGAACGCCAGCGTGATCGCGGTCGGGTGAACCCAACCTGACTGTCAACGCGTCATCGGTGCGACCGATCGGTGTCGGCGCGCGCCGGTTGAGAAGCCGCCAAGGGAACAACGAGCGGTTCAGTAGTAGCGCTGTCATTCTGCTGCGGTGACAACCGGCCAACCGCGCGACCATCTCGTCTCGGCGGCGAGCAAGGTGCCGGAGGTGACCGCGTTCTTCTGGATCGTGAAGGCATTGACCACGGCCTTCGGCGAGTCCGCGTCGGACTTTCTCGTGCATGCACTGCCGCCGATGTTCGCCGTCGCATCTGGGCTTCATTGCGTTCTGCGCCGCGTTGGTCGTGCAACTGCGGATGCCGCGGTACCGGGCGTGGCCGTATTGGACGGCGGTGGCGATGGTGGGTGTCTTCGGCACCATGGCCGCCGACGTGACGCATGTCGCCGTCCACGTGCCGTATGTAGTTTCGGCTACTGCGTTCGCGATCGTCCTGGCGGCCGTGTTCTTCGCCTGGCACCGGTCGCAGGGAACGCTGTCGATCCACACCATCTGCACTCGCCGCCGCGAATTGTTCTATTGGGCGGCTGTTGTCGTCACGTTCGCGTTGGGTACGGCGTTGGGTGACATGACCGCGACGACCCTGAACCTCGGATTCTTCGCCTCGGCGGTCCTGTTCGCCGTCCTGATCATGGTTGCGGCAGTCGGCTATCGCTGGTTCGGGTTGAACGCGGTGGTGGCGTTCTGGGCCGCGTACGTCCTCACCCGGCCGCTGGGTGCCTCGGTGGCGGACTGGCTCGGCGTTTCACACGCTCGTGGCGGTCTCGACCTCGGGCCTGGTCCCGTCGCGCTCGTCCTCGGCCTGGTGATCGTCGGCTTCGTCGCCTACCTCGCTCGCACGAAGATCGACACCGTCGCAGCGCCGGCGCGGGCGGTGTCGGCGTCGAGAAGCTGAGTCGCGCGGCGAGCCAGCGGCCGCCAGCGGATACGATCGGCGCCGATGGTTGGAGGAGCCCATGGTGAGCCGGCGCGAACGGGGCGAATTCGAGCGCGAGGTGCTCGCTCGGCTGGCCGCCAACAGCGAGCCGATGTCGCCCGAGTGAGGTGCAGGCCCAGCTGCCCGGCAACCTCGCCTACACAACCGTGATGACGACCTTGGCACGCATGTACGAGAAGCGGGCGCTGACCCGGACCCAGCGCGGACGCGCATATGTCTACTCGCTGCCCGACAGCCCCGGATACTGCCCAGGCGTCGATGACCGCGTACCACATGCAGCGCCTGCTCGACAACGAATCCGATCATGCCGTGGTGTTCGCGCAGTTCGTCGCGAACCTCGGACGCGAGCGATGAGCAGATGCTGCAGCAGTTGCTGCGGGACACGAAGCGCAAGCGCCCGCGCGCGATGATCATCGCGCTGCTCCTGGTGCCCGTCGTGACCAGCGTCGCGCTGTGGCTCGGGGCTGACGCGCTGGCCACGCGCTGTTCGCCGAAGTGGGCGGCGCGCGCTCTCGTCGTGCTGACGATCTCGGTCGCGTTGACGACCGGCCTGTGCTGAGTGTCGTCGCCGGACTCGGCATCGTCCAGTTCGGCTGGGCCGGCCGGCTCGGCGATTGGTCCGCCGACGCGTCGCGGATCGGTTCCGGGTGCCGCAACGGCCCGTCGCGGCCGCCGCGGCCTCGCAGCAGCGGTTCTGCTCGCGATGGCCCTGACCCAATGCCTTCGCGGTATCCGGAGCTCTCGCGGTAGCCGCACGCAGCTGCAAGGCGTTGGGTCCTGGGGTAAGTGGCCTTGTCGTCGTCGACGACGACCGGGTCGCCGGCGTATGCCGTGCCCGCGTTGCGCGGCCGCACCGTCGTCTCGCGCAGGCTGTTGCGGGAACTGGACGCCGACGAGGGCCGTGCGGTTCTCGCGCACGAGACGGCGCATCTTCAGCATCGGCATTTCCTGTACGTCCAGTTGGCCGAGATTGCCGCTGCCGCCAATCCGCTGCTGCGCAGATCAGCTACGGCGGTTCGGCGTGCGGTCGAGTCGTGGGCCGATGACGAGGCGGCGCGGTCGTCGGCGACCGCGTCTGCGTTGCCCGCGCCGTCGCGAAGGCAACGCTGATCTACCGGGGACGGCCGGCCACGCGCCGCCCTTGCCGTCGGCGACGCCTCGGATGTCGCCCGCCGCGTGCACCACCTGCTGGATTCGACCAGTCCCCGATCGGCCCGATGGGTCGCACTGATGATCGCTGCCGCGGTTGCCTGCGCCGTGAGCGCGTTGACCGCCAGCATGTACGCACACGGCCTGTTCGAGGCCGCCGAAACGCTCGTGAGTCCGCGTCGATAGACCGGCTGCGGGATCCGGAGCGACCGCAGCCGGGCCGCAAGCGGCGGCGGGCAAGGCAGCGGCCCCGGGCCGCGCACCGTGCCCAGGCTCCGGAACGCAATCTCGGCGAGCTACGCAAGCCGGCCGATCAGTACGGGCCGAGGACGAAACGCGACGGCCCCCGCGACGGGGCCGGTCAGTGACGCGCCGAGTCCGGTCCGCAGCGCGCAAACACCACGACGAGGCTCGCGATCACCGGCAAGGCGGCGGCAGCGGACATCACCGGCCCGCCCCATCGACACGTCGGCGGTCACGACGTCGGCTCTCAGCCGCAGCGTCTGGATCGAGCCGGTACCGGCGTCGTCCGGTCAGGTCGCGTTCGGCCGCGGCTGCGAGCGTTCGCCGCGAACACCCTGAGACGCCGTCGCAGCTACTACCGTCGCTATCGTAACTTTCGGAGGTGTGCGTCGTCTCGCGGGTAGGGCTGTGGTGAGTTAGCCGATGTACCGGGTGCTGCTCGTCGAGGACGACCACGCGTTGCGCGACCTCATCGCG
Organism: uncultured Actinomycetota bacterium; assembly: GCA_963713565.1. Classification (GTDB taxonomy): domain Bacteria; phylum Actinomycetota; class Actinomycetes; order Mycobacteriales; family Jatrophihabitantaceae; genus Jatrophihabitans. The sequence goes on along the minus strand of CAVQMF010000001.1, from coordinate 229,875 downwards.
CGCGGTCTGCGAGCACAGGACTTCGAGGTCATCACCGCCGTCGACGGCCGCTCGGCGATCCGCAGCGTTGCGCAGCGGCCGGACGTGATCGTGCTGGACATCGGGTTGCCCGACTCCGACGGTCGCGACGTGTGCCAAGCGTTGCGGGCCGACGGAGTCGATGTCCCGGTCATCTTCTTGTCCGCCCGGCGCGACGTCACGGATCGGCTCTCCGGGTTCGGCAGCGGCGGCGACGACTACCTGCCGAAGCCGTTCGCGTTCGCCGAACTCGTCGCCAGATTGCGCGCCCTGATGCGTCGGCACGGTGTCGTCGCGGACGACCCCAACCGGCTGCGGATGGATCCGATCGCGCATGCGGTGTGCCTCGGTGAGCAGCGTCGGGTCCTGTCGCCGATCGAGTACAAGCTGCTGGCGCGGCTGCTGGCCGACCCCAAGGAGGTGGTCCGGCGGCGTGATCTTCGAGAGGCCGGCTGGCCGGCGGGCGGCATAGTCTCGGAGAACACGCTCGACCAGTACCTGAGCAAGATCCGCCGAAAGATCGCCGAACTCGACCCGGCCTTCGGAGTGAGGTCGATGCGCGGGATCGGCTACCAGATCGAGCGGCGCGGATGAGTGCGTGGCCAGCGCGCCCGAAGCGCACCTTGCGGGGACGCGTGTCGCTGCTCGCGCTGGCCACCATCGCCGGCTGGCTGATCCTGCTCGCCGTGGCGCTGGACGTGACGGTGTCCCGGCGCCTCGACCAGCAGATCGACGAAACACTGCAGATCCGGGCACAGGCCGTTTCGACCGTCGTCGAGATCACCGACGGCAAACTGGTCGGCGTGCGAGAGTCGGCGACTGACAGCGACCTCGACAGCGGCATCTGGGTCTTCGCGGCGGAGCGCGCCGTCGCGGCGCCGCACAATACTGGGCCTGCCGCACACGCCGCAGCTGAACTTGCCGCAATGCCGACCGGATACGTGTCGCGCCACGACCATCGGTTCTATGTTCTGGCGCTGCACGAGGACGGCCAACGAATCGGCAGCGTCGTGGCCGCACTCGACACCGACCCCTACCTCAAGACGAAGCGCCTCGTCGTGATCGCGTCGGGTGCGGTTGCCGCGCTCGTCCTGGTCGGCGCGTATCCGGTGCTGCGGATCTCGACCAAGCGCGCATTGCGTCCGATGACCGCAATGACCGATCAGGCAGCGCAGTGGAGCGTGTACTCGCCGGCGCAACGGTTCGGCGCGGATCAACGCTACGCCGAGCTGCGGGCACTGGCGGGATCACTGGACGAACTGCTCGATCGCGTGTCCGCGCTCATGCGGCACGAGCGCCGGCTCAACGCCGAACTGTCCCACGAGCTGCGAACGCCGTTAGCCCGCGTGATGGCCGAGACCGAGCTCGCACTTGCCGGCGACCAGGGCCAACACGTCACGGCGTTGCAAGCAATCCGCGACGATTGCGCCGACCTCAACGCGATGATCGACACGCTGCTCGCCACGGCGCGGACCGACCTCGTGCGCACGGTCGCACACGCCAATCTCGACGAGGTGTTCGCCGCCTTCGTCGCCAAGGCGGTCCCGCCACCAACGCTCTCCGCGCGGCGCACGGGCCTCAGTGTCGGCGTAGACGCTGACATCGTCGCCCGAATGCTGGCCCCGATCATCGACAACGCGCTGCGCTACGCGGACACGCAAGTCCGTCTCGACGCGAAGCGAAGCGACGCCGACGTCGTCGTTTCTGTCGCGAATGACGGCCCCGCGATCGCAGCAGAACATGCGCAGCGGATCTTCGAGCCGGGCGTCCGCATTGCGGCGGCGGATGACGTTCACCAGAGCGCCGGATTGGGCCTCGCGCTGGCCCGGCGACTCGCGGACGCGGTCGACGGCAGTATCAGAGCCACGGTGATCGCCGACTCGACGACCTTCGAGGTGACCCTCCCGGCCGGCTAGGGTGGTCCGACCGTGTCGGCGGCAGCACCGATCGCGGTCCGCTACGTGGTGCTCGCGCCGGGGCCGCGCCGCCTGCGCGGCCGTGGCGGCGCGCTGAACGCGGAGATGAATCGAACCTGACCGTTGCCGGCGCGCACGGCTGCGCAACAGCGAAACCGCGTAGCGTTCGAGGTCAGCAGCACCGTGGCCTGCGGCAGACCACGGTCTTCGGTCGGAGGGGTGCGCTTTGTCCGCAGAGCCCCCGAAAGTGAGCGTTGTCATCGCCGCCTACCAGCCCGGTGACGCCGTCAATCGCGTCGTCGAATCACTTGACGCGCAGACTCTTCCGCAGTCGGACTTCGAGGTCATCTTCGTCGACGACGACGAGTAGTCGGTGATCAGCAGGTCGGTCACGTGCAGGAGATCGTTGGTACTCGAGAACGGCTGAAGTCGTTGAGGCGGTGGCGGAACTGTTCGGGTATCGGGACCGGTTCGGTGACGTAGTGATGCATCCGGAACAGCATGACCGTGTCGTCGCCGCAGGCCTCGTACAACTTCGCGAAGTCGAGGCGACCGTAGTCGTAGTAGGCAGTGCTCGTGCCGCGGCCGCGAAACGTCGGCGCGAAGAGGATGATCCTGCGCCCGCGCAGGCACGGGTGCTGTTCGAAGAACTTCGTCACCGCCAGATCGGTGTTGACGGGGTCGAGGAACGTGTCGATCCGCGGCAGGCCGGTGGGAACGATCGCACTCTCCTCGATCCCGAAGGCCTCCGCGTACACCGGCACCAGCTGGCGCGAGCCGGTGATGGCGTACGTGTACTTGCGGTGCGCGTTGCGCAGTTTCGGTGAGCCGTAATTGCCGAATCTGCTGTAGCCGATGTCCTTGAAGCCGCTGCCGGCGTGCCACGCCTGAATGATCTTCGTATGCGGCGAGAGCCGCAGCGATTCGAGCAGGGCGAAGTAGTCGTCGATGAGCACGATGTCGGACGTGGCGATCAGGTAGATCACCCGCATCGTTCCCCATCGCGTGCCGCTGTGCGGCGCCCGGAACGAGGTGCGCACGTCGAAGCGGCGATCGAGCCCACGGTCATAGATGCGCTCGTGGATGCGCAGCAGATTGCCGTCCATCCTCGGCCGCATCTCGGAGGCGAACAGGATGCGCTGGCGATGACGCGGCCGGGTCAGCCGCGCGAGCTGGTACCAGCGGTTGATCAATCGGATTCGCCTCGAGCGTGGCAACGCCCGCCGGCGCAGGCGATCGGCGAGCGGCGGCTTGGGCGTGCCCTTCGCGGGTTTCGGGTTGCGGAACATCTGATAGGTCCGCATGAGCAGTTCGGGCCGCTCGGCGTCCTCGGAGATCCCGAAGATCACCAGATAGCACACCCGGTTGCCGGCGTAGACGAAGGTCCTTGAATCGTCGTCCAGATCTGCCAGACGTTTGAGATCGAAGGTGGCGGGTTGCTGTGGGACCCCGCCGATGTGCGGGACGAACCGCCAGGTTCCGTCGGGTACCTGCGCCCGGTCCTGGAAGTTCGTGATGTTCATGCGGATCTGATGGAGGTGGTTGCTGATGCCCACGGCGCGCAGCGGGTATTCGCGCTCCTTGTCGGCGATCGTGAAGCGGACGTCCTGATCGTGCGTTTGCCCGGTCAGGGTGACCTGGAGCGAGAGATTGACGCGCTCCCAGCAGATTCGGGTGATCTCGCACCCGATCGCCGTCCGACGAGCGGCTGCGCGTTCGCCGGTCATGGCGCGGACGCTAACCCCACCAAGGTGCACTGAACCTGAATGCGTTTTGGTGGTTTCAGCCCGATCTCATCGAGCCCGTGCCGCGAACCTCAGATCGTGGCAGATCCGGTCAATTAGGCGAGCGATCGGAGGAGAACGAATACTCCTTGCCGCTGGCACTGACGAGATCGACGAACAGCTGCCCGTAGGCGGCGTCGAGGTGGCCGCCGTTCGGCGCGTAGAAGGTCAGTGGCCCGAAGTCCCAGACGCAGCTGGTGGCGTCGGTGCAGGTGGTGTTGTGGGTCAGCGATTCCTGCTGCGCGCTGGCGGTGCAACTGAACGACGCGGGAAACCCGGCCGAGCACCCGCTGAGCCCGGTCCCGGTGAGGGTGAACACGAAGTGCATCTTGATCTTGTGTGCCTTCTTCGCGTAGCCGGAGTAGCAGTCCATCAGGTTGTGGACCCTGGCGACGCCGCCGGAGTACACGGAAAGCTTGTTGCTGTACACGTAGCCGGTCCACGACCAGTTGTACTGCGCATCGCCGCCCAACTTCGACGCCCATCCCGTGGCCCAAGCCGTCCGGCACGCGGAGTAGCCGGACGTAGCGGCAACCCACGAACCGCCGCTGGCGTGGGCCGGCGTACCCGACGCGAGCACCATGGTGAGCAGCGCCGCCGCCGATGCCAGGAGGGTTCGACGGATGCGAGCCATGTGTCCTCCGGTGGCGGCGAGTGCAGGGATTACACCACACATTTCGTGGCCGAGCGGGCCTGGTCCTGGTCGGACCGGGCCCGCTCGGCGAGCATGCCGCGAGTCAGATCGCGCAGCCCTTCAGGCCGCAGGCCGGCAGGGAGACCCTGGTGACGGCGATGGTGAACGCGCGGGACACGCTGCGCCCGGTGGCGTCCGTCAGGGTCACGGTGAACGTCGATCCGGTGGCCGCGGTAGGCACGCCGCTGATCACGCCGTTGCTCGATCCGAGCGCGAGCCCGGCGGGCAGGGCGCCGGAGCTCACCCGCCAGGACTGCGTCCCGATCGCGCCGATCGCGCCGATCGACGCCGAGTAGGCGGTCCCGGTCGTCGCCGCAGGCAAGGTGGGGGTCATGCCCAACGCCGGCACGTTGATCGAGTACGTGCCGCTGGCGGTTCCGCCGGCCGAGTCGGTGGCGCGCACCACGACGGTGTAGGCCTGACCCGCGGCTGAGACCGTGGGTGAGCCGGAGATCAGGCCGGCGCTGGACAGGGACATGCCCGGCGGGAGGGCGCCGGAGACGATGCCGTAGGTGTCGCTGCCGAGGCCGCCGCTCGCGTGCAGCTGTTGGGAGTAGGCCGTGGTCGGGGTGGCGTTCGGCAGAGTTGCACCGCTCAGCGAGAGCGCCTGCAGTAGCACCCATTTGTCCGACCAGATCGTCAACGTGCCGAGGTTCGTCCCGAGGACCTGCAGCCCGCCGGAGACAGTGACGCCACCGTAGAGCGACCACCACGGGTTGGCGGTGCTGTCGGCGCTGAGCTGCAGGTATCCCTGGGCGTCGACCCGTGGTCCGGCGACTCCCTCGATCAGCAGCGCCACTGACGCCGTGACGCCGGCCTGCAGCGAAGCGGTTCCGGACAGCTTCGGCTCATCGAAGTCGAAGGTGTTGGTTGCCTGCTTCGTGCCGGTCAGTCCGGCGCTCGGATCGTAGCTGACCCCTACGGTGCCGTTGAAGTGCTGGGTGCCCGAAACACTGGCCGAACCGCTCGCGTTGAGCAGGGCGTTCAGTGTGACCGAGAAGGTCGGCTGCACGTACACCGGGCCGACGAAGAACCCGGGCAACGGCATGTTGCTGATGATCGGCACGTTCAGCGTGCACTTGGCGGCCGCCGCCAGGCTGGCCCGCAGCGCCGCGTCCTCGGTCATCGACAGCTGCAGCGACGTGTGGACGCCGGTCAGGTCGATTGTCAGGGAGAAGTCGGCGGCCGGCGCGACGCTCAGGCTGCCGCTGAGGGTCGCGTTGACCGTGCCGTCGCACGACACCGCCTTGTTGATCGGCAGCGACCAGGGGATCGCGCCGGTGCTGACCCCGTTCTTCGGTGGCGTGGTGGTGGCGCCGTCCGGTGTCGGCACGGTCAGGGCTCGCGTATAGGTGCCGGGGGCCACCGCGTCGGTGATCTTCGCCGGTGCGGTGACTGCCTCGACGCCGGCCGCGACTTGGCTGACCGACACGACCCGCACGAGCAGACCGTTGGGCACCAGCCCACCGGGGGTGACGGTGAGGACGGCGCCAGGTGTGACCACTGACGCCTCGCTGTTGTCGAACACGACTGTCTGGCTCGCGCCGGCGGCGCCGGTGACGGAGACGACGTCCGCGGCCGGGATCGACGGGGGCGGGTCGAACGCTCCCGTCGACGACGTCCCTGGATCGGCGGGCGGGTCGGCGAGCGCCGGCGTGCAGGTCAGCATCATCGACACGCCGACCGTCGCAACGAGCGCCGCGAGCGCCTGTTTCTTGGTGATTCGCACGGTATCTCCTCGGGTTCGTTCTGGACACCTGTCACCCTCGCCGGGCGGTCCGTCCGCCGGATCTGCATGACGACGTATTCCGAATCGGGCGGGCGACGTATTTGCACCCGTCGGGGGGCGTAGCCGTCGGGTACCGTCCGGACGTGAGCCGCGAGTTGGCACGTCCGCAACTGGTCGGGCGAGCCGCTTCGCTGGGCGAATTGCACGACGCGTTCGCGGACGCTCAGCATCGCGCCGCGGTCGTGGTCATCGACGGCGAGGCGGGCATCGGGAAAACTGCGCTGCTCGCCGAGTTCGAGGCACAGCTCGCCGGCCCCGGGGTCTTGTGGATCGCCGGTGGCGCGGTCGACATCGCGGGTGACGCCGTGCCGTATGCGCCGGTCACCGAGCTGCTGCGCGATCTGCGCCGGCGTCACGACCAGTCACTGGGTGTCGAGGCGGTGGCGCTGGGGCGATGGGTCGTGAAGGACCGAGCTGAGATGTTCGACCGTCTTGTCGACGTGCTCGAGCAGGTTCGTACCGGCGCGGATCGAGTGGTGCTGGTCCTGGAGGATCTGCACTGGGCAGACGAGCCGACCCTCGATCTGGTGAGTTTCCTCGTCCGCAACCTCTCACCCGGTTTTCTCATGCTGCTGACACACCGCGAGGACGAGTCGCCGGCGCGGGGCCGGTCGACGCTGGCCACCGTGGCGCGCGGGGGGCGCCGGATCAGCCTGCGGGCCCTTCCCATCGACGACGTCCGCGCCATCGTCGCTGCCACACGCCGCGCGCCGCCCGACGATGCAGAGGTCGCACGTGTGCACCTGCGCGGCGGCGGCAACCCGTTCCTCGTCGGCGAGCTGCTGGCGTGCGAGGACGACCGGGTTCCAGCCTCGGTGCGCGACCTGTTGCTGGCCCGCGCCCACGACCTCGACCCGTACGGCTGGCGAGTAGCCGAGCTGGCGGCAGTGATCGGATTTCGAATACCGCATGACGTGCTGGACGCCGCACGGCGCGAGCTCGATGACGACCTCGATGGCGCCGATCGGTTCGACGCGGCGCTGCAGCAACTCGCCCGATCCGGCCTCGTGCGTGTCGACCGGGACGGCTACCAGTTTCGCCACGCCCTGACTCGCGAGGTGTTGACCGATCGGCTGCTGCCGGGCGACCGGCGCCGCGTACATGCGGCGGTGGCCCGCGCGCTCGCCGCGCAGCCCGGTGCCGATTCCGACGTCGGGCTCGCGACCGAGCTGGCCACCCACTGGTATCTGGCCCGCGACGCACACCACGCCCGCCCGGCCGCGATTCGCGCCGCCGAACTGTGCATGTCGGTGTTCGCCTTCGCCGAGGCGTGGCGACAGTACGAGCGGGCGCTGGCCGACCGCGGTGTCGACCCGGGGGAGACCAGCGACCTGCTGCTCGCGGCCGCGGAGGCGGCGAGATGGGCGGGCAACATCGCGACGGCGATCGACCTCGGCCGGCGTGCGCTGGCCGGCGCGCCCGACGCGGCGTCGCGAGCGCAGTGCTGGGAACGGCTCGGCCAGTACCAGTGGGAGGCCGGGCACCCCGACGACGCGCGGACCTGCTTCCAGCAGGCTGGCCGGCAACTGGACGGGATGCCGGAGTCGCCGCTGTCCGCGACAGTGCTCGCCTCGTTGGCCCACCTGCATCTGATGAACGACGACATCACTGCCGCGCGTGCCTTGTCGGAGCAGGCGCTCGCCCTCGCCGCTCGTGTGGCCGCCGAGGGAGCTGCCGGGCGCGCGCACATCACCCACGGAATGAGCCTGTGCTTCGCGGGCGATCTGGATCGCGGTGTGGCCGAGGTACGGCGCGGCAGTGGGCTGGTCGGCACCCACGGCGACCTCGATGCGCGGCGCCGCGCCGACAGCAACCTCTCGTACGTGCTGCTCATGGCCGGCGACACCGCGGCCGCCTGCGAGACGTCCCTGGCATCTCTGGAACTGCTGCGCAGGCACGGGCTCGACGCCGCATCCGGCGCCGCGCTCACCTCCAACACGGTCGTCCTGCTGCGACTCGTCGGAAGGTGGGACGAGGCCGACCGGCTCAGCGCCGAAGCGCTGGCAAGCGACGTCTCACCCGGGCAGGCGCGCTACCTGCGCCTTGCCCGCGCCGAGCTCGCCCTCGCCCGGGGCGACCTGCCGGCCGCAGCGGCCGGGCTCGAGGATACGCACCGCCTGTCGACCGGGCCTACCCAGCAAGGCCTCGCCGCCGACCTTGCGCTCGCCGACGCCGATCTCGCGCTGGCCGAGCGCCGTCTCGACGACGCGCTGTCGATCGTGCTCGACCTCGCCCGACACCTCTCGGATTCCGCGACCCCACGGATGAAGCTGCAGGTCGCGACCTTGGGCTTACGGGTGCAGGCCGAGGCTGTCGACATCACGCCGAGCCGCCAACCGCGGCGCGCGCCGTCACCTGATTCCGAAATCAGTGTCGAATTCGAATCGCTGCTCGACGACGCCGGCTCGGCGCACACGCCCGAGAACCGAGCACTGGCCGCCACCGCACGCGCCGAGCTGTCCCGTGTCCGTAGGCAGCCCGATCCCGACGCCTGGGCCGCGGCGTGCGAAGCGTGGGAGCGGATCGCCCAGCCGTTGCAGTTGGCCTACTGCCGGCTCCGCCACGCCGAGGCGTTGCTCGCGCGCAACGGCACCGAACCCCGCGCGGCCATCGAATTGCGCGCGGCCCACCGGATCGCGACCGCGCTCGGCGCGAATCTCGTGACAGCCGAGGTGGACGCCATCGCACGCCGTGCCCGGATCAAGCTGGACGCGCCGGACACCGATCGAGCGCCGGCCGCGCCACGTGCCGACCGGTTCGGACTGACCCGGCGCGAGTTCGACGTGCTCCGTGAGCTCGCAGAGGGCCGCACCAACCGACAGATCGCGAGCAACCTGTTCCTCAGCCCCCGCACTGTCGGGGTGCATGTCTCCAACGTGCTCGCGAAACTCGGCGTGGCCAACCGCGGGCAGGCCGCGGCACGCGCCACTAAGCTCGGGCTCCTCGCCGGCGACACCCTCCGCCCCGACACGCAGAACGGAATCCGCGATGGCCATCACCCTGATCGAGGTAGCGATGAAGACGACCGCGTCGCCGGCGAATGTCGGAATGCAGGTCGCGGCCACGCGTCCGGTTGATGCCGATACGGTCCAACTCACGATCAACGCCAAGAACGGCACCGTCGTGCTGGAGCTGAGCCGCGCGGACGCCACTGGCCTGGCCAAACAACTCACCACTACCGAGTGAACTCGCAGAACGGACAGCGATGACGACGAAGACCGATTTCTCCGCCGAGGAATGGCATCTCGTTCTGGAGGCCCCGCCGAGTGCCGGGATGATCGTGGTCACGGCCCAACGCGGCGGGATGTTCCGCGAGACCATCGCCATGGCGAAGGCATACGCGCAGGCGCGTGAGGAGCACGGTCAGAGCGAACTCCTGGACGAGATCGTGTCGACGAAACCCGAGCGCGATCACACCCACTACCACTCTCCGGACGAGCTCAAGCAGGCCGGCCTGCAGCACCTGCGCGACTCGGTCGCGGTGCTCGAGCGCAAAGCCACGCCTGCCGAGGTCGAGGACTACCGTCGGTTCATCGTCAACCTGGCTCAGAAGGTCGCCGCTGCCCACCGCGAACACGGTCAGGACGTCAGCGCGGCCGAACAGGCGGCGATCGACGACATCGCGGCCGCGCTGAACACGGCCGCGGGCTAGCGTGTAGCGTCGGCCACACGTTCTACTATTTCGGCACGGACAGCAATGCGGACCGGGCACGGTCAGCCATGAGAGAAGTGAGTTGCCATGGGTATGAGGCGACGGGCACGGCGTCGAGGGCTGGTGGCTGGAGCGGTCGCGGGCGGGGCGATTGCTCATCACCACGCCAAGAAGCAGGCGCAGCAGGAGCAGGCGGACGCTCAGTACGAGCAGGCGCCGCCGAGCGGCTACGACCAGGCTCCCGCCCAGTACGCGCAGGCTCCCGCCCAGTACGCGCAGGCGCCGGTCCAGCAGCCCCAGTATGCGCCGGCGCCGCCGTCGCAGGCCGACGAGCTCGAGCATCTCGCGCAACTGCACTCCTCCGGGATACTGACCGACGAGGAGTTCGCGAGCGCTAAGGCGAAGGTCCTCGGGATCTGATCGCGGTGGTTCCTCCATGACAGGATGTGGGGCGTGATGGGTCAATCTCGCAAAGATGTGCTGCTGCAGGCCATCGAGGCCGAGGTCGGTGACATATCGGTCGATCTCGGGACTCTGTTCACCGACGATGTCGTGGGCTGGTCCCCGTATGCGTCGGTGTCCGGGCTGCCGGCTCTCGAAGCCCTCGCCGTGCTGCGCGAGATCGCGTTCTCCAACGTCGTCGTCCTGTTCCGCGGACTCGACGAGGTCGGCAACAAGGCGTTTGCCGAATGGGTCATCGAGGCCGACCACACCGGTCCGCTCGTCCTCGATGACGGCGTGGAGTTGGAGCCGACGCAGCAGCGGGTGCAGTTGCCCGGGGTCACCGTGGCCGACTTCCGGGACGGGAAGATCAGCTCGTACCGGACCTACTTCGACGACCTGTCACTGATCGAGCAGATCGCCGACGCCTGACGAGTCGGTGCCGGTGGACTTCCGCGTCGAGGACCAGCCGGATCCGCTCGACCTCGAGTTCCTCGAGAACCGCATCCGCGACGAGTCGTCGGCGGCCATGGGGCTCGGCGACGAGGTCGAGCTGGCGATCTTCGTGCGCGAGGCCGGCGAGGTCGTGGCCGGGATCAGTGGGTGGACCTGGGGCGACTGTTGTGAGTTGCAGAGCCTGTGGGTGCACCCGCGGCTGCGCGGGCGCGGCCTCGCGACCCGCCTGATCGCCGCAGCCGAAGCCGAGGCGGCCGCTCGCGGGTGCCTACAGACCGTGCACATGACCTACGAATTCCAGGCGCGCGCGCTCTACGAGCAGACCGGGTACGAACTGGTCGGCTCGCGTCGAAGGATTCCCTTCGGGCACCGACGTGCTCTGGTACCGCAAAAGCCTGCAACCCGACCACATTCCTGACGATCCCACCGCAACCTGACCTGCGGCCCGTTGCCGTGGACAAGATGATCAGTTCGTGGTCCTCGGCAGGCGGCGCGAGCACGCTCGCCACGGGCGAGTAGGGGGGTGCCGCCGCGCCACCACGACGCGCATGATTGGTTTGCGCCAGCCGCGCGTGGCGCGGTCAGCTCGCGCCGGGCTTCGACCCGCTTGCGGGGACGACCAGCACCGGGCAGGCGGCGAGCTGGGTGAGCTTCGTGCTGACCGACCCGAGGAGCAGGCCGGACAATGCGCCGCGACCGCGGCTGCCGACAACCACCATCAGCGCGTTTCGGCTCAGCTCGACCAGCACCTGCGCGGGATCGCCTTCATAGACGCTCAACTGCAGATCGGCGGGACGTGAGCTGCCGAACACATCGTCGACGGTCTGCGTCAGCAGTTTCTCGGTTTCGGTCTTCGGCGCGTACCCCTCGGGTACTGCGGCCCAGCCCAGGTATTCGGAGAAGTGCCACGCGGACACCGCCTCGATAGCCGCGCTCTGTGCCCCGGCTAGGCGGGCTGCCCAACGCAACGCCTCCTTGGACTGCGCGGAGCCGTCCACACCGACAATGATTCGCTTTTCGCTATTGGTGCCGCTGACCATGGTGAGCCTCCTTCCTGTTCATCGTCAGACACTCGGCGGCGGGCAGGTAGGGCCGAAAGACCCGCTCGGCACTGCCGGCGATCGCGCAACGACGGGCAGTGCTGTCGGGCAACGTGCGCGAGCGGCCGACCCCGAGGGACGTCAGGGCCGAAACCAGGAATCGTCTTCCGCGTGCGCGGGTGCTTCCCCTACGACCTCTGCGATGCGACGGAGTTGTTCGGCGTAGGAGTTGGCCCGACGATGGGCATCTTGGAACCACCGCGGGACGGGTTCGGCCAGTATCGCGCTGATCGCCTCGAGCCGCTCCGAATCGGTTCGGTCGCCGTCGCTCATGCCGGAGTGATAGAGCGAGCCCTACGCGCGGTCCGGGGGCGGGAGCGTGACGCCGAACCCGGCGACAGCGAGGCGGAGCAGGACCTGACCGGGGGCGAGCAGGTCGGCGATGCGCGCGGCCGCGAGCAGCTCGAGCTCGCCGAGGCGCACGCGGTAGCGGTCCGGACCGGCGACGCGGGCGTGCTGGAGTTCGATCGTGTTGTGCCAGACCTTCGCGCGTGACTCGCGCAGGAACCGTTTCGAACCGAGCCTGTTCAGCGGCGTGAGGACCTTGTCGATCACGGACTTACGGCTGTGTTTCGCCAACTCGCCGTCCTCGGTGGCGACCCGCTGGGCCAGCACGGCGTCGATGCGTTCGTGGTCGCGCCGGCGGGCGGCGATCCGTCGCGGGTCGGCGAACTCATCGTCAGTGATGACGGCCAGTAGCGCCTGTGGCAAGTCGTAGTTCACGTGCGCGTTGATCCCGAGCAGCACGTGACGCAGCGCGGGGAGCTCGGCCGGCGCGTCGAACGCGAGGCGCCACGGTCTCGGCACGTGTCGTCCGGCGAGATCGGCGTCGTGGGCGTCGATATAGAGCTCGGCGAATGTGACGTCCCACGCCCGCACCCACGCGGGATCCTCGAACTGCCCGTCGGCCACCGCCCGGCCCACGGCCAGCGTGGTACGTCGATATGTGTCGAGGAACACTCGGCGCTGCCCGTGGTCGCGGGGGAGAGCATCGAGCCGATCTGCCAAACGCGCCGCGACTTCCTCGATCTCGTCGGTTTCGTGCACATTCCGCTCGATCGGCGGATCCGTCATGGCGTAATTATGCCGGTGCCGTTGCCCGACGACACCGCCCGCGTGAAACTGGTCGGCGACGCTCGATCTGGGGGACAGCTGTGATCGGTTCCACGTCCGGGAATGCGACGAGCGGTCGAGCCGATCGCCACCGGCATCAGCGGCTACCACCCGCGGACGACCGCATCCTTCGCCTCACACGTGTGCTGTGCGTCGTCATCGTGCCGTTCCTGGTCCTGGCGTTCGTCGTGCTGTACCCGCTACCGTCGCGCACCGGGCACCTGTTCGCGTGGCACATACACCCGGATCTGACCGGAATGGTGCTTGCCGCGGCATATCTGGGCGGGGCCTACTTCTTCACGCGGGCCGCGGCCGCACGTGCCTGGCACCTGATCAAGGCGGGCTTCGCGCCCGTCTGCCTGTTCGCAACGCTGATGGGCGTGGCCACCATCGTGCACTGGGACACGTTCAATCACGCCAGTGTCGCCTTCTGGCTGTGGTCGGTGCTCTATTTCACGACACCGTTCCTCGTCCTGGCGACCTGGCTGCGCAATCGCCGCCACGACCGGGTCCCGGAGCCGGGCGACCTGCTGCTGGAGCCGACGGCGACCTGGCTCATCGCGGCCGTCGCGATCGTGGCGCTGGCGACCGGGGTGTTCCTGTTCACCGCGCCGGCCGCGGCGATCGCTGTCTGGCCGTGGACGCTGACCCCGCTCACCGCGCGCGTCCTCGGTGCGGTGTTCTGCCTCGGCCTCGCCGGGGTCGCAGCGCCGCTGGACCGACGGTGGACGACCGCTCGGCTGCCGCTGCAGGTGGCGGGCGTCATGCTCGTGCTCATCATCGTCGCCGGAGTTCGTGAACACCGTGCACTGGATCCAACGAATCCGCTGACCTGGTTGCTGGCCGCCGGCTTCGTCGCCCTGCTCGCGGCCGGCAGCAGTTTCTATTTCCGCATGACACGGGCGAGCACGAGCGGCCATGGCCCGGCAGCGCCGCGAGGCGGTTCCTGATCCGGTCGATCGGGGCGGCCCCGGACCTCATCGTCCATCCGAGCACCGTGCAACGCCTCCGACGGTTCGAGGACACCTGCGCGACCGGGGGGTAACCACGACCACGGTCTCCTCGACCGGCAGCGCTGGATTCACGGCCGGCGGCGGTATCGGCTGGCTGATGCGCAGGTATGGGCTCGGTCCGACGGGTCTTGTCCGGGTGGTCTTCAATCCAGCCGACGTGGCCGAACCGGTGCCGCGCGGCCATCGATCCACCTGCGCGGCCGCGCCCGACGAACCTGACACACTGGTCAACCGCATCACCACACCACCGGTACCGTTCCTGCCCGAATCGGTGCACGGACGGCCGGTCGTCGGGATCGGCGGCTGCTGGTCCGGTGAGCTCGACGCCGGTGCCGCCGCGACCGTGCCGTCGCGCAACCTCGGCACCGTGATCGCGGATGTGTTCGCGCCGAACCCCTACGCCGGCCGGCAACAGGCCCTCGACCCGATCTACCCGCCACCCGGGCGCCGAGGTGGGACGAGTAGCCCCGGGCGCCACCGCGTACGTGCTGCGCGATCAGGAATTCATCGTCAACGTGGTGGTCCGGACGACCGGCTCAACCAGAACATCACCCCTCGGCCTGACCCGAGCGTCACCGACGCCGCGATCCTGATACCGTCTGTACTGGTTGTCAGCAGTTCCTACCTCGGCTTGATGCGCGACGCAGGATTGTTGCAGTTGCGTTTGTCGCCTTTCGTCCATCGTGAGCCGTCACCCGCAAGACCACGGCAGCGCGTACCGTGCGCGCGGCCGGACAGCTCCAGGAAAGGCAAACGACAGTGGCACAGGGCACCGTGAAGTGGTTCAACAGCGAAAAGGGCTTCGGGTTCATCGCTCCCGATGACGGCAGCAAGGACGTCTTCGTCCATTACTCCGCGATCAGCGGTGCGGGGTACAAGAGCCTCGATGACAACCAGCGCGTCGAGTTCGACACGGTCCAGGGCAACAAGGGCCCGCAGGCCGAGAACGTCCGCGTCGTCTGACTGGACTGCTCAGCGCGCCGGCCGGTTACCGAGATGGTGTCCCTGGCCAGACGCGTTGACTAGTAGCGCCCGGACCCCGGGCCCGGCGGCAAGCCGGTCGATGCCGACCGGCTGCCGGGAGATCGACTCGGTGACCTAGCCCTAGCCGGGAGCCTAGCCGTCGCTGCTCGTAGCGCTGCCCGCCACTCGGTCCTCAACCCAGTCACGGGCGGCCAGGGACAACTACCGCAATCCGCTTGTATCGGGCAGCCGCCCCTCGAGGACGAACAGGTCCGGCGGGTCGGGCCTCGCGGAGCGGTCGGTGAGGCTGTCTTCGTCGTCCACCGCTGAGGGCCACCTGCCTGGGTGTCGTATGATAGATACAAGATGGATACGACACAGATACGACCGGCGAGCGCCGCCGACCGGGTCTATACCTACGTCAAGGGCGAGGTGTTGGCCCGGCGCTTCGGGCCGCACGAGCTCCTTTCGGAGGGCCAGCTCGCGCAGGCGGTCGGGGTCTCGCGTACGCCGGTGCGCGAAGCGCTGCTGCGGTTGGAGAGTGAGGGCCTGCTCCGCCTGCTGCCCAAACGAGGGGCGCTGGTGCTGCCGGTGACCGCCGACGAGCTCGCCGACGTCATCGAGGCCCGCCGGCTGGTCGAGTCGCATGCCGTGCACAAGGTCATCGCTTCGGGCCAGGTCGGTGAACTGGACCTCGAACTCGGCAGGCAGTTGGCGGCGATGCGTGACGCAGCCCTACGACGGGACACGGCCGCCTACGTCGCGGCGGATCGGGCGTTCCACGCCGAGATCGTTTCGGCCGCCGGGAACGAGATCATCGCCACCCTGTACCGCTCACTGCGGGAACGGCAGCTTCGGATGGGCACGGTGAACCTGCTCGACGAGACCGGCGCCGCGGACCCGGCGCGGATGCGGGACACGCTGCGCGAGCACGAGCAGATTCGCACCGCGATCGCCTCGAAGCAGTTGCGCGCGGCCGAGGCTGCGGTGACCGGGCACCTCGACCACGCAGCACGTCTGCTGGCGAGGAATCGGTGAGCTGCCGCACTGCCGAGATCGCGCCCGAACACTCGACCGCCGCGGCGGTGCGGGGCTGGGCCGCGGCCGTCACCGTCTATCTCGCAGCGGTGTTCCATCGCACGTCGCTCGGGGTGGCGGGGTGGCAGGCGCAGCAGCGCTTCGGTATCACCCCGGCGCAGATGTCGGTGTTCGTGCTGGTGCAACTCGGTGTGTACGCGGCCATGCAGGTGCCGACCGGAGTGTTCGTCGATCGGTACGGCCCGCGCCGGCTGCTGATCGTCGCCTCGGCCACGATGGCCTCGGCGCAGCTGCTCTTCGCGATGGCGCCGAGTTTTCCGATGGCGCTGCTGGCCCGCGCGCTACTCGGATGTGGCGACGCCCTGACCTTCGTGAGCGTGCTGCGCTTCGCCTCGGTACGGTTCTCCGCGCGCCAATATCCTGTGCTCGTCGCAGTGACCGCGATGCTCGGCATGCTCGGCAACATCGCCGCCACGTTGCCGCTGTCGATGTTGTTGCACAGCGAGGGCTGGTTCCCGACCTTCGCCGGCGCGGCCGCGCTGTCGGTGCTCACCGGCGCGCTGGTGTGGTCGGCGCTGCCCGACCGCACACCCGCGCCGACGTTGCCCCGCTCGCGCCGGGATCTGCACAATTCGATGTTGCGGGTGGTACGGCGTGTCGGGGCGGCATGGTCCACACCCGCCACCCGCCTCGGGTTCTGGGTGCACTTCTCGTGCATGTCCACCACCACTATGTTCGCGCTGCTGTGGGGAGTTCCCTATCTGGTGGCGAACGGATTCGACTCGAGCAGCGCCAGCGGCGTGCTGTTCGCCAGTGTGCTTGTCGCTGTCGTGGCCAGCCCACTGGTCGGCGCGTTCATCTCGCGCCGACCGGCCAGTCGGGTGCCCCTGGCCATGGGCTGCTGCCTGGCGACGATCGCCGGCTGGGTGGTGCTACTCGCCGGCCTGGGCGGCGATCCGCTGATCGTGATGGTCGCCTGCGCCGCGGCGGTCGGCGGACCGGCGTCGGCCATCGGGTTCTCCCTGGCGCGCGACTACAACGAACCGGCGATCGTCGGGACCGCGACCGGCGTGGTCAATGTCGGCGGATTCCTCGCCGCCATCATCGCGTCGCTGGCCGTCGGTGCGACATTGTCTGTCCTCGGGGATTCGGGTGCGTCGGCCTATCGGGTCGCCTTCGCCGCGGCGCTGCTGGTGCAACTCGCCGGCACCGTGCAGACGTTGCGCTGCTGGTTGCAGGTCCGGGCCCGGCAACTGCGCAAACAGGAGGCCGGCCACCCTGTCCCGGTGCTACTCGTCCGCCGCCGGTTCGACTACGCCGCCCAGTACTGACCCGAAGGATTCATGAACTGGGCCGCCGCTGCAGCCGGCCGATCAGGCGGCATCGCCGCGCCCGCTCGGCCGGCCCCGTAGGGGCACCCCCCCGGGTGCGCGTCCGGGCAGATCTCGGCGCAGCACGCCGGCGCGGATCGGCCGACCCGGCAATCTGGCGGGTGTCACCGCAGCGGACAACGGCCGGTATACCGTGACTGCGGTGCCCGACTTTCCCCAGGACTCGTCCCCGCGCGACGGGAGGGTCCAGGTGATCGACAACAACGGCTACGCGCTGCGACGCACGCTCGCGCCGGCGCCACCGTGCGCACCATCACTCGACCGTTGCGACCCACCGCGTTGTTGCCGGCGCCGGCGACAACGCGGTCGAACCCCTCGCGGACACCGGCTCGAACGCCGCGACGATCGCCGCGACCGGCGCCGCGACCGGCGCCGCGCTGATCCTGCTCGGCGCGGGCCTCGTCCTCCTCGGCCGGCGCCGGTACTCGAGCCGCCACCGGTGAGCACGCAGCAGGCAGCGTCCGTTCCACGCTCATTGCGAAAGGAGAAACCGTGGCCGACTCGTTGACCCGAGCGGTGCGAGAGCTCGACCGACGCCTGACCGGGCAGGTGTCCCTGCCGGGCGATGCCGGCTATGCCGTGGCGCAGCCCTGGAACCTCGCGGTGCGGTCCGCGCCGCGGGCGGTGGTCCACGGCGAGTCCGGTGCCGACATCGCAGCCGCGGTGCGGTTCGCGGCAGCACACGACCTGCGGGTGGCCGTACGCAGTACCGGCCACGGCGCCACGCCGACCGGCGAGGACGTGCTGTTGATCCACACCGGCCGAATGGGCGGTTGCAGCATCGACCCGGCGGCCCGCTCGGCCCGCGTGCAGGCCGGTGCGACATGGCAACGAGTCATCGAGCAGGCGGCGCCGTACGGCCTGGCGCCGGTGGGCGGAGCGGCGCCCGCCGTCGGCGTCGTCGGATACCTGACCGGCGGCGGTATCGGCCCGCTCGTGCGCACCTACGGCGTGTCGTCGGATCTGGTGCGGGCGCTGTCGGTCGTGACGGGCGAGGGCCGGCAGCTGTCCGTGACCCCGACCGAGCACGAGGACCTGTTCTGGGGACTGCGCGGCGGCAAGGCGACCCTCGGCATCGTCACCGAGGTCGAGGTCGACCTGGTCGCGCTCCCCGAGTTCTACGGCGGTGCGCTGTGGTTCGACGCCGCCCACGCCACACCGCTCCTGCGCGCGTGGTGGCGGCTGGGGGAGCAACTGCCGGACGAGGGGAGCACGTCGGTGGCCGTCATTCGGCTGCCGCCGCTCCCGACGCTGCCCGCGCCGATCTCGGGCCGCACGTGCGTGGCGATGCGTTTCGCCTGGACAGGTGATCCGGGTACCGGTGATCGGCACCTGTCCGAGCTGCGACGGGTGGCCGAACCGCTGATCGACGACGTGCGGATCCGCCCGATCACCGAGATCGGCCAGGTGCACTCCGATCCGGTTGCGCCGATGCCGACCCGCGAGCACTCGGCGCTGCTGGGCACGCTCACCGAGGCCGCGATCGACACGCTGCTCGCTGCCGTCGGCACGGCGGACAACCGCCACGGCGTGGTCGAACTTCGGCTGCTCGGCGGCGCCTCGGCCGGTGCGGCACGCTACCCCTCGGCGGTATGTCATCGCGACGCGGACTACCTGTTGTTCATGTCGGGTGTGCCGGTCCCGGACGAGACCGAGATCGACGAGCATGCCCGGACCGTGCTCGACGCGATGTCGCCGTGGACGCAGCCGGGCCTGCTCGCCAACTTCGTCTTCGGCAGCGACGCCGAATCGCTCATCCGTTGCTACGACCCGGACGTGTGGGAGCGGCTCGTCGCCCTCGGCGATCGCTACGACCCCGACCGCGTACTCGACACCGGTTGGGTCGCTCGACGTTCGCACCGGCCCTGATCGTCGAGGTCGGCATCGCGTCAGCGCAGTAGGTAGCTCATGGCCTTCCCGAGCACTGCATTTCGATTATCGCTACCAGTGATGCCCTCGAGGCCGAAGCCGAGGTAGATGGTGTCGCCGGTCCGCACGACCGCGGCCTCCGGGAAGCTGCCCGCGGCGAGGCGTTCGAAGTTGTTCGGATCCGGCGCGCTGTCGCCGGGCTGGGTCACGGTCCAGCCGTCCAGGCCGGTCTCGAACGAGGTGCCGCCCGCACCCGTCGACACGGCGATGTCGTCGACGAACATCCCGAGCCCCTGGCTGGACCAGTCGCTGACGTAGGCGATGGAGACCTCGGCCGTCTTGCCGGCGAACGCCGACAGGTCGACGTTCCACTGCTGCCACCCGGCCGAGTTGCCGCTCGCCGCATTCCAAACGCCGGTGGTGCCGGTCGGGCTGCACGTGCCGTCGGCGTTCAGGGTCTGGTAGTGATCGAGCTGCGGGTGCAGCGTGCGCCAGCCGGCCGGACAGCTCTGGCCGACGTCCTGGCTGGTGTGCCCGTTCAGGTCCGGCAGCGTGGTCCAGTCGTCGCCGCCCGCGGTGCGGGCCTCCACGACGACGTGATCCCAGTCCGGCTCGGTGTCGTAGGAGGTCCAGAACGACATGGTGGCCCCGCCGGCCGGCACCGCGGCAGAACCTCCGACGAACTCGGTGGAGTACGGAGATGCTGAAAGACTACTGAGTGCGGCGCGGGCGGTAAAGGGTTCGCGCGCACCGCCGCCGTGATGCACCACGCCGGAGCGGGAACGACCGGTGCCGGCGTGCGTGTCGGCGCCCCTGTCGTCGCCGCCCCGGTCCTGCTCGATCAGCCGTTCTGGACGCAGGGGCTGCACCGACTCGGCATCGGGCCGCCGCCGATCCCACGGCGCGACCTGACCGCAGACTCCCTGGCGCTCGTCGCGGCGATGTAGGCACCTGGCCGTGCACTTCGGTGAATTTCGGATAACGGAATCAGTGGTGCGTCGACTCGTTGCGCACCAATTCCCGCAGTGGGCGCGGCTCCCGGTACACAGGTCCGGATGTCGCCCACTGTCGCATCACCGCGCAGTCTGGCGATGGCGCTGCGAGGTGACCGCCGTGATCCGGCCCGGCAGCGCGCCGGCGGCGACCAGCCCGGCCGCGCCGACGACCCCCAGGACGACCATGGACAGCCCGTAGGAGCGTCCTGGCGTCGAAGCGATGCCGGCGGCGAGCACCGTCCCGGCGACGGCCGTGCCGAGTGAGGAGCCGAGGTTGGAGATGCTGCGCGAGAGCCCGGAGATCTCGCCTTGCTGGTCGTTGGCAAAGCTCGACTGCACGACGTTGACCGACGGCGTCAACATCAGTCCCAACCCGAGCCCGATGAGCAACAGGCCAGGCGCGAACGCCCAGGCGCTCGGCGATCCGGCGACGAGAGCCAACAGGATGGCGATCCCGACGAGCGTGACCACGAACCCGCCGAAGATCAGGGTCCGCTGCGCCCGTCGCTTCGCCAGGCGCTCGGCAGCCAGCGAGGCCGCGAGCAATCCCGCGGTCTCCGCGCTGAAGATCACGCCGGTCTCGATCGCGTTGTAGCCACGCACCACCTGCAGGTAGGCGGCGACGACGAACGACACGCCGGTCAACAACAGCCACTGGGCGTTCTGCGTGACGAGGCCGAGGTTGGACACTTTGTTGCGGAACAGCGCGGTGGACAGCAGCGCCTCGCGGCCCGCGCGCTCCTTCGCTCGTATCGACGCGAAGAACCAGATCAGCACGAGCACGCCGGCAACGACGAGGCCGAGCATCAGCCAGATGTTGTTGTCCGCGGCGAGGATTCCCATCACCACCAGCGCCAGCCCCAGCGCGGACAGGACGGCGCCCAGCACGTCGAACGGGCGTGCCGGGTCCGCCGGCAGCGGATCCGGCACGCTGCGCGCCATCCACAGGATCACCAGGATGATGAGTACCTGGAACACGAAGGCGGCACGCCAGCTGATCGCCGAAGTGATCAGGCCGCCGATAAGCGGCCCGGCGGCGGCGCCGATCCCACCGAACGCGCTGATGACGCCGAAGGCTCGCGCCCGTGACGTGATCTCGGTGAACAGCAACGTCGTCAGGATGTAAACCGGTGGAATCAGCAAAGCCGTGCCGACGCCTTCGAGAATCGAATTCCCGATGATCAACAGTGCGAGCCCCGGGGCGAGCGCGCTCAGCAGCGCGCCGACGCCGTACAGCGCGAGCCCGATCAGGAAGCACCGCTTGCGCCCGTACTTGTCGGTCAGCTTGCCGCCGGGGATCATCAGGGCGGCCATCACGAGCAGGAAGACGGTGATGGCCACCTGCACGCCCTGGACCGTGGTGTCCAGGTCGTCGCTGATGTCGTTGATCATGACGTTCATGTTCGAACCGGCGAAGCTGCAGATGAACTGAGCCAGCGCAAGCGGTATCAGTATCCGGCGAACCGCTGCGGGCGAGCTGTCCGTGGCGCCATTTCGAGTCTGTGTCACAAGATCCAGGTTCGGCGCCCCGCGCGACGCCCGCACCACTCTCGAGCGGGTAGGACGGGCCGGACGCTGGTTGTCCACCGAGAGTTCACATGCTGCCCGCCGGATGTTCGCGCTCGGGTCATGAGCCCGGACCGCTCACCCGAGCGGGCAACGGGTTAGGTTGGCCGAGACGACAACGCGTGGGGGACCCGAGGTGACGAACTATCCACTGATCGCTGATCACGGGCTCATCGGTGATCTCCAGACGGCCGCACTGGTGAGCCGAGACGGCGCAGTGGACTGGTTCTGCACGCCGAGGTTCGACTCGCCCAGCATCTTCGGTGCGCTCCTCGACCAGGATCGCGGCGGCGCCTGCCGCATCCGGCCGGTGGCCGACGTCGTCGAGAGTCGGCAGATGTACTTCCCGGACACCGCGATCTTGATCACCAGGTTCTTCACCGAAGACGCGGTCGGCGAGATCGTCGACTTCATGCCGGTGCTCGAGGATCCGGTGGCCACCGACCGGCACCGGCTGGTGCGCACGGTGCGCTGCGTGCGGGGGGAGATGCACTTTCGCGCCGAGATCGCGCCGCGCTTCGACTACGGCCGCGTGACCCACGAGCTGACGGTGACCGACCACGGGGGCGTGTTCGCATCGGCGGCGGGCGCGTTGTGCGTCCATATCGTGCGCGAACCCGACGACGAGCGGCTCGCGGACGTGCGGGTCATCGACTCCGACGCGGAGGTCACGTTCGTCCTGCGGGCGGGACAGACCCGCGGGTTGGTGCTGGACACGGGCTTCGCCGGTCCGCCGGCCGAGATCCGCCCCGCCGAGATCGACTCGCTGTTCGAACAGACGGTGCGGTTCTGGCGCGGCTGGATCGCCCAGTCGACCTATCGGGGCCGGTGGCGCGAGATGCTCGAGCGCTCCGCGATCACGCTCAAGCTCATGACCTATCTGCCCTCCGGCGGCCTCGTCGCGGCGCCAACCGCCGGACTGCCCGAGCAACTGGGCGGCGAGCGCAACTGGGACTATCGCTACACCTGGATCCGCGACGCGTCGTTGTCCGTCTCGGCGTTGCTGGGCATGGGTTTCACCACCGAGGCCGCCGCCTTCAGTCGCTGGTTGGCCGTGCGGGTGCGCGAGCAACGCGGCAGCGAGACCGGGCCGCTGAACATCATGTACCGGATCGACGGCTCCGCCGACCTCGCCGAGGAGACGCTCGACCACTGGGAGGGATATCGCGGCTCCACGCCGGTGCGGATCGGCAACGGCGCGGCCGGACAGTTGCAGCTCGACATCTACGGCGAGGCCCTGGACAGCGTGTATCTCGCCGACCGGCACGGCCTGCAGGTCGGGCTCGAGGGCTGGCGCGCCATCGAAAGGCTGCTGAGTTGGCTCGGCGACCATTGGGACCAGCCCGAAGAAGGTATCTGGGAGACCCGCGGCGGCCGCAAGGACTTCACCTACGGCCGGCTGATGACCTGGGTGGCCTTCGATCGAGGCATCCGCATCGCCGAGTCCCGTTCCAAACCGGGCCCGGTCGAAACCTGGCGTCGAGAGCGCGACGAGGTCTTTCACCAGATCACGCAACGCGGCTGGAGCGAACAACGCGGCGCGTTCGTGCAGCACTACGACGACACCGTGCTCGACGCCTCGCTGCTGCGGATGCCGACGGTCGGTTTCATCGCCGCGACGGATCCGCTGTGGGCGTCCACCCTGGACGCGATGGAGGGTGAACTCGTCACCGACAGCCTCGTGTACCGGTACGACCCCGGCGCTTCGCCCGACGGCCTGGCCGGCTCGGAAGGCACGTTCTCGCTATGCAGCTTCCTGTACGTCAACGCGTTGGCCCGTGCCGGTCGCCTCGACGCCGCCAGGCTGACGTTCGAGAAGATGCTGACCTACGCCAACCACGTCGGCCTCTATGCGGAGGAGATCGCCGACAACGGTCAGCAGATCGGCAACTTCCCGCAGGCGTTCACCCATCTCGCGCTCATCGACGCGGCCCTCGTGCTCAACGCGCGCTTGGATCAGGCAGTCACCCGGTAGCGGCCAGCGGGGCGGCGGTCCGCGGCAACGACTCGAGTTGCGTGCGCACCACCCGTTTGACGTTGAACACGCATGCCCCGCAGCCCTGACCGGCTCCGGTGGATCGGCATACCTGGGCAAGTGTTCGCGCACCGGAGCCCACAGCCCGCGCGATCGCGGTGTCGGTCACGACGTGGCAATGGCAGATGTACACGAGGTTCTCCGGTCCGGTCGCGGGATCTCAGACCAACTGCAGGACGAGGCTGGTGCAGGTGACGGCGGCCCAGAGCAGGAGCCCGAGCAACACCGGGCGTGCGCCCGCACGCCGCAGCCCGGCGATGTCGGCCGACATGCCGATCGCAGTGAGCGCCATCGTGATCAGTGCGAGCGCGCCGTGCTGGAGCCACTGGTGACTCACAGCCGGAATCAGCCCGACGGTGTTGGCGCCGGCCACGACCACGAACGCCGTCAGGAACCACGGCACCAGACGCAGCGAGCGACGGATCGCCGGCGTCTTCGGGCCGGACTCGGCCCGCTCCGTCCGCAGGTCGCGACGGCGCACGATCTCGGCGAGCGCCAGGCAGATCGGAATGATCATGAGCGTGCGCGTCAGCTTCACCACCACCGCGTATTGCCCGGCATGCGCGCCGTAGGAGCCCGCCGCCGCCACCACTGACGATGTGTCGTTCACCGCCGTGCCCGCGAACAGCCCGAACGCGTGCTGACTCAGGTGCAGGGCGTGCCCGAGCGCCGGGAACGTCACGACCGCGACGATGTTGAACAAGAAGATCGTCGAGATGGCGTAGGCGATGTCCGCGTGCTTGGCACGGATCGTCGGGCTCACTGCGGCGATCGCCGAAGCGCCGCAAATGCCGGTGCCGACACCGATCAGCGTGCGGAGATCACTGCCGATGCCCAGCCGGCGGCCGAGGACGAACGCGAGGGTGAGACAGACCGCCAGGGTGCCGAGCATCACCGGCAGTGAGGCCGCGCCCACCTGGACGACTTGGCGCAGCGATAGCTGCGCGCCAAGCAGGACAACCGCCGCCTGCAACAGCCGTCCGGACGAGACGGTGCGGCCGGCGCGCAGCCGCTCCGCCCGGCCCAACGAGGTGCTCAGCGCCGCCCCGAGAACGACACCGAACACCGGCGCGCCGACGAGGGGCAACCACTGGCCGGCAACCCAGGCCACCACCGCGACGGCGGCGACGACCGACAGGCCCGGAAGCATCGCTCGCATCGAGCGGGTGACGCGTCGGGGCTGTGCGGCCGCGTCCACCGGCGGGTCGACGGTGCGGGTAGCCGGGGCTTCGAGGGTGGAGAGCATGGGACGCGACCCTTCCGGGAACGGATTGCCGAATGCGTTGTGGCGGCCGGGATCCGGCCCGCGCTTGCCGTGCAACGGTATGTGCCGTTCCCGCCGGCTGCTTTACCGATCCGGACAGTCGACTTGACTATTTCAGACTGTGTTGGGTTGGCGACTCGACCTCTTCACGGGACACGCGAGGCGCGAGCTCGACGAGCAGGCCGTGCGCGGTGACGTCGATGACTGCCAGGTCGGTGATGATCCGGTGCCCCACGGCCCGGCCGGTGCACGGCAGCCGTTCTCCGGCTTCAGCACGAGCTCCACGTCGTCCGGCGCGAAGTTCGGTACCAGCGTCGGCAGTGCGATCCCGAGCTGGACGTAGGAGCCGTCACTCAGCTCTGCGGCCGCGCGTGCAGCCATCTGGTCGCGAGTCCAGCTCATCGTCGTACCGTCCGCTTTCGATGCGGTTCTGAGCTGCCTGGGCCGCACTCAGCGGCACCACGCGGTGCCCGAACGCGCCTGGGGTGTGGATCTCGTCCGGGTCGAGCTCGCCCGCATCCACGAGAACCTCGACCTCGGCGATGGTGATCCGACCGGACATCGCGGCCACCGGGTTGAAGTTGCGGGCCGACGAGCGGAAGACCAGATTGCCGTGCCGGTCGCCCTTCCAGGCCCGGACGAGGCCGAAGTCGCACACGATCGCCTGCTCCAGCAGGGACTCCCGCGGTCCGTGCGGGTTGTCGAACGTCCGGACGTCCCTGGCCGGTGACGCGAGCACGACCTCGAACTCGCCGGCGAGGTACTGGCGGGCGAACTCCTTGTTCTCGCCGACGTAGGAGGCGAGCATCCGCCGGATGCGGTGCTGTTGCAGCAGCAGGCCGAGGCCACACAGGCGCCGGAGGGGATGTCGCGCACGGCGCCCGCGGCGCTCGCGATCATCTTGTCCACGTTCGTCGTCGTTTCCGGGCCGAGTCAGCCGGCGGCGACCGGCTCGACGGCGTCGATCAGGTCGAGTGCCCCCGGCCAGCGGCCGTAACCGGATGCCGGGTTGAGATGGCCCACCGGGCCCAGGTCGTGCACCCTGCTGCCCCAGGCGCGCGCGAGTGCACGCACCCGGTCCGGACGTCCGAGCGCGTCGTCGGCGCTGGTCGCGACGATGCTCGGGAACGGTAGCGGCGTGCAAGGAATCGGTAGCCATCCGTTCGCGCGCAGTTGGGCGAGCGTCGGGTAGGGCGCCGGCAGCGGCGCGGCGAGATCCGGCGGTGTGACCAGCACCGCTGCGCGGACCGGTGTGTCCGTGCGCTGCATCGCCCAGTGCACGGTGGTGAGTGCGCCGGCGCTGTGGGCGACGATCGTCACCGGTTCGTCGATGTCGTCGATCACCCGCTCCAGCACTGCTACGCGCTCATGCAGACCCGGGTGGGCGTTGCCGAGGCCCGGCACGCTGATTGCATTGGGCAGCTCGCGTTCCAGATGCGTCTGCCAGTGGTCGCCGACGTAGCCGCGCATGCCGGGCACGAGCACGACGGTGTGGTTCGCCATCACAGCCCCAGGTCTTTCGCGATGATCATCTTCATGACTTCGGAGGTGCCGCCGTAGATGCGGTTGACCCGGTTGTCGGTGTACAGGCGGGCGATCGGGTATTCGTTGATGTAGCCGTAGCCGCCGTGCAGTTGCAGGCAGCGGTCCACCACGCGGCTCGAGGTTTCGGTGCAGAACAGCTTTGCCGCAGCCGCCTCGGCGGCGGTCAGTTCGCCGGTGTCGTACGCCTGGAGCGCGCGGTCGACGAGCGCCTCCATCGCGTCGACGTCGGCCTTGCAGGTGGCGAGTTCGAACTTCGTGTTCTGGAACTCGGCGACCGGGCGGCCGAAGACGGTGCGGTCGCGCACGTATTCGGTGGCGAACCGCACGGCTGCCTTCGCCTGGGCATACGCGCCGATGGCGATCTCGAGGCGTTCGCGCGGCAGGTGCCGGCCGAGATAGGCGAACCCCTCGTGCTCGGCCCCGAGCCGATCCGCGACCGGGACCCGGACGTCAGCGAAGGACAGCTCAGCGGTGTCGGAGACCCGCAGCCCGATCTTGTCGAGCTTGCCCCCGACTGCGTAGCCCGGCGATGTCGTGTCGACGACGAACAGCGAGATGCCGTGCCGGCGGTCGGTCTCCGACGGCGGTGCGGTTCGGGCGCAGACGATCACGCGATCGGCCTGGACACCACCGGTGATGAAGGTCTTCGCGCCGTTGAGCACGTAGTGCGAGCCGTCCGGGGCCAAGCTCGCGGTGGTACGCATGCCGGCGAGGTCCGAACCGGTGCCCGGCTCGGTCATCGCGATCGCGAACATGGCCTTGCCGGTGACGAAGTCCGGCAGCCAGCGCTGCTTCTGCTCGTCGGTGGCGTGGGCGAGCAGGTACGGCAGGCACAGCGCCACGTGCACCAGGCTGCCGCCGAGCGAGACGCCCGCACGGGCGATCTCCTCGGTCAGCACGGCCTGGTACTTGTACGACCGCTCGCCCGCGCCGCCGAACTCCTCGGGCACCTCGATGCCGAAGACTCCGAGGTCGCCGAGCAGGTAGTAGAAGTCGCGCGGCACGATGCCGGCCGCGAGCCACTCGTCGTAGACGGGTACGACTTGCGATTCCAGGAACGCGCGAACGGTCTTGCGGAACGCGTCGTGATCATCGTTGAACAGCAAGCGACGCATGACAGACTCCAAACAGTTTGATGAGGAACGGATGGGCTCACATCAGTCGGCTCGGTGCGCGAGATGCGCGCCGAGCCGACTGTGCGGTCAGCGAGTGTCGGCAGCCGCGAGCTCGGGGATCGACGTCACGTCGAGGACCGCTAGCTTGCGGTTCTTGCGACGGCGCAGCAGCGCGGCCGCTTCGAACGCGAGGCCCACGACGACCAGGATCACTGGGATCTGCGTCCCGAGCAGCTTGAGCAGGTGCTCGGCCTTGGCGGCCCGGGTGGCCAGCGTGTGGACGCTGGACGGCGTGACCTTGGCGGCCAACGCCAAGACCGGGACCAGGTTGACCTGACGCTCGCCGACCGAGATCGTCGCAACGATCTGCTGCTGCACCGCTTGGTCGACCGCGGAGCCGGTAACCCGGTCCACGTACGCGGTGGTCGCCGACGTCGAGACGTAGTGCAGCGGGATGACCGCGGGCAGGACCTTCAGCGCCGGGGCGAGCTTGGCCTGGACGGGTGCCGGCAGGCGCGAGGCAAGCGCGGCGAGTACCGGCCTGGGCAGCGCGGTCGGCAGCGAGGCGAGCATACCGGGGTCCTTGACGAGGCCGGCGATGTTCGTCCGGTAGACGTTCACGCTCCGGCCACCGACAGTGGCCTTCCCGGTGTAGGTGACCGGACCGGCCAGCCGCGTCGTCGGATCGTAGTACCGGTAGACGTTCGCGGCCTTGGGAGCGAACGGGTATCCGATCGTGAGGCCCTGAGCCGCCTCGGCCTTCTTCCCGGCCGGGACCGGCACGGCCTCACGCGTCGTGCGGTCAACGGCGTAGACGTGAGTGCTCGGCATCGCAGCCTGCCCGACGTGCAGCGTTTGATCGACCTCGACGATCGCGGTGTTGCCGTGGCTGGCGGTGGACGTGACGTGCAACCGGCGGTCGACGGTGAGCGGCGCGTTGCGGATGAATACGTGGGCCAGGTCGCGGTCCTTGATCGCCTGCTTGTTCAGCATGGTGACGGTACCGGCAAGATGCGCG
The DNA here is from genome assembly GCA_963713565.1 of uncultured Actinomycetota bacterium. Lineage (GTDB taxonomy): Bacteria > Actinomycetota > Actinomycetes > Mycobacteriales > Jatrophihabitantaceae > Jatrophihabitans. The sequence continues at coordinate 201,100 of CAVQMF010000001.1, read as the reverse complement.
GTCACGTCGGCCTTGTCCGGCAGCCTCGTGGCTTGCGGCGTCATCACGAAGGCGAGCAGCACGGCAACGACCTGGAGCATGGCTCCGGTTGCCAGCAGGCCGACCCAGCCACGCGGCCGCGTCGAGGAGTCCTCGTCGGCAGGCACTTCGAGGGCTTGCGGGTTGACCTTGCGCAGGCTGGATGTGTACGTGTGGCGCCCGATGAGCAACGCGACGATGACCGGGATCGAAACGAGCGGGATGATCTTCATCGCGGTCACCAGGCCGAAGTGGTCGGCCAGGATGCCGACGATGAATGGCCCGGCGGCCAGTCCGAGGACGCTGTTGGCCAACGTGAGCGTGCCCAGGGCGGTGGCGCGGATAGGCTCAGCGGTGAGGTTGGAGACCATCGCGCCGGCCGGCCCGGCGGTGCCGGCCGCGAAGAACGAGCCGATGCCGAGGAGCACGACCTGCACCCAGCCGGTGTGCGCGGCGAAGCCGGTACCGAGGAAGACCAGGGAGATGGTGGCGTAGAAGATGGCGCTGGTCCACTTGCGGATCGGCGTGCGGCGGGCCAGCCGGTCGGTGAACGATCCGCAGTAGATCATGCCGATGCCGATGATCAGGATGAAGACCGCGGCGTAGGAAGCGGACTTCGCGGTCGAGAGACCGTAGGCGCGGTTGAGGTAGCTCGGCAACCAGGACATCAACGCGCCGACCACGACACAGCTGCAGACCGCTGCCGATGTAGGCGCAGATCACCGACGGGGTGGAGAACAGGCTGCCAAGCCGGGTCGCGCAGCGCGACCGAGGACGCGGGCGCGGTGTCGCGGTTGTCCGGGTGACGGTAGCGGGCGAGCTTCGCGTCGCTGATCACGAGCCGGTACAGCGCGACCAGAACCAGGCCGAAGATCGCCATGATGGCGAAGGACGCGCGCCAGCCGAGGCGGGCGGCGATGTTGCCACCGACGAGGACGCCGAGCACTGCGCCGAACGAGCCGCCGGCCATGAATGCCCCGGTCAGCGATGCCCGCTTGTGCCGCGGGAAGACCGCCAGCACGACGGCCAGGCCGACGCTGCCGTAAGCGGCCTCGCCGACGCCGATGAGCACACGCGCCACGAGCAACTGCTCGTAGTTGGCGGCCAGCGCCGAGCCGAGTGTGGCCAGGCTCCAGACGGCACCCATGGCGACGATGGCGCGGGTGCGTCCCCAGCGGTCGCCGATGAGCGACAGCGGAACGGCCAGCAGGCCGACGGTCAGGGCCACGACGCTGGTCAGTGAGCCGAGCTTGGTGTCGGACAGGCCCCAGTCCTGCTTCAAGAACGGGAACACCGCCGACAGCACCTGCCGGGACATGTAGTCCGAGAGCAGGAGCGCGAAGGTGAGGGCGAACACCAGCCACGGGAAGACCCGGCCGGTTCGGTTGGGGGAGGTAGGGGACGAGGCGGTGCGTGCAGCAGTGGTGGACGGTTGGCGGGTGGGCGTGTCCGGGCTGGTCAACAGGGTCATTTCGTGCTCCGAGGTTGGGTCAGCCGGGTGACGCGGACACGTTCGATCGGCTGCGGCTGGTCAGGGTGATGGACGACGGTGTGGGGTGCGGGCGGGTGGTGCCCGCACCCCACTGGGTAGAGCGGATCAGGCGTGGAAGGTGAAGCCGACCTGGCCCGGCTTGCGGTTCGGCGCGAAGCCGAGCTTGGCCAGCGTCTCGTCGGCGCTGCCGTAGTTCTCGCCGAGCTTGTAGATCTCGCGGGCTTCCTTGCCGGTCGCGACCTGGCGGCCGAGCTCGCCGGCGATCCGGACCAGCTGCTCGATCGGCTGCACCGAGGTGATCTTCTCGCGGCGCTTGCGCCCACAGCGTTGTCCTCGTTGCCGCAGCGGGTGTGCAGCCCCATGGCGATCGCCATCGTGTTGATCGGCAGCACGTTGCGCATGCTGCGACTCGAGGGTCAGCAGCGCGCCGTCCGGGACCCGCTTGATGAACTCCATCATGTTGTACGGGTTCGGGCCGTCGAAGCCGCCGCCGATCGCGACCCAGGTCAGGTTCAGCGGACCCGATGTAGTCGCCGCGGCGGATCAGCCGCTCGACGGTCTCCAGCTGCGGCGATGTGCGCCAGCTGGAAGTGCGGCTGGATGCCGTTCGCGGCTGCAGGCGGCGCAGGTGCTCCTCGACCCAGCCCGGGCCGGCGGGGACGTACATCTCGCGGTAGGCCTCGTAGATCTCGGGCCGCTCGATCGACGTGCCGCGCGATGTCCTCGGCGCTCATCAGCTCGACGATGTTCATCTGGCTGGTGTTGATCGCGATCGTCACCTGGTCCGGCTGCGGGGTCGAGCTCGGCCAGCATGTGCCGGGTGTCGTCGCGACAGCCACTTCGCGTCCGCGCCGTCGCCCTCCGGGGCGAAGGAGATCGAGCCGCCGACCTGCAGGATCATCTCCGGGACGGCCTCGCGCAGCCGGCCGAGCAGCTCGTTGAACTTCGACAGCCGCTTCGAGCCCTTGCCGTCCAGCTCGCGGACGTGGATGTGCAGCACGGTCGCGCCGGCGTTGTAGCAGTCGACCGCCTTCTGGACGTGCTCGTCCATGGTCAGCGGAAGGTCCTCGGGGAAGTCGGCCGGCTCCCACTCCGGGCCGTACGGCGCGGCGGTGATGACCAGCTTCTCCTGGTTCTCCGGGAAGAGCGAGTCGTCGAGGAAGTACATGGGGTTTCTCCTGCTGGAATCGTGGTTTGTGATCGGGTGTGCGGGGCCTAGAAGGTGCGGCTCGCCGACGATCCCGGCGCGCTCCATCTTGCGGACGGCGGGCCAGTAGTCCTGGACGGCGTAGTGCTGGGTGCAGCGGTTGTCCCAGATGGCGAAGCTGTTGGGCGTCCAGCGCCAGCGCACCTGGTACTCGGGGATCGCCGCCTGGCGGATCAGGTAGTTCAGCAGCTCGCTGCGCGCCCGGCGCGTAGTCGAACCCGAACCGCACGTTCGTCGGGCGTGTGGAAGTTGACGAAGTGGGTGGTGAACGCGTTGACGAACAGGACCTTCTCGCCGGTCTCCGGGTGGGTCCGCACGACCGGGTGCTCGGCGTCCGGGAAGCGCTCGTGCAGCGCGTGCCGCTGCTCGATCGGCATGGCCGCGCCGAAGGTCGCCTCGATGCTGTGCCGGGCGCGCAGTCCGGCGATCTGGGCCTTGACGTGCTCGGGAAGCCGCGGTAGGCCTCGCGCCATGTTGACCCAGATCGTGTCGCCGCCGACCGTCGGGCGCCTTCGACGCAGCGCAGCACGCGACCCATCGGCGGCGCTTCCCGCCAGGTGGCGTCGCAGTGGTAGGCGTTCTCGTAGTGCTCGGGCGGGCTGTCGAGGTCCTTGTAGATCCGGACCAGCCCGGGGTGGTCGGGGTCGCTGCCGAGCGACCGGGTGGTCCTCGAGCGGGCCGAACCGCTCGGCGAGCGCGACGTGCTCGGCGCGGGTGATGTCCTGGTCGCGGAAGAACAGCACCTTGTGCCGCAGCAGCAGCGACCTGAGCTCGGCGAACAGCTCGTCGCTGCGGCGCCTCGGCCGAGGTCGACGTTGCGCAGTTCCGCGCCGATCGTTGCGGTCAGCGGGAGCACTTCGACGGCGTCCGATGCGATATCCGGCAGGCGTCGACGACTCGTCTAGGGTCGTGGTCATTGCAGTTCCTTCGGTTTCAGAGCGTCGCTCGTCAGGCGGCGAGATCAAGAGACGAAGACCGAGGAGCCGATCGGTGCGGCCGCGCTCCAGGTCGCGGTGGGCCTGCGACGGCGTCCTCGAGCGCGTAGCGCTGGTTGATCTCGATCGTGATCCGGCCGGCGCCCGACGTGGCCGAACAGCTCGCCGGCCAGCTCCGCGCGCTCCGCCGGGTCGGCGATGTAGTCGGCCAGGGCCGGGCGGGTGACGAACAGCGAGCCCTTGAGTGGCCAGCTGCATCGCGTCGATCGGCGGGATCGCGGCCCGAGGCGGTGCCGAAGCAGACCAGCAGGCCGCGGCGCGCCAGCGAGTCGAGCGACGACGCGAAGGTCGTCTTGCCGACGCTGTCGTAGACCACCGGGACGCCGGCGCCGTCGGTCAGCTCACGGACCCGGCCCGGCGACGTCCTCGCGGGTGTAGACGATGGTGTGCGCGCAGCCGTGGGCGCGGGCGATCTCGGCCTTCTCCTCGGTCGAGACGGTGCCGATGACCCGTGATGCCGAGCAGCGCGGCCCACTGGCAGACGATCAGCCCGACCCCGCCGGCGGCGGCGTGCAGCAGCACGGTGTCGCCCGGCGTGAGCGCGGCGATGCGGCGCAGCAGGTAGGCCGAGGTGAGCCCGCGCATCGTCATCGCCGCGGCGGTCTCGAACGCGATGGCGTCCGGCAGCTTGATCAGCGAGTCGGCCGGCATGACCCGCTCGGTGCTGTAGGCGCCCGAGCGGGCTGCCGGTGTAGGTGACCCGGTCGCCGGCGGCGAACTCGCTGACGCCGGCACCGACCGCCTCGATGACGCCCGCCGCCTCCACGCCCATGCCCGGCGGGCAGCGGCGCCGGGTACAGCCCGGTGCGGAAGTAGGTGTCGGCGAAGTTGAGTCCGACGGCGACGTGGCGCACCCGGACCTCGCCGCGGGCCGGGTTCGCCGACCTCGAGCGACTCCCATCGCAGCACCTCGGGACCACCGGTCTCGTGAAAGCGAATGCCTTTGGCCATCAGGTTTCTCCACCTCGTTTGGGCAGCGTTGCGAGAACGCGGTTCGGGTTTGGATTTTCGGGACCCCCGTCGAATTCGCGTCGGGGTGTGATAAGGAAGGTAAGCTCTGCGAAGCGCACCTGCTTTACGTATCCGGACAGGTCTCTTACCATTTCCGGACAGGCTGAGGAGGTCGCCGATGCGGCCAGGTGTTCGGTGCGCCACGCTCGACGGCTACTCCGAGTTGGCGAGGCGACTCGGCTTCGACCCGGGGCGCCTGATGCGCCGGGTGGGCCTCGACGTCGGTGATCTCGCGCAGCCGGAGAAGTGGGTGCCGGCGGTCGAGGTCGCGCGACTGCTCGACTTGTCCGCGGTACAGGCCGAGTGCGACGACTTCGGTCTGCGGCTCGCCGGATTCCGGCGGTTGTCGACGCTGGGGCCGCTCAGCGTCGTGCTGCGCGAGGAGCCGGACCTGCGGGGCGCGTTGGACCTGTTGATCCGCTACCAGCGCAACTACAACGAGGCGCTGCGCATGCGGGTGTCGGAGGCGAACGCAGTGGTGACGATCCGGCTGTGGTTCGAGTTCGGCGAACCGGCCCCGGTCCGGCACTCGCTGGAACTTGCGGTGGCCGCGCTGCACGGAATCCTCGGCCAGTTCCTCGGCCCGCAGTGGCAGCCGCTGTCGGTCTGCTTCTCACACGGGCGGCCGAACGACCTGCGTGCCCATCGGCGGTCGTTCGGGCCGCGCCTGCGGTTCGACCACGAGTTCAGCGGGCTGTTGCTGTACGCAAGCGACCTCGACGCCAAGAACGCCATGTCCGATCCGTTGCTGCGCCCGTACGCGCAGCGCTTCCTCGAGACGGTCGGCAACGCCCGGTCGGCCACGTCGGTCGATCGAGTGCGCGAACTCGTCGAGTTCCTCCTGCCGCTCGGGCGATGCTCGATGGAGCAGGTGGCGCGCAGCATCGGCGTCGACAGCCGCACCCTCCATCGCCACCTCGCGCGCGAGGGCGAGTCGTTCACGTCGATCATGCATGCGACCCGCGGCGCACTTGCCGAGCGTTATCTGACCAACGACCGGTACACGCTCACCGAGGTCTCGCAGATGCTGGGCTTCGCGGCACCGAGCGCGTTCACCCGATGGTTTCGTCAACAATTCCGGAGCAGCCCGACGAAGTGGCGTGACGCCGCCAGGCAGCCGCACGCGGCGGCCGATTGACGGCCGCCGACCGGCCGCTAACCGGGACCAATCCTGAGAATGGCCCCTACGACGCCCGTCGGCGTCGAATTACCCGCAGCCGGGTGGTGCCCGGGTGGGGCCCGGTTCCTACTGTGGGCGATCAGTGCCGAGCCAGGAGGTCGATTTGGCCGCCCCGTTGCCCGCCTTCCCGGATCCCCGGTGGGCGGTCGCTCGACGGGCTCGGCTACGGCCCGTGCGGCCGAGGCCGCCGACTGCGGTACCCACCGCACGACGATCCCTGCGGGCCGGCGAGGTGGAGACCATCGACCGGCTCGTGCAGCGGCTCGCCGCCGTGTTCCCGGAGGTCGACCGTGCCGATCTCGAACGCGCGGTGCGCGGTCAGTACGCCGAGGACAGCGCGCGAGGGCGTTCTGCCTGGGACTGACGATCGGTGGTTCGTACCAGCAGCACGCACAGCCCCGCGACGATCCCGACGAGCAGCCGGCCGGCGACGTACACACCGTCGGCACGGGTGACCGCGCCGAACACCAGCGAGACGGGCAAATACGTCAGCCACGCCAGCGTGCTCGCCCCGGACGAGGCACTGGCGCGCATGGTGGCCGCCACCGCCTCGTGCAGCAGGAATCCGGCGCGGACCCCCGACGCGAGCCACGCGCCCAGCCCGACGGTCGAGACCAGGGCGGCCCAGTAGGGACCGTAGAACGCGGCCGGCGCGTTCGCGGCAACCAGCCAGAGCGGGCCGAACTCGAAAGCACCTGGGCAGCCGTCGCCGTGAGCGCGGTGAGCAGCACCATTCGCCGGACGTTGCGGCCCGTGGTCAGTGCGCGCAGCGTCGCCGTCGCCTGGCGCCGGTAGCTCACCCGTTCGGCCGCGCGGTGCAGCCGGGGTTCGCGGCAGCGCGCGAACGCGAAGACGGCGGTGCCGACCACCGGCACGGTCACGAAGTACGTCGTCCGCCCGTCGCCATGACCGGTGGTCCGGCGACGAGCGAAACCGTTACCGTCTACTTCGAATTCAGAATCCGCCCGTGACCCGCTCGCGCTTCTCTATGCCGACCACCGAGCTGCAGCTCTGGTTGAGCAGGATGTGCCAACCGCTGCCGCCCCGCCTGCGAACGCTGATGTGCCAGCGGGCGTCGCCGCCACCACCGGGCCCGGCCTTGCGGTGCGGGCCAGCGTTGACCAGCAGTTCGTCCTTGTCGTAGGCCTGGCGCAGCTGGGTGTCCTTGCCGGTTGCCTGCACGATCAGCTTTTCCGTGGCGTTCTTGCTGAACCGGTTGTCCTTCTGCCATCCCTGCGACCAGTTGCCGTTCGGAATCTTCGCCAAGCCCGTCTCCTACGTTCGGACGACCCGGCATCGCACCGGAGCGCACTTTGGGTGGGGTGAGCGAAACGTTAGCCGAGGATCACGCAGCGTCGACCCGATAGTCGCAAAGTTGACAGCCCGTTCGTACTCGGCCGATCAGGGCGAGACAGTTGAGTGGCGAATCCCTTGTTGAGTGGCGACTCCCGCCCTTGGGTGGCGACTTCTGACGTGCCACTCAAAGTGATTTCTCGCCGCTCAACAGGGAGGGGGCCGTTTCGTCGCGGCCCTACGAACCTGCAGCGAGGTCGTCGATCCAGCGGTCGATCAACCCCGCGGCATCGGCGCCGAGTGCGGCCCGTACGGAGGCCTGGGCCGCCGCCCATGCGCGCCCGGCATCGCGCAGCGCGCGTCGACCGGCGGACGTGATGGTGATGCGTTGAGCGCGCCCGGTGGGCGAGGTCCGGCTCGCGGTGACGAGGTTCTTGTCGGCGAGCACCGAGAGGTTGCGACTCATCGTGGACCGCTCGATGCCCAGATGCCCTGCGAGGTCAGAGGGTTTGATCGGCTCGGGGATGAGGTGCAGGGCGGACAGGATTTCGATCTGCGGGATGGATAGTCCCGTGTCGCGAAGATGTTGGTCGTAGCGGCGTACGACGAGTCGATGCAGCCGGCCGATCCGTACCCCGAGGCACGTTTGCTGCATCTGTCTGGCGAGTGCGATCGACGTGCCCCTCGACAAATTCTGTTGCATGTACACCTCCAAGATGTCTAGCGTATCGCCCCATCACGTGATGTAGGTACATCACTATGATGCGAAGGAGAGTGAACCAATGTCGGACTTCGATGAATTCGCGCGTCGGAATCGGGACTGGGCCGCCGGCGGGGGCGCCGGCGTGCGGAGTGTGATGCCGAAGCGCAGGCTGTTCGTGATCACCTGCCTGGATCCGCGTGTGGATCCGGCTGCGTTCCTGCAGGTCGGACCGGGCGACGCGATCGCGGTGCGAAACGCCGGCGGCCGGGTCAACGAGGCCGTGATCGGTGATATCGCGCTGATCACCGCGATCGGGGAACGGATGGGCGCGCGCGGCCGGCCGCTCGAGGTCGCGGTCATTCACCACACCGAATGCGGTACCGCGTTGCTCGCCGATAGTGATTTCCGAATGGGGTTCGCTGACCGGACCGGGATCGCGGTGGCCGACCTCGCCGCGCAGGCGGTGACCGATCCGGACGCTACCGTGCGGACAGACGTGCAGCGGCTGCGGGACGCGCCACCGCTCGCCGGCCGGGTCGTCGTCTCCGGTCACGTGTTCGACCTGGCGACCGGTCTGATCACGACGATCATTCCGGCGGTTGGGCCGCAAAGAGTGGCGTGACTGCGCGACGGCGACCTCGACGGCGTCGAGAAGGTCGATCTGCCGGTGCTGCACACCGTCGCAAGGCCGACCTGCCGACCGCCCGGCACGCGCTCCGTGAGGGGTACGTCGATCTCGTCGGCATGGTCCGGGCGCACCTGGCCGACCCGCACATCGTGAACAAGCTGGCGGCCGGCGAGGAGGACCGCAGCCGCCCCTGTGTGGGCGCGTCGTTACGCCTCAACCGGATCTACGTCGGCCTGGACGCGTTGTGCCTGCACAATCCCGCGACCGGCCGGGAAGCGCTGATCCCGCATCGCGCCGCAGGCCGATCGGCCCAAGACGGTGGGTGGTCCTTGGCGGGGTCGCGCCGGGTCGCGCCGGTGGCCTGGGTGCCGGCTATCGACGGCTGGCTGGTCATCGGCCATGCCGCCGCCGGGCTGGTGATGCGCGACACCGCGACCTCGGTCGTCCCCGACGGCGCGCGACCGGCCGGCTGGATGCGGACGAGATCGTGGCCAACGCGGCGGTGATCGTCTTCGGCGGCATCGAGGCCACCGAGGGCATGATCCTGAACGCATTGCGCATCGTCGTGGCGGACCCGATGCTGCGCGTCGCGGTCGGCACCTCGCGTTCGCGCAGGGCCCGCACATGTCCATCGCCGCCGACCTCGCGCGGCTCGAGACGGACGTGCCGCCCACCGGCCACATCTTCCCAAGCCGCAGACCCTGCCGTGCGGTGGTAGGGATCAGGAGCAGCATCCGCCGCCGCAGCACCCGCCGCCGCGCGGAGCGGGGGCCTGGGCGCGTCCGGTGACGCCGCCGAGGGAGAGCAGCCGAACGGTGTCGTTGTGGCCGGCCGGGCACGTTGCCGGCTCGGTCGACGCGCTCATGGGCCGGTTCTCGACGAACGTCGAACCGCACGCGCGGCAGCGGAACTCGTACTGGGGCACGTGCTCAGTCTGACACGCGTTGCGTGCGTGCGACGATGTCGCGGTGGGTGCACGGGCCATGACGACCCGGCGTCGAATCCTGTGGGGCGCCCTGATCGTCGTGCTCGTGATCGCGGTGGTCATCGCCTGGCCATGGGTACGCGTGTACACCGGCGCCGCCGCACCCGACCAGTTCTACCGACCGGTGGCGCTGTCGCCGTCGGCGCCCGACCGCGACGTCCTTGCGGTGGCCCACAATGCCGGCAACAACCCGGCCACCACCGCCCGCGCGCTGCGCTACGGCGCGAACGTCATCGAGATCGACGTGATTACCGTGCACGGCGCGCTGGCGGCCGGCCGCGCGCACGCCCTGCCGTGGCTCGCCGAGCGGGTGTTCCGCGGCGAGACCCTCGCCGCGGCCTGGCAGCACGCGGCGGCCGCGACGATCATCAAGCTCGACCTGCAACGCAACGACCGGGTGCTGTTACGTGGGCTCGTCGATTTTCTGCACACGGTGTCGCCGCACCGCCGGGTGATGATCTCGACGCGCGACGCGGACGCGATCGAATACCTCCGCCCGCGGGTGAGTCCGGGCGTCACGCTGCTCTACAGCGTGCCGTTCCCGGACGCCGTGACCCGAGTGCAGACCGACCGGGCCCTCGAGCACGCGATCGGCGGGATCTCGGTGTTCGACGGTCTGGTGAGCCAGGCCCTGGTGAGCTGGGCGCACGCACACCGGCTCGTGGTCCTGGCCTGGACCGTCAACGACGGCGATCGACTCGATCGGCTGCTGCGCCTCGACGTCGACGGCATCACCACGGCGAACCTCGCGATCGTGCGGGCCCTTGCCCCCTGACCTCGGCGCTCGCCTGTGAGCCGACCCCTAGGTTCAGCTGAGAGAATCGGGTGAATCCCGAGTCGAAGGAAGGTTCCCACTGAGCACCCGCCGGCGCGAGTGGCGGCACTGAGCGCGCCGGGGTGGTTCCGGTTCAGCGTCGTGCGCGACCCGCCTGCCGACTATGGTCGGCCCGGCAGTCCAAGTTCTGGCTGCGCGAGCCCGTCTACTACGGATTTCACCGTGAGTGCCCGTGGTATCCGCATCGGCCGAGCGACCGGAGCGGGTGTCAGCCGGCTCTCGTTGACCCACCTCGGTCGTGCCGAAGCGCAGCAGGTCCACGCGGCGGACGCGCGGGTGGCGAACCTGCCCCGCGAGAGCGAGCGGCTGCGGGCGCGGCAGCGCAAGATGGCCGCCTGCCAGTCGTGGCGAATGAGCACACCCCCGCTCCCGGCCTGCATCTGCGCCTGGCCGCAAGCGGAAGGCCGGCGTCAAGCGCCGTAGGTCTGCACGACGGTGGCGCGCGGGCTCGTCACGCCGGCGAGGAGCACCGAGACCAGGATGCCGAAGGGCAAAGCGCCCCAGTACGACACGTTTGTGCCCACGTTGCCGAGAAAGAGCATCAACAGCCAGGTTGCCGGAAAGGTGGCGATCAGAAAGAAGATCGTCCCGAAGATGAGCGCCTTGATCACGGGCACATCATCGACCACAGACCCGCATCTCGGCGCATGACCACGCCGACAACGTCGCTACTTTTCGAGTTCAGCAATAATGCGAGGTCGCAGCTCCGCCGCCTTGATGACCGCGTCGACCGACCCGACGTCGACCGCACGGTGGATGCTGTGGATGCGGTCGAACTCGGTGGCGACCTCGCCGAGCTTCTCGGCCCGCACCGCCGTGCGCACGTCGCGCAGCTGGGCAGCGATCGCGGCCCGTTCGAAGTCGTCGGCGGCCCGCAGCGCCTTTTGCACGTCGCGCACGCGCTGATCGGACTCGGTGCGCTTGTCGACCTCGCCGGCGAACACCACCGCTGCCGCGGGCGCGCCGCCGATCACCGACGCGAAGGACCCCTCCACGGCGAGCACGGTCATCCGCGGATTCAACGCTTTGGAGAACACCACGAACGCGCCGCCGTGGTAGCGCGAGATCACGCAGAACACGATCGGTCCGTCGAAGTTCACCACTGCCCGGCCGATCTCGGCGCCGTACTCCAGTTGCAGGTTGCGCATCGAGTCCGGTGACCCGTCGAAGCCGGAGAGGTTGGCGAGCACGACGAGCGGACGGTTGCCGCTGGCCGCGTTGATGGCGCGCGCGGTCTTCTTCGACGACCGCGGGAACAGCGTGCCCGCGGTGTAGGTGTCCGGGCCGTCGGTCGGCGGGTAGCCGCGCCGCGGCACGGTGCGCGATTCGATGCCGAGCAGGCACACCGGTTGGCCGCCGAGGTGCGCGTCGAACACCACCGCGGTGTCGGCGTCGGCCATCCCGGCCCAGCGCTCGAGCGTCGGGTGGTCCTGGTCGGCCAGTGCGCGCATCACCGTTCGGATGTCGAAAGCCTTCTTGCGGTCCGGGTTCGACCTGGCGGAGAAGATCTCGCCGACCGTGGTGAAGTCGCTGTCCGGGTACGAGTGCGGCGCGGTGGTGATGTCCCGGTCGGAGGGGTCGGAGGTGGGTGCGCGTCGCGGCCCGGACTCTCCGGGCGCGATGTAGGCGTGCTCGTAGTGCGCGAGCACGATGTCGCGGGCGCTCTTGAGGTCCGGAGCCCAGTACTGCGCCTGCCCGTTCGGCCCCATGACTCGGTCGTAGCCGCCGATGCCGAAGTTGTCTTCGGCCGACACGCCCCCGGAGAAGTCGAGGGACTGCTTGCCGGTGAGCACCATCGCGCTGTCCGGGGTCATCACCAGGATGCCCTTGGTGTGCATCAGCATGGTGGCCTCGGCGTTCCAGTACGGCTGTGCGCCGACGTTGATGCCGGCCACCACGATGTTGATCTCGCCGCCGGCCTGGGTGAACTCGATGATGCGCTTGAGCGCGCGCGCCACCCAGTCCATGTTCTCGGTGCCGGAATTCATCGCGATCCGGGCGCCGGCCGACAGCGCGTACCACTCGATGGGCACCTGCATCGACTCGGCGAGATCGACCGCGGCGATCACCCGTGCGCACTCGGCCTCGGACAGCGCACCCAGCGAACGGGTCGGGTCACCGCTGAGCAGCACCCGCACGATGCCGTCCGGATGCGATTCGGTCGGCGTGGTCACGACCCCCACCACGATGGCGGCCTTGTTCAGCCCTGGGCGGCGGTCGACGGGCGCGAGCCGGCCGGCGTCGTCGAGGTCGTGCTCGACCACCGACCCGCCCTCGCCGGCGACGATCGCGTGGATCTCGTACGGATAGACGGTGCCCCGGCGCCGGGCTCGGACCACCTTCTGCGCGTAGTCGTCCATCGGCGTGAGCCGGTCGGTGGGCGGCGGGCCGACGGAGAACTGCACGCCGGAGCCCGGCTGGTAGTAGAACCGCCCGGCCACCGGTACATAGTCGCCGCCGGGCATCGCGACGCGGCCCTGGGCGAGCACCTCGTCGATGCCGGCGCCGGTGGTCATCGGCGCGATGCTGCGTCGCAGCGAGGTGAGCTGGTCGAGATCGGCCTCGATCGGTGGCCAGATGTGCACCCAGACGTGGTTCATGTCCAGCGCGGTCGCCCGGGTGGCGTGCACGGTACGGGCCCGCCGGATGCCCTCGACGCAGTTGGCGATGGCGCGTTCGACCTGGGGCAGCGAGCTGACCCGGCCCTCATCGTCGCGGACCACCGCGAGCTCGCGGACCTGGGTCAGGGCCACGAGCCGCTGGTCGGCCTCGTTGTTCTTCGCGACGCAGTGGTAGAGCAGCACGTCCTCGGGTGCCTCGAGCCGGGTGATGTCGAAGTCGCGCAGCCGCCACAGGTCCAGCCGCCGGCCCACCATCGGGTGCAGGCCGCTCACCAACATGTCCTCGTACAGCTCGCCGTCGCGGGGCCGGAAGGTGAGGTAGGTGACCGGCCGACCGGTGAAGCAGATGCCGACGGCCACGCGCCGGACGTCCTGGGTGAACGGGAGTGACGTCAGCCGGGCCTGCAGCGCCGCGCGGTATTCGTCGACGTCGAAGGGCGCCTTCGGCCACGCCAGGTACAGGTCGACGACCCCCTGCTGGTCGGGTCTGCGGGCCGCGAGCTGCTCGGCGATCGCCCGGCTGAGGTCGCTGTCGGGTTCGAGTTCGGCAAAGGTGCCCACTGTGGACACCAGATGTGTCAGCCGGTCGTCGAGGACGTAGTCGGCGACGGTGACCGGCCGACCGTGCGACTGCACCGAGTGCAGGTCGTGCAGCTCGTACTCGCGGTAGTGGCGGCGGATCAGCACCTCGAGCAGTGGCTCGCGGTCGGGCACGCCGTCCTGCAGGCGTTCGCTGAGGAAGCTGACGATGCGCTCGGGGATCGCCGCAAGCGCGTCCATCCGCGCGGTGCGGTCGGGCGCGTCGGGGTTCGCGGCTAGGTAGGCCACTTCGTCGGCGACGCCGGCAAGGGCGTCGGCGCGCTCGCGGTCGACGATTGGTTGGTCGAACCAGCGGAAGCGCACGCATGCGGGCCAGATCGCCGAGCGCCGAGAATCGCAATTGGGTCGCGAGCACCAGGCGGTCGAGCAGCTCGTGCACCTGCACCGCACGCGCGTCGTCGGGCGCGGGCTCGGTGTGCCAGCGGCGCAGGATAGCGGTGACGATTGCGATATCCGGAGCCGATCGCTGATGCGCCAGGAAGATGCGAAACACCGCGCCTTCGAGTTCCGGAGTGCGTTCCAGGTCGGTCACGCCGTAGTGCGCCAGCACGCTCTTGAGCTTGGTGCTGAACAGTTCTGGCAGTCCGCTGCGCTCGACGTCGAGCGTCTGCAGATAGCTGTGGAAGTACTCCCGCGGGCTGTGCACCCTCAGTTCGGTGCGGGCTTCCTCGTCGGCCGGGCGGTTGCGGCTCAACTCGGCGAAGTCGGCCAGGATGCTGAGCAGCCGGACCTCACCGCTCAACACGTCCTCGCCGCGGTCGGCGGCCGCGTCGCGATGGGCGAGATAGCGCTCGAGAGTGTCGCCGCTGTCGCCGGGGTCGACGTCGAAGCCGAGCAGCACCGCGGTGAGGTCGGCCAGCGTGTGGTCGGCCTCATCGGCCGGTTCCGGGAGTTCCAGGTCGACCTCGGCGGTCGCGGTGGCCTCGACCGCGTCCCGGGTCGGCTCGAGGCGGATCAGCGGGGCTCCGGTCTCGACCTGGCTGCCGGCGGCCACGTGCAACTCGCGCACGGTCGCCGCGAACGGGGCGTTGAGCCGCGTCTCCATCTTCATCGACTCGAGCACCAGTACCGGCGCGCCGGCCGCGACCTCGGCGCCCACCGCGACCGGGGTCGCCACGACGAGCGCCGGGGCGGGGGAGCGCAGCACGCCGCCCTCGTCGCGGCTCACCCGGTGCGCCACGCCGTCGACCTCGACGAAATGCACCGGCCCGTGCGTCGCGGTCAACAGCCGGTGGGTGCGCCCGGACACCAACAGCCGGGCGCGGTGGGTGCCGAGCCGGTGCACGGTGGCGGTCACGACATGCCTGGTGTCGTTGTCGGTCACCGAGACCCGGAACCGCTGCGCGCCGATGCGCGACACCGCTACCTTGTAGCTGCGGCCGCGCAGCTTCAGGTCGACCGGCCGGGCGACCCGGTGCTGCACCTGCGGGCGTCCCCCTCGCGCGGTCTCGAGCAGCCGGGTGAGCTCCACCTGCTCGTCGTCCTCGTAGGCCTCGATGCCGGCCGCCACGAGTGCGATACCAGAGTGACGGTCCTCGGCCAGCCGCCCCTGCTCGCGGGCGCGGTCGATCCACCCGGTGTCGGCGCTGGCGTCGATCACCTCCGGTTCATCGAGCAGGTCGAGCAGGAAGCTCTTGTTCGTGGCGCCGCCCTCGATCACGACCGCGGTCTCGGCGACCGCGCGGCGCAGCCGGGCCAGCGCCTGCTCGCGCGTGCGGCCGGAGGCGATGATCTTGGCGATCATCGAGTCGAAGTCGGCCGGGATCGCATCGCCCTCGTTGACCCCGGTGTCCACCCGGATCCCCGGGCCGCTCGGGGGCTCGAACAACTCGATGCGCCCGGGCGAGGGCGCGAAGTCGCGGTCGGCGTCCTCCGCGTTGAGCCGCGCCTCGACCGCGTGCCCGATCTCGGCCGGTTTGGTGCCCTCGAGCCGGCCCCCGGACGCGACGTGGATCTGCAGCCACACCAGGTCGGTGCCGGTGGTGATCTCGGTGATGGGGTGCTCGACCTGCAGCCGGGTGTTCACCTCGAGGAACGCGAAGGACTTCTCACCCGGGTGGTAGAGGAATTCCACGGTGCCGGCGCCGCAGTAGCCCACGGCCTGCGCGAGGCGCTCGGCCGACACCTTGAGGTCGTCGGTCTGCGCGGGGCTCAACAGCGGCGACGCCGATTCCTCGATCACCTTCTGGTTGCGCCGCTGCACCGAGCAGTCGCGCACCCCGAGCGCCCACGCCGTCCCGTGGCTGTCGGCGATCACCTGAACCTCGACGTGCCGCGCGCCGGTGACCAGCCGCTCGAGGAACACGACGTCGTTGCCGAAGGCCCGGCCGGCCTCGTCGCGGGTGCGCTGGTAGGCCTCCCGCAACTCGTCCGCGCTCCGGATCACCCGGATGCCGCGGCCGCCGCCGCCGGCAGTGGCCTTGAGCATCAGCGGGTAGCCGATGCGCTCGGCGGCGTCCAGCGCGGCGTCGAGCGTGTCCACCGGGCCGCGGCTCCACGGCGCTACCGGAACACCGACATCCTCGGCGATCAGCTTCGAGCCGACCTTGTCGCCGAGCTTGCGCATCGCCTCCGGCGACGGCCCGATGAAGGTGATGCCCAGCCGCCCGCACAGCTCGGCGAAGTTCGGGTCCTCGGCGACGAACCCCCAGCCGACCCACACCGCGTCGGCGTCGGTAGCCAGCAGCGCCGTCTCGAGCAGGTCGTAGTTCAGGTAGGGGCGCGCGGCCGCCGGGCCCAGCGAATATGCGAGGTCCGCCTCGCGGACGAACATCGCCGTAGGCTCGGCGTCGGTGTACAGCGCGATGGTCTGGACCGGCGGCGCATCGGTGTGCTCCGCGTTGAGATCGCGCACCGCGTGGATCAGCCGCATGGCCGACTCGCCCCGGTTGACGATCGCGATCCGCCGCAAGTCGCGGCCGTCCTCAGACGTGTTGCTCACCACCATGCCCATGAGCCTGCCCTGTCGAAGCGATTACTGGCCAGTCACCACGCCATACGCCTTCGCTCACGGCCCGCTCACGGCCCGCTCACGGTGCCCCGGTCGTGGAGCCGGCCGACCTCGGCGGGGTCCAGGCCGAGCACCTCGGCGAGCACCTCGTCGGTGTGCTGCCCGAGGATCGGCGCGGGCATGACAGCGCCGTAGTCGTCGCCGCCGCGCAGCGGCGAGCGCGCCGCGACGACCGCCCCGATCCCGGGTTGCTCGACCATGCACAGCACCGATTCGTCGTTTCGGGAACGGAAATCCTCGACTGCCTCGTGCATCGTTCGGTACCGGCTCCAAAGCACCTGCGCGTCGTCGAGCAGGATGCTGACATCGGCGAAGGTGCGATCGGCGAACCAGGGCCGTAGAATCGCGGCGATGGTCTCGCGCAGCCGGTACCGATCGGTCTCGACGGTGAAGTCCACACCCAGCGCGGTCTCCAGCGCTGCTAGCACCTCGGTGGTCTTCGTGACGGTGTGCAGCGCGTGCCACTGCCGCACGGTCAGGGCGATCACCATCACGTGCTGCCCGTCGCTGGTGGTGAAATCGACGCCGAAGCTGCCGTAGACGTGGTTGCCGTGGCGTGGGCGGTCGGTGCCGAGTTCGTCGGCCTCGGCGAACCACCCCAGGTTGGCCACCCCGGCCAGTGCGACGTCGGCGAGGGCGAGTTGCAAGAAGGCGCCCTCGCCGTGCAGGTGGCGGCGGTGTAGCGCGGCGAGCACACCGGTCGCGGCGGTCATGCCGGTGAGCAGGTCCCAGGCCGGCAGCACGTGGTTCACCGGGTCGGCGACCCCGGGCGGGCCGGTGATGTACGGGACGCCGACCTCCGGGTTGACGGTGTAGTCGACCGCCGGGCGGCCGTCGGCGTGACCCTGGATGTGCACCTGGATGACATCGGCGCGGCGGGCCGTCAGCGCGTCGTAGCCCAGCCAGGTCCGGCCGACGCTGTTGTCGACGACGATGCCGCGTCCCGGCCCGTCGGCGGTGGCCAACGCGATGGCCAGCTCCCGGCCCGCCGGGCTGCGCAGGTCGACGGCGACCGACCGCTTGCCCTTGTTCAGCGCCGTCCAGTACAGGCTCTCCCCGGTGCGCGCGGAGACCGGCCAGCGGTGGTAGTCGGCGGCCCCCCCGATCGGATCGACCCGGATCACGTCGGCGCCGAGCTGCGCCAACGACATGCACCCCGAGGGGCCGGCGACGAAGCTCGCGAACTCGAGGATCTGCGCGCCGTCGAGCAGATTGCCCGCCCGATCAGCCGCTGAGGACGCACTCATGGGGTAAGCATGAACGGACGGTGAATCGCCGCGCGCAGGGGGTCCTCCCATACGCTGCGGATTTACCCCGGAGCCGTGGATGATCTTCGAGCACACCGTGTGGTGGCACGTCTACCCGCTCGGCGCGACGGGCGCGCCGATCCGCGCGGACCAGGCCGGGTACGGCCGCAACCGGATCGTGCACCGGCTCGGGCGGCGAGCGCGCTGACTCGACTACGCGAGCCGGCTCGGGTGCACCGGCTTGCTGCTGGGGCCGATCTTCGCCTCGGTCTCGCACGGTTACGACGCCCAGGACCACTTCCGTGTCGACCCGCGGCTCGGCGATGACACCGACTTCGATCACCTGGTGAACGCGGCGCTTGAGCGCGGCATGCCGATCGTGCTGGACGGGGTGTTCAACCATGTCAGCCGCGAGCATCGGCTCGCCCGGGCCACCGCGCCGACCTGGGAGGGCCACGACGAGCTGACCGAGCTCGACCACGACGACCCGCAGGTTCGCGATCTCGTCGTCGAGGTGATGCGGCACTGGCTCGCGCGCGGGGCGGCGGGGTGGCGCCTGGACGTCGCGTATGCGGTGCCGGCGGCGTTCTGGCGCGCGGTGCTGGCCCGGGTGCGCGCCGAATATCCGGACGCGATGTTCATCGGCGAGGTGATCCACGGCGACTATCCCGAGTTCGCCGCGGCCGCCACGCTGGACTCGGTGACCCAGTACGAACTGTGGAAGGCGATCTGGAGCTCGCTCAACGATCGCACCTGTGGGAGCTGGCGTGGGCGCTCCAGCGCCACGACGAGTTCGGCCGCAGCCTGCTGATGCAGACCTTCGTCGGCAACCACGACGTCGACCGCATCGCCAGCACCGTCAGCGACGACGGTACCGCGATCGCGCACGCGATCCTGATGACCGTGCCCGGCATGCCGAGTGTGTACTACGGCGACGAGCAAGTATTTCGAGGACAGAAAGGCACCGGGTTCGCGGCCGACGATCCGGTGCGCCCACCGCTGCCGGATGCTCCCGATGCCCTCGCACCGACCGGCGCGTGGATGTATGAGTTGGTGCGTCAACTCATCGCGATCCGCCGAGAGCACGAGTGGTTGACCCGTGCGCGGCCCGAGGTGCTGATCAAGACCAACACCACGATCACCTACAGATGCGAGGCCGCCGGCCACGTCGCGCACGTCGACATCGATCTCGACGCGGCGACCGAGGTGCAGGTCAGCATCGACGGGCGGGCAGTATGTTGTGTCGAACTCGTGAAAGGACCGACATGACCGACCCGGGCGTGCGCGCGAGCACGTTGCTCGCGCAGGAGTACAGCGAGGCCATCGCGGACCTGACCGCGGCCGAGTGGGCCGCGCCGAGCCGCTGTGCCGGCTGGCGGGTGCAGGACCTCGTTGCCCACACCGGCAGCAACTTCAAGGTGCTGGTGGAACCCCCGCCGGCCGCCGACCCGGCCGAGAACGCCGGGCCGCCGCTCACCGCCGAGCAGCTGCAGGAGGTGCTGGTCGACGCCCGCCGCGGCTGGGACGCCGACTCCGTGCGCGCGGAGTTCGAGCAGTACCGCGACGGCGCGCTCGGGGTGTTGCAGGCGCTGCAGGCCCCGCCGGTGGCCGACGCGCCCATCACGCTGTCGGATCTCGGCACCTATGCCGGGCACCTGCTGGCCGACGCGTTCGCCTTCGACCTGTTCTGCCACCTGCGCGTCGACCTGCTCGCCCCTGGCGGCCCGGTGCAGCGCAGCGCGGGACCGGTCACCGACGACCTGCTCGCCCCGGGGATCGGCTGGATGCTCGCCGGGCTGCCGCAGATGTGCCCGCCGGTCGAAGCGGTGCTGGACCGCCCACTCGGGCTACGGCTCACCGGGCCGGGCGGCGGCGAGTGGACAGTGCTGCCGGGGGAGCCGCTCCCGACCGTGGCCGAGGGACTGGACGCGCCGGCCGCAACCGTCACCTCGCCCGCGACCGAGTTCGTGCTGTGGGGCACGAAACGCGCGGACTGGCGGCCGAGCTCGACCGTCGACGGCGACGCGGCCTATGCCGCATCGGTGCTGGACGCGCTCGACATCGTCTGAGTCACCTCGCCGCCGCGATCAGCGCGGTGAGCACGGTGTGCGCGTGCTCGAGATCGGCAACGGGCAGGCCGAGCTCGGCGATGATCTGTTCGGGCACCCGTTCGGCCTGCGCGCGCAACGCTCGCCCGCGTTCGGTCAGGGTGAGCGCGAGAGCCCGTTCGTTGTGCGGATCGCGGGCGCGGGTCAGGAGCCCGTCGCGTTCGAGTCGCTTCACCAGCGGCGAGAGCGTGCCCGGATCCAGCTGCAGCACCTGGCTCAGATCGCGCAGCGTGCGCGGGCTGCGCTCCCACATCGCCAGCATCACCAGATACTGCGGGTGGGTGAGGCCCATCGGTTCCAGCACCGGGCGGTAGAGCGCGATGACGCTGCGCGCGGCGACGGCGAGCGCGAAGCAGACCTGGCGCTCGAGGGCGAGCGGGTCGTCGGCGCGCGAGTCCGGATCGAGGGTTTCGGCATCCCTGGGCACGAGGCCAGTATGACATGTGCCCCAATTGTTTGTGTTCAAAGTATTGGGGTGCCAAGATGGCGGCATGGACCGACCGGGTGCTGGGCAGTGGCTGCGGTACGCCGCCGGCGCCGGGCTTCCGGACCGCTACGCCGACTGGATCCTGCACGACGTCACCTGCGCGACCTGGGTGCTGCGGCACGTGGCACGAGCGCTGGCGGTGATCGTCGTCCCGGCCGTCCTGTTGCTGCTGTTCCTCCCGACCACGATGGACATCCGGGTCCTCACGGTCGTCACCGTGGCCGGCTGCCAACTGCTGCTGCTCATGATCTTGATCAACGAGATCACCGAGCGCCGCGCGCACAAGGCTGGCTTCCCCTGGGGCACCGCTTCGGCCACACGCTCGTTGCGCGCCACCGAGGACCAGCGTCGCGCGGTTGCGCGCCGCCGCCAGCGCCGCGCCGCCAGAGCCCGCTGACCGGCGCCGCCACGAGGTCATAGGCTCGGTGCGTGCCGGCCGACCACGACCACGCCGCGGCGCACGCGGGTGCGGCACACAGCCACGTGCTGGCCGTCGACGCCGACCGCGGGTACCTGCGAATCGCGCTCGTCCTGCTCAGCGCGTTCCTGATCGGCGAGACCGTCGTCGCGATCGTCGCGGACTCGCTCGCGCTGCTCTCGGACGCCGGCCACATGCTCACCGACGTCGGTGCCATTGCGGCCTCGCTGTGGGCGATGCATCTGGCCGCGCGCCCGGCCGGCGGCCGGATGACCTTCGGGCTCAAGCGCGCGGAGATCCTCTCCGCCGCGGGCAACGGCATCACCCTGCTGGTGGTGAGCGGCATCGTGACGTTCGAGGCGATCCGGCGCCTGATCCAACCCCCCGAGGTCGACGGTGGGATCGTGCTCGTGGTGGCACTCGTCGGCGTCGCCGTGAACATCGTCGCCACCTGGGTGCTGGCCCGCGCGAACCGGTCGAGCCTGAACGTCGAGGGCGCGTTCCAGCACATCGTCACCGACCTCTACGGGTTCGTCGGCACCGCCGTCGCCGGCATCATCGTGCTGACCACCGGTTTCGACCGCGCCGACCCCATCGCCTCGCTGTTGGTAGTCGCGCTGATGGTCAAGGCGGCCTGGGGTCTGCTGCGCGAGTCCGGGCTGGTGCTGCTCGAGGCGGCGCCCGGCGAAGTGGATCTCGACGACATGCTGGTGCACCTGCTGGAGGTCGACCACGTGCTCGACGTGCACGACCTGCATGTCTGGACGGTCACGTCGGCGCTGCCGGCGCTCTCGGCGCACGTCGTCGTCGACCGTTCGTGCTTCCTCGACGGGCACGCGCCGCAGCTACTGGATCAGCTGCAGGCCTGCGTGGCCGGCCACTTCGACGTCGAGCACTCGACGTTCCAGCTAGAGCCGGACACCCACGCCGACCACGAGACGTTTGCCCACTGATGATCAGTGTCCGGGCAGCTCGCGATCATCGGCCCCGACCCGGACCTGGTTGAGCCACTTGGGCACCGGTGCGCCGCATACTCGTGCTGACCGAGGGTTTGATGGACCTCGATGACTGCACCGCCGGCCGGCATCTTGCGCCGGATGGCCGGACTGCTCGACCTCGACGCAGACCGGCTGCGCCTGTGGCTGTTCGGGCGATGTCTGCAGGAGTCGCCGAGCGTCCCGAGTTGTTGCCGGTTGCGCGTCGTGTCGCGCCGTGATCATCGTCGCTCCCGCGCCGGTGACGGATCCGCGTCGAACGACGGAGCCGTGCGGGCGAGGAACACGACACCGACGACCATGGCCGCAAATGCGGCGGCGGCACCGGCGATGGCCGCCGGCCCACCCGTGAAGTGCTCGCCGTAGAGCCAGATGCCCAGGATGATGCTGACGAACGGATCGACGATGACCATCAGCGGCTGGGAGACCGCCAACGGCCCGTAGTGCAGCGCGGCCTGGGTGAGCACGGTGCTGACGAACATCGCGATCACCAGGCCGTAGAGCGGCCCGCGCATGACCATCGCCGGTATGCCTTCTCCGGTCAGCGTCTCGGTTGTCGATTTCAGAAACGTGGCCAGCGCCGCTGCGACGATCGCGGAAGCGCTGCCGTACAGCGCCGCTCGGCGCACCGGCGATCCTCGGCTGGCGAAGATCACACACAGCGCAGTCGCCCCGCCGAGCGTGAGCAGCGCCGGCAACCACGCGGATGTGGTCGCCTGCGGATGGCCGCCCTCGGGCTGCGCCATGATCAGGAAGATGGTCAGGCCGACGATGGTCACCGACGCCGAGATCCATGCGGCCGGGCGCACGACCCGGTGCAACCACACGCGGCCGATCACCAGTGAGAACACCAATTCGGTGATCAGGATCGACTGCACCATCGACATCCGGCCGAAGTGCAGGGCGACCGCCTGGCAGACGAAGCTGCCCACGACGGTCAACAGACCGAACAGCCACAGGGGGTTGCGGATCAGGTAGGGCGCGAGCCGCCACCCGGTGACGCCGGTCGGCGCGGCGGTGCTCGCCACGTGTTGCGTGACGACGGTGAGCGCGGACGCGAACGCGGCGGCGAAAGCGAACAGGGCGCTCAGCACGTGGCGAGTCTAGGAGGACGCCGCAGCCGCCGTTCAGATGGTCAGTTCGTGATGCGCGGGGTCGTCTAGATATGTGGTCAAACCGTGTGGGTCGTACCCGCCGGCCTTGTGCCGCGCGACAGCGGTCGAGGACGCGGACTCGTGATCCGGATCGGTCTTGCCGAGTACCCGGTGGTAGGCCGGCAGGATCTTGTACAGCCCGGTACGCGAGTCGTGCAGCGGGCCGGTCGCGAGTGTTTCGTCGAGCGCGGGTGCGGGATCGTCGGCGAAAGCGAGGCCGCAATGCCGGGCGCGGTCCTTCATCCACCACAGCGTGATGTCGGCGAGCCCGCGGTCGTCGTAGCCGCCGCCGACGTCGCAGTGCACCCCGGCGAACCAGACCTGTTCGAGTTCCTGGCCGGCCGAGTTGGGCTGTTGCTGCCACAGCGTCGGCGCGAACGGGCGGCGCGCCTCGTCGATCGCGAGGGCCTGGAACGCCGACGCGACCCGACTGCTGAGCTTCACGTCGTGGAAGGCCCAGCGGCGGTTGATCCATTTCGTGCCCGGCAGGCCGAGGTCCGGGATGCCGAGCGATCCGACGGTGTCCCACACGCCGATGAACCGGATCGGAGTCTGATCGGACACCGAGTGCGCTTTCCGAAATGCGACGGCGGCGGCGGAGTCGGGGCCCTCGTCGGCGCGGTAGAGGTTGTAGGCGTCGTCGATGTGGCCCGCCTGGTCCCGGCGCAGGATACCGGCATTGCGGATCAGCCCGGCGGTGCTGCGTGCGGTGTATGCGCCGCGGCTGAAGCCCAGCAGGAACAGCTCGTCGCCCGGGTCGTAGTTGTCGACGACCATCTTGTAGGCGTCCTTGACGATCTGCGACAGACCCCAGCCGAACGCCCCGCCGCTCAGTCGTTCCCAGCGCGAGGTGCCGACTCCGGCGTGGTAGTAGGACTCCTGCTTCGTGCCGTCGGCCGATTGCGTGGCGATGACGCGGCAGAAGTCGGTGACGTTCGTCGGGCACTTCTGGCCCGCAGTGTTCCAGGTGCCGTCACAGCAGATGACGAGACGCTTCGGCATGGGTCCTCCCGTGGACGCGCTGTCACAGTGACAGAGCGTCATCCGAGCGAGTTGATACCACGGCTAGGCGCAATGCGTCCACGGCGTGCAGTCTGGCCCCGGCCAGCGGCGCGCCCTCGACCGTGGCCGCGCGCACCGCCACGCGCCGGGGGAGCCTGTCCACCCGCTCGCGGATCGCCTGCACCATGCCGGGCTGCGTGCCCCAGGGCCCGCCGAGCAGCACGACCGCGGGGTCGGCGAAGGCCACCGCGGCGGCGAGGACTCCTGCCACGGCCTGCGCGATATTCGCCACCGCCGCACGATCGGCCGCGAGACGGTCGAGCAGGGCGGCGACGTCGATGGCGGTCGAACCCGGCTGTCGCAGGCCGAGGCGGGCGAAGACGTCGGTGAACGAGCAGGCACGAGCGTCCGGGCCGGCGGTGAGGACATCGCCGATCTCGCCGGCGAAACCGTCGTGACCGCGCAGCACCTCGCCGTCGCCGACCACCGCGCAGCCGAGACCCGCGCCGAGATACAGGTAGACGAAGTCGTCGAGCTCGCCCGGCCCGGCCCGACGTTCGGCCCGCGCGGCCCAGTTGACGTCGTTGTCGACCTCCACCGGGCCGGCCACCACGTCGACCAGCGCGTCGGCAGGGGTGAGCGCGCCGACCAGGAACGGCGCATACGGCAGCTGCACCAGGCGTCCGGTGCGACGCTGCACCGGATCGGCCGCGCTGACCACCGCGAGTCGGATCGGTCCCGGCGCACGGGCGTGCAGGCGCCGCGCCACGCGTCGCAACGAGGTCGACACCGGGCCCGGCCGCGCCGGGAGGCGCACCTGCGCAGAGGCGCGGCTGAGGACGGCGCCGCGCACGTCGACGAGCTCGCCGACGATGCCTTCGGGCGCGACGTCGATTGCGAGCGCCACGCCGATGTCGTGGGCGAGGGCGAAGTAGGAGCCGATCGCCCCGCGGCCCGACGTCCGCGCCCCGGTGTCCGCGACGAGCCCGGCCGCCACCAACCGCCGCACACTCTCGCCGACGGTCGGCTTGGAGATCCCGGTGCGATCAGCCAGCTCGGCCCGGGTGAGCCGCGGCGCGCCGATCAACGCGTCGAGCACGTGGGTGTCGGTCAGCTCTCGTAGCAGGGTGAGCGACGGCTTGGGTTCCGGCATGCCCACGATTCTAGTAAGGACTCTTGCCTAAAGGGAGGATATATGACATGGTTATTCCAGTAAAGAGTCCTCACTATTGGAGATTCGAGCATGAGATCGGCCACGACCCTGCCCACCCTGCCGCACTGGGAGACCACCCCGGACGACCTGTCCGCTGCCGTCCGGGAGATCAAGCGCGCGCTCCGCGAGCGCATCGCCGCCTCAGGGCGCACGGTCGAGGAGGTCTTCGCCGTGGTCGAGGGGCGGATGCGCGCCGAGGTCGAGCAGATCGAGGCCGAGCGGGCGCGTGGCGAATCGGTGTGGCCGGTGCTCGACTACCGCGACATCGCCGCCGGTACGGTGCCGGCAGAGGTGCTCGCCAAGCTGCACCGGCGGGGGTGCGCCGTCGTCCGCGGGCACTTCGACCGCGAGCAGGCGCTCGGCTGGGACCGCAACATTCTCGACTACGTCGAATCGAACACGTTCTTCGATAACTACCGGGGACCGGGCGACGACTTCTTCAGCACGGTCGGCTCGAAGCCGGAGATCTACCCGATCTACTGGTCGCCGGCGCAGATGCAGGCCCGGCAGAGCGAGCGCATGGCAACCGTGCAAGCATTCCTGAATCAGCAATGGGTGAGCGAGTCCGATGGGGTGCAATGGTTCCAACCCGATCGCGATTCCCTGTATCCGGACCGCATTCGCCGCCGCCCCGAGGGCGTGAGTTCGTCCGGGCTCGGCACCCACCTCGACCCGGGCACCGTTGACCTGTGGATGACCGAGGCGAACCAGCAGGCCTTCCGGCACCTGTTCGACGGCAGCGTCGAGCAGTACGACCCGTGGGACGCCGCGCACCGCACCGCCGGCCCGCAGTATCCGGGCTCGACGATGTGCTCGGCATTTCGCACCTTCCAGGGCTGGACCGCGCTCTCGGACATGGACCACGACCAGGGCGTGTTGCACACCGTGCCGATCCCGGCTGCGATCGCCTATCTGATGCTGCGACCGCTGCTGTCCGACGTCGCCGACGACGACATGTGCGGTGTCACACCGGGCAAGACGTTCCCGGCCAACGAGAAATGGCATTCAGTCCTCATGCCCGCGCTCAACGGCATCCCGGACGTGCGCGCCGGCGACTCGGTGTGGTGGCATTGCGACATGATCCACAGCGTGGTGCCGGTGGAGCACCAGCGCGGCTGGGGCAATGTCATGTACATCCCCGCGGCGCCGTGGTGCCCACGCAACGCCGAGTACTCGCCCTCGGTGCGTGCCGCGCTCGCCGCCGGGTCCAGCCCGAGCGACTTCCCCGAGGAACACTACGAGCAGCAGTGGCCCAACCGGTTCCACGTCGACGATCTCAACGAGATCGGCCGACGCGGGCTGGGCCTTGACTGAGTCAGCTGCCCTCGAGCCATTCGTCGCGCAGCAGGCCGTAGATCACCTCGTCGAGGTAGCGACCCTCGACCCAGCCGGCACCGCGCAGCGTGCCCTCGTGCACGAAACCCGCGCTGATTGCGGCCCCGATCATCCCGGCGTTGTCGGCCAGCGTCTCGATCTGCAGTCGGTGCAGGTGACGGAACACGAAACCGTAGCGGCACAGCGCGCGCACGAGATCGCTCGACAGACCGCGGCCGCGGAAGGCCGGCAGCAGCGACAGGCCGAGATGTGCGAATCCGTTGTGCTGGTCGATGCCCCACAGCACCGCGGCGCCGGCGAGCGGCTCGTCCGGGGTGAGCTCGACGACCGAGAAGACCGCGAGATCGTCCTTCGGTTCCTTGACTGCGAACGGTGACTGGTCGGCATTCAACGGCTGCCAGGGTCGCGTGTCGGTGCGGACCCGCACGGACGGGTCGTCGTGCAGTGCGGCGTGCAGGACGGCGACGTCGTCGGGGTGTCGTGGTCGTAGGCCGACCTTGGTGCCCCGCAGCATGCCGCTCCTCTCGCGCGTCCGAATCATCCCATTCTCGCGTCAAGTCGAAGTCATTTCCCGCCGCACCGCGGGCCGCCGGTTCGATGAGCGAGCGCGCGTAGGCCTCGGCCCACGATGTGGCGGCCGGCCTCCGGCTCGTCGACGAGGAATCACCTCAGCGCTTCGGCCTCGATCTGGTCGAGCAGAACTACGAGCTCGGTCTTGGCGACGGCTAACGTGGCGCGATGCCGAGGAACTGGTTCGACGAGGACGTAGCGGCGACCTACGACGACGGCGAGACGCCGCTGCCTGATTCCGGGATCGACCTGCTGGTGCAACTCGCCGGACCAGATGGGCGCGCGCTCGAGTTCGCGATCGGCACCGGGCGCGTTGGGTTGCCGCTGGCCGCGCGAGGCATCACCGTCTCCGGGATCGAGCTGTCGCCGGCGATGGTCGCGCAGTTGCGCGCGAAGCCGGGCGGCGACCGGGCGAGCATCGAGGTCGTCGTGGGCGACATGACGTCCGAGCGCGTCGCCGGCGGTTTCGACCTCGTCTACCTCGTCTTCAACACGATCATGAACTTGACCAGCCAGGACGCCCAGGTGGCGTGCTTCGCGAACGCTGCGCGGCACCTGCGGCCGGGCGGCGCGTTTCTGATCGAGACCGGTGTGCCGGCATTGCGCAAGCTGCCGCCCGGTCAGCGCTTCGTGACCTTCGCGCTGACGCCGGAGCACGTCGGGGTCGACGAGTACGACGTGGTCGGGCAGGGCCTGGTGTCCCACCACACCACGACCGGCGGTGACGGTCACATCCGGCGGTCCTCGATCCCGTTCCGTTACGTCTGGCCGGCCGAACTGGACCTCATGGCCCGGCTCGCCGGACTGCGATTGCACGACCGTCTCGCCGATTGGGATCGCAGCCCGTTCACCGAGGCGAGCGAGTCGCACATCTCGGTCTGGATCAAGGAGTAGGTGTCCGTCAACAGACTCAGGCGGCCCGAGGGCCGCCTGTGGTCCGCGCCGAGTGATCGGTCAGCCGGCCATGGTGTTGTTGCCGGTGGCCAGGAACTTCTGCAGGGCTTCCTGGGTCTTGACGTTGAGCTTGCCGGTCTCCTTGAGGTGCGCGTCGCGCTGCAGGTAGCTGATCGCGGCGTGGGTCTGCGGGTTCATCACACCGGTGACCGGGCCCTCGTAGTAGTTCAGCGAACCGAGTTCGCGCTGCACCGAGGCGACCGCGTTGCTGTCCTGCGGCTGCACCGGCTTGTTGGGGATGTTGGGGATGTTGGGGTTCACCGGGTGGGCCGGGGAGATCGTGTGGCTGTGGCTCGGCGTCTTCGGGGTGGGGCCGGCGTGCGCGGTGCTCGGGTGCGAGCTGAGCGCGAGCACGAGCGCGGTCGCGGTGCTGGCGATCGCGAGCACGCACAGCGTGACGATGCCGATCACGGAGGGGGTCGAGCGCTTCGGGGCGGGCGTGGCGTACATGTCTGGCTCCTGGTGTCTCTCGCCCGGTCGGTCCGAGCTGATGACACCAATCTGGCGCCGCACAAGGGTTTGGACCGTCCGCCGACGAGGTGGTCGGACGGGTGAACCGGACGTCCCCCGATCGGGGGAACGCGCCTCAACGATCGCGCAGCGCGCTGCGGATCTGGTCCTCGACATCGACGGACGCGAGCATGATGATCTCGTCCGCGGCCGCCAACCGGGACTGCGGATCGGGGCGCACCAGCGCGCCGTTGCGCACCAGCGCGAGCAGAACGGCGCCCGCGGGCAGCGGCAGATCCGCGATCGTCATTCCGACGACCGAGCCCTCGGCGGCGAGGGTCATCTCGACGATGTCCCCGCCACCGCCGCGCAACGTGGTGAGCCGTACCACGTCGCCGACCGTGATGGCGTGCTCGACCGAGCTCACCAGGGTGCCAGGCGTGGACACCGCGACATCCACCCCCCAGGCGTCCGTGAACAGCCAACCGTTGTCCGGGTCGTTCACCCGGGCCACCACACGCGGTACGGCGTACTGGTTCTTGGCCTGCAGCGAGAACACCAGATTCGCCTCGTCGTCGCCGGTGGCCGCGACCACGACGTCGCACAGCTCGATCCCGGCGGTCTGCAGGGTGTCCGACGCGCAGGCGTCGGCGAGCATCCAATCGGCCTCGGGGACCAGCTCGGGGCGGTAGTGCGAGCGCTTCTCCTCGATCAGCAACACCCGATGGCCGGCACCGAGCAACGACAACGCGATCGAACGCCCGACTGCGCCGGCGCCGGCGATCGCGACCCGCATGTGCGCTGGACCTCCCGGGCGATTCGAACCGTGCCGCCGCCTGATCGCGGCCCCTAGGCTCTATTCCACCATCGACCGAAGGGCCGGAACCGGGTGAGCCTGCACGAGCTGTACTTGCTGCTGCTGGTCGGCGCGGTGGTCGTGCTGGTCGGTATCGTGGCGACCCGGCTCGCGGCCAGTGTGGGTTTGCCCAGCCTGCTGCTCTACCTCGCCCTGGGCGTGATCCTCGGCGAGGACGTCATCGGCATCAACTTCGACAGCGCCCGGGTCGCACAGGACGTGGGGATCGCGCTGCTCGCGGTGATCCTCATCGAGGGTGGCCTGACCACCAGGTGGGGCGACATCAAGCCCGTCGTCGCGCCGGCCGGGGTGCTCGCCAGCCTCGGCGTGGGGATCAGCACGCTCGTGACCGCGGCCGGTGCCCACTACCTGCTCGGGGTGAGCTGGCAGCTCGCGCTGCTGCTGGGCGCCACCGTCTCCTCCACCGACGCCGCGGCCGTCTTCTCCATCCTGCGGGTGCTGCCGCTGCCACGTCGGGTGGCCGGCTTGCTCGAGGCCGAGTCCGGGTTCAACGACGCGCCGACGGTGATCCTGGTGACGCTGTTCAGCACGACGCCACTGCACCTGAACCCGATCGAGCTGGTGGCCACCCTGGTGTTCGAGCTCGTGGTCGGCGCGGCGTTCGGGCTGGCGATCGGCTGGCTGGGCCGGGTCGCCATGCACCGGCTCGCGCTGCCGAGTTCCGGGCTCTACCCGATCGCGGTGTTCGGGCTCGGCTACGTCGCGTTCGCCGCGGCCGGCGCCGCGCACGCCAGCGGCTTCCTGGCCTGTTACGTCGCAGCCCTGGTGCTGGCGAACTCCGGGCTGCCGCACCGCGCCGCGACGCGGTCGTTCGCGGAAGGCCTCGGTTCGCTCGCCCAGATCGGGCTGTTCGTGCTGCTCGGGCTGCTGATCGACCCGAGCAAGCTGCCGCAGCGCGCTGCTGCCGGCGCTGGTCGTGGGCCTGGTCCTGCTCGTCGTGGCACGGCCTTTGTCGGTGCTGTGCAGTCTGCTGCCGTTCCGGTTCCCGTGGCGTGAGCAGGCGTTCCTGTCCTGGGCCGGGCTGCGCGGCGCGGTGCCGGTCGTGCTCGCGACGCTGCCGGTGACCAGCGGCGTCCACGACAGCCAGCAGCTGCTCAACATCGTCTTCGTGCTCGTCGCGGTGTTCACCCTGATCCAGGCTCCGAGCCTGCAGCCGGTCGCCAAGGTGCTGCGGTTGTCGCCACGCGAGGCGACCCGCCAGATTCTGGTGGAGTCGGCGCCGCTGGATGTGCTCGACGCGGAGCTGTTGACCATGACGGTGCCCGACGGTTCGGCGCTGCACTCGGTGTCGGTGCTCGAACTGCGGCTGCCGGAACCGAGCGTTGTCAACCTGATCATCCGCGACGGCCATACGTTCGTGCCGGACCCGGACACCCAGCTGCGTATCGGCGACGAGTTGTTGATCGTCACCACCGGCCGGCAGCGAGACGGCGCCGAGCGCCGGCTGCGGGCGGTGAGCCGCCGCGGCCCGCTCGCGCATTGGTTCGACGAGTACGGCGACCCCGACTGACTCAGGCCAGTGCGCGGTCCGCGGTCATGTTCGCGAGCAGTTCGATCACCCGCGCGGGGTCGGTCTGTGGGTTGACGAACGCCAGCCGCAGCACGGTACGGCCCTGCCATCGGGTCGGTAGGCACAGCATCATGCCCTCGCGCGAGAGTCGCTGCGACCAGGCGGTGTAGTCAGCGTCGTTCCAGCCGACGTGTTCGAACAGCACCACGGACAGCTCCGGAGCCGACAGCAGCCGCAGCTGCGGGTCGGCATCGATCGCCGCGGCGACCGTGCGGGCGGTGGACAGCGATCGTTCGATCGCTTCGCTGTAGCGGGCGGTGCCGTGTGTCGCGAGGCTGAACCAGAACGGGAGGCCGCGCGCGCGCCGGGACAGGTGCACCGCCAGGTCGGCGGGATTGGACTGCCGCCGGTCGACGGTGTCGAGGTAGCCGGCGTTCTGCGCGTGCGCGGCCTGTGCCTGCGCAGGGTCGCGGTAGAGCAGCGCGCAGCAGTCATACGGCGCGAACAGCCACTTGTGCGGGTCGACGATGAAGCTGTCGGCCCGCTCGATGCCGGTGAACAGATCCCGCACGCTCGGCGCCGCGAGCGCGGCGCCCCCGTACGCGCCGTCGACGTGCATCCAGACACTCGCCTCTTGTGCCGCCTCCGCGATGCCGTCGAGGTCGTCGACCACCCCGGCATTGGTCGTGCCGGCCGAGGCGACGGCGGCGAACACCCCGTCCGTCGCATCGAGGACCGAGCGCAACGCAGCCCCGGTCATCCGGCCCCGCTCGTCGCCGGGCACCGTTACGACGTCGACATCCATCACCCGGGTGATCGCGTGGATGGACGAGTGCGCGTCGACGGTGCAGGCCAGCCGCCACCGGCCGTCGGCACCCGGCTGGCGGCCCCGGCGGCGGGCGGCGTCGCGCGCGGCCACCAGGGCGGCGAGGTTGCCGGCGGTGCCGCCGGCCACGAAGCAGCCGCCGGCGCTCTCGGGCCAGCCGAGCAATTGACCAGCCAGGCCAATGCCTCGTTCTCGGCGTGGATCGCGCCCGCACCGGCCTCCCAGTGCCCGGCGAACACGTTGGCGGCACTGGTGACGAGCTCGAAGGCGATCGCGGCACGGGTGGGTGCCGCCGGGATGTAGGCGAGCATCAGCGGGTCGTCCTGCGCCCGGGTCGCCGGCGCGAGGATCTCGTCGAACAGGTGCAGCGCGCGGTCGCCGCCGATGCCCTCGGCGGTGATGGTGGGCCCGGTTGCCGCGGCGAGTTCGGCCGCAGGACGCGCGGTGGATTTCGGATCGCTCGGGCGGACCACCCGCTTGCGCACCCAGTCGATGGCCTGTTCCACGACAGGTGTCTCGTCGCCCCACACCGAGTCCGGTTCCACATGCGTCGTCATGAAGCGATTAGAGAGCTCGGACCCCAGCTGTGCAAACGGTCCAGTCCGACATGCGCAATCGGCTCGGGTCGGTATCGCTCAAGTGCGAATGCAGTGATCAATCTGCCGACGGCGCGGAGCAGTGTGACTGGCACTACAGCAAGCTTCGGCATAACCAGGAGATCGCATCGGTTTCCAACATTCAGGTACCTAAGCAATTTCTGGAGAGACAGCCATGACCGTCCAAGCCGCCGCGCGGGCCGACACCGCGGAGCAGTTGTTCGAGCTGTGGCGTCGTGTCTGGAAGGCGACCGACGACCAGTTCGGCGCCGCCGGGCTGTCTCTGTCGCGCGCCAAAGCGCTGTGGGCCCTCGACACCGAGGGTCCGCAGCGGGCCCGATCGCTGGCCGACCGCTTCGGCTGCGCCGCCGCGACCGTGACCGATCTCGTGGACGGGCTCGAGCGCGACGGTTTCGTCACCCGAAGCGCCGATCCGACCGACCGGCGTGCCGTGCTGATCGCCATCACGCCAACCGGCCGAACCGCAGCTGCAAGTGCCCGAGAACGCAGGCGTGCCGTCCTGGACGCCGTCTTCGGGCAGCTGAACGCCGCCGAGCGGGTGCAGCTGTCCACGCTGCTCCGCCGGCTGGCCGACAGCCCGATCTTGAACGGAGCATGAATGAACGACACCGCAACCCGCGCGTCGAGGACCGTCTCGGTGCGCGATCCCTTCAGCACCACGCCGGCCCCCGACCGGCGCTGGCTGCTGATGGGCTTCGTGGCCATCGCCCAGTTGATGGTCGTGCTCGACGCCACCATCGTGAACATCGCGCTTGCCGTCGGCGCAGCAGGACCTCGGCTTCGCCGACGCCAACCGGCAGTGGGTCGTCACCGCGTACGCGCTCGCGTTCGGCAGCCTGCTGTTGCTCGGCGGACGCCTCGGTGACCGGTTCGGCCGCAAGCGCACCTTCATCGTCGGGCTCATCGGCTTCGCAGGCGCCTCGGTCCTCGGCGGCGCCGCCGGGTCGTTCGGCATGCTGGTGCTCGCCCGTGTGCTGCAGGGAGCGTTCGGCGCGATCCTGGCCCCGGCCGCGCTGTCCACCGCTCGTCACCACCTTCACCGACCCCCGAGAACGCGCCCGTGCCTTCGGCATCTTCGGCACCGTCGCGGTCAGTGGCAGCGCCATCGGGCTGATCCTCGGCGGCGTGCTCACCGAGTACGCGTCCTGGCGCTGGTGCCTGTACGTCAACGTCGCCTTCGCGATCGCGGCGGTGATCGGGGTCGCGCTGTTCATGCCGAAGGCCGAGAAGTCGAACCACCCGCACATCGACGTGCTCGGCACGCTGCTCGCATCGACGGGCCTGTTCCTGCTGGTCTTCGGGTTCTCCCGCGCCGAGGCCGCCGGCTGGAGCTCCGTCGGGGCGATCGTGTCGCTGACCGCCGGTCCGCTGCTGTTGCTCGCGTTCCTGGCGTGGCAGCGTCGTGCGTCGCACCCGCTGCTGCCGCTGCGTATCCCGGGTGACCGCACTCGCGGTGCCGCGTACCTGTCCGTCGCGCTCGCGATGGCCGGGGTCTTCGGGCTGACGCTGTTCCTCACCTACTACCTGCAGCAGGTAAAGGGCTTCAGCCCGGTGCAGAGCGGCCTGGCGTACCTGCCGATGGTCGCCGGGATCGTCCTGATGTCCAACACGTCGTCGCTGTTGCTGTTACCGAAATTCGGCCCGCGTCGGGTGATTCCGGTGGGTATGGCGCTCGGTACCGTCGGCATGCTCGGCCTGGCGCGCATCGAGCCCACCTCGAGCTACGTCGGCGTCGTTTTGCCGAGCCTGATCCTGGTCGGCCTCGCCATGGGCATGATCGTCGCTCCGTCGATGAACACCGCGACGATCGGTGTCGCCCCGAGCGACGCCGGTGTGGCTTCGGCACTGGTCAACACAATGCAGCAGGTCGGCGGAAGCGTGGGCACCTCGGTGCTGAGCACGGTGGTCGCCTCGGCGACGGCCAGCTATTTGGTCGGTCACCCCAGCGATCCGATCGCGGCGGCGACCCACGGATACAGCGTCGCGTTCCTCGCGGCGGCGCTGGTCTTCGGTTTCGGCGCGGTGGCAGCGGTGACGATGTTGCCGGCTCGTCGGGCGCTGCACCCGGAGGTCGTCCCGGCCGTTGACAGGGCGGCGGTGGCCACCGACTGACCCGTCAGAACCGGCGGACCTCGATGCCGTCGGCAGTCAGCTCCAACTCCTCGACGGCGATGTCGCTGGACATCGCGTCGAAGGCGGGCCCGGTCCACCTGGTGGGCCGGGCCCGTTGCAACACGTAGCTGCATGCCGGGCGCCGCCCTACATCCAGCAAGGTGATGGTGACCGTCCGTGTCTCGGGCTTGCGGGCCCACTCCCACAGCGCAGCGTTGCCGTCGACACCGCGGCGCAGGATCACCGGAGTGGGCCGGCGTTGCTCGGGCTCGTAGCCCAGACCGAGCACCGCCGTACAACCGATGCGTTCGCCATCGAGGGCCACCTCGAAATTGCCCGCGCCGATCGGATCGCCGTCCATCCCGGCAGGCTACGGTCTATTTCCATGGCGACGCGGGAGAACCCCTACGGGGCAGTCAACTTCATGGTCGGTCTCGGCGGCCTCGGCGGCGCGGACGAGATCGTCGGCGGCTTCTCCGATGTCACTGGGCTGAGCAGCGAGATCGTCTATGCCGAATATCGCAACGGCAACGACCGGGGGAACCACGTCCGCAAGATCCCGACACTGAACCGCACCGGCGACGTCGAGCTGCGCCGCGGGCTCATCGGCGATCTGCGACTGTTCGACTGGCTCAAGCAGACCCGCGAGGGCACCTACAGTCCGCAGACGGTCGTCGTCACCTTGCTCGACGAGGCGCGCAACCCGGTGTGCCGGTGGCAGCTGCTGGCGGCACAACCCAAACGGTGGGTCGGGCCGACACTCGCCGCGCGAGCGGCGGGGACGGTGGCGATGGAGGAGCTGGTGCTGGTGGCCGAACACATCGACTTCGACTCGCTCTGAGGTCCGGCAACTGCAACGGATGCCGATCCGTCGCTGTAGGTCTACCGTGAAGCCGTGACCACGCAGGTGGCTCAGTACCGCCACGAGGCGCTGTTCTACCGCGGACCGGAGGAGTTCGCGGCCGCCACCGTCCCGTTCCTCGAAGCGGGGCTCGCGGCCGGGGAGCCGGTGCTCGTGGTCACCGATGTCACCCGGTTGAACCTGGTGCGCGAGCAGGTCGGGACACACGACCTGCTGCACCTGGCCGACATGGACGTCGTCGGGCACAACCCCGCACTCATCATCTCCGCCTGGCGCGATTTCGTGCATGCGCACGCTGCTGCCGGGACACCGGTACGCGGTGTCGGTGAACCGGTGCACCCACGACGCGGGCCGGCCGAGCTCGCCGCCTGCCAACTGCACGAGGAGCTGCTGAACCTGGCCTTCGACGCCACGACGCCGCTGCGACTCCTCTGCCCCTACGATTCGGCTGCCCTGCCGGCGGCAGCGCTCGAGCACGCCCGGGCGGCACACCCCACGGTGCTCACCGGCGGCAACCGGCTCGCGTCGCCTGCCTACTCACCGCCGGACTCGGCGGCGTTGCTCGCCCGGCCGTTGCCGCCCGCCCCCGACGGCGTCGCGACGCTGGCCTTCGGGCCGGAGATGCTCGCCAACCTGCGCGCCTACGTCCGCACGTTCGCACGCCGGACCGGCGTCGCGGACACGCGCGCCGAGGACCTCGTCGTGGCGGTCAACGAGATCACGACGAACAGCGTGCGGCACGGCGGTGGCGCCGGGGAGCTGCGCATGTGGAGCGAGCCGGACCGGCTGGTCTGCGAGGTCACCGACCGCGGGCAGCTGAACGATCCGTTCATCGGACGCGCGACCCCACCGCCGGCCGCGACGCATGGTCGCGGGGTGTGGATCGCGAACCAGCTGTGCGATCTCGTGCAGATCCGCTCGACCGCGGGCGGCACCACGATCCGGCTGCACGTGCGTCAGCCCAGCGCGGCGGACACCGCCCCGAAGGCCCGCACCGTCGCGTAGAGCTTGGCCGGCTCCTGCGGCCGCGGCCAGCACGATACCTTGGCCGCGATCAGCCCGGCGGCGCGGTTGACGTAGATCATCTGTCCGTGGATCCCGAGTGCCAGCAGCACATTGTCGTCGGGGTAAGGCAGCCAGAACTGATTGCGGTACATGCCGCCTGGCATACCGTTGTCGACCGGGCACGCGGCGAACGCGCCGCGGGTGTCCGCATCGCCGGCCAGCGTGTCCGCGACCCAGGCGGCCGGCACCACCTGCTTGCCGGTGAGCGCGGCGCCGTCGTCGAGCATCAGCGCGCCGACCCGCACGAGGTCGCGAAGCGCCGCCGATATGCCGCCGTCGAATAGGCCGGTGCCGACCGAGTCGACGCCGATGTTGGCATCGAATTCCGCGCCGATCCGGCTCCACAGCACCTCGGACATGAGCTGCGGCATGCGCACTCCGGCGGCGGCCTCGCACACCCAGCCGAGGATGTCGGACTCGCAGCTTCGGTACTCGAACGCGCCTCCGTGCGGTGCCTTCTGCCGCAGCGTCCGGAGGAACTCGAACACCGTGCCGGGCACGCGGGGATCGGTGTGCGGGGCCCAGCCGAGGGCCTGTTCGAGCAACCGCACCTCGGCGTCGGGATCGAGGTAGTCCTCCGAGAACGCGATGCCCGAGCGCATGTCCAACAGGTGCCGGACCGTCGCGCCGGCGTACCCGCTCTCCGCGAGTTCGGGCACGTAGGTGGTGACCTGTTCGGTCGTCGACACGGTGCCGTCACCGACGAGCACGCCGGTGACCAGCCCGACGAGTGACTTGCTCACCGACATGAGCAGGTGCGCGGTGTCGGCCGGCATGCCGTGCGGATACCGCTCGCTGATGACAACGCCGCGGTGGGTCACGATCCAGCCGTCGGTGTCGGTACCGCTCATCACCGATCCGACGGTGGTGATCGACCCGTCGTAGAGCGCGACGCTGATCTCGTCGAGGTCGCTCGGCGCCTGCGGGAGCGCCGCGACCGGGCCGAGACCGCGACCGATGGTCGCGGTGGGGAACAACTCGGCGACGTGCTGGAAGGACCAGGCGAGATGCGGTGCCGTCTGCCAGTTGTCCAGCGTGATGGCGCTGGGCGGTCGGCTCGCGCTACCGCCGATCACAGGCTCTCCTTCGCGTTTGGTCGGCGGCTCGTGTGCCAGTGGGGATCAGAACGACTTGCTCGGCGCTGCCCCGACCACCTTATCTTCCGGCGGGACCAGGGGCGTGCCGGAGTACTGCGCGCGGATCGCGTCGATGAGGTGCTTGGCTCGGATCGTGAGCGTGCTGGCGCGCTTGCCGGGTTCGGTCTGCAGCCGGCCCTTGGTGACGAGCACGCCGAGGTCGGCGCCCTTCCACCGGTAGTCGCCGACGCCGTAGATGCGCAGGAAGAACGCCTCGTTCTCGTCCTGCAGTTGGTGCCAGTCCAGCGCCTTGCGGTTGAACACGAGCGCGCCGCCGCCGTCGAGGAAGTACTGTCCGGTCAGCGCCGCGGCATCGATGCGCTCGACGCTCGGATCGACCTGCTTGATGACCATCTGGCTCCACACGTCCAGCGCGGCGAGTTCCTCCCAGCGGGCGTTGATCTCGTCGACGTCGAAGGCGAGCTCCACGTCGAGGTACTCCAGCACGTGGAACGCGAACAGCGGCACGTCCGCGTAGGCGCCGGCCGTCACGTTGGTGATCGCCGAGGCGCCGCTGATCCGTGGGTTCAGTTCGCCGAGATAGACGTCGTCGGTGTCGATGTCGACGAGCACGTCTACCTCGAAGAACCCGCGGTAGCCCTCCGCGCCGAGTCGGTCGCCAAGACTGCGTACCAGGGCCGCGGCCTTCGGGCGCAGCTCGCCGGTGAGCACCTCCGGGTACATCTCGTTGCCGCACCACCCGCCGCGGTAGGGGGTCAGCCGGGCATGGCCGGTCAGCTCGGACATGAACGGGCCGACGATCGTGCCCTGGCTGGTCAGCACCGCCTCGACGGCCACCGGACGGTTGTTGATGCGCTTCATCACCTTCACCTCGTGGCCGGCGATGTCGCGGTGGTGCTTGCGCCAGTCGGACTCCGAGGCGACGAAGAAGGTGGTCTTGCCGGAGTCGCCGTACGCCGTCTGGATCACCAGATCAGCGCCCAAGCCGGCGCCGTCGGCCACCGAGACCAGTGCGGCCCAGTCGTCGACCTTGGTCAGGATGTTCGGCACGCTCGGCACGCCGACCTCGTTGCCGAGCTGGGTGGTGACGATCTTGGAATCCAGATGTTCGCGCAGCGCGGCCGACGGCAGGATGAGGTCGTAGCCGAGTTCGTCGCAGATGCGCTCGGTCTCCGCGTCGAAGAACACCATCGCGACCTTGGGTCGCACGCCCGGCGAACGACGGCGGCTGATGAAGGCGCGAACCTCGGCATTCTCCAGCAGCCAGTTGTTGATCTCCTCGCCGCTGTTGAACTCGACGTAGGGCTTCTCGGCCGGCGTGAACACCCGCGGGTGTCCGCCGTCCCAGGCGTCGTAGTAGGTGATGTAGCTGAAGTTGCGGATCCAGCGGTCCATGCCGAGCAGGTTGAAGGGCGTGGCGCCGATGAAGTAGATCGGCGTGTCGTTGGTACGCAGGAAGTGCCGCACCTCCGACACGTTGCGCAGCGGGCGGCGCCGGTTCCAGGGCATCGATGCCGACGGCGCGAAGGCGGCGTCGGTCCCGATGCTCGCGTCAGCGGCGGGCGCGGCGCGCTTGCGAGCCCGCGTTGTCGCCTGCCTGGACGTCGCTCGTTCGGCCGCCGCCATGATGCCTCCTCTGTTGGGGGTGTCACTCGCGCGCGGACGCGAGTTCGATGGCCTTGCCGGTGTAGACGCGGTACCCGATGGCCGGGTCGTAACCGTGGATCTCCGGGGTGTCGAGCGCGCTCATGAACGAGAGGATCTCGGCGCTGAACACCTGTCCGGGGACGAGGACCGGGAAGCCGGGCGGATACGGGGTGACGAACGTCGCGGACACGATCTGCTCTCCGGCGGCCACCCGGTCCGCCACGTCAGCAGCCTGCAGGTACTCGCACCTGGTGTCGTCGTAGGACAGGAAGAACGCGCGGCGTACGTCGCCCTCCGGCGTGGGATCGGGCCCGGCGTCGAGGAACGCCGGATGGAATCCGCTGAAGTTCGGCAGTGGCGCGGCCGGGTTCGTCAGCCGCTGCACGGCACGTTCGAACACTTCCGCCTCTGCGTTGCTCTGTTCGGCGACCCGGTTGTCGAGCTCACGCACGATCGTCACGAGGACCTCGATCAGATACGCCACCGAGCTGCGGGTCGTCCCGATGTTCGTCATGAACAACACCGTGTTGCGCGAGGTCTTGTTGATCTGGATGCCGAACTTGTCCATCAGCTGTTCGCGCTTGAACGTCGCGCCGTCGATGCCGGTGTGCCCGATGTACAGGCTCACCCGCGACGGGTCGAGCACGAACTCGTCGGCGTCCCAGGCGCGGCGCATGTTGTGCAGGCCGCTGCGCAGGGGAAAGGCGATGCCGGATTCGCGGAACTGCTCGGGGATCAGCTCGACGGTGCTCAGGCAATGGATGTACTTGCGCAGCAGCGGATGGTTGTCGATAGCGTCGCGCAGCCGCATCGCGTATTCGAGCTGGCGTTGCACGAGCTCGAAGCCTTCGAGCGCTGCCTGCCGGCGGCCGAGATCCAGCGAGGCCAGGATCTGGTAGTTCGGCGAGGTCGAGGTGTGCGCCATGTACGCCTCGTGGAACCCCTCCTGCACCTTCTGCGCGAAGTCCTGGTCGTAGACGTGGATCATCGAGCCCTGTCGCAGCGAAGTCAGGGTCTTGTGCGTCGACTGCGTCGCGTACACCCGCACCCGGGCGCGGGCCGGATCCGGTGTCAGCCGCCGTTGCAGCAATTCCTCGTCCGTCGCCTGGGCCAGATCCTCACCGGTCGCCAGGCGCTCCTGGTAGGCCGCGCGATACCGGCTCGAACGCAGCTTGTCGGCCAGCGTGCGCGCCGCGCGCATGGCGGTGCGCGGCCGGTACACCGGATGGAACCGGGCGAACGCCCACCACGCCTCGTCCCAGAGGAAGACCAGGTCCGGCTTGATGGCCAGGCACTCCTCCATGACCCGGTTGACGTGGTAGACGATTCCGTCGAACGTGCAGTTCGTCAGCATCAGCATCTTGACGCGGTCGAGCTTGCCGGCCGCCCGCAGCGCCAGCAGCTTGGCCTTGATCTCGCGGACCGGGACCGCGCCGTACATCGCGAAACCGTTGAGCGGATAGGCCTCGAGGTAGGACACGTGCGCGCCGGCGAGCATCAGCCCGTAGTGGTGCGACTGGTGGCAGTTCCGGTCGACCAGCACGATGTCACCCGGCGCCAGGATCGCCTGCGCCACGATCTTGTTCGCGGTCGAGGTCCCGTTCGTGACGAAGTACGTCTGCCGCGAGCCGAACGTCTGCCCAGCCGAAAGCTGCGCCTCACGCAACGGGCCGGTCGGTTCCAGCAACGAGTCCAGACCACCGCCGGTGGACGACGTCTCGGCGAGGAAGATGTCCAGGCCGTAGAAGTCGACCATGTCCCGTATCCATCGCGAGTTGACGATCGACTTGCCTTGCGAGATCGGCAAGGCGTGGAACACCCCGGTGGGCCGCTGGCTGTAGGCGCGCAGCGCCTCGAAGAACGGCGCGCGGTAGCGCTCGGCGACGCCGGCGAGCACGCTCAGGTGCAGTTCCAGCGAACCCTCGCGGGCGTGGAACACCCGGCGGAAGTGATGGCTGAGCCGCCCGGCCATCTCCTCGACCGCGATCTCGGTCATCAGGTACAGATCGACCTCGGGCCGCAGCCGAGCCAGCCGACGGGCCAGGATCTGCGCGCGTTCGTCCGGCGACTGGTCCGCGAGATCGGCGGACAGCGTCGGATCGACGAAGTCGTCGAGGTTGGTGAGATCGCGCAGCGCCTCGTGGGCGAACCGGCGCCGGATGACGCAGGCCTGGATGTTGGTGTTGAGTTGCAACGCGACCGCCGCCTCGACGCCACTGCCCACCACGACGAGTTCGTAGATGAACTTGTCGTCGGGCCGGCGCCAGGAGCGCACCTCTTCGCGCAATGCGCGTTCCTGGGCGGGAGTCAGTGTCTCGACGACCAATACCTCGAAGTACGGGCGGGTTGTTGTGGCGCGGTCGAGCAACGGCAGCTCGGTCTCCGGCTGCTCGTGCTCACCCTCACCGGCCGGCGCGCCGGTGCGGTAGGACTCGGTGACCAGCGCGCGGTTGATGCTGCTCACCAGGCGCGCGAGGCGGTCGTAGTTGCCGGCCGCGGCGAGATCCTGCACCCGACTGAACACGTCGGTGCCCGGGAAAGCCCAGAACTGCTCGATCGGCGCCAAGACCGCGCACTGCGCGTGGATGGTGTCAGCCATCCCGTCCAAGGGCCGATCGCGGCGCTGTGCCGACACGGTCCGGTTGGCGGCTTCCTCCAGTCGTGACCACGAATCGGCCCGGAAATGCCACCAACTCGTGTACACGCGCGACCGCGCCACGGCCCCTCCTCGGTGAGTACCCAGCCCTATGTAACTCACCACGGCCGGTTTGGGCCAGCCCCTCCGCAATCAGCAATTGACTCAGCCCTTGCGGAGGGCGGCCATCCGGGTCTTGTCGCCGCGGAACTCCCAGTCGCCGCCCTTCGCCGTCGAGAGCACCTCGTCGCTCTCAGTCGGCTGCGCGCCGCAGTCCTCGCGGATCGGCTGCGGGCCGGACACGATCGTGTTGGACAACAGGCCCAGGCCTTCGACCTCGACCTCGACCACGTCGCCGGGGAACACGGTGCGCGAGAACGCCGGCGTGCCCGACAGCAGCACGTCGCCCGGGTACATCGTGATGGTTCGGGCGATATCGGCCAGCAGGTAGTGCATGTCCCACTTCATCTCGCGGGTGTTGCCGTCCTGCTTCACCACGCCGTTCACGCGGGTCCGGATCTGCTTGTCCTGGAAATCCCAGTCGTCGACGAGACCCGGGCCGAGCGGGCACAGGGTGTCCGAGCCCTTCACCCGCAGCATCGACCCGGCATCGGTGTCGCGGAAGTCGTGCAGCCCGTAGTCGTTGGCGACGGTGTAGCCGGCGATGTAGTCCGCGGCGTCCGCGGGGGAGATGTTGCGGGCGGTGCGGCCCACCACGATCGCGATCTCACCCTCGTAGTTGAGCCACTTGCACCGCTGCGGGCGCACGACCTGGCCGCGGTGTGAATTCAGCGCCGAGGTCGGCTTGTGGAAGTAGGTCGGCGCGGCCGGCAGCGAGGTGCCGAACTCCTCGACTCGGCTGGAGTAGGTCAGGTGCACCGCGATGACTTTCGACGGCACACACGGCGGCAGGTGGACGGCGTCGTCGATGCCGACCGTGCGACCGTCGGCGGCGCGCAATTCGTCGCCGTCGCGGACGACCTCGGTGACCGCACCCTCGAGCAGGATGCGCCTTGTCTCGGTCATGTGGGGCCCTTTCAGGTTCCGGCGACGCCGGCGTCGTGCATGACCGGCTGGGATGAGGTGACGGCTTCGGCGTGGGTGCGGCGCGGGCGCGCGAAGCCATCGGCGGGACGGTCGAACCACAGATGCACCTGTCCGGTGCCGACCGAGTTCTCGTACTCGCCGTACTGACGCGCGGTGGCGGTGCAGGTGCCCTCGCCGAGCGCGCCGATCATCATCAGGTAATGGCCGAAGCGGGCCTCGGGCTTGAAGCGGTAGAACTCCGGCATCGACTCCAGCACCCGGGCGTGGTCACCGCTCTTGAACCAGTCGAGACGTTCGGCGTCGGCGGCTGCGGCCTCCGGGGTGAAGATGTGCTCGACGCCGGCGGCCTCGTGGTCGCGCAGCTGACGCAGCGGCCAGAACGTATGACTCAGCGCGCCCGAGGCGATGAGCACCACCTTGCGGTCGACCTCGGCGATCGCGTCGCCGACCGCGCGGCCCAGCCGCAGGTTGTCCTCCATGTCGGCGGTCTGGCACACGCCGATGCTGATCCAGCGCTTGTCCGGCAGGCCCGAGCCGAGGAACTCCCAGAGATTCGTGGTGGCGTAGAAGATCGGCAGGTGTGGGTCGTCGATCGCGGTGATCCAGGTGCTGTGCGCGTCGGCCCTGCTCGCGATCGCGCGTGCGAGCTCCGGGTCGCCGGGGAAGTCGTAGGGCCGCTGCGACATCCCCCGCGGCAGCTCTTCCGAGGTGAACAGCCCCGTGCGGCGGTCCTGGGCGGTGACGACGAATTCGACCGTGGTGGCCCAGTGCGAGTCGAACACGACGACCGTGTCGTAGTCGAGCGTGTCGAACACCTCGCGACGCAGTTGCTGCAGCCCCGAGACCAGTGTGCTGTCCTTGCCGTGATTGAGCTCGCGCCGGGTCTGTTCCGGCAACACGATCGTCGGTACGTGCGCCAGCAGCCCAGCGCCCACCACTTCACCCATGACTCGATCCCTTCGATTCACGCCCACCCGGTGGGCGAGAACACGCTGTTCTTGACGTCGCTGTAGAAGTCGAACGACCACACCCCGCCCTCGCGGCCGATGCCCGAGCGGCCGTTGCCGCCGAACGGGGCGCCGAGGTCGCGCACGAAGAAGCAGTTCACCCAGACGGTGCCCGCCGACAGCGCCGCCGAAACCCGTTCTGCGCGGTCGCGGTCGCCCGTGACGAGCGTGGCGGCCAGCCCGAAGCGGGTGTCGTTGGCCATCGCGATCGCCTGCGCCTCGTCGTCGAAGGTCTGCACGGTGAGCACCGGGCCGAAGACCTCCTCCTTGACGATCTCGCTGTCCGGCTTCACGTCGGTGAGGATCGTCGGCCGGAAGAACAGGCCGCCGAGTTCGTCGTTGGGTCCGCCGCCGAGCAACGCGCGGGCGCCGTCGGCCTTCGCCCGCTCGACGAAGCCTGCCACGCGCTCGAAGTGCGGGCGCGAGACCAGGCAGCTCACCTGGGTGTCCTCGTCGCGCGGATCGCCCTGGCGCAGCTGGGCGGCGCGGTCGAGTACGGCGTCGACGAACCGGTCGTGCAGGCTGGACTCGACGAGGATGCGAAACGCGCCCAGGCACACCTGACCGGCGTTGTCGAACTGCTCGACCGCGAGCGATACGGCGAGGTCGAAGTCGGCGTCGGCGAACACGATCAGCGGGGACTTGCCGCCGAGTTCGAACGACATCGGCACGATGTTCGGGGCGGCGGCCTTGGCGATGACCCCGGCCGTGGGCAC
Organism: uncultured Actinomycetota bacterium; assembly: GCA_963713565.1. Classification (GTDB taxonomy): domain Bacteria; phylum Actinomycetota; class Actinomycetes; order Mycobacteriales; family Jatrophihabitantaceae; genus Jatrophihabitans. The sequence continues at coordinate 156,571 of CAVQMF010000001.1, read as the reverse complement.
CGAGCCGGTGAACGAGAGCCGGCGGATGCCCGGGTGTGCGGTGAGCGGTGCACCGGCCTCGGCGCCCAGGCCCTGCACCACGTTGAACACGCCGGGCGGCAGCCCGGCCTCGGCGGTGATGTCGGCGAGCAGCGACGCGGTCAGCGGCGTCCATTCCGGCGGCTTGAACACCACGGTGTTGCCGGCGGCCAGCGCGGGGCCGATGCGCCAGGTGGCGAGCATCAGCGGGGCGTTCCACGGGGTGATGACCGCGCACACGCCGGCCGGGTCGTAGGTGATGCGCTCGCGGTGTCCGCGCACCTCCATGTCGTCGTGGGCGAGGGTGCGCAGCTTGTCGGCGAAGAACCGGAAGTTCATGCCGACGCGGGGCATCACGCTGCGGCGGTGCGAGCGTAGCAACGAGCCGTTGTCACGCGTCTCGACCACCGCGAGGTCCTCGGCGCGGGCGTCTACGGCGGCGGCGACGCGGTCGAGGATGTCGGCTCGCTCGTCCGCGTGCAGCGCCGCCCACGCGGGGAACGCCCGCTGGGCGGCTGCCGACTGCGGCGTCGATCTCGTCGGCACCGCCGCGCGAGATCTCACCGAGCGGCGTCTCGTCCAAGGGGGAGACGTCGGTGAAGGTGCGCGTCGACGCGACCCGCCGACCGTCGATCCAGTGGCGGGTGTCGACCTCGACGCCCTCGACGAGGATGGTGTCAGGCATCGGCGGCGTCTCGTTCGGCCGAGGCGGCGAGGTGGTCGTGTAGCAGTGAGCCGCCGTCCACTTGACGCCCACCTGCTGGTAGTAGCCGCCGATGAACTCGATCGGTTCGAGTTGGTGCAGTTCCTCGGTGGGGGAGTCGGTAGAGGTTGAACATGTCGACGGTGGCGTGCCACGGGGTGCCACCCTCGCCTTGCGCGGCGCCGGTCATGATGATCTCGTCGAGGCGGAACTCGTCCGGCCGGTCGATCGCGCGCACGCTGCGGCTGTGTGCCATCGGGTGCGCGTTGACGAAGCCGTTCGACTCGGCCGGCTCGGTCAAGGTGAGGTGCGCCTCGGCCAAGCGGCGGTCGGCTGCGGCGAGCGAGGCGCCGAACCGCCCGCCAGCTGCGATGCGTGGCGCCGGGCCGTACGGGTGCGGGCGGGTCTGGTAGATCGAGCCGAGCTTTTTCGGGTAGCCCTGGTGCAGCCCGCGGGCGATGGCGAAATCGGTGTCCACCCAGATGTAGACGCAGCGGCTGAACACTCGGCCCTCGAACTGGCAGCGCACCACGACGAACGCTTCCTTGTACTGCCCGCGGATCGGGTCCATCAACTGCTCACGGTCGGTCGCGCACGACTGCCAGTCGGCCCAGATGAAGGCCACTGCGCCCGGGTCGGCCGGCGCGAGTTCGAGCGGCGCCGGCAGCAGGTCGGCGACCCGGGCGGGGTCGGTCCGGTACTCCACGGTGAGCAGGTCGCCGCTGTAGAACCACGGCGGCGGGGGCAACAGCGACGACTGTCCGGACGCGGTCCGCGGATGGAAGAACCCTTGGAGTTCGGCCACGACGTCCCCTCGGGGTAGACGGTGATGCCATGACCGTACGGAACCGAATCATTCGACGTCAAGGTGATCGGATCGGCTCTGGACACGACCGGCGGGCGGCCATAGCATCGATCTGTCGGTACCGAACGGTCCGTGGTCGGAGGTGGGCGCGTGCGTGCGACCAGACCGCTGATCGCAGTGCCGGCCCGGTTCTCCGAATCGGCGTCGGCATTGCGGTTCCACGCCGAGGTCAACGCGCGCAAGCTGATCACCGCGGTCTACGACGCCGGTGGTGAGCCGCTGACGATCCACCCGGCCGCGCCGGGCGGAGTGGACGCGGCGGCCGTCGGGGGCCGGCTCGACTTCGTCGACGGGGTGCTGTTGCCCGGCGGCGGCGACATCGATCCCGCGCGGTACGCAGGCGAGGCGCACCCCAGCGTCTACGACGTCGACGCCGAGCAGGACAGTTTCGATCTCGCTGTGGCCGAGTGGGCCTTCGCGACCGGCCGGCCAGTGCTCGCCATCTGCCGCGGGCTGCAGATCGTCAACGTGTCGCGGGGCGGCACGCTCGTCACCGACATGGCTACTCCGCACCGGAACGTCGTGTCCGAACTCGACCTGCGCGACGACTCGCGGCTGCGTTCGGCCATCGACGTCACGACGATGACGATCAGCTGCTTCCACCACCAGGCGCTGCGTACGATCGGCGACGGCTTGCGGGCCACCGCGTGGGCCGAGGACGGCACCATCGAGGCCGTCGAACTCGCGGCCGGCGACGAGCAGTGGTTCCTGGGCCTGCAGTGGCATCCGGAAGACACCGCCGCGGCCGACAGCCGGCAGGCGCAGATATTTCGGGCATTCGTCGGTGCGGGGGCGCAGTTCGCGAACCGCTCGTCGCCCGGCTACCCGCTCGTGGGGCAGGGCCCAACTCGCTGAGTTCGAAAAGCGAAGGAGCGGCTGACCTCTCGCTCACTCGGGAACGCGCGCGGTCGGTACCGCGCTCGTCGTGCGGACCCATTTCACAACCGGTCGGTTGACGATGGCAGGCGGTCCGGCTACGGTCATCGTCAACCGATGAGTTGAGGTGGCGGGCATGGCGGACCAGCTCTCCCAAGTGTTCGCGGCCCTGGCAGACCCTACGAGGCGGGACCTGGTGGCCCAGCTGTCGGTGGCCGACGCGACCGTCGGGCAGCTGGCCGCACCGTACGACGTCACCGTCCAGGCCGTGTCCAAACACTTGAAGGTGTTGCAGAACGCCGGGCTGGTGAGCCGTGACGGGCACTCGCACCGTCGGCCGGTGCACCTCGAGGCCGACGTGTTCGACCTGATGACCCGGTGGATCGAGCGTTACCGAGTGCAGGCCGAGGAACGCTACCGCCGCCTCGACTACCGTGCTCGCCGAGCTCGACGGCGCCGGGAGCGAGCACCATCCGAGACAGGAGACAGCATGATGCCCACCACCTACGCCGCCGCCCGGATCGAGGCCGATCCGACGCTGCCGATCATCCGGATCACCCGCGACTTCGTCGCCACCCCGGCGCAGCTGCACCGCGCGCACACCGATCCGGAGCTGTTCGCCCGCTGGGTCGGACCGCGCAGCCTGAAAACCCGCATCGAACGCTGGGACGCCCGGACCGGCGGCTGCTGGCGCTACGTGGCCAGCCGAGACGGGGTCGAGTTCGGCTTTCACGGCACCTTCCACGAGGTTCGGCCGGACCGGATCGTGCAGACCTTCACCTTTGACGGCGACCCGGACGAGGTCGCCCTGGAGACGCTACGGTTCGAAGACCTCGGCGACGGGCCGCAGCCCGGCTGCATGCGCAGTCGCTGGTGGACAGCTTCGAGGCTCGCGACGCCTGGCTGCGCAGCGGGATGGAGTCCGGGATCAACGAGGGCTACGACAAGTTGGCGGAGCTGGTGACCGATGGCGTCCTCTGAACAGCCGGCCGAGCGACACCGACAGCTGGCTGGCGGCTTCACCGAGCGGGTGCTCGGCTGCCGCGACTGGGACGCGCCCGCGCCGGTCGCGGACTGGCAGGCACGCGACGTGGTGCGGCACCTGACCGAATGGTTGCCGGCCCTGCTGGCAGACGCAGCGGATATCGAGCTGTCCACCGGAATCAGTGTCGACGAAGACCCTGCCGCCGCCTGGCTGGCGCACACGGCCGCGGTGCAGGCCTTGCTGGACGACCCGGACACCTCCGCTCGGCCGCTGCAGAACCCGCATCTCGGCCGGTTGCCGGTCGACGAGGCGATCGACAGGTTCTACACCACCGACGTCTTCATGCACACCTGGGACCTGGCGCGGGCCACCGGTCAAGACGACCGGCTGGACCCGCAACTGTGCGCCGATCTGCTGGCCGGGATGGAGCCGATCGACGAGCTGCTCCGGTCATCGGGACAGTACGGCGCTCGGGTGCCGGTAGCGCCGGACGCCGGTGCGCAGGATCGTCTGATCGGGTTCATCGGGCGAGACCCGTCCTGGGCCGCGGTCTCACCCGGTTGATAGATCGGATCCGAGAGGCCGGCGCGCAACGGCCCGTCCGTGCGTACCGCGACGGCAAGGAGGGCAGGAGGGTAGCGGTCGGTAGCTCGTCGTGCCGCTGCGACGACGCCTCACGGGCGCGTTCTCGATTTCGGCGGGCTGGACCTGGCGTTGCGTTGCCGGGTTGCTTCTCGTTCGGGGTGAGAGGCGCGGCGACGGACGGCGGCGATCGTCGGCTGGGTTTCGTTGCCGGGTCACGTTGTGATCGCCGAATTCCGTTATTTCACAACGGTTTCCGGTAGCGGAACCTGCTCCGTTCGGATAGAATCGAACACCTGCGGGCGGGGTGGGTCGAGCACGAGGCGCGCATCGACGCGCTGCTCGACCTGCAACGCGAGAAGGCCGCGCTCGCGGCGCGCGAACAGTGGCTGCCGCACGAGCTGGCTTCGACGGCGCCGCCGGTCACGGTGTCCGGGTATCCGGACAAGCAGTGGATCCGGGAGGAGCTCGCCTCGGCGTTGCGGATCGCGCCCTGCACTGCCGGGTCGCGCGGTCGGCAGGTTCGACACCCGAGACAAGACCGTGCAGCACGAGGACGCGGTTGCCGAGCGGCGGGTGTGCTTCACCCCCCAGGACGACGGCACCACCGACCTGTGGGCGTCCCTGCCCAGCGATGCGGCCGCGGCGATGCGCGGGGTGATCACCCAGATCGCGGCAGTCGCGCGGGCCGGACGACCGGACCCGGACCAGCGGCGCGCCGACACCCTCATCGACCTCGTTCTCGCGCCCCTCGATCCCGAGCAAGGCACCGGCGACTGTGGTGCTGGCGGCGGGTTGAAGCCCAACGTCAACGTCACCGTCTCCTTATCGACGCTGCTCGGGCTCGACCAGCAGTCCGGCGATCTGCATGGTGTGGGTCCGATCCCGGCCGCGCTGGCCCGCGCGCTCGCCTTCGACCCCACCGGCACCTGGCACCGCCTGGTCACCGACGACTTCGGCCGATTCCTCGACGCCACCCCCGACACCTACCGCCCCGGCGCGGCACTGGACCGCCACGTCCGCTACCGCGACCGCACCTGTCGGTTCCCGGGGTGTCGGCGCGACAGCGGCCACGCCGAACTGGACCACCTCATCGCCTTCACCGACGGCGGCCCCACCACCGAGGCCAACCTGCACGCCCTGCGCGGGCGACACCACCATTTGAAGCATGAAACCACTTGGCAAGTCCGAAGATCCCCAGGCGGATCAACCCACTGGACCGCACCCACCGGACACCACTACCGACAACCACCACCAGACCCACTCCCCGTCGACTCGACGATGAACCCACCGCCACCACCACCTACCGTGGTGGTCCTCGACGACCCACCCTTCTGATATCGAAGGGATCGACTGCTACCCGAGTTGGCCGATCGGGAGTCGTTTCTCGGACTGGAACGCGTCCTCGGTCCGACCGGCGGCCCAGTAGCCCGACAACGACAGGTGATCGGCGGCGCCGAGCCGTTCCTTCAGCGCGGCGCGCACGGCTTTCATCGACTCGCGCTCGCCATGGGCGAAGACGTCGGCCACGCCGGGCAACCACGGACCGGCGCGCACGGCGTCGGCCAACAGGTCGGGGCGTGATCCCGGCTGGTCACGGTGCAGCCAGCGCAGCTCGATCTCGGCCGGAGGCTCCGCGTCGAGGTACTCGGCGTCGTCGCAGGTCTCCAGGTAGGCGATCCCGCGCGCATCACCGGGCAGGGACTCGAGGGCCGAACAGATCGCCGGCAGGGCCGACTCGTCGCCGATGAACAGCTGCCAGTCCGCGTCGGGGGCGGGTCGGTAGGCGCCGCCCGCGCCGGACAGGACGATGACATCTCCGGTCTTTGCGCGCGACGCCCAGGGCGCGGCGAGGCCGTGGTCGCCGTGTGTCACGAAGTCGATCGTCACCTGCTGCGCGTCCGCGTCGACCCGGCGCACCGTGTAGGTGCGCGTGACCGGGCGAAGCTCGGGCGCCAACGTGTGGCGCAACTCGGCGAGGTCGTACGGCGGCTCGAGGCCGAGGTCGGGCGCCACGAAGACAATCTTGGCGTACTTGTCGGTGAACTCGTTGTCGCGAAATTGCGCGAACCCGGGCCCCCCGACGACCAGGCGCACGGTGTGGACGCTCAACCGCTCGCGCCGGCGCACCTCGAGTACCGCTTGCGGGCGTGCCGGGCGGGCGGCCGGACGCACCGTCGTCGACTGACTCATCCACTCACCTTTGGTTGAAGTTAGGTATACCTAACTAACGTACCTCAGGTTCCCGGCGAGTTGAGCGTCTCCTGGATCGTGCGCAGGGAGTTGGTCAGTCGGCGCATCGCGTCCTCGCTCAGCCCGGACACGACGAAGCGCTCCTCGTCGTTGAATCGCGGGAACACCGATTCGATCAACAAGATGCCAGCCGGTGTGAGCTCGACCACGACGAGCCGGCCCTCGTCCTCGTGCACCCGGCGGACGATGAGGTTGCGGCGTTCGAGCGTCTTCAGCACGCCGCTCAGCGTGCTGCGGCTGACCCCGACCTCTTCGGCGAGGTAGCGCGTCTGGGTCTCGCCCCAGATCCACAGCACCCACAGGGCGACGAAGCCGGTCCAGGTGAGTCCGCTGTCGCGAAGCACGCCCTGTTCGAGGTGGTTACGGATCTGGGTGGCCACGCGGTGGATGTTGGACACGGCCGCCATCGCCTGCAGATCGACGGACAACCCGGCGACCTGTCGCTCGGCGAGGATCTCGGCGAATGGCTTGGCCGCCGGGTCATATGTCGGTTCCGCGGGGCGGGCGCCGCGTCGGGCTCGGTGCTCGTCCATGCCTCGATGGTAATGATCGAAGGCGGGCGCCGGGTCGGGACTAATGGACCAGGTCTTCGACTGCATCGACATTCTCCGAGCGCTTGCGCACGATGCCGATGATCAAGCCGATGACGAACATCGCGAACGGCAGGATGACGAGCGTCCAGCCGGTCGCGTTGAGTTCGAACAGGTCCTTGGTGGGGTCGGAGCCGGCCGCGGCCGTGCCGGCCAGCAGGCCGAAGTGCGAGATCAGCAGGTACAGGCCGAGCAGCAGGCCGACGAGCGCGAGGATCGGTGCGATCAGCGTTCGCCACATGCTGGATTCGACGCCGGCGCTGCGGAAGTAGACGATGACCGCGAGACACACCAGTGCCTCGACGAGCGCGATCGCCACCACGGCCATGCCGCTCATCCAGAAGAACAGGTTCACCACCGGGTCCCAGTTCCGGACCATGAACAAGATGATGACGATGCCGGTGATCACCGCCGTGGTGATCGACGCCACGATCGGCGCACCGGCCTTGTTGACCCGGTCCAGCGACCGCGGCAGCACTCCGGCGCGACCCATCGAGAAGAAGTACCGCGCTGCCGAGTTCTGGAACGCGAGCAGCGCGGCGAACAGGCTGCTCAGCACCAGCCAGCTCATCAGCGTGGCGAGCCAGTGGCCGACGTACTCGGTGGCCACCGAGTAGACCACCTGCGCCGGGTCGGCCAGCGGGACGCCGTCGACGGTGGACAACTTGGTGGCGTTCGCGACCGCCGTCGACGTACCGAGCGCACTGACGACGGCGAACGTGGTGAGCCCGAACAGCACCGCAATCGTGCCCACGGCGGCGTACGTGGCCCGCGGCACGGTGCGCTTGGGATTCTTGGCCTCCTCGCCGTAGATCGCAGTGGCCTCGAAGCCGATGTAGGAGGCGAACGCGAACGACAGACTGATCCCCGCCGGCCCGGTGAGCCCACCGGTGAGCACGTTGGACGGCGCGAAGGAGGCGCTCAGGTCGAGGCCCTCCTTGCCGCCGCCCTGGAAGATGACCGCGAACGACATCAGCAGCAGCGAACCGAGTTCGAGCAGCATCAGCCCGCCGAGCACCTTGGCGCCGACGTCGACGCTGAACAGCGACAGCAGGAGCACCAGCGCCCACGCGATCAGGGTCCACACCCACCAGGCCCAGTCGATCCCGAAGTGCTCGGCGGCCTGTGACTTCATGGTGGCGCCGAAGAACCCGTAGACCGACAGCTGGATGGCGAGGTAGGCCACCAGCGACGTGTACGCGCTGCCGACACCCGGACCGATGCCCAGCCCGCGACCGACGTAGGCGAAGAACGCACCGGTGTTGGTGATGTGGTGGCTCATCGCCGAGTAGCCGACGCTGAAGATGATCAGGACGATGCCGATCAGGACGTAGGCGCCGGGTACGCCGGTGCCGCTGCCCAGCACCATGGCCGGCGGCAGTGCACCCGTCATGCCGACCAGCGGACCGGCCGCCGCGACGACGAAGAACACGATGCCGATGACGCCGAGCCGGCCCTTGTGCAGAGCGGTGGCCTCGGTCTCGGGAGGTGCTGCCTGCAACTCGTCCATGGGTGCTCCTGTGGGCAAGTTCGCCGATTGTGTGGATGCGAACGGTTTGCAGACAGTAGCGCCGACAAATGCATTCCTGTCAAGCATCGGACCGGTCACACGGGGTTTCGGTGACAGTCGGTAGTCGCAGGGTCTAGGCGATTCGGCGAGTAGAAGGTAAGGTCCGTTCGGTTCCGAACAATCACCGTTGTGGCGTCAGCCTGGAGGGGCCAGCCGTGTGTGATTCCGACGCTCCCACCCGTTCCGTCAGCCGCCGCTCGCTGCTCGGCGCCGCCATGGTCGGCGCTGCCGGGGTGGCCGGCGTCGCGGCCGCGCCGTCGGCCGGAGCGAGCACCCGGCACGGCACCGGATCGCCGCGGCGGCCGTTGCTGGCGGTGCGCGACTCGCAGCCGAAGGGCACCGTGCTCACCCTGCTCGGCACGTCCGGCGGCCCGCCCGCCGACTACGTGCGCGCCGGCATCTCCTCGGTGCTCACCGTCGGCGGCCGCAACTACGTGGTCGACGCCGGGCGCAGCAGCGTCACTCAGTACCTCAACGCCGGTTTGCTGTTCAGCGCGCTCGAGGGCATCTTCATCACGCACCTGCACGCCGACCACATCGCGGACTACTACAACTACTATCTGCTCGAGGGCAACGTCACCAACGACTCGAACGACAACCTGTCCGGGCCGGTGACCGTCTACGGCCCGGGGCCGGCAGGCGCGTTGCCGCCGCCAGTCAAGCCGCCAGCGACGACCGTCGCGCCGGACAATCCGACACCGGGCATCACCGAACTGACCGCGCGTCTGAACGAAGGCTATGCCTATAGCCACAACATCTTCATCCGTGAGACGGCGATCCGTGACGTCACGACGCTGCAGGACGTCCACGACATCACCGTGCCCGACGTCGGTGCCGACCCACTCGGTGACACCGCGCCGCCGATGGACCCGTTCGCGGTGTTCGAGGACGACCGGGTCAAGGTGAGTGCCGTCCTCGTTCCGCACGGCCCGGTGTTCCCCGCCTTCGCGTTCCGCTTCGACACCGATGAGGGTTCGGTCGTGTTCAGCGGCGACACCCGGGCCAGTGACAACGTGGTGCGGATCGCGCAGGATGCCGAGGTGCTCGTGCACGAGGTGCTCGACCTCGAGTTCTACGAGCAGCTCGGCGTCCCGGCCCCACTGCTCGAACACTTCAAGCAGGGCCACACGCTCACCACCGAGATCGGCGCGCTGGCCCAGCGGGCCGGCGTGCAGAAGCTCGTGCTCTCGCATCTCGTGCCGTCCAACCCCGGGTTGTTCAGCGACGCGCAGTATCTGCGCAAGTGCCAGGTCGGCTTCAGTGGCAAGGTCCACGTCGGCAACGATCTGGATCGGGTCGGCCTGAAGGTCGGCCACTACTGACCCTTGTTCCGGCCCGCCGCCAGCCGATACTTTCGGTTCCGAACGACTATGGAGGTAGCTGATGGCCCACTTCGACGTCTCCGGCCTGCAACCCGCCGCTGACGATCTGAGCCGGCAGGGTATCGACGTCGTCCGGCTCGGCTACTGCGACCTCATCGGCACCGATCGCGGCCGCGACCTGCTGGTCAACCGGTTCGCCCGCACCGCCGGCGGAGGGGTGGCATTCTGCCGCTCGGTCTACGGCACGTCGCCGCGCGGTGACGTCGTGGACATGGCGGGCGGGCTCAGTGACGGCCTGCCCGACCTGCTCGCCTTTCCGGACGTCACGACGATGCAGCCGGTGCCGTGGGAGCCGGGCGTCGCGCACTGCATCGCCGACCTGTTCAACCCGGACGGCAATCCCTCGCAGGAGAGCCCGCGGCAGGTCCTGCGGTCGGTCTGTGAGCGCTTCGCCGAGCTCGGGATGCGGCCCATCGTCGGACCGGAGCTCGAGTTCTACGTGCTGGAGGAGTCGTCGACCTCCAAGTCGGGATGGCAGCGCTACGGCGAGGGCAGCGGAAACGTCTACGTGTCCGGTCTCAAGGGCGACCCGGACAACGTGCTGTTGACCGCGCTGCGCCAGCTCGGCGACTACGGCATCGACGTCGTTGCGGCGAACCACGAATTCTCCTCCGGCCAGTTCGAGATCAACCTGTGGCACTCCGACGCCCTCGACGCAGCAGACCGCGCGCACCGGTTCAAGGCCGCGGTGAAGGAGCTGTCCCGCTCGTTGGGCAAGCTCGCCACCTTCATGCCGAAGCCGTTCAACGACGAGGGCGGCTCCGGCTTCCACCTGCACTTCTCCACCCAGACCGACGACGGCGAGCCGGTGTTCGACGACCCGCGGCGCAAGGACGGTCTGTCCCAGGTCGCGCACCACGCGATCGCCGGCGTCCTGGCCCACGCGCCGGCGCTCGCGGCGCTGTCCAACCCGACGATCAACTCCTACAAGCGGTTCGGCCCGGACACGCTGGCGCCGTGGCTCATCGACTGGGGCCTGGACAACCGCAGTGCGATGGTGCGCATCCCGCCCGAGCGGGGCATGGCCTCGCGGATGGAGCTGCGCCTCGGTGACTCCAGCGCCAACCCCTACCTGGCGATCGCCGCACTACTGGCCGGTGCCTACCTCGGCATCCAGCAGGAGCTGAGCCCACCCGACCCGCTCGAAGGTTACGGCTACGACCCGGAGAAGTCGCCGATGCTGCCCACCGACCTGGGCACCGCGCTCACCGCGCTGGAGGAGGACGGCGCGCTGATCGAGGTGCTCGGCGAACCCTTCGTCCGTGCCTTCGTCGGCTACAAACGCAACGAACTCGAACGATTCGGTAAGTGGATCACCGACTGGGAGTTCGAGGAGTACACCTACCACCTCTAAGAGATTTCGCAAGGAGAAACACGATGACCCAGCCTCAACCGGTGCCGCTCGACCAGGTCGACCTGTCCGATCCCGACGGCTTCGCCGACGAGGGCGGGTTCGCCCAGTTCGACACCCTGCGCCGCGAGGACCCGGTCCACTGGAACCCGGAAGCGGCCCCGAATCACGGATTCTGGTCGATCACGAAGTACAACGACATCTGGGCCGTCGGTCGCGAGCCGGAGAGCTTCACCTCCGAGCAGTTCGTGAACATCGAAGAGGTCGACGACGACCTGCGCGACGCCCGGCGCTCCATGCTGGAGACCGACGGGCCGCGGCACGCGGCGCTGCGCCGGCTGATGCAGCGTGAGTTCGCTCCCCGCAACCTCGCGAACTACGAGGCGTTCCTGCGAGAACTGACCAAGAACACCATTGACACCGCGTTCGACCAGCGCGAGTTCGATTTCGTGCACTCGATCAGCGCCGACTTCCCGATCCAGGTACTGGCCCGCCTGCTCGACGTCCCTCGCCAGGACACCCCGCAGCTGATCGCGTGGGGCAACGAGTTCGTGGCCAACACCGACCCCGAGTTCACCGAGCATCCCGCCGACAGCCCGGAGAGCGAGCAGTACAAGCACCTGCCGTTCCGCTCGCCGACCGTGCTCGACGTGTGGGAGTACGGCAACAACCTGCGCAAGGAACGCACCGGCGGCGACGGGACCGACCTCATCTCTATCCTGGCGAACAAGATGCCCGGAGACGGGATCCCGCTCTCGCAGAGCGATTTCAACAACTACTTCACGCTGCTGGTGATCGCCGGCAACGAGACCACCCGGCACGCGATCAGCAACATCATGCTGGGCCTGATGCGCCAGCGCGACCAGTTGCGGCTGCTGCAACAGCAGCCGGAGTTGATCGCGTCGGGCTTGGAGGAGCTGCTGCGCTGGGCCTCGCCGGTATACCACTTCCGTCGCACCGCGGCCCGCGACGTGGAGCTCGGCGGCAAGCAGATCAAGAAGGACGACAAGGTCGTGATGTGGTTCGCCTCCGGCAACCGCGACGAGGAGATCTTCGCCGATCCCTACAAGATCGACGTGACCCGCAAGAACGTCGACAACATGACCTTCGGCAAGGGCAGCCCGCACATGTGCCTGGGCAACAACCTGGCCCGGATGGAGGTGCGGCTGATGTTCGAGGAGCTGCTGCCCCGCCTCAAGGACATCGAGCTCGCCGGTGACGTGCGCCGGGTGCGCAGCAACTTCGTCAACGGCATCAAGGCGTTCCCGGTGGCCGTCACTCCGGCCTGACGAGCAGCCCGCGCAGCTCGTCGTCGTACCCGCTCACGTCGAGATCGTTCGCGCGCAGCCAGCCGTCGTCGAAGTAGGTGCGCGCGTAGCGCTCGCCCGAGTCGCACAGCAGCGTGACGATGCTCCCTGCTTCGCCGGCGTCGTGCATCTCGGCGGCGATGCGCAGCGCGCCCCACACGTTGGTGCCGGTCGACGCGCCGACCCGGCGGCCGAGCACGCCCTCGAGCGCGCGGGCGGTAGCGATCGACGCGGCGTCCGGCACCGCGATCATCCGGTCGACCACGTCGGGCAGGAAGCTCGGCTCCACCCGGGGCCGGCCGATGCCCTCGATGCGCGACCCGATCCCGGTGGCGAGCTCGAGGTCGTGGTCGCGCCAGGCGGGGAAGAACGCGGAGTTGTCCGGGTCGACGACGGCGAGCAGCGTCTCGTGCCTGCGGTAGCGCAGGTAGCGTCCGATGGTGGCACTGGTGCCGCCGGTGCCGGCGCCGACGATGATCCAGACCGGCACCGGGTTCGCCTCCAACGCCATCTGCGTGAAGATCGACTCCGCGATATTGTTGTTGCCGCGCCAGTCGGTCGCGCGCTCGGCGTAGGTGAACTGGTCGAGGTAGTGGCCGCCGCACTCGCGCGCGAGCCGGTCCGCCTCGGCGTACACCGAGGTCGGGTCGTCGACGAGGTGGCAGCTGCCGCCCTCGCGCTCGATCAGCGCGATCTTGCCCGGGCTGGTGGAGCGCGGCATCACCGCGACGAATCGCAGGCCGAGCAGTCGGGCGAAGTAGGCCTCGCTGATCGCTGTCGATCCCGATGAGGCATCCACGACCGCGGTGTTCGCGCCGATCCAGCCGTTGCACAGACCGTAGAGGAACAGTGAACGCGCCAGCCGGTGCTTCAATGATCCGGTCGGGTGGGTGGACTCGTCCTTGAGGTAGATCTCGACGCGCGGGAACGCGGGGATCAGCAGCGGGACGAGATGCGTATCGGCCGAGCGGTTCGCGTCCGCCTCGACCCGGCGCACGGCGTCGTGGGTCCACGCTCGCGCGGCCGGGTCGCGGCGGTCCAGATCAGCGGTCCCCATGGCCATCGGACGCTACTCGTGCGATATGTTCGGCCACGATGAGCGACGCCGAGTCGGTCGGCGGTTACCGCGTGACCTTTGCGGTCCTGGCTACCGGGTTGATCGTCTTCGCCCTGCTCCAGTCGATGGTCCTGCCGATGCTGTCGGTGCTGCAAGAGGACCCGCCGAGCTGCGGCCGAGCGCCGTCCCGGCCGAGTCCGGCTACCCGCTGGCCTTCGTTCTCCTCGCCGGCCGCACGGTGCTCGCTGCCGCCCTCGCGCTGCTCATCCCGAACGTCGGCGCACCGCACGGATCCGCACACGCTCGAGCAGTTGGAGCGGGCGCACCCGGTGCTGGCGCCGATCCCGGCCGCGACCATCGTCGGCGACGAGTCGGAGTAGCCGCTCAGGCGCTCGGCACGCGATGCGTGCCACGGGCGCGCAGGTTCGTGGTGGTCGCGCCACACCGCACGCAGGTGCTGAACTGACCGCCGCCGGAGGACGAGTAGTAGTGGTGATCCACCCACATGTGCCCGACGAGGCGGCACCGCGCGGTGCCGGTCCGGGATCGCCACCTGAACGTCACGTCGGCCGTCCTGATCTCGCTGACCTGAGATACCCGACGGTAGCTATCCGGGCGGTCTTCGCTCATCGAAATGTGCCGATGTCGTGAGATTTCGCCGTGCCGACGACCCCTGTTCATCGTCAGACCGGCAGCCGGACGCCCAACTCCTCGGCCACCAGCCGCGCCTTGATCCTGCGCACCTGCGTGACGGCGGCGTCGGAGGCGAGATCGACCTCGGCCCGCGGGCCGTCCTCGTCGACGACCTCCTGCATCTGCTCGAGAATGGCCTGGGTGCGGTGGTAGTAGCCAATCAGCAACGGCATGAGGGTGCCGGTGGCCGCCGCGCTGTCCGCGAAGTTGCGGCTGACCCGCCAGATGTGGCGGGTACGGCCCTCGTCGAGGGGCGTGAGCGCGTGGGTGAACACGAAGGTGTGTTCCCCGTCGTGGTCGCCGTGGCCCTCGACGCGGACCGTCCAGCGGTCGACCCACAGGCCGGGGGAGAGGAACTCGCCCTCTTCGCGATGTGCGTGCCGTGCGTCCTCGGGTAGTTCCAGCACCTGCGCGTGCCAGTCGGAAATCGGCGCGCTCGGGTAGTCGCGGGAGAACTTCACCGTCGTCTCGCTCACCTGCACGTTCAACGGTGGCGTCTCGTCGGTCGTGAGTGCGGGCGGCGCCACCGCCGGGTCGACGAATGGGACGTGCGTGATGTCGGCGAAGTTGTCGTGCAGGAGTGCGATTGAGGCATTCGTCTCCCACGCGTCGCCGAAGGTCACCCAGTCCGGGCTGTGCAGCCACGCAGTGCGCGGCGGCGGTGTCCGTAGCGCCGCGAGCCGCGGGTCGCCGGCCCAGATCCAGACGAAGGTCTCGTCCTCGCGCACCGGGAACGCGCGGACGCCGGCGCCGTAGGGCACGTTGGCTTGCGTGGGCACGTGTACGCAGGTGCCGTCGGGGGCGTACGCGAAGCCGGTGTAGCCGGCGACGATGTCATCGCCGTCGAGCCGGCCGCGGCTCAACCGCACCGGCCGGTGCGCGCACCGGTCCTCCAGCGCGACGGCCGCGCCGGCGCGGGTGCGGTACAGCACGACCGGCACGCCCAACACCCGGCGCGCCAGCGGGGTGCGACCGACCTCGTCGGCCGCGGCGGCGACGTACCACGCGTTGTGGGGGACGTCGGGGCACCGGCGCTGGTTCATGGAGTTCCTCCCAGCCATCAGATGTCCAGCACCAGACGGGCGGACCGGGCCCGTGAGACGCAGACCATCATGCAGTCGTTGGCTGCCTGCTCGTCCTCGTCGAGCACCGAATCGCGGTGGTCGACCTCGCCCTCCAGGACGCCGGTCTCGCAGGTGCCGCAGATGCCCTCCAGACAGGACCCGAGCACACTCACCCCGGCGGCGCGGATCGCCTCGAACGCGGTCTCGGCGGCGC
This sequence comes from uncultured Actinomycetota bacterium, assembly GCA_963713565.1. Lineage (GTDB taxonomy): Bacteria > Actinomycetota > Actinomycetes > Mycobacteriales > Jatrophihabitantaceae > Jatrophihabitans. The sequence continues at coordinate 141,061 of CAVQMF010000001.1, read as the reverse complement.
CTACCGTGGCCGTGATCGCGGACCGCTGCAGCACGATCTCGAAACTGTCGTCACCGCCGGCGTCCTCGCGCGGCTTGGCGGAGAACCGCTCCAGATGCAGCGCGTTGGCCGGCCAATCGGCGCAGCGTTCCTCGACTGCGTTGAGCAGCGGCGCCGGACCGCAGGTGTACACCAGCGCGCCGGGCCGCGGCGTGCCGAGGATCGCGGCGAGATCCAGGATGCCGTGCTGATCCTGCGGCACCAGGTGGACGCGTTCGCCGAGCGCGGCGAGCTGGTCGGCGAAGGCCATCGACGCCCGGTCCCGGCCGCCGTAGTGCAGAGTCCAGTCGGCGCCGGCGGCCTGCGCGGCCTCGATCATCGGCAGCATCGGCGTGATGCCGATGCCGCCGGCGACGAAGACGTAACTCGGCGAGGACAGCAGCGCGAAGTGGTTGCGCGGCCCGCGGATGCGCATCGTGTCGCCCACCTGCAGGTCGTTGTGTACCCGCCGCGACCCGCCGCGGCTCTCGGGCTCGTCGAGCACCGCGATGCGATAGCACGACTCGTCCGACGGCGTGCCGCACAGCGAGTACTGGCGGGTGATCTCCTCGGTGAGCACGAGGTCGATGTGCGCGCCCGGAGTCCACGACGGGAGCACGGTGTCGTCGGTCGGCACGAGGGTCAGCGCCACGACGCGGTCGGCCACCGCCGCCTTCGCCGAGATCCGGACGTCGGCCTCGAACTCGCTGACCTGCGTCTGGGTTGCCGGGGACATCGATCACCGCCTGAGCCGCTCGGGTAAACGTTCGGTCCCGAACGATACGGTACGAACACTCGTCCGGACAAGCGTTGATCCCGCAAGATGGTTCGGTGCCGACGCCGCGAATGATGATGATCCTGAGTGAGAACGTGACGATGTCCGGCGGCGAGGACCTGCCGACACTCGTGCGCTGGGCCCGCGAAGCGGAGGACGCCGGGTTCGACGCGGTGATGGCCAGTGAGCACATCGTCATGGGTCCGGACGCCGGCGCCGCCGGGATCATGGGCAATCCGCGCGCCTATGCGATGCCGGGCAACCAGGACCCGTACACGCCGTGGCCGAACTCGCTGTTGCTGCTCGCTGCTGTCGCGTCGGTGACCACGTCGTTGCGGCTGGTCGCCGGGGCGATCCTCGCGCCGCTACGGCACCCGCTGCTGCTCGCCCGCGAGATCGGCACGCTCGACCTGCTCAGCGAGGGCCGGCTGGTGGTGCAGCCGTCGGTGAGTTGGAGCCGCGACGAGTATGCCGCGCTCGGCGTCGCGTTCGGGCGCCGCGGACGCATCCTCGACGAGCAACTCGACGTGCTGGCCAAGGCCTGGGCGCCCTCGCCGATGACGCACCACGGTGAGTTCTTCGACTTCGGCGAGGTGTACTTCGAGCCGAAGGCGTACCGGCCGGAAGGACCGCGGCTGTGGTTCGGCGGGCAGCGGATGCACGAGCCGCTGTTGCGCCGGCTGGTGCGTTTCGGCCACGGTTTCCACCCGGTGGGGGAGCCGAGCGTGGACGACCTGGACACGCTGACCGTAGGCCTCACCGGGGCCGGCCGCTCGGTCGGCGACTTCGAGCTGGTCGGCGGCACCCGAGCGGTGTTCCCGGACGACGACTCGTGCGCCGACCTCGCTGCGGCGATGGACGCGATCGGACCACAGCTCGCTGCGGGTTACACGACGTTCGGCCTCAAACCGTCGCAGTTCATCGACGACGGCGCGCAGCTCGGCGAGTTCTGCCGCGACGTCATGCGCCGCGCCGCGGCGCTGGCGATGTGACGTCAGTTCTCGATTCCGAGGACGCCGCGCGGCCGCTGCGCGTCCTCGGCGCTCGGATCGGGCTTGTCCGGCTGAACCGCGCTCATTCGCTGAACGCGACGTGGTCGAGGAACCCGCGCACCAAGCGGTCGGCTTGACCACTGGCCCGTTCGGCGTCGGCCGCGGTACGGGCGACCAACTCGCCGGGATCGATGCCGAGGGCGCGAGCGGCCTTGGCGCCGCCGTTGACCAGCCAGCCGTCGACGATCGCGCTGTCGACCTCGGGATGGAACTGCACGGCGAGGTTGCGGCGTAGCCGAAACGCCTGCGAGGCGTTCGCGTTGCGGGCGATCTCGCGCGCCTGCGGCGGCACCGCCCAGGTGTCGAAGTGCCACTGGAACCACGGCGCGCTCTCCACGACGTCGCCGGTGCCGGTCACGTCGTGCCACCCGATCTCGGGGTGCTGCGAGCGGTGCACCGAGCCGCCGTGCGCGGCCGCGAGCAGCTGCCCGCCGAAGCACACCCCGAGCACCGGGATTCCGGCGGCATCCGCGTCGCGCAGGTAGTCCTCCTCGTCGTGCACCCACGTACCGATCCGCTCGTGGTCGTACACCGACCAGGGGGCGCCGAGCGCGACGACGAGATCGAAGCCGGCGAGATCCGGTAGGTCGCTGCGTACCTGCGGCGTGTCGAAGCGGTCCTTCGGTACGACCAACCTGGTCACCAGCTCGATCCCGGCGGCGGTGAGCCCGTCGGTGAGCAAGCCGGTCGAGGACAGGTGGTCGTGGGCGATCACGAGCGCTTTCATGTGTCGATCATACGGAACCGAACGGTCATCGGTTGTGGCCGGCCGGCCGAATTGGCTCATATCTCGGTTCGAGCAACCTTGCTGCCCAACGCAACAGATCACTGGTACGGTGCCGAACGCACAACAAATGAAGATGGCACAAGCGACTCGCGGGGCTTTTTCCGACCGCGCGTCGTCAATATGTTCCGTGGACATAAATACAAAGCTTTTCCGGCGATATCGGTTCGGGAGTTGCGTATGGCCACCGAAGTAGTGGGTAACCACGAGCATTCGGGCACGCTCGAGCGCTCGATCGGATTCTGGGGACTGACCTTCGTCTCGCTCGGTTCGATCATCGGATCGGGTTGGCTGTTGGGCGCTTTGGGCGCGGCGCAGGCCGCCGGGCCGGCCTCGCTCGTCTCCTGGGTGCTCGCCGCGTTCATCATCTTGACGCTGGCGCTGATCCACGCTGAACTCGCCGCCGCCTATCCGGTGGCCGGCGGCACCGCGCGCTTCCCCTATTTTGCGTTCGGGGCGCTGGCGGGGTTCACCGCCGGCTGGACGGCGTGGCTGCAGGCGGTCGCGGTGGCGCCGATCGAGGTCGAGGCCAGTCTGTCGTACTTGAACAGCGTCAGCTGGATCAACGAGAACTTCAACATGCTCAAGTCCGACGGCTCCGGATCGCTCAACGGCCTCGGGTTGATCGTGGCGACGGTGTTCATGGGGTTGTTTACCGTGCTCAACCTGCTCGGCGCGAAGCTGATGTCGGAGAGCAACTCGGTCATGGTCATCTGGAAGGTGGCTGTGCCGATTCTCACCGTCGTGGTGCTGATCAGCGTGAGCTTCCACCCCGGCAACTTCTCTGCCGGTGGCGGGTTCGCACCGTACGGCGCACACGGCGTCTTCGCGGCGTTGCCGCTGGGGGTGGTATTCGCCATCCAGGGATTCGAGCAAGCCGTGCAGATGGGCGGCGAGGCGAAGAACCCGCAACGCGACCTACCCCGCGCGATCATGACCGCGATGGCGATCGGCTCGGTGGTCTACATCCTGCTCGAGATCGCGTTCATCGGTGCGCTCGATCCGGCGAACCTGGTGCGCGGTTGGGCCAACCCGGTCGGCTTCGCCGACTACGGCCCCTACTACACGCTGGCCCTCGGCGCGGGTGTCGGCTGGCTCGGGACGATCCTCATCATCGACGCGTTCGTGTCGCCGGCCGGCACCGGGCTGGTCTATGTCGGCACCACGGCTCGTCTCTCGTATGCACTCGGGCAGGAAGAAGTACTGCCCAATCAGCTGACGAAGACGAACAAGAACAAGGTGCCGGTGTACTCGATCCTGCTGGCCTTCGCGGTCGGCTTGTTCTTCTTCCTGCCGTTCCCCAGCTGGGGGAAGCTGGTCGCCATCATCACGTCGGCGACGGCGATCATGTACGCCTTCGCGCCGGTGTCATTGGCGGCGCTACACAAGAGTGATCCCGACCGCCCGCGCGGTTACCGCCTGCCGGCGCCGAAGTTCATGTGCCCGGCCGGCTTCTGCGCAGCCAACCTGATCGTCTACTGGAGCGGCTTCGACACCATGTGGAAGTTGCTCGCGATGATCTTCGCCGGTCGGGTGCTGTTCGAGTTCGCGTTACGCCGCGCGAGCGCCGATCGCACGGACATCGACTGGCGCGCCACTTCATGGATCTACCCGTGGCTGATCGGGATGACGATCATCAGCGTGCTCGGCCGATACGGACACGGTCACAACGTCATCCCGGACTGGGTCGATCTCGCCGTGGTGATCGTGTTCAGCCTCGCGATCTTCTACTACGCCGTCGAGTTCCGGATGAAGGATTCCGCGGTGCAGCGGGCGCTCGACTCCGAGGACTGGCAGCTGCCCGGCGCCCCCGACGTCAATGTCGTGCCATGAGGGCCGCCCGGTTCGCGACTCGCGCGATTGCCGCGACTGCGGGCGCGCTGTTGCTCGCGACGGGACTCAGTGCCTGCTCGAACGATTCCGGCTCGGGCACTCTGGCGTTCTGCACCGACCCGACCTACCCGCCGGCGGAGTTCTACCAGGTGGGCAAGGTCGGCAGCGCCGACCTGAAACGGGTGCTCACCGGGGCCGATATCGACATCGGCAAGGCGGTGGCGGACAAGCTGGACAAGGACGCGAAGTTCGTCACGACGGACTTCAGCGAGATCATCGACAAGCTGCTGGACAAGAAGTGTGACGCCATCATCTCGTTCATGAACGACACCGCGAAGCGGCGCACACAGGTCACCTTCGTCGACTACCTGGCGGCCGGCCAGGACCTCATGCTCAAGAAGAGCACGGCGCCGATCTCCGGTCTGTCCGGTCTGTTCGGCCGCAGCGTCTCGGTGGCCAAGAGCACGACCGAGGAAACCTTCCTGACCACCGCGAACAAGGCAGCGCCGGGCGGCAAGCAGATCACCATCAAGTCCTACGACACCGAGAACGAGGCGATCCTCGCGCTGCACCAGGACAAGGTCGAGGCCTACTTCGGGGACGCCCCCATCGTGGCGGCCGCGGTCGCGGCGGACAGCTCACTGGTACGCGGCCCACAGCTGGTCAAGCCGATCCCGATCGGGATAGCGATGCGACCGGGCGACTCGCGCATCTCGAAGGTCCAGAAGGCCGTCAACGACCTCTACACCAACGGCACGATGGGCCACATTCTCGGGCGGTGGAAGTTCACCGACTACGCGATCACGCCGTAGCGCCAAGCGCGTCGGCGAGCTGGTCCACCGCGAAGTGGATCTCGTCGGCCGTGATCACCAACGGGGGCGCGAGCCGGATCGTCGTGCCGTGCGTGTCCTTGGCGAGCACGCCGCGCTCGAGCAGCGCTTCGCACACCTGCCGACCGGTGCCGAGGGCGGGATCGATGTCGACCCCGGCCCAGAGCCCCACACAGCGCACCGCGCGCACGCCGTTGCCGACCAATCCGTCGAGGCGCGATCGCAGGACGATGCCGAGCTCGGCGGCGCGCTGCTGCCACTCGCCGGTGGCGAGCATCCCGACCACTGCGCGGCCGACCGCAGCCGCCAGCGGGTTTCCGCCGAAGGTCGAGCCGTGCTGCCCGGGCCGGATGACGTCCATGACCGAGCGGTCGGCGACCGCTGCCGACACCGGCACGATCCCGCCGCCGAGCGCCTTGCCGAGCACATAGACGTCCGGGACGACGCCGACGAGCTCGCACGCGAACGTTGAGCCGGTGCGGCCGAGCCCGGACTGGATCTCGTCGGCGACGAGGAGCACGTTGTGCGTGTCGCACAGCCGGCGCACGCCGGGCAGATAGTCCGCGGGCGGCAGGACGACGCCGCCCTCGCCCTGGATCGGTTCGAGCAGCACCGCGACCGTGGTGTCGTCGACGGCCTCGGCGAGGGCGTCCAGGCTGCCGTAGGCGACGGCGCGGAACCCGGGCGCGAACGGCCCGAATCCGTCGCGCGCGTCCGGGTCGTCGGAGAATCCGACGATGGTGGTGGTGCGGCCGTGGAAGTTGCCCGAGGCGACGAGGATCGTGGCGCGGTCGGCCGGCACGCCCTTCACCTCGTAGCCCCACTTGCGGGCGATCTTGATGCTCGTCTCGACGGCTTCGGCACCGGTGTTCATCGGCAGGATCATGTCCTTGCCGGCGAGGGCTGCGAGCTCGGTCGCGAACGGTTCGAGCTGGTCGCTGCAGAAGGCGCGGCTGACGAGGGTCACCCGCTCGAGCTGCGCGCGGGCGGCCGCCATGATCACTGGATTTCGATGACCGAAATTCACGGCGGAATAGGCGGCGAGGCAGTCGAGGTAGCGGCGGCCCGCGATGTCCTGGACCCAGGCGCCCTCGGCCGTGCTGATCTCGACGGGCAGCGGGCGGTAGTTCGACGCCAGGTGTGATTCGGTCGTTTTCATCACCGTCATCGATACAACTCCAGGGTGCAGCACTTCACGCTACCGCCGCTCTTGCGTAGCTCGGTCATCTCGACCGGGACCGGCTCGAATCCGGCCTCGCGCAACTGATCGGCGAAGTCGACGGCATCGGCGTCGAGGACCACGTTGCGGCCGTCGCTGACCGCGTTGCAGGCGAACCGCTGCGCGTCCGCGGCCTCGACGATGATCGCATCGGGGAACAGTTGGTCGAGCACCTCGACACTGCCCGGGCTGAACGCCGGCGGGAAATAGGCGATCTGTTCGTCGTCGAGCACGGCGAGTGCGACGTCGAGGTGGTAGAAGCGCGGATCGACCAGGGTCAGCGACACCACCGGCGCGCCGAGGGATTCCTGCAGGTCGGCGTGGGCCGCGCGCGCCGAGCGGAAACCGCAGCCGGCGAGCACGTACGGGCCTACCTTGAGGAAGTCGCCCTCACCCTCGTTGTGGTGCGGACTCACGGGCGCCACCTCGAATCCGAGCCGCTCGAACATCGCGCGGTGGTGGTCGGCTTCGCCGCGTCGGTGCTCGTGGGTGAAGTTCGCGGGGAACGCGACGTTGCCGACGGCGATGCCGCCGTTGGCGGCGAACACCATGTCCGGCAGGTCGGGCGCCGCAACGAGCAGGTCGACTTCGTGCCCGAGCCCGCGCAAGGTGTCGACGACCGCCGCCCACTGGCGCTGCGCGCGCCGTACGTCGATCAGCGTGCCGGAGGTCATCCAAGGATTCACCGGCGGCGCCAGCGTGAAGTGGGTGGGCGGGCACATGAGGTAGCGCCGCCGCACGGACTGCCGGACCGGCGGGTCCGGAACGGAGAGCGCGACGACCGACATCGGTCCAGGGTAGGTTCGCCTCGGGCCTGCATCCACTGCAACCAACTGCAATCTGGCATCGGTTCGTTGCGGATCAGGCGCCGATTGTGAGAATTTGTTGCGCATGAGCGCTCTATTGGATGACATCGACCGTGCGATCGTCGGTTGCCTCGTCACCGACGCGCGCGCGACGTTCGCCGAGATCGGCGCGCAGGTCAGCCTGTCCGCGCCGGCGGTCAAGCGCCGCGTCGACCGGTTGCAGGCCACCGGTGCCATCCGTGGCTACACCGCCGTCATCGACCCGTCGGCGCTCGGTTGGCGCACCGAGGCCTACGTGCAGGTCTATTGCAAGGGCAAGGTGCTCGCCGGTGACCTGCACCGCGCGTTCAGTGCCATTCCCGAGGTGGCGATGGCGTGCACGGTGACCGGGCGCACCGATGCGCTGTTGCACGTCCTGGCCCGCGACGTCGAGCACCTGCAGGACGTGCTCCAGCACATTCGCGACGCAGCCTCGGTCGACTCGACGATCAGCGAGATCGTGCTCCGCACGCTGTTCCGGCGCGCCACCCCCTGACAGCCGGTTGCCTGGCCTAGGGTCGTACGTATGTTCGACTACGCCTGGGACGCCGGGCTCGACGACGCGCAAATCGCCGCGGTGAGCCACGACGGTGGGCCGCTCGTGATCGTCGCCGGCGCCGGTACCGGCAAGACCCGCACGCTCACCGCCCGGGTCGCTCGGCTGCTCTCGGACGGGGTCGACCCGACCCGGGTGCTGCTGCTCACCTTCACCCGGCGAGCCGCTGCCGATATGCTCGCCCGCGCGGCCGTGCTGTGCGGCGATCCGCGGGCCGCGCGCAAGCTGTGGGGCGGCACGTTCCACGCCGTCGCACATCGGCTGATCGGCATGCACGCCGAGGCGCTGGGCCTGCCCGTGGGCACTTCGGTGCTCGACCAGGCCGACGCGCGGGATCTGATGGATCTGCTGCGTAGCGACCACGGGCTCACCGGCACCGCCGAGCGGTTCCCCCGCGGCAGCACCCTGGCCGACGCGTACTCACGCGCGGTCAACACCGGCCGGCCGGCACGGGAGGTGATCGCCGGCCAGTTCCCGTGGTGCGAGCCGCACGTCGATGCGATGCTGGAGCTGTTTCGCGCCTACACCGCACGCAAGCGGGCCGGTGGCCTGCTCGACTTCGACGATCTGCTGCTGGCGTGGCGCAGCCTGCTCGCCGACCCGGTCGTCGGTCCGGCGATTGCCGGGCGCTGGGACCACGTGCTCGTCGACGAGTACCAGGACGTCAACCGGGTCCAGGTCGACATCGTCGCGGCGCTACGGCCGAGCGGACACGGGCTCACCGCGGTCGGCGACGACGCGCAGGCCATCTACGGCTTTCGCGGTGCCGACGCCAACCACCTGACCGAGCTGACCACCTCGCTGGCCGGGGTCACCGTGGTGCGGCTGGAGCGCAACTTCAGGTCGAGGCAGCCGCTGCTCGATCTGGCCAATGTCGTGCGGCCGAGCACCGGCGGCGTCGGGCTGCGCCTGTTCGCCGCCGAGGCAGGCACCGAGGCAGACACCGAGGCCGGTCCCGGCCGCCGGCCGAGGTTGGTGCGCTGCTACGACGCGCCGGCCGAGGCGCGGGAGGTGGCCGAGCGCGTGCTCGAGGTCGTGGAGGCTGGCGGGCGGCTGCGCGACCAGGCGGTGCTCATGCGGGCCGCCCAGCACTCCGACCTGCTGGAGATCGAGCTGACCGCGCGTCGGATCCCGTTCGTCAAGTACGGCGGCCTGAAGTTCCTCGACGCCGCGCACGTCAAGGATTTCCTCGCCGGACTGCGGCTGCTCGACAACCCGGCCGATGAGCTCGCCTGGTTCCGGTTGCTGCGCCTGCACGCCGGCATCGGCCCGGCACGGGCCCGTGACCTGCTCGGCGTACTGGATCCGGCTGCCGGTAGCACCGCACTGCGGCACGCCGACGCGGTGGCCGCGGCGCCGGCCGCCGCCCGCACCAAGTTGGCGGCCACGCTGTCGGGCCTGGCCGACGTGCGCGACCGCCAGGCCAGCGCGGATCGGGTGCGCGGCGTCCTGACGCTGCTGCGGCCGCTGCTGGTGCGCCGCTATCCCGATCACCCGACCCGCCTCGACGATCTCGACCGGTTGGTCAGCGCCGCGTCCTCGGCGCCGACCCTCGCGGAGTACGTCGCAACGTTGACCCTCGATCCGCCGACGTCGAGCACTGAGCTCGCTGCCCCGCCGCACCTGGACGAGGACTACCTCACGCTGAGCACGGTCCACTCTGCCAAGGGCCTGGAGTGGGACCACGTGTACGTGATCGCGCTCGTCGACGGCGCGTTCCCGTCGGACATGGCGCTGTCGACGCCGACCGGGCTGCTCGACGAGCAGCGGTTGTTCTACGTCGCCGCGACGCGGGCTCGCGACCAACTCACGATGTACACGCCGCTGCGCATCCCCATCCACCGGCACGGTGGTAGCGACCGGCACACCCTGGCGCCGGCGAGCCGGTTCCTGACCACGTCGGCGTTGGGGACCCTCGACATATCCGAACCCGAACCACCGCCCGCACCGCCACGTCCGGCCGCCGCCGCAGCGCGGGTGACGATCCCCACGCTCGACGATCTCTGGGCGTGATTCGACCCTCGTCGCGCCTGCGCGGTCGAGGGTCCGATCCGTGTTGTACTGCGGGATTGGGAGCAGGCGTCGAGAGGAACCATGACCACCGCGCGCAGCGTCGGATTCCCCGACGAGGAGCCCACCGAGCAGCTGTTCGCGCCGCGCGTGCTCGCGGGTGCCGCCGCGCCGCCGGCCGCCATGAAGGCGCCCCTCACGCTGGTCGAGCCGGAGCCGATCGACCACGACGCCGAGGTCCGGCCGGCGCACCGCGGCGGCGGACCGCCGGGTGCGCGCCGCCGCCTCAGCGGGCTCGACGGGCTGCGGGCGATCGCGGTGCTGGCAGTCGTCTTCTTCCACCTCGATTTCGACCTCGTGCCGGGCGGGTTCCTCGGCGTCGACGTGTTCTTCGTCATCAGTGGGTTTCTGATAACGAATTTGCTGGCGACCGAGATCCTGTCCGCCGGCCGGTTGCAACTCGGGCGGTTCTACCTACGGCGCGCGCGCCGCCTGTTGCCGACCGTGCTGGCGCTGCTCGTCGTCGTCGTTGTCGGCAGCGGGAAAATCTGGACCGACCAACTGGCCACGCTGCGCGGCGGTGTGGTCTCCACCCTGTTCTACGTCACCAACTGGTGGTTGATCGCCGATCGCCAGTCCTACTTCGTGGCCAGCGGCCGGCCCAGCATGTTGCAGCACCTGTGGTCGCTGGCGATCGAGGAGCAGTACTACCTGGTCTGGACGCTTGTCGTCATGGGAGTGGCCGGGCTGTTGTTCGGCCGCCGCATGTTGACCGATCCGGCTCGCCGGATGCGCCGGCTGATCCTGGTGGCGATGGGGAGCGCGATCGCGTCCACGATGCTGATGGCGGCGTTGGCGATCCACGACGACCTGCCGTACCGGGGCAGCACCTCGCGGGTGTACTTCGGCACCGACACCCACTCGATGGGCCTGTTCCTCGGGTCGGCGGCGGGCGCGTGGCTCGCGCTGCGGCACAGCACCGGGCGGGCCGCCGCCCGCCCCCGGCGTGGATCGCCGCTCGGGCTGGGCGACCTGCTCGGCGGCCTCGCCCTCGTCGTGGTCGGCTACCTGATGTTCTCGGTGGACGAGTTTCGGCCTGGGCTCTACCGGGGCGGCTTCCTTGCGTTCGACGCGTTGGTGCTCGTCGTCATCGCGTGCGCGGTGCGCCCCGGTCGGCTGTTCGGCCGGGTGCTCGACATGCGGCCGATGCGCTGGATCGGCAGACGCGCGTACGCGATCTACATCTGGCACTGGCCGGTCGTCCTGGTCACCCGCCCAGGGATCGACGTGCATGGGCCGCCGGTGCTCATCGACGCGGCCCGCTTGACCCTCATCGTCGGGCTGGCCGCGCTGTCCTACCGGTTCGTCGAGGAGCCGCTGCGGCGCGGCGGCTACCGACGCTGGCGGCGCGAGCAGGTCGTGCGAACCACGTGGTGGTGCAGGGAGGCCACAACGGCGCTGGGCGCCACCACGCTCGCTGCCGTCTACCTGATCAGTACAGCCGGCTCGCCGGCCGCGACTGCACCGAGCGCGGCGGCGGTCACCGCGGCCCCAACAACTGCCCGCCCGACGCCGTCGCTGACAGCGGCGGTGGTCGCCCCGGCGCCGCACGCATCCGTGTCGCATGCGCCGTCCGCGACCGCCGGACGTCGCGCCGGGCCACCTGCCAAACCGGCGCTCAGCGCGTTCGGCGACTCGGTGCTGGTCGGCGCCGAGACCGACCTTGCGACCCGGACCTCGCGGCTGCATTTCGACGCGGTGGAAGGACGGCAGGCCTACGACGTGCTCGACGACGTCGCCGACCGGGCCGCCGAGCATCGCCTCCAACCCGACGTCCTGATCCACATCGGGAACAACGGGATCATTTCCGCGGCTCAACTGCGAGACACGCTGGGGGAGCTGGCCGACCGCCGCCGGGTCGTGCTGTTCACCGACCGGGTGCCTCGCGACTGGCAGGATCCGAACAACCGGATCATCCGCAGCATGAGCGGCAAGTACCGCAACGTCACCGTCGTCGACTGGCACGCCTTGTCCAGCGGCCACGGCAACTGGCTGTACTCCGACGGCTTGCATCTCACCGCGGTCGGTGCGGCCGCGTACAGCGGGATCGCGATACAGGCGTTGCGGGGCAATTGACGCCGATGCGACTGGACGCCGAACAACTCGAGCAATGGCGCGACCGCGCCCGCGAGTCGATCCTCGAGGTCAATGACGGCATCGTGTCCGCGGCCGGTGTGGCCGAAGGCTTCGCCGGCGCCGGCGCACAGGTGCACACCCTCCTGTTCGCCGGGGTCGCGGTGATCCTCGCCGGTGGCCTGGCGGTGGCCGGAGCGCGTTACACGGAGGTGCACACCGAGTGGGAGATGAACCGCAACCTGATCGAGGAGGAACGCGCCAGCATCGCCGCGGACCCGGAGGGCGAGCTCGCCGAGTTGACGGCCATCTATGCGGACAAGGGCCTCGATGAAGCTCTTGCCCGGCAGGTGGCCGAGGCGCTCACCGCCCACGACCCGGTCGCGGCACACGCCGACGCGGAGCTGAAGATGGCCGAACTCGGCACCTCGAGCGGGGCGTGGTCAGCCGCGATCATCAGCGGGCTGTCCTACGCGATCGGCGCCGTCGTGCCGCTGCTCGCGGTCTACTTCCTGCCGCTCGGCGAACGACAGCCCGTCACGTTCATCATCGTGTTGGTCGCGCTCGGACTCACCGGCTGGTTCGCGGCCCGGTTGACCAGGCTGCCGGCGCTGCGGCTGATCCTTCGCAACATGGCGCTCGGTGCCGTCACTATGGCGATCAGCATTGTCGTCGGCCGAACCATCGCGCTGTGACTCAGCCCGGCCGCGCCGGCACCGCTGCGGACTCGATCGCATCCACCAGTTGGCGGTGGTCGCTCGCGGTCTGCTCGGCGTAGGCAAGCGCGAACGCCTCCATCGCGGCGTCGAACCGGCGCCCCTTGCCGAGGTACGCCGCGATCGCCATCGCGTCGCCGGTGCGCGCGTGCGAGCGGGCCAGCACGCGCGCACACATCCGTGCGAACGGCACGAGATAGGGCGCGATCCGGGTGCTGTCCGGGATGACCTTCATGTCGCGGAACTGGCGCACGTAGAAGTCGAAGCCCGACACCGTGGTCCAGCCGAGGAAGATGTCACTCGCGGCCTGGATGACCCGCTTGCCGCTGATCACCCGCTGGCCGTGGCTCGGCTGCGGGCTGGGCGCGAGGAACTGCTCATACACCGACGGGCCGGCTTGTTTCACCTGCAGGAACAATGGATCCGTCCCGTTGCGGCCCTGGAACAGTGCGAGATAGACCTGCATGCCGACGCTGCCGACGCCCACGATCTGGCGGACGACGTCGACGAGGGTGAAACGGTCCAGCAGGTAGCGGCGCTCGTAGGGCAGGCTGTCGTGATAGGCCTGCAGGGTCCGCACCGCCACCTCGAACGGGTCGACGCCGGGGTGCACCACCTCGGACAAGTGCACGCGTACGGGTGGGTCCTCGACGATGTGCAGCCGGCCGTCGATCACCTCGGTGAGCTTGCGGGCGGCGCCGGCGCTGGTGCGTTTCTCGGCCCGCCGAGCCAGCCGCGCCGAGACGCGTTCGCGCTCCTCGGGCCGGAACAGATCGAGCAGCCGATCGGCCGTGATCACGTCGTACCAGATGTCGAGCTCACCGGCACCGGCGTACGCCGCGATCTGCGACCGATAGGCCTGCGAGGCCACGCGCACGGCGTCGAGTGCGACTCGGTCCGGCAGCGCGTTGTCGCGCGCCAATACGACCAGACTCGCGAGGTAGCGCTTGACGTCCCACTCGAACGGACCGCGCAGCGTTTCGTCGAAGTCGCGCAGGTCGAAGGACAACTGCCGTTCGGGCGTTGCCCACAGCCCGAAGTTCAGTACATGCGCGTCGCCGCACAGCTGGACCTCGATGCCGGTGTGCGCGCCGGTGGCGAGATCGGCGGCCATCACCGCGGCGGCGCCGCGGTAGTACGTCCACGGCGAGGCGGCCATCCGAGCCATCCGGATCGGGACGAGCTCGGCAACCCGCTCGCTGTTCTGCCCGGTGACGACGGCGAGGGCGTCGCGCGGGCGCAGGCCGGGGCGCCATTCGCCGAGCCGTTCGCGCGTCACGCGTTCGCGCGCCGCCCGCCCGCTGGCACGACGCTCGTCGCTCGTCCGCGCCCGCGCCGCCACCGAACGACGCCGCTGCTCTCCCGCCTGCACGCCGCGACCCTACCCAGCAGGCCGTCGATACACTCGGCGAGCCGGCGAGCCAGAGCTAGGAGCAATGGATGTCAGAACCCGAGCAGGGCCAGGCGCCGAACCGGTCGACCAAACTGATCATCGTCACCGTCGCGGTAGCCGTGCTGGTGGTCGTCGGGTTCGTGGTGTGGGGGATCTCGGGTTCCTCCGACTCGGGCCCGACCACGGCGAACGCGTCGACGACGAACTTCTGCCCGGCGGAGTCGGTCGCCAACGACGTCTTGCCGTCGGTGGTCACGTTGGCCGTGCAGGGCCCGTCGGGCAGCGGTACTGGCAGCGGGGAGCTGATCCGTTCGGGCGGCTACATCCTCACCAACAACCACGTCATCTCGGCTGCCGCCGACGGCGGGGCCATCCACATCCTGTTCAGCAACGGCAAAACCCAGCAGGCCAAGCTGATCGGGCGCAGCATCGAACTCGACCTCGCGGTGGTCCAGGTGCCCGATGCCGACGACCTGCCGGTGATCGACGTCGGCCACTCGGACGATCTGCGGGTGGGGCAGCCGGTCGTCGCGCTCGGCGCCCCGCTCGGGCTCGACGGCACCGTCACCGCGGGCATCGTGAGCGCGCTCGGCCGGCAGGTGCCGCTACCGGCCGACGAGGGCAGCACTGCGATCCTGCCCGGCGCGATCCAGACCGACGCGGCGATCAACCCCGGCAACTCCGGCGGCGCGCTCGTCGACTGCGCCGGCAGCCTGATCGGCATCAACACCGCCATCGCCACCGTGCCCAACGAGTCCGGACAAAGCGGCGGTGGCAGCGTCGGCATCGGCTTCGCCATCCCGGTCGATCTCGCGACCACCGTGGCCGATCAGCTGATCGCGCACGGCAAGTTCACCCCGCCGACCGTCGGGGCGACCACGCTGCCGATCTCGCAGGAGGTCGCGCAGCAGTTCGGACTGTCGCACGGCGCGCTCTACGTGCAATCCGTCGCGGCCAACGGCCCGGCCGCAGCGGCCGGGCTGCAGGCCGGCGACCTGATCGTCAAGGTCGACGGGGAGTCGGTGGAGCACCCGATCAGCCTGTTCGCGACCGTTGTGCAGAACCGGCCGGGTGACACGGTCAGCATCGACTACATCCGCGACGGCGCTACGAAGTCGACGACGCTGACGCTCGGTTAGGTTTGCGGTGGCGGTGCTCGGCCAACACACAGTTGAGGAACGCCGCACTGACGATCAGTTCGCCGATGATCAGCAGCCAGGCCAGGATCACGACCGCGACGCCGAGCGAGCCGTAGAGTTCCGAGGAGCGGGCCAGCCGCCCGGGTAGATAGACCCTGCTGACGATGTGCAGAATCGAGAAGCCGGCACCGAACATCAGGCTGCCCGGTAGGAGGTCGAGCCAGTCGCGGCGCCGGTTCGGCAGGTGCGCGCTGATCAGCAGCCAGATCACGGACATCACCGCCGTCTCGACGAGGAACCCGATCAGCACACCGCCGGGGATCAGCTCGTCGAACGCGCGCACCGCGAGAGCGAGGAACAAGACCACGAACCAGCCGCCGTCGACGAGCAGCCCGGTGACCATCAGATCCTTCTGACGCGGGCGGAGCAGCGGCGCCTGCCAGGCATGCGCGTGTATCAGGATCAACATCCGGGCGAGGTTGCGACTTGCCCATACGAACAAGACGATGCCGAAGATCAGCGCCACCACCCAGGATCGGTGACCCTCTTTCAGGGCGGTGACCACCTCGTGGCGGGCCGCGCCGGTCAGCCCGGCGCTCTTCGCGGCCTGCGAGACGTCGGTGTTCTCACTCACCGCTAGTCCCGCACCGATCGCGGCGGTGATCAGTGCGACCGGGACGACCCACAGGAACAGCCGGAACGCGAGCGCGCTGGCCATCAGCACGCCCTGCCGGATGGTGTGCTGATGGGCGAAGGTCAGCGGCAGTGCCAACAGCGGATGTGCGGCGGCAAGGTCCCGGTAGCGTCGCTCCGCGCGTTCGGCGTGCCCGCGCAGCCGGGCGATGCGCCCCTCGGGCAGCTCCAAAGAGGGTTCGCGCCGGTCGTCGGACGGCCGCATCACGACACGACGGTGATGCCTAGAACGAGATGGGTTCGCGGATGATCGGGCAGGTCATGCAGTGCCCACCGCCGCGACCGCGGCCCAGTTCGGCGCCGACGATGGTGATGACCTCGACGCCCGCCTTGCGCAGCAACGCGTTCGTGTAGGTATTGCGGTCGTAGGTGAACACCACGCCTGGTTCGAGCGCGACCGCGTTGTTGCCGCTGTCCCACTGCTGGCGTTCGGAGGCGTAGACGTCGCCACCGGTCTCGAGCACTCGAAGCTCGGACAGGCCGAGGGCCTGCGCGACGACGTCGACGAACGCGCGCGATCCCTCGTCGGTCACCTCGATGCCGGGCGCGACGTCGCTGGGCCGCAGCGAGAACGTGTGCACCTCGTCCATGATCTTCGGGTAGAGCGTGACGATGTCGCGGTCGGCGAAGGTGAAGACGGTATCCAGGTGCATGGCCGCGCGCAGCTTGGGCATCCCGGCCACCACCACGTGGTCGGCGGCGCCCTCCTTGAACAGGGCGGCCGCGACCTGGGTGATCGCCTGCCGGGAGGTGCGCTCGCTCATGCCCATCAGCACCACGCCGTTACCGACGGGCATGATGTCGCCGCCCTCGAAGCTCGACGAGCCCCATTCCCGTTCCGGATCGCCCCACCACACCGTGGTCGCGACGAAGTCGGGATGGAACTCGTAGATCGCCTTCATCAGCAGGGTCTCGTGGTGGCGCGCCGGCCAGTACAGCGGGTTGAGGGTGACACCGCCGTAGAGCCAGCACGTCGTGTCGCGGGTGTAGAGCGTGTTGGGCAGCGGCGGCATGAGGTACTCGCGCACCCCGCTGCCCTCGCGCGCCAAGCCGATGTAGTCGGTGCGGTAGTCGTCGGGCAGGTCGTCGGTGGCCAGGCCGCCGATGAGGAACTCCGCGAGCTGACGCGACTCGAGCGACTCCAGGTAGTTGCGGGTGCCGTCGACCAGGCCCAGCCCGACCTCGTTGGCGAGGATCTTGCGGTCCAGCAGCCAGCTCTTCGCGCCGGGGACCGCCATCGTCTGCGCGAGCAGGTCGTGCAGCTCGACCACGTCGACGCCGCGGTTGCCCAGCTTGTTGACGAAGTCGGCGTGGTCGCGCTGCGCGTTCTCGACCCACATCACGTCGTCGAAGAGCAGGTCGTCGGCGTTGGTCGGGGTCAGCCGCCGGTGCGCAAGCCCAGGCGCGCAGACCAAGACCTTGCGCAGCCGGCCGACCTCGGAGTGCACGCCGTAGGTCGACGCAGGTGCGATGTTCGCCGTCGTCATGTCGTTGCCTTCCGCGCGGCCGTCTCGGTCGTCGAGCTCAGAGATGGATCCGGCCCGCGGCGAGGGCGACGGTGCCGATCAATGCGCCGACGACCGATGCCGCGAGCAGAACGAGTTCGCGCGCCGAGAATAGCTGTCGGCCCTGTTCACGCCGCGCGATCACGAACAACACCGTGGCCGGCGCGTAGCTGGTGAAGGACACCAGCACGAGTTTCGGCACCGCCGAAGGGAGCGGGAACGCGATCAGCGTCGGCTCGCGGATCAGGTCGAGTGCGAAGTTGAACGCGTCCTCGGAGCACGCGGTGCCGATCAGCACGACCTGACTGAGCAGGGTGGTCGTGCCCAGGGCCGACACCGGCACGTCGGCCTTGTTGATCCCCTGGCTTGGGCGTAGGCGTCGGCCGCGATGTGCCCCGACCGTGGCGCGGCCGGGCCGCGTACACCTGCCGATACGTTAACGCCGCGCGCTGACCAGCGCAGAGAGCGTGGTAGTGGCCAGGCATGAGCCGACGTCCGGACCTGCGGCTGCCGCGGTTGTTCGCCGGTTCGGCCGACGAGCCGCGCTCGCGGCGCGCCACGGACCTGCTCTGGGTGGTGGCCTCGGTCCTGGCGCTGGGCTTCCTCGGCGCGATCGCAGCGCCGCCCGCCGGCATCGAGCGACGCCTCTTGCGGTTCCTGCTCGCGGTGCCGCGCAGCTTCCAGGCGCTGTGGCATGTATTCAGCGGCGCCCTGAGCATCGCGGTCATCCTGTTGCTGGTCGCCATCGTGTTCGCGCGGCGCTGGGCCGTGCTGCGCGACGTGGTCATCGCGGGCGCGCTGGCGGTGGCGATCGCGCTCGTGGTCTCGCGCCTGGCGACCGGGGCGTGGCCGTCGGCGCCGAACCCGCTGTACGCGAGCCCGGACGCGTACACCTTTCCGCCGTTCGCGCTCGCGGCGGCGACCGCGATGGTGTCCACGGGGTCGCCACATCTGACCCGGCCGGCCCGACGGGCCGGGCGGTGGTTGATCGGCCTCGCGGTGTTCGGCTCGGTGCTCGGTCTCGGTGCGACGCCGACGAGCGCACTCGGTGCACTGTTCGTGGCGACGGCGAGCGCCGCGGCGGTGCACCTGGTGTTCGGCTCGTGCGAGGGGCGACCGAGCCTGCGAGCACATCGCCGGTGCCATCGAAGCGCTGCAGATCGACGCGAGGGAACTCGGCGTCGCGGAGCGCCAGCGCACCGGGTTGTTCGTGGTGACGGCGGTCGACGACCAGCGCCGACCGCTCGTCATCAAGGTCTACGGCCGCGACGCGCACGACACGCAACTGCTGCGGACCTTGTGGCGCACGGTCTGGTACCGCCGCAGCGGACCGGCGCGGATCCTGGATCGTCTCCAGCAGGCCGAGCACGAGGCGTTCGTAACCCTGCTCGCGCGGCGCTCGGGCATCGTCACCCAGGACGTCGTGGCCGCGGCCGCGACGCCGATCAACGACGTGCTGCTCGTGCTGCGGGATCTCGAGCAGCCGATCGTGGCCTGGGACCCGACGGCGGTGCGGCGGGCATGGCAGGTCGTACGGCGGATGCACCGGATCAAGATCGCGCACGGCTACCTGGACGATCAGCGTGTGCTGCCGACCGCCGATGACGTAGCGCTGATCGACTTCCGCGGCGCGGCGGCGGCGCCGAGCGTCGAGTTGATCCACAACGACAATGCCCAACTGCTCGTGACCACCGCGCTCGTCACCGACGTCGACATCGCACTCGATGCCGCCGTCGATGCGCTGGAGCCGCAGGAGTTGGCCGCGGCGTTGCCGTTCCTGCAGCTGCCGGCGCTGACCGTCGAGCAGGTCGGCGCGGTGCGCACCACCGGGTTCGATCTCGACGGCCTGCGCGCCCGCGCCGCCGAACGCGCTGGGGTCGAGGCCCCGCAGCTGGTGCAGATGCGCCGGGTGACCGGGCGGTCGCTGCTCCAGGTCGGTCTGCTCGTCGGGGCGTTCGTGGCGATTGCGGCGGTTGTCGGGGCACTCGACGTCGCAGAGGTGATCCGCCAACTCGAGACCGCGACGTGGTGGCTGGTCGATCGCGGCGCTGCTGATCGGCCAGGTACCCCGGTTCACGCAGGCGATCTCGGTGCTCAGCGCGTCGCCGATGCCGCTGCCGCTCGGACCGACATATGCGCTGCAACTCGCCACCTCCTACATCACGCTCGCGATCCCGACCACCGCGGCACGCGTGGCGGTCAACGTGCGGTTCCTGCAGCGGCACGGCCTGACCGCCACCACGGCGTTGGCGGTCGGCGGCGTGGACGCGGTCGTCGAGTTCCTCGTCCAGGTGCTGTTGGTTCTCGGCCTCGTGCTGTTGACCTCGGCATCGCTGCATCTCGATCTCGGCGCGAGCGCGCCGTCGGCGCTGGCAACCTTGATCTGGATCGTCGTCGGCGTCGCGGCACTGGCGGCCGATCCTGGTCGTGGCGATCGTCGGGCGGCTGCGGCGTTTCGTCATCACCTGGACCGTCCGGATGTGGCACAGCGCGATGACGGTGGTGCGAGAGCTCCGCTCACCGCGTCGCGTCGGCTCGCTGATCGGCGCCAATGTGGCCTCCGAGGTGATTCTGGCGTTCACCCTGCAGACGTTTGCGCGGGCGCTGGGCTATCACGTCGGATTCGCGGAGGTGTTGCTGATCACCGTCAGCGTCCGGGTTTTGGCCGGCATCGTCCCCATACCCGGAGGTATCGGCGTCGCGGAGGGCGGTCTCGTGTTCGGCCTGGTGCGGGCCGGACTGCCTGAGGAGGTCGCGTTCGCGGTCGTCGTGCTCTACCGGCTCGCCACGTTCTACCTGCCGCCGGTGTGGGGGTTCTTCGCCTTGCGGTGGTTGGAACGCAACAAGCATTGTGAGGCGTCATGCGGTGACGTCGACGATTGTCACCACCACGATGTGCAAGGCGGCGACGACGAGTATCCCGGCGATGGGAACGCGCGGTTGCGTCCCGACGCCGGCCGTGCGGCGGCGTCGCGACCGGCCGCTCACGTCGGGCTATCGCGAGCGCGGTGAACATGCGCGATCAGGACGCATGGACCGACCAGTCTGGACCGGGCGATGGGCGGGTGAAGCGCAGCGACCCAGCGCCTGTTCGCGGACTTCGTTGCGTCGCCGGGCAGCCTCTCGATCGACGGATCCCCGGGTTGGGTCGAGTACGAGGCAGGCATCGAGGCGCTGCTGGACCCGCAACACTGCGGACGTGCGCTTGCGGGACGGTCGACGACAATTGCCCGTCCGATACCGACGCTACGGACTCTCGGTGAACGTCAGTACCTGGTCGGCCTCCGCGTCGGCGGCGTAGCCGGGTTCGTCATCGCGGAGCGGTATCAAGCGCATCGCGCGGGTCATCGACGCGGGAGCAGTTGTCAGGCTATCCTGACAACTATGAACGCAAGGGAGAGCGCGTGGGAGCGGGCGCGAGAGGCACGGGATCGGCTGGCGGCGTGGCTGCGTACGGGCGGCGCCGACGACGCACTTGGCGCCCTCGACGACATCAACTCGCTGCGCCGCGCGCTCGACCAGGCCGAGCTGGCAGCGGTGCGGGCCGCGCGCGGCGCCGGTAGGTCGTGGGCCGAGATCGCCACCATGCTGGGCATCACCCGGCAGTCCGCCTGGGAACGCTGGCGCGATCTCGAACCGGAGAGCGGGCAGGTCGACACGCTGTCGCGAGCGGCAGCGGCGATGCGCCGGCGCGCCGATGTACTGGTACCGAACGTGATCGGACGGTCTTGGGACGAGGCGGTGCACGCGCTGCAGCGCGCCGGCCTCGTCGCCGTCGGCCCGGACCCCGACGCGAGAACGTCAGAGGACCGCTCCGACCACGTCGTAACCGACCAGAGTCCGGAGGCCGGTGCATTCGTCGAGCGTGGCACCAGGGTGACGCTGTGGAGTGAGCGTCGCGGCGGGTCGGGAGTACGCGAGCCGCGCCGCCCGAAAGTGCCACCCGCGGCCGGTCGGCAGATGCGCGACGAGCAGACGAACGAGGCGGTAGGTTGATCGACTCGCAACAGATTGAACTCGCAGTCTGGCCGCGCGCACGATCACCAGATCGACGCGCTGGCCCGGCCCAAGGCACAGCGGACGCCGGCCGACCAGAAAATCGACTCGCGGCTGCTGACCGAGATCACCCGTCACTCGGGTCGTCGCGATGGCCGCCGGCGTGGGCAACTGCACACCGGCACGCGCACCGAAAGGTCGGGCTCCGTACACCGGGCAATGGCACCCGGCACTTCGCCGTCGCCGACCGGGCCAGTCTCGATACCGAAATCTAGGAGTTCTCGCTGCACCTGTCCGGCTACGTCGGCGGCTGAGCCCGGGACATGATGTCGGCGACCACCTCGCTCTTGGCGTCCGCATAATTCTGCACCCGCGACCAGCCGCGCGTCGCGAGCGTGCGTTTCATGCCCTCGTACTGCTCACGGTCGGTCGCATCTGCGCGCAACCGGTCCCGGAACGCGATCATCCGTCCGATCTCGGGGCACCCGGCCGAAAGGATGTGCAGATTGACCGGGGGATCGGTGCCTTTCAGCAGCCGATGTTGGTACCAGTCAGGTTCTCGAATCCGAAACCTGTAGCCGGCCGAAAGCAACTTGGGCAGATATGCGGCCTCGTCGGTCGTATCCGCCACCACGAGGACGATATCGATGACCGGCTTCGCGGCGAGGCCTGGCACGGACGTCGATCCCACGTGCTCGACGTGGACCGCCAGGTCCCCGAGCGCTGCCACGATGCGAGTCCGCTCGACCTCGAACCGACCCGGCCAGCGCGGATCCGGTTCGTGCAGCTCGACCGTTTCCATCGGGTCAATCGGTGAGCGCCGGATAGATCATCTGTCGCAGCTGGGTGCCGATCGGGTACACGCTCGAGGGCAACAACTGCGTCATGAACACGACCGTGAGCTCCTCGGCCGGGTCGACCCAGAACGCCGTGCTGGCCGCGCCACCCCACGAGTACTCGCCGCTGGAGCCGAACAGGTGGCCCTTGACCGGGTCGATGGTCACCGCGAAGCCGAGTCCGAACCCGACGCCGTCGAAGGGCACCTCGGCGAAGATTCGCCGCCCGAACTGCTCGAGGTCGACACCGCCCGGCAGATGGTTGCGCGTCATGTAGCGCACCGTGCGCTCGCCGAGGATGCGCACCTCGCCGAGCCGGCCGCCGCCGAGCAGCATCTGCGTGAAGCGGTGGTAGTCGTGCAGCGTCGAGATCAGCCCGCCACCGCCGGAGAGCCAATTGGGGTCGTAGGCAAAGTCGCCCATCGACGGCAACGGCACCGGCGCGCGAGTCTCGGGATCGGGTGTGTACAGCGTCGCCAGCCGGTGCGCCTTGTCCGGCCGCCGACGCGAAACGTCGTGTCGACCATGTCGAGCGGACCGAGGATGTGCTCGGCGAAGTACGCGTCGAGGGTCTGCCCGGAGGCCACCTCGACGATCCGGCCCACGACGTCGGTCGCGTGCGAGTAGTTCCACTCGGCGCCGGGCTGGACCAGCAGGGGCAGCTGCGCCCACGCGTCGACAGCGCCGGCGAGGTCGAGCTCGGCCGGCACGCCCCACTCGTACCCTGCGTCGCGATACATCGGCGTCGACCGGATGGTTGTACATGAAGCCGTAGGTGAGCCCGGCGGTGTGCGTGAGCAGGTGCCAGATCCGGATCGGCTCGGTGGCCGGGACGGTCTCGACCCGGACCGACGAGCCGCCGGCGAACACCCGCATGTCGGCGAATGCCGGCAGGTACTTCGCGACCGAATCGGTGAGCGCGACCGCACCGCGTTCGACCAGCTGCATCAGCGCGACGGACGTGATCGGCTTGGTCATGGAGTAGATCCGGAACATCGTGTCGACCTCGACCGGTCGACCCGACTCGAGATCACGGCGCCCGCAGGTTTGCAGCTGTGCGACCTGGCCGCGCCGGCTCACCAACAGCGACCACCCGGCGAGCCGGTCCACCTCGACGTAGCGGCGCAGGACACCGGTGAGCCGCTGCAGCTGGGCGGCGTCCAGACCGACCGCGCCCGGTTCGACCTCGACGTCGAAGCTGGACCGGGCCGGGCAGAGGGTGTCCGTCACCCGGCTATCGTCGCATCCGCTGTTTCGGTACTGAACGAGTCGGATATCAACCGCCGCTGGACCAGCGTCGTGATCCTGTCGACGATCGTGCCCGCGCGGGCATTAACGCTGATACGCCGGGCCGCCGACACCTGACGCTCAGGACAGGGCGGCAATGCTTGCGACGACGAGATAGATGCCGGCCACCAGAGCGGCAGCCAGTACCAACTGCTTGGAGTAGATCTTGCCGAGCGTCGTGATGCGCTCCATCGGCGGCCCGACCCGATCGGGTGCGATGGCGAAGGCGGCGATCGGCACCTCGACGATCAGCAGCAACAAGAGGGTGCACATCACGATCGCGACGAAGGTCGCGGTCACGGTGGCCTTGGCGGCCGCGATGGCATTGGCGCTCGCGATGAGGAAGACGCCCGGGAAGTAGACGATCATGCCGGTGATGAACGCGCGTCGTCCGGAGGGTTCCTCGGCCGGGGGTGCGACCATGGCCGTTGCGGGTTCCGCAGTGCTCGATGTGTCATTCGCGCTGTTCTCCGTGTTGCGGGTGAGCTTCTCCTCCATCACCTCGACGACGGCCTTGCGGCGCCGCATCACGGTGTGCGCTGCATAGGCGAGCAAGGCAATTCCGAGGAGGAGCTTCACCGTCGCAGCGATCTTCGGATGCTGACCCGGCGTGAAGTCGATCTCCCGAATCAAAGTGACGATAACAATATATCCGACAAAAGAGACAATCAGCCCGCCCGCGAGGAAGAACAGCGCGCGGCGCATCGGATTGGCACCGCCGAGCATCGCGACGATCGCGGCAAAGGCAACAGGATAGATCGACCCGGCGGCGGCCAGGGGGAGCGCTTCGGTGAGCACGGCTGCACCCTAAGGTATCCAGGCGCTGCTGATATTCTCCGCCGCGCCCGGCGCGCATCCACGTTGCGATGTGCTCCGGCACCTACTATTAGCCGACTCGCTCGAACACTGAAGGGACCACTGTGTCTGCTGCACTGCCGGTACTCGCCGATGACTGGCACTACCCATTGCTGAACCTGTTCTGGACGATGCTGTGGCTCTTCCTCTGGATCCTCTGGTTCTTCCTGCTGTTCCGGATCATCATCGACATCTTCCGCAGCGACGACATGGGCGGCTGGGGCAAGGCCGGCTGGATCATCTTCATCATCATCTTGCCGTTCCTGGGCGTCCTCGTGTACCTCATCGCCCGCGGCGGGTCGATGCACAAACGCGACATCGCGCAGGCGAAGGCGGCCGACGCGGCGGCCCGGGAGTACATCCAGCAGGCGGCCGCTTCGAAACCGAGCTCGGCCGAGGAGCTGCACAAGCTCGCCGACCTGCGTGACCGCGGCGTGCTGACTCCGGAGGAGTTCGAGGCGCAGAAGGCCAAGATCCTGGCCTGACCCGAGAGCTGGAAAGCCCAGCAGAGCCCGGTCGCGGAATCCCCGCGGCCGGGCGCTTTGCTGTTGTGGCGCAGATCATTCCAAAAAACGGAGCATATGCCTCCGTATCTGCGTTACCGTCGAGTAAGCGGAGGCATTATCTCCGGTAAGACTCACTCGGGAGCGCCGCCATGACGGCAAGCACGACCACCCTGGACAGACCGTCCGCGCCGATGGATCCACCGGTCCGTGGCGGGACCGGCAAACG
Organism: uncultured Actinomycetota bacterium; assembly: GCA_963713565.1. GTDB lineage: Bacteria > Actinomycetota > Actinomycetes > Mycobacteriales > Jatrophihabitantaceae > Jatrophihabitans. The sequence continues at coordinate 115,854 of CAVQMF010000001.1, read as the reverse complement.
TTGGTGGATCCTGTCGATCCTCGGCATCGCGCAGCTGATGATCGTTCTCGACTCGACGGTGGTGAACATCGCGCTGCCGACCGCGCAACTCGACCTCGGCTTCTCCGACACCGCGCGGCAGTGGGTCGTCACCGCATACGCGCTGGCCTTCGGCTCGCTGCTGCTGCTCGGCGGCCGCATCGCCGACGTCATCGGCCGCAAGTGGGTGTTCATCGGCGGCCTCGTCGGTTTCGCGCTCGCCTCGGCAGTCGGCGGCGCGGCCACGAACGTCGGCATGCTGATCACTGCGCGGGCCGTGCAGGGCGCGTTCGCGGCGTTGTTGGCGCCGGCCATCCTGTCGCTGGTGACCACCACCTTCACCGAGGCGAACGACCGCGGCAAGGCGTTCGGCATCTTCGGCGCCATCGCCGGCGCCGGGGCCTCGATCGGCCTGCTGCTCGGTGGCTTCCTGACCGAGTACGCCAACTGGCGCGCGACGATGTACGTCAACCTGATCTTCGCGGCCGTCGCGCTCGTTGGCGGCCTGGCCTGGCTGGCGCACCACAAGGCGCTGGAGCGACCGAAGCTCGACCTGCCCGGCACGATCTTTGTCTCCGCCGGCCTGTTCTCGCTCGTGTACGGCTTCTCCCGCGCGGAGACCGACGGTTGGAGCGACCCGTTCACAATTGGGCTGCTGGTCGCCGCGGCGGCGCTGCTCGTGACGTTCGTGCTCATCGAGCGGCGCATCGCGCACCCGCTGCTGCCGATGCGCGTCGTGACCGACCGCAACCGCGGCGGGGCGTATCTCGCGATGTTCGCGGCGTCGGCCGGGTTGTTCGCGGTGTTTCTGTTCCTGACCTACTATCTGCAGCGTTCGCAGGGGTACAGCGCGGTGCAGACCGGCGTTGCCTTCCTGCCGATGACCGGCATGATCATCGTCGTCGCGTCGGCGGGCAGCACGCTGCTGGTGCAGCGCGTCACCTCGAGACTGCTCATCCCGCTGGGTATGGCGATCTCGGCGCTCGCCATGTACTTGCTGACGCACATCTCGCTCGACAGCACCTACGTCGTGAACATCCTGCCGGCCACGCTACTGATGGGTGTCGGGCTCGGTCTGGTGTTCGCGCCGTCGTTCAGCCTGGCCACGCTCGGCGTGGCTGCGACCGACTCCGGTGTCGCGTCGGCGATGGTGAACACGATGCAGCAGGTGGGCGGCTCTATCGGGACGGCGTTGCTGAACACGATCGCGGCCACCGCCGCGACGGCCTACGCCACCGCGCACGTCGGGCAGGAATCGATGGATCTCCTGCAGGCCAACGCCGCGATCCACAGCTACGCGACCGCGTTCTGGTGGGCTGCTGCCATCTTCGCGGTTGGTGCCGCGCTGAGCGCGATCGTGCTGCGGCCGGGCGTGCCCCAGTTCGACGCGAACCACGAAGCGGCCCTCGCTGCCTGAGGCGGACGTAGGCTGAACGACAAACCAACCGGACGGGAGGTCGACGATGACAGACGTCGCGACCTCCCGTCCGCTGCGCAAGGACGCCGCGCGCAACCGCGAGCTGTTGCTCACCGCCGCGCGGGCAGTGTTCGCCGAGCGTGGCCTGGACGCGAGCCTCGACGACGTCGCCCACCGGGCGGGCCTCGGCGTCGGGACCGCGTATCGGCATTTCGCCAACAAGTACGAACTCGCCCGGGCGATCTTCGCGCAGGCGGTCGACGACATCGTCGCCCTCGCCGAGCGCTGCTCACAGGCCGCGGACCCGTGGGGCGGGATCGCGGGGTTCGTCGAGGGCACCGCCGCGGCGCAGACGGCCGACCGGGGCCTGCGCGAGGTGCTTGCCGGGGTACACGACCCCGACGAGCTCGACGAGATCAACGCCCGACTGGCCGGACCGCTGGGCGACCTGGTCGCCCGGGCCAAGGCCGAAGGCGTGCTGCGGCCGTGCATCGAGCCGAGCGACATCGGCATGGTGGTGCGCATGCTGTGCACGGTGGGCGATGTCGCGGGCGATGTCGCGCCGTCGCTGTGGCGCCGCTACCTCGGGCTGCTGCTCGACGGATTGCGAGCCGGCTCCGATCTCGACGAGCCGGCGATCTCGGTCGAGGAGCTGCGCGTGGCGATGCAGACGTACCAGCATCGCCTCGCGCGTGGGAGCGCGGCCCGCTGAGCCGTCAGGACAGCGGCCGGTAGATGGTGCGGAAGTCGGAGGTCAGTCCGGGTTCGAGCAACCACACCCATGGCATCAGGAAGTACCCGCCGATGCCCCAATCCGTTCCCCAGGAGTTGCGGATGAGGCAGTAGTGCGGTTGGTCGCGCAGGTAGCCGACTGCGAGCACCTCGTGACCGTCGCGGGTCAGGTCGTCGGGATCGGGATAGGCCATGATCCCGGTCTCGGCAATCTCGCGGGATTCGAAACTGCCCGGCACCCGGAAACCGAAAGCGACCGTCTGCCGGTTCGACAGAACGCGCTTGAAATCAACGAGCGAGCGGCCGACGGATTTGTACGGCTGGTCGAGCACCCAATGGTCGGACGCCCATTTCGGCGACTCACGCGGATCTGCACTGAATTCGGCCGATTTCGCATTGTCGACGTATGGCCAGTCCGATTCCGGGAGCACCCCGAACTTGCGGGCGGCCTTGAAACCGTCCCGACCCTGGGCGCCGTGGTCCTGAGCGGCCGGGGTGTGCTCGAGGAAGCGTTCCAGCCAATAGATCCCGAGTCGCGCCGGGCCGATCGGGTCGGCGCCGTCGACGATGCGAGCGGCGTCGATGGCCGCGGCGACCGCATTCGCGGTGCAGCTGCCCAGGTGACCCTGGTCGTAGACCGGCGTCATGTATTCCTGGCGCGGGTCGACCTCGTCGAGAATCGGGATTTCGCTGGGGTCGGCTTTGATGTCGCGTGGATCGGGCAGCGACGGCCGCCAGCCATATCCGAAAAGATGCGTTCCGGTCGGTTCGGCCGCCATGAGAATTGCCCCTTCGCTGCTATGGATGAGCTTTTGCCGAGCTGGGGGGAAGGGCAATTTAGCGAATGCCGCACAGTCAGGTCAATTGCTGCTCCAGGGGTGTTCTCAGCGCGGCGGGCCGCGGTGCTTGTGCCGGCGAGCGGGTTCCGACTGGCGCGCACCCCTAGGCTCGATGCCGTGAGGTGCTCATGACCCGTCCGGCCCGTGAGGGTGCTCGTACTTCCATCGTCACCATCGACGACGACCCGGGAGTGTCGCGGGCAGTCGCCCGCGACCTGCGGCGGCGCTACGGCGACAGCTACCGGATCGTGCGGGCCGAGTCCGGCGAGCAGGCGCTCGACGCGCTGCGGGAGATGAAGCTGCGCGGCGACCTCGTCGCGGTGCTGCTCGCCGACTACCGGATGCCGCAGATGAGCGGGCTGGAGTTCCTCGAGGCGGCGATGGACATCTATCCGGGCGCGCGCCGGGTGCTGCTGACCGCGTACGCCGACACCGGCGCGGCGATCGAGGCGATCAACGTCGTCGACCTCGACTACTACCTGCTCAAGCCGTGGGACCCGCCCGAGGAGAAGCTGTACCCGGTCATCGACGCGCAGCTGGAGTCATGGACCGCGAGTGACTACCGTCCGGTGCCGGAGACCAAGGTGATCGGGCACCGCTGGTCGGCGCGCTCGTCGCAGGTGCGCGAGTTCCTCGCCCGCAACCAGGTGCCGTACCGCTGGTACACCACGGAGACCGCCGAGGGCTGCCGGCTGCTCGAGGCCGCCGGCGTCGACGACCGCACCCTGCCGGTCGTGGTCACGCCGGACGGCACCGTGCTGACGGCGCCGTCCGACGGCGAGCTGGCCGGCGAGGTCGGGCCTGGCCACCAGCCCGGCCGAGGACTTCTACGACCTCATCGTGGTCGGCGGCGGGCCCGCCGGGCTCGGCGCCGCGGTCTACGGCGCGTCCGAGGGCCTGCGCACGGTGCTGATCGAGCGCACCGCCACCGGCGGGCAGGCCGGGCAGAGCTCGCGCATCGAGAACTACCTCGGCTTCCCCGACGGCGTGTCCGGCGCTCAGCTCACCGATCGGGCGCGGCGGCAGGCGGTCAAGTTCGGCGCCGAGCTCATCACCACCCGCGACGTCGTCGGGCTCGAGGTCAACGGCCCGGCGCGCACGGTGCGCTTCGCCGACGGCGGCTCGATCGACGCGCACACGGTCATCCTCGCGACCGGCGTCTCCTACCGGCAGCTCGAGGCCGCCGGGTGCACCGAGCTCACCGGCCGCGGCATCTACTACGGCTCCGCGCTGACCGAGGCGGCCAACTGCGCCGACGCAGGACGTCTACATCGTCGGCGGGGCGAACTCGGCCGGGCAGGCGGCGGTCTACCTTTCCCGCGGCGCGAAGTCGGTGACGCTGCTGGTGCGCGGAGACGTCGCTGGAACGGTCGATGTCCTACTACCTGATCCAGCAGCTCGAGCAGATCGACAACATCCGGGTGCGGACCTGCACCGAGGTCGTCGAGATGCACGGCGACGAGCATCTCGAGCGGATCACGCTGCGGGACAACTCGACCGGCGACACCGAGACCGTCGACGCCGGCTGGCTGTTCGTCTTCATCGGCGCCGCGCCGCGCACCGACTGGCTCGACGGCGTCGTCGTCCGCGACGAGCGCGGGTTCGTGCTGGCCGGCCCGGACCTCGGCGCCAGCGCGGACGCGCTGCCGCCGGGATGGATTCCGGACCGTTTGCCGTTCCACCTGGAGACCAGCGTGCCCGGCGTCTTCGTCGCGGGCGACGTGCGGGCCGAGTCGGCCAAGCGGGTCGCCTCGGCGGTCGGCGAGGGCGCGATGGCCGTGATGCTGGTACACCGCTACCTCGAAGGACTCTGATGCCTCGAGACCGCTCGCGTGCGACATCGCCGAACTGCGCACGCTGTTCCTGTTCGAGAAACTCACCGACGAGCAGCTCGACTGGCTGTGCGAGCACGGCCGGGTCGAGCTGTACGAGCCGGGCCTGGTCTTCAGCGAGGGCGAACCGGCCACCTGCTTCTACGTCCTGCTCGAGGGCAAGATCGCGATGTCGCGGCGCATCGGCGCCGACGACGTCGAGATCAACCGCACCGACCAGCGCGGCGTCTACTTCGGCGCGTGGTCGGCCTACCTCGGCGAGCGGGCGCCGCAGGTCTACAACGCCAGCGTGCGGGCGGTCAAGCCGATCGCGGCTTCTACGTGCTCGACGCCGCTGACTTCACGAGCTTGATGCAGCAGTGGTTCCCGATGGCGCTGCACCTGCTGGAAGGGCTGTTCTTCGGCAACCAGCGCACGCAGACGCACGGTGGCGCAGCGCGAGCGGCTGCTCGCGCTCGGCTCGCTCTCGGCCGGGCTGACCCACGAGCTGAACAACCCGGCCGCGGCGGCGGTGCGGGCGACGTCGTCGCTGCGCGACCGCGTCGCGGGCATGCGGCAGAAGCTCGGCGCTGATCGCCGGCGGCGCCTGGGAACGTGATTCGCTGCAGGCCCTGATCGACATCCAGCAGCGGGCGGCCGAGCAGGTCGCCAAGGCGCCCGAACTGAGCCCGTTGGAGGCCTCCGACCGCGAGGACGAGCTCGCCGACTGGTTCGACGACCACGGCATCTCCGGCGGCTACGAGCTCGCGCCGACGTTCGTGGCGGCCGGTATCGAGCCGAGCTGGCTCGACCGGGTCGCGATCGCGGTCGACGACGACGTGCTGGAAGGCGCGGTCCGCTGGCTGAACTACACCATCGAGACCGAGCTGCTGATGAACGAGATCGAGGACTCGACGACCCGCATCTCGACGCTGGTGTCGGCGGCCAAGCAGTACTCGCAGATGGACCGCGCGCCGCACCAGGTGCTCGACGTGCACGAGCTGCTGGACAGCACGCTGATCATGCTGTCGCGCAAGATCGGCGACGGCATCGAGGTCGTCAAGCACTACGACCGCACGCTGCCGCGAGATCCCGGTCTACGGCGCCGAGCTCAACCAGGTGTGGACGAACCTGATCGACAACGCGCTGCAGGCCATGGACGGGCACGGCACCCTGACCATCACCACGCAGAAAGCCATCGACTCGATCGAGGTGATCGTCGCAGACACCGGCCCGGGCATCCCGGAGCACGACATCGGCCGGGTGTTCGAGCCGTTCTTCACCACGAAGCCGGTCGGTGAGGGCACCGGACTCGGGCTGGACATCTCGTGGCGCATCGTCGTCAACAAGCACCACGGCGACCTGTCGGTCACCTCCGAGCCGGGCGACACCCGGTTCCGGGTGCGACTGCCGATCAGCGGGCAGGAGACCCAGCCGTGAGCGAGAAGTCCGGCATCGACGCGACGGTCGCGCCCAGCGGCGACGGCTGCGTCGAGTGCGACGCGGCGGGTGGCTGGTGGGTGCATCTGCGCCGGTGCGCGCAATGCGGCCACGTGGGGTGTTGCGATTCGTCGCCGGAGCAGCATGCGAGCAAGCACGCCGCGCGGTCCGGTCATCCCATCGTGCAGAGCTTCGAACCCGGCGAGACCTGGTTCTGGGACTACGAGAGCCGCGACTACTACGACGGCCCGCAGCTGGCCGACCCGCAGCACCATCCGGCGAACCAGGACGTACCCGGGCCCGCCGACCGGCTGCCGCCGGACTGGCGCTCGAAGGTGCGTTGACGGGTGAGCTTCGCTCCCTGGCGGTGGCTGCGGGCGCGTGACCCGGACTGGTACACGGTCAAACGTGCGGCCCGCGGCGCGGTTGTGGTGCCGGTCAACTTCGCGATCGGTTCGCAGCTGATCGGCAACGCCCAGGTGGCGACGTTCGCGGCGTTCGGCTCGTTCGCGGTGCTGCTGTTCGTGAGCTTCCGCGGCAGCCTCGCCGCGCGGGCGGCTGAGTATGCGCTGCTGGCCGGCTGCGGAGTCGTGTTGATCGCGCTCGGCACCTACGTCGCCACGCCCGATTGGCTCGCCGTGGTGACGATGGCTGTCGTGGCGTTCGCGATCCTGTTCGCCGGCGTGCTCAGCTCGGTGATCAACGCCGGGTCGCAGGCCGCGATGCTCGCGTTCATCCTGGCCGTGATGCTGCCCGGCGTGCGGGCCGATCTGCCCGAACGCCTTGCCGGCTGGGGGATCGCCGTGGCCGTCGCGGTGCCGGTGGCGCTGTTCGTCTGGCCGCCGCAGGACCAGAACCTGCTGCGGACGAGGACCGCCGCGTTGTGCCGTGCGCTCGCCGCGATGCTGCGGGTGGAGCCGCCGCCGGGCGGGGAGGACCGGGTCGTCGCACTGAGCCGTTCGGCACGCGAATTGCGGGCCGCGTTTCGGACCTCGGCCACGCATCTGGCGTCGGTCAGTACCGGCGCGCGACTGCTGATCCGGCTGGTCAACGAACTGGACTGGCTGACGAGCGCGGTGATCAACGCCTGCGGCGACGCGCCGACCGGCTGGCCGACCGAAGGGCTGCGGCTGCGTACGGCCGCGGCCCGGGTGATGATCGCCTGCGCGGAGACGCTCGAGCACGACGGCTCCGGCCCGCAGCCGTCCACCTGCGCCAGCCTCGACGCCCGCCTGGCCGCGCTGCAGCAAACGCGCGAGGCGGTGGCGGCCGAGACGCTCGACGCGCTGCGCACGAGCGCTCGGGCGCGAGGGCGAGGACACGGTGGCGGGGGAGTTCGAGCGGCCGCTGTACGCGGCCCATGAACTCGGCTACGCGGTCGCGATCGCCGGCGAGACGGTCGCAGCGCTCGCCGCCGCGGACACCCGGCCGTGGTGGGCGAAGGTGACCGGCCGCCGACCGGCCGGCGTCTCGCTCGGCGCGGCGACGGTGGCCCAGCGGGTGGCCACCGGGCATCTGGACCGGCACTCCGTGTGGTTGCAGAGCAGCATCCGCGGCGCGATGGGCCTGGCGCTCGCGGTGTTGCTGTCGCGGGTGGTCGGACGTGCAGAACGCGTTCTGGGTCGGGCTGGGCGCGCTGTCGGTGCTGCGCACGACCGCCGTCGCCACGGGGGCAACCGTGGTGCGGGCGATCGCCGGCACGGTGGTCGGGTTCGCGATCGGCGGCGGTTTCGTGGCACTGATCGGCACGAACCACGCCGTCCTGTGGGCGCTGCTGCCGCTGGTGATCCTGGTGGCCGCCTCCGCGCCGACATTGATCCCGTTCATCGCCGGGCAGGCGGCGTTCACGGTGTTCACCATCGTGCTGTTCAACATCATCGCGCCGGCGGGTTGGGAGATCGGCGTGGTGCGCGTGGAGGACGTTGCGCTGGGTTGTCTGGCGAGCCTGGTGGCCGGAGTCCTGTTCTGGCCGCGCGGCGCGGCTGCCGCGCTCGGCGCTGCGTACGGCGATGCGTACCGCGCGGCCGCGGAGTACCTGCATGCCACCGTCGACCGGCTGGTCGGCAGGGGTGCTGCCCCGGACGGGGCGCGGGCCGTGGCCGCTGCCTACCGACTGGACGACGCGCTGCGGCAATACCTCGCAGAGCATGGCACGAAGCAGGTGCCGCTGGAGAGCGTGACGACGCTGGCCAACGGCGCGGTGCGGCTGCGGCTGGCCGGGATGGCGATCTCACGCTTGCAGCACGAGGCGCCCGACGGATCGGTGGTGCCGCCGGGCGACGAACGCCTCGACCGGCCCGCCGCGGTGCTGCACGACCGCGCCCGGGCGGTCGGTGGCTGGTACGTGGCGCTCGCCGACGAGTTCTCGGCCGACGCTGCCGCGGGCCTGCCGGACGTCGGGACCGCGACGGCCGATTCGTTCCTCGACGTCGTGCTGCCGGCCATCGACAGCTGCGGCGATCCGGACCGCGCGGTACGCGCCGAGCAGCTGCTGTGGTCGGGGCAGTACCTCGGCGATGTCGACCGGTTGCGCGCCGACCTGTGCGAACCCGCCGAACAGGTTCGCGCCGCCCGCGCCCGCCCCTGGTGGGGCCGCTGAGGCCGACCGCCCGGGCCGCTGAGGCCGACCGCCCCGGGCCGCGAGGCCGACCGCCCCGGGCCGCTGAGGCCGACCGCCCCGGTCGCCGCCTCCCGCTGAGTGGCGACATATTCGCATCAGTGGCGACTTGTTAGGTGCCACTGAACGTCGGAACTCGCCACTCAGCGCGAGGCGCGCCGCTCAGCGCGGTGGTTCCGGAGCCGGCGGCGGCGATGGGCGGGCGCGGCGGTCGGCCAGCAGTGGGCGGCCGGGGTCCCAGGTGGTGCCGTCGGCGGCGTCGCGGCGGCGGCGGGCGATGCCGGTCAGCGCCTCGAGCACGACGCGGTTGGCCAGGAACGAGGTGATCTCGGCGTGGTCGACGGGCGGGGACACCTCGACCACGTCGATCCCGACCACCGGCAGTTCGTAGGCGATGCGGCGCACCGCGTCGAGCAGTTGCCGGGCGCTCAGCCCGCCCGGCTCCGGGGTGCCGGTGCCCGGCGCATGCGCCGGGTCGCAGACGTCGATGTCGACCGACAGGAACACGCCGTCGGTGTCGTCGGTGGCGATCTCGAACGCCTCGGTCAGGCACGCCTCGAGCCCGCGCACCCCGATCTCGGTCATCTCGTAGGAGCGCATGCCCTGCTCGGCCATCCAGTCCAGGGTCTCGGGCCCGGGCCAGTAGCCGCGCAAGCCGAGCTGCAGGAACCGGTCTCCGCGCAGCGCGCCCGACTCGATCAAGCGCCGCATCGGCTGCCCGTGCCCGATCAGCGAACCGAACTCGACGTCGCCGGTGTCGGCGTGCGCGTCGAAGTGGATCATCGAGATCCGGCCCTGCCCGAGATGCTGCGCAACCCCCGCGGCGTCGGGCCAGGCGACCGTATGGTCGCCGCCCAGGATCACCGGGATCGCGCCGGTCGACGCCACCGCATAGACCGCGCGCTGCAGATCCTCGACCGACCGCGCGGCGTCGCCGGAGAACATCTCGACGTCGCCCGCGTCGTAGACCACCAGGTCGCGCAACCCGTCGACGCGCATCGCCAGCGACGGCCGCGAGCCGTCGTGTGCGAGATAGCAGGTCTGACGGATGTACTGCGGCCCGAAGCGCGTCCCGGACCGGTAGGACGTGCCACCGTCGAACGGCGCGCCGAGAACGACGGCGTCGGCGTCGGCATAGGTCGCCGGCTCGGCCCAATCGCAGCGCTCGACGCCCAGGAACGTGATGTCCGGGCCGAACTGCGCCCCGTAGCGAGCCATGGGCACGACCCTAGCGATCGGGCAACATGGGGAAATGGTGTCCTACTCGGTGTACCGGGCGTCGGAATGGCGGCACACCAAGGCCGAGTTGGCGGCCCACGACCTCCTCCAGCACCTCGACGCGACCTCCGGCTAGCCCTTCGACTAGCCCGGCACCACCGCGTCGGCCTCGATCTCGACCAGCAGCTCGGGCGCGATCAGCGCGCTGACTTCGAGCATCGACGCCGCGGGGCGGATATCGGCGAAGAACTCGCCGTGCGCGCGGCCGACCTCCTCCCAGCGGCTGATGTCGGTGACGAAGATCCGGGTGCGCACGACGTCGGAAAGTCCCGCACCGGCCTGCTCCAACGCCGCCGCGATGCGCCGGATCGCCTCCCGGGTCTGCTCGGCGATGTCCCAGCCGCCGATCGCCCCGCCGCCCGGCTCGGCCGCGGTGGTGCCCGCCACGCTGATCCAGTTACCGATGCGTACCGCGCGCGAATAGCCGACGACCGGCTCCCACCGCGCTCCCGAGGACACGTTCTGCCGCATGGACCTATTCTCTCGGATGTGTTCGATTGCCGACATTGGCGAGCGAAAACGGCGATCGCTGTGGACGCAAACCGGGCACGGTCATACGGTGAAGACCTTGCCGCGGGTGATCGTCCGGTTCGGACCTCGTGCGCGGCTGGCTCGATGACGACTGGGACAGACCGATGGCCGACGCGACGAGTGATGCGAAGTCGGCCGAGCGCGCGCGCGAAAACCAACCGCGAGGCCCGCGGCACGCGGTTCCGTCGCTGTACGCGCCGTCGCCGCGCGAATCCGTGGTCGCGGCGGCGCTCGCCGTTGTGCTGCTCTGCGTGCTCGCCCTGGTGCTCGCCAACTCGGGCGGCTCGGCCGCGGCCGAGCGCAACCAACCCGCAGCAGCGGCGAAGCAACCTGGCGGGCATGGCCAGGCCCTGCCCGCCTCGGACCGCTCGAGCATCGGCACCGACCTCACCTCGGCCCTACCGGGGCTGGTGAGCACCGGCGTGGCCGCCAGCCCGTCCGGTGGATCGACGCTGTTGCCCGGGACCAACCCGGGGGTCGGCACCGGCGCCGCGTCCTCGCTCGCCGCGAGCGGGATCCCGGCTACCGCGCTGGCCGCGTACAAGCAGGCCGCCGCCCGGCAGGACGCGTTGACCCCTGGCTGCCGGATCAGCTGGCCGCTGCTGGCCGGCATCGGGCGGGTGGAGTCGAACCACGGCCGGTTCGCCGGCGCCGTGCTGCACACCGACGGTCTGTCCACCCCGCCGGTCATCGGCATCCCGCTCAACGGCAACGGCACGGCCGTCATTCGCGACACGGACGGCGGCCGGCTGGACGGCGACACAACCTACGACCGCGCGGTAGGCCCGATGCAGTTCATCCCGTCCACCTGGGCGCACTGGGGTGCCGACGCCGACCACGACGGCGTGAAGAACCCGTTCGACATCTACGACGCCGCCGCGGCGGCCGCGGCCTACCTGTGCGCGGCCGGCCGTGACCTCGGGACGTATCAAGGCCAGGTCGCGGCGATCCTCAGTTACAACCACTCAAGCGCCTACGTGGCCACGGTGATGGGGGTCGAGCGGGTGTACGCAAGCGGCGGAGGGGTGAGCGTGCCGACCGCCCCGGGCGTCGGCGCCTCCGGCCCCGTAGCGGCACCGACGCTGCCGCCCGTCGACCCTGGAAAGCCGCGCGGCCTCCCTTCGTCCACCTCCACCTCCTCGCACTCGGCCGGCAAGCATTCCGCGTCGTCGTCGAGCCCGTCTGGGTCGAGCTCGACGTCGAAGTCGAGTCCGTCGCGATCGAGTTCGCCGCAGTCGAGCCCGTCGAAGTCGGCGTCTTCGTCGTCGCCGAGCTGCCCGTCGAGCAGCTCGCCGAGCGACTCCACCTCGAGCCCGGATGCTTCGAGCAGCTCTTCCAGCGACGCACCCTCAGGCTGCCCGGCACCGAGCAGCTCCTCGACCGGTCCGTCGCCGGATGCGGCCGGACAAGTGCACAGCAATGCGGCCGACGCCGCGGCGTCGGACGATGCGACCTCGGGGGCGTCGGGATCGTGATCCGACGACGGAGAAGGTGAGCGAGCACAACCGCGTCTTCGCGGCGCGTGGCGTGCCGTCCACGAGTGCGGGAGGGCCGGCCGCGGCCGAGGTCGTCGCCCCGACTCGCTTCGACATCCCGCCGCCCGGCGCGGTGGCGTGGCTCGACGTCACCGAGACCGATCCCCAGCCCGAGCGCACCGGCCCGCTCGGTATGCGGATCTCACCGCTCTCGACGCGACACACGCCCTACTTCTTCAAGGGCGGTCGGCTGCGCGGCACCCGCTGCGTTTGGTCGGCATCGACGCTGAGCGGCGCGCAGTTGCGGCGCGCACCGCGTACGCCGATGCCGGCGCCGTTCGACACCGGCGTGCACGTGCTCGTGCGGGCCGAGAGCGAGGGCTCGGTGTTCGATCCGGTCGGCACCACGGCCGGTGCCCTGCGGGTCCTCGACGCGGCCGACGAGTTCAACGAGCGGGTCGAGGCGAACACGCATCTGTTCACGCTCAACGTCCCGGCTGCCGCGTTGGGGGTCGAGTCGGGTGTCATCGCCGACATGCGCGGCACGACGTTCCAGGTGACCCAGTTCCAGTCGCATCTGCTGCGCGCCGCGGTGGGGCTGTTGCTCGTCGGCGGCGCCGAGATCACCACGCCGGCGCAGCTGGTCGGGGTGGATCGCTACCTGTCCGCCCTGGCCGCGTTGCTGTTGCGCACCGCCGTCGCCCGGCCGCACACCGACATCGCCCTCGGCGAGCAGTTGCGGATGCGCACCGACGCGATCATCGACGAGCAGTCCGCGGATCCGACGTTGTCGCCTACCACCATCGCAGCCCAACTCGACGTTTCGCTGCGCCAGCTCTACCGCGCGTTCACCGGTGCCGAGTCACCGGCGGCCCGGATCCGGCGTCGGCGCCTCGAACGGGCCGCCCAGATCCTGGGGACCCGGTCCGGCCCCGGTCAGGTCGAGCAGATCGCCTACGAGTGCGGGTTCGCGTCGGCCGAGTACTTCTCCCGCGCGTTCCGCAAGGAGTTCGGGCAGAGCCCGCGCGCCTTTCGCGCGGCGCGCCGCAACGGCGCGGCGCAGGACGCGGCGGCCCGCTGACCGTGGTCAGTCGGCGCCGCGCTCGGCGCGGTCGAGCGCGCGGCGCGCCTGCTGCCGTTCTCGCTTCTTGGTGCTGAGCCGGGTGCGGGCAGCCGAAAGCTGCTCCTTGGTGACGTCCAGGTCGCCGCGCAGGCGCGCCAGTTCACCTTCCAGCCCCTTGGCCCTGCGCTGCGCGTCGGTGACGGTGATCTGCTCCTCGGTGACCTGCGCGTCGGTCCGATCGAACTCGTCGCGCGCCGCCTGGACCTGTCGCTGCCGGCGTCGGCGCTGCGCGGGGGTCTCCTTCGGCGCGGCCGGCTGCTCGTCGGTCTCGGCGCGGCCGCCGCGCACGAGCGTCAGTTGCGGGGCGCCGTCGCCGGAGCCCGCCGCGAATCCGAATCCCGAGTACTGCTCGGCTCGGGTCAGATGGCCGAGGTTGGCGGCGATGTCGGCGTCGGCGACCGCGGCGCTCAACGTGCCACGCACCTCGTCCAGCAGCGCGGCGGGCGGGTCGCGGCGTTCGGCTTGCTCGACCGCACGCTGCGCCAGCCCGGACACGAGGCGCTGCCGCTCGGTGGACAGCGCGCGCAGCTCGTCGGCGGCGAGCGCGTCCTGCGCGGCACGCAACCGGCCGCCGAGCTCGGTCAGCTGCTCGGCCACCGACCGGTCGTCGAGCACCAGCGCGTTGACGATCCAGGCCGCCACCGTGGGCTTGCGGGCCTGGCGCACCTCGGTGGCCAACCTCGTTCGGCCCGCCTGTTTGAACCCGTTGGCGAGCTCGGTGCGCTTCGCGATGAACTCCTCCGGCGGCACGCGATAGAGCTGGTCCAGGGCGGTTGTGAGATCCGGACCCATCAGGACGGACGGTCCAGCGGGTGCGATGTCCACTCGTAGACGACGGAGGTGCGTAACACGATGTCCTGCACCGAGCGATTCTCGCGGTTCACCGCCACCCACAGCACCCCGACCGGGAACAGCATGCAGAAGAGCGCCCGCACGAACGCGCCGGCGATGTTCATCCGCCCGCCGCGGAAGTTCAGCACCTGCAACCCGAACAGCAGGTCGCCGTACGTGCGGCCGGTGGTGCACCACGCCAGAGTGAGATAGGGAACCACCACCCCGGCGATGACGCAAAGCCCCCACAGGTGCAGCTGCGGCCAATGGAAGGTCCGCGGGTCGATCAAGAACTTGACGCCGGCGATGCCGAGGAAGATCAGCACCATAAGCGCAATGACCACGCACAGATCGACGGTGTTCGCGGCGAACCGGGTGACGACCCCGGCGCGCCGGCCCTGGTACGGGCGCGCCCCCACCGGCACCGTCGACGGATGCTGGGGCTGCTCGACGTAGTCGGGATGGGTCGTCACTGGGCCCGCCCGTTGGCGGGCCTGGTGCTGCGCCGCCGCAGGATGCGGTCGACGATGCGGTTGACCGTCTCGTCGGCCTCGATGCCGCGCATCCGCACGTCGAGCACCGCCTCGGAGGCCATGCCGCCGCTGGACTCGCGGATGATCGCCGGCAGGTCGATCTCGTCGATCACCTGGTTGACGATGGCGACGAGATCGATCCGGTTGACGATCGCGTCGATGTCGATGCGGGCGATGATCGCGTCGGCGATGGCCGGGATCGCGCCGTCGAGGACGACTGTCACCTGACCGTCGGCCTGCTGGCGGCGGACCCGGCCCGCCTCGGCCAGCCGTTCGACCTGCGTCTGCGGCCACATCCGCTCGGGCAGCACGGGTGGGCGCCAGGCGAGGCGCAGCACCGGCCGGGCGGCGAAGCCCACAACGCCGGCGGCGGTACCGACGACCCGCGCGCCGCGGGCGGAGACCTCGACGGCAGCATCGGCGATCGTGCGGGCCGCTGACGGCTCCCGCGACGGTTCGGGCACGACTCACCTCCTGCGCTGGCGGCGTTACGCGAGCGTCAGGATATGCCGTAGGTCAGTCGATGAGCTCGTAGGCGGGCAGGGTGAGGAACTCGGCGAAGTCCGAAGCCAGGGCAATTGTCATGAACAGGGCGCTGGCCTGCTCGTAGTTGCTCGACTCCCAGGCGTCGTCACCGACTTCGGCGCGCAGCCCTTTGGTGACGGCCGCCAAGGCGGTTTCGACGTCGTCGCGGTTGATGGTGCTGCCGTCGCTGAAGGTCACCGCGTTGCGCAGCCACTGCCAGATCTGCGAGCGTGAGATCTCCGCGGTGGCGGCGTCCTCCATCAGGTTGTGGATGCCGACCGCGCCCAGCCCGCCCAGCCAGGCCGCGAGGTAGCGCAGTGCGACGTCGATGTTCGAGTGCAGGCCGGCGCGGGTGATCTCGCCGGGTGTGGCGGCGATGTCGAGCAGCTGCGCCGCGCTCACCTGCACGTCGGGTCGTTGCTTGTCGAGCTGGTTGGGTCGATCGCCGAGCACGTCGGTGAACACCTCGGCGCACACCGCGACGAGGTCCGGGTGCGCCACCCACGAGCCGTCGAAGCCGGCGTCGGCCTCACGCGTCTTGTCCTCGCGTACCTTCGCGAACGCGCGCTCGTTCACCTGCGCGTCGCGGCGGCTGGGGATGAACGCGGCCATGCCGCCCATCGCGAATGCACCCCGCTTGTGGCAGGTCTGCACCAACAGGTCGGAGTAGGCGCGCATACACGGCGCCGTCATCGTCACCGCGTTGCGGTCGGGCAGGACGAACTGCGGGCCGGCGTCGCGGAACTTCTTGATGATGCTGAACAGGTAGTCCCAGCGCCCAGCGTTCAGACCGGCGGCATACGCCCGCAGCTCGTAGAGGATCTCGTCCATCTCGAAGGCCGCCGGGATGGTCTCGATCAGCACCGTCGCCCGAACCGAACCGGCCGGGACCGCGAGCCGTTCCTCGGCGAAGGCGAACACGTCGCTCCACAGCCGCGCCTCGAGGTGGCTCTCCATCTTCGGCAGGTAGAAGTAGGGGCCGCTGCCACGCGCGATGAGCTCGGCGGCGTTGTGGAAGAAGAAGAGCCCGAAGTCGACGAGCGCGCCGACCGCATCCTGGCCGTTGTGACGCAGATGTCGCTCGGGCAGATGCCAGCCGCGTGGGCGCACCACGATCACGGCCAGCGGCGCATCGGTGCGCAGCGTGTATTGCTTGCCGTCCGGTGCGGCGAAAGTGATCGTCACGACGGATCGCGTCGTGGAGGTTGACCTGGCCGGACGACCACGTTGCGCCAGTGCGGGGTGTTCGCGTCCTCGAGGTCGGCCAGCCACACCTGGGCGCCGGAGTTCAGCGCGTTGATCGTCATCTTCCGCTCGGTGGGGCCGGTCATCTCGACGCGGCGATCGGTGAGGTCCGGCGGCGCCGTCAGCCACCTGCCAGTCGCCGGCGCGCAGGGCTGCTGTTTGCGGCAGGAAATCCAACGTGCCGGTGCGTCTGATCTCCTCCTGCCGCGCGGCCCGGGCTTGCAACAGCTCGTCGCGGCGGGCGGCGAATCGTTCGTGCAGCTCGCCCACGAACTCGAGCGCCTCGCGCGTGAGGATCAGCTCGGCCCGCTCGATCGACGGACCGGCGTAGTCGACATCCAGCATGACGTGAGCCTATGGCGAATCGTCGGGTAAGACAGTGGCATGGCCGACATCATCGAATTGATCTACGCCGACCACGACTGGTTCCGGCGCCAGTTCTTCTATCTCGACGAGGCGCGCAGCGACGACGAGCTCGCGGCCGTGTGGGAGCCGTTGGCGATCCGGCTCGACACCCACGCCGAGGCGGAGGAGACGGTGTTCTACCCCGCCCTGCTGCGCCGCGGTGAGGCGGGCGACCCGCAGGACGAAACGAAGGACGCCATCGGCGATCACAACAAGATCCGCGACGCGGTCCGCGCGAGTCGACGCCACCGGGTCGGCACCCCGGAGTGGTTCGCCGCCGTGGCCGACACGCGCAAGGAGAACGGCGAGCACCTCGAGGAGGAGGAACGCGAGGGGATGCCGGACTTCATCAAGAGCGCCTCGCCCGAGCTACGTCACGAACTCGCGATGAAGTGGTTGCGCTGCTACGCTGCGCACCCTCACGGGCGTGGCGTCGATGACTCCGATCGCGACGTCGAGGAGTACATCGAGGAGAATTCCTGATCCTGTTCCTGCGCCGCTGACGCCAGGCCGCTGCGCGTGAGCGGCGACTCGCCCTCCTGGCCCGGGTCGATGTGTTTTTGCTCGATACGCCGTTCGACGTAGAGCGCACCGAACAGCACCCCGCCGAAGATCACCGCGCTGAGGATCATCAACCACACCGACAGCACGAAGATGCCACCGATCAGGCCGTAGGCGTGCACCTGCCAGGAGATCTCGCCGGGCAGGACGAGCCGGGTGAGCCGCACCAGCACCATGGTGGCGACGGCGACCGCTACCGCGCCGGGCAACACCGAGCGCCACGACACCCGACCGCCCAGCAGCCAACGCTGCGACCACCAGTAGAAGGCGAACGTCATCGCGGCCTGCATCACCACCGGGGCCGACGAGCCGGTGTCGAACATCTGCCGGTCGAACCACCGCCCGCAGCGTCCGGCGACGAGGATGCCCATGGAGAACGCGGCCAGCGCGACCGCCCAGATCAGCTGCCGCAGGTAGGACCGCACGCTGCGCACCCGCGGCAGCGTCCAGATCATCTCGAAGGCCCGTTGCTGCACCGCGCCCACGCTCGTGCTGAGCACCACGGCGCTGGCCATCGCGAACACCAGCGCGAACGTGCTGATGGTGGGCGAGGTGCGGCCGAACAACCGCTCGACGTCGGCGGCCGAGTTGCCGGAGAGCCCGAAGAAGCGCGACATGTACACGCTGACGCCGTTGCCGTTCGTGCGTTGCAGGACCGCGGAGATGGCGACGATGAGCGGCGCCGTGCACAGCACCTGCTGGGCGCACAGCGCGAGCGCGTGGGTGTCGAGGTCCAGCTCCCGCACACGCTGCAAGCCGCTGCCGTACAGGCTGCGCGCCCACCATGCGCGGCCGGCGGCGACGCGGTGCCGGGCGGACGGGAACCTCACCCGACCATCATGACCCAGCCACCAAGCGATTCACCCCGGTGGGCGGATGCTCAGCCGAGTCTGATGCCGGCCAGCTGGGTGCCGTGCGCCACCGGGCGCCCGGCGCTGTCCCACACCCAGCACTGCTCGTCGACCCGCTGCGCCTCGACCAGGTGCGCCTTCTGCAGCACCCGCAGCGGACCCGGCGCGGGCAGTCCGCGCACGTAGACGGTGAGTTCGAGCGTGGGGACCCAACCGGTCATCTCGATGTCGAAGGTGGCCGGCGGGAACGCGTCGACCGCGTACAGCAACGACAGCGGGTCGAAGGGTTCGTCGTCGGGCAGCGCGAGCCAGCCGGTCAACTCGCCGCGTCCGCTGGGGCGCCCGGCGGCGAACCCGAGCGCAGCCGGGTCGATGCGCAGGTCGACCTGGTCCATGATCGCGGCGGGCACCCCGGCCGGGGTGCGGCCCGGCAGCCGGACCGCGGCGGCGCGGTCGGCGTCGGCAAGGTGCGGCACGCCACCGGTCCAATAGGGCGCGATCCCCGGCTGCAGCGTGCTCACGGTGAACAGGGCCTCGACGCACGCCTTGTCGCCCTGGCTCATCCGCACCCGCACGTGGCTGGCGCCGCGGCCGGCCCGCAGTACCTCGGCGCTCACCTGCACGCCGCCGGGTTCGGGAGCGTGCAGGTAGTGCGCACTGGACGCGATCGGGTGCTCGTGCGCGCAGCAGGCCACCGCCGCCCGGCCGAGGATCGCCAGGAGGTACCCGCCGTTGGGTTTGCCGGCGATGGTCCACCGCGGGTCGAGGTCGGCGGCGAATGCCTTGTCGCCGAGCGGACGCAGCGCGGACGCCTGCACAAACGTCGACGGACCCATGTGCTGATCCAAACACGGGCCGGCCAATCGCTTTGGGGTCAGGTCTGCAGTGCGGCGTCCAAGGTGATGTCCACGCCGGTGAGGGCCTTGCTGACCGGGCAGCCGGCCTTGGCCGCTTCGGCGGCCTCGGTGAAGCCGTCCGCGTCCAGGCCGTCGACCGCGCCGCGCACCGTCAGCTTGATGCCGGTGAGCCTGAACCCGCCGGCCGGGTCCGGGCCGAGTGACACGTCGGCTTGGACGTCGAGCGTCTGCGGGGTGCCGCCGGCCTCGGCGAGCAACGCGGACAGCTGCATCGCGTAGCACGAGGAGTGCGCCGCGGCGATGAGTTCCTCCGGGCTGGTGGTGCCGCCGGCGTCGTCGGCGGCCCGCTTCGGGAACGACACCTCGTACGTGCCGATCTTGGAGCTGGACAGCTCGACCTGTCCGGACCCCTCCTGCAGGCCGCCGGTCCAGGCGGTGCGGGCGGTGCGAGTGGGCATGCGTCGTCCTTCCTCGTCGGTACGTTCGTGTCCATCCTTCCCCAGGGATGGGTAGGAAACACTGTCGGTGCAGTTGTCGATTGCCAAGGAGTCACGAATGACCAGCGCGCAGACCCTCGCCGAACACGCCGGCACGTTCGAGATCGCCGGCAAGCGGGTGGCCCGGCTCGGCTTCGGCGCGATGCGCCTGACCGGCGAGGGCATCTGGGGCGAACCGGGCGACCGCAGGGAGTGCGTGCGTGTGGTGCGGCGCGCGGTCGAGTTGGGAGTGCAGCTCATCGACACCGCCGACTCCTACGGTCCGGGGATCAGCGAGGAGCATCATCCGCGAGGCCATCGATCCGTATCCCGACGACGTCCTGATCGCGACGAAGGCCGGGCTGGTGCGGCACGGGCCGAACATCTGGCTGCCGGTCGGCCGCCCGGAGTACCTGCGCCAGCAGGTGGAGATGAGCCTGCGCCGCCTCGGGCTCGAGCGCATCGACCTGTTCCAACTGCACCGCATCGATGAGAAGGTGCCGCTGGCCGACCAGGCCGGCGCGCTCAAGGACTTGCAGGACGAGGGCAAGGTCGGCGCGGTCGGGCTCTCCGAGGTCAGCACCGACCAGATCGACGAGGTACGCAAGACCGTCGAGGTCGTGACGGTGCAGAACCGCTACAACGTGGCGGCCCGTGACGCCGAAGACGTCGTCGACTACTGCGTGCGCGAGGCGATCGGGTTCATCCCGTGGGCGCCGATCGCGTCCGGCCGACTGGCCGAGCCGGGTGGCCCGGTCGACGAGCTCGCCGAGCGGCACGGCGCGTCGTGGTCGCAGATCGCGCTCGCCTGGCTGCTGGGGCGCGCGCAGATCATTTTGCCCATCCCGGGCACGTCCACCGTGGCGCACCTGGAAGAGAACGTCGGCGCGGCGCAGGTGCAATTGAGCCGCGACGAGATCGACGAGCTGACGCTCGCCCGCTGAGCATCAGCCGTTGGGGTTGCGCCATCCGTCGGAGCCCGCGACCTCCTCGCTGACGGTGGTGTCCGGGCCGTGTCCGGCGTGCACGACGGTGTCGTGCGGCAGGGTGAACAACTTGGTGCGGATCGAGTTGACGATCGTGTCGTAGTCGGAGTAGGAGCGGCCCGTCGCGCCCGGCCCGCCCTGGAACAGGGTGTCACCGGTGAACACCGCGTCGAGTGACTTGTCGTAGAAGGACACCGCGCCGGGCGAGTGCCCCGGCGTGTGGAGCACGCGCAGTTCGGTGTCGGCCACCGGGATGATCTGCCCGTCGGCGAGGGTGAAGTACTCCTCGCCGGGGTGGGTCATCTGCCACAGCACGTCGTCGTCGGGGTGCAGGTACACCGGCGCCGCGAACTGGTCCGACAGTAGCTTGGTGACGGTCACGTGGTCGTCGTGGGCGTGCGTGCACAAGATCGCGACCAGGATGCGGTTGCCGATCACCTCGGCGATCGGGTCGGCCGAATGAGGTGCGTCGATCAGCACGCACTCGGCGCCGTCGCCGAGCACCCAGACGTTGTTGTCGACCTCCCAGGTGCCGCCGTCCAGGCTGAAGGTGCCGCTCGTGACGATGTGGTCGAGCCGCGGACGTTTGCTCACAGTGCCTCCACGCTCTTCGCGCAAGCGCTCATCGCTGGGTTCGCTGCGCTCCTCGCTCGCTGGCGCTCGCTGCGATGCTCACTCACAGAACGACCACTGAGCGCAGCACCCCGCCGTGGTGCATCTTCTCGAAGGCCGCCTCGACGTCGTCGATGCCGATCGTCTCGGTGACGAACCTGTCCAGCGGCAAGCGGCCCTGCTGGAACAGGTCGACCAGCATCGGGAAGTCGCGCGAGGGCAGGCAGTCGCCGTACCACGACGACTTCAGCGCGCCGCCGCGACCGAACACGTCGATGAGCGGGAGCTCGAGGGTCATCGTCGGGTTCGGCACCCCGACCAGCACCACGGTCCCGGCGAGGTCGCGGGCGTAGAACGCCTGCTTGTAGGTCTGCGGGATGCCGACCGCGTCGACCACGACGTCGGCACCGTTGCCGCCGGTCAGCTCCTGCACCGCGGCCACGACGCCGTCCTGGTCGAGGGTCTCGGTGTTGATGGTGTGCGTGGCGCCGAACTGCTTCGCGGTCTCCAGCTTCCGGTCGTCGATGTCAAGCGCGATGATCGTGTTCGCGCCGACCAGCCGACCGCCGGCGATCGCCGCACAACCGACGCCGCCGCAGCCGATGACGGCCAGGCTCTGCCCGCGCCGGATCCCGCCGGTGTTCATCGACGCACCGAGGCCGGCCATCACGCCGCAGCCGAGCAACCCGACGACCTGCGCGGGCGCCGACGGGTCGACCTTGGTGCACTGGCCTGCAGCCACCAGCGTCTTGTCGGCGAACGCGCCGATCCCGAGCGCGGGGGACAGCTCCGTGCCGTCCTCGAGCGTCATCTTCTGCTTGGCGTTGTGGGTGGCGAAGCAGTACTGCGGCTCGCCACGCTTGCACGCCCGGCACTGGCCGCACACTGCGCGCCAGTTCAGGATGACGAAGTCGCCGGGCGCGACCTCGGTGACGTCGGGCCCGACGGCCTCAACCACACCCGCGGCCTCGTGGCCGAGCAGGAACGGGAAGTCGTCGTTGATGCCGCCCTCGCGGTAGTGCAGGTCGGTGTGGCACACCCCGCACGCCTGCACCTGCACCAGCGCCTCACCCGGTCCCGGGTCGGGCACGTTGATCGTGACCAGCTCGACCGCGGCGCCCTTCGCCCGCGCAATGACTCCGCGGACCTGCTCACTCACCGCGTCTTCTCCTCTTCGCGCAAGCGCTCATCGGCGCTTCGCTGCGCTCCTCGGCGCTTGGCGCACCTGCGATGCTCACTCACTGCGTCTTCTCCTCTTCGCGCAAGCGCTCATCGGCCGTTCGCTGCGCTCCTCGGCGCTTGGCGCGCCTGCGATGCTCACTCACTGCGTCTTCTCCTCTTCGCGCAAGCGCTCATCGGCGCTTCGCTGCGCTCCTCGGCGCTTGGCGCGCCTGCGATGCTCACTCACTGCGTCTTCTCCTCTTCGCGCAAGCGCTCATCGGCGCTTCGCTGCGCTCCTCGGCGCTTGGCGCGCCTGCGATGCTCACTCACTGCGTGATCTCGTAGACGGGCACGAGCGTCGCGCGGGCGAGCGTGTGGCTGAACAAGTTGAAGCCGAGGAATGCGCACGAGCCCTCGGCCGGTACGTCGAGGCTCGGCACGTCGACCGCGTGCACCACGACGTAGTAGTGGTGCCGGCCGTGCCCGGCCGGCGGCGCCGCCCCCACGTAACCGGCGAAGCCGCCGTCGTTCTTCAGCTGCACCGCGCTGTCGGGCAGGCCGCTACTTGCACCCGACCCGAGCTCGGTGACCTCGGCGGGGATGTTGAACACCGCCCAGTGCCAGAACCCGCTCGCCGTCGGGGCATCGGGATCGTAGACGGTTACCGCGTAGCTCTGCGTGCCCTCCGGCGCGCCGGACCAGGACAGCTGCGGCGACACGTCCTGCCCGCCGGCGCCGAACACGCCGGACACCTGCGCGGTGTTCAGGGTCGCGCCGTTGCTCACGTCATCGCTGCGCACCTCGAAGGTGGCGACGTCGGGCAGGTCGTCGTACGGGTTGCGGCTCACAGCTGCGCCTCCTCGGGCCTCGGTACGGCCAACTCTAGGTGGGCCCGGCGCGCCTCAGGACGTTGCACCCGCCTCTCGCGCCGCCTGCTCACGCAGCTCGCGACGCAGGATCTTGCCGGACACGTTCTTCGGCAGTTCGTCGATGATGTAGACGGTGCGCGGGTACTTGTACGCGGCCATCCGCTCCTTGCAGTGCCGCGTCAACTCCTCTGTCGTGGCCGTCGCGCCCGGGTTGAAGCTGACATACGCCACGACCGTCTCACCGCGGTACTCGTCGGGCACACCCACGACCGCGGCCTCCCGCACGGCCGTGTGCTCGGCGAGTACGTCCTCCACCTCGCGAGGCCACACTTTGTAGCCGGACGCGTTGATCATGTCCTTCTTGCGGTCGACGATGAAGATCCAGCCCTCGGGGTTCATGAACCCGACGTCGCCGGACTTCAGTGCGCCGCCGGGCATGTTCGCCGCGGTCTCCTCCGGCTTGTCCCAGTAGCCGGCGACCGTCTGCGGGCCCTCGGACACGATCTCGCCGACCTCGCCCAAGGGCAGGTCGTTGCCGTCGTCGTCCTGCACCCGCACGACCGTGTTCGGCACCGGCACGCCGACCGACAGCGCGCCGGAGTTCGGGTCGATCGGCGACGCCGAGTCCTTCGGGGTGAGCGTCATCGGCGATGTCGTCTCGGTGAGCCCGTAGGCGACGTGCACCTGGCACCCGGTGAGGTCGCGGAAGCGCTGCTCGGCGGTCGGGGAGATGGCGGCGCCGCCGGAGTAGATGCTCTTGAACGAGGAGAAGTCGTCCGTGCTGAAACCGGGCGCATTGAGCAGCGCGGTGAACGCCGTGATGGCGCCGATGGTGAACGTCGGCCGGTGCTCGCGGAACGCCTCGAGGACGACCTGCGGTTCGAAGCGGTAGGCGAGGATCAGCGGCATCGGGGTCAGGTGGCCGAGCCCGATGTGGCCGATCAGCCCGGTGATGTGGAACAGCGGCGCGATGCCGAACACCGAGTCGTCACTCGTCTGCTCGATCCAGTCGCGGTAGACCTGCGAGGTGAACACCGCGTTGCGGTGGGTGTTCATCGCGCCCTTCGGCACGCCGGTGGTGCCGGAGGTGTAGGTGAGGAAGGCGACGTCGTCGGGCCGGAAGGACGACTGCCGGCGGCTGCTCGCCGCGATGTGCCTCGATGAGCTCGGCGAGATCGGTGGTCTCGTCGAAGTGGTACTTCTCGATGCCCTTGAACAGCCGCTCGTCGTTTCGGGTCTGGTACTCGAGCTCGGAGGTGGTCAGCACCAGACGCACCGACGTCTGGGCACGACGTCGCGGGCGATCGTGTCGTAGAGCGATTCGAGGCAGACCAACACAGTGGCGCGAGAGTCCTTGAGCAGATAGTCCAACTCGCGGGCCCGGCACATCGGGTTGATCGACACCATCGTCCCGCCGGCCTTCCAGGTGCCCAGCTGCGCGATGACGAACTGCGGCACGTTCTGCACGTATACGGCTAGCCGATCGCCGGCGGCGAAGCCGTTGGCGAGCAGGCCGCAGGCCAGCGCGTCGGAGATCTCGTCCAGCTCCCGACGGGTGATCACGCCGTCGAAGTACTTGATCGCCGGCTGATCCGGTGCGGCGGCGAGACCGCCCTTGAACATGCTCAGACAGTGGTCGTACTCGATCTCGTAGTCAGCCGGCTGGTTGTTGTACTGGGCGAGCCAGGGCCGGGCGTCGTAGTCGCTCATTGACGTTCTCCTACTTGATGACTACCGGGTTCACGGGGGAGCCGCTGCCGAGCGCGATTTTGAGCGGGGCCGCGACGTAGAGGAAGTCGTACTGGCCGTCGTCGGCGCAGTCGGCGGCGAGCTTCTCCAGGTCGGCAATCTCGGTCAGCGCGACACCGAGGTTGCGCATCAAGGCGTTGTGCAGCACCAGCGCGACCCCGTTGTTCGGGTCGATGGTGATCTCGTTGGCGATCGTGTCGGTGACCAGGTTGGGGATCTCCATGTCCTGGAACCACTGGACGAGCTCTGGGCTGTACACCAGGCCCGGCTCGCAGAAGCTTTCGTAGAACTTGTCGCCGAGCTCGAAGAACAGCTTGAGGAAGTTCGTGCGGATGAGCACGATGTCGCGCTTCTGGATCGAGGTGCCTTGTGCCTTCGCGCACTCGATCAGGTCCTCGTGGGTGAAGGTCTCGGCCGCCTCGAGATTGTCCTTGCCGCGGAAGCGGGCCATGTCGAGCAGCACGCCGCGGCCGACGACGCCGCGCTGCGCGATGGCCTCGACACTGGCCTTGTCCAGTCCGCCCACGGTGGTGCGGGCGTCGTAGCCGTTCCAGATCTTGCCGCCGTACCAGACGTGGCCGAGCGCGTCGTACTGGGTCGAGCCCTGCAGGAAGGCGTTGATCTTGTCGTCGGCGTAGTGCAAACCGCCGGGGAACTGCGGGGCGCCCTCGCCGTCCCAGCTGGACTCGTCGAAGATCTGGGTGCGTTCGGCCGGCGTGCGGCCGGGCCAGACCGGGTCGCCCTTGGGGTCGCCGATCAGCCGCTGCAGCGTGATGACCTTGCCGGACTTGACGAGCCGGATCGCCGCCAGGACCTGCTCGGGGCCGAGGTAGTTCAGCGCGCCGACCTCGTCCTCGTCGCCCCACTTGCCCCAGTTGGACGGCGAATCCGAGAGCAGATCCTGCAGGTCCGGAACGTTCTGGCTGGTGTCGGTCACCGCTGTCTCCCCGCGTCGGGCCGATGGATTTGGGCATTGGTGCCTGATCCCCCACCCCAGCACCACCGGTATTTGGTGTCAATGACGGCGACGCCCACAGCGCATGCCCGGGTGCGTTGGTGGCAAGCTCGACAGGTAGCCGTTTCACCGGAGGTTGTGATGTCCCTTCCTGCAGATGCCCCCACCCAGCTGTTCGTCGGCGGCAAGTGGATCGACGGCGGGGGTGGGTCCTTCGACGTCCTGAACCCTTCGACCGGGCAGGTGCTGTGCCAGGTGCCCAAGGCCAGCGCCGACGACGTTCGGGCCGCGGTGTCTGCGGCGGCGGAAGCGCAGCCGGGCTGGGCGGCGACGTCGCCGCGCGAGCGCAGCGAGGTGCTACGCCGCACCTTCGACCTGATGACCTCCCGCAAGGAGGAGCTCGCGTACCTGATGTCGCTCGAGATGGGCAAGTCGCTCGTCGATGCGCGTGGCGAGGCCACCTACGCGGCGGAGTTCTTCCGCTGGTTCGCCGAGGAGGCGGTGCGCATCGGCGGCGAGTTGCGGTTGGCGCCGTCGGGTGCGAACCGGATCCTGACCTTCCGCAAGCCGGTCGGCGTGTGTCTGCTGTTGACCCCGTGGAACTTCCCGGCCGCGATGGCCACGCGCAAGATCGGCCCGGCATTGGCGGCGGGCTGCACCGTTGTGCTCAAGCCGGCGTCGGAGACGCCGCTGACGGCACTGCTGCTGGCGAAGTTGCTGGCCGAGGCGGGTGCGCCGGACGGCGTCGTCAACGTGCTGACGACGAACAAGCCGGCCGAGCTCGTCGAGACCGCGCTCGCCGACGAGCGAGTGCGCAAGCTGTCGTTCACCGGCTCCACCGGCGTCGGGAGCGGGTTGCTCAAGCAAAGCGCCGAGCACATCGTGAACTCCTCGATGGAGCTCGGCGGCAACGGGCCGTTCCTCGTGCTCGACGACGCCGACCTCGACGCCGCGGTCGAGGGCGCCATGCTGGCGAAGATGCGCAACGGCGGGCAGGCCTGCACGGCCGCCAACCGGTTCCTGGTTGCCGAATCGGTGGCCGACGAGTTCGCTGCCAAGCTGGCCGACAGGATGGCCGAACTGCGGGTCGGGCCGGGTACCGACGAGAACACCCAGGTCGGCCCGATGGTCAACCGCAAGGCCGTGGAAGGCATTGCCGAGAAGGTGAACCGCACCGTCGCCGCCGGCGGCAAGGCAGTGCTCGGCGGTTCGGCACCCGACGGCGACGGCTTCTACTACCCGCCGACGGTGCTCAAGGACGTGCCGCGCGACTCGGCGGTGGCCACCGAGGAGATCTTCGGCCCGGTCGCGCCGATCATCAGCGTGCGCAGCGACGAGGACGCGATCGCGCTTGCCAACGACACCACGATGGGCCTGACCGGCTACGTCTACACCCGCGATCTCGCCCGCGGCCTGCGGGTGTCCGAGCGTCTCGAGGTCGGCATGGTCGGGCTGAACCGCGGCCTGGTGTCCGACCCCGCCGCACCGTTCGGCGGCGTCAAGGAGTCCGGCTTGGGTCGCGAGGGCGGTTTCGAGGGCATCGGCGAATACCTGGAAACCACTTACGTCGCGACGAGCTGGTAGCCGCCGCCGGCGGTCAGGTCCGGCGGTTGCGCACGGCGTTGACGAAGGCGATCGCCGGGTCGACGACCAGCAGCAGCAACAACGGGTAGTAGCTCGTCGCCGGGAAGACAAGTGAGATCGCCAGCGCGAGGAGAAAGGCGGCCGCGGTGGCCACCGATGTCGTGGGCGTCGGCGCCTGGTCCGTGTCGCGCAGCCGGCGGTCGCGGCCGATGATGACGGCCATCCCCGCGAGGCAGATCGCACTCAGCGCGAGGGTGCCGAGGTAGAGCACCTTCGTGGCCGCCTGTTCGCCGCCACGGGGCAGCAACGCGGTCGGGAACGGCAGGAAGACGACGGCCATCGACCAGAGCAGCAGCAGGGTGGTCACCCCGCGAGTGCTGGCGATCACCGGCCGCAGCAGCACGTGCTGGGCGAGCCAGAGCCGGGCGATGACCACGAAGCTGAGGGCAAAGGCCCAGAACTGATTGGCATGGGTGCTGATCAGGTGCCAGACCGACTCGTCGGCGCCGTGGAGTTCGGCCGCGAGATCGACCAGCGGGAGGACGAGCAGGGTGATCGCCACCGCAGCAATGGCGTCGACGAAGGTCAGCAGGCGTTCGAGGTCGCGGTTGCGCTCGGCCGCAGGTGGTTCGGACGCGCTCACGGTGTGAGGGCGGCGGTGATGCGGCGGGCGCCGGCGACGAGGACGGGCGCGAAGCGGGCGCCGGGGGAGCGGCCGAGGCGTTCGATCGGTCCGGAGATCGAGATCGCGGCGAGCACGGTGCCGGTGGGCGTGTGCACCGGCGCGGACACCGATGCGACCCCGGCTTCGCGCTGCGCGATCGACTGCGCCCACCCGCGGCGGCGCACTTCGGCCAACGTGCGCTCGCCGAATTCGGCCTCGGCCAGAAGGTCGGACAACGAGGCGGGATCCGACCACGCGCACAGCACCTGCGCGCCGGAGCCGGCCGACAGCGGCAGTCGGGAACCGACCGGCACCGTGGTGCGTAGGCCGTGCGTGCGTTCGGCGGCGGCCACGCAGATCCGCTGCGCACCGTCGCGTCGGTAGAGCTGCGCGCTCTCGCCGCACTCGTCGCGCACCCAGGTCAGCACCGGTGTCGCGGCGGCCACGACGGGGTCGGGCAGCGCCGCGGCGAGCTCACGGCATTCGCGGGCCGAGCACGAAGCGCCCGTCGGCGTCGCGCTCGATGCAGCCGGTGCACCTGCAGCGCGACGGCCAGACCGGTGAGCGGTGGCGCGCGGCAGCGCGGTGGCCGCGACAAGTTCGGCCAGCGTGCGCGGCGCCTCGGCCACGCAGCCGAGGATGGCGACACTCTTGTCCACGACCCCGATGCCGCTGCTAGGCTGTCCCATACAGCGATACTAGATTCCCATATTCTGGGAAGCAACCAGGGAGACGCGCGCAGATGGGCAAGAACGCTCGCCGAGAAGTTGTGGGACAGTCACGTGGTCGCAGTCCGCGGCCGGTGAGCCCGATCTGCTCTTACATCGACATGCACCTCGTGCACGAGGTCACCAGCCCGCAGGCCTTCGACGGACTGCGGCTGGCCGGTCGCCCGGTGCACCGGCCCGACCTCACGCTGGCCACCGAGGACCACAACATGCCCACCGACTACACCTTGCCGCTCGTCGGCACCGACTCCATCAAGGACGACGTCAGCCGCACCCAGGTCGAGACGCTGCGCCGCAACTGCGCGGAGTTCGGCGTGCGCCTCTACCCGATGGGCGACGCCGAGCAGGGCATCGTGCACGTCGATCGGCCCGCAGCTGGGCATCACCCAGCCCGGCATGACGATCGTCTGCGGCGACTCGCACACCTCGACCCACGGCGCGTTCGGCGCGCTCGCCTTCGGCATCGGCACCAGCCAGGTCGAGCACGTGCTCGCCACCCAGACGCTGCCGCTGGACCGGCCGAAGACGATGGCGGTCACCGTCGACGGCGAGCTGCCCGACGGCGTCACCCCCAAGGACGTCATCCTCGCCGTCATCGCCAAGACCGGCACCGGCGGCGGCCAGGGCTACATGGTCGAGTACCGCGGCTCGGCGTTCGAGGACATGTCGATGGAAGGCCGGATGACGGTCTGCAACATGAGCATCGAGTGGGGCGCGCGGGCCGGCATGATCGCGCCCGACCAGACCACCTTCGACTACCTGCAGGGCCGCGACCACGCGCCGAAGGGCGCCGAGTGGGACGCCGCGGTCGAGTACTGGACCAGCCTGCGCACCGACGACGACGCCGAGTTCGACGCCGAGGTCGTCCTCGACGCCAGCACGCTCACGCCGTTCGTCACCTGGGGCACCAACCCCGGCCAGGGCGCGCCGCTCGGCCGCGAGCGTGCCCGGACCCAGGTGACTTCGAGGACGAGTCGGACCGCGTCGCCGCCGAGAAAGCGCTTGACCTACATGGGCCTGACCGCCGGCACGCCGCTGCGCGACATCAAGGTCGACACGGTCTTCGTCGGCTCGTGCACCAACGGCCGGATCGAGGACCTGCGCGCCGCCGCCGCCGTGCTCGACGGCCGCAAGGTCGCCGACGGCGTGCGGATGCTCGTCGTCCCGGGCTCGTGCGGGTGCGACGGCAGGCCGAGGCCGAGGGCCTCGACGCGATCTTCACCGCCGCCGGCGCCGAGTGGCGCCAGGCCGGCTGCTCGATGTGCCTGGGCATGAACCCCGACCAGCTCGCGCCCGGCGAGCGCAGCGCGTCGACGTCGAACCGCAACTTCGAAGGCCGCCAGGGCAAGGGCGGCCGCACCCACCTCGTGTCGCCGCTGGTCGCCGCCGCCACCGCCGTCACCGGCCACCTCGCCAGCCCCGCCGACCTCTGAGGAGCACGCCATGGACAAGTTCACCACGCACACCGGCACCGCCGTGCCGCTGCGGCGCAGCAACGTCGACACCGACCAGATCATCCCGGCCGTCTACCTCAAGCGGGTCACCCGCACCGGCTTCGAGGACGGCCTGTTCGAGGCCTGGCGCGCCAACGACCCGACTTCGTGCTCAACCAGGACCGCTTCGACGGCGCGACGGTGCTCGTCGCCGGCCCCGACTTCGGCACCGGCTCCTCGCGCGAGCACGCGGTGTGGGCGCTGCTGGACTACGGCTTCAAGGTCGTGATCTCGCCGCGGTTCGCCGACATCTTCCGCGGCAACTCGCTCAAGGCCGGGCTGCTCACCGTGGAGCTCCCGGAGAAGATCGTGCAGCGGTTGTGGGACGACGTCGAAGGTGCACCGGACGACCGCGGTCACCGTCGATCTCGTCGAGCGGCAATGTCCGCTGGGCAGGCGAAGTCCACGACTTCGCGCTCGACGACTACACGCGGTGGCGGCTGCTCGAAGGTCTCGACGACATCGGTCTGACCCTGCGTCACACCGACGAGATCGCCGACTACGAGGGGACCCGAAAGGCCTGGATGCCGACTGTCGCCGGTTAATTCCACGAAAAGTCCGACGACACAAGCCTTTCAGCGTTGTTTGCGGCTGCGGAAGCGCCTAGCGTGTCCGATCAACAAACAAACGCGCCCGGGAGGACACGTGGCCAACAAGGCAGACTTCATCGACATGCTCGCTGAGCGGCTCGATGGCGACAAGAAGCGAGCTTCCGCAGCGCTCGAAGCATTCATCGACTCCATCTATGACGCGATCTCCCGCGGGGAGAAAGTGGCGATCTCCGGATTCGGTGTCTTCGAACGTCGCGACAAGGCAGCCCGCATCGGGCGCAACCCCCTGACCGGCGCGAGCGTGCAGGTGCCCGCTCGCAAGACGGCGCACTTCCGTCCCGGCACCGAATTCCGCAATGTCGCCAACGGCGCCGAAGGCGCGGTGGGCCGGGCCGCATCGGCGGTCAAGCAAGCCGCCGACGCGGTGCGTCGTACCCCGGCCGGCAAGCGCGCCGCGAGGGCCGCGACCCGCGCGGTGTCGGCCGCCAGCAAGGCGACGCCGGCCAAGAAGGCGGCGCCGGCGAAGAAGGCGGCCGCCAAGAAGGCGGCGCCGGCGAAGAAGGCGGCCGCCAAGAAGACCGCCGTGAAGAAGACGGCCGCCAAGAAGACCGCCGTGAAGAAGACCGCCGTGAAGAAGACCGCCGTGAAGAAGACCGCGGCCAAGAAGACGGCGGCCAAGAAGGCGCCGGCCAAGAAGGCAACCGCGAAGAAGACGGCGGCGAAGAAGACGGCGGCGAAGAAGGCCACCGCGAAGCGGGCCTGATCCAACTCAACGCGACTCGATCACCGCGATAGGGCGCCGGCCGACCAGGTCGGCGCCCGTCGTGCGTCGAGGCCCTCGGCCGGTCGCGCTGCGTCCTCGTAGTAGTCGGCCGACACCACGGTTGCGTCGACGATCGACAGCACCCAGGCGGCACCCTTCTTGGTGTCGGAGGTGTGCACGCCACGTGCCAGCCGGTCGATGAGACCGGGGATCGCGTCGCCCTGGCTGCAGACGACCGTCACCTTTCCCGGCTTCGCCAATGCCATCAGCGCGGTCTCGGCGGTCGACGGGGAATCGAGATATGCCTTGTCGCCGAACACCGGGTCGATGCGAACGTCGATGCCGCGCCGCTGCGCAAACGGCTCGACGGTCTGCAGGCAGCGCACCGGTTCGGCCGACACCACGCGGTCGGGCCGGAACGCGCTCAGGAACGGCACGAGCCGTTCGGCCTGCGCCTGGCCGCTGTCGTCGAGCGGCCGCTTGCGATCCTCGCCGCGCCAGTCGGTGCGCTTGCCGGCCTTCGCATGACGCACCAGCACGACGACCGAGTCCGGTATCGGCACCGCGGCGAAGTCGGCCATGATGCTGCGCTCCACCGGATGCGACATGCGGTCGCGCGCGAGCGCCGGCTTGTGCCACTCGACGGCGTCGACCTCGTCGTTGGGCGCGAAGTCGCCGTCGACGTGGCGCATCACCCAATACGACGCGCGTTTGCGAGCTTCGCCGACCGGATATGACACGCTGCCGATGAACCGCGAGACCGCGACTTTCGAGCCGATCTCCTCACGCACCTCACGCACCGCGGCCGACAGTTCCGTCTCGTCCTGATGCAGCTTGCCCTTCGGCAATGACCAGTCGTCGTAGCGCGGGCGGTGCGCCAACGCGACCTCGACCCGACTCTTGCGCACCCGCCACACCACGCCGCCGGCGGCGCGGATGTCCGGTAACGACCTGTGTGCCGGCACCGGCTACTCGCCGCGGTCGGCGAGTTGCTTCATCTGCAACTCCTGGAAGTCGACGTGTGCATCGCCGCAGCGTACCCATTCACCGTCAGGCTGCAGGTCCCACGCGATCGTGTCTTTGTCGAACGCGGCGTCGAGCATCGCGTCGCAGATGGGCGCGTGCGGCGCGGTCGTTGACCGGGCACAAGACCTCGACGCGGCGGTCGAGGTTGCGGTGCATGAGGTCGGCCGAGCCGATCCAGTACTGCGGGTCGCCGTCGCCGCCGAAGTAGTACGACCCGAGAGTGCTCGAGGAACCGCCCGAGGATGGAGCGCGTGCGTGATGTTCTCCGACAGCCCGGGCACGCCGGCGCGGATCGTGCAGAAGGTGCGCACCAGCAGGTCGACCTGCACGCCGGCCCGCGACGCGCGGTAGAGCGCGTCGATGGTCTGCTCGTCGACGAGGTGGTTGGTCTTGAACCGGATCTGCCCGGACCGGCCGGCCTGGGCGTGCTCGATCTCGCGTCTCGATGCGCTCGATCAACCCGGACCGGATGCCTTGCGGCGCGACCAGCAGCGATCGGTACTCGGTCTGGCGGGAGTAGCCGGTGAGCACGTTGAACAGGTCGGTGATGTCGGCGCAGATCGTCCTCGTCGGCGGTGAACAGCCCGAGATCCTCGTACATCCGCGCGGTCTTCGGGTTGTAGTTGCCGGTGCCGATGTGCGCGTAGCGGCGGATCGAGTTGCCCTCCTGGCGCACCACCAGCGCGGTCTTGCAGTGCGTCTTGAGCCCGACGAAGCCGTAGACGACGTGGCAGCCCGCGCGCTCCAGCGCGCGGGCCCACTTGATGTTGGCCTGCTCGTCGAAGCGGGCCTTGATCTCGACGAGCGCCACGACCTGCTTGCCGGCCTCGGCGGCGTCGATCAGCGCGTCGACGATCGGCGAGTCGCCCGACGTGCGGTAGAGCGTCTGCTTGATCGCCAGCACGTGCGGGTCGGCGGCGGCCTGCTCGATGAAGCGCTGCACGCTGGTGGCGAACGACTCGTACGGGTGGTGCACGAGCACGTCGCCCTCGCGCAGTGGTCGCGAACACCGACTTGGGCGTCTCGCCCTCGGCGAAGCGCGGGTTGCGTCGCCGGGACGAACGGCCGGTCCTTCAGGTCCGGCCGGTCGACGTCGTAGACCTGCCAGCAGCGCGCTGAGGTCGAGCAGTCCGGGCACCCGCAGCACGTCGTCGGGCTCGACGTCGATCTCGCTGACGAGCAGCTCGACGACCGCGTCGTCGATGTCGTCGGCGACCTCCAGCCGCACCGCCGGGCCGAAGCGGCGGCGCATCAGCTCGCGTTCGAGGGCCTGCAGCAGGTCCTCGTCGCGGTCCTCCTCGACCTCGAAGTCGGCGTTGCGGGTCACCCGGAACAGGTGGTGCTCGACGACCTCCATGCCCGGGAACAGCATCGTCGAGGTGCGCGGCGATGAGATCCTCGAGCGGCAGGTACTCGGCCTCGGTCGCGGCTCTGGGACACGACCACGAAGCGCGGCACGTTGTTGGGCACCTTCACCCGGGCGAAGCGCTCGCGCCTCGCTCGTCGCGGATCGCGCACCAGCACGGCGAGGTTCAGCGACAGCCCGGAGATGTAGGGGAACGGGTGCGCCGGGTCGACGGCGAGCGGGGTGAGGACCGGGAAGACCTTGGACTCGGAAGTACGCCGCGAGCCGCGCGCGCTCCTCGTCGTCGAGCGCGTCCCAGCGGCGGATGTGGATGCCCTCGTCGGCCAGCTGCGGGCTGATGTCGTCGCGGAAGCAGCGCGCGTGCCGGTCGACGAGTTCGCGGATGCGCTCGGCGAGGCGGGCCAGCACGTCGCGCGGGGTCAGGCCGTCGGCGGAGGTGACCTGTAGGCCCATGTCGGCGCGGCGCTTGAGCCCGGCGACCCGCACCATGTAGAACTCGTCGAGGTTGCTGGCGAAGATCGCCAGGAACTTCATCCGCTCGAGCAGTGGCGCGTTCGTCGTCCTCGGCAAGGGCCAGCACGCGCTCGTTGAACGCCAGCCAGGACAGTTCCCGGTTGCTGAAGCGGTCGGCCGGCAGGTCGTCGGCGGCCGGGCGCGGCGGCTCGTCGTCAGGCAGCGCGTCGAGCGGCTCGACCGGCAGCTCGGTGTCGGTGCTCATGATCGGTTCCCGTGATCGGCGCACCCGTGCGAGGTCATGGCGTTCACTATGCTCCGTCCGGAAGAACATGGGGTTACCCGACGTGCGGCCATTGCGGCGGCGGTCGCGGCGCCGAGGCCGAGGGTCGTCGCGGCGGCGAGGTCGTCGGCGGTGTCGACGTCGTGGCGCAGCCCGGGCCGGCCCGCGATCGCCGCCGCGTCGCGCCCGTGCCGGGCCGCCGAGCCGGGTCCGAACGCGGGGTCCAGCTCGACCCCGGGGATCGCGGTGAGCAGTGTGGTGCCCGCGCCGGTTGCGTCGGGCACGTACGCGCGGGGATAGTGCGCAGCGGCCTGCAGGGCATCGGCGAGTTCGTCCGCCCGCAACGCGGGCAGGTCGCCCACCAGTGCCGCGACGCCGTCGCCCGGCCACGACCGGTGAGCGTGCGCGGCCGCCTCGGCCAGCGCTGCATTCAGCCCGGGCCGGGTCTGCACCAGGACCTGCGGGTCGTCGCTACGCCGATCGGACACCAGCATGATCCGAGCCACCCCCTGCGCGTCGTGGGCGGCGGCCATCGTGTCGGCGCGGATCGCCTCCACCAGCCGGTGGTGCGCGGCGGCGTCCGCGCTGGCCGGCAGCAGCCGTGACTTCGCGGCTGGGAGTCCCTTGACGGGGATCACGACGGTCCAGCGCACACGCCGAAGTCTACGAACGCGCCGCGCGACGCCGCCGTCGTCACGCACTCGCGGCGATACGGCAGACTCACCCGGAACGCAGGGAACGGAGGATCGGTGGCCAAGCGGCAACGGCTGCAGAAACTGCGTCGGCCCGGATACGGCGAGAAGCTCGGAGCCGGCTGGCGATTCGTCTGGTTGGTGCTGTACTACCCGGTCTCCGGGACGGTGCGAGTGGGGTACCGCCACCTCGATCGAATCCCGCGCACCGGGCCGATGATCATCGTCGTGAATCATGTGTCACACGTGGATCCGTTCCTCGTCGCGAAATTCGTGCTCGACGCCGCCCGGGTGCCGCGCATCCTTGCCAAGGAATCGATCTTCGAGGTGCCGGTGGTCGGCTGGGGCATGCGGCTGATGGGGCACATCCCGGTGCGCCGCGGCACCGCAGACGCGCGGCAGTCGCTGGCGTCGGCGGTCGACGCGCTCGAGCACGGCCAGGTGATCGTGCTGCACCCGGAGGGCACCGTCACCCGCGACCCGCAGGGTTGGCCGATGATCGGCAAGACCGGTGCCGCCCGGCTCTCGTCCCTCGCGCCGGACGTGCCGGTGATCCCGGTGGCGCAGTGGGGGGTGCAGGACCAGATCGACCTGTATCACAAGAAGGTTCGATTGCTGCCGCGCCCGACGCACCTGATCTCGGTCGGGGAACCGGTCGACCTCGACGCGTTCCGCGAGCGCGAGCCCACCACCGCGGTGTTGCGCGAGATGACCGATGTGATCATGCGACGGCTGCGCGAGGAGGTCGCCGAACTGCGCGGTGTCGCGGCGCCCGAGGGCGAGCTGTACAAGTGGCCGCGCTCGGGCGCAGACACCGAAGGCGCCACATGAGCCGCGCCGCGGTCCTCGGGGCCGGAACCTGGGGGACGACATTCGCGAAGGTGCTGGTCGACGCGGGCAACGACGTCACGCTGTGGGCTCGCCGCGACGAGCTCGCCGACCAGATCAACCGCGAGCACCGCAACAAGGACTACCTGCCCGACATCGCCCTGCCGGCGCGACTGGTGGCCACCCACGACCCCGCTGCCGCCGTCCGCGACGCCGACCTGGTGGCGATCGCCATCCCGTCGCAATCGCTGCGCGCGAACCTCGTCGCGTGGGTGCCGCACCTGCCCCCGGACGCGACGCTGATCAGCTTGATGAAAGGCGTCGAACTCGGCACCACCAAGCGGATGAGCCAGGTGATCGCCGAGGTGGCCGGGACCGCCACCGAGCAGATCGCGGTGGTGAGCGGGCCCAACCTCGCGCTCGAGATCGCCGAGGAGCAGCCCACCGCCACCGTCGTGGCGTGTGTCGACGAGTCGCGCGGCGCGGCAGTACAACGACGGTGCGGCACGAGCTACTTCCGCCCGTACACCAACACCGACGTCATCGGCTGCGAGCTCGGCGGGGCGGTGAAGAACGTCATCGCGCTCGCCTGCGGCATCGGCCAGGGGATGGGCTTCGGCGACAACTCCCTCGCCTCGATCATCACCCGCGGGCTCGCCGAGACCGCGCGGCTGGGTGCGCGGCTCGGCGCCGACCCGGGCACCTTCGCCGGCCTCGCCGGGCTCGGCGACCTCGTCGCCACCTGCAATTCGCCGCTGTCGCGCAACCGCACCTTCGGTGAGCGGCTGGGCCGGGGCGAGACGTTGGAGCAGGCGCAGGCGGCCACCCACGGCCAGGTGGCCGAGGGCGTGAAGTCGTGTCGGGCGGTGCTCGAACTCGCCCGCGCACACGACGTCGAGGTGCCGATCACCGCGGCCGTCGAGGCCGTGTGCTTCGGTGCGATGACGCCGCAGCGCATGGTCGAACTGCTGATGTCGCGGTCGATGAAATCCGAGGTCTGACCGCGCCGTCCCGGTAGGCTCGAGACCCGTGGCGCAACGCATCCGGGTCGCGGTCGTCTACGGCGGCCGCAGCAGCGAACACGGCATCTCCGTCGTCTCCGCAGGCAGCGTGCTCGCCGCGCTCGACCCCGACCGCTACGACGTCGTGCCGGTCGGGATCACGCCGGGTGGGCAGTGGATGCTCACCGACGCCACCCCCGAATCGTTGAAGATCACCGGCCGCACGCTGCCCGAGGTCGAGAAAGGCACCGCGGTGGTGTTGCCGGCCGATCCGTCGGCCCCCTCGCTGCTCAGCGTCGAACCCGGCGAGGCGGTGCGGGCGCTGGAGAGCGTCGACGTCGTCTTCCCGGTGCTGCACGGCCTCTACGGCGAGGACGGCACGATCCAGGGCATGCTGGAGATGGCCGGCGTGCCCTACGTCGGTGCCGGCGTGTTCGCGAGCGCGGCGGCGATGGACAAGGAATTCACCAAGATCCTGCTGCGCGCGGCCGGGCTGGCGGTGGGCGAGTTCGAGGTGCTGCGCCGCGGACGCCCGTACGGCGAGGTCGACCTGCACCGGCTCGGGCTGCCGGCGTTCGTCAAGCCGGCCCGCGCGGGTTCGAGCGTCGGGATCTCCAAGGTGGCCGACTGGGCCGACCTGCGCGACGCGGTGGAGCGGGCGTTCGAACACGACTCCAAGGTGCTCGTCGAGGCCGCGGTGTCCGGCCGCGAGATCGAGTGCGGCGTGCTCGAGGACGCCGAGGGCGAGCCGAGGGCGAGCGTGCCGGCCGAGATCCGGCTGCGGCCCGGCCGCGACTGGTACGACTTCGACGCCAAGTATCTCGACGACGCGTGCGACTTCGATGTCCCCGCGCAGCTGCCCGCGGGGGTGACCGAGGCGATCCAGGACGCCGCGTGCACCGCGTTTCGCGCCATCGACTGCACCGGCCTGGCGCGAGTCGACTTCTTCGTCACCGATGACCTGCAGGTGGTGGTGAACGAGGTCAACACCATGCCCGGTTTCACGCCGATCTCGATGTACCCGCGCATGTGGGCCGCGTCCGGCGTCGACTATCCGACCCTCGTCGACCGGCTCATCGCCGCCGCTCTACGCCGGCGCTGACGCGTCGCCGGCCACCGGCAGCACCAGCAGACACTCCGGCGTTGATCGACTCGCCGCGCTCGATGCGCGGCGCAGCAGCGGTGGCCGCGTCGAGTGGCGACATCCCACGTCGAGTGGCGACATTTGACGTCGAGTGGCGATTTGTAAGTCGCCATTCAACGTCGGAACTCGCCACTCAACGGCGTGGGGTGGGTGCGTTTAGGGTGAGCGGATGCCCGCCGCGTACGCCGATCGTGCGGCGATCCACCGGTGGTTCCGCAGTCACGGCGTGCCCAACTTCATCGACGGCTACGCCCGGCCGGGCCGGGTGCTGCCGCGGGCGGCACTCGGCGCGCTGATCGTGGCGATCGCCATGCTGGTGCTGGCGCTCGCCGCTGCGGCATCGGCCGGCATCGTCGTGCTGTCGGTCGTGCTCGGCGGCATCGGCGGCCTGCTGGTCTGCTACGTCCTGGTGGCCACCGGCATCGTGCCGCTGTCCTTGTTCGGGCTGACCTGGCTGGGCGTCACGATCTGGCGTGGTGGCATACGCATGCTCGCCGTGCTGCCGCTGCTGCTGGTGGCGGTCACCTTCTTGTTCCTCGGTGCCGAGACGTGGCAGAGCATCGGTCGGCTGCGCGGGCTGCCGCTCGTGCTGACGGCGTTGCTGTTCGTCGGTCTCGCTGTGGTGTTCGTGTCGCGTGAGGTACGCCCGGATCTCGACGCGGCGGTGACCTTCGGTGACGAAGCGGCCTTGCGCGCCGCGCTGCCGCGGGAGCTGACCTGGTCCGGGGACCTCGTGGCCCGCGGCGTATCGACCGACGGGCACACCGGTCTCGCCGATCCGACACACGACGCATCCGGCGATGCGGCGCTGCGGCGCGGCGAGCGGATGAACCTGCGCGCGATGACCACCATCGCGCAACTGATGGTCGCCGTGGCGGTAGGCGTCGCGGTGTTCGTGTTCTTCATCGTCTTCGGCGTTCTCGTCGTCACCGCGGACACCGCGAAGTCATGGCTGACCGTGCCACCCGACATCTGGTGGCAGGCCACGATCGCTGGGCACCAGTACGTGCTCACCAGCGCGCACCTGCGCGTGTCCGGGTTCCTCGGCGTGTTCTCGGCGCTCTACTTCGTCGTGTCGGCGAGCACTGACACCGCGCTGCGCGCCACGTTGTCCGAGGACGCCCGCGAACACGTCCAAACGTGCCTGGCCGTGCGTGCGGTCTACCGTCACCTGCCGTGACGGCCGGCCTCACGCGGTCAGGTTGCGCTTGATCTCCTGGACGTTCCACGCATTGCCGTCCGGGTCCTCGAAATGGACGAACCGGCCCCACGGCTGGTCGTCGACCTCGCTCACGTCGATGCCCCGACCGCTGAGGTCGGCGTGCGCCGCGTCGGCGTTGTCGACGACGAGCTGCAACCCCTCGATCGAGCCGGGCGCCATCGTGGTCAGTCCCTCGCCGATGCAGATCGAACAGCCCGACCCGGGCGGGGTGAGCTGCACGAACCGCAGCGAGTCGTGGACGCGTTGGTCATGGTCGGCGTTGAAGCCGGCCCGCACGTAGAACTCCTTGGCCCGGTCGACGTCGGTGACCGGAACACACAGCAGCTCGAGCTTGTAGTCCATGCCCGGAGTCTGCCGCGCAGGTCTGACACAAACCCGAGTTGTCCGCGCTCGACGTCGAAATGACTACGCGTACCGCGGACAACTTCGAGATCAGAAGGTCTCGCCGTTCTCCGCCTTCTTGCGCAACAACGGATTCGGCTCGAAGCGCGGACCGAACCGCTGCGCGAACTCCTCGGCGTGCGCGACGAACGCGGCCACACCGCCCGGGTAGCCGTTGACGTACTGCAGCACGCCGCCGGTCCACGGCGGGAAACCGATGCCCATGATCGAGCCGATGTTGGCGTCCGCGGTCGTGATCAGCACGCCCTCCTCGACGCAGCGCGCCGACTCGACCGCCTCGATCACCAGCATCCGCTCCGCGAGCTCGTGCAGGTCGACCCGCGCTGGGTCGCCGACGACCGGGAAGTGCTCGGCGAGTCCGGCCCACAGCCCCAGCCGCTTGCCTGACTCGTCGTAGTCGAAGAAACCCGCGCCCTTGAGCCGGCCGGGCCGCCCGAGCGCCACCATCGTCTCCACGACGTCCTCGGCCGGGTGCCGCACATACGCCTCGGCGGCCGCGGCCCGCGCCTCGTCGCGTATTTTGAGGAACAGTTCGAGGTTCAGCTCGTCGGCCAACTGCAGCGCCCCGACCGGGTAGCCGGCCTGCGTGGTGGCCTGCTCGATCGTCGCCGGCGCGACCCCCTCGCCGAGCATCGCGACCGCCTCGTTCACGAACGTCCCGATCACCCGCGAGGTGAAGAACCCGCGGCTGTCGTTCACCACGATCGGCGTCTTGCGGATCTGTGCCGAGTAGTCGAGCGCCCGCGCCAACGTCTCGTCCGAGGTCTGCTCGCCGCGGATGATCTCCAGCAGCGGCATCTTGTCGACGGGGGAGAAGAAGTGCAGGCCGATGAAGTTCTGGCGCCGCTGCACCCCTTCGGCCAGTCCGGTGATCGGCAGCGTGGAGGTGTTCGAGCCGAGCAGCGCGTCGGCGTTGACCACCGGCTCCACCTGTCCGAACACCTCGTGCTTGAGCGAGACCTTCTCGAACACCGCCTCGACCACGAGGTCGCAGCCGGCGAGATCGGCGTAGTCGGCTGTCGGCGTGATCCGCGCGAGCACCTCGTCGCGCTCGGCTTCGGTGGACTTGCCGCGCGAGACCGCCTTGTCGAGGAGCTTGCGCGAGTACGCCTTGCCGCGCTCGGCCGCTTCGAGCGAGACGTCCTTGAGCACCACCTCGATGCCGGCCAGCGCGCTCACGTAGGCGATGCCCGCGCCCATCATGCCGGCGCCGAGCACCGCGACCTTCTGCGCGTTTCGCTTTTCGTAACCGGCCGGGCGGGAGCCGCCGGCGTTGATGGAGTTCAGGTCGAACCAGAACGCCTGGATCATGTTCTTGGCGACCTGTCCGGTGACCAGGTTCAGGAAGTAGCGGCCCTCGATCACGAATGCGGTGTCGACGTCGACCCCCGCTCCCTCGACCGCGGCGCACAGGATGTGGTGCGGCGCCGGCATCGGCGCGCCCTTGAGCTGCTTGCGCAGGTTGGCCGGGAACGCCGGCAGCATGCCGGCGAGCTTCGGGCTCGACGGCGCGCCGCCCGGCATCCGGTAGCCCGCGGTGTCCCACGGCTGCGCGGCCTGCGGGTTGGCCCGGATCCACTCGTGCGCTCTCGCGAGCATCTGCTCCGGCGTCGCGGCCAGCTCGTCGACGATGCCGACGCCGAGCGCGTCGGCCGGAGAGTACCGGGTGCCCTGCAGCAGCACCTTGGTCAGGGCCTCGGTGAGCCCGAGCATGCGCACCAGACGCACCACGCCGCCGGCGCCCGGCAACAGCCCCAGGGTGACCTCCGGGACGCCGAACTGCGACTTCGGGTTGGCCAGCGCGATCCGCCGGTTGCAGGCCAGCGCGATCTCCAGCCCCCCGCCCAGCGCCGCGCCGTTCAGCGCCGCGACGGTGGGCTTGCCGAGCTTCTCGAAGCGGCGGAAGTCGGCCTTGAGCTTCGCGACCCCGGCGGCGAACTCCTGCGCGTCGGCCTCGGTCACCCGGGACAGCAGCTTCAGGTCGCCGCCGGCGAAGAACGTGCTCTTCGCCGACGTGACGATCACGCCGGTGACCGAATCGCGCTCGACATCGAGCCGGTCGACCACCGCGGTCAGCGACCGGCGGAAATCGTCGGTCATCGTGTTGGCACGGGCGTTCGGGTCATCGAGGGTGAGGGTGACAACGCCGTCGGCGTCCTTGTCGTAACGGATGGTCTCGGTCATGCCACACGCTCCACGATGGTCGCGACGCCCATGCCCCCGCCGACGCACAGTGTTGCGAGGCCGTAGCGCAGGTCGCGGCGCTCCAGCTCGTCGACGAGCGTGCCCAGGATCATCGCGCCGGTGGCGCCGAGCGGGTGGCCGAGCGCGATCGCCCCGCCGTTGACGTTGACCTTCTCGTGCGGCACGCGCATGTCCCGCATGAACTTGAGCACGACCGCCGAGAAGGCCTCGTTGACCTCGAACAGGTCGATGTCGTCCACCGACAGCCCGGCCTTGGCCAGCGCCTTGCGCGCCGATGGGGCGGGGCCGGTCAGCATGATCGTCGGCTCGGTGCCGACGACGCCCACGGACACGATCCGGGCCCGCGGCGTGAGCCCGTTCGCGGCACCGGCGGCCTGGTTGCCGACGAGCACCAGGCCGGCGCCGTCGACGATCCCGGACGAGTTGCCCGGGGTGTGCACGTGGTTGATCTTCTCGATCCAGTGGTACTTCTGCAGCGCGACCGCACCGAAGCCGCCCATCTCGGCGACCTGGGCGAACGACGGCTTGAGGCCGGCGAGCGACTCGACGGTGGTGCCGGCGCGCGGGTACTCGTCGTGGTCGAGGACCACCTGGCCGTTGAGGTCGACCACCGGTACCAGCGACTTCGCGAACGCGCCGTCGGCCTGCGCCTTGGCCGCGCGCAGCTGCGACTCGGCGGCGAAGGTGTCGACGTCGGTGCGGCGGAAGCCCTCGAGCGTCGCGATGAGGTCGGCGCCTACGCCCTGCGGCACGAACCGCGTGTCGTAAGCGGTCTCGGGGTCTTGCGCCCACGCGCCGCCGTCGGAGGCCATCGGCACCCGCGACATCGACTCGACCCCGCCGGCGACGATCAGGTCCTCCCAGCCCGAGCGCACCTTCTGGGCGGCGATGTTGACCGCTTCCAGACCCGGACGCGCAGAACCGGTTGAGCTGAAAGCCCGGGCCGGAGGTCTCGTAGCCGGCGGCGAGGGCGGCGGTGCGGGCGATGTCGGCACCCTGCTCGCCGACCGGCGTGACGCAGCCGAGGACGACGTCCTCGACCTGCGCCGGATCGAGCCCGGGGTTGCGCTTGCGCAACTCGTCGAGCAGGCCGACGACGAGGGACACCGGCTTGGTCGCGTGCAGCGATCCGGTCTCCTTGCCGCGGCCGCGGGGGGTGCGGAGTGCGTCATAGATGAAGGCTTCGGTCATGTCTCCTGCCGATTCATGTGAGGCGGGGCCCTAATACTGCCAGTCTTACTGTCACAGTTGTGCTGAGCCAGTCACTGTGTCGCTGTACACGTCGACGCGGTTACCCTCACCACTGTGACCGTTGCCACGCCCGACGTCGAGGAGTACACCGTCGACGCGCTGGCCGCGCGCACCGGCACCACCGTTCGCACCCTGCGCTTCTACGCCGGCGAGGGGCTGTTGCCGTCGCCGACCCGCCGGGGCCGCACCGCCGTCTACGACCGCCGTCATCGGTTGCGCCTGGAACTCATCCGTACCTTCCAGGATCAGGGTTTCAACCTTTCGGCGATCCAGCGGGTGCTCGAACGCATCCCGGACGACGCGCCGCCTGCCGAGTACGCGGTGCAGACCGCGGTGCTGGCGCCGTGGCTGCCCGGCCGCACCGAGGAATTGAGCAGCGCCGATCTCGACCGTCGCGTCGGGCGCCGGGTGCGACCCGCCGAGCTCGACTTCCTGGCCGCGGTCGGGGCGCTGGAGCGGGTCGGCGCCCGGCGCTATCGGGTGGCACCGGCGATCATCGGCCCGGCGCTCGAGCTGTTCGCGCTGCCGGTGCCCGAGTCGGTGCTGCGTGAGTGCGCGAGCATCATCGGCGAACACGCCCGCGCGGTCGCCGACGGGCTGACCGAGGTGTTCGCGCACGCGATCTGGGCTCCGTACCAGCGCGGCGAACTCGACCACGAGCAGGTGGTGGCGATCCTGTCCCGGATGCGCCCGCTCGCGCTGCAGGGTCTCGTCGGCGCGTTCGCCGACGCCGCCGACGCCGCGGCCCGTCGCGGTCTGCACGAATAGCGTCAGTCCCTGCGGCGGGTGCAGAGCTTGTCCGGGTCGGTGTTCGTGCCGGCGACGCCGATACACACGGCGGGAAGCGCCTTGGCAATCGCTCGTGACAGCGCCGGCAAGTAGGTTGCGGCCGGATATTTCGCCGGGATCGTGATCGCGATGTACGGCTCGCGGTCGACGGTCGTGTACACGTTCGCGTTGCCCT
The DNA here is from genome assembly GCA_963713565.1 of uncultured Actinomycetota bacterium. Classification (GTDB taxonomy): domain Bacteria; phylum Actinomycetota; class Actinomycetes; order Mycobacteriales; family Jatrophihabitantaceae; genus Jatrophihabitans. The sequence continues at coordinate 71,337 of CAVQMF010000001.1, read as the reverse complement.
TGCGCTGGACGTCGAAATACGGTCCGGTGAACTCGTTGGCCGAGATGAACTGCTCCGACGAGCCCGGCACCAGCGCCTTGGGCCGCGCCACCCCGCAGCTGAGCAGCACCGGCGGGTCGCCCCAGGCCACCACGTAGGGCGTGTCCGTCGGCGTCGTGTGCACGACGCGTGGCGCGAGCCTGCCGAGTGACACCGGCAGCTGGGCCAACACCTTCGAGCACGGCGTCGTCTGCGCGCCCGCGTGCGGCGGCGCGGTGGCGGTGACTGCCGGCAACGCCCCCGGCGCACTGCTCCTGTCGGCGTCGGAGCTGTGGTTACCGCTGCCTATCGCGACCAGGACCAGCGCCGCGATCACGACGAATGGCAGCGTGACGGCAGTCGCGATGAGCGCCGCGCGCCTGCGGTCCGGGTCGATCGGGGAACTCCGCGCTTCGAATGACTACAGGTGGACGACCGGGCAGGTGAGGGTGCGGGTGATGCCGTCGACGCCCTGCACGTTGGCCACCACGAGCTTGCCGAGTTCGTCCATCGAGGAAGCCTCGGCGCGCACGATCACGTCGTAGGGACCGGTGACGTCCTCGGCGCTCGTCACGCCCGCGAGCCCACTGATCTGCTGCGCGACGTCGGCCGCCTTGCCCACCTCGGTCTGGATCAGGATGTATGCGCTCACACTCATCGACGTCGCCTGCCACCCTTCCGTGTCGCACCTGCCCGCCGCACCCGGCCCGCGAGACGATGGTCTGCGGCGGTCGCGGCGCGTCGTCTCCTCGTCGAGACGTGCGGACGGGTAGAACGTAGCGCAGGCGGCACCGGGCAGGTTCCGCAGGACAGCTGTGAGGGGCGAGGCACATCACCGTTTCCGACCTCGGCGAGTTCGGCCTGATCTCCCGGGTGCGGGCCGACCTCGAAACGACCGAGAAGACGCTGCTTGGACCGGGTGACGACGCCGCGGTCGTCGCCGCCCCGGACGGGCGCGTCGTCGTCTCGACCGACCTGCTGGTCGAGCAGCGGCACTTTCGCCGTGACTGGTCCACCGCGGCCGACGTCGGGCACAAGGCCGCCGCCCGGGGGTTCTCCGACATCACCGCGATGGGGGCGCAGCCGACCGCGCTCGTTGTCGGCGTCGCCCTGCCCGGAACCCTCGAGGTCGACTGGGTCGACGGGCTGATGGCGGGCCTGCGCGAGGAGTGCGGCGGGCTGGGGGCCGCGGTCGTGGGCGGCGACGTGACCGCGGCCGAAAGCATCACCATCGCGGTCACTGCGCTCGGCGACCTGGAGGGCCGCGCGCCGGTGACGCAGGCCGGCGCCCGCCCGGGCGATCTCGTCGCCGTGTGCGGCCGAACCGGATGGGCCGCCGCCGGCTTCGCGGTGCTCAGCCGCGGGTTCCGCTCGCCGGTGCAGGTGGTCAACGCGCACCGCCGGCCGGAGCCGCCCTACTCGCAGGGCCCGCGCGTCGCCGCACTCGGCGCCACCGCGATGACCGATGTCAGCGACGGGCTGATCGCCGACCTGGGCCACATCGGCGCGGCCAGCGGGGTGCGCATCGACCTGCGCGCCGACCTGGTCGACGTTCCTGGGCGGCTGCGCGAGGTGGGGTCGGCGCTCAACGTCGACCCGCTGGTGTGGGTGCTGACCGGCGGCGACGACTACGCGCTGGCCGCGACGTTCCCGCAGGGCACCGCCGTGCCCGAGCCGTGGCGGGTGATCGGGCTGGCGAGCCCGGGCGAGGGTGTCCGGGTGGACGGGCGGCGTTGGCCGGTCGGCGGTCACGAGCACTTCCGGTGAACGCGCAGATGCGAACGGCCCGCCTCGCCGGGGCGAGTGCGGGCCGGGGTCGCGGTTGCGGTCAGGCCCGGGAAACCTTGCCGGCCTTCAGGCAGGAGGTGCAGACCTTGATCCGACGGCGAGTACCCGGCGCGACCAGCGCACGCACGCTCTGCACGTTCGGGTTCCACCGGCGGTGGGTGCGGCGATGAGAGTGCGAGACGGACATACCGAAGCCCGGACCCTTGCCGCAGACATCGCAGACGCTGGCCACTTGGAACTCCTTGCGAGGTGGTTTTCGATGACAGGCCCGAAGTGACTCCAGGCAACCTGAGCAGTCTAACGCGCGCGGGAGAGCGCGGCCAAACCGTCCGCCACCGGCCGTTGTCCGGCAAGTATCCTGCGGCGGGCCCTGCGGGAATCGACAGGGAGGGAGCGCAGCGGAGAGGAGCGGCCGTGCTCGATGCGCTGGATGCCGACGCGCTGCGCGCCTGGAGCCACGCCGTCGTCGACCTGATCGACGCCCACCGCGCCGAGATCGACGCCCTCAACGTGTTCCCCGTAGCCGACTCCGACACCGGCGCCAACATGCTCGCCACCCTGCGCGCCGCCGACCGCGCGCTCGTCACCGCCGACGCTCGCGACGCCGGGGTGGCCCTGGCCGCGCTCGCCGACGGCGCTGCGGTGGGCGCCCTGGGCAACTCCGGCTTCATCACCTCCCAGCTGTTGCGCGGGCTCGCCGACGCGGCGATCGGTCTCGACCGGTGCGACAGCAGCACCGTGGTCGCCGGGCTGGACCGCGGCGCCGACCTCGCCCGGGCCGCGGTGGTCGACCCGGTCGAGGGCACCGTGCTGACCGTCGCCCGTGCGGCCGCCGAGGCTGCGGCGACCGCCCTGTCCGAGGGTGTCGCGGGCGTGCGGCTCGGCGACGGCTCCCTCGCCGATGTGGTGGTCGCCGCGGTCGCGGCCGCCGACGCCGCCCTGCAGCGCACCCCGAGCCAGCTGCGCGAACTCGCCCAGGCAGGTGTCGTCGACGCCGGCGGACGCGGGCTGGTGCTCATCCTCGAGGCGCTGGCCCGCACCGTCACCGGCAGCGGTGTTCCGCTGGCCGCCGTACGGCTGCCGTTGCGCTCGCAGCCGGAGGGCACCGCCGGGCGCCGCTACGAGGTGCAGTACCGCCTCGACGCCACCGCGGCCGCCGTCGCCGGGCTGCGGCTCAGATTGTCAGACCTCGGTGATTCCGTCGCGGTCGTGCCCCTTGCAACCGACTCGTGGAAGATCCACGTCCACGTCGACGACGTCGGCCCGGCGATCGAGGCCGGCATTGAGGCCGGCCGCCCGCAGCAGATCTCGGTGGCCCCGCTCGAGCCCGACGACCCGGCGCCGGAGCGCACCAGCGCGGTGTTCGCCGTGGCGCCCGGGGTAGGGCTGGCGCACCTGTTCGAGAACGAGGGCGTCCAGGTCGTTCCGGACGGCCCGGACGACCTGCCCACGGTCGAGGACGTCGTGACCGCGATCGTGGCGAGCGGCACCCGCGACGCCGTGGTGCTCCCGAACGCCGCCCGCGTCAGCGGCGTCGCCGAGGCTGCGGCCAAGCAACTGCGCGACACCGGGGTGCGGGTGTCGGTCGTCCCGACCCGCTCCCCGGTGCAGGCGCTGGCGGCCGTGGCGGTGCACGATCCCGCCCGTCGACTCGACGACGACGTCGTTGCGATGGCCGAGGCCGCCGCGGCCACCCGGCACGCCGAGGTGAGCGTTGCCGCGGCCACCGCGCTCACCGCGGTCGGGATCTGCCAGCCCGGCGACACGCTGGGTCTCATCGATGGCGAGGTGGTCGAGATCGGCCGCGGGTTGCTCGCCGTCGCGTTCAATCTCGTCGACCGATTGCTGCGCGTCGGTGCGGAACTTATGACGATCGTGGTCGGCACCGACGCCCCGCCGGGCGCCGGCGAGCTGCTCCGCACCCACGTGCGCGGCCAGGCCCCGTTCACCGACGTCGCCGTCTACGCCGGCGGCCAGCGCGACCACCCGGTGATCATCGGGATCGAGTGAGCAGTGCCGACCCTCGACTCACCACTCGTCGATGCCGTCGGGCTCAAGACCGCGAAGGCGCTCGACAAGGCCTTCGAGATGCGCACCGTGCGTGACCTGCTCAGCCACTACCCGCGCAGGCTCGTCGAACGCGGCGAGCTCAGCGAGATCGGCTCGCTGCGTGTCGATGAGGAAGTCACGTTCTCGCGCAGGTCCAGTCCTGCGAACTCAAACGCGCCCGTTCCGGGATCCGTCTCGAGGTCCGGTCATCGGCGACGGCCGGGACACGCTGCAACTGGTCTATTTCGGTGCGAAGATGGCGAACTACCTGCACAAGCACCTCTCAGCCCGGCTACCAGGGCCTGTTCTCCGGCAAGGTCGGCATGTTCAACGGCCATCGCCAGCTCGTCCATCCGCAACAGCTGATCATCCGCGGGGCGGATCGAGCAGGACCTGGTCAACGACTTCCTCGACCTGCTCATCCCGATCTATCCGGCCACGAAGGCCCTGCGGAGCTGGGAGATCCAGCGGGCGATCTTCCACACCATCGAGGTCCTCGACCGGGTGCCCGATCCGCTCGACTCCGAACTGCGGGCACGCCGCAAGCTGCCGTCGCTGGACTCCGCACTGCGCAGCATGCACAAGACCCCCACCCACGAACAGTGGTACGCCGCCCGGCGCCGCCTCGCGTGGGACGAGGCGCTCGGCGTCCAGCTCGCGCTCGCCCAGCGCCGCCAGCAGGCGCTCGGCGAACCCCGCCACCCCGCGCCCGCCCCGCGCGGACGGGCTGCTCGCCGCCTTCGACGCGCGGCTGCCGTTCGCGCTCACCGACGGCCAGCGCGACGTCGGGCCGAGCTCGCCGACGAGCTCGCCGCGCGAGAGCCGATGCACCGGCTGCTGCAGGGCGAGGTCGGCTCGGGCAAGACCGTCGTCGCGCTGCGCGCGATGCTGCAGGCCGTCGACGCCGGCGGCCAGGCCGCGCTGCTGGCCCCCACCGAGGTGCTCGCGGCGCAGCACGCCCGCACGATCGAGGCGCTGCTCGGCCCGCTCGCCCGCCAGGGCCAGCTCGGCGGCGCGGACACCGCGACCCGGGTCGCGCTGCTCACCGGTTCGCTGCCGGCCGCCGCCCGACGAGCGGCGCTGCTCGACGCCGCGAGCGGGGCCGCCGGGATCGTCGTCGGCACCCACGCGCTGATCCAGGAGCACGTCAGCTTCGCCGATCTCGGGCTCGTCGTGGTCGACGAGCAGCACCGGTTCGGCGTCGAGCAGCGCGACGCCCTGCGCGGCAAGGCGGCGACGCCGCCGCACGTGCTGGTCATGACCGCGACGCCGATCCCGCGCACCGTGGCGATGACCGTGTTCGGCGACCTGGAGGTCTCGACGCTCACCGAGCTGCCGGCCGGGCGGGCGCCGATCACCACCGAGCGTGGTGCCGGCCGCGGAGAAGCCCGCCTGGCTCGACCGCACCTGGCAGCGCATCCGGGAGGAGGTCGGCGCCGGGCACCAGGCCTACGTCGTCTGTCCGCGCATCGGCGCCGACTCGGCGGAGGACGATCTGCGCCGACGGAACGCGGACGCGGTGTCCGACGGGCGTCGCCCGCCGGTCGCCGTCGCCGACGTGTTGCCGATGCTCGACCGACGGCCAGCTGCACGGGCTGCGCCTCGCCGCCTTGCACGGCCGGCTCACCGCCGAGGACAAGGACCGCACGATGACCGACTTCGCGGCCGGGCGCATCGACGTGCTGGTCGCCACCACGGTCATCGAGGTCGGCGTCGACGTCGCCAACGCGACCGTGATGGCCATCCTCGACGCCGACCGGTTCGGGGTCTCGCAGCTGCACCAGCTGCGCGGCCGGGTCGGCCGCGGCGGGCACCACGGGCTGTGCCTGCTGGTCACCGACGCGCCGCCCGGCAGCCCGGCCCGCGAGCGCCTCGACGCCGTGGCCGCGACCATCGACGGCTTCGCCCTGGCCCGCCTCGACGTCGAGCAGCGCCGCGAGGGCGACGTGCTCGGCTCGGCGCAGTCCGGGCCGGCGGCGCCAGCTCAAGCTGCTGTCGCTGCTGCGCGACGAGGACCTCATCGTCGCGGCGCGGGCCGAGGCCAACGACCTGGTCGCCGCCGACCCACGCTGCGCGGGCATCCGCTGCTGGCCGAGCAGGTCGCGGCGCTGCTGCGCGACGAGCAGGCCGAGTTCCTGGAGAAGGGCTAGACGGCGATGCGGATCGTCGCCGGCCGGGCCCGCGGCCGCCGCATCGCGGTGCCGCCCGACGGCACCCGGCCGACCTCGGACCGGGCCCGCGAGGGACTGTTCAACTCGCTTGCCGGGCTGCTCGACCTCGACGGCGCGCGGGTGCTCGACCTGTACGCCGGCACCGGCGCGGTCGGGTCTGGAGGCGCTCTCGCGCGGCGCGCGGGCCGCGGTGCTCGTCGAGTCGGGCCGCGCGCGCTCGCGGCGGTGCTCGACGCAACATCGTCAGCGTCGGCCTACCCGGCGCGCAGGTGGTCGGCGGCACCGGTTGACGGCGTACCTCGCCGACGCGCCGCCGGCGGCCGTTCGACCTCGTCTTCGCCGACCCGCCCTACGCGCTCACGGATACCGAGCTCGGCGGCTGTCCTCGTCGCGCTGGGCGCTCGCCGGGTGGCTCGCCGACGGACGCCGTGCTGGTGGTCGAACGCTCGGCTCGAGCGGCCGAACCGGCGTGGCCCGACTACGTCACACCTTTGCGCAAACGGCGGTACGGCGAGGGCGTGCTTTGGTACGGTCGCCGACGATGAAACCGCCCTCCGAGGGCACATTCAGCGGCGAGGGAATCGTGCGTCGCGCCTTGTGCCCGGGATCGTTCGACCCGGTGACCAACGGTCACCTGGACATCATCGAGCGCACCGCCGATCTCTACGACGAGGTCGTCGTCGCCGTCTTCGTCAACCAGTCCAAGTCGAGCCTGTTCAGCGTCGACGAGCGGCGCGAGATGCTCGCCGAGAACACCGCGCAGTACCCGAACGTCACGATCGACACCTTCGAGGGCCTGGTCGTCGACTACTGCCGCGTGCACGACATCCCGGTCATCGTGAAGGGCCTGCGCGCGGTCAGCGACTTCGACTACGAGCTGCAGATGGCGCAGATGAACCGCGGCCTGGCCGGGGTCGACACGCTGTTCATGCCGACCAACCCGGAATACAGCTTCCTTGCCTCTAGCCTGGTGAAGGAGATCGCGAAGTGGGGCGGCGAGGTCGCGTCGCTCGTCCCGCCGAACGTTCTCAAACGACTGAAGGAGCGCACCAGCGCCAAGGGGTAGCACGGAGGTCCTGGCCGATGACCGATGAGACGTTGCGGCGCTCGGACGAGCTGCTCACCGAGCTGACCGAGGTCATCGAGACCGCCCGGACGCTACCGATGTCGGCGTCCTGCGTTCTGCCGCGTGAGCGTCTGCTGGATCTGCTCGACGAGCTGCGCGAGGTGCTGCCGCCGGAGATGGACGAGGCGCGCACCGTCATCGCCACCCGCGAGCGGCTGCTCAAGGAGGGCTACGAGCGGTCCTCGGCCATGCGCGAGAAAGCGGTCGCGGAGGCCGACGCGGTGCTGCGCGATGCCGGCCACCGCGCCGACCAGATCGTCGCCGACGCCGAGCAGACCGCCGGTGCGGCCGTCGCGGCCGGCCGGGCCGAGCAGGCCGAGCTCGTCACCAACACCGCGGTGCGCCAGGCCGCCGAGGCGTCGGCGGCGAACATGCGCACCGAGGCCGACAGCTACCACGCCGACACCGTCGCGCGCGCCCAGGACTACGACGCCCAGGTGCGCGCCGAGGCCGACCGGTATGCCGGTGACGCCCGGTCCGAGGCCGAGCGGTACGCGACCAAGCTGACCACCGACGCCGAGACCTACGCCGAGCGCACCCTCGCCGACCTGTCCGGGGTGCTGCGCTCGGCCGCGGCCACCGCCGAACAGGGCCGCTCGTCGATCGCCGCGCGCCGGGCCACCGAGTGGAGCGCCGCGACGATCACCGACGATCTCCACGCCGCGGCCGCCGACTCCAGGCCGGCCGCCGACTCCACGCCGGCCGCCGACTCCAGGCCGGCCGCCGGCGCTCTCGGCGACGATCCCGGCGCGGAGTTCCTCGGCCACGAGCCGGGCCGCAAGACGGCCTGACCGACCCGGGAGACCCGGCGATTCGCAGGGTTTGTGAACCCTCGGCTAAACTCGTCGACGGACTCACCCCGATCGACCCCTCATTCGTATGCCCGAGAACACCACATCGACCTCGCGCGCCGCTCACCACGAGCGGCGCAGCCCGTTCGTCTTCGACCTGCGCGAGCTGGGTCGCCGGCCCGGGACGTTGCGCGAGTATCGGCGGACCGTTCCCGCACCCGTACGGATGGGACTCGATCTGGTCGGCGTGCCGAAAGGTGCGCCGCTCGTACTCGATCTCCGGCTGGAGTCGGTCACCGAGGGCGTGCTCGTCACGGGCACGGTCACGGCGCCGATCACCGGGCAGTGCGGGCGGTGCCTCGAACCGGTGGCCGACGAGCTGGACGTCGACATCTGCGAGCTGTTCGCCTACGCGCACAGCACGACGGACGAGACGAGCGAGCAGGACGAGGTCTACCGGGTCGACGGCGATCTGCTCGACGTCGAGCCGGTGGTGCACGAATCGGTGGTTTTGGCCCTGCCCTTGACACCGCTGTGCCGGCCAGCGTGCGCCGGCCTGTGCCCGACCTGCGGGCGCCGGCTCGACGACCTGCCGGACGCGCACTCGCACGACCAGCCCGACCCCCGCTGGGCCGCCCTGCAGCACTGGGCCCGGTAGGACCGCAACACCCCGATCACCGAGATACACCGAGGAGCAATGCCGTGGCCGTCCCGAAGCGCCGTATGTCACGCAGCAACACCCGATCGCGCCGGTCCCAGTGGAAGACCACCGCACCGACCCTCGTCCCGTGCCCGAACCGGGCCTGCGGGGAGCTGAAGCTGCCGCACACCGCCTGCCCGAACTGCGGGCAGTACGCCGGCAAACAGGTCCTTGAGGTCTGACAGCGGCGCGAACTCGATCGGGGGCGGGACGGCCGCAGCCGCACACAGCTCGACCGGTCCGGCCGCGCCGCCGGCCGAACAGGACGAACTGGCGCGCGCGCTGGGCGTCTCGTTCGAGCCGGATCTGCTGCGCCGGGCGCTGACCCACCGCTCCTTCGCCTACGAGCACGGCGGCCTGCCGCACAACGAGCGGCTGGAGTTCCTCGGCGACGCCGTGCTCGGCATCGTCGTCACCGACGCGCTCTACCGCGCTCACCCCGACCTCAGCGAGGGACGGCTGGCCAAGCTGCGCGCGTCGGTGGTCAACATGCGCGCGCTGGCCGTCGGTGGCCCGCGACATCGGCCCGCGCGGGCTCGGCGCCTACGTCCTGCTCGGTCGTGGCGAGGAGAGCACCGGCGGCCGGGACAAGGCGAGCATCCTCGCCGACACCCTCGAGGCGGTGCTCGGCGCCGTCTACCTCGAACACGGCCTGCCGGCCGCCCACGACGTCGTCCACGGCCTGTTCGACGAGCTGCTCGCCAATGCCGCGACCGCCGGCGCCGGCCTGGACTGGAAGACGAGCCTGCAGGAGCTCACCGCCCAGCACGCGCTCGGCGTGCCCGACTACGTCATGAGCGCCGACGGGCCGGATCACGCGAAGGTCTTCACCGCCCAGGCGCAGGTGGCAGGTGAGCTGTTCGCCGCCTCCATCGGGCGCAGCAAGAAGGAAGCCGAGCAAGCCGCGGCCGAGACGGCCTGGCGCGCCATCGCCGCGCGCTACGCCGACATCGGCCAGCTGATCCTGACCGGTGCCTGAGCTTCCCGAGGTCGAGACCGTCCGCGCCGGCCTGGCGCGGTGGGTCGTCCGACCGCACCGTCGCCGACGGTCGAGGTGTCGCCATCCGCGGGCGGTCCGCCGCCACCTGCCGGCGGCGCTGCCGACTTCGCCGCCCGCCTCGCCGGCGCGCCGGATCCTCGGCGCCGCGCGGCGCGGGAAGTACCTCTGGCTGCCGCTCGACGAGACCGGCGAGTGCGTGGTGGCGCACCTGGGCATGAGCGGTCAGCTGCTCGTCCAGCCAGCCGACGCCCCCGACGAGCGGCACCTGCACGTCCGGATCCGCTTCGCCGACGAGGGGCCGCAGCTGCGCTTCGTCGACCAGCGCACCTTCGGCGGCATGCTGGTCGACGAGCTGGTCGCCGACCGCTCGACCGGCCCGAGCAACACCGTTCCGTCGCCGGATCGCCCACATCGCCCGCGACCCGATCGACCCGTACTTCGACGACGACGTCCTCAGTCGCCGGCTGCGGCGCCGCGACACCGAGGTCAAGCGGGCGCTGCTGGACCAGTCGCTGATCTCCGGGATCGGCAACATCTACGCCGACGAGTCGCTCTGGCGGGCCCGGCTGCACGGCCGAGCGCCGCACCTGCGGCCTGAGCCGGGCCGACGGTGGCCGGCGCTGCTCGGGCAGGTGCGCGAGGTGCTCACCGAGTGCCCTGCGGGCCGGCGGCACGTCCTTCGACGCGCTCTACGTCAACGTCAACGGCGAGAGCGGCTACTTCGACCGCTCGCTGGCCGTCTACGGCCGGGAGGGCCAGCCCTGCCCGCGGTGCGGCACGCGCGATCCGGCGCAGCGGCGTTCATGAACCGGTCGAGCTTCTTCTGCCCGCGCTGCCAGCGGGTGCCGCGCCGGGCTGCCCGCCGTGTGGCGCGCGGCACTGAACACACCGCGGTCGCACAGCGCCGGCATGTTGACCGCGGTGTTACCGCAGTGAGACCATGACGTGACCAGAGCGGGAACCTTCAACGGGCGCCCGCTCACTACCACAGCCAGTGCGCCCGCCGGTTCCGCACGTCCCGTCGCGTCACCACTGACAGACAGCTACGCCGCCTGCACCGGCGTGTACCCGATCCGGTAGGGGTCATGCAGGGAAAGCGAAAGGTTCCGCCACATGGCACGCGCCCTGCTGGGATACGTCGGCATGCAGAACGAGCACGTTCTCGCTCTCGAGATCGGTCGGCTGCGCCGCCGGGTCACTGAGCTCGAGGCGGAAGTAGCCGGCCTGCGGGCCGCCGCACCGAGGACAGCGCCGACTCGACCTCGAGCTGCACCGCATGGCCGAGGTCGCCGAGCCGGCGCTGGCCTGACCCGCGGCTGCCCGCCCGGCACTTGCCCGGCAGCTGCCGGGCCGCACCACTCGCAGCGCCACCGCGCGGCTGCCACGCACGTACCCCGCAACGCGATAGGTTCGACCGCGTCGTCGGACGGATGGGCGTGACTGCGAACACCAGTCGCGCCAGGAGCGGTATCGGAGATTCGTGCACCTCAAGTCCTTGACGCTGCGGGGCTTCAAGTCCTTCGCCTCGGCCACCACCCTGCGCTTCGAGCCGGGCATCACCGCCGTCGTCGGCCCGAACGGCTCGGGCAAGAGCAACGTCGTCGACGCCATCGCCTGGGTGCTCGGCGAGCAGGGCGCGAAGGCGCTGCGCGGCGGCAAGATGGAAGACGTCATCTTCGCCGGCACCGCCGGCCGTCCGCCGCTCGGCCGGGCCGAGGTCACCCTCACGATCGACAACAGCGACAACGCGCTGCCGATCGACTACACCGAGGTGTCGATCACCCGGCGGATGTTCCGCGAGGGCACCAGCGAGTACGAGATCAACGGCGAGCACCGCACGGCTGCTCGACATCCAGGAACTGCTGTCCGACTCCGGCATCGGCCGCGAGATGCACGTGATCGTCGGGCAGGGCCAGCTCGACGCCGTACTGCAGGCCCGACCCGAGGATCGCCGCGGCTTCATCGAGGAAGCGGCCGGGCGTCCTGAAACACCGCAAGCGCAAGGAGAAGGCGCTGCGCAAGCTCGACGCGATGCAGGCCAACCTGACCCGCGTCACCGACCTCACCGACGAGCTGCGGCGCCAGCTCAAGCCGCTCGGCAAGCAGGCCGAGATCGCCCGCCGGGCCGCCGGGGTGCAGGCCGAGCTGCGCGACTCGCGGCTGCGGCTGCTCGCCGACGACCTGCTCGAGCTGCGCGCCGAGCTCGACCGCGAGATCGCCGACGAGGAGGCGATCCGGGCCCGCCGCGACCGAGGTCGAGCAGGCCCTGCACGCAGGCGCGCGCCCGCGAGGCCGAGCTCGAGCACAGCTCGCCGCCGACGCGCCCCGCGTCGCCCGGCGCAGGAGACCTGGTACCGGCTGTCCGCGCTCGAGGAGCGCTTCCGCGGGACCGCGTCGCTGGCCGCCGAACGCGCCCGGCACCTGGCCGGTGAGCCCGACGAGGTGCGGGTCGGTCGTGATCCCGAGGCCTTGGAGGCCGAGGCCGCCGAGGTGCGCGGCGAGGAGGCCGCGCTCCAAGCCGACCTCGACGCCGCACACGCCGAGCTGACCGACGCCGTCGGCACCCGGCAGGAGCTCGAAACGCAGCTCGCCGCCGCCGAGCGTGCGCTGGTCGCGGCCGTGCGCGCGGTCGCCGACCGCCGCGAGGGCCTCGCCAAGCTCGCCGGTCAGGTCAACGCGCTGCGCACGCCGCGCCGCCGCCGGCCAGGACGAGATCGCCCGCCTGACGCGGCCGCGGCCGGCGATGCCCGCGACCGCGCCGCGCAGGCCGAGGCGGAGCTCGCGCAGGTGCAGCGACGAGGTCGGCGCCCTCGACGCGGGCGAGCTCGGCCTCGACGCGCAGCACGAGGCCGCGGTCGCCGCCTGCGAGGCGACCGAGGCGCGGGCCCGCGAGCTCGCCGAGGCCGAACGCGACGCCGAGCGGGAGCGCTCCACCTGGGCCGCGCGCGCCGACGCGCTCGCCGTCGGCCTCACCCGCAAGGACGGCAGCGCCGCGCTGCTGGCCGCCGGCAGCCAGCTGCCCGGCGTGCTCGGCTCGGTCGCCGCGCTGCTGAGCATCGAGCCGGGCTACGAGGCGGCGATCGCCGCCGCGCTCGGCGCCGCCGCCGACGCGGTCGCGGTCAGCTCCGTCGACCGACGCCGTGCAGGCCCTCGAGCTGCTCAAGGCGCAGGACGGCGGGCGGGCCGGACTGCTCGTCGGCGATCCCGCCGCCGGCCCGCAGCGCGCCGCGCTGGCCGCTGCCGCCGGACGCCGGGTGGGCGGTGGACGTCGTCACCGCGCCCGACGCACTGCGGGCCGCCGGTGGCCGCGGCGCTGCGCGACGTCGCCGTCGTCAACGACCTCGCGGCCGCGGCCGGCCTGGTGGCAGACCATCCCGACGTGCATCGCAGTCACGCGCGACGGCGACGTGCTCGGCGCCCGCTGGTCGATCGGCGGGTCGGCGTCGGCGCCGAGCGCCATCGAGATCCAGGCCGCGGTCGACGAGGCGCGGCAGAAGGCCGAGGAGGCCGCCGCTCGGCACGAGCGGCTGCACGGCGACCTCGTCGCCGCCCGCGACGACGCCGACCGGCTCGGCTCCGAGGTCGAAGCGGCGCTCAATGCGCTGCACGAGTCCGACGCGCGGCTCTCCGCGGTCGCCGAGCGGCTCGCCGAACTCGGGCAGGTCGCGCGCTCGGCCAGCGCCGAGGCGGCGCGGCTCGAGCAGACGCGCGCGCCGAGGCCGACCAGGCCCGCGAGGCGACCTCGCCGGCCTCGCCGAACTGGAGGAGCGGCTCGAGCTGGCCGAGGCCGCCGCCGACGAGCCGGGAGAACCGGACACGGCCGCGCGCGACGCGCTGCAGGCAGCAAGTGGCGGCGGCGCGGCAGACCGAGATGGACGGCCGGCTGGCGGTGCGCACGGTCGAGGAGCGGGTCCGGGCCATGCACGGGCGCGCCGACCAGCTGCTGCGCGCCGCAGAGCAGGAACGCGCCGCGCGCCGCCGCGAGCAGGAGGCCCGCGAGCGCCGTGCCCGCGGCGCCGTGGTCGCTGCGCAGGTGCGCGACACCGCGCGCCGGACGCTCGTGCACATCGGCGACTCGGTCGCCGCCGCGTCGGCCGCCCGCGACGCCGCCCAGGCCGAGCGTGCCGCCCGCGAGGGCGAGCAGTGGCAGCGTCCGCACCCGGGTCCGCGAGCTGGCCGACGAGCTCGCCGCCCTCACCGACGCCGTGCACCGCGACGAGATGCTGCGCGCCGAGCAGCGGCTGCGGATCGAGTCGCTGGAGATCAGGGCGGTGGAGGAGTACGGCGTCGAGGTCGAGACGCTGCTCGCCGAGTACGGCCCCGACCAGCCCTGCCCGCCCAGCGCGCTCGAGACGGCCGAGTACGAGCAGGCCCGCGAGCGCGGCGAGCAGGTCGTGGCCCCGCAACCCGGCCCGTTCGACCGTGCCGATGCAGGAGAAGCGCGCCGCCCGAGCCGAGCGCGATCTCGCCCTGCTGGGCAAGGTCAACCCGCTGGCGCTGGAGGAGTTCGCAGCGCTCGAGGAGCGCCACCAGTTCCTGTCGACGCAGCTCGAGGACCTCAAGGCGACCCGCCGCGACCTGCTCACCGTCGTCAAGGAGGTCGACGACCGCATCCTCGAGGTGTTCACCAGCGCCTACCACGACGTCGCGCGCGAGTTCGAGGTCGTCTTCGCCACGCTGTTCCCGGGCGGCGAGGGCCGGCTGGTGCTGACCGAACCCGACGACATGCTGCTGACCGGCATCGACGTCGAGGCCCGCCCGCCGGGCAAGAAGGTCAAGCGGCTCTCGCTGCTCTCCGGCGGCGAGCGCTCGCTGATCGCCGTAGCGCTGCTGGTGGCGATCTTCCGCGCCCGGCCCAGCCCGTTCTACGTCATGGACGAGATCGAGGCCGCCCTGGACGACACCAACCTCGGCCGGCTGCTCGACCTGGTCGGCGCAGCTGCGGGAGAGCAGCCAGATCATCCTGATCACCCACCAGAAGCGCACGATGGAGATCGCCGACGCGCTCTACGGCGTCACCATGCGCGGCGACGGCGTCACCCAGGTGATCAGCCAGCGGCTCCGCGACGCGGTGTGACCTGAAACACGCTCGGTGGCGAAAGGTTGCCATTCTGTGAGAAGGAATCCCCGAGTTAGGGATTGTGCGGGCGATTCGCTTACCGTGGTCGCCGTGCACAAACCGTTACGCCTGCGTTCGAGCCGTGTCGTGTTCGGGCTGGCCGCTGCCACCGCGTTGGTGCTGAGCGCGTGCAGCACGAGCGGGAGCGGCGGGACCAAGACCGTCACCAAGACCGCCGCGGGCGCGACCTCCGCCGCAGCCGGCGCCACATCGAGTTCGGCAGCGAGCTCGACGAAGGCGTCGCCCAAGCCGAAGCCCACCAAGCCCGTGCACATCAAGCTGTTCAACGACGACGGCTCGAAGTACGGCGTCGGCATGCCGGTGATCGCGTTCTTCAACAAGAAGATCACCGACGGCAAGCCGCTGCAGGACGCCACCACCGTCACCGTCAACGGCAAGCCCGCCAAGGGCGCGTGGTACTTCGAGTACTCGCAGTACCTCAAGGGCTACCCGATCGAGGGCCACTTCCGGCTGCAGAACTACTGGCCGGCCCACTCGAGCATCAAGGTCAACATCCCGGCCAAGGGCGTGTCCGCCGGCAAGGGCCTGACCTTCGACGACAGCCTCTCGCTCGACTTCACCACCGGCCCGCGCAACATCTCGGTGGTCGACAACGTCTCGCACGAGATGACCGTGACCAGCGACGGCAAGGTCTACGGCACCTTCCCGGTCTCCCTCGGCGCGCCGAACACCCCGACCGCGAACGGCATCAAGGTGATCATGGAGAAGGGCGCCAGCATCTGCATGAGCGGCCCGGGCTACAACGAGTGCGGCATCAAGTACACCCAGCGCCTCACCTACGGCGGCGAGTACCTGCACTCGGCCCCGTGGAACGTCGGCAACATCCGCCGCGGTGTCAACTCCTCCAACGGCTGCACGAACCTGCTGCCCGCCGACGCCCAGCGCCTGTACGGGTTCCTGCGTATCGGCGACGTCGTCCAGTACCCGAACGCCGACGGCCCGAAGATGTCGCCTTGGCGCCGGCTACGGCGACTGGAACGTCGCCTGGGGCACCTGGCAGACCGGCGGCCTCGTCAACACCCAGACCTGATCCGGAATCCGCTCGCTGACCGCCGCGGCCCGGCCACCCCAGCGGTGACCGGGCCGCGGCGTATGTCCTGACAGGATGCATACGTGGTTTATCTCTACATCGCGATAGCCGTCGTCGTGGTCGCCCTGGTGGTGATCGCGGCCCTCGTGATCCCGCGGCGCCGGGCCGCGCGGCACGTCGCGCCGCCGACGCCGCCCGGACGGCGTCCGGAGCGGCCCCAGGAACGTCCGCCGCAAGACCAGCCCGGCGGCGCGGTCGGCACCGTCGTCGAAGAGGCACCGGCGGCACCGGCGGCACCGGCGGCACCGGCCGAGCCGGCCGCCGCCGAGCCGGCGGCGCCCGCCGCGCCCGAGCTCGAGACCCCTGCGCCGACGGCCGGCCGGCTGCTGCGGCTGCGGGCCCGGCTGGCCCGCTCGCAGAACCGCGCTCGGCCGCGGGCTGCTCGTCGGTGCTCTCGCGCGAGAACCTCGACGAGGACGCCTGGGAAGAGGTCGAGGAGACGCTGCTGCGCGCCGACGTCGGGGTCGGGGCCACCACCGAGATCGTCGACCGGCTGCGGACCCGGACCAAGGTGCTGGGCACCCGGTCCCAGGGCGAGCTGCGGGCCCTGCTCGCCGACGAGCTGGTCACCGCGCTGCAACCGGAGATGGACCGCACGCTGCACTCCACACCGTCGGGCGAGCGGCCGGCGGTGGTGCTCGTGGTCGGCGTCAACGGCACCGGCAAGACCACCACCTGCGGCAAGCTCGCCCGGGTGCTGGTGGCCGACGGGCGCACCGTGCTGCTCGGTGCCGCCGACACCTTCCGGGCGGCTGCGGCCGAGCAGCTGGCCACCTGGGGCTCGCGCGTCGGCGCCGAGACCGTGCGCGGCCCGGAGGGCGGCGACCCGGCGTCGGTCGCCTTCGACGCGGTCAAGCGGGGCACCGAGGACCACGTCGACACCGTCCTGATCGACACCGCCGGCCGGCTGCACACCAAGGTCGGCCTGATGGACGAGCTCGGCAAGGTCAAGCGGGTCGTCGAGCGGCAGGGCCCGGTCGACGAGACGCTGCTCGTGCTCGACGCCACCACCGGCCAGAACGGCCTGACCCAGGCGCGGGTGTTCACCGAGGTCGTCGACGTCACCGGCATCGTGCTCACCAAGCTCGACGGCACCGCGAAGGGCGGCATCGTCATCAGCGTGCAGCGCGAGCTCGGCGTGCCGGTCAAGCTCGTCGGGCTCGGCGAGGGCGCCGACGACCTCGCGCCGTTCGACCCGGAACAGTTCGTCGACGCGCTGCTCGGCGAGCCGGCCTGACCGCACTACGTTTGAGGGCGTGAAGGCGCTCTACAAGCCGGCAGCGGCGCCGGGCTTCGACCTGACCGACCGCCCCGAACCCGATCCCGGCCCGGCCGAGGTCAAGATCGCGGGTGCTGCGCACCGGGCATCTGCGGCACCGACCTGCACATCGAGTCCTGGGACGCCTGGGCCGCCGGCGCGGTGCACGCCGCCGCTGATCGCCGGGCACGAGTTCTGCGGCGAGGTCGTCGAGGTCGGCGCCGCGCGTGCGCGACGTCGCGGTCGGCGACCTGGTCTCCGGCGAGGGCCACGTCGTCTGCGGCACCTGCCGCAACTGCCGGGCGGGCCGGCGGCACCTGTGCATCCGCACCGTCGGCATCGGCGTCAACCGCGACGGCGCGTTCGCCGAGTACGTCGTCATTGCCGGAGTCGAACGTCTGGGTGCACCACGACGCCGCGCTCGACCCCGACCTCGGCGCGATCTTCGACCCGTTCGGCAACGCCGTGCACACCGCGCTGTCGTTCCCGCTCGTCGGCGAGGACGTCCTGATCACCGGCGCCGGGCCCGATCGGGCTGATGGCCGCCGCGGTCGTGCCGGCACGTCGGCGCCCGCTACGTCGTGATCACCGACGTCAGCGCCCTACCGGCTCGAGCTCGCCCGCGAGATGGGTGTCGACCTCGCGCTCGACGTCGTCCCGCGAGTCGATCGCCTCGGCGCAGCGCGGCTCGGCATGGTCGAAGGCTTCGACGTCGCGCTGGAGATGAGCGGGCACCCGCGGCGCTGCCGGACATGCATCGCGAACCTCAACCACGGCGGGCGGATCGCGATGCTCGGCCTGCCCAGCGCGCCGATCGAGATCGACTGGGCGAAGGTGGTCACGCCACATGATCACCATCAAGGGCATCTACGGCCGCGAGATGTTCGAGACCTGGTACGCGATGAGCGCCATGCTGCGATCCGGGCTCGACATCGTCGCCGGTGATCACCGACCGCTTCCCGGCCGGCGAATGGGCGGAGGCGTTCGCAGACGGCCCGCGGCGGGCAGTGCGGCAAGGTCGTGCTCGACTGGACCGGAGATCTGAGATGTACGGCAACGGTCGGGCGCGCAGCTGCGCGAGACGCTCGAGGAGATCCGCGACGGCCGGGTCTGTACAAGCCCGAGCGGCAGCTGGCCTCGCCGCAGTCGGCGCACGTGGTCTCGAGCGGGCGCGGAGGTGCTCAACTTCTGCGCCAACAACTACCTCGGGCCTCGCCGACCACCCGGCGGTGGTCGCGGCGGCCCACGGCGCGCTGGACGACTGGGGCTTCGGGATGGCCAGCGTGCGGTTCATCTGCGGCACCCAGACCCAGCACGCCGAGCTCGAAGCGCGGCTGTCGGCGTTTCCTGCGGCACCGAGGCCACGATCCTGTTCTCGTCCTGCTTCGACGCCAACGGCGGCGTGTTCGAGGTGCTGCTCGACGAGCGCGACGCGGTGATCTCCGACGAGCTCAACCACGCCTCGATCATCGACGGCATCCGGCTGTGCAAGGCGCGCCGGCTGCGTTACCGCAACCGCGACATGGCCGATCTCGAGACCCAGCTGCAGGTCGGCCGCCGACGCGCGTCGCCGCGCTCGATCGTCACCGACGGCGTGTTCTCGATGGACGGCTACCTCGCCCCGCTCGACGAGATCTGCGCGCCTGGCCGAGCGCTACGACGCGCTGGTGATGGTCGACGACTCGCACGCCGTCGGATTCGTCGGGCCGTCCGGCGCGGGAACCCCGGAACTGTTCGGCGTGCAGGACCGGGTCGACATCATACACCGGCACGCTCGGCAAGGCGCTCGGCGGCGCATCGGGCGGCTACGTCTGCGCCCGCGCCGAGATCGTCGAGCTGCTGCGCCAGCGGGCCCGCCCGTACCTGTTCTCCAACGCGGTCGCCCCGGCGGTCGTGGCCGGATCGCTCGCGGCGCTGGAGCTCGTCGCCGGCGGCGGCGAGCAGCGCGCCGCAGCTGCAGGCCAACGCGGCCCTGTTCCGTCAGCTGATGACCGACGCGGGGTTCGACCTGCTGCCCGGCGAGCACCCGATCGTGCCGGTGATGTTCGGCGGTGACGCGGTGCCGCCCGCGCCGCGCGCATCGCCGACGCGATGCTCGACCACGGCGTGTACGTGATCGCGTTCACCTATCCGGTGGTGCCGCAGGGCCGGGCCCGCATCCGCGTCCAGCTCTCGGCCGCGCACTCCGCGGCCGACGTCGAGACCTGCGTCCAGGCCTTCGTGGCCGCCCGCGACGCCACGCCGTAGCCCTGCGGACGACTCGGCGGTAGGGGATTCGTCACGGTCTGCCACCGGGCCGTCACAGGGCGTCGGTTACACGCGTGAAACACCACCGAGCGGTTCACGAAACAGGCTGACTGCAACCTTTGCGCCAGGTGCGCCACGGTGCGCGCACACTCGGGACTGATTGGTGGTAGCCCCATGTCAAGTGCGCTGCTTGCAGTGCAGTACACGCCGTTCGACTTCGACAAGAGCCTGGATACGGGCAACACGGCCTGGGTCCTTGCCGCGAGCTCGCTGGTATTGCTGATGACCCCGGCGCTCGCGTTCTTCTACGGCGGCATGGTTCGGGTCAAGCACGTGCTCGCCATGCTGCTGCAGAACTTCGCGGCGATCGGTGTCGTGAGCGTCACCTGGCTGCTCGTCGGATTCACCTGGGCGTTCAGCGGCGAGGGCAAGTATCTCGGCGACATGCACTTCGCGTTCATGCGCAACATCGACGACGTCGTACCGACGCTCGGATCGGCACAGACCATTCCGACCATCGTGTTCGTCGCGTTCCAGCTGACGTTCGCGATCATCACGCCGGCGCTGATCACCGGGTCCACCGCGGACAGATGGAAGTTCGGGGCGTTCGTCGCGTTCGTCACCGTCTGGTCGGTCGTCGTGTACGCGCCGGTCGCGCACTGGGTCTTCGACGCCTACGGCTGGCTGAACCGCTCGGGCTTCGAGACCGGCAACCACTTCTTCGCGCAGGACTTCGCGGGCGGCACGGTCGTGCACATCAACGCCGGTGCCGCCGGTCTGGCGATGGCCCTGATCCTGGGCAGGCGCAAGGGCTGGCCGGGCACGAACATGCGCGGGCACAACATCCCGTTCGTGATGCTCGGCGCCGGGTTGCTGTGGTTCGGCTGGTTCGGGTTCAACGCCGGCTCCGAGCTCGCCGCCGACAACGTCGCGGGCTTCGCGTGGGTCAACACCAACACCGCGACCGCCACCGCGATGCTCGGGTGGCTGCTCGTGGAGAAGCTCAAGTACGGGAAGTCCACCGGCCTGGGCGCTGCATCCGGCGCCGTGGCGGGGCTGGTCGCGATCACGCCGTGCGCCGGCTGGGTGAGCCCGATGGGCTCGATCTTCATCGGCTTCATCGCCGGTTCGCTGTGTGCGCTGGCCATCAGCCTGAAGTTCCGGCTGGGCTTCGACGACTCGCTCGACGTCGTCGGCGTGCACTTCGTCGGTGGGTGGATCGGCACGATCTGCGTCGGCTTCTTCAGCACCACCGGCGTCAACTCCCTCGGCAACAACGGTGTCCTCTACGGCGGCGGCGGTCACTTCGGCGGCTGGAACCTCGTGGGACACCAGATCTTCGCCGCGGGCGTCGTGACGGTCTACTCCTTCGTGATGACGGCGATCATCGCGCTGGTGATCAACCTGTTCATCAAGAACCGCGTCTCCGCCGACGTCGAGGAAGAGGGTCTCGACACGGCGGTCCACGGCGAGTCGGCCTACGAGTTCGGTCCGCTCGGCGGCACCGTCGGCACCCACGCCGCGTCGGCGAGCAGTACGAAGGAACGGATCGACGCATGAACTCACCCCACGACAACGCTCCGCACAGAACGCGCCACGTTCTCGCGGGGACCCTGATGACACAAGTGACCCGTAGGCTCCGGAACGACGCACTGTCGGTCCGGTCGGCGTCCCAACGAGGAGCGGCATGAAGCAGATCACGGCAGTCATCAAGCCGTTCAAGCTCGATGACGTGAAGGCGGCGCTCGAGGTCCTGGGCGTCCAGGGCCTCACGGTGAGCGAGGTCCAGGGATTCGGCCGCCAGCGCGGCCACACCGAGGTCTACCGCGGCGCGGAGTACACCGTCGATTTCGTGCCGAAGGTGCGCATCGACGTCGTGGTGGCCGACGGTGACGCGCTGAAGATGGTGGACGCCATCGTCGAGGCCGCCCGGACCGGGAAGATCGGCGACGGCAAGGTATGGGTCACCAACATCGAGGCCCTCGTGCGAGTGCGGACGGGTGAACGCGACACCGACGCGATCTGAGTCGCCCGAGCAGACCCTCAGCGACCTCCGGGCCGGCGTACTGTGCCGGCCCGGAGTCGTGGGCGAGCAGCTTCGCGAGCAGTTGTGCGAGCTCTACGACGGGTGGCTGCGTCGACTGCTGCGGCCGGCCGACGGCGTCGCGCTCGTCGCGGTCGGCGGGTTGGGGCGGCGCGAGCCCGCGCCGTACGCCGACCTGGATCTGGTGCTCCTGCACAACGGATCGGTCGACGGGCTCGGCGACATCGCCGACCAGATCTGGTACCCGATCTGGGACAGCCGGGTGGCGCTCGACCACGCGGTGCGCACGCCGGCGCAGGCGCTGGCGGTGGCGAAGGACGACCTGAAGGCGCTGCTGGGCCTGCTCGACATCCGGCACGTCGCGGGGGATGCCGGGCTCACCGGGCAGGTCCGCAGCAGCATTCTCGACGTCTGGCGGGCCACCGCCGTCAAGCGGCTGGACGAGCTGCGGGAGCTGGGCCGCGCGCGGGCAGCCCTCGCCGGCGAGGGCGCGTTCCTGCTCGAGCCGAACCTCAAGGAGTCGCGCGGCGGGCTGCGTGACGCGCAGGCGCTGCACGCGCTGGCGGCCGCGCAGCTCGTCGACTACCCGGTGCGGGTGCGCGAGGCGTACCCGGTGCTGCTCGACGCGCGGGCCGAGTTGCAGCGGCTCACCGGCCGCGCCGACGACGTGTTGCTCAAACAGGAGCAGGACGGCGTCGCCGCCGCATTGGGATACCTCGACAGGGACGACGAGCAGGGTCGCGACGTGCTGCTGCGCCAGGTCAACGAGGCGGCGCGCTCGATCGCGCACGCGCTCGACCTGGCCATGCGCCGCGTCGACGCGCCGATTGCGCGCACCTCGTCGCGGCGCTGGCCGTTCGTCTCCGGCCGCGCGCCCCAGCCGCACCGGGTCGGGGTGGCCAAGGACGTGGTCGTGCAGGACGGCGAGGTCGTGCTGGCCCGCGACGCCGATCCGTGGGCCGATCCGGGGTTGGTGCTGCGCCTCGCCCGGGCCGCCGCCGAGCAGAACCTGCCCATCTCGCCGTTCGCGCTCGAGCGGCTCGCCTCGGAGTCGGCGCCGCTGCCGACGCCCTGGCCGCGCCCGGCACTCGAGGACCTGCTCGCCGTGCTGGGTGCCGGCACTCCCGGCATCGCGGTGATGGAGTCACTGGACCAGGCCGGGCTGCTGGTGCATCTGATCCCGGAGTGGGACGCGGTGCGCTGCCGCGCGCAGCACAACCCGGTGCACCGGTTCACCGTCGACCGGCATCTGTTGGAGACCGCGGCCGCGGCGGCGAGCCGCTACGGCGATCTCGACCGGCGCGACCTGCTGATCATGGGTGCCCTGCTGCACGACATCGGCAAGGGCTATCCGGGGCAGGACCACTCGGTCGTGGGTGCGCAGCACGCCCTGGTGATCGCGCGCCGGATGGGTTACTCCGGCGAGGACCTCGCCATCGTCGTCGGCCTGGTGCGGCACCATCTGCTGCTACCCAACACCGCGACGCGGCGCGACCCCGACGACCCCAAGACGATTGCGATCGTGCGCGAATCGGTCGACAACTCCGCGCAGCTGCTGGACCTCCTGCAGGCGCTCGCCTGGGCCGACGCGACGGCCACCGGACCGGCCGCGTGGAGCGACTGGAAGGCAGCGCTGATCGCCGACCTCGTCCGTCGCGCCCGGGCCGCGATGTACGGCTCCGGCCCGCCCCGCTCGCTGCCCCTGGACGAGGAGCGACGCGCGCTCGCCCGCGAGGGCAGGCTGGCGGTCGTCGTCCGCACCGACGAGGTGATCGTCGCGGCGCCGGACGCGACCGGGACGCTCTACCGCACCACGGGTGTGCTGGCGCTGCACTCCCTGGACATCCGTGAGGCGTCGATCCGCACCGCCGACGGGATGGCGGTGAACCGCTTCGTGGTGCAGCCGCGCTTCGGCCGGATGCCCGACGCCGTCGCTCGTGCGCAGCGACCTCGCCCGTGCGCTGGCCGGCGAGCTCGGGCTGGCGGACAAGATCGCGGAGAAGGAGCGGGCCTACTCCCGGCGCCCGGCCGGCGCGCCGCGGCGCCGGCCCTCGGTGCTGTGGTTCGACGACGCCACCGACGCGACCGTCGTGGAGTTCCGCGGCGAGGACGAGATCGGGCTGCTGTACCGGATCACCACCGCCCTCGAACGCGCCGGCTTGGACGTGCGCTCGGCCCGCGTCTCGTCGGTGGCCGGCGTCGTGGTCGACGCTTTCTACGTGACGGACCTCGACGGGCACCCGATCGGCGTCGCCGACCGCCCGCGCCTGGAATCCCAGTTGCACGCCGCCTGGCCGGCGTGAGCTGCCGTCCTTCTAGCACGACCCGCTGAGTGGCGACAAATCACGTTCAGTGGCGCGTAACAAGTCGCCATTGAACGTGGAATCTCGCAACTCAGCGCGCGAGGTCGCCACTCACGGCGTCTGCACGTCCCGGTGGCGTCCCGGTGGACCTGACGGTAATCTGAACCGTGTGGCGCGGGCCGATGTCGTTCCGCTGCCGATGTCGCCCGAGCCCGCCGGCGTGCCGGGGTCCTGCAGGAAATCGCCAGCCCCCACGATCGCGGGGCTTCACGACAGGAGACCGCGTGGCCGCCTTTTCTGCCGTGCCTCCGGCCCAGGGCCTGTACGACCCCCGCTTCGAGACTGATTCGTGCGGCGTGGCGTTCGTCGCCGACCTGTACGGGCGGGCCAGCCACGACATCGTCGCGAAGGCGCTGACCGCGCTGCACAACCTCGACCACCGCGGCGCGGCCGGGGCCGAGCCGTCCTCCGGCGACGGCGCCGGCATGACAGTGCAAGTGCCCGACGCGTTCCTGCGCGCGGTGACCGGGATCGACCTCCCGCAGCGCGGGGCCTACGCCGTCGGCAACGCCTTCCTGCCGACCGACGCCGACCGCGCCGCCCGGGCGGTCGAGCTGGTCGAGACCGTCGCCGCCGACGAGGGCCTGGCCGTGCTCGGCTGGCGCGAGGTCCCGACCGTGCCCGACAGCCTCGGCCCCACCGCGCTCGGCGTGATGCCGCAGATCCGGCAGCTGTTCCTGGCCGGCGCCGACGGCGAGTCGGGCATGGACCTCGAACGCCGCGCCTTCGCGCTGCGCAAGGTCAGCGAACGCCGCGCCCGCGAGGCCCAGGTCGAGCTGTACTTCCCGTCGTTGTCCACGCGCACCCTCGTCTACAAGGGCATGCTGACCACCGACCAGCTCGGCCACGTGTTCCCCGACCTCATCGACCCGCGCTTCGCCAGCGCCATCGGCCTGGTGCACAGCCGGTTCTCGACGAACACCTTCCCGTCCTGGCCCCTCGCGCACCCGTTCCGCTACATCGCCCACAACGGCGAGATCAACACCATCCGCGGCAACCGCAACTGGATGCGCACCCGCGAGACGCTGCTCGAGTCCGACCTCATCCCGGGCGACCTCAAGCGGCTGTTCCCGATCTGCACTCCCGACGCCAGCGACTCGGCCTCTTTCGACGAGGTGCTCGAGCTGCTGCATCTCGGTGGTCGCAGCTTGCCGCACGCGGTGCTGATGATGATCCCGGAGGCCTGGGAGAACAACCCGCGGATGGAGGCCAAGCGGCGGGCCTTCTACGAGTTCCACTCCTGCCTGATCGAGGCGTGGGACGGTCCGGCCTGCGTCAACTTCACCGACGGCGCCCTCATCGGCGCCGTCCTCGACCGCAACGGCCTGCGCCCGGGCCGTTGGTGGCAGACCTCCGACGGTCTTGTGGTGCTGGGCAGCGAGTCCGGCGTCCTCGATTTCGACCCCGAGACGGTGGTCGCGAAGGGCCGCCTGCAGCCGGGCCGGATGTTCCTCGTCGACACCGAGCGCGGCGAGATCCGCTCCGACGACGAGGTCAAGGCCGAGCTCGCCGCCGACCAGCCGTACGACGAGTGGCTGCACGGCGGGCTGATGCAGCTGCACCAGCTGCCCGTGCGCGAGCACGTGGTGTTCAGCCACGAGTCGGTCACCCGTCGCCAGCAGATCTTCGGCTACACCGAGGAGGAGCTGCGCATCCTGATCGCGCCGATGGCGAAGACCGGGATGCGAACCGATCGGGTCGATGGGCACCGACACGCCGTTGGCCGCGCTGTCGAAGCGCCCGCGGATGCTGTTCGACTACTTCACCGAGCTGTTCGCGCAGGTCACCAACCCGCCGCTCGACGCGATCCGTGAGGAACTGGTCACCTCTCTGGCCGGCGGGATCGGCCCCGAGCACAACCTGCTCTCGCCCGGCCCCGCGTCGTGCCGCCAGATCGTCATTCCCCGGCCGGTGCTCGACAACGACGAGCTCGCCAAGATCTGGCACATCAACGCCGACGGCGACATGCCCGGATTCCGGTGTCAGCTCATCGACGGCCGTTATCGCGTCCACGGCGGCGGGGAAGCGCTGGCCGCGGCGATCGAGCGGGTTCGCCGCGAGTGCTCGGCGGCGGTCGAGCACGGCGCCCGCATCCTGATCCTGTCCGACCGCGACTGCGATCCCGACCACGCGCCGATCCCGTCGCTGCTGCTCACCTCGGCCGTGCACCAGCACCTGGTGCGCACCGGTCAGCGCTCGCAGGTGGGTTTGATCGTCGAGACCGGCGAGGCCCGCGAGGTGCACCACATCGCGTTGCTGATCGGCTACGGTGCGGCAGCGGTGAACCCCTATCTCGCGTTCGAGTCGATCGAGGATCTCATCGCACACGGCGCGATCGTCGGGCTGGACTCCGGTGGGGCGATTGCCAACTACCTCAAAGCGCTCAGCAAGGGCGTGCTGAAGGTGATGTCCAAGATGGGCATCTCCACCATCCAGTCCTACACCGGCGCGCAGGTGTTCGAGGCGTTCGGCCTGTCCAGCGCGGTGGTCGAGGAGTACTTCGGCACCACACCGTCGCGGCTCGGCGGGGTGGGCCTCGACGTACTCGCCGAGGAGGCCGGCGCGCGGCATCAGGCGGCTTATCCGTTTGTCGCCACGTCGCGGGCGCACCGTCGCCTCGACGTGGGCGGCGAGTACCAGTGGCGCCGCGAGGGTGAGCTGCACCTGTTCAACCCGGAGACGGTGTTCCTGCTGCAGCACGCCACCCGGGCCCGACGCTACGACGTGTTCCGCGAGTACACCGAGCAGGTCGAGAGGCTCAACCGCGAAGGAGGCACCCTCCGCGGTCTCTTCGAGTTCCGAAATGGTGCGCGACCGGCGGTGCCGATCGACGACGTCGAGCCGGTGAGTTCGATCATCACGCGGTTCGCCACCGGCGCGATGTCCTACGGTTCGATCTCGGCCGAGGCACACGAAACGCTGGCCATCGCCATGAACCGCATCGGCGGCAAGTCGAACTGCGGCGAGGGCGGCGAGGACGCCCGGCGCTTCGAACGCGACGAGAACGGCGACCTGCGTCGCTCCGCGGTCAAGCAGGTGGCCTCGGGCCGGTTCGGCGTGACAAGTCACTACCTCGTCAACGCCGACGACATCCAGATCAAGGTGGCGCAGGGCGCGAAGCCCGGCGAGGGTGGACAGCTGCCCGGCTTCAAGGTGTATCCGTGGATCGCGCGCACCCGCAACTCCACGCCGGGCGTCGGGTTGATCTCGCCGCCGCCGCACCACGACATCTACTCGATCGAGGATCTCGCGCAGCTGATCCACGATCTCAAGAACGCGAATCCACAGGCGCGCGTGCACGTCAAGCTGGTGTCCGAGGCCGGCGTCGGCACGGTCGCCGCCGGGGTGTCCAAGGCACACGCCGACGTCGTGTTGATCTCCGGGCACGACGGCGGCACCGGCGCCGCGCCGCTCACCTCGCTCAAGCACGCGGGACTGCCGTGGGAACTGGGCCTGGCCGACACCCAGCAGACGCTGATGCTCAACGGGCTGCGCGATCGGATCACCGTGCAGGTCGACGGCGCGATGAAGACCGGTCGCGACGTCGTGGTGGCCGCGCTGCTCGGCGCGGAGGAGTACGGCTTCGCCACCGCGCCGTTGATCGTGTCCGGCTGCATCATGATGCGCGTCTGTCACCTCGACACCTGCCCGGTCGGCGTGGCCACCCAGAACCCCGTGCTACGGCAGCGTTTCACCGGGCAGCCGGAGTTCGTGGAGACGTTCTTCACCTACATCGCCGAGCAGGTCCGCGAGATTCTCGCCGAGCTCGGGTTCCGGTCGCTGGACGAGGCCATCGGGCACGTCGAGCTGCTCGACACCGCGAAGGCGATCGATCACTGGAAGGCCGACGGCCTCGACCTCTCGCCGATGCTCGCCGCGCCGGGCAACCCTTACGACCAGGCGCGGCGCCGCTCTCGCGACCAGGACCACGCGCTGGAGGCCGCGCTCGACAACACGCTGATCCAGCTCAGCGAGGGCGCGCTGCTCGACGAATCCGCGGTGCGGCTCGAGCTGCCGGTGCGCAACGTCAACCGTACGGTCGGCACGATGCTCGGTTCGCTGGTGACCCGCCGCTACGGCGCCGACGGGCTTCCCGCGGGGACCATCGACATCACCTTCACCGGCTCGGCGGGCCAGTCCTTCGGCGCGTTCGTGCCGCGCGGCATGACGTTGCGCCTGGTCGGCGATGCCAACGACTATGTCGGCAAGGGGTTGTCCGGCGGCGTGCTGGCGGTGCACCCGCCCCCGCGGGCGCCGTTCGTGGCCGAGCACAACGTGATCGGCGGAAACGTCATCGCCTACGGGGCGACCGCTGGCGAGATCTACCTGCGCGGCGTCGTCGGGGAGCGGTTCTGCGTGCGCAACTCCGGCGCCACCGCGGTCGCCGAAGGCGTCGGCGACCATGCGCTGGAGTACATGACCGGCGGCGTCGCGGTGATCCTCGGCAGCACCGGTCGCAACCTCGGCGCCGGCATGTCCGGCGGCTACGCGTATGTGCTCGATCTCGACCCGGACCTGGTCAACTCCGAACTGGTCGACATCGCGGCGCTGGGCGACGAGGACTCCAGCCGACTGCACCACGTCGTGACCGATCACGTGCGCTACACCGACTCCGCGGTGGGCGCCGCGCTGCTGGCCAACTGGCCGGCCGCGCGCGGGCGGTTCAGCGCGATCGTCGCCCGCGACTTCAAACGGGCGCTGGAAGCGACCCGCCGCGCCGAGGCCGCGGGCGAAGACGTCGACGCGGCGGTGATGGCAGCCGCCAAGACGTGATCAACGATTGACCGCATCCCGTCGGATATCGACAGGACGCGATCATGAGTGGATACGCCGTCCACGTCGCGGTCCACGACACGCGCGCCGACCGGGAGTTCGGACACGGTCGCACCGGTGTGCGCCGGCTACCAGGACACCCCGGCCCATCGGCGTGCGAGACTGCTTGCGCTGACTGCGCACCGTCGCGACGCGATGACACACATCGGTCCCGGCCACGCCAACGCGGCCGGGCCCTCACCCGCGCGCCCGGCAAGACCGGGTTTCAGGCCGCAGTGGCGGCCCGGCGCCGCATCGCACGGCGCTCGACGACCTGCCGGCAGTGGCGAGCTGAGCCGTCCTCGCCGGTTCCCGGCCGGTAACCCCTACGCTTGAGAGCGTGATCCGGCACGCCAAGATCGTCTGCACGCTCGGGCCTGCGACCGACTCGCCCGAGCGGGCCCGAGCAATCGTCGAGGCGGGTATGGACGTCGCCCGCCTCAACTTCAGTCACGGCGTGCACGCCGACCACGGCCGGCGCTTCCACGAGATCCGCCAGGCGGCGACCGCGACCGGCCGCAACGTCGCGGTACTCGCCGATCTGCAGGGCCCGAAGATCCGCCTCGGCACCTTCGCCGAGGGCCCGGTCATGTGGGCCACCGGCGAGCGCGTGGTGATCACCGTCGAGGACTGCGAGGGCAGCCACGACCGGGTCTCGACCACCTACAAGCAACTCGCCGCGGACGTGAAGCCCGGCGACCGCCTGCTGGTCGACGACGGCAACGTGGCGCTGATCGCGGTCGACGTGCGCGAGGGCACCGATGTCGTCTGCGACATCACCGAGGGTGGCATGGTCAGCAACAACAAGGGCCTGTCGCTGCCCGGCGTGGAGGTCAGCGTCCCGGCGCTGTCGGACAAGGACGAGAGCGACCTCGAGTTCGCGCTGCGCCTCGGCGTCGACTTCGTCGCGCTGTCGTTCGTGCGCCACGCGGAGGACGTCAAGCTGGTCCACCGGGTGATGGACCACGTCGGCATCCGGGTGCCGGTGATTGCGAAGGTCGAAAAGCCCGAAGCGGTCGACGCGCTCCTCGACATCGTGCTCGCTTTCGACGGCATCATGGTCGCGCGCGGTGACCTCGGCGTCGAGATGCCGCTCGAGCAGGTCCCGGTGGTGCAGAAGCGCGCGATCGAGATCTGCCGCGACAACGCAAAGCCGGTGATCGTCGCGACCCAGATGCTGGAATCGATGATCACCCACTCACGGCCGACCCGGGCCGAGGCCTCCGACGTCGCCAACGCGGTCATCGACGGCGCCGACGCGGTGATGCTCTCCGGCGAGACGAGCGTCGGCAAGTACCCGGTGCAGGCCGTGGCCACGATGAGCCGGATCGTCCTCTCCGTCGAGCAGTCGGGCACCCGGCCGGGCGGTCTGCTGCACGCGCCGCGCACCGCCGGCGGGGCGATCGTGAAGGCGGCCATGGATCTCGGCGACGCGATGGGTGCGGTCGCACTCGTCGCCTTCACCCAGACCGGCGACACGGCGCGCCGCCTGGCCCGGCTGCAGCCGACCCAGCGGTTGCTGGTGTTCACGCCGAGCGAGAGCGTGCAGCGGCAGATGGCATTGCTCTGGGGCGCCGAAGCGCATCTGGTGTGGACGGTGAACACGACCGACGACATGGTGCGTCAGGTCGACTCCGCGCTGGTGACCCGTGGTGTATGCCACCCGCATGACCTGGTGATCGTCGTTGCGGGCACGCCGCCGTCGACGCCGGGCTCGACGAACACCATCCGGGTACATCGCATCGGTGACGTCCTGCGGCATGGCTGAGGCGGATCCGGACGCCGGTCAGCACGCCGTCGACGCACTGGTCCGGCTGCTGAGCCTCGAGCGTCTCGGCGACGACGAGTTCGAGGGATTGAGTCCGCAGGCCAGGTCGCAGCGGGTGTTCGGCGGTCAGGTCGCCGGCCAGGCGTTGGTAGCGGCGGGACGCACCGTGCCCGAAGACCGCCTGGTGCATTCACTGCACTCGTACTTCTTGCGCCCGGGTGACCCACGTGTCCCGATTCGCTACACCGTCGACCGCACCCGCGACGGCCGGTCTTTCTCTATCCGAAGGGTCGTCGCCGAGCAGGACAGGGGAACGATCTTCACCTTGTCCGCGTCCTTCCAACTCGACCAGCCGGGTGTCGAGCACCAGACCCAGCTGCCCGGCGTGCCGGACCCGGAGACGCTGCCGGCGCTGACCGAGCCCTGGAACGATCCGTCCTGGCACGAGGGCGAGGACGGCCTTCCGACGTCGGGCCCGATCGACGTGCGTTTCGTCGATCTACCGTCGTGGCACGCGGGCACGACCGATGGCCGCACTGGTCCGTTCCGGACGTGGATGCGCGCCAACGGCAAGCTCCCCGACGATCCGCTGTTGCACGTGTGCATGCTGACGTTCTTCTCCGATCTGACACTGCTCGACGCGGTGGTCTCGCGGCATGGCCTGCGCGCCGACCCGGGGCTGGTGGCGATGGCCTCGCTCGACCACGCGATGTGGTTTCGCCGGCCGTTCCGCGCCGACGACTGGCTGCTCTATTCCACCGAGTCACCCTTCTCTGCCGGCGGGCGCGGACTGGCCAGCGGCCGGTTCTACACCCGCGCCGGTGTGCAGGTCGCCAGCGTTGTGCAGGAGGGCATGGTCCGAGTCCGCTAGTGTCCCGCGCCAGAGATTGTGCGAATAAGTCCGGCGTTCAGGCGTGGGCTGGTAAGGCGGAGGAGGAGAGCTGTACTTGCCGTCCTGGCGACGACGACAACGCAGCCAGCGCGCGCCGGGCGTGGGGATTATCGTGCGAATCTCTGGCGCACACTAGGCCCCTTGCTGGTGCAGCGACAGCGTGTTGCCGGCCGGGTCGGCGAACCACGCCACCCGGGTGCCGTCCGGTGCGGCCCAGGCGTCGTGGTCGTCCTGATCCATCCCGTCGTAGCGGGTGAAGGTGACCCCGCGGGCGCGCAGGTCGTCGACCGCGGCATCCAGATCCGGCACCTCCCAGCCCAGCACGGTGTACGGCGCATCGGCCTTCTCGTGCACCACCGTGATGCGCACCTGCGCGCCCTGCCCGTCGACGACCGCCGCGAACGGGTCGTCGCGGCCGAGCAGCGTGAGGCCGACGACGTCGACGTAGAAGTCGATCGCCTCGGCGAGGTCGGTGGTCGCGACGAAGGCGGTGATGCGCGCGGTCGAGATCATGTCCGTGATGGTGGCAGACGGGTCGTCAGCGCGACAGCGCCTGCCATGCCGCCTCGACGTGGCGCCGCTCGGTGAGCGGCGAGCCGATCGCCAGGCGCAACGCCGCCCGGCCGTGCACCGACGTGTGGGTGAGGTACAGCTCGCCCGATTCGTTGACGCGGTGCATCAGTGCCATGGTGGCCTCGTCACTACTGGCATCGTCGCCCGCGCGCAGCCGGAAGGTGACTAGCGAGAGCGGGTGCGGCGCCACCACCTCGAACCGCTCGTCCGCGCGCACCCAGGCCGCGAACTCCTGCGCCAGCTCGACGTGCTTACGCACGTGGGCACGCAAACCCTCAGCGCCGTACCAGCGGATCACCGCCCAGAGCTTGAGCGCGCGGAACCGGCGCCCGAGCGGCACGTGCCAGTCGCGGTAGTCGAGCACCGCCCCGGATTCGGTCGCGGCGTTGCGCAGGTACTCGGGCAGGATCGACAGCGCCCCGACCAGCGCCGCGCGGTCGGCCACCCAGAACGCGTCGCAGTCGAAGTTGGTGAGCAGCCACTTGTGCGGGTTGGTGGCATAGGAGTCGACGGTCTCGAGGCCGTCGTGCAACCAGCGGAACTGCGGCACGACCGCAGCCACCCCGGCCCACGCGGCGTCGACGTGCATCCAGGCGCCGGCCTCGTGGGCGACCCGGGCGAGCGCGGGCACCGGGTCGACGGCGCCGGTGCCGGTGGCGCCGACCGAGGCCACCACGAGGGTGGGCACGACACCGGCGGCGCGGTCGGCGGCGACGAGCTCGGCCAGGTGGTCGGGGCGGGCCGCGAAGGTGTCCGGGTCGACCTCGATCTTGCGCAGCGCCGCGGCCCCGAGGCCGGCGATCCGGCACGCCTTCTCGACCGACGAGTGGGTCTGCTGCGACGTGTAGACCGCGAACGAGTTGTGGCCGACACCCTCGCGCTCGGTGCGTCCCTCGCTGACGCGGTGCAGCGCGGCCAACAGCGCGACGAGCGCGGCGTCGGAGGCCGAGTGCTGGATCACGCCGCCGCCGGGGCCGTCGGAAAGGAACCGCGCCGGCAGGCCGAGCAGTTCGGCCAGCCAGTCCATGACATGTGTCTCGAGTTCGGTGGCCGCCGGCGAGGTCGCCCACAGCATGCCCTGCACCCCGAGCCCCGAGGCGAGCAGGTCGCCGAGGATCGCCGGTCCGCTGGTGTTGGCCGGGAAGTACGCGAAGAACGAGGGATGCTGCCAGTGCGTGATGCCCGGCATGATCTTGTCGTCGAGATCGTGGAGCACCGCGTCGAACGGCTCGCCGTGCTCGGGCGGGTGCGCCGGCAGGTTCGCCCGGATGTCGCCCGGCGTCACCTGGGACAGCACCGGGAACGACTCGATCCGCTCGTAGTAATCGGCGATCCAGTCGATCACCTCGTGCCCGCACTTGCGGAACTCGTCCGGGCTCATGTGCGTGCTCACGACTGCGAGTGTGCCCGCTCGCCGCTTGGGCCCGAGGTGCGCGTCCATCGCCGCGACCGCCTCGCACCGCGCGACGGCGGGATTCGACACCGCGCACGATGACGCGATTGATCGCCCGGCAGCCGTCGGAGGGGATCAGCCCGCGGATCAGCGGCCACGGATGTATGTGGATGACCTCGCGCTGCCACCGGGTGAGCACGATCGGGCGCTCGTGCTTGCGGCCCAGTCCGTGTTGGGAAGGACGCACGGCCAGTGCAGCCATTATTAGTAGCGATCGCTGCAGCCGATGGATCGGACGGCGCCCGGTCGATGTCCGCTGATCGTCTGCATCGCCGCATCGACCTCGGCGGCGATCTGCGGGTATGCGTCGGCGCATGCGCCTCGGTACCCGCAGGGTGGCGACGAGATAGCCGTCGCCGAGGTATTGGCCCAGCAGGTAGGCGTACGCACGTGGTTCGCGGCAGGCGCTCTCGGCGCACGCAAAGCATCGCTCGTCGACACGTTCGCGAACGGCAGTGACGGGGTCGCGCAGCGAGTCTCGAATCGCGGCCCGCGACACGCCGGTCAAACGAGAGATCCTCAGAATGGGCATGCCGGCTCGGCCGAGCCGGATCGCATTCTCACGTACGGCCCGCGGGTACACGTTATGGGTGTAGCAACGGGCACCGACAATTTGGTGCCCCCGGTGGGAGTCGAACCCACACTCGACGGGTTTTGAATCCGTTTCCTCTGCCAGTTGGGATACAGGGGCGTGACGTCCCGGAAATCTTAGCCGGACTAGGGTGGGTACCTGTTCGACCTTGACCCGGAGGGACACCGTTGGTAGTCGCACCCGTGCCCGATCCGGCTGCGCCGACCCGGGTGTTGATCGCCGAGGACGAGGCGCTGATCCGGCTGGATCTACGGGAAATGCTGCAGGAAGAGGGATTCGACGTGGTCGGCGAGGCCGCC
The DNA here is from genome assembly GCA_963713565.1 of uncultured Actinomycetota bacterium. Classification (GTDB taxonomy): domain Bacteria; phylum Actinomycetota; class Actinomycetes; order Mycobacteriales; family Jatrophihabitantaceae; genus Jatrophihabitans. The sequence goes on along the minus strand of CAVQMF010000001.1, from coordinate 37,163 downwards.
GACGGGGAGCAGGCGATCGCCCTCGCGCAGCGGTTGCGGCCCGACCTGGTGATCTGCGACGTCAAGATGCCGAAGGTCGACGGCATCGCGGCCGCGGCGCACATCACCGAGGCGCGTATCGCGCCGGTGGTGATGTTGACGGCGTTCAGCCAGCGCGACCTGGTCGAGCGAGCCCGCGACGCGGGCGCGATGGCCTACCTCGTCAAACCGTTCCAGAAGCACGACCTGCTGCCGGCGATCGAGATGGCGACCTCGCGCTTCGCCGAGATCCGTGCGCTCGAATCGGAGGTGACCGGGCTGCGCGAGCGGCTCGAGGCGCGCAAGCTGATCGAACGCGCGAAGGGCACGCTGATGACCAAGCACGCGTTGAGCGAGCCGGAGGCGTTTCGGTGGATACAGCGCGCGGCGATGGACAACCGCACGTCGATGCGCGCGGTCGCGGAGGTCGTGCTCAGCGAGGCCAGCGCACCGTCCACAGCTACCGCCCAGTAGCTACTCGGAGTGGGTGGAGATTTGGTCACGACCGGCGGAGCATGCCGTGACTGGGTACACCCTCGCACCGACTTTCGGCTAACGTCCCGCCAACGGCGCTGATACATCTGGCGCCAGAACACCTCTCACGCCCTCACAGGAGGCTAGCAGTGCGAACACGAGCGACGACCACGGTGGTGGTCTTGGCCGCGGCAGGTGCCATGGCCCTCACTAGCTGCTCAAGCAGCGGCGGCAAGAAAGACAGTGGCGGCGGCCTCGGCGGTAGTGCTGCCGGGACCGGCGCGAGCTCCGCGGCCGCCGGCGGCGGATCGGGCAAGACCTACAAGATCGGTTTCGAGGGACCGCTGTCGGGCGCGAACGCCCAGCTCGGCATCAACGAGGAGTACGGCGCGGAGATCGCGGTCGACCAGGCCAACGCCAACTCCTCGCTCGGCTTCAAGGTGCAGATGGTCAAGTCCGACGACGAAGGTGACCCGACCAAGTCGCCGGCCGCGGCCCGCGTCCTCACCCAGGACCCGGACGTCCTCGGCGTGATCGGCCCCAGCTTCTCGGGCAGCACGCTGGCGGTCGGCAAGATCTACAGTGCGGCCGGCATGGCCTTCATCACCCCGTCGGCCTCGAAGGGCACGCTGCAGCAGCAGGGCTGGAGCACCTTCCACCGCATCGTCCCGAACGACAACGTCGAGGGTCAGGCCGCGGCCGACTGGATGGCGCGCAAGGGCGTCAAGAACCTGTTCGTGCTGCAGGACCTCAGCCCCTACGGCCAGGGCGTCGGTGACACCGTGACCAAGGAGGCCAAGGCCAAGGGCGTCAAGGTCACCGAGCAGGGCCTCGACGGCACCAGCACCAAGAACTACAACCCGATCGCGCAGAAGATCGCGGCCTCGGGTGCCACCGCACTGTTCTACGGCGGTTACGACGCGCAGGCCGCGCTGCTGGCCAAGGCGCTCAAGGCCGCAGGCTTCAAGGGCCTCACGGTCGGCGGTAACGGCATCAAGTCCTCGGTGTTCAGCAAGAGCTCCGGATCGGCCGGCGACGGCTGGTACATGACCTGCGGTTGCGCGGACGCCACCACGCTGCCGGCGGCCAAGGCATTCGCGGCGGCGTACCAGAAGAAGTTCAACACCCCGCCGTCGACGTACTCGCCGGAGGCCTTCGACGCCACCAACCTGCTGATTCAGTCCATCAAGGACGCCGGCGCGAGCCCGACCCGCGCCAGCGTCGAGGCGAAGGTGAAGAACGCCGACTTCAAGGGCATCACCGCCGAGATCAAGTTCCAGTCCGACGGTGACCTGTCCGAGGACACCCAGGTCGTGAACCTGTACCACCAGGTCGGCGGCACGATCAAGGTCATCGGCGACATCAAGGACCAGAACTGAATTAGCTCGACTTATGGTGGGACGGCCCGGTCGATCGGGCCGTCCCACCAGCCTTAACGACGCAGAATCGACGCCGGGGGCCAACGCGACCCGCACCGGGCCGCGACCCTTGCGTGCCAGCACGCGCCGGTGCCGCTACTCTGCTGCTGCTGACGTCGTCCTGATGGGGGTGCGCTGCTTTGGCCAGTGAGGGTTGGTTCGAACAACTACCGCAAAACCTCGTCATTGGTCTTCAGCAGGGCTCACTGTATGCGCTCGTCGCGCTGGGCTACACCCTCGTCTACGGCGTCCTCCAGTTGATCAACTTCGCGCACAGCGAGGTGTTCATGGCCGGGGCGTTCGGGAGCTATCTCGCCGTCAACGGCCTGCTCGGCGGGCGACATCTGAGCGGCTTCGTGATACCGCTGACCCTGCTCGCCGGGTTGTTCGTCGGCGCGGTGACGGGTGGGATCGTCGCCTGGGCGCTGGAGAAGGTCGCCTACAAGCCCCTGCGCAAGCGCGGTGCCCCGAAACTGGCCTTCTTGATCAGTGCGATCGGCGCGTCGCTGTTCTTGTCCAATCTCGCCGGAAAGCTGTTCAACCATCTACCGAACAACGCCTTCCCCGGCACGACCGGCGGCGAGCCCACCTACTTCAACCTGTCCCACAACGTCGTCAACACCGCACACCTGAAGATCAGCACGATCACGATCCTGACCGTGGTCGTGGCGTTCGCCATGATGATCTTCCTGGATCGCCTGGTGAACAAGACGAAGATGGGCCGCGGCATCCGCGCCGTGGCCGAGGACGCGCCCACCGCCGCGCTGATGGGTATCGACATCGACAAGACCATCTCGCGCACTTTCATCATCGGCGGCGCCCTGGCCGGCGTTGCCGGATGCCTGTTCGGCATGTCCTTCGGGGTCAGCTACACCATGGGATTCACCCCCGGCGTCAAGGCGTTCGCCGCCGCCGTCCTCGGCGGTATCGGCAACATCCGCGGCGCCATGCTCGGCGGCTTGCTACTCGGCGAGGTCGAGGTGTTGATCAGCAACCTCTTCTTCATCGGTGCGGAGTGGGTCGACGTCATCAGCTTCGTCGTGCTGGTCCTCGTGCTCATCGTGCGGCCGACCGGCATCCTCGGCGAGCGGTTGGGACGGACGGCATGAGGCTCACCAACACGAAAGAGACGTGGAAGCGACTGGCGGCCTGCCTGGCCGGCGGTTTCGTGCTGGCGCTGATGATCGGCGACCAGGAGGGCACTCAGAGCGACTTCGGCATCGCCTTCAAGCACGCGATCTTCTCCTCGCGCATCGTCGTGTTCCTGCTCGTCGGCGTCGCGCTGTTCTTCGCCATCACGTTCTGGCCACTGGTCTCGCCGTACCTCAAGCGCAGCGGTGCCGCGGGCGTGGCCACCGGCTTCCTGCTGGTCGTCATCTCGCTCGTGCTGATGAACTGGTACGACCCGGTCGGCAAGTTCAGTGACGTGTCCAACGCGGTGTCCAACTCGGGCGGGGTGCCCACCCTGCCCGACATGTTCTTCGGCTGGCTGGCCTGGACGCTCACCATCGGGTGCCTGCTGCTCGGCGCGCTCGCCATCATCACGCGCATCAAGGCGTTTGCGTGGGCGCTGACCGCAGTGGGCGTCGCCTCGGCAATCATCGCGTTCTACGCCCAGCAGAACCTCGCGGACTGGGACGGCAAGATCGACCACTCGCTCGGCGCCTACATGGCAACGGTCGGCTTCCTCATCTCCGCCGCGGCGGGCCTGGTCATCGTGTACGCGAAGAAGGACGAAGCCAATCCTCGAAGGTTCGTCGAGGACGTCATGGCTTGGCGCCCGGGGTTCCCACCGGCCGTGATCGGCGTGGTGCTGGCGATCCTGTGCTTCACGACCGATCTCCTGGTTCGCGCCCGCTGCAACTGGACCTGGACCTGGGATGGAGCGATCTCGCCGACCGATTCGAGGGCACCGACCTGTCCGCCTACGGCAGCGCGTACGTGAGCTGGTTCGGTGTGCTGTTGGCCGCTGCCGCCGCCGTGATCACCGTGGCCGCCTGCTACCTGCGGCGCACCCTGCTCGGTCGCGATCAGCGCGCTGCTCGGCCTGGTCGGCCTGGTTCTCAACCTGGTGGCCATGTACGACATCTCGCAGGCCGGCTTGCACGCGAACAAGCAATTGGGCTCGCTGTGGCAGAACCTCGGCGACGGCGGCTGGGTGCTGTGCATCGCCTACGGCATGTTCGCCACCGCAGGCGTGCTGGCCTGGCGCGGTGCCAGGAAGCGGGCGAAGCCGGCACCGGACGCCGCGCCGGCCCATCAGGTGCCCGACACCGACTTCGCGCGCTCGCAGCTGGGTTTGACGGTCATCGCGTTGGCGCTGGTCGTAGCCCTGTTCTACCCGCCGACGCTGACCGCCGAATGGCAGAACGACGATCGTCACCCAGATCGGCCCGTACCTGCTGCTGGCCGTCGGACTGAACGTGGTGGTCGGCTGGGCCGGCCTGCTCGACCTCGGGTACATCGCGTTCTACGGCATCGGGTCCTACACCACCGCCTACTTCACCGGCTCGCTGCCGCTCAAACCGCCGTCGTGGCTGCACCTGTCGCCGCTGTGGGCGATCCCGTTCGCGATCGTCGCCTGCCTGCTCGCCGGCGTGGTGCTCGGCGTGCCGACGCTGCGGCTGCGCGGTGACTACCTGGCCATCGTGACCCTCGGCTTCGGTGAGATCGTCCAGATCTTCGCGATCAACAACCCGGGCAACCTGACCGGCGGCCCTACCGGCCCGAACGTGCCGAACCCGGTGTTCAAGCTCGGCCCGATCCAGATCCACTGGGGCCTGGACAACCTGCCCTACTGGTACCTGCTGCTGGTCTTCCTGATCGTGGTCGTCGTGCTCTTCTACAGGCTGGAGGGATCGCGGATCGGCCGCGCGTGGGCGGCCATCCGCGAGGACGAGGTCGCGGCGCAGGCCACCGGCATCAACACCACCCGGATGAAGCTGCTCGCGTTCGCGATCGGCGCCTCGACCTCGGGCCTCGCCGGTGTCTTCTTCGCGACCCAGGTCGGCTACTTCGACCCGTCGCTGTTCTCCCTGCAGAACTCGATCCTGATCGTGGCCTACGTGGTGTTCGGTGGCATGGGCTCGCTCGCCGGTGCCATCGCCGGCGCCGCGGTGCTCACCTGGCTGCCGCAGTTCCTGAAGGCGCAGGTGCCGCTGGAAGACCGGCAGATGTGGATCGGCGCGTCATCCTGCTCGCCATGATGATCTTCCGGCCGGCCGGTCTGATCCCGGCCCGGCGGCGCGCCGCCGAGCTGCACGGGCTTGGACGGCACGTCGAGCTCCGAGGTGCGGGCCGTACCTGCGGGTGAGGGGATGTGACGATGACCGCGACCGCGGCCGGCTCCGAAACTGACACCGATCTCGTCTTCGACATCGAGCACGTCACGCTGCGCTTCGGCGGCGTCGTCAGCCTCAACGACGTGACGTTGCAGATGCGGCGCGGCGAGATCCTCGCCGTCATCGGCCCGAACGGCGCGGGTAAGACCTCGCTGTTCAACTCGCTCACCGGCGTCTACACGCCGCAGGAGGGCCGGATCGAGGCGTCGGGGCGCCCGGGCGAGCCGATGGTCAGCGTGCTGGGCAAGAAGACGCACGTCATCAACCATCTCGGCGTCGCGCGCACCTTCCAGAACATCCGGCTGTTCCCGGCGCTCACCGCCATCGAGAACGTCAAGATCGGGATCGAGACGCGGCAGAAGTCCGGCCCGGTCGCGGCGATGCTCGGGATGCCGTGGCAACGCCGCGAGGAGCGCGAGAGCACCGCACAGGCGCTGGAGCTGCTGCGCGAGGTCGGCCTGGCCGCGCGGGCGAACGAGCTCGCGGGCTCGCTGGCCTACGGCGAGCAGCGCCGGCTCGAGATCGCCCGGGCGCTCGGCACCAACCCCGGCGTGCTGCTGCTCGACGAGCCGGCGGCCGGCACCAACCCGGCGGAGAAGCGCGAGCTCGCCGAGCTGATCCGGCGCATCAACCACGACCGCGGCATCAGCGTGCTGCTGATCGAGCACGACATGAAGCTGGTCATGTCGATCGCCGACCGCATCGTCGTGCTCAACTTCGGCGAGAAGATCGCCGAGGGCACCCCGGCCGAGATCCAGCGCGACCCGGTGGTCATCGCGGCCTACCTCGGCACCTCGGCCGACGAGGTCGGCGACGTCGAGCAGCCGGAACTGCACCTGATCGACACCGAGGCCGTCGCGGCCGAGCAACGCGCGGAGGACGCCGAGCATGAGTGAGCAGGCGCCGGAGCCTCACGAAGCCCGCCGAGGAGTCCGGCAACGGCCAGCGGCCGCTGCTCGAGGTCGACGCCATCGAGGTGCGCTACGGCGCGATCGCGGCGCTCAAGGGCATCAGCTTCACGGTCAACGAAGGCGAGATCGTCGCGCTGCTCGGCGCCAACGGCGCCGGGAAGACGACGACGCAGAAGACGGTGTCCGGGATGCTGCGCCCCGTCGCTCGGCGCGATCACCTACGACGGCAAGCGCATCGACGGCATCCCGGCCCACGAGCTGATCCGCCTCGGGCATCTGCCACGTGCCGGAGGGCCGGCACGTGTTCCCGCGGATGACCGTGGCGGAGAACCTCGACATGGGCGCGTTCCGGTTCAAGACCGTGGACAAGGCCGACCTCGAGCACGTGCTGGAGCTCTTCCCCCGGCTGCGCGAGCGCTACAAGCAGCAGGCCGGCACGCTGTCCGGCGGCGAGCAGCAGATGCTGGCGATCGGACGGGCGCTGATGGGCAAGCCCCGGCTGCTGCTGCTGGACGAGCCGTCGATGGGCCTGGCGCCGCATCATCGTCGCGCAGATCTTCGAGATCATCCGCGAGATCAACCAGAGCGGCGTCACCGTGCTGCTGGTCGAGCAGAACGCGGCCCAGGCGCTCGGACTGGCCGACCGCGGCTACGTGCTGGAGACCGGCGAGATCGTGCTCAGCGGCACCGGCGCCGAGCTGCTCGCCGACGACCGGGTCCGGGCGGCCTACCTCGGCGAGGAGATCGCGGCATCGTAGCGGGCTGGTAACGCTTGCGGAAGCCTCAGAACAGCTACTTGCCACCCTCACAGGCCCGTTCCCAAATCGTAATCAACCCCAATACTGTTGCGTATGCAATCCGGGGCCGGTTCTGAGCCGATGAGAGGTGGGAGTATGGCGCGCGCGAACGTCCGGGTCCGACCGGCGGAGCAGGGTGACGCCACCGACCTCGCCTTGCTGGTTCGGGCCACCGATATCGCCAGCACCGCGCTGAGCAGCCGCACCCTGACCGAGGCCACGGTCGCGCAGCTCGCGGACCGCTTCGAGACCGTCCGCGCCGATCCCGGCCGGGTCGTCCTCGTCGCGTGCGACGACGCCGGGGCGCTGGTCGGCATGCTCGCCGCCGGCCGTGACGAGCTCAACGCGGTCGACACCACGCCGGTCCTGCACGTCACCCACCTGCTCGTCGTACCGGCCTGGCGCCGGCGCGGCGTCGGCCGTGCGCTGCTGAGCGCGATCGGTGCAACTGGCGGACGAGCAGGGTGTCGAACACCTGGTCGCGAGCGCGGCGGCCGGCTCGCGCGAGGGCAACCGGTACCTCGCCCGGCTCGGATTCGCGCCGGTCGTGGTCCGCCGAGTGGCCAGCACCGCCACGTTGCGGCGCTCGCTGGGCCTGACCGACGTTCGCGACCGGGTCGCGGTGCTGCGCCGGGCGCGCCGCACCCGCGCCGAGCGGGTCGGACTGGTCGGTCGCGCGGCCACCCGAGGGGCCTGATCGGGGCCCGGTTCGACGTCCGACCGGCCGCCTAGAGTGGGCGACGTGAGCGTGAGCACCACCACCGCAACCGGCAAGCTCTTGTTGCTCGACGGGCATTCGATCGCCTACCGCGCGTTCTACGCGCTGCGTGAGGTGGAGATGTCCACCACGACCGGGCAGCCCACGAACGCGGTGTTCGGGTTCACCTCGATGCTGATCAATCTGTTGCGCGACGAGGAGCCGACCCACATCGCGGTGGCCTTCGACGTGTCGCGCAAGACCTTCCGCAGCGAGGCCTACGCCGACTACAAAACCAACCGGACGACGACTCCTGATGATTTCAAAGGCCAGGTCACGCTGATCCGCGAGGTGCTCGACGCGCTGCGTGTCCCGACGATGATGGTCGAGGGGTACGAGGCCGACGACGTGATCGCCACCGTCACCGTCCAGGCCACCGCCGCCGGGCTCGACGTGCTGATCTGCACCGGCGACCGAGACGCGCTGCAGCTGGTCACTGACCAGGTCACGGTGCTCTACCCACGCCGCGGGGTAAGCGAGATGACCCGCTTCACGCCCGAGGAGGTCGACGCGAAGTACGGCCTCACCCCTGCGCAGTACCCCGACTACGCGGCGCTGCGCGGCGACCCGAGCGACAACCTGCCGGGCATCCCCGGGGTGGGGGAGAAGACGGCCGCCAAGTGGGTGCGCGAGTACGGCACGCTGCGCGAGCTCATCGACCACGTCGACACCGTCACGGGCAAGGTCGGCGACTCATTGCGCGAACACCTGGCCGCGGTGGAATTGAACCGGCGCCTCACCGAGCTGGTACGCGATGTCGACGTCGATGTGGATATCGACGACCTCGCCCGTCAGCAGTGGGACCGCGACGAGGTGCACCGGCTCTTCGACGACCTGCAGTTCCGGGTCCTGCGCGAGCGGCTGTTCGCCACCGTCGAGGCTGCCGCGCCCGAGGCGGAGGAGGGCTTCGATGTCGCGATCAGCCGGCTCGGCACCGACGACGTCGCCCAGTGGCTCGACGAGCACGCGCGCGACGGGAACCGGGTGGGGGTGGCGTTCCGGGGCAGCTGGGGCCGCGGGACCGGCGTGCTCACCGGTGTCGCGCTCGCCGGTGCCGACGGTGCCGCCGCCTATGCCGATCCGGTCGCGCTGAGCAGCGACGACGACAAGGCACTCGCCGGCTGGCTCGCCGATCCGGACATCCCGAAAGCCGTCCACGACGTCAAGGGCCCGCTCCTCGCGCTGCGCCAGCACGGCTGGGAGCTGCAGGGTGTCACGAGCGACACCCAGCTCGCCGCGTACCTGCTCAAGCCGGATCAGCGCACCTTCGACCTCGCCGATCTCGCGTTGCGCACCCTGCACCGCGAGCTGCGCAGCAACGTCGAGGAGTCCGGCCAGCTGACCCTCGACGGCGGACTCGACGAAGCGGACGACGCTCTAGCTGAGGTCGAGACTGTTCGGGCCAGCGCCGTCAAGGATCTGGCCGACTCGTACGACGAGCAGTTGGCCGAGACCGGCGGCACCGAGCTGCTGCGTGGCATGGAGCTGCCGCTGACCTACGTGCTGGCCGACATGGAGGCGGTCGGCATCGCCGTCGACACCGACGCGCTGATCGCGTTGCAGGCCGAGCTCGGCACCGGGGTGCGGGCCGTCGAGCAGGACGCCCATCAGCTGGTCGGCCGCGAGTTCAACCTGGGCTCGCCCAAGCAGCTGCAGGAGATCTTGTTCGATCAGTTCGGGCTGCCGAAGACCAAACGGATCAAGACCGGCTACACCACCGACGCCGACTCCCTCGCCGACCTGTACGCCAAGACCGAGCATCCGGTGCTGGAACTGCTGCTGCGCCACCGCGAGGTCGCGCGGCTCAAGTCGGTGGTCGACGGCCTGTTGCCGCTCGTCGACGACCACGGCCGCATCCACACCACGTTCAACCAGACCATCGCGGCCACCGGCCGGCTCTCGTCCACCGACCCGAACCTGCAGAACATCCCGGTACGCACCGCCGAGGGCCGCAGGATCCGCGAGACCTTCACCGTCGGCGCCGACTACGAGTCGCTGATGACCGCCGACTACAGCCAGATCGAGATGCGGATCATGGCGCATCTGTCCCACGATGCCGGGCTGATCGAGGCGTTCACCACGGGCGAGGATCTGCACACCTTCGTGGCCTCGCGCGCATTCGACATCCCGACCGAGCAGGTCGACCCGGAGCTGCGGCGCCGCATCAAGGCGATGAGCTACGGCCTGGCCTACGGGCTGTCGGCCTTCGGCCTGTCCCGGCAGCTCAAGATCACTCCGGACGAGGCGCGCGGGCAGATGGACGCCTACTTCACCCGCTTCGGTGGCGTGCGCGACTACCTGCGCTCGGTGGTCGACGGTGCCCGGCAGACCGGTTACACCGAGACGATCATGGGCCGCCGCCGCTACCTGTCCAACCTCACCAGCGACAACCGGAACCTGCGCGAGATGGCCGAACGGGCGGCGCTCAACGCGCCGATCCAGGGCAGCGCGGCCGACATCATCAAGGTCGCGATGCTCGGCGTGCACCGCGGCCTGACCGACGCCGGCCTGCGCTCGCGCGCTGCTGCTGCAGGTGCACGACGAGCTGGTCCTCGAGATCGCGCCGGGCGAGCGCGAGGCAGTCGAGGCGCTGGTGCGCCGCGAGATGGCGGGCGCGATCTCCCTCGACGTGCCGATGGACGTGTCCGTCGGGGTCGGCCGCACCTGGCACGATGCGGCCCACTGACGGCGCGTCACGGTCACGGCACAACGCTCGCCTTCGGTTGCGGACCCGTCGTGATCAGGCAGGATGCATAGATGCTCAAAGTCGTGCACTCCGTTCGCACGTCGGTGGCTGCCACGTCGGTGGCGGCGCTCGTGCTCGCCGGCTGCGCCAGCCAGACCACGAGTCTGTCCAGCCGGGAAAAGCAGGTGCAGTCGAACAGCACCGACGTGGCGTTCAAGAACTGCGGATCGCAGTGTCAAGGAACGATCGACGGCGCGAAGTACTCGATCGTCCTGCCGCAGAAGTGGAACGGGACACTGCTGCTGTACTCGCACGGCTACCGGTTCGCCACCCCGGGCCGCCCGACTACGACCAGCCAAGCACCTCGGCCCAGGTGGGTTCCACCGACGACGACGGCACCGGCAAGGATGCGGTGAGCAAGAACCTGCTCAAGGCGGGATATGCGCTGGCCGGTTCGTCCTACAAGTCCAACGGCTGGGCCGTGGCCGACGGGGTGCACGCCGGCGAGAAGCTGCACGAGAAGTTCGTGAAGTTGGTGGGCAATCCGAAGCGCACCTACGTGTGGGGCGACTCGCTCGGCGGCCTGATCACCGAGATCCTTTCCGAGGAGAACCCGTCCTGGGTCGACGGCGCGGCGCCGATGTGCGGTGCGCTCGCCGGCCCGAACCTCAACTTCGACGTCGCACTCGACGTCGCCTTCGCCGTCAAGACGCTCATCGACCCCCAGCTCACGTTGACCGGGTACAGCAGCTCCGACGACGCCAATGCCAACTGGAATCACGCCGCTGGCGCGGTGAAGAAGGCTGCGGCGGACACCGCCGGCGGCGGGACCGCGAAGGTGCTGCTCATCGCCGCGCTCGTCGACGCTCCTGCAAAGACCGAGACCTACGACGGGCACGACATTGCCTCCCAGGTCAAGGCGCTGGTCGAGGCGGTGCTCACCGCGCTCGCCTTCGGCACCGCCGGCCGCTACGAGCTCGAACAGCGGGTAGGCGGCAACCCGTCGGGCAACGCGGACACCGACTACTCCAAGCGGATCAGCGCCGCCGAGGCCGCGCTGATCAAGACGGCTGGTGGGAACGTCGCCGCGCTGGAGCAGCAGTTGGCAAGCGCGCCGCGGGTCACCCCCGACGACGCGGCTCGGCAAGAATTCGAGAAGCTCGGTGACACCACCGGCAAGCTGAGCGTGCCGACCCTCACCATGCACACCGAGTACGACCCCTTGGTGCTCGTGCAGAACGAGTCGGTGTTCGCCAGCCGGGTGATCCAGCAGAAGGACACTGGCAAGCTGGTGCAGCTCTACATCGAGCCGCCGGCAAAGTACTCCGAGTCCACCGGCGCGCCGTACGGGGCCGGGCACTGTGTGTTTTCCGACAAGCAGCGCGTCGGGTTGATCTCGACGTTGGACAAGTGGGTGCGTGGTGGGGTCTACCCGGTCGCTGGCGGTGTCGGGGCCGCGTTCAACCCGGGTCTCGACGTGACGTACACGCCGGGGCCTTGGCCTGCCGAAGACACCCCTTGACGGGCTGAGTCAGATCGGCAGCCGACGAAACAGCGGCCTGGGCAGGTGTCGCAGCACGCTCACGACCGGCCGCAGGGTCCCGGGTACCCACACCGTGCCGGTGCGGGTGAGATCGGCGGCGATCGCGTCCGCGACGTCCTCGGCCGTGGTGGCCAGCGGCGCGGGTCGCAGCCCTTCGGTCATCGACGTGCGCACGAACCCGGGACGCACGACGAGCACCGAGACGCCGGTGCCGAGCAGCTCGTCGCCGAGCCCAGTAGCCAGGGCGTCGATGCCCGCCTTGGCGGCGCCGTAGACGAAGTTGCTGCGCCTGGGCCGCTCCGCGGCGACGGTCGACAACACAACGAGCGCGCCGTGCCCCTGTGCCTGCATCGCGACGGCGCACCGCAGCAGCACCGACGCGGTGCCGAGGTAATTGACCTCGCTCGCGGCGATCGCGAGGTCGGGCTCGGCGAGGGCGGCGCGTTGGTCGGGGAGTACACCGGCGGCGAACAGCGCGACGTCGACGTCGCCGGCGGCGAACACCTCGCCGGGTCAGCTGCTCGTGTTCACCGCCGTTTCGGGCATCGAAATGTGCGATGGAGACCTCGGGGACGCCGAGCGCACGTACCGATTCCGCGGCGGCCGCCAACTTGGCCCGGTCGCGGCCGGCGAGTACCACCCGCTGGATCCGGCCGCCCCGGGCGAGGCGTGTCGCGGTTGCCACGGCGATGTCGGAGGTGCCGCCGAGGACGAACAGCGACTGCGGGTTGCCGAGTGCGTCGATCACAGGCCGAGCCTCCGGGTGAGATCGGATCGGAACACGCGGTGCGGGTCCGCGACGGCGCGGATCTCCTGCCATTCATCCAGACGGGGGTACATTTTCGCCAGCAGCCGCGGGCGCATGCGTGCGTCTTTGGCGAGATAGACCCGGCCACCGTGGTCCGCGACCAGGTGATCGAGCCGATCCAGCAACGGTCCCAGGGCCGGCGCAGCGGGCAGGTCCAGAGCGAGTGTGTAACCGGCGATCGGGAACGACAGCGGGCCCGGCGCAGGGCCGCCGAAGCGTTTGAGCACCGCCAGGAACGCCGGCGACCGCTCGGCCCGCAGGACCGTGAGCACCGCGGCGATCCCGGACACCTCCGGGCACGCGAGCTGGTACTGCACGAACCCGCGCGGTCCGTAGAGCAGGTTCCAGTCGGCAACGGCGTCGAGGGGGTAGTGGAAGTCGGCCAGCGGAACCGGCTCGCCGGTGCGGTCGCGGGGCGCGCGGTGGAAGTACAGCGAGTTGAAGGCCGCGATGCGGCGCGGCGTGAGCACCCGCGACGCCCACGCTCGCGCGACGCCCGGAACGGTGCGGGTGTGCGGCGCGTCCCACGACAACGGGTCGCCGACCGGTGCGTGGTCGGCCAGCGTGACCACTCCGCGGGCCCCGCGCAGGGTGTCCAACCAGGCCACCCGGTATTCGCGGGTGCTGGACTCCAGCGCCTCGACCGTGTGTTCGAGCGAACCGGTTCGTTGCGTGTCGACGAGCATCGTGGCCGAGGCCATGGCGCGGGTCCGGAGCCGGATCCGAGTGACGATCCCGGTCAGGCCCAGCCCGCCCGCGGTGGCGTCGAAGAGCGGGTCGCCGGGCACGGCGCTGCGCGCCACACCGAGCCCGTCGACGAGGTCGATGCTCGCCGCGTGCCGCGCGAAGGTCCCGGCGACCGGATGGTTCTTGCCGTGGACGTCGAACGCGAGGGCGCCCCCGACCGTCACGTGCCGGGTGCCCGGCGTGACCGGCAGGAACCATCCGGCCGGCACGATGCGTTGCAGCACCGCATCGAGGGTGGCGCCGGCGCCGCACTCGATCTCCCCGGCCGCGCCCGGCTCGCGGATGTCGGCGAGCTCGCCGGTGTCCACGACAATGCCGCCCGCGTTCTGTGCGGCGTCGCCGTAGCTGCGACCGGCACCGCGAGCCAGCAGCCCGCGAGCCGGGCGGGCGGCGATCAGCTCCGCCACCTGTGCGGCGCCCGCCGGCCGCACGACGTCGGCAGCCGTGGGCGCGGTGCGACCCCAACCGTGCAGCAGCCGCCGGTCAGCCACCGTGCACCGCCAGCACGAAGCTGACCAGCCAGCACAGCCCGAGGACCTGGAGGGTCCGGTCGCGCAGCACAATCTGTTCCGGTTCCTGGGCGCGGCCCGCGTCGATGTCTAGCGTGTACCGCAGCGTGGCGATGACCATCGGCGCGATCGACAACGTGGCCCACGGAAAGCTGTGGTGATCACCGCCCACCTCGAACGCCCACAGGCTGTACGCAGTCATGGTGATCCCGACGCTGACGACGACCACCATGCGCAGGTAGGTGGCGGTGTAGGCGGCCAGGATGGGCCGGGTGCGGATCGGCTCGGTGCCGGCCTGGATCAGTTCGGCCAGCCGCTTGCCGGCCACGACGAACAGCGACGCGAATCCGGTGACGATCAGGAACCACTGGGAGAGCGGGATGCCACTGGCCGGCCCGCCACCGATCGCGCGCAGCAGGAACCCCGACGCCACCAGACACAGCTCGATCACCGGTTGGTTCTTCAGGCCCAGGCTGTAGGACACGCTGACGGCCAGGTAGATGGCGATGACCAGGGCGAACTCCCAGGTGCGGGAGAGGGCGAAGGCCGCCGCGGTGAGCACCCCGGCCATGACCCACGCCGCGGTCGGCGACAGCGTCCCGCTGGCCACCGGTCGCAGCCGTTTGCGCGGATGATGCCGGTCGACCCCGGCGTCCATCACGTCGTTCACGCAGTAGACGGCGCTGGAGGCGGCGCAGAACGCCAGGAACGCACCTACCGCGTTGATCACCACATGCGCGTCGCCGAGCTTCGCCGCCGCCAACGGCGCAGCGAAGACCAGCACGTTCTTCGTCCACTGCTGCGGACGCAGTGTGCCGATCACCGCGCGGACACCGCCGCGGGTGGGCTCACCGGCGCGTTGCGCGCGCGGCGGTCTCCAACAGCTCGGCGAGGGTCTTCGCCGTCTCGTCCCAGGTGAACCGGCGGGCGTGGATGGCGGCGTCGGCCCCGAGCCGGGCGCGCAACTCGTGATCGGTGAGCAGTCGGCGCGTGGCCGCGACGAACGCGTCGAGGTCGTCGTGCGCGACGAGCAGGCCGGTGGCCTCGTCGATGATCGACTCCTCCAGGCCGCCGGCGTCGTGGAAGGCGATCGACGGCGTGCCGTGCGCGCCGGCCTCCACCACGACCAGGCCCCAGCCCTCCTTGAGTGAGGGCACCAGTGATACCCAGCTGCGGGCATAGAGGTCGTCGCGCTGCGACTCGTCGACGTGCCCGGTGAACTCCACGCAATCGGCGATCCCCAGTGCTGCCGCGCGCGAGCGCAGTGGGCCCTCCCACCAGCCGCGGCCGGCGACGGTCAGGGTGAGCGCTGGGAAATCGGCGACGCAGCCGGGCCGCGGTCTCCAGCGCGATCTCGACCCGCTTGTGCGGCACGAGGCGGCCGAGCACGAGCAGCGACGGTTGCGGCGTCTTCGGCACGGCGGCCTGCATGGGCAGGTCGGTGCCGTTGTGCACCACCGCGATGGCGTCGCGCGGTACGCCGAGCCCGATCAACTCCCGTCGCGTCGCGTCCGAGACGGTGACGTAGTGGCTGTTGCGGTTGACCCGCGGCGCGAGCCGCGACTCGAGCCACCACCCGATTCCCGCGCGGACCGGGTCGAACAGCACCCGCCACTGCTCGCGGTGCACGTGGTGCACCACGACGACCACCGGGGTGGACCGCGCCCACAGCCTCGCGAGGAACGGCACGCCATTGTGCACCTCGACGATCACGTCGGGATCTCCGAGCAGGCCACGGCGCATCGCCTGCCGGGCCTGCCAGTACACGCCGAAGCGGCCACCCCGGCGCACGATGCGGACGCCGTCGGGCCGAGTCTCGTGTGTGGGCGCCGGCGCGTGCGCTGCGCACAAGATCGTCACCTGGTGCCCCAGGGCGACCACACCGGCAGCCGTCCGCTCGACGAACACCTCGGAGCCACCGCCCTCGGGGTGCCCGGTGTCGCGCCAGTTCAAGATCGCTACGGACAGGCGTTGAGGGCGGCCGGCGGCAGCGCGATCCCGGGTCGCCTCGCTGCGCATGGCGCGTTACTCTACAGTAACTAACCGGTTTTCGGCCTGTCGTGGGCTATGAGGGGACAGGCGATCGTGCGTTACCGGGCGGTCGCCGCGGCTCGCCGCCGGCACCGCGAACTCGCGACGGTGCGCCGCTCGCTGCGGCTGTTCGCCGACTTCCGGGTCGAACAGACGGACCCGGCCCGTTTCTACCGCGCGCTGGCCGCGGACTCGGTAGCCCAACTGCGCGCCTACGCCCCTCTCGCCGGGGCGACCGTGCTCGATGTCGGCGGCGGGCCGGGGTACTTCCGGGAGGCATTCGTCGCGGCCGGGGCGAGTTACCTTGCCGTCGACGCCGACCTCGGCGAGTTGAGCGCGGCCGGGGCCCCCGGCCCAGGAACCGTGCTCGGCAGCGCCCTCGCGCTGCCTGTGCGTTCCGGGGCCACCGACGTCACCTACTCCAGCAACTTGCTCGAGCACGTCGCCCAACCCGAGCGGGCGGCCGACGAGATGCTGCGTGTCACTCGCGCCGGCGGGGTGGTGTTCGTGTCCTACACCTCGTGGCTGTCCCCGTGGGGCGGGCACGAGACCGCGCCGTGGCACTACCTCGGCGGCACCCGAGCCGCGCGCCGCTATGCACGACGCACCGGACACCCGCCGAAGAACGAGTACGGCCGCACCCTGTTCCCGCTGTCGGTGGCGCGGATGCTGAGCTGGGCGCAGCACGTCGAGGACGCCGGGCGCGCGCAGGTGCTTGGCGCGTTCCCGCGTTACCATCCCGCCTGGGCGTACTGGTTGACCGCCATCCCTGGCGTGCGTGAGATCGGTCTGTGGAACCTCGTCGTCGTCCTGAGACGACGGTGACGGCCCACCTGGACGAGCGGCCCTTCGAGACTCGACGGGCAGCCCGCGCCACCCGCTCCGAGCGCACCCTGGTGTGGCGGGTGCGGCACGCCGCCGCGTGCCTGTTGGTCGCTGGGCTCGCGTTCAACTCCTCGTCGGGGCTGACCAGCCCCGACACCAAGATCGACCTGCTGGTCGACCCGGGTCGGTTCCTGGCCAGCACGCTGCACCTGTGGGACGCCGACGCGTTCGCCGGACAGCTGCCGAATCAGGCCTACGGCTACCTCTTCCCGATGGGGCCGTTCTTCTGGCTGGGCCACGCGGTCGGGTTGCCGGCCTGGGTGGTGCAGCGGCTGTGGTGGTCGGTCCTGCTGTGTGCCGCGTACCTCGGCACGGTGGCCTTGGCCAAACGGCTGGACATCGGCTCGCCGTGGACACGGGTGCTCGCCGGCGTCGCGTTCGCTTGCGCTCCGCGGATGCTGACGTTGGTCGGGACCAACTCGGTCGAACTACTGCCGATGTGCATCGCGCCGTGGGTCGTCGTCCCGTTGGTGGCCGGCAGCCGCGGCGCCGATCCACGCCGCTGCGGCCTTGCCTGCGGGCTCGCGGTGCTGTGCATGGGCGGCGTCAACGCGGCGGCCGACTTCGCCGCAGTACTGCCCGCCGTGCTGTGGCTCGCGTGCCAGCGACCGAGTCGCGACAGCTTGCGGCTCACCGCCTGGGCGGTGCTCGGCGGTGCGCTCGCGACGCTGTGGTGGGTGGTGCCGCTGCTGCTGCTCGCCAAGTACAGCCCGCCGTTCCTCGACTTCATCGAGAACGCGAACGCCACCACGTCGTCCACCGCGCTGGTTGAGGCACTTCGCGGCACGGCCGACTGGGTCGCCTACGTGCCGGGCTCGGGGAACCGCGCCGGGCTGCTGCTGTTGCAGCAGCCGGTGCTCATCGTCGATACCGCGGTCGTGGCCGCCGTAGGTCTGACCGGAGTGGCCTGGCGACGTACACCGAACCGGCTGTGGTTGGTGCTGTGCCTGGCCGTCGGCGTCGTGGCTGTCACGTTCGGGCACGGCGCGGGCATCGGCAGCGTGGCGGCGGCCGGTGAACGCTCGCTGCTCGACGGTGTCCTTGCGCCGCTGCGCAACGTCCACAAGTTCGACGTACTGATCAGACTCCCGATCGTGCTGGGCATGGCTCACCTCGTCGCCCGCATCCGGTGGGGCCGAACCGTCCTCGACCGCCGGGTGGCCGAGACGATCGTGTCGGTGACCGCAGTGATCGTGTTGATCGGAGGAGCGGCCCCGATGGTCGCGCTGCGACTGTCCGCATCTGGTTCCTTCCGCGCCATCCCGGACTACTGGAAACAGACGGCGATCTGGCTGGGCCGGCATCAGTCCGCCGGGCGGGCGTTGCTCCTGCCGTCGTCCGCGTTCGCCGACTACCGCTGGGGCCGTACCGGGGACGAACCCCTGCAGGCGCTGGCGAAGTCCGCGTGGGAGGTGCGCAACGCCATCCCGCTGACACCGGCCGCGCACGTGCGGATGCTCGACGCGGTGGAGCAGCAGGTCGCCTCCGGCCGCGGGTCGCCAGACCTCGCCGCCTACCTGGCTCGCAACGGGGTCGGCTACCTCGTGGCCCGCAATGACCTCGACTACCCGATCACCGACGCGCCACCGCCCGCCGTCGTGCGCGCCGCGCTGTCCGGCTCACCCGGGCTGCGCGTGACGGCATCCTTCGGGCCGCGCGTCGGCACAATCGGCGACAGCGCGGCGATGGTCGACCAGGGACTGCAACAGAACTACCCGGCCGTGCAGATCTGGTCGGTCGGCAGTGAGTCACCGCGGGTCGAAGTCGTGTCCGGCGCGCCGGACACGGTGGTGAGCGGCGGCCCCGAAGCCCTGCTCCCGACCGCCGATACGTTGACGACCCGGCCTACCGTGCTGGCCGGTCAGTCGAATGTGCCCGCGGCCCACGGGGTGCTCGCCGACGGGATGCGGCGCCAGGAGCTCAATCCGGGCGGTCCGGCGGCGCAGCATTCCGACACCCTCACCGCGAACGACGACGGTGTTCTGAGCCGAAAGGCACTGAACTTCCTCCCCGTCGAGGGCATCGAGCACCAGAGCGTCGCTCGATTCATCGGCGCGCATGACGTCACGGGGTCCTCGTCCGCCGCGGACGCCGACAACGCGACGGTGCCCGATCCCGGGGCCCAGCCCTATTCGGCATTCGACCGGGATCCGCAGACCGCATGGCGCTCGGCGCTCGGCAGCCGGGCGGTGGGGCAGTGGCTGCAGGTTGCCTTCGACCGGCCGCGGTCGGTCGGCGCGGTGCAGATCAGCCAACCGTTCGGCAGCAACGACGCGATCACCGGCGTCACCGTGACCACCGACCACGGCAGCGCGCACAGCGACCTTTCGAATACCGCAACCGCGGCGGTCCCGACCGGTCCGGCGGCCTACCTGCGCGTGACCGTCGACCGGGTGAACGAGCCGCGGCCGTACGCGCAGGTGGCGATCACCGAGCTCACCATCCCCGGGGTCGTGATCGACCGCACCATCGTGATGCCGCAGGACATGCCGACCGACACGCGGGTGGACACGATCTCGATGTCCGCGCAACCCAGCCGCGCGAACTGCGTGATCGATGACGCCAAACCGGTGTGCGCCCTCGGCCTCGACCGCGCCGGGGAGGACGTCGCCGGGCTCGACCGCACCTTCACACTGGCCTCGGCCGCGACCTACGACATCGCGGCCGAGGCGACGCCGTCGCCGAACAATGACCTCGACGCGCTGATCACGCGGTTCGCCGACTACCCGGTCCGGGCCGTCGCCAACACCCGCGAGCTACCCGATCCGCTCGCCGGGCCGCAGGCGGCCGCGGATGGTGATCCGGCGACCGGCTGGATCGCCGCGGCCACGAGCACGAAACCGACGCTGACCGTGAGCTGGCACGGTGCGAGACGCATTGCCAGTCTGAAGATTCTCACGCTGAATAGCCTCGCGGCGACTCGGCCGGACACGATGATCCTGTCAGCGGCCGGTGTCCGGCAGACCGTGCACGTCCAGGCCGACGGCACCGCAACGTTCGCACCGGTCACCACCGATCGACTGTCGATGCGGCTGTCGAGCAGCGTGGGGTTGCGCGCGAATGCCTTCTCCACGACGTCGACACAACCGGTGCTCGGCATCGGCGTGAGCGAGGTGGTGATCCCCGGCCTGACCACGTCCGCACCCGACCGTCCGGTGCGGCTGCGTTGCGGACAGGGTCCGGCCCTGCAGATCGACGGCCGGTCGGTGCCGACCTCGCTCACGACGACGACACAATACTTGCGCTGGCTCTCCCCAGTTGCCCTGCACCCCTGCGGCGCCGCGCGCACCAGCCTCGCTGCCGGCATGCACCGGGTGGTGTTCCCGTCGACCTCGTCATGGCTCGCGACGAGCGTGCGGTTGAGCCGCGTCGGCGCGGAACCACCGGCCACGACACCGGTCGCGACGTCGGTGACCCGGTGGGGCCCGACGTCACGGGTCGTGCACGTGGCGGCCCGCGAGCGGTCGACGTTGCTACTCGTGCGGGAGAACGCGAATCCGGGATGGGTGGCGAGCGCAGGCGGGAAGCGGCTGGCCACGGTCACCGTCGACGGCTGGCAGCAGGGCTACCTCCTACCCGCCGGGCGGGCCGTCGACGTGCACGTGGGCTACACACCGCAACGCACGTACCAGATCGGTCTGATCGGCGGCGCCGTCGCCGTCGGGCTGCTGATCGTGCTCGTGCTTCTACCGTGGCGCACCCGTGCGGCCGCTGAGCTCACGATGCGACCGGCCCGATGGGTCTGCGCGGGAGCGGGCGTGGCCGCGTGCTTGCTGGCCGGCGGTGTCGGCGGACTGTTGTGCGGGCTCGGTGTGCTTGCCTTCGCGGTGGCGCTGCCGCGCATGGTCGGGTCCGGCCATTCGCGGGCGGCGGCCGTTCCAGCGGTGGCCGGCGGCGCGATGTTCGTCGCCGGGATCGAGCTGTCGTTCGGCCCCTTCGGCAGCGCGCATTACGACGCGAACAGCGTGGGCGTTCAGCTGCTGTCTCTCATCGCGATCGCTGCCGCTGCGGCGGGCGGCCCGCTCAGGCTGCGGTGGCGTCCCGCACGCGGTGCGCGGGGACGAGCGGACGCAACCGCATCGCCGGCTGTTCCACCCAGCGATAGCTGAGTGCGGCCAAGCCCACGGTGATCCCGAACGTGGCCACGAAGACCCGAAGGGTGCTGCCGGAGAACAGGTGATAGCCGAACACGTGCATCACCGTGTTGAGCACCAGGAGGTGTAGCAGGAAGATGCTGTAGGAGATCGAGCCGAGATAGCGCATCGCGCGGTTGCCGAGCACCCATTGCACGGTGCGGGTCCGACTGAACACGGCCGGCCACACGAACGCGGTGGCGACGGCCGCGTAGAGGAGGTTGCGGGCGATCTGCTGCGCGGCGCCGGTATGACCCGACGTGGCGCCGGTGATCGGCGTGACCACTAACAGGAACAGCGCACCCGCGATCAGCCAACACGTGCCCGCGCTGTCACCGAGGTCGCGGGCCCAGGTCCAGCGCGGGCTCGGCGCGCCCGAGGCGAGCTCGGTATGGATCGCAGCGATTGCGATGCCTGCTGCGAAATACGAAATGGTGGTCGGCAGCCAGTAGTGCGCGGTGCTGTAGATCCCGAGCGAAGTCTGGTGGTACCAGGCGATCCACACCTCGTTCGCCACGACCAGCGCGCCGGCCACCGCTACGCCGGCCCAGGCCAGTCCCAGGCGCCGCGCGAGCGCGACCACCGCCATCGCCAGCAGCGGGAGCACCAGGTAGAACGCGGCCTCCGTGCACAGGCTCCAGGTCTGGGTCAGCCCCTGGCGCTGCCACTGCGGCCGGTAGGCCTGCACCAGCGTGCCGTGCCGCAACCAGTCCCACCAGGTCACGGAACGGTTCTCGGCCAGCAACGTGAACGCGAGGACGACCGTGACCCAGTACATCGGGAGGATGCGCAGGGCTCGGCGCCAGAGGTAGGCGACAGTGCGTACGGGTGGACGGCGCTGCCTGCTGGCGACGAACCACTCCCGGGACAGCAGGAATCCGGACAGCACGAAGAACAGCGGCACACCGATGTCCGCATGGACGAGCAACGCGCTGCCGACGCCGGTCACGTAGCGGCCGGTCCAATATGCGCTGTGGGTGAGGACCACACCCATCACCGCGATCGCGCGCACCCCGTCTAGGGCCGGGAACCGATTGTGGTCGGGCAGCGCACCGGCCTCGGTGACCCCGGTTCGCGCGGCGACAGTGCCGGTCACGGGTGCGTCCCGACGATCGGGATCGGCGTACCGACCTGGACGTCGTTCGTGCACAACGTGCCCGTCGGCAACCCGGCGAACGCAATGTCCTCGAACCGGCCGGAGCCCATTACGTACAGGCTGTGCACGCCGGCGCGGATCGCCACGTGCGTCGTCGTGTCCCCGACCGTGACGTCGGTCGAGGTGCCCTTGCTGGCCAGGTAACCGATCCGGACGACCCACGTCCACGCATAGGTCGGCTGGGTCAACTCGACATAGGTGCGATCGGCAGCGACGTACCAGCCGCAGTCACCGTTCGGTCCGGGCGCGTTGTTCACGCCGCGGACGCCGGCGATGCGCAGATGTCCGGTGTCGTCCGGGATGTAGAGCGTGTCGGCGCTCCCACCGGGATGTAGGAAGTGGGGGCGGGGCTTGAAGTGACCGAGCAACTGGCTAGTCATGTGTCCCGGCGTCACCAGGCTCCACACGACCCGGTCCGGCACGCCCACGTCGGCGATCGTCAACGGGCCGCGATGTGCCTCGATGTCCGCACGGGCTGTCTGCACATAGGTCTTGGCCTGGTTGCCCGACCACACCCGTTCGTAACCGTTGTTCGAGATGAGTGCGCTGACGAACAGAAGCGCGATCACAGCGATCGGGGCGAGCAGGGGGGAAGCCGCAGGCGTCGGCGAGGTTTCCTTTTCCGGTGTCGCCACCGACTCGCGCAGGTGGGTGAGCGCGGCGGTGGCGCTCGCCCGGCGGATGAGTTGCTGCGGTTCGGCGCGCTGGAAATCGTCTCGGAGCGGGAGGAAGGCGAGAGCACCGCACAGCGCGACGATCAGCCCGAGATCGGTGCTGTAGCGGTATTCGAGACCGGCGATCGGCCCGACCACGGCGCCGCGGCTGGCGGCGAGCAGGCCGATCACCATGGCGGCGTAGATACCGGCGAGGATCCATGCGTACACGGCCCGGTGCGCAAGGAGGATCGACGCGCTGATCACCGCCACCGCCACGATCAGCGACGCCCACACCGCCACCGACGTCGGATGCGCCACCGCGGCGTTCGCCGACACCGAGTACCACCGCCACGGTCCGCCGAGCAGCGCCGGGAACACGGCGTGCCCGATCATGTTGGTGGCCAGCTCGCTGACACTCTCCGACGTCGATCCCGACCGGGCCTGCGTCGGCACCGCGGTGAGGTAGTAGGCGGCGTACGGAATCACGACGACCAGGTAGGCGACCCACACCGGCCAGTGCCGGCGCCATGCCGTGAGAACCCGTCGCGCCGGTGTGCCTGCGCCGAAGTAGAAGACCGTCAGCGCCGCGATGAACACCACGACGACGAGCGTCTTCTCCGAGAACAGCAATCCGCCGCCCACCGCGAGCGCGCCGAGCCAACCTCGCCAGGTGCGGCCGGTGCGCAGGTAGCTCACGTGCAGGCACAGCGCGCCGACCATCGCGAGCTGCTGCGGGAGCTGGTTCAGCGCGGCGGCCCACCACAGGAACGCCGGCAACGTCAACGGCGCGAACAGGTACACGCCGAGCGCCAGCAGGATGCCCGGCCGAGCACCGAAGAGCATCACCAGCAGCCGGTAGAACAAGACCGCTGTCGCGAGCTGCAGCACCACGTTGAGTGTGACCACCGGCGCGAAGCTGAACGGCCACCACGACGTGAACAGGTGCACGATGAAGAACGCGCCGGGCATGACGTGCCCGTTGTAGTCGGTGATCAGGTAATCATTGCTCCATAGCGGCATGGTCTGGGCCCGGCCGATGAAGGCGAAGTCGTCACCGACGAACCAGCCGCGGGAGGACAGCCAGCCGCGGTAGATCGCCTGCACGACGATCAGCACCGCAGCCGCACGGTACACCTGCCTGGCGATGCGCGCGGACCGATCGGCGGCGTCGGCCGCAACGGATGTCGCGGTGGTGTCGGACGCGAGCGCGCTCACTCGACAGATCTCCTGATTGGTACTCGCGTGCTCACGCGCGCGTCATGGCATGTTACCCGCCGGTCACGAAACCGGCAGACCCATCTGCGGGGCGTTCGACGACCTGGCCGCCTGCCGAGGTCACCCGCAGCGCCAGGCCGATGATCAGTACCGCTGCCGCCCCGACGACAACGGCGACGAGTGCCGCCACGCCGCCGGCGTCCGTCGGCCGCGGCACGCCCAGAATCCCGACTGCCTCGATCGCCATCGTGATCCACAGCACCGCGATGCGCCCGGCGCGACGCACCGCCAGGCCGGCGAGGACGCCGAACTGCACCAACGCCTGGCTCGCGCCGATCAGCGCGAACAGCCAGCCGATCGAGGCCAGCTCGTCGTACCCGCCGCCGATCACCACGACAACGAGGTGCCCGCTCACGCCGACCGCGAGCACCAGTGCCGCGCCGAGCGAGGCGATCACCATCACCCCGGTACGCACCACGCCCAGGTGGTGCTCGTGGGCGGTCATGCGGGCGAACACGATCTGGCCGACCGATTGCGGCAGCCACAGGGCCCCGCGCGCGACGACCGCACCGGCCGCATAGACAGCCGCCTGGTCGGAATCGAGCACGTGCCGGGCGAGTAACAGGTCGAGGTTGGCCAGCAGCAGGAATGCGCCGTGTCCGTGCATGGCATGCGTGATCTCGGTGAGCACCGCACGAACACCGCCGCCAGCGATGCGGCCGTCGTGCTCGATGCGGTGCCGACCGACCGCGACGGCGGCGGGCAGCAACGCCAGCGTCGTGCCGATCGCCGCGCCCGCCACCGCGGCGTCCTGGGTCGGGGACACCGCGAGCCCGATCAGACCGCCGCCCGAGCGGCCGATGCCCTGGACGACGCTCACGACGCCGAGCAGCACGAATCGCTCGGCCCCCTGTGCGATCCCGAGCAAGACACCGAACCAGGTTGTGGCCGGCAGTGCCGCCGCGATCAGGTACAGCCCGGTGGACGACGAGAGGTTCAGGAAAGCCGCGAGCGGTCCTGCGACGGCCAGCAGCAGCCCAGTGGCGCCGAACCCGAGCAGCGTCGCCGCACGCGCGGTTCCGGCCGCACCTTCACCTGCCGCGACCCGGCGCGCAGTCACGGTCTGGAGCGCGAGCGCCGGGACGCTGCCCACGAGCAATACCGAGAGAAGGGCGACCAGTTGGCCGTAGGCGTCGTGGTCGAGCCCGCGGGCGCCGACGAGCAGCAGCAGGTACGCCAGCGCATTGACCAACACCAGCGCGGCCGGAACGGCGAGCGCACCGCTGCGCGCGACGTGGCCGAAGCGCGACGGCGTCATCCGCGTCATCGTCCCTTCCTCATCGCGCGGGTTACATTGCCGGTCGGCTGAGGATTGCTCGCGGAATGGATCTGCGCAAACCGCTCGGGGCGGAGGACATCACGGACACGCTGCGCCGCCTCGCCTCGCCCCGGTTCCTAGTCACGCTCTGGGCGTGCGTGGTGTCGGTGATCTTGCTGCGGCCGCAGCTCCGGGCCGGGTACGGGCTGGGCCACGACATGGTGTTCACGCCGCAGCAGCCGTTGAACGCTGCTGCCGTGGGTGTGTCCTCGGTTGCGCCACGCGCGGTGCCGGTCGACGCTCTCGTCGCGCTGCTCGAACATCCCTTGAACGGCGCGATCGTCGGGCGGTTGGCGCTGTTCGTCCCGTTGTTGCTCGCCGGCGTCGGGACGGCCGAACTGCTCGCCTCGACCGGTCTGGCGGCCCGGCTGGCCGCGAGTACGTTCGCCATCTGGAATCCGTTCGTGGTCGAGCGGCTCGCGATTGGTCAGTGGGCGTTGCTGTGGGCCTTCGGTGCCCTGCCGTGGGTCGTGCGCGCGGCCCAGCGAGTGCGCGTCGGCCGCGCGGGTGCGCTCGCGCTGGTGCTGCCCGTGGCCGCGGGGTCTATCACGCCGACCGGCGGGGTCGTCTGCGGCGTCGTCGCGCTGACGCTGACCGCGCACCGGCACTGGCGCTGGTCGGTCGACGTCGGCGTGGTCCTGGTGCTGCAACTGCCGTGGCTGGTGGCCGCCCTGGTCTCGACGGGCGACACAGCCGGCGGGGCCGCGGTGTTCGGGGCCCGCGGCGAGGGGTGGGCCGCAACGGTGTTCGCGGTCGTCGCCGGTGGCGGGGGTATCTGGAACGCCGACGTCGTACCGGCGAGCCGCACCGGGTTCGCCTCGCTGCTGCTGCTGGTGCTGGTCTTCGCCGTCGCGGCGCTCGGTTGGCGTCCGCTCGGCGCGCACGTGGCGGCGCGCAACCGGCTGGCGTGGCTGGCGCTGCTGGGTGCCGCCCTGGCGATCGGGTTGAGCGTGCCGGGGCTGCGGACGGTACTGACCGGCGTGATCGATCACGTGCCGGGCGGTGGGCTGCTGCGCGACTCGCAGAAGTGGGCGATGGTGCTCGTGCTGCTTGAGGCGCTGTTGCTCGGCGCGGCGGCCGACCGCGTGTCGGTTTGGGCGGTCCGAGGCTGGCGGCCGGTGGTCGCGGTCGCGGCGATCGTCATCCCTGTCGCACTCTTGTCGGACGCGGCGGCCACGCTGCGCCCCACGCTGACGCCGGTGCAGTACCCGCACGGCTGGGCCACGGTGGCCGCCGCGATCGGCACCGATCGCGACGTCGCGGTCGTCCCGTTCCAGGCCTATCGAGCGTTCACCTGGATGGGCCGGCGGGTGGCGCTCGATCCGGCGCCGCGGCTATTGCCGGGCACCACTGTGGTTTCCGATGCCCTGCTCGCCCGCGGCCGTTTGGTCGCCGGCTCGGACCGGCGGGCTACGGCGGTCGGGGCGGCGCTGCGGGCCGGGCCGCCCGAGCTCGCGTCGCGGTTGGCCGGCCTGGGCGTTGGCTGGGTTGTCGTGGAGCTCCAGACGCCGGGGGAGGTGCCGGACCTGACGGGTCTCACCCGGGTCTACGCGGACACCGGGCTGCGGCTGTACAGGGTGCCTGGTGCGATCCGCGCCGTTGCGCCCGCCGCGGGTCGGATCGCGGCCGGGGTGATCGCGCTCGCGGCCTGGCTGGCGCTCGTCCTGATCGCTCTGGCGCGGTTATTACTCCAAAGTAGGGTTCGATTGGTAAAGTCACGTGACGCCGCGGAGAAGGAGCATCGCAAGTGGGCACGCTGATCGCATCGATCGCCGCTGGAGTGGTGGCGCTGGCCCTTGCGGCCGGCACGGTGGTTGGCGTCGCGTCGTCGCAGACGAAGGCCCCGGCGAAGAATCCGGCTCCGGCCGCAGTGGTCCAGTACGGCAACTGATCACGATCTTCGAACACTCGGCGCGCTCGGCTTTCCCGAACCGTCGCCTCGCTGCTACCTTGCCTGCTACGCGTCGGTAACTTAGTGGGGGCTGTTCTTCATGCGCCGGGTATGGGCAGTGGTGCTCATCGCAGTTGGGATCTTCGCGCTGGCCCTGGCGATCCTCATGCCGACCGTAGGTGTGTCACGGGCGAAGAAAACGCCACTCGACCTGGACATCACCCAGATCTCGTCCGGGCCGGCCAAGTTGCTGAATTCGCAAACCGGGAAGCTCGACGACGTCCAGTTGCGCGCCACGCGTAAGGTCGCCAGCGATTCCCACGCATCGGACGGCACGAACACGACGGTGAACGAGTCGCTGTGCATCGTAGTGATCAAGGGCGAAACGCCGAACTGTGTACCGGCCAGCGATGCGCGGCTGCTCAGCGTGTCCACCGACCGGGTCACCACCAACCGCCGTACTGGCGAGGCGGTGACGGTCGCCAAGTGGAACGACAACGTCAACGGCGACACGTCGATCAAGCACAGCGGCCTGGCTTACAAGTGGCCGATCGACGCTCAGAAGAAGACCTACCAGTTCTTCGAGCCCGACGTCGGCAAGGCGTTCCCGGCGACCTACGAGGGCACGTCGACGGTCCGCGGGCTCAAGGTCTACAAGTACGTGTCCGAGACCGGGTCCCAGCCGTACAAGGTGCAGGGCACGTTCGACGGCACCTACGACGACACCCGCACCGTCTGGGTGGAACCGCGCACCGGTGCCATCGTCAATGGCACGGAGCATCAGGTGCAAACGATCAATCTGAGCGGGGGCAAGGCCCAGACCGCGCTCGACACGACGTTGAGTTTCGAAGACTCCGCGATCGACTACCAGAGCGACTACGCGAAGGGCAAGATCAACCAGCTGCGGTGGGCGCAACTTTGGGCGCCGATCATCTGCGGCGTGGTGGCCCTGGGCGCCTTCGTCGGCGCATTCTTCCTCCTGCGCCGCCGTGGCCCGAAGGAGCCCACCGGTCGCCACGGCGAGCCGGGGCCGGACGACGGGCCGCCGCCCAACCCCGACGACAACTACGACAGCGACCTCGTGTTCCGCGGCAGCTCGCAGACGTAGATGGCGGTACCGGGCAGGATCGCGCCGCGCAGCGGCGACCACTGCCCCCATTCCTGCGTATGGCCGGCGGGCCATTCCGGCTCGACCAGGTCGACCAGGCGGAAGCCGGCGGCGGCGATCTCCCGGACGCGTTGGCCGAGCGTGCGGTGGTGCTCGACGTAGGTCGGTGTGCCGTCCGCGGCGTACTCGACGTAGGGCGTGGCGTCCCAGTACGGCATGGTCGCTGTGAGACCGGCCGGCCCGGGGTCGTCCGGGAAGCACCAGCGGGTCGGGTGGGTGGTGGCGAACAACCAGCGCCCGCCCGGTTTCAGCACGCGCGCCACCTCGCGCATCACCGCCGCGCTGTCGGCCACGAACGGCACCGCGCCGAACGCGGTGAACGCGATGTCGAAGGTCGCGCGACTGCAACGGCAGGTGCGTCGCGTCGGCCTGGACGAGCGGCACATCGATGCCGGTGGCCCGGGCGCCGGCCCGGGCGTGGCGCAACATTCCGGCGGACAGGTCGAACGCGACCGGCGCCGCGCCCTGCGCCGCCAGCCAACGCGAGCACATGGCCGACCCGCAGCCGACCTCGAGGATGCGCCGGCCGCCGATCTCGCCGAGCAGGTGGGCGTCGCCCTCGCGCAGCCGCTCGGGACACCACACGAAGTCGGCCGCGCCCAGGAACTCGCCGTGCTCGATGTGATAGGCGTCGGCCTCGGCGTCCCACCAGGTGCGGTTCGCCCGCGCAGTGTGCGTCGCGTCCACGGCTCGGCGGCCCACCTGGTCGGGCACGTCAGCGCCGCGGCGGGCTCGCCGCGAGGAGCACCCCACCGAGCGCGAGCACTGCGAACCCGATGAACCCGACCCACAACCCGCTGCCCGCGTACTTGTACATCGACGCTCCGCTGCGCAGCGTGACCGACACCTGGCGCAGATCGGGGCTGTTGGCCAGCGCCACGGCCTGCAGCACGGCGGCCGCGACGGCGATCACCGCGATCAGGACGCCGACCGGGCGGCGCGTCGGGGTGATCGCGGCGAGTGCCACCAGCACCACCAGGACCGCGCCGACCAGCAGCAGCCCCCAGTTCCACCAGATCTGGGCCAGCCCGCTGTAGAACCGGTCCAACGCGCGGTCGTTCGCCAGCCGGACGAAGTCGCGGACCTGCCCGAAGTACGTGCCGCCGAGCGTGCGGGGGTACGACGCGAGCGGCAGCGCGAACAACCCGGCGCCGGTGACCCCGAGACCCAGCACCGACAGGATCAGCGCGAGCTGCGAAGTCGCCGACAGCCGGGTGGACGAAGGAGAGGTCTGTTCGGGCGGGTACGCCGGCGCCTGGCCGTAGTGCGGTTCGGGGGCATACGGGCGTTCGACGGGCGCGGCATAGGGGTGCTGCTGCGTGTCCGGTGGGGGGTGCTGGCCAACCGGCTCCGGCGGTTGATCGACTGGCTGCTCGGGAAATGTGGCGTCGGGCGGATCACCGGGGCGAGACATTGATCCACCGTATCCGCGGGCCCGGATTACCGGGCATGCAGGCGCGCGCGGTATTCTTACGGTGCGGACAGGTCTGTGGCCTCGACATGGAGTAGGCCGCTCGTCTCTCGAGAACACTGATCTCGGCAACACTGGGGCGACCCGGGCATGTCCGCGCCCGCACTACCAACTGTCAGGATCCATCCACTCAATGACGTCCACCACCGAAGCCCGTCCCGAAACTCCGCAAGTCGCAGTCAACGACATCGGTTCCGTCGAGGAACTGCTCGCAGCCGTTGACGGCACGATCAAGCCGTTCAACGACGGTGACATCGTCGAAGGCACCATCGTCAAGGTCGACCGAGACGAGGTCCTGCTCGACATCGGGTACAAGACGGAGGGCGTCATCCCCTCCCGTGAGCTGTCCATCAAACACGACGTCGACCCCAACGAGGTCGTTTCCGTGGGCGATGAGATCGAGGCCCTGGTTCTCCAGAAGGAGGACAAGGAGGGCCGGCTGATCCTGTCCAAGAAGCGCGCGCAGTACGAACGCGCCTGGGGCACGATCGAGGAGAAGAAGGACAACGACGAAGTCGTCGAGGGCACTGTCATCGAGGTCGTCAAGGGCGGCCTGATCCTCGACATCGGCCTGCGCGGCTTCCTGCCCGCGTCGCTGGTCGAGATGCGCCGGGTGCGCGACCTGCAGCCCTACGTCGGCAAGACGCTCGAGGCCAAGATCATCGAGTTGGACAAGAACCGCAACAACGTCGTGCTCTCGCGTCGGGCGTGGCTCGAGCAGACCCAGTCCGAGGTGCGTAGCGAGTTCCTGAACAAGCTCGCCAAGGGCCAGGTACGCACCGGTGTGGTGTCCTCGATCGTCAACTTCGGTGCGTTCGTCGACCTCGGCGGGGTCGACGGCCTGGTGCACGTGTCCGAACTGTCCTGGAAGCACATCGACCACCCGTCCGAGGTCGTCGAGGTGGGCCAGGAGGTCACCGTCGAGGTGCTCGACATCGACCTGGACCGCGAGCGCGTGTCTCTGTCGCTGAAGGCGACGCAGGAGGACCCGTGGCGGCACTTCGCCCGCACCCACCAGATCGGTCAGGTCGTGCCGGGTGTGGTCACCAAGCTGGTGCCTTTCGGTTCGTTCGTGCGGGTGCAGGACGGCATCGAGGGCCTCGTGCACATCTCCGAGCTCGCCGAGCGACACGTGGAGATCCCCGAGCAGGTCGTCAACGTCGGCGACGAGCTGCTCGTCAAGGTCATCGACATCGACCTCGACCGGCGGCGCATCTCGCTGTCGCTCAAGCAGGCGAACGAGGGCGCGCTGACCGACGACAGCTTCGACCCCGCGCAGTACGGCATGGAAGCCCAGTACGACGACAAGGGCAACTACATCTACCCCGAGGGCTTCGATCCGGAGACCCAGGAGTGGCTCGAGGGCTACGACTCGCAGCGTGAGGAGTGGGAGAAGCGCTACGCGAAGGCCCGCGAGCGTTTCGAGGCGCACAAGCGTCAGCTCGAGGACGCCCAGCGCGCTGACGCCGCGGCCTCGTCCGAGACCGGCGAGGCGACCTCGTACAGCTCCGACGACACCGCCGTCGCGGCGTCCAGCGGCGGCTCGCTCGCCTCGGACGAGGCGCTGGCCGCGCTGCGGGAGAAGTTGGCCGGGCGGTAGTAGCTCGTACGTCGACAGGGCCCGCGGACGTTTGTCTGCGGGCCCTGTCCGTTACCGTCGGCGGCGTGCAGGTAGCGTTGACGGGCGGGGTCGGATCCGGCAAGAGCACGGTCGCGAAGCTGCTGGTCGAGCACGGCGCGGTGTTGATCGACGCCGACGCGATGGCCCGCGAGGTCGTGGAGCCGGACACCGAGGGTTTCGCTGCGGTGGTCGAGCGGTTCGGGCGCCGGGTGGTCGCCGCGGACGGTCGACTGGACCGGCCGGCCCTCGCCGCGATCGTCTTCGGCGACGCCGAGCAGCGGGCCGCGCTGAATGCGATCGTCCATCCACTGGTCCACCGCGCGATGGCCGCGATGGCCGCTGCGGCAGCGCCAGGCGCGGTGGTCGTGCATGACATCCCGCTCCTCGTCGAGGGTGGCGCCGACCGTGGTTTCGACGCCATCGTCGTCGTGGAGGCGCCGGTGCAGCTGCGGGTGCCCCGCCTGGTCGAGCGCGGCATGACCGAGCGCGATGCCCGGGAGCGGATGGCCGCCCAGGCCACCGACGAGCAGCGCCGCGCAGTAGCCGATGAGTTGATCGTCAACGACGGCTCCCTCGACCAGTTGGCAGAGCGGGTCGAGGAGGTCTGGACCCGGTTGCAAGCCGCGTCGGTTTGAAGGGCCTCGCGCGGATCGGATAGAGTCGTTCCTCGGCACGCGGGCATTTGCCGTTGGGCCAACGCGGACGTAGCGCAGCTGGTAGCGCATCACCTTGCCAAGGTGAGGGTCGCGGGTTCGAATCCCGTCGTCCGCTCGAGGCACCGCTTTCGGAGGCTCGGTGCGGGCTCCGAACAGGTGGCACCGGGCGGCGTGGCCGAGTGGCTTAGGCAAGGGCCTGCAAAGCCCTGTACGCGGGTTCGATTCCCGCCGCCGCCTCGCGGAACAATCACCGGGCAACCGGTGTACACATCGGGCGATTAGCTCAGTGGGAGAGCACTACCTTGACACGGTAGGGGTCACTGGTTCAATCCCAGTATCGCCCACCAACGGAGGCCCCGTATTCCGGGGCCTCCAGTCATTTCCGGATCTTTCTCGGGCCGCGCCGGGGCCACACGAGCGTTGGTTACGTCGAAGAGCGATGGTTCCGGTGTGGCCCCGATGCGGCCCGAGCGGAAGCTGCACGAGGAGGTCGCGCATGCTGAGGAGGGCTTGACTCGCCGGAGATGCGCCCAGTCCCCCCGCCACCGGTGTGTTGTCAACGCCGACACCATCCTGGTGACCTTCCCCGACGACGCCACCTACGGCGCCAAACTGGTCTCACCGGGGACCATCCGATGGTCCAACGAGTCGATTTGGCAAAAGCTCACCCTCGTCGTCGTGCCCAATGTCGTCGAGATCACGAGCGCCCAAGCGACCGCGACATTGGAGGCCGCCGGTCTCACCGCTCACACCAGCATGTTCCTGACCTGCGAAAACCGCCGCTGGGCACGTCAACCACCAGAACCCGACCGCGGGAACGCAGGTCACCGTCGGCGCAGCCGTCACCATCTACATCGCTGTCAAACCCAAGATCTGTGTCTAACCACACGACGGGCCGGTCCGGCGGCGCTCGACCACCGGACCGGACCGGTTACCCGCAGCCGGACGCAAGCGTGCACGCAAACAAGCCGGTCAGCGCCACGATCGCCTCCGCCCGCGACAATATCGCCGAGCCGCTGAGCGTCAACGAGACGGTGGAGCGCGCATTCATGAGCCCGCCCGCGCAACCGCGCGGGCGAGCTGCTCGTCGAGGACCTGCAGACCGTCACCTGGATCTCCTCGGCGGTGGGTTACCGCAGCACATCCCACTTGATCAACGAGATCCGCGACCGGTTCGGCGTCACACCGCGGGCCTTCAGCGATGCGCTCGCCGGCGGCGAACTGCCGCCGGTTGCCCGGGGAGAGCTCGCCCGAGTAGCCGCCGCTCTCGCGATCCAGCGGTCTGAGTGCAGATTCGGCCGAAACGTCCCCGCTGCCATGTCGGGCGGTGGGGACGACTCATCCAAATAGACCCACACCACCCGGATCGGAAATCGAGGCAGCTCATGACCTCTGCCACTCGGCCGGGTAGGAACGCTCCAGATAGCCATGCGCCCGCTCGAGGATGCGCTTATGCTCCGGTTAACCGGCTAATCTTGGCCGGCTCGGGTGCCTGGACGGGTCTGGCATGGTTCAGCGTTTGGTGGATGTGCCTCATGTCGAAGTTCGTTCTTCGTGGCGGCGGACTGTGGCGGCGAGGGTGTCGAGGGCGATGCGGAGGTGGGCGATCTCGGTTGCGCAGCCCGGACAGGGTGTGCGCTTCGCGGCCGCGGGCGCGGTGTTCCTCGACGATGGCGCGTAGGTCGGGGTTGCGGTAGAGGGTGGCGCGGCCGAGTCCGGCGCGGTCGGCGACAGTCGTCGAAGCTGACCGGCTGGCCGGCGAGGAGCAGTTCGGCGCAGGCGTCTTCGACCCGACGGCGGCGGTCGTCGGGCGTGGTCATCCGGCTTCGGCCTGACGGATGTGGGCGTCGAGGCGTTCGATGAGGCGGCGGTGGCGTTCGGCTTCGCTGCCCCAGCCGCGGGCTTCGGCGTCGCGGGCGAGTGTTTCGGTGTCGGCGCGTTGCGCGGCGAGCACGGGGAGGTAGCCGGGGTCGGTGCGGAAGTTCGGGCAGTGCTCGCAGATGTTGGCGTAGGCGCACGGACCTTGGGCTTGGGCGCGGATGCAGAACCCGCCGGCGAGGCGGGCCTTGACGGCAGGGGCATCTTTCCAGTCGCCGTCGATCATCGGCAGCGGGGTGCGGCCACCGGGCGGTTCGGTGGGCAGCGTGCCGAGGTGCGCCTTGGCGGCGGTGAGCGCGCGCTCGTACTCGGCCTTGACGGTGGCGTCGAACAGCCGGCCGTAGCGCAGGCTCATCTCCGCCGAGACGTGGCCGAGCAACGCCATCGAGACTCTGCAGGGAGACCCCGGCGTTGACCAGGGCGGTGGCGTAGGTGTGGCGCAGCTGGTGCGGGGTGGTGTGCGGCAGGCCGGCGTCGTGGGCGACCCGGGTGAGCACGTCGCGCAGCTGGTAGACGGTGACGCGGCGGCCGTGGTGGGTGAGCAGGAACTCGGTGGGCCGCCCGGTGCGGGGGTGCGGCAGCGGCCCGCCCGGGGAGCGGTGGGCGACGATGCGGTCGATCAGGGCGACGGTCTCCTCATCGAGCGGCACCATCCGTTCGGTGTCCAGCTTGCCGAGCGGCACCTTCAGCCAGGCACCTTGCCCGGGGATCTCGTGCACGCAGTCGAGTTCGAGGTCGACCAGTTCCCCGATGCGCAGCCCGGTGGCGCGTTGCAGCAGCAGCGCGTCGGCGGCCAGCCGGTCCGGCCAGTCCTCCAACGCGCTGATGAGCCGGCGGTCCAGGTCCGGGGTCAGGTAGCGCGGCAACGGACG
Source organism: uncultured Actinomycetota bacterium (assembly GCA_963713565.1). GTDB lineage: Bacteria > Actinomycetota > Actinomycetes > Mycobacteriales > Jatrophihabitantaceae > Jatrophihabitans. The sequence continues at coordinate 2,143 of CAVQMF010000001.1, read as the reverse complement.
GGGCATTTTCGGGATGTCGGAGGAGAACACCAGCCGGCGGTTCGGCGCCTCGGGCCAGCCCCATTCGGTGATGTCGTTGAGCAGACAGGGCACCGCCAGCACCCGGCCGCGGCGTTCGGACACCGATATCGGCGCGCCGGTGCGGGAGTTGACCGCCTCGGCGGTCGCGGTCAGGTAGGTCTCGATGTGCCGGCGTCGGTCCAGCGCGGCCAGGCTGGGCAGGTCCGGGTCGACCGCGGCCAGATGGCCGGCGAAGTGGTTGAGCCGGCTCGCCGTCCCGGTGACCGTGCCACGGCTGTGGGTGGCGGTCAGCCGGTCCAGGTAGGCCACGAACGACGGCCGCAGCGCCGCGGTGGCATCGCGCATCCGCTGCTCGAAGCTTTGCCGCAGCAGGCTCGTCGCGTTCACCGGCGGCGCTGCGAGCACGCCGAGGTGGAACAGCACCTGCCGGGTGGTGTGCACCGCGCGCTGTAGTGCCGGCTCGGCACCGTGGCGCCTGACGGCCGCGCAGGCGGCCAGCAGTTCATCGAGATCGGCTGTCGATCAGCGGCGAGCCGCCGCCCGGTCTGGATCAACACCCGGCCGATGACCTGCGACCCGACGCCGCGGCGGGTCCGCTCGGTGAACCCGAGTTCGGCCGGCGGCGGCGAGGAACCGGTCAGGTCCGTCGGCATCGGCCCGTGCGGCAGTTCGCGCCAGAAGCTGGTCAGCTTGCGGCGCATCAGGTAGTCATAGCCCGGCCGCAGATGCCCGCCGAGCAGCAGGAACATCAGGAACGACCGCGTCGCCGCGGCAGCCAGCCGGACCGCCAGCGGCTCATCCGCCCACGCCTGCGGGTCAGGCCAGCGGCGCAGGAACGACCGCGCGGCCCGTCCTGGTTGACCCCGTGCAGCCCGAGCCGGGCGGTTGGCCGCGAACGCGGCCAGCAGGTCGGCCTCAGGCTCGGGCGCGTAGGCGAGCGCGGGCGGCATCGAACTCCTCACGCAGGAACGAGGGGGCCAAATGGATGTAGGCCGCCGAGGAATCGACGTGGTCGTGGCCCATCAACGCCTGGATCACCGACAGGTCGACCCCGGCCTCGGCCAGCGCGGTGCCGAACGAGTGCCGCAGCGCGTGCGGATGACCGCGCGGCACGCCGGCCCGCTCGCGGTGGTAGCGGAACACCGTCCGCAGCCCGGCCGGGGTCAGCGGCTGCCCGCGGTTCGCGCCCTTCGCGACCACGAACAGCGCTGTGCTGTCGGTCTCGGGCCGCTCGGCCAGCAGATAGGTCTGGATCGCACCGGCGACATCGGTGTCGATCGGGACCGACCGTTCCTTGTCGCCCTTGCCGACGACCCGAACCCAGCGACGGGCGATGTCCACATCGGCGACCCGCAGGCCCAGGACCTCGGCCGAGCGCAGGCCGGACAGCAGCATCAGCCCGGCGATCGCCCGGTCCCGCCAGGTGCGGAAGCTGCCCAGCAGTGCCCTCGACTCCTCCCGGGACAAACCACGCGGCAGCCGCCGCGGCTCCCGGACCCGCAGCTTCGACCGGGCTTCGGCCCGGCGACGTGCGCCAGCAGCCCGGACCGCTCGCCGCGCCGACCGCATCTCGCCGCCCGACCGCGCGGCACCGGGTTGCGCGCAGACGGGGTCACGCATCTCCCGGAACGCGAACAGCGCCGAGATCGCCGCCAGCCGCCGGTTGATCGTCGCCGGCGCATATCCGGTGTTGCGGCCGTCGCGGATCGAGTACACGTTCCCGCCCGGCCGCCCGGGCAGCGTCGCCTCCCGGCACGCGGTCAGGAACCGCAACAACACGTCGACGTCCACGTCGACCAGCGCGATCCCCTCGCCGTCGAGCCACCGGACGAAGGCCAGCAGGTCGAACGCGTAAGCCCGCCACGTCCGCGGCGAGTAGTTCCGGTCGGCCAGGTGGCCGAGGAACTCGTTCACCAGCCCGAAGTCCGCGGCCGGCCCGCGCACACGCCACAGGCCGCCGTCCTCGACCACCGTAAGCTGCTCCCCCGTCACGAGACGCAGGTATCCCAGTCAGATCGTGGCAGGTCAACAACCCTTGGTTCATCGGCGTGTTGGACTGCCTCCGCATCAGTATTAGCCGGTTAAGAGAGGCCTGCGCGGCCGCGACGCGACCACCTTGCTT